>CBDCKM010000002.1:1102500-3228556 GCA_965218275.1 Alphaproteobacteria bacterium
CAGAACACGTCCTGCGAACGAGGGCCGTCAGTCCACTGGCCCGGGACGCGGCGAGCGCAGAGGCGAGGCGCCGACCCGCCGCCGGCAACCGTGCGAGCTGCCGATCCGATGGCGCGGTGCCGGAGAACGGACCGCGCGATCATGGCCTCGGGCGGAAACCGCTTGCATTCGACACGGTACGACGGCACCTGGATGCTCTGTAGGGGCGGTCTCGACAGGCATTTCGCGCATGATCGAGCCGGTCGCGCGCATCCGCATCGAGCTTCAGGACCTGGAGCCGAGGATCTGGCGACGCGTCGACGTGCCCCTCTCGTCGACGCTGGCGGCGTTGAACGACATCATCCAGGTATCGTTTCACTGGCAGGATTACCATCTGTACGAATTCGTGGTCGGCGAGCGGGTTTACGGCGTCCCGGAGGATGAAGACGAGTTCTACGATCGCAAGACCTACAAGGCGGCGGCCATCCGTCTGAAGACGCTTGTCGAGCGCGGCGTGGACCGCTTCCTCTATGTGTACGACTTCGGCGACAACTGGCGCCACGACGTTGTGGTGGAGGGTCTTCGCGATGGCGACGAAGACACGGAATACCCGGCGTTCGTGGACGGTGCTCGCCGCTGTCCGCCGGAGGATGTCGGCGGAACCGATGGCTTCATGGAGTTTCTTGAGGCGGTGCTCGATGCGAGCCACGAAGAGCATGACCGGATGAGGGAGTGGTACGGCGGACCTTTCGATCCGGAAGACATCGACGAGCAGCGGATCCGGCTGGTGCTTGGGAGTCCACCAGATCCCGGGCCTTCCGCCAGTCGAGGATCGCGCGCGACCGGCCGATCGTAGCCAGCCGATGCCGCACCTCCCTGGCGAGCTCGGCCGTGCCTTCCGCGCCGGCAAGCTCAAGTCGAAGCAGCCGTCTGGCGGCGCTCTTGCCCGTGCTGATTTGGATCAGCAGCTCGGCGAGGCGCTCTGCCCCGAGAGCCTCCAGGTTCCTGGCGTTGAGAGCATTCTTGGATGCCATATCGCAGCCGGGCGGCATTGCTGTCTGGATGCGCATGACCTTGATCGGTCGTTCCAGGTCGCGCAATAGGGGCGATCGTCGGCGACGGACGTGAGTCGGTCGTGAGGCTGGTCTCTTCACACAAAATGGAATTATCGATAAGACGGTAATATCGCGTCTTCCTAATGTCTTGTGTGCCGTCTATATGCGCCGTCTTCCATCATCTCGGCCCGACGACCTTTCCCCCCACGAGGGCGGCTTGCCTGGGTCCGAGACGACGCCGGCAGCCGGCGGGCCGGCGGCGTCCGCAAGTGCGCGCGGCGCGTGGCGGGGTCTGCTTCGTCGCATGCGTGCGGCGGCGGCCGGGGCGCTCTTCTGCATCCTCGGCGCGCTCGCCCTGCCGGCCGGGGCCGAGGACGACGAGTGGATGAGCGTTCCCGAGGAGACGGAGCAGGTTTGCCGTCCGCTGCCTTCGGGACCCCCGGCACCCACGTGCGATGGTGGCAACGAGCGCGGCGTCATCCTCGTCGGGGGGTCGGCGCCCTCGGAAGGCAGTGTCCGGATCTGCCACGACAACGAGTTTCGGTCGGTGTGCGACGACTTCTTCTACCACCGCCAGAGCGCCGCCGCCGGGGTCGTTTGCCGTCAGCTCGGATACCCGACCGGGGTTGCGACGCAGAGATCCTATTTCGTTGGCGATACCGGTGCCGTGAGCTACTGGCTGGACGATCTCGTGTGCAGGGGCTTGGAGGCGACTCTCGGCGATTGCAGGCATCCCGGATGGGGCCTTCACAACTGCGGTGCGTCCGAGCGGGCGGGGGCGATCTGCACGACGAGGGTTACGGGGCTGCGGCCGGCGGCCGGCAAGCGGCAGGTGAGCCTTGCCTGGGACGAGCCGCGATCGCGATACGACCGCGGGATCACGGGCCACGAGTACCGCTACAAGACCTTGAGCGAAGACGGTTACGGCCCCTGGCGGGCGATCCCGGACAGCGCGGCGATGGGAGCGAACGTGGCGAGCTACACGGTGACGGGCCTGTTCGAGGGGACGTGGCACAGCTTCCAGGTCCGGATCCTGGGCGGAGGGAACGCGAGCGACCCGGGGACGGCGGGGGTGCGGACGGCCGGGGAGGCGAACCGGCTGCCGGAGTTCGCCGGGCCGCAGAAGCGGTCGGTCGCGGAGAACAGCGCCGCCGGGGCCGCCGTCGGCGCGCCGGTGACGGCGTCGGACGCGGACGGCGAGACCCTGCGCTACAGCCTGGAGGCGGTCGGCGACCACGCATCGTTCACCATCGAGGCGTCCTCGGGCCAGATCAGGACCAGGGCGGTCCACGACCACGAGGCGCGAAGCCGCTATTCGGTGACGGTGAAGGCCGATGACGGAGAGGGCGGCGCCGGCACGGTCGCGGTGGCGATCGAGATCGCGGACGTGGAGGAACAGCCGACGGATGCGGAGATCGTCACGGGTCCGGGATCGGACGGGGTCTGGAGCGCCGGCGAGCGGGTGGAGGCGCGGGTGCGCTTCGGCGTGCCGGTGCGCGTGGCGTTGCCTGCCGGAGGGCGGGCACCGGAACTGCTGCTGGCGTTCTACGGCGGCGGAGGGCGCGTCACGTCTTTCGGGCGCGCGGCGTATACGGGCGGTTCGGGAACGGAGACGCTCAGCTTCGCCTACACGGTGACAGAGGCCGACGCCGGTGCTGGGAGCGTGGTGGTGCCCCGGAACGCCCTGCGGAGCGGGGATGCGAGCATCGAGCACGCGTCCGGCGCTCCGGCCCGCGCCCGTGCGGGGGTGTCGCGGCCGTCCCGGGCACCGGAGGGCGGGACGATGGCGTTCCGGGTGTCGCTGGCCCGGGTGGCGGCGTATCCGGTGACGGTGGACTACGCGACGTCGGACGGCACCGCGACCGAGGGCGAGGACTATGGGGCGGTGCGGGACACGCTGACCTTCGCGCCGGGCGAGACGGAGAAGACGGTCGAGGTGCCGCTGCTGGCCGATACGGCGGCGGAGGGGGATGAGACGCTGACGCTGCGGCTCTCCAACGCCCGCTCGTCGCCGCCGCAGGAGCTGTCGGTGGATCTCTCGCCCGAAGAGGCGGAGGGAACGATCGCCGACGGGCCCGGCGCCGCGGAGGCGGCCCAGGCGGTATTGCCGCTGACGGCATCGTTCGAGGGCATGCCGGAGGCGCATGACGGGGAGAGCGCGTTCCGCTTCCGGGTGGCGTTCAGCGAGCCCATCGCGATCAGCTTCCGCAGCCTCCGCGAGGACGCGTTCCAGGTCGCCGGGGGCCGGGTGACGCGGGGGACGCGGGTGGACAGGCGGAAGGACCTGTTCGAGATCACGGTCGAGCCGGACGGCGCCGGCGATGTGGCGATCGCGCTGCCGGCGGGTCGCGAGTGCTCGGTATCGGGCGCGATCTGCACCAAGGGCGAGAACCGCAAGCAACTGACCAACACGCCGACGGCGACGGTGGCCGGCCCGGCGGTGGAGAGCGCGCCTGCGCCGCTGACGGCGTCGTTCGTGGACGTGCCGGCGGAGCACGACGGGGAGACGGCGTTCAAGCTCAGGATCGCGTTCAGCGAGACGATCAGGATGAGCGGCCGGAGGTTGCGGGACGACGTCGTGGCGGTAGCCGGGGGCCGGGTGACGAAGGCCAGGCGGGTGAACAAGCGCAAGGACCTGTGGAAGCTGACGGTCGAGCCGGACTCGCTGGCCGACGTGACGGTCACGCTCGCGGCCGGGGCGGCTTGCGACACCCCGGCGGCGGTCTGCACGAAGGACGGCCGGGCGCTGTCGAACACCATCTCGACGACGGTGCGGGGACCGGTCGCGGTGTTGGTGGCGGACGCGCGGGCCGAGGAAGGCACCGACGAGACCATCGACTTCGCGGTGACGCTGAGCCGGGCGGCATCCGGCACGGTGGCGGTGGCCTATGCGACCGCCGATGGGACGGCGACCGCGGGCGAGGACTACACGGCGCGGAAGGGCCAGCTGACCTTCGATCCGGGCGAGACGGAGAAGACGGTGCGTGTGCCGGTGCTGGAC
The DNA here is from genome assembly GCA_965218275.1 of Alphaproteobacteria bacterium. Lineage (GTDB taxonomy): Bacteria > Pseudomonadota > Alphaproteobacteria > UBA828 > UBA828 > WTGU01. The sequence continues at coordinate 1,106,536 of CBDCKM010000002.1, forward strand.
GACATGGTGGACGAGGGCGAGGAGACCTTCACGCTCCGGCTCTTGAACGCTTCGGGGGCGCGGATCGCCGACGACGTGGCGACGGGGACGATCGAGAACTCGGACCCGCTGCCGCAGGCGTGGCTGGCGCGTTTCGGGCGCACGGCTGCGGGGCATGTGGTGGAGGCCATCGGCGAGCGGGTCGGTGGCGACCGGGCCGGCGGCACGCTCCTGATGCTGGGCGGGCAGCGCGTGGGCCTCGACGGCGGCCGGGCCGCGACGCGCGGGGACAAGGGGTTCCTCCCTGACAGCGACGCAGCGGACGGCTGGCTGCGCGGCGAGGATGCAGTCTCCCGCGCCTGGACCCTGACGGGGCGCGAGCTGCTGCTCGGGAGCTCGTTCCGGCTCGCGCTCGGGGAAGAGGGCGGGATTGCCGAGGGCACGCGCTGGACGGCGTGGGGCCGGGCGGCGGCGACGCGCTTCGAGGGCGATGCGGACGGCCTCTCGCTCGACGGGGACGTGACGACAGTGACGCTCGGGGCGGACGCGGCGTGGTCGCGATGGCTGGCCGGCGTCGCGGTGGCGCGCAGCACCGGCAAGGGCGGGTTCCGCAACCACGGCGCACGGGGCGGCCACCCGGACCGGAGTACGGGCAGGCTGGAGAGCACACTCACGAGCGTTCACCCCTATGCGCGCGTGGATGTGAGCGAGCGTCTGTCGCTGTGGGGCGTGCTCGGCTACGGCACGGGCGAGGTGATGCTGGCAACGGACGCGAACGGCGGGCGCTGGACCGCCGATACCACACTGCGGATGGCGGCGGCGGGGGCGCGGAGCGTGCTGGTGCCTGCGACGGAGAGCGGCGGTCTGGAGCTTGCGGCGCGCACGGATGCGTTGCTGATGCGCATCACGTCGGAGGCGGTGAGCGGCGGCGATGCGGGCAATCTGGCGGCCTCCGAGGCTGACACCAGCCGGCTGCGGCTGATCCTCGAGGGCAGCCGCGCCTTTGATCTCGGCAGCGGCACGCTGACGCCGAGCCTCGAAGCAGGGCTGCGCCACGACGGGGGCGACGCGGAGACCGGGACCGGCGTCGAGGTCGGCGCCGGACTGCGCTACGCCGATCCGGAGTCCGGGCTGACCGTCGAGGGCTCCGTCCGCACGCTGGTGGCACACGAGGATTCGAGCTACGAGGAGTGGGGCGCGTCGGGCTCGGTGCGGCTCGACCCGGGCGCCTCGGGGCACGGCCTCTCGTTGACGCTGAGGCCGGCCTGGGGCGCGGCATCGGGCGGGGCGGGGCGGCTGTGGGGCTTGCACGATGCGCGGTCGTTCGCGGCAAACGAGGAGCTCGACGCTCAAGGGCGTCTGGACACGGAGATCGCCTACGGGTTCGGGGCGTTCGGCGGACGCGGCCTCGCGACTCCTTACGCGGGTCTCGGGTTGTCGCAGGACGGCGACCGGACCTGGCGCACCGGCGCGCGCTGGTCGCTCGGATCGTCGCTCGCCATGAGCCTGGACGGCACGCGTCGCGAGCCGGTCAATGACGATGCGCCCGAACACGGACTGATACTGCGTGCCTCGCTCGGTTGGTAGAGGGCTGCGCGCCGATTCCGCACCCTGTACGGTGGCGAGACGGACCGGGAGGGACGATCCGCCATGGCGACGGTGACGAGACGCGATCTGACGGAGGCCGTGTGCGACGAGGTGGGACTTGTACACCGCGACGCGGCGGAAGTGGTGGATGGGTTCATCGAGGCGATCGCGGAGCGGCTGTCGGCCGGCGAGGAGGTGAAGATCTCGTCGTTCGGCAGTTTCACGGTGCGCGGCAAGGGCCTGCGCATGGGCCGCAATCCCAGGACGGGCGAGTCGGCGGCGATCCTGCCGCGCCGCGTCGTGGTGTTCCGGGCCTCGGCGAAACTGAAGGAGCGGATCGACAAGGGCGTGGCCGGCATGGGGGAAGACGGGTGAGTCGGCCAGCAGCGGCGCAGCTATAATCGGTTTGGAGTTCGGAACCGGGCAGCGGGGATAGGATCATGGACGGTGCATCATCCAGAGGGATCGACGAAGGCAGCCTGACGAAGGGCCAGGTGCGCAAGCTGACTGCGCTGCGCAAATCGGTAGGGGACGAGATCGGCGAGCGTACGTTCGCCACGTGGTTGGCATCGCAGGGAACGGCCGGCAGGAAGGAAGACGGGAACGCGGCGACGATCGTCGACACTCTGTGGCCCCTGGTCGAGCAGGGCGCTCTGGCGATCCCGCGCGGCGGCTACTTGCTGCGACGCGGCCGCGGCCGGATCATCGTCGAGGCGGCGCGGCGCTAGAGCGCCCGAGGGTCGTCCGCCGGGTCCGAACGGCGTCTTGCACCTGGAATCCTCGTCGGCGCGGACCCTTCGGACTACGGTCGAGAGAAGCACCAGCCTTCCGGCAAGTGCTTGCCTCGATCGGTCTTGCGCCGGGATGGCGCCGGAACATCGCCGGCTTGCCTCGGTACATTGGGAAAGCGCCGTGCTTCCCGCATGTGAGTTCGATCATGAGAACCATCGTCCTGACCCTGTTGCTCGGCGCCGCTCTCTTCGGCCCCGCCGCTGCAAAGGGGGACGATCGCCTCGCCACCATCCATCTCCCGGAGGGCTTCGTCATCGAGCCCTTCGCGGAAGTCTCCAATGCACGGCAGATGGCCTGGGGCGGGAAAGGCACCCTCTTCGTCGGCACCCGCCGGGAAGGGCGCGTCTTCGCGGTGACCGATGAAGACGGCGACGGTCGTGGCGAACGCGTGCGCGAGGTCGCATCGGGGCTCCGGTTGCCGAGCGGGGTCGCGTTCCACGACGGGGCCCTCTACGTGGCGGCCGTCAGCACCATCCTCCGCTTCGACGACATCGAGGCGCGACTGGACGATCCGCCCGCTCCCGCGATCGTCACCGACCGGCTGCCGTCCGAGGGGCATCACGGTTGGAAGGTGCTGGAGTTCGGACCGGACGGCCTTCTCTACTTCCCGGTCGGCGCGCCGTGCGATGTGTGCCGCACGGAGGGCTACCACGGCACCATACTTCGGATGCATCCCGACGGCTCGGGCATCGAGATTTACGCGCGGGGCCTCCGGAACTCGGTCGGTCTGGCCTGGCACCCGGTGACGGGCGAGCTGTGGTTCACTGACAACGGCAGCGATCGCCTGGGCCCCGAGCTGCCGCCCGACGAGTTGAACAGGGCTCCCGGTCCGGGGCTTCACTACGGGTTTCCGTTCTGCCATGCCGGCATGCTGCCCGACCCCGTCTTCGGCGGCGACGGGCGCTGCGCGGACGCCGAACCGCCTTCCAAGGCCCTGGCGGCCCACGTGGCGCCACTCGGCCTCGCCATTCATTCCGGGACCAACGTGCCGAAAGGCTATCGGGGCGCAGTGTTCATCGCGGAACACGGACCCGGGAACCGGAGCGGGACGATCGGCTACCGGGTTTCGGTGGTGCGCCTCGCCGACGACCACAGGACCGCGCTGGGCTACACGGCGTTTGCCCAGGGATGGTACGGCAACGGGCGGGCGTGGGGACGGCCGGCCGACATCCTGGAGGCACCCGACGGCTCTCTCATGGTCTCCGACGACCGGGCCGGAAGAATCTACCGGATCCGGTACATCGGCCCATAGGCGGCCGGCGGGGGATGGCGCTGGCGGCGCCGCGGTCAAACGCCCGGCTCCCGGTGCGGGAGCAGAACCGCTCCGGAGCTACCCGGCCTGCGGCGCATGCCGCTCGATCGCGCTGTCGCGCAGCGTCCGCTCGAGCAGGCGGAACGGCTCCAGGTCCTCGGCGGCGCGCCGCGCGACGAAGCCGGTGCGGCAGCGCCGCCGTCCGAAGGCGAGCGGCAGCGGCCGGAGCCGCGGCCAGGCCAGCCGGTCGAGGTAGTCGAGCGGCAGCCAGGCGAGCCAAGGCCCGGCCGCCATCGGGAACAGGCCGGCGGCGCCGGCGCGGAGCACGGTCGCGGCGCGCCGGCCGGTGTCGCGGAACAGCCGTTCCAGCAGGCGGTCGAGGGCGGGCGGGTCGAAGTCGATCCACGGCCAGGCGGCGAGGTCGCCGGGGGACAGGGCCGGTGCGGGAGTGCCGTCGAGCAGCGGATGGCCCTCGGCGGCGACGATGCCGGCGGCGATGTCGGGGAAGCGTTCGCGCCGCAGGAAGGCGGGCAGCGGGTCGCCGGGATCGGCGCCGCCGCAGTGCAGGTCGCTCTCGCCCCGGACGAGCAGGCGCAGGCCCTCGGCGAAGGGGGCGGCGCGCAGGGTCAGTGCGATGCCGGGGGCGCGCTCGCGGAACCCGGCGAGGGCCGGGCCGAGCACGGCCTCCATCCACATCGGGGCCGCGGTGACGCGGAATCTGCCGGCGCGGCCGGCGAGCGCGGCGTGGAGCTTCTCCTCGGCGGCCTCGATCTCGCGCAGGACGCCGCGCGCCAGCGCCGCGGCGGTGTCGCCGAACGGGGTGGTGCGGACCCCGGTAGGCAGGCGTTCGAACAGCCGGCCGCCGAAGCGGGCCTCGAGCCGGGCGATGGCCCGGGTGAGCGCCGGCTGGGAGATGGCGAGCCGTTCGGCCGCGGCGAGGATCTTTCCCTCCTCGGCGACGGCAAGGATCTTCTCCAGGTCGCTGCGTCGTTCGAACACGCTCCACATCCGATTGCCGGTCTCCCGGCGCATTGTCGTCTCGGCAAGGACTTGGGCCTCGCATGCCGCCCGGTCCCATATCGTTTTCGGATGGCGCCGATAATGTTTTGCCGGCCCCGCCCGGCGGCGCGACGGCCGGCGAGCCCTGCCCCGCCGCAAACCCGTTGGTGCCGGGGGTTTGCGGGTGTCGCCAGGCGCGGCGTCCCGCAAGGCCGGCGCCGGGCCGGGGGCCGCGGCCATACCCGCCGGGTATGCATTTTGTCTCCAACGGTATTATCAATCCGGTTCCCGTCCCCTTAGTGGATTCGGCGATGCGCGCGGCGCCCGCGAACCCCGCGGCGCGCGGGCAGGCAGCCGGGGTGCCGGCCGGTCATGGCCGTCACGGACCGGCGCGGGGCGGGCCGCGACCCGCCCGTCGCGCGTCCGCCGCCCGGCCGGCGCGGGCCGCGCCGTTTCCCGCCTCCCGAAGAACTGCCCGATGCCCGCTCCGCGATCTCCCGGCGCGCCCGGCGCCGCGCGCGCAGCGGAGGGGGCGTCATGGATGTCGTCGTCGTCGAGTCGCCGGCCAAGGCGCGGACCATCGGGACCTGGCTGGGCAGGGGCTACCGGGTGATCGCGACCCGGGGCCATGTGCGCGACCTGCCGTCGAAGGCGGGCTCGGTGAAGCCCGACGAGGACTTCGCCATGGTCTACGAGACCGGCAAGCGCGCCGCCCGGACGCTGGGCGCGGTGGCGAAGGCGCTGGAGAAGGCCGAGGCCCTGGTGCTGGCGACCGACCCGGACCGCGAGGGCGAGGCGATCGCCTGGCAGGTGCTGAGCTGGCTGGAGGAACGGGACGCCATAGGCGGCCGGCCGGTGCGCCGGGTCGCGTTCCGCGAGGTGACGCCGGCGGCGGTACGCGCGGCATTGGCGCAGCCGCGCGGGATCGACATGGACCTGGTGCGGGCGTGGCAGGCGCGCCGGGCGCTCGACTACCTGGTCGGCTACGGCCTCTCCCCGGTGCTGTGGCGCAAGCTGCCGCGCTGCCGCTCGGCGGGCCGGGTGCAGTCGGTGGCGCTCAGGCTGGTCTGCGAGCGCGAGGCCGGCATCGAGGCCTTCGTTGCACGGGAATACTGGACGGTGGAAGCCGAGGCGTCGGCCGGGGATGCCCGGTTCGAGGTCGCGCTCGCCCGGCTCGACGGGGCCGCGGTCGGCGACGCCGGTCTGGCGACGGCGGGGACGGCGGAGGACGCCGCAAGGCGGATCCGCGATACGGCATTCACGGTGGCCTCGGTCGAGCGCGACACGCGCCCGCGGCCGCCGCCGCCGCCCTTCACCACCGTGGCGCTGCAGCAGGAGGCGTCGCGGCGGCTCGGCTTCTCCATCGGCGAGACCATGGAGACCGCGCAGCGGCTCTACGAGGGGGTTTACCTCGGCGGCGAGACGGCGGGGCTGATCACTTATCCGCGCACCGACGGCACGGCGATGGCGAAGACCGCGGTGGCGGCGGCCCGGGCGGTCGTGCGCGCCCGCTTCGGGGACGACTACCTCCCGGCGAAACCGCGCACGCACCGGCCGCGGGCCCGGCGGGCAGACACGCCCCGGCACGCAACGGAAGCGCACGAGGCGATCCGGCCGACCGGGTTCACGCGCGCGCCGGAGGACGTCGAGGGGCTCCTCGACCGGGCCTCGGCGCGGCTCTACGGGCTGGTCTGGCGGCGCGCGCTGGCGAGCCAGATGGCGACCGCCCGGGTCGCCCGGGTGCGGATCGGGCTCGCCCCGGCGGCCGGGTCGACCGGCGGCGACGTCCTGCTCGCGGCCGAGGGCGCCGACCTTGCCTTCGACGGTCACCGCCGCGCCTGGCGCGGCGACGACGAAGGGGATGACCGGGAAGACGGCGCCGGGGGCGCCCTGCCGGGGCTGGCGGAAGGCGAGGCCGTGACCGTGACCGCGGCGCGGGCGGTGCGCCATGTCACCGGGCCGCCGCCGCGCTACACCGAGGCGGGGCTGGTGCGCCGGCTGGAGGAGCTCGGCATCGGGCGGCCGTCGACCTGGGCGGCGATCGTCGCGGTGCTGCAGCAGCGCGACTACGCGATCCTCCACGACCGGCGCTTCGTGCCGACCGAGCGGGGCCGGATCGCGACCGCGTTCCTGGAGGCGTTCTTCGGCCGGTGGGTGGAATACGGCTTCACCGCGGCGATGGAGGCGGACCTCGACCGGGTCGCCGGCGGGTCGCTGGCCTGGCGCCGCATGCTGGCGGAGTTCTGGGACGGCTTCCACGCCGCCCTGGAGGAGGCCGGCGAACTGGAGCGGGCGACCGTGCTGGCGGCGGTCGAGGCGCGCCTCGACGGGTTCCTGTTCGGCGCCGCCCCCCGCTCGCCGGACCCCGTCTCACCGGACCGGCGGCGCTGCCCGGTCTGCGGCAGCGGCAAGCTGGAGCTCAGGCTCGGCCGCTACGGCCCCTTCATCGGCTGCGGCGCCTACCCGGCCTGCGGCTACCGCCGCCGGCTCGCCGCCGTCACCGAGGAGGAGGACGGCTATACCGGGCCGCGCGACCTCGGGGCGGATCCCGGAACCGGCCTCGCGGTCACGCTCAGGCGCGGCCCCAACGGCTGGTACGTGCAGCGGGGCGAGGGCGGCGACGGCGCAAAGCCGGAACGGATGTCGCTGCCGGCGGCGATGGCGCCCGCGACGGTCGACCTCGACCTCGCCCGGCGCCTGCTGGCGCTGCCCCGAGAGGTCGGGCCGCATCCGGAGACCGGCGAGCCGATCCTGGCCGGCATCGGCCGCTACGGACCCTGGCTCCGGCACGGCGAGACTTATCGCGCGATCCCGGAGGACGACGACGTGCTGACGGTCGGGATCAACCGGGCGGTGATGCTGATCGCCGAGAAGGACGTTTGGGACAGCCGCGCCCGGGGTCCGAAGCGGGTGCTGCGCAAGCTTGGCCGCCATCCCGCCGACGGCGCGCCGGTGTGGCTCAAGACCGGGCATTACGGCCCGTTCGTCGCCCACCGGCGCCGCTATGCCTCGCTGCCGGAGGAGATCCCGCCGGACGAGCTGACCCTGGAGCAGGCGCTCGCTCTGCTGGAGCCGCAGGAACGATGATGCGCGGTGGCGGCATGCGGGATGGCGCCAGGGTCCGGGTGCGGCCGATCATGGCCGGCAGGCCGGCCGGGAACCGGGTTGAAGGCGCGGCGTTGCACGGTGAGCGGAATCGCGGTTTTCCGGCGGAATTCGCTTGCAATCGCCGGCGCGGGACGGCACCCCTCCCGGCGCAGCGAGAGACACTCGACCCGATCGTCAAACCAGACCAGCCAGGCCCCGTCATGCCCAGCCCCCTTGCCGCCATCGACCGGTTCCCGCGGGTCCGGCTCAGCCACGCGCCGACGTCGCTCGATCCCGCCCCGAACCTGGGCGCGGCGCTCGGCATCGATCTCCGGGTGAAGCGCGACGACTGCACGGGCCTCGCCTTCGGCGGCAACAAGGTGCGCCAGCTCGAGTTCCACTTCGGCGAGGCCCGCGCAAGCGGCGCCGACACGGTGCTGGTCACCGGCGCGGTGCAGTCAAACCTGGTGCGCATCGCCGCCGCGGCCGCGCGCAAACTCGGCATGGCAGTCCATATCCAGCTCGAGGAGCGGGTGGCGGATGGCGGCGAGACCTACCGCACCTCCGGCAACCTGCTGCTCGACCGGGTGCTGGGCGCAACCCTGCACCCGTTCCCGATGGGCGAGGACGAGGCGGCGGCGGACGCGGCGATGGAACGGCGCGCGGAGATACTGGCGGCCGAGGGCCGCAGGCCCTACGTCATCCACTCCGCCCCCGGGCATTCGCCGCTCGGCGGGCTCGGCTACGTCGCGGCCGCCGGGGAGATCGCGGACCAGACCCACGGCGTCGGCTTCGACGCCGTGGTCTGCGCGTCGGGAAGCGGCCTCACCCATGCCGGTCTGCTGACGGGGCTGCGGGCGCTGGGCGAGCGGGCGCCGGTGCTCGGCATCTGCGTACGCCGCGACGCCGCGAGCCAGGCCGTGCGGGTGGCGCGGGTGGCGGGCGCGCTGGCCGCGATGATCGAATGCCCGGACGCGTTCGATGCGGACGACGTCGAGGTGTCCGACGCGGTGCTGGCGCCCGGCTACGGCCGCCTCAGCGAGCCGGTGCGCGAGGCGATGGCGCTGGCGGCGCGCCGCGAGGGGCTGCTGCTCGACCCGGTCTACACGGCCAAGGCGATGGCGGGACTGATCGCCCATGTGCGTTCGGGGCGGATCGCGGCGGGCAGCCGGGTGCTGTTCGTCCACACCGGCGGCCAGCCGGCGCTCTTCGCCTATGCTGACAGCCTCGGGCCCTGGCTTTCGGAGGCGCCGGGGCGCTGACGGAACGCGCCGGGCCGGCTCAGGGGAAGCCCGGCGCGGCGGGCGGCGTTGCCTCGCTGGCCTCGCGGAGGATCCATTCCCGGAACGCCTGCAGCTCGGGGCGCTGGCGCGAGGCGGCGGTGGTGATCAGGCAGCAGCGCTCGGGCGCCTCCTCCTGGCGGTCGAAGAGCGGCACCAGGGTGCGGTTCTCCAGCTCCTTCGCGATCAGCATCGGGCGCCCGATGGCGGCGCCGAGCCCGCTCGCCGCCGCCTGGACCAGCATCGAGTAGAGCCGGAAGCCCGAGGCCCGCGAGAGGTCCGGCGTGGGGACGCCCTGGCGGGCGAACCAGTAGGACCAGTCGGCGTCCCAGCCGAGGTCGTAGAGCAGCGGCCAGTGGCGCAGCTCGGCAGGGCCGCGGGGCCGCCCGCGCGCGGCCAGCAGCGCCGGGCTGCACACCGGCAGCAGCGCCTCCTCGTAGAGCGTCTCCTCGAGCAGCGTCTCCTCGCGCCGGGTCAGCGGGCGCGGCGCCGAGGTCTCGCCCGAATAGGCGAGCCAGGCGTCGAAGTCGCGCCGCGACGGGTCGACGCTCCGATGATTGGTCTCGAGCTCGATGGCGATGCCGGGATGGGCCGCCTTGAACGAGGCGAGCCTCGGCAGCAGCCACTTCTCGGCCACCGCCTCGACCGAGACGATGCGCACCCGGCGCGGCGTCGAGCGCTGCTGCTCGGAGGCGCCGTGGACCTCGGCCAGGATGCGCTGCACCTCCTTCAGATAGGCCCGGCCGCGGCGGTTGAGGTGGACGCTGCGGCGCCTCCGCTCGAAGAGCACGGCGCCGAGATGCCCTTCCAGGGAGCGGATGCGGTGGCCGACGGCGGCGGCGGTGACGCCGAGCTCCTTGCCGGCGAGCACGAAGCTCTGGTGCCGGGCGGCGGCCTCGAAGAAGCGCAGGCTGTCGAGCGGGGGCAGGTGGAGCACGGCGAAGATCCGGACCAAGCCCATAGGTAAAACGTGATTATGTCATCCCACATCCGCGCATGGGAGACAAGCTCGCGCGCCGCGGCGGAGCGCCGGGACGCCGGCCCTAGCGGCCGCGGAAGCGCCTGCCATCGGCGTGGCGCGCGGTGGTCTCCCGGATGTCCTGAAGGATGCGCTGGACCTCCTCGTAATAGGCCCGTCCCCTGCGGTTGAGGCGCACGCTCCGGCGGCCCCGCTCGAACAGCGCGGCGCCGAGATGGCTTTCGAGCATGCGGATGCGGTGGGCGACGGCGGGCGGGGTGACGCCGAGCTCCTCGCCGGCATGGGCGAAGCTGCGCAGCCGTGCGGCCGCTTCGAAGAATCTCAGGCAGTCGAGGGGCGGCAGGGAGTTCACGGGTTCGGGCGCCGGGCAAGGTCGGGTCGGATTGAGATAAATACATTCTTCCCGATTGCACAAATGTACCTTTTTCAAGACGCCTGCCGGCACGGTGCCGGGAAAGCGCCGTGTCGCGGCCGCATGGGTGGATCGAGGGGGTGTTCAAGAGAAAACACATCGCAATCATTGATATAATATCATTTGCTCTTGCATTCCAAACAACAGTATTTGCAACGGCTTGAAATGCTGATATGATTCTCTCCCACTGGCGGCGCGCCATGGACGCCGCCCAGGTTACAGGACGCGAGCCGGGAGCGGTGCGGCGATGGGATCGATTTGTGCGCGGTGGTTGGAAGCTGTCGGACTCGTGACAATTAGGAGCGCCGAGCGCCGAGCGCCGAGCGCCGAGCGCCGAGCGCCGAGCGCCGAGCGCCGAGCGCCGAGCGCCGAGCGCCGAGGCCATGACTGCGCCTCGGCCGCGGGAGCAACGCCGCCCGCCATCGCCGCCTGACCGCGGGCCGCCCCGCCGGGGCGGCGGCTCCTCACCTTCTCCTTATAGGTATGCATCCGCCGGCCGGCCGGCGGATGCCCCGCGCCTGTGCGGTGCGCGGCGCGGCCTCGTCCGTTCCGCCGGGGCGCTGGCCGCCGCAGTCTTGCTCGCGCTCTCCGGCGCGCTCGCCCTGCCGGCGCAGGCCCAGACGACGCCGACCCTGAGCATCGCCAATGTCGAGGAGCCCGAGGGCGACGACCTGACCTTCACGTGGACGCTGACGCCAGCGGCGGCGGCGGAGGTGACGGCGACCTGGACGGTGTCGTTCGAGACCGGCGACACGGCGGGGCTGGATGACTTGGACTACGTCGCCCTGTCGGACGCGACGGGGACGCTGACCATCGCGGCGAACGAGACGACGGGCACACTCGAAGTGTCGACGGGGATAGACACCGACAACGAGGCGGACGAGACGTTCACGATGACGCTGTCCAGCGTGTCGACAAACGCGACGCTGGGGACGGCGATCGCGACGGGCACGATCATCAACGACGACGCGCCGGCCGCGCCGACGGATTTCGAGGCGGACGTGGGCGACACGGTGGTCGAGCTGTCGTGGGACGCGCCGGCGCTGGACGCGAACATCACGCACCACGAGTTCCGCTACAAGGAGGGCGACGAGAACTATTCCTCGAGGTGGGTGGACATCCCGAACAGCGCGCCGGGCGGGACCAACGAGGCGAGCTTCACGGTGACGGGGCTGACGAACGAGGTGGCCCACACGTTCCAACTGCAGGCGGTGAACGACGCGGACAACAGCACGGCGGTGGAGGACGGCCCGTTGACGCCGACGCCCGGCATCTGCGACCGGACGGAGCAGGTGCGGGACGCGCTGCTGGACAGTACCGGCGTCGGCGACTGCGCGGCGGTGACGGTGGCGGACCTGGCGACGGTGACGACCGTAGACCTCTCACTCATAGCGACGGGGATTTCGGGCATCACGGCGCTGAAGTCGGGCGATTTCGCCGGTCTGACGGCGCTGACATTGCTCGCTGTGGGAGGACAGTCGGGACTCACGTCGCTGCCGTCGGATGTGTTTTCCGGCCTGTCGGCACTGACGACACTTTCCCTGGCTGGAAACGCACTCGGCTCGCTGCCGTCGGGCGTGTTTTCCGGCCTGTCGGCACTGACGAATCTCGCTCTGAACAACAACTCACTCGGTTCGCTTCCCTCGAATGTATTTTCCGAACTGTCGAATCTGGACGTTCTCAGTTTGGACTCCAACCAGTTGACAGCGGTTCCGGGGATATCGGGACTGTCGGCGCTTACGGTGTTGCGGCTCGGTTCGAACGACATCGCTTCGATCCCATCGAACGCGTTCTCCAGTCTGACGGCGCTGGGCATTCTGAATTTGTCGGGTAACGACTTGACGTCGCTGCCGAACGGGCTGTTCACCGGCCTGACGGCTCTGGGAACGGGAACGCTCTTTCTGCACGACAACCCCAACACCGGCGACGTGCTGCCGCTCACCGTGACGGTGGAGAAGGTCGGGACGGACCAGGCGCGGGCGAAGGTGCTCGCCGGGGCGCCGTTCGACGTGGAGTTCATGCCGACGGTGGTGAACGGCGCGCTGCCGGCCAGCGACACGAAGCTCGCTGTGGACGCGGGCGACGTGAACGGCACGGCGGTGACCGTGACCCGCACGACCGGGACGACGGCGCCGGTGACGGTGGACATCGACCTGTCGAGCCAACCGTCCCTGCCCACGAACCACTCGGGCTACACCTTCGCCAAGGCGGCCGGGAGTGAGCCGGTGGCGATCCTGCGGGAGTCGCTCCTGCCCAACCCGGCCTACAAGGACGAGACCTTCGACCTCTGGCGCACCACCATAACGGTGGGGGTTCTGGACACCCCCCAAGTGGTCCTCTATGGATACAGTGAAAGTACCAAGTTTGGATCGATCAGCACCGACGCGGATTTCGGATTCCCACCTTGGAACCCGCCCCACAAACATCACGTCGACCGCGATGGTTATATTACCGTGGGCGGTATCTGGGTTAATGCTGATGACGAAAGTCTTAATCTACAGATGCCCGAGCTGACCGACACCGGGAACGTCACCCTCTGGCTCGGCCACAAGCGCTATCCGTTAAGCTCCGAAACATATGGGATTAGCGGGTACTCTTGGGCCGATGTCGACCTCGACTGGGAAGCAGACGACCCGGACACGACGGATGTAGATGAAGCGGACAAGGTCAGTGTGGTGCTGTCCTACGATCGCCTGCTGCCTTCTGCGCCGCAGAACGTGAGTGTGACGGCGCCGCGGGGCGAGGACAAGACGCTGGAAGTGAACTGGGGGGTGCCGGAATTCGGGGGCACCTTCCCGATCGAGTGCTACCTCGTCGAATTCCGCCACCCCAGCGGCGATGTCAACAAACGCAAGCAGTCCTATCCCGGCTCTCGCGGCACCGGAAAGGGATGCGGCAAAGAGTCGCCGACCAGCGTGAAGCGCACGGACCTCGAACCGGGCGTCAGATACGAGGTCCTGGTGCAGGCGTTGAGCGGCGACGGCTTCGGCGAGTGGTCTGACATGAAGACGGCCCCCCGCACCAACCGGGGGAGGGCGCTGGGGGCGCGCTTCGTCTCGCCGCCGGAGCGCCACGACGGCGAGAAGCGGATCAAGGTCCGGGTGGAGTTCAGCGAGGCGCCCGAGAACGTGGGCGCGGACGGCGTGGAGGTCGAGGGCGGCGCGGTGACGTCGGTGCGCCCGGTGGGCGGCAATGCGCCGGGCGGCGCGGGGACCGGCTCGAAAAGCCGCTCGATCGGCAGCCGCGATGCCGGACAGCAGGACCGGGAGGTCGTGTGGGAAATCGAGATCGAGCCGGGCTCGGACGGCGACGTGACGGTGAGCCTGGACGCGGGACGCCCATGCGACGAGGAAGGGGCGATCTGCACCGCGGACGGGCGGACGCTGTCGGAGGGGATCTCGACGACGGTCGAGGGACCTGACACGGGTCCGCCGCCGCTGACGGCGAGTTTCGAGGACCTGCCGGAGGCGCATGACGGCGAGAGCGTGTTCCGCTTCCGGCTGGCGTTCAGCGAGCCCATCGCGATCAGCTTCCGCAGTCTGCGCGAGGACGCCTTCGAGGTAACCGGCGGCCGGGTGACGCGGGGCAAGCGCGTGGACCGGCGGAAGGACCTGTTCGAGATCACGGTCGAGCCGGACGGCGCCGGCGAGGTGGCGATCTCGCTGCCGGCGGGCCGCGAGTGCTCGGTCTCGGGGGCGATCTGCACCTGGGGGCCGCCCCGCAAGCAACTGGCCAACACGCCCACGGCGACGGTGGCCGGTCCCGCGGGGGCGCCGCTGACGGCGTCGTTCGAGGGCGTGCCGTCGGAGCACGACGGGGAGACGGCGTTCAAGCTCAGGATCGCGTTCAGCGAGCCGCTCAGCAGGATGAGCGGCCGGCGGTTGCGGTCGGACGTGGTGGCGGTGTCCGGGGGCCGCGCGACGGCGGCCGGCCGGGTGGACCGGCGCCGGGACCTGTGGCAGCTGACGGTCGAGCCGGACTCGCTGGCGGACGTGACGGTGACGCTTGAGGCAGGGGCGGCCTGCGACACCCCGGCGGCGGTCTGCACGTCGGACGGCCGGGCGCTGTCGAACACGATCTCGACGACGGTGCGGGGTCCCGTGGCGGTCTCCGTGGCGGACGCGCGGGCCGAGGAAGGCACCGACGAGAGCATCGACTTCGCGGTGACGCTGAGCCGGGCGGCATCCGGTACGGTGGCGGTGGCCTATGCGACCGCCGACGGGACGGCGACCGCGGGCGAGGACTATACGGCGCGGAAGGGCGAGCTGACCTTCGTTCCGGGCGAGACGGAGAAGACGGTGCGCGTGCCGGTGCTGGACGACGCGATCGACGAGGGCGAGGAGACCTTCACGCTGCGGCTCACGAACGCCTCGGGGGCGGCGATCGCCGACGGCGAGGCGACAGGCACGATCGAGAACTCCGATCCGTTGCAGAAGATGTGGCTCTCGCGCTTCGGGCGCACGGTGGCGAGCCATGTGGTGGACGCGGTCTCCGACCGGCTTGCGAACCCGCTCACGGGCGCGCAGGTGACGGTGGGCGGGCAGAGCATCGACCTGTCGGCGGTGTCGGCCGACAGCGCGGATGCCCGGCGCGCGCTCGCCGGGGCGCTCGGCGCGGCGGAGGACGATGACCCGCTGTCCGGTCCGGGGCCGCTGGAGGCGGCGCGGGCCGGCTCGTGGGACGACCCCGAGGCCGGCGGCACGGTGCGGAGCCTGACCGGGCGCGAGCTGCTGCTCGGCAGCTCCTTCCACCTCGCGGCCGGCGGCGGCGAGGCCGGAGGACCGGGCTATGCCGCCTGGGGCCGGATCGCGGTGGGCGGCTTCGAGGCGAAGGCGCCGGCCGAGAAGGGAGAAGTGCGCCTCGACGGCGAGGTGACGACCGGCATCCTCGGCGCCGACGCGCAATGGGAGCGCTGGCTCGCGGGCGTGGCGCTGTCTGTGAGCGAGGGCGAGGGCAGCTTCGACCAGCCGGGCGTGGACTCCGGCACCGTCGAGAGCTCGCTCACCAGCGTCAACCCCTATGTGCGCTACGAGGCGAGCGACCGGCTCTCGGTCTGGGGCCTGCTCGGCTACGGCACGGGCGACATGACGATGACCCAGGCGGCGAACGACGACCGCGGCGAGATCGTCACCCGCACCGACATCTCGATGCGCCTCGGCGCGGCCGGCGCGCGTGGCGTGCTGCTGAAGGCGGGCGAGGACGGCGGCATCGACCTTGCGCTGCGGGGCGATGCGTTCCTGGTGCAGATGGACTGGGAGAAAGTGTCGAACGAGACGGACACGGGGGCCGATGCGAGCCGGCTGCGGCTGGTGCTGGAGGCCGGGCGCCCGTTAGCGCTGGGCGAGGGCGCGGTGCTGACGCCGGCTCTTGAGCTGGGCCTGCGGCATGACGGCGGCGACGCGGAGACCGGCACCGGTGTCGAGGTGGGCGGGCGCATCCGCTACACCGACTCGGCCTCGGGGCTCACGGTCGAGGCGAACGCGCGCAAGCTCATCGCGCACGAGGACTCGGGCTACGAGGAGTGGGGCGCGGGCGGCTCTGTGCGGCTCGACCCCGGCGCCTCGGGCCGCGGCCTCTCGCTGTCGCTGGCCCCGGTCTGGGGCACGCCGTCGAGCGGGGTGGAGCGCCTGTGGTCGGCGCGCGACGCGGCGGGGCTGGTGCGAGACGATGACTTCGAGGCGGAGCGCCGTCTCGAAGGCGAGGTCGGCTACGGCTTCGGGGCGCCGCGCGGCCTCGGTCTGGTGACGCCCTATGTGGGCCTGTCGCTGGCCGACGGCGGCGGGCGGGCGTGGCGCACGGGCGCCCGCTGGCAGGTCATGCCCGACCTCACCCTCAGCCTCGAAGGCACGCGCAGAGAGGCCGCCAACGACGACGAAGCGCCGCAACACGGCCTGATGCTGCGCGGCGCGATCCGCTGGTAGCGGCCGGGAGCAACCCCGGAACGGCGGGCATAAATTGGTATCGCCGCCACGGCCTGCGCGGGAGTCTCCGTCCCCGCGCGCCCCGGCGAACGCGGAGGCCCGGGTGCGCCCGGCGCCCATAGCCCACACCGGGACCTCGCCGCCCCGGCGCTCCCGGTCACCCGATCCCGATCGCGGCTGCATGCCGAACCGTCTGCCGGACCCCGGCTGCGGCCCTCCCCGTGCGGAGGGCCGCCCGGGGTCCGTTGCGTGAGGAGGCAACCACGGAGGAACGGATCATGAGCAACACGGGCGGGACGAGGGCCTGGCGGTTCCTGAAGCGGAACCCGCGCTACATCGAGGACCGGCGCAAGTCGCCGGCGGCGGCGGCGGATGAGGCGGCGCCCTTCCCCATACGGGCGCGGACGGCGGCCGACCGCAAGGCGGCGGCCTGGGGCCTGATGGCCTGGGAGGACGTGCTGGAGGAGGCGCAGCCGGCGTCGCCCTTCTGGACGGTGGCGCCGACGATGAGGGGGGTCCCGGTGCCGGGGGCGCCGCCGCTCACGGAGCTGCTGGAGGGGCCGGAGGTGCGGCTGTCGGGCCTGCGCCTTGAGAGCGGCCCGGTGATCGTCAGGATCGCGCAGGGCGATGCCGCCGTCCATGTGCGCATCGAGGACGGGGCGGCGTTCGATCCGGCGGGCGGGGTCGTCTACGGGTTCGAGAACGAGCTCGATCTCGGCCTGCGTCTGCGCCGGGCCGCCGATCTGTGGCCCGTCGCTGCGGCGGCGACCAAAAAAGACGCGACAGGCGGCGGGTCCGGATCCCGGACGAGGAGCTTCTCGTTGCGCTCGACGGCAAGCTCGCCGGCAAGAGCCTGCGCCTGATCGCGGTCGACCTCTTCGGGGAGGCCAGGGTGGCCAAGAAGTGGTCCCCCGACGGCGCGATGAGGGCGAAGGTGCGCTGGCGTGTCCAGAAATCCCTGGCGCTGATGAACGGCGGTTACCGCGTGTTTCTCGGCGGCGAATGACGGCTGAGGCTGGCGGCGGCCCGGCTGCGCCCGGCGGATGACGCCGGTCCGATCGAGGGCAGCGGCCCACTCTCGCGCCGGGTGACCGCCGCTGCGCCGGGGTGGCGCTCATGCCGGCGGCCGGCGGTCTCACGTGCGACGGAAAGCGTTGTCGCGCGGCGCCGCCGCGGGCTGGGGCAATGGGGCGGCTTCGGGGGAGATTCCGGCGTTGCCCGACTCCCTCCCTGCCCGGTCCCGGCGCGGGCCGCTTCAATGGGCTCCCGTTTACCCTCAGGAGCCCCGGCCATGAAGGACGACGCCCCGCGCTATCTCGATACCAGGCAAGCCGCCGCCTATCTCGGCATCGGCGCGAGCACGCTGAACCGGATGCGCGTGAGCGGCGAGGGCCCGCGCTACAGCAAGCTGGGAAGGCGGGTGGTCTACGACCTGGCCGACCTGGACCGGTGGGTGGAGGAGCGCAAGCGGCGCTTCACGGCCGAACAGAAGGATGCGTGAGCGTCTTGGGCGCCGGAATGGCGGGGTGGGCAAAATAAATTTTCCGATGCCGGGAAATACCCGGTCGTTCCGGGGCTTGCCGGGGGATGTCTGGAGTTTACTAACCCCTTGTAATCGTTCCTTTATCCCTGTTGACAGCCGCAATTTCCGGGGTTCTCCTGCGCGCCTTCGATGGCCCGCTGGAGGTGCCGAGGCGATGCCGACAGGTCGTAATTCCGCTGCCCCGCCGAGCGGATCCTTCCGCTTCCCTTCATCCGGTCGCGGCCTCCGGCAGGGCGCGGCGAGGCTGGCGGCGGCGCTGGTCTGCGCGGCCGTGCTCGCGGGCTGCGGCGAAGCGACGCTGGAGCTTGCGCGCGGCGAGACCGAGGACGTGGCGCGCCGGGTGTCGGCGCTGCGCGAGGCGCCGGGTCCGCGCTTTTCCGCGATCCGGGTGATCGAGCGTCGTCCCTGGCTCGGGCTGACGCGGACGCAGGCGGCGCCGGAGAGCCCGCTGCCGGCGCGCTTCCTGGGAGCCGATGCGGTGACCCTGCCGCTCGCCGGGATCGGCGAGGCGGGGGTGCTGGCGCGGCGCATCGAGGCGGCGACGGGACTGCCGGTGCGCTTCACCGGGGAGGCGGCCGCGAACGGCGGGGCGTCGGGCGGGGGGTCCCTGGCCGGCGTCGACCGGTTGTCGCCGGACGGCGGCGTCTGGACCGGGCCTCTCGATGCGCTGCTCGATGCCTGGACGAGCCCCGCCGGCTACGCCTGGCGCTACGACGACGGCGAGGGGGCGATCGAGATCGTGCGCCGGCAGGCGCTGGTGTTCCGCGTCAACGCGCTGGCGGGGACGCAGAGCTACGCGGCCTCGGCCTCGACCGACGACGCGGCCTCCGGCGGCGGCGACAGCGGCGACGGCGGGGGCGTCCGCACCAGCCAGTCGATCTCGGCGGAGATCGACTACGACCCCTGGCCCGAGATCGAGCGCCAGGCCGCGGCCTTGGCGGGGCCCGGCACGGTGGTGGCGGCGGCGCCGTCCAGCGCATCGCTGCTGGTGAGCGGCACGCCGCGGGACATCGGCCGGGTGCGGGCCTATCTCGCCTGGCTCAACCGCGAGGTGCTGCGCCCGGTCACCCTCTCGGTGCACGTCTACTCGGTGAGCCGGGAGCGCGAGGCCGATTACGGAATCGGGATCGCGGCGACGGTGGCCGAGCTGTTCGGCACTTCTGCCGGGCTCGCGCTCTCGCCCGAGTCGGTGGCGGTGATCAGGCCGTCTGCCTCGGTGGGCGACACGCTGTCGGCGACGGTCCGGGCGCTGTCGCGCACCGGCACGGTGTCGCGGGTGCTGTCGGCCGATATCCCCTCGCTCAACGGCAAGCCGGCGCAGTTCTTCGAGCTCTACAAGGAAGCCTATCTCAGGAGAGCCGCACCACGGCGGGCGACGGCATCGCCCAGACCGAGCTGGTGCCGGGCACGGTCTCGTCGGGCTTCGCGGTGAGCTACATCCCGCGCATCACCGGTCCCGGCGAGGTGCTGGTGCGGCTCTTCGCGAGCCTGCGCGACCGTCCGGTGTTCCGGGAGTTCGCCTCCGGGGGCCGGTCGATCCAGCTCCCGGCCTATGCCAGCCGCGCGGTTCAGGTGAGCCAGAGGATCGGCCGGGGCGAGACCCTGCTGGTGACCGGGTTCTCGGGATCGCGCGCCGAGGCCGAGGGCTCCGGCACCTTCCACGAGGATTTTCCGCTGCCCGGCGGCGGCCGCCGCGCGGCGCTGGCACGGACCGAGCAGGTGCTGCTGGTGACGGCGAGCATCGGGGCGCCGCTCGGCATCGACGAGACAGGGGAACACCCTGGTACCCCTGGAGAGGCGCTGTGAGCGCGATCGCGGTCGGCGGCCGGCGCTACGCGGCCGGACTCTTCTGGCTGGCCCGGAGCGGCCGCGGCGCGACCGCGCGCGCGGCGCGGCGGCTGGGCCGGCCCTGGTGCGTGCACCATGGCGAGCGCACCGGGTTCGCGGCCGGCGGCGCGGCGGACGGCCTCTCGGGCGTTCCGGCGCTGGCGCTGGCGCTGCTCGCCCATATCGACGGCGGGTTCTGGATGGCGCTGGTCGAAGGCGAAGCGCCCGGTGGCGCCGGCGGCGAGGGCCGCTTTGCGCTGGTGAAGGCGCGGGACGGCGCGGTGCTGGCGGACGGCGACGAGCTCTTCGAGAGCCGCGCCGCGGCGCTCGCGGCGTTCGAGCGGAGCCGCGGGCTGGGCTGGACGCTGCATGCGACGCCGGGGCTCATGGCCCGGCTGGACGGCTCCGGCATCGCGGCGCTCGATCCGGCGGCCCTCGACGAAGCGGTGGCGAAGGGCGGCGCGGCGATCGCGCTGACGCGGGCGGCGGCGCCGGGGAAGCGGGCCGGCCGGCCGGCCGCGCTGGCGCTCGGGCTGGCCGCGCTGGCCGTCCTCACGGGCGCCTGGTTCGAGCGCGCCGCGCTGCTGGCATGGCTGGCGGCGCCCGAGCCTGCGCCGCCCCCGGCGGCGTCGCTGCCGGAGCCGCGTATCGACGTTGCGGTGGACAGCGCCGCGCTGATCGCGGCCTGCCGGCAGGCGCTGATCGACTATCCCCCCTTCCTGCCGGCGTGGCGGATCGAGCGCATCGACTGCACGGCACGCTTCGCGGATCCCGAGTTGAGCGGGCTTCGCCCCGAGCTCGCGGGCCGGGCTGTGCTGCTCGCCCGCTGGCGGCGGGCGCCCGGTCATGCGGAAGCGCTGCAGAGGCGGCTGGCCGAGAACCATCTGGGGCAATGGCACGCGGCCGCGGTCGCGGACGGGCGGGCCTGGGCGGCGGTGCCGCTCGCGCCGGTGCTGCGCGCCGCGCATGCGGCAGTGCCCTTCCTGGAGCTGCGCAAGTCGGTGGACCGGGCCTTCGGCGCGCACGCCGCGCGGCTCGGCTACTTCCGCGGCGCCGAGGGCGCCTGGACGGTGCTGATCGAGGACCCCGGCCCGCTGTCCCGGCTCGCCCCGATCGTGGGCGGCATCGCCGGGCTGGAGATCGTCGCGCTCTCGCGCGGCGGAGACGGCGGCTGGCGGCTGGAGGGCCGGGCGGTGGCGCCGGAGCGGATCGCCGCGTCCAGGCTGCGGGCGCTGGGCGTCCGCGCCGAGCGCATGCCGGACACCGGCGGGGAGCCGCCAATGGACCGCGCGGCGGGTCGCGGCGCGGTGCCGGAGACCGCCGGCGCAAGGCAATCGGAGAGGGAAGATGGAACGAAGCATCGTGACAGGCCGTAAAGCCGTGAGCGGCGCGTTCAAGGCGTGGCTGCTCGCCGGCGTCAGCATGACCGTGGTGCTCGCGGCGGGACCGGCGCTCGGACAGGTGCCGGCCGACGAGCGGGTCTACCGCCAGGAGGCGCTGGCCCACGCCGGCGCCATCGAGGCCGCGTGGCGCCGCCTGGAGAGCTTCATCCTGAACGAATCGACGGGGCCGGCCGGGTGGACGGGCGCGGTGCCGCCTGTATCGGCCGGCTGGCAGGTCGCCTGGACGGCGCGCGGGCTGGAGGCGCGCTATTGCGGCGACACGCTGCTGGTCTACCTGGCGCCGCAGGCGCTCAAGGGCGTTGGACCCGACCACCGGGCGGTGCACGCCGCGCCCCACGCCTATGGCGGCGGCGAGGTTCCGGTCCTGCACTGGCTCGAGAACGGCAGGGCGCAAGGCGGCGCCGGGCGGGGGGCGGTGGCGCTGCCCGCCTGCCTGTCGGAGGCGGCGATGGGCGGTCCCCTGCCCTCGGGGCGGGCGGCCCTCGCCGGCGGGGTGCCCGATCCCTGGCGCCATACCACCGAGCGGGTGAGCCGCGAGCGCCGCGAGGAGTCCTGCGGCGACGGCGAGCACGGCGAGGGCCGCACCCTGATCCGCGAGGTGACGCAGACCTACAACGGCCGGGGCGAGGCGGTCGGCGATCCGGTCGAAGGCGACTGGCAGGTCCTGATCGACGCCTGCCGGGCCGACTACAGCCAGTGGGAGCACTACACGCTCGACTGCCACTGGGACGCGGGACCGCCCCACAACCGGCGCATGGAGGGCCGCGAGGTCTGGCGGCGGCTGAAGACGGTGACGGCGCAAGGCGAGGGCCTGGGCGATCCCGAGTTCGTCTCGACCAGCTGCTGGACCGGCGAGGCGCTGCCCCCGCCGCCCACGCCCGAGGTGACGGAAGAGCCGCGCGAGGAGACGCGGACGGGGCCCTGTCCGGCGGGCTACACCGGGAGCATCGGCTACCGGCGCACGGTGACCCTGCGCTCGACCCGCTTCCCCTGGGACGAGGCGCCGGTGACGCAGACGATCTACGGGGACTGGACCGTCGAGAGCGACGACTGCCGGCAGGAGCCGGAGCCCCAGTGGGACGGCCCCGGCGACCCGGGCGGCCCGGACGGCGGTGCGAGTGCACCGGGCAGCGACGCCTGCGGCGGCGATCCCGACGGCTCGGCCGCCACGGGCACCTGCAGCGCCGACGGCAGCGCCGGCGGCGGCGCCAGCGGTGGCGACGGAGGCGGCTGTTTCCTGACCACGGCGGTGGCCGAGCGCCGGGGCGAGGCGGACGACGGGCCGACGTTGACGGCGCTGCGCCGCTTCCGTGACGGCTACATGGCGCGGACGGCCGAACGGCGGGCGCTGGTGGCCGAGTATTACGCCATCGCGCCCGCGATCGCGGCGGCGATCCCGGCGGACCATCCCGACTGGGACTGGATCGGGGCGCGGATCGACGACGCCCTGGCCTCGATCGCCCGGGGCGGCGAGGACGAGGCGTTCGGCATCTACGTCGCCATGATGCGCCGGCTGGAGGCGCGCTGGCGCGCCGGCGCCGGCAGCCGTGTCGGAGGCCGCTCGTGATCCGGGCGGCAACGGCGGTGCGCGGCGCCGTGGCGGCCGCGGCCCTCGGGGCGGTGTTCGCGGCCGCGGACGCCGCCTGGGGGCAGGCCGCGCCGGCGGGTGCGAACCTGAGCTCCCATGCGGCGGGGTTCTTCGATGAGCTCCTGCGGGGCCGGGTCTGGGTCCTGGAGCGCCCGCGCGCCCGCCGCGCGGACGACCGGAACAAGGTCTGGGCGCACTACCACGCCCCGGACGGGACGCTGCACGCCTGCGCCCATCT
Organism: Alphaproteobacteria bacterium; assembly: GCA_965218275.1. Lineage (GTDB taxonomy): Bacteria > Pseudomonadota > Alphaproteobacteria > UBA828 > UBA828 > WTGU01. The sequence continues at coordinate 1,129,423 of CBDCKM010000002.1, forward strand.
CGGCGGCGCCTACGCGCCCGCCACGGCGCGCTGGCGGGTGGTAGCGTCGCGGACGTTCCGCGCCCTCTACAACTACTACGAGCCGGACGCCGAGCCCGACCCCGGCAGGCGGCGCGGCCACACCCCGCTGTTCTACGATCCGGATACCGGGCGGCTCCACAACGAAGCCCTGTCGGGTGCGGCCGGAGGCTGGGTCGTCGCCTCGCGCGGCTGGGTCCAGGAGAGCTGGCCGCGGGCGATGAAGGACGCCTGCCCCGGCATGGTCCGGCCGGCCGGCCTGAGGGTCAACGAGCGGCAGACCGCGACCGCCTTCGAGGCGATGATGGCGCAGGACCCGGACGCCGCGCTGCGCAATGCGCCGGGCGCGCATCTGCGCGGGCCGGGGGCCGTCGGCATCGCCGCCTCGGACGGACGGCCTGCGCTGCCGGCGGCGGCCCTCGCGGCCTTCCTGGCCGGGAACGACGGCTTCGTGCTGACGGACACGGCGGGCGCCCGCCACGTGCTGGTGCTGGGGCCGCAGGGCGACGAGCTCTGGCTGCTCGGCGAGGACGGCGAGGTCGCCGACACCGGCCTGCTGCTGCCGGCGGGCGGCGGGATGGAGATCGCGGTCCACTACGAGCGGCTGCCGCTGCGGCCGCGCTACCGCATCGGCGAGGCGCTCCCCTTCCTGCCGACCGGCGAGCGCTTCGCGGCGATGCGGATCACGGACCGGCTGGCGGCGAGCGGCACTCCCGTCGTGCTGCCCTTCCCGGGCCGGGCCGAGACCGTGGTGCGCCTGCGTGCCGACGGGACGTTGACGGCGGAGGGAGGCGCGGCGGGAGCCGTCGAGGGCGCCTGGCGCTGGTCGCGCGGCGCGCTCGTGGTGACGCTCGAAGGGACGGTGGCGGAAGGGCGCTACCCGTGGCGGGTCCTCGCCGATCGGTCGGGATCGACCGTCCGATGAAGGCCAAGACGGGCAGGCTCGCGCAAGTCCCGGCCCTGGTTCTCGGTGTCGCGTTGATGGTGGCGCCGGACGCCGCGCCGGCGGGCGAGGCCATCGTGCCGCCATGGCCGGGAGGGGCGACCGGAAGTCGGCCCCCGGCGAGCGCCGAAGCCGCGCCGAATGCGGACGCCGGAACGGCAGGACGCGAGGAAGGTTCGACGGGGAAGGAAGGACAAGGACGCGGGAGCCGCCTCCTGCGCGCTCTCGCCGACGGTCCCGAGCGGGGCAATGACCCGGCGAACGATGCGGCCCCGGTGTTTATGGCCGAGGGCTGCCCCCGGACGCTGTTGAGGCGCCTGCTGGCGGGCGCGGTCGGCGAGGCCGGCGCGCTGTCGGCGCTGGGGATCGAGCGCGAGGTGCTGGTCCTCTGCCGCGAGCGCCGGGAGATCGTCACCGGCCTGTACGAGACCGAGGCGCGGCTGCGGGAGCTGCGCGCGCCCGGGGCGGCGCCGGAGCCGCCGGTATCGGCCCCACCCCCCGCGGCCGCCCACGCGCCCGCGGTCCCGGCGGTGGCCGCGGTCGAGCCGGCGGCGCCGTCCCCCTTGCGAGCGGCGCTGAACGCGGCAGCCGGGACGCAGGCGGATACGGAGCCGCCGGCTCCCTCCTACGGCTGGTTCTCGATCATCGGCAGCGCCGGCGCGCTCCGCGCCGGCGTGACCGACGGGGACGGGGTGTGGTTCGTGCGCGAGGGCGATCCGCTGCCGGGCGGGGCGACCGTCGCCGCCATCGCCGGGCGCCCGCCCGGCGTCCGGGTGACGGGCGCGGAGCGGAGCGGCGAGGCGGTGCCGCTGCCCTGGCGTGCGCGCCCGGGAGGCGGCCCGTGAGGTGGCTCAGCCAGTGGCTAAGCCACCGGCGCGAGGGCCTGCGGGACGCGATGGCGCGGCTCGGAGCGCGGCGGAAGGAACAGGCGCGGCCGCAAGGCGCGGCGGGGGACCTGCCGATCCGCAGCGGCACGATGGACGCCCGCTTCCGCCGCCTCTGCGCCGTGTTCGCCGACGGGCGCTGCCTGATCGCCGAGGGCTACGAGCCGGACGGCCGGCTCCGCATGGACCTGCTGGCGCTGCGCCAGGACGGCACGATCCCGCCGGTGCTCGTCGAGGAGAGCGTGCCGCTGGAGGAGATCGCCGCGCTGTGGCGCGCCGGCCAATCCTATGGAGTGGCCGACGGCGGCGGCGCGGCCCGCCGGGTCGAGCGCCTGCTGGCCGACGCGGCGGCCGCGCGGGCGAGCGACATCGTCTTCGAGCAGGGCCGCGACGCCTGCAAGGTCTTTTGCATCGTCAACGACCGCAAGCTGCCGCTGACGTCGCCGCTGACCGCCGAGGAGGGGCGGCGGGTCATGGGCTTCCTCTTCCACTGCAAGGACGAGGGGTCGTCCCAGACCAGCTACCGCCGCGCCTCCTTCCAGGGGTTTTCCATCCGCGCCGGCGGTTCGGTGCCTCTGCCGGGCGGCATCTCGGCGCTGCGCTGCGAGCGGGGCCCCCACGACCCCGACGCCGACCACCTCTTCGCGCGCCTCTTCTACCGCGACCGGCTGGACGAGGACATGACGCTGGAGCGCCTCGGCTTCACGCAAGCCGAGGCGGCGCTCTTCGCCGAGATCCGCGCCGGCATGCAGGGCGGCGTCTTCATCGGCGGGCGCGCCGGCGACGGCAAGTCGACCACCCTCGCCGTCAACCTGGCGCTGCAGATGGCCGAGATGGAAGGCCACCTCAACCTGGTCACGCTGGAGGATCCGGTCGAGTACCGGATTCCGGGCGCGATCCAGATCGCGGTGCCGACGGCCGGCGCCGGCGAGACCCGCGCCGGACATTTTCGGGAGGCGCTGATGCACTTCTGCCGGGTGCACCCGGCCTCCGGAATGGTGTCGGAGATCCGCGACGCCGACGCCGCCCGCCAGGTGCTGCAGTGCGTCGACACCGGCCACCAGATCTGGACCACCATCCACGTCCACAACGCCAACGCCATCCCCTTCCGGCTGATCGACCTGGGCGTCGGCGCCGCCGAGGTGGCGAAGCCCGGCACCGTATCGCTGCTGATGAAGCAGACCCTGCTGCCGCGGCTCTGCGCCTCCTGCGCGCTGGACCGGCCGGCGGGCAGCCGTGCGATACCGGAGGGGTTTGCGGCCCGTCTCGGCGGCCTCGAGGGCTTGCGCTTCCGCAACGCCGAGGGCTGTGCGGAATGCCGCCGCGAGGACGGCGGCGAGGTCTCGGCGCGGGCCTGGAACGGCTATCTCGGCCAGACCGCGCTCGCCGAGACCATCAGGCCGGACGCCGGCTATCTGGGCTTCGTGCGCCAGGGCGATCCTCTCGGCGCCTGGGCGCACTGGCGCACCGTGTTGGGCGGCGTGCCTATCGGCGTGCGCATCCGCGCCATGGTGAAGCAGGGTTCCGTGGACCCCTTCGACGCGCTGCTGAAGGGCGGGGCGGGCGAGCACGAGGCGCAGGCCGATCCGGCGCAGGCCGATGGCGGGGGTACGCCGTGATCGCCCGTCTCACGATGCCGCTCCGGCGCCTCCATGCCGGCCTGGTCATGGGCCGCAAGGCGCGCGTCGACTGCTTCCAGACCGTGGCCGACCTGCTGGACGCCGGCTTCGAGCTGGAGCGCGCGCTCGACGTGACCGCGCTCGCGCTCGGCGGCCGGGGCGGACGCGCGCGGCTGATCGGATCGTGGCGGAGGGCGCTCCCGGCGAGCCGGTTCGCGGAGGCGATGGCCGCGTCGGTGCCGGCGGCCGAGGCGATGATCTTCGAGGCCTACGGCAGGGTGGACGCCGGCCGCCTCTTCGCCGCGGCGGCCCGCGTCGCGGAGCTCCGCGAGCGCCAGATGGCGGCGGTGAGGAAGGCGCTCGCCATGCCGGTCCTGCTCGGCATCGCCCTGGTGCTGATGCTGTGGGCGGCGGGCGGCTGGTTCGTGCCGGTGCTGGAGAGCGTGGTGCCGCCCGAGCGCTGGGGCCCGGCCGCCGGCCTCTTCCGGGCGGTCTCGCTCTGGCTCTTCGCTCAGCCCATGGCCTTCGCCGGTCTCTGCGCGGCGGTCGCGGTCCCGGTCGGCGTCGCCATGGTGCACTGGACCGGGCCGGGGCGCGCCGCGCTCGACCGCATCGCCCCCTTCTCGCTCTACCGCACGGTCACCGGCTCGGCCTTCCTGTTCGTGGTGCTGGAGTTCCTGGGCGCTGGATTGGATCTCAACGACCGCGCCTTCGAGGACCTCAAGCGCAGGGCCGCGCCCTACGCCCGCCACCGCATCGGCGCCATCCAGCGCCACATGGTGCGGGGCGCGGGTCTGGGCCGGGCGATGACGCTCGCGGGCCACGGCTTCCCCGACCCGGCGCTGGTGCCGGTGGTGGCGGCGCTCGACGGCGTGCCCGGCTGGGAGGCCAAGCTCGGGCGCTTCGTCGCGCGCTGGGTGGACCGCTCCGAGGACTTGTTAAGGACCCGCGCGGCGGGCCTCAACGCGGCGCTGCTGATCCTCGTCACCGTGGCGGTCGCCGCCGGCATCGACGCCATGTTCTCGATCCTGCAACAGGCCGGACGGGCCTGAGCCCACGAAAGGAGGACCGATGAGACATTCCGCAACTCTCCCCGCTCCCGGCTCCGGCGTTCACGGCGTCCGGCGAACCCTGCGGCGCTACGCCGCCAGGCGCTACCGGCGCGGCTTCAGCCTGTTCGGCGTGCTCCTCGGGCTGGGGCTGGCGGCGGTGGTCATCGTCGGCGCCGTCGGCACCTACAACGCGGCGCGGGAGGCCGCCAACCGCACGGCCGCGCTGACGCTATTGAGCCAGCTCCGGGCCAACGTGGAGGCGGCCTTCGCCGGGGCGCCGGCCTACGGCAACAAGGCCGACCTGGTGCCCGCCATCGACCGGCGCGGCGGCATTCCCGGCGGCGCGCGGGTGGTGGCGGGGAAAAAGGTCAGCATCCGCCACCCCTTCGGCGGCGCGGTGACCGTGACCGGCGGGCCGGGCGGGGTCACCAACCGCTTCCGCATCACCTTCGAGGACGTCGACGACGCCATCTGCGCGGCGCTCGGCGACGCCTTCGCCGGGCGCAGCCGGGCCCGCGCCGGCCTGGTCGAGATGGTCGTCAACGGCACCACGCTCGCCTCCCCCGTCACCAATGTTCAGGTCACGACGAACTGCGCCGAGGGCGACGCCGCCAACGACATCGGGTTCACCTTCGGATGAGTCCGCTTCGGATGAGACCCTCGGGCCGGAGACCCTCGGGCCGAACGCCGAAGCGCCCGGGGCCCCGGCCCATGAAGCCGCGGCGGACGAAGCGCCGCCGGGGCGCCTTCCGGCGCATCCGCCTGCGACTGATGACGCTGCGGCCCTCCCCCTGGCGCGGCCGGCACCGGCGCGGCGCGGGCGCGCTGCTGGGCGTGCTGCTGCTGACGGCGCTGGCCGGTGCGGCGCTTGCCGTCCACTACGAGGCGCGGGGTGCGGAGCGGGCTCAGGCGCTCGACCGCGCTGCCGGGCGGGTGTTCGCCGCCTGGGTGCATGCGGCGCACCGCGCGACCCAGGCGCACGCGGACCTCTTCGAGACCGCGCTGGAGACCCAGGTGGGCATTCTGCTGACGGTGTCCCGGCTGCGGGCGCTCGGCGCCGCCGCTCCGGGCCTGCCGGAGCGGCCGGGGCGCCACGCCGCCATGGTGCTCGGCGTGATCCCCGACGGCACGGCACGGGGCGGACCAGGGCGTTCCCCTGTGCCGATGGCCTTCGGGGTGCTGGAAGCGGTTGCCCCGTCGCGCCCCTCGGCGTTCCGCGCCGGCGCGCTGGAGGCGGGCCTTGCGGCGCTCGCGCCGGGCGGCGGCTCCCTCATGGAGGCGCACCGTCCGGCGATCGAGGCCGCGCTCGGCCGCGCGCTGGCGCCGGACGCGCTCTACGTCACCGCCGACCGCGGGCTGCGCTACCGGGAACGCGCACTCTACCGCCGGGCCCAGCCGGGCCGGCCCTGGCTCAACCGCATGGAGACCGCGCTCGCGATGGCGCCGCCCGGGACCGAGGACCCGGCCGACCCGGCGCGCCGGCATATCGCGGGCGCGGGCGCGGTGAGCGCGATGTCGGGGGCGATCGGAGCGGACGTGGCGGTCGGCGGCAGCGCCGATATCGGGGGCCGCGCCGAGGCGGCGGCGATGACGGCGGAGACCATCGAGGCCGGCGACCTCGCTGCCGCGCGGCTCGGCGTGAGTGCCGATCTGCTGGTGGGCGCGGCCGTGACCGGGCCGCTGACGGGGCGCGCGGTCGAGGCGAGCGGGCGGCTGGAGGCCGCGACCCTGCGCACCGCGGGTGTGCTGGACGCGGCGTCGCTGTCGGCGGCCGGCACCGCGGCGGTCGACGGCGCGGCGGCCGCTAATGGCGTTGCCGGCGAGACCCTGGGACTGACGGGGGCCCTGAGCGCAGGAAGGGGCGCGGCGGGCGGCGTCTACGGCCCCGACGCCCATATCGCCGGCGCCATGACGGTCGGCAGCTGCGCCGGCTGCGAAGGCGAGTGAGCCGGCGATGAGACGATTCCTGAAATTCCCACGCACCTCTCGACGACCGCGTCAGGGACTGAACCGGCGACCGGACCGGGGGCAGAGCCGGGGGCAGAGCCGGGGACTGAGTCGGGGGCAGAGCCGGGGACTGAGTCTCTTCGGGGCGCTGCTGGCGTTGGGGCTGCTGGGGATGCTCGTGCTGGGCGCCACCGTGTTCTTCGAGACCCGGGCGCTGGAGGGGCGCGGGCGCCTCGCGGCGGTGCAGCTCGCGGTCCTCGCCGAGGCCGCCGCCGCGCACGCCCACAGCCGCTTCCCGGCCCTGCTTGCGCAGGCGCAAGGCGGGCCCTCGGAGCTCACCCTGGCGGCCCTCAAGGCGGCGGGCTCGCTTCCCGCCGGGTTCTCCGAGGTGGATGCCCTCGGGCGCTCCTTGCGGGTGCTGATGCTCGCCGCCGGCCCGGACGCCTTCGACATTCTGGCAACCGAGACGGTGCCGGCCGGCGACACGGTGCGCCCCGCCGCCGCGCTGCTCGAGGCCGCCGGTCCCCGCATGGGCCTGGCCGGCCCGTCCCGGCTCTCCGGTCCCACGGTCGACGCCGACGTGAGCGCCTTCCGGGCCGCTTTCGGCGGGGCACCCCGGGAAGGCGCGCTGGCAACGCTCGGGCGCTTCGATCACGGCGGCGTCTACGGCGATGCGCTCTACCGGGTCGCGATCCCCGGCTACGCCGAGGCCAACCGTATGGAGGCCGACCTCGACATGAACGGCCACGACATCGCCGGTGCCGGCGCCGTCGAGGCCGGGACGCTGGAGGTCGAGACCGACCTGGAGGCGGGCGGCGATCTCACCGTGACCGGCGACCTGCTGGTGGGGCGCGCGGTGCGCGCCGCCGGAACGGTCGAGGCCGGCGGAGAGATGACGGCGTCGAGCGCGCGCATCGAGGGCGCGGTGACGAGCGCGGCGATGAACGTCACGGGCGCGGTGCGGGCGCAGACGGTGGAGGCGGCGGGCCCGGTCGAGGCCGGCTCGATCGGCGCTGCCGGGGCGGTCGCCGCCGGCAGCGCCCGGCTCGGCGGCCTGGACGCCGCCACGGTTACGGCGCGGACGGTTGCGGCGGGGTCGCTCTCGGCATCGTCGGCCAGCGCCGCCCGGATGCGTTTCGACGGACGCCTCGACGCCGACAGCGCCGGCTTCTCCCGCCTCACGGTCGGGCTCTGCCACGGGTGCCGGTGATGAGGACCCCGCCCGGAACTGCGATGAGGCGCGCCGCGCCGTGGGCGCTGGCGGCGCTTCTCGTGCTGGTGGCGGCGATACCGGCGGCGGTTGCGCAGAACCCGGCGCCGGTCCGGGAGAGCCAGGCCCTGGATCGGGAGAGCGCTTTCGTCGTTCTGGAGCGGCTGCGCGCCGAGATCGTGACGCTGCGCTCCCTCGCCGGCGCCCAGGCGGCGCTGCTGGCGTGGAACCGCGAGCGCGCCGGAAGCGGCGCGGGCCCCGAGGTCCTGCCGGCGCGGCTCTGCGCCGAGCCGGCGCTCAGGCCCTGGTGCCGGGCCCTGCCCGCGACCTTCGGGGCCCGCGCGGTCGAGACGCCGGGAAACGGACAAAGGGAGGAGCGGGAACGATGACGGACGCGATTCTTGCCGCGCCGGTGCTGGCCGCCATGGCAGCGCTTGGCGTCCACGACGCACGGCGCGCCCTGGTCGATCCGCGCCTGGTGCTGGCGCTGCTCGCCGCGGCGGCCGCCTGGCGGTTCGCCGGCGACGGCGGAGGCGACGGCGTCTGGCCGCGCCTGGCCGGCGGGGTGCTGGGGGCCGTGCTCGGCGTCGCTGCCGTGACCGTGCCGATCGCCGTCGCCGCATCGCTCGGACGGCGCTGGCCGCTCTATCCGGGCGACGCCATGCTGCTGGGCGCCTTCGGCTTCCTGCTCGGCGTCCCGGGCCTCGCCTGGACCATGCTGCTGGGCTCCGGCTTCGCGCTCCTCTACCGCTTCTGTGTGCAGCGGCGCAGGGGCCGCCCTTTCCGCAAGGGCCTGGTGCCGCTCGGGCCGGGCATGTGCGCCGGCGCCGCCGTGGTGTTCCTCTGCGTCAACTGCGGCGTCGCGCTGGCGGGGGACGGGGCGGACGTGACGGCGGCGCCGTTGACGCCCCCGCCGGCGGCCCCGCAGCAGTCCGCACCGCTCCCGGCGACGGAACTGGCTCCCGATCTGGCCCGGCTTCCCCCCGCGCTGGCTGCGCGGAAGGTGTCCATGGCCGGAGGCGACGCTCTGGCCTTCCCGACGCTGATACGCCGCCTCTCCGCCGCCGTGGACGTGGCGATGCGGATCGAGGAGCGCCCGGCGCGCATCGCCGGGGGCCGGGCCGCGCTGGCCGATCCGCCGCCGCTGCGCCTCGCCTGGCGGGGAAGCCTCGCCGGCCTGCTCGACCGGGTCGGGGCGTTGAGCGGCTACGACTGGACCTGGGAGGGCGAAGCCGTGGTGTTCCACCGCTACTGGGATGCGGAGCAGCGGCCGGCAGCCGCCGCAGCCGCACGGACCCCCGGCGGCGACGCCGCGTCGGCGGCCGGGGCGGACGGCGGTTCGAGCGCGGGCGCCGACGACGTCTGGGCCGTCGATCCCGAGGAGCACCGGACCCTGCGCGGGGTGCTGGAGAGCTGGGGCGCGGATGCCGGCTGGACCGTGGTCTGGAAGGCCGCGCGTGACTACGCCCTCGGCGCGGCGGCCACCTTCCGGGGCGGCTTCCTGGAGGCGGCCGACCTGCTGCTGAGCGGCCCCCTGACGCGCCGGGCGCTGGACGTGCGGGCCTACGAGGCGAACCGCCACCTGGTGGTGGACGACGCCGGCGGAGGCGGATCGTGAGGCGCGCGCCGGTCCTCGCGCTGCTCGTGGCGGTATTCGTCTCCGGCTGCGTCCTGCGCGCGCCGGTACCGGAGGCAACGGCGCCGGCCGCGCGGCCGGACCCGGCCGAGATGCGCCTCATCGAAGCGGCGGAGCGGGCCGAGCGTGCGCTCGCGTCGTTGGCCCGGGCGCTGCCGGCGCCGCACCCAGCTTCCGCGATGCCCGCGGCGGACGCGGTGCCGCCCGCGCTGCGCCGCCGGGTGACGCTGGACTGGACCGGCCCGCTGGAAACCCTCGCGGCCGACCTCGCGCGGCGCGCCGGCTACCGCTTCGCCGCGGCCGGGCGGCGGCCCGCGCGGCCTCTCATCGTGGCCGTTCACGCGGTGGAGGAACCTCTCATCGCGGTCCTGCGCGATGCGGGCCTGCGGGCGGGCGGCGCGGCTGTGCTCACCGTGGACGCGGCGGGGGAGACGATCCTCCTCGACTGGTCCGTGCCCGCGGCGGCGGGGGAGGACGGCTGATGCGAAGCCGCGTCTCCGGCCCGAGGGTCCCCGTTGTGGCCGCGCTGTTGGCGGCGGTCCTCGCGATCCCGGCCGCCGCCGTGAGAGCGGCGGAGCCGCCGCCCGACCTCGCGGCGCTTCAGTCGCTGGAACCGGAGGCCGGGCCGGAGGTGCCGTTCGCGGCCGAGAAGCGCGCGGCGGCGGTCCGGCTCGCGGCGCTGGGGTTCGGGTCCCGCGCCGGCCTCGCCCGCCGCGCCTGGGAGATCTCGGTCATGCTGGACCGCCACGGGGCGCGGCTCACGGCCATCTACCGCTTCGGCGACCTGATGCTGAGCGAGGGCGGGTTCAGGGTGCTGCCGCCGGTGGTCGCGGAGACGCGCGACGCCTTCAGGCTGGAACGGGCGGGCACCCGCGCCGCGAGCGCGGAGCGCGTGCTTCGGATCGTCGAGCCGGCGCGGCTGGTGAGCGCGGCGCCCGGCTGGCGCGACTGGCTGGGCCGTTCCTGGCCGGAAGCCACGCCGCCCGCCGCCGTCCTGTTCCCGCGCGACGACGACGAGCGCACGCGCTGGCGGCGCCTGCTGGCCGATGGCTTCGCGCAGGGGGCGGCGCTCGCCGACGACATCTTCGCCGCCGACCTCGACCGTCTCAACCTGAGCTTCGAGGGTGCGATCCTCTGGCACCGGCTGCACCGGGCCTCGTTGGTCACCGCGCCGGGGATCGAGATCGCGCGGGCGGGCGTCTCGGGCCACGAGCGGCTGATGCGGACCGGCGCGGCGACGGCCCGGATCGGCCGTCCGGCCCGCTTCGAGCTGGACGCCGCGCGCTGGGCGCCGCCGGCGGGGACCCTCGGGCCGGGGAGCGCCCGATGAGCGCCCCGGTCCAGGCCTGGTGGCCGGAAGCGGCGCATGCCTTCCCGGCGGAATGCCTGGACAAATTCCTGCTCTGGGCGGCCGACCGCGGCGCCTCCGACGTCGCCTTCCAGACCGGCTCCCCCGCCTTCGTCGAGATCGATGGCAGGCTCGTGCGTGCCACCGCCGCCTCGCTCGACGGGGTGGTCATGGGACGGCTCTGCGAGCGCCTCTACGACGCCACCGGCGAGGGCATCCTGCGCTCGGGCCGCGCCATCGACTGCTCGCATGCGATTCAACTCGGGCGCGGGCTCTCGCAGCGCTTCCGCTGCAACCTCGCCCCGGTCCAGGGGGCGACGGGCTTCGCGGTCAACGTCACGCTTCGGGTCCTGCCCGGCCGTCCGCCGAGTTTCGGCGAGCTCGGCATCGAGGACGGGATCGCGGACGCCTGGGACCTCTGCAAGGGTCTCGTCCTGGTCACCGGCGTGCCGGGCTCGGGCAAGTCCACCCTGCTCGCCGCCGGCACCAGGCGGCTGCTGGAACGGGGCGCAGGCCGCATCCAGTCCTACGAGGCGCCGATCGAGTACGTCTTCGACGCCATCGCCACCGACACGGCGCTGATGTCGTCCGCCGAGATCCCGCGCCACTTCCCGAGCTTCGCCGACGGGCTGCGCTCGTCGCTCCGCCGCCGCCCGGCGGCCGTGATCGTGGGCGAGGCGCGCGACCGCGAGACCGTCGAGGCGGTGGTGCGCGCGGCCGACTACGGCATCGCCGTCTTCTCCACGACCCACACCATCGGCGTCGCCGCCACGGTGCGCCGCATGCTGGCCGAGTTCCCCGCGAATGAGCGCGCGGAACGGGGTGCTGCGCTGATCGACGCCATGACGCTGGTGGTGACCCAGGTGCTGCTGCCCAACCCGGCGGGTGGGCGCACGGCGCTCCGCGAATGGCTGGCGTTCGATGCGGACCTCAAGGCCGCGCTGCTCGAAAGCGCGCAGGCGGCCTGGCCGGCGAGGATCGCCGCAGCGCTGGCGCGCTCCGGCAACGATCTGGCTGCGGCTGCCGGACGTGCCTTCCGCGAGGGCCTGATCGAGGAGGACGGGCTGGGGCGGATCCTCGCGGGCAGCGATGCCGCCGCCACGCCGGCCGGGAGCGACGGAACATGACGAGGAGAGACCCGATTGGACGCTTCCGAGGTGGCCTGGCGCGATTCGATGCGCCCGGTGCGGTTCTACGTCTTCGACGCCCGCCTGCTGATCCTGCTGGCGCCCTGGCTGTTCCTGCCCACCTGGTGGACGACGGGGATCGTGGTTGCGGCGATGCTGACCTGCCGGGGGGCCGAGGCGCGGGGCTACCGCTTCCGCGCCGCGCTGCGGGCGCTGCGCGCTCTGAGCGCCGGGCGCCGCCGGGCGCTCCATGCCGCGCGCCTGCGCCGCTTCACGGATTTTGGGTGATGCGGGGAATCCTCGCCGCCCTGTTCCTGCTCGCGGCGGGCTCTCCGGCGTCCGCCGGGTTCCTCTACGTGCCGCCCACCGTCGATGCCGATGCCGCCGGTGCGGAAGAGCCCGGCCCGGGCCGGGGCGTCCCCGCCGGCGCGGGCGCGGCCCCGCCGGCCGGTCCCGGCCCCGCGGTCTGGCGCGTGAATGCCGGCGAGACGCTGCGGGCGGCGTTGTCGCGCTGGGGAGCGCGGGCCGGTGCGGACGTGGTGTTCCTGACCGACCGCCGCTACCGGCTCGACGGGGCGGCGGCGTTCGAGGGCGGGTTCGGGCACGCGGTGCAGGCGCTGTTCCAGCGTCTGTCGCATCTCCCGCATGCGCCCGTGGCCGCACGGTCGGAGGGCGGGACGACGCTCGTCGTGACCCACCGGCCGCCGCGTCCGCCGGACGGAGGAGACGAGCGATGAGACGAATCCATCTCCTGCTCTCGGTGCTTGTGGCGCTGACGGCCGTGTCGATGGCTGCTGCGCTGCCGGTGAAGGCAGCCGAGGGCGCTGGACAGCGCGATCTGATCGAGGCGCTGCGGTCCGGGGGCGCGCAGGTCGTGGCGCTGGGCGCGCGCGGCGGGCTCGACGGCTACTTCGTCACGCCGGCGGAGGGTGCGGGCTACAGCCTCTACCTCACCGGGGACGGCCACGCCGTTGCCGGCCTCCTCTACGGTCCGGACGGCATGGAGATCACCGGCGCTCAGCTCGCGGCAGCGCGGAGCGGGGCGCAGGGCGGCGCAGCAAGGCCGGCCGCGCCCGGGACGGACGCGGCGATCGCGACCGCCCATGCGGCCGGCGAAGGCGCAGGTCCGCCGTCTCCCGCCCTGTTCGAGCGCACGGCGGGCGCCTTCGGGTTCACCCTGGGCGATCGCGGGCCCCTGGTGGTTCTGTTCGGAGATGCCGCCTGTCCATGGTCCCGCTCGGCTGCGGCGCGGCTTGGCCGCGGGGCGCTGGACGGGCGGCTGCGCCTGCACGTCGTGCCCGTTGCGGTCCTCGGCGCGGCGGCGGCGCGGCGGGCGGCCGGGATCGCAGCCAGCCCCGACCCCGCAAGCGCGTGGTTCGAGGGCGGCGGTACGGCGGACCGCGGCGGTGCGGAGCGGATCGCCCGCAACAATGCCCTCTTCGAAGAATGGGGTGCGGCCGCCGTTCCCCTGATCGTCTGGCGCGGCAGCGGGGGTGAAGTGAGGCACCGCGTCGGCGACGTGGATGACGTCGGCGCCTGGCTGCGGGACACCCTCAGGGTGGGAGGCGGGCCTTGAGTAGCCGCCTGCAGGCCGTGCGCGCCGCGGCCCGGACATTCGCCTTCCACCGCGACCAGCACCACGGCTGGCGCCGGGCCGCCGCCTGGCTGCTCGTCTGCAACGTGCTCACGGCGTGCGCCTTCGCCGGCCATGTCTGGTTCCACTCGACGGTCTACATCGCCGTCGCCGCGACGCCGGACGGCAGGCTGGTGCCGCTGACGCCGCTCGACGAGCCGATCATGTCGGACGCGGCGCTCAGGAACTGGACCGTCTCGGCGGTCACCGAGGCCTTCACCCTCGGCCATCACGACTGGCGGCTCAGGCTCGCGGGCATCCGCGAGTACTTCACCGACTCGGGCTACGAGTCCTTCCTCAAGGGCCTCGACGAGAGCCTCTTCCTCGACCGGCTGCGCGACAACCTGCAGGTCGCCTCGGCGGTGGCCCAGGGCGCGCCGGTGATCGTGGACACGCGCTTCTTCGCCGGCCGCGTGGGCTGGGCCGTCGAGTTCCCGATCCTGGTCACCTTCTCCGCCGGAACGCGCCGCGTCAGCCAGGCGCTGATCGCCCGGGTGCTGGTGATGCGCGTGCCGCTCGACGAGCGCCCGGCCGGGATCGCCATCGAGCAGCTCATCGCCGGCAAGGGAGGCGGAGCATGAGAAGGACCGCGGCGGCAATTCTGCTTCTTGCGCTGTTGACGCCGGCGGCGACGGCGGAGGACGGGGCAGCGCTACAGGCGGGCCCGGCGGCGCCGCTGGAGCGGCGGACCGACGCGTGGCCGGGCCATGCGCTCTCCGACGGGGAGGCGGCGCGCCAGGGCCGGGCGGCGCTGCCCTTCACCCGGGAGCAGATCGAGACCCTCGGGCGGCTTCTCAGGGACACTCAGGAGGCCACCGCGCGCGGCGCCGGCACGCAGCCAAGGGGGCGCGTCCGCCGCGTCCACCTCGACGGCGGGGGCGACGCGATCCCCGCGGTCGCGCTCCGGCGCGGCTACGTCACGGTGGTCTCCTTCACCGACATGACCGGCGCGCCCTGGCCGATCGAGGAGGCCCTTGTGGACCGCCGCTTCCTGCCGCCGGGCGGACCCGCAGGGCCGGGGGAGAGCGAGGCGGCCGGCGAAGCGTCGGGGAGCCGGCACCTGCTCTACCTCGCGCCGGCGGCGGCGTATCTGACCGGCAACGCCGTGGTGAAGCTCGCCGGCCTCGCCGAGCCGGTGGTCATGAGCCTGCGCGGCACCGGCGCCGATGCCGACTTCCGGGTCGAGATCCGCTTGCGTCTGCCGGGGCCCAACGCCGATCCGGGCGCGCTCGCGCAACCCGCCGGCTTCCACGCCGGCGATCCCGTGCTGCTCGGGCTGCTGGGCGGCGAGGTTCCGCCGGACGCCGAACGGCTCACGGTCGACGGCGGCGAGGCGGGCGACAGGGCCTGGCGCAGGGGGGCCGGCCTGCTGCTGCTCACCCGCGCCCACCTGCTGTCGCCGGGCCCTCTTGCGGCCGAGCGGGGCCCCGGCGGGCGCTGGGCCTACCGCCTGCCCGACACCCCGCTCCTGCTGGTGAGCGCGGGCGGCCTGGCGCGCCGGCTCTCGATCGCCCGGAGGGGAAGCGGCGCAGCATGGCCGGAGACCCTCGGGCCGGAGGCCGGCGATGAGAACTGAACGGAGGCGGATGACCGGACGGGGCCGTGCGGCGGGCGCCACGTATATCGGCGTTGTGCTGGCGGTCCTGGCATGCGGGAGCCTCGCCGCGCCGGCGCTCGCGCAGGTCCCGGACAACCGGGGCCCAAGACTCGATCCCGAGGACAGCGTCCCGCCGGCCTACCGCGACACGCTGGACGAGCGCGACCGCCAGCGCCTCGATGCGGCGCGCGAGGCGGGCGAGACCTTCATCCCGGTAATCCAGGGGCCGGGGACGGCACCCGAGGCGCCCGCGGCCGCCTCGGCGGGAGCCGCCCCCGCGCGAGCCGCGCCCACGCCGCCGCGGCCCGCCTACGAGGGCTACCGGCAGCCCGAGCCGGCCGCGCCGCGCGCATCCGGCGGCGACGAACGCGCCGCCGGCGACCGCCGGCCCGAGGGTCTGATCGGCGTGCTGATCGAGAGCTGGACGCGCCCGCCCGAGATCGTGCGGCTGCGCTACAGGGGAACGCCCTGGTCCCCGGCGGCGGCCGCCCGGACGCGGGGTGCGGCGACCTACCGGACTGAGGAGAAAGGCGGCGGCCGGGATGCACGGACGGCCGGGGCCACTCTACCGCGGATCCCGGCGGGGCGCGGGCTCTACGCCCGCACACTCTACGCCGTCGATTCCGACTATCCGGGCCCGGTGCTGCTGGAGCTGCTGGAGCCGCCGCTCGCGGGCGCGGTGGCGGCCGGGCAGTTCTCGCTGGTGGGCGAGCGCCTGGTGCTGCGCCTCACCCGGCTCGAATACAGAGGCCGGAGCGTCCCGGTCGACGCCTGGGCGGTCGGTCTCGACTGCGCCTGCTACGGCGTCGAAGGCGAGGTCGACCGCCACTGGTTCGAACGCGTGCTGCTGCCCTCGGCGGTCAGCTTCGCCGAGGGTTTTCTCACCGCGCTCGGCCGCGCTGCCGAGAGCGTCATCGTCGGCGACGGCGACGTGCGCTACGAGCGGCGGGAGGCCTCGACCGGCGATGCGGTGAACGCGGGCCTCGCGACCGCGGCGCGCACCGCCGGAGACGTCCTGCTCGAGAACGCGCCCGACGGGCCCACCGTGCGGATCCCGCGCGACACCGAGCTGGTGGTGGTGTTCGCCGCATCGCCAGGCGGACCCGAACCGCCGAAGGCGGAAGGGTGGGCCGGCGATGGGTGAGTCCAGGGATCTGGGCCAGGCCATGATCTCCCTGGTCCGCGACCTGGAGCCCGGCCTGCTGCTGCTGGTCTCGGCGCTCTGCTACCTGCTCGCGCTCTTCGCCTTCGCGCAGGGCCTGCTGCGCCTCTTCAAGACCTCGGAGGACAAGTTCCACGCGCCCTCCGGCGGCGGCACGGCGGCGAGCTTCCTGATTTGCATCGTCATGGCGGCGCTGCCGTCCTGGCTCGCGGCCGCAAGCGAGAGCCTGTTCGGCACCGGCACGCCGGCGGGCACGGCGAGCCTCGGCTATGGCGGACGCGGGGCGGACTACGACGCGCTGCTGGCGGCCGTGTTCGCGCTGGTCGCCCTCGTCGGGCTCTTCGCCTTCATCAGGGGCGCCTTCGTGCTCCGCGCCGCGGCGGACGCGCGGCCGGGCGCGAGCGGCGCCCGCGCCTTCGCCCACATGGCCGGCGGCATCGCCGCCTGGCACCTGCCTGCCGTGATCGACGCCCTGCAGACCAGCCTCGGCATCACGGTGCTGAGCATCCGTTGAAAGGATATTTGCGCATGAACCCGACACGCCCCGCGAGTCCCATCAGGCGCCTGCTCCTGGAATCGAAGCTTCTCCTGCGGCAACCGGCGGCCGGCGACCGCTTCCGCAGGCCGCGCGCGGTGCCTCCCGGCCCTCTGGCCGCGGCGCTCGTCGCCGCATCGTGGCTCTGGACCGCCGGGCCGGCGCTGGCGGTCTCCCTCGGCGAGATGGCCGACGAGGCGGCGGGCGACCTGGAGACCGTGCCGGGCCTGATCGCCATCGCCTTCTACATCATCGGCGCCGCCATCGTCGGCTTCGGCCTCCTGAAGCTCAAGCGCCACGTCGACCACCCGCAGCAGACGACCATCGGCTCGGGCCTGATCGCCATCCTCATCGGCGTCGCGCTGATCGCCGCACCCGCCGTCATCAACGCGCTGGGAGACACCTTCGGCATCGACGGCGGCAGCCACACCGTCCTCAAGCCGAGGCTTTAGGGGGCGCTCGCGTCATGCCGCTCTCCGGCCCGAGGGTCTCGCTCGCCGCTTTCGCCGACGATCTCCAGCGCCTGATCTGGACGCTGCGGCGCAAGCCGCTGGAGAGTTTCCTGGCGCCCCAGGCCGCGGTGCCGCTCGAAGGGGGCGGCGGGGCGCTGGTCTGCCATGACGGCTCGCTGGTCTCGCTGCTCGGCCTCGACGGCGCGCGCTCGATGATGGGCGCCCAGGAGCTCGACCGCTTCGTGGGCCTTGCCGCGCAACGCCTCAACACCGCCCTCTCCGTTCCCGGCCATGCGCTCCACATGGTGTTCGAGCGCGCGCCCGACGAGGCCGGGCCGCTGGCGGAGGCGCACGCCGGCGCCGCCCGCCGCCAGGGCGAGCGGCTGGGCCTCGAGCTGGACGACCTTCTGGCCGAGCGGGCGCGCCGTCTCGGGCCGCTGATGGCCGCCGAGACCCTGGTGCTGGCCTGCTGGACGCGGCCTTCCGTGCTGCCCCGCGACAACCTGGAGCGCGACCGCAGGCGGCTGCGCAAGCGCCTCCGCGACTGGCTGCCCGGGACGGGTGCGGCGCAGTGCCCCCATGTGGCCCTGGAAGGGTTGTGGGCGCGCCACGAGGCGCTGCTCGATACGGTGTGCGCGGTGCTCGCCGAGACCGGGATCGTGGGCGTCAGGCTCACGCAGGACGACGCGCTCCGCCTCGTCCGCCGCATGGTCAACGGGACGGACTCGACGGCGCCCGGCTGGCGCCCGGTGACCGTCGCCAACGACGCCCCGGCGCGGCTCACCGAGCCGCCGGAGGCCGGCGCCTTCCCGCCGCCTCTCGCCCCGCAACTCCTGGTCCGCGAGCCGGAACGGAGCGGCGGCGGCATCCGCATCGGCGGACGCCTCTACGGCGCGCTCGACATGAGCCTGGGCCCCAGGCATTCGCGCCCCTTCGCGGAGCTGATGGCCGGGCTGGCCGCCGCCGGCCTGCCCTGCCGGGTCTCGCTGCTGATCGAGGGCGGCGGCCTGCACCGCCTCGATGCCGCCGTGGCCAGGGTCGCGGCGTCCTTTCTCGCCTTCTCGTCCTCCGACAGCCTGCTCGCCCGGAACGCGCTGCGCGACCTCGCGGCCCTCGGCGCCGACGCCCATGCCATCGTCCGTTTGCGCCTCGGGCTGCTCACCTGGGTAGCGGCGGCGGACGGCGAGGCGGCGCTCGCCGCCCGGCTCAGCCGCCTGCAGCAGGTCGCCGAGGGCTGGGGCGAGGCGGTGTTCACCCCGCTGACGGGCGATCCCCTGGAGAGCATCATCTGCGCCGTCCCCGGCTTCTGCTGCGGCGCCACCGCCGAGCCCGCGCTGGCCCCGCTCACCGAGGCGCTCCGCCTCTTCCCGGTCAGCCGCCCGGCGCCGGTCTCGGGAGCGTCGGCGAGCACCGGCGGCGCCCATCTCTTCCGCTCGCCCGACGGCAAGCCCCTGCCGCTCGCCGCCGGAGACGGCGGCGACTACGGCTTCGAGCTGATCTACGGCCTGCCGGGCCAGGGCAAGTCGGTGCTGATGAACGCTTTGGGCCTCGCCTTCTGCCTCCAGGGCGGGCAGGCGCGGCTCCCCTTGTGCGCCGTCATCGACATCGGCCCGTCCTCGTCCGGGCTCATCTCGCTGGTGCGCGAGGCGCTGCCGCCGGAGCGCCGCCACGAGGCAGGCTGGTTCCCGCTCCGCATGACGGCGGCGCACGCCATCAACCCTTGCGACACCCAGCTCGGCTGCCGAAGGCCGCTGCCGGCCGAGCGCGCCTTCCTGGTCAACCTCTTGAGCCTGATGGTGACGCCGGCGGGGGGCGCCGGCGCCCCGGACGGCATGCGCGAGCTGCTGGGGCCGGCGCTCGCCGGCGCCTATGCGCTCCGCTCCGACAAGGAGCCCGGCGGCGAGCCCCACGCCTACACGGCGGGGCGCGACGACGACGTGGATGCGGCCATCGCGGCGTGCGGCCGGCGCCTGCCCGAAAGCCCGCTCTGGTGGGAGGCGGTGGACCTGCTGTTCGAGGCCGGCGCGATCGAAGCGGCGGCAAGGGCGCAGCGCTACGCCGTGCCGACCCTCGGCGATCTGCTCGCCTCGGTGCGCGAGCCGGCGGTTCAGGGGCTGGTGGGCGATGCCGCCTACGGCGCCGGCGGCGAAAGCGTCACCCAGGCCTTCATCCGCATCCTCACCGCGCTCTCCGGCGAGTGGCCGGTGATGTTCAGCCCCACCGCCTTCGACATCGGCGGCGCCCGCCTCGCTGCGATCGACCTCGCGGAGGTGGCGCCGCAGGGCTCGGCCGAGGCCGACCGCCAGTCCGCCGCCTTCTACCTGCTCGCGCGCCACGCGCTGACGCGGCACTGGTGGATCGGCGAGGAGGCGCTCGCCGCCATCCCCGAGCCCTACCGCGCCTGGCACGCCGCCCGGCTCCGCGACATCCGCGAATCGCCCAAGCGGCTCTGCTACGACGAGTTCCACCGCACCGCCGGCGCGCCCGCCGTGCGCGCCCAGGTCGAGCGCGACGTGCGCGAGGCCCGCAAGCTCCGGGTCCGCCTCGCGCTGGCCTCGCAACGGCTGGAGGATTTCGGCGGGGCGCTCGCCGAGCTTGCCAACCGCTACTGGATCCTGGGCGCCGGCGGCAAGGCGCGCGAGGCCGAGACGCTCGCCGCCATGTTCGCCCTCGGCGACACCCTCTCGGACACCATCCGCTACCGGCTCACCGGTCCCGGCCGGGACGGCGCGCCGGCCCTCCTGATCGCGTCGGGCGCGGGCGGGCGCTTCGAGCAGCTGGTGGTGAACACGCCCGGGCCGGTCGAGCTCTGGGCGCTCACCACAAGCCCGGCGGACGTGGCGCTGCGCACGCGCCTCTACGGAATGCTGCCGCCGGCCGCCGCACGCGCGGCGCTGGCCCGCGCCTTCCCGGCAGGCACGGCGCGGGGCCGCATCGAGAGCGAGGTCGCGCGCCTGGATGCCCCCGGAAGCGGACGCGCGGCGAGCGAGGAGGCCGTGCTCGACCGCCTCGCGGGCGAGATCGCCAGGGGCGCCGCCCAAGACTCATTCGATCCACCCGGGCCGGTCCCGAAGGGAGCGGCCCGGGCAACGCGGCAACCGGAAGGAGGACAGACATGTTGAACATCAACAGGGTGACGCTGCTGGGATACGCGGGACGCGATCCCGAGGTCCGGCCGCTGCAGAGCGGCGACAGGATCGCCACCTTCAGCCTCGCCACCACGAGGCGCTGGAAGGGCCAGGACGGCGCGCCGGCCGAGTCCACGGACTGGCACCGCATCGCGGTGTTCGGGGGCGCCATCAAGGGCGTCGAGAAGATGGTCCGCAAGGGCACGGCGGTGCTGGTCGAGGGCCGGCTCTCCACCCGCGAGTACCAGGACAAGCAGGGCGCGAAGCGGCAGGCCGTCGAGGTCGTGGTGGCCGGGCCGCAGGGCATGGTGAACGTGCTCTCGCCGAAGGCGGACGGCGCGGACGATGCGGGCGGCGGCGGCGATGAAGCCGCGTAGGGCCTTGCGGTTCGTTGCGCCGGCGCTCGCCGCCGTCCTCTGGGCGGCGGCGGCGTCGGCGCAGGCGCCGCCCGCCGATGCGGGCGGGCCGGGCGCGGCGGACCCGCGCTGCGACCCGCAGGTGCAGGCGGCGCTGGCCGAGAGCGCGGAGCAGGGCGTCGAGGCCGACCTCGCGATCATCCGCCATGAGGAGCAGGGCATCCGCAACCCGGACTCGATCCTCGACTTTTCCTGCATCACCGACCTGTTCGACTACCGGTCCTTCGACATCCACTTCGATCCGGCGGGCGCGCTCGAGTACATCCTGGATCTCGCCCGCAGGCGCATCTGCGCCGCCGCCCGCGACGCCTACCGGCGCTATGTCGGCCGCGCCCTCGACCCCTCGGTCTACGTCTCGGAGTACACCCGGCCTCTCGACCGCCTTCCCGGCCTCGATATCGACTGGCCGAGGCGCAACGTCTTCGACGATCTCGGAGCGGGCGACGCCGGCAACGAGCTGTTCCGGGATGCGGTAGGGGGCGGGCCATGAACGCGAGGCGCTCCAGATCCTCGGGTCCCGGCGCTCGAGGGACCGCCGTGGCTCTTCCGGCGGCGGCGATGCTGTTTGCCGCCGCGCTCCTGCTCCCGGCGGAAGCGCTCGCCCACAAGTGCGACCGCACCGACAACGACCGCCGCGAGGCGAGCCGCGTCATCGCGGACCTCACCGGCGAGATCGACGCCATGGAGCGCGCCATCATCGAGGCGCTGCGTCTCCAGACCGGACAGCTCTCCGGCTACATCGCCCAGAGCGCCAAGGCGGTGACCGGAGCGCTCGACTCCCAGACGAAGCTGCAGGCACAGACCGCGCGCGAGGTGGCCGAGACCGGGGCCATGATGGCGCACAGGCCCAGCCGGAGCGCCTGCGAGGCGGTCACGGGACTGAGGGGCCTCGCGGCCACCGGCGCCGCGGCGAAGGGCGCGCACGGGCGTGCGGCCGCGACCGAGACGGGCCGCATCATGGGCGACCGCGCCGTGGTAGACAGGCCGGGAGCCGCCGCCGGCGATGCCGCCCGCTTCGAGAGCGTCACGAGGGAATACTGCAACGCAGGCCGCGCCGGCGAGGACCCCGAGCTCTGCCGGGGCGGGCACGCCATGCACGGCGCGGACCTGCACGCCGGCACCCTGTTCGACCGCCGCACCTTCGCGAGCGAGGACGAACTGCGGGCGGCCGTGGAGCTTTCGCGCAACCTCGCGGCGCCCGTGGTGCACGACCCGCCGCCATTGGCCTCGGCCGACACCGACCGCGAGCGCCGCCGCGCGCTGCTGGCGCGCGCGGCGGACGCCCGCACGGCGCTGGCCGCCGACTACCTGGCGCAGGCCCGGGCGCTCAGGGCGCCGGGTGCCGCGCTCGGCGAATGGGCGGCGGCGGTCGCGCCCGGCGCGGGACGCGATGCCGAGACCCCCGTCAGCCGCTATGAGCTGCTCGAGCTGCTGGCGAGTGGCCGTTTCGAGGACCCGCACTGGTTCGTGCGCCTCCAGGCGATGTCGCAGGAGAACCTGCTGCGCGAGCTGGTGACGCTCCAGGCGGTCTCGCTCATGCTCGACTGGCAGCGCTACCGCACCGACGAGCGGCGCGGCGCGATCGACGCGGCATCGCTGGCCCTCGCCACGGAGGAGATGCGCCGCCTCCCCGGTCTCGCCAACCCGGCGGCCGGCGCGAACTGAGCGCCATGCGCCCGTTCCGCTTCCTGTTCGCCCCCGAGCTCGGCCGCCCGCTCGCCGAGGCGTTGCGGTCCGCCGCGGAGCTGCTCCGGGGCCTGGAAGAGGCCAGCGGGCGCGGGGCCGGGAGTGCGGGCCGTGGCGGCCCGGGGACCGGCGACGCCGTGAGAACGCGTTCCCGTAACGGGCGCAGCCGCTCCCGTTACGGCCTCGCCATCCTGCTGTCGACCCTTGCCCTCGCCGGGCTCGGCCTGGCCGCCGTGCCGCCGCCGGAGGCGGCGTTCGCGCAGTCCATCGACCGCGGCCTCTTCGCCGATACCGACAGCGCCACCCGCGACGTGCTCGCCTTCCTGGGCGGGCTGGGCCGGGACCGGCCGTCCGCCGTCGGCGACATGCTCTTCGCATTCAACGCGGGCGTCCTGGTGCTGGCGGGCTTCCTGCTCGTCTGGCACGCCGCCGCCGGCACGGTCGATACCGCGCGGGAGGGGCGCTTCGGCTTCGGCGCCTGGGCGATCGTCCGCATCGTCGCGGCAATCGCCCTGATGGCGCCGCTGCCGGGCGGCATGAACGGCGCGCAGCATGCGGTGATCGGATTGGCCCATCTCGGCGGCGACTTCGCCAACGCCGTCTGGAAACCTTTTTCGGAGGAGGCGCTCGCCGAGAGCCGGCCCATCGTGCCCCGGCCCCGCGAGGCCCTCTGGCGGGCCGCCATCTCGCGCACCCTGATCGCCGAGACCTGCATGAGAGCGGCCAACGAGAGTGCGGCGCTCGCGGGCGACGACGCCTACGTGGAGATCGACGAGGACGAGGACGACGGAACGCTGTCGTTCCACTACGACGGCGAGGGCGGCGGCATGCCGGACGGCATGTGCGGCGCCATCCGCTTCTCGGGCCTGGAGGCGGACGGCGCGCCGGGCATCGCCGCGCAAGGCCACCGCCGCGCGCTCACCGGCCTCCTGCCGGCCATCCGTGCCATCGCCGCCCGCCTCGCCGCCCACTACGTGCCCGGCACCCCGGTCTACGGCCGCCCGCTTCCTGATATCGACGGGCTGCTGGCCCGGCAGGACCTGGCCGGCGCTTACGCCCGCGTGCTCGACGACGCGCTGACGCGGGCTGCCTCGGAGGAACGGCAGACGCTCGCGCAGGTGGTGGCCGAGGACGCGCGGGAGGCGAGCTGGATGGCGGCCGCGAGCTTCTTCAACACCATCGCCCACCGGGTCGGCCTCTTCCAGGCCGCCGCCCACAACGTGCCCTCCGTAGCACTGCCCACCCCGAGCCTCGACGAATGGGTGCCCTCGGCCGACGCCGCCGTGAAGGGGATCGCGGCCCAGCTCGCCCGCTCAGCCCGGTACCATCCCATGCTGCTCTCGGCCGCGAACGCCGGCGCCGGCGCGCTGCCGGTAGCGGGGGATAACGGGGGCGGCATGGTCTCGGGACTCCTAGAGTTCATCGACCTCGACAGCGTCATCGTCGCCGACAGCGGCAACCCCATCGCCGATCTCGCGGCGCTGGGCCACGGCCTCCTCAACGCCGCCCTGGCCGCCGTCGCCGCGCTCATGGGCGCCGCCACCGGCTCCGGGCTGCTCGAATCCATCCCCTTCATCGGCAAGGGGCTCGACGTCTTCGAGTCCGCCTGGCAGGTCTCCGACGCCCTGGTCTCCACCCTGCTGGGGCTCCTCATCATCGCCGGCGCGGTGCTCGCCTATGTGCTGCCCGCGCTCCCCTTCATCCGCTTCCTCTTCGGCATCCTGGGGTGGATCCTCAACGTGGCGGTGGCCGTGCTCGCCGTCACCGTCTTCGCCGCCGCCCATGTCACCCGCGAGGACGGCAACCGGCTCGTCACGAACACCACCCGCCAGGGCTGGCTGTTCCTGCCGGCGCTGATCCTGCGCCCGGCGCTGATGCTGCTCGGGCTGATCCTCGGCTACTTCGTGTTCCTCGCCGGCATCGGCC
This sequence comes from Alphaproteobacteria bacterium, assembly GCA_965218275.1. GTDB lineage: Bacteria > Pseudomonadota > Alphaproteobacteria > UBA828 > UBA828 > WTGU01. The sequence continues at coordinate 1,153,742 of CBDCKM010000002.1, forward strand.
TCTTCAACCAGGTGTGGCTGCCCCAGATGCGCGACGCGGGCGCCTCCGGCGGGCTCGGGCCGGTCGGCTTCCTCGCCATGATCGCGCTCTACGTGATCGTCGCCTACGGGCTGATGAACGCCTCGTTCAAGCTGATCGACCTGCTGCCCTCGGCCGTCCTCGACTGGATCGGCGGGCGCGCGGGTGCCGGCGACGACGGCAGCGAGCGCACCGGCGGCGCTGCGGTCGGCGGCATCTCGCGCCTCGGCGCCGTCCGCATCGGCGCGCGCGTCCGGCGCGGCGGCGCCGGGAGCTGAGGCGGTGCAGCCGCAATGCATCCCGTGAACAGGAGCGAGGTCGACATCCGATGAGAACGATCCAGCTGAGCTTGTGCCTCGTTCTTCTCGCCGCCGGCGGCGGCTGGGCGGCGTGGCTGGTCACCGGATACCGGCCGGAGAACGCGACCGCCGCCGCTCTCGGCCTCAGCCTCGGGGCGTCGTTCCTCGCCTACATGGCGACCGACCGCAAGGACTCGGCCCTCTGGTTCCGCTTCGGGCTCTACGGCGGGGCGCTCGCGGTCGCCGCTGGCTCCTTCTGGACCGGCATCGTGCGGCCCCTGCAATATGCCGGTTCGTTCCGCGCCGTCCTGGCCTGGCTGGAAGGACTCGACGGGATGGGGCTGGTGGCGGTCGTCGTGCCGGGCCCGGCCGTCGCGCTGCTCACCGTGCTCTGGTGCGAGGTGGCGCTCGCCGGCCTCAGGCATCTCAGGAGCGGCGACCGGCGGCGGCGCGCCGAGTCCGACCTGCACGGCAGGGCGAGCCTGCTCGGGCGCCGCTTCCTGCGCCGCCTGGCGAAGCGCAACGGCATCCTGCTCGGCCAGTGGGGCGCGGGGCGCAACGCAAGGCTGATCGGCTGGTCCCTCGAAGGCTCCGCCATCACCGTCGCCCCGCCGCGAAGCGGCAAGGGCGCGACCATCGCGCTCAACCTGCTCTCGCCCGACTACCGGGGCTTCGACGGGTCGACCGTCACCATCGACCCGCGCGGCGAGCTCTGGTGCATCGCCGCCAGGCGGCGGCGCCAGATGGGACGCCGCGCCATCCTGCTCGATCCCTTCGGCGTGGTGGAGGGGCACCGGGAGGCGTTCCCGGAATGCCACCTGCCCGATGTCGCGAGCGCCACCTACAACCCGCTGCAGTTCATACGCGAGGACGAGAACGAGGCCGTCAGCGACATCAACGTGCTGCTCGACGCCCTGCTCACCCCGCCCCGCCCCGGCGCCCACGACAACAGTCGCCACTTCTACGAATCCGCCCGCGCCATCATCGCCGGCTACATGGCCTGGGTGCGGTTTCAGGAGATACCGGCGCGGCGCACCCTGGCGCGCGTGCACGAGCTGCTCTCCCAGCCGCCCGACAGGCGCAAGGAGTTCGCCGCCCATGTGACCGCGCTGGAGCGCTTCGCCGGCGGCCTCGCCCATATCGCCGTCGAGCGCCAGGCCCAGGTCGGCAACGAGGAAGGCGGCTCCAACTTCACCACCATCGCCAACCAATTGGCTTTCCTCACCTGGCCCAGGCTGCTGGCCAACACCGCGGCGTCGAGCTTCGATCCGCTCGACCTCGCCCAGGGCAACGTCGACCTGTTCGTGGTGGCGCCGGAGCGTGCCATCGAGCACGTCAAGGGCTGGCTCCGCCTCTGGGTCGCCATCCCCAACGCCGTCGCCGACATGCGGCCGCTCCGGAAGGACATGCTGATCGTCATCGACGAGATGCCGCGCATCGGCTTCCTCAAGCCGGTGATGGACGGCTACACCATGGCGGCCGGCAAGGGCGTCCACTTCTGGTGCTTCGCCCAGTCGATCTCGGCCCTCGACTCGAGCTGGGGCAAGGAGCACCGCAAGACGCTGCTGCACCTCGCCGAGGTGGTGCAGGTGCTGGGCTTCCCGCGCACCGACGCGGAAGGCGCGGAGGAGCTCTCAAGGGCCATCGGCACGGCCACCTTCGAGGGTCGGACCGAGAGCCGGTCGGGCACGATCGCCGAGAGTCGGATCGTCACCGCCAACACCCAGTGGCAGGCCGGCGAGTCGACGTCTCTGGTGCGCGAGCGCCTGGTCATGCCCGACGAGCTGATGACCCTCGCCCCGGACCGCCAGTACGTGATCGCGGCGGCGAAGGACATGCCGCGCGACGCGCTCTGCCTCCACCACGCCCGCTACTGGCGGCGCCCCGACGCGGAATTCCACGCCGATCCCAACCCCTTCGTCCTCCGCAAGGAGCGCGCGGCGATGGGACCGGACGGAGAGGACACGGGATGGCCGGGGCTGCGCTCCTGGGCCGCATTCGCAAGGAGGACCCCATGACGGCGAAGACACCGCAGGATAGCGGAACGGAGGCCGGGCAATCGGCGGGACCCCTGTTCACCGCCGAACAATCCGGCGGGGCCGGGAGCGGTGCGCCGGAACCTGCCGCCGAAGCGGCCGCGGGAGCGGGTGCGAACCCGGAGGCCGGGCAGGCGCGCCTGGCGGAGCGGGGATCCGGTGCCGAAGCCGGGTCCGTCCATGACCTGCCGCCGTCCGGGGAGATGGCCGGGCCGGCAACGGCTCCGCCCGCGGACGCCGGCGACGAAGCACCCGGCGACCTGCGGCGGCTGAACGAGAACCTCGAGCAACTGCTCGAAGAGATGGGCGGCCTCGGCGCGGACGGCGAGAAGACACGGAAGCTGCTGGAATCGCTGAAGGGCCTCGGCGCCGGGAAACCGGTTGCCGCGGACGCCGGCCCTCCGCGCGAGATCGTCCCGGTCCCTGCCGCGGACCTGCACCGCTGGATAGAAGCCGACCGGCGCCGCCGGCGGCGCTGGTACGCCGTCGCGATCGCGGCCGCCGCGCCGGCCGCCCTCCTGCTCGGCCTGCTGGTCGAGCAGCAATTCCAGGTCATCCCCCTGCACGACCCGACGGGCGGCTGGCGCGGCCACATCTGGGAACAGTACGGGCGCACCATCGTCGACTGCGCGACCGAGGCGATGCGGACGAATGCCGAGGTGGACTGCCCGCTCGCGGTTCGACGGCCGTGACGCCGCCGGCGACGGCCCGGGATGCGCGTCCCGCCCGTGTCCGGGGTCGAGCCCGGCTTCGCGGCACCGGCCCGGGCGGACGTTCTAGGGACGCATGGAGCGCCGTCTGCCCGTCGGGAGAACCTCCTGGGCGGGCGGGAACCGGTCGCCGGAATCTCGCCACCAATCCCTGTCGCTCTTGTCCGGCTGCGGCCGGGCGGCTCCGCCGGAGCGCTCGTCGAGGCTCCGGTCGTGCGGGTGGACGGGAAGCGCGGCCTCCCGCTCGCCCTGCCCGCGCTCCGCCGCCGGAACGATGGAAGCGGCGATGGCGTCGAGGCGGCGCATCGCCTCGCGCGGATCGAGCGCGGCGAGGTTGAGCACCGGGATCCGGTGATGCCGGGCGAGGCGGATCGCCATCCCGGTGCCGCCGGTGTCCTCCCCGTTCCTCGTCCAGCACAGCATCGCCTGCACCGGCTCGCGCATGTCGATGCCGAGCACCACGGCGACGTTGCGGGCGTGCAGGTCCCGCACCCTGGCCGAACAGCGCTCCCACGCGGGATGGTGGGGCGCGGCGAGCGGGCGCATGGCGCGGATTTCCGCCGCGCTGAGCGTGCGGCACTCGGTTTCCTCCCAGCCGTTGTAGCCGCGCCAGGGTACGAAGACGCTCCGTTGTCCGCACGCCACAGCCCCGGCGAAGGCGTCGTCGGCCCCCTGCGCGCCGCCGGTGCGCAGGTGCCAGCCGCGCGCGGCGAGGCGTTTCGCGAGATCCCTCATCTGAGAGAGCACGGCGTCCGGCGTCCGGCGGGCGCCGACGCCGGCATAGACCGGCACCGGCGCTCCGGGCGCCGCGACCGGGCGGTCGCTCACGGCCTCCAGCCTCGTCTCCGCCCAGGACGCGGCCCTCGCGAGGACGTCCCCGTGACACGGCAGCGGATGGCACCAGCAGGCCAGCTGCTTGCCGTTCAACGCCGCGAGATCCGCGAGCGGTATCTCGCCGCTCTCGATCCGCTGCCACAGCCAGGCGCGGTAGCGCTCGATGACGTCGGCGCGCGTGCCGTCCGCGCCGAGCCGGAACGGGTTTCCCCAGCGGGATTTGCGGTCGATCCGCACCGTGTCCCCGTGCTCCTCCGTTCCATCCAGGAGCGCGCGGAGCTCGGGCCGGTGCCTCATGTTGACGACGCTCGCCATACCCCTCCTCCGTGCCGCTACAGGCCCTGCGTGGGCCCCCGGTCCCGGGAGCGGGACTGCGAGCGCTGCGCCGGCGAGAAACGCTCCATGCGGGAGACCGCGCTTCGCAGGCCCTCCCCGCCGTCCTCCGCGCGGTCGAGATGCGGGTCGTAGGTCCGGGGATCGCCGAGGATGGCCCGGCCGTCCCGGAGCAGGCGTTCGTTGCGCTCCAGCCAGCCCGGCCAGGACGGCGATTCCTCGGGCCGCCGGTCGAGGTCGCGGGCGCGGCGCACGATGCTCTCGTAGCGCCGCCAGTGCCGTGCCACGTCCCGCAGACAGTCCCGCAGGCGGTCGCGCGCGTCGGCATGCGCACGGTAGTCCCGGACGATCTGCCGGAGAGCCGCGCGGGTCTCGGCGGTCAGCCCCTCGCTCCCGGCGAAGGCGGCGATCCGCCCGACCAGCGCGGCGGCGCCGTCGAGATCGAAAGCGTGCACGCCCTGCAGCTCGGCCCGGCGGCGATGAACGCGCCAGTCGCGCCGGAGCCGGCGATAGGCGTCTTGAGAAAGATCCGGCCCGCGGGTCTCGCTCCGGGCCGGCTCCCCGGCCGCCGGCCGGACCGGGGCGGCCTCCCTGCCGGTATCCTGGCTCGTCCGCGCGGCAGGCCGGTCGGGTTGGGCGGTCTCTGCGGCGGCGGATGCGTCACGCCGCGCGGGCTCGGGCGCCCGCTCCTCGTCCCGGCGCTCCCGCTCGCTCTCGGCCCCGGCGTCCCGGCGCGCTGCGTGGGCGGCCCTGGCCGCGGCGGAGCGAAGGTAGCTGCCGGCCCGGGCATGGACGTCGCGCAGCTCCTGCAGCTCGGCTTGAGCAATCCCGGCGCGCTCCGAGAGAAGCCGCTCGAATACCTGGGGGCGGGCCGTGAACGAAGCCGCCTGCTTCATGAGCGCGCCGTGCCGGTCCAGGGTCTCGCGGAAGGCGGGGCTGAGCGCAACGGCATCGCCCTGGTCCCGGGCGCGGGCGCGGAGGCCGTCCCAGGCCGCCAGAACCTCGCCGCGCTCGGCCGCGAACGCGTCGACGGCCGCGCCGTGGCGCCAGCCGTTGACCGAATGGCGGATTTCCTGGGCGATGCGCACCAGCGTGTTGTCGTTCGCAGCGGCATGGGCCTCGGCCGTCGCTTGCCGCGTCTCTCCGGCGCTGCGCCGGTGATGCTGCGCGTCCTCCCGCGCATCCCGCCACATGCCGTCGGAGACGTAGTCGAGCGCCGCCTCCTTGGGCTGCGAGCGCGACCATCGCTCGGCCAGATACGCCCGGACGTCGCTGTCCAGGACCGGCCGCTCAGCCTCGTCCTCAGGCCGGTGCTCGGCGATGTCGAAGGCGAGCGGCGCACGGTTGACGTAGATGTCGAGCGCCTCGCGGTGCCGGGTCGCGGCGGGATAGATGGTCTCCCGCGCCGGCCTGTCGTCGACCAGCAGGAACGCCCTGTCCACGGTCAGCCCCTGGGCCGAGGCAATGGTCATCGCGTAGCCGTAGTCGAGGCGGATGTTGTCGTGCCAGTCGCGGATCTCGTCATGGCGGAACGCGACCTGCCGCCCGTCGTCCGTGCGCGCGGTAATGTGGACCGAGAATTCCGGCCGGTGGCGGTCTGCGTCCGCCTCCAGGTCCTTCCCGGCGGCCGTCCTGTTGCGCGCCTTGCGCGTGACCGCGCCGGCTTCCGCGCGCTTCACTTCGAGGTGCTCGACCGTGACCACGGTGCCGTTGAAGAGCTGCTTCTCCCATTGCGTGGCCCCGATGCGGATACGGTCGCCGACCGCGACCTCCAGCGGCTCCGTCAGGCGCCCGTCCAGGTCCCGACTCACCTCGATCACCGCTCGTTTGGCCTCTGGAGTTTGGGAAAGCACGCGCTCCCGCATCAGCCACGAGAGCGCCCGGCCCTCCGCCTTCGTGCGGGCGAGCACGACGGTGGATGTGCCGGGCTCTGCGCGCACATGGCGCTCCCAGTCGTCCACGAGACGGGTCAGGGCCTTCTCTTCGTCGTGGCAGAGATGGAGGCGGTTGCGCAGATGCCACGCCTCGATCGCCTTCTCCGCCTCGCCGTCCCTGAGCGCCTCCGACACCGCCACCTGCCACGGCGTGAACACCGGCTTCCTCTCCATCGCCTCGTACTCGGCGAGGATGCTTCTTCGCTCTTCCCGCGAGGTCAGCCCCGCCCGGAAGCGCGCCTGCTCCGGCGTCTCCCCGTGGACATGCGTGAGCACGTCCTCGAGGTCCGCCTTCTGGCGCCTGATGCGGTCGACGCGGATGCTGCCTGCAACGTCCCGGATCAACCTGAGCCCGGGCCCCGCCTCCACCGGCTGCTGCTGCCGCGTGTCGCCGGCGAACACCACCTTGGCGCCGTGGCGCTCGGAGAGCTGCAGGATGTGATGCGCCTGGCGCGTCGACAGCATGCCCGCCTCGTCCACCACGATCAGCGTGCGCTTGCCGATCTCCACCTGCCCTTTCGCCGCGAGCTTCAGCAGCTTGTCGACACAGTAGGCGCGCGCGTCGCAGTCGTCGCCCAGCGCCACCGCCGTCCGCCAGGCCACCGCCGTCGGCACGATCTCGTAGCCGTGCTCCTTGTGCAGGTCCGTAATGGGCCTGAGCGTCGTGGTCTTGCCCGATCCCGCAGCGCCCTCGATCACCGCCACGCGCCCGCCCTTGATCGTGGCATGGCGGATCGCCAGCGACTGCTCCTGGCTCAGCGGATAGCCCTCCTCCAACAGGGTCTCCACTTTTTCCTTCACCGCCTCTTCCGGCAGGGCGTGGCCGGTATCGGTCGCCATGGAAGCCGCCATGTCCTTGACCGCCTGTTCCAGGCCGAGGTTGTGGCGGGTGGAATAGACCTCGGTATGGACCATGCCTGCCTTGGATTCGGCGGTCGGTTTCTTCGGCTCCAGGCGCTCGATCTCCGGGTTGCGGCGCAGCCGCTCGATCGTCGTCCCCACCGCGTCCCGGCCCATGAGGCCGGCAGCCGCGTTCGCCGCCGCCTCCACCATGTCCGGGCGCCGGAACACCGCCTCTTCGCGCGCGAGGTGGGCGGGAAGATCGTCGAGACGGTCGGTCAGTTCCCGTATGGATTCTCGCGCGATCTTCACCTCATGGCCAGTGACCGAGGCGGTCAGGGCCTCGCGTTCGACGAAGGAATCAGCTTCGTCACGCCAACGCCCGTGGCGCACTTCGGGGTCGTTGTCGTGCGACTTCCCCTCGCGCGTGAGCTTGTTCACGCCTGCCATGCGCGAGGCGTTGCCGAGCGACGGAATCCCGAGCTCGCCGGCCATCGCGACGATGGCCTTGCGCCGCTTCGACCAGAACGCCTTCAGATCGTCCGGCATACCCCGGATGCGGGTGAATTCGCTGTTGGGGCCGTACTGCTCCACGCGCACGCCGAGCCCCTCTTGCAACTCCCAGGCCATGTAGGCGCGGAACAGCGCACCGGCCGCCTTCTTCCAGCTGTAGACCGGGTACTGGTGGTGGGCCCGCCACTTGCCGTCCTCGCGGGTGCGGGCGAGGTTGAAGATCGTGCAATGCACGTGAAGCTGCGGGTCGTTCTCCCGGCTCGTGCCGTGGACAAACGTGGCGCCCATAAGGTCCGCTTCAACCGGACGGGTGACGCCGTTCTCGCTGACCCGCGTGTAGCTGCAATACTTGAGTACCGAGTCTTCCAGCGCTGCGCGAGCGGCGGCGGTCGCCATGACTTCGATACGCTGTCGCATCTCCGGCTCGGCAATGGCCCACAGCGCGGACACGCTCTTGTCCACCGAAAAGGTCATGTCGACGCCGGGAGAGCGGTCCGGATTGCCGGCCCTCTGCACGAGCTTGCCCGACCCGGCGGGTTCGAAGCCGTTGTAAAGGCGCTGGAATTTCCCGGCGTCCACCTTGACGCCGTCCTCCAGGCCGAACAGCCCCTTGGGGTTGAACCAGGTGCCGTCGGGCTCCTCGCCGGCCGTGTAGTACTCGTTGGGATGCCGGAACGAGCGCTGGCTCTCCAGGTAGTACTCGGCCGATGCCATCTGGCCGATGGAGGCTACCACGGCGAGGCCGCCTCAACGCTGCGCGACAGGGCGCTCATCGGCATCCGGTATCGGCTCTGGATGTTCGGCACTGTCCGTCTCATGGGATCAGAGAATGGCACCTTGCAAACTCAGGCTGCTTTCTGCGTCCGGTCTGCGGTTTGGTCGCTACATGATGGATTGTACGACCCTGTACTCGATCCCGCAAGCGTCAGCTTGCACAGGTGTGCAACGAATTTCTATCACTTACACGGTTTGCGACAAGAGGATTCTCTGCATATCACGGGTTCCATGGCAGGGACAGGGAGGAAGAGCGCTCCATGGGGCCTCATCGCGAGTCCGACACGTGGCCGTCGTTGACAGGGCGGGGCCGCCTGATGACGATGCGGCATGGCAGGAACTGGCCCAAAAGAACGAGGTGAAGAGAATGGTAGCGAGACGCTTCAACGAAGCGGATATCGACTTCGAGGCGATCGACGGCGATCTGGCGAAGCTGGCGCCGCCGAAGCTGAGCTTGAAGGACGTGCTGGACCGTCTGCGAGAGCGAATGCTCGAGCAACGGGCCAAGGGCGTGACCGTGGCGCAGATGCACGAGGTGCTGAAAGCACGAGGCATCGAGATCGGCGAGCGGAGCCTGAAGGCCTTCCTGGACAAGGGAGAGTTGCCGGGACGGAAAGCTGCGAAGGCGGCTGCAGAGGCGCCGGGGACCGGGTCGGGAGGGGATCCGTTCTAGGAGAGCTGAGCGCTGTCGAGGGAGTCGGAAGGAGCCTGGACGAGCGGAGAGCAGAGGCGCGAAGCGCCAGGCTCGAAGCGAGACAGGCGGGACGATGAGCAGAGAGCGGCAACAGAGCGCAGCTGAGCGCGATGACGCGAAGCGTCGAGCGGAAGGCGGCGATGCGCGGTTCGAAGAAGCGCGAGCCGTCTTCGGCGTCCGAACAGGCTGGGGATGCGGGGAGATGGCGAGGGAGCGGCGAGGGCGCGTAGCGCCGAGCCGGACACGAGGGCGCGCAAGGGCGCGGATCGCGAGAGACCGCGGCGAGGAACGCGAGCGTCCGAGCCACGCGCGCGAGCCGGGCGCGGTCTCGAAGCCTGCACCTGCAAGCGCAGCGCGCAGCGAGCGTCAGCGAGCATAGGCGACAGGGATCGTCACCCGAAGGGCGAAGACCGCGTCAGCGGGCTTCGTGGAGCCGGGCGGGGCGAAGCCGCGCCCGGCGGAATAGAGCCCGGCGCCCGGTCCTTGGACCGGGCGGGCGCGCCGATCATGGCGGTCGGAGAGAGGGCGATATCGGGTCGTCTTCGGACACGATGACGAACAGACCGCGCTGGAAAGAAAACCCGCCGCAATGGAATGTCGCTGGCGTGGAGTGCGGATTGCGAGGAGGAGGATTGGCGAGCGGCCGGCGATGGCGCGTTAGCGCCGAGCCGGACGCGAGGCCGCAGGGGTGGCGCGTTGCAGGAGGGCGATGCCGGGAGCGCGAGCGGCGGCGGCGCGAAGCGCCGCGCCGCGATGCGCGACACCGGGCACGGCGCAAAAAAAAGGGCCGATCCCTCGCCGAAGCGAAGGACCGGCCCTTGCGGGTGGCGAAGCGCCGCCCTCACGCGGCGATGCTGTAGACCGGGATGCCGAGCTGGCGGGCCTTGTCGACGAGGTTCCCGGTGATCCCCGAGCCGGGGAACGCGATGACGCCCTTCGGGAGCAGGTTCAGCAGCTCGTCGTTCCGCCTGAACGGCGCGGCCTTCCCGTGCGCGTTCCAGTCCGGGCGGCACACCACCTGGTCGACTCCGCGCGCGTCCGCCCAGCTCGCGGCGATCTTCTCGTAGCCGGGACCGCCGCCGTGCAGCAGAACCATGTCGCCGTACTTCTCGCGGGTGCGGTCCAGCGTGGTCCAGACCGTGTCCCCGTCCGCGACCTGCTTGCCGCCGGTCACCGCAACCAGGGTGCCCTCGGGCAGGTGTGCGCGGGTCTCGCGGTCCTGGCGGGCGCGCCTGAAGTCGCGGGCGTCGATGGCGGCCGAGGTGAGCGAGCCGGTCTGCGAGGCGTGCGATCCGTGGCGCGGGCGCCAGACGTCGCCGGTGTGGACGCGGTAGGCCTTGGCGGCGGTGTCGCGCATCTTCTCGAATGCGTCGCGGCGGTCGCCGAGGCTGTGCGCCCGGTCGGTCTGGAGCTGGAGCTCCCAGGCCTTCACCTCGGTGCCGTCCTGTGCGCGTTCGAGGTCGCGCATCTCCGGCACGATGCGGTCGACGGTCCGGTCGAGGCGGGCGACCTGGCTGTGCAGCATGTTCACGAAGCCCCACAGCAGGGCCTCGCGCTCGTCGGCGAGCTGGGTCCCCTCGACGGTGACGCCGTCCACGATGACGCGGATGGCCTCGCCGAGCGCCTCGGTGGCGTCGTCCTCGTCCCAGACCTCGCGGCTGTCGAGCTCGCCGCGCTCCGGGCTTCCGCCGTAGAGCGCGAGGCCCTCGCAGACGGCGGCTGTGGCGGAAGCGGTTGACGATGCGGTTGCGATGGTATCGAGCATGTTGCTCTCCTGTCTGTTCATCCTCCGGGACCCTGTGCCCCGTCGTGATGTCCTTTCGGGACACGCGCGCGCAGCGGAAGCACCTGGCCCTAGAAGGTCTTGGGCGGGGGTTGGTGCGGAAAGTCGCCGATCTTGGTGCGGAAGTTGGGCGTCGTGCAGCGAGGGGAGGCCCGGCGCGGGGTCGTGGTGTTGAGCCGCGTTTCGAGTAGGCATTCGAGGCGTGCGGCAGTCAGCACCCGCCTCGGTACGGGCGCCGGAAGCGATTCACGATGGTGCATCCTGGCAGGGCTCTGGGTGCTGCCTGCCGTGCGCCGGGCGGTTTGGGAGCGCCGGGCCGACGCGCCGGCCCCGTGCTTCAGGGGCCGGCGCGCCACACGCGAGGTCTTGGGGAGTTCGCGTAAGCCCAACTTCACGGTCGGCGACTTTCACGGCCCGCCCTAGTCCTTCTTGGGCCAGGCCGGAGCGCAGCGGAGGACCCGCAGGGTTGCTGGAGTGAGCACGTGTGGCACGATCGGACTTCACGACGTGGAGCAGTCCCTCCCCTCCGCCCAAAGCGGCGTCAGCCGCTTCGCGCCCGAGGACGGGAGCGGAGACCGCGAGAGCGCCGGAGCGGAGGGCCGGGAAGTGGTGCGGCCGCAGGGAGCGCAGCGAACGAGGCACGGTTCCCGGCCCGGAGCGGACAGCGCGTGCCGGAGGCCGAGCGGTCGAGCACCCGCCCGCAAGGCCGCGACCGCCGGAAGGCGGTTCACGGGGCTCACCACAGCGGATGCGTGTCCACGAGACGTTGAGCCTCGGCGCGGATGCGCGCGCGGTCGTGCACCTTGACGGGGCCGCGATGGTCCTCGGAGAGGTGGATGACGTAGTAGTGCGCACCGGCGTGCAGGATGTCTTCCTGGCGGTAGACTTCGCCGACGATGGCGCCGTCCTGGTAGATGCGCGACTCTTCCGGCGTGATGCGCCGGAAGGTGAGGTCGGTGCGGTAGCGTCCCATCGGCGTGCTCCTCTTGGTGTGTTGCGGGCGGGCTCTCTCTGCATCCCGCGCTTCGCTTTCCCCTATCCATGCTCTCTTTGCTCTCCCGCGAAGCGGAGGAGAGGCGCGAGGCGCGCGGCGAGCGCAGCGGGGCCGAGCGCGAGCAGGTCGTCGTTGAAATCGTCCCCCTCGGGAACGAGGACATGGGCGGCGACGCCCGCCCGCGCGCAGCGCCGGGCGAGGCGTTCGGCCGCCCGTTCCCCTTCCACGTCGTTGTCGCGGGCGACGACGAGTCGCGCGACGCCGGGCGGAGGCGCGAATGCGCCGAGGCTGCCGGCGGACAGCGCGGCGGCGGCGACCGTGTCCGGCATCGCGGTCACGATGGACAAAACCGTCTCGATCCCCTCGCCCACCAGCAGCGTGGCAGGCGCGGGATCGCCGAAGCGGACGGCGAGCCCGTGGACGCGGCCGAGCGCCTTGCGCGGGCGCGCCACGGGCGCCTTCGCCGGGCGCGAGGGATCGAGCCAGGTCCGGTGTACGCCGCAGATCGCGGCGTGACCGGAGCGTTCCTCCGCGGCGCCGGTGACGGCGGCGACCAGCGCCGGCAGGCGGCGAACGCCGCCGCCGTCGCGATGGAAGAGCGCGGGGTGGAAGCGGAGCGCGGGGAAGCGGCAGCGATGGATGTGCCTGGCGCGCAGATAGGCTTCGGCATGGGTGCCGTCGATGGCGCGGCAGCGCCGCCACAGGCGGCAGGCCGCTTCCATGCGGTCGTAGCTGTCGGGGCCCGCGGGTGCGGGCACGGCGGGGATGGAGAGGAAGGCGCGCGCCTCGGCGAGGGCGGCGCGGAGCGAGCCCGCGCCGGAGGCGATGCGGATGAGGTCGAGGAGGTCGCCGTGCTCGCCGGTGGCGGCGTCGGTCCACTTGCCGGGGACGCCGGGAGGCGCGAGGCGGACGAAGAGCGAGCGCCCGCGGGCGCCGCGAACGTCGCCGGCGGTCCAGTAGCGGCCGTGCTTGCGGCCGTGGGGGAGGTAGCGCCGGCAGACTTCCTCGGCGCGCGCGCCGAGGGCGGCGGCGACGGCGGTGGCGTTCATGGCGCGCATCCAGCGCGCATGACGGCACCGGCGAAGCCGGGACGACGGACAAATCTGGAGAGCATGGGGGCACCTCGCTCGCGGCTGCCGGGGGAACGCCCGGTCCCGGCCTCTCTCCGGCTCCCGCCGGCGCCGGGACGGCGGGCGCAGCGCGAAGCGCGAGCCCAGCCGTACGGGCGTTGCCGGTTCGGGTCGGGCGTCGGCGGCGACGTGTCGGCGGGATGCGCAAGGGGGGGGCAACGGCGGTCACGGGTCGGGCGGCGGCTCGAGAACGATGACGGTGACCGGCATGCCGGCGAAGCAAGCGGTGAGGAGGGGACGCACCGCACGCCAGTCGAGGCCGCCCAGGCCGCACCCGAGGGGCGGGATGGCGATGGACCGGATGCCGTGGCGGGCGACGGCCGCGGCGAGGCCGTGGAGCCCGGCCTCGATGTCGCCGATAGCGCTGCGGTCGCGCCAGTGACGCTTGGTGGGGAAATGCACGATCCACCGGGGCCGGTCGCAACCGGGGTCGAACATGAGCATGCGGCCCGGCCGCACGCGGCCGCCTTCGCATGCGCGGCGGTAGGCGAGGAAGGCGTCGGGGTGGCGGCGCTTGAACTGGAGGGCGAGTCCGCGTCCCATGACGCCGACGCAGTTGACGGGATTGACGATGGCCTCGGCGGGCTGGGCGAAGATGTCGCCGCGGGTGAAGTGGATCATGGTGCGCTCCCTTGCAGTCGGCGAGGCGGAGGACGGGGCGGACGGCCCTGCCCCTGCCCGCTTGCCCCGTTCTTGCCGGACTCGTCCTCCTGCCGAGGTGTGAGGAGGGCGGGCGATGCGCGAAGCGCGAGCCGTGCCGTCCGGCCGGGGGCGTCTCGGGGAAGGCAGCAGAAAAAAAGGCCGGTCCCGCGCGGGAGCAACGCGGAACCGGCCAAAGTCAGCGGGAGGGAGGAACCCGCTAAACCCTTCTACTAGAAGGGGATGCGGTTGGGGTCGTCGGGGTCGTCCGCGCCGTCGCCGACGGGCGGGGTCGCCTCACCGTTGGACGCCGGGGCGCCGTTGCCGTTCGAGCCGGCGGTGCCGTTGGGCTTGTCCAGGAACTGAACGCGCCCGCCGGGGACCAGCAGGATCTCGGTGGAGAACCGATCCGAGTCCTCGCCGTCCTTGCGCCAGCGCCGGGTCTGGAGCTTGCCCGCGACGTAGACCAGCCGGCCCTTCTTCGCGTGCTTCTCGAGCATGTCGACCAGACCGTTCTGGAAGCTCACGCAGCGATGCCACTCGGTCCTGTCGACCCGCTCGCCGGTCTGCCTGTCGATGTAGCTCTCGTCGGTCGCGATGCTCATGTTGGCAACGCGCCCGCCGGAGGCCAGGTGGTTGATGGCGACGTCGTCGCCGAGGCGGCCGATCACTTCGGCGCGGTTGAGACCAAAAGCCATGGTTCGTCTCCTGTGCTTCCTGGTTGATGTGGATGGGTTGACGAACGGGTCAGGTCTCTCTCGATCCCTTCCCCGTTCACCCTTCTCCAAGCTCCTCACCACCTCTCCTTCGCCGTCCGCCCCGACGCCTGCCGGGTGGCCGGGGACCTTGCCTGCGGCACGGACGGGAACGGCGGCGGAGATCAGGACGAAATCGTCCGGAACGTCGCCGAGACGCGCGTCCCGGCACGCTGGGCGTTGGCGGCACCGTCGATCCCGTGCATCCATCCGCTCCTGGCGGATCCTCGCAGGACGAGTGCGGAGCGGCGCGGGAGAAGGACGACCTCGTCGGACGCCAGCCCCTCGCGGACGTAGGGGCGGGCCGCACGGGGCCGGAAGTTCATCGTCCAGGCGTCGCCGAACGACAGCGAGACGACGACGTGGCCGAAGGATGCGTGATCGGCGTGCATGCCGATGCCCTGGCCGGGCCGGTACTCGTTGACGATGCACTGTTCGGGCATGGCCCCGTCGAAGAAAGAGCTGAGGCGCTCGCCGATCACGGTGGCCCACCGCGGGAACGGGGGTGCCGGATCGTGGCGGCCGTTGGTCGGGCCACCACGGTAGTTGTACCGATACCCGTAGTGCTGAACCCGGCGGCTGAGGTCGGTCATCCAGAGCGCCTGGGAGATGCGCAGCAGGATGCGCTGCTCCTCGGCCTCGGTGACGATGTCGGGCACCAGCGCGGCGCCGTGGTCGAAGATGCTCGTGGTGTCGCGGGTCATGGCCTCTCTCTCCTCCCGTAAGCGGACGCCCGCATCTGCGCATGGCTCCGCCTCCGGCGCCGGTTCGAGAACGATGACCGTGCCCGGTATGTCCGCGAGACAGGCGGTAACGAGGGAGCGCACCGCGCGCCAGTCGAGACCGCCCAGGCCGCACCCGATCGGCGGAATGGCGACGGAGCGGATGCCGTGGCCGGCGAGGGTTGCGGCGAGGCCGCGAAGCCCGGCCTCGATGTCGCCGATCGCGCTGCGGTCGCGCCAGTGACGCTTGGTGGGGAAGTGGACGATCCACCGGGGCCTGCCGCGACCGGTGTCGAACATGAACATGCGGCCCGGCCGCAGCCGGCGCTCAGCGCAGGCGCGGCGGTAGGCGAGGAAGGCATCGGGGTGGCGGCGCTTGAACTGGCGGGCGAGGCCGGCGCCTGCGATGCCGATGCAGTTGACGGGATTGACGATGGCTTCGGCAGGCTGGGCGAAGATGTCGCCGTGCGTGAAATGGATCATGGCATGCTCCCATCTTCCAGGGGGTGGCCGATCAGGCTGGACGAGTGCCGGGGGATGCTGCGGCGCGGATCTCCTCCAGCCGCTCGCACACGGCACGTGGGTGCAGCGCGCCGAGGTTCAGCACCGGAATGCCGCGATCGTGCGCGATGCGGATGCCCATCCCGGTGCCGCCGGTGATCGCGCCCTCGGGGGTGAAGGCGACCACGGCATGGACGGGCGTGTCGGCGTCCTGGCCGAGCAGGATCGCCGCGTTGCGCGCGTGCAGTTTGCGGGCGGCCGGCGAGCACCGGTGCCACGCGGGATGTAGATCGGCGGCGATGGCGAGGCAGCGGCGGGTGCGGTCGGCGCCGGGGGAGCGGCAATCCGGGCCCGCGTTCCCGCGATATCCGGGCCAGGGCAGGAACAGGGTGCGGGAGCCGGGAGGGGCACCGGCGGCGAATGCCGAGTCGGCCCCGGCAGCGCCGCCGGAATGAAGGTGCCACCCACGGCGCGCGAGCCATGCGGCCATGGTGGTCATGGCTTCGAGGACGGCGCGGGGTGTGGCGCGCGATCCGATGCCGGCATAGACGAGCTGCGTCATGATCCTCTTCTCCCTGAGATCGCTCGCCCGAACGAAGCCCCTCTCCGACTCTCCTGCCGGGCCTGGGGTCTCGGCGACGACGCCCTGTGGGGTGGCCATGTGGCGAAATCGCAACGGATCGGGAGGGAACCGGGCGGGCGCGGAGGTTGCGGCATTGCGGCCCGGCGGCCTCCTCGCTAAATGGGTGTCAGCCGGCTGCGGGCCGGGAAGGAGAGTCGTCGGAATGACCGATCCGGTCACGCTCACGCTGGTGCGCTACCCGCCGCGGAACCTCGCCGGGCGGCGCGGCAGGCGGCACGTCGGGGTTCCGCTTCGGGGGATCGGGGCGGCGGCGGCCGGGCTTGTCTGGCTGCCGGCAGGGTTCCACCTCGGCCAGGCGCTGGGCGGAAGCACCGGGTTGGCGGCGGATGCCCAGGGGTGGATGCAGATGGCGGCGCTCGCGGCGGGAGGCGTGCCGCTGGCGCTCGCGTGCAGGCTGTTGTGGCGGCAGGACCGCGCCTGGGCTGCCTGCGCGGCGTTCGCCGTGCTGGGGCCAGGGGCGGTGGCGGGAACGCTGGCGCTCGAGGGATTCGGGCCGTTCGCCGTGGCGACGGTTGCGGCGGCGGCGAGCTTGCCGGCGTGGCTGATGTGTGTGCGCCGAAGGCGGGAGCGAGGGCTGGACGCGTGAAGCCTGGACGGGTCGGGGCTACTCGCAGACCACCCCGTCGCCGTCCCCATCCCGCATGAACGGATAGGCCGCATGGCCGCGCGGCACCGGCGCGATGCCGTGGAGCCGCGCCTCCTTGCATGTAATGCGGCCGTTCCCGTTGTCATCATAGAGGCGCAGAGCATCCGGGACCGCGGAGGCCGCGCTGCGCTGCGCGGCGGCGGGTTCGCCCGGCTCAGCGAAGATCATGTCAGTGGAGCCGCAGCCCGCGAGGACGTGCTGGAGCGTGGCAGCCTCGCGGCGGTCGACGCTCAGTGCGTACTTGCGCTTGACGGCTACGACCCGCGCGGCGAACCAGCAGCGATTCATCGGCGGCAGCCACTCGGCGGAGTCGTAGCCACACTTGCCTCCGGCGCCGCAGCGGTTCACGTCGGGCGCGGCAAGGGTCAGGTTGAGCGGGTCGGACGCGAAGCGGCGACGGAGGCCGGGGCCGGCGGCGCACAAGCCGCTGTCGTGGGCCTCCGACACGGCGACAATGTGCTCGATGTCCGTCTCGCGCGTGCTGCGAAAGGTTCGCCCGGTGTAGGGGCCGTAGACGTGTCCGCCCATGGAGGCAACGATCTCGGCCTCGACCGACTGCGGATAGCGATAGTCGGCCCGGTCGTAGGGCGAGCAGCGGTGCTCGGCGGCGACGGCGAGGCCGTTCCAGGTGTCGGCGCCGAGCGCGTGGTGACGGTCGGAGATGCCGGCGGCGGCGATCGTGATCGCGGCAAACACGATCGCTGCGGTGCGGTGGGCGTGTCGTCGTGTCATGGCGATACCTCCGGCGGACGTGGTGAAGCGAATGATCCGCGTTATGGCATGGATGAAACCATCTGTTCTGCTCATGCCGGCATCGCGGTTCCGGCATGACGACGGCGGGGTGGTGCGCGCCTCAGTGGAGCGGTGCGCCGTCGCGGGCGGCGGCCATGGATTGCCCGACCAGCTTCGTCCATGCCTCGTGATCGAGCCCGAGCCGGCGGTTGAGGCGGTCGCAGAGCCGTTCCGCGTCGGCCAGCGTCAGCGCCACGAGGGCGGTGGGGACGTAGCCCTCCATGCCCTCGAACACGATGCGGATCTGCTGCGGCTGGTCGGGCAGATCGTAGGAGGGCACGAAGGCGTAGACCGGCTCTTCGGGGAGCTCGTGCGTGGTCATGGAATGTGTCCTTGTCGTGTGGGGCGGCACCGCGAGCGCGACGGCGGGCGGTGTGCGGTGACGGCTGGGGTTGCGGTCTGGTGGCAGCCGCGCGTGCCGTTCAGGCCGGCTCCGGCGCGGCGAGAGGCCAGCGCTCGACGATTCGTTCGAGAGTGGCGCGGTCGGGCGCGAACAGGCGTGTGCGCCAGGAGACGATCTCGGCGATGCAGCCCATGCGCTTGAGCGCGTCGGTATCGCCGTCGGCCGGTCCCTCGATCTCGATGCGCATCGCCCCCATCAGGCGGCGGCGTGCGAGCTTCCAGCCGTTGGCGAGCGGGAAGGACGCGCCACGCACCATGATCTCGTCGTGGACCTCGGCGGCGGTGAGGCCGGGACCGCCGTCGAGACCGAGCGCGGCGCGGAACTCGCTGACCTCGGCGGGACCCAGGACGCGGCCGATCAGGTGCTCGCCGTCGTCGCAGACCAGGCGGCGGACCCGCATGCTCTCGTCGGGCAGCCGGTCCCAGATCGGCAGGAGCAGGCCCGCGACCAGCCAGAAGCGGGATTCGCGGTGGGGCGGCAGGCCCGCGATCTCGGCGTCCCAGAGGGCGCGCCATTCGTTGCCGTGCGCCCTCCGCCAGTTGGAGGCGTCGAGGGCGGCTTGCGCGATGGTCTCGCGCGTGGCGGGACGCACAAGGCGCACGCGCTCCTGCACGTCGCCGTCGTCGAGCGTGCGCGAGGGCGCGTCCATGACCAGCGCCGCCCGCTTGGACTGGCCGTTGACGATGAGAAGCGGCGGCTTCTTTGAGATGGCCGCATGGAGCTCGATCGCGGCATCGGCCCCGAGCGGCTCCAGCCGGTCCCTGCGCGCGATCTCGACGATCTCGGTCTCGGCGCCGGAGCCTTCGTGGACGAACACGGTCTCGCGCTGGGCGACCGAGAGTGAATCGGCGGCGATGGTCTCGACGCCGCGCTCGAAGGTGCCGGCCTCGATCGCGATCTCGATGTTGGCCTCGATCCGTGTCTCGAGCGCGCCGAAGAGCTGGTTCTGCTCGTCGATCGGGAGCGCCAGCAGCCTGTTCAGGAACTGCGGCATGGGCGGCAGGTCCTCCTTGAGGTTGCCCTCGTAGACGAGCTTGAGCCCGGTGGCCTCCTCGAAGTCGGCGAGCGACCAGCCCGCGATGTTGCCGCGCCAGAGAGCGATGTAGAACTGCCTGAGCGCCGACTTCGCGTAGAGGCTTTCGAGGTTGTCGCTGGCCCTGAACAGCGCGGTGTCGTCACCCCCCATGGCGGTCTGCGAATCGCGCTGGCCCCGCGTGATGGCACCGAGCGAGTCCAGCCGCCGTGCGATGGTGGCGATGAACCGTCGCTCCCCTTTCACGTCGGTGGCGACGGGGCGGAACAGCGGCGCGGATGCCTGGTGCGTCCGGTGGGTCCGGCCCAGGCCCTGG
The DNA here is from genome assembly GCA_965218275.1 of Alphaproteobacteria bacterium. Classification (GTDB taxonomy): domain Bacteria; phylum Pseudomonadota; class Alphaproteobacteria; order UBA828; family UBA828; genus WTGU01. The sequence continues at coordinate 1,173,084 of CBDCKM010000002.1, forward strand.
ATCGCCTGGTCGGCCCGCCAGCCGGGCTCCAGCAGGTAGTGGATACGGCGCTCCGTGTTGGGGCAGCCGAGATCGGCGTGGTAGCTGCGCCCGATCCCACCGGCCATCGAGAACACCAGGATCCTCTTCGTGCGGTCCATGAAGGCGGCGGTCTCGGCGAGGTTGGCCGAGGCGGGGCGCGAGCGCAGCGCCAGGCGCTCGCCCTTCGCGTCGGCGATCTTCAGCACCCGGCGCGAGCGGCCGGTGATCTCGGCCACAGCGTCGTGCCCGAATCGGTGGATCAACTGGTCGAGCGCCGACTGCACGGGCGGCAGCGCGCCGAGCTTCTGGATCAGCGCGTCGCGCTTCGCCAGTGCCTCCTGGCACAGCACCGGGTTGTTGTTGGCGTCGAAGACGGGGCGCGACATGAGGTTGCCGTCGTCGTCCTCGAAGGGCTCCTGCAGCTGCACCGGGAAGGCGTGCTCCAGGAAGTCGAGCACGTACTCGCGCGGCGTCAGGTCGATGGATAGGTCGTCCCATTCGGACGCCGGGATCTCGGCGATGCGGCGCTCCATCAGCGCCTCGCCGGTGGAGACCAGCTGCACCACGGCTGACCGCCCCGCTTCCAGGTCCGCCTCGATGGCGCGGATCAGCGAGGGGCACTTCATGCTGGTCAAGAGGTGGCCGAAGAAGCGCTGCTTGGCGCCCTCGAAGGCGCTGAGCGCGGCGGACTTGGCGTTCTTGTTGAGGGTGGAATCCCCGTCGACGATGCCGGTGGCCTTCAACGCCTCCTGGATGTTGGCGTGGATGATCTTGAAGGCGCCGGCATAGGAGTCGTAGATGCGCCGCTGTTCCGGCGTGAGCGGGTGCTCCAGGATGTCGACCTCGACCCCGTCGTATGAGAGCGCGCGGGCCTGGTAGAGGCCGAGGGCCTTGAGGTCGCGCGCCACCACCTCCATTGCCGCGACTCCGCCCGCCTCCATGGCGGCGACGAAGGCCGTGCGGGTCTCGAAGGGGGTCTCGCCGGAGGCCCAGAGACCGAGGCGCCGCGCATAGGCGAGGCCGGGAACGGTGGTGGCGCCGGTGGCGGAGACGTAGAGGATGCGGGCGTCGGGCAGCGCGTTCTGAAGCCGCAAGCCCGCGCGCCCCTGCTGCGAGGGTCTCACCTCGCCGCGCGAGCCCTTCGACCCCGCCGCGTTGGCCATCGCATGCGCTTCGTCGAAGACGATGCACCCCTGATAGGCGTGGCGCTCGTCCTCGTCGTCTCCGTCCGCGAGCCAGGCCACGATCTGGTCGAGGCGGGACGGCTTGCCCTGCCGCGCGGGCGAGCGCAGCGTGGCATAGGTGGCGAACAGGATTCCCTGCGCCTGGGGGATGTCGGCCCCCTGGCGGACCTTGCCGAGGGGGATCACGTCCTCATCGCGCCCGCCGACGGCGCACCAGTCGCGCCGCGTGTCCTCCAGCAGCTTGTCGGACTGGGAGAGCCAGAGCGCCCGCTTCCGGCCCCTCAGCCACTGGTCGAGGACGATGGCGGCGACCTGCCGGCCCTTGCCGCAGCCGGTGCCGTCGCCCAGCATCCAGCCGCGCCGGAAGCGGACCGGATCGGAGAGGGGCTCGTCGGCGTCGACGATCTCGCTGTCGTCTTCCGAAGTTGGCGCGTTGGTATCGTCGCCGTCATCGCCGTCGGCGTCGACGCGCCGCACCGTCTCCCAGCCTGCGCCGATGCGGTACTCGGCGGCGAGGTGGCGCTGGTGCGCCTGGCCGGCGAGGACGACGCTCTCGAGCTGGGCGTCGGAGAGCTGCCCCTCGGTCACCACGCGCTCGGGCAGCATCGGGCGGTAGGACGGCATGGGGTGCGGCACCGCGGCCATGGCGCCGGATTGCACCAGCGGCGTCGGGTGCTCGACCGCCGCCGGCAGGTGGATGGTGGAGGCCCGCCAGGACGCGTAGGGGCCGGAGGGTTGCGCGGCCTCGGCTGAACCGGCGCCGGCCGGCACCGCCTCGTATGGGAGCTCCGCGACCGGGCCCCAGTCGTGGGGCGTCGGCTCCGGCCGATGCGTGGCGGTCTTCGTGCGCTTGGCGCGCGTGGGCCGGGGCGCGGGCGCCTGGCCGAACAGGTCCGCGCCCGGCACGGGCTCGATGGGGCGCCGGGCCGGCACGGTGCCGGTGACCGCCTGCAGGAGGTGGCCGGCGTCGCGCACGGGATGGCCGGCATAGACCCGGGCGTGCTTCTCCCCGCCCCGGTCGAGGACGGTGAGGCGGGTGTCGAAGGTGGTGCCGCGGCGCGCGTAGGCGCGGCCGTCGATGGACGCGGTGAACGCGACATGCGCGGGCGGGTCGAGCGAGGCGAACGCCTCTTGCCACGCCGCATCGCCGGGAACGCAGTGCGCGGACGAGATGGCCACCAGCCGGCCGCCGGGCGGCAGCATCGAGAAGGCGGAGCGGATGTGATGCAGATCGACGTGATGGCGGATGCGCTCGACCCCGGGGCTCGCCGAGAAGGGCGGGTTCATCAGCACCACGGTGGGCCGCAGCTCGGGCAGCCGGTCACGGATCGATTCCGCGTTGTGGCGGGTCACGGTGCAGCCCGGAAACAGGCCCGCGAGGAGGCCCGCGCGGGCGGCGGCGATCTCGTTGAGGTGCAGCGCGCCGGCCGCCCCGTTGCCAAGCGCGAGTTGCGCCATCACCGCCAGCATGCCGGTGCCCGCCGACGGTTCGAGAACGACGTCGCCGGGCCGGATCATGGCGGCCTGCAGCGCGGCGTAGGCTAGGGGCAGCGGCGTCGAGAACTGCTGATACTTGAGCTGCTGCTCGGAGCGCCGGGTCTGGGAGGGCTCCAGCGCCGCCAGGGTCCCCAGCATCTCCAGCATGGCGGCGGGGCCGCCGGGACCGGCGCCGGCCTCGCGCCGCATGGCGCGGCCGTAGCGCTGGAGGAACAGCACCAGCGCCGCCTCGGCCGCCTCGTAGGAATCCTTCCAGAGCCAGGCGCCGTCCGCGTCGGAGGCGCCGAAGGCGGCCGTCATGGCCTCGCGCAACGTGCGGGCATCCAGTGCGCGGCCGGCTTCCAGAACCGGCAGCAGGGTGCGTGCCGCGGCCAGCAGCGCGGCGGGCGCGGACTGGGGCTCGGGCTGGGGGACAGCGGGTTCGGCGATCGCGGGCGCGGGGATGGCAGCGGGGGCGCGCGCGGGCGCGACCGGCGCCGGGTGGGCGTCGAGCATGGGCAGGCTCCGATGACAAGGGTGCGGGAAGGTCGGGAACCGGAGTGCGTGGGGCGGACACTCCACGCGGCTCCGTCCGGCCTGCCCCGCCGCGGCCATCCGTGCTCCTGGCGGTGGAGCGCGCGGCGGCGGTCAGGCCGCGCGGTGGGTCAGCGGCCGGAATCCCGATTGCGGAGGGTGGAGGCCTGGAGAGCGGGTCCGGGCCAGGTCAGCCGAAGCGTTCGCCTCCAGAGGTGAAGGTCCAGCGCTGGGCGGCGAGGGTCGGCACGTCGGCGATCGCCGAAATCGCGGCGGGCGGATGACGGGGCCGGGGCGCTTTAGAGGAGGCCTTTTTCGCGGAAGCTGAAGGCGTCGCCCGGGGTGACGACGATGTGGTCGTGGAGGTCGACGTCGATCGTCTTGAGGGCGTCGCGCAGGCGGGCGGTCATCTCGACGTCCGCCCTCGACGGTGTTGGGTCGTTAGACGGATGCTGGTGCACCACGACGAGTGCGGCCGCGCCCACCTCGAGCGCGCGGAGGCAGACCTGGCGGGGATAGACCGGGGTGTGGTTGATCGTGCCGGTCTGGTGAACTTCGTCGCGGATGAGGGCGTTCTTGGTGTTCAGGAACAACAAGTGGAACTGCTCGACGTCGCGGTGCGCCGCCAGGGTGCGGCAATACTCGACGACCTTCTCGTAGGTCGCGAGCTGCGGATGGAACGTCTCGGGCAGCGCGGCCCTGGCCATGGCAATGCCGAGCGCCTCGGCGGTCTTGACGGCGGCGATGCCGGCTTCGTTCAGCCCGGCCACGGCGCGCAGCGTGTCGGGGCGGGCGGCGAGGACGCGGGCGGGCGAGCCGAAGGTATCGAGCAGCACGCCGGCGAGGTCCCGGGTTTCGGCGGCGGAGTGCGACCCGGCGAGCAGGAGTTGCAGAAGCTCGTGGTCGTCGACCGCCTCGCGCCCGGCGCGAAGAAGGCGCGCCCGCAGGCCGTCGAGAGCGGTGTCGGGGGCGGGGTGCTGCGCTGCAGGCGCGGGGAACGGCGTCACATCGCGCATGCCAGGGGCGGGCGCATCGGAGAGGGTCATTGCCCGGCCCTCCGGAGTGTGGCCACCAGCGTGTCGACCATGTCGGGATCGGCGCCGCAGGCCTCGCCCCAGCCGCGCAGGTTGCGCTCGAAGTCCTCGATTGAGCCGAGATGGGCGTCGAACAGCGGATCGTGGGTCGTGGCGGCCAGGACGGAGCCGCCGCAGACCGCGATGCCCGTGATGGCCGGGTCGGTCATCGGTTCCACGCCCAGCAGCCAGCATAGGAACGCGGTGAACATGGGCGAGAGGTTCTCGCCCCGGCGCGGGTCCATCGGGTGCATGGCCGGGGGCGGTGCGGGCGGCATGTCGGGGATCGCGAGGGCGGCGTTCGAATGGGGCATGGCACGGCTCCATGACGGGGAGTGGAAACGCCCCGCCGGGGGCGGAGAGACCGCGGCGGGGCGCCGAAGGAGAGCGGGAGGCGGCGCCGGAGTCCTCCAGGTTCCGCGCCGCTCGCCCGATGAACGCCCCGCCCTGCTCCTGGCGGCGCCGGAGAGACCGGGGTGGGGAAGACGCGCTCAGTCGTCCTCGGCAAACATGATGGTGATGACGGGATATGGGCCCGCGTCGCCGGCGCCGATCGTCACGATCGGGAAGTGCTTGCGGGGCGGCCGGTTGCTGTCGCACAGGTCCTTGCGGACATCGCGCACCAGCACGCACATGGTCACCCGGTCGCGGTTGGAGGCGCGGAGCGCGTAGTGGCGTGCCATCCAGAGCACGTCCCACAGGCGCCCGCGCTCGTCCTGGAAACCGCGGTAGCCCTCGGGAAGCGCGACCAGGCGGCTCCAGACGGTGCGCGTGACCGCGACGGGGATGTTGAAGCCCGCTTCGCGCGCGGTGTCGGAGACGTCGACGAGGATGCCGTCCTCGATCGCCTGGGCGCGGGAATAGGCGGAGATCGCGGGGCCGAATGCGGCGGCGTTGCCGGGCTCAGGCTTGGGCATGGTCGATTCCTTTCCAACCCTCGACGCGAACGATGGCCTTGCCGCCGGCGACCTCGATGTCCGGAGCTCCGTCGGGTCTCCGTCGGACGATGACCACCGGCTTGTTGCCGGGGGGCGGCGGCGGATCGGAAACCTCCGTGGTGACGGTGGCGGCGGGGTCGACGAAGCGCACGCGGACCGTACCGCCCGTCACCTCGACGCCGCCGGGCGGGCGGGGGCCGGTCAGGGTGACGATCGGCGGCTCGCCCCGCTCCGTGTACCTGGCCGGGATGGGCAGCGACCTGTCGCGGTCCCAGGGATCCTCGTCCCGGCCCATGCAGCACGCGTCCACAAAGGTGGAACTGCAATGATCCACGGACTTCCAGTTGGGGTCGTCGTTGGCGGCCTCGATGGCCTTCTCCAGCGCCTCCTCGAGGTTGTCGGCTTCGACCGAGACCGTGTTTGCGAAGTAACCGGCATAGGCGGCCTGAATCGTGAACCAGGTCATGCGGCGACCCCCTCCGGCGCCGGGGTCGCGGGGCCGAACTCGACCGCGACCTTGCCTTCGCGGACCTTGATGGAGACCTCGCGGTCGCGCGGCATGACCCAGAGGATGTCGCGCCAGACGGCTTCCGCGATGGTGTGCTTCCTGGCCTCGTCCTCCGTCGCGAGGAGCTTGATCGCCATGTGCGTGGCGTCCTGGTCGAAGCGGGTGGACTGCGTGTCGTAGCTGTCGGCGTCGGCGTCGTCCGAGGCCGAGAAGTAGCTCGCGTGGAGCAGCCGGGTGAGCTGCATCGGCGTGAGCTTGCTGTCCCTGGTCACCAGGGGGCGGGCGTCTTCGACCCAGCAGCCGTTCTCGCCGACGAAGGCGACGTCGGCCGGCACGGTGACGGTGTCGGGCGCGCCGTCGCCCCGCTCGATGCGGAGGTGCATGTGGATCTCGTCGGGTCGGGCGAGCGTATCCGGCAAGCCCGGCGCGGTAGGCATGCCGGACACGGGGTCGGGCGCCTCCCGCAGCACATCGATGGCGTGGGTCACGCCGGCCTCCGTAACCTCGATGCTGAGATCCGTCACGCGCGCGAGCGCGTCGTACCAGGCGTATCCCTCGAAGCGCGTGTCGCGCTCGAACAGGCATCCCGCGCCGGCGATTCCCGCCCGCTCGGCGGCGCGCCAGAAAGTCTGCTGATCCTGCGGCTCGGGATCGACCGCCATGACCAGCGCGGCGGCGCCCACGGGCGCGTAGGACGGGGTGTCGCGCCAGTCGTCGATGTCGGCGATGCCGGGCCGCCAGGGGCGGAGCTCGGCCGGCGGCACGGGGAGCGCGATGCCGGCCTCGGCAGCCCTCTTGTGGTCCTTGAAGGCGATGCGCGGCGCGGGGTCGGCCGCGGCCATGGCGCGGTAGACGGTGAGGCGCGCTGCTTCCCGCATCTCCCTGAGGAACTCGGTCTCGACCGCCTCGCGGCGGGCGGGGAGCACCAGCTCAAGCTCGGGGCAGGCCTCGATGTCGGCGCGCAGCGACCAGGCGCCGCCATCGACCGGATCGACCGAAGGCAGGCGTACGGAAAGCGTGAGGCCGTGGAAGTTGAGGTCGGGGTCGTTGAAGCCGGTGAGCTTGTTCCTGAAGACGCCGAACACGAGACCGCGCCAGCGCTCGACGTGGACGGCGCCGTCGAGGAAGGCCTTCCGCTTGCAGCCCTCGCCGTTGAAGGTGACGGGCAGCGGACAATGAAGCACGGCGCCGGCGAGGGCGCTCTCGATGGCGGCGAGGCTCTCGTGGGCGATGAAGGAAATCGCAGTGCCGTGCGGCCAGGGGGCGTCGCCTTCGAGCACGGCGGCCTCCTCCTTGCCAAGGAAGCACTCGGGGGTCAGCGCGACGCGCCAGCCGGGCGCGATATCCAGCAGAGGCCCGCGCGCACGCGAGGAGATCGTGCAGCCGCGCTTGGACAGCGCGTAGACGCCCATTCCGGCGGGGTCCTCGCGCTGCGCGGTGTCCTGGTCCCAGCCGCTCTCGCCGAAGGAGAGGAGGACGCCCGGGTCGGCGATGCCGTCGCCGTCGTCGCTGACGGTGATACGGATGGCGGGGAAAGCCTGGTCTTGCTCGATGGCTTCGGTGGTGACGGCGACGCGGGTGGCGCCGCTGCGCCGCGAGTTCTGGATGAGCTCGGTGAACGCCTGGGCGAGCCCGGCATCGAAGAAGCGGGTGACGCGGTCGATGGCGCCGTCGTGGACGCGGGCCCGGATCGTGGCGGGGACACTCGTGCCGGGCAGATGGGAAGGATCGGTCATGGCGGTGGTCTCCCATGAAAGCGATGGACGGAAAGGCGCCCCGCCGAACGGACCCTAGGGCCGTCGACCCGAGGGCCGCCGACCGGCGGGGCGCAGGGAAGGAACGCGGCGGCTACGAGCGGCGCAGGAAGGCGGGGATCTCGAGTCCGTCGCCGGCGCTCACGCTGGCGGTATCCTGGCCGTTACCCGGAACCGGCGGCGCGGGCGGGACGTCTTCGGTGGACGCATCGCCGTTGCCGTCATTGCCGTTCTCGAAGCCGATGGTGCTGACGATCACCCTGGGTCCGCCGCCCGCGACGGGCACGGCGTTCATGGCGTCGATCGCGTCGTGGCCGGTAGGGGCGATGGCTTCCCCGTCAGGGGCGCCGGGCGATTCGGCGGTGTCCGGCACGGGAGCGCCGTTGGACGGTGCAGAGGGCGCGGCCGGTTCCGCATTGCCGGATTCGCCGGCCGGCTCGGGCTGCTCCGCCGCGGCCTCCTGCTGGGCGCCGGACTTCGGTTCGTCCGAAGGTGCCGCGTCCTGGGACGGCTGGTCCGCAGGCGGCGCTTCCGGCTCGCCGGTCTCGCCGTCGTCGACGTGGCCTGAGTCGAAGGCGCCGAAGCCGGGCGGCGCCCAGGCGAGCGCGGCCGCGTGGCCCTCCTTGGTGACACCGAGCGGCGGGGAATCGGCCTTGGCGAACGCGGTCTCCATCGCCGCGGCCAGCGTGGCCTTCTTGTCCTTGCGGTGGGCGTGCGCCCACTCGATGCCGAGAACCTCGCGGGCCACGGACAGCATCCGGTCCTTGCGGACGCGCGACCAGAACATCTCGGCGGTCGGCCGCACGTGCGCCGCGAATTCGATGTCGAGGCGTGCGACGGTGGCTTCGAGCTCGGGCCGGGCGTCCGCCTCGAACGCGAGCTGGCCGTTGACCGTGCGGGCGACGCAGGCGGCGAAGAGCTTCTGCTTGTCCGCCTCGGGGAGAGCCCGGAGCGTCGCGAAGGACTCCTGGCGGTCCTCGATCTCCAGCCAGTCGAAGGAGAGCGACGAGCGGTCGGCCAGCATGGCCTCGCCCGGACTCCAGTCGCCGAAGGCGTCGTCGTTGACGCGGAGCGGCGGGCGGTCGCGGGTCTCGCGCACCGCGATGTCGAGCGCATGGTCGTGATAGCCGGGGGTGAACACCGCGCGCCCCATCTGGAACAGCATCAGGTCGAAGGCGGCCCCGAAGTCATCCGCCAGGTGGGCCTTGACCAACGCCGTGCGGCAAGCGCGGAGATCGTCGGCGAGTCCGATGCCGACACCGGCCTCCTTGCGCGCCTCGGCCTCCGGGTCGGGCCGCGCGGGCGGCATGGCCGGACCGGTGATCGCAGGCGCCCGGATGCCGGAGGTGGCCTGCTGGCCGTGATGCTGGCTGCCACCGTCATGGGCAGTGGCTTCCGAGGTGCCCGTGGCGGTGTCGGTATCGGCCGGCATGTCCTCGGGCTTCACCAGCCCCTGGACGAGCTGCAACTCGCCGTTGCCGCCGACGGTGACGATGCAGCCCGCGATGGCGATATCCTCGGGCTTGAAGACGGCGCGGGCCTTGACGGCGTCCTGGATCTGCTCGAGGCGCGGCTCGATGGCCTCGGCCTCCTCGATCAGCTCGTCGGTCCACGCGTCCTCGTCCATGTTGACGAGCTCGTCGTGCCGGGTGTGCAGCCGCTCGATCTCGGCGTTCTCTTCGTCGGTGGGCTCACCCGGCGTGGGACGCACGCGCCCGAAGCGGGCGAGGTCGGACCACTCGACGTCGAGCCGGGCCTCGGCCCACTTCCAGCGGGTGGCGAGCTCGTCCGCCGCGACCTCGAGCCTGTCCAGGGCGAGCTGCATCAGCAGCGCGGGGTCCTCGAGCCAGACGCCGTTCTCGTGCTCGTCGGCGAAGAGGTCGCGCAGCACCGGTCCGCCGGCGGCCTCGTAGGCGTCCACGCCAACGTAGCGGGCAAGGGCGGCACCGGCGGGAATGCGGTCATCGGTCAGCATGCGCTTGATCTGCCAGCCGGTGGGCCGGTAGCCCTGGTCCTTGACCTGCTCCCAAACCGCCACCTGGCGCTGGCGGTCGGTGGTGACGGCGAATGCCTTGAGGGTTTCCAGGTCGATGGCATTCTCGCGGTAGGCGTCGAGCAGCTCTGGCGCGGCGTGGCCGAGGCGCAGGCGCTGCTCGACGATGCGTTCGGAGACGCCGAAGTTGGCGGCGATGTCGGCGACGGTGGCGCCGGCCAGCGCCAGCGCGCCGAAGGCCTCGACCTGGTCCGCCGGATGCATCGCCACTCTGACCACGTTTTCGGCAAGGGAGAGCTCGCCGTCGATGGCGCCGTTGGCGACGATGCGGCAGGGGACGGGATGGTTGGCCTCGATGACGCCCTCTTGCGCGAGCGCGTTGAGCGCGGCGAGGCGCCTGGCGCCGGCGATGACGGCGTAGCGCTCGCCGGGAGCCTGCCCCGGATCCGTTCCGGGGTTCTCGCCGGGATTGGCGGAGCGCGCCACGAGGTTCTCGAGCAGGCCGTGGACGGCGATGGAAGCCTTGAGCTCGGCGAAGGCGGCCTTGCCGGCGGGCGTCTTGCGGACGTTGGCGGGCGAGGGCTCGAGCCGGTCGAGGGGGATGGATCGGATGACGGGTTCGGTCATCGGCTTCTCCGGAGATGGGCCGCGCGGAGGCGGCGTGTGGATGGAGGACGCGCGGCCGCGTGCAGCCGCGCGCGGATGAAGAGAAGAAGAGGTGCGGGCGCTCTCTCGGGCGCCCGGAACTCTCGGACGGATGCCGCCGGGCTCGGCCTCTCCGGGACGTGCCGGCGGGCTCGGATGGACCGGCGGCTAGTCGGTGCAGTGGCAGTCGAAGGAGTCGGAGGCGGCGCTCTCGCCGGAGGATGCCGCCGCATCGTCGAAGAGGTCGCGGTGGGCCAGGGCGGCGGCCTTGAGCTCGGCGTAGGTCTCGCCGAGTCGGAAGCGTTTCATCGATTCGCAGGCGCGGCCGTCCGGGCCGGTGCGGTTCGCCACCTTCGCTTCTTGTTCGATCCACCAGTCCGCCAAGGTCGGATCCTCGCGGATGAGGCGGATGAGCTTGGCCCGGCCCTTCAAGTAGCAGAGATCGCAGTTTCCGGCGTAGGACGGGATGCCGAGATCGAAGGGCTGGCGCTTCCACCACTCGAGAACGTCCGGCTCGCGGACGCCGGCATCGGCGAGCGGCAGCACGGCGTGGGCGCCCGTTCGCGAGCCGCAGTTCATCGCGCGCATGCGCAAGACGCGGCGCTGTTCGTCGGCGCGGAAACCGATCACCGAGTGCCAGCGTTTGAGGCCCAGGCGGTGCCGGGCGTAGGACTCGATGCGGTCTCTCTTGAGCGTTCCGCTACAGGTGCGAATGGTCACGGATGGCACGAATCCCTTGCGATCGATCAGCGCCGCGTAGGGCTCGCCCTTCCTGGATGCGGTGGCGAAGTCGACGACGCGGGTGCGGTGCGGCGCGTCCCACAGATACTCGACCCAGACGATATCGACCCCCCACTCGCGGCCGCACACGTCCACGAACTCGAGGGTCTCGGGGCGTTCGAGGCCGGTGTTCGCGAAGATAACGGACACCGAATCGGGTAGCCGGCCGCCATAGGCGTCGACGATGTGTCTCAACATGAAGGCGCTCGTCCTGCCCCCGCTGAAGCTGATGACCGCCGGACGTGGCACGCGGTAAGGGTTGCGTAGCGTGCGGGGGAGGCGGGCGGCGGCGGTCATCGAGCGTACTCCGTGCCGCTGGGGCGGCCATCCGGGCGGACGCCGGAAAGCCTGTCGGCGTCGGCGATCGCGATGTCGAAGGCATGGACGATGCAGCCGTGATTGGTCGCATCGTTGTAGGTCGTGGCCTCCGTGTAGTGGCCGAGGGTGAGCGCCCGCACGGTGCCGGTGAGGATGGTCCCGGCGCGTTCGCGGGCGCGCTGCAACGGCGGCGGGACGTCCAGGGAATCCGCATGGCGGTACATGGCGCAGTTGAGCGCGCCGGTGGCGCACCACGTGACGGCGTCCTCGTGCTCGACGCCGACGGGCTCGCCGTCGGCGTCGCGCGCGGCGGCGCCCTGGGTCCAGGCCTCGGGGCGGGCGATAAGCGTGCGCGCCTCGACGAGGAGGTCGCGCGGGGTGGGAGCGATGGCGGTCATGGCCGGCTTGCCTCCGGGCTTGGAGCGGAGTCCGTGCGCGCCATGTCGAGAGCGTGGTCGAACATGGCGACGACGTTGGCGTGGCTGTCGTGCTCGTTGAGGCCGATGTAGCTTTCGTGATCGCCGAGCTTGAAGGCGGCGCAGTCGAGGAGACGGCTTGCCCGATCGACGGCCGGGCCGATCCGGCTGCGGATGGTCTCGTCCGTGCCCAGCACATGAGCGGCGAGGCCGACCGCGCCCGCGGCGCAGAAGCGGCAGCCGCCGTCGAAGGTGGTGAGCGCCCGCCCGTTCCTGTCGAGGGCGATGGCGCCCTGCGCCCAGCGGCCGGGGTGCGCGATCAGCGTGCGGGCGATCGCGAGGATATCGACCGCACCGAGTGTCTCCGGCCTGGGCATGGCGCGGATCGCCTCGTCGAAACTGGCGACGGTCATGGCGTGGGCCGCCTTGCGGTCAAGAAACCAGGCCGTGCCCGTCCAGCCGCTCGAGACGCGGAGAGCGGCATCGTTCAGTTGCCTGTGCGCCTCGGCGATGTCGTGCCCGGCGGCCTCCGCATCGGCGGCGGCGCGGTCGAGGGCGCCGGCGGCGCCCCAGCAGACGGCGTTGTTCGACCGCCCCTCGCAGCTGTGCCCGTTGGCATCCAGCGCGTGCGGGTACGCGCACCAGCGCGCTGGATCGGCCACGACGGTGCGCGCGGCGACCAGCAGCGCCGCGACTTCGACGATGTCGGTTCGTGGGTGCATTGCAATTCCTCGTTGCTGTCGAACTCGGATCGGCGGCCACTGCACGGACGGAGTCCGGGCGGGGCCGTGCGGCGGGCGCCGGTCGCGGTTGAGGATGTGTCGGCGATGGGAGAGGAGACGCGGAGCGATCGCCTCTCTCGACGGTCCCCGGCCCGTCGCCCCGGGGTGCTCAATTCGCCACTCTCGCCGACGAGAGACGGCGACCGTGCGGCCGGTGGCGAGGGTGCGCGGCTTTTGTCGGGGACCTTCAGGCCGGGCGGGTCTTGCGCGTGTGCGCCCAGGGGCACCGCTCCCAGAGCTTGCGCAGGGTGCGCGGCATACCGCCCCACTCTCCGTCGTTGTGGTTGTAGGAGGGCCAGTCCTGGTCGCGCATCCAGGTGGAGCCGTCGAGCCAGTAGGCGCCGCCGGGGCACGTGCGGCGGATGGGCGCGCCGTTGGCGCGGCGCCATTCGTAGCCTATCAGCGGGTGCCTGTGATGCGGAGAGCGGTAGAGGGTGAGCCGCCATTCGTGCTTGCCGATCTTCATCGGCTCCGACTGGCGGACGATCCGGTTGCCGCCGAAGTCGAACGCGCTTCTCTCCTGCATCACGCCGCCTCCGTGACGGGCTTCATCGTGTAGCTGCACTCGAGGCCGCAATCCGCGCAGATGGCGGCCGCCTCGGAGGTGGAGTGCAACTGCCAGCGCTGTGCGTCGACGTCCCAGGACGCCCAGGCGTCCACCCGGACGCTGGTGCCGCCGCAGGCGTTGCAGACGGGCCGAACGGGCGGGCCGGACGCCAGAGCCCTGCGGGCGTAGTCGGCAAGCTCCTTGAGGTGAAAGGCAATCGGAGAGCGCAGGGCGTCGTTGCGGAGGTCGTCGCGCAGCCGGTCGAGACCGAGCATGAGCGCGACTATCTGGGGGCGGAGATCGTGCGAGTCTTCGCGATGCGCATCCAGCATCGCCGCGCCGCCGCAGCCTTCCGCGGGGCACTCGCCGGCCGGCATGACGTCGCCTGGCAAAATGCGATCCCAGACGTTGCGGAACTCCTTCGTCTCTTCCACCGGACCCCGCCATCCGCAGTCCTGGCAAGTGGCGGTCTCTACCCTGGTCATGATGTCGCTCCTCGCAGTGCGGGGGATACGGTGGGGCGGGCGGGATTCGAACCCGCGAGGTCGGACCCTCCAGTTGGCTCCGGCTACTCCCGCGCGAGGCGCGCGTTGACACTTTCGCCGGAGCCTCACGCCCCGATGGCGCCGCCGTGTTCAGGCGGGCTCGATGCGCAGGTAGCCGCGCGGGTCGGTGTCGCGCTTCGGTGTCTCGCGGTACACCGCGACGCGGAAGCCGGACGACCCGAGGTCCTGCACGGGGTAGCTGTACTTGTTGGCGGCAAGCCACATGACGTTGGCGAGGGCCTGCGCGGTCGAGCGGACGCCGAACTTCGTGGCGCGCTCCGGCACCAGCGTTGTGACGATCGTGACGCTGGGCTCCTGCCTGGCCTCGTCGAGCAGGGCCGAGGCGCTGCACGCGGGGCACTCGCCGGCGGGCATCGGATTGCCTGGCTCGACCCGCTCCCAGGCGTTTTTCAGCGGGGCGCATCGGTCGGCGGGACCGTTCCAGCCGCAGTACTGGCAGGTGGCCGTGGGCGTCATGGCGTGGTCCTTCCGTTTCGGACTGGTGCTCGTTGGTGGGACGGACATGCCGCCCCTCTGCTGAGGGTCAGTCCCTGATCCTTATGTGCTCGCCCCAGGGCGGCGGCTGGCACCAGAGGCCGACGCCGTCCCCCCAGTCGCACCAGAGCACGTCGAAAGGGGGCTCCGTCTCGGGGTAGCGGTCGCAGTCCATGTCCGTGAAATAGAGGCACACGGCGGGCCGGATGCCCCGCTCCGCGAGGTGGGCGAAGCCCGGCCGGAAGTCGGTGCCCCACCGTCCCTTGACGACGATCCGCTCGGGCAGCTCGCCCGGCGCGTAGTGCTCCTCGTCCTGCACAGCGGCGTCGACCTGGAGCACGACGATGCGCTCGGGCTCGATCTCGGCGGCCACCTCGCGCACTTCCGACCAGAACGCGGCGAGAGCGTCGCTGTCGACCGAGCCGGAGGTGTCGATGATGACGGCAAGCGTGCCCATTCCCTCCGATCGGATCGACGGGAGATAGAGGCCTGAGTCGATGAAGCGCCGGTTGGGCACGCTCCAGGAATAGTCGCGGGCGGCGGCGTCGGTCATGTAGCGGCGCAGGAGCGAGCGCCAGTCGAGGGTGCTGCGGTGGGCGTCCTGGATAGTCTCCTGCACGGCGCCCGGCGCCTTGCCTTGCGCCTTGGCGAGGTTGAGGGCCTGGTGCATGGCCTCGTCCCAGGCCTGCTCTTCGGCGGAGACGTCGGCCGGCGCCTGGCCGGGGGATGCGTCGTCGCCGCTACCGGCCGGTGCGTCCATGACCTCCCCGGTGCCGGACGGATCGCAGCTCGGTGGCGTGCCGGAGTCGCTGTCGCCGGAGGAGTCGTCTCGGGGCTGCGGGTCCCCGTCATCGGCGGAATCGCCGTGGCCGGCAGCGCCATCGTCGTCGGCTTGAGGATCGCTGTCGTCGGACGCGGCGGCGGGGCCGTTGCCGTCTTCGGCAGCGGGGCTGCCGTCGTCATCGTGATCGCCGTCGTCGTCATCGTCTGCGTCGGGTTGCGGACCGCCTGCGCCGCCGCCGTCGCCTGCCGATGGCGGGCCGTCGCTCCCCTGCCCGCCGCCCTCCTGTGGTTCGGGCAGGCGGTCGTAGGCCTGTTCCACGCTGATCCCGTCCCAACCCTCGGCGTCGGGCGGAAGCTTGAAGCCCGCATCGCGCAGCAGGCCGTGGGTGACGAGCTGCGAGGCCTGCTGCCAGCGTCCGGGCTCGCGCTCGCCCCGCCGCGTGTGGTGCTTCAGAGCGCAGGCCAGCACCACGCGCCCGATCGCGGTCTTGACGAGGTTCGCATCCGTATTTGCGCCCCAGTCGGGTGAATAACGGATCTCGCGTCCGTCGCTCGCCAGCGTCTCGCGGGCCGCGTCCGGCCTGATCGGAAGGCGCAGCGCGAGGCTGCCGAAGAAGGGCTGGTCGCGCAGCAGCACGGTGACGCAGTCGCTGACGCGGCGCGCCGATTCCCGGCGGGCGCGGGCGGCCATCACGCGGCCTCCCGGTCAACGGCGTCCGTGCCGAAATATCCCGCGAACTTCTCCATCAGCGCGTCTGCGTCGCGCTTCACCTGGCGCCGGACGTTGGGGTTGAAGTTCGGCGAGGGCCTGAGCGTCGCCGGATCGGCGTGGGCGATACTGTCCTTCACCTCCTGGCAGAGCTGCGCGAGCCGGTCGTCCCCAAAAATGTTGAGGCGGGGCACCACGTCGACCAGGTCGCGGACGTTGGAAATCATCGTGTCGCGGAAGACGAGCGGCTTGCCCTCGCCGTCCTCGGTGAGACGTTCGGAAACGCGTTCCACCGCCTCGCCGAGGCGCCGGTAGAGATCGCCCACGGCGTCGTGCAGGCGGTCTTCGATCTCGCGCTCGATGCCGCGCTTGACCCGCTCGGTGTCGTCGCTCGCGAGTTTCGCCATGAAGTGGTCCGCGTCCGGCACGGGCACGATGCGGTAGCGGATCCCGAACTTGCCCTGCAGCGCCTCCTTCGACGGGTAGTCCCCGATGCGGAAGAGCTTGCCGAGGTCGAGCCGGGCCCGGTCGATGTTGTCGTCGTAGTCCTCGATGAAGCGGGCGCGCCCGCGCACCATGCGCTCGCGCAAGCCCTCCATCAGCTCGGTGTAGGCCTCGTAGTTGGCCACCGTGAGCAGCCGCGAGCCCTGGTCGTCCCAGGGAAGCGAGTTGGCGTAGTGCTGCGCGCGGGCTTCGCTCACGGTCGCGGTGAGCGCGGCGAAGGCGGCCTTGGGCAAGAGGCGCTTGTTGTAGCGCCCGGCGCTCGCGGCCGCGTCATGGTGGGCGGCGACGTGGTTGGAGGCCTGGCGGTCGTAGAGCCGGCCGGACCAGGCGGTGATGCGCAAGGACACCAGCATGGCGTCGTGGGTGAGGTTCATGGTCGGTGTCTCCCGATAAGAAGGTGTCACTGGGTCCGGGCTGCGGCCCAGCGGATGAAGGCGTCGGTGTGCTGCAGGGCGGGCTCGCGGCGCACGCAGGAGCCGACGAGGAACTCGCCGACCTCGCGCCTGAGCCTCATGGCGTAGCTGACGATCGAGCCGAGATTGACGTCGTCGGCCATGCGGTAGAGCGAGCCGCAGAGCGCGATCAGCGCGCTGGCGTTCTGGGGCACGTCGGCGTTGTCCGGATCGTCGATGACGGCCCGGGGATGGGGCAGCTCGCGCCAGACCTTGAGGAAGGCCGAGAACTCGACGGCCGCGGCCTCGCCGATGGTGCCCCGGAGCAGGGCCCGCTCGACGGACGGGTCGAGCCCGTTGCGGTGCTTGAGGATGTTGGAGACGAAATGCCAGGTGCGGGGACAAGCAAAGGCTGCCTCGCGCGACTGGGAATCGAACACATGCAGAAGCTCAGGCCTGAGCTGGATGAAGAAGAGGACTTGCGGAACGATGTCGTTCGCCGCGGCCCATTCGCACCAGTCGGGGGCGTCGACCTTGATCTCCAGATGGACGAAGCGCGACGCCAGCGGCGTCGGCATGCGGTGGACCACGCCGCGGTCGCCTTCGCGGTTGCTGCAGGCGATGATCGAGGCGCCTTCAGGAAGCTCGTACTCCCCGATCTTCCGCTCGAGCGTGAGCTGGTAGAGGGCCGCCTGCACCATCGGCACGCACGAGGCGAGCTCCTCCAGGTTGACGAGCCAGAGGTCGGTGCTGTCGGTGGGCGGCAGGAAAGCGGGTGGCGCCCAGCGCGTCATGTTGCCGTCGCGCCAGGGGATGCCGCGCAGGTCGACGGGATCCAGCAGCAGCGCGCGGACGTCGACATATTGGCGGTTGGCGGCTCCGGCGACCTGCCGGGCGATCATCGATTTGGCCGCCCCGGGCGGTCCCCAGACCATGGTCGGCTGGCGGGCCTCGACCAGGAGGGCGAGCACCTCGGCGAGCTCGCTCGGGCGCAGCGTGTAGTCGGCGGAGATGGTCTCGGGAAGGGACATGGGCATGCTCCGGAATGGCGGGGAATCGGCGCGGGCCACCCCCACCGGGCGCCTAGCCGTCACCGGAACCTCCGCGGCCCTCTACTCGTTTTGTTGCGGGGCATGCGGCTGGCGCGCCAAGCGGCGAGCCGGCGCCGGGCCGGCGTGTGCGATCAGGGTCCGTTCAGGCCGCCCAGCTCTTCGGGACCGGCGCTGGCGGCCAAGGGAACGCCCGTCACTTCCGGAAGCGGCCGGCGCGTTGGCGACAGCGTGTGGCCGATGCGCCGCTCAAGCTCCGCGTAGGTGCGGTAGAGGTCCGGGCGCAGCTCGGCCGCCCGGCGCAGATCGGCGCGGGACGCCAGGATGCAGAAGCTGCAGCTCAGCCTCGACATGCCGGCGGCGTAGGCCCAGTGCGGCGACTGGCCGGCGTCGCGGATGACGCGGAACATGTCCTCGGTCGACAGATCGAAGACCGGCAGCCAGTCGAAGACTTCGCGGCCCGCGACGCTCATCCGGTCGTTGCGCCGCCACGGCGCCTTCCTGGCGCGTGCCGGGCTTTCCTCCGCGCGCATGCCCATGGCGTTGACGAGCCGGCCGCCGAAGCGGGGATGGGCCTTGAGGTAGCGGCGCAGCTCGCGCTGGATCGGTCCGGCCTTGAAATCCGAGGTACACCAGCGCGCCGAGTTTGAGGGCCAGAGACCCCGTTCCTCGACCCGTTTGAGCAAGGTCTTGCCGGACGCAATGGGCGCGAATATCAGCGGCACGCCAACGGGCAGCGTTGCCTCGATATGCTCGATCGTGCCGGGCCACTCGACCTCGCCGAGCGGGGCGTGAACCGCCACGAGCCGGTCGCGCGGAACGATCCGCGACAGCAGGATCGTCATGGCCTGTGAGTCCTTGCCGCCGGAGTGGTTGATGGCGACGAGCGCGCCGGCGCGGATTATTTCCCTGCACTCCGAAGGAACGCGAATGTCGGTGGGGTCGGCGGCCATGGACGGATCTCCCGGTTGGCGGCGCGGGGGCTGCTCTCCGGCCCCCGAATGCGCCCCGAAAGAGGCCGGCCAATATCTCCTGGCGTCGTCGGCCCCGCCGGTGCTGCGGCCAAAGCGACAAATGCGGGCGCACGGCCTTCAAGCGGGCGGCCCGGCGTGCGAAATTGCGGCGTGCTGCCGGCTTGCGGCATTGGACGTTTGAAAAGGAAAGGCGCCGCAATGGGGCCAGAGGATCTGATCCGGGCCTGCCTGGACGAGATGGGCGATTCCTACGGGATCGCCGGTGCTGGCGCGGTGGCCGGGGCGTACAGGTCCGCGCTGCTCGGGACGGAGGGCGTCGCCGCGGTCCTGGGGGGCTATGCGATCGGCGTGCATGACGCCGAGCGTGACCGGAGCCTGGAACTGTTCGAGGCGCTGATCGGAGCGGCGCCTCAGGACCGGAAGGGCAGCGGCCGCATCGGCGCGCGGTTCCTGGACGAGGCGGAAAGAACGATCCGCCTGCTGGCCGGCACGGATCGGCTCGATGCGCCGGCGACCCACGACCTGGCTCGGGCGTATGCCCGCGCCGGCGCCGAGGCGCCGCCGGAGCTGGTCCAGTGCCTGGTCGGACATATGGCCGAACTGAGGAAGGCCGGAACTCTGCTGATCGACACCGACTCGGAAATCGAGCGGATGAGTGTGGTGCTGGATCTCGACGCGCACTACCTGCACCGGAAGCTCGACGAGAGGATCGGGGTATTCCCGGAGGAGGCTCGGGCAGCCTTCGCCTACGAGGTCGCGTGCCGGGACGAGGCCGGGTGTGGGCGGATCGCCATGTACTGGCTGCTGGACGAGTCGGAGGAGGTGCGGCTGGGCGCGGCCGACGGGTTCCGCGAACGGGCACTGAGGAAGATCGTCGATCCGGTCTCGGCCGCCCTGGTGCCGCTGATCCGGAACTGGATGCCGGCCGACGCCGGGCGGACGCTGCTGGACGAGGCCCTGGCCGAAGCGCGGCGGCGCGAGCTGGTCGCGCCTTTGCCGCGTCCGGAGCGGCGCCGTGCGGAAATCTGCGGCTCGATTCCCGACATGTGGGGCACCCAGATGCTGCGCGTGGTTCTGCAAGGCAGGGAGGAGCCGGCCGTCGCGACCGTGGTGACCGAACCGGGGCGGGGGATCGCGCAGGCCATCGTGATATCGGGAATGGAGGCGATCGGCGAACTCACCGGTTCTGAGTCCTTCGACGTGTTGATCGAGACGCCCTGGGAGACGTTCGAGGAGCAGGTTTCCGTGGCCCTGGCCGAGGGGCTGGCGGCGGAGCGGCCGCCAGCCGCGGGACTGATCGATGTCGCGCTTGCGTGCGGGATGTGGGAGTTGCGCCCGCACGCAATGACGGCGTGGGACTGGCTGTCCGAACTGGATCCGAACGACGAGATCGCCGCACTACCGGAGCCGGTGCTCGAGGAGCTGATCGGGGGCAGCGCGGCGTGGCGGGACGACTACGTCGTGGTGAAGGGCTGGTCGGGGGGGACGGCGGTCCTGCAGGAAGCGATGGACGAGGCCGGCGACGCAGACGGGGTGAAGGCTAGGTTCTTCGCCCGGCTGGAGCCGCGGCGCGAGGACTGGGCGCAGCGGATGCTGCGTAGCGCGCATGTGCTGAGGGGCGCCGGATATGTCGACTGGAAAACCTGAGGTGGCCGACGAAGGCCGTGCTGGACGGCCGGGCGCTGGAGACGATCCCTATCATGGAGTATGTCTGGGAGAGGACCAAGAGGCTCCTGGCGAACGAGAAACTGCTACCAGGACGAGAGTGAGGGGACCGGCGGCGTGGTAGGGAGAGGGACATGGAATGCCAGCGTCTCCGGGTTGTTGCGCCACGGCAACCGGATGAAGGTGGATGTCTCAGACAGAGTTTTGCGCCATGTTTCTGAGTTGTCTTTGCACAACACGGCACCCCACAATACCCAACAAGTGCCTCCAGAAGCGCGTGGATCTCATAGACCGTATAGAGGGGTAGTTTGATGGCTAAGACGTCGCGCCGTCGCCGCGGATCATTTTTGAGCAGCTATCGATTGGACGATGCTTACCTCCTTAAGCCTGATCGCAAATCCGGAGTTCCCGGGATACTCTCTGGAACAGATGCTGAAGGAAATCCGGTTCTGGTAAAGGTGTGGCCTAAACTCGCAGGAATGGATGATCCGGAGCTTCACGAAGTTTGGCACGCCGAAGTTCGCCAACTACATCGATTGGGAGGATACCCGACGGCTGCGGAAATGATTGTGACGCTGCTACATGCGGGGGAAGACGAGAGGGGATTCTATTTGATATTGGATCCTGGCCAACGACATCCGCTCGCACCCATTCTAGAGCGTTCACACGCCGGACATTGGCTCAAGAATCAGAGGCGCCCCCAAAATCGAGCATTGCTTTGGCACAATTTTCTTCGTTTGTGCGCAGGCCTAGAAATACTCCACGCCCAAGGTTTGCTTCACAAGAACATCAACGAGTGGGCGATTGTCACAGCCGGAGGAAATGAATCAGATTTTCAACTGACCGGCTTCGAGTGGTCTGTACGATTAGTCGGCGCGGCGTTGAGCAAGTCCCCGACAGGAGGCCGGGACAAACGCTTGACCGAGCCCGCTTCATTTCTCCACGACTGGAGAGATTTTGGCTTTCTTGCCGCCAAACTGATGGATGTACCGATTGGAGCTCTCGCTGATCCAAAAGTACCGCATTCCGGTGTTTGTGAGCATATGAATGTTTTTGAAATTCGACTTTTGCGAGACATGATTCAGATTGGGCGACTGGATCGCCTAGATGGCGAGGTGATCGAAAGACGAATTCGGGATGTTCTACGGACGCTGGAAGCTGAGGTGGCGAATCAGGATACTAAACTCCACCTTTTTGTTGGACTGGGGCCGACGTCTGCCCTTTCACAAGAGGTTCGGGAGGCTTCGCATGATGAAATCGAGATGGACGCCATCGAAGATCAACTAAATTTTGTAGCGGATGATCTGAGTGGGTCCGCGATCATAATTGGCGTTAAGTCTGAAGTCGCTGCCGAAACCCGATTAGTCATACAGGGTAAGAATCTGATTTATTCCCTCAATCCCTTCGTGCCTCCGCATAGAGGTGCAACGCCTACATGGGAGTTCGCTCACTGCAATAGTTGTGAGGATAGAAGTCCCGCAAGTGTGAACGTAAGAGGGAGCGTTACGCCGGAACCAAATATGCTAACGGTGCTGCCGATGGAGGGAGCGAGACAGAGAGTTGCTAGGTCCCGAGGAAAGGTGAGAAATTGGGAAACAATTAGGAACCAATTCGAGAGCGTGTCGACTGTACTTCATCGGGATGATAAGTTTCATCGCGCACTCGCGCTGACTCAGCTCTTGGAGACTTTGTATGCGGCGACTGATGCATTTCCGGTAGAGGTGGTTGAGGAAGGGGAGGACGCACCTGGGGACATGATGTTCCTCAGGGTGAAGTGCAGAGATGAGCCAGAACGAGATGCTCTTTCGGATGCGCTGGGGATGGTGGCTCCCGCAAGACGGTTTCAAGAGCTTCTGATACATGATCAACAAGGAGATGACTGGATACTGACGGAAGCACAACAAGTCGGCGTCAGGGAGCATACGGACACCACCTGGCGTTTTCATGGGGTGGAGCAAGTGGATGGCGGCGAGCCGACCTTCAGATTCGTGGGCTCGGAGCCAGCGGTTCCTTTCGAAAGACCAGTAATGGTGGCCGGGGATGTGTTAGGCCGAGATGTCCAGTTCCGAAGACGGTTGAAGGCACTACGGGCGCTACGGGACCATGCGGAACTGCTCTGGATGCTGGTTGACCCCCGGCGACGAATATTGGACTCCCAGGAAGAAATTGCAGAGGACGCAATTCCAGCCGAGTTGGACTCGTCAAAGAAGAAGGCATTGTCTGCGACGGTCGAGACGTTACCGTTGACCTTGATTCAAGGACCGCCTGGGGTCGGCAAAACTCGATTAGTTCGCGAGCTGGTCCGTTATGCGTTAGTTGACGATTCTACATCCCGACTATTGCTGACGGCACAAAGCAATGCAGCGGTCGACCATCTGGTTGATACTCTTCGCAAAGATCTGTCTTCAATTGAGGAAGATATTGTAGTGATTAGATGCCGGGCCAGAGACAGAAGTGAGGAGACTGGCCCGTATGAAATTGATCGCCAAGTGCGAGAAACGATTACAAGATTTGCCGAGAGCGACTTGGTGGCGGAAGCGTCTTCGAGCTTGAAAAAGTCCGTGGAGGTATTGGCAATGGGTGCCAATGACCAGGCTGCGGCGCACGCGGCGCCTCACACTGGGGAGAATGCCGAACGGCTAGCGAGGCAAGCAATTGAAGGATTGATAGTAAGATCAGCAAATGTTGTATTTTCAACTGCAAACTCTCGCGAGCTGGAACGGCTAAACGAGGAGCGGGGACAGTTCGATTGGTCAATCGTAGAAGAAGCTGGCAAGGCAACGGGTGGCGAGTCGATTTCACCGCTTCTGCTCTCGTACCGCAGGTTGATGATCGGAGACCATAAACAGCTCTCGCCTTTTGGATCAGAGCGGATTATGAGCCTGTTGGAGCGTCCGGAAACTGTAGCTGAGGTCATTAGGGTCGGTCACGGCTTTGTAAGTAGAACACTGAGGGATTCATCGACCGACGAAGTGCTTGACGAGATACGAGAAGAGGATGGTGATGCGGTCGCCGAGCTGTGCACTCTCGCAATGGATTGTCTGTATTTGTTCGAGGGGCTCATTGAGAGGGAGTTTGCTGTTCAAGGACGAAATCCCAAAGCTAGGCCCATAGCGCACAGGCTGGATGAACAACACAGGATGCATCCAGCAATAGCTCGTCTGGTGTCCAGTTGCTTTTATGAGAATAAGCTCAAGACACACGCAGCCGCGGCAAATCGGTTTCGCAATGAACAGTGCCCGATAAGGTCCGCTAGCAGTAAGCGAATGCCAGATGCGCCGATTACAGTCATCGAAATGCCCTATATCCAAAGCACGGCAGGAATGAGTGAAGGGGAACGGAGCCCAAGATGGCATAACCCGTCCGAAGTAGATGCGGTTGTGAATGTCGTTAAGCTCTTGAGAGCAAATGGGAAAGCAACGCCCAGCCTGGCGGTATTGGCGCCATACAGTGAGCAAGTGCGTCGATTGAAGAGTAGAATTGATGAAAACTTGCAAGAGTTTCCGGAATTGTCGCACCTACGACCAGCGGTGGGGTCGTCGAACTATTGTGGAACGGTAG
Organism: Alphaproteobacteria bacterium; assembly: GCA_965218275.1. Lineage (GTDB taxonomy): Bacteria > Pseudomonadota > Alphaproteobacteria > UBA828 > UBA828 > WTGU01. The sequence goes on from CBDCKM010000002.1 coordinate 1,196,730, forward strand.
ATTCATTCCAGGGAAACGAGGCAGACGTAGTCGTGGTTTCGCTTGTAAGGAACAATCATCACGCTGGCGCTAGGAGCGCATTGGGGTTCCTTACGGACTTCAGACGCATGAATGTATTGCTCAGTCGCGCCAAGTGGCGGCTGATCGTCGTTTGTTCGGTGGAATTCCTTAGGAACGTCTTGGATGTGGCAGAAAGCGTCAATGCAGAACACGATGTGTCTTTCTTGGCGAAGATGTTGGAGTGCATTGAAACGGAGAGAAGTGACGGGAATGCCGTAGTGATTCCAGCGGAGCGCGTGAAAGGGAGGCAGGGCCAATGAGCTTGGTACGAGTGGCGGTGCCGGTTCTTCACGGGCGGCGACGTTTCCATTTTGACAAGGGTCGGAGGTGGAGCATCATTGAACATGTACTGCTAGACGCCTTAACAAGAGAAGGTAGCTCGGCGGCGGAGCTAGCAGAACGTGCCAACGTACCGCGCAGGGTGGCGATTGAGGCGTTGATTCGCTTGATGCGGGCAGGTTGGGTAGAGATGAGGGGCGGCAAGGAAGGTGTTACGTTTCGAGCGACGGCAAATGGAGTGCAGGCCGTTGCGTTGGACGAGTTGCCAAGCGTGCCGCGGCGTCTCAGTCGCGTAATGAACTTCGTCGTAGATCAGATTTCCGGTACGATATACCGAAGTCGCGAATTGAGCTATTACCATCATCATGTCGTAGCGGAGCGGGAGAAGAAGGAGACAATAGTCTATATTGATCGACCTAGTGACGTGATCAATACCCAGGTGCAGCCATTGGTGGAGGCACTATTTTTGGATGATGAGAGATTCGTATCTATGGATTGGAACGGGGAGCGACTCTCCGAGAGATGGTCGCTCATCGCGGTTCGCGATGGCACCCCGGAGGGTATACCGGCGCGAGCACCTGAAGAATTGACAAGTGTGATAAGACAAGCAGCAAGAGCAGCTAAAGAGTCTACGACGAGTGGACAGCCAATACGGCAGACAGTTGCTGTTCCGCGGCAACATCACGCGGTTTCTCGCCCGAGGGAGCATTCTGTAGATATTTCGGGCAGGGACGTGATTTTGGGGGGAGAAGAACACAAGGATGCGTTCAAGAGGGTAATTCTGGGAGCTAGACACCGAGTGCTGATCCATTCGACGTTCGTGTCTGTAGATCGCTTTATGGATGCCTTACCGGATATTGAGGTAGCACATGGTCGAGGTGTAGCAATCGATGTCTTGTGGGGACAGAATGAATCGCTTGCGGGTGTCAGGTCTAGCCGAGACGCTGTTAAGAATATTCAAGAAGTCTTGAATACGCGGAGTTTGGATAGGGTACGAATTCATCCGTTTTCAACGGAGTCGCATTGTAAGGTGATAGTAGCGGACGTTGGGGAGGGAGGAGAAATCGCCGCGTGGGTCGGATCTTGCAACTGGCTGTCATCTGGATTTCAGAGCTTTGAGGCGTCGATCAGATTGAGAAGTGAAGGTATAGTCGCGGATGTGATCGATCAGCTCGCTGAGTTGTCAAAGGGCGCACGTGGGCATTGGACGGAGCTTACTAACGAATTAGGTGCACTGGCGGCGGGTCTTCGATCAAGGTCGAAACCGAGCGTGGGACGCGCTAGAGCTGAAGTAGTTGTCGGTGGCAGGCATGCTGAGTTGGTGCGACGGGCTAGGGACGAGAGCCAACAACAGATGTTCGTCGTAAGTCATCGATTCGGAGCAGCTGGCTCACCGGCGATCCTAATTCCGGCAATCGCGGCGGCGCGAGGGCGGGGAGTTGATGTGAGCGTATATTACGGAACGGCGAGTTCGTCGTTTGGGGGCACAAATGTAGCGACAGCCACAAATTTAGCATCAGAGGGTGGTGTAGTGGTGCGCCCCATTCGCAAGCCCAGAGTTCACGCAAAACTGCTTTCTTGGGATGACGATAGCGTGGTGATCACCAGTCAAAACTGGCTTTCATCAGACCCTCCAGAAAATAGGCCGCTCCAGGAAGTCGGGGTTTTTGTGAACGCGCCAGGGCTTGCAAGGAATGTGAGGTCACGATTTGAAGCAGCTCGTACCGAGTAGTTCGGACCGTGCCTATCCGGTTGTCACATACACCCACTAGGGATGGGTGTGGGGCAGCATGGACATGAGTGGAAGCCTCCTACATGTGGTGGCTGTCTGCGCTAACCGGATAGGCACGGTTCGGACTAGGTGACGGAATGCAGTGCGTTTGGATAGGGTGGAGCTTACCCCTAAAGGCGATCCTCGATCAGTCTGGCGGTCATGGGTACGCTGGCGATGCTCTGGCTCGGCGCCGGCTCGCGCGCCCTTGCCAACGCGAGTTGGTCCGAAGGGTCCTGAGGCTATGCGGCCTTCCCGCTGTTCGGCGGGACCCTGGAGATGGGTGACCGAGTGCTGTTGGAGCGTAACCATCCGGCATAGGCCGCCTGTTCCGATGGCGTGAGATTGGGCAGGCTGAGCGATCGGGTAGTGGGCACTTCGGAAGTGTCCACTTACGGCTAAGTGGACACGATCGCTGATGTCGGATGTTGAGGAGAAGTCGGGCGCGGAGAGCGGCGGGCTGGTTCGTCGCCGGCGCCGTCGGTGGAGCGAGGCGCAGAAGCGGCAGATCGTGGCGGAGACCCACGAGCCTGGTGTTTCGGTGCCGATGGTCGCCCAGCGCTACAACGTCAACGCCAATCAGGTGTTTGCATGGCGTCGGCTGTTTCGCGAGCCGGCGCGCGATACCGGGATCGACGGGTTCGTGCCTGTGGTCGTCGGAGCGGTGCCAGGTCACGAGGTGGGTGCGGCGACGATGCACCCGCCCTCCGACGATCCTGTAGCGGCGGGTCTGCCGGCGACGGGCCGGATGGAGATCGTGTGGCGGGCGGCCGCCGGGTGATCGTCGACCGGGCGGTCGATGGCTCTGCGCTGGCGCGGGTACTTGCGGTCCTGGAGCGGCGATGATCCCTGTTCCGAGCGGCGTGCGGGTCTGGCTTGCGAGCGGTGTGACGGACATGCGGCGCGGCATGAACACGCTGGCGCTGCAGGTTCAGGAGGACCTCGGGCGCGATCCCCACGCGGGCGATCTTTTCGTCTTTCGAGGACGTAGAGGCGACCTGATCAAGATCCTCTGGCACGACGGTCTCGGCACCTCGCTCTACGCGAAGCGTCTGGAGCGGGGGCGCTTCCTGTGGCCGTCGCCGGCGGACGGGGCTGTGTCGGTCACTGCGGCGCAGCTCGGCTACCTGCTCGAAGGCATCGACTGGCGCAACCCGGTTCGGACCTGGCGGCCGTCCCGGGCCGGTTGAGCTGCGCCAAACGGTGGCCTGGGCGGCTTGGCCCAGCCAGGAATTGCCGGGAGACGGCGGATGTGATTCGCTTCCGGCCATGACCGCCACCGATTCGCACGACACTGGAGCGCTCAAGGCGGCGCTCGCGGCATCCGAGGCCCGAGCGGCGGCGGCTGAAGCGCAGATCGCCGCGCTGACGCTGATGATCGAGAAGCTCCGTCGCGCGCTCTACGGGCGGCGGTCTGAGCGCAGTGAGCGCCTGCTCGGCCAGCTGGAACTCGCCCTCGACGAACTCACGGCGAGCGCGACAGAGGACGAGCTGGCGGCTGAGAAGGCGGCGGCTGCGAGCACCGAGGTCAAGGGGTTCGTCCGCCGGAAGCCGTCGCGCAAGCCGTTCCCCGACCACCTTCCGCGCGAGCGTGTGGTGGTGCCGGCGCCCACGGCCTGTGAGTGCTGCGGATCAGAACGGCTGTCGAAGGTCGGCGAGGATGTGACGGAGACGCTGGAGGTGATCCCGCGCCGGTGGAAGGTCGTCCAGACGGTGCGCGAGAAGTTCACCTGCCGGAGCTGCGAGAAGATCTCGCAGCCGCCGGCGCCGTTCCACGCGGTGCCGCGCGGCTGGGCGGGCCCGAACCTGCTGGCAATGATCCTGTTCGAGAAGTACGGGCAGCACCAGCCGCTCAACCGGCAGAGGGATCGCTACGCGAGAGAGGGCGTCGATCTCAGCCTGTCGACGCTGGCCGACCAGGTGGGCGCGTGTGCGGTGGCGCTGAAGCCGCTGCACGACCTGATTGCGGCCCACGTGCTGGCGGCTTCGCGTCTGCACGGCGACGACACGACCGTGCCGGTGCTGGCCAAGGGCAAGACCGACACCGCGCGGGCCTGGGTCTATGTGCGCGACGACGCGCCGTTCGCCGGTCCGGACCCGCCGGCGGCGCTGTTCCGCTACGCGCGGGATCGTTCCGGCGATCACCCGGTCGAGCATTTGCGGACCTTCACCGGGATCCTGCAGGCTGACGCCTATGCCGGTTACAGGCGGCTATACGAGCCCTGCCGATCGCCGGGGCCCGTGACCGAGGCGCTCTGTTGGGCGCACGGCAGGCGCAAGTTCTACGAGCTTGCCGACATCGCGGCGAACAAGAGGCGCGGCAGGCGCGCGCCGCCGATCTCCCCGCTTGCGCTGGAGGCTGTGAAGCGGATCGACGCGCTGTTCGATATCGAGCGCGAGATCAACGGCGAGACTGCCGAGCGGCGCCTCGCGGTGCGCCGCGAGCGGAGCGTGCCGCTCGTCGCAGAGCTCGAGGCCTGGATGCGGACCGAGCGTGCCGCGCTCTCGCGCCACGCCGCCGTGGCCAAGGCGATGGATTACATGCTCAAGCGCTGGGACGGCTTCGCCCGCTTCCTCGACGACGGCCACATCTGCCTGACCAACAACGCCGCCGAGCGGGCACTACGGCCCCTGTGCCTCGGAAGACGTTCCTGGCTCTTCGCCGGGTCCGATCGAGGCGGCGTGCGGGCCGCGGTGATGTACACACTCATCGGCACCGCCAAGTTGAACGACGTCGACCCTCAGGCGTGGCTCGCCGACGTCCTCGACCGGATCGCCGACCTGCCACAGACCCGGCTGCACGAAATCCTGCCCTGGAACTGGGAGGGCGAACAGCAGCAGGCCCTGGCGGCATAAGCCGCACTCTCCACCGCGCCGTTCATGGCTGAGCCCCCGATCCAGTCGGGTCGAGACCAATACGTCGCGGTCCTCGCCGGATGAATACGTTGGAGCCGCCGGAAGTGCTGGGCTCTCCGGTCCCGTATTTCAAGACCGAGCGCAGCGTGCCGGGCACGCGCGTCGCTTGCAATCCGACGGAACGGTCCGTCTGGACAGCGTCGCGCTCGCATCGCATCAGCGAGCGGCGCTGAATAAAGCGGGTTCAAGATCTTGAGGCTTTCGCCGTGCAGGTTCGAGTCCCGGCGTCCACACCATTCATCTTGCTACCGGGTAGGACGCGTAAGGATTTTTCGGAGGAGCTTGTCGAGGCCGTCCGGGGTCGCCTCGCATTCCCAGATCACCAACACGGTCCATCCCGCGCGACGCAGATCCGCCTGCGCCCTGGCGTCCCGCTTGACGGTTGTGTCGAACTTGTCGCGCCAGAATTCTACCCGGCTGGCTGGCATGGTCGTCTTGCGACATCCGGGGTGACGGTGCCAGAAACAGCCATGGATGAACACCGCAAGGCGCCGAGATGAGAAAACCAGATCAGGGCAGCCTGGAAGGTCACGCCTATGAAGGCGGTACCTGAGGCCATGATTGTGCAGGTAGCGGCGCACGGCCATCTCGGGCTTCGTGTCCTTCGACCGCACCCGGGTCATGATTTCGCTACGCTTCTCTGGCGAGAAGGTGTCCATCTCCCCAGCCTATCGCGTCGCCACGGCGCGCAACAATTCCCTTTACGGTTTCAGATTTCTCTTCCACCGACCCACCGATCATGAAATGCTGTTTTCATGAAGGGAGCGGGGTATGCCAGCACAACGAAGCGACGCGACCGATGAAGTCCCACTACAAGTGACCGTCCCACGGCGAATAAAGCGCGAGCTCGATGTGCGTGCGGCCCAGACCGGCCGGACCAAAAGGACGATCGTTCTGGAAGCGTTGCGCTCCGTCGGGTTTGACATGACGGACGAGGAGGTGGCTGGTCGCCGCGGGAGAGGGCAAGAATGATGGATGAAAGTATGACTGCGGAGACGGGATCGAGTGGCGAGCGCGGCAAGTATCGCATGACCATCTCCAGAATGACCGTCGATAAGCTCGGCGTGAAATTGTACGACAAGGTCTCCGCGGTCATTGCCGAGCTCGTGGCCAATGGCTACGACGCAGACGCCGAAAAGGTCACGGTGGAGGCACCGATGGGCGTTACCCTCGCCTCGCTTTCCAAGGGGGTCGTTTCTGACAGCGGATACGCCATTACAGTGCACGACAAGGGGCATGGGATGCAGCCCGAAGTCGTGAATCCGTTCTATCTGACGGTCGGGAGTGAGCGTCGAAAGGATCCAAAGCGCGGCGACAGAACGCCGAGGTTCAAGAGGCGTGTGATGGGACGCAAGGGGGTGGGAAAGCTCGCGCCATTTGGCATCTGCGAGGAGCTGGAGGTGATCTCCTCGGGAGGCGACGAGATCGACGGCAAGGACGAAAACGGCAAGCCAGCACGCGGCTACAAGACTGCTCACTTCACTATGCGGCGCAGCGAAATCCTGACGGACGAGGACGGAAGCTATGAGCCGGAAGTCGGCCCACTTGACGAGACCGTCCAGCCGGAGGCCGGCACAAAGATAGTCCTGCGTGAATTCAACCGGCGGCAAGTGCCGGACATGGAGATGTTCTCCCGCCAGCTCGCGCAGCGCTTCGGCGTCGCTTCGGCCGACTGGAAGATCAAACTCGTGGACACGACCAAGGCGCCTGGCACCGACGGTCGCGAGCGGGTCGTGGGCGACTTTGCTATCGCCACCATGCCCAACACCAAAATCGTCCTCAGTGGCCCCACAACGGAAGCCGTCGATCCTTCACGGCGAAGCGAGTTCACGGTGAACGATGAGGCGGGGAGCGATCTGCCCGGCGCTACCGCCGGATTCATCTCGGCAAACGGGAGCTTCTATCCAGTCACGGGCTGGGTCGCCTATGCGACGGAGTCCTACAGAGACGACCTAATGGCGGGCATCCGAATCTACTGTCGCGGGAAAATCGCCGCCCAGACCGCGGTTTTCAACCGCAAGTCCGGCTTCACAGGCGAGCACAGCGTGCGCACCTATCTCGTTGGCGAGCTTCACGCGGACTGGCTGGACGAAGAAGAGGACCTAATCCTGACGGACCGACGGGACATCCTCTGGTCCGACGAACTCGGCAGCGAGTTCGAGCGTTGGGGTCAAGGCATTGTCGCCTTGGTCGGAACGCGGTCGCGCGAGCCAGAGAAGAAGAGGGTTTGGGAAGAGTTCCTTGAAACGGGCCAAGTGCGGGAAAGGGTCGAGGAAGCCTACCCAGGGGCTCGTTGGAAGGAGATCCGCGAAAAAACGATGGAGTTGGCTCGTTTGATGGGCGAGCGTCTGCGTCCCGCAGAGGCCAAGGATGAGGCGTACGTCAACTCGCTCGTCCAGTACAGCCTCGCCCTCGGACCTCACGTCATCCTGGACGACGCGCTGAAGCGCGCGGCCAGCGAGGAAGAGGCCGCAATAGCGGTGATGGCGACGATCCTTCGAACTGCGAGAGTTGCCGAGCTGTCGTCCTACGGCATGATCGCCGAGAAGCGCGTGAAGGTCATCGAGCGGATCATAGAACTAAAGGACAAGGGGGAGACCCTGGAACAGGCGCTCCAAGACTCCATTGAGGAAGCGCCTTGGCTGGTGAATCCGCTTTGGTCGCCCATTACATCAAACCAGCAACTCTCCACCCTCAAGTCGGAGTTCGAGAAGTACTTCGAAGAGCAAACCGGAATTCAGATACATTTGGAGCCGTTTGAGGAGGATGCTGAGAGCAAGCGGCCCGACTTCGTTCTTTCCGCCGACGACTTCGGGCTTCAGATCATTGAGATCAAGCGCCCCAAACACAAGCTGAAGAACGACGAATGGGACCGCATCCAGCTCTACATCGACCAGATGGAGCGTTTCCTCAACCTCCAGGGCAATGAGGAATTCAAGATAATTTTCAAGACTTTCACGGTCACATTGGTGTGCGACGAAATCGGACTGAGCGGATCACAGCTGCGAGCCTTCACCACATACAAGCACGACAGGACGGTGGAGCACATCACTTGGAGCGGGTTCCTCCGAAGGACGGAGCACATGCACCAGGAGTTCCTGGCCGAGGCGAAGAGGCAAAAGCAACTGGCCATCAGCAAATGAACGGAGACAGGCATACCGCCGTAGAAATCTTCTCGGGCGGGGGCGGCCTCGCGGTCGGCCTGAGGGAGGCCGGATTCAATACCGTGGCCGCCGTGGAGGTGGAGCCCCACGCGGCGGCCACGTTCAAGGCCAACCATCCAACGGTGCAGGTCTTCCGCCAGGATGTGCGCACCGTCACCGGCGCCATGCTCGCCCCCTTGACCGGAGGGAAGGTCGACGCCCTTGCGGCCTGCCCGCCTTGTCAAGGATTCTCAAGCCTCACGTCCAAATGGCGCAAAGAGGATGAGCGAAACAGCTTGGTCAGCGAGGTTGGAAGACTCGCCGACGAGCTCCGCCCCAGGGCGATCATGATGGAGAATGTCCCAGGTCTGGCGAAAAAAGGTCGACCGCTGTTCGACGCGCTTTTGGAGCACCTAGAGACCTTGGGCTACGAGACCGATTGGTCGATTTTGCAGGTTGCCGACTACGGCGTCCCGCAGTGCCGCCGTAGGCTCGTCATGCTTGCCAGTCTGGGCTTCTCCATACCGATGCCTGAAGCGACCCACTCCAGAACCGGCGACGACGGCAAGCCCAAGTGGCGAACCGTCCGCGACGCCATCTCGGGAATGGACGAACCTGTTACCTTTCCGGAGGCCAAAGAGCGGGGAGGCGCACAGGCGCTAGACTGGCATGTTGTTCGACAGCTTTCTCCGGCAAACATCGAACGCCTCAAGCTGTCTCGACCGGGCGGCAATTGGGAAGACTTCCCGGAAGATCTACGCGTTCCCTGCCATCGCAACGGCTACAAGGGCTTCTCGAATGTATACGGTCGAATGGTTTGGGACGAACCGTCGGGAACCATCACGGCGGGTTGCACGACTCTCAGCAAGGGCAGGTTCGGTCATCCCGAAAAAGACCGGACCATATCGCTCAGGGAGGCGGCATTGTTGCAGACGTTTCCTCCAGACTATCGTTTCGAGACGCCTCATTTCGAGCGGGCCTGCGAGATCGTCGGAAATGCGCTTCCCTGCGTGTTCGCAGAAGCCATAGCTCGTCAGGTTCTGCTGGCGATAATCGCACATGAGGACAATTTTGACGCGTAGCGCATAGCCATGCGCTGTGTGTAATCGCAATGGAACTATTTACAAGCGATCGGCGAGTAGGCTGTCCGCAATCTGTTCGGCGGTGGAATTCACCGAACGCTGCGCAAGGTGGGTATAGCGGGCGGTCGTCTGGGGCTACCGATGGCCGAGGAGCCTGCCGACAATCATCAGGTTGTGCCGGAGGCCGAGAGTCCGCGAGGCGAGGAAATGTCGAGCACTTTGGGGCGATTCGAGAATGGTGGGAGATGGCGACGCGTGAGGCGACATGTCACGTCAGGATGTTGATCGAATCTGGTGACTATATGGTTACGGATTCGAACTGAACAAACGAAAATGGAATATTTACAGACATTTAGAGGAGATTGACGCACAACTGTGCCGGAGGTCGTGAATTCGCCCTTCTTTCAGGCCGGTGTGCCCATGGATGCGTCGCTACGGTTGCTGAAGGTGGGTCGGTGCTGACCGGCCGCTTGCCGGTGGACTCGGGCGCAACCCGATTCCCGAGGACCTTTGGCCGATCCTCGCGGCTCACGCCAGCGAGACGCTGCCGCCCGGCACCGAGAACGTGCTGGAGGCCGCGCGGCCCGTGACGGTCATCGAGCTGGAGGTCGCCGCCGGCGAGGGCGCCCTGGAACAGCGCGAAGAGCTCAAGGGCCGGGTCTGGTTCCGGCGCGGATGGTTGGAGCGGCGCGGCCTCAATGCCGAGGATTGCATCGTTATCGGCTGCAAGGGTCAGTCCATGGAGCCGACCTTGCCGGACGGTTGTTCGATCCTGGTCGATCGATCGAGCGTCGAGTGGGAGCCGCCGCACATCCTGTTGCTGCGCACCTGCGAGGGCTTGGTCGTGAAGCGCGCCGCCGACGAGGCTGGCGCGCGCATCATGCAAAGCGACAACCCCGACTGGCCGGACGCTCCCTTGCCGGAGGCCGCCGAGATCATCGGCCGCGTCCGCTGGATGGGGTGCGGGCTGGAGTAGCACTTCCTCAAGAGCTGCTTACGCTCAATGGAAATCAAATCTCAGAGCATTTGGCGGTACGTCCTACGCCGTGGCAGCTTTACTCGCCTCGGCTAATATGGCTCGATGCTTTCAAAGGGTCGTTGCCACGACTCGTCAGCCTTTACCCTCAAGCCGTCTGGCTGAAATTCTTCTTCCTCAAATCGTTCACGATTCTTCCTCGCTGTTTCGTGGGCTTCGTTCCAACGCGTTCCAGATAACAGCTCGTGTATTTCTGAATGGATCTCAACGAAGGCTCCCACTGGGCTTATCGCGACATCTCGCATCGAAGCCTCAGCATTGGAAACGAGAGCAAACGCCGGCTCGTAGTAGTATCGCCACTCCTGACCCGGGGATGGAATATCGATCCGTTCGGGGCTCTTTGGTTCTGGATCGCACCAGTAAAAATGAAGAACATTCGACCTGAAATAGGCAAACGTACCTATCTGAAGCGAGCATGGCGTGTCGTCAACTGCGATAAGGCGCTGTGCTTGAGTCTTCGCATTCTCTATATTGCGTTCAGAGGGCGAGCCGGAGCGGCCCTTGCTTTCGAACGCGTGCCATCTGCCAGAAGCGTCCCGCCCGACTAGATCTGGACGCGATCGCCCGAGCAGAAACGGGTTGAGTGAGTCTCGAAAGACATCCAGGTGTAGAAGCCAAGGAGCGTGCAACAGTTTGGCCGCGAACAACTTGCAAAGCATCATTCCCAAGAAGTAACTCACCGCCCCCTTTTCTGTGGGATCCAACGCAGTAAACGCATCTGTGCGTTTCAGCCATCCGAAAGCATCCTGTTCAAGTGCCATTCGTATTATGGAATGGCGAAAGAGAGCTTCGTAGAACGATGCCTCGTCGTGCTGGAAGACATAGGCTGTATTTGGCCTTCCAACAGTGAGTGCTGCCCAGAGAATATCGTCCCACGATGTCGTGAAGATTCCAGACCCGATGCTGTACGCGGTCGGAAAGTCGCGGCTGTCGTAAGGAATCATGAGAGACATTGGAGGCCTCAATACGCGTCGGCGGCCGAAGCGAGGGTATCGCCAAGGATTGCCTGGAGAAGACTGGTGCGGGTGGAGTCGACGACAGTGAGGCCGGCTTCCAGCCGGTCGCAGAGAGCCATGAGCTCATCGACCTTGGCCACGATGCGCTTCTGTTCTGCGCGGGGAGGTAGGGGGATTGGAAGATTTCTCAGTATCCCTAAATTCAAGCCCTTGTACGCTATACCGCGTAGGTTGTTCTGGATGTGGTCCCAGAAATATGGAGAAAGCATCAAGTAAACTACAAAGGGTCCAGATATTTCCCTCGCAATGGGAACCACCGCAACCTCTCGTGCAACATTGAAGCCCTCGAGCGTAGCAGAAACGAGTGCGACGCCACCGAGCGTTCCACGGATGTTTATCACGACCTCACCACCCACAAGGCGCGTCCGTGCATATTGCGACTCAATATCTGCTCGGACTTTTCGAACGCCAGTCACATCGATGTATCCAGCACGCACGTCGCTGCATCGAAGTGTCGGGATTCCACCAGTCTTAGGCTCAGCGCCAAGCTTGATCACGCCGTACGAGATTTCACGTCTAGGATCGAGAATATTTTGGACCTTGGTCCACATCCAGCCCTTCGGGCATACGAAGGGTATTTTCCCTAAATCAGCGTCTAGAGAGCGTCCATACTTGCGCCTTACGTTGTCATTGGCTCCCGCTCGAACCCGCTTCAGCAGCTTTAGCGCCAGCTCCTCCGCCGGATTTTGCTCCACCAGTTTCCCCCGCACAGCGAGATTGAGGATGGTTTGACGGAGGTGTTTAACCTGATCAGAACGGGCCGTCAGGGCGGGTAGTGCGTCGACGGCAAAGCGTGTATGAGCGCGAAACTTCCCGTCATCCGTAGCAGGCGCGCTCAGGGGAGAAAGACTAGCGATGGTGAGACGGTCGCGGGCGCGCTCTACAGTCGTGCGGGCCGTCTCCAACCGGTCCAACATCACCATAAGGTCATCAACCTGCGCCACGATACGACGCTGCTCGTCAAGTTGACCAAAGTGAATTACGAGATCCCTGAATCGATCTTTAGTTAAATTAAGGCCACTCTCGCTGCTGCCAGTCTTCATGGCATCTATAGCTGACCGAGCTCTAGAAGAGCGGAGATAGAGAGTCAGAAAATCTGTTCGGATGAGTTTCCGATCTGCTCTGAATCTATACATCTTTCCCGAGATCATTAGGCGTCCCGGCACGATCTGCGGAACAGAGCAAGCGATTCCACATCGCGCTCTTGGACCGGCGCACGTAATCAGGATATCTCCCGGGGAAATCTCTAATTTTTCTTTGGGTGAAAGTTGTCTAGGTAGCTCCTTGTTCTTGTCTTCGAGGAAGAACCCGTCTTGAATAGCGGTGGTCTTCAGAACGCCCCACTTGCCTGGACTGCTGGCCGGAAAGGTTTCGCACCTTGGGCTCCAACCTTGGTGAATGAATTTTCCATCGCTCAAAGGCTCCAGGCAATCCTCGATAAGAACGCAGTCCCATGCGCGATTAGGTTCAATGAGCTTTCCCGACGTTGCCAGATCTAGAACGAAGCGGCGGAGGCGGACAATGGCGTCCTGCGCCTCGGACACGCGTTCGTACAAGCCGAGCAATCGGTCGGCGTTCACCGCACCAGCGCCTCGGTCAGGATCTCTTTCAGCTGGTCGCGGACCGATGCTACTTCAGCCTCGGCGCTTGTCAGTTCCTCAAGCAGCGTCTCGGGATCGCCAAAGTCCTCCCCGGCCGTGTGGGGATTCTTAATGTCGAGGTTGTAGCCGTGCGCCTTTATCTTCTTCGCGCTCACCTTCCAGGCGCGCTCGCCTTCCTCGCGGCCAACGCGTTCCGCTCCGCCCCACCAGGCGGCACAGTCGGTCAGATGTTCCAGCCGAATGGGCCTAGTCATCGAGTAGGCCTTCTGCCCCTCCGGCACGAGGTGCTCCCAGAACCAGATGTCTTTTGTCGGCTCTCCCTTCTCGAAGAACAGCAGGTTCGTGCCGATCGAGGCGTAGGGGCGGAATACCGAGTTCGGCAGGCGCACGATGGTGTGGAGGTTGCATTCCTCCATCAGGTGCTCCTTGAGCCGAGTCTTGACACCTTCGCCGAACAGCGAGCCGTCGGGCAGGACCACGGCGGCGCGGCCGCCGGGTTTGAGAAGCCGGATGATCAGGGCAAGGAACAGATCCGCCGTCTCGCGCGTCTGGAAATGCTTCGGGAAGTTGGACTCGATGCCGTCTTCCTCCCTCCCGCCAAAGGGTGGATTGGTCAGCACGATGTCCACGCGCTCGTTTTGGCCCCAAGAAATGTAGGCGCGCGCCAGCGTGTTGTTGTGGCGCAGAAAGGACGGATCCTCGACGCTGTGCATGAGCATGTTGGTGACGGCAAGCATGTGGGGGAGGGGCTTCTTCTCCACCGCGCGGAGCGAGGCCTGCATCCGGGCCTCGTCCTCGGGCCGCTTCACGTAGCGCTCGCGCATATGCTGCATGGCGCAGGTAAGAAAGCCGCCAGTACCGCAGGCTGGGTCGAGCAGCGTCTCGCCCGGCTTCGGGTCGATCATCTCGGCCATAAAGGAGGTCACGGCACGCGGCGTGTAGTATTCGCCCGCATTGCCGGCCGATTGCAGGTCATTCAGGATTTGCTCGTAGATGTCGCCGAAGTGCTGGCGCTCGGCCAGATTGTTGAAGTCGATGCCGTTGATCTTGTTGACAACCTGCCGCATCAGCTGGCCGGACTTCATGTAGTTGTGGGCATCCTCGAACACGTCACGCACGACGTTGGCGCGGGGGCCGCTTCCGGGTGGGAGGCTCTTCAGATCCGGAAAGAGTTCGCCGTTGACGAAGCCGAGCAGCTCCTCGCCGGTGATACCCTCCGGATCGGCGGCCCAGTCTCGCCATTGAAGATCGGCGGGGATGGGCGAGCGGTAGCCATCCTTCAGGAGTTCGAGCTCCTGGTCCTGATCGTCGATGATCTTGAGGAAGAACATCCAGCAAAGCTGGCTGATGCGCTGTGCATCGCCATCGACGCCCACGTCCTGGCGCATGATGTCCTGAATGGATTTGACGAGGGTGCTGACGGACATGTCTCAGGCGGTCTCCCTGTAGAGAGCGGTTTGAAGGTCGTGCACGGCCCGCTCGAATCCGGGCCTGCTGCCGAAGGCGCGGACAAGTTCAAGCGGCGTGCCAAGCCTGTCGAGCGGTGGGATTCTGAGCACGTTGGCGTCGTCAAGGTTGAGTACGCCCTCGTCGGCATACTTGTCGAGCAGCGCGCCAAGCACGGCACGGGCCTGCTCTCCGTACTTCGTGAACACGTCGCGCTTCTTCACACTCTCGGCCCGTTCCCGGCGGGTCAGCGGTTTGGCATCAAAAGCGACGTGACAGACGAGATCGAAGGGGTCGAGGCCCGTGCCCAGTTCCTCGGCAATCACGGTCAACGGCAGGCCCTCGGACGCCATCTCCTCGACTATGGCCTGCTTGCGCTCGGCAGCGTTCCAACGCCCCAAAAAGTCGTCAAGGCTTGCAAAGCGCTTTCTCAGGGCTTTCCTGGTGAAGTCGCGCAGCGACTCGGTGACGAGCTTGCCGTGCTCGTCGAGGTATTCCACCCGCTCGGCGACGATGATCGCGCTGATGCCATCAACATAGATCTTCTTTTGCGTTCCGGTTCCAGGCGGTAGCGGCCAGTCCGGATCGTCAATGACAGTCTCATCCTCGCTTGGGTCTTCGGGATTTGGGTCATCGTCCTCGTCAACCGGCGGCGGATCAGGCGGGTCGATGGGGTCGCCTTCCTCCGGCTCGTAGATCTGCACCGGCTCACCGTCGAATTCTGGATCAGCAAAATGACTGGTGGCGCCGCGGAAATCGATGACGGTGAAATAAAACTTGCGCGTGTCCTCGTGCACGCGGGTGCCGCGGCCGACGATTTGCTTGAACTCGGTCATCGAGCCAACCGCGCGGTCGAGCACAATCAACCGACACGTCTGCACATCGACGCCGGTAGAGAGCAGACGCGACGTGGTGACGAGAACGGGGTACTTCGATTCCGGGTCGATGAAATTGCCGAGCTCGTCCTGCCCCTCGGCATCGCCGCCGGTGATGCGCATGACATAGCGGGGGTTCCCGTCGACGAGATCGACGTTCTCGTTGATCAGCGCCTGACGCATTCGAGCTGCGTGTTCCCGATCGACGCAAAAGACGATGGCCTTCTGAAAACGATCGCCGCTCTCTTTCAGGAACTGCGTGACCTTCTGCGCCACCAGTTTCGTGCGCCCGTCGATGACCAGCGTGCGGTCGAAGTCCTTGGTGTTGTAAATGCGGTCCTCGACCTCCTCGCCGTCGCGGTCGAACTGGCCCTTTTCCGGGCGGTAGCCTTCCACGTCGCGGTCGATGTGGACCTTGACCACCTTGTAGGGTGCGAGGAAGCCGTCGCGGATGCCTTCCTTCAGGGAATAGGAGAACACTGGCTCCCCGAAGTAGGCGATGTTGGAAACGTACTTCGTCTCTTTCGGCGTGGCGGTGAGGCCGATCTGCGTCGCGGAGGAGAAGTATTCGAGTATCTCGCGCCAGGCCGAATCTTCGGCGGCGCTGCCCCGGTGGCATTCGTCGATCACGATCAGGTCGAAGAAGCCGCGAGAGAACTCGCGGTAGATTTTCTGATTGTCCTCCGGCCCGGTGATTGCCTGGTAGAGGCCGAGATAGATCTCGTAGGCGGCATCGACACGGTGGGCACCGCCGTCGCGTTGGATGGTCTTGGCACCCGTAGACAGCTTGGCCATCGCTTCGCCGAAGGGGCGGAAGTCGTTAACCATTGTCTGGTCGACCAGCACGTTGCGGTCGGCAAGAAACAGAATGCGTTTCCTGTGTCCCGCCTTCCACAGCCGCCAGATGATCTGAAAGGCGGTGTAGGTCTTGCCCGTGCCGGTGGCCATAACGAGCAGGATGCGATCCTGCCCCTTGGCGATGGCCTCGATCGCGGCGTTGACGGCGTTGATCTGGTAGTAGCGCGGGGCCTTGTCATCGCCGCCCTCGTGATAGTCCTGAAGGACAATTTTCTCAGCTTCCGGGGTCAGGCCCTTCCAGGCGCGATAGCGCGCCCACAGCTCGGCGGGTAACGGAAACGCATCGAGAGCGAGATCCGACTCTCGCGGCGTACTCGCGCCGGTGCGGTCATGGAACACGAAGCCATCGCCGTTGGAGGAGAATACGAAGGGGATATTCAGTGTCTCGGCGTAGTCGAGCGCCTGCTGCATGCCATCACCGACGCTGTGGGAATTGTCCTTCGCCTCGATGATCGCGATGGGAATGTTCGGCTTGTAATAGAGGATGTAGTCGGCGCGCTTGGCCTTGCCGCGCGTGACCAGCCTGCCGCGCACGATGATGCGGCCCTTGGTGAAGCTCACCTCCTCGCGGATTTGCAGCATCTCGTCCCACCCTGCCCGGCGCAGCGCAGGCGTGATGAACTTGGTGCAAATGTCCCGTTCGGAGAGGCTTTGCTTGTCAATCGCGGTCAGCATGCCCTCGGTCGGCTCCACTTCATGCCTATACTTCGGCGCCGGATATTACCCCTTTGAGCCCAAGTTAAGGACAATAGCTTAGCGCGGCGACCAACACCCGTGAACCTCCCCCATCGAAGTGGTCCACCCTTAGGTTATGGAAAGAGGAGGGCCGACGATGGCAAGGAAGCGTTACAAGCCTGAGGAGATCGTGAACCTGCTGAGGCAGGCAGAAGTCCTGCACGGCCAGGGCATGTCGATGGCGGACGCGATCCGGCAGCTCGGGGTCAGCGAAGTCACCTATTACCGCTGGCGCAAGGAGTATGCCGGGATGAGCGGCGATCAGCTCCGCCGTTTGAAAGAGCTTGAGAAGGAGAACGAGCGGCTGCGCCGTGCGGTCTCCGATCTGACGCTGGACAAGCAGATCCTCAAGGAGGCCGCAGGGGGAAACTTCTAAGCCCCTCGCGCCGCCGCCAGTGCATCGATCATGTCTGCGACCGGCTCGGGGTCTCGGAACGCCGCGCCTGCCGGGTGCTGGGGCAGCATCGCTCGACCCAGCGCCGCATCCCGCGCGGCCGTGCCGACGAGGACCGCCTGGTCGCGGACATGATCGAGCTGGCCCGCCAGTATGGCCGTTACGGCTATCGCCGCATCGCGGCCTTGCTGCGCGACGCCGGCTGGCAGGTCAACGACAAGCGGGTCGAGCGCCTGTGGCGGCGCGAGGGGCTGAAGGTGCCCGGGAATCAACCCAAGCGAGGCCGTCTGTGGTTGAACGACGGCTCCTGTATCCGGCTACGTGCCGAGCGGGCGGACCACGTCTGGTCCTACGACTTCGTGCATCACCGGACGTATGACGGCAGGGCCTTTCGCATGCTCAACGTCCTGGACGAGTTCACCCGCGAGAGCCTGGCCATCCGGGTTCGGCGGAAGCTCTCCTCGATCGACGTCATCGACGTGCTGACCGACCTGTTCATCCTGCGCGGCATCCCGGGATACATCCGCTCCGACAACGGCCCGGAGTTTGTCGCCGAGGCCGTGCGGCGGTGGGTCGCTGCAGTCGGCGCCCGGACTGCCTTCATCGAGCCGGGCTCACCCTGGGAGAACGGCTATATCGAGAGCTTCAATGCCCGGCTACGCGACGAGCTCCTGAACGGGGAGATATTTTACACTCTGAAGGAAGCCCAGGTTCTCATCGAATCGTGGCGATGCCATTACAACGCGATCCGCCCACACGGCAGCCTGGGATACCGGCCGCCGGCCCCGGAGACGGTCGTCTTGCCAAGCTGGCTGCCCGGCTCCGCTACGCTCCGCCGACCACCCAGCTTGGCCGAGAAACCCGCAATGCACTAACATTCGACTTGGACCAGTCGCTGGGGGCAGGTCAACCGCGCGGGTCCGTTCCAGCACGCCGGCGTCGATGTCGGGGCGGTCGATGAGAAGGCTCCGCATCCATTCCGTATGGATGTCGGCGCTCCACAGCGGCGCGTACAGGTACCGGTCGGCGAGGCGCAGAAGAACGTCGCGAAGGCCGGCCGGGTAGAGGACGTTGGCGTCGATTAGATACATCAAATTATGACGCCGATTCTGCCTCGGTTCACCTGTCGCCGCATGCCGCTCCTGCGGTGCGATGGTGTGCGATAAGCGATTGTATTGACGAAACTATTTCCCATCGCTACACTGTCCTCCACCTTGCCAACCCAGCGATGAGGCCGTCACAGCCTACGTCCACTGTTGCCGTCACCATGCTACCTCTGCGCTTACGGGCCTGCTACCGGAAATCGTCGCGCAGAAACCGCCCCAAAGGACCGCCGCACCATGGCCGAACGCCAGTACCGCACCCTCACCAAGCGCACCGTGGACCGCCTCTCGGTCAACGGCAAGGACGCCATCTTCTGGGATAACCACCTTCCAGGCTTCGGCGTTCGAGTGTACCCCTCGGGCAAGAAGGTCTTCGTCGTCCAGACGCGCGCCTTCGGCCGCTCGAAGCGCGTCAGCCTCGGGACCCATGGCGACACCAACTTCTCCGTCGACCACGCCCGCAAGAAGGCCACCGACATCATCGCGCGAATCAAGACCGGACAGCCGCCGGTCACGCCCGAGCCCGCGCCAGACCCGACGGTCGCCGACCTCGCCGAGCGCTACGAGCGCGAGTACGTCGCGATGCACTGCAAGCCCCTGACCGTCTCCCACTACCGGCTCATGCTGCGCAAGCATATCGTGCCGGCCCTCGGCGAGCGCCTCGTCGCAGACGTCGAGTACAAGGACATCCTCGCCTTTCACAACAGCCTGCACCACATGCCGACCGTCGCCAACCGGGCGGCCGACATTCTGGTCAAGATGTTCAACCTGGCGGATGCGTGGGGCTGGCGTCCCTCCGGCTCCAACCCGTGCCGGGGTGTGCCCCGCTTCAGGGTCGAGAAGCACGAGAGGTTCCTCACCCGCGAGGAGCTCTTCCGGCTCGGCGAGGCGCTCCGGGCCGCTCCCGCCGAGCGGCTCGCCTCGGCCCATGCGGCGGCGGCCATCCGGCTCCTCGTACTCACCGGATGCCGCCGCAACGAAATCCTCGGGCTGCGCTGGGACGACCTCAACTTCGACACCGGCGAGATGCGCCTCCCCGACACGAAGACCGGTACGCGGATGGTGCCACTCACCCCTGCCGTCGCGCGAGTGTTCGACGGCCTCTCCCGCACGGCCGGCAATCCGTGGGTGTTCCCTGGCCGGAAGAAGGGCACCCGGCTGGTCAACCTCAACGACTCCTGGGACCGGGTGCGCGAGCGCGCGGGGCTCGAAGACGTCCGCCTGCATGACTTGAGACACACGTTCGCCTCCCGCGCGCTGGCGCTCGGCGAGGGGCTGCCGATGATCGGCGACCTGCTCGGCCACCGGATGGTGACCACGACCGCGCGGTATGCGCATCTCGCCCGCGACTCGGTGCGCCATGCCACGGCCAACGTCGGCGACGACCTCGGGCCCAGGCTCGCGCCGCCCGACGGCCGGTAGCGCACCCGCGCCGACGCAACTTCTCACGGGAGCCCGCCATGCGAAGCCCGAACAAGATCGTCCTTTCACGGCGCGCGGTCGACGCACTGCCGGTCGCCGAGCGCGAAGCCGTCTTCTGGGACCGCGACCTCACCGGCTTCGGGGTGCGCGTCCATCCGACCGGCTCGAAGGTCTACATGGTGCACACCCGCGCCCAGGGGAAATCCCGGCGCGTCACCATCGGCCGCCACGGGGTGTGGACGCCCGAGCGGGCGCGCCGCGAGGCGGGAAGGCTCATTGCCAGCCTCAAGGCGGGCGAGACGCCGCGCCGGCCGGGCGCCGATTCGCCCTCGGCCAACGGGCCGACGGTCGCCGGGATGGCGGAGCGCTACATGACCGAGCATGTGGCCGTGCGCTGCAAGCCGACCACCCAGCGGGGATGCCGCCATATCCTGGACAAGTTCCTGCTTCCTCGGTTCGGAGCCCTGCGCCTGAGCGAGGTCACGCCCGACCACGTTGCGGCGCTGCACTACCGGCTGCGCGACAAGCCGGTCATGGCTAACCAGACCGTCTCGCTGCTCTCCCGGCTGTTCTACACGGCCGCGAAATCGGGCGAGGCGCCGGCCGGGGGCAATCCTTGCCGGTTCATCCAGAAGTACCCGACGCGCGGGCGCGAGCGCTTTCTGTCGGAGCAGGAGTTCGACCGGCTTGGCCGCGTGCTCGCCGAGCTCGAAACCCGCGGCGCGATCTCAACAAGCGCGGCCGGGGCACTGCGCCTGCTGATGCTGACCGGCTGCCGGCGCAACGAAATCGTGACGCTACGATGGGAGCACGTCGACCTCGAACACGACGAGTTGCGGCTCCGCGACGCGAAGACTGGAGCGCGGGCGGTACCGCTGTCGCCCGCGGCGAAACAGGTCCTGACCGCGCTGCCGCGCCGGCCCGACAACCCTTGGGTGTTTCCCGGCCGCGTGCGGGGCACCCGCCTGCGCACGCTGAACGCGTCGTGGCAGCTCGTTCGCAAGGAGGCCGGGCTCGAAGACGTCCGCCTGCATGACTTGCGTCATTCCTTCGCCTCGCGGGCGCTCGCCCTCGGGGAGAGCCTGCCGATGATCGGGAAACTCCTCGGCCACACGCAGGTGCAGACGACCGCGCGCTACGCACACCTTGGGCGGAATTCGGTGAAGGTCGCTGCCGTGAGAATTGCGGATAGCCTCGAAGCCGACATGGACACGCCGCCGGACGTTCCCACCGCCCCGTGATCTACGACACACCTTCGCCTCGCGGGCGCTCGGCGAGGGGCTGCCGATCATCGGCCGGCTGTTCGGTCACCGCTGGGTGAAGAGGACCGCGCGCTATGCGCATCTTGCCCGCGATTCAGTGAGGGAATCCGCCGAGCGCATCGCCGTCAGCATCGCGGCCGATATCCTGTAGGCCGTTCAATCTCCCGGATGCCATCCGTCGGGCTGGCTTCGATCGACCCGTGGTGCTCAAAAGCGCCCGGGTCCACCGACACGCTAGCCTCCTCTCGAAGGCGCTGGCATACGCCTGTCCCCCTAGGTGCTACCGAACAAACCAAAGTTGTGTTCAAATCATGCAGAACGTCGGTTCGCCTGGCTGGGGGAAGCACATGTCATGCATGAACCAAAGACATAGCGAAGCCTGATCATGCGCCTTTCCACTCCCATCGAAAAACCTGGATTCTTTTGGCTTCCCAGTCATCCTGACCAGCACTATCCCGGAAATCTGCACATCTCCAAAGCAGGCGACATTACGCTAAGAATCGTCCATCGCCCCACTGCGGTCGATTCTCGGCTGCTCCACAGCAAGACCCCGGTCGGTGACGACCCACCGCGTATTTTAGGGATAGTGGATAACAATCCGGTAACTTTACAGAAATGTGCCGCGATAGACGATCCATTCTATTTGTGGCGCATCGTCGAAGGAGGCGTGTCCGTATCGCGATTTCGCGTTGGAGCTGCATTCATTGGAGCTTCATTTCCTGGCGAAGAGTCCATTTGCTTTTCAAGAGTGGAGTGTTCATTCGAGAGCCTCACTGAATGGTTCTCGATCTCCGGTTTTCGCCCAGAAATAAACTCGGACTCTGAACCTGCGGATTGGTCGCTGCATTACGCTCAACCCGATAACATTTCTGTAACTCTACCTTGCGGTATTCAATTGAGTTTCTTGTTCCATCCGTCCTTCGCCCTTCCCGACTATAAGACATCCCAACTGTCGTCCGGGATCTCTCAACAGATTCACGTTTCCCTAGTGTCGGAAAACCAATTGCCCTTTGTTGCCTTTTTCAACGTCCTGCACAGAATACAGACATACCTGTGCTTGGTAATGAACAAGGTAACGTCTCAGGAATGGATCAGGGGATATTCAAAAGAAAAGCTGGATAAATGGCATCGGGAAATTCCGACCGATGTCTTCTACCAGAGTCAGCTGCGTGAACAACAGAATGATGCACACGTGTCAATGCTGTACAACTATCGTGACATATCTGAGGATTTTGAATCAACAATTCTAAAATGGTTCGAGCATTTTGAGACCATACAGCCTGCATTCGAGTTGTATTTGTCTTCGAAAATTGGTGCCCACAAATACTTAACGGGCATCTTCTTGTCACTCATTCAAAGTTTAGAAACACTCCATAGAAGAACCTCTAATGAGACTGTAATGGAACCTGATGACTTCAACCAATTGCGCGCTACTATTATCGAAGCCGCACCGCTTCAAAGAAGGGCATTCGTGGAATCGAAACTAGAGCACGCAAATGAACTTTCCTTGAGCACGAGACTGAAACGACTGATCCGCCCTTTCCGGGAACTATTTGGCACATCGTCTGAAATAAAGTTACTCTTACGAAACATCGTCGTTGTGAGGAACTACTTGACACATTACGACGATGCGCAAGAGAGCAGGGCAAAACGCATAATTGATCGTGACTTGTACAATATTTGCCTGAAGATGGACGTCCTTCTACAGCTGCAATTCCTGCAATTCACTGGAATGGACGTTGACCAAATTACGTCGATAGCGATCAAGAATCATCTAATTCGTCGTCGGTTAGCTCTTGATGAAGCTGACACATAGGAGTCTCCTCCGACTACGCCCGCGGCCGGATGTCGCCTTCGATGGCGCCCCCCGGCTGGATGAGACTCCTGGCAGCGGGCTGTTTGTAGGGAAACTGCGCCCCCCGGTGTGTGTCGACGGGCCCCTGGGAGAGTAAAGGTATGCCCCCGCCCGGCAGCCCTCGTAGCAAGCCAAGGCTCCTGGTCATCTTGGGAGCCGGAAGTTCAATACCCTGTGGATTGCCGAGCGTCCCAGAGATCGACGGGTTCATGCAACAGTGGAGCCAAGAATGGACACCAGAGCCGCCCGTTGAATGCCAAGGTGAAGTGTTCCGTGCTCTCTGGGAGGCGTCCAAGCGCTATTACGGTTCGAACCGCTACGGAGTACGCCCGAATTTCGAGCGCATCCTGGGCGAAATGACATCCCTCGCGAGTTGGCTGTCGCCCAGTCCCTTCGGAAATCCGATTGTCGAGGCCATTAGTGGGGGTTCGCCCGTTCGCGGGCTGGAATGGCTTCATGATTCGTCGGACAAGTATACAGGCAGGAAACTGGTCTTGAGCCAGCAGACGTTCCTTCTCGAAAAGTTGGCCAATTGCATCCGGGATTTGAGCAAGCCATTGGACTTCCGATCGCCTCCGATCCCTGACTACGCTAGCTTCTTTCACAGGCTCCGGGACCGCTTCCATGTCGGGGTCTACAACCTGAACTATGACACTGTCGCGCTGTCTGCCTGGCCAGAGGCCTATTGCGGATTTGATCGTCCTGGGAACTTTGATGCTCCGGGAGTCAATCAGCGTCCAACGTGGGATTTCATCTATCACCTCCATGGCAGCGTGCATCATTGCATCACGGAATATCCGCACCGCATCCGATGGAAAGAAGACCTCAACGGCCAATTCAGGGACCGGCTCGAAATGGCACCCGATATGGCTCAGGATTTCAGATCACTACCTTTGACAACACTTATTGCAGGCGGGTTCAAGCTGGATCAACTCCTCGTCGACCCCTATCAGACATTCTATTCCGCCCTTGTCAGGCACGCGCATGAGGCTGACGCCTTTCTGCTTGCTGGATACGGGTTCGGAGATCTGCACGTCAACAGAGCGATTCGGAGCAGATTTGAGCGACCGGTCGATAACGCGCGGCTTCCACAAGTGCTCATCTTGGAAAAGTCACCCAACAACAAGCTCCAAACGGCATCTCGACAGAGTCACGATTTCTGGGCATACCAGATGACGCATACACTGAACACGAGGTTCAAAATCACAAAAGCTCACCTAGACAGAAAGCTGACGGTCGCGTCCTTTGTCGAAAACGGGGAATTCGAAACAGACATCAACAATCAGATAGCCGTATGGCACGGTGGGTTTCTGGAAGCGATTGCGGCTGTCGACAAAATCAACACATGGATGTCGAAAACACAGTAGCATCCTCCAGATTAGAATTGTAGCCACTGACTCCGCCGTCCCCAGCACGCCAGCACGCAGCAGTACCCCGTGAGGTGGCTCATCGAACTATTCGTAAACCAAGCTTGATGGCTGGAACGTGTGAACTCGCGTGTAGGTCGGACTCGCACCGGGATCATGTTCATACAGGTGACAATCCGAAAACGTGTTCAGCTTTTGTCCTATCAGCACGGCCATCGCCAGCGGGCAGGCTAAGAACAGATGCAGGTTTGCCCGCTTCATGGCGAGGTCTTCGCGCAGATTCCGGACGTTCTGAATCGTCGAAAGCACGAATCCGACGCCTTGCTCAGGCGCAAGCACGCGTCCGGGCGTGTACGATCCTGATCGTGGTGAGCAATGCATGCAGGCGCGGTAGGCAACGCCCAGCCCCCTCAACGATTCCGCCACGGCATGCTCGATGTCGGCGGACAGTCCAATGGCGAGCACCAAATCCTCGGATGACGGATCACCTTTAGTCACGTGCGCGTCCACAGCTATCTCGCCAGCTGGCAGCTCGAACGACCATTGCTGCCGATTCCGCCCCTCGACGAACTGCGACCACCCCAACTCAAACCCCGCTCTCGGCGAATAGACCGCACCAACTAGTGCTCCTAGCGGTAGCGGAGCCATCCCTTCGCCGACCAATCGCGGACTTGGGAACGTCTCGAGGATGCGGCTCGCACCGTCGAGGAGGGCCTTCTCGAAAGCCTTATACCCCCCATCGTCTACCTTGCGACCATTGAATTGGCCGGAAAAGTCGTGCGGGAGACTGCAAGTTGCCGCCGGGGGACGACGCGCAAATACGCCGATCGACAACGGACCATCCACATCCTTCGCCCGAATCGCCTGGAGGCGGGCCTTGACCGCGCGCCCCGCGATGCTGCGCGCCTCTGACGACCCGATCGTCTCCCTCGCGATCTTGTACATGTTCCAGTGGCCCAAATCCTGAAACCCGGCCGGCGAGCCGAGGGCCGCATCGGCCTCGCCATAGTCAAGATCGATCAGCACCGGCAGAACCCAGAAGCCGTCTCCGGCCCTGTATCGACGAAAAATCCTCACTGCTTCAATGCGACTCACGATCGGTGACGACGCGATCTCGGGAGAGACTAGCAGGATCGCACCCGACAGCGATGGATCGTCGAGAGCAGCGACAAGCGCTTCCTCGGTCGGTTCGTATGCGAGGGAGTCCAGATCCCGCCATGTGGGGACACCTGCACGCCGAAGCGCGTCGCATACCAGCGTGGCTTCGCCATTCCCTGCTGGACGTGCCGGAGATCGCCGGTACGATATGAACACGCTCCCCGTTGGGTCAGTCATCGCGGAATCCACTCGCACGAAGTGGCAGAATCTGATGATTCTATCACCGCTCGGCCGACCCCCCACCCGCGTGTCCTTGCCGCACCGATGCGGCGCTTCCTGGTCCCCCGAACGGTCGGGTCGGGCGCATGTTACGGGCGATCTCCAACGCCGCGCGCGCCTCGACTGCACGCGATGGGAAGGCGTTCAGGACGATCGCCGGAAGTAGCCGTTGCGTGAGATCGGAGAACGTAAACCCCGCAGTTTCGGGCCTGCCACCTCCTTCCGCCGAACCGGTGGCCTCGACGATTGCCTCTATATCGGCTTTGCTTAGCCCAAGTTCACGGAGCGGCCCGTCGAGCACCGCTTGACGTTGCTTCCGGTCGGGTCGGTGGAATTCGAGGATATCAGCCGCCCGCCGCTGAACGGCGGGGTCGAGAGCTTCGGGCCTGTTGGTGCACATGATTACCGCCACCGGCAGCCGTGAGTTGGCGAGCCGGTCCACACCCCGGATGAGCGCATTGACCCCGGCACGGTCCTCGTGGTGCATCTGCGCGGCCTCGCGCGACTGCGCCAGCGCATCCGCCTCATCAATGAGAAGGATTACGGCCCCTCGCAACTGACCGCCTCCGCCATCGCCGAGCTTCAAGGCTTCGGTGTACGTACGGTCAAACGCTGCGGACAAGAGCTGTGTCATTTCCCCGACCGCTCCTTTCCCCCGCGCCGACAGGCTCATCGGAAACAGTGTGATGTGAATTCCCTGTTCCCGCGCCACGGGATCGGAGATCGACTCGGCCAGCGCCGTCTTCCCACAGCCCACATCGCCGGCAAGAACCACTAGTGGGGGTCTAGCGAGCACGGTGTTGGCCAGCATCGGTGCCCCAGCATGGAACCTATCGGCCCAGTCACGCAAAGCGCTCGGCGCCACGAGAAGCGTCAGCATCTTGCGCAGCCGCTCCTTATGGTCGTCGAGCCCAACCAAGCTGGCGAGCCGTTCCGCCGCGTCCGAATCGGGATACGTCAGAGCCGGTTCAAACAGGTCCTCCGTTTCCAGCGGCTCCATCATCCCCAACTCCTCACAGTCGCCCGTTGAAGTCCTCGGCCGCCGGCTGAATAGGCGAGATCCTGCTGCAGGTAGCCGTCTATTCCGGGTTCAGGCGCGCCACCGCGCTTAAATGGCAAGCTACCTTTGAACGCAGCTTGTTGGTCGGTAGAAAGCGCATCCCATCCGCTCGAATAGGTCAGGTAGCTGTAGAACGACGCACCTGTCACATTCGCGCCGGGCAGGACCCGACCCGGGTCGTCGCCGAAACCCGGGTCAGCAAGTTCGAATGCGGTATAGCGTAGCGTCGGCTCAACCCAGTTGTTGTCGCGTCTATAACCGTAGGTGATGGTCTCCAGAAACCCCGCCGTCATCAGCTCGACGAGTTCCTCATCGTACTTCTCAATCCAATCGTCCGTCGGCCGCCCGTATAGCCTCTGCATCCGCTTCAGGTCTGTGGCGACTCGGTATGAAATCCGCTTCGCGTGCGCGCGCGTGAAAGTCTGACTACCCGTATGGGTGTATGTGCTGCTCATATTTCTCTCTCAAACATGGAACGCCGGCCCGAACAACCGGCGCCAGTGGCGGACGGTCTCCTGCTTCGTCGGCGCTGCCAGCGCGGCATCGACGGCGTCGCCAGCGTCCAGCGCAGCGTTCACGATGGCATCCGCTTGGCTACCGGTGTACAGCTGGGCAACGTTGTTCTCCTCGTTGACCGGGTCGATGATCTGCACCGGTTCAACGAAACTGCCCACCTTGCGCGCCGGGTAGTAGTCCGTGAAGACGATCTTCTCGCGCAAATTGCTACGGACGATATAGGTGAAGAAGTGCTGTAGCGCTTCCGGATAGTCGGAAAAATCCAGTCCCTGGTCGCACAGGCGGGAGAGGATCATCTCCACCATGAACGACTTGAACCGGAAGGCCGGGTCTTCCCGCTTCAGGTTCCCTACCCAGAACTTGATCAGCCGCACCACCTGCGCGAAGTCCTGCGGCTGGGCTTCTTTGCGCTTTTTCGCGAACTCCAGGTGACGCGGAATACTGGTCTTGAGGAAGGATCCGTCGTCTTGGCTGACGAGATTCCCATACCAGTCGGGATCGTCGTCGTAGAGAATGGGAACGACATCCACGTCCAACCCGGTGCCGCGAAATGACACCGTCACGCTGTAAGTCTGAGGTTGGACCTGGTCCGAATTGAAGTTCGGGAACGCGGTCCGGAGCCTCCCTGCGAGATATTCGATCAGTTCCGCCACTTCGGAGGGCGCATCGGCTCCGGAAATGTAGCACGCGACGTCTATGTCGTTGAGCGACCCCAACGCCGTTCCCTTGGCGAGGCTTCCGGACAGCTGCATCTTCCGCAGCGTGAAGTCGGGGTTCTCTGAGAGGTAGCTCTCCAAGCGCTCCCGGAGACGGCGCGCCTGCGCACGATAGATCTGCGCCTTGTCCTTCGGCAGGTTGACGCGCCCCTGCGCGAATCGAGCAATCTCGCGGTGGTCGACATGCTGACGGCCCATGGATTCCGTCCTCTTCTTGTTCGGGCCGCTCAGGGCGACTGACGATCATCCCCGTTACAATGGGGACTCTCGCTCTCTTATCAACCCTCCTCCATCCTGCATTCATCACATGCCATGTTCACCGCCGAATGCCCGCGACTCCATGCTAACGCGACCACGCCTGTCCGCCGACGAAGACGCACCCGGCGCCCGACCCGACCACTCGCGGTCAAGCAAGGTTTTGCGGTCCCTCCCGCGCTTCGGCCGGACCGCGACGAGGGCTGCCCGCGCAACGAGATTGTGACCGCGAGCCCTTGGCAGGCACATCGACAAAGCCGGTGCGTGAACGCCGCCTCCCTGCGGCTCGCCCGAGGCCGCATCAGTGCACCGTGGCTTGCCCGATCCCGACCAGGTTGGGGTCGAACTGCACGAACCGGTCGAACAGGGGGGTCGTGCGCCACATCCCGTGGCCGCGCCGCGTCGCATCCTCGCCCCGGCATTCGACCAGTCCGAACCAACGCAAGGGCCGAAGCACGCGTAGCACGAACAGCACCGGCGCGACCCAGTCCGGGTTGCGAAGCACCGCCTCGTCCGGCAGCACGCTGAGACGCATCAGCGTTTCGGCATCCTGCCACCGGTCCCCCGTCGTCGAGAGCGACCACAGCGCCAGCCCGATCTGCGGCTGGGGCCAGTAGCCACACTCGGGCTCTCCGAACAGGCTGAGGCTCACGTCCCAGAAGCAGTTGCGGAAGAAGTTCCTTTGGAGGCGCTCCCGCGCGCCCTTGAGCACACGCCGGCCGGTGCCTCCGACCCGGAGCCTGCCGTGCTTCCGCATCAGGAGGCTGTCCATCGTCACCAGCTCCCTGAGCAGCCGCAACTCCTCGACGTAACCCTCCCTCAGCCGCTTGCCCGCACGCCATTTCTCCTCGAACAGGCAGCCCGGCCAGTCCATCGCTTCGCGCATGGCCGACACGGTCGCCAGCGTCAGGTTGCCCTTGACTGTCAGTTCCAACCCGTCCGCCTCCTCGGCGGCGCGCATCAGCACGAACGCGTTCTGCACGATCGGCGACTGCGCAATCTCATCGTCCGTCAGGTCGAACGCCAGGCGGATCGCCCCGTCCTCCCAGGGCGGCATCCCACGCAGCGCGTCGATGCCGTCCGCCCCAAGGCTCATCCAGGTCGGCACCACGCCGTTCAGCCACCGGTCATAGACGGGCGGCATCCCCGCAATGTGCAGCTTGTCCAACGCCACCTCCCGGTCTCGCACCATTCCAGCGGGCCAGGCCGAACGGTGCTCCTCCCCCCAATCCGGCATTCCTCCGCTGTCGGGCGGGCCGCGTCAATCCCCCCGCCACAACAGGACCGCCCTGCCGGTCCTCATCCTGTCGGGCATCACGCAGATTGCCACCGCATCGTCCTGCCGCCGGCAACGACCGCCGCCACGCTGTCGGCTTGGCCTCCAGGCCCGGGCGTTGCCGGCCGACAGGTCGCTTCCACCGCAATCTCCGACGGCCCCTTTCATTCCGGAGGCCAGGGCTTCGCGGCCTCCGCAAATGTGGTCTCGAAGTCCGCCACGTTCCCGATGACCACGACCGCCGTCACCGCCGGGAACGCCATGGCCGTGGTCCCCATCCGGATATGGACGGCGCCGACCCCAGCGCCAACGGACGGTGCGAGGAGAAGAGGCGGAGGCCGGCGTCTTCCGGACGAATTGCGGGGCCGGGGAGCGGTCCCCGCGCCGCCACCCGGGAGACCGAACCATGTCCGTCAACCTCGCCGATGTTGCCGTGCCTCCCCGGTGCGAGCAAATGATCCGCGCCGGCGCCCTGGTCACAATCAATTCGTCAGGCGGCAAGGACTCGCAGGCAATGACGATCCTGCTGTCCCGCTTCGTTCCCCGAGAGCAACTTCTCGTCGTCCATGCGCCGCTCGGCGAAATGGAATGGCCAGGCACAGTGGAACACATCGAGGCGACGCTTCCCGACGGCGTGCCGCTGATTTTCGCGCCTGTTTCGTCGGGCAAGTCGCTGCTCGACCAGGTCGAGGAGCGCGGCAAGTTCCCCGGAATCCGGCAGAGATGGTGCACGGCATCTAACAAACGCGGCCCCATCGAGCGCGAGCTGCGCCGCTACCTCAAGGCCCATCCCCGCTTCGGGGGGCGCCTCGTCAACTGCCTCGGCATCCGCCGCGACGAGAGCGCCGCGCGCGCGAAACGGGTCCCCTGGCAGCGCAACGAGCGCATGAGCGTCGCCGGCCGCGAGGTGTTCGACTGGCTGCCGATCTTCGGCCTCTCGACGGCGGACGTGTTCCGCATCATCCGCTACGCCGGCCAGTCGCCGCACTGGATCTACCGTCACCTGTCACGGTGCAGTTGCTCGTTCTGCATTTTCTCTTCGCCCCTGGACTTGCGGACGGCGGCCCAGCTTCGTCCCGACCTCTACCGCCGCTATGCGCAGACCGAGCGCCGCATCGGCCACACGCTCTCGCCGACAGGCAGTCCCCTGCCGGAGCTGACTGGCATTGCCCCGGCCCGCCGCCTGGAAGACCCCACCGGTCTGGACCGCGCCTGACGGATCCGCGGCCCGGCGCCCGCCCCGCGCGTCGCGCACCCGCGCCGTTCCTCGCAACACAACGAGTGGAGGGCCGCTCCGGCCGGTCGAAGGCCGGGCGCTCGGAGGGTGCTCGCGCCGCACCGACTCCCCGCCATCCGGAGGACGCCCATGACCCAACCCGCCACCATCTCCGCGGACTACACGCTCCGCCCGAGCGAGCTTGCCGAAGTGCTCGCCCTTCTCGTCGAAGCCAGACAGCCCTGCATTGTTTGGGGCCCACCCGGGGCGGCGAAGAGCCAGGTCGCCCAGCAGGTGGCCGCGACCGCGAGCCGCCGCTACGTCGACGTCCGGGCGCTGCTGCTCGATCCCGTGGACCTGCGGGGCATCCCCTGGCGCGACGGCGCCGACCGCACCCGCTGGGCACCGCCCGCGTTCCTGCCGCCGTCGGACGATCAGGGCCGCTGGCTCATCAACCTCGAAGAGCTGCCGTCGGCCGTGCCCATGGTCCAGGCGGCCTTGTATCAGTTGGTGCTCGACCGCAAGGTCGGCGAGTACGAGCTGCCCGAGGGCGCCTCGCTCATCGCCTGCGGCAACCGCGAGACCGACCGCGGCGTCGTGCATCGGATGCCGACCCCGCTGGCATCGCGCTTCGTCCACCTGGAGATCCGGGTCGACGCCGAGGACTGGCTCGCCTGGGGCGCGGCCAACGGCATCGCGGCCGAGGTGCTGTTCTTCATCACCTACGAGCCGGACCTGCTGCATGTGTTCGATCCGAAGTCGACCGAACGGGCTTTTCCGACACCCCGCACCTGGGAGTTCGCCAGCAACATCGTCAAGCGCCGCAACGGGCTCGACCCGGAGGCCGAGCGGGCGCTGTTCCGGGGCACCGTCGGCGAGGCCGCGGCGGTCGAGTTCGCCGCCTTCCTCAAGGTCTGGCGCGAGCTGCCGCATCCGAGGGCGATCGTCAACGACCCGGAGAACGCGGACATACCGAAGAACGCGAGCGCGCTGATGGCGCTCTGCGGCGCGCTCTACAAGCTCGCCTCCGACGTCAACTTCGACGCCATCGTGACCTACGCCCAGCGCCTCCGGCGCGAGGTCGGCGAATCACTGGTCGGTGCGTGCGTGCGCCGCGAGCCCGCGCTTCAGCGCTCGCCCGGCTTCATCCGCTGGGCGGCCGCCAAGACCCAGTGAAGGAGAACGCCATGGTCTGGTGGGTCACCCACTATCCCGCCGGCCTTGCCCTCTCGCGCGACTACGCGGTGCGGGCGCCGAGTCTCGAGGCGGCGAAGCGAAAGCTCGCCGCCGTCATCAGCGTCCCCGTGTGGACGCTCCGGTAATCGACAGGAGGAACTCCATGGACCTCAATCGCGACGCCATGCTCGTGGGCCTTCGCATCACCGCCTGGTCCGGCCGGCTCTACGACCGCGAGGCGAGCGACCACGTCGCCGCCCACCACGACGCCTCGGCGAGCGCCGGGCGCTACAACAAGCGCCTGCTCCCGAAGGCCGCCTTCGCCGCCCTGACCTCCATCATGAGCGAGGCCAGGACCAAGCACTACGAGAACAGCCTGCCCTGGGACGACAAGGGCGCGCGGCTGCTGACCGTCACCAACTACGCGCACTACACCGAGCTGATGAACGGCTTGCGCGAGCGCGTGGTGCGCCAGCGCGCCCACTTCATCGAGGACTACGACGACTACGTCGACCAGGCCCGGCTCGACCTGGGCAAGCTCTTTCGCATCGAGGACTATCCCTCGAAGGAGGCGCTCCAGGGGAAGTTCGCCATCCGCTACCGCATCACCCCGGTGCCGGACGCCGATCACTTCATCGCCAAGCTCGCCACCGACGACACCGACCGGGTGAAGCGCGACATCGAGCGCCACATCGAGGAGCAGCTCCACGATGCGGTGGGCGATCTCTACCGGCGGCTCGGCGAGGCGGTCGAGCGCGTCTCCGACCGGTTGCAGGAGGACGACAACGGCAAGCCGCTCGTGTTCCGCAACTCGATGATCGAGAACATCCGCGACCTGGTCGACGTGGTGCCACGGCTCAACATCTTCGGCGACGACGCGCTCGCGCGGCTCTGCGAGCAGGTGAAGGAGAAGATCGCGGGCGTCGAGCCCGACGCGCTGCGGCCGTCCAAGACCTTCGACCCGGCGGCGCGGGCCCAGGTCAAGCGCGACGCGGACGAGCTCGCGGAGAAGTTCGCGGGTTACTTCGCGCCGCCGCCCTCGCCGATGCGGGAGGCCGCGTGATGTCCGCTCGAGTACTTTCCGAGTCCGCGCTTCGCGTCAGCGACTGCGTGACAGAGCTGCTGCGCAAGCAACCCTTCTTCGGGAGCCTCGTGCTGAGGCTCCCGCTGCGGCCCGATTTCAGCCGCGAGACGCTCGCGACCGACGGGCACGAGATCCGCTACTCGCCCCGCTGGGTAGCGGAGACCGACTCGCACCTCATCGAGACCGCGATGGCGCGGGTGGTGATGGCCTGCGCCTTGAAGCACCACACGCGCCGGGGCGAGCGCGACCCCGAGCGCTGGCAGATGGCCTCGCAGCTCGTCACCCACGCGCTCATTCGCGACGCGGGCTTCACGCTGCCGCCGGACGCGCAAGCCTGGGACGGCCTCACCGTCGAGCAAGCCTACAACCGCCTCCAGGCCGAGGACGGCGATTCCGGCGACGACGGCAACGAACCGTCCGATGCCGCTGCCGGCGCATCGCCCGCCGGCCAAGCCTCGCCCGACGGCGATGACGAGGACCCCGACGACCAGACCGATTCCTCCGCCGACGACAGCGGCGGTCGGAACGAGAACGGCGACAGCGAGCCCAACGGCGAGGACGGAGACGACCAGCCCGGAGAGGGCCAGGACCAGAACGGCAACGACGAAGGCGACCAGGGTGCGTCCGATGCGCCGCCGAGCCACGATCCTTCCGGCACCGGGGAGGTCATGGACGCCGATGCCCGCGCCGGCGACGGCGGCGAATCCGCCGAAGCGCCCGTGGACGTCACCGCCGAGGAGCAGGCGTGGGACGAGGCCATGCACCAGGCGCTCAACATCGCGAGGGCCGAGGGCAAGGTGCCGGGCCAGGTCGAGGAGACCATCCAGGGCGCGCACGCGAGCACGCTCGACTGGCGCACGCTGTTGCGCCGGTACATGACCGACGCGGCGAGCCACGACTACAGCTGGAGCGTGCCCAACCGGCGCTTCATCGACTCGGGCCTCTACCTGCCGTCCATCCGTTCGGAGGGTATCGACACCATCGCCTTCATCGTCGACATCTCGAGCTCGCTCCCCACCGCGACGCTCGCCGAGTTCTGGGCGGAGCTGCGCGAGGTCGCGGCCGAGATCAGGCCCGAGAGCGTCATCGTCCTCCAGGTCGACACGATTGTGCAGGACGCGGCCGAGTATGCCGCCGACGACCTTCCCGAGGAGATCGCGATCAAGGGCCGCGGCGGTACCGACTTCCGCCCGGGCTTTGCATGGCTCGACGAGCAGGGCATCCAGCCGGGCGTGTGCCTCTACTTCACCGACATGGAGTGCTCCGACTACCCGCGGACCGAGCCAACCTTCCCGGTGTTGTTCTGCGACTACGGCGACGAGGCAAGCCCGTGGCGGCACCCCGCGCCCTGGGGCGAGCACATCAGGATCGCCGCCTGATCGTCGCCGGGGGGCGGACGCCCCGCCCTCGCACCCGCGTCAGACCGCCACGGGAGGACCACGCCATGATGCCCACCGCCACATGCCAGTCCTGCGGCTGGAACGGGCCGGCCGACCGATGCGGCCCGCTCAACAACGCCTGGGAGCGCGTCCGGCCGGGTGACACGATGCCAGCGGGCAAGTGCCCGGAGTGCAACGCCTCGGCCATGCTCGACGAGGACAGATCCGAGCCGCGCATCACGATCGCCACCATGCCGGCGCCGGAGTGCGCGACCCATTTCGCGGTCCGCGCGACGGCTCAGGCGCTCGCAAGCGTCATGTCCATCGCCCGCAACACGTGCGGCTACCGCGTGCAGGACATCGACGTCCATGGCTTCCGGGTCGCGGTCTACCGCCGGCACCCGTACCCGCAGATGGTCCCCGACGGCTATCTGCGCATCGAGTCCGCGTGAGCCCTGGGGCGCCCCTGCGTCTCGGGGCGGCGCAGGACATGGTGGCCGAAGGCATCGGGATGCCGAGCGCGTGGTCGGTGCCGTCTTCACGGCCATCGGCGACGCCCTGGCGCGGGGCGAGCCGGTGGCCATCGCGGGGTTCGGGAAGTTCGGCACCCGAAGCCGCGCCGCGCGTCGGGGGCACAATCCCCAAACCGGGGAACCCGTCGCCATCGCGGCCTCGAGGACGCCGTCGTTCAAGGCAGCAAAGGCCCTCCGCGACGCGGTCAACGCGTAGAGTGTCGTCAGCGCCGGAGGCCGGATCCCGCTATACCCGCCGGAAACGGCGCCGAGGAGCACATGCCTTGCCCGCCCACTTGTTACGGCCCGACGGCCACGCCCGCGTTTCGCGCACCGTGTCCGCGCGCGGTCCGTTGCACTGACACCGCCGACGCGCACGCGAAGGTTTGCAGGACCTTTGGGGCAGGCACGTGCAGTCGAGAATCCGCCGATTCGCCACAGGTGCGAACGCCTGCGCACGCTGGCGGTGGACATCGGCTCCCTCGCGCGCGGGGTTCTCTATACGGCGAGCCGCAGGATTGCTCCGATGACTGGGCTACGGGCCAGTGCGCGCGGCTGACACAACACCCGCTACCGAGCCGCTTTCGGCGCCTGTCGGTCGAGCACTCGGCTTGTGCCCCGGGACTACCCGGGAATTTCGATGTATCGCAACGCGACACCTTGAACCGCCCTCGACTCCCGTCCCACAGCCAGCCGGCTGCGCGTCTGCGGGCGGCACATCCCCACGTGCCTTACGCACCGCGAACCGCGTCCTCAACAGCGTTCCGGTCTGGTTCTCTCCGCTCGTGTCGAGACGTAGACCTCCAGGCAGTGTGGCTTTCGTCGGCCGCGCTCTCAGCCTCTCCCCAGGCACCGGCGGCCATCACATACCAGCGAGAGAGAACCGTCCCTTTGGCCCTTGTATCGCATGAGAGCGAACCCATACTGCTGGAACAACCGACCATAGTTTTCGGATTCCTGGAGAGATGCACCTATGACCAGCGACAATCAACCCAAAGCCTTGGACGCGTTCCGTAAAGCTTGCCAGGAGTACGTCGTCTTCTACGGGTTTGTTTGCGACGGAATGCCGTCCTTTCGTTGCTTCATTGAACAATTGATGATCCGCCATTCCGCTGATCGGTCCGATCCGTATAGAGTAGGCGTGGGACATCCTGTTTCGGGACTGTATCCCGCAAGTCTGTCGCTCGGTGAGGTGCTGGACAAATCCGATCAAAATGGTGACTTTAGGAATCTAATTGCCAAATTGGCTATAGTCGCAATCTTTTCGATTTGGGAAGACTGCTATAGAGACAAAATCGCGGAAGAATTAAATATAACAAGTCAAGGAAACAAGGCAAGAAAGAATCGTATCGTATCGGAACTCATGGGGGATATACGTCACATACGCATCTGCATCGTGCACAAGAATTCCATCCTTTCGGACGAGTCGAGTCGTTTCAGTGTACTCAATCCTCAACACTTTCCTGAAGGGCCGCTTCAACTCACTCGCGCCGCGATGGCGGAAATAATGCACTCAATTAACGAAATGATCATATCCGTGAAACCAGAGGGATAAGTCTAGCCCGGATTATTCACGGCGTGTCTGATTTTGAGGTGGCGGACATGGCGTAAGCCGTTGCCATCGGGTAGGAATTCGTTGTCGACGCGTCTTCCTTCCCCAGCAACGAAAGTGCCACGCCCGCCATGACCGACGATACCCTTCTCCCCTTCCATCTGCCAGCTGTCCAGCGCAAGAAGGTGACCGCCGCCTTCGATGGCGGCCTGATCTCGTCGGACGGCGGGCTCGTCCTGCTGCGCGAGGCGGAGCGCCGCCTCGGTCTGGCCGAGACGCTGGCAAGCTGTATCCGCGACCGGCGCAACCCGGCGCTGGTCGTCCACTCGCTCGCCGCCATGCTGCGCTTCCGCATGCTGGCGATCGCCTGCGGCTACGAGGATGCCGACGACTGCGACGCGCTCCGCGCCGACCCTCTGTTCAAGCTGGCTGTGGGCCACGCGCCGGAAAGCGGCCGCGACCTCTGTTCGCAACCGACCATGAGCCGCCTGGAGAACGCGCCGTCGCGTATCGAGGTGGCACGGATGACGGCGGCGCTGGTCGACATCTTCTGCCGCAGCTTCCCAGCCCCTCCCGCCGCCATCACCCTCGACATCGACGACACCTGCGATCCGGTGCACGGCCGCCAGCAGCTGTCTCTCTTCAACGCCCATTACGACACCCGCTGCTTCCTGCCCATCCACGTCTACCATGTGGAAAGCGGCAAGCCGGTGGCGGTCCTCCTGCGCCCGGGCAAGACGCCCTCGGGTGCGGAGGTCCGCACCCTCCTCAAGCACCTGGTCCGCCGCATCCGCCGGCACTGGCCGCGCACCCGGATCGTCTTCCGGGGAGATTCCCACTATGGCCGGACCGAGGCCATGGCCTGGTGCGAGGCGAACGGCGTCGATTACATCTTCGGGCTCGCGGGCAATTCCGTGCTGCACGCCCTCGCGCATGACGTGGCCGTCGACCTCAAGAAGCGCCGGGCCGAGGCCGGCGCAGAGAAGATGCGGGCCTTCGCCGCCTTCGCCTACGCCGCCCATTCCTGGAACCGCAAACGCCGGGTCATCGCCCGGCTGGAGGAGACCACGCGCGGCTCCGACACCCGCTACATCGTCACCTCGCTGAGCGGCGAGGCCCGCCATCTCTACGAAAATGTCTACTGCGCCCGCGGCCAGGCCGAGAACCTGATCAAGCTGCACAAGGGACAGCTCGCCTCGGACCGAACCTCCTGCCAAAGCCCGCTCGCCAATCAGCTCAGGCTGGTCCTGCACACCGGCGCCTATTGGCTGATGCTCGCCCTGCGCGACGCCATCCCCCGTGCAGCCCCTCTCGCCCGCGCCGAGTTTGCCACCCTCAGGCTGCGCCTGCTCAAGATCGGCGCCCGCGTCGTCGAAAAGGCCGCCCGCGTCCGCATACACTTCACCTCGGCCTGCCCGGACGCCGCCCTCTTCCGTCTGCTGGCAGGGCGCCTCGCAGCAGCGGGCCCCTGACCGCCGGGGCGTCGTGCCCCGCAAACCCGAGCCCCTTCAACCCCCAACCCACCACGACAAACCTCAAATCCCGACGCCAAACGGCGCCGCACGACAACGTGCGCCATCAATCGACCCACCAGAAATCAAATATCCCATGAATAGATCGGGCTAGCTCCCCCAGTCAACTTTGGTTTTGGTGGTCTTTCACCCAGGGTACGCTGGCATAGGCTGTATCCGTAGCAATAGCGGACCGCACTTTGTAGCGTTCGGTATATTGGAACCTGTTCAATAAGAGAAGCTCTATGTACCACAACGCCAACTCGCGCGCTTCGAGTTGAGCCTCAGGGTTTACATCAGGATATTTCCGCTCCGCGTGCACCAGGTCATTTCGAATTCTTGTTATCGCAATCGGGCCACTTTCCCAGCTGTATGCATTTGCGACTTTCACCAAATTCTTGCACTGGAGAGGAATAGCTCGATAAATATTCGCGCTTTCAATCGCCTCGCCAATCTTATCCGCTGCATTTCCTCCTTTCCCAGTGCTCGCCAACAACTCTAGCGCTGCTTGCCCTAGTACAAGACCAGTTCCAAAGTCCGAATTGTTGGCCAACAGGTACCAATCCACGGCCCTGAGAATCGTCTCAGTGACATTTTCGTCGCCCATAGTGTCAAGAAATCCGGGCCAAGCGGATGACAGCGGTTCATATCCGGAGTTTGACGTATACAGGACACCTTGGCATTCCCCCGAATTGTGAACGTGGGTGCTTCCCCATACAATTGGAATCTCCTCGCCGGATTCCCGCGTACCGCGAACACGTACTACCGCGCATCTGGCTCCTTGCGAGAATGACAAGTACCGAGACAGGCCTTGAAGGATGCACCACACCTCACCAACAGAGAAAACCGCTTTCTTTGAGAATTGAATAGTACCTTCGTGAGTTATAACATATCCACCCATTTGCCTGTACTGTTTTCTTTCTTCAATTGACATAGCACTCGATATGTCCATTTCCCAAGTGCGACCTCGCGTTGACTTGTCATAGGCAGTGAGGTTCATTTGACTAAAAAAGCTAGTGAAGTTCAAGATGTCGAAGTTTACTACATTGAGTTGAGTGCTGTTATCCGCAACCAGGAAAGGAGAACGAACAGGAATAAGTTTACCCGTAAAGTGGACACGATTAATGGTGTTGGGATTATAGCTTCCAAGTCTAACTTGAAACTTTGGACCGCTGGCAAGGGAGATTTGGAATGGCTCTTCGTGATGGCGTTGGAGTATGCTTCGCGGGAAGCACTCCGATTCCACTACACATCCGAAGTTTGTTCCTGCTAGTAAAGCGACTCGAACTCGACAAGGTGAACTGCATGGTTCACCCTGAATTTCAGTGAGGTAAGACTCATCGAGGACTATTGGTGGTGTAGTTGTCACGATGTCCAGATCCCATCCACCAGGTCTCGATTATGCGGGACAAAGAGGTGGCGTCGGACACTTTGCGGTCAGGCTTCCGTGCGTACATCGGCGACCGCACGCGCAGCATCTCATGGCGTATGGTTGAGAAAGCCCCGCAGCGACCACACCTCGATTGTCCAATACCGCGCCTCTGTGAAATTCCGTGTGATTGAGGAGCTTCCGCCCGGTCCTGCTCGACCCGATGCCGCCCCCGCACCGTCGGCATCGCGCTGATGCACCGGTGACAGAGCTCGACGACGTGCCGGTCGCCCGGTGCCTAACCCACCGGCCGTAACGTCCGACCCCGTACGCCGCACGTCGAGCCGTGGTGCGTCCGAGTTGCTTCCGGTGGACGAACCACGACGCGCTCCCCGCCGATCGGCCGACGCGTGTCAAGCTGCTGCGACCCGAGCTGTTCCCGCAGGGTTGGGGCGCCTGATTTACTACATCCGCATGCAGGACCATCGTCGCAGGGAGGAGATAGTGAACATCCCGCGATCTCGTCGCTCGTGCGAACGCACGTGCAGCAACGCTCGGAAC
This sequence comes from Alphaproteobacteria bacterium, assembly GCA_965218275.1. Lineage (GTDB taxonomy): Bacteria > Pseudomonadota > Alphaproteobacteria > UBA828 > UBA828 > WTGU01. The sequence continues at coordinate 1,236,511 of CBDCKM010000002.1, forward strand.
CACGATTCTCCTCGCTTCCCTATGTTTCTGTTGCCGCGGTGGAGCTACGAATGGTAATTGCACCTTCTTTCGTTATTGTTTGACCTATGTTGGTGCAGGTGAATTCCTTTATTTCCCCTTGCGTGGTATATGACAACTTAACGCGACCACCGTCATGGAACTCCATTTTGTGGACGGTGAGCTCTCCCTCGCGCATTATTGTGTGAGTCCTTACATCGAAGATATTCTCGATCCCTACTCTTGATATCGTTTTTATATTGCCGTTTACGTTGCCGTCCTTATCTATAGTGAGAACTGTGCCCTCGGGCGTTGTAACTTTGAAGCTGCCATCATCGTGCCGCTCAATTTTGTTTCCATTAAACCGCTTATGCACATGGCTCCGGTCGCGAGAGTTTGCCACCAGATGTTGAGGTTGAGGTTAGGGCGGGGGAACGGGTAGAATGTTCCCTATACGTTCGTACCGACGGAGCCACCACATGAAACAGGTCCCCGACAGCCTCCTCGCCTTCCAGCACATGTTCCCGGACGATGACGCCTGCGCCGCCTGGCTGATCGAAATGCGCTGGCCGGACGGCTTCGTCTGTCCCGCGTGCGGCCATGAAAAGGGATGGGCGCTGCGCAAAAAAGCACACACCTTCGAGTGCGCCGGCTGCCGCCGGCAGACCTCGGTGACGGCCGGGACGATCCTGCACGCCAGCAAGCTGCCGCTCACCGTCTGGTTCTGGGCCGCCTACCTGATGGCGACCCACTCCAACGGCATCTCTGCCCTGCAGCTCCAGAAACAGCTCGGTATCGGCTCTTACCGCAGCGCTTGGCTGCTCGCCCACAAGCTGCGCGCCAGCATGGTCGACCCCGAGCGCAACCCGTTGTCGGGCCTGGTGGAAATCGACGAGGCCAGCCTTCCATTCCGGACCAAAGACGATCCTCCCACCGGAGGGCAAGGACGCAGCCACGACGGCAAGATGCTCATCGTCGGCGCCATCGAACTCGGGGACGGAAACATCCCAGGCCGCCTGCGGCTGGCCGAAATCTCCTCCTACGGCGCCGCCGACCTCGGACACTTCGTCGAAACCGCCGCCGATCCCGACGCCATCGCGAAAACCGACGGCTGGTCCGGCTACGCTGCGGTCCCCGCCGATCGCCACAATGTCCATGTCGTCGGGAAGACCGCCGCTCACCTCGTCCTGCCGTGGATCCACCAAGTCTTCTCCAACCTCAAAGGATGGGCGCGAGGCGTCTACCACGGGCTGCGTCGCAAGCATCTGCAGGCCTATCTCGATGAGTTCGTCTTTCGCTTCAACCGCCGCAAAACCCGCCACGCTGCTTTCCGCTCGCTCTTCCGCCTCGCCACAAATGCAGAACCCCTTACCTACAGCATGTTGATCGAACCGGAGCCATGTGCATAAGCGGTTCCATTAAATTCGAATTCATCCATGCTTGTTTCTCCTCAGTTGGTGGGTAACAAATCACCGAATAGCGTTGATTGTCTAGCTATTTTGACTTCCATCTACTCGGTGGCTTGTTGATGCGTTCAGTTATCATCGTTCGATTCGGAAGTCTAACACATTGGTGGTCCAGCTTAGTCATTCGATGCCCGCACGCCATCGGGGCAGCACCTCGACCGGCGTGGAAATTCACCGTCGCCGTGTCCCTTGAAGGCACCACCCGGTGGCCAACCGCAGGTCCGGTGGGCAACCGCATTTCGACCGGCTTCGGCAGACTCTCATGGTCGACGCATGGCCAACGGTAGATCGCGAGCGACGCATTGACGCCGTTTGGTTGGCGTCGACCCTGCCATGCTAGGTGGCGGTCAGGCTGAACCGGGCTTTCTGGGGAACGGGACGGCAACGATATCCGGGCCTGCTCCCGTGTTCACGCTGCGCCGAGCCTGTCTGCTTCCGCTGTCGTAGTTGCCCGCCGCCCCGCCGCCCACTGGTCTAGATCCGATCTGCGATAGCGCACCCGGTTCCCGAAGCGGTGGAAGGCAGGTCCCTCGCCACTCACCCGGTAGCCATCCAGCGTGCGGGGCGACAAATCGAGATAGGTCGCCGCGCGTCTCGTGTTCAGGAAACTGCCTTCTTCATTGCTCATGCTGCTTTCCCCTACCGCTAACAGGACATCCCCGTCGCGCCATTTGGCGGCCCGATCGCCGGGGCACGCTCCGGCGAAATCAGCACGTCCCGATCGCGCGTACGAAATCCGCCGCCGAACTTGACGGTAGCGGCCGCTCGCAGCTTCGGCAAAGGTATCGGTTAGGGAGATTCCAGCAATCCCGACGCATAGATCCCACGATGAGCGATGGCGCACGATCGCAAGGCCAACGCCCGCTAAGCCGTCTCGAGATGGACTCGTGTGCCCAGCCTGTCGAAGCACCGATGGGGCAAGCCGAGCGCCTACCGTGCTATGCCCATTGCCACTGTCACGGCGACCGCCCGGTCCGCGCGCCGATACCTGACGCTCCCGATCACATTCGCAGCCGCAGGACTAAGAATTTCGCTATCCGCGCGTCCACCGAAAAACAGCGCATGCACGCGCACCGCAACGGGCGGTTTCGGATCCCAACCGCCCCCGGAATGCTTACGGCACGGGGAAAGAGACTATGAAGATAGAACCTAACTCGCTGATAATACGATGATTATAGTTATTCTGGTGATTTCAAGCGATTTTCGCGTCGAGCAACGCCGTCGGCCGGACCATTGCCTACTGCAGGCCGAGTTCCTGGTCGCGTGCCGTCAGCTCATCCAGCGCCTCGCGGCGGCGGGATTCTGTCTCGCGCCGGTAGGCGAGGACATCCTCGGCGCGGACGCGCCGGTGCGCGCCCACCTTGCGGCAGGCGATCCGTCCGTCGTCGAGCAGCTGCACAAGATGCGTCCGCGAGACCTGCAACAGCTCGGCGGCCTGCCGCGTCGTCAGCTCGGCATGCAGCGGCGTCAGCGCGACGCCGTTGCCGTGCGCCATCTGGTCCAGGATCTCCTTGAGCAGCCGGTATGCCGACGTAGGAATGGCGACGGTTTCGGGAACGGCGCCGAACCGCGCGGGCACCGGGTCGGTCCCCTCGACCCACGCTTGCAGCGTCTTCCACGCGCGATCCGCGAGTGCCGCGTCCCGGTCGCTCGGGATAGCGCATTCCGTGCCCGTTGGGGTTATTTTGTCCATCGCGGTGTCTCCGTCATCCGCACACAAGATAGGCATCAAACGCCGCAAACGCAACAAGTAACACAAACGCCACCGTCTGCGCCCATCGCGAGGCATCCGCGAAGGCAGCGTTCATCGGCAACATATAGTCGCCGTCGCTCGGAGCGAACCATCACGAGAACGGCGATCCCGTTCACCGCAAGGCGAGCGCCGGGCCGGCAGGGGTGCGGACGCGCTGGGGCAGCGGTAGTTCAGGATTCCTCGCCATTGTCGGGCAGTGGAACGGCGGATAAATCTGACCTGTCAGGGGCGCTGTTCGAGCACGGTGTCGCGCATGATCGCCTCAAAGCGGCGGAACGGCGCCAAGTCCTCGGCCGAGCGCCGCGCGACGAACCCCGAGCGGTAGCGGAAGCGTCCCAGCGCGACCGGCACCGGCCGCAGAAACCGCCCCGGGAGCCGTTCGAGGAAGGTGAGCGAGAGCCAGGCGAGGTAGGGACCGCCGGCCATCAGCAGCAGCCCGGATGTGCCCGCGTCGACGACGGTGCGCACGCGGGTGTGGGTGATCCGGTAGAGCTGCTCGAGGAGGGCTGAGAGCGGAGGGGCGCGGGTCGTCCGGCGGCAGCGCCACGGGCGCGTCGTAGTCGATCCATGGGCAGCGTGCGAGGTCGTCGTCGGTGGCGACGCGCTTGAGCAGCGGATGGCCGCGCTAGGCGACGATGCCCGCGGTCATGTCGACGAAGCGCTCGCGGCGTAGCGACGCGGGCAGGAGCTCGCCATCGTCGATGCCGCCGCAATGGAGGTCGCTGTGCTCGCCGGCGAGTCGGCGCAGCCGCTCGGCGCAGGGGCGCTCGATGCCGGCATCGGCATGCAGATTGACGCGATCGGCATTTTCTTTTTCGTCCTCGTGCGGTTAGTGAACCCGGTCCTGCGTGTGGCGGACGCCGCTCGGGCAGTCGGCAGTCACTCGGCGGCGGCAACGTTGACAACGGTCGCCGTACACTGCGGTTCCGGCACCCCCTCCCCGTGTTCGCGCAAGCTCTCGATGTGGTAGCGGATCGCCTGTCGGATTTCCCGTACGGCGTCTTCTCTGGTGTCTCCGGTGGCGACGCAACCGGGAAGGTCGGGAACGTAGGCCGCGTAGTTCCTGGCCGCCCTCTCGATAACGATGGTGAATCGCATCTCCTGCTTCACTCCTTCAGCCCGGCCTGCTTCATGACGCTCGCCCATGTCCCCGAGGAAGATCGTCCCCCGGCTTGCCTGCGATGGTCACGGTACCGGGTTTGTCGGGGCGCCGATATTGGCGATGACTTCCTCTTATTCGAACCAATGTCCAGCCGTCCTGTTCGATCAAGCGAATTGCATCGCGGACTTTGGGCATGGTTCGGCGCCGTCGGTCATCATCAATTGGGGCTTTCACACGGGCCGAGCCCGAGAACTTTCAGGTCGGCGGTAAGGCGCCGCGCCGCGCGCTTTCACCTTGCCGCGTTTGCAGCTCAGCTACAAGCCGCTTCGTCTTGGCCGCGCATGGTTCGCCGCTCCGCATCTATCGTCATCGCTCCTCAACGGAAACATCCAGAAATTCGGCAGGTTCGTGTCTTCAAGTCCTCTGCGGTCGAGAAGGGCAAGAAAGAGGGGGGCGCGGCAGGCGACGGTAGTGGTAACTTGGCAACCGGCAGCTCGGGGTGATGAACGCGCAGGATCACCCCGCCACCTCAGCGATCCTGCTGGCGATGCGGTTGGCGGCGGACTTGACGGGATCGTTGGCGAGATGGGCGTAGCGGGCGGTGGTCTGGACCTGGGTGTGGCCCAACAGCTTGCCGATCATGGGCAGGCCTTCGCCGACTAGAAGACCACCGCTGGCAAAGCTGTGGCGCAAATCGTGGATTCGCACATCGTCGAGCCCGGCCCTTGCGCGGATGCGCCGCCAGGGGTGTTGCAGGTCGGTGAGATGGCTCCCCGGCTTGCGACCCGCGATCACCCACGGGTTGTCGTCTTGTCTCTGGATGCCGCGCAGCACCGCGATCGCAGGGTCGCCCAGATGCACCACCTTGGCGCCCGTCTTGGTATCCGGGAGCCTGAGCTCGCCGGCGTTCAGGTCGACATGCTCCCACCGCAGCTTCTGGATCTCCGAAAGCCGGCACCCGGTCAGCATTAGCAGTCGAATGGCGGCGATCGCCGCCGCCGTCTCGGAACTGTCCGCCTCGATGTCCCTCAGCGTTGCGCCCAGGCGCTGGTACTCTTCGTCGGACAGGAAGCGCTCGCGCTTCTTTTCCTTGAAACGCTTCACGTGCCGGCACGGGTTCGATCCATCCGGCCGCAGCTCCCACAGCTCTGCGAGGTTGAAAATCTTCGACAACACTCCGAGCGTCCGGTTGGCCTGATAAGGCGTCTCGCGCATCTCGTGATGGAGGGCCGCGATGTCGCTCCGCTGAACGTCCGGCACCCGCAGCTTGCCAATCTTCGGATCGATGAACAGCTTGATCGAGCGGCGGTACTCCTCCGCCGTGCTTGGCTTGCAATGGACGGGAACGTAGTCCTCAAGGAACCGCTTCCCCAGGGCGTGCATGGTCGGCGCGCCGGACTTGCGCCCCGCCGGGTTCTTGCCGGCTCTGGCGTCGGTGATGATCTCGGCGGCCCGTACACGGGCATAGGTAGGGCTGACGGCGCCGTGAGGTCCGATGGTCATCTTGATGATCCGGCCGCGGTAGCGGGTCTTGACGATGAAGACCTTGCGCCCGGAGGGATGGACGCGGACGCCGAAGCCCTTGAGGTCGTCGTCCCAGACGACGCGCTCGCGCTCATGGGGCTTCAGGGCGTCGACGGTGCGCTTGGTGATCTTGGGCATGTGGTATTCCCTTGCGTACGATCCTCAGGTACCCTATAGGTACTTACGGAGAGTAATCTGGGGATCATTCTAGGGCACTCACGGTGACGAGGAAAGTGGAATAGCTGAGGTAAATCAACGTCTAGACAACTCAGGGCATGCCCTGACAACGATATCACACCAAACTCATAACCTGAAGGTCGTAGGTTCAAATCCTACCCCCGCAACCAAAGAAAACGCCGCTAAGTCAACAGCTTAGTGGCGTTTTCATTTTTGTTCAACCCCTTCCGAAGTGGGTTTCGGAATGTCCTCGGAACGGAATGTAAAACAACTCCGGACATCTCCAGCCATCGTGAGCATCCGGCATCCGGTGAAGGCCGCGCGTGAGCATCCGGCGCGGGCCGCAGCCTATACGGCGAGTGCCTGCCCACCATCAATCTTCCAGTGTCAGGGTAGGAGAGCTCGTGCAGCCGGGTCTGCGGCATTTCGGCGGTGCGGGCGAGGACGTCGGCCAGCCAAACCTGCGGGTCGACGCCGTTGAGCTTGGCGGTGCCGAGCTACCGGGTATCGCGCGACGAGTGCTTGTCTATGGCGGAGAGCGGTCCTTCCGTATGCATCCGGCGAGGGCCGCGACGTATTGGTCTTGACCCGATTGGATCGGGGGGCTCAGCCATGAACGGCGCGGTGGAGAATGCGGCTTATGCCGCCAAGGCCTGCTGCTGTTCGCCCTTCCAGTGCCAGGGCAGGAGTTCGTGCAGCCGAGTCTGCGGCAGGTCGGCGATCCGGTCGAGGGCGTCGGCGAGCCATGCCTGAGGGTCGACGTCGTTCAACTTGGCGGTGCCGATGAGTGTGTACATGGCGGCGGCCCGCACGCCGCCTCGGTCGGACCCGGCGAAGAGCCAGGAACGTCGTCCGAGGCATAGGGGCCGCAGCGCCCGCTCGGCGGCGTTGTTGGTCAGGCAGATGTGGCCGTCGTCGAGGAAGCGGGCGAAGCCCTCCCAGCGCTTGAGCATGTAATCCATCGCCTTGGCCACGGCGGTGTGGCGCGAGAGCGCGGCACGCTCGGTCCGCATCCAGTCCTCGAGCTCTGCGACGAGCGGCACGCTCCGCTCGCGGCGCACCGCGAGGCGCTGCTCGGCAGTCTCGCCGTTGATCTCGCGCTCGATATCGAACAGCGCGTCGATCCGCTTCACAGCCTCCAGCGCAAGCGGGGAGATCGGCGGCGCGCGCTTGCCGCGCCTCTTGTTCGCCGCGATGTCGGCGAGCTCGTAGAACTTGCGCCTGCCGTGCGCCCAACAGAGCGCCTCGGTCACGGGCCCCGGCGATCGGCAGGGCTCGTATAGCCGCCTGTAACCGGCATAGGCGTCAGCCTGAAGGATCCCGGCAAAGCTCTGGAGATGCTCGACCGGGTGATCGCCGGAACGATCCCGGGGGTAGCGGAACAGCGCCGCCGGCGGGTCCGGACCGGCGAACGGCGCGTCGTCGCGCACATAGACCCAGACCCGCGCGGTGTCGGTCTTGCCCTTGGCCAACACCGGCACGGTCGTGTCGTCGCCGTGCAGACGCTCCGCCGCCAACACATGGGCCGCGATCAGGTCGTGCAGCGGCTTCAGAGCCACCGCACACGCGCCCACCTGGTCGGCCAGCGTCGAAAGGCTGAGATCGACGCCCTCTCTCGCGTAGCGATCCCTCTGACGGTTGAGCGGCTGGTGCTGCCCGTACTTCTCGAACAGGATCATGGCCAGCAGGTTCGGGCCCGCCCAGCCGCGCGGCACCGTGTGGAACGGCGCCGGCGGTTGCGAGATCTTCTCGCAGCTCCGGCAGGTGAACTTCTCGCGCACCGTCTGGACGACCTTCCACCGGCGGGGGATCACCTCCAGCGTCTCCGTCACATCCTCGCCGACCTTCGACAGTCTGTCCGATCCGCAGCAGGCACAGACCGTGGGCCCCGGCACGACCACGCGCTCGCGCGGCAGATGATCGGGGAATGGCTTGCGCGACGGCTTGCGGCGGACGAACCCCTTGACCTCGGTGCTCGCGGCCGCCGCCTTCTCGGCCGCCAGCTCGTCCTCTGTCGCGCTCGCCGTGAGTTCGTCGAGGGCGAGTTCCAGCTGGTCGAGCAGGCGCTCCCTGCGCTCGGAGCGCCGGCCGTAGAGCGCACGCCGGAGCTTCTCGATCATCAGCGTCAGCGCGCCAATCTGCGCTTCAGCCGCCGCCGCTCGGGCCTCGGATGCCGCGAGCGCCGCCTTGAGCGCTCCAGTGTCGTGCGAATCGGTGGCGGTCATGGCCGGGAGCGAATCACATCCGCCGTCTCCCGGCAATTCCTGGCTGGGCCCAGCCGCCCAGGCCACCGTTTGGCGCAGCTCAACCGGCCCGCGACGGCCGCCAGGTGCGAACCGGGTTGCGCCAGTCGATGCCTTCGAGCAGGTAGCCGAGCTGCGCCGCAGTGACCGACACAGCCCCGTCCGCCGGCGACGGCCACAGGAAGCGCCCCCGCTCCAGACGCTTCGCGTAGAGCGAGGTGCCGAGACCGTCGTGCCAGAGGATCTTGATCAGGTCGCCTCTACGTCCTCGAAAGACGAAAAGATCGCCCGCGTGGGGATCGCGCCCGAGGTCCTGCTGGACCTGCAGCGCCAGCGTGTTCATGCCGCGTCGCATGTCCGTCACACCGGTCGCAAGCCAAACCCGCACGCCGCTCGGAACAGGGATCATCGCCGCTCCAGGACCGCAAGTACCCGCGCCAGCGCCGGGCCATCGACCGCCCGGTCGACGATCACCCGCCGGCCGCCCGCCAGCACGATCTCCATCCGGCCCGGCGCCGGCGGACCCGCCGCCACAGGATCGTCGGAGGGCGGGTGCATCGTCGCCGCGCCCACCTCGTGGCCTGGCACCGCTCCGACGACCACAGGCACGAACCGGCCCGTCCCGGCGGCGCGCTCAGGCTCGCGAAACAGGCGGCGCCACCTGAAAATTTGATTGGCGTTGAGGTTGTAGCGCTGGGCGACCATCGGCACCGAGACCCCCGGCTCATGGGTCTCCGCCACGATCTGCCGCTTCTGCGCCTCGCTCCACCGACGGCGCCGGCGACGAACCAGCCCGCCGCTCTCCGCGCCCGACTTCTCCTCAACATCCGACATCAGCGATCGTGTCCACTTAGCCGTAAGTGGACACTTCCGAAGTGCCCACTACCCGATCGCTCAGCCTGCCCAATCTCTCGCCATCGGAACAGGCGGCCTACGCCGGATGGTTACCTTTGGGCAGAGATTCAGGAAATTGCGAATACCCGCAACCAGATCCTGCATCATGGCGATGTGAAGGCGTCCAACGAACAGGCAGAGCGGTCGCTGGAAATTGCCGTCATACTGCTCGACAAGCTCTATCCCTACCTGAGGAAGCAGGTTCTTGTGACATAGAGATCGTGCTGCTGGTGTTTCCAATGCCCTTGTCGAGTTCGGCCGTGACATTTGTCAGCACGTCAGCATGCCGTGCGCGAGCGCGCGTCCATGACCTGCGGGCGGACCCGACAGGGGAGATCGAGCCTCCATGCCCCGCGCCATGACTGCTGACCTCGTCCTCGCAGCTTGCATAGTTGCCGGGATCGCCGCGCTGGCACTTTCCGGCACGGACAGGCGGAAACGTGGCACGGCCTGACCGTGGCGCCCGAGCACCACTGCTCACCCTACGACCGCAATCGGGACTGCCGCTACCCGCAGACATTCGAGCACGAGATCGTGCGCCGTCTGGGTGCGGTCTACGACCTCTACACCGGCACCTGCTTCGCCACCCCGTCCGAGACGGATATCTGCTCTCGACGCTCAAGCGCGACGAGATGCTTGCTGAGGGACAGCATGGGGAGTTCTATCGCGCCCACAAGGAAGCCCGGAAATCCTAGGATTCGATACGCCACGAGCCTTCCGCGCGTGTCGCATGATCGGGCGGCCGACACGAGGCCTTGCGCTTCCGATTCGTTCGGCCCAGGCCCCCGGGGAATTCCCTGCCGAGGATTATGGCTAGGCCACAAATCGGCCCGTGATGGCACCACTTGCCCGCGCACCCTGTACTGGGGACAGCCGGCTGCCGCTTTGGTTTTCTCGCTATCTCGACAAGATTGTAGCCAGCCCGGCCGACGTCCGCTATTCTATGACCAGTTTCATGACCACGTGAGGTTTCCATGGTCACGGTCAATCTGGCTCAGGCCAAAGCCCGCCTCAGCGAGCTTCTGGACAAGGTAGAAGCGGGGCAGGAGGTGGTTATCACCCGCCGCGGCAAGGCCGTGGCGCATCTATCTGCCGCGGCCGGCCCCAAGAAAGCCTTACCCTTGGGGGAACTGGCCGCGTTCCGGTCCACTATGCCTCGATTGCGGCGCCCCGCTGCCGATTTGTTGCGCGAGCTCCGGGATGAGGGGTTGTGAGATCGGCAGTCGATTCGGATGCGCTATTTCGACACCAGCTTTCTCGTCCCTCTCATTCTGCCTGAGGCGACCAGCGAACATGTATCCGGATTTCTCGAAGCCCTGCAGGGCGCCGACCTGGCGGTCAGCCACTGGACCCGGGTCGAATTTGCCTCGCTGCTCGCCCGTGAAGTTCGCATGGGCGGTCTGGATGTCGGTACGGCGCGGCAGGCTGGCTCGCAGTTCGAAACGATGATTGGGCAGTCCTTTGTTGTCCTGTTACCGAACCGTGACGACTTCGATCGGGCCAAGGAGTGGCTCGGCAATTTCGAAACCGGTCTGAAGGCCGGGGATGCGCTCCACCTCGCTATTGCGGGTAACCGTGGCGCGGACGCGATCTACAGCCTAGACAAGCTGATGATCGCAGCCGGAAAGACGCTGGGCTTGCCAACCAGTGCAGGGTCGCTTCCGGGCTATGGCGATTAACGGCATTCATACACGTGTTACGGCCCGCGGGGACCCTACCGCACCCGAATTCAGACCCTGGAGTCCATGCAAATGCCCAAGTTCGTAGTGCGAGACGTTCCTAGACTAACCCTCTCTCAAGGCCTGCGCAGGCCTCCGCCTCGGCACGACCCCACGAAGGAGTATCGCTTCCGGTACCGGTCGAAGCGCCACGCCGCGCTTCCCCACGTCGTAAAGTTCTCCGGGGGGCGCTCAAGCGGCATGCTGCTCTTCGCTCTGCTCGAGAACGGCCTTTTGAAGCGCGAGCGTGGCGATGTCGTCGTGTTCAACAATACTTCGGCAGAACACCCCAACACCTACCGCTTTGTTGCCGACTGCATGAGAACAGCTCGCCGGTATGGCATTCCCTTCTACCAGATCGAGTTCCAGACCTACGAGGACTCGCGTCGGGGCGAATGGACCCGCTTGCCAACCTACCGGATGGTCAACGATACCCCCAAGTCTGACGCCAACTTGGACGGATTCCATTGGAAAGGAGAGGTGTTCGAGGAGCTTCTATCATGGGCGGGGTATGTACCAAACCAGTTCAACCGAATCTGCACCCGTCACCTCAAGCTTGAGGTGACGCGCTCTTTTCTCAAGGACTGGCTGGCCTCTAAGCCGACGATTCCTAGACTCGGCCACTTTGGGAACAGCTCTCGCATTGACGAGGATGCCGCCTACCGCCGACACCTCGACAACCAGGGCGGAGTGCCCAGAAACATCTTCCAGCGCAAGCGCAAGTTCGTCTGGAACCGCCCACACATTCGCCCGGAACAGCGATACGACGACTTCTGCGACGGTTGGAAACCCTTCGAAAACCCAAAACTCAAGGGAAAAACGCTCGGCGACAAGGCTTGGTTTGGCAAAGGCGGGGTCGAGTATATCGCCTTCATCGGCCTGCGGCACGACGAACCGCATCGCGTCCAGCGCGTCTCAGACCGCAACGATACCACCGCCGGGTACGAGGGCGAGCATGTCTATATGCCGCTCGCCGACATGGTGGTGACACGTAGCGACGTGAATGACTTCTGGGAGAAGCAAGAGTGGGATCTCTCGCTGCCCCAGGACACTAGCCTCTCCAACTGTGTGTACTGCTTCCTCAAAGGCGCGCTCAACCTCCGCGACATCCGCGCCCGTATGGACCAGCAGAATGAGACCGCCGAAGGGTTTGGCCCGCTCGTGGAGACCCCGAGCGATCTTGCTTGGTGGAACCGTGTGGAGTCCCAGTACAGTCGCGACCTGGAGGCCGAAGGGCGTCCAATCCGTGGCAGCGCGACACGCATCGGCTTCTTCGGCAACAACGGCTTCACCTACGAGGACTTGCGGGAGGACACTGATCTGGGTCAGTTCGCAGAGACGATGCTCCCATGCGACTGCACAGAATGACGCTCGGGCCAGTCTACCTCGACAACCAGGCCACGACGCCGATGGATCCAGCGGTTCGAGAGGCCATGTGGCCCTACCTCACCGAGCAGTTCGGCAACCCGCACTCGAGCGATCATCGCTTCGGTTGGGACGCCTCCACCGCCGTCCGAAATGCCCGCGCACAAGTTGCCGAACTCATCAATGCCGACGACAACGAAATCGTCTTCACCTCGGGGGCGACCGAATCCTGCAATCTCGCTCTTCGTGGCGTCTCCAGTCGCACGGGAAACGGGCGGCGAGACCGTATCGTCACGCTCGCCACCGAGCATCCGGCCGTCCTTGAAACAGTCCAGGACCTCGCTCGCACCGGCCACGACGCCATCGTATTGCCGGTCGAGCCGGACGGTATCCTTGACCTGGACAAGCTCGATAAGGTGCTCGACGAGCGCACGCTGCTGGTCTCAGTAATGGCGGTCAACAACGAAATCGGAGTACTTCAGCCGCTCGCCGACATCGCCGAGCGGTGCCGTCGTGTCGGTGCGCTCTTCCACACTGATGCGACGCAGGCCGCAGGCCGCCTCCCCATCGACGTGGACGACTGGAACGTCGACCTCCTGAGCCTCTCCGGTCACAAGGTCTACGGCCCAAAGGGAGTTGGGGCGCTTTACGCTCGCTCCGGCGTGGAACTCAAACCGATCATCACGGGTGGCGCACAGGAGCGGGGACTTCGAGGCGGCACACTGCCGACCGCGCTCATCGCCGGCCTCGGCGCGGCTTGCGAACTCGCCGCCGAGAAGCAGGAAGAAGACCGCGAGCGCATCGACGCGCTGACCGCGCGTCTGTATCGTCGCTTGCGCGAGGCACATCCAGGCCTTCGCCTCTTCGGGCACGAGCGCTGTCGGGTTGCGGGAAACCTCAACATCGGCATTCCCGGAATCGCCGCGGAGGAAGTCATCCGCAACACCGCCGAGCGCATCGCCGTCTCGAGCGGCTCGGCGTGCTCTTCGGCGACGTCCGAGCCTTCCAGGGTGCTTCTTGCCCTCGGCCTCGACGCCGACACGGCCTCTACAGGGTTTCGCATCAGCCTGGGGCGCTTCAATACGGTCGAGGACGTCGACAAAGCCATCGCGACCCTCTCCGACCTCAAGATTCCCTCCGACCGAGCCTAGCCACGATGCCCCATCGTTCGCCCGATCTGCACTTTGGCCCGGGAAACAGCTCCGGATTCACCCCAGCCGGAATCGCCGCATTCGACAATCTGCGCCCCGCTGCGGTGGTGCGCGAACTGATCCAGAACGCGCTCGACGCCGCGCATATTGCGGGAGTAATGCCGGCCCGCGTGCGCTTCCAACTAACTCGCACCCGGCGAAAGGCGATCCCAGGGATCGCCAATTTCGAGAAAGCGTTCGCCAAGGCCATCAAGACCCAGACCGACATGGCTGGCGGGTCGCTCGCGCGACAGGCAGAACTTCTTGTCGCACGCATCCAGGGCGCGCTCGCAGCCGACGAGGTCGATGTGCTCACCGTGCTCGATAACGGTGTGGGGCTCGATGAAGAGCGCATGAACGCGCTGCTGAGTGACGGCGTGAGCATCAAGGACGGCGACGCTACGGGCACCTACGGCAACGGGCACTCCACCGCAATTCCAGCGTCCGACCTGCGCTACGTGCTCTACGGGGGCATTACTGCGCAGGGCAAGCGCATCGGCTCTGGGCACGCGGTGCTCGCCTCGCACCACGCGAAGGGACAGCGCCACCTGCGCTCCGGCGATGGGTTCTTCATCCGCGATTTTCAGGCGGGAAACGGCAAGCTCTTCGCCTACTCCCGGGGTCCGGGACTGTCTGCACTTATCCTGGACGCGCTCAAACAGATAAAGTCGGAGACGACGCATGGCAGCGCAGTAATCATCCCCGCCTTCAACCACTTCCTCGAACGCGACACGCTCTGGGACATGGTCTCCCATGCGGCATCGGCGAATTTCTTCGTGGCGATCGAAGACGGCCAGCTCGAAGTAACGGTCGAGGACCACCGAGAGCGCGCCGACGCAGTCTCGTCGACGCTCAATCGGACGACGCTTGCCGAGGTGTTGAGAGCCCACGAGAACAAGCAGCGCGCGCCCGCCTTCCTCAACGGACGGCGCGCTTTCGAAGCCCACCAAGCCTACAGGGTGGGCGAACGGCACCGCATCAAGACGAGTGCGGGCGAGATCGAGATTCGCCTTCTAGAGAGCCCCTCCGGCGCCACGCGCGTCGATCTGTGCCGCAACGGGATGTGGATCACCGACGACAGGAAGATTCCCGGCTTCTACCAGCGTTTCACCGACCAGGCGCCCTTCCACGCGATTCTCTCACTCAACGCGAGAATTGGGCGCAAGCTCCACGACTACATCCGTGTTGCGGAGGGGCCACTGCACGACTCCATCGCGATGAAGCGTCTGCCGCCTCGGGACCGCACGGCGTGTCGCAAAGCACTTCGTCAAGTAAGCGACTGGATTTTGAAGAACACCCCCACCGTCAAGTCCGACGCGTACACCCCGACCGACTTCCTGACCCTCGCCTTCGGTGACGACGCCGGCCCTCGCCGGGACAAGTCGCGCAGCGGTTTTTGGGGCATTCCCGTGCCGGTCGAGCGAAACCCCGTCCGCGAGCTGCCGGTCTTTCCCATCAAACCTGCGGTAGAGTCCGACGACGCACCCGATCCAGACCGTCCAGACAAGCCCTTCGACCCACCCGATCCCCGCAGTCAGCGTCGGCGGCCGTCTCTGCCGACCTACTTTCAGGTCGCCTCACGACCAGTGGGAAAGAATCGCCGGCGCATCGTGATCGAGTGCTCGAGAGACTTTACCAACGCCGAGCTTCGACTTGTCGTCGACGAGGCGCTCGATGCAACGTGCGAGCGTCACGGGCAGGATGCATACACGCCCGCGGCGCTAACCAGAGTCAGAATCGACGGAAAGGCCGCGCACAAGAGCGCCCTGCGGCGTCTCGACAATGAAGCAATTGGGGTTCATCTCGGCGACCTCAGAGCAGGCACTTCGGTGGAGATAGAAGTGAGCTACCGACTAACCGGCGACTTCGCCGATTTGCCCAATCCTTCGTTACGGGTCGAGGTTTGCAAGAGCGACGATGACGCCGGGCGCGAGGCGCCGAACGCGGGATTTGCCGAGAACGCTCGATGACCCAGCGATACACGGTCGAGGCCGTCGCGGCTGGGCCCTCCAACGCCATCCGCGCACATGAGCACCCGATGCTTGAATCGGGCAATCTCTCCTTCCCCGAGGGACGGTACTGGCTGGACTTCGTGCCGGGCGAGGACCGCTCGTCCTATCTCATCACGCACCGCATCGAAGGTGCAGCGCTCATCAGCCGTATGCTGGAATCGGACCGGGCACGTTACGCCTGCATCGTCTCCTCACCGACGTCGGGCTATCGGGAAACGCACGTGTCCGAGTCAGCGGAGCAGGAAGTGCGCTGGAACGTCAGCGACCTCGGCGAGCCCCCGCTCTTCACGCCGACGATCGTGTGCTGGACGCAGCAGGAGCTAAGGCTGAGCTCATCCCGGGACGGCGTTCACCGTATCTGGGACAAGCAGGTGATAGCGCTCTCGAAAGGCTCGCGCCTCGCGCTCGGCAGCGTCATCCAGCTCCAGTCCTCGATCTTACATCTCCTGTCCATCCACCATGATGATCGCCTCGACGACGGACAGTTCAACGTGGAAATCGAGTCGGAGCCCTTCCGCTTTCGTGCCAACGTGGGCGCGACCCTCTACAAGTGCCTGCGCTATCAGGGTGGCGAGATGCGCCGCAGCATCATGACGCACATCGTCACCGCCTGCTTGGCGCGCCTGCAGAGAGACTACGCCGAGGACGATGGCGAGAGCGGATGGCGGTCCCACCGAAACCTGAAGGCCTTCGCAGGCTTCCTGGCCACCAGCGGCCACGGACACTGGACCGATGACGAGTTCCGGCCCGAGAGGGTGGCCACCGCAATTTACCCGCTCGTGGTGCCGAACGGCACGCCCCGAGAAGCCGACGAGAGCGAGGGCGAATGAGCGCGCCCGATTCACACTTCGCCGAACTCGCCGATACCGCCTACACGGAGCTTCGGCGCAAGCTCCTGAGATTCAAGGGAAGCGATCTGCAACGGGAGTTCCTGATGATCGTGCGCGACAGCGCCGCCTTCCAGGAGTACTTCAAGGAAATCCCGAGGATTGGGACTACCGAAGCCCCGCTCGCCCCCTACCCGATGACGGAGAGCGAGTACAAGGAGCCGCCAAGCGACACTGAGAACGCGCTCTACGCCGCGTGGTCGACGCTCACGCCATCTATTGCCTGCCGATCCACGTTTTGGGCCAACCTTACGCTTGCCCATATCAGCGAGGGCCGGATCCAGTCGGTCTACCTCGCTGCCAACGGAGGAACTGTCGCCACTGGCGCCGAGCGCATTGATTTGGTACTGCGCGACGAGACTGCCCGAGGCCCCCAGCGCATCGATTCGTGCGTGCGCACTGTGCTAAGACGCCTCGGCGGGTTGCCCGAAGTCCGCGGAAACCGCTCCGTCTATGTCGACTGTCCGTTCGCCCGTGCTTGGTGGCGTGAGCGCATGGTCGCGCAAGCGAGCGGCGGCGATGAGCAGCTTGCGCGCCAAGTACGCTTCCTCGTACGCATCCACCAGACGTACTGGGAGAAGCTGGTCGACCGGGTCGTGTTCCGCAATTCGACCTTCGGGTCGACCAACATCCGAAACGCTTTCCTCCGCGCGCTCGGACAGTTCCTGCAGGCAAACCCCGACTCGGAGCTGTCCAACTACCAGAGCTTTCAGCGCCTCTGCCGGCGCGCAACCGCCTACCAGGGGAGCCTCGAACTCAGCGTGCTGAGCGACATAGAACTCAACGCGCTCATACAAGGCGTGGTGCAGGGCGCTACGTAGCGTGAATGGACGCGAGTCCGCATGCCGCACCGATGGTGACGAACCTGTGACGAGATGATTAATCCCTCGACGAATCTGGCACGAAACCGCCACCGAACGGCAATTTCACGCACCGACTATTCGCGTCCAATCACCAGCGCGCTCGCAGACGGCCTGATCCACACGGATGCGACGGTTTTCGACTACGGCTGCGGCCTCGGAGACGATATCCGGCACCTGCGGCGGCGCGGAATCAATAGCTGGGGATGGGACCCCACGCACCGCAGCGACGGCAAGCGCACCTCCGCTCAGGTGGTCAACCTTGGCTACGTTGTGAACGTAATCGAGGACATGGAGGAACGGGCGAAGTGCCTCGCCGACGCTTGGTCATTTGCCGAAAAGGCACTCATTGTCTCCGCGCGTCTTGCCTCTCAGACGCGCGACTTCACGCCCGTGAGGCAGTACGGCGACGGGTACGTGACGTCGATCGAGACCTTCCAGAAGCTCTACGAACAGGGAGAACTCAAGGCTTGGCTGGAGGCACAGATCGGCGAGAGCGCAGTCGCCGCCGGCCCCGGCATCTTCTACGTGTTCCGTGACGCCTCCGATCGCATGGGATTCCTGGCCAGCCGATATGCAAGGCGTTCGAGAGCCAGTATGCCCGTGGTCGAATCGAGCATTGAGGAACATAAGGAGTTGCTTCGCCCCCTCATTGAATTCTTCGAGGAGCACGCCCGCGCGCCTGTGGACGATGAATTGGACAACGCCGAGCTGATTCGAGAGCGATTCGGAAGCCTGCGCCGGGCGTTTAGGCTCATCGAGCGTGCGCACGACCCGGAGCACTGGGATCGCACCATTACCGCACGAGGGCAGGACCTCCTGCTCTTCCTCGCACTGTCCCGCTTCGAAGGGCGTCCGCGATTTGGGCAGCTCCCGCTCACGCTTCGCCGCGACATCAAGAGCCTGTTCTCAACCCACCGCAGAGCATGTGAAGAGGCCGACCTGGCGCTGTATGCGGTCGGAGACATGCAGCGCGTGCGGCGCGCCGCGCAGCACTCGCCCGTTGGCAAGCGTACGCCGTCGGCCATCTACGCGCACGAAAGCGCTCTTCAGGGCCTGCCGCCGATTCTCAGACTCTACGAAGGCTGTGCGCGGCGCTACATCGGGCGTGTCGAAGAGGCGAACCTCGTCAAGCTCCACACCGAAGAGCCGATGGTCTCATACCTCTCCTACCCTCAGTTCGAGACCGACCCTCACCCGGCGCTCGCTGTGTCGGTCACCGTGCACCTGCAGACGTTCCGCCTCCGAGAACGCGACTACCGCACCTCAAGCAACCCTCCGATCCTCCACAGGAAGGAAGCCTTCGTTCTCCCCGATCACCCCCTTCAGGCAAAATTCGCCCGCCTCACTCAGCAAGAAGAGTCCAAGGGGCTGTTCGAGGGGACTTCGCGAATCGGAACGCGCCACGGCTGGGAGCAACTTCTGATCGAACGAGGATTTACTCTCCAAGGGCACAGAGTCGTTCGCCAACGTGGCACAAGTCAGCAGGGAGCATACAAGGTGAACGATCCAAGGATTCCGGCGTCCTGCCCAGAACAAGCTGATAAATGCAGTTCCGTCGATCCTTGCAGTTATCGGATAGATGCATGAGTCAGGCGCTGCAACCTTCGCGTGGCACCGCGAGGAGCTACCTCGCCCAGATCAACCGTGCCTTATGTGCAGCACATGAAGGCACGAAGGTGCCTTGGACCTCTCTGGTATGGCCTGACGGATTTAATCGCTCCATCCTCCACTCGCTGCCGATTTCGGTTCGCACCCGCAACTGCCTCCTGAGCGCAGAACTAATGGAGGGAGACACGCCGCTTAGGGCGAAGGACCTGCTTCACCTACCGAATTTTGGGCGCACCTCCCTCACAGACCTGCTCTTAAACGTGGAGAAATTCCTCCTCGACTGCGCCCAGAACGGCGATGCTCTCTCGGGTCATTCACCCCGCTGGACCGAAGAGTCCCCAGAAACCGGAACCGATTCCACCGACCCACCAACGCAGACCGAAACTGAACTCTCTCGCTGGAATGATGCAGGGGAGAGCTTATGGCCATTGCTGGCCACATCTGCCGAGCTGCTGGGAACTAGGACGCTCGCAGACGCTCTGCATCCGAATCTTCTTCGCCTCGCTTCGCGAATGAAGCTGGCCCCCACACTCCATGCAATCGGAGTCTACGAAGTTGTCGAACGTGGGCAAAGCCTACCGATGCTCGTTGCAACCCGACTCGGCCGCACCCTGGAAGCGGCATCAGAGAGGCAGCGTACCGTCATTCAAAGGCGATTGATTCACACGCCGCCCGCGACGCTCGAAGAAGTCGGCCTTCAGCTTGGCGTCTCCCGAGAACGGGTTCGCCAGATACAGGCCACGCTCGAGACCAAGATCGAAGCAGCGCTGGGCGAGGAGCTTCGCGTTATCGCGGCGACGCTCAAAGACCAACTCGACCCAATGATCCCGGGGGACGACCTGGAGAGTCGCATCGGAGGCGTCGTGCCGAACCATTCGCCCATAGTCTATGGGCTGTTTCGCAAGACCTTGATAAGCGCCATGGGTTTCGCCCTGAACAACGGTGTCTACTTCGACGATCAAGCGACAGAGCTGATCCGTGAAGTCCGCACGCGTGCCCAAGCATACGCCGATGACGTTGGTCTCGTGCATGAGCAACAACTCATCGACAGTCTTCCGAATGAACGATGGCAACGATTCTGGCCGTGCCTCCGTGAGCGCAGCCTTCTACATGAACTCCACGGCATGCTAGCACTCCGAGACACCGTAAAGGCCCGAGCAAAGGCAGCATTGCTGGCGATTGGACGCTCCGCGACACGAGAAGAAATCGCTTCCGCATGCGGATACGAGGATGACCAGGCAGTTGGCGCCGCGCTATCGAATATCTCCAGCGTAGTCAGAGCGGACAAAGAGCGATGGGGACTGAGAGAGTGGATTGACGACGAATACGACGGAATCGTCGGAGAGATCATCCAGCGCATCGAAGAAGACGGGGGTGCCACCACGACCGAGAGATTGCTTACGGAGCTGCCTAGCAAGTTCAACGTCAGCCCGACCAGCGTGCGCGCTTACATGCAGACGCCGAGATTTGAGATTCGCGACGGTTCGATTAGCTTGGCCAGTCCGTCGGCGGTCCAGCTCCGACACCTCGACGACGTCATCCACGGACGTGACGACAACGGCGCACCCTATTGGACATTCGTCGTGGAGGGCCGCTACCTCGAAGGACACAGCGTGGTTGGCGTGCCCCCAGAGTTCGCGAAAGCAATCGGTTGCAGCCCGGACTCGGGCCTGGGGGTTCGAATCGAGAACCTTGCCCACTGCCGAGAGCTGTCCTTGCGCTGGCGCTTGGCCTCGACAGCTGGAGCATCGCTTGGTTATCTGTCGGAACCGCTCCGCCAACTCTGTCTTCAACCAGGGGAGCGCGTGAGGGTCACCATCAAGGGCACGCGCTCAGTCGACCTCAGCGCACACGACGCCAGCTCCCAGGCCCATCAGTCCGGGGAGGCCGATGCTACTCTGGAGCGCATACTGCGGCGCCGCAGGTCGCTGTCATAGCCATGCTCACCGACGAACAAACCCTGGAGCCCGGCCTGTTCAGGTTGCCCGACGCACGCGTCGACAGGCGTGTTCTCATACCGGGATTCCGCGCCGCGGTGCGCGTCCGAGGCGCCTTTGGCTGGTTTACCGCCGGCTGGATAGGACGGCTGGCCCCCGGACTTGCCGTATATCTCAACCGTCAAGAGACCCAACCCATCGAGCTTACCGTCGCTCCGGCGTTGTACTCCAACGAACGACTAGCCATTGAACGAGGCGTCCAGATGAGCCGGGAGCAGGCGGCAGCGCTGATCGCCGAGGTGTTCATCGAGGGCCGTGCGAGCGCCGCTCCGCTCGCCTGCCATGCGCTCGATTGCCTTTCCTGGATGATCGCCACCGACACGCTTCGGCTTCGCATCGCAGTGCCCACGCCCGAATCAAACTACCACCCGAAACTCTGGCTCTTCGACGATGGTGAGAACCAAGTGCTCGCACGCGGGTCCGGAAACGCCACCGGCCGAGGCGTGGCGACTGGAGTCGAGCATCTCGACGTCGACGTATCGTGGCTTCCGGAGAGCGCTCGCCGGGTTAAGTCCGGCGTCGCCATGCTCGACGACTGGTCTCAGGGGAACAGTCCAGGAATAAGCGAGGTGTTCACGCTGCCTGACGCCCTCGTTAAGGACATCATCAGGACGGCTCCTGAGCGGCCACCCCAGCCAAACGACTACAAAACGGCCGCACAGAGCGAACGGGCCCATACACAGCCAGCGCATCGTCCCGAACACCGTCTGCGCATACCCGAGACTTTGGAGTGGACACAAGGTCGGTACGCCCATCAAGCCGACGCTGTCAGCGGGTGGGAAGGAGGAGAAGCCCCTGAGAACGGGGTCATCGCGATGGCTACCGGCGCGGGCAAGACACTGACTGCGCTCATCTGTGCGACCCGCTCGCAGGACCGCCTCAACGGACAGCCGCTCCTGATCGTCGTCTCAGCACCATCCGTCCCGCTCATAATGCAGTGGTGCGAAGAGGTGGAGAAGTTCGGCGTCACTCCCATCGCCCCGAGTCTGGCGACGAATACCAATCGGGCACTCACCCGGCTATTTCGAGGCCTCCGAGGCGGCGGCACTCACGTTGTCATCGTCACGAACGACCTCCTGTGCACACAAAGCTTTCAGAAGACGGTCGTAGAGAAACGCCGCACCCGCAACGGTCCGATTCCGACAATGCTAATCGCAGACGAAGCCCATTCACTGGGAGCGGGGTCATTTATCCGCAATAAGCCCGAGTTCTTCGAGAAACGTCTCGCCCTCTCGGCGACACCAGAGCGCCAGTATGACCCCGACGGGACCGAAGAAATTTTTGATTTTTTCGGTCCCACCGTCTACGAATTCGGCCTGGACCGCGCCATCGGATTCTGCCTCGTCCCGTACCGATACTACATTCACGCATGCACGTTGAGCGGCAATGAACTGGAGGAGTTCGAACGGCTTTCGCAACGAATTGGCGCTGCAATGGGCTCCGGGGCGAGCGAAGAGGACACCGGACTACAAGGACTTCTCATTGCGCGCCGACGAATCATCGAAACGGCAGACAGTAAGATCGATTTGCTCAGAGAAGTTCTGC
This sequence comes from Alphaproteobacteria bacterium, assembly GCA_965218275.1. Taxonomy (GTDB): domain Bacteria; phylum Pseudomonadota; class Alphaproteobacteria; order UBA828; family UBA828; genus WTGU01. The sequence goes on from CBDCKM010000002.1 coordinate 1,258,852, forward strand.
TCCGACGGGGTCCGAGACATCTCGAACACGCACTCATCTACGCATCGGCGAAGAACCCTCGACAATTTGACCAAATCGGCGCATTGCTTACCGAACTCAAAGTTAAATGGGCTCCGGTCACCCAGGAAACTACACGGAATCCGAAGCTGCTGGCGCGGATTCTCGACTCATTTGCCAGAGGCGCCAACCAAGTGCTGCTTGCGAAGAAGGTTCTCGACGAAGGAGTCGACATTCCGAGCATCCGAGAAGCGTTCATCGTCGCCTCATCAACGGTTGAGCGCGAATGGGTCCAGCGGCGGGGCCGAGTGCTTCGTATCCACCAGGGAAAACCTTGGGCGATCGTGCACGACTTCCTCGCTTTGCCTCCGGTGCGCCACTTGAAACGAGACGGCACGCGTTCAGTGAAGAGGATCATCAGGACTGAGCTCGAACGCACTCATGCCTTTGCCAGACACGCGCAGAACGTCGCCGGAGAACACGGCGTCGGCTCCGATTTGGAACGACTCTCCAAAGCCTACTGGTCGCACGCACGGTCTCCAGCAGGCATACTCAATAATCCGCACGAGCACGCAGTCGCTAGCGGCACACCGAGAGGGAAGCCATGGTAAGCAACTTCGAGAGAATTCTCCTCGAAATTAGAAAAGAAGCGAATCGGATAGCTCCCGACCACGGACTGCAGCCCGACTCCATCGTTAACCTCATCATGAACATCGTCGACCTGGAAGATCAACACCGTGTCAAGTCGCAGCACGGGATCAAACAAAAAGTTAGGGGCATGATCGAAAATGCCGCGCAATCCTCTGCCAAGACGGGGAATCCGTAGATGTTGCTTATCCAGAGAATCGAGATCATCAACTTTGTGTGTTTCGATCATATCGCAATTTCACCTTCCACGAGCCCAGAAGAGCCGCTGACGGTGATCAGAGCGGAGAACGGCTCAGGCAAGACGACACTCCTGCGTGCCATTCGTTGGGGGATGTACGGCGAGAAGGGACTTCCAGGCAATCCTAGCCACTTCTCCTTGCATCCTGCTGAGTGGAAACCCGATGCGAATGGCATCGAAACAAAAGTTTCCATCCTTTTCGAGACTGACGGATCCAGCCGTAGCCATGCAGAAAGCGCAGCAGGTAATGCGGAATACGAGTTGCGCCGGACAGTGACGACTCTAGAAAAAGTTCCGACCCATACGCAGGACCCCGACTTTCGTCGCGTGAACGAAGAGGCGCATCTGCTCATGAAGCAGCGCGATGGATCATGGTTCCCGCATGAACATGGCGTTGGTAGCGTGATCGAAGAACTGCTCCCCTTAGATCTGCAGGACTTCTTCGTCATGGACGCAGACGAGGCTGCCGACTTTGTCGGAGGAAGCGAGAACAAAGTCATTCAACGCGGGGATGTCATCGCCAAGACTTCCGTCGCTGTACGCGCCCTGCTCGGACTTGAGATTTTCGATACTGCTACAGAGCGCGTGCAAATACTTTCGCGTGAGTTCGGCCGAGAGGCGACCAAGGCCTCTGGTGACAAGGACCTGAACGAAAAACAGGCCGAACTCGACGGGCTTCACCGAAGACTGACCGATCTCAACAATGAGGTGCAGAGTAACCGCCACAAGAAGACCGACATCGACGATCGTCTCGTGCGTGAACGCGGACAACTAGAGGCACTTATCGGGAGCCTCGGTGCCCATGACGAACTCAAGGAACGACTGAAGGAAAACGAGGCGCGAACGAAGAGAGCGAACAATGATCGCCAGAAGGCAGCTGGTGAACTATCAGGCGAACTTTCAGCCATCGATTTGCTTGCCTCATTGGCCGCACACGAGGTTTCTCACGCACACAACGTCCTGCAACCGCTGTATGACGATGGCTCGATCCCGATCCGCCACCTTGCCTTTGTAAAGGACCTGCTGGAAAAGGGAACGTGTGTCTGCGGGCAGGACCTCGCCTCGCCGAGCGACTACAGGCAGCACATCGAGCACATCGTCGCGCAGTCCAGCGGAAAGGAGGAAACGGCCAACTATCTCGCCCAGGTTCTCCACGCTGCAAACGCTCTTCACCGATACGAAGACGGTGAGATTTGGGAACTGCGCTGCCAAGAGCGTGAACGAACCCTCGCCGATCTGGATGACGAAATTGACAACTTGACGCAGGCGAGACGGGGCATCGACGCGAAGCTCGAGTCTATTGGTAACGAGGAAGTAGAAAACAGTCGCAGTCTCATTGATATGCTCCAAAAGCAATCGAGCCAAATCGAGCGTGAGCTGGTTAGCGGTCAGGAAGAGCTCGAACAGTTGCGCAAGAACTCCAATCACCTGGAAGGAGTCATCCGGGTGGCACAGAGGCGTCAATCACAAGCGCGAGATCTTGAGAGATACGAAGCGACCGCGTCCGCCCTCGTCCAGATACTCAGGACCGCCTATGCGCACATACGCCATGACCAAGTGCGCGAACTCAGTGCCGAGATGAATGCCCTATTTGCGAAGATGGCCGCGAACGTAGTCGATGATGAAGAGGTGGAGGATGGTCTGCGCAAGGCAACGCTCAGGATGATCACAGAAGTCGGACTGCGACCCCTAGAGGATGCGCAGGACGAGTACGAGATCTACGCCCTCAACAGCCGCGGCAGGTCTATGCCACCTACAGAAATCAACGGTGCATCGCGCAGAATCCTCGCTCTGTCGTTCGTACTGGGACTCTGTAGCGTAAGCCGAACACTGGCACCATTAGTGGCGGATTCACTACTAAACTTCATGTCGGGCTCGGTTCGCACCAACACCTTGCGGATTACTGCTGAGACCGCCAGCCAGCCCATTCTGCTCCTCACAGGCTCGGATCTGGAGTCCCAGAACGAAGTCGACCTCGTCTCGCGCTACGCCGGTGCGACCTACACACTGACCGGCCAGTGGCAGTACATCGGTCACGGTGGCGACGTTGTGAACCAGACCGATGAACGGCAGGTATCCTTGCTCTGCGAGTGCGGGCCGCGGGAGTTCTGCAGCGTGTGCGAACGCCAGGGACAAGCCGAGAACCCTGCCTGGACGCTTCGCGGATAAGGAGCAACATTGCAATGAGTGACTTTGGAGACCTCTTTAGAGCCAGAGGCCACGCCCTAGTACTACCTCGAGAAAACGAGGATGAGATTAACCGCTTTGTAGGAATGCATTCCGGGGAGCGGGAAAGCGTTGAACGTCGACCATTTCGCAGGCAGGTCGACTTCTGGGCATTCTGCATCGCCACCGCACTGGCGATGAAACTCGAGCCCCGCAAAGACCCCGCCGGACGATGGGGTAAGAACTTTATCTATACGTCTCAGGGCATCATGGACGACGATCTTTGCTCACTACTCGCCGTCATTGCGGTTGGTAGGCTTGGTCACGAAAATCCAGAAGTCACCGAAATTCGGCGGATCGTCGATCTTGCTAACCGCTTGGCCGCTGCCGGCTGCCCAGTTGTTCTCAAAAAGCTCTCGGATAATCCTTTGAGGACCACACCACTCGACCAAATGTTGGAACTTGCGCGATCACTCCAGGATCGAATGACCCCTGAGGACTGACGGGCGCTGAATAGAGGCTTCGCTACTATGAAAATGCGGAAGCTTACGTCAGCCCGGGGCACGCGACGAACGCCTCGGGCATCTCGCTGTTGCGCGCCTCTCCAGGATCGACGATCCGGGGCCTACAAAAACTCAATTCGGGCACGCCCCACACCGCCGGACCCAACCGCTAGACCGCGCCACCAGCCGTGCGTACGGCGAACTCGGTGGGGCGCCGGTACCGCGGAAACCCGCCGAAGAGCGCGGTCGCCTCGACCCGCTGCGGTCCCCCGTCGCGCAGGCGGCCGCGAGCCCGACCCCTTAGCCGCCTCCTTCATCCACATCTTTACCGGCGTCGTGGGCACACCCCGCCATCGGCGGTTTCTTCGTATAGCCTACAAGGTCGCTAATCATCAAAGGTACCCCATAGGTACTTGAACAATAGGCACAGGAGACCCCTCTAGCCCTCTCCCGACCAGGAGACGGCACAGCACCCCTCCGAACGATCTATCTCCAGACCACTCAGACCATCTCCTGACCACGAGCGGAGTCAGACCCAACTTGAACAGTGAAATTGGACATAAGAAGAACGCATTCCGAAAAGCCCTTTAGTTTCAATGCCCGTATTATGGGAACGAAATAGTGTGGTGCTAAATTCTTTCTGGCGAAGCGTTATTCAGGTTGCCATGTGCCGCGAATCGACAATGCTAAGCCCATGTTCGTCCGCGAGAAGACCGTCAACGGCTACACCTACCTCTATCTGGTCGAGACTGTCCGCGAGGACGGGCGCACAAAGCAGCGCATCATCCGCAATCTTGGACGCAAGGAAGCCGTTCTGGCCTCAGGCGCCCTGGACAGGCTGGTCGCCTCGATTGGCCGTTTCGCCGAGCGCTCCCTGGTTCTGCGCGCCATCGACGAGGGCGACACGCGCCTGGAGGTACGCCGGATCGGTGCGCCTCTGCTATTCGGGCGGCTCTGGGAGGAGACCGGGTGCCGGGCGGTCGTATCCCAGCTTTTGACCGGGCGCGGCTTCGGCTTCGATGTCGAGCGCGCGGTGTTCGTCGCGGTGCTGCACCGTCTCATGGTCTCGGGCTCGGACCGGTCCTGCGCTCACTGGATGGCGGATTACACCATCCCCGGCGCCGAGGGGCTGACGCTTCACCGCTTCTACCGGGCCATGGCCTGGTTGGGCGAGGAGATCGAGCCGGGCGATCTCGCGCCGCGCTGCGTCAAGGATCTGATCGAGGAGACGCTGTTCGAGCGCCGGCGCGACCTGTTCAGCGATTTGGGCGTGGTGTTCATGGACACGACCTCACTGAGCTTCGAGGGCGCCGGTGGCGAGACACTCGGGGCCCACGGCTATTCGAAGGACCATCGGCCGGACCTGAAGCAGATGATCCTGGCCATCGTCATCGACGGCGAGGGCCGGCCGGTATGCACGGAGATGCTGCCCGGCAACACGGCTGACACCACGGTGCTGCTGCCCATCGTGGATCGGCTGCGGGCGCGCTTCGAGATCGGCCGGGTGTGCGTGGTGGCGGACCGGGGCATGATCTCGGCGGCGACGATCGCGGCGTTGGAGGAGCGGGGTCTGGAATACATCCTCGGCGCCCGCGAGCGCGGCGACCGGCACGTGCGCGCGATCGTGCTCGAGAACGAGAAGCCCTTCACACCTCTCTTGATCAAGCGCGCCCGCGGCGAGACCCAGCTCTTCGTCAAGGAGGTCACGGTGGGCGGCGCCCGCTATATCGTCTGCCGCAACGAGGCGGAAGCCGAGAAGCACCGTGCCGACCGGCACGCCATCGTCGACGGGCTCGGGCGTCAGCTGAAGAAGGGCGACAAGGCGCTGATCGGCAACGCGGGCTACCGGCGCTACCTGCGCCGCTCGGGCCCTGGCGCCGCCTTCGAGATCGATCCCGGCAAGCTGGCCGAAGAGGCCCGATACGACGGCATCTTCGTGCTGCGAACCAACGCCCGCGTCACTCCGCTCAACGCCGTGCTGCGCTACCGCGACCTGCTCACGGTCGAGACCCTGTTCCGGACCGCCAAGGCCACCTTCGACACCCGGCCCATCTTCCATTCCAGCGACGCCGCCATTCGCGGTCACGTCTTCTGCTCGTTCCTCGCCCTGGCGCTTGCCAAGGAACTCCAGGATCGCTGCGACAAGGCGGGCTTCCGGCCCGAATGGGACAGGTTCTTGCGCGACCTCGACAGGCTCCAGACCGGCGTCATCGAGAAGGACAACACCCGCATCACTGTGCGCACCCCCGTCATCGGTGATGTCGGGCCGGCCTTCCGTGCCGTCGGCGTCGCGCTGCCCCCAAACATCGCCGAAACTCAGGCGCTCTGACACCACCCGGACGCCACCCCCGGCCTGTGGTGCTAAGGACCGCGGGCCGGCGTATAACCATTTGAAAACACCAATACTTTCTGAGACCACTGTTCAAGTAGGGTCAGACTAAATATCTGACGACACCCGACCCGCCTAATCCTTGCCAGACTCTCGGCGCCTTCCGCTCCGGTGGCTCGATAGCGGGCCTCGACGGCGACCGGCGTAGATGCCAAGCACCTGCCTGATCTGCTGCTCGTCGATGTCCTCTGGGTCGAAGGCCCCGCCGCACCACTCCATCATCCGGGCATGCTCTTCGTGGGTCGCATCGAGCACGGCCTCGAGAAACTCCATGAAGCCGTCGGTCCCGCCGACATCTTCCGGCGGGCAGCGGCGGGCACCGTCCACGAACGCCGGGTATTCCGTGTCTTCGTCACCGTCGCGGACCTCTTCCACGATGACGTCGTGGCGCCAGTCATCGCCGAAGTCATACACATAGAGGAGGCGGTCCACGCCGCGCTCGACCAGCGTCTTCAGGCGGAGCGCCGACGCCTTGTAGGTTTTGCGATCCGAGAGGATGTCCTCATCGGTCGGTACGCCGTAAGCCCGCTCGCCAACCACGAACTCGTACAGATGGTAGTCCTGCCAGCGGAACGACGACTGAATGATGTGGTGCAGCGCCTCCAGGGTCGACGAGAGCGGCACGTCGACGCGCCGCCAGATCTTCGGCTCCAGATCCCGAAGCTCGATGCGGATGCGCGCGACCGGCTCGATCATTCGCGCCATGCTGGCCGCGATCGCCCCCACGGGGCATCCATTCGCCGCATCTCTTTCATTCCTGCTCCCGCCTTCGTCTCGCCTCAAGGCCCTTCAGCAAGACCTCGTCGAGTTCCGGCTCGTCCCACTTCCAAGCCTCTCTAACAGCCCAATCCAGCATCCCGAAGAAGTCCGGATCACCCGCCTTCAGATGGCAGGTGTAGAGGCCGTTGACCACCTCTCGCATCAGGTCGCGCATCTCGTCGGCTCGATGTGTGCCACTTCCGGCCAAGGTATCCGCCGCCCGTTCGCGTCGATCACCACGACATCCGAGAAATCCCCGGTATGGCTGACCGGCGAGATACCGCTATGGAAGTCCTCGAGGATCGTGTTGCGAAAGCACATCATGGCCATGCCCTTCGCCAGGACCGCGGCGATCCGGCGATCGTATTCACTTTCCATCCAGCTCCACCTCCCTCGTTCGCTATCCCCGTGCTCCGCGTCCCAGGGATATAGCCCGCCGCATCCCGCGGCAATATCTCGCCGCAAGTGATCTAGACTCCCCTCCCGTCCGCCGCTCGGCCGGGACGGGCGAATGCCTTCGCGCGGCATCCGGCCGGCTCTATGATCGGGTCGTGCACACCCTCTGCCGCGATTGCGGCCGCCAGCCGCCCCCGGATGCCGGGACCTGCCCGGCTTGCGGGGCGGCGCGTGCTCTCCACCATGCGGAGCTCCACGACCTCGCCATCGCCCATCTCGACTGCGACGCCTTCTACGCCGCGATCGAGAAGCGGGACCGGCCCGAGCTGCGCGACGTCCCGGTGATCGTGGGCGGCCGCCACCGGGGCGTGGTGGCGGCCTGCTGCTACATGGCCCGCACCTACGGCGTGCGATCCGCGATGCCCATGTTCAAGGCGCTCCGCCTCTGCCCCGAGGCGACCGTCGTCAAGCCCGACATGAAGAAATACGCCGCCGTCGGCCGCGAGGTCCGAGCGATGATGCTGGATCTCACGCCCCTGGTGGAGCCGCTCTCCATCGACGAGGCCTTCATGGACCTCTCGGGCACACAGTCCCTGCACCGTGCCAGCCCCGCCGCGACTCTCGCGGCGCTGGCACGCCGGGTGGAGGAAGAGCTCTCGATTACCGTCTCCATCGGCCTCAGCTACAACAAGTTCCTGGCCAAGATCGCCTCCGATCTCGACAAGCCGCGCGGCTTCGCCGTCATCGGCCGCGCCGAGGCCCGGTCCTTCCTTGCCGGCAAGCCCGTGGGCCTGCTCTGGGGGGTCGGCCCAGCTCTGCAGAAGCGGCTTACGCAGGACGGCATCACCTTGATCGGCGAGCTGGCCCGGCTCGGCGAGGCCGAGCTCGTCGCCCGCTACGGCAAGATCGGCGGCCGGCTCCACCAGTGCGCGCGCGGCGAAGACGACCGCCCGGTCGATCCCGACCGCGAGGCCAAAAGCATGTCTTCGGAGATCACCCTCGACGAGGACGTGTCCGACCCCGACAAGCTCCGTCCCATCCTTTGGCAGCTCACCGAGACCGTGGCTCGCCGGATGAAGAAAGCCGGCATCGCCGGTGGCGGCGTCACGCTCAAGCTGAAGACCGCGAACTTCCGCATCGTCACCCGCGCCCGGCGCTTGAACACCGCCACCCAGTCGGCCGAAGACATGTTCCGCGCTGCCGAGCCGCTGCTCAACCGCGAGGCCAACGGCCGCGCCTTCCGCCTGATCGGTATCGGCGCCCACGACCTGATCGAGGCCGACCGCGTCATCCAAAGCGACCTCTTCGGCGGCATCGCGCCTTCGGAGGACAAAATCGACGAGGCGCTTGACGCGGTGCGCGACAAGTTCGGCGAGGACGCCATCGTCCGGGGCCGCGGCTTCGGAACGAAGCTCGTGCGGCAGGGCCCGTCCAAGGTGGAGTGAGCCGCGCGGCGGCGGCGCATCGGCCCGGTCCGCCACCGCTTCATCGTCCGATGAAAGAGACCGGCCGGGCGCCTTCCCCTATGCGGCCGCGACGCGCTCGACGCAACGCGGATCATCGTTCGCCGGCTTGTTGACCAGCGTGCTCACGGGATGGATCGTCATCTCTTCGGCCGGGTAGGGGCCGAGGGGCATCTCCTTGCCGTCAAGCCAGCAATCGAATGCGTCCGGCGGCAGAATCACCGGCATTCGATGGTGCACCGGCGCCACGACGGCATCGGCTCCGGTGGTAAGAACTGTGCAGGTCTCGATTGCTTCGCCCGGCCGCAATTCGGCGAGAGATCCCGTGAGCGCGGCGCCCTCCGGCACCGTCCACCGTTCCCATAGCCCGGCGAAGGCGAACCCGCCGCCGTCCTTCATCCCGATCAGCCACGGCTGCTTCGTCTTGCCGCGCCGCGTCCACTCGTAGAACCCGTCGGCCGGGATCAGGCAGCGGCGCCGCCGGTAGGCGCTTCGGAACGAGGGCTTTTCGGAGACCGTCTCGGACCTGGCGTTGATGAGCTTGTAGGCGATCGCCGGGTCCTTGGCCCACCCCGGGATCAGCCCCCACCGCAGCATGGCGAGGCTGCGTCCGCCGTCGCACGCGCGCACGGCCGCGACCTCCTGGCTAGGCGCAATGTTGTATCGGGGCCGCAGGTTTCGGGGCGCGCCGGTCAGGGTCATCAACGCGTGGAGCTCGGACCAGGAATGGCGCTGGGTGTAGCGGCCGCACATGCCGCCACACTAGCGCCCAGGCCGTCACACGGCCAGCTTGTTCTGATTATGTTCTCATGCCATGCTCGGGGTCATGGACGACCATCTCCACCCGGTCCCGCAGCACGAGCTCTTGTTCAATGTCGAGCAGGCGCTTCGCAAGGCCCGCAAGCTCTGGCCGCGCAGGCATGTCCACGGCCAGGACAATCCGCTCAGGCCGGTGGCGAACGCCGTCGTCCAGCACCTCGCGCTCTGCGGCATCCGCTGCTTCCGCAAACCTCCCACCATGGGCCACAGCACGCCCCTCCACCCCTACGGCACGCCGCCTCACCGCGAGGACCCCGAAACCCCCGACACCTGACGGGCCGTCCCGCGGCTGCGGCCCTGGCCCAAATTCCGTAACTGGGCAGACGCGCATCCCCCGCAACCGCCTCCCTCGACCGCGGGATCCTCCCTCCCGGCCAGCCCTGGAGCCCCCGTTCCCGGTGAGACCGGGCATCCGTTTCCGCCGATCACCGGTTTCCGCCATGCATCCGCTGCTCCCCGCCGGCTAGAGGGAGAGGTCCGCCTGTCAGAGGCGAAGCCCGTGGCGCGGGAGCGAGTCCCGAGCCTGGGCCCTGACGATCCCCGAGGGAGGCACCGATGCGCGCCTACGCAAGAGACCAAGCCTGCGGCTTTCGATTCACGAAAGCCGCTTGGGGCGCCTTCAGCAACTTCCAGCCGCTCGCCGTCCCGATCGTTGCCGGCCCCTGGACGTTTGTCACGGCTGAGCACGTCTATCACGCCTGTAAGTATCCCGCCCACCCCGACGTTCAGCAGCGGATCGCCGAGGCGCCCACGGCGAGGGATGCCGCGGCCCTCGGCCGCACCCCCGGTCTCGGCATCGACCCAGGCTGGAACGCCCAGCGCGTCGACGTCATGCGCTGGGTGCTGCGCATGAAGCGCGAGGCGAACGCGGACGAGATCGACGCGGTGCTCGTCGCGACCGGCGAACGCCCCATCGTCGAGGTTTCCACCCGCGACCCCTGGTGGGGGGCGCGCCCTGTCGCGGACCGATACGAGGGCAAGAACGTCCTCGGCCGGCTCTGGATGGAACTCAGACATCAGCTTCGCGAAGCCGACCCGGCCGCACGCTCCGGCGCCTGGAGCCGCCGCATCCGCGTCGGCTGCCTCGCCGGCGGCGCCCCTGTCGCACAAACCGCGCCCCGGACCGCCTGACCGCCTTTCCGCCACCGGCGCGACATCGTGCCCGCCGGTTGCCCCGAAGCGACCGGAGAAGAGCGGCGCTCTGACTTGGGTGAAGGCGCAGGACCAGAGGCGTCCGCGCCGTCTCCCCGCATTTCGGAGCCGCCGATGACCGACCCCGACACCATCTCCGCCGACTACACGCTGCGCCCGAGCGAGCTCAGCGAAATCCTGCCCGTGCTCGTCGAGGCCCGCCAGCCCACTCTGGTCTGGGGGCCGGCCGGGTGCGCCAAGAGCCAGATCGCGCAGCAGACGGCCGACAGGCTGAACTACCGCTACATCGACGTCCGGGCGCTGCTGCTCGACCCCGTCGACCTGCGCGGCATCCCCTGGCGCGACGAAGACGGCCGCACACGCTGGGCGCCGCCGGTGTTCCTGCCGCCGAGCACCAGCATCGAGACGTTCCTCGTCAACCTCGAGGAGCTGCCCTCGTGCCTGCCGATGGTGCAGGCCGCGCTGTACCAGCTCTGCCTGGAGCGCAAGATCGGCGAGTACGAGCTCCCGCCCGGCGCCGCCATCATCGCCTGCGGCAACCGCGAGAACGACCGCGGCATCACCCACCGCATGCCGGCGCCGCTCGCCAACCGCTTCGTCCACCTGGAGATCCGCGCGCACGCGCCCGACTGGCTCGCCTGGGCCGCCGCCAACGACATCGCCCCGGAGGTGATCTTCTTCGTGTCCATGCGACCCGAGCTGCTGCACCAGTTCCATGCCGAATCCACCGACAAGGCGTTCCCCACTCCCCGCAGCTGGACTTTCATATCCCACATCCTGAAGCAACGGGTCCCCGGCGCCGCCTCCATCGTGAGCGACCCCGCCATGGAGCGCTCGCTGTTTCGCGGCACCGTCGGCGAGGCCGCGGCGGTGGAGTTCTGCGCCTTCCTCAAGGTCTGGCGCGAGCTGCCCCACCCCAAGGCCGTCATCGACGATCCCGAGAACGCCGACGTGCCCGTCAACGCGAGCGCGCTGATCGCGCTCTGCGGCTCGCTCTACCGCATGGCCGACGACATCACGATCGACCCCATCGTGGCGTATGCCTCCAGGCTGCGCCGCGAGGTGGGCGAGTTCCTCGTCGGCTCGTGCATCCGCAGGGACAAGGACCTGCAGAACACGCCGGCATTCATCCGCTGGGCCGCAGCGCGGACCCAGTAACCCCTTCTCCCCGGGAGACACCGACCATGGACCTCACCCACGACGCCATGCTGGTCAGCCTGCACATCACCGCCTGGTCCGGCCGGCTCTACGACCGCCAGGCATCCAACCACGTCGCCGTCCACCACGACGCCTCCGCGAGCGCCGGGCGCTACAACAAGCGCCTGCTGCCCAAGCCGGCCTTCGCCGCGCTCACCGCCACCACGAGCGCTGCCCGTACTGCCCACTACGCCCAATCGCTTCCCTGGGACGACCAGGGCTCGCGCCTGCTCACGGTCGCCAACTACGAGCGCTACACCGAGCTCATGGACGGGCTGCGCGAGCGCATGGTGCGCGAACGCGCCCGCTTCATCGAGGACTACGACGACAACATCGACCAGGCGCGCCTCGACCTGGGCAAGCTCTTCCGCATCGAGGACTACCCCTCCAAGGAGGCGCTGCAGGGCAGGTTCGGGATCCGCTACCGCATCGTGCCTGTGCCGGACGCCGATCACTTCATGGCGAAGCTCGCGAGCCACGACACCGAGCGGGTCAAGCGCGACATCGAGCACGAGATCGCGGAGCGGCTGCACGACGCCGTGGGCGATCTCTACCGGCGCCTGGGCGAGGCGGTCGAGCGCGTCTCCCAGCGCCTCGCCGAGGACGACGCAGGCAAGCCGCTCGTCTTCCGCGACACCATGATCTCCAACGTCCGCGACCTCGTCGACGTCGTGCCCCGCCTCAACATCTTCGGGGACGACCGCCTCGCCGGCCTCTGCCAGCAAGTGAAGGACAGGATCGCCCACGCCGATCCCGCGACGCTGCGCCCGTCTGCGCAGTTCAATCCCAACGTCCGGCGCCAGGTGAAGCGCGACGCCGACGCGCTGATGGAGAAGTTCGCGGGCTACTTCGGCACCGGCGCCATCGATCGGGAGGCGGCGTGATGGCCGCCCGCGCACGCCGCGAATCGGCGCGCCGCGTGAGCGACTGCGTGACCGCGCTGCTGCGCGACCAGCCCTTCTTCGGCAGCCTCGCGCTCAGGCTGCCGATCCGCGCCGATGCGGCCCGCGAGACGCTGGCGAGCGACGGCCGGGAGATCCGCTACGCGCCCGACTGGGTGGCCAACACCGACGCCGGCCTCATCAAGACCGCCATCGGCCGCGTCGTGCTGGCCTGCGCTCTCAAGCACCACACGCGGCGGGGGAAGCGCGAGCCCGAACGCTGGCAGCAAGCCTCCCAGCTCGTCACCCACGGGCTGCTGCGGGATGCCGGCTTCACGCTCCCGCCCGACGCCGAGGCGTGGGACGGCATCAGCGTGGAGCAGGCCTACGACCGCCTGCCCGAACCGCAGGAGGGCGACGGGGAGGGCAGCGACGGCCTGCCGCCGCCGAGCGGCGGCGGTGATGCGGGCGATCCGCAGCCGGGCGCCGGCGACGACGGCGACGATGGCGATGACCATAGCAACACTGCCGGCGCTTCCGGTGACGGCGATCCGCAGGCCCAGGACGGTCCGGGCGGTAACGGGGACTCCGACACGCCGACGAGCTGCGATCCCTCCGGCACCGGCGAGGTCATGGACGCACCGGCGCGCAGCAACGACGACGGCGATGACGTGTCCGGCGAGATGCCGCCCGACGTGACCGACGAGGAGCAGACCTGGGACGAGGCGATGCACCAGGCCCTGAGCCTCGCCAAGGCGCAGGGCAAGGCGCCCGGCGCGGTGGAGGAGACCATCCGCGAGGCGCACCGCAGCACCCTCGACTGGCGCTCCCTGCTGCGGCGCTACATGACCGCCGCCGCGGCCCGCGACTACACCTGGAGCGTGCCCAACCGCCGCTTCATCGACTCAGGGCTCTATCTCCCCTCGATCCGCTCCGAGGGCATGGGCACGCTCGCCGTCATCATCGACACCTCCGGTTCCGTCAACGCGCACGCCCTCGCGGCGTTCTGGTCCGAGGTCCGCGAGGTCGCCGCCGAGATCGAGCCCGAGCGCATCGTCGTTCTCCAGGTCGACGCAGTCGTGCAGGACGAGCAGGACTACGCAGCCGGCGAGCTGCCCGAGCGGATCGTCGTCAAGGGACGCTGGGGAACGGATTTCCGGCCGGGCTTCGCCCGCCTCGCGGAGCAGGGCATCCAGCCGGCCGTGTGCCTGTATTTCACGGACATGGACTGCGACCGCTACCCGGAGGCCCAGCCGAGCTACGACGTGATCTGGTGCGACTGGAGCGAGGGCGTCCGTCTCCCCCCGCAACCCCCGCCCTGGGGCGAGCACATCAGGATCAACGACTGACCTTCGGACGAGGGGCGGCACGCTGCCCCTCCACCGAACGCCACACCACAACGGAAGGATCGCACCATGATCCCGACAGCCACTTGCCAGTACTGCAACTGGAACGGGCCCGCCGACGAATGCGGCCCACTGAAGAACGCCTGGGAGCGCGTCCAGCCCGGAGATCCGATGCCGGCCGGGGAGTGCCCGAAGTGCAACGCCTCGGCGATGCTCGACGAGGACAGGCCGGAGCCCAGCATCGAGATCGTCACCACGGCGGAGCCCGAGCACGCCACGAACTTCGGCGTCCGCTCGACCGCGCAGGCGCTGGCCAGCGTCATGTCACTGGCCCGCAACACGTGCAGCTACCGCGTGCAGGACATGGATCGCTCCGGCTTCCGCGTCGCGGTCTTCCGGCAGACCCCATACCCCCGGATGGTCCCCGACGGCTATCTGCGAATCGTGCCGGCCTGAGGCCGCGGAGGGACCCATGCATCTGACCGACATCCGGGTCGACGAGATCGTCAACGTCGACGATCTGCCGTGCTACGCGCGCGGCCGGGCGATCTTCAGCAACGGGCGCAGCTACCCCTTCGACGCCAACTTCGCGCACGGCTACGGCGAGAACGCCGTGTCCATCCACCGCCCGACCGACGGCAAGGCGTTGAAGGCCGGAACGCGCGCGCAGAAGGCGATCCTTGACCGCCTCGGCTTCACGGAGATCGCCGGGCGCGAGCGCGACGCGATCGCGGCCTTCGAATACGAGCGCGTCACGGCCTGCCAGGAGCTCATGCGTCCCGGCACGTCCTGACCTTCGCCCGCGCGGCGTGAGGCTCCGGCGAACGTGTGAACGCGCGCCTTTCGCAGGAGCAGCCGGAGTCAACTGGAGGGTCTCGGGGTTCGACTCCCGCCCGCCCCGTCAATTCCCCTCGATACCAGGAGGAACCGCATGCACAAGCCACAGACCGCCACCTGCCAGGACTGCGGATGGCAGGGTCCGGTGGAAGACACGAAGGAGCTTCGCAACGTCTGGGACCGTGTGTTGCCGGGCGATGTCATGCCGGCCGGCGAGTGCCCCGAGGAAGGCTGCGGCGGCGCGGCGATGCTGGATGAGCCCAACGGCGGCGCCGACGATCTGCGCCCCCCGATGGTCGCGCTCATGCTCGGGCTCGACCGGCTTCGCGAGGACATCCTCACCGGCGCGCTGCGCTCTCCGATTGCCGCCCACCTCAAGGGGCTTGGCAACTACGCCCGCAAGGCACTGGCGTCCGGCCCGCCTGTGCAGCCCGTCTGCAACGCCTGCGGCGGGACCGGTGTTCGCGTGGACGCCTGGGCCTTCTGGGATCTCGACGCGCAGCGCTGGGACCTGCATTCGACCTGCGAGGCGGTCGCCATCTGCGCCGATTGCGACGTCGAGTGCAGCTACACCATGACGCCCGTCACGGAGGTGGCGACATGACAAGCATCGCCGTCACCGGCGTGCGGCGCGCCGCGCGAGCCGCGCACACCGCCGCCCGTCTCCCCCGGCAACTCCGCAATCCCTACCGCGTGCCGCGCCCGGCTGTCATCAGCTTCAGCGGCGGCAGGACCTCGGGCTACCTACTCAAACATGTCATCGACGCATACGGCGGCCGACTTCCCGACGGAGTCTTCGTCGTCTTCGCGAACACGGCGATGGAACGCCGGGAGACTCTCGAATTTATCGACACGTGCGCGACGGCGTGGTCGACCACGGTGCATTGGATCGAATACTGCTGGGATGCACCGCACCGGACGCGCGTCGTCGACTTTGCGTCCGCATCCAGGGACGGCGAGCCCTATGCCGCGCTGATCGATCGCAAAGGCTTTGTGCCGTCACATGGACTGAGATACTGCACCGGGTTTCTGAAGCGCGATAGAATCGAGTCCTACGCCCGACACTGGCTCGGCCTCAAACGCTGGCACTCCGTGATCGGTCTCCGCGCCGACGAGCCGCGCCGCGTCCTGCGCATGCGCGCGATGAACTGCGGGTCGCGGACCGGCGCCCACGCCGTGCTGCCCCTCGCCGACGTCGGGGTCCGAGAGGCCGACGTCCTCGACTGGTGGAAACGCCAACCCTTCGACCTCGGCATCCCGTCATACGCGGGCAATTGCGTGTGCTGCTTCTTGAAGGGCCGCGCCAAGCTGATCCGCATCATCCGCGAGGACCCAACTCTGGCGGACTGGTGGATAGACCAGGAAGCCAAGGTCGCCAACCGCACCGGCCCGGACGGCCGCGCCTGCGACAGCATGAAAGTCTTCCGACTCGGCGAAACCTACGCCGAGCTCAAGGCCGCGGCCTTGGCCGACCGCGACCTGTTCGACCAAGCGACGTCCTCCCCCGGCGAGGGCGCCGACACCGATACCTCCGACTGCCACTGCACCGACTGATCCCCTGCCACTCCTCTTCCCCGCCGCGCTCCGCCGGGCGGTCGAGCGGGATGCGTCAATTCGGGCGAGGGCCGGTGCTCGCGGAGCGAGTCCTATCCTCTCCCATCCACGCATTCCCGGAGACCGTTTCATGCACGACCCCGTCATCCGACCGATCCCGCTCGACCGGCTGGAGCGCTCGCCCGCCAACGTCCGCAGGACCGAGGCCGGCAAGACCGCCTTCGCCGAGCTCAAGGCATCCATCGCCGCCCACGGCCTGCTCGAGAACCTCGTGGCCCGCTCCATCGGTCCCGGCGAGGACGGCGGCGAGCACTTCGCCGTCATCGCCGGCGCCCGCCGGCTCGCAGCGCTGAACGACCTCGCCCGCGAGGGCACCATCGCTTCCGACTTCTCCGTGCCCTGCCGCGTCATCGAGAACGGCGTGGGCGACACCGAGCTCTCGCTCGCCGAGAACGTGCTCCAGGTCGCAATGCACCCGGCCGACCAGGTCCAGGCCTTCGGCGCGCTGGCGCTCGCCGGCGCCACCGTCGCCGACATCGCCGCCCGCTTCGGCGTCTCCGAGCGCATCGTCGAGCAGCGCCTCCGCCTCGGCCACGCCGCGCCCGAGCTGCTCGACGCCTACCGCGCCGATCAGATCGACCTGGCCACCCTCAAGGCCTTCGCCGTCACCACCGACACCGCGCGCCAGTTGGCGGTGTGGGAGCAGGTCAAAGACCAGGGCTACCGGCCCACAGACTGGCAGATCAAGCGGATGCTCACCGAGGACCGCATCCCCGCCGGCGCCGCGCTCGCGCGCTTCGTGAGCATCGACGCCTACGAGGCGGCCGGTGGGCCGGTGCTGCGCGACCTCTTCGCCGACGAGTACGAGAACGGCGTCTGGCTCGAGGACCCGGCGCTCCTGATGAAGCTCGCCCTGGACCGCCTGCAGACCGCGGCCGACGAGCTCGCCACCCGCTGGAAGTGGGCCGAGGCCCGCCTCGACGTCGACTGGTCCGACCTCGCGCGGTTCGGACGGGTCCGCCCCACCCCGGCGCAACCCACCGACGAAGAGCAAGCCGAGATCGAGCGCCTGCACAGCCGGCACGACGAGCTCGTCAACATGGACGAGGACGCGTGGACCGACGAGCTGGTCGAGGAGGCCGAGGCCATCGAGCCGCGTCTCGCCGAGATCCAGGACGGCATCAAGGCCCGCGCCGTATTCTCGCCCGACCAGACCGCCGTCGCCGGCTGCATCGTCACCGTCGGCAACGACGGCACCCTGCAGGTCGTGCACGGCCTGGTGAAGCCCGAGGACATCCCCGAAGACGAGGCCGCCGCGCCGGGTGCCCGCCAGGATGACGCCGCGGACGAGGGTGACGTCCACACCTCGGAATCCGGCATTCAGCCCCCCGCCATCGCCGGACCGGCCATGCCGCCCGCCCGTCCCGACCGGGAGGCCGAGGCGCGCAAGGAGGCCGGTGTCGGCATCGGTCTCGCGGACGACCTCCGCGCCATCCGCACGGCCCTGGTGAAAGCCCGCCTCGCCGATGACTACGAGGTCGCGTTCGACCTCATGCTGTTCCAGATGGGGCGCGCGGTATTCACTCCCGGCTACCGCGACGATGCGCTCGACATCGCGGTGCGCGAGACCCGCGACCGGCCCCCGCTCCGCGTCAACGACGACGCGTTCGGCGACTGGAGCCCGGGCGAGGCCATGCTGGCCGACCGTTCTTCCCTCCGCTTCGACTGGCTGGAGATCGAGGACCGCCAGGAATCATTCGCGGCACTGCGGTCACTACCCGAGGCGGACAAGCAGCACCTGTTCGCCGCCTGCGTCGCGCGCACGGTGAACGGCCAGCTCGCCTTCGAGGCGGACGCCTTGCCCGAGCTCGAAGCCACCGTCGCCCGACTCGACATCGAGTTCGCGGCGCACGTGCGGCCCACCGCCGACATGCTCTGGTCGCGCGTCCGCAAGGACCGGATGCTCGGCGTCGCCCGCGAGGTCCTCGGGGTGGAGTGGGCGCACTCCCACCGCAAGGACAAGAAGGCCACGCTGGCCAGCGCGATGGAGACCGCGTTCGCCAGGAGCGATTCCCCTCCGCTCGGCGTCACCAAGGAGGGCTACGCGGCCGCGCTCGCCTGGGCGCCGCCCGGCTTCCGCGCCTTCGACACCTGCACCGTCGACGATGGCGAGGCCGCCGAGGTGCATCCGCCGCCCGCCGACCAGCCGTCCTCGGACGAGGCGCAGTCCGACGCGCAGCAGGAGACCGCCGCGGGGCAGCCCGATGCGGCCGCCAACAGCCAATCCCCCGAGGCGCCGGCCCCCGACGCGGACGATGCAGAACCGGCCGAGGGGGCAGGGGCGACCGCGCCCGACGACACCCCGACAGGCACGTGCGATGACACCGTCGCGCATGCAGTCGGAACCGGCATCGACGCCATGAACGCGGTGCCCACCGCCGACGGCGGCCCCAGGGTGATCGTCAGCACCGTCGGTTTCGAGAACGGCGGTGACGGCGGCACGTCCCCGGGCGCCGAGCCACCTGCCGTGCCCGGCAACGGCCACGACACCGTCGACGATACTGTCTGCGACAGCGGTGGCGACCCGCTGGAGATCCCCGCCTTCCTGCGCCGCTCGTAGCCGGCCACCTGCCCACGCACCCCGCCGGCCTCTTCGGCGGGGCGCCTCTCCGTCCACCGCATTCACGGGAGATCGACACCATGACCGATCCCACCAGGCTCTCCGGCACAAGTGTCCCCGCCACGATCCGGGCGCGCGTCCACGACGGCGCCATCGATCGTGTCACGCGATTCTTCGATGCCGGAATCGCCGGCGCGTTCGTGGAGCTAATTCAGAATTCACGCCGCAGCGCCGCCACGCGCGTCGACGTCGTCACCGAGGCCGTCAACGAAGGCGAGGCTTCCGCCGGCATCCGCGTCACCGTCACCGACGACGGCGACGGCATCGCCGACCCCGCCGTCCTCCTCTCGTTCGGCGAGAGCGGCTGGGACGAGGACACCGCGCAACGCGAGGACCCCGCCGGCATGGGTGTCTATGCGCTGTCGAAGCGCGGCTGCACGATTTCCTCGCGCCCGCGCGGGCCGGCCCTCGACCTCGCGCCCGGCTGGCGTGTCTCACTCACCCCCAACTGCTTCCTCGGCAAGGAAGACGCCGACGTCGTCGAGGGCCATGCCCCCTGGCCGCACGGCACCGCGATCTCGTTCATCGCCGACGAGAGCCTCGTCATCATCGAAGGCGCCCTCGCTAGCGCCGCGCGCCACTGCCCGCTGCCCGTCACCTTCAACGGCGAGCCCTGCGAGCGGAAGGCCTTCCTCGACGGCGCGGTCCATGCCGAGCGCTGGCGCGGCCTCACCTTTGGCGTCTTCAGGGACCGCTACGTGGGCTTCAACAATCCCGACCTCAACTTCCACGGACTCACGCTCACCGTGAGCCTGCCCCAGGTCGGGGCCATCGAGGGCGGCAACTGGCTGGCGCATGCCGACATCGAGGCCTGCCCCGAGCTGGAGCTGGTCCTGCCCGCCCGCAAGGAGGCGGTGGAGACGCCCTTCCTCGACGATATGCGCAAGGCCGCGCGCCTCGCCATCTACCGCGCCATGGCGGCCGCCGACCCGGCGCCGCGTATCGCTTTCGGCGACCACCGGAGGGCAGCCGACGCCGGCATCGCGCTCCCGATCCCGTCCGCGGAGCTCCGCCGCTGGCGACCCGCCACCGCGGATATCGACGACTGGCGGGATGCGCAGCCCTACGCGCCGGTCGGCGCCCATTCCCTGGTGATGGCCGCCGATCTCGAGACCCCCGACGCCCAGGCATTCTGGCGTGCCGCCGAGCGCGCCGGCATCGCGGATCGGCTGTTCGAGCCCGACACGCGCTTCGAGGGTTACGCCTGGTACGACGCGCTCGCGCGCGTCACCGACGTGCGCATCGACATCACCGAGACCGGCGTCACCCATCGGCTCGACGTCCTGCGCGGTACGGCAGATCTCTCCCCGGACGCCACCACCGCGCCGGGCTACCCGGACACGCTCGCCCGGCCCGACGCCATCCACATGCACATCCATGTCCTGCGGGGGAGCGAGCCGCCCGAGACCATGACCGTTCCGGCCGACGTCGCCTTCGTCGGCGCGGAAGGGGACTGGATCGACGATACCCAGCCGCTGGTTACGAAAGACAGCGACCTTCAACCCGACCGGCTCAAGCAACTCCTGCGGTACGCGTATTTTTCGCCGGTCGATGACGCCGACGCCGACAGCCACGACACGCAGCGCCGCCGCTTCGACGAGGACGCCATGCACATGGCGCTGAAGCTGCTCGCGACCGAGGAAGAGGCCATGAAGCACACCATCGCCGAAGCCGTCTGGCGCAACATCCTCTGGGTGATGCCGCGCGACCGCGAGGTCTCCATCAACGTTAGCGGCGGCAAGGTCGCGGTCGAGTTCGGCCCCGAGACACCGGCGCCCGAGGGAGTGGCGGCATGAAGAAGCATTTCACGGTCCAGTGCGGATTCCCGGCTTATTACGGCAACACCGTCACGGTCGAAGCCGAGACCCTCGACGAGGCGCTGGAGAAGGCGATCGCCGTCGCCAACGACGACCCCCACTGGAAGTCGCTGGATCATTGCGGCCCCACCCATGTCGATGCCTGTTGCATCGGCCGCGACGAGGACGCCTGGGACGACGACAAGTCCCTGCCCATCCCGGCCAGGTTCACGGAGCGCGGCGAGCCGCCCGTGGTGACTCTCACCGGCCCCCGCCCGCCCGGCAGTGTGGACGTCACGGGTGGCACCGTCCGCATCCGCTTCGTGGACCACGCCGCGACCGTGACGACAGAGGTTTCCGATCCGCCACCGCCGCCCGGCAACAAGCCTGTCGTCACCGTGTCCCCTCGCCCGGACGGCGCCCCCGAGGTCACCGTCGCGGGCGGCAAGGCAATCGTACGAGTGAAGGGCTGGACCGGAGAGGTCGGACCCGGACGGGACAACCGATCCTCCACGCCGGCCTGAGCAGAGGCCCGCGGCGAAGGGGCGAGCGGCGCGGAACCTGGAGGCCTCCGGCGCCGCCCCTCCCTCTCCTCAGCGCCCCGCCGCGGTCTCTCCTCCCGTGGCGGGGCGTCCCTTCCATTCCGTCACATGGAGCCGCGCCATGCCCGATACCACTGTCGCCGTGGCGATCCCCGCCGCACCGTCTCCGATGCCCGCACCGCCTCCGATGCCCGCGCCCCTGCACCCGATGGACCCGCGCCGGGGTGAGAACCTCTCGCCGATGTTCTGCGCCTTCCTCTGCTGGCTGCTGGACCTTCAGTCCATGACCACCCCGGCGATCACGGGTATCGCCGTCTCCGGTAGCTCCGTCCTCGCCGCCACCACCGACGATCCCCTCTTCAACGCCCATCTCGGCTCGCTCGACGATTTCGAGCGCAACCTGCGCGGCTGGGGCGAGGCCTGCGCCGCCTATCCCGCCATGATCGACGGCCTGGTGGCCAAGCTCCGGAGGACCGGCCGATGAGCCTCTCCGATGCACCCGCCGCCGGCCTGCGCGACGCGGCCCCGTTCCCTGCAACCGCAACACCGTACGCCGCCGAAGACACCGCCCTCGACAGCCTTCGCACCCGCCTTCTCCGCGCCGGGCGCGAGGCCGTCGACGACAGGGAGCTCCTGCAGCTCCTGCTGGCCGGATCGCACTCCGCCGCCGAAGCCCACCACCTCGCCGGGGTGCTGATGCACACCTTCCGCTCTACGCCCCGCGTCCTCGCCGCCCGCCCCGACACGCTGCGCGCGGTGGCCGGGCTGGGCGAGGCCGGCATCGCCGCCATCAAGACCGCAGAAGCGCTCGGCATCCGGATGGCCAGGGCCGCGCTGCCGGACACGTTCCATCCCCAGCTCGCGACCTACGAGAAGGTCGTCGAGTATTGCCGCACGCTGGCGGGACACCGCGACGTCGAAGAATTCCGGGCGATCTACCTCGACACCAAGAATCGTCTCATTCGCGACGAGCGGCATTCCAGCGGCACCATCAACCACACCCCGGTCTATCCCCGCCAAGTCTGCGTCCGGGCGCTCGAGGTCGGCGCAGCCGCCCTTGTCGTACTCCACCAGCACCCGTCGAACGACCCCACGCCGTCGCGGGCCGACGTCGAGATGACCAACCGCCTGCGCGACGCCCTCAAGACGATCGACGTCGACCTCCACGACCACGTCATCGTCACCCCGGAGGCCGCGTTCAGCTTCAGGGAAAAAGGCCTCCTCTAGCGGGCACGCCCCGTCCATCCAGAACCCACCGCCACGGCTCGCAATTCGGCCGGCCCATCGCGCTCCGCCGCCAGGAGCACGGGGGGCGTCGTCGGGGGCAGGCCGGACGGAACGTTGCGGGAGCGCCTTCCTGCGCCGCTTCGGTGCCGGCTTCCCCGCAGCCTGTCACCGGAGCCCGCTCATGCTCGACACCCACCCGGCGCCGCCCGCGCCCGCGCGTCCGCCCGCCGCCGCACTCCCCGCCACCGCAATCGGCGAACCCGCCGCGCTGCTGGCTGCCGCCCGCAGCCTGCTGCCCGTCCTTGAGTCCGGCCGAACGCTCGATGCCCGCGCATTGCGCGATGCGATGACGGCCGCCTTCGGCGCTTCCGACGCGGACGGCGCCTGGCTCTGGAAGGATTCCTACGAAGCGGTCGAGGCGGCGCTGGTGCTGTTCCTCCAGCGCTACGGCCGCGCCATGCGGCGCGAGGCCGGCGCCGGTCCGGGCGGCACCGCCGCCATGCTGCGGATGCTGGAGACCCTCGCGGCGCTGGAACCCTCCCAGACGCGGCGCTCCGAGGAGCAGCTCAAGTATCAGCAGTTCTCGACGCCGCTGCCGCTCGCCTACGCGGCGCTCCAGGCCGCCATGATCCGGCCCGGCGACGTGGTGCTCGAACCCTCGGCGGGCACCGGCATGCTGGCCGTCATGGCGCAACTTGCGCTTGGCAACGGGCCCGCCGGCGCGCTGCACCTCAACGAGATCGCCGCCACCCGTGCGGGCCTCCTCGCGGGCCTGTTTCCGGGCAGCACCGTCACCCGCCACAACGCGGAATCGATCAGGGATCGGCTGCCGGAGCTGCGTCCCACCGTGGTGCTGATGAACCCGCCCTTCTCCGCGAGCCCCGGCGTGGACCGCATCCGCCATCATGCCGATCTGCATCACATCCGCTCCGCCTTCTCCATGCTGCCGCCGGGCGGGCGGCTCGTGGCGATTTCGTCCGCGCACTGCGTCCCCGGCGACGCTGCGTGGGAAGACGCCTTCGCATCGCTCGACCCGCCGGCCCACGCGGTGTTCACCGCGCCCATCGACGGCCGCGCCTACGCGCGGCGCGGCACCACCTTCGACACCCGTCTCACCGTCCTCGACAGGGGCGGGAAGAAGCCCGGCCGGGTCTATGCCGGCCACCCCGTGCGCGACGCCGGCCATCTCCGGCCCGAGGGTCTGCTGCAGGCGGTCGCCGGCACCGTGCCGGTCCGGCGCCCCATCGAGCCCGTGCCGGGCGCGGACCTGTTCGGCCAGGCGCCCGCGCCCCGGCCCATGCGGGCGAAGCGCACCAGGACCGCCGCGCATCGGCCGGAACCGAAGCCCCACGACTGGGGCCCGGTCGCGGAGCTCGCGTACGAGGCGGTGCCGGCCGGCGCCGGTTCCGCCCAGAGCGCGCAACCCTCCGGCCCCTACGCGCGATGGCGGGCCTCCGGCATCCACGTGCCGGGGGCGGCGGAGCACCCGACGCCCCTGGTGCAGTCCGGCGCCATGGCGGCGGTGCCGCACCCCATGCCGTCCTACCGTCCGATGCTGCCGGAGAAGGTGGTGACCCACGGGCAGCTCTCCGACGCCCAGCTCGAGAGCGTGATCCTCGCCGGCCAGGCGCATGAGCGCCACCTCGCCGCCGAGTACCGCATCGGCGCCGGCTGGGAGACCGTGCAGCGCGTCGACGCCGACGGCCATTACGACAACGATGAAGCCTCTCCGGCTTCCGATGACGATAGCGAAACCGTCGATGCTGACGAGCCGCTGTCCGATCCGGTCCGCTTCCGGCGCGGCTGGATGCTGGGCGACGGCACCGGCTGCGGCAAGGGCCGGCAGGTCTCCGCCATCGTCCTCGACCAGTGGCTGAGGGGCCGGAAGCGCGCCCTCTGGCTCTCGCAGTCCGACAAGCTGCTTGAGGACACCCGGCGCGACTGGTGCGCCGTCGGCGGGCACGAGGAGGACGTCATCCCCCTCGGCAAGGTCCGCCAGGGGGCCGACATCCCCCATGCGCAGGGAATCCTGTTCGCCACCTATGCCACGCTGCGCTCCCCCGCGCGGCAGGGCAAGCCGTCGCGCCTCGACCAGATCGTCGCCTGGCTCGCGGACAGCAAGGACGAGGACGAGCGCCACGCTTACCAGGGCGTGATCGTCTTCGACGAAGCGCATGCGATGGCGAACGCGGCAGGGTCGAAGGGCTCGCGCGGCGAGGTCAGGCCATCGCAGCAGGGGCGCGCGGGCTTGCGGCTTCAGAACGCGCTCCCCGACGCCCGCATCCTCTACGTCTCCGCCACCGGCGCCACCACCGTCCCCGGCCTCGCCTACGCGCGGCGCCTCGGGCTCTGGGCCTCCGGCGAGACCCCGTTCGAGACCAGGGTCGGGTTCGTGGCGGCCATGGAGGCGGGCGGCGTGGCCGCGATGGAGGTGGTGGCGCGCGATCTCAAGGCCCTCGGTCTCTACCAGGCCCGCGCGCTCTCCTACGACGGGGTGGAAGTGGACATCCTGCAGCACCCGCTGACGCCGGAGCAGCGGCGCATCTACGACTCCTATGCCGGCGCCTTCAAGATCATCCACGCCAACATCCAGGAGGCCCTGAAGGCGACCGGCATCGTGGATGGGGATTCCACCCTCAACAAGAACGCGAAGTCGGCCGCGCTCTCGGCCTTCGAAGGCGCCAAGCAGCGCTTCTTCGGCCACCTGCTGACCTCCATGAAGTGCCCCTCGCTGATCCGCGCCATCGAGGCGGATTTGGGGGAGGGCCGCTCCGCCGTGGTGCAGCTCGTCTCCACCGGTGAGGCGTTGATGGAGCGCCGCATCGCCGAGATCCCGGCGTCCGAATGGGACGACCTCTCCATCGACCTGACGCCCAGGGAATACGTGCTCGACTTCCTGGAGCACGCCTTCCCGGTGCAGCTGCAGGAGCCCTTCGAGGACGACGACGGCAACCTCATGTCGCGCCCCGTCTTCGACGCCGACAACAACCCGGTGCTGTGCCAGGAGGCGCTGGCCAAGCGCGACGCGCTGATCCAGAAGCTCGGCGCGCTGCCGCCGGTGCAATCGGCGCTGGACCAGTTGATCCATCATTTCGGGCACGACGCCGTGGCCGAGATCACCGGGCGCTCGCGCCGGGTGCTCAGGATCGAGGACGCCAGGGGCGAGCGCCTCGCCCTCCGGTCGCGGCCGGCCTCCGCCAACCTCGCCGAGACCGCCGCCTTCATGGACGGGAGCAAGAGGATCCTGGTGTTCTCCATGGCCGGCGGCATCGGGCGCAGCTACCACGCCGATCTCGGCTGCCCCAACACCGAGCGCCGCATCCACTACCTGCTGGAGCCCGGCTGGCGGGCCGACCAGGCGATCCAGGGGCTGGGCCGGACCCACCGCACGCACCAGGCGTCGGCGCCGCTGTTCCGTCCCGTCGCAACCGACGTGAAGGGGGAACGCAGGTTCATCGCCACCATCGCCCGGCGTCTGGACAGCCTGGGCGCCATCACGCGGGGACAGCGGGACTCGCAGACCGCCATGGGGAGCGACGACACCGCGCTCTTCAGGGCCAGCGACAATCTCGAGAGCCTCTACGCCAAGTCGGCGTTGCGCCAGTTCTACATCGCCCTCTGGCGCGGCAACATCGCGGGCTGGTCGCTCGCCGACTTCGAGGAGGCCACCGGCCTCAAGCTCGTCTACGAGGGCAACCTCAAGGAGGACCTGCCGCCCATGCCGCAGTTTCTCAACCGGCTGCTGGCGCTTCCCATCGACGAGCAGAACCAGCTCTTTGGGGCGCTGGAGACCCGGATCGAGGCCAACATCGAGATTGCCGTCGAGGCCGGCACCTTCGAGCGCGGCGTCGAGACCATCGCCGCAGACTCGCTCTCGGTCGCCCAGCGCGAAACCGTGTTCACCCACGAAGGCTCCGGCGCCGAGACCGAGATCGTCGAGATCGCGCGCAAGGACCGGCTGGAGCCGCTCGCTGCCGACGCCGCGATCGAGCTCCACTCCGCCACCTCCAACAACCCGCCGCTCCTCATCGTCAACGGCCAGTCGAAGCGGGCGGCGATGGTCATGGACGCGCCGTCGCGCACGCTCGACGACGGCGACGTGCAGGAGCGGGTGCGCCTGGTCCGCCCCGCCGTCCGCGAGACCATGGCCAGGGCGGCGTTGGAAGCCTCCCAGTGGCGTGCCGCCGACGAGGACCGCTGGCGCGCCCTCTGGGATGCCGAAATCGCGGGGCTGCCGTCCTACCGCGAGTCTCGCTTCTGGCTGGTCGCCGGCCTGCTGCTGCCGATCTGGGACCGGCTGCCCGACGAGAGCATGCGGGTCCGCCGCCTCGTCGCCGATGACGGCGAACACCTCATCGGCCGCGTCCTCGGTCCCGCCGAGGTCAGCGACTTCCGCGCCGCCCTCGGTCTCGACGGCGGCCCCGGCCTCACCGCCGCCGAGGTCCACGACGAGATCATGGTGCGCGGCGCGTCCTTCCCGCTCGCCAACGGCTGGAAGCTCGCCCGCCGCCGCCTCATGGGGGCCAACCGCATCGAGATCGAGGGGCCCGTCGACGGCGACACCGACGTGCTCAAGCGCATGGGGTGTGTCGCCGAGATCGTCTCATGGCGCACCCGGCTCTTTGCGCCCGACCGCGCCACCCTGGAGCGCATCGTCGAGCGCTGGCCTATCGCGGCGCCCAACGCCGCCTGAGCACAGCGCGCCGCCTGCCGCCCCACAATCGGAGACCGTGCAATGACCGCCCACACGCTGCCCGACGACCCCGTCTACGCCTTCACGCCCGCCTACGATTTCGAGGACACGCCGCAGCAGATAAGAATCGTGTTCCAGGGCATGCAGGGCTACGTTCCCACCGCCCTCGTGGCGTTGTCGCTGGATGACGCCGAGCGCCTCTGCGACCGCCTCAATGCCAGGCTCGGGCTGGACCGCGAGGCATGGTCCAAGCTCGCCACGCAATCCATGGCTCCCGGCCGGGGCGACGCGCCGCTCCACTGACCCCGCTCCCGATCGCCGCAGCCTCCGCCAACACCAAGCCGACGGAACACCAACTGCCATGAGACCAGGACTTCGCCGCCAGCCCCACCAGGCGCCCATCCTTCCCACCGTCCGCTCCCCTGGCCGCAAGCCAAACCTGCGGAGCCGACCCTTGCCCCTGTCGGCACTCCTGATTGTGCTTCCGCTCCTGGCGCTGGGCCTGCCGACACCATCCGCTCATGCCGGCGAGCTGCGCATCTCCGCCTGGAACCTGGAGCACCTCGACGACACCGACGGCCAGGGATGCCTGGGCCGCACCCAGGCCGACTACGACGCCATCGCGCGCCAGGTCGCCGCCCTGGATGCCGATGTCGTCGCCTTCCAGGAAGTCGAGAACGAAGCGGCAGCGCGCCGCGTCTTCCCGCCATCGGCCTGGGAGGTGGCAATGTCGTCCCGTCCGCCGATGGCGCGCTCGCGCCGCTGCTGGGACAGGCCCCACGCGCATATTGGCCACCTCGCGACCGGCTTCGTCATCCGCAGCGGCCTCGCCTGGCGCCGCAACGCCGACCTCTCGGCGCTCGGGAACGGCGGCCCCTTCCAGCGCTGGGGCACGGACATCACCGTGAGCGAGGGCGGCCGCGATCTGCGGCTTCTGTCGGTGCATCTGAGGACCGGATGCTGGGGCGCGGCCCAGGACCGCGACCGACGCCGCGACAAAGCATGCGCCGTCCTTCGGCGGCAGCTCATGCATCTCAAGCACTGGGCCGATGCAAGGCGCGCCGAGGGCACCGCATTCGTCATCCTCGGCGACTTCAACCGCCGCCTGGCGCTGCCCGACGACTGGGCATGGCGGCTGCTGTCGCCGCCCTCGACGCCTCTGCGTCTGGCGACCGCAGGCCTCCTGACGCGGTGCGATCCACGGTACTCGTCCTTGATCGACCATGTGGTAGCGGGCGCGCGCGCGCAGCACATGCTTATGACAGGCTCGGTCCGCGAGGCGCCGCGCCGGGGACGCCACCCCGACCACTGCGCGATTTCGGCGGCATTCAGGGTAGGGGGATAGACCGCAGGCTGAGAGCGGCCAGGCCCCGCAGCCCACCACCGCCTTGCCTTCTGCCACACACAGATGTACGAATGTTTGACTTTCCAACTTCTATCGCGCGAGGACGCCATGCCCCTGGTCACCGTCAAGTCGAAGTTCCAGGTCACCATTCCCGCCAGGCTGCGAAAAGGCATCGATCTTCGCGAAGGCGACATCATGGAGGCCACCCTTATGGGCGACGGCATCCTCTTTCGCCCCAAGCAGGTGGTCGACCGCGACGCGGCAGCCGACCGCATCGCCGCCACGATTGCCGCGACGAAGCCCTCGTCCCAGGACCTCGGCCGCTCCGAGGACGAGATCATGCAGGACAGCATCGCGGATATCGCCCAATCGCGCCGGGAACGCCGCAGCCGTGAGGCATGAGGGTCGTCCTCGACTGCAACGTCATCGTGTCGGAGGCGCGCATCGACGGCACCTGCCGCACCGTCGTCGACAGGGTCGTGCGCAGCCACGATATCGTCCTCTCCGAGCCTGTCCTTGAGGAGTACGTAGCGGTGGCCGAACGGCCCAGGCAGGCGGCCTATCGAGACACCCTGCGAGCGCTCATCGGCGAGATCGAACGGCTGGCTCTCATCGTCGAGCCGGCGCAAATCGCGTTCGGCCTCCGCGATCCCGACGACGAGGTCTATCTCGCGACCGCCATGACCGGCAGCGCCGTCCTCATTACCGGCAACACGCGGGATTTCACGGAACCGCGATACGGATCGGTCGAGGTTCTATCGCCCCGCGCCTTCCTCGATCGAACCGCATGAACGCCTCCCGCGCCCACACATCCCGCCGGCATGGAAGCGGGAGTCTCCGCTACGACCTTGCCGGCTCGACGATGATCCGCCCGCGGCCGCGCCGAAGCAGATAGCCCCCGCGCGGAATCGCAAGCCGGCCTTCCTCCACCAGCGGCCACAGCACGTCGACGATCTGCACCGCGTTCCCGTCCGCCTCGCCTGCGGCCTCTCTCTGAGACTCCAGCCACGCCGCGAAGGCGCGTTCCCCCACGTCCTCGCCCACCGACTTGCGCAGCGCGTTCAATTTGCGCACCTGGCCCTTCGTCAGCGCGCTCTCGTCGATCCCCGTCATCGTCGCTCCCCCCTGCGTTTCCCGCGCCCGGGCGAATCGGCGGTCCGCTCCGGGCATCGATAGCCGGCCCGGCTATTCTCCGTCGCCGGCGCCATCCATCCGCTCCGCGATACGCTGCTTCAAGACCGTCGACGGCCGGAACGTCACGACCCGGCGCGCCGGGATCGCCGCCGGCTCTCCGGTCTTCGGGTTTCGGCCCTCACGCGGCTCCTTGTCGCGGACCCTGAAGCTGCCGAAGCCGGAGATGCCGACCGTCTCGCCGGCCGACAGCCGTTCGGCTATCGCCTCGATCACCGTCTCCACGAGCTCCGCCGCCTCGCTCTGCGGCAGCCCGGTCTCGCGGTGGACGGCTTCCCTCAGCTCGGCCCGCGTCAGCGTCGCCATGCCGATCCTCCCCCCGGCGCCCAGCAAGCCTAGCCCGGACACGATGCCGGTCAAACCGTGCCGCCGCGCCGCCGCCCGGCCACCCGCGCACCGCTGCCTGGGGGCCGACCGCGCGCTCCCGCCGGCATCCCGCCCGACCCACCTCCCACGCACGGCGGCTGACGCCGCCCCTGCGCGATCCCCGCCGCCCCGTCCTTCGATCCCTGCACCACACTTCCGGCCTCGCGCGGCCCCGTGCCCTGCGCCACGCATGCCACAACAACACCCCAGTGCCAGCGGCACGCCGCCCGCCGCGAGGGCCGCCAACTGCGGCCATGCGCCCGCATCCGCCGGCCATCGCACGTCGCCGGCTCCCGCCACGACGACTCGGACCCGGCCGGCAGCCAGAGAAGACGGACCGACGCCGCTGCGATCCCACGCACGGCCATCAGCACGCGGTTCTCCGAGGCAGTGTCGGGCCGGAAGAGGGGCGACGCGCCCGTGAGCGGGAGAGAGAGTTTCCCGCGGCGGCCCCGTCGAACCAGGGAGGACTTGACCATGACCATCTTCGACCACGGCGCCGCGATCGTGCCCGACATCGTCACCGAGGCCGAGGAGCAACGCATTCTGCTGCGCATCGCCCAGGCGCCCTGGCTCACCGACCTCAGCCGGCGGGTTCAGCATTACGGGTATCGATACGATTACCGTTCGCCCGGCACCGGCCGGCACGACCCAGCGCCCCCGTTCCCGCGCTGGGCCGAGGTCGTCGCAACGCGCCTGGCACCGCTCTTCCACGGCCGGCGGCCCGAGCAGTGCATCGTCAACGAGTATCGCCCCGGCCAGGGCATCGGCATGCACGCCGACCATGCCAGCTTTGGCCCGGTCGTCGTGTCGCTTTCGCTGGGCGACGCCTGGACCATGCTGTTCCGGCCCCGTGCCGCGCGTCCCTACGTCCGCGAGGGGCTGGCGTCGGACGAGGTCGCGCTGCTGCCCCGCCGCTCCGTCCTCGTCCTGCGCGGGCAGGCCCGCTCCGCATGGATGCACGGCATCGATCCCGCCGCCAACGCGCAGCGCTCCACCACGCGCATCTCCGCGACGTTCCGCACCCTGGCGTCTTGATCTCCACCGCCCATCCCGTCCGTGCCGGCGGCAAGGCACTCGGCCACCCGGCAGGCCTCGGGGCGGACGGCACAGGAGAGGTTGAGAGGAGCTTGGAGAGGGGTGAACGGGAAGGGGACCGAGAGAGGTTCCTGACCCGTTCGTCAACCCATCGTCATCAACCAGGATGAACAGGAGACGAACCATGGCTTTTGGTCTCAACCGCGCCGAAGTGATCGGCCGCCTCGGCGACGACGTCGCCATCAACCACCTGGCCTCCGGCGGGCGCGTTGCCAACATGAGCATCGCGACCGACGAGAGCTATATCGATCGCCAGAGCGGCGAGCGGGTGGACCGGACGGAGTGGCATCGCTGCGTGAGCTTCCAGAACGGTCTGGTCGACATGCTGGAAAAGCACGCGAAGAAGGGCCGGCTGGTCTACGTCGCGGGCAAGCTCCAGACCCGGCGCTGGCGCAAGGACGGCGAGGATTCGGATCGGTTCTCCACCGAGATCCTGCTGGTCCCCGGCGGGCGCGTCCAGTTCCTGGACAAGCCGGCCAACAGCAACGGCGCGCCTGCGTCCAACGGTGAGGCGGCCGCGACCGCCGCGTCCGGCACCGCCACCTCGTCCGAAGTGGACGACGATCCTCCCTTCTAGCGGGCTCCTCCCTCCCGCTCCACTGGGGCCGGTTCCGCGTCACTCCCTGCGCGGAACCGGCCTTTCTTTTTGCAGCCGGTCCAGAGCTGTCCCCGGCCGGGCGGCACGGCTCGCGCTTCGCGCATCGCCCGCCCTCGTCATACCTCGGCAGGAGGGCGAGGCCGGCGAGAGCGGGGCAAGCGGACAGTCGCGGGGCCGGGCGTCCCGTCCTCCGCCTCTCCGATTGCCAGGGAGCGCGCCATGATCCACTTCACCCGCGGCGACATCTTCGCCCAACCTGCCGAGGCCATCGTCAATCCCGTCAACTGCGTCGGCGTCATGGGACGCGGACTCGCCCTCCAGTTCAAGCGCCGCCACCCCGACGCCTTCCTCGCCTACCGCCACGCATGCGCACAGGGCCGGGTATGGCCCGGACGCATGTTCATGTTCGACACCGGTTGCGACAGGCCCCGGTGGATCGTGCATTTCCCCACCAAGCGTCACTGGCGCGACCGAAGCGCGATCGGCGACATCGAAGCCGGACTTCCCGACCTCGCCGCGGCCGTTGCCCGCCACGGCATCCGGTCCATCGCCATCCCGCCCATCGGCTGCGGCCTGGGCGGCCTCGACTGGCGTGCGGTGCGTCCTCTCGTCACCGCTTGCTTCGCCGACATGCCGGTCACGGTCATCGTCCTCGAGCCGGTGACCGTTCCGCATAGCCCGTGACCGTTGCTGTCGCCCGTTGCGCATCCCGCCGACGCATCGCCGACCCTGCCCGTCCCGAGCCGCCCCCGGCCGGGCGGCAGCGCTCGCGCTTCGCGCTGCGCCCGCCGTCCCGGCACCGGCGAGAGCCGGAGAGCGGCCGGAACCGGGCGTCCCACAGCAGCCCGAGAGGTTTCTCATGCTTCAAGCCCCCGCTCGCCGTCCCGGCTTCGCCGTCCCGGCGTCGCCCCTGGGGCGCACGCCATGAGCGCGGCCGCGGCTGTCGCCGCCGCGCTCGGCGCGCGCGCCGAGGAGGTCTGCCGGCGCTATCTCCCGCACGGTCGCAGGAGCGGCCGCTACTGGACCGCCGGCGACATTCGCGGCGCCCGAGGGCGCTCGCTCTTCGTCCGCCTCGGGCCGCCCGGCATCCCCGGCAAGTGGACCGACGCCGCCACCGGCGAACACGGCGATCTCCTCGATCTCATCCGCATCGCCTCCGGCGCGGGCTCGCTGCGCGCCGCCCTCGCCGAGGCGCGCGCCTTCCTCTCGCTGCCAGCCGCGCCCGTAGCCGACGGCCCAGACTCATACGACAGGTCCGAGGCGGCACGCCGCCTCTGGCAGCGCTGCCGCCCCATCGACGGCACCCACGCCGAGGCCTATCTCCGGGCCCGCGCCCTCCACCGCTGCCGCTTCCCGGCGCTGCGCTTCCACCCGGCACTCCACTACCGCGACGGCGGCGGCTTGCGCCGCCTGCCGGCGCTGGTCGCCGCCGTCACCGGCGCCCCGGGGGAACGCCTCGGTCACGGCGCCATCTGCGGCGTCCATCGCACCTGGCTCGACCCGCACCGCCCCGCCAAGGCGCCCGTGGCGCGTCCGCGCAAGGCGCTCGGCCGCGTCCACGGCCTTGCCGTGCGCTTCGGCACGCCGGCTGCCGGCACCCTCCTCGTCGGCGAGGGCATCGAGACCGTCCTCGCCCTGCTAACGGCGGTGCCCGACGCCGTCGCGGCCGCCGCGCTGTCGGCCGGCAGCCTCGGCGCATTCGCGCCTCCTGCCGGCGTCACGCGGCTCGTCATCGCCCGCGACAACGACCCCGAAGGCGAGGCGGCGGCCGAACGCCTCGCCCGGCGCTGCGCTTCCGCGCACATCGCCGCGCTCGTCGTCGTCCCCGAAGGCGGGGACTTCAACGACGACCTCGTCGCGCTCGGCGCCGACGCGCTGCGCGCGCGGCTCGGCGCTCTCCGCCGTCACCGGCCTTCGGCCGGAGAGCTGGCGTGAAGCGCCCGCAGGGCAAACGCCGGAGCGAGGAAGAGAGAGTCCCTCGCCGGCACGGCATACAGGGAGGACCGCACCATGAGCGACGTCACCTTCAGGCGTATCGACCGCCACGAATGGCGGGTCTACCAGGACCGCGACATCGTGGGCGACGTCCTCCGCATGCCCGACATCCTCGACCCCGGGCGGTCGCTCTTCGTCGTCCATCTCAGCGAAGACTTTCGCGGTCCCGTCCGCGTCCGCGATGCCGCGCGCGTCCGCGAGGTCACCCAGCGCCTCGTGGACTCGCATCCCCTCTGGTGAGCGCCGTGAACCGCCTTGCGGCGGTCGCGGCCGCGGCCGCGAAGCGGCTGACGCCGCTCAGGGGGGAGGAGGGACTGCTCCACGTCGTTGATGTCCGATCGTGCCACACGTGCTCGCTGCAGCAACCCTGCGGGTCCTCCGGTCGCTCCGCTCCCTGCGGCCTGGCCCAAGAAGGACTAGGCCGGGCCGTGAAAGTCGCCGACCGTGAAGATCGCTTGCCTGAAACTGGCGACGCCTCGCGTGGGGCACGCCTGCCCCTGAAGCGCGGGGCAGGCGTGTCGGGCCGGCGCTGGCTAACTGCCCGGCGTCCGCTCCGCGGCGCCCAACGCCGAGCAGGCAGGCACCGCCATACCATCCTCCCACACTCCCGTACCTGGGCGGGCGCCACGGACCGGACGCCTCGAAGGCCTACTCGAAACGCGGCCAATCCGGACGGAAGGGCGCCGGCCCTCCCCAGACGGCAAGAACGCGATCTTCCGCACCAAGATCGGCGACTTTCCGCACCAACTCCCGCCCAAGACCTTCTAGGGCCAGGTGCTTCCGCTGCGCGCGCGTGTCCCGAAAGGACATCACGACGGGGCACAGGGTCCCGGAGGATGAACAGACAGGAGAGCGTCATGCTCGACACTCACATCGACACCCCGACCGCTTCCCCGACCGCCGCCGTCTGCGAGGGCCTCGCGCTCTACGGCGGACGCCCGGAGCGCGGCGAGCTCGACAGCCGCGACGTCTGGGACGAAGACGACACCCTCGACGCGCTCGCCGAGGCGATCCGCGTGATCGTGGACGGCGTCACCGTCGAGGGAACCCAGATGGCCGACGAGCGCGAGGCCCTGCTGTGGGGCTTCGTCAACATGCTGCACAGCCAGGTCGCCCGCCTCGACCGCGCCGTCGACCGGATCGCGCCGGAGATGCGCGACCTCGAGAGAGCGCAGGACGGCAACGAGGTGAAGGCCTGGGAGCTGGAGCTTCTCACCAACCGGGCGCACAACTTCGGCGACCGCCGCGACGCGTTCGAGAAGATGCGCGACATCGCCGCAGACGCCTACCGGGTCGAGACCGGCGATACCTGGCGCCCGCGCTACGGATCGCACACCTCGCAGACCGGCAAGCTCACCTCGGCCGCCATCGACGCCCGCGACTTCCGCCGCGCCCGGCAGGACCGCGAGACCCGCGCGCACCTGCCGGACGGCACCCTCGTCGCCATCACCGGCGGCAAGCAGGTCGCGGACGCGGACGCGATCTGGACCACGCTGGACCGCACACGCGCGAGGCACGCCGACATGGTTCTGCTGCACGGCGGCGGTCCCGGCGTCGAGAAGATCGCGGCGAGCTGGGCCGAGGCGCGCGGCGTCGACCAGGTGGTGTGCCGCCCGGACTGGAACGCCTACGGCAAGGCCGCCCCGTTCCGGCGGAACGACGAGCTCCTGAACCTGCTGCCGAAGGGCGTCATCGCATTCCCCGGCTCGGGCATCACCGGGAACCTGGTCGACAAGGCCCGCCAGCTCGGCATCCCGGTCCAGCACGTCGCCGCGTGAGGGCGCTGCGCTTGCCGCCGGCCAGGGCCGGTCCTTCGCTTCGGCGAGGGATCGGCCTTTCTTTTTGCGCCGTGCAAAGTGTCGCGCTTCGCGGCGCGGCGCTTCGCGCCCGCGCCGCTCGCGCTCCAGGCGCCGCCACCAACCCACCGCTTGCGGCCCTGTCCGGCAAATCCTCCATCCTTTCGGCATCCGGGTCATATCCGATCATGGCCGATGACAGCTCGATATCAACAGCTCGTCCAGTCATAAGGTCTGGGCGCCCGCCCGGTCTGACGACCGGGCGCCGGGCTCTATTCCGCCGGGCGCGGCTTCGCCCCGCTCGGCTCCACGGAGCCCGCTCACGCGGTCTCCGCCCTTCGGGTGACGATCCCTGGCGCCTGCGCTCGCATTCGCTCGCTGCGCGCTTCGCTTGCGGGTGCGTGCAGCCATGCCCGTGCATAATCGCGCCGTAGCTCGCTCGCTCCGCTCGCATCGCCGGCGGCTCTCGCCCATCCCCCACATGAGCGCATCGCGGCGCGTCGCGGCGCTCCGCCGCCGCTCTCCCCCCTCTCGCCGCCCTTCGGCGGCTCACCTCCCTCCACGGCCTCGCAACAGGTTCGGCGCTGACGCGCCATCGCCGTTGCTCGCCTGCTCTCCCTACATCGACCACGCCGCATATCGGCGACGGCTCATCGCTCTTCGAGCGATATCGCCTCTCGCGCCCGGCGCTCAGAACGGATCGTTGCCCGTGTCCGTTCCCGCGGCCTGAGCCGCCGACCTCGCGGTCTTGCGTCCCGGCAGCTCGCCCTTGTCGAGGAAGGTCTTGAGGCTTCGCTCGCCGATTTCGATGCCTCGTGCTTTCAGCACTTCGTGCATCTGCGCCACCGTGACGCCCTTGGCCCGTTGCTCGACCATGCGGTCTCGCAGACGGTCCAGGACGTCCTTCAGGCTCAGCTTCGGCGGCGCCAGCTTCGCCAGGTCGCCCTCTATCGCCTCGAAGTCGATATCCGTCTCGTTGAAGCGCCTTGCCGCCATCTCTGTCTCCTCCGTTCGTGGTTGCTACACGAGCCTTTCCGTACCGTCGCCCAGCGCCTGCGCGCCGTCAACGACAGTCCCGTCCCGCACCCGCGACGGGGCCCCCACTCGGCGCTGATTTCTCCCTGTCCCTGCCACGGAACCCGTGTCTTGCGCGGAGTTCTCTCCTGTGAAACCGTAGAGCAATGAAAAATCCTCTGCACACCTGTGCAAGCTAACGCTTGCGCGATCCCATTCAAGGCCGTACTATCGACCATAGAAAGACGATTCGTCCGATCGTAGTAGGGAAAGAGCCCGTACATTCAAGTCGTTACGGGCCGAACGCGCGACGAAGCCGGCATCCACGACAGGAATCGAGACGTTCATGCCAATCATCGCCGTCCTGGTCAGCCTTGAGGACACCCAGCCGTGGTAGCGTCCATCGGCCAGATGGCGTCGGCGGAGTACTACCTGGAGAGCCAGCGCTCCTTCCGGCATCCCAACGAGTACTACACGGCGGGTGAAGAGCCGGACGGCACCTGGTTCAATCCAAAGGGCCTGTTCGGCCTGGAGGATGGTGTAAAGGTCGACTCCGGCCAGTTTCAGCGCCTCTACAACGGCTTCGCTCCGGACGGACCGGACGGCCTGGTGCAGCGCGCCGGCAATCCAGACCGCTCCCCCGGCATCGACATGACGTTCTCGGTGGACAAGAGCATCTCCACGCTCTGGGCCATCGCCGAGCCGCAGATGCGCGAGCGGATCGAGGCAATGGCGGTGGCCTCTGCACGCGCGGCGCTGGAAGACTCCGTTCTCAAGCATTGCAGCTACACTCGGCTCGCTGAGAACGGCGTGACCCGCCCGGTCGAGGCCGACCTCATGGGCGCTACGTTCGTTCACGGCACCAGCCGCGAGAACGACCCGCAGCTTCACGTCCACTGCACGATCTTCAACGTTGCGAGAACCAAGGAAGACGGGAAGTGGCGGGCCCACCACCAGTACCCTGTCTACAGCTGGAAGAAAGCGGCCGGAGCGCTGTTCCGGGCCAACATGGCCTGGGAGCTGCAACAGGGCCTTGGGGTCCGGATGGAGCAGTACGGGCCCAACAACGAGTTCACCCGCATCGTCGGCATGCCCGACGACCTCAAGGCCTTCTGGTCCAAGCGGCGCAAGGCCATCGTCGCGATGGCCGGGGAGCTGGGAATCCCCTCTCTCGGGAACGCGTCCCGCATGGCGGGCGTCAACAAGATCACGCGCGAGGGCAAGTCCCACGACAACGACCCGGAGGTACGCCACCGGCGCTGGCGGGGCGAGGCCGAGGGTTTCGTCGAGCGCGAGGATCTGATCGCCTCGGTGACCGGGCACGAGGTGGAGATCGGCCGCGAGGCCATTCGGGAGCTGACCGACCGTCTCGACGATCTTCCCGCTCACCTTGCGCGCGAGGAAGCGGTGTTCCGGCGCCCGGACATGGTGGAGGCGGCCGCCAACGCGGCCGCAGGCCTGATGGGCCGGGAGGCGGTGGAGACGGCGATCGAGCGCCTGCGCCGCAACCCGGAGATCGAGCGGCTGGAGCCGAAGAAGCAGACCGCCGAATCCAGGGCCGGCATGGTCCACACCGAGGTCTATTCCACTCGGCACAACCTGGGGCTGGAGCAGGCGGTGCGCGACATGGCGGAGGCCATGGCCGTCGATACCGGCCACGCCCTGCCGGAAGAGGCGGTGAAGGAGAAAGTGGAGACCCTGTTGGAGGAGGGCTATCCGCTGAGCCAGGAGCAGTCGCTGGCGATCCGCCATGCCACGATCAAGGGCGGGCGCGTGGCGGTGATCGAGGGCGCCGCGGGATCGGGCAAGACCACCACGCTCAGGCCCATAACGGACCTGCACAAGGAGCACGGCTACGAGATCGTGCCGACGGCGGTGGCCTGGCGGACGGCGGTGGCTCTCGGCGACGACTGCGACGCCCGCGCCTATTGCGTGGACAAGCTGCTGAAGCTCGCGGCGAAAGGGCAGGTGGAGATCGGCAAGCGCACGCTGATCGTGGTGGACGAGGCGGGGATGCTGTCGACGCGCCAGGCACACCACATCCTGCAGCTCTCCGAGCGCCACGGCGCCAAGGTGGTGTTCGCCGGCGACACCCGGCAGCAGCAGCCCGTGGAGGCGGGGCCGGGGTTGAGGCTCGTCCGTGACGTGGCCGGCAGCATCCGGGTCGACCGCATCAGGCGCCAGAAGGCGGACCTGGAGGACGTGCTGGTCCACGTCCACAACCAGCTGCCCGAGCAGGCACGCTTCCGGGCGGGGCTGACCTCGCGGGAAGAGCGAAGAAGCATCCTCGCCGAGTACGAGGCGATGGAGAGGAAGCCGGTGTTCACGCCGTGGCAGGTGGCGGTGTCGGAGGCGCTCAGGGACGGCGAGGCGGAGAAGGCCATCGGGGCGTGGCATCTGCGCAACCGCCTCCATCTCTGCCACGACGAGGAGAAGGCCCTGACCCGTCTCGTGGACGACTGGGAGCGCCATGTGCGCGCACAGCCCGGCATGTCCACCGTCGTGCTCGCCCGCACGAAGGCGGAGGGCCGGGCGCTCTCGTGGCTCATGCGGGAGCGCGTGCTTTCCCAAACTCCAGAGGCCCAACGAGCGGTGATCGAGGTGAGTCGGGACCTGGACGGGCGCCTGACGGAGCCGCTGGAGGTCGCGGTCGGTGACCGTATCCGCATCGGGGCCACGCAATGGGAGAAGCAGCTCTTCAACGGCACCGTGGTCACGGTCGAGGACCTCGAAGTGAAGCGCGCGGAAGCCGGCGCGGTCACGCGCAAGGCGCGCAACAGGACGGCCGCCGGGAAGGACCTGGAGGCGGACGCAGACCGCCACCAACCGGAATACTCGGTCCACATTACCGCGCGCACGGACGACGGGCGGCAGGTCGCGTTCCGCCATGACGAGATCCGCGACTGGCACGACAACATCCGCCTCGACTACGGCTACGCGATGACCATTGCCTCGGCCCAGGGGCTGACCGTGGACAGGGCGTTCCTGCTGGTCGACGACAGGCCGGCGCGGGAGACCATCTATCCCGCCGCGACCCGGCACCGCGAGGCGCTCGACATCTACGTCAACCGTGCGCCGCTCGCCTTCGACATCGCCGAGCACCGGCCCGAGGACGAGGCGGAGCGGCCGGTCCTGGACAGCGACGTCCGGGCGTATCTGGCCGAGCGATGGTCGCGCTCGCAGCCCAAGGAGGCGGCGCTCGACTACGTCTCCGACGGCATGTGGCGGGATGCGCGGGAGGACGCGCAGCATCACCGGCGCGGCGCCGGAGACGCGCGGCAAGGGACGTCCGAGGCCCATGCCGCTGCGAACGACAACACGCTGGTGCGCATCGCCCAGGACATCCGCCATGCGGTCAACGGCTGGCGCCACGGCGCGGCCGTCGACGCGTTCGCGGCCGAGCGCGGCGAGGTTCTGGCGGCCTGGGACGGCCTCCGCGCCCGCGCCCGGGACCAGGGCGATGTCGTTGCGCTCAGCCCCGCCTTCCGCGAGACCCTGGACCGGCACGGCGCGCTCATGAAGCAGGCGGCTTCGTTCACGGCCCGCCCCCAGGTATTCGAGCGGCTTCTCTCGGAGCGCGCCGGGATTGCTCAAGCCGAGCTGCAGGAGCTGCGCGACGTCCATGCCCGGGCCGGCGGCTACCTTCGCTCCGCGGCGGCCAGGGCCACCCACGCAGCGCGCCGGGACGCCGAGGCGGAGAGCGAGCGGGAGCGCCGGGACGAGGAGCGGGCGCCCGAGCCCGCGCGGCGTGACGCATCCGCCGCCGCAGAGACCGCCCAACCCGACCGGCCTGCCGCGCGGACGAGCCAGGATACCGGCAGGGAGGCCGCCCCGGTCCGGCCGGCGGCCGGTGAGCCGGCCCGGCGCGAGGCCCGTGGGCCGGACCTTTCGCAGGACGCCTATCGCCGGCTCCGGCGCGACTGGCGCGTTCATCGCCGCCGGGCCGAGCTGCAGGGCGTGCACGCTTTCGATCTCGACGGCGCCCCCGCGCTGGTCGAGCGCATCGCCGCCTTCGCCGGGAGCGAGGGGCTGACCGCCGAGACGCGCGCGGCTCTCCGGCAGATCGTCCGGAACTACCGTGCGCATGCCGACGCGCGCGACCGCCTGCGGGACTATCGCCGGGACGTGGAGCGCCACTGGAAGACCTACGACACCATCATGCGCCGGGCCCGCCTCCGCGACGTGCCCCCCGAGGAGCTGCCGTCCTGGCCGGCCTGGCTGGAGCGGAACGAAGCCCTGCTCCGGGCCGGCCGTGCCATCCTCGGCGATCCCGCAACCCAGGGCCCGCACCTCGACCGCACCGAGGACGCCAGGGAGCGCCTGGAGGACACGCTGTCCACCATGGAGCGCTTCTCCGAGGCGCACCGCGCCCAGTCCCGGTCGCGCGACAGGGGGCCCTCCCGGGGCCTCTAGCGGCACGGAGGAGCGTCATGGCAAGCGTCGCCAACATGAGGCACCACCCCGCGCTCCGCGCGGCCCTGGACCACGCGGACGAGCACGGGGACGCCGTGCGGATCGACCGCAGGACCAGGTGGGGAAACCCCTTCCGGATGGGGAAGGACGGAGACAGGGCGCAGGTCATCGAGCGCTACCGCGTCTGGCTGTGGCAGCGCATCGAGAGCGGCGAGATCGCGCTCGAAGACCTCGCGCGCCTCAATTCCAAAGTGCTTTTTTGCCATTGTCATCCTTTGCCTTGTCACGGCACGGTGCTCGCGCGGGCCGCATCCTGGGCGCAGGCGAAGCTGGAGGCGGACACCGGCCGCTCGATCGCGGCGCCCGGCGCGCCGGCGCCCGTCTATGCCGGCGTCGGCGCGCGCGGGACGCCCGAACCCGTCCTCGCCCGCATGAGGGACCTCGCCAGGGTTCTCGGCGAGCGCGGCTGGCGGCTCCGCACGGGCGGCGCGCAGGGCGCCGACGACGCCTTCGCCGCCGCCGCACCGTCCCATCGACGCGAGGTCTACATACCCTGGCGCGGCTACAACGGCTGGGACGGGAGCGCATGCCGCGTGCTCGCGCCGGACGAGATCGAGGCGATGCGGCGGCTGGCGGAGCCCCACCATCCCGCGTGGGAGCGCTGCTCGGCCAGGGTCCGCGACCTTCACGCCCGCAACGTCGCCGTCCTCCTCGGACCCGACCTGCGCCGGCCGGCAAATGCTGTGCTCTGCTGGACGAGAAACGGCCAGGACGTCGGCGGCACCGGCATGGCAATCCGCCTCGCCCGCCATCGCCGCATCCCGGTCCTCAACCTCGCGGAGGTCGATCCGCGCGAGGCGATCCGCCGCCTCGACGCCATCGCCGCCGCCCCGGCTCCGGCGCCCGAGCGCCGCCAGGCGGAGGCGCAGGACGCGCCGCGTCCCGCCGGCCCCCGCAACCGCGATCCCGGCGAGCGCGCGGGCGAAGCGGCCCGCCCGCGGCCGGACACGAGCGACAGGGACTCGTGGCCGGAGCCCGGGGAGGAAGAGATCGCCGCCCGGCAGACGCGCCCGGGGGGGCGGCGGCGCTCCATTCGTCCGTAGAACGGCTCCAGGGGGCTTTACCGCGACGCCGGGTCCGGAGCCCCTTCCATGCACGGAACGCGCGCCCAGCGGCCGCTCGGGCCGCCCGCGTGAGCGTCACGGCCGCCGAACCGCCAGCCCGCAGTTCACCTCGGCATTCGTTCGCCTCGCCTCCACCGCACAGTCGACGATGGCGCGGCCATGGGTCTCCCAGATCCAACCGCTCCAGCCCCCGCTCGGATCGTGCAGGGGGATGACCTGGAACTGCAGCTGCACGAGCAGGCCGAGCAGCAGGGCCGCCGGCGCCGCGGCCGCGGCCGCGAGGCCATACCAGTGCCGCCGCCGGCGCCGGTCGGCCTCGATCCAGCGATGCATGTCGGCGGCGCCGACCGGGACCGCCGTCCGCGGGATTCCCGCGTCCGACGTATCGGGTTTCCAGGCGCGGAGCCCCGTCAGCAGCGACAGCAGCGCACCGGCCTTGCCTCCCTCCACCTCCAGGCCGGTCATCTCGTCGATCAGCTGCTCGATGTTCTCGTTCAGCCGCCGCAACTCTCCGCCCCGAGGCTTCTTGGCCGAGCCGCCCGCGTTCGCCGGAGCCACCGGGGCGCCCGTCCCCTGGTCCGGCGGCACGTCCCGCACGACCCCGTCTTCGGCGCCGCCTTCCCAGTCCTCCTCGCCGCCTGCCTCGGCGTCCGCTCCCGCTCCCGCCCGCGCGCCGGCTTCGGGCGCACCGCTCGCGGTCGCGCCATCCTCTCCGTCGTCCATGGGCGGCCCGCCCGCCCCTCCGTCCGGGGCACCGGCGTCCCGGTCCGCGGCACGAGTGTCCTTCGCGCCACCCGTTCCGGCATTCGCCTCCGCATCCGCCGCCGCACCATCCACACCGGGTTCCGGCGCAACCCTCCCGGCCGCTTCCCCCTCGGGAGCGCCCGTTCCCCCTCCGCTCTCCGGCGCGTGTGTCTCCGTCTCCTTCGTATTCTCCGTCATGCCGTCCTCCTTGCCAGAGCCTCCCGCAAGAGCGTGCGCAGCCACCCTTCGCCGCCTGTCTCCGCGCGGTGCTCCGCGCCCGCCCGTTCCTTGCGCAGCACGAACGGGTTGGGATCGGCGTGGAATTCCGTGTCCGGGCGCCGCCAGTAACGGGCGTGGTGGAGCTGCAGCGCGTCGCGCGGCATGTCCTTCGCCGCGGCGATCACGTATTGCCGGTCCGGCCCCAGAGTCATCAGCGCGTCGGGCGTCACCAGCCGCTCGCGCACGAGCGACGTCGACTCGCCCGCCTGCCACTGCGTATTGGCGGTGACGATGCGGCTCTCGGCGATCGTCCCCGACCGGCTCTCGGTCCGGCCCTCGAAGGTGGCGGTGCCGATCGCCTTCGACAGCTCCTCCGCGCCCTCCGCGTCCGTCCTCGGGAAGCCCATCACCTGCACCACCTCGGCGAGGTGCAGGAGCGTCTTGCGGTGGTCCTTGCCCCAGCTCGAATCGAGGGCCGAGATCGACTGGGCGAAGCACCAGAAGTGGACACCCTTGCCGGCCGCCATGGTGTAGCCGTCCATCACCGGCTTCAGGAAGCCGATGCGCGGCATCTCGTCGATGACGATCAGCATGTCGCGCTTCAGCGGCTTCCTGCCGGCGACCGCGTTGGGGATGGCGATCCAGAGGCGGAGCCAGCCCTTGACGTGCTCGAGCGCCTCCTCCGGCGCCACCACGAACAGGTCGACGTCGCCGTCGGCGAGGTCGAGCGGATCGAAGCTCGACCTTCCGGTATTGGCCAGAAGCCTGGGCCAGGTGAGGAAGGCCAATTGGTTGGCGATGGTGGTAAAGTTGGAGCCGCCCTCGTCCTGGCCGACCTCGGCCTGGCGCTGGACGGCCATATGCGTCAGCCCGCCCGCGAACTTCTTCATCTTGCCGACATGGGCGGCGAAGTCCTTGCGCCTCTTCTCCGGCATCGAGAGC
This sequence comes from Alphaproteobacteria bacterium, assembly GCA_965218275.1. GTDB lineage: Bacteria > Pseudomonadota > Alphaproteobacteria > UBA828 > UBA828 > WTGU01. Next base: position 1,302,980 of record CBDCKM010000002.1, read on the forward strand.
AGCTCGTGCACGCGCGCCAGCGTCCGCCGGGCCGGCCGGTCCTTGAACCTGACCCAGGCGATGTAGCCCGCGACGATGGCGCGGGCGGAGTCGTAGAAGTGCCTGCTGTTGTCGTGGGCGCCCGGACCCGGCGGGGTGAGCAGCGCGTCCAGCAGCACGTTGATGTCGCTCACCGCCTCGTCGTCGCCGTCGCGGATGAACCGCAGCGGGTTGTAGGAGGCACTGCCCACCTCGGGCAGGTGGCATTCCGGGAACGCTTCCGCGTGCCGTTCCACCACGCCGAACGGGTCGAGCAGCACGACGCGCCGTCCCATCTGGCGCCGGCGGCGGGCGGCGATGCACCAGAGCTCGCCCCTGGGGTCTATGGTGACGGTCGAGCCGTCGAAGCCCCGGTAACCGGGCGAGAGCAGGTTGAGCGCGATCAGCGCGCCCTTGCCGGTGCGGGGCGGGGCGACGGTGATGGCGGAACCCTCCAGGGACCAGCCGATCAGCGGCGCGCCGCGGCCCGCGCCCCACTGCCCGAGCAGGATGCCGCTGCGCTTCCCGAGACGTTTCAGGAAGCGGCGCCCGAGCAGCCTCGCGCGTCCGTGGAGGTCGGACTCGGCCCGGCGGCGGCGGCCGCGGCCGCCGAGATGCCGCAGGCTCGCGGCCGCCACCTCGAACCAGAGCACCAGGAGCAGCACGACGGACGGCGGCGGCACGACCGCCATCGCCAGCGCGAGCCCGTCCAGCGCCCCGAGCCAGCCCGTGACGGCGCCGAGCGAGGGCGCATGCTGGAGCGGCCGCACCACGCCGGTCCAGAGCGAGGCGCAGGCCACCGCCAGCGCGCCGCCGTAGAGCCCGAAGCGGAGCCACAGGAAGGCGTCCTTGCGGTCGCCGGCGAAGTAGGCGAGGAACGACGCTGCGACGGCCGTGCCGAGGCCGGCGGCGGTCGTTTCTTCCGCCCGGACCCCGCTCGTGAGCCACGCCGCCCACCCGCCGCCCGCGGCCAGCAGTAGGGCGCAGAGGCCCGGCTGGATGAGTCTCATGTCCATGCTCCTCCCAATTCGACGACATGCGTTGCGGCCACGGTCAGCCTCCGGCCCCGCCGCGCCTGGCGCGGGCGCCGACACGGACGGCGCCCAGCCGCGTCATGCCGGCGACCGCCGTACCGCCCGTCCGCTCGCCCCCGTCCTCGCCCGCGCCAGCCCGCCCGCCAATCCAGTCGAGGACGGCCGAGGGCAGCAGGTCGATCAGCTTGAAGGAGGCGTTCATCAGCCCGTAGGCGACGATCACGTAGAGCGCGAGCATGGCGAGGAAGCCCACCGGGCCGAGCCCGCCGGAGGCGCCCGCGTCGCGCATCTGCGGCAGCCACACCTGATTGAAGAGCCCGATGCCGGCGAGGAAGACGAAGTAGCCGAGGATGAGGCCCAGAAGCATCAGCGCGGGCCTGAGCACCAGCGCGGGCAGGAACAGCCAGCCCTGGCGCGTGGCCTGGACGGTGAGCCGGTCCCCGTCCTCGCGGGTGACGTGGGCGGCGGCGAACACGGTGACCGCCAGCACCGCCACGGCCACGTTGAGGATCCAGCCCAGGATGCCGAACAGGAAGCGGATGAAGGGCAGCGCGGGAAGCACGTAGGCCAATACGGCGCCGGCGATGATGAGGAGGCCCAGCAGGGTGGACACCAGGGCGTCCGAGACCTGCCAGGCGGATTCGAAGACGTCCAGCCCCTTGCCGATGAAGGGGATGGACTCCAGCAGCCCCGAGCCGGTGGCCGCGCCCATGAGGGCGGCGACGGCGGCGAGCGCGGCGTTCAGGAGGCCGTGGCCGAGGGCCGCGAGGTCGGCGATGGGGTTGCCGCTGTCGGCGACGATCACGCTGTCCAGGTCGATGAACTCCAGCAGGCCGGAGACCATGCCGCCGCTCCCGCCGTCGGACGAGGGCAGCGCGCCCGCACCGGCGTCGGCGGCCGACAGCAGCATCGGGTGGTAGCGGGACGAGCGGCCGAGCTGGGCCGCCACGCCCTTCACGGCGGCGTCCGCCGAAGGAACCCACTCGTCGAGGCTGGGGGTGGGCAGCGCCACGGAGGGCACGTTGTGGGCGGCGGCCTGGAAGAGGCCGACGCGGTGGGCGATGGTGTTGAAGAAGGACGCCGCCGCCATCCAACTCGCTTCCCGCGCGTCCTCGGCAACCACCCGCGCCAGCGTGGCGCGCTCCTCGGAGGCGGCCTGGGTCAGCGCGTCGTCGAGGACGCGCGCGTAGGCCCCGGCTAGATCCCGACTGGCGAGCAGGGCGTCGATGTCCGGCAGCGGGCGGCCGTAGAGGGGGGTGCCGGGGACGTAGTGGGCGGCGAGGCCGGCGGCGATCGAGCGGATGGCCGGGAACAGGCCGGTGAGCGCCCGGCGGTGTCCCTCCGCCGCGAGGCCGGGGGCGCCGTCCGCCTCCAGGCCGGAGAAGCGGATCGCGCCGCACATCCCGTCCGGCATGCCGCGCCCGTCGCCGTCGTAGCTGAACCAGGCGATCCCGTCGTCATCGTCCTCGTCGATCTCGACGTAAGGGTCGTCGCCGGCGAGCGCCGCGCTCCCGTTGGCGGCGCTGGCGCACGTCTCGGCGATCAGCGCGCGCGCGATCGCGGCACGCCAGAGCGCCTCGCGGGGGCGCGGCACGATCGGCCGGCTCTCCGCCAGAGCCTCCTCGGAGAAGGGCCGCCAGACGGCGTTGGCGAAGTCGCCGCCGAGGTGGGAGAGGCCCACCACCGCGTGCTGCGCCCCGTTGAGCCCGCCCGGCAGCGGCGCCATCAGCGCGATGGCCGTGACGATGCGGACGATCGCCCAGGCGCCGAAGCCGAAGCGGCCCTCCCGCGCGGTGTCCACGGTGCCGGCGGCCGCGTGCCAGATCAGCAGGAACCCGGCGAGCACCAGCACGCCCGTGTTGAAGGCGAAGAGCATGTCGCCGACGGCCGACGGCCCCTGCGCCCCGAGCCCGCCCAGGAACGCCAGCACTTCGCGCGCGGCGCTGTCGGTGTCGGCGAAGAGGCCGCGCTCGATGGACTGCGCGGCGGCCGGATCGGGCGGCGGGATCGCAGCCACGGCAAGACCCGCCACAGCGAGCAACAGCACCGCCCACAGGTGGCCGGAACGGGACCCTCGGGCCGGAGAGGGAGAGCCTTCGCTCCGCGTATTGGCAGCCGCACGACGAACCGCGGTTGCGCCACCGCCGTCGCCGGCCCGGCAGCCGCTCCCGGCCTTGCCGCCGTCCCCGGAGTCCGCCCCGGCAGGCCTAGGCCGGCGCCTCGCCTCGATGAGCGACCGCAGCACGGCCGCCGAGCGCAGCGCATCCGCCATGGGACGGCCGAGCTCGGGCGCGAACAGGAAGCGGAACGGGCGCATGGTCTCAGTTGGCGCCGGCCGCCGGGTTGGCGAGGCCGGGCAGGCGCCGCATCTCTTCCGCAGCCAGCGCGAGCACGGTGGCGTCGATGGCGCCGCGCCGCTCGTCGGTGCGGTAGCGCTGCCAGTCGAGCATCAGCGACACCGCCTGGAGCGTCACCAGCTCGCGCAGCAGGTTCTCCTGCGACATCGCCTGGAGGCGCACGAACCAGTCCGGGTCCTCGAAGCGCCGGCTCGCTAGCAGCTCGAGCAGCTCGTAGCGGCTGACGGCCGTTCCGGGACCGCGCCCGGACAGTCCGGCGACGGCCGCGGCCCACTCCCCGAGCGCGGCGCCCGGCGCTCTGAGCGCGCGGGCGTCCGCAAAATAGTCCGCGGCCAGCGCCGTCCGGGCATCCGCCGCGCGCGCCAGCAGCGCGCGGCGGCGCTCGCGGTCGGTGTCGGCCGAGGCCAATGGCGGCGGGTCGTGCACCACGGGCGCCGCGAGGTTGCGCGAGAGCTCCACGGCCGCCCGCAGCTCGTCCTCGCTCGCGAAGGTGCGGCGGTCGAACAGGCTGCCTGCACGGAGGTCGGCGCCGTGCCATGCGCTCTCGCCCCGGCATAGATCGGGATCCTCGCCCGAGCGGGCGGCGTTGCAGTATGCGCCAGTCACGGTCTCGAAGCGCGCCGCATCGCCGGCGGCGGCCCCCGGCCTGTCCACCACGGCGCGGTCGCCCGCGATGCGGCCCGTCTCGGTCGCGGCCGCACGCCCGTGCGCGCCCTCCGCCGCGGCGCCGGTGGCCGCGAGGCCCCTCAGCCCCGTGACCGCCTCGCAGGCGCTCCGGCTGGGCCTGTGCGCCATCATGGCCCCGGTCTCGGCCACCTCGCGCGCGGTCTGCGCCTGCAGCTTCGTCTGCGAGTCGAGCGCTCCCGTCACCGCCTTGGCGCTCTGGGCGATGTAGCCGGAGAGCTGGCCGGTCTGCAGGCGCAGCGCCTCGATGATGGCGCGCTCCATGGCGTCGATCTCGCCGGTGAGGTCCGCGATGACGCGGCTCGCCTCGCGCCGGTCGTTGTCGGTGCGGTCGCACTTGTGGGCGAGCGCTTCGGCCGGGAGCAGGAGCGCGGCGGCAAACAGCATCGCCGCCGCCGGGCGAGCTACGGCGGTCCCGCGAGCGCCGGGACCCGAGGGTCTGGAGCGCCTCGCGTTCATGGGCCGCCCCCTACCGCATCCCGGAACAGCTCGTTGCCGGCGTCGCCCGCTCCGAGATCGTCGAAGACGTTGCGCCTTGGCCAGTCGATATCGAGGCCGGGAAGGCGGTCGAGAGGCCGGGTGTACTCCGAGACGTAGACCGAGGGGTCGAGGGCGCGGCCGACATAGCGCCGGTAGGCGTCGCGGGCGGCGGCGCAGATGCGCCTGCGGGCGAGATCCAGGATGTACTCGAGCGCGCCCGCCGGATCGAAGTGGATGTCGAAGGACCGGTAGTCGAACAGGTCGGTGATGCAGGAAAAGTCGAGGATCGAGTCCGGGTTGCGGATGCCCTGCTTCTCATGGCGGATGATCGCGAGGTCGGCCTCGACGCCCGCCTCCGCGCTCTTCGCCAGCGCCTCCGCCACCGCCGGATCGCACGCATCCTCCATCGCCCCGCCCCCGGACGGCGCCTGTGCCCGCGTCTCCGCCACCGCCGGCGACACCCACAGCAGCAGCGCCAGCGGCACGACCGCCAGGAGAGCGGGCCTAGAAATCTTCATGGTCATCGTCGTCGTCCCCGTCCTCGCCGCCGAAGTCGTTGCCGTCCGCGGGGGGCTCTCCGGCATGAGTGTCCCCGGCACGAGTGTCCCCGGCACGAGTGTCCCCGGCGCCGGCCCCCTCCTTCGCCTTCGGCGTCAGCACGTTCACGACGTCCTGGGGTCCGGCGACGACGACCTCCGTCACCTGCCGCCCGATGCCCTTGCTGTCGTCGTACTCGCGGGTGGCGAGACGGCCCTCCACCAGCACCAGGGAGCCCTTGCGCACCATCTCCTCCGCCGGCTTGACGGCGCCGCCGTAGACCACGATGCGGTGCCAGTCGGTCTTCTCCACGGCCGCGCCGCCCTGGCTCTTCCAGCGCCTCGTGGTGGCGAGGCTGAACGAGGCGGTCCTCTCGCCCCGTCGAAGGTCGCGTCCTTCCGCATCGCGGCCCGCGTGGCCCAGCAGCGTGACCCTGTTCATGTGCAGCATTCCGTGCCTCCTTTCGTCCTCGGGTGGATCACGCCGGCCCGTCCGGGGCCGGCAGGGGTGAATCGGATGGATCGCTTCGGGCCGCCCGCGCGACGTCCTCCGCGAGCGCGTCGAGCACCGCCTCCTCCGACGCGGCGCGCCCGGCCTCCGGCGAGTCCATGCGCGCGAGCTCTCGCTCGATGTCGCCCCGCGCCGTGCCCTCCGGGAACGCCCGGGCGAGAGCCGCCCTTGCACGGGCCGGGGGCAGCAGCGTATGGACCCGGCGCCGGAGCGCGACGTCCGCGGGACTGGTGGTGAGCGCCCAGAGCTCGACCGGCCCCGGCGTGTTGACCGCCAGCTGCTCGAAGCGCCCGCCCTGGCCGCTTGCGATCAGGAGCGCGGGCGCCCCGTCGCGCCCGGGGCCCGTGAGCCGGTAGCGGATGATGTCCGACAGCGTGTCGCTCAGCGCGAACGTGGCGGCGAGCGTCTCGGCCTCCTTCGCCTTGCCGCCCGCGCCCAGGATCCAGTAGCGGTTGGCGAGCTCGGCGAGCGCGCCGCCGAAGTCGTCGAGGCGCTGGGAGGCCAGCGCGAGCCGCACCCGGAGCTTCCGGGCCTCGCGCACGTCGCGCTCGACCTGGGCGCGCACGGCGGGCGCGCCTGCGGTGCGGTGGAACTCGTCGTAGCAGAGCCGCTTGGGAGACTCGCGGATTTCCCTCAGCCTCGCGGCGTGCCAGGCGCGGTAGGGCTCCGGGATCGCGCCGAGCGCGTCCTCGCCGATCCACCAGTGGCGGGTGAGCGCGTGGCGCGCGAGCAGGTAGAAGGCGGCCGACTGCCGGTCGGCCTCGGCCGAGCCCTGCGGCACGACCTCGGCGAGGTCGATCGCGGCAAGGCGCGCGCCGCCCACGTCGAAGGCGGTCGGAGAAAACATCACCGGCCAGTCGCCCGAAAGCGCGGTCAGGATTCGGATGAAGGCCTGGGTGACGGTCTCGCCGCCCGAGCCGTATCGCGCCTCCCCCACCAGCCCCTGCACGGCGGGCTCGCGCACCGAGGCCAGCAGGTCGGTCAGCAGCGGCACCGCGTAGCGCTGCGCCCTGGACGCGGCCTCGATCCCGCCCACGCCGAACAGGAGGTCCACCACGTCCCACCAGAGCGGGTTCGAGGGCAGCCGCAGGCCGGCCTTCGCGATCGCCGCGTCCACGTCTTCGTCGCGGCCTTCGGTGTATGGGTGGGGCTCGGCGCCAGGCACCGTGTCTGAGCGCATGGCGTAGGCGCCGGCGAGCGCCGGACCCAGCAGCTCCCGCATGCCGTCCGGCGCGCCCGCGGCCCCGGCGGGCGTCACCATGAGGCCGAGCAGGTTCGTCAGGAAGGCGCGCTCGGCCGGGAGCGGGGAGCGGCAGCCGAGCTGGGTGTCGCAGGGGTTGATGGCGTCCTCCGCCGCCATGCGGAGCGCGAACCAGCCGGCCTCGTGGCGGCGTTCCGCCGGGAGCGCCTCGCGGATCAGGGAGATCAGGCCCGAGGACGACGGGCCGATGTCGATCACCGCCGCGAGCGGCAGGCGCGACTGGCCTCCCTGCAGGCAGAAGGCTAGGCCGAGGGCGTTCATTAGCACCGACTTGCCCTGGCCGGGCAGGCCGTAGATCAGCTCGAAGCCGTAGTCGCCGCCCTCGTCCGCCGCCAGCGGCAGGGGCTTGCCGTCGGGCGAGCGGAACAGGTGGGCGGCGCCCGCTCCGGACGAGACGCCCGAGAGCGGCGCGGGCCGGCTCACCGGAAAGAGGCGCAGGGCCTCCGAAAGGGGCACGAGGGCGGGTTGCGCGGTGGCGCCGCAGCAGAAGCCGGGGACGGAGGCCGAAAAACTCTCCAGCGGATCGCCCGAGAGCGGGGTGAACACCGCCTCGCCCCAGCCCTCCGCCACCTGCTGCAGGCGGCCGAGACGGGCGGCCAGCGCCGCCTCGTTCTCTTCCCCTCCGACCCAGGTGAGGAGGCCGAGCCGCAGCCGGACGATCGCATGCGCGTCTCCGCCGAGGGCGGCGAGGTCGCGGAGCGCGTTCCGCGCGAGCAGGCTGTCGGAGGACGAGAAGGCGAGGAAGGAAGATGCGACGCGTGAGACGGTCGCGTCCAGCCGCTCCAGGCCGCCGCCCTCGATCAGGAGCGAGAAGCGGCAGGGAAGCCCGGCGGCGGCGAGCCCCGCCATCAGCTCGGAGAAGGGGCGCGAGCGCCTCGGCCCGAGGCTCATGTCGAGGCTGCCGTAGAGCCGTTCGCCGATGCGGACCCCGCCGCCGCTCCGCTGGGGATCGCGCACCAGGAGCTGGGGCGCCAGCGGCGGCGGGAACGCGCCCGCCTCGGGCGGCTCGGTCAGGCGCGCGGGCGCATCGTTGGCCACGGTGACCGGGCGCCAGTCCTGCGCGGTGGACGCCGCGCCGTTCACCATGCGGCGCATGAGCCGCAGCGCGGCCTCTTCGGGCAGCCTGCGGCCTTCGATCCCCGTCTCCGCGAGCACCCCGCAAACCGCGTCGAGCAGCGCCTCGTGGCGCGCCCACAGCCCTTCGAGCGCGAGGTGGGGGCACTGCGCCTCGCCGGCAGCCGGCAGCCAGTCCCTGAGCTTCCTGCGGAGCGCCTTTCGGCTGCGCTCCAGGCCCTCGCGCGGCAGCACGGAAGGCCGCGTCCAGCAGGTGATGACGAGGGTCTCGGCCGCGATCAGCGGCGTCAGCCGGCGCGCCCGCTCGGCCAGCAGGTCGTCGAGGTCGAGCCCGAGGCGGCCGGCTTGCCGCCGCGCGGCCTCGGCATGCGCGTCAGCGAGGCCTTCGGCCTCGTCGGGCGCGCGCTCGAAGACCACGTGCAGCGCATGGCCGGGATGGGCGAAGGCGGTGTTGAGGCGCAGCGCTGCGACGTCCACGAAGCGGTCGAGCTCTTCCGTACCCATCATCGAGCGGGCGCCGTCCAGCGCCAGCAGCGAGACCAGCGAGCCGTCGTAGCACACCAGCACCCCGCCGCCGCCTTCGAGGGGAACGGCCGCCTGCGGCGCCAGGAAGCTCTCCAGCGGCTTCCTGCGCAGGGTCCAGCTCAGGCGCTGCAGGTCGTCGGCGGCTGCGGCGAGAGAGAGGGGCATGCGGCCTGCTACAGCCTCGGCTTGAGGACGGTGTGGCTGCCGCCGTCCACGCCGAAGGTGGCGCCGAGCGCGTTGATGACCGCGGGGGCGGCGATCAGCGCGACCCCGATCAGGATGGCGATCAGGCCCGAGCCGATGGTGGTCTGCTGCGGGTGGTCGACGTGGCGCTTGAGCTTGAGGAGGCCGAAGCCGACGATGGCGGCGCCGATGATGTAGAAGGCGATGGCGATCAGCCCCGGCACCGTCTCCAGGTCGCCCGCCGCCTCGTCGGCCATGTCGCCCAGCGAGACCGCCAGCGCCGGGCCGCACGCCCAGAGCCAGGACGCACCCACCAGAACGGCAGTAACGGGACCCAACGGCGCCGCGCGGGGATGCCGTGAACGGGGACTCTTCAACTCCAGCAGGATGCGCCGGATCGCTCTCGCGAGGCTTGTCGGGTTCATGGGAGAAATCCTTTCAACGGATGTTGAGCATCAACCGATGCGCAGCACCTCGATGCCGAGGCTGGTCTGCAGCGCGTCGATGACGGCGCCGAGGTGCCAGGCGGCGATGCCGCCGGCCATGTGGGCGAAGGCGCGGGCGCCGCTCGCGCCGGGCCGGGCGTCGGCGGCGGCGCGAAGCACGAAAGCGCCCCGGATGAAGGCGAAGAGGCCGACCAGGGCGACCAGGGCGAAGACGGCACCCAGCAGCGCGTCGTAGTCTGCGCCCCGCCCGCCGGACCAGGGCGATCCCCTGTAGCCGAGGCTCGCGGTGCCGGGCGGGTTCGCCGTGCCGAACAGGCTCTCGCTCGCGGCGTCGAGCCAGGAGGGGAGCGCGGCCAGCACGATGCAGATCAGGAAGGAGAGCGCCGTGCCGCCGGCCGACGGCGCGTGGAACTTGTCCTCCGAGGTCTTGAGCAGCCGCAGCAGCCCCTGGGCCAGCGCCATCAGCGCGAGCAGGTAGCAGACGACCGTGACCAGGATCAGCAGGCCGGGCTCGAGGTCGCGGACCAGCGAGATCATGGCCTGGCCGAGGTCGTTCGACTCAGCCATCTGGATCGTCTTCTCCCGAGCCCGGCGGCGCGGCGAACACCACCACCAGCTCGGTGTCGCGGGGAATGCGCACGGTGGGCCCGTCCGGCGCGTTCTCGAGCAGCACGTCGCCGGCGGTCCGCGCCGCCGTCGCCAGCCCGGCATGAACGGCCTCGCGGGTCGACGATTCCAGGCGCTCGTAGCGAACGTCGTCCCCAATCACGACGGTTTGCGACGGCCGGGAGAGGGCGGTGAGGAACCCTTCGGCGAAGCGCACCGCCGACGGCAGCAGCACCCGCTCGAACCAGTGGCTGTCCACCTCGCCGCCCACGCCGTAGCAGGCGCAGTCGAGCCCGGCCGCCCAGGCGTCCACGGCAAAGCTCCGGCCCCGGTATTCCAGGCGGTTCAGCCGGAGAGTCAGGCGCTCGCCGATGAGGGCGAACGCGCCGGAGGCGACGGCGCCCGCAAGCGGCGGCTCCAGGATCTCCAGCAGCACCGGGCCGGGATACTCGGAATCGACGGCGTACATGGCGCGGGCATAGAGCCCGGTCCCGGCGCCGATGTGCGGTAGACCCTCGGGCCGGAGAGTGGACCCGGCCGCCCGTGGCTCGCGGCCTGCCTCCCTTAAAACCTGCCTGCCGTCGGCGGCGCCGGCAGCGCGGGCGGCCGCTTCGGGGTAGCGCAGGCGGACGATCCCGGGCGGCCGCGTCCAGGCCTCGATCAGCACGCCGACGAGACCCTCGGGCCGGGGCTCGCCTGCTCCTTGCCCCTCGCGGCCGGAAGCGCGGGGCGGGGCCGACTCCGGATTCCGGTATCCCTCGTATACGGACCGCGGCGGCTCAGGCGCACCCGTCGCGGTCGCGGCCGGCGCTCCGTCTCCGGCACGAGTGTCTCCGGCACGAGTGCCCCCCGGCGCCGTGGACGGCCCCTGGAGCACGGGGATGAAGGTTTCCCCGGCCTCGCGCGCCGCATCGAGGCGCTGGCGGTCGCGCTCGTCCAGCGTGCCGCGGTAGAACGGCGGCACGCTGTCCTCAGGATCGAGCTTCAGGTCCCGGTTGTCCGGGAACTGGGCGAGGGCCGTGCCTCCCGCACTCGCCCACAGCACCGCGACCAGCACACTCACATATAAGGCGCGCGGCACGCCTCGCCGCCGCGCCTCCAGTCCGCCCTCGCTCATCATCGCCGCTCTCCCGCCCCGAGTGTGTCCTGCCAAAGGACGTCGCCGCCCGTATCGGCGAAGCCGATGCGCTTCTCCCGGCCCCCGTCGCTGACCAGCGCGAGGGGGGTGCCGGCGAGGCGGTAGGCCCAGCGCCCGCCCGGTCCCCGCTCGGCCGCGAGCGGTCCGGGCGAGAGCAGGTGGGCGCGGGTCAGAAGCAGCACCTCGCCGCCCCTGCGCCACGCCCGGTCGCCGCCCGCGCCGCCGTCCACGGCGAGCCGCTCGGCATCCGGCGGCACCGCGCCGCCGAGCAGTGCGAGCAACACGGGATCGCCTGCGTGAAAGCCCGCCGGTTGCGCCAGCGCTCCGGGATCCGCGTTCGGCCCGGGAACGCCGAGCCGGATCTCGACCCGGAAGTCGGCGTCGGCCCCCGTGCCGCGCAGGTTGGCGACCACGGGCTCGGCCAGGCCCCGCAGCTTCACCACCGCGTTGCCGCGCAGGTAGGCCGCCTGGGGCGCCAGATAGAGCACATGGCTCGCCACAGGGCTGCTTCCCGATTCTCCCTCGCCGCCGTTGCCCGGCGGCAGGAAGCGGCGGTCGACCAGGGCCTCCTCGATGGGCCAGGGCGCGCCGGTCGAATCGGTGAACGAGACGGCGGTGACGTAGCCCCGCCGCAGCGCGATCTCAGGGATGGCGCCGGGGGCCAGGCGAATCCGCCGCACACGCCCCTGCGGCGCCTCACCCGCTCCCCGGGCCGTCGCTGCCTGCGTCTCGCGCAGGATGCGCCCGAGCGTCTCGATCTGCTCCGGCGTGAAGGGCAGCGCCGCCCGCCCCTGGCGCGCGGCCTCTTCGTCCGGGAGCGCGTGCGCCGACCACACATCCGTCGCCCGCTCCAGCGGGGCGCCCGGTCCGCCGCCGGCCCGCGGGCCGTCCTGCGCCGACGCCGGCAACGACGCGACGCTTGCCAGCACTGCCACGACCGGCAGGAATGAATGCATGCCCACTCTCATGTGCTTCCTCTCCGGCCCTGGGGTCCCTTGCCTGCGATGAGTTGCTCGATGGCGATGCCGGCGGGGCGCTCGTCGAGCGGCACCCGCATCACCAGCACCTGGGCCACCAGCTCCTGGCTGATCCGCCGCGTGCCGGCCGAGAAGGTGACCAGGATGGGGAACTCGACCGCCCAGCCGACGCGGCCGGCGAAGAAGCGGGTGTCCACGATCACCGGCGCGCCTTGTGCGACTGCCGAGGCCACCTGCAGGTTGTCGCGCAGGCGGTCGAGGAACAGGCTCTCGTCGAGGCCCTTCAGGAAGGACTCGTAGCCCGCGTCGGTGAAGTACTCGCGGATTCCGGAGAGCCTGAGGCGCCAGTCGTGATGGCCCAGGGTGAAGGCTTCGGTCACCGCCGAGACCGTCCAGTTCCTGAGCGCCGCGTCCGACATGATCGGCTCGTCGAGCGGGGTGAGCCGCACGAGCCTGCCGTCCGGGGTTGCGGCCACGGCGATGTAGACGGTGGAGTGGAACCAGATGTAGCCCGCGAAGGCCAGAGCCGTGAGCACGTTGCAGACCAGCAGCCAGGCGGCCGCCCGGCGCCAGCCGTGATGCTGGTCGCGGTGGAACGCGAACCGCGCCGCCGCCACACGCACCGCCTGAAGGCGGCTGCTCAAGGCCTTCTCCCACCCTGAGGGTGTCCGGCACGAGTGTCTCCCACCCCGAGGGTGTCCCGGAGCCAGGCGCCCACGTCGTCGATGTCGCCGATCCGGTGTCCGACCGCTCCGTCTCCGGCCCGAGGGTCTCTCGTGCGCCAGGCGATGAGCGGCACGGCGGTCGCGCCCCATGCCTCGAAGAGTGCGTTGTTGCGGGCAATGCGTTCTGCACCGGTGGGGTCGGCCGTTCCGCCGCCCTCGAACCAGGCCCGAGCCGGCTCGGGGTGCGCCGCGATCGCGACAGCCCGGCGTGCGGCGTCCGCGCCGAGGACCGCCACCGGCACCACCCGCAGTTGGAGGCGTCCGTCGAGTGCCGTGCGCCCCAGCCTGGCGGCGGCCGAGCGCGAGAACGAACAGGTCGGGTCTCCAAGCAGCACCACCAGGGGGCCGCGCTCACCGAGGGAGAACCCGAAGGCGGCCGCGCTGCGCTCGAACAACCCCGTCCGGGAGGGCGGAGACGATGCCGGCCCGCCGGCGTCCGACGTCGCATGGGCGGTCATCGCCGGCGCCGCCCCCTCCGGCACGAGTGTCTCCGGCACGAGTGTCTCCGGCGGCGCGGCACCGGCCCCTTGCGCCAAAGCCGCCGCCGGCCGCCGGGCTGCGGCGAGCTGGGTGCCGGTAATCTCCATTCCGTCCGGCCCGTAGAGCAGGCCGGCGACGGCGTGGCCGTCTTCCGTGACGTACAGGCTGTAGCCCGCTCCCTTCGCTGGCGTGACGAAGTAGCCGTTCATCCCGCCGCGCGCGCCCAGAGGGACGATCTCCGCCCCGTTGGCGCGCAGCGCCGACACCAGAGCCTCGGCCCGGAGACCCTGGGGCTGCAGGTCCGGCCCGCTCTTGGCCCCGGCTCCGCCTGGCGCCGCCGCAAACGCGGCCCCGACCGTCAGCGATACCGCAAGCAGCCTCAGTCGCGTCGCCGCGCGGCGCGCCCCGTTCGTTGTGACCTTCATGGTTTGCCTCCGCTTGCCGGCGATGCCGGCTTCCGGTGCCTCACGACGAGCGTCGTCCCGCCCTCGGATCGTGCGGCCACCGGTGCGTGCGGGAGATGCGACAGGCTTCGGAACAGCGCCTGCACCGCATCGCTGAACCCGCCCTCGAACGCCGCATCGCCGTCCAGCCGGTAGCGGCGATCCGTCAGGAACACGACGTCCGTGCCACCGGCCCGCTCTGCCCAGCGCGCCAGAACGGCGCGCAGCATCTCGCCCTCACGCACCCGCCAGACCCTTGGGTCCAAGACACTCGTGCCGGAGACCCTCGGGTCCGAGACACTCGTGCCGGAGACCGCCGGGTCCGAGACACTCGTGCCGGAGACCGCCGGGCCGGGACCGGGCGGAGGCCCGATATCCGCCGCGCCCGGCGACTTCGCGATAGCCTCCGCCGGGACGGCGCCCGTTTCCGCCGGCGGCACGTAGCGGAACCCGGCCGCGGCCGGCGCCGCCGAGAGCGCGAGCAGCGCGATCGCCAGCGCCGCCGCCATCACCCGAAGTCCGTGAAGCGGCGCAGGCGCGCGGCGTGGAGCGCCCGGCGGCGTCCCGCGCTCAGCGCCCTGAGAGCGCGGACGGCCGCGGCCAGGCGGTAGCCCCGCGCTTCCGCCGCGCGGCAGGCCAACATCGCGGCAACGACGATTGCCGTCGTCCACCAGGTGGGCAGGAACAGCCACGGCAGCGCCAGGATCAGCAGGCGCGCATCGAACACCCACGCCCTGACCGGGCGCATCGAATCGCGCCACGCCACGGGGAAACTCCCCGGTACACGGGACCCTCGGGCCGGAGAACTCCCTGGTCCCTCCGAAGGCTCCATAGCGGTCTCTCCCCTTCATGCGCCTGCATCTCCTTCGTTCGGCTTCGGCACGGCGCCCCCGGCGAGGATCCGCCGCAGTCCTTCCTCCTCGATCAGTCCGCCGGCGTGCGCTTTGCGGGAGGCGGCCGCGAGGTCGTTGCCGGTCTCCGCCAGCGCCGCCGCGATCCTCGCGGGCCAGCCGGCCTGCGGGCTCTCCAGCAGCGCGGCCTTCAGACCGGCGTCGAAGGCGAGCCATTCGCGGAGCGCGGTGCGCCCGCCATTCGGATTGGGCAGCAGCACCTGCGTCACCACCATCGTCATGGCGTCGATCAGCGCGGCGCCCCGCTCCGCCCGCTCGTGGGCGGGGAACTCGGCCAGCATGCGGCGCACCGTCGCCGCCACGCCGATGGTGTGGGCAGTCGAGAACACGGCGATGCCATAATCCGCCGCCCTCATCACCGCCTCGACGGTCTCCCGGTCCCGCGCCTCGCCCACGATCACGGCCGACGGACGCCGCCGCAGGCTCGATCGCAGCCCGTCCGCGAAGCTCGGGAAGTGGCGGGGGATCTCGGCCGAGGACATCAGCGCCGCGTCCGCGGCGATGCCGTCGAAGACGTACTCGATCGGCGCCTCGTAGGACTGGATGCGCCCCGCGCCCCGCTCCAGCAGGTGACGCGTGCCGGCGGCGAGCAGCGTGGACTTGCCCGAGCCCGGCACGCCGGTGACCAGGACGAGCCCCTTGCAGAGCTCCCACGAGCGCACGATCCCCTCCTCGATGCCCAGCTCGCCGAACGCGGGCGGCTTGCCGGGCAGCACCCTGAGCGTGATGTTGACCGCGAACCCGGCCACGCCCTGGACCGGGGCGAGGTTGCAGCGGAAGCGCCGGGTGAGGCCGCGGCCAAGCGCGATCGAGTGCGAGCAGTCGATTGCGCGCCCCGAGCGCAGGATGCCCTCGCCGGTGGCGTCGTAGAGCCGCTCGCAGAGCCTGCCCATGACCACGCCGTCCAGCGACGCAGCCGTGGCGCGCTGCAGATTGCCGTCGACCTCGACGAAGGCCGCAGAGCCGGTCTGGAACGCGATGTCGGAGGCGCCCCGTTCCGCCGCCCACATCAGGAACTCGTCCAGCCTCTCCGCCGGGAAGCCGTGCGCCGCCTCCGGCCAGTATTTCGCCGAGACGCCCCTCGCCGTGGCCGGCGCGCTCATCGGACGCCTCCGCGGACCGAGGGTCCCGCCGGGGGCGCCCAACGGCCGGCGTCCAGTTCGAAACGGGCCGGACGGTCGATACGGGCCGATGCCGCGCCGATCCGCATCAGGCTCTCGTGGCCGGAAACGCCGGCACGTTCCACCTCGATGCCGGGTGCGGTCAGCATCCCGGCGCGGCTCAGCCGGTGCCAGAGCACCACGCCTTCGAAGGTGCGGTTGAGGCGGTCCAGATCGGCGGCGAAGATGTCGTCGGCCAGGGCCACGCCCTTGGCCCAGCCTTCGGCCAGCAGGCGCCGCCAGCGGGCATCCTCCCGGGAGTCGCGCGGGAACAGCACGGCGGCGGCAGGCTCGGCCGGGAGCCAGGAACGCTCCAGCCAGTCACGCCAGTCCGGCGCCGCGCTCACCAGTCGAGCCGGCTCCAGGATCCTGAGCACCCGCCGGGCGCTCGCGGAGCGCGCGCCGGCGCGCTCCAGCCGGAAGGACCGGCGGGTCTCGGCGACGACCGGCGGCAGCACCGTGAACCCGTCGGCGCGCAGCACGAGATCGCCGAAGCGGTAGATGGCGGAGAGTTTTGGACCGTGCCGGTCCAGCATGGCGGCGATCTCCCACGTGCGCCGCGCGAGGCCCGCCCGCGCCCCGAACCCGAGCGCCGCAAGGCGGACAGCCGACGCGCGTTTCTCCGCCGCGAAGGGCACATCCGGTCCGGGCTCCGGTGACACGGCCTGCAACGCCGCGAGGCCGGGCGGCGGTTCCGTGGCCGGAACGGGGAGGGGCGCGAGCGCGATGCCGAGCGCTGCGACGGCCAGGACGCGCAGGCCGCGCATCACCGGTCCCTCTCCGGCGTGAGCGCCGGCTGTTCGGCCCAGTCGAGCAGGATCGTCCGCCGCTCCGCATCGACGGTGAGCGTGGCGGCAGCGCCCGCGCGCAGGCCCGCGTCGCGGAGCACCGCGATCAGCGGTTGCGCGTCCGCCTCGACGGAGACGATCAGCGGCCGCGCCGGCGGACGGCCGGCCTCCGCGAAGCGGTAGCCCGCGCGCCGCGCGAGCTCTTCCGCCAGCGCCTCCACCGGCCCGGTCCAGTCGAGCGTTACGGGCGTGCGCAGCGCGGCGGGCACGGAACGTGCGTCCGGCAGCCTCGACTCCGGGTCCGGCGCCGGCAACGCGCGGGCGAGCGATGCCAGCGCCCGCTCGGCGCGCTCGACCGCCTCGACCAGGCGGATCTCCACGGGATCGGTGCGCACGGGCGCAACTGTCGCCGGCGGTTCCGACGTCCACGACACGCACCCCGCAAGCGGGCCCGCAAGAACGGCCGTCCGCAGCAGAGCCACGATGCGCCGCGCACTCACCAGCCCGCCCCGTCGGCGTCGTCCACCACCAGGTGGCGATTTGCCGCATAGGCGCGGACGTCCAGGGTCCGCCTCGTCGCCGGGCCGCTCAGCAGCACGTCGGCGGCCTCCAGAAAGCCGCCCTCGAACCGCGCCGCCGCACCCAGGCCGTAGTCCTCGCGCGCCTTCCACACCAGCGTCCAGCCGGCGCGCGCCGCCCAGCTCTCCAGCACGCCCCTCAGCGTGCGGTGCTCCTCCGGATCGACCGTCCAGCCGCCGCCGGTTTCCGGCGCGCCGCCATTGCCATCCTCGGCATCGTCGGTTTCGCCGCCGTGCTCCGGGCCGGGCTGCGCGACGTCCCAGTAGCGGAAGAACACCACGGCGCCGTTCCCCGGCACGAGTGTCTCCGGCACGAGTGTCTCCGGCACGAGTGTCTCGCGCGCGCGTGCCTCGGGCGCGAGCGTCTCCCAGGACCAGTCGTAGCCGCTGAGCGTGGCCACCCGGTCGAGCAGGCCCGCGAGCGATCCCTGCCAGGCGAGGCGCAGCGCGGGTGGGTCGGCAAGCACCGCCGCTCCGCCCTCGATACGCGCTGGGCGCTCCTCGATGCGCATCGCCGTGCCGGCAAGCGTCGAGAGGCGCCGCACCAGCGCCGGGAAGGAGAGCCGCTCGTTCCACTCGACGGAGATTTCCCGCGCGGCCAGCGCCGCCGGAAGGGAACCGAGCGCCGGCCCGAGCTCGCTCGCCGCAAGCGCCGATTGCGCCGATCGTTCCGCAGCCGGGGATGTCAGGGGAGTCACCGTCACGCCGTCTCCGGCACGAGGGTCCCCCGCCAGCGCGACCCCGAAGTTCATGCACAGGAACACCGCCGCGGCGCCGGCGCACATGCCGGGACCCAGCGGCACGAGGCCCTTGCGGAAGGGCCGCCCGCGCTTGCGCTGCACGCAGAACCGGTAGATCAGCCCCGCGCCCGCGCCCAGCGCCATGGCCCAGGCGAGGCCGAGCGGCCCCAGCAGGAACCCCACGGCCCCCAGCAGCATCGCGTCGCCCGGATAGAGCGGCCAGCGCCGCCCGCACCAGGCGGCGAGGGCAATCGGGATCATCACGGCGGCAACGCCGAGCGCAGCCCCGAGTACGCCGCTCGCCAAGCGCGGCCAGGTGCCGTCCGCCTCAGGTCCTCCGCCGCCGAAGCGCCACGCCGCCGCTGCTCCGAGCAGCGCCAGTACCAGGCGCGGGTCGACCAGGGCGCGCCGCGCGTCGTGGACGGCCAGTGCCGCCATCGCCGCGAGCACCGCGCCCGCCAGAACCGTATCCGTCATCGTCCCCCGTCCTTCCCGTTTGCGTCGTCCGCCACCAATGCCGCTTCCGCACCGAAGGTGGCCGGCAGCGCACGGCACCACCGCGCGAGCCCTTCTCCCGCGCAGAGATGCGGCGCGAGCACCTCCAGGGCGCTGCCGCTCTCGCCCCGCACGCGGTTCCACGCCAGCAGCGCCGCCTGCGCGCCTGCCAGCGCGCGCAGAACCCCGATCTCCGCCTGCAGCCGCTCCATCTCGACGAAGGCGCGCTCCATATCCCAGGCGTCGCCTTCGCCAGCGCCTGCCGGACCCGGCATGGCCGCGACCAGGGACAGCGCTGCCGCCAGCGCCATCGCGGCCCCGCCCTTCCTCTTCCTTGCTGGCGCCCGCATCACCGGCACCCCTGGCAGCGACCGACGACCAGGCGCGAGAAGCCGGCGTCGACCGCATCCAGCCGCGTGCCCGCCTGCACCCGCGTGGCCGTGACGGAGGCGGCAGAGACCGAATCCGCCGTCATCGTCCGGGCTGTCACCGACCGGGCATCCAGCCCGCCCAGCCGGGCGCTGCCCGCGGCCACCGCGCCGGCGGCGCCGATGGACCCGGCCTCGACCCGGCTCGCCGCCTCCACGGTCTGCGCCCGCACCGCGCCCGATACCGTCATCGAGGCGGCCGATGCCGGCCCCGATATCCGCGCCGCCGAGGCGGTCATCGTCTCCCCGGCCTCGACCGTGCCCGAGGCGCGCACGGCGCGGCCCACCACGAGATCGCCGGTTACCGAGAGGTCGCCGCCAGCGGACAGATCCGTCTCCACCTCCAGGCTCGCCGCCTCGATCGTGCCCGCGCCCTCGATGGCGTTCCCCGCCATGTCGAGGTCGGCCTCCATGCGGTTGGCCTCCGCGAACCCCGGTATCGCGACGCGGTAGAGCGCATCGCCGAAGACGGTGCCGTGGTCGAAGCGCCTGAGCGCCGCCAGCGCGCCTTCCGACGGCGCACCCGAGAAGGCGGCCCGGAAGGCCGCGAGATCGGCCTCCACCGTGGGACCCGAGAGCCGCGAGGGACCCGCGAGGCCCACGCGAGGCCCCGCAGCCTCCAGCAGCGCGGCGGCCGGGCGCACGGTGTCGCCTGCCGGAACCGTCTCGGCTGCCAGCAGGTCGAACCCATTCGCGCCGGCGGCGAGCATCAGCACCCGGTAGCCGCGCCCGAGCGCGTCCACCTCGGAGAAGTCGGCGGTGAGCGAGCCCGCCGCCTTGAGCGAAGAGAGCGCGATCTCCGAGGGTCCCGCCTGCGCCTGCGTCAGGAGAGCCGGGAAGCGGCTGTGCGCATATGACGCCGCCGCTTCCGCCAGCACCGAGAGCTGCACCGCAGCCAGCCGCCCGCGCTTCTCCAGCGCTTGCGTCTCGAAGAACACCGTGGCCCCCAGCACCAGCAGACCCAGCAGCCCCAGCGCCAGCAGCCCCTCGAAGAGTCCCAGGCCTCTGCTGAGGCGCAGCCTCCGTCCCCGGCCGAGGCCGAACCTCCGCCTCCGGCTCCGTTCCCGACCGAGCCGCAGGATCGATGCCCGACGGTTGCGCATGGGTGCGAGAAACCGTCTCATCGCTCACTCGCCTTCGCAGCCGGCACAGCTGCCAACGGTGAGCAGGCCGGAGATCGTCGCGTCCGGGCCGTAGACGCCGCCGGCCGCGGTCCCCGTTCCGCTCAGCGACTGCGCCACGTCGAGCCTCTCGCCGGCGATGCCCTGCGCCGCAGTCGCGCCGTGCACCGAGGCTGCGCCCGCCACCGACAGCGCGGCCGCATCGAGCGCGCCCGTGCTGCGAACGGCGCCCGCCTCGAGACGCCCGGTCGCCGTCACCCGGTCGGCCGCGAGCCGATCCGTCACGGCGGCGCCCACCACGAGCTCGGCGGTCACGGCAAGCGTGGCCGCCGCGAGATCGCCCGCCTCGACCGTCCCCGCCTTCAGCCCCGCCGCGTCCGCGCGGCCGCCCGCCGTTGCGTCGCCGCCCGCGGCCACATCCGTCCCGATCTCCGCCAACCTTGCGTCCACCGCGCCGGCGCCCGCAATGTTCCGCCGCGCCGGGTCGGCGGGGTCCGTCGCGCCCGGCGGGGCCATCTCCAGCGTGGTCTCCATGCGGTTGAGCCAGGGCCGTCCCGGCTGGGCGCGACGGTAGAGCGCTCGCTCGCGGTACCGAATTCCCCGGTCGGCGGTGACCCAGAGCGCGTCCGCGACGAGGCTCCGGCCAAGCACCGCCTCGATCGCCGGCCTGTGCGCCTCCATGAGCGTGCCGCCGCCGGGCGCCACCGCCGCAAGACCCGCTTCCAACGCGCCCTCGCGCATCGCCGTGGGGCGCGACGAGGCGGCGGGCTCCAGCACCCCGAACGCCATCGGCGTCCACCCCGCCGTGCCGTCCGCGATGACCCCGAGTGTCATGGCGGCATTGCGGCCCGGCCGTGCGGACAGGTCCGGCGGCGCCGCGCCCAGCGCGCTCAGCCGCGCGACGGTGAGCACGATGCCGACCTGCGTCTCCAGTGCCGTCTCGAAGGCGTCGGCATGGGCCTGGGTCGCCCGGTGCGCCGCCTGCACCCAGCCTGCGAACACCCGGCCCGCAGCGCGGTCCAGCGCCTGCACCCGTTCCGCCGCCCGGGTCTCGTAGTGGGCGGCCAGCGCCGCGCCCGCCAGCGCCGCCAGCAGCAGCACGCCGAGCAGCGCGCCCGCGCCGCACCGGTCGCGACCGCGCATGCCCCGGCCCCGCCACGGGAGCGACCCCGGCTTCGTCAGCTGCACACGGAGACGCCGGAAGGCGCCGCGCCGGCGCTGTTTCTCCGGCACGAGTGTCCGCCTGGGCGCCGGCTGCCGCCCGTTCATGCTCTTCGGTCCCGAGCCCGTCATCCGAACGTGAACCCGATGTCGTTGGCCGCATCGCCGTCGTCGCAGTTGGCGGTGACCTGGGCGTTGGTCACGGGCGAGGCGAGCGCGGTGCTGTTGATCGTCATCTGCACAAGGCCCGCGCGGGCGCGGCTGCGCCCGGCATAGGCGTCGCCCAGCGCCGCGCAGATCGCGTCGTCCACGTCCTCGAAGGTGATGCGGAAGCGGTTGGTGACGCCGCCCGGCCCGCCCAGCACCGTCACCGCGCCGCCGAAGGGGTGGCGGATGCCGACCTTGTTCCCCGCCACCACCCGCGCGCCGCCCGGGATGCCGCCGCGCCGGTCGATGGCCGGCACCAGGTCGGCCTTGTTGCCATAGGCCGGCGCCCCGGCGAAGGCCGCCTCGACGTTGGCCCGGAGCTGGCTCAGCAGCGTCAGCGCGGCCGAGCGGTTGGCGGACTCCCGCGCCGCGTTGTAGGTGCCGACGGCGCCAACGATCACCACGGCGGCGAGGCCGAGCCCGAGCAGCACGCCGAACAGGCTGAAGCCGCGGCGCCAGCGCCTGGCGGCATAGCGCCGCACATGCCGCCGGGCGCCGCGCGCGGCGCGGCCGGGAAGAGGACCCTCGGGCCGGAGGAGGCCGGAGGGCCCGAAACCTGCGGTTTCTCTCATCATGTCTCCTTTCGCGTGGGTCAAGACCGTCCGGCCTGTTGCAGGATCGAGAACATGGCGTCGATGCCGGCCGCGACGCTCAGCGTGACCAGGATCAGCAGCGCCGCGTTCAATCCGGCGGCGCGGGTCCGCAAGAGGTCCTCGGAGCGGCCCACCCAGCGCGCGACGAAGCCGGAGAGCTTCGCCTCCCAACCGGGCACGCCGTCCAGCGCCGCCACCACCGGCACCAGCGAGGGATCGGGGAAGCCGTGGCCGGCCAGCGTCATGGCGCGGCCGAGCCCGGCGCCCTGCACCATGTGGCGCTGGATCGCGCCGATGCGGTGGCGGGCATAGGGGCCGGCGCGGCGCTTGAGGTCCTCGAAGGCGCGGTCGTTGAGGTCGAGGCCCGCGCCCAGCATCTCGAGCACCACGAACAGGAAGGCCGAGCCGGTGACGGTGCGGTAGAGCGAGAAGGGGGCGATACGGTCGAGCGCGGTCCGGCCCGGACCGGTCCACAGCACCATGGCGAGCCCGACCGGCACGAGGACGGCCATGCAGAGCGCGGCGAAGCCCAGCGGATGCGCATAGAGCCAGGACGAGGCGGCGCGGAAGAGGCCGGCGGCCGGGCCCCAGCGCTCCGGCGGCACCACGCCTTCGAGCACCGGGACGAACCAGCCCCCGGCGGCCCACAGCATGGCGACGACCGCCACGCCCAGCAGCAGCGGCATGGCGAGCGCCTTCCGCACCGCGGCGATCTGGCGCTCGCGCAGCTCCGCGATGCGCGCCGCGGCGGCGAACAGCCGCCCGGCGTCCACCCGTCCGTAGGCCTCGAATATCATTGCTTCGGCCGGGGGCACCGACGCCGACATGACGTCTGCGAAGGCTCCGGCCGGCAGCGCCGCCCGCCAGGATCCGATCAGCCGCGCCCGGGCGCCCCCGCCCATGGCCCGCGCCGTGACGCCGAGGGCGCGCTCCAGCTCGAAGCCTGCGTCCAGCAGGTCGGCCACGGTCTGGAAGCAGTCGACGCGCGCCTTCCGCCCCATGACCAGCGCGGCATGCAGGCGGCGCAGCGGCACGGCCAGCCGGGCGATCATCCGGTGTCCCCGCGTGCGTCCGACACGGGACACTCGTGCCGTGGACCCTCGGGCCGAAGATCGGCCTGGGCCTCGTGCTCCCCCGCCCCGCCCTTGAGCAGCGCGTCGAAGGGGTCCACCGCGCCCTCCTTCACCATGGCGCGGATCCGCACGCCGATGGGCACGCCCCCCAACTCGCTCCGCCAGTGCGCCCAGGCGCCAAGGGGATCGCCGGCGCGGACGAAGCGCAGGTAGCCCGCGTCCGGGCGGATGGTCTCGGCGATCGCGGTCTGGCCGAGATAGCCGTTCCAGGCCCGGGCGGAGACCTCGCCGCCGTCCTCGCGCCGGCATTCCGCGCACCCCTCGGCATTCCGGAAGCGCAGGCCGTCCAGGCCGCCGAGGCGCGCCGCGAGCCCGTCGGGCACCGCGCGGCCGCCGGCCGGACGGTCCAGCGCGCAGGCCGGACACAGCTTCGGCAACAGCGTCTGCTTCATCAGCAGCGCGACGTTGCCGGGCTTCGCCATTTCGGCCGCGCCGACCCCCATGTCGATCAGCCGGAAGGGGATGGCGTTGGCGTTGTGGACGTGGATGGTGGTCCAGATCTGGTGCCCGGTATCGACGCACTGCAGCACTTGGCGGGCGGCATCGGCGTCCCTGATCTCCGAGACCATGCCGGACGCCGGATGCACCCGGCAGAAGTGCATCAGCGCCTGCTTGAAGTGACCGGCCCGCGTCTCGCCGGCGCCCGCCGTCGGCACGGCGATCTGGATCGCGTCGGGGATGCGGTACTCGACCGGGTCCTCCAGCGTCACCAGGTTGAGCTGACCCGCCATCTCCGCCATCTGGAGCGCGAGATTCACGGCGAGCGTGGTGGACTTGCCGTCTCCCGCGCGGCCGCCGATGAACACCCCGCCCTGCATCGCCATGCGGATCTCGGCGAAGAGCGCGGCCTCCTCCGCCGAGAAGCCGAGGCGCTCCAGCGTCATGCCGGGGTCCAGGCGGTCGGTGTAGAAGAGGCGCGCGAACAGGTGGTCGGCGTCGGGGTCGTGCGGCCCGCGCTCGCAGCGGAGCGCGGAGATGCCGCCCGGCAGCGGCACCGCGCCGCCGGCGCGGATCGAGAAACCCTGGAAGGAGGCGCGGCGGTAGCTGGTCTGCGAGCTGCCCTCGTCCTTGCAGTGGAAGAGGAAGCCCATGACCCGGCGGCCCTCCTCGGCAGTGAGCGGCGCGCTGAGCGGCAGCTTGCGGTCGTTGACGATGCAGAACACCTTGCAGGCGTCGCGGCCCTGCTCGAACACCACGTCGCTCGCCTTCGCCGATGCGGCGTCCCTCAACAGCGAACGCAGGCGCCGGGCCGCGCCGCCGCCGTCCGGCGCCGCGCCACCCACTTGCGCACGCCAGAGCCCCGCGATCTCCTCCAGCGTCACGCTCTCTTCCGTGAGCACCGGCGGGACGGTTCCGGCCTCGCGCAACGCCACCAGGTCGAGGCGCAGCCGGTCGTCGGGCTCGTAGCCTTCGGCGATCAGGCAGCGCCCGTCGGCGAAGACCGCGCAGAGCCGGCGGAAGCGCGCGTCCATCGAGGGCGAGCGGATCGGCAGGTCGGCGGTTCGACTGTCCCCGGCACGAGTGTCTCCGGCACGAGTGTCCGCGCCCCGCGCGGGCGCCTTTCCGGCTTCGGCCGCCGGGCGCAGCCGGCCGCGCCACTGCCGCAGGCGCCGGCCGAGCGATTGGCCGAGCCCCCTCACGGGCCTCCTCCCGGCCGCGCGCGGAAGGGCAGGAGGGCCGCCTCGCCGCTCTCGCCGGCGCCCGTCACCCGCACGCCCGGCGGCCGCCCCGCTATGGAGGCGATCGTCGCGCCGCCCGGCAGCGGATCGCCCTCGCGCACGAACCACACGCCTGCCCCGTCGGTGACGCCCGCGCGGAGCGCGCCCGCGGTGCCGATGATCGAGAACCACGCGTAGCGTGGAGCTCGTACCAGGGAGTTCCCCTGCGGTTCCCCGGCACGAGTGTCTGCGGCACGAGTGTCTGCGGCACGGGTGTCTCCGGCACGAGTGTCCGCCTCTTTCGCTTGCTCCGCCGCGCCGCCGAGCGCCGCACGCAGGGGCGACCGCGCGGCCGTCTCGACGACCGGCGTATTCGCCTCGGGGGCCGGGGCCGCGCTCGCCGCCGTGACCGGCGTCTGCGGCTCCGGGGCCCGCCCGGCATCGCGCAGCTCGCTCAGCCGCGCCTCGGTCTCGAACAGCCCGGCAAGGATCTCCTGGCGCTCCCGGCAGAGGGTGAGGATCTCCCGCTCGATCCCGAGCGCCGACAGCGCATCCGCCTCGCCGGCCGCGCCCGCCAGCAGGCGGCGCAGCAGCGCGCGCGGGCAGCCCTCGGCCGCGAAGACCCGCAGGGTCCCGGGATGCGCCACGTCTCCCGGCACGCCCCCCGCAGCACGGTCGTCCAGCGAGGCCGGCGCCTTCGGCGCCTCGGCCAGCACGCGCAGCAGCCGGCTGCCGCCCGCCGGCGTTGCCGGTTTCGCCGCAGCCATGGCGCCGTCGGGCACCGCCGCGTCCGAAGGCTCCGCATCGACGCCCGGCCCGGACGTGCCCGGAACTTCCGCTCCGGCATCCGGCGCCGCGGCCTCGTCCCCCGCCGCCGCACCGGGAACGGTCAGCCACGCCGCCGGACTCGCGGCCGCCGCGCCCAACGGCGGCAGCAGCGCTTCCGCCGTCGTCCCTCCACCATCCGCCACGGCGCCGGGGACACTGGTGCCGGGGACACTGGTGCCGGGGAACGGGACCACCGGCTCCTCGCCCGCCCAGGCACCGCCCGACGCCGCCGCCGCCAGCGCGACGCAAAAAGCGACGGCCGGAAAGAGGACCGGCTTGCCGGTCGAGGCCGTCATCGAATCCCCCCTCCCGCCCGGTCCGCCAGCACCCGCCACGGGACACTCGTGCCGGAGACACTCGTGCCGGAGACACTCGTGCCGGAGACACTCGTGCCGGAGACACTCGCCTCGCCCGCCGAGCCTTCCAGCGCCACCACGAGCGCGCCGCGCAACCAGTGCCAGGTGCCCGGCACCGTCTCCGTGCCGCCGCCCTCCGCCGTCAGCGTCCCGTCGGCGCGAAGCCGCACCGCCGTTTCGGCGCGTCCCGGAAACGGCAGCACCACGGGCGTGCCGTCGGCCGCCAGCCGGTCGGTGATCCGCATGGCGGCGAAGCGCTCGCCGGTCGGCAGGAAGG
This sequence comes from Alphaproteobacteria bacterium, assembly GCA_965218275.1. Lineage (GTDB taxonomy): Bacteria > Pseudomonadota > Alphaproteobacteria > UBA828 > UBA828 > WTGU01. The sequence continues at coordinate 1,328,892 of CBDCKM010000002.1, forward strand.
GGAGGGCGTCGCCGATCCGGTAGCGCGGCCGGATCGGCAGGCGCGCGTAGTGCACCGCAATCTCCGCGCCGCCCGCCGCCGGCACCAGCAGCCCGGTGTCGGCGACGGCGCCCTCGGCATCGAGCAGCCAGAGCTCGTCGCCGTCCGCGCCCAGGACCAGCACGTGGCGGGCGCCGGCGGTGTCGGTCAGCACGAAGCCGTCGTTCTCCGCCAGGAACCTCGCAAGGTCCGCCGCCGGTAACCGCGCCCGGCGCTCAGCGGCGGCGATGCCGATCGCGCCCGGACCGCGCAGGTGCGAACCCGGCGCGTTGCGGACCGCGGCGTCCGGGTCCTGCGCCATCATCGCCTCGAACCCCGTCGCGGTCTGGCGCCCGTTGACCGCAAGGGAAGCGGGCAAGGCCAGGTCCGGGCAGGCTTCCTTCATCGACCTGGGCCAGCTCTCCTGCACCCAGCCGCGCGAGGCGATCGCCCAGCGGCCGTCAGGCCCCGTCGCCTCGTTGTGCAGCGCGCCGGTCTCCGGGTCGTGGAAGAGGGGCGTGTGCCCCCGTCGCCTGCCGGGATCGGGCTCGGCGCCCGGCTCCAGATAGTTGTAGAGCGCCCGGAACGCGCGCGAGGGCACCACGCGCCAGCGCGCCTCCGCGCCCGCGTATTCGCCGCCGAGATGGGCGCAGGCCAGCAGCGTGCCGTCCGGCGCGTGGTAGTGCGCCCACGCCGCGCCCCGGTCGTCCGCGCGCGAGGAGTTGGGGCGCTCCAGCACCCACACCCGGCCCTTGAGCAGCTCGTCGAAGAACGATGCGGCATGGGAGCTGTAGTTCGGACCGGACGCGGCCGCCTGGCCCCAGGCCGCGTCGACGGCGGCGAACAGGGGAACGCCCTGGTACATCGCAGCCAGCGCGGCCGCCGCCGCGAGGCCCCGCAGCGATACCCGCGACGGCCTCACGGCCGGCCTCCGCCACCGAGCCAGTCCGCCTTCAGGCGGATCACCAGGTCCACGTAGATGCCAAAGGCTCCGTCCTCGTCGCCCGCCGCGATCGCCGCCACGGCCGCGTCGACCTCCGCCACGATCCGCTCCCACCCGGCGTGCCCGTCGGGGATCGCCGCCACGATCTTGGGCGCGATCGCGTAGTACTCCTCGACCAGCGCCCGGCGTTCGGCGGTGCGCGTCATGTAGCCGTCGCGGAAGGCGCGCAGCGCGGTCAGCGTCGGCCCGCCGTCCGCCTCGCCGCGCAGCTCCACGACCGCCGTGGTCAGGAAGCAGCCGCCGCCATCTCCGCCGCCGCCGTCGCCGCCGCCGCTGTCCCCGATACCGTCCGCGCTGCATGTGTCCCCGGCGGGACCCGGCCCGTCGGGGTCGGAACCGCCGCAGCTGTCGCCGCCCGGGGCCGCGCCGCCGCCGTCCGGGCCGCCGGGGTCGCCGTGATCCGGTCCGTCGTGATCCGGCTCCGGCACCGCCACGCAGCCGTCGCTCGCCACCGTCCAGGGGCCGTAGATCGTCTGCGTCACCGGCGCCTCGTCCCAGGGGAAGCGGGTGGACCGCAACGTCACCGTGCGTTCGTAGCCGATGCTGCCGGTGTAGCCGGCCGGACAGCTCCCGCTCTTCGTCTCCTCGCTCGCGGTCTCCGAGATCTCCGGTGTCGGCGCGGGCGGCAGCGCGTTCCCGGTCCAGCAGCTCGTCGACACGAACTCGGGCTCGCCCAGCGTCTCTCCCGCCGCACTCACCGTCCGCAGCCGCCGCCACACCTCGCGGCCCTCCATGCGGCGGTTGTGGGGCGGGCCGGCGTCCCAGTGGCAGGCCAGCGTGTAGTGCTCCCAGCGGCTGTAGTCCTCCCGGCAGAGGTCGATCAGGACCTCCCAGGTCCCTTCGACCGGCTCGCCCACTGGATCGCCCCGGCCGTTCTCGGTCCGCGTCACCTCGCGCACCAGCGTGCGGCCCTCGCCGTGCGTGCCGGCAGGGCAGGGCTCCTCGCGCCGCTCACGCGCCACGCGCTCCGTGGTGTGCAGGAAGGGATCGCGCACCGCGCCCGCGAGCGCCGCGCGGCCCGAGGGCAGCGGGCCGCCCTGCGCCGCCTCGGACAAGCAGTCCGGCAGCGTCACCGCGCCCCGTCCCGCGCCGCCCCGGGCCACGCCGCTCTCGAGCCAGTGCAGCACCGGCTTCTCCCCGCCGCCGTAGGCGTGCGGCGCCGCGTGGACCGCCCGGTGGTCGCGGCCCACGCCCTTGAGCTCCTCCGGCGCCAGGTAGACCAGAAGGGTGTCCCCGCAGTAGCGCGCCTCCACCCCGCGCTGCGTCCACGACGCCTGCCAGCCGGTCGATGCCGGCGGCACGGCGCCCGGCCATGACGCCGCTTCGCTCGATTCCCGCAGGATGAAGGTCTCCAGCTTGCGCCACGCGGCCTCCACCGCGCCCGCATGCGCCAGCGCCTCGGCGCGGTAGACCCGCTCGTCCGCCGCAACTTGCGAGAGCGCAGGCCCCGCTCCGAGCAACACCGCCATGCTGGCTCCCGAGAGCAGCCAGGCCCGGAACCCGCGCATCGCGCGCATCCGTCCAGGCTCAGCCGTGCGTCTGCGTTCCATCGTCCGCCTCCTTCTCCGGCACGAGTGTCTCCGGCACGAGTGTCTCCGGTTGGTCGATTCCGCCGCTCGCCCGGGCGGTTCCGCCGATCGCTCCGAGGGCCTTCAGCCTCGAGGCCGCGACCCTCTCGGGCGCCGCCGGCCGCCCCTCCAGCCGCCAGGGGCCGGCTCCGGCACGAGTGTCCTCGCCGCGCGACAGCGCGGTGATCTCGAGGCCTGCGATGCCGCCCGCGAGCGGCCCGAGCCGGCCGAGCGGTCCGAACTCGTCGATCCGCACGGTCCAACCGCCGCCGGCGCTCCGGGCGTAGCCCACGCGCGCGCCGCCGGTGCCGAAGGCCCGGTCGACGTCGCGGCGCAGCTCGACGAACGCCGGCGCCGGCGCGTCGACGGCACGAGTGTCCATGACGCGCAGCACGGGTCCGAGCGGCGCCGCCGCCCAGGCCCTCGCGCCGGCCACCGCCGCCGCGTGCCAGCGCGCGAGATGCCTCTCCGCGACCCGCCGCTGCACCGCCTCCGCGTGGCCGTCCCCCAGCCGCCAGCGCACCAGCAGCGCCGGGCGGCCCGCCAGCTCCGGCACGAGTCCGGCAAGCTCGGGATCGGCAAACCGCGCGGCGCACTCGATGCGCTCGATCCGCCACGCGGGCAGGAAGGGGGGGTGCGCGATCAGCGCCTCGCGGCAGGCCGCGATCAGCGCCGCGCCGTCCACCGCCACCGCCACCTCGGGAGCGGGCCGCACGGCCGGCGCAACCGCCGCCGTCTCGGGCCCCGCCAGCCAGGAGATCAGCGCATCGCGCTCGAACCAGAGCACGGCGATCGCCGCCAGCGCGGCAACGCCCAGCAAGGCCGCGACCGGCCGCAGCCAGGGGCGCCGGGAGGCCGCGCGCGCGAGCGCGATCGATCCGCCGGCGGCGTCCGCCGCCTCGTCCAGCGCCGCCGGGTCCAGCGCCGCCACCTCTCCGGCCCGAGGGTCCGCGCCCGCGCCGCCCAGCTCGTCGTGCAATCCCGGCGCGGCGAACAGCGACCAGCCGAGCGGCCGCGCCCGCTCGAAGGCGGCCACGGCCGCCGCCCGGTCCTCGAAGACCTCGTCGCCGTCGGCCAGCACCGTGCCGCCCCGCGCCTTCACCAGCACGTAGCGGCGCCCACCGGACGGGTCCGCGTCGCCCTCGACCAGCGCCATCCAGAACGCGCCCTCGATGGAGGCGAGCAGCGCCAGCGCCAGCGCCGGCAGTCCGCCGGGGTTCCGCGGCCCGAGGGTCTCCGGCACGAGTGTCTCCGCCGGATCGTCCGCGGCGAAGCCGGTGCGCTCTCCGTGATGAACGCACCAGGGGCGCCCCAGCCTGCGCGCCGTCCGCGCAGTGGCGCCCGCACCGCCCCGCTCCAGCCAGTAGAGCCCGGCAGCGAAGGCCCGCCCGCCGACGTGGATGACGCTCACAGCGGCTCTCCCGAGCGACCGGGGCGTTCCCCTGGGCCGGGGCGTTCCCTGGACTCGGCGATCCCCAGAGGCGCGCCGATCTCCGCCTTCACCAGCAGCACCTGCTCGGAGCGCGCCAGCGCGCCCCGGCGCGCGCCTGCGGGAAGCGGCACCTCGTCGTGGAACGTTCCCGAGCCGTCGGCTTCCGCCCGCCTGGTCGAGAACCCGGTCACCAGCAGCGTCTCGCCGCGCCGGATCCGCTGGGTCACCTGGATCGCGCGGCTGGCATAGGCCGGGAGCTGGATCGCCGTGCCCGATGCGCCGACCTCGCGGAACACCGGGCGGTCGCGCAGGCTCGCGAACAGCCGCACCAGCACCTCGCCCGGTCCGGTGATGCGCGGCACGTAGCTCGCCGCGAACCCCGAGGAGACCGTGCCCGGCACGATCTCGGTCTGGGCGATGCCCTCGCCCGCCGTGGTGCGCTGCTCCTTGACGTAGGCTTCCTTGTAGAGCTCGAAGAACTGCGCGGGCTTGCCGTTGAGCGAGGGGATGTCCGCCGACAGCACCCGCGAGACCGTCCCCGCGCGGCTGAGCGCGCGCACCGTGGCCGCGAGGGTGTCGCCCACCGCGGCCGAAGGCCTCACGATCGCCACCGATTCCGGCGACACCGCGAGCTCGGCGGAGGTGCCGAACAGCTCCTTCACCAGGGCGGCGAGGCCGAAGCCGTAGTCCGCCTCGCGCTCCATGCGCACCGCGTAGACGTGGACCGAGAGCGTCACCGGGCGCAGCACCTCGCGGTTGAGCCACGCGAGCCAGGTCCGCACCCGGTCCACGTCGCGGGGCGTGCCGCGCACCAGCAGAGAGGCGGAGGACGGCGCCGCCGTCACCGCCCCGCCCGGCCCCGCCAGCGCCGCCGCCTGCGCCTCGATCTCGGGCCAGGGGTCGTAGTCGGTCTCGGCCATGATCGACTGGCGCGTCGACACGCCGCCGCCCTCGTCGCCGCCGGACGCGCCGTCGTCGGTCGACCCCGACGCCTCGTAGCGCTGCCTGCCGGCGAGCGCGTGGATGCGGAACGCCACCGCCTCGCGGCGCACGATCCCGATCGCGCCCGCCTCGCCGTCGTAGCGCCAGGCGTAGCCGTCCGGCTCCGTCCAGGCGTCGAGCAACGCATCCAGAGACCCGGTCCATACGCCGCCGTCAGGCGAGAGCAGGTCGATGCCGAACCCGGCAGGAGAGTCGTGGCGGGAGGAGTCCTCGCCCGCCGGCGCCGGACCGATGAAACGCACCGGAATGCCCGTGGCCGCCTCGATGCGCCGCGCCAGCACCGAGGCCTCGCCGATCCCCGCAAGCGGCAGGGTCACTGCGCCCGGCTCCAGGAAGCGCGCCGGCAGCGCGTCCTCCTTCCGCGCGTCCTGCCGCGCAAGCCCGAGCCAGGGGCGCCGCTCGATCACCCGGATGGCGGAATAGCGCGGCCGCTCCGCCGCATCCCTCAGCCCGGAGACGTCATGCGCCGCCTGATCCGTCTCGCTCCGCGCGTCCTCCCACACCGCCGCCCCGCAGCCCGACAGCAGGACCGCGCAGAGCACCAGCGCCGCCGGGCTCCAGCGGGAGCGCCGGGAGCGCGGCCCCCGCGCCCGGAACCCCGCCGCACCGCTCTCGATGACCTCGCAAAATCGTCCTGCCGGCATCGCTTCCGCGCCTCCTGCGCACCATCGAAGGTGCGCAGGAAAACCCCGAAGAGTCCGGCTGTCAACAGGGATAAATCAATGAAAACAACGGCTTAAGTATGGTCCAGTCCGCTCCAGTCCACTCCGGTCCGCTCCAGTCCGCCCGGGACCTCAACGAAAAAAATTGTCAATCCTTCGGAAAACTTGCAGCCCGACCGATTCTCCTGGCCCATCCCCGGCGGAGGCGCGCGAGATCGTCGGTTCGGTTACTCGATGCCGCAATCGAGTCGCGGGAAATTGTTCGAGAACGGCCGGCTGTCTTCCCGGGATTCGGAGATCGCGGTGGCCTGCACCAGTGTCTCCGGCACGAGGGTCTCCGGCCCCAGGGTTCCAGCGAGCGGGCGCGGGGGGACGCCCCGCCGCAGCCCGTCACGAGGAGGCCGGCCCTCGCTGCCGGCATGACGGCAAGTGGCTCACTTCCCGCCCGGCTCCGGCTCTTCGTCCGGCTCCGGCTCCTCGATCGCCTCCCCGGTGAAGCGCCGCTTGCGCTTCGCCGCCCAGTCGTCGAGATCAAGCCGGTCGTAGATCACCCGACGCCGCGCCTTGACGTAGGGCGGCCCCTCCCCGGTGACCCGCATCCGCTGCAGCGTCTTGGGGCTGAGGCCGAGATATTCAGCGGCCTCCTCCGGACCGAGGTAGCGGGGAAGGGGATCGCTCACGGCGTCTCTCCGGCAAGGGACCGGAGCGCAGTGAACCAGCCCGCGGCCGGCGCGGGCAGGGAGATATCGACCCCCCTCCCGGACTCTCCCCCCGGCAACGCACGCCGGGGGGTACCGTCCTTACGCGCCTGCGACCAGCACCCGGTAGCCGCCGTTCATGAGCTTGAGCGCCTGCTTCACGCGCCAGCGCACGCGCCCCCGCATGGAGCCATCCGAACGCCACTCCTCCGCGACCCTCGTCTCGCCGTAGAGGTCGACGGCGATCAGCCGCAGGCTCCTGCCGCCGAGCCTGCCGTCCAGCGCCGTCAGCAACTCCACGTCCGGGATCCGCGGGCCGCGTCTTTTTTGATCTCAGCCGCCCCAATGGGCCACAGCTCAGCGGTCCGGCACAGCCGCATCCGCAGGTCCAGCACCGTCGGCAATCGGAGATCGATCCCGCCCGCCGGGTCGAACGCCGCGCCGTCGGCAATCCGGATCTGCACCGAGCCCTCGCCATCCTCGACCTTGACGATCGCGGCCCCGTCCTCGAGGCGCAGCCCCGACAGCCGGACTCCCGGCTCCTTCAGCAGCTCCGCGAGCGCGGGCGCCTCCGGCGACGGCACCGCCTCCAGCATCGGCGCATCGGCCCAGAACGGCGACGCCGGCCCCGTCTCGTCATCCGGATCCTCCCATGCCAGCAGGCCCCACGCGGCCGCCTCCCGGTCGGCCGCCGTCTGCACCCGCAGCGGGAACGGCGCCGGCTCCTCCGGCGCGGGCTCCGCCGTCATTCGCCGGGCCTCCTTGTAGTCCGGGTTGCGCCTCAGGTACTTCCACGATCTCGTCCCTTCCGTGCCGCTCATGAGTTCCTCCTTCTTTGGCAGCTTCGTGGATGGTGCGGCGCGCGCCTCCCTCCAACGGAGGGCTCGCGATGCGGAGCGCGCGCCAGGCACATGCCGGGCCGGGGTCGACCGCCCTCTGCCGGCAGGCTTGTGTCGAAGTCGGTCGGGGATGAGGCCGGTGCGGCGCGCCATACGCCGCCGCCTGCCAGCCGGAATCGCGGCGCATGCAGCCCCGGACACGGGCACCGCGAACCGCGTCCCGGCCCGCGGCCCCGCCTCCGCTCACCGTTCGGGCAGCCGCCTGACGTTCACCACCGCATGGTGCCGCGCAGCATCAGGCCGTGTTGCGGCGCTTCGTCGTCGTTGGCGGCCGCTCTGCGCGTGCCTTCGAGGCCGAGGGTGAGATCGGGCATGACCTGCCAGCGCGCGCCCATGCGCCACGCCCGCCCGCCGCCGTCGGCGAGTGAGAGCCCCGCATAGGGCGTCACGACACCGAGACCGCGCGGTGCACCGAAGCCGTAGCCAACCTCGCCCTCGAGACGGCGCTCCGCCTCGAAGTCATCGTCGCGCACCAGCCCCGCCGCGTCGCGGGCGGACCAGAGGCGCTCCACCCCGCTCGACGGCGTGCCCCAGACCGGCGCAAGGCTGAGCGAGAGACCCCGGCCCGAGGCGCCGGGGTCGAGCCGCACAGAGCCGCCCGCACCCCACTCCTCGTAGCCCGAGTCCTCGTGCGCGATCAGCTTGCGCGCGTTCGCCTCGACCGTGAGCCCAGAGCCCGCATCGGTGTAGCTGACGCGCCCGCCGAGCTCGACCCCGGTGCCGGTCTCCGCGTCGCCGCCGTCATGCCTGAGCCCCAGCTCCAGCGCCGGCGTCAGCACCGCGCCCTCGCCGAGCAAGAACGGGCGCCCGGCCTCCAGCAACAGGCGCAGGCGGCTCGCATCGGCCCCCGTGTCCGTCTCGTTCGACACCTTCTCCCAGTCCATCTGCACCAGGAACGCATCGCCGCGCAGCGCGAGATCGATCCCGCCGTCCTCGCCCGCCTTCAGCAGCACGCCACGCGCGCCCGCCGCGCCGAGCCGCATCGAGATGTCGGTTCGGGTGACGATCTCCGCGCGCTCCCCGCGCGCCGCCTGGGTCATCGTCATGTCGCCGGTGCCGTAGCCGAGCAGACCCCAGACCGAGAGCCGGTCGCTCGCCTCGTAGCGCACATAGGGGTTGACGCTGGTGAGGCTGCTCTCGACGGTGCCCGAGTCCACGCCCGGCTGGTCGAAGCTGCCCTCGCCCTCGCTCACCGAGAGCGCCACGCCTGCGAGCCAGCGCTCCCATTGCGCGTCGGCGCCGAGGACGCCGGTCGTCACCTCGCCGTCGAGGCGCACTTCTCCCTTCTCGGCCGGCGCCTCGGCGTCGAAGCCGCCCACCGCGATCCGGCCCCACGCGGCATAGCCCGGTCCCCCGGCCTCGCCGCCGCCGGCCGCGAGGTGGAAGGAGCTGCCGAGCAGCAGCTGACGCCCGGTCAGACCCCGCACCGAGCCGCCGGTCTCCGGGTCGTCCCAGGAGCCGGCCTGCGCCGCCTCCAGCGGCCCCGGACCGGCCAGCGGGTCATCCTCCTCCGCCGCGCCGAGCGCTCCGGCGAGCGTGCGCCGGGCATCCGCGGCGTCGGCCGACAGCGACGACAGGTCGATGCTCTGACCGCCCATCGTCACCTGCGAGCCCGGCGCAGGTCCCGACAGGCGGCCCGCCACCGCGTCCACCACCTGGCTCGCCACCGTGCGCCCGAAGCGCGACAGCCACATCTTCTGCAACGGGTCCGAGTTGACGATCGTGCCCGTCGCGGTCCCGTCGGCGATCCGCGCGCCAGAGGCGTTCGTGAGCCGCAGCGTGAAGGTCTCCTCGCCCTCGTCGATCGCGTCGTCCAGCACCGGTACCGAGACCGTCTTCTCCGTCTCGCCCGGCGCGAAGCTGAGCGTGCCGCCGCTGCGCGTATAGTCCTCGCCCGCGGTCGCCGTCCCGTCGGCGGTCGCATAGTCCACCGCCACCGTACCGGATGCCGCCCGGCTCAGCGTCACCGCGAAGTCGATGGTCTCGTCGGTGCCTTCCTCGGCCCGCGCGTCCGCCACGGAGACCGCGACCGGACCCCGCACCGTCGTCGAGATCGTGTTCGACAGCGCCCGGCCGTCCGCCGTGCAGACCGCCGCCGGGGTGTCGCAAGCCGCCCCTGCCTCAAGCGTCACCGTCACGTCCGCCAGCGAGTCCGGCTCGACCGTCAGCTTCCACAGGTCCCTGCGCCTGTTCACCCGCCCGGCCGACGTCGCCCGGCCCCCGGACACCGCCACCACGTCCGACCGCAACCGCCGGCCGCTCATCCTGCTGAGCGGCTCGCTGAACGCGATCCTGAACGTGAACGCCGTCTCCCCGTCGTGCTCCGACGGCACGCCCTCGAACGACGCCGTCAGCGGCGCCGCCGCGGGGCCGGCCACCGTCGCCGTGGGCGTGTTGGTCAGTTGCTTGCGGGGCGGCCCCCAGGTGCAGATCGCGCCCGAGACCGAGCACTCGCGGCCCGCCGGCAGCGAGATCGCCACCTCGCCGGCGCCGTCCGGCTCGACCGTGATCTCGAACAGGTCCTTCCGCCGGTCCACGCGCTTGCCCCGCGTCACCCGGCCGCCGGTTACCTCGAAGGCGTCCTCGCGCAGACTGCGGAAGCTGATCGCGATGGGCTCGCTGAACGCCAGTCGGAAGCGGAACGCGCTGTCGCCGTCATGCGCCTCCGGCACGTCCTCGAACGATGCCGTCAGCGGCGGCGGACCCGTGTCAGGTCCCTCGACCGTCGTCGAGATCCCCTCCGACAGCGAACGCCCGTCCGCGGTGCAGATCGCCCCCTCCTCGTCGCATGGGCGTCCCCCTTCGAGGCTCACCGTCACGTCGCGGTCCGAGTCCGGCTCGATCTCGATCTCCCACACGACCTCCCGGTCCTGCTGTCCGGCGTTGCGGCCGCCCACCGAGCGGCCTTTCGAGCCGGTCCCCGCGCCGCCCGGCGCATTGCCGCCGACCGGGCTCACCGACGTCACCGCGCCGCCCTCGACCTCCACGCCGTCCGCGCCCACGTTCTCGGGCGCCTCGCTGAACTCCACCCGGACCTTGATCCGCTTCTCGCCGTCGTGGCGCTCCGGCGGCGAGACGAAGCGCACCCCCAGCGCCCTCCCCCGGATGGTGCGGGGGGCCGTCTTCGCATCCGACCACTCGCTGAAGCCGTCGCCGCTCAATGCCTGCACCAGGACCTCGTATCTGATGCCCGGTTCGAGGTCCGTGCGCTTCACGCTGGTCGGCGGGGTGTCGCCGCATCCCTTTCCGGGGCCGCGAGAGCCGGGATAGGACTGCTTTCTTTTCATGATGCCGTCCGGGTGGCGGAATTCGACGAGGTAGCACTCGATCGGGAAGGTGCCCTTGTCGGCCGCATCCCAGCTCACCTCCAGCGTCCCGCCCTCGCCCGGCGGCGCCGTCACACTCACATTCTCCGGCGCCGACGGAAGCTGGCGCTCGTAAACCAGCGCCACCCTGACCTTTTCGCCCTCTTCCCAGTCGAGGTCGGGCATATTGGATGTATTGATGGCTCCAAACGCGATTGTGATAGTACTACCGGAGTCCGCCGGGAAGGCTGTGTTGCGGATCCAGAGCGTGAGGTTACCGGGCGCGGCTACAAGGTTTGGGACATCACCATCAACGTCAGCAAAAAGGCTCCCGGTGTCGTCGATATAGAGTCCTACAACTGTGTATTGATAGTCGGAGTCGAAGTGATGTTTGCCGGGCGGGGACCAGGGCGGGTGGTTGAACTTCCCGCCTGTGCTGAGTTCTCCCCAGCCTTCGCTCTTGTGGTATCCAAGCCAATCGTTTGACTCCCCCACCGTCATGGTGGTGCGCCAGAGGTAGAAGTTCGTGGTCTGTGGCCGAGCCCGCGGCGGCCGGACCGGCGTGACCGGCCCCGTCTCGGCCACGGCGCCCTCGATCGAGCCGTTCACCGCGCGGACCTGGAAGGTGTACGCCGTATCGTTGGTGAGCCCCGGCACCATGACTCTCGAAGCGTTCGCACCGCCCGGCGCACTATCCGGAATCCGCATCCATTGCGCGGGATAGTTCCCGCCCGTCTTGAACCGGTACTCGTGGCGCGTGATGTCCGCGTCCGACGCGGGCGCGTCCCAGACGAGCGTCACGGAGCCGTTGCCTGCCGAGGCAGAGAGGTTCGTCGGCGCGAACGGCGTGGTCCTGCTGTTTCTGACTGCCTCGTCGGTCAGGCCGGGCGCGTCGTTGCTTGCGAGGTCTTTGAGGGGGTTCGTCCCCTTCGTGTAGCTCACGGTGACGGTCCGCCTCCCCGTCACCGCCGAGGCGAGCGTGAGGGTCACCATCTTGCCGTTGACCGCCACGTCGTCGACCGCCCGGCTGGCGCCGGCGACCGTGACCGTGAAATCCCCCATCGCGGGCACGGAGTCGTCGCGCAGCGTCTCGTCCCAGGTGAGGTCCAGCGCGGTCCCGTTCACCACCGCGCTGTCGAGCGAGGGATAGACGCCGTCGACCTTGCGGTCGGCGAGGGGGCCCTGCGCGTTGATGCCGGATTTGTCGAATGAGTTGGAGCAGTCGTCACTTGCAAAGTAGGTATCGGGGAGCGCGGTCGGGCCGGCGGGAATCTCGATGCCGTCGCTGTCGACATCACCTTCTACTACGGTGTACGCGTACCGGAAGTTCCGCGCGGCTGCAACGCCTGGGGCTGTGTCGGCATTCTTCCGGCTTGCGCCAAGATCGAACACGACTCGCGGTTTGTCCGAACTTAATTCACGGCACTGAACATCCTGGCTGAACCTGACCATGAAGACGATCTGGTCACCGATGCCGTAGGGTTCGCCGTCCTGGCCGTCGTCCCGAGTCATCGTGATGGACTCGACGATGCGCCCGTGGCCTGACGGGGTCGCCGCGCTCGACTCCACCGCATCGCTCTTTTCCGCCCCGTTCGCCGCGCGGAGCTGGAAGGTGTAGGCGGTGCCGTTGTCGAGCCCCGTCACCGTGAACCCGTCCTCGTTGAACCCGCCCGGCGCGCTGTAGGGAATCGCCTTCCAATTGTCCTGATAGTCGCTGTCCGTCTTGTAGCGGTACTCGTGGTGCGTGATGACCGCGTCGGACGCCGGCTCGTTCCAGGCGAGCGTCACGTAGCCGTTGCCCGCCGTGGCCGACAATCCCGTCGGCGCGGCCGGCGGACCCACCGCCGCCCGCGTCACGGTCACCGTGTAGGTCTTCGTCGTGCTGTTGTCCTGGGACGTCACCTTGATTTTGATGACGTTCGCGCCTGCCGACAGCGCCACCTGGTGGCCGTCCGCCGTGTCCGCGTCCGCGAGCGCCATGCCGCTCCCGTCCAGCCAGGCGATCGTCGCGTTGGAGTTGAGCGTCGTCGGCGTCACCGTCACCTCGTCGACGGCCATCAGCGCATATGCCGTGTAGGACGTGGTGTCCGGTGCGAACGCCGGGCTCAGCGCCAGGTCCGAACTGCCGTCGTTGACCGTCAGCCCGCTCAGCGTCGCGTTGTCCGAGGGCGTCTCGCGCAGCCGCAGCGTCACGGTCTGCCCGTCGGAATTGGACCAGTCCACGCCGAGGGGGTCGAAAGAGTAGACTGTTTCGCCGCCGGCAAAGCTGAAGGACTGCGAACCCGCTTGCAGAACGAAGTTGTATCCGCGGGGCAGCGCTGGAGACGTTTGAATCTCCAGGGCAGGATCATTTACTGCGTATACATGGTGTGCGACCAATTCAAACGTAATTAGCGTTCCCTCGTGCGTGAAGGAATTCGGCGAGAGTGAGCCTTTATTAGAGAGCGACACATAGCCATAGGACGTAGTCCCCGGACCGCCTGCTGCGGTCCCGATCGTCAGCACGCCACACCACAGGTCGCCCGCGTTCACCGTGCAGGTCGTCTGGGCCTGCACCGGCAGGACGAGCGCGCCGGAGAGCGCGAGCAGCGCCGCGGCGGCGAGCGCCCGGGCGGAGCGGACGAGCCCGCGCCGCGCGCCGCGCAAGCGCGCGGGACCCGCCGGCCGGCCGGCGGCGGATGCACCTGTGCAAGGAGAAGGTGAGGAGCCGCCGCCCCGGCGGGGCGGCCGGCGGTCAGGCGGCGCTGGCGGGTCGGCTTGCTCCCGCGCCCGAGGCGCAGTCATGGCCTCGGCGCTCGGCGCTCGGCGCTCGGCGCTCGGCGCTCGGCGCTCGGCGCTCGGCGCTCGGCGCTCGGCGCTCGGCGCTCGGCGCTCTTATTATAAGGTCTGCAAGGCCGATAGGTTCACAGCAACGCCTGAATGACAAGCTCATCGCCCCATCGCTCCCGAATCGCACCCGAACACGAGCCGGCGGCGGCCATGGCAGCGCCGCCGGCCGACTCCGGACTATACCCGGAAGGAGAACGCCAGGGAATAGATAACTGTTACAGAACTATTATTTTCTCAATGACATAGATAATTTTTATCAAATGCTTGTTCCGACGGCCGCTCGCCGCCGGCTCCGCAACACCCCGAATTCCCATGCCGGATTCCGGGCTCCGGCACGCGCCCGCTCACCGGCGCCGCCGTCCCGATCCCCTGCCGCGCGCCTCCTTCTCGGCGATCAGCACCACCGCCCGGTTGATTCCGATGCTCAGCACGTCCTCGTCCGCCGGGATCGACGCATAGGTCCGGCGGTGCCGGAGCCAGGGCCCGTAGCGCCCGATCCCGGCCAGGATCGGCTCGCCGCTTTCGGGATGCCGGCCGACCTCGCGCGGCAGCGCCAGGAGGGCGCGGGCGACCTCCGGGGTGACCGTCTCGGCCGCCATTGCTTCGGGCACCGACACCGTCGCCGCGCCGGCCTCCTCCATGCTCGCGCCCCGTTGCACGTAGTGCCCGAAGCGGCCGCGGCGGAGCGAGAGGGCGAGGCCGCTCGCCGGGTCCTCGCCGAGCGGCCGCGGCCAGCCCTCGTCCCCGCCCGCCGCCTCCGCGAGCGGCCGGGTGAAGCGGCACTCGGGAAACCGGCCGCAGCCGACGAAGACGCCGCGCCGCCCGACCTTGAGCGCCAGCCGTCCGTCGCCGCAGGACGGGCAGGGCCGTCCGGCCTCGCGGTCGGCGCGGCCGAACGCGAAGCCGTCGAGCGCGCCCGCGATCGCCGCCGGCACGTCGGTCCGCTTGACCGCCTCCGCCGCCTTCAGCGCCGCCTCGAACTCCTCCCAGAACACGCGCAGGATGCCGGTGCGGCGGGCGCCGCCCGCGGCGATGCGGTCGAGGTCGCGTTCGAGCCCGGCGGTGAAGCCGTAGGCCACCCATGCCCCGAAATACGCCTCCAGAAACGCCGTCACCACCCGGCCGCGCTCGGTCGCGACGAAGCGCCGGTCGGCGAGCGCGACGTATTCCCGGTCGCGCAGCACGCCGACGATCGCGGCGTAGGTCGAGGGCCGGCCGATGCCCAGCGCTTCGAGCCGGCCGACCAGCCCGGCCTCGGTGTAGCGCGGCGGCGGCCGGGTGAAGCGGCGCATGGCGCGGACCCCGGCGATCCGCACCGCCTCGCCCGCATTCATCGCCGGCAGCGGCGCGTCCTCCTCGCCGGCGGCGCCGTCGTCCGTGCCCTCGCGGTAGAGGCGCAGGAAGCCGTCGAAGACGGTCTCCGCGCCGTCCGCGCCGAGCGTCACGTCGCCCGCCTTCGTCGAGAGGTCCGCCCGCACCCGGTCGAGGCGCGCCGCCGCCATCCGGCTCGCCACCGCGCGGTTCCAGATCAACGCGTAGAGCGCCGCCGCCTCGCCGCCGACGCGGTCGCGGACCGCCTCCGGGGAGCGCCCGAACCCGGTCGGCCGGATCGCCTCGTGCGCTTCCCGGGCGTTGCGGGCCCGTGAACGGAACCGCCGCGCCCGCCGGGGTAGGTACGCCTCCCCGAAACCGTCGCGGACGGCGTCGCGGGCGGCCCCGGCCGCGCCTTCCGAGAGCGCGACGCTGTCGGTGCGCATGTAGGTGATCAGCCCCGTCGTCTCGCCGCCGAAGGTCACCCCCTCGTAGAGCGCCTGCGCGATGCGCATGACCTGCTCGACGCCGATCCCGAGCCGGCGCGAGGCGTCCTGCTGAAGGGCCGCGGTGGTGAACGGCGGCGGCGGGTCGCGCCGGACCTCCGAGCGGTCGAGCGCCGCGACATGGAAGGAACCGCCGCGAATACGCTCTACCGCCCGCTCGGCCATCGTCGCGGTCTTCTGCGACAGCGGCCCGAGCGCGTTGCCGTCGAGATGGCTGAGCCGCGCCGCGAAGGTCCCGCCGACGGCCTCGACCTCCGCCTCCACGGTCCAGTATTCGAGGGGCATGAAGTCCTCGATGGCGGCCTCGCGCTCGCAGATCAGCCGCAGCGCCACCGACTGCACCCGGCCCGCCGAGCGGCTGCCCGGGATCTTGCGCCACAGCACCGGCGAGAGGTGGAACCCGACCAGGTAGTCGAGCGCGCGCCGCGCCTGCTGGGCGTGCACCAGGGCCATGTCGATCTCGCGCGGTCGCATCAGCGCGTCGCGCACCGCGTCCGGCGTGATCTCGTGGAACGCCACGCGGCGCACCGGCCGGTCCCCGATCGCGTCCCGCTCCCGCAGCCACGTCAGCACCTGCCAGGCGATCGCCTCGCCCTCGCGGTCGGGATCGGTGGCGAGGACCAGGCTCTCGGCGCCGGCGAGCGCGGTCCTGATCGTGCCCATTATCCGCCCGGCTCGCGGGGCGGTGCGGTAGACCATCTGGAAGTCGCGCTCGGGAAGGACCGAGCCGTCCTTCGCCGGCAGGTCGCTCACATGCCCGTAGCTCGCGATGACGGTGTAGTCGATGCCGAGCCAGCTCCCGAGGGTCCTGGCCTTGGCCGGCGACTCGACGACGACGACGTGCATGACGCCACCTCCGATGCACGCCTGGCATCGGGGTCCGGCAGGCACCGCGCCCACGGCGGGCCGTCGCGGCCGCGCCGCTCGCTGATGTCGTGCCGCATGCGCCGCTCGCGCCCATGCGGCGGTCCGCCGTAGCGGCGTCCCTCATACATGGGATTCCGGACACATCGGCGGTGTCCTGCCGGCCCGTCGGGGAATCCCCCCGGTGCCACGTGCAGGACCCAACCGATTAATGGCGCCCGGACGAGAATGATAATGCCGCGTGCAGTAAAATATATGCCGCCATGACATGCAGGCATGGGCCCCTGGCGCCGGCATCGCCGCCGTCGGCGTCCGGACCGCTGGCATCCCCAGGTCCCCGGATGCCTGCCAGCCCGGGGCGCACGAGGGACGCCCTCAGGGCCGCGTGCAAGGCATGCAAGGAGAAGCGCGAGCCCGTGCCCGGCAAGTTTGTACATCCAGCCCACCCGGTCGAGCCTGCGATGCCGGGTCTTGGCCAGCCCGCCGGTGGTCATGATCCAGCCGAACCCCTCCTCGATGCGCTTGCGCAGCCTCTGGCTGGCGGCGTAGCCCGGATGCCGGGTGGTGCGTCGGTCGACCCGGGTCTTGCGCGGCTTGCCGGTCTTCCTGACGTGGCCGCCGACGGCGATATGAGGGGTGACGGCGCCCTCCCGCAACGCGTCCACGAACTCGGCCACGTCATAGGCCTTGTCGGCGCCCAGCGTGATCCGCCGCGCTTTCTTGCGGCGCCCCAGCATGGCCAGCGCCGCCTCCCGCTCGGCGGTGCCGCTGGCCCGGGTCAGCGGCATCGACAATCAGCGCGTTGGCGTTCTCCATCAACAGATGGCCCATGTAGCACAGCCGGTTCCACTGCCCTTCGCCCTTGCGGAACAGCCGGGCATCGGTATCGGTGGTGGACGCACGCGTCGCGTTCGAGCGCCGCTCGCCGCGGAAGTCGCGCTCCGCGTTGCGCCCGGCCGGCGGGTCGTCGCCGTCGTCCTTGCGGCGGAAGCTCTTCATCGACGCCCACGCCTCGATCAGCGTGCCGTCCACCGAGAAGTGCTCGTCCGACAAAAGCCGGCGAACCCGCGCGCCGCGCAGCACCGCCTGAAGGAAGCGCGCCGCCACATCGCCCGCCACCAGACGGTCGCGGTTCTTCGAATAGGTCGTCGCGTCCCACACCGGCGCGTCCATCGACAAACCGACGAACCAGCGGAACAACAGGTTGTAGTCCAGCTGCTCCATCAGCTGGCGCTCCGAACGGATGGTGTAGAAGGCCTGAAGCAGAGGCGCCCGTAACAGCTTCTCCGGCGCGATCGAGGGCCGCCCCGTCTTCGAATAGAGAAGCGCGAAATCCCCCGACAAGGCCGCCAGGGCCTCGTCCACCAATGCCCGGATCGCCCGCAACGGGTGATCCGCGGGAACCCGCGCCTCCAGATCGACGTAGCTGAACAGACCGTCGCCCCGCTCGTCCCGACCCCGCATCCCAACCTCCAGCGTCAATCAACGCGGGATCAGGGAATCACGAGATCGAGAATCGCTCCAGAGAGTTTTTCAGCAGCCTGTTAGTTGCTGGAAGCGGTGGAAGGCAGGGTCTCGGACTGCAATCCGAATGCAGATTTGTCAGGTGTTCCATCAGAAGGTCAGGCCTGTGTAGATCGCGCCGGCTCGGTCCTCACCCTCCAGACACTCGACGCGATCCGCCAATTCGAGTGCCATGACCTGTTCTTGCGGCTTCACAATTCGCTCTGGGCGGAGCTGGGCCTAGCTTGGGGATTTGGATCGTGCACGGAAGCATCTCTTCGCCGTCCGGCACTGCTCAGACGCCAATCAGGTCACGAGTGGACTTGAGTACCCTGGAAGTGGAATTCGCGCGATTCCCATGTGATTCCAGCATTGAACGCCAAGGCCGGAGCGCCAATGCGTCGCTCGCTGCCGTCGCGCGGACATCTCAGGGCGATCTCGCTCGTCCCCGCTCCAGCGTTGCCCCGCGACGTCAGGTTGGACGTCAGAAGGTTTGCCGATCGTGACACCCGGCGTTTCCTCGCATGGCTGCTCGTGATATCAATCGCCAAATGCATTGAGAGCCGCGTCCAACACCGTCCATCCCAAATGACATTGGTCGCAGGTAGAGGACGGACGGAATCTCATCTATTCACCACACGTGCGAAAATGTGCGCAGACCACACGCGGACATTGGATGCCTGCGGTGTCGCCACTCCTTATAGAAGGAGATGAAAATTGGTTCCGACGGCAGCCGTACTCGCGCGTGCGCAAGCCACATACCGCAGCCGTTTCCGCAGCGCTTACGCCCCACATCGTTCAGGAGCCATGCAGCCGTGTCGACGATCCACCGCGAAGTCATCGACGTCGCGTACCGACCCGCACGACGCTCCCGACCCATTTACGGTCCGTGGACTCGAGCGCGCGGAGCTTCACGTCGTTCCAGCCAGTCCGACTCCACCCATGGCCGCTGGACAGTCGGAGCGCCGAGGGTTGGGTCATGCGTGGCGCTTGGTGAGCCGAGGCGTCGAGCGCCCCTGAACGATGCAGTTGCACATGGCACCTCTGCCTGAAACACGTCCCAATATCGCGTTATCAGGCGGATTTGCCTGCTAATCAGTGGTTATAGCCTTCATCCCGGAGAATGATAAAACATGCCTTCCAGGTTGACAGGACCCGATCTCGTTCGCCTGAAGAAATCAGTTGTGGCGAACTTCGACTCTTCCAACTGGCGTGAACTTGGCGCACTGACGAATACGCTTGATGAGATTGAGCGTCACGATAGACTTCTTCGGAGCCTCAGCTGGGGGGATAGCGACTACGACGGTCTCGCGCTGACCTTTCTCAGAAAGATGATCGGGCCGAACGATGAGAATCTGAGTGTTGTGCTCGACTACGTCAACAGCAAATGTGCCACTACCGGGGACGACATCTCAAGTGAACAAACCGAGGGTCGAAAAGTTATCTTTTCACCTAATCTTTTCCAGGTTCCGAGTGAACCGTTAGAGCACGACTTGATCTCGGTCATGATGCCATTCGAAATGGAATTCTCCGCAACGTACGAGGCAATCAAGAACGCTTCCAGTCACGCTTGCCTGAGATGCATCCGAGCGGATGACATCTGGGACCATTCAACGGTTATACAGGATGTGTTTTCACTGATCTTTCGATCCTTTATCGTCGTATGTGACTTCTCTGGGAAGAACCCTAACGTCCTCTACGAAGCAGGGATTGCTCACACCCTCGGAAGGCATGTCGTTCCAATTACACAATCTGAGGGCGACGTTCCGTTCGACCTTCGGCACCACAGATTCTTGAAGTATCTCAACAATGACGAGGGCCTTGCCAAACTGACCAGCGACCTGGCTAAGCGGCTTTCTACTTTAGCCACGAAGCCACCACCTTCGACATGGCTATAACAAGCCGATCCACTCGGACGCCTTACCCGCTGGCTGCGCCAGCGGCCGGCGCCGGTGATCGGCGGCGTTATGCGGCCAGTCCCGATGCAGAGGTGAGTTAGCCCATGAGCCAAGCGCTGTACTACCCGTGGATCGATGTTCGCGATGAGGCGTGGTTGAAGACCGCATTCCTCTACTGGGACTCTGTGCGCACGATCGTCCCGGAGTCGATCGACGCTCCCTACTCTACCGGCACGGGTCGCATCTTGCAGGACGCAGAGTTCCTCGTACCTCTACGCGTTCACTCCGGGATGGATGAAATCGAAGAACTCGCGGGAGATGTCCTGACGTACCTGGGGTCTGCCGAAGGCGCGGAACTTCTTATCGCTGGTCATGGAGAGCGCAGGCGCGACATCCACGTGGAGAAGCTCCCATACGAGCTTGGGCGGCTTGCTGACATCCACCCGGAGAAGCTGCCCTACGCGATACGCCACCTCCTCCACGAACTGGCGTCTAACTCCGATCGCGGCGGCGACTGGCTCCGCGTGGATGAGAAGTTCGCCAACTTCTACATGACTCTGCTCGCGAGCCGGCTTGCGGACCGAGTTGGAGCGCGGTTGCTCACTTCTCTCGCCGCGGCTGATAGGCTCGCCGTATTAGCGCGCTTCGACGCCCAGCTGAACGGGGTAATCCCGTGGGGCATGCCCCCGCGTTGGAGGCACTGGCGCGAGTACGAGGCATTCGGCCTACGCCGTCGCATGCCTCGGCATCTAGCCCCTGGGATGCTCGCCAACTTGGCGATCGAACGAATCGCAGTGGCACCTGATACGCCGATTGATCGGTTGATCGAATTCCGGGAGAAGCACCGAGATGAGCTCGCGCGGTTCCGAACGAAAGTTGAACAGCTCGCTTCCTCAATCGAGTCCGACCTTTCGACGGAAGCCCTTCGCCAGCGCGTTTCGGAGCTCTACACAGACGAAGTCGTTCCCGCCATCGCAAGCCTCAAGGCCGCGCTGAAGGGCCGAAGGATCAGGTGGCTCGGCGATGGGCTTCTGAAGGTCGGTTTCCTGTCGGCCGGATCGTCAACAATGCTGGTGGCGGCGGGTCTGGCGGTTCCTGAGGCGCTTCTGGCGGGTGCGGGGATTTCGCTCGTTGCTACCGGAGCCATGTACAACGTTGACAAACGGGAATCACTCCGGTCGAACCCGTTCGCTTATCTGCTGTCGGTAGAGCGCGAGCTTGCGTGAACAGAGCCGCATAACAACCGGTTGCAGCGGACGGTCCGCTGCGCGGCCCGCCGCTGAACCGGAGCGTTAGAGCGCGCAAATTCAATAGAGGAGTAGGACATGGCTAGATGCACAGCACCAGTACGTGGCCATCGCACAGCGAGCGGGGCAGCCAACTGCCCTGCTTGCCGTGGACGCTATGGCGGCTATAGGGGTTACAGCGGCTACGGGTCGTACTCGCCCTCGTCTTACTCTCCGTCGCGTAACCGTGGCAGCGGTCGGAGCGGCGGCGGATCCAGCCGCACGACACAGCCGCGATGGTCGCGAGCAGGTTCGTCTGTCATGTACACGCCTGCCGAGGTGCGGACACTTACACCGATCCGTGAAAACGTCGAGAAACGAGCGACGGTGCCCGATCTTCGTGACACCTTCCTTTGCCACGCTTGGGATGATCGGCAAGGGGCTGCCAAAGAGTTGCACGATCATCTTGAGTCTCGAGGCGTTTCCGTTTGGTTCAGCGAGAAGGACATCGTCCTCGGTGCGTCGTTGCTTAGGGAAATCGACAAGGGCTTGGCCAACTCGCGAGTCGGGATCGTGCTGGTGACCCCTGCGTTCCTGCGCCGTGTCGAGGCAGAGGGTATTGCTGACAAAGAGCTTTCGGCGCTTTTGGCGCGTGACCTGCTCGTTCCTATCGTGCATGACACTACGTATGAAGCACTTCGCGAAGTTAGTCCTTTACTTGGCTCGCGCAGTGGCTTGAGCACCGCAGAAGAGCCCATGGCAGACATTGTGGTAAAACTCGCGGAGTTGGTCGCGCTCTAACAATGCCTTGCAGCCGACCCGCTTTCCGCTACTTCCCTTCGGTCATTCGCTTCAAGCGGGCGGCTGAAGGCAGGTGTTATGTTCTTCGTGGATTCCTCGACATAACAAACGATGAATGAGACGGAATATCAACGCCGTGTGGCCCAGATCGATGAGTGGGCTAAAGCGCTAGGTTTTGAGCTGGCAGATCTGATCGAACCAAATCCGGCAGATGTGATTTATCATTATACAAACTCTAGTGCACTGATTGGAATGCTTGAATCCGGCAAGGTCTGGGCTACGCATGTAAGCCGGATGAATGATTCGATGGAATATAAAATCGGGGTCGAGTTGGTGGAACGATTGGTGCGGAAAAATATGGAAGGCCAGTTGCGTCAATTGTTCGAACGAGCGATATCCAACCTTGTGTCCGTAGATACATATATCGCTTGCTACTCATCTGAGGTAGATCGGCTTAGTCAGTGGCGCGCATATGCAGGGCTAGGCGTCGGCTATTGCATAGGGTTCAAGTCTGGTGAAATGGCAACCACAGATGGCCGGATGCCGCTACTCGAAAAAATCCTCTACAGTGAGGAAGTCGCTGAAGCTGTTGTGGTGCGCTTGCTTGATCGGGTTGAGGAATTCTTGGCGAAAAGTGATTTCGGCGAGGTGGAGGTCGGTTACCTTCTCGGCATGCTGGAAGCAACGTTCAATAGCGTCGCATGTGTCGTCAAGCATGCGGGATTTGAAGAAGAGGCTGAATACCGCCAGATATACCAACCGTCCACATCCTCGTTGTTGTTGGAAACCAAATTCAGGTCCGGTCGATACGGTTTAACGCCATATGTTGAGTTTGGTTTTCTCAAAGAAGGTCAGCTGCCAATTGAGTCGATTACTATTGGGCCATGCGCCGACCCAGATGAAGAAAGTCGCACGCTTGCAGCAATACTGAGTCGGCATGGCTATCAATCTGTCGAAATCCAACAGTCTGGTATTCCTCTACGTGTGTAAGCTAGAAACAGTAATCGTGCAGGGCGAACATAACAGTTTGCTGGAGCGGACCAGCGTCCCGCTGGCCGCTGAGCACTGTCGTTAGCTTTCAAGGGGACCCACTAGATGTCGGCGAACTGGGCTGAAAGGGAACGAGATACCAATCGCTTGGTGCGTGCCATAGCAAAATATTTGTTCGAGAATGATCAGGTTGCCCCCGAAAAGCTGTACGCTCTTGGGAAACTCACTTGGATCACGAAGAGTTACGAAGGCGACAACCCCGCTTACATTGCAAGCACGAAGATACCTGCTCTTTGCGAAGCACTTGGAGTAGATGTTGGCAGGCGCGCTTTGCCTGAAGTGGCCCGCATGTGCGGCCGAGCCATGAACTCACCCGATGTAGAACAGCTCATTCTTCGTCACACTGGTTTTACCAACTTCTATAGCGCTTATCGAAACAGTGTCCGTGGTTGGGTTGAAGATAATTTCGAGACATTGGCTGACCTTTATGGACGAGCTTATCGCGCATCTGGCCTGGATGACCGGCGCCAGCTAATGGCCACATTAACCGATATGTCAGGCATCCCTAAGGCCAATCATCCGGAAGTCTTGATGCGGTCAGAGTACTACGTAACCCCAGTCCTCTTCTCACTTGATCCTAAACTGCATCTTCCTCTGATAAACGGCAACGAGTGGGTTCAAAATGTACTAGCCGCACTAGATGTAGCCGACTCCTCGTTGGAAGATCAATTCCTAGCAATGACCAGGATGCTTGGGCATTCAGGAATTGAAGATGCAGCGGATTTGGATCAAGTGGGCCGCGCGATGGGAAAGGGGACTATCGACTTTGTCCGTACCGAGACCAAGCCTCCCACGAAAGCTTTGCTGCGGCGAAAAGAAACTAGGAACGAGAAGTCACTTCAATTGAAGGATGAGGCTGACATCCAGATCATTCAGAAGGCCGGCCGCCAGACACAGCGTCGAAAACACAATGAATTGACCAATGCGCTTCAAAGTGCGTTGGGTGATTACACCCTCGTTGAGGGAGTCAGTGCCGATTGCATGTTCGATGTGCTCGTAAAGAGCTATGACGGACACGGTAATGACCTTCTGATCGAAGCGAAGAATTCTGCTGAAAGCGCAAATGTCCGAATGGCGGTTGGTCAGCTGTATCACTACTGGTTTGGCCTCGGCAATGACGTGAAAGAGACCCATATAGCGGTTCTCGTGCCCGACAAGCCATCAGATGATGTCATGCGATTCTTGCACAAAATGGAAATTGGGTTGTTTTGGTTTCAAAGCGGGCAACTGGTGACGAATGATGATTGGCTGGTGCACCTTGTCGGCAAAAGTTAACAAGGCAAATGCACTCGGACGGCAAAATGGGCAACGCTCCTTCGTCGCCCTGCCTTTGGCCGCCGGTGATTTGCGACGTTGTCAACTCAGAAACCACGATTCCGGTGAGATGTTCGCGTCAGGGTGAGCCCATTGAGCCGCCCTTCCTCGGCAAGTTGACGCCGCGAATTCGCCGCAGAGGCTCGGTGAAGCATTCCATCTTGAAATCCGGTTCTTCCCCTCGCAAGACCGCTCACGACGTTTGCGTCCGATACGGTTCATGCTGGCGTTCTTTGGTTCGCCGCACGCGCGAAGGCATGCGCAATCACGCGCGCATGTCGGATGTCGCCCGCGTGATGACTCCTCATAAGGCCCGACGCGAATCGCGTCCGTCGACAGCGCCGCGCTCCGGTGCGCACACCTGATACCGGCGCGGTTCCCTGCCTGCTTACGGTCGCACCCGTTCCCGAACCGGACCTGCGCGACCCGATACGCGATGATGGCACCCGCGCCGTCAAGACCCGATTCCGCCCCTTGTGCTGTGAACGCCGATCCTCCCGAGTTGACATGGTCGGCTGCGATCGGTCGAGTGATACGCTGCCCCGACCAGGCTCCGCAGCACAATCCCCATGACCAAAGCCCAACTCGCCGTCCGAGTAGCTCCCCAGGCGTCCATATCCAGGACGGCCGTCGACGCCGCCGTGAACGCCGTGTTCTCCGCCACCGCCGACGCTATTGCCGGCGGCGACACCGCCGCGATTGCCGGCTTCGGAGCCTTCACGACGAGATCGAGACCCGCGCGTCGGGGTCGTAACCCTCGCACGGGCGAAAGCATCGCCATCGCCGCCTCGAACCGGGTCGCCAACTGGACAATTCCGCATGGCTTTTTTCGCTCGCGGCTCGGTCCCGAGCTGGCGACCTTCAACATGGACGACAGAATGTCCTCCGACGCGCCGGAAAGGCCGAGTGTCCCATCAAGTACGAAGTCGAACCGGAAAGAATCCTCTTCACATCATCGTTGTTCGGCACCCAACGGGCGGTCCAATTCGAATGGCGGAAACCGCTGCGCGGCTGGGCGCTGGCCACCTTCGCACCAACACTGCTCGGGGCCCCTCCACCGCCTCGACAGGCGCACGGCCCAGCGCGATCGGATCGCCAACATCCCGGTCTCACCTAGCCGCCGCTGTCGGAGGCCCACGTGCGCATTACGGCGTGGCGGCCGAGGTTGGGCCAGCCATACGCACGCTCGCTGAGGACGACGTCGCGGAACGGCTCCTCCCGCGTCGCGATGAGGGTGCCGCCCATGGCCTCGTAGAAGAAGCGTGCCGGGTTCTCCGCCAAGACCCAGATCAACGCGCTCCGACAGCCGGCAGCAGAGAGTGCCGAGAACAGCGCGCCGAGCAAACGCCGACCGTGGCCCACACCCTGATGATCCGGCAGGACATAGAGCGTGTAAACCTCCCCGTCATAGGGCAGGTTCGTCGGGCGCGCGCGGCCGGCGTTGGCAAAGCCGACGACGCAGGCGCACGGTCCCTCGGCCACGCGCGTGATATTGTCCGCCCGCGTGTCGCGCAGGATCCGGCGCCAGTTCTCGATGTGGCTCGCGCGGGACAGGCCCAGAAGCGTCCGATCGGGAATCAGCCCGGCATAGGTGTCGCGCCATGTTTCGACCTGGATGTCGGCAATCGCGGAGGCGTCCGATAAGCGCGCCGGCCTGATCCGCACCATGATCCCGGGATAGCACGAACGATCGCCGTTGCGAACGCCGAACCAATTTCCCCATGCAGGTCCCGGGAGAAGGCGGGGCCGTCAAAGATCGTCCGTCCTTGGATCGACACTGATAGAGTGGCGGCACCGCCGGTTGCCCTTCTTGGCGCCGGCGGCGTAGCCTCGCTTGAAGCGGAGCGGCGGCGGAGGCGGCCGGTGGAGGGAACGGAACAGTCCCCGATCCACGAGTCCCGCGCGATGCGGCTCTTTCCGACTGTCGTGTGGCGGGCCGAGATCGGGCCCGACGCTCATCGCCGCATCAACGAGGCGATCGTTGCGAAACTCGCCGCGTTGCGACGCGGGACGGCCGCCCCTGCCGCAGGCCGCGGCTGGCAGTCGGGGCACGACTTGCACGAGCTGGACGAGTTTCGCGAGCTGACCGACTGCATCGGCGTGACCGTGAAGGATGCGTTCGAGTATCTGCGTATCGGCGAGGTGGCGTTCGACATCACCGGCTGCTGGGCCAACGTGAATGCGCCGGGCGTCGCACACAGGATGCACAGCCATCCCAACAACCTCCTCAGCGGCGTCTACTATGTGAGGGTACCGAGGGGCGGGGACACCATCAATTTTCACGATCCGCGCAGCCAGACGGGGATTCTGCGGCCGCCCGTCGTCGAGCTCACCGCGGACAACACCGACCAGGTGGTGGTGCGGGTCGGTGTGGGCACACTCCTGCTGTTCCCGGCGTGGCTGCTGCACTCGGTGGATACCAACCGGGGCGATCGAGACCGGATCAGTGTGAGCTTCAACGTCATGCTGTCCGGCTACGCCGCTGAGTTGAGCAAGCCGCTATGGCAGGGCGAGCGTCACTGATGGGCAGATCATGAAATCCCTGGACTACCACGAGTCCACCAAGCATTCGTGGGAGCGCATTCGCGCCAACCCCCACTCCCTCGACTTTGCGAACATGCCGCTCCCCTTCAAGATCTATTCCGACGTGGCGCGCCAGCCATTCTCGACGGACGTGCCGGATTCAGAGGTTCCGGCGCTGGCCGCGCTGGCGGAACCGGGAGCGCACGCCGGCGGCGAGCGCGTCCCGGGCCGGAACGAGCTGGCGCGCCTGCTGTCGGCAGTCGGCATCACCAAGCGCCGGCGCTATCCGGGCGGCGAGATCCTGTTCCGCGGCGCACCGTGCACCGGTGCGCTCTACCACATCGAGATCTACGTGGTCTGCGCCGACCTGGAAGGGCTGCCGGCGGGTGTCTACCAGTTCCAGCCCAAGGACTTCTCGGTGTGCCTGCTGCGGGCCGGTGATTACCGGCAGGCCCTCATCGACGCGAGCGGCGCACACCCCGCCGTGGCCGAAGCGCCGGTGGTGCTGGTCCTGACAAGCACGTGGTGGCGCAACGCCTGGAAATACCAGGCGCGCGCCTATCGCCATGCCTGGTGGGACTCGGGCTGCATGGCGGCGAACCTCCTGGCGCAGGCGGCAGCCCTGGACCTCCCTGCCGCGTTGGTGCTCGGCTTCGCCGACGAACCCGTCAACCGCTTGCTCGACGTCGCTCCCGAGAAGGAGGCGTCCCTGATACTGGTGCCGATCGGGCGCGGCGGTCCGGCTCTCGCAGCGCCCTCTGCCCAGTGTGTCCCTCTCGGACTCTCGACGGAGCCGCTCTCGCGGTACGAGGTGGCATACCCGGACATTCCCGCGGACCATGCCGCCACATGCCTGAACACCGGAGCCGAGGCGGCAGCGTGGCGCGGGGCCATGGACGAAGGCACCGAAGCCTCTCCAGACCGGCTCGTCCCCCTGCAACCAGCGGCGGAGGATGCGGTTCCGGCCGAGCCGCTGGAGGCCGTGATCCGGCGTCGCGGATCAAGCCGCCGGTTCACCGGCAAGAGCATCTCCTTCACCGCTCTCTCGACGATCCTGGACCGGACCGACCGCGCCATTACCACCGACTTTCTGCCCCCCTCCGGGGCGTCACTCTGCGACCTCTACCTGATCGTCAACGCCGTCGACGGCCTCCCCGCGGGAACGTACGCATACAGGCCCGCGCACGGTGGGCTCGAGCCGCTCCGCGAGGGAACGTTTCGGGAGGAAGCGACGGCCTTGGCGCTGGGGCAGCACCTGGCGGGCGAGGCCAGCGTCAACCTTTATTTCCTCGCCGACCTGCAGCGTGTGACGGCGCGTTTCGACGACCGCGGCTATCGCGCGGCCGAGCTTGAAGGGGGGATACGGGGCGGCAGGGTCTACCTCGCCGCCTACGCGCTGGGACTGGGAGCCACGGGGCTGACCTTCCTCGACGACGACGTGACCGCATTCTTCTCGCCCCACGCGGCCGGCAAATCGGTCATGTTCCTCGCGGCCGTGGGCCAGCCGGGCCGTCCTTACGCCGTTTCCTGAGCGGGGTATCTGGTGTCGAGTCAATGGTGTCCAACGCTGTAACGGTATTCGGTGGATCGGGATTCCTCGGTCGCCGGATCGTGGAACACCTGGCCGCCACAGGGCACGACGTGCGTGTGGGCGTGCGCCATCCCGACCGCGCCGCCTTCCTGCAGCGGCTCGACGCGGACGGCCGGATCGAGCTGGTGCAGGCCGATGTATGGGACGAGGCGACGGTCGCACGGGCGGTGGACGGCGCGGCTTCGGTCATCAACACCGTCGGCCACTATGTTGAGAAGCGCGGCGCGACATTCGACAGGATCCACGGACAGGGAGCCCTGCATGTCGCCCGACAAGCGAGACAAGCGGGAGCCGAGAGGCTGATCCATATCTCGGGTCTGGGTGCCGATCCCGGTTCGGACTCGCCCTATGTCCGCGCCCGGGGGATCGGAGAGAGCCTCGTCAAGGAGGCCTTCGAGGGCGTCACGATCCTGCGTCCCAGCGTGATATTCGGTCCGGACGATGCCTTCCTGAACAGGCTCGCCGGGATGGCGCGGCAAACCCCGGTCCTGCCGCTGTTCGGGACAGGCGGCACGAGACTGCAACCGGTATTCGTGGGAAACGTGGCGGAAGCCTGCGCGAGGGTGCTGGCCGATCCCTCCACGCAATCCCGCGTCTACGAAATCGGAGGGCCGCGCGTTTACACCTACAAGGAACTCGTACAAGTGGTGCTCGACGGGATCGGCAGGCGAATGGTCATGATCCCGGTCCCCTTCCTCGTGTGGGACATCCTGGCGGCCGCGATGACGTTGCACCCCAATTCACCGCTGACCCGCGATCAAGTGAAACTGATGAGACGGGACAATGTCGTTGGGCGTCAGGCGTTGAGCCTGGAAGATCTGGGCATCCGTCCGACTCCGGTAGAAGAGGTCTTGCCCGCCTGCATCGGCGCGACACCTCACTGATGGCCCGAGCCGCCCGTGCGTGGCCGTTTCGCACTTCGTGGCCCCCGGCGTTCGAGACAGTCGTCGAATTCCTTCCGGGCTGGTGGCGCTCGTCCACCCCACCCGCTCCAACCTCGCCGTGGCCATCCGGCTCGCCACCGCGCACTTCCAGACCAGATCGAATGGTCGCTACTGGAAGGGGGAAACGATGACACGCTGACGAGCCCATGAGTGCGCTCCAGATTGATTTCGCACCATCCCCATGCGCTTCTCAGCTCCGGGCCGCATAATCCTCGTTGCTCACGCCCGCCCGTTAAGTCATAGAAATGAAACCTCTTTCTGGACCGAATCGGCGTCAGCCCCATCGTTACACTTAAACTGTTCCATCTGAAGGTCAGACCCGAGTGGATCGCCGCCGCCCTGGCCCTGAGCATCCAGACACTCAACACGATCCGGCGCTTCGCATGGCGTAACCTGTCGTTGCGGCGCCACAATTTGCTCCAGCCGGAGCTGGGCATGGTTTGCAGACGTGGACCGCGCGCAGCAGCGTCTCGTCACCGTCCAGCGCTGATCGAACGCCAATCAGGTCACGAGCGGTCTTGAGCGCCCTGTAGGTTGAGGTGGCCCCGGAAAATCGGACAGGTCGCTAAGGTGTATTCCACCGTCTGACGGAGGAATGCAGATGAGCAGCAAGCGACGGAGGTTTTCTGGGGATCTGAAGGCGAAGGTGGCACTGGAAGCGCTTCGGGGCGAGCGGACGCTTCAGGAGATCGCCTCTCAGTACCAGGTTCATCCGAACCAGGTGGGCGCCTGGAAGCGCCAGGCGGTCGAGGGTCTGGCGGAGGTGTTCTCGAAGGGCGCCGAGCGGCGGAACCGGGACCATGAGAGCGAGGTCCGCGATCTTCACGCCAAGATCGGGGAGCTGATCGTGGAGCGGGATTTTTTGTCGCGCGGGTCCGGTCGATGAGCCGGATGGAGCGCCGGGCGATGGTGGTCCGCGACCACCCGGCGCTGAGCCTGAGCCGGCAATGCCGCCTGCTGTCGGTCGGGCGGTCGTCGCTCTACTACGAGGCGAAGGGGGAAAGCGCCGAGACGCTGGCGCTGATGCGGCGGATCGACGAGCTGTTCCTGAAGTATCCGTTTTACGGCGCCCGCCGGATGGCACTTCACCTGCGCCGCGAGGGCGTGCGGATCGGGCGTCGCCGGGCCGCCCGCCTGATGCGCCTGATGGGGCTTGAGGCGATCTATCGGGCGCCGCGCACCAGCGCACCGCATCCCGAGCACCGGGTTTACCCTTATCTGCTGCGGGGCCTGGCGATCGAGCGGCCGAACCATGTCTGGTGCGCCGACATCACCTACATCCCGGTGAGGCGCGGCTTCCTCTACCTGGTGGCGATCATGGACTGGGCGAGCCGGTACGTTCTGGCCTGGCGGCTGTCGAACACGCTGGACGCGCGCTTCTGTACGGACGCGCTCGACGAGGCCCTGGCCCGGCATGGCGCGCCGGAGATCTTCAACACCGACCAGGGCAGCCAGTTCACCAGCATGGCCTTCACCACCCGCCTGCAGGCGGCCGGCATCCGCATCTCGATGGACGGCCGGGGCCGGTGCATGGACAACATTTTCATCGAGCGGCTGTGGCGCTCGCTCAAATACGAGGCGATCTACCTGCACGAGATCGCCGACGGCCTGACGGCCCGGCGCCTGATCCGCGATTGGGTCGCCTTTTACAACACCGAGAGGCCGCATGCGGCGCTGGACGGGCGAACCCCGGCCGAGGCATGTCGAGACGGCCCGCCTGTGGATATGATGGACAAGCCGCTTCGCGCCTTGCCTACATCTCCACAGGCGCAGCAGCAGCAGGAAGATCGATTCAAGGGGATTCTGGCGGCCTGAACTTCAACCGGAACACACCTTAGCTGAGCCGCCAGGCTGTCCGAAAAGGTGGGGCCACCTCAGTGCCCATGCATCCGGAAGGGCTTGACTCGGAGAGGTTTGAGAGGCAGCACATGGTGCGAACGACCCTGTGTTCCACGCTACAGCTACACAGGCCAGCACCCCGCCTGAAGGCTGCTTACAACATACGAAACGCCCTTTAGCAGCGTGCCGCTTCGACGACCGATCCAGAGGACAGAGGATTTCGGTGCCAATGGCAATCTCCCAAAGGCCACCTTGCTCGCGTTCGTATGCCTTGCGTCGCCCATGTTCTTGAGCGTAGTAGACACTAGGTACAGGAGACGTTTCCATGAAAAACGCAATTCAAAATGTCTATCTGAAGATCGAGCCCATCTATCGCTATTCGCCTGTAGATCCAGCTCCGGACCATGACTACGTCTACCGCCAGGATTGTTTCCGCCGCCTTGGACACGAGGACGGCACTATCTCGATGCATGAATCCCGACAACGTATGCTCAACGCCATTGTATATCGGGAATATACTGATGCCACGTTTACAATTCCTGATGACAGACCACTGATAGCGTCAGACATTTCGGAACCTCCATTACGACGACGCGTGCCTGGAACAATCATCTATACACGTCCTGGAGTGCGGCTTCGCATTCACGTCCTTAATGGCCATCACGAACCACACAGTTTACATATGCACGGCATTCAGTATGGAATCGATTCGGATGGGGCGTTTCCGTTTGGTATCCAAAACAAATTTGGTGTACGGAGCGACCAAATGTGCCCTGGACAGATATATACATATCAATACGACGTTACTGCCAAAATGATTGGAGCTTGGGTGTTCCATGATCATTTCAAAGATATCGGAAAGAACGTTCGTAGCGGCCTATTTGGAGGACTTGTCGTACGTGATCCATCTTGGGACACAGAGGCCTTAGAAATTCCGTTCTTCATGCACAAGATGGCTGGTCGTCGCACCTCACAGCTATTCTATAGTGGGGATCTATTGCCGAACGGAGACTTTGAATGGCAATTTACAACCGAAGGTACATACAATTACAGGTGTGCGTACCACCCAGTCATGACTGGAAGGGTCAATGTCACCGCAGACGGACCAAGTAGTGCCCATGTCGAAGTAGAAGATCAAGCTTTTTCCCCTCCGAATGTAGAGATTGGGGCAAAGGGGACGGTGCACTGGAAAAGTGTAAGTTCTGAGAGGCATACGGTAGAAGAGACCGGACGGAATGAGTCCAATATGTCGTATGCCATTAATGGACGAGCATTTGCCGGAAATACACCAGTCATTCAAGTTGAAAGCGGCCGGAGAATGCGGTGGTATGTATTTAATCTTGACCTTTCCATGGAATGGCACAACTTTCATCCACATGCGTCACACTGGAAATTCGGCGAACAGAATATCGATAATCGTACGATAGGTCCTGCCGAAGCGTTTGTTGTCGAATCAACTGCTCCGCCCGTAATCTTGCCCCCTTTACCGGACGATCAGCGTCCTAAGCGTACCGTCAGACTGTCAGCAACGTATCCTGTGCACTGTCATGTTGAACCGCACGTTATGCAAGGAATGGTTGCGCTTGTGCACGCGACGCAAGATGTACAGATTTCCGAGGCCCAGGAGGAAGCACTGGAATTCCTGTTGCCGGAGGACCGTCCTTTCGAATGCCCGGTTCCTCAAGAAGATTCATGTATTGCTAAGGTTGACGACGGAATCTGGGAAACCCAGAGGAAAGCTCCTGTCTTTGCGGTTCATGGTGCGCTGCTACGTACGGGAAAGGTCATACTTTGGTCGGGACACGCGGAACTTCGCGGGGATGCCAACAATCCACCATCATATGAGCTAAAGTCGGCTCAGTATGACCCTTCATCCGGTACGTACACTGAAAGCACGTTTGGAGAAGACCTTTTTTGTTCTGGAATGGCATTCTTGCCCGATGGACGATTGCTAGCGGGTGGTGGCGCTAATGTTGGCGAGGTAAGGTCAACGAACGTGTTTGACCCGGACAGTGAAGTGTGGGAGCGCCTCGAAGGTGGAGAGCTTCGGGAGCCACGATGGTATCCGACGATGGTAACGATGGGGAACGGTCGCGTTGCCATATTGTCTGGGTATACGCTACGGCTAGATAATCAAGGACGGTTTCAAGTCGATACAGTAGAGTCTATGGAAGTACTTCACGTCCATAGATCGGACGAAGAAGAACGGAAGAGTGGAGATGGTTACTGGGAGGTGGTGGACGGATCACATAAAATCTTTTCTGGGTTATACCCCGGCGTTCACTGGCTGCCGTCGGGGGAACTGTTCTTCACTCGCACGGGATGGGGTTCGCATGAGCCGCTTGAGGAGGAGGCGGCAATGTTTCGATTTTCTAGCCCGCTTTCGGGGGTCTGGACCAACATCGCGGCAATGAATGAACCCGACAGGAAAGAGGGATGTTCTGTCATCCTGATCGACGACAAAGGGGACAATCCACACGCTCAAGTATTTGTTGCAGGTGGCAAGAAAGGAGACCAAGCTGCAATTTCTACGTGCGAGATGATTATATTCTCGGACCCGGAAAACATCGACGGTTGGCAGACAACAGCGCCAATGAACTTTCCGAGAATTGGTGTATCATCCGTCGTGTTGCCTGACGGTCGGGTGATGGTTGTTGGTGGCCGAAACACTGAGGGTCGCTTTGATCCATCTTTTGATCGAAACGACAGTTCCCCCATTTTCATCTTGAGGTGTGAAATATACGATCC
This sequence comes from Alphaproteobacteria bacterium, assembly GCA_965218275.1. GTDB lineage: Bacteria > Pseudomonadota > Alphaproteobacteria > UBA828 > UBA828 > WTGU01. The sequence continues at coordinate 1,362,426 of CBDCKM010000002.1, forward strand.
TGTAAGCGATACCTGGGCGGTCACTCCTCCCATGCAGTATCCACGACAGTACCACTCAGTCGCATTGCTATTGCCGGATGGACGGGTGTTCACTTCCGGTGGTGTCGATGCGAGTTTGGGGGACGATGAAATTGGGAATCAGCAGGATACGGAGATTTACGCCCCGGCGTACACGCTTGCGGAAGAGCGACCTGAGATTAGATCGACACCGAATGAAACAACATATGGAAGTGTCGTGGATATTGAATGCGAGAGGGCTGCGTCAATTGTGTCGATTTGTTTGGTCTCGCCGTGCACGATGAGCCACCATACGGATCCAAGCCAGCGTTATGTCGACTTGCAGTTCAGTACCGGCTTAGGTGATACCCTCCATGCGAGAGTACCCAATTCACCGGATACAGCACCACCAGGCTACTACATGATCTTTGTTGTAGACGATAGGAGAGTGCCATCGACGGGGAAGTTCATTAGATTGCGCAAAGAAAACTGAAATTCGAATCAAGTAACGGCTCGGTACCGAAGTTGCTTGGCGATGTACCTAGCCCGGATTATTCGTGGCGGGTCTGATTTTGGGGTGGCGGACGTAGCGTAAGCCGTTGCCATCGGGTAGGAATTCGTTGTCGAAGCGTCTTCCTTCCCGAACGACGAAAGCGCCACGCCCGCCATGACCGACGATAGCCTTCTCCCCTTCGATCTGCCAAGCGTCCAACGCAAGAAGGTGAGCGCCGCCTTCGATGGCGGCCTGATTTCGTCGGACGGCGGCCTCGTCCTGTTGCGCGAGGCGGAACGCCGCTTACGTCTGGCCGAGACCCTGGCCGGCTGCATCCGCGACCGGCGCAATCAGGCGCAGGTGGTCCACCCGCTCTCGGCCATGCTCCGCTTCCGCATGCTGGCCATCGCCTGCGGCTACGAGGATGGCGACGACTGCGATGCGCTCCGCACCGACCCCCTGTTCAAACTGGCCTCAGGCCGGGCGCCGGAGGGCGGCCGCGCGCTCTGTTCGCAGCCCACCATGAGCCGCCTGGAGAACGCGCCGTCTCGCATCGAGGTGGCGCGCATGACGGTGGCGCTGATCGACATCTTCTGCCGCTCCTTTCCCGCCCCTCCCGCCGCCATCACGCTGGATATCGACGACACCTGCGATGCCGTGCACGGCAACCAGCAGCTCTCGCTCTTCCACGCCCACTACGACACGCGCTGCTTCCTGCCCGTCCACGTCTACCATGTGGAAAGCGGCAAGCCGGTGGCGGTTCTCCTGCGCCCGGGCAAGACGCCGTCGGGGCCCGAAGTCCGCACCCTCATCAAGCATCTGGTCCGCCGCATCCGCCGCCACTGGCCGCACACCCGGATCGTCTTCCGGGGAGACAGCCACTACGGCCGCGCAGAGGCCATGGCCTGGTGTGAGGAGAACGGCGTCGACTACATCTTCGGGCTTGCGGGCAATCGCGCGCTGCACGCTCTCGCATACGAGGTGGCCGACGATCTCAAGGTGCGCCGCGCCGAGGCCGGCGCAGACAGGATGCGCAGCTTCGCCGCCTTCGCCTACGCCGCCCGCTCCTGGAGCCGCGAACGCCGGGTCGTTGCCCGGCTCGAGGCGAGCACCCGCGGCTTCGACGCCCGCTACATCGTCACCTCGCTCAAGGGCGACGCCCGCCATCTCTACGAAGATGTCTACTGTGCCCGAGGCCAGGCCGAGAACCTGATCAAGATGCACAAGGGCCAGCTCGCCTCGGACCGGACCTCCTGCCAAAGTTCACGCGCCAACCAGCTCAGGCTGGTCCTGCACACCGCAGCCTACTGGCTGATGCTCGCCCTGCGCGACGCCATCCCCCGTGCCGCGCCGCTCGCCCGTGCAGAGTTCGCAACCCTCAGGCTGCGCCTGCTCAAGATCGGCGCCCGCGTCGTCGAGAAGGCCACCCGCGTCCGCATCCACTTCACCTCGGCCTGCCCGGACGCCGCTCTCTTCCGCCTGCTCGCAGGCCGTCTCGCCGCAGCAGGCCCCTGAATGCCGGGGCGACGTGCCCCATAAACACAAATCCCTTCAACCCCAACCCCACAACGAAAAAGCCCAAACCCCGACGCCACTCGGCGTCCGGCCCCGACGCGCCCAATCAACCGAGCCTCAAGTGCAAGGCAGTCCATGAATAGGTCGGGCTAGCGTATTGCTCCCAAGAATTTTTGCCATCTCGACCCCGGGGTTGACGACCATATGGGTGATCGGGAATGCACATTTGTAGCATCGCGCGATGTGCATCGCGTGGCCATTGGCCGTCTTCACAGCCAAGCGCGGGCGCGCCAGGAGACGATCTCGACGGTGCATCCCATGCGCTTGAGCGCATCGGTGTCGCCGTCGACGGGCCCCTCGATCTCGACCCGGTCCGCGCCCATGATGCGCCGGCGCGCGAGCCGCCAGCCGTTGGCGAGCGCGAGCGCGGTGCCGCGTCCCATCACCGCCTCGAACGCCTCCTCGCCGGTCATGGCGAAGTCGCCATCGAGGCCGAAGCTCGTGCGCACGGCCCTCACCTGCTCGGCGTCGAGCACGCGTCCGATGAGGGCCTCGCCCGCATCGGTGGTGAGCCGGCGGACCCGCATGTTCTCGAACGGGAGCCGGTCCCAGACGGGAAGCAGCAGGCCGGCGGCGAGCCAGAAGCGTGATTCGCGGTGCGTCGGAAGCTCCGCGATCTCGTGCTCCCAGAGCGCGCGCCAGGTCGCCTCGTCGGCCCGGCGCCAGTTGGACGCGTCGAGTTCAGGCCGTGCCATGGTCTCGCGCGTCGCGGGACGGACGAGGCGCACGCGCTCCTGCACCCCGCCGTCGTCGAACATGCACGACGGCGCCGGCAGCAGGACGGCGGCGCGCTTCGAGCGGGCGTTGACGACCAGCCGGGGCTTGCCGTCCGGACCCGGATCGCGCGCGCCGATGTCGAGCGCGGTATCGGCGGTCGTTGGCTCCAGCCGGTCGCGGCGGACGATCTCGACGAGATCGGTGACGGCCCCGGTGCGGGGATGCTCATACAGCGTCTCCCTGCCGGCGGTGGTGAGGGAATCCGCGCGCACCGTCTCGACGCCGACCTCGAAGGTGCCGGCCTCGACGGCCTGCTCGATGTTGGACTCGATGCGGGTCTCGAGCGCGGCGAAGAGCTGGTTCTGCTCGGCGATGGGGAGCGCGAGCAGCCGGTTCAGAAACCGCGACATCGGCGGCAGCTCCTCCTTGAGCGTGCCCTCGTGGACTAGCTTCAGGCCGGTCGCCTCCTCGAAGTCGGCGAGCGACCACCCGTCGATGGCGCCCCGCCAGAGCGCCATGTAGAACTGCCGGAGCGCGGCCTTGGCGTACAGGCTCTCCAGGTTGTCGCTCTCGCGGAACAGGGTTGCATCGCCGCCCATAGCGGTCTGCGAATCGCGCTGGCCGCGGGTGATCGCGCCGAGCGAATCGAGCCGACGTGCGATCGTGGCGATGAACCTCCTCTCCCCCTTCCCCGAGGGCGGTATGAGAGTGAGTCTGGCATGCACTCCATGTCGGATGCTAAGCTGCCCGAAGAGGCCGTGTCACAGTCCAACCTCAAGGAGTGCCCTCAATGGCCAATGACCCAGAACAATACATCGTGATTGCGCTCACCGCTGCACTACCAGAATACACAGCCTGTAACGTTCTGCCCGAAGGCAGCATGTTCCTTGCAATATATTCAAGTGTTTATGGGCCCGACAGCAAGCAGAACTGTCTGGCTTGGGTGGCGGAGAACTGTAAAGGTTGTGAAAATCCAGAATTGGTTAGGGCCTAGCCAAATGGCTACGCTTTCGCGTAGGTAGCTACACGGCCTTCAGGATCCGGGCTAGGTCCGTTCTGCGCCCGGTCGACCTTGAGAGCTTGGCGACGCCGCGGTCTAGCAGGGTCTGGTCGCCGCAGAGAATGAGTCGCTCGCGAGCACGTGTGGCCGCGGTATAGAGCAAACTTCTGTCGGTCATGTGCTTCGCGTGGCTCGGCAGCATCAGGATGCATACGGGCCACTGACTGCCCTGGGCTTTGTGCACGGTGACGGCGTAGCCGAGGGAGAGCGAGGAAAGGACATCGACGGTGAGCCCTATTTTTCGGCCCTCGATGTCCATTGTTGCGCCGGCACCCTGTCCGTCCGGGCCGTCGAACACTTCGCATATAGTGCCGAGGTCGCCGTTGCGCACATCGGCTTCGTAGTCGTTCTTCGTGACCATGACGCGGTCACGGAGTTGGAACCTGTGACCTTGTGGCCCGATCCAGGGGATCCAGCCGCGCGTCGGGTCCAGATAGTGAACCATTGGACGGTGCTGGCCCATGAGGCGTTGTATTCGCGTGTTGATGCCGTCGATCCCTCCGGAACCTCTTCGGGTGGGTGAGAGGATGATGGTTCGGTCGGACGCTCCGCTTTGCAGCCAGAGCTGTTCGACGTCTTCAGCCGGCGCTACGAAAACGGCGCCACCATCGTCACCTCAAACCTGCCCTTCCAGGAATGGACAACGGTCTTCGCCAGCGAGCGGCTGACCGGCGCCCTGCTCGACCGCATCACCCACCATGTCCACATCCTGGAAATGAACGGCGAGAGCTACCGGCTCAAGCAGAGCCGGTCTCGACGCAGAAACCGCTCGGAATAGTCGCGCTCCCCCGCTTGACCCCGTGGGCCCACAGGCCCCTCCCACGCGCGGGCCGCCGCCAGCCGCGCGGAGGGCGCGCCGGCCCGCGCGCGGGGCCTTCCCATGGACTACGGGGACAAGCTACCGCCGTGCCTCTGGTACATTCTTACGCCGCCGCGCCGGTACATATTCCCGCCGCCGTTGACAGGTCATCGAAGTTCAGGGTCGTCTTCATACAGAAATATGTATCCTTGCTGCCGCTCCCGTCAACTTGCTCGACGACGCAGCTGACATCTCTACATCCCTAGGCGGTCCAATCGGCGAGCGCCCTCAACACACCCTGCCGGGTCTCACACCAAGCTCATTCATGCGTCCGGCCCCTGGTCTGGTTCGCTTCCTTACCTTCGTCGTTAATTGCCTGTTTCAGTGATGAAGCGATCCGCTCCGACGCCCGCTGCAGCGGATCGTCCGCGAGATGCGCGTACCGCGCTGTGGTCTGAGCCTGGGTGTGGCCGAGTATCCGTCCCACCATCGGCAGGCTCTCGCCCCCCATCACCGCCTCCGAGGCGAATGTGTGCCTGAGGTCATGGATGCGCACATCCTCAAGCCCGGCCGCCTTGCGCACCCGCCGCCACGGCTTCTGCAGGTCCGTCAGATGCGCGCCCTCCGCGGTCCCGGTGATGACATAGGGGTTGCCCTCGACACGTTTCGTCTCGGCCAGAACCTCCAGCGCCGGTCCGTTGAGGGGGATAGTCTTGGCACCCGTCTTCGAATCCGGCAGGTGAATACGATGCCCCCGGATATGTTCCCACTTCAGCGTCTGGATCTCCGAGAGGCGTGCGCCCGTGTACAGCAGCAGCCGAAACGCAGTCACCGCCGATGGCGCGAACGACTCTTCCTCATCCAATGCCTTGCCCAGACGCGCCAGTTCGTCCGCCGTCAGGAACCGCTCGCGCTTCTTCTCCTTGTACTTGCGGACGTGATAGCACGGATTCGAGCGATCCGGACGCAGGCCCCAGGCCTCGGCCTGGTTCATCATCTTCGACACCACCCCCAACGTCCGGTTGGCCTGATAGGGCTTCTCCCGCATCTCGTGATGCAGCGCCGCCACGTCGTCCCGTCCCAACGCCGTTACCTTGATCGAACCCAGGGCCGGCAGAATGTAGCGCTCCACGGCATGCCGGTACTCCACCCGAGTTCGCGATTTGCAGTGATCCGGGACGTATTCCTTCAGGAAGCGCTCGGCGAGCTCGGCCACCGTGGGAGACAGGCGCTCGGCCTCCTTCTCCTTGTTCGGGTTCCTGCCCTCGTCGATGTCGGCGATGATCTTGCGGGCGCGCGCCTTGGCCTCGTCGAAGGAAAGCGCGCCGTGGCGCCCGATCTGCACGCGGATGGTCTTGCCCCGCCTGAAGGTCTGGGCGACGTAGCGCTTGCCGCCGTTGGGATACACCCTGGCGCCGAATCCCTTCAGGGTGTCGTCCCAGACGAAATACTCCTTCTCCCGAGCGGGGAGGGCGTCGATGCGTCGCTTGGTCAGTCTGGGCATGAATCCATCTCGGAATGCATTCGGAACTTCTCTTCCCCAACCGCCAGGGTACTCTAGTCCTCTCAGTCCATAAGCACGAGGGTGGAAACCCTTGTACAATATGACGAAAGTAACGTACAGTCCACTCCAGTCCGTTCCAGACCACTGCCGATGATCTACCTCATAACCTGAAGGTCGTAGGTTCAAATCCTACCCCCGCAACCAAATAATCCCCGTATATCAGTATGATAGCGGGGATTTTCTTATTGAGTATCATATGGACACTTAACACAGGTACCATATCGGTACCGGATTTTTGTAAACTCGGGGCTACTCCCGAGCACCCAGGAGAGCGGCAAGGCGATCACGGCGGGGATCGGCCGCTTCGGCCCCTGGCTCCGGCACGGCCGCACCGACGCGGCGATCCCGAAGGACGTGGACGTGCTGACGATCGTCCTCAACCGGGCGGTGATGCTGATCGCCGAGAAGGAAGCCCGGGGAGGCCGGACCGCCGGCGCCGGTGAGGCCGATCCCCGGCGCGTGTCGCCCCGGGGTCGGCACGGTATTCCGTAACCCGTTCGACAGACACAGAACACGTCCTGCGAACGAGGGCCGTCAGTCCACTGGCCGGGGACGCGGCGAGCGCAGAGGCGAGGCGCCGACCCGCCGCCGGCAACCGTGCGAGCTGCCGATCCGATGGCGCGGCGCCGGAGAACGGACCGCGCGATCATGGCCTCGGGCGGAAACCGCTTGCATTCGACACGGTACGACGGCACCCCTGCGGCTGCGCGAGAAATGCATTCCGATCGACACACCGGTTCAGTCAGGCCCGTCATGCCCAGCCCCCTCGCCGGCGTCGCCCGCTTCCCGCGGGCGCGGCTCGGCCACGCGCCGACGCCGATCGACGCCGCCCCCAACCTCGGCGCGGCGCTCGGCATCGACCTTTACATAAAGCGCGACGACTGCACGGGCCTCGCCTTCGGCGGCAACAAGGTGCGCCAGCTCGAGTTCCACTTCGGCGAGGCGCGGGCACGGGGCGCGGATACGGTGCTGGTGACCGGGGCGGTGCAGTCGAACCTGGTGCGCATCGCCGCGGCGGCGGCGCGCAGGCTCGGCATGGACATCCACATCCAGCTCGAGGACCGGGTCGAGGGGATGGACGAGACCTACCGCAGCTCCGGCAACCTGCTGCTCGACCGGGTGCTGGGGGCAACCCTGCATCCGTTCCCCGAGGGCAAGGACGAGGCGGCGGCGGACGCGGCGATGGCGGTGCGCGCGGAAACGCTGGCGGCCGATGGCCGTAAGCCCTACGTGGTTCATTCCGCCCCCGGCCATCCGCCGCTCGGCGGGCTCGGCTACGTCGCGGCCGCCGAGGAGATCGCGGACCAGGCGCGGACTCTCGGCGTCGGCTTCGACGCCGTGGTCTGCGCCTCGGGGAGCGCGCTCACCCATGCCGGGCTGCTGGTGGGCCTGCGGGCGCTGGGAGAGCGGGCGCCGGTCCTGGGCATCTGCGTGCGCCGCGACGCCGCGAGCCAGGGCGCCCGGGTGGCGCGGGTGGCGTCGCCGCTGGCCGCGATGATCGGCCGACCGGACGCGTTCGACGCGGGCGACGTCGAGGTGTCTGACGCGGTGCACGCACCCGGCTACGGCCGGCTCAACGAGCCGGTGCGCGAGGCGATGGCGCTGGCGGCGCGCCGCGAGGGGCTGCTGCTCGACCCGGTCTACACGGGCAAGGCGATGGCCGGGCTGATCGCCCATGTGCACTCGGGCCGGATCGCCGCGGGCAGCCGGGTGCTGTTCGTCCACACCGGCGGCCAGCCGGCGCTCTTCGCCTATGCCGAGAGCCTCGGGTCGTGGCTGTCGCAGGCGCCGGAGGGGCGCGGCCTGTGACGGAGCGCGCCGCCCCGGCTCAGGGGAAGCCCGGCGCTGCGGGCGGCAGCGCCGCGCCGGCCTCCCGCAGGATCCATTCGCGGAACGCCCGCAGCTCGGGCCGCTGGCGCGAGGCGGCGGTGGTGATCAGGCAGCAGCGCTCGGGCGCCTCCTCCTGGCGGTCGAAGAGCGGCACCAGGGTGCGATTCTCCAACTCCTTCGCGATCAGCATCGGGCGCCCGACGGCGGCGCCGAGCCCGCTCGCCGCCGCCTGGACCAGCATCGAATAGAGCCGGAAGCCCGAGGCGCGCGAGAGGTCGGGCGTGGGGACGCCCTGGCGGGCGAACCAGTAGGACCAGTCGGCGTCCCAGCCGAGGTCGTAGAGCAGCGGCCAGTGGCGCAGCTCGGCCGGGCTCCGGGGCCGCCCGCGGGCCGCGAGCAGCGCCGGGCTGCACACCGGCAGCAGCGCCTCCTCGTAGAGCGTCTCCTCCAGCAGCGTCTCCTCGCGCCGGGTCAGCGGGCGCGGCGCCGAGGTCTCGCCCGAATAGGCGAGCCAGGCGTCGAAGTCGCGCCGCGACGGGTCGACGCCCCGGTGGTCGGTCTCGACCTCGAGGGCGATGCCGGGCCAGGCCGCCCGGAACGAGGCGAGCCGGGGCAGCAGCCACTTCTCGGCCACCGCCTCGACCGAGACGATGCGCACCCGGCGCGGCGTCGCGCGCTGCTGCTCGGAGGCGCCGTGCACCTCGGCCAGGATGCGCTGCACCTCCTTCAGATAGGCCCGGCCGCGCCGGTTGAGGTGGATGCTGCGGCGCCGGCGCTCGAACAGCGCGGCGCCGAGATGGCCCTCCAGGCCCCGGATGCGGTGGCCGACCGCGGCGGCGGTCACGCCCAGCTCCTTGCCCGCCAGCACGAAGCTCTCGTGCCGGGCGGCGGCCTCGAAGAAGCGCAGGCTGTCGAGCGGGGGAAGCTGGAGCACGGCGGCGGTCCATAGGCCAAAGGTAAAGCCTGATTATGTCATCTCACATCGGTGCGCCGGAAACAAGCCGGGTGGGCGATGAGCGTGCCCGACCGTGCGCACTCCCCGGCGACTCCCGCTTTTCCAATGCCCGAATCCGGTCGTTCCCGAACCCGGTCGACGGGGGGTCCGGGACGGAGCGGCGAAACCTCCTAGCGCCCCCGGAATCGCCGGCCGTCGGCATGGCGCGCGGTGGTCTCCTGGATGTCCTGAAGGATGCGCCGGACCTCCTCGTAATAGGCCCGTCCCCTGCGGTTGAGGCGCACGCTCCGGCGCCCCCGTTCGAATAGCGCGGCGCCGAGATGCCTTTCCAGCATGCGGATGCGGTGGGCGACGGCGGGCGGTGTGACGCCGAGCTCCTCGCCGGCATGGGCGAAGCTGCGCAGCCGGGCGGCCGCTTCGAAGAATCTCAGGCAGTCGAGGGGCGGCAGGGAAATCACGGGTTCGGGCGCCGGGCAAGGTCGGGTCGGGTTGAGATAAATACATTCTTCCTGATTGCACAAATATACCTTTTTCAACCCGCCCATCGGGGCGGTGCCGGAAATGCGCCGCGTCGCAGACGCACGGGTGGATCGAGGGGGTGTTCGAGAGAAAACAAATCGCAATCATTGATATAATTTTATTTGCTCTTGCATTCCAAACAACAGTATTTGCAACGGCTTGAAATGCTGATATGATTCTCTCCCACTGGCGGCGCGCCATGGACGCCGCCCAGGTTACAGGACGCGAGCCGGGAGCGGTGCGGCGATGGGATCGATTTGTGCGCGGTGGTTGGAAGCTGTCGGACTCGTGACAATTAGGAGCGCCGAGCGCCGAGCGCCGAGCGCCGAGCGCCGAGGCCATGATTGCGCCTCGGCCGCGGGAGCAACGCCGCCCGCCATCGCCGCCTGACCGCGGGCCGCCCCGCCGGGGCGGCGGTTCCTCTCCTTGTACATATGCCGCATCCGCCGCCGGCCGGCCGGCGGGCCTCGCGCGCTTGCGCGGCGTGCGGCGCGGGCTCGTCCGCTCCACACGTGCGCTCGCCGCCGTGGCGCTGGTCGCGCTCTCCGGCGCGCTCGCCCTGCCAGCGCAGGCCCAGACGAGCTGCACGGTGACTCCGGGCGACCTCTGGTGCGGCGTCCTGACGATCGGGACCGCAACCATTCCGGGGACTACGTCCCATGGCTATATATCGTTCGCTAATGCGGGCTCACTCTCGCCGAGTTCCTTCTCGCACGAGGGAAAGGAAATTACGGTTAACGCCGTCGCACACAATGTACCTTCAACGGTTGATGATGATGCCTTTCTGGAGTTTACAACGTCTCCAGCGCTTCCCGACGGATACAACTTCGTTCTGCAAGTGGGCTCGCAGTCGCTCAGCTTTGCCGGTGGCGAAGCAGCCAACAACTTCCTCGACTCCGGCGTGGACTGGTCCAGTTCCGACGGGGAGATGGTCACGCTGCGCCTGCGCGAGACGCCCTCGGAGAACGCGACGCTGAGCGGGCTGACGGTCAACGACGGCAGTTCGGACCTGGCGCTGAGCCCGGCGTTCGCATCGGACACCATGTCCTACACGGCATATGCGCTGATGGCCGTTGACGAGGTGACGGTGACGCCGACGACGCTCAACTCCAACGCGACGATCGCCTGGCTGGACGGGAGCGGCATGGCGCTCGCGGACGCGGACACGGCGGACGGCCACCAGGTGGCGCTGTCGGCAGGCGCGAACGTCGTCAAGATCAAGGTGACGTCCCAGGACAACAGCACGACGAAGACCTACACGGTGACCGTGACGCGGGCGGCGGTGGGTCCGCCGGCCGCGCCGACGGGATTGTCGGCCACGGCGGGCAACGGCTACGTGACGCTCGCCTGGAACGAGCCGGCGTCCGACGCGGTCATCACGCACCACGAGTACCGCTACAAGACGGACAGCGACTATCAGGACAATTGGAAGGCGATTCCCTACAGCGCGCCGGGCGGGTTCAACGAGGACGGGTTCACGGTGACGGGGCTCGACAACGACACCGCCTACACCTTCCAGCTCCGCGCGGCGAACGGGGCGGAAAAGAGCGATGCGGTGGAGTCGAGCGCGGCGACCCCGTCAGGCCACGGGCGCATCGTCGAGTCCATCACGATGACTCGGGACGACGGCCAGGACGGCGAACCCTACGGCATCGGCGACGAGATCATCTTCGTCGTAGTGTTCAGCGCCGGCGTCGACTGCGCGGGCCCCACTCGTAACCTCCGGTTCAATCTCGGCAGTGGCACGAAGGATGCGGGGGACGACTATTCGGGAGAAGGCTCGAATACTTGGCGGTACAGGTATACGGTGAAAGAAGGCGATGTCGACAGCGACGGCATCGAGATTCCCGCCGGCCCAACCGCGCTCCCCGAAACGTACTATGCATCAACCAGCTGCTCTGACCCGTTCGATAAATCCGGCATCAAGGCGCAGGGCCCCCTCCCGGACCGCAAGGTCGACGGCGTCTACCCCTCGCTCGACAGCGCGGTGGTGAACGGGGCCGAGCTGGTCCTCACCTGGGACGAGACGCTGCGCGACGACTCCGTGCCCGCGACGGGGGATTTCACGGTCACGGTCGCCGGCGCCAGCCGGGCGGTCGACGGCGTGGCGGTCAACGGCAAGAAGGTGACGCTCACGCTCGCCTCGGCGGTGACGGGGAGGCGGACCGTCACCGTGAGCTACACGAAGGGGACGAACCCCCTCAAAGACCTCGCAAGCAACGACGCGCCCGGGCTGACCGACGAGGCGGTCAGGAACAGCAGGACCACGCCGGTCGCGCCGGCGAACCTCTCTGCCTCGGCGGGCAACGGCTACGTGACGCTTGTCTGGGACGCGCCGGCGTCGGACGCGGACATCACGCGCCACGAGTACCGGTTCAAGACGGGCGGGAGCTATCCCGCGCAATGGATGCGGATTCCGGATAGTGCGCCGGGCGGTGCGAACGCTTCGAGAGTCATGGTGCCGGGGCTCACCAACGATACGGCGTACACCTTCCAGGTCCGCGCGGTGAACGGCTCGATCGATGGCGCCCCGTCCGAGAAGGGGCCGGTAACGCCGGTCCGGCCCCCGCGGGCTCGGCCACAGACCACGGACTTCTACCTCTGGCGCACCACCATGACGGTGGGGGAGGCCAGCGGAATACTTGGGTACCACTCGACGTCGAGCCGGGCCTCGGCCCACTTCCAGCGGGTCGCGAGCTCGTCCGCCGCGGTCTGCAGGCGGTCCATGGCGAGCTGCATCAGCAGCGCCGGGTCCTCCAGCCAGACGCCGTTCTCGTATTCGTCGGCGAAGAGGTCTCGCAGCACGGGACCGCCTGCCGCCTCGTAGGCGTCCACGCCGACGTAGCGGGCGAGCGCGGCGCCGGCGGGGATCCGGTCATCGGTGAGCATGCGCTTGATCTGCCAGCCGGTGGGCCGGTAGCCCTGGTCCTTGACCTGCTCCCACACCGCCACCTGGCGCGCGCGGTCGGTGGTCACGGCGAAGGCCTTGAGGGTCTCGAGATCGATGGCATTCTCCCGGTAGGCGTCCAGCAGCTCGGGCGCGGCGTGACCGAGGCGGAGGCGCTGCTCGACGATGCGCTCGGAGACGCCGAAGCGGGCGGCGATGTCGGCGACGGTGGCGCCGGCGAGCGCGAGCGCGCCGAAGGCCTGGACCTGGTCGGCCGGGTGCATTGCGACCTGGAGCACGTTTTCGGCGAGCGAGAGCTCAGTGTCGCTCACGCCGTTCTCGATGACGCGGCAGGGGACGGGGTGGTTGCCGGGCACGTTCCCCTCGCTGGCGAGATCGTTGAGCGCGGCGAGGCGGCGGGCGCCGGCGATGACGGCGAAGTGTTCGCCGCCGTCCTCGCCGGGTCCGATGGAACGGACCACGAGGTTTTCCAGCAGGCCATGTGCGGCGATGGAGGCCTTGAGCTCGACGAAGGCGCTCTTGCCTGCCTCGGTCCTGCGGACGTTGGCGGGCGAGCGCTCCAGCCGGTCGAGGGGGATGGATCGGATGACGGGTTCGGTCATCGGCTTCTCCGGAGATGGGCCGCGATCGGGCGGCATGTGGTTGGGGACGGGCGGCCTCGTGCAGCCGCGCGCGCATGAAGAAGAGCCGCGGGCGCTCTCTCGGGCGCCCGGGACTCTCGGACGTATGCCGCCGGGCTCGGCCTCTCCGGGACGTGCCGGCGGAGCCGGATGGACGGCGGCTAGTCGGTGCAGTGACAGTCGAAGGAGTCGGACTCGGCGCTCTCGCCGGAGGACGCCGCCGGCTGGTCGAACAGGTCGCGGTGGGCCAGGGCGGCGGCTTTCAGCTCGGCGTAGGTCTCGCCGAGGCGGAAGCGCTTCATCGACTCGCAGGCGCGGCCGTCCGGGCCGGTGCGGTTCGCGACCTTGGCTTCCTGCTCGATCCACCAATCCGCCAGGGTCGGATTCTCGCGTATGAGGCGGATCAGCTTGGCCCGGCCCTTCAACATGCAGAGTGTGCAGTTGCCCGCATAGGACGGGATGCCGAGATCGAAGGGCTGGCGCTTCCACCACTCGAGTACGTCTGCTTCGCGGACGCCGGCTTCGGCGAGCGGCAGCGCGGCGTGGGCGCCGGTGCGCGAGCCGCAGTTCATGGCGCGCATGCGCAGGACACGTCGCTGTTCGTCGGCACGCAGGCCGATCACCGAGTGCCAGCGCTTCAAGCCCAGACGGTGCCGAGCGTAGGACTCGATCCTGTCGCGCTTGAGCGTTCCACTACATGTACGAATGGTGACGGACGGCACGAATCCCTTGCGGTCGATCAGGGCCGCATAGGGCTCCCCGTTCCTGGACGCGGTGGCGAAGTCGACAACGCGGGTGCGGTGGGGCGCGTCCCACAGATACTCGACCCAGACGATCTCGACTCCCCACGCGCGGCCGCACACGTCCACAAATTGCAAGGTCTCTTCACGTTCCATTCCAGTGTTGGCAAAGACGATATGGATTCCGCTGGGTAGCCGACCGCCATAAGCGTCGACGATCTTCTTCAGCATGAATCCCGAGGTGCGGCCGCCGGAGAAGCTGATCACTGCCGGACGCGGCACGCGGTATGGATTGCGGATCGTGCGGGGGAGGCGGGCGGCGGCGGTCATCGTGCGCACTCCGTGCCCCGGGCGCGGCCATCCGGAGGCACGCCGCAAAGCCTGTCGGTGTCGGCGATCGCGATGTCGAACGCATGGACGATGCAGCCGTGATTGGTCTGATCGTTATAAGTCGTGGCCTCCGTGTAGTGGCCGAGGGTCAGCGCGCGCACGGTCTTGGTGAGCACCCCAGCAGACGGCGTTGTTCGCCCGTCCCTCGCACCTGTGCCCGTTGGCATCCAGCGCGTGGGGCCAGGCGCACCAGCGCGCGGGATCGGCCACGACGGTGCGCGCGGCGACCAGCAGCGCCGCGACTTCGACGATGTCGGTTCGTGGGTCCATTGCAATTCCTCGTTGCTGTCGGATCGGGATCGGCGCCCCCCGCATCGGTGGAGCCGGGGCGGGCCGGAGCGGCGGGTGCCGGCTGCACGCAGGGATGTGTCCGCGATGCGAGAGGGGACGCGGAGCGACCGCCTCTCTCCATGGCCCCACCCGTCGCCCCGGGGGTGCTTGCTCCGCCACTCTCGCCGGCGAGAGACGGGGACCGTGCAGCCGGTGGCGAGGGTGCGTCGCGCTATCGGGGACCTTTAGGCTGGGTGGGTCTCGCGCGTGTGCGCCCATGGGCACTGTTCCCACAGTGTGCGCAGCGTGCGCGGCACACCGCCCCACTTTCCGTCGTTGTGGTTGTAGGAGGGCCAGTCCTGGTCGCGCATCCAGGTGGAGCCGTCGAGCCAGTACGGGCCGCCGGGGCACGTCCGGCGGATGGGCGCGCCGTCGGCGCGGCGCCATTCGTAGCCGATCAGCGGGTGCTCGTGATGCGAGGAGCGGTAGAGGGTGAGCCGCCATTCGTGCTTGCCGATCTTCATCGGCTCGGACTGGCGGACGATCCGGTTGCCGCCGAATTCGAACGCACTTCTCTCCTGCATCACGCCGCCTCCGTGACCGGCTTCATCGTGTAGCTGCACTCGAGGTCGCAATCCGCGCAGATGGCGGCCGCCTCGCAGGTGGCGTGCAACTCCCAGCGCTGTGCGTCGACGTTCCAGGACGTCCAGGCGTCCACCCGGACGCTCGTGCCGCCGCAGGCATTGCAGACGGGCCGAACAGGCGGGCCGGACGCCAGCGCCCTGCGGGCGTAGTCGGCAAGCTCCTTGAGGTGAAAGGCAATCGGAGAGCGCAGGGCGCCCTTGCGGAGGTCGTCGCGCAGCCGGTCGAGACCGAGCATGAGCGCGACCATCTGGGGGCGGAGATCGTCCGCGCCGTGGCGATCAGCATCCAGCATTGCCGCGCCGCCGCAGCCTTCCGCGGGGCACTCGCCGGCCGGCATGACGTCGCCTGGCAAAATGCGGTCCCAGACGTTGCGGAACTCGTTCGTGTCTTCCACAGGACCCTGCCAGTCGCAGTCCTGGCAAGTGGCGGTCTCTACCTTGGTCATGGTGTCGGTCCTCGCAGTGCGGGGGAAACGGTGGGGCGGGCGGGATTCGAACCCGCGAGGTTGTTCCCTCCAGTTGACTCCGGGTACTCCCGCGCAAGACGCGCGTTCGCACTTTCTCCGGAGCCTCACGCCCAATGGCGCCGCTATAATCACGCGGGCTCGATGCGCAGGTAGCCGCGCGGGACGGTCTCGCGCTTCGGTGTCTCGCGGTAGACCGCGACGCGGAAGCCGGACGGCCCGAGGTCCTCGACGTGGTAGCTGTACTTGTTGGCGGCATCCCACATGACGTTGGCGAGACTCTGGGCGGTGGAGCGGACGCCGAACTTCGTGGCGCGCTCCGGCACCTGCGTGGTGACGACCTTGATGCCGGGCTCCTGCCTGGCCTCAGGCCGGCGGCGGCAAGTTCCTGGCGCGCGGCGGTCGGGTCCAGGCCTTCGACGCCGGCGTCAACGAACGCACCGTCGTCGTCGAGTTCCCGAGCTTCGAACAGGCGCTCGCCACCCATGACGGTCCTGCCTACCAGGCCGCGGTCGTGAAGCTCGAAGGAGCGGTCGAGCGCGACTTCCGGGTCGTCGAGGGCGTCGATTGACGGCAAAGGGCGGCCCTGATGTCCTGATTGAGAAGTCTGGACTTGACCGGATTTGGTGGACACCTGATCGGCTGGGAGAAAGGACTCCACGATGTCGATGTCGCGTCCGCCCCATCGATCCGTGTTCCGGGAGCAGATGGTCGAGCTGATTGGCTCGGGCCGCTCGCCAGAGGAGCGGTTGCCGCCCGGGCGCGGTGACCGCGTAGGGAACGGGTGTTACGCTGCATCCTGAATGGCGATCCGAGGAGGCATGAGCCATGGCGGTAACCGCGATCGTTCGTTTCACACTACCCGAGGGTAAGACACGCGAGGCGGCGAAGGCCGCGTTCGAGGCGTCCGCGCCGCTCTACCGGGGCGTGCAGGGTCTGGTCCGGAAATACTATCTCCTTTCCGAGGACGGCCGGACCGGCGGCGGCGTCTATCTATTCGAATCGCGCGAGGATGCCGAGCGCCTCTACGACGCGGCCTGGCGGGCCGGTATCCGCGAGCGGCTGGGCGCCGAGCCTTCGATCGAGTATTTCGAATCGCCGGTGATCGTCGACAACGACGCGGGCGCGATCTCCACCGCGGCTTGATTGCGGCGCGTCCTGCCGCCCATTCCGCGGCCCTGGTGCGGGAGCCTGGCGGAAAGCAACTCTGATCTTGCATGGGACCATCGGAATAGGGCCGCGGTCCCAATTTTCTGTCTCCAAATCGGTGCCGATGCAGTCCCCGGTGCAGGCGGCGGCGGCCTTGACGGTGTCTTGGGCGAGATGGGCGTAGAGCGCGGTGGTCTGAACTTGGGTGGCGCTCTTTGACAGCGCGCCAAGAAATGGAATTCAGGAGACAGAAAACTGCATAGCTTCAGATATTTAGTCTGAGGGTGGTGGTGGTCAGAGGTTGGCCTGGGTGGTCCGATGTATGATCGTCTGAATTCGTTCGGCGGGTTAAGCGATCTGGCAATGCCCGTGATGGTCCTCGGATGTCTCTCAATCAGTACCTATAAGGTGCCTGGCACAAAATGAAGGCGTTATGTTCGCCGGCAAATTTACCGGAATACGCTAAGTCGACCTCTCCTCTGCGGGGCTGAGATTGCGATAGACCTGTACAAGTGGAAAGCTCGACGCCCGTCCGTTCGCGCGGTCCCGGCGGCTTTCAGGCCGATCGTCGGGCAGCGGTCTATGTTGATCGCGCTGCTCATCCCCTCCAACGGTTCTCCTCATGGCAAGAGCAAGACCCCACAGGCTCCTTGGCAACCCATCCCATGGCATAGGCGTGGCCGTCGATTGCCATGGTGAAGACGCAGGGCGCCGGTGAATCGAGACGAGGTAAGGTGTCAGTCCAGGCTGAGTCGCCGGGGACACAGTTCGCCGAGGTAATCGCTACCAGCAGACCGCACGGTGGCAGCATCGAGAAAGCCGAGTGGAAGTGGCGTAGATGGGCTGGAGTATTGGTGACAATGCTGCGTTGATAATCGCGTTGTTTTTGTAGAATTAGACCGCGGCCGCGCCATTCAGCAACTGAACTGTAGGTAAGCCGCTATTCGGAATCCATCTAATGGTCACTTGTCCACCCGAGTATATCGACGTGCTAAACTTGACATCGGCCGCCTTAATCAGCTTCATAACTTCTGCGCTATATCGCTTTTTCGGTGATACCAACCTAGTACTGGTCACATAGCATGTTCCAGAAAGATCGCGTAAGCGATCAAGGTCAGCGTCCTTTGGAAGACGGTGTCCACCCTTAGTCCACGGTGTTACTATCGAAGACACTGCCTCGGAAAGTATTTCTGTCCAGACATCGTCATTGTGAGCGTTATATGAGCCATGATGAGGAACTTTGAAGAATTGAGCCAGGGGCCGTCTACCACGGCGAGCTTCGACTACTGCTTTCCAACCCTTCTGTGGATCATTTAACTGCTCAAGATCTCCGCCTAGAACCACGGCTTGGTTTCCGATCGTTAGGAGCGTTGCTACGGAGAGGTCGTTGCGAGAGGGTTCTGCAATTCTACCCTTCGGTTGTCCTTCGTGAATACGAGGAAAGAGTCTTATTCGTCTTAGAAAATCCGTGAACTGGATTCCCGAAGGTGAAAGAGCTCGCATCTCTACACGCAAATTGTGAGCAAGTTGATGACCATCACAATCAAAAATTATCGTGTCTTCTTGTAATGGTTTGATGGCACGTCCCGTTTCTATAACGAGTCGTAGACAATTTAGAAGTTCTGTGCCCCCGCGATCAAGAATTTGAACGGGCTGATCTTCATGAGCCTGAAGGAATGCAACGAATTCAGACGACTGCAAAGCTGCACCAAGAGACAATCGCGCACTGCAACATGCCTCTACTGTCTTCGCTAAGCCTTTAACATGATCATCGTGCCAGTGCGATGCACTAATAGAAATTACGTCTTGCTCAACTGAAACGCCGAGTTTGGCCAAATAAGTGAGCGAAGCTGGCTCACGAGCATCATCGAGGCAGGAGTCGATAATTGCCCATTTTCCAGAACCAATATGAATAACGACACACTCACCATATCCGGGGCCGAAGACTGTGAGCTCAATCTCGTTAGACTTGGGTGCCATCATCCCAAACGACTTCCTCCAAGAGCGACTTTGCTTTGTGAAAGGCTCGGTTATAGTCTGCTTTTGTATGAGCAGGAAGACGACGAAAGTACAATTCCGATACTTTGCGTATTTGGCCAGTTGGCAAACGTTCCCGACCAATGATCCATCGTACTATGGCACCTTCTTTGAGAAGCGGGCGTTCATGCTCGTTAATGTCGTCTTTCGGAAACACTGCTTGATCGGTTGGAAGAGAGGACTTTGATCGGACATTGGTCATTACTACGAAAAAGTCTTCCTCCCCTACACTGTCGACATAACCTTCCCATTCTGCAGTAGGTGTCAAGGTAGGTTTATGTTGTACCTGATGTCGTTCCAAAACTCGATCATGGATTGGTGGCACAATGTGTTTGATATTGATTTTATCTGTGGTTTGACTAACGGAGTTTGTGCTTTCGGTAGTGAGATTCTGATAGGTACCCCATAAACCGTCAGAGACATTTCGTGGGTGAGCAGGAGACTCGAGAGCATTGAGAACATTAGACCTAATTCGCTTGTCGACGTAGTTATCAGGTTCCTGCTTTGTGACATAGTAGAGAGACCCGTCGTCTTGGTCAGCGAAATCTGGAGCAGCAGCGAAGTCGGTCATTGTGCTTTTGCCTTCTTCATGATTGCTTCAATAATGGTGTCGGCTTCTTCAAGAGCGGGTTCGAATCGTCTTGCCAACAATTCCATAGCTATTTCACTTCCATGGTCATTGGGTAAATCGGTAAGTGCGTGGTGGGCATTAACATGCATATATACAGCGGTGTTACCTTCAACGCGAATCGAGGGTTCTATGGTGACATTGGTTTCAAGCGTGTTGCCCTTCAAGGAAGACTTGCGTCGCATTACCAAGCTCTGAAGACCGCCAGTAAAACTTACGTCGTCGGTGTCCATTCCTCGACCGAAGTCGTCCCATGGTTCAAGCGGTGCCAGCATTCGACCAAGTTGAATGCGAGAGGACATGCTAGGCAACTTGAAATGTACGGTACGATTAACACCAAACGCATTTATGGGCGTGTTAAAGAGATGTTCGCTAAAAATTTTTGCAGTGATGTCTAGGATTGAAATCCACGGAATAGAGCGAGTTTCGATTTGAAATCGATCAGTGCGAACCAGGTAAGTGCGAGCATCAATCGTAAAGGTAGCAATATCTCGGTGAGTAAGGTGCTCACCATCTGATGAAGAGTCCTCGTGTTCGATATTTTTGCTCTGGAGCCATGCAGGATGAAATATTGCAGGATTAAACTGTCCGAGCAAAACAATGGAACAAGCGGAGATGTCTGGGGGGATCAACATTCGTGATGTCTTAGGTCCATGGCTCTCTATAGATGTGGGCGCTCGGGTCTCCCATCCCACCAAGAGCATAGCCGGACGGTGCAAGGCCGGACTAGGGGCAGGCATTTAGAAGTGTTTGGATGATGCAGTCAAGGACCCTGACAGACCGCAGGGAAAATGGCCGAGCCAGCGCGTCGGGCCGCTTCAGGTAGCGCGTCAGCAGCTGCTCGATCAGGGCGTCCAGGTCTCTCAGCTTTCCGGGACGCCCTCCCGGGCCATGCGGACTCCGGCGTCACAGCGGTTCTAATGGCGGCGATGGCGTCGTAGGAGAGGCCAAGCACGGGCCTTAGCCGCTCCGGGTGGGCGGCGAGGAGTTGCGGGGCGGTGGCGAAGATGTCGAGCAGGCTGGCGGCCATCGCATTGGCATTCGTGTCCGACCGAGGCCTAGACAGGAGCAGTGAATGCAGCTCGCGGTCGTCGACCGCCTCAGGCCCGGCACCTAGGAGGGGGGTCCGGAGCAGGCGGGGGCTGGTGGCATCCCGGACCGAGGCCGGGAGTGCGGGCACGCCTGAGTGCGGCATGCCGTGGAAGGCCCGTTTGGGCATGTCGAGCGGGCTCATGCGGTCGCCTTTCGGATCGGCGCTTCGCGGTGGTGCAGGTTGTGCGCCGTTTTGCGCGCTCCAGCAATTCTTTCTAACGAACCGCCTCGACCTTGAGGTGCAGCCCTTCGCGCTCCTGAAGCCGGCCGATGACCTCGAAGAGGTTCCGTGCCTGCGGATTGCCGTTGGGACCGAACATGCGCATCAAGCTCTTGGGCGATTTCTCAGTCAACCCGCCGAGCTCCTGAAACCCGATCGTGGCGTTGATGTAGTCGCGCAGGACTGCCTTGCCTGTGTCCACATCCCCCGACAGCAGGCACTCGACCCCCTCCTTGAGCAACTCCTCACGGAAAGCCGGATCGCGCTCGATGCGCGCCTGGATCGTTTCCTTGAAGTCGCGTGTCAGGGACATGGTCCTCAACCTTTTTGTCGCTTGCGCCGTTTGTAGTCCCGCCAGTGGCCCCGTGCGGTCTCGATATCCTGCCGCTGACGCCTCTTGGTCCCGTCGCCCAAGAGGATGACCAGCGCATCGCCATCCTTGTCGAGATAGATCCGATAGCCGGGGCCGAAGTCTATCCTGTGTTCGAAGACACCCGCGCCGACTCCTTTGATGCCGGAGAGGTTTCCCTGCTCCAGCCGAACCAGGGCGGTCGCAACCTTGGCCGCGGCCTGGGCGTTGAGCCGATTGAACCATCTTGCATAGAGGCTACGACCTTCCAGGTCGACATATTCCCAGATTGTGATCAATCAGATTGTGATCATTGTCGTTAGGTAACCAAAGTGTTACCATAAGACAAGCGCATGTTGCAGGACTTGTCCCATAATCCAGGCGCCTGGCTATCCCGCCATGTCGGCGATCCTGCTGGCGATGCGGTTGGCGGCGGACTTGACGGGATCGTTGGCGAGATGGGCGTAGCGGGCGGTGGTCTGCACCTGGGTGTGCCCGAGGAGCTTGCCGATCATGGGTAAGCCTTCGCCGACGAGCAGTCCACCGCTGGCAAAGCTGTGGCGCAAATCGTGGATTCGCACATCGTCGAGCCCGGCCCTTGCGCGGATGCGCCGCCAGGGGTGTTGCAGATCGGTGAGATGGCTCCCCGGCTTGCGCCCCGCGATCACCCATGGGTTGTCGTCTTGTCTCTGGATGCCGCGCAGCACCGCGATCGCAGGGTCGCCCAGATGCACCACCTTGGCGCCCGTCTTGGTATCCGGGAGCCTGAGCTCGCCGGCGTTCAGGTCGACATGCTCCCACCGCAGCTTCTGGATCTCCGAAAGCCGGCACCCGGTCAGCATTAGCAGCCGAATGGCGGCGATCGCCGCCGCCGTCTCGGAACTGTCCGCCTCGATGTCCCTCAGCGTTGCACCCAGGCGCCGGTACTCTTCATCAGACAGGAAGCGCTCGCGCTTCTTTTCCTTGAAACGCTTCACGTGCCGGCACGGGTTCGATCCATCCGGCCGCAGCTCCCACAGCTCTGCGAGGTTGAAAATCTTCGACAACACCCCGAGCGTCCGGTTGGCCTGATAAGGCGTCTCGCGCATCTCGTGATGGAGCGCAGCGATGTCGCTCCGCTGAACGTCCGGCACCCGCAGCTTGCCAATCTTCGGATCGATGAACAGCTTGATCGAGCGGCGGTACTCCTCCGCCGTGCTCGGCTTGCAATGGACGGGAACGTAGTCCTCAAGGAACCGCTTTCCCAGGGCGTGCATGGTCGGCGCGCCGGACTTGCGCCCCGCCGGGTTCTTGCCGGCTCTGGCGTCGGTGATGATCTCGGCGGCCCGTACACGGGCATAGGTAGGGCTGACGGCGCCGTGAGGTCCGATGGTCATCTTGATGATCCGGCCGCGGTAGCGGGTCTTGACGATGAAGACCTTGCGCCCGGAGGGATGGACGCGGACGCCGAAGAGCCCTTGAGGTCTTCGTCCCAGACGACGCGCTCGCGCTCATGGGGCTTCAGGGCGTCGACGGTGCGCTTGGTGATCTTGGGCATGTGGTATTCCCTTGCGTACGATCCACAGGTACCCTATAGGTACTTGCAGAGAGTAATCTGGGGATCATTCTAGGGCACTCACGGCGACGAGGAAAGTCGAATAGATGAGGGAAATCAACGTCTAGACAACTCAGGGCATGTCCTGACAACGATATCATACCAAACTCATAACCTGAAGGTCGCAGGTTCAAATCCTGCCCCCGCAACCAAAAAACGCCGCGAAATCAGGCTCTTAACGGCGTTTTTCTTTGCCCCTGCAGGCGCGCTGGCGAATTGGGAATCTATTGGGAATCACGCGGCCGGAAAGCCCAGACCACTCCAGACAGGCGCTGACCAATTTAGTGGCTGGGGAGCCATGCCCAGGTGATAATTCAGCCGTGGGGTGACGGAGGTGACGAAAGCAGGCGGGGAGGCTACCGCCGTCAACGGGCACAGCGAACTTCACGGGTCACGGTGACGAGATCACCCGACGGCGTCATGAACATTTGTTCGGCGTGCTGTGCCGTCTATCAGTGAACCATTGAAGACTCGGGCGCACACAGACTATAGAAAAGCTGTTGGTCCATGAGGTATGGGATTTCTCCGGTATGAAGAGCTCGCTTCCGCGCGATCATGGTCTTCCAGATGATCTTCTCGTCGACCCGACAGTGATTTTCCGAGAGGGAGGTGGTCCCTCTCTCACTGACGTACAGTGGGAAGCTCTCAGTGCTGGTATTGGCCGCGGTCATGGTGCGCTCGCTCTGGCACCCACATCAACCGGTAAGACGCAGATCGGAATCTGGGCGTTGGCCTCGTGGATAGCTGCAGACAGAGCGCGCCATAGAGGAATCTATTTGGTCACGCACCGCAGCCTTGCGAATCAAAAGTTCGAGGAGCTTCAACGTATTCTGGTGAATCCCCTTTTTGGCGGTGCTGGAGAAACTATCGTGCTCGCCACAGGAGATCGACAAGTTGATGGTAATGTCGTACGTGTCAACGAACCTCTTCGCTGCAGCCTCCTTATCGCTACTTACGAGAAGTACCTTGGCCTTTTGTGTGCAGGAGGTATTCCACATGATCTGAGTGATACGTGCATAGTGGCTGACGAGGTGCAGATCCTTGGTGACAAGTCTCGCGGCGTAAATGTCGAGACGCTGCTGACCCTAATTCGTCAGGCAGGAGCGGGGCAGCTGGTCGGACTATCAGCCGTTCTCACAGAACAAGACGGTGAGGACTTGGCCAATTGGCTTGGAGTGCAACTGCTTCGCGTGCCATATCGGGAAAAGCATCTTCTTTATGAATGCCGTACGGGCGCCAGGCGGCTTAGCTTTCATACAGAAACGGCCAATGGAGCGATCCGCGAAGAACCGCTTGCGCCTGGCGTGGCGACGGATCTCCAGCCGTTAATTCGCGAATGCCTACGTGCCGATGGCGCGAAGCCGATCATCGTGTTCTGTATGCGCAAACAGGATGTATACGACGGATGTCGAGACTTCTGTGAGTCAAACGGATATGATCTTTCGAATGCCCCGCTACTGGCGGGGCTGAGCGCGGATACGCCCGAGGCAGACTTGCTGTCTGCCACTATACCCCACCGTGTTGCCATTCATTGCGCTGACTTGATCGAAGACGATCGCCTGAGGGTGGAAGAGGCAATTAAGGGCGGCGAGGTCGATCTGGTTTTTGCTACCTCTACATTGGCTGCTGGGGTCAATTTTCCGCTCGGCACCGTAATCTTCTAGGCTCAATTAGTGAATCGTATGCGTTACTTCATCACGGCGGCGGCAAGGCAGGCGCGATCATTGGCGCCGGGGGCGAGGCCGACGAGGTGGAACCAGCTCAGATAGTTGTCCAGATAGCGGGTGGCGACGCCGCGGCGGGGTCGCAGGAAGTCCTTCCAGCGGCTGTGGCGGCTGTTTACCGTCTGCACATGCAGATCGCCCCGGACCCGTTCCCCCATCGACCGGTTGAGGCTCTCGTGGCTCACTCCGAGCGCGGCGGCGCACGGCGGGTAGCTGGCGCCGCCGTCGGAGACCAGCAGGGCGTCCCTGGCGACCACCGGATCGAGGGCGGCCGTGAGCACCATCGCATCGACCCTGGGCAGTACCGCGCTGAACGTCGTCCCGCCACGGTCCACCGCCATGAGAACCGGCACCTGCTCGCGCGAGAGACCGCGCTTCTTCGCCTTGCCGCCGCGCCGGCGCGCCTTGCGCCCCAGCTTGCGCGTGCCCTTCCGGCTCTCCAGCATGTACGTCTCGTCCGCCTCCACGATGCCCTTGAGCACCCCCGAACCACCCCGCGCCGCCGCCAGAAAGCGATGACGCCAGCGGAACGCCGTGCTCACCGCCACATCGCACCGCTCCGCCGACGCCTTCACCGTCTCGCCTTCCGCAAGCGAGGCCCCGAACGACAGCCAGCGCTCCTTGTGGTGCAGGCCCGACAGCGGCGTGCCGGTCAGCGCGTTGAAGGTCTTGCCGCAGCCCTTGCATTGGTAGCGCCGAAGACCGCGCGCCTTGCCCCGCGAAACCGCCCCCTCGCGCGCGCAATGCGGACAGCGCCGGGCCTCGTCCACAGCGAGTTCGATCGCCGCCTTCGACGCCTCGCCCTCGGGTCGGCCCGAAAGCACCGCAAGCGCCTCGCGCACCTGTGGGCGCGTCAACTCGTCCGCCGCCGAAAGCCACTCCTGGAACCCCTTGCTGTCCATAACCCAACCTCCTGAACCCAACCCCTTGAAGTTCCCGGAACTATACCACAAATGCATACAATTTACGAATTGAGCCATCTTCTACTCGTGGAGGCGGTGGAATTTTGAGCGCCGTCGTCGCGAGCCGATCTCGGCTGGCGAGTTTCACAATATGGCAGGTCGGTGTGGAAGGATGGGATTCGACCATGAAAGCGGCCGCGTGATCTTCTTGGGAGAGGATAGTTACCAGGATCAGGCCGTGGTGCAAGACTTTTTGAATCCGGATCACTTAGACTCCCTAGACAGCCAAATTTCGCCAGAATATTTCACGCCACTCGTGCTCCAGTTGGCCCCCTGACGTGTCGTAAGTGCCGAGAATGATGCATTGGAATTCCTGAAGGCTACGTTCGGTGCTTCGAGGGAGTTGCAGATAAATGCGGCGGGCCTCGACCACTGGGATGGGCTTTTTCAAGAAGCCCTAGACAACCTACGGCACTGGAATTTCTTGAGATGAATGTCAGTTTAACGCGACTTTCTGTCACACCAATCGGCCGCACCGTTGCGCAGTCCATTTTGCATCCGCGCAGCGCCGATCAGCTTATTCACTATACGGCGCAAAGGGTGGGCGAGTTACTCGCCCTAAGTGAGGACCAATCTAACGAGAAGACGCTCCATTTTTCAGTTCTACATGCAGCTTATTCGTCCGACGAGTATAGCATTCGTGGTAGCAACAGAAATTTGCCATATCAGCTTGATAACCTTGTTCGTAATTCAATCGCAGATGCGGCTAGTGACTTCCTAATTGAGCGTCCATGGCAGCGTAATGCGACAGCGGCCAATGCCTCAATGCTGGCGATGCGTTGGATTGAAGGTCAAGGACGAAGCGAACTGTCTCCAGAGCTTCCAGTCATCGGATCTGGCGTGGTCCAAACCATGATCCGTGAAGGTGCCGAAATCCTTTTTGCGTGGTCGGATTGCCTCTTGAGTGCTACTGCACCTCAGCTAGTCGGAGATGATCGCCCTACAGAGCTGGGTGACGATATCGACCTAAATCGAGCCGTGCGGAATTTGGCCTCCATAATTCGGGCGCAGGCTCGCATGGTGGCGGTCGGTTTGCCTGGAGATGTAGTGTGGATGGCAAGGCTGATGTCGGATGGGGCGGAGGGTACAGGGCGTCGCCTTCTATCACGGTCCGCAATTCTAGCGTTATGGAAGAGCGATCTTACTGAGCCGATGGAATTGTTGCGCCATGACACTTTCGTCAAGATCGTGGAGGCGCTCAAGCCACTAAGCCTTCCCGATCTTGATGGTTTAGTGAGGAGCGTTCGGGATGC
This sequence comes from Alphaproteobacteria bacterium, assembly GCA_965218275.1. Classification (GTDB taxonomy): domain Bacteria; phylum Pseudomonadota; class Alphaproteobacteria; order UBA828; family UBA828; genus WTGU01. The sequence continues at coordinate 1,388,979 of CBDCKM010000002.1, forward strand.
GGTACGTGCATGTCGACAGGATAGAAGGAAGAACCTGTGGCGTGTTGCTATAGAGCGAGCGCCGCAAGATATCACGACAACTCTTCGGGATATGCCTGATGCGCGCGGAAAAGACTTCGAAAGAAGAGTTGAGGCCTTGCTGGATGCCACAGGTATCGCTTACGAGCGGCTTGATGACGGTAGGACACCCGGAGCGGCAGATCTACTGTTAGGCCTAAATCATGCAGTGCAGATCGTCATGGAGCTAAAAACGGCGGAAGGCGAAGGTGCGATTGGGCTTAACGAGGCGACAGACGTGATCAAAGGTGCCGCCATAGTGAATCACGCCCACCTTCCCAAGGCTACTCTTGCCAATCCCGGCTTTGATCCAAATGTTTTATGGCAAGTACGTAACGTGAGGGATCTGGCTCTGATCGAAGCGTCCCAGTTTGCTCACGGGATATCACGCCTTGCTCGGAAAGAAATCGACGAGAGAAGTTTCTTGGATTGGTTGGCACAACCCGGAATGAACTCAATACCGATAAGTGCTCCAGATCCCTAATCGATCCATGGACAGGAGCCGATGTGGTGGACGCGAAGACGACGCGGGCGATGGGGGCGAGGAGGGCGCGACCATGAGGGCGCGGCGGTACAGCGGGAGCTGGCGGAGATGGCCCGGCAATGGGAGGCGGATGTCGCGCTCCTGTCAGGAGGCGGGAAACTCACCCAGCAACCTGACAGGAGCGGGTATCATGCCAGCGCGCGCGCTCATGCCGTATCCCGAGTCGGAATAAGGGGTCCTGGTCATGTAGTCCTGGTCATGCACAGTTCTGGTCATGCAAATTGATGAGAAGTTATCCATCATTTACACTCTCCCGCCTTTACCGAGATGTCCTGGCTGCGCATCCATCCCTTCCCCGCCTGCGAATACAGCCAAGCAACACTGATCGGCTGCTGCCAAGCCGAGCATTTCGCCCGAATGCTCACCCCGTACGAGTCCCCATAGAAAATCTCGCCGCCCGATTGCAACGCCGCATCCAGAAGGCGCTCCGCCACGCCTTGCACGTGTTTATCTGCACACCCCTCAAGTTCGCGCATCTCTCAGCAAGAGGTTCAGCAGCTCGTTGTTACGGCGGAAAGGCGCGGCCTTGCCGCGGGCGATCTAATCGGGGCGCTACTTCAACTTGTGCACACTGCGCGCTTGGGCCCAGCTCGCCGCCACCGAGCAGGAGACCGGGGCGGACACGGTGCGGTGGGCACCGGCAGCACGTGTGGCGTCGAACATGGGAGTCTCCGAGAGTGATCTTGCGTCGCGCTGCGTGAAGGACGAAACCGGGAGACGGCTGCCCGAGCGCCGGCGCGATTTGTTCGCCGATCTCTCATTGGTCTTCATGGACATCACGACGCTGTCGTTCCACGACGCCGGCGGCGAGCGCCTGGGTGCGCGTTGATTTGCGCAATGGTCATAGGTGATCCACATCCGCGTTGCCGACGATCTCATCATTTCCCTGGCCTCCACCTTACGACTCGGGATAGGCGTCGAAGGCGATTCCGATACGCTCTCCCGGCCCGTCGAAGGGCAGCGTGCCGTGGAAGACGTAGGACGGGAAGAGCAGCGCCGTGCCTGCGCGCGGCGGCCGGCTGACGCAGCGGAAGGCGCTGCCCTCCGGCAGGTCGTGGTCGGGTCGGCCGAATTCCAGCCAGCCGCCGCGCTCGCCGTCGTCCGCGCCGACCTGCGCCGGCACCGCGACGTAATAGACGCCGCTCAGCCAGGCGCCCTCATGGACATGCGGCGGGTGCCGTCCGCCCGCGGTCAGGATCGAGGCGATGAGCGTGAGCCGGTAGCGGCGGGGGATGCGGGCGAGGAAGGGGCTGTCCCGCTCCGCCGCGAGCGTCTCCCGGTAGCCGTCGATTGCGCTGCGCAGCGCCTGCTCCAGGCGGCGGATGGGCCGGCTCGGTGCGACCAGCAGGTCCTGGGTCACCGCGCCGTTGCGGGTGACGCGGTTGAGCGGCTCCCAGACGAGGGAGGGCGCGCCCCGCACCGCTGCCGCCAGCGCCTCGTTGAAGGACTCGATGTCGCCGCCGCCGGGCGGCGGGGCGAGCGAGACCCGGGTGACGAAGCGGTCGAAGTCGTAGAGCCGGCGCCCGGCGTCCGGGTCACCGCCGATCTGTTCGGCGAGCGCCCTGGTGGCGAGGGCGTTCTGGCAGAACGGGTCGATGGCAAGCGCGGCCGCGCAGGCATCGAGCGCGCGCCCGGTTGCGCCGAGGGCGAGATGGGTCCGCGCCAGCCGGTGGTGCGCCTGCAGGTCGCGCGGGTCCAGCGCAATGGCCTTGCGGTAGGCCACCGCCGCCGCGTCGTTCGCCCCGGCCGCGCTCAGGGCGTTGCCGAGATTGGTGTGCGCGTTGGCGTAGTCGGGGCGCAGCGCGATGGCGCGCTCCAGCGCGGCGCGGGCCTCGGCGCTGCGCCCGGTCTCGAGCAGCAGGATACCGAGGCTGTTGTGCGCCTCCGCGTAGGCTGGCGCGGCGTCGGTCGCCTGGCCGAGCAGCGCCGCCGCCTCGTCGAAGCGGCCGCAGCGGTAGCGGGCGACACCGGCATAGTGCAGCACGCTCGGGTCCTCTCCCCCGTCCTCTGCCAGCAACTTGGAGAGCAACTGGTCCGCCCGCTGCGGGCGGCCTTCCTGCATGTGGCGCAGCGCGCGGGCGAGGACGCCCGCCGGGGCGCTCCCCCGGCCGCTCCCACCGGTGCCGGCACGGTGCGCCGACTGCCGTCGTCTGGTTCGCCGGTTCATCCTGCCCGCCGCCGCGTGCGGACGACCGGGCGCCTCCCGCTCCGCGCGGCGGCGCCCCGGCCTCCGCCCCTGCCGTGGCCGGCCGTGCTCAGCGGGCGGTCAGGCCGACATTGATCATCGGCGTCTCCATGACGGAGCCGAGAATGATCATCAGAGCCAGGAAGACCCAGAACACATTGTCGGCGCAGAGCTGAAGGACGCGCCTGGTCTTCGGGTTCATCGCCGCCATTCCCATCGCCGCCGCTCCCCTTGCCGCTGTCGTCGCCGCCGGCCGCTGCGGTCCGCCACCGTTCGCTCAAGGGGGCCATGATTCCAAGTGCGTCTCCGGAACGCAACAACCCGTGACGACATCCCGCCCGCGGCGGCGATACGGCGGCAGCACGGCGCCACCTCGGGAGGCCGTCGGTTGACATCAATGGCAATCACGGGAAACTATCGTTTGCTTTGTCCGCGTCCGGCCGTGATGCAGACGGCAGGCATGGTGCCGCCCCGCGGGTGTGGACGTCGGCAGGAAACCAAGGGAGGCCTCTGATATGCGTGTTAACCGACGGACCATCCTCAAGGGGGCGCTGGCGGGAACGGCCGGCGTCGCGGCCGGATTCCCCCACTTCTACGTCAAGGACTTCGGGCAGGCCTGGGGCGCGAAGCCCTGGATCAACAGCGACGAGGACATCAAGGTGGGCCTGCTGTGGTCGCAGACCGGCATGCTCTCGGTGGTCGAGAACGATTCGACCCAGGTCTCGCTCTTCGCGATCGACCTGCTGAATGCGGCAGGCGGCATCGCCGGCAAGCAGATCGAGCCGGTGGTCGTCGACGCCAAGTCCGACATCAAGGTCTATTCGGAGAAGATCACGCAGCTCATCCTCAGGGACCGCGTGGTGTCGGTGCACGGCAGCTACACCTCGGCGAGCCGGCGCGCGGTCATGCCGATCGTGATGAAGTGGGACCACCTCTACTATTACCCGACCTGCTACGAAGGCCGGGAGTGCATGCAGAACATCATCAACACCGGGCCGCTCGCCAACCAGCACTCGTTCGACCTGGTGCCGTTCATGGTGGAGAACTTCGGGCCGAAGACCTATCTCGTCGGCTCCAACTACATCTGGCCGAAGGAGTCCAACAAGAACGTCAAGGTCTGGCTGGAGCGCGCCGGCGGCGAGGTGCTCGGCGAGGACTACATTCCCCTCGGCGGCTCCGAGTTCGCGCCGGTCTTCAACAAGATCCGCCAGCAGCAGCCCGACTGGATCATGTCCACCGTGGTCGGCGATTCCGACATCGCGCTGCACCGGCAGTTCCTGCAGGAGGGCTTCAAGTCCGACAAGACCCCGATCGCCTCGCTCACCACCGGTGAGATCGAGACCCGGGCCATGGGCAACGAGGCGGGCGCCGGCCACTTCCTGTCGGCACCCTACTTCCAGACCCTGCAGCACCCGACCAACCAGACCTTCGTGGAGAACTATCTCGGCAGCGAATACGGCGGCGGCGGCGTGACCCACTACAACATGGAGGAGACCTATCTCGGCATCCTCATCTGGGCCAAGGGCGTCGAGCGTGCGCTCGAGGAGACCGGCGGCGACTGGGAGGCGATCACGCCGCGCATGATCCGCGACGTGAGCGGCAACTGGCGCGACCAGGGCCCGGTGGGGCTGACCGACGAGGAGAGCCCGGAGGGCAAGGTCTGGATCGACCCGGAAAACTTCAACATCTGGCTCAAGCCCAAGATCGGCCAGTGCGGCGCGGACGGGCAGTTCACCATCGTGCGCCAGGCCGACGAGCATGTCGGGCCGGATCCCTACGCGATCTACCCCGAGCGCGGCGTGTGCAAGGCCGACGGCCTGCACCGGCCGGACGGTACGGTCCAGAAGGACGTTCTGTAACGGCTCCGCACGATCTGGTAAGTTCGGGGCGGAGGGGCACTCCCTCCGCCCCACCCTTCCCCGGCGGGGCGCGGCGGACGACCGGCCACTCGGGCAAGCACCCGAGGAGCAGAGCCGGGCGGGCCGCATCAGGGAGAGAAGCGGGACTCATTCATGAGCGTCCATGATTTTTGGACACCCTTCGCCGCTGAACCGTTTATCAATGCGCTGATTATCGGGCTCAGCCTCGCCAGCATCTGGCTGGTCGCGGCGCTCGGGCTCACCATCATCTACGGCACCATGGGCGTCATCAACATGGCCCATGGCGAGTTCATCATGCTCGGCGCCTATTTCACCTGGATGCTGCAGTATTTCGCGGGCTTCCCCTGGCTGCTCTGCCTGCCGGCCTCCTTCGTGCTCGTGGGCCTCATCGGCTGGCTGGTCGAACGCGGCCTCATACGACACTTATACGATCGACCATTGGACACGCTCCTCGCGACATGGGGCGTATCCTTGGTCTTCATTCAGAGCATCCGGCTGATCTTCGGCGGCGAGCCGCAGTATGTCGCCGTGCCCGACTGGCTGACCAGCGTCATGATCATCGACTTCGTGCACGTGCCGTGGATCAGGATCTTCATCTTCTTCGCGGCGCTCGCACTCGTGGCCATGACCTGGGCGATCCTGTTCAAGACCAATACCGGAATTCAGGTCCGCGCGGTGATGCAGAACCCGCAGATGGCGGCGTCCTTCGGTATCAATGCGAGCCGCATCTACGGCCTGACCTTCGCCTACGGTGCGGGCCTCGCGGGCATTTCCGGCTCCATGTTCGCGGGCCTGAAGACGATTTTCCCGGACATGGGGCTCGGCTATGTGGTCGAGGCCTTTCTGGTGGTGGTGACGGGCGGCGGCGATCTCTTCGGCAGCCTGGCGACCGCCGGCATCATGGGTGAGATGTTCTCGATCTTCTCGTACTTCACCAACGACACGTTCGCCCGCTTCGTGCTCTTCATCCTGATCGTGATCTTCCTGCGCTTCCGGCCGCAGGGAATCTTCGCGCCCAGCATGGCGCGGCGCTAGGGGCGGTGTGAGCGCCATGCTGTGGAGACTGGAACAGACCGGGCACCGGCAGAACCTCTACCACGACAAGCGCGCGCAGTGGCTGGTCTACGTCGTCGCCTTCGGCGGGCTCGCCACCATCCCGCTCTTCCTGGGCGACGACCCCTTCGCGCTCAACCAGTTCGCGCGCTACGGCGTGTTCGGCATGCTCGCGCTGTCGGTGAGCCTGGTGTGGGGCTTTGGCGGCATCCTGAGCCTCGGCCAGGGGATCGCCTTTGGCATGGCGGCCTACGGCATGGGCGCGACCATGCAGATGCAGTACCAGGACCCGGAGTACGACCCGATCCCGAGCTTCATGCTGACCAACGAGCTCGAGGCGCTGCCGACGGTGTGGCAGCCGTTCTGGCATACCGAGGCCGGGCTGATACTGGCGCTCGGCATCCCGACGCTGTTCTTCGTCATCTTCGGCTTCCTGATGTTCCAGGCGCGCCTTGCCGGCGCCTTCGTCGCCATCATGACGCTGGCGATGCTCGGCGCCTGGTACAACATGGCCTACGACATGCAGCCGTTCACGGCCGGCTTCAACGGCATCTCGCCGCCCAGCGCGTTCCAGGCCTTCGGCGTCGACGTCGACCCCTACAGCAGCATGATCTACTGGGTGGCGCTGGGGGTTCTCGCCGCCCTCACCCTGGGCACCAAGGCGCTGCTGGCGAGCAAGTTCGGCACCATCATCCAGGCCATCCGCGACGATCCCGAACGGGCGCGCTTCCTCGGCTACAACGTCGCCTTCTACCAGGTGACGGTGTTCACGATCTCGGGCCTCATCGCGGCGCTCGCCGGCATCGTCTGGGTGATGATCGTGCAGTACGTCTCGCCGACCTCGCTCGAGATCTTCTTCAGCATCACGATGGTGATCTGGGCCGCCGTCGGCGGCAGGCTGTCGCTCTTCGGCGCGATCTTCGGCGCCATCTTCATCAACGCGATGCAGAGCTATGTGGGCGACGAGTTCCAGGCCGCCTGGTTCGTGATCCTCGGCACGATCTTCATCGTCGTCGTCCGCTTCCTGCCGAAGGGCCTGGCCGGCCTGTTCGAGATGGCGATCGGCCTCATTCCCTATCGCGGGCGCGCGCCGGCCCGGCGGTCCCTCGGCGCCCAGCCGACGGCGGATTAGGAGGGCGCGGGCGTGAGCGCAATTCTCGAGGTCACGGACGTGACCAAGGCCTATGACGAGTTCAAGGTCGTCGACGGCTTCAGCTTCCAGGTCGAGGAGGGCGAGCTGCGCTGCCTGCTGGGGCCGAACGGCGCCGGCAAGACGACGACGATGGACCTGATCACCGGGCGCCAAAAGCTCACGTCGGGCAAGGTCGTGTTCCGGGGCCGCGACATCACCGGGCTGGCCGAGCACCGGATCGCCAAGCACGGGATCGGCCGCAAGTTCCAGGTGCCGGCGGTGTTCAGGGACCTCACCGTGCGCGACAACCTGCAGGTCGCCAACAGCCACAACACCAATCCCTTCGTCAACATGCTCTCCTTCCGCCAGCGGGCGGGCCGCGAACGCCTGAACGAGATCGTCGAGCTCGTCGGGCTGGAGGAGCGGCTGGACGAGCTCGGCGGCAATCTGAGCCACGGCGAGACCCAGTGGCTCGAGATCGGCATGGTGCTGACCCAGGACCCCAAGCTGCTGCTCATGGACGAGCCCACCGCCGGCATGACCGAGCAGGAGACCCACAAGACCTCGGAAATCTTCAACCGCCTGAAGGGCGAGCGCACGCTGGTCGTGGTCGAGCACGACATGGCCTTCGTGCGCGAGATCGCCGACATCATCACCCTGATGCATCTGGGCAAGACCCTGGCCGAGGGCCCCATGCACGAGGTGGAGAACGATCCGAGCGTGCGCGAGGTCTATCTCGGCGCCGAGGGCATCAGCGATGCTGCTTGAGCTGGAAGGCGTCACCTCCTTCTACGGGAAGACGCCGATCCTTCAGAATGTGAGCCTCGGCGTTGCCGAGGGTCACTGCGTGGCCGTGCTGGGGCGGAACGGCGTCGGCAAGACGACGCTGGTGCGGACCATCATGGGGCTGACGACGCGCATGACCGGCACCCTCAGGATCGCCGGCGAGGACGCGAGCGCCATGCCGACCCACCAGCGCTCCGAGATCGGCGTCGGCTACATCCCGCAGGGGCGCGGCATCCTGCCCAAATTCTCGGTGCGGGAGAACATCCTGCTGGGGACCTTCGCCCGCAACGACCGGCGCCGCCGGATTCCCGACATGTGCCTCGACCTCTTTCCCTATCTCGCCGACAATCTGGACAAGCGGGCGGGGCAGTTGTCGGGCGGCCAGCAGCAGCAGCTCGCTATTTCGCGCGCGCTCGCGACCGACCCCAAGATCCTGCTGCTGGACGAGCCGACCGAAGGCATCCAGCCCAACATCGTGCGGGAGCTTGAGGCCACGATCGTGCGGCTCAACACCGAGGTCGGGCTGACCCTCGTGCTGACCGAGCAGCACATCAGGGTCGCGCGCGCGCTCGCGCACGAATTCGTTATCATGGACAATGGTCTGATCGTCGAGGGCGGCCCCATCGACGCATTGACCGACGCGGTCGTCGACAAGTATCTGACGATCTGAGGCATACGAGGGCCGAGGCAGAAGACGCGAGGGGAGACCCAGAATGATCCGCATCCCGCCGAAAGGAAGTTCCGAACGGGACCGTCTCATCGAGGAGCACAAGGCGTGCATCGAGTCCATGAAGGGCGTCGCCGGATGCTCGATCCTGCGCTGCGCGACACAGGGCGACACCACCGAAATCAGCGGCGGCATCCACGAGGACTTCCAGCTCAACCGCGTGCTGCTGCGGATGCGGGCCCAGCCGGCGAAGGGCAAGCTCGTGGTCGTCTGCACCAAGATCGAGAAGGAGTGGCGCATCGCCCGCTGCTCCGGCATCCGGGGCGTGCCGCCGGTGTTCGTCTCCGGCAAGGTCTACGACAACGAGCAGGACCCGCAGCACGACATCTTCCTGATGCGGCTCGACGAATTCTCGGAGACCGACGGTTTCCCCGAGCATTTTCATCAGGGCTGGAAGCGCCGCGACGACAACTGGGCCGCATCCTGAGGCACGGCCCGAGGCCAGCACTCCGGGGTTCCACGCGGTAACCGATCAGGGCGCGCGGACGGCCGAGCAGGCCCACGCGATAAGGAGAGACACCCGATGGCTTGGATGAGACTGACGGGATATGCGGACAAGTTCGGCGTCCATCCCGGCGATACGATCCGCTTCCACGTGAACTGCGACGGGCCGAAGAGGTACGACGCCCAGCTCGTGAAGATGATCAACGGCGATACCAACCCGCGCGGGCCGGGCCTGATCGAGCGCAAGAGGCGGGCGGCGCTCAACGGCTCCTACAAGGGCCGCCGCCAGGTCATCCACAGCGGCTCCTACGGCTATGTGGCGGACTGTCCGCAGCTCCGCGTCGAGAGCTTCACGCTGCAGTGCTGGGTGTGGCCGACGACGCCGAAGACCCATCCGAAATACTGGAAGCACGGCGCCCAGGGCCTGGTCACCAAGTGGCACAGGAACAAGGGCTACGGCCTCTTCATCAATGAGGACGGCTGCGCCGAGCTCCGCATCAACGGCACCAGGATCACCACCGACACGCCGCTGCGCGATCATGCCTGGCACTTCCTCGCCGCGTCCTACGACGCCGGGTCGGGCCAGGCGATCCTCTATCACGAACCGCAGGTGGTCTATGCCCTCGATCCGGTCGTGAAGCCGGCGAAGGCCAAGGTCGCAGGCCCGGTCAGGCATGACGCGAGCCCCGCCGTCATCGCCGGCTATACCGGCGCGCACAGCAGCGACCCCACCGCGCGCTCGTCGCTGCCGGCGGGTATCGTCATCGGCGGCCACTACAACGGCAAGATCGACAGCCCCCGCATCTGCAACCGCGCGCTCAGCCGCGAAGAGATCGAGACCATGAAGCTCGGCGCCCAGCGCGGGCTCACCGAGCGGCGCAATTCCGGCCCCACCGGCGCGCTGTCGGAGACGATCGTCGCCGCCTGGGATTTCTCGGACGGCATCGACACCATCGTCGGCAAGGACCACGGGCCCTACCTGCTCGATGCGCAGATCGTCAACTGCCCGACCCGGGCCATGACCGGCCACAACTTCTCGGGCGACAATTTCGACTGGAAGCACGCGGCCGGCGAGTACGGCGCGATCCACTTCCACGACGACGACGTGGACGATGCGCGCTGGGAGGTCGACTTCGAGTGGACCGTGCCCCAGAACTATGAGAGCGATTCCTACTGCGTGAAGCTCACCACCGACGAAGGCGACGAGGACTACATCCCCTTCTTCGTCGTGCCCCGGCCCGGCGAGGAGCAGGCCAAGATCGCGGTGATGATGCCGACCATCAGCTACATGGCCTACGCCAACGAGCATCTCGCCAACAACGCCGGCGGGGCGGAGCTTCTGGTCTACCGCGTGCCGATCATGCAGCACCAGAACATGTTCCTGGCCGAGCACCGCGAGTATGGCGGCTCGATCTACGACACCCACACCGACGGCAGCGGCCTCTGCCTCTCGTCGCGGCTGCGGCCGATCCTCAGCGTCCGGCCGCAATACGACCACTTCCTGATGCAGGCGCCCTGGCAGTACCCGGCCGACCTGCACCTGATCTACTGGCTCAACCAGCTCGGCTACAAGTACGACGTCATCACCGACGAAGACGTCAACTATGACGGCCTCGCGCGGCTGGAGAACTACAATGTCGTGATCACCGGCTCGCATCCGGAGCACAATTCCGGCCCGCAGCTCGATGCGATCCACGACTACACCCAGCGCGGCGGCCGCTTCATGTACATGGGCGCGGACGGCTTCTACTGGATCCACTCCTACCACCCGGCCTACGACCATCTCGGGCGCGGCATCGTCACCGAGATGCGCCGCTGCGAATCCGGCATCAGGACCTGGCGGGCCGACCCCGGCGAGTACTACCACCAGTCGACCGGCGAGCTCGGCGGCATGTGGCGCTATCGCGGACGCTACCTGCACTCGGTCGCCGGCACCGGCATGTCGTCGGAAGGCTTCGACATCTCCAGCTACTATTCGCGCACGCCGGAGAGCAACGACCCGCGTGTCTCCTGGGCCTTCGAGGGCATCGGCTACGACGAGAAGATCGGCAATTTCGGCCTGGTCGGCGGCGGCGCCGCCGGCACCGAGCTCGACATCGTCGACACCCTGCTCGGCTCGCCGCCGCACACGCTCATCACCGCGACCTCGGCGGGCCGCCATACCGAAGGCTATCTGCTGGTGATGGAGGACTTCGGCTTCAACCAGCAGGGCCTCGACGGCACCCAGCATCCACGCGTGCGCTCGGACATCGCCTATCACGAGACGCCCAACGGCGGCGCCTGCTTCGCCTTCAGCTCCATCGCCTTCTGCGGCTCGCTGCCGTGGAACAACGGCGATCCCGAGAAGAACAACATCTCGCGGCTGGTGAAGAACGTGCTCGACCGCTTCTCGCAGGACGGCCCGCTGCCGCCGCCGCCGAGGAGCGCCGTCCAGCATCGCGGCCGCGCCGACTACGATCCGCCGCTCAACAAGAAGCGGAAGTAGCGTTTCGCCGCAGCTGCGGACGGGGCGGCGAGCGCGCCTGCCCCGTCCCGGCGCGGCCGGGGATGCGGCCCGATGACGACGCGGCCCGATCTCGATCATGTCGATGAAGGCGTCGATCTCCAGGATCCCGCCCTCTACAAGCCCTCGCGTGCGCGCTTCGGCAGAGCCCGCATCCTCACCCCCATCGCCTACCGCTCCAAGGTCTTCGCCGACCTGGAGGACGAGAAGATCTGGACCCGGAGCTGGGTCTGCATCGGCGCCCAACGCGACATTCCCAATGCCGGCGACCTGCTGCCTTATACCGTCGGCAACCACGGCGTTCATGTGCAGCGGGGGGAGGACGGGCTGGTCGGGCGCTTCAATCTCGCCCAGCACGGCGGCTGCCGCTTTGTGCCGGCGCAGTGCCAGACCGGCTCCAAGACCAGGTGCTCGTTCACCTCATGCGGCTACAGCCGCGACCGCGGGGTAATCGGCGCCGACGAGCTCGGCGACGACACGCCGGCCATGCGCCAGTATCTCGGCTTCCGGCCCGAACGGCTGCTGCCGGTGAGGGTCGACGGCCTGGGACCCCTCCTCTTCGTCAATCTCGATCCGCAAGGCGAGCCGCTTGCCGACCGGCTGGAGGGCGCCGCCGCCGAAACGCTCGCCCTCGACGAGGTCGCGACCTGGGAGAACGAAGAGAGTTTCCGGGTCGAGTACGGGGGCAACTGGAAGCTCCTCGGCCAAGCGCTTATGCGCTCGTTTGCGCCGGAGGGCGCGCCTGCAAAGGTGGAGCGCGATGCCGACGCGATCGTGCTCGAAACCGATTCCGATAGTGCGGGCGCGTCCGCGACCCTCTGCTGGCTCTTTCCCAACCTGATCCTGCTGCGCGGGCGGGACCACGCGGTGAGCGTCGTGCTCCAGCCGACCGCGCTCGAGGAGACGCTCGCCCGCGTGAGGATCGCCGCTGTGCAGCCTATCGAGCCCGGCACGCTTGCGGCACTGCGCGCCGCACTCGACGAGGCCGGACGCGCGGCGGCGGCGCTGCAGGACGCGCTCGCGCGATTCGGGAGCCCGTCCCGGCCGGAGACGAGCCTGGACGATCTCCCCATCGAGCGGGACCGCATCGCCCACCGGCTCCAGAGCTACGTGATCCGGCGGCTGCTGGAGCGCCACGAGGTTCACTGGGCGGGGCCGCTCTACGCGGCCGCCATGCGCTGATGGTCTTCAGCGTCCAGCAGATCAAGTACGAGATCCTCGCCTACATGAAGGAGTTCGGCGGGGAGTTCGGCGACTACTATGTGGGCATCGCGGCGGACCCGAAGAAGACCCTGCTCGAGGTTCACAAGGTCGACGAGGCCGCCGATCCCTGGCTCTACAAGCAGGCGCTCACCTTCTACGCTGCCCGCACGGTCCAGGACTATTTTTTGCGCCGGCTCAAGGCCGACGGTGAGCCGGTGCACGACGGCGACGAGGATATGGACTGCGTCTATGTCTACAGGAAGAGCGAACGGACCACCCCGTAGCGGCCGGCGGCGGGGGACGCCCCGCGCGGCCGGGGCGAGGTCCGAAGGCGCCCGCCGCGCGGACGCGGCGATCGAGGACGGGCGGCGCGCGTACATGGCCCGCGAATTCGCCCGGGCGCGGTCGCTCTGGCTGCCCCTCGCCGAGGCCGGCAACGCCGAGGCGCAGGCTTGGGTCGGCTCGCTCTACGCCAACGGCGACGGCGTCCAGGCCGACGCGGCGGTGGCGTTCGGCTGGTATCTCAGGTCGGCCGAGGGCAGGAACGTGCTGGCCCAAAGCAATGTCGGCACGATGTATGCCATGGGCAACGGCGTCGCCAAGGACATGGGGGCGGCGGTGCGCTGGCTGCGCCGTGCGGCCCGCGCGGGCGACGCCAACGCGCGCTTCAACCTCGGCGTGCTCTACAGCCAGGGCAATGGCGTGCCGCTCAATCGCGCCCGCGCCGCCGACTGGTATCGCAAGGCGGCGGAAACGGGGCACTACCCCTCCCAGGCGCGTCTCGGCCACATGTACATGGCCGGCGAGGGCGTGAAGAAGGACCGTGTCCAGGCCTTCCTCTGGCTCTCCCTCGCCGCCCGCCACGGCATCGGCACGGCGCTGACCGCCCTGGAGGGGGTGGTGAAGGAGATGTCGTCGGACGAGAAGGCGCAAGGCATGCGTCTGGAGGCTCAGTGGCGCGGCAAGGGCGCTGGCGGCGGCGACGCGCTTATCGACCCCGTACCCGTCTAGCTTGGCGCCTTCACCCGGCCGGCGGCGGCGGGGTGCAGGCGAAGCGGACGATCACCCCGGTCTTGTCGTTCACCACGATCTCGAAGGCGGGCTCAACGAGCGCGTTCCAGAGTCCCGATTCTTCGGTCGGGCAGCCATTGTGCGGCCCGACCTCGTTCGCGCGCGCCGCCTCGCCGTGACGGCTCGAGCGGATGCCGGGAGAGAAGTGGAGCGCCACCTCGACCGTGCCCGCAACGCTCCGCTCGGTGTCGCCCACCTCCCAGCCGGCCGGCAAGTCGTGGGTGCGGTAGTAGCGCGCGATATGGCGCACGGCGTCCTCGGCGCGGGGCGCCTCCGGCGCGGCCGCCCGGCGTTCGGCTTCGGCACCGCCGCGCCGCAGCTGCTGCCCGGTCTCGTAGACGATCACGAACAGCAGAAGAATCCCGATGATGATGCCGAAGCGAAGCCACCGCCGCTTCGATGGCGCCCCGGATGCGCCGCGTCGCCCCACGATGTTTCCGTCGCTTTCGAGTATGATCGCCGTCTCTCAGGCGCAGGATACCGGTCGCGGTCAGGGGAGTGAAACGATGACGGTCCCGCGGAACATTCAGGAGGAGCTCGAGAAGAGGGACGAGCTCATCCTCGCCCTGGAATTGCTGGTTGTCGATCAGGCCTGCCGCCTGCTCGCCGTGGAGGCGGTGCTGCGCGAGCTCGTGCCCCCGAAGAGGAAGCCGTCGCAGGAGAAGATCGAGGCCCACATCGCCGACGCCGCCGAGCGCTTCCGCCAGCGCTTCGAGGGCGAAAGCGTCGCCGGGTTCACCGACCGCGCGCGGCGCATCGCGGCCGAACTGGTCGGTCGCTAGCGCGTCGGCACCGGCGTTCCCGTGGAGTAGTCGTAGAAGCCCTTGCCGGTCTTGCGACCGAGCCAGCCGGCCTCGACATATTTCACGAGTAGCGGGCAGGGGCGGTACTTGCTGTCGGCGAGGCCTTCGTAGAGCACCTGCATGATGGCGTTGCAGGTATCGAGGCCGATGAAGTCCGCGAGCTCCAGCGGCCCCATGCGGTGATGCGCGCCGAGCTTCATCGCCGTGTCGATGGCCTTGACGGTGCCGACGCCTTCGTAAAGCGCGTAGATCGCCTCGTTGACCATCGGCATGAGGATGCGGTTCACGATGAACGCTGGAAAGTCCTCGGCCATGGCCGAGGTCTTGCCCATGCGCTCGGTGACGCTGAGCGCGATCTCGTAGGTCTCCTGCTCGGTCGCGATGCCGCGCACCAGCTCCACCAGCTCCATCATCGGCACCGGGTTCATGAAGTGCATGCCCATGAACTTGCCGGGCCTGTCGGTGCTCGCCGCGAGACGGGTGACGGGGAGCGACGAGCTGTTGGTGCAGATGACGGTGTGCTCCGGGAGCGCGCCCCTGAGCGCGGCGAAGATCGACTTCTTGAGCGCCTCGTCCTCGAACACGGCCTCGATCACCAGATCGACGCCCGCGATCGCGTCGAGACCGACCGCCGGCGCGATGCTCCCCAGCGCGGCCGCGCGCTGTGCCTCGGTGATCGCGCCGCGCCGCGCCTGTCGGCCGAGATTGGTGCGGATCGTCTCCAGCGACGCGTCGATCTCGGCCTGCCCGCGATCGACCAGTATCACCTCGTACCCTGCGAGCGCCGCGACATGGGCGATGCCGCTGCCCATGCGGCCCGCTCCGACGATTCCGATTGTGCGCACCATGGCGGCAGGTCAGGCCCTGGAGATGCCCTGGCGATCGAGCTCTTCGGCGAGCGCCGGCAGCGCCTTGAACAGGTCCGCCACCAGGCCGAAGTCGGCGATCTGGAAGATCGGCGCCTCCTCGTCCTTGTTGATGGCGCAGATCACCCGGCTGTCCTTCATCCCGGCGAGGTGCTGGATCGCGCCGGAAATGCCGACCGCGATGTAGAGGTCCGGCGCCACCACCTTGCCGGTCTGGCCCACCTGGAAGTCGTTCGGCACATAGCCGGCATCCACGGCGGCGCGCGAGGCGCCGACGGCGGCGCCGAGGCGATCCGCCACCGCCTCGATCAACGGAAAATTCTCGCCGCTCTGCATTCCCCGACCGCCCGAGATCACGATGCCCGCGCTGGTGAGCTCCGGCCGGTCCGACTTGCTCAGCTCGTGGCGGACGAAGCGGGCGAGCCCCTGGTCGCCGGCGCCGGCGATCGCCTCGATCGTTGCCGCGCCGCCCTCGTCCGCTGCGGCGTCGAACGCGGTGGTGCGCACGGTCACCACCTTCCTGGCATCGCCGCTCTCGACGGTGGCGAGCGCGTTGCCGGCATAGGTCGGGCGCACGAAGACGCTCTCGGAGACGATCTCGATGATGTCGGAGATCTGCGCCACGTCGAGCAGGGCGGCGACGCGCGGCATGACGTTCTTGCCGAAGGTCGTCGCCGACGCGACCAGATGGCCGTAGCCCCCCGCCAGCCCGACCACCAGCGGCGCCAGGTTCTCGGCGAGAAGGTGCTCGTAGGCCGCATCGTCGGCGTGCAGCACCTTGGCGACGCCGGGGACGCGCGCCGCGGCCTCGGCCACCGGCCCCGCGCCCGCGCCCGCGACCAGCATGTGGACCTCGCCGCCCAGCGCCTGCGCGGCGGTGACGGCGTTGAGGCTCGCCCGCTTCAGCTCGGCGTTGTCGTGCTCGGCGAGGACGAGGACGCTCATCCGCTCGCCCTCACCCGATCACCTTGGCGTCGTCGCGCAGCCTGGCGACGAGCTCTTCGATGCTGTCCACCTTGATCCCCGCCTCGCGCCTGGGCGGCTCCTCCACCTTGCGGATCGCGAGGCGCGGGCCGATGTCCACCCCGAGAGAGTCCGCGTCCCGCCGGTCGATCGGCTTCTTCTTGGCCTTCATGATGTTGGGGAGCGAGGCATAGCGGGGTTCGTTGAGCCTGAGGTCGGTGGTGACCACCGCCGGCAGATTGACGTTGAGGGTCTCGAGCCCGCCGTCGATCTCGCGTGTCACGTCCGCGGTTCCGTCCTTGAACAGGATCTCGGAGGCAAAGGTCGCCTGCGGCCAGCCGAGCAATGCCGCGAGCATCTGGCCGGTCTGGTTGCTGTCGTCGTCGATGGCCTGCTTGCCCAGGATGACCAGGCCGGGCTGCTCCTCTCCGACGACCACGCTCAGCAGGCGCGCGACCGCGAGCGGCTGCAGCTCCGCCTCGGTCACGATATGGACGGCGCGGTCCGCGCCCATGGCGAGCGCCGTCCGCAGCGTCTCCTGCGCCTTGTCGGCACCGGCGGAGACCGCAACGATCTCGTCGGCGTGGCCGGCCTCCTTCATGCGCACGGCTTCCTCGACGGCGATCTCGCAGAAGGGGTTCATCGCCATCTTGACGTTCGCGGTCTCGACGCCGGTCCGGTCGGACTTCACCCGGACCTTCACATTGGGGTCGATCGTGCGCTTGACCGCGACCAGGACCTTCATGGGCTTTCCTGCTGGGCGGCAAGTCAAGCCGCCGGCGCGCCGGCGCGGCGGACTCCCCGCCGCGCGCGCGGCCGCACACTAGGGCTGGCCCGAAAACCTGTCAACGCCGGCCCCACAGCGGCCCCCACACGCCGGCTCCCACTTTGGCCTCTCCCCGCTCGGCCCGGTGCGGCGGGATGTGCGGGCTTCGACGAGGGGACTACGCTCGAGGCCCGCATCGCGCGCAAAACAAGATAACGAAAGCGGGATTCGCCGGGATTGAGTGAGACAAGTGGGATTCCGCGGAACAGGCAACGGTCGCCCCGGATGCCGGCGGCAACGGCGTCGCGGCACGCAGGCGCCGGCCGTCGATCCCCCACGAGCGCCCGCTCATCCCGCCTGCCGTGAACCGCTCGCTATCGCGCTGCACGGGGCGAGCCTGGCACGGGCGCCGCGTGCCGTGCATCGCACCATACTATTAGGGCACTTACGACAGCAGTGGACAGGGGTGGAAAAAACAGCTGTATTCCAACACCTTCCGTGTATTCCTAAGGAAACTCCGGTGCGCCAGAATGCCCGCCAGATCGCTCCCGCTGGGTGCCTATCCGGTTCCCAGAACCGGCGGCAAGGAAACGCACCATGCCCAAAATTGGCAGGGCGCAGCCGCCCGCTTGGATGAGGCCACGATGGTGGCATCGAGGTCGATCGTCGCCACTCTCTGCGGCGCCCGCGCCTGCAAGTCCGCGACCACCGCCGCCGAGGCGCGCGCCAGGGCGCGCAAGCCCAGCCCCTCCTCCCGCACCGCCGACCTGCCGCCACCCAGAAGCGGCAGGTCCGGCTCGTCGAACGTCGACAAAAAGTCCCGCGCCGTCTGCGCCGCCGGCAACCCGTGGCCCAGCAGAAGCGCAAGCCCGTCGTGACCGCGTAGCCGATCCAGGTCCTCGCACGGCTCACCGCCGCAGGCCCACAACGCCAACAGGCTCTCGCACATCTCCGACGCCGATAGACCCCGCTTGCGCCGCTTGTACGGAATAGACCCATCGACCGCCGAGGCCGCACCCGAGCTGCGAAAATACTCGATCAGGGCCGGCACGCCGCCGTGCGCCGTCACCGCGCCAAGCCCCACCTCGTGATCCAACTCAAAGTCCAGACGAGACCCCGACATCGAATCCCCCAACTCTCACCCGTAAGGTGAAACCTCTGGACCCCATAAACCGCCAAAGCGCAACGCCAATCTCCCTCAATCCAAATCCAACTCCGGGAATGAGGTCCCGACCTTGCGACCAGGGAATTCCCTTGTTGAGCGTCCGATTGCGGTGGATGATGAGATCGTGCCCCCGAGCGTGCTGTCAACTCAGCATGCGGACAATGGTTCGTCGATCCCGAGAAACCGGAGTATCGTCTGAGGGATCGGGAGCTGGCGTCCGACGTTGACCGGTTCGATTTCGCCATGCCGGTGAGCCGCGAAGACGGGTTGCTGATTGCCAGGGCGGCAAGATCGGGCGAGTATGCTTGAGTGGATCGGCGTGGAGAACGCGACCATGCCCCTGGAGAACCTCAACCACGTGCTTGTGCTGACCAGGGATCTCGGGGCGACCCGAGACTTCTATGTCGATGTCCTGGGCCTCGAGGATGGCTACCGGCCGCCCTTCCCGTTCAGCGGCCACTGGATCTATCTGGGCGACCGTGCCGTGATCCACGTGGCCGAGAACACGGGATATCTCCACACGCGCGATCAGGTGCGCGACGGCTCTGCGGACAGCGCCACCGGCTCGATCGATCACGTCGCCTTCAAGGCCACCGGCTTCAAGGCCACGATCGCAAGGCTTGAGAAGCACGGCATCGCCGCCCACCGCCGCAAGGTGCCGGACCTCGACCTGCTCCAGGTCTTCATCCACGACCCGAACGGCGTTCGCATCGAATTGAACTATCCCGCAAGTGAAGGAGTGGGGGTGGTCCCAACCGGCCAGGGTCGCGCGGCAGGCGCGGCCTCAGCCCATGATCGGTCAGAGTCGGTTTCGGATGCGTGGAGTGAGTGACTCGGATTCGCGACGAGTGTACAGATGGAAGAACTGAGGAGGAGCCATGACCACGACATCAGCACTCTGTACCCCTCGCAGACGCAGGAAAACGGGAGATCGAATCATGATACCAGGACGTAAACTGCTCGCAGCCGCCTTTGTTGCGGCTTTCACGGTGACGGGAGCCGCCACGGCCGAGGACAAGATACATCTCACGTATCACTCGGCCTTCGGCCAAGCGGCGCTCAACGAAGCGTCCCGCGTGTGGATGGATGAAGTCGAAGCGCGCACCGATGGACGGGTGACATTCACCCGGCTCTTCGGTGGGACGCTTGGCAAGTTTGCAGGACAGCCAGACGGCCTCAAGGCGCGTTCGTTCGATGTCGGGCAGCTCTCGGCGGTGTACAATCCCGGTTTGTACCCGCACGCGACGACGACAATAATGACGTTTCTGACCGACAACGCAGACGCGCACAATCTGGCCTCACACGAGTTCTTCAATACGCCAGACCTCCAAGCGGAATTCGATGCGCTCAACCAGAAATTCATGTTCGTCGGTCAGTGGGTCAGGATCGAGATGCTGTCGTACGATCATGTCAATACCATGGAGGAGCTCGCGCAAATCAAGATTCGCGCTCACGGTGGCGCAGCCGATGCACTTGAGGCCGCCGGAATCACGGCCTACGCGATCCCCTGGGGTGAGCTTCCGGCAGCGGCGGAGAGAAGGGTTGTCGACGCCGGCATCATGGGCGCTCCGGCAGCAGCAGCCGACTTCGGATTCGGCGACATCTTCGAATATTGGTACGGGTATATGCCGATCTACTACTTCCCCATGACGCTGGTCATGAACAAGGAGGCCTGGGAAGAGCTGCCGTCGGATATCCAACAGATCATCGCGGACCTCAACGAGGACATGGTTCCCCGTTCCCAGGCGCTGACCGTCCTGCGAGACGGGGAGGCCGAGGCAAAACTGACGGAAGAGCTGGGTGTGAAGAAAGTCAGGTTCGCCGAACGCGAGCTACTGGAAGCAGCCGCAGCGGGCGCCAGGGAAAACTGGAAGGCGGAAATGGTGGACAAGGGGATCGATGGGGAGGCTCTCCTCAACACCTACTTCGAACTGCTGAAGAAGCACGGCGGATAACCGAGAGACCTGGATGCCGGCTTCACAGACTGAGTAGCATGTCGTTCAACAAGTGTGGGAAGCATTTGGCTCTGGAGCGAGACGAATCTCCGTCGAATGCTTCCCATTTTTCCGAAGTACGCTCGCAAGGGCGGGGCTGCGCACGGCCGACCGATCGAATTTCTTCGTGACTGGGCCAATTCTGTGGCGGCACGGATCGACAAGAAGAAACAAAGGGCTCTAAGGTGAAAAGAGCGTTATTGAGTGTCCAGAGGCACATTGAGGACATACTAGGTTATGTCTCGGCGGCGGCTGTTGCAGCCATGATGGTGATCACTGTGGCTGACGTGCTGGTCCGATACCTCACGACCACTAATGTGCCGGGATCGTACGAATATGTGAGCCTATTATTCGTATTGGTCATTTACCTGGGCCTCGCGTTTGCACAGCGCGAGAATTCTCATATCGCGATCGACGCTCTGTACAGTAAGCTGCCAAGACGATACCGGAAATTACTTCAATTGTTTCAGCTGAGCGCGTTTTTTGTCTTCTCCTCAACACTGACCTGGTATACCGCGGACTCAGCTTGGGAAAACTATGTCTTGGGGGATACAATCTTAGGGGCGATTTCGGTCGTAACGTGGCCGTCGCGAGCGACGATTTCGATAGGCTTTCTGATGCTGTCGTTGCGTTTCCTGGTTCAGCTGATGAATTTGGTCATCCAAGACAAGCTCATCGAAGAAGAGGCGCCGGCTACGCTCGTCGAAGAAACTTGATCGATCCAACCATCCCGATTCTCATCGTCGCTGGAGTCGCGATACTCCTGGCACTAAGGGTGCCGGTCGGATTTACGTTGCTCCTCATGGGTGCGATCGGCTTCGCAACCGCCCGCGGCCTCGACTCGACCCTGAATACGCTCGGCGCGCGCCTCTTCGATATCGGTTCGGGCTACTCGTTGAGTGCCGTGCCGCTGTTCCTTCTGATGGGCCACATGGCCATCGCGTCCAGGGTGACGGAAGACATGTTCGGCGCCGCGCGCGCATGGGTCGGGCATTTGAGAGGCAGTCTGGTACTGGCAACGACCTTTGCTGCCACCGGATTTGCCGCATGCTCGGGTTCGACGACCTCGACGACCGCGGTCTTCGGTCGGGTCGCTCTACCCGAAATGCTCAAGAACAACATCGATCGTCGGCTCGCCGCGGGATGCATCGCGACCGTGGGCACGCTTGCCGGCATGATCCCCCCCAGCGTCGTTCTGATTGTCTTCGGTATCATTGCGCGGGAATCCATCCCACGGCTCTTTATCGCCGGCATTATCCCCGGACTTCTCACGGCCCTGTGTTTCTCTGTGATGATCTACGTACGGGTGCTCCACAAGCCCGAGTTGGCGCCGCCATTGCCGCCAGCCTCCAGGTCGGAAAAGCTCCGCTCTCTCAAGAACGTCTGGGCTGCTTTACTGCTGGCCGTTGTGGTGATCGGCGGTATCTATGCGGGCATCTTTACGCCGACTGAAGCTGGCGCCATGGGGGCGGGAGGAGCATTTCTCATTGCGCTCTTCAGAGGGCGTCTGAGTTTCCAAGTCCTTCGATCCGTTTTCACCGAAACGGCAAAAACAACGTCTGTTATTTTCATTATTCTGGTCGGGGCTCTGATTTTTACGTCCTACCTGGCCGTCAGCGGAACATCCTCGGCTGTTACCGAAGGCATCGTCAGCATGGACGTTCACCCGCGTGTGCTGCTGCTGATGTATCTGCTTCTCATGCTCGTGCTGGGTCTCTTCATCGACCCGATCTCAGTCATGTTTCTTACTGTGCCGATTTTCCTGCCGCCCTTGACAAGGCTCGGCATGGACCCGATCTGGATCGGCGTTCTTGTCACCAAGTCGCTCGAAATTGGTTTGATCACACCGCCCGTTGGGCTGAACGCATTCGTTCTGAAGAGCGTGTCTCCTGGCTTTAGCTTCAAAGAAATTTACCATGGTATATGGTGGTTCCTGCAGGTCGAAATCGTCGTGCTGGGGATTATATTCGCATTTCCGGAATTGGCCCTATGGCTTCCGAACCTCATGTATCGGTGATGAGTCGCCGCCCATAAGCCGGGTGCTCGGCAAGGGATGTCGTCCTGGAGATGTGAGCCGCAGCGCCCATTGGAAGAAAAGCGCAACAGGCCCCGCTGAATTCACCGCAGGAAATAGGCAGTGGCGTATGCGGCGTGCGGGGCAAGCGCCCGGCGCCTGAGAGATTGGAAGTGGGGGTGGAGACGATAAGCGTGGGTTAGCGCATCGCCAGTTGCCGCGAAGCGCCATGGCTGTCCGTATCGTACCCTCTTACTATCTCCTTCGGCTGATAGTCCCTATGGCTCTCACTTAGCAGTCGGTTGCGCCCTCTACGACAGCCCGCTCGGCCGTCGACCTGCTCGGGCGCTGAGTCCCGAGGCTCTTACCCCGCGACTTCGGCAATTCGGCTCGCGATGCGGTTTGCGGCGGCCTTGAGAGGATGATTGGCGAGATGGGCGTAGCGGGCGGTCGTCTGCACTTTGCTGTGGCCGAGCAGCTTTCCGATCATTGGCAGTCCCACTCCCACCAGCAAGCCGCCGCTGGCGAAGCTGTGTCGGAGGTCGTGGATGCGCAGGTTCTCGATCCCGGCACGGTCGAGAATGCGACGCCATGAGCCGTGCAGGTAGGCAATGTGCCTGCCGCGCTTGAGACCGGGCAACACCAGGGATTGCCCTCCGTGCGAGGGATGCCGCGCAGCACGGCGATGGCCGGGTCGCCCAGATGCACCACCTTGGAACCCGTCTTGGAGTCCGGCAACCTGAGCTCGCCCAAGTCCAGATCGACGTAGTCCCAACGCAGGCTCATGATCTCGCCGCTCCGGCAGCCGGTCAGCATCAACAGGCGGATAGCGCCGATCGCCGCCGGAGAGGCGAAGCCCTCCCTCTCCGCGTCACGCAGCGCGGCACCGAGACGACGGTATTCGTCGTCCGAGAGAAAGCGCTCGCGCTTGTGCTCGGCGTACTTCTTGACGTGCCGGCACGGGTTGACGCCCTCGGGGCGCATCTCCCAGACCTCGGCCAGGGTCATCATGCGCGAGAGTACGCCCAGCGTCCGGTTGGCATGGCCGGGGACGTCGCGCATGTCGTGATGAAGGGCGGCGATGTCGCTCTTGCCGATATCGCTGACGCGCTGCTTGCCGAGCCGGGGGAGGATGCGGTTGTCGATGATCTTCCGCTACAGCCGGGCAGTGCTGGGCTTCAGATGGCCGGGAGCATACTCGTCCATGAAGCGCCGGGCGAGGTCGGCCATGGTGGCGCTTCCCCTTGCGCGGAGTGTCCTCCCTGCCACATCGCGTCCAGTCTTCGCGAGGGTGACGATTTCTGCGGCTTTGGCACGCGCGGCGGCCGGGGTGACGGGTCCGTGCGGACCGATGGTGACTTTGACGGAGCGTCTCTCGTGGCGGCACTTGACGATGTAGACCTTGCGGCCGGTCGGATGGACGCGGACGCCGAAGCCCTTGATGTCGTCGTCCCAGACGATGCGCTCGCGCTCGGCTGGGACGATGGTATCGACGGCTCGCTTGGTGATTTTGGGCATGGTGCGTTTCCTTGCCGCCGGTTCTGGGAACCGGATAGGCACCCGGCGAGAGCGATCCGGCGGGCATTCTAGCGCACCGGAGTTTCCTTAGGAATACACGGAAGGTATTGGAATACAGCTGTTTTTTCCACCCCTGTCCACTGCTGTCATAGTTGCCCCAATAGTGCATCATGGTCCGGGGAGTCGCGCACGCCCGAAGGGTCGTGCGCGCAACCATAGGGGGTTACGCACGTTTGGCGAGAACACGCTGTCCGCCCAAACGGGGGACGCAGTTCCCATCGTTCGAAGCGAGGCATGGTCGCGAGCCAGTGCCGCTTGCGCGGCGAGAGCGATCCTGTATAGTCCGCCGACTGGGCTTTCCGCCCCGCCGTGCGGTGGGGCGGGAGCCGTTTTATGTGCCGCCGTGTGCCGAAACCGATATCCAGGAGAACAGCGCCGCATGCCGCTCTACGAGAGCACATTCATCGCGCGTCCCGATATTTCGTCCCAGCAGGTGGACGGCCTCGCCGAGCAGTTCCGCGAGACCCTGACGGACGCCGGAGGCGAGGTCGCCAAGACCGAATATTGGGGACTGCGCAGCCTCGCCTATCGCATCAAGAAGAACCGCAAGGGCCACTACTATTTCATGAACATCGCTGCGCCGCCGGAAGCGATCGACGCCATGGAGCGCACGATGCGCATCAGCGAGGACGTCATCCGCTACCTGACGGTGCGGGTGGACGAGCACGACCCCAATCCGGCGCCGCTGACCCAGTCGCGCGGGCGCGGGCGCGGCGAAGGCCGCGGCGGGCGCGGCGGGCGCTGGGAGAGCCGCGGCGGCGAGGGCCGGCGCCGCGAAGACGATGGCGAACGCGGCGGGCGTGGCGAGCGGCGCGACGCCAGGCCGGCGGAGGCCCGGCCCGAGGCCGCGAGTGCCCCGAGTGCCGCGGGCAATGGCGACGGCGGCGCCGGCAGCGCCGCCGGCGAGGGCGACTCCGGCAGCGGCGGCGCCAAGGAGACGAGCGATGGCTGAAGGCGAACGGACGGAGGGCGGCCCACAGTCCGCCGGCCCGGAGTCCGCCGGCGCGGGCAGGCCGGCACCGGCAGGCGCCCCCCGCAGGGATGGCCCGTTCGGGGGCCCCCGCCACGGCGGCGGACACGACCGGGGCCGGGGTGGCGGCGGCGTGCCCGTGGTCTCCTTCCCCCGGCGCCCCTTCTTCCGCCGCAAGAAGTCCTGCCCCTTCAGCGGACGCAACGCACCGAAGATCGACTATCGCGACGTGAAGCTCCTCCAGCGCTTTCTCTCCGAGCGGGGCAAGATCGTGCCGAGCCGCATCACCGCGGTCTCCGCCAAGAAGCAGCGAGAGCTCGCGCGCGCCATCAAGCGCGCGCGCCATCTGGCGCTGCTGCCCTACGTCATCAAGTAGACCGACCGGCCTTCGCCCGCCGCCGGCAGCCGCGACCGGGCGATCCGCCAAGCGGGGAACAGGGGCATGGACATCATCTTGCTCGAGAGGATCGAGAAGCTCGGCGGGATGGGCGATGTCGTGGGCGTGAAGGACGGCTATGCCCGCAACTTCCTGCTCCCGCGCAAGAAGGCCATGCGCGCCACGCCCGAGAACATGGCGCGCTTCGAGCGGGAGCGCGAGGGACTGGAGAAGCTGAACAGCGACCGGCGCGATGCGGCGAGTTCGGCCGCGACCCGGCTGGAGGGAGACAGCATCGTCCTCATCCGCCAGGCGAGCGACACGCTGCAGCTCTACGGCTCGGTCAGCGCCCGCGACATCGCCGAGGCGATGTGCGAGCGCGGCGCCGACATCAGGCGCCAGCAGGTGCGCCTCGACCGCCCGATCAAGTCGCTCGGCGTCCACGACGTGCGGATCGCGCTGCACCCGGAGGTGACGGTGACGGTCCGGGTCAACGTCGCCCGCTCGCCGGAGGAAGCGGACATCCAGGCCCGCGGCGGCACCATCCTCGACGCCGGCGAGGAGGACGCGGACGAGGCTGCCGCCGCATCGCCGTGGGGGCCGCCGCCGGAGGAGGCCGAGAACGCCGGGAGCGCCGAGGAGGCTGCGGCCCCGGCGGAGGACGCAGCGGCCCCGGCGGTGGACGCTGCGGCCGCAGCAGGCGAGGCGGACGCGGCCGCCGCCGGCGCGGACGGGCCCGCAGACGAAGAGCCGCCCCGCGCCTAGCCGAGGCGCTCGAGTCTCCCCGCCATGCTGGCCTCGCCCCTGCTCAGGATGCTGATGAAGCAGGGCACGCTCTGCGTGGTCGACGCGCGGGGCAAGCGCCACACCTTCGCGGGCGCGCCGGGGCCGAGCGTGACGATCCGGCTGCACGACCGCTCGCTCCACTGGAGACTGCTGTGGAACCCGCGCCTCGTCGTCGGCGAGGCCTATATGGACGGCACGCTGACGCTCGAGGACGACGCGACCATCCGCGACTTCCTGGCCCTGGTCGGCGCCAACATCCACCTGCTCGACGAGAACGGCGTGATCCGGCTGCGCAACTGGCTCACCCGCTGGGTCCGCCCGCTGCAGCAGCACAACCCGATCGGCCGCGCCCGGCATAACGTGGCCCACCACTACGATCTCTCCGACGACCTCTACGACCTCTTCCTCGACCGGGACCGGCAGTATTCCTGCGCCTATTTCGACACCCCCAACCACTCGCTGGAACAGGCGCAACACGCCAAGAAGAGGCATATCGCCGCAAAACTCCTGCTCGACCGGCCCGGCCTCAGCGTGCTCGACATCGGCTCGGGCTGGGGCGGGCTCGGCATCTACCTGCACGAGCAATCCGGCGCTTCCGTGACCGGGCTCACGCTCTCGCGCGAGCAGCAGGCCTACGCGACGGCGCGGGCGCAGACGCTCGGCATCCAGGAGCAGGTCTCCTTCCACCTGCGCGACTATCGCGAGCAGACCGGCAGCTACGACCGCATCGTCTCGGTCGGCATGTTCGAGCATGTCGGCGTCAAGCACTATCCCGAGTTCTTCCGCAAGCTGGAGCGGCTCTTGAAGGAGGACGGCGTCGCCCTGCTCCACACCATCGCCCGCTGGGACGGGCCGAGCGTCACCAATCCGTGGCTGCGCAAGTACATCTTCCCGGGCGGCTACTGCCCGTCGCTGTCCGAGGTGCTAGCCGCCATAGAACAGACCGGCCTCAAGTCCCTCGACGTGGAGCTGCTGCGCCTCCACTACGCCGACACGCTCAAGCACTGGTCGCGCAACTTCAAGGCGAGCCGCGAGCGGGTGAAGGCGATCTACGACGAACGCTTCTGCCGCATGTGGGAGTTCTATCTCGCCGGCGCCGAGACCGCGTTCCGCCATCAGGACCACATGGTGGCTCAGATCCAGCTCGCCCGGCGCCAGGACGCGGCCCCGCTCACCCGCGACTACATGGTGGACTGGGAGCGCGCCCACGCCGCCTGAGCCCGCCGAGCACCGGCTGCGGCCGGTTCTCCACACTCCGCCCGTGACCAAGATGGTGCCGGGAAACGGAATCCGGCGATTCCTCCCGGTTATCCACAGACTGTGGAAAGAACGACCTGTGGATTGAATTTTCCCCGGTATCCTCGTTCTTCTCGCATCGAGCGGCGCGGCACCTGCGCGGCTAACGTGCCAGAATGGGCCATGGCGACTCGCCTCCCCCTCCAGGACGTTTCGGCCGAGACGCCGGGCTACCGCTCGCCGCCCGGCAACCTCGAAGCCGAACACGCGCTGCTCGGTGCCCTGCTCGTCAACAACGAAGCCGCCAGCCTGGTCAGCGCCTTCCTGCGGCCGGAGGATTTCTTCCTGCCGGTGCACGGCCGCATCTACGATGCCGTGCTCCGCATGGTCGAGCGCGGCCAGATCGCCAACCCGGTGACGCTCAAACACTTCTTCGAACGCGACGAAGCGCTGGAGGAGGCCGGCGGCGGGCAGTATCTGGCGCGGCTCGCGGGCTCGGCCGTGACGGTCATCAACGCCGAGCACTACGGGCGGACCATCCACGACTTGGCGCTGCGCCGCGCTCTGGTCGCCATCGGCGAAGAGGTGGTGAACGACGCCTATGACGGGCCGCCCGACCAGCCGGCGTCGGAGCAGATCGAGGAGGCCGAGCACAGGCTCTACCAGCTCGCCGAAGAGGGGCGGGTCGACCCCGGCGGGCAGGAGTTCGTCTCGCCGCTCCGCAGCGCCGTGCGCATGATCGAGCAGGCCTACAATCGCGACAGCCGCCTCACCGGGGCGCCGACCGGCTTCACCGATCTCGACCGCCTGCTCGGCGGGCTGCACCCCTCCGATCTGGTCATCCTGGCGGGCCGCCCCGGCATGGGGAAGACGGCGCTGGCGACGAACATCGCCTTCAACGCCGCATCGCGCTACAGCGAGGGCGGAGACGGGCCGGACGGGAAGCGGCCATCCGACGGCGCCAGGGTCGCGTTCTTCTCGCTGGAGATGTCGGCCGAGCAGCTCGCGACGCGTATCCTCGCCGAGCGCACGGAAATCACCTCCGACAAGCTCCGGCGCGGCGAGGTGCGGGACACGGATTTCGGCCGCATCGTCAAGGCCAGCCAGGCCATCGAGGCATTGCCGCTCTACATCGACGATTCGCCCGCGCTCACCATCGCCGGCCTGCGCGCCCGCGCCCGCCGTCTCAAGCGCCGCCACGGCATCTCGCTGATCGTCGTCGACTATCTGCAGCTCATGCGCCCGACCGCGAGCGTGCGGCTCAACAACCGGGTGCAGGAGGTCTCGGAGATCACGCAAGGCCTCAAGGCGCTGGCCAAGGACCTGGACCTGCCGGTGCTGGCGCTGTCGCAGCTCAGCCGCGCCGTGGAGCAGCGCGACGACAAGCGGCCGCAGCTTGCCGACCTGCGCGAATCGGGCTCGATCGAGCAGGACGCGGACGTGGTCATGTTCATCTACCGCGAGCAGTACTATCTCGCGCGCCGGGAGCCGGAGGAGGGCACCGTCGAGCACACCGAATGGCGGGAGAAGATGGAGAAGGTCCACAACAAGGCCGACATCATCGTCGCCAAGCAACGCCATGGGCCGACCGGCAGGATCGACCTCTATTTCAACGCCATGCTGACCAAGTTCGACAATCTCGACACGACCCATACGGCCGCGACCGATGCTCCGTTCTGACGGCGGCGGCCCGACCGGGCACGAGAAAAGCGTGCCGGCTCAACGCGTTTACGCTGGCCGCGTCATGGACTAGGCTGGCCGGCGCCCGGCGCCGATTCGGGGCCCGCGCGAATCGGCCCGGAGGCGCCATCGACGGGAACGTTGCGTGACACGCAATCCGCTGCAGGCGATCGGCCATGGCGTCCTGGCCCTGCTCGGGGCCGTCGGGCGCTTGGCGCTGTTCGCGCTCGAGGCGACCTCGCACTGCGCCCGGCCGCCGCTCTATCCGCGCCTGCTGCTGCGCCAGATGGTCGAGATCGGCTTCTACTCGCTCCCGGTGGTGGGGCTGACCGGCCTCTTCGCCGGCATGGTGCTGGCGCTGCAGAGCTATACCGGGTTCTCCCGCTTCTCGGCCGAGAGCACGATCCCGACCGTGGTGGCGCTCTCGATCACCCGCGAGCTCGGGCCGGTGCTGGCGGGCCTGATGGTCGCCGGCCGGGTCGGCGCAGCCATGGCGGCGGAGATCGGGACCATGCGCGTCACCGAGCAGATCGACGCGCTCACGACGCTCTCCACCAATGCGCACAAGTACCTGATCGTGCCGCGGCTCCTCGGCGCTTTCCTGATGCTGCCCTTCCTCGTTCTCGTCGCCGACATCATCGGCGTGTTCGGCGGCTATCTGGTGAGCGTCTACAAGCTCGGCTTCAACCCCGACGCCTACATCACCAACACCTTCGAGTATCTGGAGACGATGGACGTGGTCTCCGGCCTCGTCAAAGCCGCCGTCTTCGGATTTCTGATCGCGCTGATGGGCTGCTACCACGGCTTCCATTCGAAGGGCGGCGCCCAGGGCGTGGGCAAGGCCACCACCAACGCGGTCGTGACCGGCGCGATCCTGGTGCTGGTTTTCAACTACATCATCACGGAAGCCTTCTTCGCCCAATGAGCGCGCCCGCGAACGCCCGTACCGGCCTGGGCGCGAACCGACCCAAGATCGCGCTCTGCGGCCTGCGCAAGGCGTTCGGCGGCGCGGTCGTGCTCGACGGCCTCGATCTCGAGATCGGAGCGGGCGAGTCGGTCGTGGTGATCGGCTGCTCCGGCGTCGGCAAGTCGGTCATGCTGAAGTGCCTGCTGGGCCTGCTGCGCCCGGACGCGGGCAGCGTGACGATCGACGGCGAGGAACTCTCCGGCAACCGCGCCGCGCGCGAGGGCGCCATGCGCAGGATCGGCATGCTGTTCCAGAACGCGGCGCTCTTCGACAGCCTGCCGGTGTGGGAGAACGTCGCCTTCGGGCTGATCCAGGCGCAGGGCCTGGGCCGCCGGGAGGCGCGCGGGATCGCGGTCGAGACCCTCGCCCAGGTAGGTCTGGAGGCGGACGCCGCCGATCTCCACCCGGCCGCGCTCTCCGGCGGCATGCGCAAGCGGGTCGGGCTCGCGCGGGCGATCGCGACGCGGCCCGAGATCATCCTCTTCGACGAGCCCACGACCGGGCTCGACCCGATCATGGCCGATGTCATCAACGACCTCATCGTGGCGTGTACGCGCGAGCTCGGCGCGACGACGCTCACCATCACCCACGACATGGCGAGCGCCCGCAAGATCGCCGACCGCATCGCCATGATCCATGACGGCAGGATCGTCTGGCAGGGTCCTGCCGGGGAGATCGACAGCAGCGGGAATGCGCATGTGGAGCAGTTCGTCAACGGCCGGGCGGACGGGCCCATCCGGCTCGCGGTCGCCGATGCCGCGCACGCCTGAGCGGCGGCGCTCGTCCACGCCGCCGAACGGGTGACGGCAGCCGTGGCGCGGGCGGAGAAGCGCTATGTCTGCGACGCCTGCGGCGCCGCGCGCCCGCGCTGGGCCGGCCGCTGCGACGCCTGCGGTGCCTGGAACAGCATTGCGGAGGAGGTGCCGCCCGCCGCGCCGCCGCGCAGCCTCGGCGGCGCCAAGGGCCGGCGCATCGACTTCCTGCCCCTCGACGGGCCGGGCGGCGTGCTGGCGAGACGGCCGTGCGGGATGGGCGAGATCGACCGCGTCGTGGGCGGCGGCTTCGTGCCGGGCTCGGCGGTCCTGCTGGCGGGCGATCCGGGCATCGGCAAGTCGACCCTGCTGCTGCAGGCGGCCGCGGCGCTGGCCGGGCGCGGCAGCCGCGTCGCCTACATCTCGGGCGAGGAAGGGATCGAGCAGATCAGGATGCGCGCCGCCCGGCTCGGCCTCGCCGGCGCGCCGGTCGGGCTCGCGGCAGCCATCGATGTCCGCGACATCGCGACCAGCCTGGAGGAGGAGACGCCGCCAGACCTTGTGGTGGTCGACTCGATCCAGACCATGTACCTCGACACGCTCGATTCGGCGCCGGGGACGGTCGCCCAGGTGCGGGGCGCCGCGCAGGAGCTGATCCGCCTCGCCAAGCGGACCGGCACGGTCCTCGTGCTGGTGGGCCACGTCACCAAGGAGGGGCAGATCGCGGGCCCCCGCGTGCTCGAGCACATGGTCGACTGCGTGCTCTATTTCGAGGGCGAGCGCGGCCACCAGTTCCGCATCGTGCGCGCCATCAAGAACCGCTTCGGGCCGACCGACGAGATCGGCGTGTTCGAGATGACCGACCGCGGCCTCGTGGAGATTCCCAACCCGTCGAGCCTCTTCGTCGATCCCGAACGGGGCCCGGTGCCCGGTGCCGCGGTCTTCGCCGGCGTCGAGGGCTCGCGGCCGGTCCTGGTGGAGATTCAGGCCCTGGTGGCGCCGGGGCCGGCGGGCTCGCCGCGCCGCACCGTGGTGGGCTGGGATGCCGGGCGCCTCGCCATGGTGCTCGCGGTGCTGGAGGCCCGCGCCGGGCTGCGCCTGAGCGTCTGCGATGTCTATCTCAACGTCGCCGGGGGCCTGCGCATCAGCGAGCCTGCGGCCGACCTCGCGGTCGCGGCCGCGCTCGCATCCTCGGCCGCCGGCCGGGCGCTCGACTTTGGTGCCGTCATCTTCGGCGAGATCGGCCTCGCCGGCGAGGTGCGGCCGGTGAGCCAGGGCGCGGCACGGCTCAAGGAGGCCGCGAAACTGGGCTTCACCCATGCGCTCGCGCCGGAGCCGGACCGCGCCCGCGGCGAGGCCGAAGGCGCGGCGATCGCGGTGACGCGGCTCACCCATGTGCGCGACCTGGTGGCGCTCTTTCCCGCCGCAGCGCCGGCGGCAGCCTGACGGGGGCGCCGGGAATGGCGGACCTTCCGGTCAATCTGATCGACATTCTGGTGGCGCTGATCATCGTCCTCTCGGCGCTGCTCGCGTTCACGCGCGGCGCCGCCCGCGAGGTCCTCGGCATCGGCTCCTGGGTCGGCGCCGGCGTCGCCACCTTCTTCGCCTTCCCCCATACCCGGCCGATCTCCCGCGATCTCATCCCGTCGTCCACGCTGATCGCCGACGTGGTGGCCGGGCTCGCGGTCTTCGTCGTCGTGCTGGTGCTCCTCACCGTCGTCAATCAGCTCATCTCCGGCCGCATCCAGCGCAGCCGGGGAGGCGCGCTGGACCGCACGCTCGGCTTCATCTTCGGAATCCTGCGCGGCGCGGCGCTGGTCTGCATCGCCTACATGCTGTTCGGCTCGGTCGTGCAGCGGAGCGAATGGCCGCCCTGGGTCGACGAAGCCAGGACCTTGCCCTATATCAAGCAAGGCGTCGCCGCCCTGCGCGAGGTCGTGCCGGAGGAGGTCGCCGACGAAGGCACCAGGCACATCGAGGAGACCTTCGAGGATGGCCGCGCGCGAAGCGTGCGGGAACTGACCGAGCCGGTGCCCGCCGAGCGCCGGGAAGAGAACAGCGAGACCGGCTACAACAGCCGCGAGCGGAACCAGCTCGACGGGCTGAGCGAGAGCGTCGAGTGATGGGAGCAGCCCGGGCAGGCGGCGCGACCGACGACGACAAGCCGCGCGAGGAGTGCGGGGTCTTCGGCATATTCGGCCATCCCGACGCCGCCGCCCATGCGGCGCTCGGCCTGCACGCGCTGCAGCACCGGGGGCAGGAATCGGCCGGGATCGTCAGCAGCGACGGCACCTTGTTCCATTCCCACCGGGCGCTCGGCCGGGTCGGCGACATCTTCTCCTCGGGCGAGGTGATCGACGCCCTCGAAGGCCGGGCGGCGATCGGCCACAACCGCTACTCCACCCAGGGCGCGCCGGAGGTGCGCAACATCCAGCCGCTCTTCGCCGACCTCTCCTTCGGCGGGCTCAGCCTCGCCCACAACGGCAACCTCACCAACGCGCTCTCGCTCCGCGCCGATCTCGTCTCGCGCGGCTGCATCTTCCACTCCACCTCCGACACCGAGGTGATCGTCCACCTGATCGCCATCAGCCGGCGCGCGCGCGTGGTGGAGCGCATGATCGAGGCGCTGGGCCGGGTGCGCGGCGCCTATTCGCTGGTCGCGATGACCGGGGACTCGCTGATCGGCGTGCGCGACCCCCACGGCGTTCGTCCGCTGGTGCTGGGCCGGCTCGACGGCGCGACGATCCTGGCCTCGGAGACGGTGGCGCTCGACATCATCGGTGCCGACTTCGTGCGCGACATCGAGCCGGGCGAGCTGGTCATCGTCAGCGAATCGGGCGTGCAGAGCGTCAAGCCCTTCCGCCCCGCCGCACCACGCTTCTGCGTCTTCGAGTACATCTACTTCGCCCGGCCCGACAGCGTGGCCGAGGGGATCGGCGTCTACGAGGCGCGCCGGATCATCGGCGCCGAGCTCGCCCGCGAGGCGCCGGCCGCGGCCGACATCGTGGTGCCGGTCCCCGATTCGGGCGTGCCGGCGGCGATCGGCTATGCCGCGCAGGCGGGCCTCCCCTTCGAGCTCGGGATCATCCGCAACCACTATGTCGGGCGCACCTTCATCGAGCCGACCGAGCGGATCAGGCATCTCGGCGTCAAGCTCAAGCACAACGCCAACCGCCGCATCCTCGAAGGCAAGCGGGTCGTGCTGGTGGACGACAGCATCGTGCGCGGCACGACGTCCACCAAGATCGTCGAGATGGTGCGCTCGGCCGGCGCCGCGGCGGTGCATATGCGGATCGCGAGCCCGCCCACCGCCCATCCCTGCTTCTACGGCGTCGATACGCCGGCGCGCGAGCAGCTTCTCGCCGCGCGCCACGATGTGGCCGCCATGGCGCGCTCGATCGGCGTCGACAGTCTCGCATTCCTCACCATCGACGGCCTCTACCGGGCGATGGGCGAGCCGGAAGGCCGCGACCCCGACCGCCCGCAATATTGCGACGCCTGCTTCTCCGGCGACTACCCGATCGCGCTCTCGGACGAGCAGTCCGGCGAGCCGCCGGCGCAGCTCTCGCTTCTGGCCGAGTCCGGATAGCAGGCGCCATGGCGCCGCCGCGTCTCCAAGGCCGGATCGCTCTCGTGACCGGCGCCTCGCGCGGCATCGGCGCCGCCGTCGCGCGCCGCTTCGCCGCCGAGGGCGCGCGGCTGATCCTCGTCGCCCGCACCGCCGGCGGCCTGGAGGAAGTCGACGACGCGGTGCAGAGCGCATCGGGCGAGGCGGCGACGCTGGTGCCGATGGACCTGCACGACGGCGCGCGCATCGACCGGCTCGGCGCGGCGCTCGCCGAGCGCTTCGGCCGCCTCGACATCCTTGTCGCCAACGCGGGCACGCTGGGGCAGCTCAGCCCGGTCGGCCACTACGCGCCCGAAGACTGGGACGAGACGCTCGCCCTCAACCTCGGCGCGAACTGGCGCCTGATCCGCAGCCTCGACCCCCTGCTGCGCGCGTCTGCGGCAGGCCGGGCGATCTTCGTCACCGCCGGCGCCGCCCGCGACGCGCCCGCCTTCTGGGGCGCCTACGCGGCGAGCAAGGCCGGCCTCGAAGCGCTGGTCCGCTGCTATGCGGCGGAGACCCGGCGCAGCGCGCTCAGGGTCACCCTGCTCGACCCCGGCCCGGTGGCGACGGAACTTCGCGCAAGGGCCTATCCCGGCGAGGACCCCGCCACCCTGCCGGCCCCCGACGCGGTGACCGAGCCCTTCGTCGCGCTCGCCGAAGCGACCTCCGAGCAGCACGGCGTGCGCATCGGCCCGGATCAAGCGGTCTGACGTGGGCACATGGCATTGATGGGAAAACTCTTGCAGAGTGAGGAGTATTGAAATGCAACGCGTTCGCGATCCTGTTCACGGGCTTATCGTTTTTGGAGGCACGGCAGACAACCATCGAAACAAAACGGATAGTATCGCATGGCGCCTAGTAAACACCCCGGAGTTTCAGCGGCTGCGTCGCATTCGCCAATTGGGATTCTCTGACCTAGTATATCCCGGTGCAACTCACAGTCGGTTTGCGCATAGCGTCGGCGTCTATTGTACAGCACGGCAACTTGTCGACATGATTCACCGCCGCGCCGCGCAACCGCGCGACTGCGAGAGGGAACGTGTTGTATTGTTAGCCTCACTGCTGCACGACATTGGTCACGGACCATTTAGTCATGTATTCGAGCATGTTGCAGAAATTGCAGGGCTGTCCAAGAAACACGAAGAATGGAGCGCCGAAATTATCCAGGGCGAAACCAAGGTAAATCATGTCCTGAAAAACATAGATAAGCAATTGCCCGATGACATTAGCCGACTTCTGAAGGAGGAGGAGCCAAAGGACTTTTACGCGACAATTGTTTCCAGCCAGTTCGATGCCGACCGACTCGACTACGTTCAACGGGATCGTCTGATGACCGGTGTAGAGTCCGCGCACGTCGACTGCGACTGGCTATTCGACTGTTTAGAGGTCGGTTCGGTGACTATCGGCGACGAGCACCCGGACGATGTTCCGTGCCTTTATCTCGGCCCTAAAGGTGTTCCAGTAGCAGAGGAATATCTTGAGGCTCGCTTCCGACTATATAAAATGGTATACATGCACAAGACGACGAGGGCAGCGGAAAGGATGCTCAATTCCTTATTGACTATTGCTGTTCAGCAGTTGAGAGGAAGTGAGATGGCCGAAAGAGAGCCACTCTTGCGTTACCTCACGTCGGAGGAGCCGTCACTCGGTCTCTATCTTGATCTTGATGATGCGACGGTCTGGGCTGCTTTGGCAGCTCTTTCCATGAACTCGAATCCCCAAATTGCTGAACTGGCAAAACGGCTGCGAGAACGTCGGCTCTATAAGTGTTTCGACGTAGGTGTCCACGATGAACCGGGAGGAAATTTATAGGCTCAATTCGTGAATTGTATGCATTTGTGGTATAGTTCCGGGAACTTCAAGGGGTTGGGTTCAGGAGGTTGGGTTATGGACAGCAAGGGGTTCCAGGAGTGGCTTTCGGCGGCGGACGAGTTGACGCGCCCACAGGTGCGCGAGGCGCTTGCGGTGCTTTCGGGCCGACCCGAGGGCGAGGCGTCGAAGGCGGCGATCGAACTCGCTGTGGACGAGGCCCGGCGCTGTCCGCATTGCGCGCGCGAGGGGGCGGTTTCGCGGGGCAAGGCGCGCGGTCTTCGGCGCTACCAATGCAAGGGCTGCGGCAAGACCTTCAACGCGCTGACCGGCACGCCGCTGTCGGGCCTGCACCACAAGGAGCGCTGGCTGTCGTTCGGGGCCTCGCTTGCGGAAGGCGAGACGGTGAAGGCGTCGGCGGAGCGGTGCGATGTGGCGGTGAGCACGGCGTTCCGCTGGCGTCATCGCTTTCTGGCGGCGGCGCGGGGTGGTTCGGGGGTGCTCAAGGGCATCGTGGAGGCGGACGAGACGTACATGCTGGAGAGCCGGAAGGGCACGCGCAAGCTGGGGCGCAAGGCGCGCCGGCGCGGCGGCAAGGCGAAGAAGCGCGGTCTCTCGCGCGAGCAGGTGCCGGTTCTCATGGCGGTGGACCGTGGCGGGACGACGTTCAGCGCGGTACTGCCCAGGGTCGATGCGATGGTGCTCACGGCCGCCCTCGATCCGGTGGTCGCCAGGGACGCCCTGCTGGTCTCCGACGGCGGCGCCAGCTACCCGCCGTGCGCCGCCGCGCTCGGAGTGAGCCACGAGAGCCTCAACCGGTCGATGGGGGAACGGGTCCGGGGCGATCTGCATGTGCAGACAGTAAACAGCCGCCACAGCCGCTGGAAGGACTTCCTGCGACCCCGCCGCGGCGTCGCCACCCGCTATCTGGACAACTATCTGAGCTGGTTCCACCTCGTCGGCCTCGCACCCGGCGCCAATGACCGGGCCTGCCTTGCCGCCGCCATAACAAGGTGACCCATACGATTCACTAATTGAGCCAATTTATATAAGAGATTTCGTTTAACTTTGCAGAGTAAGTATCCAGAACTACTTGAGGTGAGTCTGTTCGACGACGCGCCAGTCTCACTCTACAAACGATACGACTTTGGCGATGATGCTTCAGCACTCAACAAGGTACTCGTAAAAACCCGCGACGATGAAACTGAACCGAAGGACATCGCCAATGTGTCGCGCATTGTCCAAGCACTGCGTGATGAGGAACGCGTCCAGAGGGTCTATGCTCCAGATCAAAATGGGGTTGATGCTCTGCGACAAGTCATGGAGGAGATAGATCGATGAATGCCGGTGATATTGTCTTCACTCTAGTCGCCTTGAGTGGCGGCGAAGTTGTTGGGCGAACACGGTTGCAGAAGGAGGCCTACCTGTTGGACCGCTGTGGAGCAAATCTTCAAATTCCGTTCACCTATCATCATTACGGTCCGTATTCATTCGAGCTTGCTAATGGATGGACGGATGCTGCGGCCGAAGATCGGATCACGATTACGGAGAATCCCGGGCGTCATGGTGTTCCATACTCAACTTTTAAGCTGAACGCTTCGCCTTCCGAAGATCCTGACAGTCTCGGTGATTTGATGAGTGAAGACGCGCGCGATAAATTGGAAAAAATGAGACAGGCTTCCGATATAGTTCTTGAACTCGCTGCAACCATCGCTTTTCTGTGGCAGAGGGGTTATGGTGAACGAGCCGTCGAAGAAGTCAGGTTGCGCAAGCCGCTGAAAGCAAGAGGAGAGCGCGTCGAAAAAGCTTTGGCCTTGCTCAGGGACCTTAAGTTGGGGGAGCAGGCTGCGATTCGATAAATCATGGCATCGACGTAGAGCAGCAACGTGACAGATGCCGATCATCGGGGCGACGTCGTTGCGAGCACAGGAATGATCGGTGCACGCAGGAGGCAGCCATGAAGATCGGAATCGTCGGCGCCGGCGCCATGGGATGCGTCTATGCGGCGCTCATGGCCGATGCCGGCAACGAGGTCTGGGCCATCGACACCTGGCAGGCCCATGTCGATGCGATCGCCGCGGGCGGGCTCCGGCTCGAAGGCGCGAGCGGCGACCGCAGGGTGGCCGTCAGTGCCACCGCCGACCCCGCCGACGCCGGCCCCTGCGACCTGGTCATCGTCGCGACCAAGGCGGGCCAGGTGGAGGCGGCGGCGACGGGCGCCCGCGCGCTGCTCGGCCCCGAGACCGCAGTGCTGACCATCCAGAACGGCTTGGGGAGCGCCGCGAAGGTCGCCCGCATCGTCGGGCCCGAGCGCGTGATCGTCGGCGTGGTGGGCGGCTTCGGCGCCTCGATCGTGGCGCCGGGCCACGCCCATCACAACGGCATGGAGCTGGTGCGCCTCGGCGAGGCGAACGGCGCGGTGACGCCCCGGCTGACGCGCATCGCCGCGCTCTGGCAGGACGCAGGCTTCACGGTCAGGTGCTTCGACGACATCGACCAGCTCGTCTGGGAGAAGCTCGTCTGCAACGTCTGCTACAGCGGCACGGCGGCGCTGACCGGCCTCACGGTCGGCGCGATCATGGACGACGCGGATGCCTGGCCGATCGCCTCGGGCTGCGCCGCCGAGGCCTGGCGGGTGGCGCGCGCCAAGGGCGTCCGGCTCGATATCGACGACCCCGTCGCCTATGTGCGCGACTTCGGCGCCAGGATTCCGGACGCACGCCCCTCGATGCTGCTGGACCACCTCGCCAGCCGGCGTTCGGAGATCGACGCGATCAACGGCGCGATCCCGCCGGAGGCCCTGGCGCTCGGCCTGGAAGCGCCCTACAACACGCTCGTCTCGGCGCTGGTCCGGGCCAGGGAGACGCGCTTCGACGCGCCGCAGCAAGGGTGACCATGACCGCCGCCGACCTCAAGGACCTGGTCGAGGGCTATCGCCGGCTCTCGACCGCCAACGTCTCGGACGGCCTCGACCGGGCCGGGATCGCCGGCGCGCCGCACGGCATCGGCCCGCTCTGGGACGGCTGCACCAGGATCGTCGGCCCCGCCGCGACGCTGAAGCTGGTGCCGGCCGGCGAGGCGGAGGAATCGCCGGTGCTCGGCACCCTGGAGGCGGTCAAGCGGGGCAATCCGGGCGACGTCCTGGTGATCGACCAGGGCGGGCGGACGGACGTGAACAGCTATGGCGGCGTCGCCGGCTTCACGACGCGGCACTTCGGCCTCGTCGGCACGGTGATCGACGGCGTCACCCGCGACATCGACGAGTACAAGGCGCTGAACCTGCCGGTCTACGGCCGGGGATTCATCCAACAGTCGATCCGCAACCGCTGCGCCTGCGCCGGCTACGCGATCCCC
This sequence comes from Alphaproteobacteria bacterium, assembly GCA_965218275.1. GTDB lineage: Bacteria > Pseudomonadota > Alphaproteobacteria > UBA828 > UBA828 > WTGU01. The sequence continues at coordinate 1,428,253 of CBDCKM010000002.1, forward strand.
GTGCACCTCGGCGGCGTCCCGGTCGCGCCTGGCGACATCATCGTGGCGGACGAGAACGGGGTCTGCGTCGTGCCGGGCGCCCACGCGGCCGAGGTGCTGGAGCACGCGGCGCTCTTCAAGAGCATCGAGGACGGCATCGTCGAGGCGGTGCGCCAGGGCGTTGACCCGGTTGAGGCCCACGACCGCGTCCGCTACGACATGATGACGAAGGCCGGCGCCCGGCCATGAAGGTCGACGGCCGGGCCTATCGCAGCATCTGGCTGGACGAGGACGGCCGCACGGTCGCGGTCATCGACCAGACGCGCCTTCCCCACGAATTCGCGACGCGCCGGCTCGCGACGGTCGAGGATGCGGCGCACGCCATCAGGACGATGGTGGTGCGCGGCGCGCCGCTCATCGGCGTGACCGCAGCCTACGGCGTGGCGCTTGCGCTCGCCGACGACGCGGGCGACGCCAACCTGGAGGCCGCTATCGGCCTCCTCGCCGGGACCCGGCCCACGGCGGTCAACCTGCGCTGGGCGCTGGAGGATCTGGGCCACAGGCTCCGCCCGCTCGGCGCCGGCGAACGCGCCGCCGCCGCCTATCGCCGGGCAGGCGAGATCTGCGACGAGGATGTCGCCATCAACCGGGCCATCGGCAAGAACGGGCTCGCGCTGGTGGAGCGCGCGGCCGGGGACAGGGACGGCCCGGTCAACGTGCTGACCCATTGCAACGCCGGCTGGCTCGCCACGGTCGATTGGGGCACGGCGCTGGCGCCGCTCTACATGGCTCACGACAAGGGGATTCCAGTCCATGTCTGGGTCGACGAGACGCGGCCGCGCAACCAGGGCGCCGCGCTCACCGCGTGGGAGCTCGCGCGCCACGGGGTGCCGCACACGGTGATCGTGGACAATGCCGGCGGCCACCTGATGCAGCACGGCATGGTCGATCTCTGCATCACCGGCACCGACCGCACCACCGCCCGCGGCGATGTCTGCAACAAGATCGGCACCTACTTGAAGGCGCTCGCCGCCGGCGACAACGGCATCCCCTTCTACGTCGCCGCACCGCACCCGAGCATCGACTGGTCCATCGCGGACGGTGCCGACACACCCATCGAGCAGCGGGACGAGGACGAGGTGCTGACCATCACCGGGCGCGACGACGCCGGCCGGGAGACGAGAGTGGCGCTCACGCCCGCCGGCAGCCGCGCCGCCAATTACGCCTTCGACGTGACTCCGGCGCGGCTGGTGACCGCGCTCATCACCGACCGGGGCGTGTGCGACGCCTCCGAAGGGGGCCTCAGGACCCTTTTCCCGGACCGCGCCGGGGCGCCCTCGTCATAGATCGAGCGGCCGCGCCGGCGGCAGGTCGGCGAGGCGCGCCTCGATCTCGGCGGCCTGCGGCATCGCCGGCGCCGCGCCCTCGCCGAGGCAGGCGAGGCCGCCGATGACGCTCGCCCGGTGCAGCATCGCCGGCAGGCTTGCCCCCGCTTCGAGGCCGAGGGCGAGGCCGGCGACGAAGGCATCGCCCGCGCCCACCGTGTCCACGGGCTCGATCGCGAGCGCGGCGCAGCGCCAGGCGGCATCGGGCGTGAAGGCGGCGGCGCCGGCGCTGCCCAGGCTCACCACCGTCGTCACCCCGTGCCGCCGGGCGATGGCCGAGGCCGCGTCCGCGCCGGACGCGGCCTCCGATCCCTGCGCGTGCGCCAGCATCCGGGCCTCGATCTCGTTCACCACCACGAGGTCGAAGGACGGCAGCAACGCCGCCGGCACCGGCTTGGCCGGGGCCAGATTGAGGACCGTCCGTGCGCCCCGCGCCCTGGCCCGGCGGACCACCGCCCAGTTCGACTCCAGCGGGACCTCCATCTGCAGGACGAGCACCGTCTCCGGCCCGAGCCACGCCTCGGGCAGCGCGTCGGGCCACAGGTCCGTATTGGCGCCGCTCGCGACGGCGATCTGATTCTCGCCCGCGCGGTCCACCACCACCGCGGCGCAGCCGGTGGGCAGTGCGCTCCGCGTCACCGCCCCGGTCCCGACGCCCGCGTCCTCGAGGGCTGCGAGCGCGAGCGGGGCGAAACCGTCCGCGCCGACACGGCCCACCATCTGCACCGTGGCCGCCGGGTCCGTCGCGGCCCGCGCCGCGGCGACCGCCTGGTTGAGCCCCTTGCCGCCGGCCACGGCCCGATAGGAGGGGCACAGCACCGTCTCGCCGGCGCGCGGCAGGGCGCCCACGCCGAACACGAGGTCGGCGTTGATCGAGCCGAAGACGACGATCATCGGCGCGCCCGCCTGGCCCGGCTAGTGGCGGAAGTGGCGGAGGCCGGTGAAGACCATGGCGAGGCCCTTCTCGTCGGCCGCGGCGATAACGTCCGCGTCGCGCTTCGACCCGCCCGGCTGGATCACGGCGGTGGCGCCTGCTTCCGCCGCGGCGAGCAGCCCGTCCGCGAAGGGGAAGAACGCATCCGACGCGACGACGCAGCCTTCCGCCCGCGAGCGTTCCTCGCCGGCGGCAGCGGCGGCCTCGGCGGCCTTGTGCGCCGCGATCCGGGAGGAATCGACGCGGCTCATCTGGCCCGCGCCGATGCCGACCGTGGCGCCGCCCCTGGCAAGCACGATCGCATTCGACGTCACATGCTTCGCGACCGTGAAGGCGAAGAGGAGATCGGCGCGCTCCTCCTCCGTCGGCGCGCGTCTGGTCACGGTCTTCAGCGCAGACGCTGCGATGCGCGCGTCGTCCGGCGTCTGCACCAGGAAGCCGTCGCCGAGGGTGCGAACCATCAGTCCGCCGCCGCCGCCATCGTCGCCACCACCACCGGCGCCGGTCAGGAGGAGGCGCAGATCGCCCTTCGCGGCAAGCACCGCGCGCGCGTCCTCGTCCGCCTCGGGCGCCACCACCACCTCGGTGAAGAGGCCGCAGATCGCGCGCGCGGTCGCGCCGTCGAGCGCACGGTTGGCCGCGACCACGCCGCCGAAGGCGCTGACCGGGTCGCAGGCCCGCGCCTTCTCGTAGGCCGCAGCGAGGCTGCCGCCGAGGGCGACGCCGCAGGGGTTGTTGTGCTTGACGATGACGACCGCCGGCGGGCCGAACGCGCGCACCAGTGCATAGGCCGCGTCGGCATCGGCCAGATTGTTGTAGCTCGGCTCCTTGCCCTGAATCAGCGCGGCCTGGGCCACGCCGGGCGGGGCGGCGGGATCGACATAGAGCGCGGCGGCCTGATGGGGGTTTTCGCCGTAGCGCAGCCGACGCCGGCGGCTGCCGCCGAACACGATGCGGGAGGGCAGGCAGTCGCCGTCACTGCCGCCGCTGCCCTCTGCCGCGAGCCGGCGGGCGATGGCGGCGTCGTAGGCGGCGGTGCGCGCGAACGCCGTCGCCGCCAGCCGCCGGCGCAGCGCGAGGCCGGTGGCACCGCCCAGCGCCGCCATCTCCTCCGTCACCGCCGCATAGTCCGAGGGCTGCACCACCACGGTCACGTCGTCATGGTTCTTGGCCGCAGCCCGGATCATGGCCGGGCCGCCGATATCGATGGTCTCGACGCAGGTGTCCAGCGCGGCAGCGTCGCGCACCGCCTCCTCGAAGGGGTAGAGGTTGACCGCGACCAGGTCGATGCCGGCGATCCCGTGCGCCTCCAGTGCCGCGCGATGGCCGGGGTCGTCCCGGCGGGCGAGGATGCCGCCATGGATCGCCGGGTGCAGGGTCTTGACCCGGCCGTCCATGATCTCGGGGAAGCCCGTGTGCTCGGAAACGTCGGTGACCGCGATGCCGGCGTCGCGGAGCACCCGCGCGGTGCCGCCGGTGGACAGGATGGCCACGCCGTGCCGGGCAAGCATGGCGGCGAAGGGCACCAGGCCGGTCTTGTCCGAGACCGAGATCAGGGCGCGGGCGATGGGCCGGCCTGGCGTGTCGGGCATCGAAGGGCTCCCCGAGGCTGGGTCGTGGCCGGCTAGAGCGCCAGCCCGGCGTCGGCCGGAGGCGCGGCGTGGGCGCCGTCGCTCGGCGCGTATTCGGGCACCATCGCCGCGACCAGGGACAGCGTATCGGCGCTGCGCCGGTCGCGCGCAGCCGCCTGCAGCAAGTCGAGCCGGCGCTGCATGAGAGCGAGGTCGGCGGAGCGCGACTGGGCCCTGAGGATTCCCGGCGTATCGGTCGCGACAAGCGGCTCGGCCGGGTGAAACAGGGCCTCGTCCTTCTTCTCGCCCGGACGCAGCCCGGTGAACACGATCTCGATGTCCTTGTCGGGCGTGAGCCCGGCGAGCCGGATCATCTGCCGCGCGAGATCGACGATCCTGATGGGCCCGCCCATGTCGAGCACGTAGATGCCGCCGCCGCCCGCGCCCGCGCCGAGAGCCGACGCCTGGAGCAGGAGCTGCACCGCCTCCCGCGTCGTCATGAAGTAGCGCGCCACCTCCGGGTCGGTCACGGTCAGCGGGCCGCCTGCGGCGATCTGGCGCTGGAAGAGCGGCACCACCGAGCCGGAGGAGCCGATCACGTTGCCGAAGCGCACCGTCACCAGGCGCAAGCTCCCCGCCGCGGGCGAGGCCGCGAGCGCCTGGCAGTAGCTCTCCGCGATGCGCTTGGTCGCGCCCATGACGCTGGTCGGGTTGACCGCCTTGTCGGTCGAGACCAGCACCATCGCCCGGCTGCCGGCGGCGAGACAGGCATCGGCGACGTTGCGGGTGCCCACGGCATTGGTGAGAACGCCCTCGTTGGGGTTGGCCTCCACCATGTGCACATGCTTGAGCGCGGCGGCGTGGAACACCAGTTCGGGGCGCTCGCGGGCGAAGGTCGAGGCGAGGCGGCCCGGGTCCCGCACGTCGCCGAGCACGGTGCTGCGCGAGAGGCCGCGATGCGCCTCGTCGAGTTCGAGATCGATGCGGTAGAGGTTGTATTCGGAATTGTCGATGAGGATGAGGTGCGCGGGCCCGTCATCGGCGATCTGCCGCACGAGCTCGGCGCCGATGGTGCCGCCGGCGCCGGTGACGCAGACCCGCCGGCCATTGACCAGGGCCCGCATGGCGGCGCGGTCGGGCGCCGCCTGCGGGCGCCCCAGCAGGTCTTCGAGGCGGACCGGCCGCACGTCGATCTCGCGCGCGGCACCGGGGCGGAAGTCGGTCAGCTCGGGCAGGCGAGAGAGCGGCAGGCCGAGCGCCTCGCAGGCCGCGAGCAGGGAGCGCAGGTGGTCCGGGTCCGGGTCCGGCAGCGTCAGCACCGCCCGGTGGGGCTCCGCCCCCCTGGCGCGGAGCGTGCGCACGACCTCCGCCAGCTCGGCCGTCGTGCCGAGAACCCGGATGCCGTGGATGTGGCGCCTGGCCTTGCTCGCGTCGTCGTCCACGATGCCGACGACGCGGTAGGCGGACGACGAGCCGCGCATGGTCGCGCTGATGAAGAGCTCGGCATTGTCGCCGGCTCCCAGCAGCAGCACCGGAATGCGCCGTGCCGCGCCCGCGCCCCGCCGCAGCACGCCGCCGAGGCCGCCGTCCAGGATCGCCCGGTAGACGACGCGCGGACCCACGAGGAGCGCAACCAGGACGAACCAGTTGATGAAGAGGGCCGAGCGGGGATAGGCCTCGAGCCGCGTGAGCGCGAAGAGGATCGGCACGAACACCAGCACCGCCAGGCTCGCCGCCTGGACGACGAGTACCACGTCGCGCAGCGCGACATAGCGCCAGACCCCGCGATAGATGCGCGTGCGCCAGAAAACCAGCGCCGAGACCGCCGTGAACAGCAGCATCCCCTCGACGAAGAAGCCGCTCGACATGTCCCAGAAGGCGCCGGGACCGTGGCGAAGCAACAGGGCGAGCGCGAAGGACGCGCCCGCCATGGCCACGTCGTGGGCCGCCACCGCATAGGCGCGGTTGACGACGATGCCTAGTCCGATGCGCCGCATGATGCCCGAGCCGCGGCCTGAAGATACCACAGCAGCGCCGCGACAAGAATCGCCCCCGCCGCGAGAGCCGCGCCGGCGGCGGCGGCGCCCTGCTGCGATGCGACCGCCAATCCGATCAGCAGGAGATTGTGGCCGGCGATCAGCCGCACCGCACGGGCGTGGCTCCAGCCTGCCGCCACGACACGCTGATAGAGGTGCTCGCGATGCGCCTCCCAGATCGGCCGGCCGCGCAGCAGGCGTGCGGCCAGGGTAAAGGTCGCGTCCGCCAGGTAGTAGGCGGGCAGCAGCAGCGCCGCCTGCCATGCACCGGCCGCCGCCAGCGCCAGCAGGAGCCAGCCGGCCAGGTAGCCGAGCGGCACGCTGCCGACATCGCCGAGGAAGATTTTTGCGGGATTCCAGTTCCACGGCAGGAAGCCGAGCGACACGCCGGCGAGGACGAGTCCGAGAGGCCCCAGCCCCGCCGGCACGGCGCCGAGCAGCGCCAGCAGGAAGGTGCCGAGACCGAGGCCGGCGCCCTCGGCCCCGCTGAGCCCGTCGATCCCGTCCATGAAATTGAACAGGTTCACGAACCAGAGCCAGGCCGCCGCGGCCAGGGCGTGGTCGGCGACGGCGGGAAGCGCGCCCTGAAAGACGAGGCCGTCGCCGGGGAGCGCCACGATTCCGGCGCCGACCGCCGCGATTTGCGCGAGCAGGCGGGGCAAGGCGGGGAGGCCGCCGCGCAGATCGTCGAGCCAGGATACCGCGGCGAGCCCGAGCGCGCCGGCGAGCGCCACCCAGAACAGCGTCCCGCAGGAATCGCACGCACCCCACAGCCAAAGCGCAAGCCAGGCGCCGAGCAGAACGCCGACGACGGCGGTTCCGCCGCCGCGCGGCACCGCGGCTTCGTGGCTGGAGCGCTCGTTAGGGCGATCCATCACGTCGTGGCGCCGCAACAGCACCCGCACGAGGCCGGTCAGAAGCGCCGCCGCGGCGACGCTTGCCCCGCCCGCGGCGAGGGCCGCCGTGAGGCTCACCGCGCCCGGCCGGGAGCCGGATCCGCCGGCCGCCCGCCACCCGTCCTGCCCACCGCGATGCCCTCCGTCACGGCCATCATCATGCCGGGGACCGCCCGCCCTGTGCCGGGGGCCTCCGTGTCCGGTCCCGATCGCCGCCTGCAACCCCGGCTCTTACACCGGGACCCGGCCTGCCGATAGCCTAACCCGGCCTTCTCACCATGGTCATGGTCTGCGCGACACGGCGCGATACGACATGGCGACGGCACGCGCGATATGACATACTGGCGGCAGAATCGCGGATGCTCCCCGGTACGCCGGGCGTGTCGCCCCGATCGAGACAGTCGCAGAGAGACCCACCAAGAGATGTACTCGCGGATCGACCCTCTCACGCTGGTCATGGAGATCGGGGTCGACGACTATCTTGCCACACTCGCCGCGAAACACGCTGGGCTGGAACGGGAGATCGAGGAAGAATCCGGACGACCGGCGCCGGACGGGCTGTCGCTCACCGGTCTGAAGCGCCGCAAGCTCAAGGTCAAGGACGAGATCGTACGGTTGCGCACGAGGGCGGCAGGCGCCGGGCGCCGTTCGGGCGCCCGCAGCCGGCGCTAGCGGCCGTCGCGGGCCGGCGATGCGGACCGCGATGGAGCATTTGCGTGCCGCAAATGGCGGCATGTCCGGGCCGGCTGCCTGACTGCACGATTGACAGGACGCCGGCGCCGCATCAGGGTCAGTGACCGTTTCGCCGTCTCCGCTTCACTATTCGGCAAGCATGCGCATGGATCAGAGACTGTTCCGGGATACGGATCGCCGGTCTCGCCGCCGGTCGGGCCGCATTGCAGGCTTCGCCTTGATCGTGGCCGTTGCAGTGGGCCTGGCCGCGCCGATACAGGGTGCGCCTGCGGCGGCCGAACCCGAAACGGAGCTGGAGACCGTCCGGGTCGGGCGCGGCGACAGCCTGTCCGCCCTGTTGAGCAAGGCCGGCGTGAGCGCGAACGACGCCCATGGAATTGCCCGGGCACTCCAGCGAAAGACGAACCTGCGGCGCATGAGGGTCGGCCGCGAGGTCCGGCTCCTGTTCAGAACGGAAGACGAGCGGCGGACCGTCCCCCTTGCGGTCAGCGTCGAGACCGGGCGGGACCGCTTCGTCGAGGCGAACCGAATCGCGAACGGCGGCTACAGGGCGCGGCGCACCAGCCTCCCCCTCACCCGGCCCATCCCGCTGTCGGAGGTCGCGTTCGACCGGGACGGCCGCACCGTGACGGTGCGGCGCAACCAGACGATCGGCGGCATCCTGCGCCACCACGGTGTCGACGGCGCGACCGCGGACGCCGTCGTGGGCGCGCTGCGGGCGGCGTTCGACCCGCGCGACCTGATGCCGGGTCACGCCATCTCGATCGCCGCAGGGCGCGATGCGGACGGTGCGCCGCTCCTGCGCGGCATCGCGCTCCATCTCGACGACGACCAGGCGGTGGCGGTCGTGCGGACCGATGGCGGCAGTTTCGCGGCGCGCCTCACCACCGGCGCCGCGCTCCTGGACGCAGGCCCGGCGCGTGTCGCCGTCGCCGCGGTGGAAGACGCCGCGGTGGAAGACACCGCGGCGGCGCAAACGCCGACCGGCGACACCGCCCAGACCGGGGACGATGCCGCCCCCCTGGCCGAGGAGAGCGGCCACGGTGCCGGCACGCCGGAGCCCTCTCCCAAGCCCATCGACTTGCGCCGCACCCTGCACGCCGGCAGCACCCTGATGGATCTGCTCCGCGACGCAGACGTGCGCCGGCCCGAGGCGGACGCCCTCGTACAGAGCCTGCGCCGCGTGTTCAGCCCCAGGCGCCTCCCCGCCGGCATCACCGTGCGGGTCACCAAGCGCCCGCTGCCCGGCTTCGAGCCCCGCATCGCGCGGCTCGATATCGAGCTCCCGAAAGGCCGGCGTATCGAGGTGGAGCGGGGCGACAAGGGGCGCTTCGTGAGCCGCATCGCCACGGTGCCGCCGCCCCGACCCGCGAAGCCGGCCGCAGACCACGCCGGCCCGCCAGCCGTCGCGGCGGCGGTCGCGCTCGAGACCCTGCCGCCGTCTGCCAAACGCATCACGATGCGCTCGGGCGATACCCTGATGGCCATCCTGAGACGGCACGGGATCGACCGCGTGGAGGCGGACCGCGCCATTCAGGCGGCCCGCACGCTGGTCAACCTGAGGCGGCTCCGTATCGGGCAGAAGATCACCCTGGTGACCGGCACCGACCAGAGGGGGGCGAACACCCTCGAGGCCGTTGCGCTGCGCGTCGGCGACAATCGCTTCGTCAAGGTGACGCGATCCGCCGGCGGTCACTTCGAAGCGGTGCGCGTGAGCCACCTCGTCCTGACGGAGCCCCCGCTCCAGCGCATGGCCACGGCCGGCGCGTCGCCGGAGGGCGAGCGCCCCCACGACCCGGCGGCGCAGGCGCCTGCCGACGGTCTCGGAGAGGTCATGAGCGGCGCCTTCGTCGCCGCCGCCGCGCCGATCGCGGCCCCCGCCGCCGCCGTGCAGCCGGCGCTTGCGACGGACGCCGTCAACGGCACCGTCAACGGTTTCGCCGCCGGTCTCATGGACGGCGAGGACGGTCTGGTGCGCAAGGCGGTGGTCATCCGCAAGGGAGACACGCTGTCGGCCGCGCTCACCCGGTCCGGCGGCACGCGCGCGGAGTCGGAGGCCGCCATCGCCGCCTTCCGCAAGGTTCATAATCCGCGCCGGCTGCGGATCGGGCAGACGCTCTCTCTCTCGTTCGACCCGGTGAACGGGTCGGACGGCTCACCCCGGCTGGCCGCGTTCGCCCTCGGCGTGGCGCCGGATCGCGACGTCGTGGTCACCCGCGGCGATGACGGCATCTTCCTGCCGAGCGTGGTGGACCGGCCTCTCGACCGGATCGTCGAAAAGACGGTCGGCGCGATCGAGACCAGCCTCTACGAGGCGGCGCTCGAGGCAGGAATGCCGAACCAGGTCTTCATGGAGATGCTCCACATCTTCAGCTACGACATCGACTTCCAGCGGGACATCCGGCCCGGCAACCGCTTCGAGGTCCTTTACGAGGCCGCCTACGACATGGCCGGCCAGTTCGTGGAGAACGGCCCCCTCCTCTATGCCCGGCTCGAGGTCGGCAAGCGCACGGTCGAGCTCTTCCGCTACGAGCCCGAGGAAGGACCGGCGGACCATCTCGACACGCGGGGCGCGAGCGTACGCAAGGCCCTCATGCGCACGCCGATCAGCGGCGCCCGGCTCTCGTCCGGCTTCGGTCCGCGCCGGCACCCGATCCTCGGCTACAACAAGAAGCACCTGGGCCTCGACTTCGCCGCTCCCACGGGCACGCCGATCTACGCCGCAGGCGACGGGACGGTCTCGCGAATCGGCCGCGCCGGCAATTACGGCAAATATGTCCGCATCCGGCACAACGGCACCTACAGCACCGGCTATGCCCATCTCAGCGGCTACGCGAAGGGCATGAAGAAGGGCAAACGGGTCCGCCAGGGTCAGGTCATCGCCTATGTCGGCTCCACCGGCATGTCGACCGGGCCGCACCTCCACTACGAGGTGATGCAGGGCAACAAGAGGATCAACCCGCTGAAGCTCAAGCTGCCGACCGGCCGCAAGCTGAAAGGCCGGGAGCTCGTCGCGTTCCAGCAGCAGGTGCAGAAGATCACGGTCCTGCTCGCCGAGGTGCCGGCGCTCACGCGCGTCGCCCGCCGCTGACCTGAAGCGTGCCGCCGGCCGCGGCTGCGCAGGTCCTTCCCGCCCCCGCCCCGCGAGCGTCGCCCGCCAGCCCGGCTTTCTCACCATGGTCATGGTCTGCGCGGCGCTTTCCGGCCGACAGAGTAGGAAAGCCGCGCAGCGCGATGCGGGGCATCGGGCAAGCGGCTTGACGCACGCTGTCGGCCGGAAAGCGCCGCCCTTCGGGTCGCGCCCAGGCGCCCGCCCGCAGCGTCGCGGGCCTCAACCGTAGTCCCTGCTACGCTTTTCGGCCCGCTCCTTGCGGATCGAACGCCTGGACGCGACGCAGACCGTGACCATGGTGAGAAATCCGGGCTAAGCCGCGCTTACGAGCGCGCGAGCGCCGGCAACCGCGATGACGAGGCCGTCGGGCCCGGCCGAGACCCTCACCGTCTCGCCATCGCCGAGGCTGCCTTCGATGATGCGCTCGGCGAGCGGGTTCTGCAGGCTGCGCTGAATCACCCGCTTCAGCGGCCGCGCGCCATAGGCCGGGTCGTAGCCGGCCTCACCGAGCCAGGCGCGGGCGTCGTCGCCGAGCTCCAGCGCGATCTTGCGCTCGTTCAGCCGCTGCGCGAGGCCGGCGACCTGGATGTCCACGATGGCGCCCATGTGCGCGCGGCTCAGCCGACGGAACAGGATGACCTCGTCCAGCCGGTTGAAGAACTCCGGCCGGAAGCTCGCGCGGGCCGTCTCCATGACCCGCTCGCGAAGCGCATGCGACTCCTCGGCGTCCGGCCGCGCCGCCAGGATCTCGCCCGCCAGATTGGAGGTCAGGATGATGACGGCATTGCGGAAATCGACCGTGCGCCCGTGCCCGTCGGTGAGCCTGCCGTCGTCGAGCACCTGCAGCAGCAGGTTGAAGACGTCGCCGTGCGCCTTCTCGATCTCGTCGAAGAGGATCACCTGATAGGGGCGCCGGCGCACCGCCTCGGTGAGCGCGCCGCCCTCGTCATAGCCGACATAGCCGGGCGGCGCACCGATCAGGCGGGCGACGGCGTGCTTCTCCATATATTCCGACATGTCGATGCGGATCATCGCCGCCTCGTCGTCGAACAGGAACGCGGCCAGGGTCTTGGCGAGCTCGGTCTTGCCCACCCCGGTGGGCCCGAGGAACAGGAACGACCCGGTCGGGCGGTCCGCGTCCTGGAGGCCGGCGCGGGCGCGGCGGACCGCGTTGCTCACGGCGACCACCGCCTCCTCCTGCCCCACCACGCGCGCGCTCAGCGAACGCTCCATGTGCAGCAGCTTCTCGCGCTCGCCCTCCAGCATCTTGTCCACCGGGATGCCGGTCCAGCGCGAGACGACGCCGGCGATGTGGGAGGGCTTTACCGCCTCGTCGAGGAGCGGCTCGTGCGTGGCCGCCTCGAGCGCGCCGAGCTCCCGCTCGAGGTCGGGAATGACCCCGTAGGAGAGCTCGCCGGCACGCGCGAGGTCGCCGTTCCGCTGCGCGATCTCGAGCGCGCTCCGGGCCGCGTCGAGCCGCTCCTTGATGCGCTGGCCGCCGGCGAGGCGTTCCTTCTCCGCGCGCCAGACCGCGGTCTGGTCGGCCGAGCGCTTCTCCAGCGCCGCGAGCTCCTCGCCGAGCCCCTGGAGCCGGTCGCGGGAGCGCTCGTCCGTCTCCTTCTTGAGCGCCTCACGCTCGATCTTGAGCTGGATGATGCGCCGGTCGAGCTCGTCGAGCTCCTCCGGCTTGGAATCGATCTCCATGCGAAGCCTGCTCGCCGCTTCGTCGACCAGGTCGATGGCCTTGTCGGGCAGGAAGCGGTCGGTGATGTAGCGGTTCGACAGCGTGGAGGCCGCGACGATCGCGTTGTCGGTGATGGCGACGCCGTGATGGACCTCGTACTTCTCCTTGAGGCCGCGCAGGATCGACACCGTGTCCTCGACGGTGGGCTCCGACACGTAGACGGGCTGAAAGCGCCGTGCCAGCGCTGCGTCCTTCTCGACGTGATTGCGGTACTCGTCCAGCGTCGTCGCGCCGACGCAGCGCAGCTCGCCGCGCGCCAGCGCGGGCTTGAGCAGGTTGGAGGCGTCCATCGCGCCCTCGGCCGCGCCGGCGCCCACCAGCGTGTGCACCTCGTCGATGAACATCACGACGTCGCCGGCGGCCGCGTTGACCTCGGCGAGGACGGCCTTGAGCCGCTCCTCGAACTCGCCGCGGAACTTGGCGCCGGCCACCATGGCACCGAGGTCGAGGGCGAGCAGGCGCTTGTCCCTGAGCGATTCGGGCACATCGCCATTGACGATCCGCTGGGCCAGGCCTTCGACGATCGCGGTCTTGCCGACGCCCGGCTCGCCGATGATGACCGGGTTGTTCTTGGTGCGCCGCGAGAGCACCTGCATGATGCGGCGGATCTCCTCGTCCCGCCCGATCACCGGATCGACCGTGCCGCCGCGCGCTGCCTCGGTCAGGTCGCGCGCGTACTTCCTGAGCGCGTCATAGCCGGCCTCGGCCGAGGCGCTGTCCGCCGTCCGCCCCTTGCGCAGATCGTCGATGGCGGCGTTCAGCGACTGGGGGCTCGTGCCGGCGTCGACGAGAATGCGGGCGGCCCGCGTCCCCCTGGCGAGCGCAAGCGCGAGCAGCAGGCGCTCGGCGGTCACATAGCTGTCGCCGGCCTTCTTCGCGATATCGGTGGCGGAGTCGAAGAGCCGTGCCGTCTCCGGCGCAAGGTAGACCTGGCCTGCGCCGTCCCCTTCCACCCTGGGCAGCGCATCGAGCGCCGCTTCCGTCTTCTCCAGCGCATCCGCCGGCCGCCCGCCGGCGGCGCGGATGAGATTGGCGGCGAGGCCCTCTCCGTCATCGAGCAGGACCTTGAGCAGATGCTCTGCCATGAAGCGCTGGTGACCGCGCCCGGCCGCGAGTCCCTGGGCGGCCTGCACGAAGCCGCGCGAGCGCTCGGTAAACCTCTCGAAATCCATGCGCCGTCCCTCGTTGGCCATCCGCTGCCGAGAGCCGAACCTGGTCGCACTCTCCTGACCTCGGGCGAAGTCCGCAGCCGGATGCCGGGTATCCTGGCAACCGCCCCCTATATGGGGTTTGGCTGCGGCGCGGCAAGGGTGTGGGGAAGCGCTTGTTCATTTCCCTCAAGCGCCGGGCGAAGTGTTTTTGTTCTCCCTCAGGCGCCGGGCGCTCGCTCCGCTCGCTTGGCTTACGCGCCTTGCGGCGCGCCGGCGCGGTCGCGCCGGCCGGGCCGCTGCGCGGCCCGGTCCCGCTCGGCTCCGATGCCCGGTTGGCCGCCGGGCGGGCGGGCCGGCGGGTCGGCGCCGGCGGGTGCTTTCGACGCCGCTTCAAGCGCTTGTGCCGAATTGGCTTCGTTTTGCAATAATGCGTCTTCGTCGGCGAGGGCCGCCGGACAACGGGGCGCGGCGGGGCCTGCGCCGGGTGGCGCCGCGGCCGGACCGGGCGCCGCCTCCGCCGGTGCCTCCTCGGCCGGGGCTGCGTCAGGCGGAGCCGCCTCAGGTGCTGCCGCCTCCGCCTCCCGGCGCAGGCCCCGGAAATCCTCCAGCGTCCGGTTGAGCGCCCGTTGCAGCGTCCCCTCGTGGCGCGCCAGGCGGTCGAAGGTCTTTGCGCTCTCCTGCCGTTCCACCAGGACCTGCGCCGAGGGCGCCTGCGCGCGGATGTCCGCGTCGATGGCGCGCTTGGCCTGGAAGCGCGCCTCCCGCCGCGCGCCGTCCGCCTCCCCCAGCATGGCCGCGAGTCCGGCCGCGGCGGACTCGCGCACCGCCGAGGCCACCACTTCCTTGCGCTGCACCGCGAGGCGGCCGTGGACGAAGAGCTCCGCCTCCAGCCGGGCGGCGCGGTCGAGGCGCCAGAGCAGCACGACGATGCGCTGCGCCAGCGCCTCCTGGAGGGCGCCGGCCGGGTCGAGGTCGGCGATCACGCCCTGCCTCAGCCTCTCGTAGGCCTCGCCGTCCTCGTCCGGCAGCACCACCGCGCGGGCGGCGGCGAGGCCGTGGCGGAGCGCATTGGCGGACGAGGCGGCCTTGCCGGCGGCGGTCTTCGGCCCGGTGCTCCTGCGGGCGTTGCGGCGGTTGGCCGCGATCTGTCGCTTGGTGGCCACGATGTTTCCTTTCCCATGGACCGAAACGGACCATCGTGGCCCCCGGCACTACGGCCGGCCAGCGTACCATGGTGCGGGGTGAATGGCGCACTTTCTTCATTTCCCTCAGGCGCCGGGCGCTCGCTCCGCTCGCTTGGCTTACGCGCCTATCGGCGCGCCGGCGCGGTCGCGCCGGCCGGGCCGCTGCGCGGCCCGGTCCCGCTCAGCTCCCACGCCTTGGGGGCCGCCGGGGGAACGCAAGCGGCACCACCCTGCTCTCCCTCTCCGCCCCTGGGGGCGGAGAGGGCCGGGGTGAGGTGGGGGGAGTTGCGCGCGTCCTCCGTGTTGGACGGGGAGCATCGCGTGCCTGAGGAATAAGATATGGCGGCGGAGGGGACCGGGGAGGTGGTGGTGAGGAAGGTCAGATCAGGAACGCATCGGACGGGCCGCGGCGCGGCGCGGTCGCGCTCATCTCTCACAGCGCACGGTTGCCGGGTGCGCGTGGCGCGGGGCCGTGTTGTCTCCGCGTCCGCGCTCCGGCGCGGAACGGGGCGGGAATGGGTGGGGTCCGGTGGGTCGGGAAGAGCCGGTCAGGAGGCCTGGGGCGCGTGCTCTTCGGTCGAGGCCGGGGTGTCGTCGCCTGCCGCAGCCTGAGACCGGGGCTCGGCGTCCGGCGACGGCTCCTGCTCTCTGCCGCCCGCCCTCCGCTCGGGCTCGCCCCGCTGCTGCGGCTGGGGCTGCTGCGGCTGGGGCTGCTGCGGCTGCTGGGAGTGCTGCGGCTGCGGCTGGCCTTGCGGGCGCTGCTGCTGCCGCTGCTGGTCCCAGCCATTGGCGGCGACCACGCGATAGTAATGCTCGGCGTGCTGGAAGAAATTTTCGGCGCCGATCCGGTCTCCGGCCAAGAGCGCGTCCTGCGCCAGGGCCTGGTACTTCTCGATGACCTGGAAGGCGGTTCCGCGGATCTTTCCCTGGGGGCCGTTGCTCTCGAAGTTCGATCCGCGCCCGTGCAATCCGGGACGCCGTCCGTTGCCTCTGTACCCACGTGGGCGTTTGCTGTTTGGACCCTTCATACCAATCGCCTTCTGACCTCACGGGCAGCCACGCACCGCGTGCCGGCTGCATTGGTTACGGTCACGCCTGTCAGCATCTTTCGCTGAGGGACCCGAGCAGACCGTCCAACCGGTCATCTTCCGCGAGTCCCGCTGACCCTAACCGGGATGGCGCGCTTTGCAACCTCTTTTTTGCATTTTTTCCCACCGCTTCACGCCGTCCGGCGGCGGGTAAGGTCTTGTTCGGACAAGGACCCGGCGTCGGCGCCGTGTGCGAACAACGCGCATCGTTCGATGCCGGCAAGATCGCGCCGGCGGCCGATCTCAACCAGTCCGGCGGCGCGAAACAACGCCGCCACTGCATCCGCCATCCCGGCGCCGAGCTCGAGCGCGGCCATCCCCCCCGGCGCCAGGAGTCGCGCGATCTGCGGCGCGAGTCGCCGGTAGCACGCATAGCCGTCCGCCCCGCCGTCGAGCGCCGCCTGCGGCTCGTGGCGGACGATCTCCGGAGCCAGCGAGGCGAGCTCGCAGGCCGCCACATAGGGTGGGTTGCTCACCACCACGTCGAATCGTCCGGCGAGCGGCGCGCCCCAGTCGGCAACGATGAAGGAGGCCCGCCCGCCGACTCCGTTGCGCCCCGCATTGGCCCGCGCGAGGGAGACGGCCGCGGCGCTGACATCGACGCCGAGCCCGGCTGCGCTCCCGAGCTCGCCGAGGAGCGCGACGAGCAGGCAGCCCGAGCCGGTGCCGAGATCGAGCAGGCGCGCGCGCGCTGGCAGGCGGGCGGCATGGGCCAGCACCGCCTCGACGACGGTCTCGGTCTCCGGCCGCGGCACCAGCGTCGAGCGGTCGACGGCAAGATCGAGGCTCCAGAACTCGCGCCGGCCGGTAAGGTAGGCGATCGGCTCGCGCGCAGCCCTGCGGCGGACCAGCGCCACCAGCCGCCGGGCCTCGGCGGCGCGGAGCGGCAGGTCGCGCTCGGCGAGCAGGGCCTCCCGCCGCGCCCCCAGCACGTGCTGCATCAACACGCTGGCGTCGAGCTTCGGCGTGTCGATACCCGCCTCCTGCAGCAGCCGCCCCGCGGCGCCGAGGGCCATGGCCCGGGTCATGGCCCGGGTCGTGGCGCGGGTCTCGGCGGGAGCCGCCGTGGCGCCTCTCATTCCGCCTCCGCGAGGCGGGCGGCGCGGTCCGCCGTCATCAGCGGGTCGATGACCTCGTCGAGGGCCTCGCCGCTCAACACCTTGTCGAGCTTGTAGAGGGTGAGACCGATGCGGTGATCGCTCACCCGCCCTTGCGGAAAGTTGTAGGTGCGGATGCGCTCCGAACGGTCGCCGGAGCCCACCTGCCCGCGCCGCTGGGCGGCCCGCTCTGCGTCGCGCAGCGCGCGTTCCCGGTCGTAGAGCCGGGCGCGCAGCACCTTCATGGCCTTGGCCTTGTTCTTGTGCTGCGACTTTTCGTCCTGCTGGGTGACGACGATCCCGCTGGGCAGGTGGGTGATGCGCACGGCGCTGTCGGTGGTGTTGACGCTCTGCCCGCCGGGGCCGCTGGAGCGGTAGACGTCGATGCGGAGCTCCTTCTCGTCCAGCGCGATATCGACGTCCTCCGCCTCGGGCAGGACGGCGACGGTCGCGGCCGAGGTGTGGATGCGCCCGCCGGCCTCGGTCTCCGGCACCCTCTGTACGCGGTGGACGCCGGATTCGAACTTGAGCCTGGCGTAGGCGCCGCGCCCGCCGATGGAGACCACCCCCTCCTTGACCCCGCCGAGGCCGGTCTCCGACAGCGACATCAGCTCGAAACGCCAGCGCCTGGCCTCGGCATAGCGCTGGTACATCCTGAGCAGGTCGCCGGCGAAGAGGGCGGCTTCATCGCCGCCGGTGCCGGCGCGTATCTCCAGGATCGCATTGCGCTCGTCGGCTTCGTCCGCCGGCAGGAGGAGGAGCTTGAGCGCCTCCTCCCTCTCGGGCATGGCCGCCATCAGTGCCGCGTGCTCCTCCTCCGCCAGGGCGCGCATCTCGGGCTCGCTGTCCGCGTCCTCGGCCATGGTCCGAAGCTCGTCGGCCTCGTCGCGGGCGGCGCGGAGCGCCGTGATCGCGTCCACGACCGGCGAGAGCCCGGTGTATTCGCGCGACAGCCTGGCCAGCTCGCCGGGCGGCGGCGGCGGCACCGCCGAGAGGGCGCGGCCGAGCTCGCCGTGGCGGGCGAGCACCCGGTCCAGGCGCTCCTCGAAGCCTGCGGCGGCACTCATCGGGCGGGCGCATAGCGGGCGAGATGCGCGCCGAGCGCGGCCTCCGGCGCCTCGACCTGTTCGCCGCTGTCGAGATCGCGGACCGTCGCCACGCCACGCGCCATCTCGTCCTCGCCCAGGATGACCGCCGCTGCGGCGCCGGCCCGATCGGCCCGTTTCAGGCGCTTGGACAGAGAGCCGCGATAGGTCAGCTCCACCGTGAAGCCCTCGTGCCGGAGCCGCTGGGCGAGCCCGAGCGCGGTGCTCTCGGCGCGCGCGCCGAGGGGCACGATGGCGATGGGCCGGGCAGCCGGCGCCACCTCGCCCACGAGGGCGGCCAGGCGCTCGATGCCGCCGGCCCAGCCGACTCCGGGCGTGGGCGGCCCGCCCATGGCCTCCACCAGGCCGTCGTAGCGGCCGCCGGCAAGCACCGCGCCCTGGGCGCCGAGCGCCTCGGTCGTGAACTCGAAGGCCGTATGGCAGTAGTAGTCGAGGCCGCGCACCAGCCGGGCATTGCGGGCGAAGGCGATGCCGAGCCCGCTCAGCCCGTCGCAGACGGCGTCGAAGAAGGCCGCCGCGGACGGGCTCAGATGGTCGTCGATCGATGGCGCATCGGCCAGCACCCTCCTGTCGCCCTCATCCTTGGAATCGAGGACACGCAGCGGGTTGCGCCGGAGACGCTCCCTGCTCTCCCCGGAGAGCGCGTCCTCATGGGCCTGCAGGAAGGCGACGAGCGCGTCCCGGTAGGCCCGGCGGCTGGGCTCGTCGGCGAGCGTGTTGATCTCCAGCGTGACCCGGTCCGAGACGCCGAGCGCCTGGAGCAGATGCGCGCCGAGGGCGATCACCTCGATGTCGGCGAGCGGCTCGGAAGCGCCGATCAGCTCGACGCCGATCTGATGGAACTGGCGCAGCCGCCCCTTCTGCGGCCGCTCATAGCGGAACATCGGCCCGGCGTAGAAGCACTTGACCGGCCGGCCTTGGCCGAAGGCGCCGCCGATGAGCGCGCGCGCGACGCCCGCCGTGTTCTCCGGCCTGAGCGTCAGCTCCGCCCCGCCGCGGTCGGCGAAGGTGTACATCTCCTTGGTCACGATGTCCGAGGTGTCGCCGAGGGTGCGGCGGAAGACATCGCTGAACTCGAAGATCGGCGTCGCGACCTCGGCGAAGCCGTAGCGCCCGGCCAGCGTGCGCGCATGCTCGGTGACGTGGCGGTGGCGGCGCATGTCCTCCGCCACGAGATCGTGCGTTCCGCGAACGGGCTGAATTCTTTGCACTGTCCGGGTTCCCGAGCGGCGCCGGGTTTAGTGACTCGATTCGACGGTTCCGGCAAGCGGCGGCCGCCGGCAGCGGCCGCCCTGCGCGCCGCGCCGCCTACCTGCCGGTGGCGGTGCCGGCCAGGAGGCGGTCGGGATCGAGCGCGATATTCCGCATGACCACCCCGAGCGGGCCGAGCGCGGGCGCGGTTGCGTCGTCCACCCGCATCTGGAGACCGCCTGCATTGCCGGTCACCATGACGAGGCCGGGCCGGTCGGGCACGCGGTAGGAATCGCCCGCATGGAGGATCCGGGTCAGCAGCAGCTCGTTGTCGGGGCCCTGGACCTGAACCCAGCTGTCGTCGGTCGCCGTGATGACGACGCGGGCGTCGGCGTTGCTCCGCCCGTAGACCTTGGGAACATAGCTGGTGTCCGCAGAAGGCCAGGACTCCGCTTCCCCCACCGCTGCAAGAGTGACGTTCTCCGCCGGCGGCGTTGCGTCGATCGTCTGCGGCGGCGTTGCGTCGGTCGCCGGTTGCGGCGGCGTTTCCTGTACGGCGACCGTATCGCCACCGGCGCCGACGCGTTCGTCCGCCGCGCCGGGCCGGGTGCCGCCGGCCTCCGCCGCCACGTCTGCGCCATCGCTGGCGGTGGCCGCGGCGATGCCCGTGGCGATGGTCGTGCCTGTGGCGGTGCCGGCCCCCCCGACCGCCGTGGCCGCGAAGTCGAGCGGCGCGGCGATGGCCGGGCTGCGCTCGGCTCTTTCCTCACCCGCCCCGGCCGGCTGGACGGGCTCGGCCGCCGCGCTCGGCTCGGCCGCTGCAAGCGCGTCGGCGGCGGCCGCTTCGACCTTGGACGGCGGCGGCGGGACCGGCTCGCCGTCCGGCGGCGCTCCCTCGGCCGCTCCGGCCTCCGTCTCCTGCTCCGGGCCCGGCCGGTCCGCCGTGCCGGCCACCTCGGCGGCTACCGGCGCGGCGACCCCTGTCGTGGCGGGTTCTGCCGAAGCCGTCTCCGGCGCCGGCGATGCCGCCGGGGCGGTCTCCTCCGAAACCGGGGCCGCCGGGTCCGCGCTTCCCGCCGCGACCGGCGCGGCGTCCGGCGCGGCGTCGGGCGCGACGGCGGCAGCCTGCTGCGGGGCGTCGGCGGTATCCAGGCCGACCGCCTCGCTCAGCCGCGTCGATACGTCGGCGACCAGATCCGTCGCGATCTGGCCGCCCGTCGATTGATACTGCCAGCCGCCATAGGCGAGTCCGGCCAGCACCAGGACGAGGAGGATCAGCCAGAATTTCGGCTTCGGGCTGGTATCGCTGGGCGCCGGGAAGGCGAGTCGATGCTCGTTGGGCTGGAGCCTCTGCTCGCGCTTGAAGGCGTCCACCATCTCGTCCGGGTCGAGGCCGAGAAACCCCGCATAGCTGCGCAGGAACCCGATCGCATAGGTCGTGCCGGGGATCTGATCGAAGCGGCCCTCCTCCAGCGCCTGGAGGTAGTGCTCCTGAATCCGCAGCACCTGGGCGGCATCGCCCACGCTGTAGCCGCCCCTGAGCCGCGCTTCGCGCAGCGCTTCGCACAGGCTTGGCAAGTCTTGACGGTCTTCGCCGCCCACTTCGTGCACAAGGCGCGGCCCGCCCAGTTCAGGCTCGCCCGACTCGAACGGCGCCCGCAGAGGTTCCTTCATGATTCGCGTCCTGCAACCACGAGCGCGCACACCGGCCCTCCCAGCCGGCGTTGCACGCTCTGGCGCCTACTTGCGATCTTCCGATCCGCTCCTGTAGTGCTCGCGCCGCTGCCCCGTTTCGCCGATTGTTTCTCGGCGTTGCGAAGCACGACGCGAGAAGCCGTCCCCCTCGCTACTGACAGCACAGTCGACTACATCTATCACTGCTCGTCATCTCGCGCAAACGCCTAAATGGCCTAAACATATGATGTCCATGCGGATTACGGACGCTGTCACGCAGTGGCGGGGAGCGTGGCGCGCGGTGCCCGGCCGCCCGTGCCTGCCGCACCGCGTTCGGCGCTGGCCGCGATCGCGCCGACGGCCTGGTCGATGAGCTCGGCGATGATCTCGCCCGTCGTCTGCTCCGAGGTCACCATGCCGACGCTCTGGCCCGCCATCAGGGAGCCGTTCTCGACATCGCCCTCGATCGCGGCCCGCCGCAGCGCACCGGCCCAGAAATGCTCGATGGCGAGCCGCGCCTCGGGGAGCGCAATGTCTCCCCGGCGGTAGCGCGCAACGGTCTCCCGCTGAAACGCCTCGAAGCGCTCGGTCGCCTTGTTGGCGACGGCGCGCACGGGGATGACCGGGAAATCGGGGTCCACCTGCACCGAAAGCCGTGCGTCGCGCGCATTCGCCCGGATCATCGCCCGCTTGAAGTGCGGATGGGCGATCGATTCCGTCGCGCAGACGAAGCGCGTGCCGAGCTGGCCGCCGGCGGCGCCCATCGCGAGATAGAGCGCGAGCGCATCGCCGCGCCCGATACCGCCGCCGACGAAGACCGGCACCGCGTCGAAATGGGGCAGCACCTCCTGGGCGAGCACGTTGGTCGAGACCGGGCCGATATGCCCGCCCGCCTCCATGCCCTCGATGATGAGCGCGTCGATTCCCTGCCTGGCGAGCCTGCGCGCGAGCGGCAGCGTCGGCGCAAAGGCGACGACGCGGGTGCCGGCGTCCTTCAGCGCCGCGATCACGCGGCGCGGCGGCATGCCCCCGGCCAGCACCACATGGCCGACGCGGCGCTCGATGCAGGTCGCGACCAGCGCGTCCAGCGCCGGGTGCATGACGATGATGTTGACCCCGAAGGGCCTGTCGCAGCGCTCGTGCACGCCGTCGATCTCGGCTGCGAGCTGATCCGGGGCGAGCGAGCCGCAGGCCACCACGCCGAAGCCGCCGGCGTTGGAGATGGCGGCCACCAGGTTGCGCTCCGAGACCCAGGACATCGCGCCGCCCATGATCGCGTAGCGGGTGCCGAGGAAGGCGCACCCGCGCGCCCAGTAGGCGTCGAGGCGCCGTCGCGCGTCCTCGCGCGCGTCAGGGCTCACGGTCGTCCAGTCCGTAGGCCGCGTGAAGGGCGCGCACGGCAAGCTCGGTATAGTCCTCCGAGACCAGCACGCTGATCTTGATCTCCGAGGTCGAGATCACCTGGATGTTGATGCCCTTGCCCGCGAGCGCCGCGAACATCGTCTGCGCCACGCCGGCATGGCTGCGCATGCCGACGCCGATCACCGAGACCTTGACCACGCCCCGGTCCGCCGCGAGCCGCTCGAAGGCGACGCTGCTGCGCGTCTCCTCCAGGATGGCGATCGAGCGCTCCAGATCGGCCTCGGCCACGGTGAAGGTGAGGTCCGTCGTGCCGTCGGCGGAGATGTTCTGCACGATCATGTCCACGTTGACGTTGCCGTCCGACAGCGGCCCGAAAATGCTCGCGGCCACGCCGGGGCGGTCGGCGACGCCGATCACGGTGATCTTCGCCTCGTCCCGGCTGTAGGCGATTCCGCTGACCCGCTCCTGTTCCACGATGTCGTCCTCGTCGACCACGAATGTTCCGGGGGTATCGGCGAAGCTGGAGGCGACCTGAAGCGGCACCTGGTGCTTCATTGCCATTTCCACGGCGCGGATCTGCAGCACCTTGGCGCCGAGGGAGGCAAGCTCCAGCATCTCCTCGTAGGTGATCTTAGTCAGCTTGCGCGCCGTCGCAACGATGCGCGGATCGGCGGTGAACACGCCCTCCACGTCGGTGAAGATGTCGCAGCGGTCGGCGCCGAGCGCCGCGGCGAGCGCCACCGCCGTGGTATCGGTGCCGCCGCGGCCGAGCGTCGTGATCCGCCCGAGCGGACCCAGTCCCTGAAAGCCCGCGACCACCGGCACCTCGTGGCGGGCCAGGCGCTTGTGCAGCTCCTCGGTCTCGATCGCCTCGATCCGGGCGCGGCCGTGGCCGCCGTCGGTGCGGATCGGGATCTGCCAGCCGAGCCAGGAGCGCGCCGTGATCCCGCGCTGCTGCAGCGCGAGCGCCAGCAGGCCGGCGGTGATCTGCTCGCCCGCCGCAGCCACGGTGTCGTACTCCCGCGCGTCGTGCAGCGCCGCCGCCGCCCGCACCCACGTCACCAGCCGATCGGTCACGCCGGCCATGGCGGAGACCACGACCGCGACCCGGTCGCCGGCATCGGCCGCCGCCTTCACACGGTCGGCGACGACATTGATGCGGTCGAGGTCGGCCAGCGACGAGCCGCCGTATTTGTGAACGATCAGGGCCATCGGGTGCGGCGGCCGCGGGTCGGGGCGGCGACTCTTGCCGGTGGTGGAGACGCCCCTACATACTGACGCGGCCCAGGCCATGCAAGCGGGCGGCCGGGCGCGAGGGGATCGTGTCGATGGCGCAGGAGGAGCGCGTGGACGACTCAGCGGAGACCGCGCAGGCGGACGCCTCAACCGATCCCGACGTCGATCCGAGTGTCGATCCGGCGGAGGTCGAGCGCTTTGCCCGGCTCGCCGGGCGCTGGTGGGAGCGCAACGGCGCCTTCCGCGCCCTGCACGCGCTGAACCCGGTCCGCATCGCCTATGTCCGGGACGCACTCGTGCGAGAGGGGTTGGCAGGCGAATCGGCGCCGCCCGGCGGCAACCCGGGGCTGCGCCCCCTCGCCGGCCTGCGCCTCCTCGATGTCGGCTGCGGCGGCGGTCTCATGGCCGAGCCGCTGTGCCGGCTGGGGGCGGCGGTGGTCGCCATCGACGCGGCGGAGCCCAACGTCCGCGCAGCACGCCTTCATGCTGAGGAGCAGGGGCTGGCGATCGACTACCGCCACGCCACGGCGGAGGCGCTGGCGGCGGGCGGCGGGCGCTTCGACGCCGTGCTCGCGCTGGAGATTGTCGAGCATGTGGCCGATCTCGACTCCTTCGCCGCCGCCTGCGCGGGCCTCGTCGAGCCGGGCGGCTCGCTCTTCGTGGCCACGCTCAACCGCACGCTGGCGGCCTACGCATTGGCCATCGTCGCGGCGGAGCGCATTCTCGGCTGGGTGCCGGCCGGCAGCCACGACTGGTCGCGCTTCGTCCGCCCGGCGGAGATGGTGCGCCTGCTGCGCCGCCACGGCCTGGCCGTCGCCGACATGCGCGGCATGGTCTACGACCCGCTCGCCGGCGGCTGGAGGACGAGCCCCAGTCTCGCGGTGAACTACATCGTCCACGCCCGCAAGGCCGGCGCCTGAGCGGCGGCACCGGCTGGCCGACGCCGGCGGGTCTCAAGCGTCGTGGCGGGGAACCCAGGGGATCTCGCCGATCTCGATCCCCTCGTCGGCGAGCGCGCCGACCTCCTCCCTGGTCGCATCGCCATAGATGTTGCGGCGCTCGACCTCGCCATGGTGGATCTTGCGGGCCTCCTCGGGGAAGCGCGTGCCCACATGGTCGAAGTTCTGCTCGATATGGGCGCGCATCCGGCGCAGCGTCGCCACGGCGCGGGCCATCTCCGGCGGGGGCGGCGGCTGGCGCGCGGGCGCGGTCTCCGGCATGGGGCTGGGCTTGAGCGCGCCCCTGGCCTTGTTGTTGACCGCGATGTTGGGCGCCATCGGCGCCTTGGCGATGGTCTCGTCGCCGCAGAGCGGGCACGCGATCTCGCCCGCCTTCACCTGCCGCTCGTAGGTCGCGGAATCGGCGAAGTAGGCCTCGAACACGTGGTCCTTGCCGCATTTGAGGTCGAACACGATCATGGAACGGCGCCCGGCTCGCTGACAACGCGCTCCAGCGTAGCATAAAACCCCGAAACCATGCGCCTTTTCATATAGGCGCGCAGGCAACGCCGCCATGCACCGCCACCGCTCCCGCGTCCCCTCCCCCTGGATCGTCCGCTTCGCGGGCCTCATCGCCCAGGGCGGCCACGTCCTCGACCTCGCCTGCGGCGGCGGCCGGCACACGCGCTATCTGAGACGCCGGGGGCTGCGGGTCACGGCCATCGACATCGACACTGCGCGCGTGACCGATCTCGCGGCCGACCCGCTGATCGAGATCGTCGAGGCCGACCTGGAGCGCCCCGGCGCCGACCCGCTCGCCGGCCGCCGCTTCGATGCGGTGGTGGTGACGGACTATCTGTTCCGCCCGCTTCTCGTCCCGCTCGTCGACCGTCTCGCGCCGGGCGGGGTCTTCCTCTACGAGACCTTCGCCGTCGGCAACGAGCGCTTCGGCCGCCCGCGCAACCCGGACTTTCTGCTGAGGCGCGGCGAGCTTCTGGCGCTTGCGGAGGGCCGGCTCACGGTCACGGCTTACGAGACCATCGCCGTCCCGCCGCCCGATCCCAGGATCGTGCAGCGCCTCTGCGCCCGGCGGCCGGCAACGGGCGCGCCGGCGGACTGAAGGGTTCGGCCGCGACGGGCGCACGGGGCCGCCCTGGAGCACTATCCGACCGGACGGGATCAGCGCGGTCCGAACGAGACCCACCTCCCCCTGTCCCCCTCCTCCCAGGAGGAGGGGGAACCAAGGCGGCGCCGACTTTTTCTCCCTCTCCTCCCTAGGGAGGAGAGGGCCGGGGTGAGGTGGGGGCTTTTCGGGCCGCATTGCGTGCAAAATAAGGGAACGTGCGAAATCCGGATACGATCCCTCCGATCGGATACCGCCCTAGCCGACCAGGCGAAGCGCGCGCGGGAACGACGTGAGGGAGCGCGAGCCGTCCTCGGTGATGGTCACGTCGTCCTCGATCCGGATCCCGACATCGCCCGCGCCGTAGAGTCCCGGCTCGACCGTGATCACGTATCCGGACGCGAGCCTCTGGCGGTTTCCCACCATGACCTGCGGCGCCTCGTGCACGTCGAGCCCGAGGCCGTGGCCGGTCTTGTGCACGATCATGTCCGCGAAGGGCGAGGCAAGGAGCACGTCCGTCACCGCGCTGTCCAGATCGTGCGCCGTGATTCCGGGCCCGGCCAGGCGGCGCCCGAGCGCGTTCGCCGCGCGAACGGTCTCGTAGATGTCCGCATGGCGGTCGCTCACATGCCGGCAGAAGAACGTGCGCGTGATATCCGCGCTGTAGCCGCCGCACTGCGCCCCGAAATCGATCAGGAGCGCATCGCCGGGCCGGAGCGGCGCGTCGTCGGGCGTTCCGTGCGGGTTCGCCGCCTTGGCGCCCGCCAGCACGATCGGCTCGAAGCCGAAATGTTCCGCCCCGTGTGCGAGCATCCGGCTCTTCAGCAGCGCGGCGATGGCGCGCTCGGAATCGCCGGCGCGGACCTCGTCGAGGGTCTCGGCCAACGCCCGCTCGCTGATCTCGATGGCGCGGGAGAGGCTGGCGATCTCGTCCTCGTCCTTGGCGATGCGCAGCGCCTGGAGGTCGGCGTCGGCATTCCGCACCTCGCCGTTCCCCATGTGGCGGCGGAGCGCGTCGTACTCGAACATCCGCATCCGCCCGCCCTCGACGCCCAGGGCGACGGCTCCCAGCTCGGCTGCCGCCGCCGCGAAGGCGTCCTCGAAGCCATCGCTGTCCTGCCAGTAGAAGGTGCGTGCATCGGGAAAGGCGCTGCTCCACTTGAGGCGCTCGAGCGCGGGCATGATGGCGAGAATCCCGGCGCCGGCCGTGACGAAGAGCAGCGTCGGCCGCTCCATCAGCGGGAAGTGGAGGCCGGTGAGATAGGCGAAGCCGGGACCGGGCACGAAGGCGGCGGCATCGAGGCCGGCGGCGCGGATCAGCGTGGCCGCGCGGGCGCGGCGCCCGGCATGGCGCGTCATAGCGCGGCGAGTCCTTCGCCCGTGCGGTCCACGCGCATCGCCGCACCGAAGCGGGGCTCGAGCGAGCGGGCGACGATCGCGAAATCGGCGAGGAACATTTGCTCGATCGCGCGGTCGCTCTCGTCGGCATCGCCGGCGAGAACCGCCTCTGTGAGCGCCTGCAGGCGGCCGACCGATGCCTGACGCTCCGCCGCCGTCGCATTCGGGTAGTAGTGCAGCACCCACATGCGCATGCCCGAATCGAGTATCTGCTCGAAGAACTTTACCAGGAAGATGTTGCCGGAAAGCCGCGCGAGATGGCGCAGCGCCTCCAGCTCGCACCTGAGCGATGCCTCCCAGTCGTCCGCCTGCACGGCGCAGCCGAAGCGCTGCACATGCGCGTGCAGCGGCGCCGCCTCGGCCCGGCCGGAGAGCGCCGCCGCCCGTGCCACGGCCCGCGAGACGATCAGCGCCGCATCCAGATAGTCGCCCGTATTGTCGAGCGAAAACGGCGCCACGATGCTGGTCCGGTTGGGCAGGACCTCGACCAGGCGCTCGCCGGCGAGGAGGAGCAGGGCTTCGCGGATGGGCGTGCGCGACACCTCGAAGCGAGCGGCCAGCGCGAGCTCGTCGAGGGCCGAGCTCGGCGCGATCCGCAGCCACAGAATTTCCTCGCGCAGCACGTCGTACACCTGCAGCGCGCCGCGCCGTGCGCGCTTCCTGGGAAGTGCCTCGATCTCCGCTGTCATGCGCCTCGGCTCAGACCCACGATCCGCGTGGTCCGCAGGATTGCATTATGTTTGCATAATGCTACTCTGTCCGGCAGTCAAGACGCAGACCGGAGGAGACGAGATGAAGCGCTTGATCACCGTCGCGCTGACGGCCGCAGCCCTGGCCCTCGCGCTTGTCCCGGAGGCGATGGCGCAGTCGAAGAAGATCGCCTTCTTCGCGGCCTCTTCGCAGAACGGCTTCAATCAGGCCACCTACGAAGGCGTCGAGGAGATGGCCGTCGAGCTCGGCTACGAAGCCGAGATCTTCGACGGCAAATTCAACGCATCCCACCAGTACAGCCAGATCGAGGACGTGCTCGCCAGCGGCCGCTTCGCGGGCATGATCGTGGCGCCCAACGACCCCGTCGGCATCTCCGGCGCCTTCGAGCAGGTGATCGAGGCCGGCGTGCCGATCGCGACGGTGCTCTTCCCGATCGGGCCGGAGCTCAACACCCTGGAGCCGCAGGTGCCCGGCATCACGGCGACCGTCGCATCGCCGCCCGTCGACGGCGCCACCTGGCAGGCGGAGGCCGTGGCGGCCTACTGCGCCGACAAGGACCCCTGCAACGTCATCGTCATCATCGGCTTCAAGACCTTCCCCTTCGACAATCTCCGACTGGAGACCTTCGAGACGGTCCTGGCCCAGTACCCCAATATCGAGGTGGTGGGGATCGGCGAAGGCTGGTACTCGCCGGACCAGTCGCTGAAGGCGATGCAGGACATGCTGCAGGCGGCCAGGGACGTGCATGCGGTGCTCTCCAACGCCGACCAGCATCTGGTGGGGGCGGAGATCGCGCTGGAGGCCGAGGGCTACACCGTGGCCGACCTCTACCTCGTGGGCGGCGGCGCCGCGGCGATCTCGATCGAGGCGATCCGCGAGGGGCGCTGGGACGCAACCCTTGCCTACTTCCCCAAGACCATGGGCGCGCTGGCCATGGAGCAGATCGCCAACGCCGTCGAGGGCAAGCCCGTCACCAACGCCATCAACATGGATCAATCGGGTCCCCTGCAGGCCATGATCGACGAAGCGGTTCTCGACGCGAACCCCGACTTCAGGGGCGAGTGGGAGCAGTAGCCGACCGGGGCCGCCGCGGCCTCGACGCCGCGGCGGCCCATCCGCGCCGGGAGGTGCCGGTTTGAGCCGACGCTACCGGGTGTCCGCCGACATCGGCGGCACCTTCACGGACATCGTCTATCAGGATTGCGCCACCGGCGCCTGCGGCGCGGCGAAGGGACTCTCGACGCCGGACGATCCCGGCCTCGCCGTGCTGCGGGGCATCGAGGCGGCCATTCCGCCCGATGCCGCGATCGACTTCTTCGTCCACGGCACCACGGTGGGGCTCAACGCGCTGCTCACCCGGCGCGGCGCCAAGGTCGCTCTGCTGACCACCGAGAATTTCCGCGACATCTACACGATCCAGGGCAACGACCGCGGCGAGATCTTCTCGATCCGCTGGAACAAGCCGGCCCCGCTCGCCCCGCTCGAGCACACCTTCACGGTGCGGGAGAGGATCGCGGCCACCGGCGCCGTGGTAACTCCCCTCGGGACGGCCGACCTCGACCCCCTCGTCGCGGCGGTGAAGGAGCAGGGTTTTGAGGCAATCGCCATCGCCTTCCTGTTCTCCTTCAAGAACCCGGCGCATGAGCTGGAGGCGGCCGCGTATCTGTCCGAGCGCCTGCCGGGCCTCCCCATCGGGCTGTCGCACCGCGTCTCGCCGGAGTGGCGCGAGTTCGAGCGCATCTCCACGACCGTGATGGACAGCTACCTCGCGCCGGTGGTGCGGGGCTATCTGGAGACGCTGATCGGCGGGCTCAGCGACCGCCTGCCGCGAGGCCGGGGGCTGCACGTGATGCAGTCCAACGGCGGCGTGATGACGGCGGAAAGCGCCAGCGCGGCGCCGCTGCAGACCCTGCTCTCCGGCCCGGTGGGCGGCGCCATCGGCGGCCGGGCACTCTCCGCCGCGACCGGGCGCGCCAATCTCATCTGCATCGACATGGGCGGTACCTCCTTCGATGCGAGCCTCATCGTCGACGGGCTGCCTTCCGGCTCCAACGAGACCAGGCTGGAGGGGCTGCCGGTCCAGATGTCGGTGGTGGACATCCACGTCATCGGCGCCGGCGGCGGCTCCATCGCCTGGGAGGAGGCCGGTGCGATGCGCGTCGGCCCCCAGTCCGCGGGCTCCATGCCGGGGCCGGCCTGCTACGGGCTGGGCGGCACCGAGCCCACGGTGTCGGACGCCAATCTCGTGCTGGGCCGGCTCGACGGCGCGAACTTCTCCGGCGGGGCGATGGCGCTGGACCGCGCCGCCGCGCTGGAGGCGCTGTCGGCGATGGGGGATCGCTTCGGCCTGACGCCGGAGGCCATGGCGCAAGGCGTCGTGGATGTCGTGAACGCCAAGATGGCGGACGCGATCCGCACCATCACCGTGCAACGCGGGATCGACCCGCGCGACTTCTCCCTCGTGGCCTTCGGCGGGGCCGGGCCGGCCCAGGCCGGCGCATTGGCGGAGGAGCTGCAGATCCGCGAGGTCATCGTGCCGGTGCATCCCGGCGCCTTCTCCGCCTGGGGTATGCTGCAGACCGATGTGCGCCGCGACTACAAGGAAACGCTCTACGGCTTCTGGGACCTCACGGACCCGGCCGTTCTGGAGTCCGCCTTCGCGGGGCTCGAGGACGAGGGCCGCCGGCACCTGCTGGCCGAGGGGATCGCGGACGAGGCCATCGCCTTCGAGCGCGCCATCGACTTCCGCTACTACGGGCAGGAATACGTCCTCACCATCCCGATCCCCGGCGGGCCCATCGACATGGCCGCCGTCCGCCGCCGCTTCGATGCGGCCTATGAGCGGCAATACGGCCATTCCAGCCCGGAGGGTCGGGTCGAGATGGCGAATATCCGCGTCGCCGCGCTCGGCCGGCTGGAGCGCCCCCGCTCCGCGCCGCCCGCGCAGGCGCAAGCGCGGCCGGCGCGGGCGCGCGCGGTCTTCTTCGCCGGCCGGCCCATCGAGACGCCGGTGCTCGACCGCAACGGGCTCGCGCCCGGCGACGCCGTGACCGGCCCTGCGATCATCGAGGAAGCGACGGCGACGACGCTGGTGCCGCCGGGCTGGCGGGCGGCGGCGATCGACGGCGGCCACCTCTCCATGACGAGGGAGACGGGATCATGAACGATACGATCCTGCGCAACGCGGCAGACCCGGTGACGACCGAGATCGTGCGCAATTTCGTCATCTCCTGCGCCGAGGACATGAACGCCTCGCTCTGGCGCTCTGCCCATTCGGCGGTCATCTACGAGGGCCGGGACAGCGCCGTCGCCCTGCTGGACGCGGACGGCAACATGCTGGGCCAGTCGACCGGCGTGCCGCTCTTCATCGGCGCCATCGACGCCAACGTCCACCATGTGAAGGCCTATTACGGGGACGACATCGCCCAGGGCGACGTCTTCATCATGAACGACAGCTACATGCAGGGCTCTCACCTGCACGACGTGACCGCGGTGGGGCCCATCTTCTTCGCGGGCGCGCTGATCGGCTTCGGCGCCGCGCGGGCCCACTGGAACGACATCGGCGCCATCGACCCCGGCACCGTCATGGGGTCCACCAACATCTACCAGGAGGGGCTCAGGCTCGGGCCGACCCGCATCGTCGCCGGCGGCGAGCCGATCCGGGAATGGTTCGATCTTCTCCGCCTCAACACCCGGATGCCGGACGCGAGCATCGGCGATCTCGGCGCCCAGATCGCCGCCATCCGCACCGGCGAGCGGCGGCTTTCCCAGCTCCTGGAGCGCATCGGCATCGACACCTACCGGGCCGCCTGCGAGAACATCTTCGAGCAGGCGCGGCGCATGGACCGCGAGGCAATCGCCGCCATCGGGGACGGCACCTGGCGGCGGCAAGGCTATCTCGACAATGACGGTGTCGGCGACGAGCCGGTGAAGGTCGCGCTGACGCTCACCGTCGCGGGCGAGGCGCTGAGCGTCGACCTGGCCGGCTCCTCGGGCATCGTGCCCGGCTCCGTCAATTGCGGCGCGAGCCAGACCGTGTCCCTGCTCCGCCTCGCCTACAAGACGATGATCAACCCGGAACGCGCGATCACCGGCGGCTCCTTCGAGACGATGACCGTCCACATGCCCGACGACTGCCTGTTCAACGCCAGGGAGCCGGCGGCGTGCGAGTGGTACTTCACCGGCCTCGGGCTGCTGGCCGACCTCTTCATCTCCTGCCTCTCCGAAGCCATCCCTGAGCGCTCCACCGCCGCCCACTACGGCGATTCGATGGTGGCCGCCTTCTTCTCCGTCGATCCCAGGCGGGGCCAGTGGATGTCGATCGAGCCCACCGCCGGCGGCTGGGGCGGGCGGGCCGACGGCGACGGCGAGAGCGCCCTGATCAATCTGGTGAACGGCAGCTTCCGCAACATCCCGGCCGAGGTGATGGAGACGAAGTTCCCCGTCCGCCTCGAAGAGTTCGCCATCCGCACCGATTCGGGCGGGCCGGGGCGGCACCGCGGCGGCTGCGGCGTCGTCCGCCGCTACAGGACGCTGGAGGACTGCCACTGCGCGCTCTGGTTCGAGCGCTCCCACACGCCCGCATGGGGGCTGAACGGCGGCCGTGACGGCAGCGGGCCTGCGATCGCGATCTCCCATCCTGACGGATCGTCTGAGACCCCCCTCAAGATGCGGGCCCGGCCCGTCGCCGCCGGCACGGTGGTCGAGACCAGGACGGGCGGCGGCGGCGGCAATGGCAATTCGAAGGCGCGGCCGTTCGAGGACGTGCGCACCGACGTGCAACGGGGTTACGTTTCCCGCGACGGCGCATGGAGGGACTATGGCGTCCGGATCACCCCGGACATGTCCGTGGACGAGGCGGAATCCGAGCCGCGCGCCTGACGGCGTGAGGCGATGACGACCGGACCGGCGCTCAGGGCCAGCGGGATCGGGGTCGCCTTCGCCGGCGTCTGGGTGCTCCGCGACGTGTCGCTGGACATCCTGGCCGGCGAAATCCACGGGTTGATCGGAGAGAACGGCGCCGGCAAGTCGACGCTGGGCAAGGTGCTCGGCGGCTACTATGCCGCGAGCAGCGGCACGCTCGAAGTGTTCGGCGAGCGGGCGGGCACCTGGGACCCCCTCATCGCGCTCTCGAAGGGCGTCGCGATCATGCACCAGGAGCTCCAGCTCGTGCCGGCGCTGACCGTGGCCGAGAACGTCTTCCTCGGCCTGGAGGAGGAACGCTGGGGCGTCCTGCGCCCGACCGAGGCGCGCCGCCTTTCGGCGCTGATGGAGGCGAGCGGCTTCCAGCTCGACCCCAACGCGATCGTTTCCCGCCTGCCCATCGCGGACCAGCAGAAGATCGAGATCCTGCGGGCGCTGGCGCGCGATGCGCGCATCATCGTGATGGACGAGCCCACCTCGTCGCTCTCGCGCAACGAGGTGTCGCAGCTGCACCGCGCGATGCGGACGCTGCGGGACGAGGGACGTTCGATCATCTATGTCTCGCACTTCCTCAACGACATTCTCGACGTGTCGGACCGGATCACCGTGCTGCGCGACGGCAAGCACGTGAAGACGGCTCCGGCCGCAGGGGAGACCCGCTCCAGCCTGGTCTCGGCCATGCTCGGCGGCGGCAAGAGCGAGACCCCCTTCCCGCCGAAGCTCCGTCCCGAGGCGCCCGAGCCGGTCCTCGAAGTCGAGGACCTGGTGAGCCCGCAGGGCGCCAACGGGGCGAGCCTCAGGGTGGGCCGGGGCGAGATCGTCGGCCTCACCGGCCTCGTGGGCAGCGGCAGGAGCGAGATCGCGCGTGCCATCGTCGGGGCGGACGAGGCGACGGGCGGCGAGGTCCGGCTCGGGGGCGAGGTCTACGACAAGCGCTCCATCAGGCGCTCGGCCGCGCGCGGCATGGTGATGTCGCCGGAGGACCGCCGCAAGCAGGGCCTGGTGA
Source organism: Alphaproteobacteria bacterium (assembly GCA_965218275.1). Taxonomy (GTDB): domain Bacteria; phylum Pseudomonadota; class Alphaproteobacteria; order UBA828; family UBA828; genus WTGU01. Next base: position 1,461,791 of record CBDCKM010000002.1, read on the forward strand.
TGACCATGCGCGCCGCGCCCAACATGACGCTCCCGCATCTCGCCGGCTTCGCGCAGCTTGGAGTCATGAAACGCCGCGTCGAGCGCGCGCGTGCGCGGAGCCTGATCGAGCACTTCCGGGTGCGCCCCGCCGATCCCAACGGCGACGTCTCGACCTTTTCCGGCGGCAATCAGCAAAAAATCCTGATCGGCAAGTGGCTGATGGAGAGCCCGGACATCGTGATCCTCGACGAGCCCAGCCGCGGCGTGGATGTGGGCGCGCGCGAGCGCATCCACGTCGCCATCGCGGAGCTGGCGGCCGGCGGCACCGGCGTCCTCCTCATCTCCAGCGAGATCGAGGAGGTGCTGGGCCTCGCCCATCGCGCCTATCTGGCGGAGGGCGGCCGCATCGTCGAAGAGGTGATCCCGGAGCGGTCGAGCGAGGCGGACCTGCTCGCGCTGCTCTTCCAGCATCAGAGCCGCCGGCGCGGGACGGAGCGGACATGACGGGGGGCAGGCTCGGCCGCTTCCTCCAGACCTACGCGGTCCTGATCATGATCGTGTTCCTGATCGTCGCGCTCAGCATCCTGTCGGAGAACTTCCTGACGCTCCGCAACCTGCTCAACATTCTCAACCAGAACGCGCCGCTCGCGATCATGGCGTCGGCGATGACGCTGGTCATCATCGCCGGCGGGTTCGACCTGTCGGTGGCGGCGATCTTCGCCATGGGCTCGGTCATGTCGGCCTGGATCGCGCTCCATGTGGACCCCTATCTCGGCCTCTTCCTGGCCCCCTTCATCGGCCTGGCGCTGGGGACGATGAACGGCGTCGTCATCAATGCGCTGCGGGTGCACTCCTTCCTCGCCACCATCGCCACCAGCCTGATCTTCAAGGGCATCGCCATCGTCATCTCCGACGGGCGGCTGATCTCCGTCCGCCTCGACAGCTTCATCTGGCTCGGGCGCGACCGCTTCGCCGGCGTCTTCATCGCCATCTGGATCATGGCGGCCTTCGCCCTGATCCTGACTTTCCTGCTGACCCGGACGGCCTTCGGGCGGCGGGTCTTCGCCGTCGGCGGCAACGAGGAGGCGGCGGTGCTCTCCGGCATCCGCACGCACCGCGTCAAGACCGCCACCTTCGCCATCGCCGGCTTCGCGGCGGGGCTCGCCTCGATCATCGCCACCTCGCGCGTGGCGCTGGGGCAGGCCGCGGCGGGCGAGGGGATGGAGTTGCAGGCCATCGCCGCCGTGATCCTGGGCGGCACCAGCATCTATGGCGGCGCCGGGGCGGTCTGGCGCAGCCTCGGCGGCGTCTTCCTGCTGGCCCTCATCAACAACGGCTTCAACATCCTCAACGCCGATCCCTTCTACCGCGACCTCACCACCGGGCTGGTCATCCTCGCCGCCATCGGGATCGTCGCCTCCGGCAAGCGGCGGTGAGCGGGACGGCACACCGAGCAGGCGCACTCGACGGGATTCGGGCGGCCATGCGCGCCGCGATCCTCGAGGAGGAAGCGGGCGCGCTGCGCCGCATGGTCGGGATCGCGGGGCTCACGCGGGCCGACCGGGAGGCCATCGGCGCGGGCGCGGTCGATCTGGTCCGCACCGTCCGGGCCGGCGCCGGCGCCTCGATCATGCAGGGCTTCCTCGCCGAGTACGGGCTCTCGACCCGCGAGGGCGTGGCGCTCATGTGCCTCGCCGAGGCGCTGCTGCGCGTGCCCGACAGCGAGACCATCGACGCGCTGATCGAGGACAAGATCGGCGCCTCGGACTGGGCGGCGCATCTCGGGCAGTCGAGCTCGCCGCTGGTCAATGCCTCCACCTGGGCGCTGCTGCTGACCGGCAAGGTGCTGGGCGACGCGGAGACCGGCCTGGCCGGGGTGCTGATGGGCGCCATCAAGCGCATGGGCGAGCCGGTCATCCGCGCCGCGGTCGCCCAGGCGATGCGCGAGCTCGGGCACCACTTCGTGCTCGGCCGCGACATGGACGAGGCCATCGCGCGTGCGGCCGCGATGGAGGCGCAGGGCTACAGCTATTCCTACGACATGCTGGGCGAGGCCGCCCGCACCGAGGCGGATGCGCGCCGCTACCACCTCGCCTATTCGGAGTCGATCGGCGCGCTCGCAGGCGTCGGCCGGGGTGCCGGCATCCGCGACCGGCCGGGCGTCTCCGTCAAGCTCTCGGCCCTGCATCCGCGTTACGAGTTCGGGCAGCGGGACCGCGTGATGACCGAACTCGCGGCCCGCCTGCGCGCGCTCGCCTTGCGCGCGCACGCGGCCGGCGTCGGCCTCAACGTGGATGCGGAGGAGGCGGAGCGCCTCGACCTCTCGCTCGATGTCGTCGACGCGGTGCTGAGCGACCCCGCGCTCGGCGGCTGGGACGGGTTCGGGGTGGTGGTGCAGGCCTACGGCAAGCGGGCCATCCACGTCATCGACTGGCTCGGCGCGCTGGCCGGGCGACACGGGCGCCGCATCATGGTGCGCCTCGTCAAGGGCGCCTACTGGGACGGCGAGATCAAGCGCGCCCAGACCCTCGGCCTCGCCGGCTTTCCCGTCTTCACCCGCAAGGCGGGCACCGATGTCTCCTACCTCGCCTGCGCGCGCAGGCTGCTCGGGATGAGCGAGCGCCTCTATCCGCAGTTCGCGACCCACAACGCGCACACGATGGCCGCGGTGCTGCACATGGCCGGCGACGGCGAGCGCTCGCGCTTCGAGTTCCAGCGCCTGCACGGGATGGGCGAGGCCCTGCACGAGGCGGTGCGCGCGGCGCACGGCGTCCGCTGCCGCATCTACGCGCCGGTGGGCGCCCATCACGACCTGCTCGCCTATCTCGTCCGGCGCCTGCTCGAGAACGGCGCCAACAGCTCGTTCGTGAACCAGATGGTGGACGAGAGCGTGACGGCCGAGGAGATCGCGCGCGATCCCGTCGCGGCGGTGGAGGGGCTGGGCGCGGCGGTCGCGAACCCGCGCATCGCGCTGCCCGCCGCCCTCTTCATGCCCGCGCGCCGCAATTCGAAGGGGTGGGACCTGAGCGATCCCCTCACCGTCGCGGGGGTCGAGGCCGCGCGAATGCCCTTCCGTAGCGCCTCATGGGAAGCGGGGCCGCTCATCGCAGGAGCCGCCTGCGGGGCCGCACGCAGCGATGTCCGCAACCCTGCGCGGCCGGACGACCTGGTGGGCCGGGTCACGCACGCCGCACCGGCCGACATCGACGCGGCCCTCACGGCAGCGCAGGCCGGGGCTGCGGCGTGGGCCTCGTTGAGCGCCGGGGAGCGGGCGCGCAGGCTGCGCCGCGTGGCCGCTCTCTACGAGACGCACGCGGCGGAGCTCTTCGCCCTGGCCGCGCGCGAGGCCGGCAAGACCTGGCCCGACTGCGTGGCGGAGCTGCGCGAGGCGTGCGACTTCGCGCGCTTCTACGCGGGCGAGGCGATCCGGCTCAGCGATGGCGGCGGCGCTGGCGGGCCGAGGCGCCCGCGCGGCGTGATCGCCTGCATCTCGCCCTGGAACTTCCCCCTCGCGATCTTCTCCGGCCAGGTCCTCGGCGCGCTCGCGGCCGGCAACGCGGTCGTCGCCAAGCCGGCCGAGCAGACGCCGCTGATCGCCGCGCGCGCGGTCGCGCTGATGCACGAGGCCGGGATTCCGCGCGATGCCGCGCAACTCCTGCCCGGCGACGGCGGGACGGTGGGGGCGGCGCTGGCCGCCGATCCCCGCATCGACGGCGTCTGCTTCACCGGCTCGACCGGGACCGCGCGCCTCATCGACCGTGCGATGGCCGGGAAACGCGCGCCCGATGCGCCGCTCATCGCGGAGACCGGCGGGCTGAACGCGATGATCGTCGATTCCACCGCGCTCCCCGAGCAGGCGGTGCGCGACATCATGGCGTCCGCCTTCCAGAGCGCCGGCCAGCGCTGCTCGGCGCTGCGCGTGCTCTGCCTCCAGCGCGAGGTCGAGGAGCGGATTCTCGCGATGCTGTGCGGCGCCATGGACGCGCTTCGCATCGGCGATCCCTGGGACCTCGCGACCGATATCGGCCCGGTCATCGACGACCGCGCCAGGGCCCGCATCGAGGCGCACTGCGACCGGGCCGGGCGGGAGGGGCGCGTGCTCAAGCGGCTCGCGGCGCCGGGCGAGGGGACCTTCGTGCCGCCGACGCTGCTGCGGGTGGACGGCATCGGCGCGCTCGCCGAAGAGGTTTTCGGGCCCGTGCTGCATGTCGCGCGCTTCGCTGCCGACGAGATCGACGCGGTGGTCGATGCGGTCAACGCGGCCGGCTACGGGCTCACCTTCGGCCTGCACACCCGCATCGACGACCGTGTGCAGCGCATCGTCGACCGCGTGCGCGCCGGCAACATCTACGTCAACCGCAACCAGATCGGCGCGGCGGTGGGCTCGCAGCCCTTCGGCGGCGAGGGCTTGAGCGGGACCGGGCCGAAGGCGGGCGGCCCCCACTATGTGCGCCGCCTCACGGCGGGTGCCGCCCCGGCCGGGGGCCTGCCGGCGGGCACCGCGATCGACGCGGGAGCGCTCGGCGCCGCCATCGCCGACGCCGGGCGTGCCCTCGCGGCAGGGCCGCGGCGCCGCGCCGGCGCCCGCTTCGCCGCGCTGGACCTGCCTGGCCCGACCGGGGAATCGAACCGGCTCTCGTTCGCGCCGCGCGGGGTGGTGCTCTGCCTCGGCCCCGGCGCGGACGCGGCGCGCGCGCAGTGCGCACTGGCCCGCGAGGCGGGGAACGCCGTCGTGGTCGTCGCCGCAGGGGCCACCCGTGCGCTTGGCGCCGGGGCCGCCGACGCCGCCGACGCCTGCGTGCGCGTGCTGAACGGGCAGGTCGCCCCGGACGCCCTCGCCACCCTCCCCGGCATCGCCGCCGTCGCCTGCTGCGCGGAGCGCAGCGTGCTTGCGGCGATGCGCACGGCGCTCGCCCGGCGGCCCGGGCCGATCCTGCCGCTGATTAGCGAGCACGACGCGCCCGAGCGCTATGCGCTCGAACGCCATGTGTGCGTCGATACCACCGCCGCAGGCGGCAACGCATCGCTGCTCGCCGAGGCCGGAGACTGAGCGCCGCGCCATGAGGCGAGCCGTTGCGGCAAGCGCAAGCGCGACACGAGCGCCTCGACAAGGGCGGCCCGGCGCCTTATCTGGCTCAACGATGAGCGCGCCCGCCCCATCCCGACAGACGCCGCAACGGCCGATCGTGCTGATTCCGGCGCGCCTCGCCTCGCGGCGGCTGCCGGGCAAGCCGCTCGCCGACATCGCCGGCCGGCCGATGATCGTGCGCGTGCTGGAACGCGCGCAGGCGGCGGCCATCGGCCCTGCCGTGGTGGCCTGCGCCGAGCGCGCCATCGCGGACGCGGTGGAAGGCGCCGGCGGGCGCGCGGTGCTCACCCGCCCCGGCCACGCGTCGGGCTCCGACCGCATCTTCGAGGCGCTTGAGGCCATCGATCCCGAGGGAGTGCACGATGCGGTCGTCAACCTGCAGGGCGATCTGCCGACCATCGACCCGGCGCTCCTGGCCCAGGCGCTGGCGCTGCTAGAGGATCCCGTCGTCGATATCGGCACGCTCGCGGCCGGGATCGCCGATCCGGCGGAGCGGACGGACCCGAGCGTGGTCAAGGCCGTGGTCTCGTGCATGCCGGGCGCCGCACGGGGCCGCGCCCTCTACTTTACCCGCGCCACCGCGCCGGCGGGCGAGGGGCCGCTCTGGCACCATATCGGCGTCTACGCCTACCGGCGCGCTGCGCTGGCCCGCTTCGCCGCGCTCCCGCCGAGCCCGCTGGAGCGCCGCGAGCGGCTGGAGCAGCTCCGTGCGCTGGAAGACGGGATGCGCATCGAGGTCGCCTTCGCAGACACGGTGCCGCCCGGCGTCGACACGCCGGCACAGCTCGCGCGGCTGCGGGCGCAGGCCGCAGGTCGCCCAAGGTGAGGAAACGATGATCGAGCAAGTCCTCTCGTTCTGGTTCGAACGCCACGGCCCCGAGCAGTGGTGGGCCAAGGACCCCGCCTTCGATGAGGCGATCCGCACCGAATTCGGCGCCCTCCACGCCCGCGCCGCCCTGGGCGAGCTTCACGGCTGGCGCGACGCACCCGAGGGCCGCCTCGCCGAGATCGTCGTGCTCGACCAGTTCTCCCGCAATCTCTACCGCGACGCCCCGCGTGCCTTCGCCTGCGACGGCATGGCGCTCGCGCTGGCGCAGGAGGCGGTGCGGGTGGGCGCGGACCGGGCGGTCCCGGCGGAGCGCCGGCAGTTCTTCTACATGCCCTACGAGCACAGCGAATCGGCGCATATCCACGCGCTCGCCGTGCCGCTCTTCGCGGCGCTGGGGGACCCCAAGGGCCTCGACTACGAGCTGCGGCACAAGGCGATCATCGACCGCTTCGGGCGCTATCCGCACCGCAACGCGGCGCTCTCGCGCCCCTCCACGGCAGACGAGATCGCCTTCCTGGAGACCCCCGACTCCTCGTTCTGAGCGCTGTTGACGGTGGCCCCGGCGGGGGGCATGGTGCGCCCGCTTCACGACACGACGGCGCGGCGCAGGGCGCGCGGCACGGGGCGGGGACGCATGCCTTCCACAACGGCTGAGGGGCGCGCGCCAGGCGCGGGTCACGCGGACATGGCGAACGCCATCCGCGCGCTCGCGATGGATGCCGTGGAGCAGGCCCGCTCCGGCCATCCCGGTATGCCGATGGGCCTGGCCGACGTGGCGACGGTGCTCTTCGGCCGCTTCCTCAGGTTCGACCCCGCCCGGCCCGACTGGCCGGACCGGGACCGCTTCGTGCTCTCGAACGGTCACGGCTCGATGCTGCTCTATGCGCTGCTCTACCTCACCGGCTATCCGGACATCGACATCGACGAGATCCGCAATTTCCGCCAGTTGGGCAGCCGCACCGCCGGCCATCCGGAATACGGCCTCGCCGCCGGGATCGAGACCACCACGGGCCCGCTCGGCCAGGGCCTCGCCAACGCGGTCGGCATGGCACTGGCGGAGCGCAGCATGGCCGCCCGCTTCGGCGCCGGGCTGGTGGACCACCACACCTACGTCATCGTCGGCGACGGCTGCCTGATGGAGGGCATCAGCCACGAGGCGATCTCGCTCGCCGGCCATCTCAGGCTGGACCGCCTGATCGTCCTCTACGATTCGAACGACATCTCCATCGACGGCCCCACCGGCCTCGCCTGCTCCGACGACGCGCAGGCGCGCTTCGAGGCCGCGGGCTGGCATGTGCAGCAGGCGGACGGCCACGACCCGGAGGCGGTGGCGGAAGCGATCGCCGCGGCCCGCGCGGCGCCGCGCCCCGCGATGATCGAATGCCGCACGGTGATCGGCTATGGCGCGCCGACCAAGGCCGGGACCGCCGCGAGCCACGGCGCTCCCTTGGGCGCCGACGAGATCGCCGGCACCCGCGACGGCCTGGGCTGGCATCACGCGCCCTTCGCCGTGCCGGACGCGATCCTCGCCGCCTGGCGCTCCCTGGGCGAGCGCGGCCGCCACGCCAGGACGGCCTGGGAGGAGCGCCGCGCCGCCCTCGACGAGGACCGCCGGGCCGCATTCGACGGCGCCGCGGCAGGCACGCTCCCCGCCGGCCTCGCCGGCGAGCTCGCGGCGATCAAGCGGCGCTTCGCCGAGGAGGCGCCCGCCATCGCGACACGGGTCGCGAACCGGCGGGTCATCGGCGCCATCGCAGGCGCGCTGCCGCAGCTGATCGGCGGCTCGGCCGACCTCACCGGCTCCAACGGCACCAAGACCGACGAACTGGCGCCGATCGCGCCCGGCGACTATGGCGGCCGCTACCTCCATTACGGCGTGCGCGAGCACGCCATGGGCGCGGTGATGAACGGCATGGCGCTGCATGGCGGCGTGATCCCCTATGGCGGCACCTTCCTCACCTTCACCGACTATTGCCGGCCGGCGATCAGGCTGTCGGCGCTCATGGGCATCCGCGTCATCTATGTGATGACCCACGATTCGATCGGCCTCGGCGAGGACGGCCCGACCCATCAGCCGGTCGAGCATCTGGCGAGCCTCCGGGCGCTGCCCAACCTGCTCCTCTTCCGCCCGGCCGATGCCGTCGAGACGGCGGAATGCTGGGCGCTGGCGCTGGCCAACGCGGCGCGGCCCTCGGTGCTCGCGCTGACGCGCCAGGGGGTGCCGTGCCTGCGTGCCGAAGGCGGCGGCGGCGACGGCGGCGGCGACGACAGCGGCAACGCCTGCGCGCGGGGCGGCTATGTGCTGCGCGAAGCCTCCGCTAGGACGCCGCGCGTGGTGCTGCTCGCCACCGGGTCGGAATGCGCGATCGCCGACGAGGCGCGGCAGATGCTGGAAGCCGACGGCGTGCCCACCCGGCTGGTGTCGCTCCCCTGCTGGGCGCTGTTCGACGAACAGGAGCCCGCCTATCGCGAAAGGCTGCTGGGCGGCGGCGGCAGCGTGCGAATCGCGGTCGAAGCCGCGGGCACCCTCGGCTGGGAGCGCTATGTGGGGCCGGCCGGCGCCATCGTCGGATTGAAGGGTTTCGGAGCATCCGCGCCCGCCAGGGACCTCTACGCCCATTTCGGCATCACCGCGGAAGCCGTGGTCGCGGAGGCGAAGGCGCGGCTGTAGAGAGCATCCGGGTGCGTCCGGGCGCGTCCGCCGGGATAGCGGTTGACCGCCGCCGGCCAAGCCGATAGCAAGGCGCGGCAGCGGAGCCAGCGGAGCCAGCGGAGACAGCATGACGGTTCGCGTCGCCATCAACGGATTCGGGCGGATCGGCCGCAACATCCTGCGCGCGATCCACGAGTCCGGCCGCAGCGATCTCACGGTCGTGGCCCTCAACGACCTGGGCGCGGTGGAGACCAACGCCCACCTGCTCCGCTACGACTCGGTGCACGGGCGCTTCCCCGGCAGGGTCGCGGTGGCGGAGGGGACCATCGACATCGGCGCCGGGCCGATCCGCGTGCTCAGCGAGCGCGATCCGGCGCGGCTCCCCTGGGCCGATCTCGGCATCGACGTGGCGCTGGAATGCACCGGGCTCTTCACCGCACGCGAGAAGGCGGCGGCGCATCTGGAGGCGGGCGCGAGGGCGGTGCTGATCTCCGCGCCGGGTACGGACTCCGACCTCACCGTGGTCTACGGCGTCAATCACGGCGCGCTCACGGCCGAACACCGGATCGTCTCCAACGCGTCCTGCACCACCAACTGCCTCGCGCCCGTGGCGTCGGTGCTGCACGAGGCGGTCGGGATCGAGAGCGGCTTCATGACCACGGTCCACGCCTACACCCTCGACCAGCCGGTCCTCGACACGCTGCACAAGGACCTGCGCCGGGCGCGCGGCGCGGCGGGCTCGATGATCCCCACCTCCACCGGCGCCGCCCGTGCCGTGGGCCTGGTGCTGCCGGCGCTCGCCGGCAAGCTCGACGGCACCGCGGTGCGGGTGCCGACCGCCAACGTCTCGATGGTCGACCTCGGCTTCGTCGCCAGCCGCGCGACATCGGTGGGCGAGATCAACGCGGCCATCGCGAGCGCCGCCGCCGGCGCCATGGCCGGCGTGCTGGCCTACAGCGAGGAGCCGCTGGTCTCGGTCGATTTCAACCATCGCCCGGAAAGCTCCATCGTCGATGCCGGCCAGACCGCCGTGGTCGAGGGCACGTTCTGCCGCGTGCTCTCCTGGTACGACAACGAGTGGGGTTTCTCGAACCGGATGGGCGACGTCGCCGCCCATCTCGGCGGCCTGTGACGGGGCGCGCCACGCGCCCGACCGCGCCGTTCGCGGCATGACCGCGTTCCGAACGCTCGACGACATCGCGGTCGAGGGCCTGCGCGTCCTCGTGCGGGTGGACCTCAACGTGCCGATGCAGGGCGGCGCCGTGGGCGACGCCACGCGGATCGACCGGGTGGCGCCGACGCTCACCGCGCTCGCAGCGGCCGGCGCGAAGGTGATCGTCGCCTCGCATTTCGGCCGGCCCAAGGGCAGGCGGGTCGAGGCCATGTCGCTCGCGCCCCTCGCCGCGCCGCTCTCCCGCGCCCTCGGCGGCCGGCCGGTCCGCTTCGTCCCCGACTGCATCGGCGAGCAGGCGGAAGCGGCCGTGGCCGCGCTTGCGCCGGGCGAGGTCCTGCTCCTGGAGAACCTGCGCTTCCACGCCGGCGAGGAGGCGAACGACCCCGCCTTCGCCGACGCCCTCGCCCGCCTCGCCGACGCTTACGTCAACGACGCCTTCTCGGCCGCGCACCGGGCCCATGCGTCCACCACCGCGGTGGCGGCGCGCCTGCCGAGCGCGGCGGGGCGCCTCATGCAGGCGGAGCTTGAGGCGCTCGGCAAGGCGCTGGAGGCGCCCGAGCGGCCGGTGACCGCGCTGGTCGGCGGCGCCAAGGTCTCGACCAAGCTCGCGGTCCTCGCCAACCTGATTGCGCGAGTCGACCGCCTCGTCATCGGCGGCGCCATGGCCAACACCTTCCTCCACGCACGCGGGATCGCGGTCGGCGCCTCGCTCCACGAGCCCGGCCTGGCCGACGAGGCACGCCGTATCATGGCGGCGGCCGAGGCCTCGGGTTGCGCGATCGTCCTGCCCGCCGACGCGATGGTGACGCGGGAGTTCAGGGAGGGTGCCGAGAGCACCGTCGTGCCTGTCGCTCAGGTCCCGGCGGACGGCATGATCCTCGACCTCGGGCCGGAGACGGTCGCCAGGATCGAGGCGGCGCTTGCCGCATCGCGCACGCTGGTCTGGAACGGCCCTCTCGGGGCCTTCGAGATCGCCCCCTTCGACCGGGCGACCACGGCATCGGCCCGCGCAGCCGCCAGGCTTACCGAGGCGGGCGCGCTGCTCTCCGTCGCCGGCGGGGGCGATACCGTCGCGGCGCTCCAGGCAGCCGGCGTGCTCGGCGCCTTCAGCTACGTGTCGGCCGCCGGCGGCGCCTTCCTCGAATGGCTGGAGGGAAAGACGCTCCCCGGAGTCGCGGCGCTGGAGGCCGGGAACGCCCCGTGAGCGCCCGGCAGCCGGCGATCGTCGTGCACGATCTCGCCCAGGCGGTGGGCGCGCTCAGGGCGGCGGCGGCGGCCGGGGTCGCGGTGACACTCTGGTCGGCCCCCGGCGCCGCGGCCTATGCGGGGCTCGGCTTCCTGCGTGCGCTCTTCGAGCAGGCAGGCGAGACGGTGCCCGAGGCCCGCCACGACGTGGTGATCGACTGCGCGGGCAGCGGCGTGCTCGCCCACGAGGCGCTGAGCCGGGGTTTTTCCGGCGTCGCCTTCTCCGGCCGGGGCGCCATGCGCAAGACCCTGGAAGCCGTCGCCGCCCAGGAGGGCAGGCGGCTCGTCACCGCCGGGCCGGGACGGGCCGCCCTCGATCTCGCCCATTCCACCGACCCCGAGCGGGACACCGCCGCCCATCTCGCGAAATGACGCGGCAGCCGCTCATAAACGCTGGAAAAGGGGCCGCGCCTCGGTCAGGATGCGGCCATGCGAATCACCCGGCGCGTCAGAGAAATTCTCTCCTGGTACGAGAGCGACAATCCGGGCACGAAGGCCAGTCTCGCCCGCATCCTGATGCACGGCCGCCTCGGCGGCAGCGGGCGGGTGGTCATCCTGCCGGTGGACCAGGGCTTCGAGCACGGGCCGGCCCGCAGCTTCGCGCCCAACCCGCCGGCCTACGACCCGCACTATCACTGGCGCCTCGCCATCGACGCGGGCCTCAACGCCTTCGCCAGCCCGCTCGGCATGATCGAGTCGGGAGCCGCGAGCTTCGCCGGCGCGATCCCGACCATCCTCAAGGTCAACAACGCCAACTCGCTCGGCGCGGCCAAGGATCAGGCGGTGACGGGCTCGGTCCGCGACGCGCTGCGCCTCGGCTGCTCGGCCATCGGCTTCACCGTCTATCCCGCCTCCGACCGTCAGTACGAGATGATCGAGGAGATCCGCGAACTGGCGGCGGAGGCGAAGGCGCACGGGCTTGCGGTCGTGGTCTGGTCCTATCCGCGCGGCGGCGGGCTCTCCAGGGAGGGCGAGACCGCGCTCGACGTGGTGGCCTATGCCGCCCACATGGCCGCGCTCGCCGGCGCCCACATCATCAAGGTCAAGCCGCCGACGGCCCACCTGGAGCAGGAGGCCGCCGCCAGGGTCTACCGCGCCGCGAACGTGGACGCAGACACGCTGGAGAAGCGCATCGCCCACATCATGCAGGCCGCCTTCGCCGGCCGCCGGCTGGTGGTCTTCTCCGGCGGCGCGGCGAAGGGGCTGGAGGGGCTCTACGGCGAGGTCCGCGCCATCCACGCGGGCGGCGGCAGCGGCTCGATCATCGGCCGCAACAGCTTCCAGCGCCGGCGCGCAGACGCGCTCGCCATGCTGGACACGGTCATCGGCATCTACCGGGGCAAGGGGTAGAAGCGCTTTTTCATTTCCCTCAAGCGCCGGGCGCTCGCTCCGCTCGCTTGGCTACGCGCCTATCGGCGCGCCGGCGCGGTCGCGCCGGCCGGGCCGCTGCGCGGCCCGGTTCCGCTCACCTCTCACACCGATTCAGCCGCCGGGTGCGGGTCTGTTCACATCCCGCATGGGCGGCCCGACCGCCCCAGCCGCCCATCCGGGATATGAATAGGGGCCGCCCGCGCTATGATGGGCGCGCTTTCCTGCCGACCGGGCCCGTAGTTCAACTGGTTAGAACCCGCCGCTCATAACGGCGTTGTTGCAGGTTCGAGTCCTGCCGGGCCCACCGCCTCTCGCCGCCGTCTCTCGGCCGGTCGGTGCAAGCGGCCGCGAAAGCGTTTATTGACCGGGCTCGGCCGGCGCGGACGGGAGCGGACGATGGCGGACTACGACCTCCTGGTGATCGGAGGCGGCTCGGGCGGCGTGGCCTGCGCCCGCCGGGCGGCGGGCTATGGCGCCAGGGCCGGCGTGATCGAGAACGACCGGCTCGGCGGCACCTGCGTGCACCGCGGCTGCATCCCCAAGAAGCTGCTCGTCTATGCCGCCCACTTCAGCCACGACTTCGGGGACGCGGCGGGCTATGGCTGGAGCGTCGGCGACACGTCCTTCGACTGGCCGGCGATGGTGCAGGCGAAGGTGACCGAGCTCGACCGGCTGGAGGGCATCTACCGCCGCCTCCTGCGGGATTCGGGCGCCGACCTCATCGCCGGCACCGGCCGGCTGATCGACGCCCACACGGTCGCGGTGGGGAACCAGCGCTATCGCGCCGAGACCATCGTGATTGCGACCGGCGGCCGGCCCACGATGCCCGCGATCCCCGGCATCGAGCTCGCGCTGAGCTCCGACGACATGTTCGACCTGCCGGCGTTCCCTGAGCGGCTGGTGATCGTGGGCGGCGGTTACATCGCCTGCGAGTTCGCCTGCATCATGGCGGGCCTGGGGGCGCAAGTGACCCAGCTCTATCGCGGCGAACTGCTGCTCAGGGGCTTCGACCGGGACCTGCGCAGCGTGCTCTGCGAGGAGGTGCGCAAGGGGGGCATCGACCTCCGGCTCGACACCAACGCGGCCTCGCTCGCGCGCGCGGGCGACACCGTCGCGGTCGCGACCACCACCGGCGAGACGATCGAGGCGGACGTGGTGCTGTTCGCCACCGGGCGGCGGCCCAATGTCGCCGGCCTCGGGCTGGAGAGTGCGGGCGTCGAGACCGCCGGCAACGGCGCCGTCCGCGTCGATTCCGCCTCGCACACGGGCGTCGCCGGCATCCATGCCATCGGCGACGCGACCGACCGCATCAACCTGACGCCGGTGGCGATCCACGAGGGCCGCTGCATCGCCGAGACCCTCTACAACGACAATCCGCAAGCGCCGGACCACCGCGATGTCGCGACCGCGGTCTTCACCACGCCCGAGCTCGGCACGGTGGGGCTGACGGAGGAGGAGGCCAGAGAGGCCTTTCCCGCGGTCGATATCTACAAGACCCGCTTCCGCCCGCTCAAGCACACGCTGACCGGGCGGGACGAGACCGTCTTCATGAAGCTGATCGCGGACCGTGCCTCGGGCCGGGTGGCCGGCTGCCACATGGTGGGCGAGGGCGCGGGCGAGGCGGTGCAGTTGCTCGCCGTCGCCGTCAAGGCGGGCGCGACCAAGGCGCAGTTCGACGCGACCATGGCGGTGCACCCGACGGCGGCGGAGGAGTTCGTCACCCTCTACGAGCCGGTGCCGGAGGCCCCCGCCAGGCCCGCCGGCGCCCGGCCCGCCGGCGCGTGAGCCCGCGGGCGGTCGATCCCGCGCCCCGGCCGAGGAAAAGGCTGGCACGGCCGGCGCTTCGGGCGTATAGCACGGCGGTTGCGGGACGAGTTCCGCGGGAGAACCACATGCCCGGCACCTGGACCCCCGGCCGCTGGCGCGGGCTGCCGATCAGGCAGCAGCCGGCATGGCCCGACACGGCGGCGCTCGCCGATGTCGTGGAGCGCCTCGGCAATACGCCCCCGCTGGTCTTCGCCGGCGAGGCGCGCAGGCTGCGCGAGCGCCTGGCGCGGGTCTGCGAGGGCCGCGCCTTCCTCCTGCAGGGCGGCGACTGCGCCGAGAGCTTCGCGGAGTTTCACCCGGACACGGTCCGCGACACCTTTCGCGTCCTGTTGCAGATGGCGGTGGTGCTGACCTACGGCGCCAAGATGCCGGTGGTCAAGGTGGGCCGCCTCGCCGGCCAGTTCGCCAAGCCGCGCTCGTCGGACATCGAGACCGTGGGCGGCACGACGCTGCCCGCCTACCGCGGCGACATGGTCAACGGCATGGCTTTCGACGAGGCCACGCGGACGCCCGCGCCCAAGCGTATGCTCCAGGCCTACAGCCAGTCCGCCTCGACGCTCAACCTGCTGCGCGCGCTGGCCCAGGGCGGCTATGCCGGCCTCCATGCGGTACACCGCTGGAACCTCGGCTTCGTCGCCGAGAGCACGCAAGGCGCGCGCTACGAGGCGCTCGCCAGCCGGATCAGCGAGACGCTGGACTTCATGGCGGCCTGCGGCCTGACCGAGGAGACCTCGCCGCAGCTCCGCGAGACCGAGTTCTACACCTCCCACGAGGCCCTGATCCTGGACTACGAGCAGGCGCTGACCCGCATCGATTCGACCACCGGCAAGTGGTACGACTGCGCCGCGCATATGCTCTGGATCGGCGACCGCACGCGCCAGGCGAAGGGCGCCCATGTCGACTTCCTGAGCGGCGTCGGCAACCCGATCGGGCTCAAGGCCGGCCCGAGCCTCGCGCCGGACGACCTGCTCGCCCTCATCGACCGGCTCAATCCCGGCAACGAGCCCGGCCGGCTCACGGTGATCGCGCGCATGGGTCACGCGGCGGTCGAGACCGGGCTCTCCGCCCTCGTCCGCGCCGTGAAGCGGGAGGGCCGGCAGGTGGTCTGGGCCTGCGACCCGATGCACGGCAACACGATCAAGTCGTCGAACGGCTACAAGACCCGCGTCTTCGACCAGGTCCTGGCGGAGGTGCGCGGCTTCTTCGCGGTGCACCGGGCGGAGGGCACGCACCCCGGCGGCGTCCATTTCGAGATGACCGGCCAGGACGTGACCGAATGCCTCGGCGGCGCGCAGGCGATCACCGAGGAGGACCTCTCCGACCGCTACCACACCCATTGCGATCCCCGCCTCAATGCCTCGCAAGCGCTCGAGCTCGCGTTCCTCATCGCGGAGCACATCAGGGAGGAGCGTGCGAGCGCGGCGCAGCCGCAGGCGCTGCACGGCTAGCCGAGCCCGGCCCGGATCACAGGTCCCGATCCCGATGTCCTCTCACCCCGGCCCCCGCGATCGGGACGTCGCCCGCTACACCGACCACTACTTCACGCGCACACGCAAGGCGATCGCCCGTTTCGGCGACGCGCGCGTCACCTATGCGCTGTTTCTGCGGCGGCCGGTCTGTTTCGCGCCCCGCCTGATGACCGACTGGCTGGAGGCGGTCGCGGCGGAGCGGGACACCGAATTCACCATCGACTGCCAGTTCGAGGAAGGCGCGTGGGTCGGTGCCGGCGAGCCGCTGGTCTATCTCTCCGGCTCCTTCCGCCATCTGGTCGATCTGGAGACGCTCTACCTGCAGCGGCTGGGCGCCGCCTGCGTCGCCGCCTACAACGCCTACGCCATGTCGCGCAGCCTGCCCGGGGTCGCCTTCCTGGCGATGGACGCGCGCCACTGCGCCGGCGTCGAAATGGCCGAGATGATGGCCTATGCCGCGAGCGTCGGCTCGAAGGCGGCGCAGCGGGAGGCCGGTGCCGTCGGCTTCATCGGCAACGCGACCGACGCGACCGCCCACTATTTCGGCAACCGGCGCGGCTACGGCACGATGCCGCACGCCTTCATCGGCTATGCCGGCTCCACCGTCCGCGCGGCGGAGATGTATCACGAGGTCTTCGCGGGCGAGCCGATGACCGTGCTGGTCGACTATTACGGCCGCGAAATCACCGATTCGCTCGCCGTCTGCGCACGCTTCCCCGAGCTTGCCGCGCGCGGCGAGCTGAGCATCCGCCTCGATACCCACGGCAGCCGCTACGTCGAAGGGCTGGACATGGCCAGGTCCTACGCCGTGCTGGAGCGCTGCAGCCCGAACGCGGTGCGCGAATACCGCACCGAGCAGGAGCTGCGCTGGCTCAACGGCACCGGCGTCAGCGCGGCGTCGCTCTTCCACCTGCGGGCCGCCCTCGACGATGCCGGCTTCGGCAAGGTGAAGATCGTCGCGAGCTCCGGCTTCGACCCGGCCAAGTGCAGGGTCATGGCCAGCGTGGACGCGCCGATCGACGTGATCGGCACGGGCTCCTTCCTGCCCGAGAACTGGTCCGAGACCTTCGCGACCGCCGATATCGTCGATTACGACGGCACCGCGCGGGTCAAGCTCGGCCGCGAGTTCCTGCTGCGCAATGGCGAAGGCGAAGCGCTCCGCTCGCGATAGGGTGCGTCGGGCGGGGCCGCGCGCGCCGGGCAGGGGGCGATAGAAGGGGCCGGCAGCCGCCGGCTTCTCCGTGTATAACCGACCGGCCATGACCGACACGCTCGCCATCGCGCTCGCCCAGCTCAACCCCACGGTGGGCGACCTGGAGGGCAACAAGGCGCTGATCCTCGGCGCCCGCGGCCGAGCCGCGGACCGGGGCGCGGACCTCGTGGTCTGCACCGAGCTCGTGGTGACCGGCTATCCGCCCGAGGATCTCGTGCTGAAGCCGATGTTCCAGGAGGAGACCCGCGCGGTCGTGGAAGCGCTCGCGGCGGCGACCGGGGACGGCGGCCCGGCGCTCCTCGTCGGCGCCCCCTGGGTCGAGGACGGCAGGCTCTACAACGCCGTGCTCCTGCTGGAGGGCGGCGCGGTCGCGGCGCGGCGCTACAAGTACGAGCTCCCCAACTACGGAGTCTTCGACGAGGTGCGCGTCTTCGCCCGCGCCGGCCTGCCGGGGCCGATCCCGTTCCGCGGTGTCCGCCTCGGCGTCATGGTGTGCGAGGACATGTGGTTCCCCGAGGTGCCCGAGTGCCTCGCCGAATCGGGCGCCGAGATCATGATCGCGATCAACGGCTCGCCCTTCGAGAGCGACAAGGGGGACGCCCGCCTCAACCGAGCCGTCGCGCTCGTCAGTGAGACCGGCCTGCCGCTGATCTACGCGAACCAGGTGGGCGGGCAGGACGAGCTCGTCTTCGACGGCGCCTCCTTCGTGCTCGGCGCCGACCATGGCCTCTGCGCCCAGGCGCCCGCCTTCGGGGAGGCGCTCTTGCTCACCCGTTGGTCGCGCGAGGGCGATGGCTGGCACTGTGAGCCCGGCCTTCGCGCCGCGCTGCCGGAGGGTATGGCCGCCAGCTATCGCGGCATGACCATGGCCCTCACCGACTATGTGGGCAAGAACGGCTTCCCCGGCGTGCTGATCGGGCTTTCCGGCGGCGTCGATTCGGCGCTCACGGCCGCCGTCGCCGTCGATGCGCTGGGCGCTGAGCGCGTCCTCTGCGTCGTCATGCCGTCCCGCTACACGGCGCAGTCCTCCCTCGACGACGCGGCGGAATGCGCGCGCCTGCTCGGCGTCCGCTGCGAGACGGTGGCCATCGAGCCGGCGGTGGATGCGCTCGGCGCGATGCTGGCGCCGCTCTTCGCCGGCCGCGCGGCGGACGCGACCGAGGAGAACATCCAGGCGCGGGTGCGCGGCGTCATCCTCATGGCGATCAGCAACAAGCTCGGCCACATGGTGCTCACCACCGGCAACAAGTCGGAGATGTCGGTGGGCTACGCCACGCTCTACGGCGACATGTGCGGCGGCTATTCGGTGTTGAAGGACGTCTACAAGAGCGCCGTGTTCGCGCTGGCGCGCTGGCGCAACGAGAGCCGGAGCCGCGGCCTCAAGGGGCCGGAGGGGCGGGTGATCCCGGAGGCGATCATCGCCAAGCCGCCGAGCGCGGAGCTCCGCCCCGACCAGACGGATCAGGACACGCTGCCTCCCTACGCGGTGCTCGACGACGTGCTGAACGGGCTGGTGGAGGAGGAGCGCTCCACCGCGGAGCTCGTCGCCCGCGGCCACCCGGCGGAGACCGTGGAGCGCATCTGGCGGATGCTCGACGTCGCCGAGTACAAGCGGCGCCAGGCGCCGCCGGGCATCAAGCTCACGCTGCGCTCCTTCGGCAAGGACCGCCGCTACCCCATCACCAACCGCTACCGCGGGGCCGGCTGAGCGATGACGCTCACCCTCCACAACACGCTCACCCGGCGCCGCACGCCGCTGCAGCCGGTGCGGCCCGGCCATGTCGGCATGTATGTCTGCGGCCCCACGGTCTACGACCTCGCCCATGTCGGCAACGCCCGGCCCATCGTCGTGTTCGACGTGCTCTACCGGGTGCTGAAGCGGCGCTATCGGTCGGTGACCTACGTCAGGAACATCACCGACATCGACGACAAGATCAACGCGGCCGCCAGCGAACGCGGCGAGCCGATCGAGGCGATCACCGCGCGGACGACGCAGGCCTTCCACGAGGACATCGCCGCGCTCGGTGCGCTGCCCCCCGATGCCGAGCCGCGGGCGACGGCGTATGTGCCCGAGATGATCGCGCTCATCGAGGCGCTGATCGCCGCTGGCAACGCCTACGAGGCCGAGGGCCACGTGCTCTTCCACGTGCCGTCGGCGCCGCGCTACGGGGCGCTCTCCGGCCGCAACCGCGACGAGATGATCGCAGGCGCGCGCGTCGAGGTCGCCCCCTACAAGCGCGACCCCGCGGACTTCGTGCTGTGGAAGCCGAGCGACGCGACCCTGCCGGGCTGGGAGAGCCCCTGGGGCCGGGGGCGGCCCGGCTGGCATGTCGAGTGCTCCGCCATGAGCCGCGCCTACCTCGGCGAGACCGTGGACATCCACGGCGGCGGCATCGACCTGGTCTTCCCCCACCACGAGAACGAGATCGCCCAGAGCGAATGCGCCTGCCCCGGCGCGCCCTTCGCCCGCCACTGGGTGCACAACGGCGTGCTTACCGTGGAGGGCGAGAAGATGTCGAAGTCGCTCGGCAATATCGTCACGATCCGCGAGGCCCTCGCCGAGACGCCGGGCGAGGTCGTCCGGATGGTCCTGCTGAGCACGCACTATCGCCATCCGATGGACTGGAGCGCCGACGGGCTCGCCCAGGCGCGCGCCAACCTGGACCGCCTCTACACCGCGCTGCGCAGCGCGGGCGAGGCGGCAGGGACGCTGGACGACAGCGTCGATCCCGAAGTCGAGGCTGCGCTCTGCGACGATCTCAACACGCCCAAGGCGCTGGCGGCACTCCATCGCCTTGCGCGCGAAGTCAACACAGCCGACGACGAGTCGGCACAGGCGCGGTCGGCGGCCGCGCTACGCGGCTCCGGCGCCCTGCTCGGGCTGCTGCAGGCCGACCCCGAGGACTGGTTCCGCGGCGCAGGCGAGGCTGGCGGCCTGAGCGCCGCCGAGATCGACGCCCTGATCGCGGCGCGCACCGCGGCGCGGGCCGCGCGCGACTTCGCCGAGGCCGACCGCATCCGCGATGAGATGGCGGCGGACGGCATCATCCTCGAAGACAAGGCTGAGGGCACGCAGTGGCGCCGCGCGCGATGAGCGGCCGCGGCCCCGCGTCAGCCTTCGCGGGCTGACCCGTGGCGGAGACCGAGCGACTGAAGAGCCGCGCGGCGGCCCATGTCGACGCGGCGGCGCCGGTGGTCATCCTCGTGCGCCCCCAGCTCGGCGAGAATATCGGCGCGGCCGCCCGCGCCATGCTGAATTGCGGCCTCTCCGATCTGCGCCTGGTCCAGCCCCGCGACGGCTGGCCCAACGTGAAGGCGCTGGGCGCGGCCTCCGGCGCCGACGCCGTGCTGAGCCGGGTACGCCTTTGCGCGAGCGTGGCGGAGGCCGTGGCCGACCTCACCCTGGTCCATGCCACCACGGCGCGACCCAGGGAGATGATGAAGCCCGTGCTGGCGCCGCGCGCAGGCGTCGCGGCCATGCGCGGGGGCGCGCGGCAGGGCGCCCGCCTCGGCCTCCTCTTCGGGCCGGAAAAGGCCGGCCTCAGGAACGAGGAGCTGGTGCTGGCCGACGCGATCGTGCAGATCCCGCTCAACCCCGCCTTCGCCTCGCTCAACCTGGCGCAGGCGGTGCTGGTCATGGCCTATGAATGGCACGTCTCGGGCGCCGCGCCGGAGGAGCCCCCACCGCCCGAGCCGACGGGAAGCGCGCAGCCCGCCACCAAGGACGAGATCGTGCGCTTCTTCGAGCATCTGGAGGGTGCGCTCGACGAGCGCGGCTTCTTCCCCACGCCGCAGATGCGGCCCCGGATGGTGCGCAACATGCGCACCATGTTCGAGCGCATCTCGCTCACCCACCAGGACGTGCAGACGCTGCGGGGCGTCGTGCGCGCGCTGACCGGGCCGCGCCGGGGGCCGCCGCCGCGCGCGACGAATTGACTCTGCAACGCCCGCGGCTATAGTGCGCCCGGCGCTGCCCCGCTGGGCGGCAGCGCGCGTCCTCCCACCGGCACGGGCACGATGAGCAAGCGACAGACGTCGAAGTACAAGATTTGCCGACGGCTCGGGGTCAATCTCTGGGGCCGGCCCAAGAGCCCGACCAACCGGCGCGACTACGGGCCGGGGCAGCACGGCCAGCGGCGGCGCAAGCCGTCCGACTTCGGCGTGCAGCTCTCGGCCAAGCAGCGCCTGCGCGGCTACTACGGCAACATCACCGAGAAGCAGTTCCGCCGCTATTACAAGACCGCCGGCGACCGCAAGGGCGACACCGGCGAAAACCTGATCGGGCTGCTGGAACGGCGCCTGGATGCGGCCGTCTACCGCATGAAGTTCGTGCCGACCGTGTTCGCGGCGCGGCAGTTCGTGAACCACGGCCACATCCTGGTCAACGGCCGCCGGGTGACGATCCCGAGCTATCTGGTGAAGGACGAGGACCGGATCGAGGTGAAGGAGCGCTCGCGGCAGCTGCCACTGGTGCTGGAGGCGATCGATTCGCCGGAACGCGACGTGCCCGACTATCTGGAGGTCGACCACGACCGCATGGAGGGCCGCTTCATCCGCGCGCCGAAGCTCGTCGACGTGCCCTACCCGGTGCAGATGGAGCCCAATCTCGTCATCGAGTTCTACTCGCGCTGAGGCCTCTTTCCCGCGCCGATTGACAGGGCGCCCCATCCCGGCTTTTGTTCGCCTTCGGAAACCGCGGGCGAGGGAGGAACAAGATGGGCGGGATGGCGGTTGAGCATCACCTGCTGAAGGAAGCCGGCACGAGCCCCAACAACGGGGCGCTGCCGCTCATCGTCTACCGGGGCGCCATGGATGTCGGCGGCGACGAGCCGGAGGCCGCCGTCGAGCGCACCTTCGACAGCAACGGCTGGGGCGACGGCTTTCGCGGCGACACCTTTCCCTTTCACCACTACCACTCGATCGCCCACGAGGTGGTCGGCTGCGCGCGCGGCGCGGCGCGGCTCCAGTTCGGCGGGCCGGAGGGGCCGGTGATCGACGTGCGGGCCGGCGACGCCGTGCTGATCCCGGCGGGCGTGGTGCATTGCCGGCTCGACGACACACCGGGCTATGTCAACGTCGGCGCCTACCCGCCGGGGCAGCAGCCGGACCTCTGCGTGCTCACGGGGGAAGACGCGGCGGTCTCCGACGCCAGGGACGATACCGAGGGCCTGGAACTCAAGGTGGTCGGCGCGGCGGAGCTGCCCGCGATCAGGGCGACCATCGCCGGCGTTCCGCTACCGGCGGCCGATCCGCTCGCAGGCGCAAGCGGCCCGGTGGCGACGCTCTGGCTGGAGCGCTGAGCGCCTGAGGCCGCCGCCGCCGCTTCGGTCGCTACTGCCAGTCCTCGACCGCGAGGGAGGGGACACGGCGGAATTCGCCGACATTGTTGGTGACGAGCGTCACGTCAAGAGCCCTTGCGTGCGCCGCGATCAGCAGGTCGCCATGTCAAAGCAGGTCTTCCGGCTCCGTCGGCGGGTCGTCGATTGCCGGAAAATCCTCTTCGAGGGGAGCCAGGCCCGACAGCACCTCCGCCAGTGATGGCGCGCGCTCGACCTGTCGACCATGCCGGCCGGGTGTGCGCGTGTCCTGCGGTTCAGCAGTCACGTCGGTCGAACACGTCGAAATCGAGGGCGAGGCGCTCGCCGAGCCAGAGCGGGTAGTCGCGGTGATCGGCCAGATCGTCGCCGGTGTCGGGATGGACGAGCACCGTGTGGCCGCGCCGGTTGAGCATCAGCCAGGGCACGATCTCGGCGAACATTGCCGGCGCGAACGCGGCCTGGAACATGGGCACCGGGTGCGGCCCCACCGGGCGGTCGCGCCAGCGCCCGAGCCGCACGGCGAAGCGCGCGATCAGCCCGGTGCGGATCGCCGCGGCGCTCCGCCTGGTCGCCGGCTCGTAGTAGATGTGGGCGTGGTAGCCGGTGATCTGCACCGGCGGCGGGGTCAGGCCCGCGGCTCGACGCCGACGCCCTTCGTGCTCAGGAACTCGGCGAGCTCGCCGGTCTCGTACATCTCGCGGACGATGTCGCAGCCGCCCACGAACTCGCCCTTGACGTAGAGCTGGGGGATCGTCGGCCAGTCGCTGAGGCTCTTGATGCCCTGGCGAATCTCCGGGTCCTCAAGCACGTCCACGCCCTTGAAGCGGACGCCGAGCAGCGACAGCATCTGCACGACGGTGGCGGAGAAGCCGCACTGCGGGAACACCGGCGTCCCCTTCATGAACAGGACGACATCGTGCTCGTCGACGAGGCCCCGGATACGGTTCTCGACCGGTGCGCTGGTCGTGGCCTGCATCATGCGAATTCCCCTTTCGTTTCCGACAGTTCCGACGTTTCCGCCAGGCTCAGGCGTCGCTGGGAACGCCGGTCTGCAAGGCAAGCGCGTGGAGCTGATCGCCCATGCGGCCGCGCAGCGCGCGATAGACCATCTGGTGCTGCTCCACCCGCGACTTCCCCGCGAACGCGGCCGAGATCACGCGCGCCGCATAGTGATCGCCGTCGCCGCGCAGGTCGTCGATGTGAATCCGGGCGTCGGGCAACGCCTCCAGAATCAGCTGCTCGATCTCCTGCACGTCCATCGGCATCGGCGCTGCTCTCGGGCGCTGTCCTCAACGCTCATGCTCCACCGCACCGGCCATGTAGGCCGGCAGCCACTCTTCATGGATGCGGCGGAGCGCTGCTATCGATATGGCACCTGCGCCCTCCACTGTCAACGAAGCTCCGCCCGTCGCGCCGATGACCGAGGCCGGAATCCCCGCGTCCCCGGCGTCGGCCAGCAGCGCCGCGGCCTCCCCCTCGGGCGCGCTGACGAGGTAGCGCCCCTGGTCCTCGCCGAAGAGCCAGCCGGCGGCGCACGCCACGCTGGCGGGCAGGGCGATGCGGGCGCCGACGCTGCGGCCTGAGTCGAGGCCGCCGAGCGTCATCTCGGCGAGGGCCACCAGCAGGCCGCCGTCGGAGATGTCGTGGCAGGCGGAGAGGCGCCCGCTCTCGATCAGGCGGCGCACGAAATCGCCGTGGCGCCGCTCGGCCGCGAGATCGACGGCCGGCGGGGGCCCCGCCTCCCGGCCCTCGATCTCGCGCTGGTAGAGGGAGCGGCCGAGATGGCCGCCGGCGCCGCCGCCGCCGCCGCCGATCAGCAGCAGCGCCTCGTCCGGCGCCTTGAAGGCCATGTTGCACATGAAGGCCAGATCGGCGATCAGGCCGACGCCGCCGATCGAGGGCGTGGGCAGGATGCCGGCGCCGCCGGTCTCGTTGTAGAAGGAGACGTTGCCGGAGACGACCGGGAAGTCCAGCGCAAGGCAGGCCTCGGCCATCCCCTCGATGCAGCCGACGAACTGGCCCATGACGTCTGCCCGCTCGGGGTTGCCGAAATTGAGGCAGTCGGTAATCGCCAGCGGCCGCGCGCCGACCGCCGTGAGGTTGCGCCACGCTTCGGCCACCGCCTGCGCCCCGCCCGAGGCCGGGTCGGCGGCGCAGTAGCGCGGCGTGCAGTCGGCGGTGAGCGCGAGCCCCTTGCCCGTGCCGTGGACCCGCACCACGGCGGCGTCGCCGCCCGGCGGCTGCACCGTGTCGGCCATCACCATGTGGTCGTACTGCTCCCAGATCCAGCGCTTCGAGCAGAGATCGGGGGCGGCAAGGAGCCGTTGCAGCGCCTCCATCGGCGCCGGCGCGGAGGCCTCCCCGGCCGGGGCGTCGGCCAGCGGCGCGGGTCTCGGCGTCAGCACGTAAGCGCGCTCGTAGACCGGCGCCTGATCCACCAGCGGGCGCACCGGCAGGTCGCCCACCACGGCGCCGCCGGCCTTCAGCACGAGGCGGCCCGTGTCGGTCACCCGGCCGACGACGGCGAAGTCGACGCCCCACGTCTCGAAGACCGCGCGCGCCCGCTCGGCCGCGTCGGGGCGGATCACCATGAGCATGCGCTCCTGGCTCTCGGACAGCATGATCTCGTAGGGCGTCATGGCGCTCTCGCGCACCGGCACGCGGTCGAGGTCGAGCTCGATCCCGGCGTCGCCCTTGTCCGCCATCTCCACCGACGAGCAGGTGAGCCCGGCGGCGCCCATGTCCTGGATGGCGACGATCGCGTCCGTTTCCATCAGCGCGAGGCAGGCCTCCATCAGCAGCTTCTCGGTGAAGGGGTCGCCGACCTGGACGGTCGGGCGCTTCTCCTCGGTCTCCTCGCCGAAGGCGGCGGACGCCATGGTCGCACCGTGGATGCCGTCGCGCCCGGTCTTGGCGCCGACATAGACCACGGGATGGCCGACGGCGTTCGCGGCGGCGGCGCGGAAGATACGGTCGGCCGGCGCCACGCCGACGGTCATGGCGTTGACCAGGATGTTGCCGTCGTAAGCCGGGTCGAAGGCGCACGAGCCGCCCACCGTGGGCACGCCGATGCAGTTGCCGTAGCCGCCGATGCCGGCGACCACGCCCGCCACCAGATGCCGCGTCCGGGGGTGGCCGGGCGCGCCGAAGCGCAGCGCATCGAGGCTCGCCACCGGCCGCGCGCCCATGGTGAACACGTCGCGCAGAATGCCGCCGACCCCGGTCGCAGCCCCCTGATAGGGCTCGATGAAGGAGGGATGGTTGTGGCTCTCCATCTTGAAGACCGCGGCCTGCCCGTCGCCGATATCCACCACGCCGGCGTTCTCCCCCGGCCCGCAGATGACCCACGGCGCCTCGGTCGGCAGCCGGCGCAGCCACACGCGCGACGACTTGTAGGAGCAGTGCTCGTTCCACATCGCCGAGAAGACGCCGAGCTCCGTCAGGTTGGGCGCCCGGCCCATGAGGCACTCGATGCGCGCATACTCGTCCGCGCTCAGCCCGTGCTCGGCGACCAGCGCCGGCGTGACCGGCACTTCCCTCACGGGAGCGCCTCTGCCAGGGCATCGAACATGACGCGCCCGTCATCGCCGCCGAGCGCCGGGTCGGCGGCGCGTTCGGGATGCGGCATCAGGCCGAGCACCGTGCGGGCCGGGTTGAGAATGCCCGCGATATGGGCGGCGGAGCCGTTGGGGTTGGCGCCGGCGCCGGTTCGGCCCTCGCCGTCGACATAGCGGAAGGCGACGAGGCCCTCGCCCTCCAGCCGGGCCAGCGTCTCCGGGTCCGCAAAATAGTTGCCGTCGTGATGGGCGACCGGCATGTGCACCACCTGGCCGGCCCGGTAGCCGGCGGTGAAGAGGCTTTCGGTCGTCTCTGCGCGCAGGCTCACCCAGCGGCAGACGAAGCGCAGCCCCGCATTGCGCATCAGCGCGCCGGGCAGCAGCCCCGCCTCGGCCGCCACCTGGAAGCCGTTGCAGATGGCCAGGAGAGGCACGCCGGCCCTGGCGCGCCGCACCACGTCCGCCATCACCGCAGAGCGCGCCGCCATGGCGCCGGCGCGCAGATAGTCGCCGTGGGCGAAGCCGCCGGGGAGCACGATCAGGTCGCACGCGGGCAGCGCCGGCTCGTCGTGCCAGACCATGGCCGGCGCCCGGCCTGAACTGGCCTCCAGCGCCACCATGACATCGCGGTCGCAGTTGGAGCCGGGAAAGACGATGACGGCGGACTTCACTTATATTTTTCCCTCAGGCGCCGGGCGCTAAGATTCTTTATCTTTCCCTCAATCGCCGGGCGCTCGCTCCGCTCGCTTGGCTCCGCGCCTTGCGGCGCGCCGGCGCGGTCGCGCCGGCCGGGCCGCTGCGCGGCCCGGTCCCGTTTACATCCCCCACCTTGGGGCCGCCGGGCGTACTTCTTTGTTTTCCCTCAGGCGCCGGGCGCTCGCTCCGCTCGCTTGGCTCCGCGCCTTGCGGCGCGCCGGCGCGGTCGCGCCGGCCGGGCCGCTGCGCGGCCCGGTCCCGTTCACATCCCACACCTTGCGGCCGCCGGGGGAGCCGCCGGGCGCTCGTGGCCGGTGCGGCTTTCGTCCCCTCTCCGCCCTTCAGGGGGGAGAGGGACAGGGTGAGGTGGGTGGTGCGGTCCGCAGGACGCCGGCTCATTCGGCGAGGTCGATGGTGTAGTCCTCGATCACGGTGTTGGCGAGCAGGCGCGCGCACATGGCGTCGAGCTGCGCCCGCGCCGTCGCCGGGTCGGTCTCGGCGAGGTCGAGCTCAAGATACTTGCCCTGGCGCACGTCGCCCACGCCGGCGAACCCCATGCGCGCGAGGGTCGCCGCGATCGCCTTGCCTTGGGGGTCGAGAACGCCGGGCTTGAGGGTGATATGGACTCGGGCGCGCACGCGGTCTCAGGTGCTCTCGTCGTCGTCGCCGTCCTTGGCGCGGGCGCGGGCGGGCAGCTCATGGACCACCGCCTCGGGCATCAGCCCTAAGCGCCGGGCGACTTCCTGATAGGCCTCGGAGACCCGCCCGAGGTCGCGGCGGAAGCGGTCCTTGTCCAGCTTCTCGTCGGTCTCCAGGTCCCACAGCCGGCAGCTGTCGGGGGTGATCTCGTCGGCGAGCACGATGCGCATGTCCTCGCCGTGCCAGAGCCGCCCGAATTCCAGCTTGAAGTCCACCAGCCTGATGCCGATGCCGTAGAAGAGCCCGCTGAGGAAGTCGTTGATGCGCAGCGACATGGAGAGGATGTCGTCGAGCTCCTGCGGCGTGGCCCAGCCGAAGGCGGTGATGTGCTCCTCCGAGACCAGCGGGTCGTCGAGCTCGTCGTTCTTGTAGCAGTATTCGACGATGGAGCGCGGAAGCTGCGCGCCCTCCTTGAGGCCGAGCCGCTCGACCAGGGTGCCGGCGGCGAAATTGCGGATGATCACCTCGACCGGGATGATCTCCACCTCGCGGATCAGCTGCTCCCGCATGTTGAGCCGGCGCATGAAGTGGGTGGGCACGCCGATCTCGTTGAGGCGCGCCATCAGGTGCTCGGAGATGCGGTTGTTGAGCACGCCCTTGCCGGTGATCACGCCCTTCTTCTTGTTGTTGAAGGCGCTGGCGTCGTCCTTGAAATACTGCACCAGGGTGCCGGGCTCCGGCCCTTCGTAGAGGACCTTCGCCTTGCCTTCGTAGATCCGCCTGCGACGGGACATGAATGGAATCCTCGGACCGGGGTGTCGGCGCCGGGACGGCGCGATCTTCCCACCCGGTACCCCGCCACCATAGTCGTGGCAAGGGGCCAGTACAATCGCCCGTCCTCGAATTCCCCGTGCGTCCAGGCGCGCGGCGTTCCCTGGCTCTCGGAGCGCGGCCGCCGCCGGCATGGAGCTCTACATCTCAACCTTTTCAAAGGCATGGCGATTCGGAGGCCCGGATGCGAAGAGCCAGACCGGGGCGGCGCCGGGCCGGCCGGGGCGCGGCAGCGCGATGAGCGAGGCGTTGACCGTGCCGAATCCATGCGCCGGCTCGACGCACATCGCGGCCTCCGGGTCGCCGCCCGAGTCGTCCGCCCCCCGCGCGACCAGCGCCGCCCAGGACTGCCAGTCGCCATGCGCGGGATCGGGAGGCGGCGCCGCCTCGAAGTCGCTCAGGTGGGTGCGGATGCGCGCAGACTTAGAGTCGTTGCGCTCGCGCGCCGTGAACATGGAGAGACCCTCGGGCAGCGGGCGGGAGACCGGCGCGGCGGCGCCGTCGTGGCGCAGCCAGAAGGCCTCCTCCGAGTCCGCCACCACGAGGTTGAAGGGACGGTAGGCGGCGCCGTCGATGTCCGCGAGCGCGCCCGCTGCGGCCGCGGCGTCCGCGTGGTCGAGCGCGTCCAGCACGAGCTCGCCCCGCGAGCGCTTGCCCGGCGCGGGGCCGAGCGCGCCGGTGCGGTTCAGGATGCCGACGCAGACAGCGTCGTCGTTGACGCCGAGCCAGCTGCCGCCGGCGAGCCGGTCCCGGCCCGCGCTCACCTGCGCACGGTCGGGCCAGTGGCGGCCCGGCGGTTGCCACGGGCGGTCGATCATCTCGTCGCGGTTGGCGGCGATCAGCACCGGCCAGTCGTGACCGGGGCGGCGCAGGATGACGAGGGTGCACATGACGCTCAGCCGGCGGCGGCGCCCCGCCGGGCAACCCCCTGGGCATCCCGCCGGGCGTGGACCGGGGCGGGTCTCTCTGGCACAATGGGCGTGCATCCAATCATCTGCCGGGAGCCTGGGGCATGAACACGTTCGACGACCGCAAGAATGCCGCCGAGGCGAAGTTCAAGCACGATCAGGAGTTTCAGTTCAAGGTCATCGCCCGGCGCAACAAGCTTCTCGGCCTGTGGGCGGCGGAGAAGATGGGGATCGCGGGCGAGGACGCCGAGGCCTATGCCAAGCAGGTGGTCATGGCCGATTTCGAGGAACCGGGCGACGAGGACGTGGTGCGCAAGGTGCTCGGCGACCTGACGCAGAAGGGCGTCGAGGCGGACGGCCCCCTGATCCGCAGCCAGATGGAGCGCCTGCTCGACGAGGCCAAGGGCCAGCTCTCCGCCGAGTAGCGCGCGCCGACCTCCCCGATCGTCGCCGTCAGGCAACGCCGGTGAATGGTGCCGGCCCCGGCTGGGGCGTCCACGCGCACCGCGCGCTCGGCGCCGCCGGCATCCGCCAGGTCGGCTATGTGCCGGACGCGGGCCTCGCCGAGCTGCTCGGGCTCTGTGCCGCCGACGCGGCCATGCGCACGGTGCTGCTCGCCCACGAGCAGGAAGGCCCCGCGCTTGCCGCCGGCGCCTGGCTCGGGGGGACACGCGCGGTGCTGTTGATTCAGTCGAGCGGGGTCGGCAACTGCGTCGCCGCGCTCTCGCTGATCCGCACCTGCCGCTTCCCTTTCCTCAGCATCGTCGCGATGCGGGGCGAGTGGGGCGAGACCAATCCCTGGCAGCTGCCCATGGGCCAGGGGACAGAAGCCCACCTCACGCAATGCGGTGCGATCGTCTCGCGCGTGGACGACCCGGCGGACGCGTTCGAGACTGTCGCTGCCGCCGCCGCGATCGCCTTCGAGAGCCAGGCGGCCGCGGCCGTGCTCATCGGCCAGCGCGTGATCGGCGCCAAGAGTTTTGGCGGATGAGCGCGCGGGAAGGGCCGGAGACGAGCCTCGACCGCCGTGCGGCCGTGGCGCTGCTGCTCGCCGGCAGGGACGACGTGCTGGTCGTTCCGGGCCTGGGCTCCGCCACCTGGGACTGCGCCGCGCTCGGCGACAACCCGCTCCACTTCTCGCTCTGGGGCGCGATGGGCAACGCGTCGATGATCGGCCTCGGCCTCGCGCTGGCGCAGCCCGCGCGCCGCGTCCTGGTGCTGACCGGCGACGGCGACATGCTGATGGGCCTCGGCAGCCTCGCCACCATCGCGACGCAGGCGCCGCCGAATCTGTGCGTGGTCGTCCTCGACAACGAGCGCCACGGCGAGACCGGGATGCAGCCCAGTCATACGGCGTATCGCACCGACCTCGCCGCCGCCGCCGCCGCCTGCGGCTTCTCGCACGCGCGGACGGTCACGGACGAGGCCGGCCTCCGCGCGGCGCTGCCGCTGGTGCACGAAGAGCCGGGCCCCGTCTTCGTCACGCTCAAGGTGCAGGCCGAGCCGCTCCCCCGCGTCCTCCCACCCCGCGACGGCGCCTACCTCAAGGACCGCTTCCGCGCGGCGTTGCTCGGTGCCGGCGCCGCCCTCTGACCTCGTCACCCATCGCCCCTCTCCCCTTGACCCGCCCCCTGATCGGGGATATGTCATGGGCGACTCCCCCTGGGGTTTCGACCGCAGGGCGCGGGGCCTCCTCGGAGGCCCCGTCTTCTTTTTTGGGGACACCCCATCCGCAAGCCTCGCGACTGGTAGCGCCGGCCGGCGCCCCCCCCCGGACGCCCCCGCTCAGTAACGCCCGACGGCGAGGCCGCCGTCGACGATGATGGTCTGGCCGCTCACATAGCGCGCGCCGCGGGAGCAGAGGAAGAGGATCACATCGGCGATGTCGTCGGCCTCGCCGTGGCGGCCGAGGGGGATGTAGGCCGATGCCGCCTCCAGCCCCGCGAGGCCGACCGAGTGCACGGTCGAGAGCGCCTGCGCGGTCTTGATGAAGCCGGGCGCGATGCCGTTGACGCGGATGCCGTCGCCGCCCAGGTCGCAGGCGAGGCCGCGCACCAGCCCGACCACCCCCGCCTTGGCCGCGTTGTACTGCACGTGATCGTGCCAGCCATAGGTGGTGCCCATGATCGAGGAGACGGCGACCATCGCGCCGCGCTTCGCCTGACGCATCGCCGGCGCGGCGGCGCGGCAGAGGCGGAACACGCCCTTGAGGTCCACGTCGAGGGTCTGGTCCCACTTGTCGTCGGTCATCTCCGAGAGCAGCACCTTGTGGGCGATGCCGGCATTGGCGACCACCGCGTCGAGCGCGCCGGTGGCGGCTTCCGCAGCCGCGACGGCGGCGTCGACATTGGCGCTGTCGGTCACATCGACATGGCTGTAACCCGCGCTGCCTCCCGCCGCCTCGATCGCGGCGACGGTCTCCCTGCCGTCCGCGTCGAGCACGTCGGTGACATAGACGTGATAGCCCGCCCGGCCGAAGGCGAGCGCGGTGGCCGCGCCGATGCCGATTCCGGCGCCGCTGATCATGACGGTCGGCTTGCTCATGAAGTGCTCCTCTTGCCGGCGGGCCCACGACCGGCCCCGCCCGTTGCTCCCCCGGTCTCAGGCTCCGGCCGCCCGCATCGCGCGCCAGACGCGCTCGGCCGTGAACGGCATTTCGACATGGCGGACGCCGAGGTGCCAGAGCGCGTCGAGAACGGCATTGCCGATGGCGGCCGGCGGGCCCGAGGTGCCGAGCTCGCCCACCCCCTTGACGCCGAGCGGGTTGGTCGCGGTCAGCGTCTCGTGGCTCGCGAGGGCGAAGTCCGGCAGGTCGCCGGCGCGCGGCAACGCGTAGTCCATGAAGGAGCCGGTCAGCAGCTGGCCCGATTCCGGGTCGTAGCGGACGTCCTCCAGCAGCGCCTGGCCGATGCCCTGGGCGGCGGCCCCGTGGCGCTGCCCGTCCACCACCAGCGGATTGATCACCAGGCCCGCGTCTTCCACCGAATAGTAGCCGGTGAGCCGCACCGCGCCGGTCCCGGCATCGACGGTGACGGTCGCGACGTGGGTGCCGTAGGGATAGTTGAAGTCGTCCGGGTCGAAGAACGCCGCCTCTTCGAGCCCGAGCTCGAAGCCGTCGGGGTAGCTCGCGCCGCGATAGGCCATGTCGGCGATCTCTACGAAGCTCATCCGCCGGTCGGTGCCGCGCACGGCGTAGGCGCCGGAGCGGAAGTCGATGTCGTCCTCGGCGCATTCCATGAGGTGGGCGGCGAGGCGCCGGCCCTTGTCGATGACGCGGTCGGAGGCCACGGCGAGCGCGCTCCCCACTACGGTGATCGAGCGCGAGGCCCAGGTGCCGAGGCCGTGGGGAATCCGGTCGGTATCGCCTTCCACCACGTCGATGTCGGCGAGCGCGCAGCCGAAGCGGTCGGCGACGATCTGCGCATAGGTGGTGGCGTGGGACTGGCCGTGGCTGTGGCTGCCGCAGAGCACGGTGATCTTGCCGCTGGGGTGGACGCGCACGGTGGCCACGTCCCAGAACCCCATGCGGGCACCCAGGGCGGCGGCGAGGCGGCTCGGGCCGGCGCCGCCGGAGCGGACGAAGGCGGCCATGCCGATCCCCATCAGCGTGCCGCCCGCCCGGAGCCGCGCCTGCTCGGCCCTGAGCGCCTCGATGCCGGCGAGCCTGCGCGCTTTGTCCATGACTGCCGGGAAGTCGCCGACATCGTAGGTGACGCCGGTGGCGCTCGCGTAAGGCATGGAAGCGGCGGGCACGAGGTTGCGCGCCCGCGCCGCGAGCGGGTCGCCGGCGCGCTCCCGCGCGCCGTTCTCGACCAGGCGCTCGATCACGTAGGTGATCTCCGGATTGCCGGCGCCGCGATAGGCGTCGACCGGCGTGGTGTGGGTGTAGACGCCGCGCACCCGGCAGTGAATCGCGGGGATCGCATACTGGCCGGACGCCATGGAGGCGCAGAATATTGACGGGATGCAGGCGGCGAACTGGCTCTGATAGGCGCCGAGATTGGCGATGGTGTCCACCTCGAGGGCGGCGATGCGGCCGTCCGCGTCGAAGGCCATGCGCGCCTCGGTCGCATGATCGCGGGCGTGGATGTCCACCGTCAGCGTCTCGGCGCGGGTCGCGGTCCAGCGCACGGGCCGGCCCACCAGCCGGGCGGCCCAGGGCAGGCTCGCCTCCTCCGGGTAGTGATAGGTCTTCTGGCCGAAGCCGCCGCCGACATCGGGCGCCACCACCCTGATCGCGTGCTCGGGCGCACGCAGCGTGTCGCGCGCAAGCCACTGGCGGACGAGATGCGGGTTCTGGGTCGTGGACCAGAGCGTGTAGCGGCCGTCGCCCCGGTCGTACGCGCCGATGGCCGCGCGCGGCTCGATCGCGCTCGGCGCGAGACGGTTGTTGGCGAGCCGCAGCGCCGTGACCTGGGTCGCGGCGGCGAAGGCCGCCTTGACCGCATCTGCATCGCCGATGCGCCAGTCGTAGGAGACGTTGCTCCCGAACCGATCGTGCACCAGCGGCGCCCCCGGCTCGACCGTCGCAGCGAGGTCGGTCACTGCGGCGAGCGGCTCCCACGCGACCTCGACCGCGGCCGCGGCGTCGGCCGCGGCGTGCGGGTCTTCGGCGACGGCGAGGGCCACCGTATCGCCCACATGGCGGGCCTCGCCGTCGGCGAATATGGGCCGGGGAGCGGTCGCCATCGGGGTGCCGTCATGGGAGGCGATGTCCCACAGCACATCGGTGTCGCCGCCCCCGTCCCGGCGCCAGTCCGCGCCGTTCAGCACCGCCAGCACCCCCGGCATGGCGCCCGCCCGGGCGGTGTCGATGGCACGGAAGCGGGCGCGGGCATGGGGGCTGCGGACGAAGGCGGCGTATGCCTCTCCGGCCAAGCGGATGTCGTCCACGAAGCGGCCCCGGCCGGTCAGGAAGCGGTCGTCTTCCAGTCGCGCGTACGCCGTGCCGACATGCGCCATGGGCGCGCTCCCTGCGCTGCAGCCGCCGCACCCGCGATCCCCACGCAGGCGCCGCCGCGGGCCGCCCGCAGGCTAGTAGGCAGGCGCGCGGGCGTCCACCCTCGATCCCCGGTGGTGCGGCTGCGTGCTATGGTGGGCATCCGCGCGGCGGAACGGGGAAAGAAACGATGCTGAAACCGGAGACCGCCGTCCTCGTATCGCGGCTCGACCGGGTGCTGCAGGACCATGTAGCCAGGGGCGTGGTCGGCGCCTCGCTCGCCATGATCCAGCCGGGGCGGGAGCTCCTGACCCTCGCCGCCGGCCGGGCCGACCGGGCCACCGGCGCGCCGCTCACCCCGGACCACCTGTTCAGGACCGCCAGCACCAGGAAGACCTGGACGGCGGTCGCCGTTCTCGCGCTGGTGCGCGAGGGGCGCCTGCGTCTGGATCAGACCGTCGAAGGATGGTTCCCGCAGCTGCCGCGCGCGGGCGAGATTCGCATCCGCCACCTGCTCAGCCACCGCAGCGGCCTGCCCGAATACGAGGCGTCCATGCCCAAGGGCTCGGCCGACGACTGGACGGCGGAGAGGATCGTCGAATTCGCGCTCGCCGGCGGCAGGCAGGACGCGCCGGGCGAAACCTTCGTCTATTCCAACACCGGCTATGTGCTGGCCGGCGAGATCGTCGCTGCCGAGCGCGGCGAGCCGCTCTCCCGCTGGCTCAGGCGCGACGTCTTCGCGCCGGCCGGCATGGGCGAGACCTGGTGCGGCGGGGACGAGGCCTTTCCGCGCGAGCGCCTGGCCCGCGCCTACGTGTTCGACTCGGAGAGTGCGGAAGCGCCGCCGGAGGAATCGACGGCGTGGTTCCCGCTCTCGGGGATCGGGGCGGCGGGCGATCTGGTCACGACCCCGCGCGACCTCGCGCGCGGCACCCACGCGCTCTTCTCGGGCCAAGTGCTGGACCGGGCGGGCCTCGACCTGCTGACGACACCCTTGCTGCCGGCGTGGTTTGCGGGCACCGCCATCACCCACTGCGGCCACGGCGTCCTGGTCTCCCGCTTCGGCGACCTTGTGATCGAAGGCCATCTCGGCCAGTTGCGCGGCCACGTCACCATGGCCGGCCATCACGCGGCGAGCGGGGTTACCGCCGTGCTCTGCCAGAACTCGGCGTCGAGCGATCTGGAGGCGTTCGGCTCCGCCGGCATCCATGCCGCCTTCGCCGAGCTGTTCCGCCTGGCAGGCGCCTGATCCCGCCCGCCCTCGCGCGTACGCCGGGTGAGGCGAACACGCGGCGGCTGAGGGAAAAGAAAAACGGAATTTCCTAGTTTAAGGTCTTATAATCGCTTTCCAGCGGCGCCACGGCTCTGATCTTCGATCGCTCATAAAGCAATATCCAAAGGTTTAATCGTTGGCGCAACGGAGATCTGACACGACGTTTTAATTCCTTCAAATACTGTGTCGAGGCGGGGAGTGCCAGACCTAGAAACACCCCTGAGTCTTTTGCATACTCATCCAATTGGGAAGGGGTGGCTGGCCTGTCTTCATAGTATGAGACGACGCTGGCCAAGGCCCTATCAAAATTGTTTCGTTGCGTTTGGGGCTTGCCTGTTCCAACCCCCTTACATTCGACACACCACCATTCCTTTTCAGAGACAGCTATAATATCCGGGCCGGAACTAACGAACTCTGGTTCTCGGCCTGCGGGTTTGTACAAATCCTTGATTTTCGTCTTAGTCAAACCGTGGTCAACACCTTTTCCAGATGCCACAGAAATCCGATATGGCAATGTCTTCCGTTCTTTTATGAGGTATTTGATGGTTGCGAGAAAAACGTCACCTTCACTGATGCTTGTAATTTCCATGGGTGGCTTCCTCCGTCGTCCAGTGCTAACGGGATCGTCTCGTTCTGCTTCGGGTAGGCGTGCTGCAAGCCTCGCATGAAGCTGGTCCAGTTAGGGGTGGCGCGCATGAGCGCCATCTCTCACAAGACTGAATAAAGACACTCCAGAGCGGGGCGCCAAGACCTAAAACTAGTGTCGTGTCCCGGAACTCATGACGAATAATACCAGCGTCCCCTTCACGTCATGGCCGGGCTTGTCCCGGCCATCCACGGGGGCACCACGGTCTCGCCCAGCGCGACGGGATGCCCGGAACAAGTCCGGGCATGACGGCAAAAGCCAACGTTATTCATGCGTTTTCCGGGACGCTTCACTAGGAAATCCCGAAGAAAGATTACCGCCGGTACTCCGTCATGGCGTCCAGCAGCCAGGTCGCGAGGTAGACGCTGAACGAGTTGCGCACCGTGATCTCGTAGGTCGGCGCATCGTCGGTGTGGTGCAGGATCGCCTGCGCCCTGGCGAGCGCCGTCTGCATGCAGCCGCCGGGCTTGAACGCGCGCGGGTGCAGGTCGAGCCGGCAGCCCTTCATCAGCACCGCGCCGGCGTTGGCGCCGGCAAGCGCCAGCGTCGCGTACATGGCGCTCACGTCGCACACCGCGTGGTGGCGGCCGGCGAGGGCGGCGCCGAGCGCGTTCTGGAGCGTGGCGCCGGCGGCGGCCGGGCCGGTCAGCAGCCACTCGTCGGGGCCGAGCGGGAGGAAGGTCCAGTCCTCGCCGGCGCCGGCGGCGGTGACGGCGGTGTTCGGCGTGCGGGGCAGCGCGGCGCCGAGCACGGCGGCGGCGGCGGCCAGCGCCTCCGCATCCTCGGGGTCGAGCCGGAGGTTGAGGCGCGCGCGGGCGGGCCGCTCGGCGAGGGTCACGCCGTCCGCGCGGGCTCCGGCCAGCGCGTCCGCGAGCGCGGC
The DNA here is from genome assembly GCA_965218275.1 of Alphaproteobacteria bacterium. Classification (GTDB taxonomy): domain Bacteria; phylum Pseudomonadota; class Alphaproteobacteria; order UBA828; family UBA828; genus WTGU01. The sequence goes on from CBDCKM010000002.1 coordinate 1,498,329, forward strand.
GAGGGGGCTGCGCGGGGCGGGGGCCGGCTCAGCCATCCCGCCTGGCTCCTTCCGGATCGTAGAACGCGGGCTTCGTGACCGTGCAGGGGAGAAAGCCCCTGGCAGGGGCCGCGTGGACGCTCTCGCCGATGCGGTCGCGGCCGCCCTTCACCAGCGCGAGCGCGATGGAGCGGCCCAACGTGGGGCTCATATAGCTGGAGCTGACGTGGCCGATCATCGGCAGCGGCGGCCTTCCCGGCTTGTCGACGAGCTGCGTGCCCTCCGGCAGCACCTGCCTCGGGTTCTCGGTGAGGATGCCGACGAGCTGCTTGCGGTCATCTCGCGCCGTGTCGGCGCGGCTCCAGGCGCGCTTGCCCAGAAAATCCGCCTTCTTCTTCGAGACGATCCAGTCCATGCCGAGATCCTGGGGCGTGGTGGTGCCGTCGGTCTCCTGGCCGACGATGATGAAGCCCCGCTCGGCGCGCAGCACGTGCATCGCCTCGGTGCCGTAGGGGGTGATGCCGTGGTCCGCGCCCGCCGCCATCAGCGCCTCCCACACATGGCGCCCGTGCTGCCAGGGCACGTTGATCTCGAAGCTGAGCTCGCCGGTGAAGCTGATGCGGAAGACGCGGGCCGTCACGCCGGCGACGACGCCGTCCCGGACGCTCATAAAGGGGAAGGAGTCGCTGTCGAGCGCCAGCGCCGGCGCTACGCGCGCGAGCACGTCCCTGGCGCGCGGGCCGGCGAGCGCCATGGTCGCCCACTGCTCGGTGACCGAGGTGCAGTACGCCTTGAGCTCCGGCCACTCGGTCTGCAGCCATTCCTCCAGCCACTCCAGCACGTGGGCCGCGTTGCCGGTGGTGGTGGTCGTCAGCCAGTGGTGCTCGCCGAGCCTGGCGGTGGTGCCGTCGTCGAAGACCATGCCGTCGTCGCCGCACATCAGCCCGTAGCGCACCCGGCCCGGCTTCAGCGACGAGAAGGCGTTGGTGTAGACCATGTCGAGCAGGGTCGCGGCATCCGGCCCCCTGATGTCGATCTTGCCGAGGGTGGAGGCGTCGAGCAGGCCCACGGCCTCGCGCACCGCGCGGCATTCGCGCGCCACCGCCGCGTGCTTGTCCTCGCCGGCGCGCGGATACCACCAGGGGCGGTGCCACTGGCCGACCGGCTCGAACACCGCACCCGCCGCCTCGTGCCAGTCGTGCATCGCGGTGCGCCGCACCGGGTCCATCAGCGCGCCGCGCTCGCGCCCCGCCAGGGCGCCGAAGGTGACGGGCGTATAGGGCGGCCGGTAGGTGGTGGTGCCGACCTCGGGCACGGTCTTGCCCAGCGCCGCGGCGAGGATGGCGAGGCCGTTGACGTTCGCCGTCTTGCCCTGGTCGGTGCCCATGCCGACCGTGGTGTAGCGCTTGACGTGCTCGACCGAGCGGAAGCCCTCGCGGGCCGCGAGCCCGATGTCGTGCGCGGTCACGTCGTCCTGATGGTCGACCATGTGCTTGGCCTTGCCATGGCCCAGGGGCTTGAGCCCCGGCACGAGCCAGAGAGGCGCGACGGCGCCGGGCTCGGGCGCGTCCGTGGATGGCGTGGGCGGCGCGCTGCCGTCCCCAAAACCCGCTTCCGCTGCCGCCCGTGCACCGGCGGCGGCGCCCTCCGCCAGGCACGCGCCAAGGCCGAAGCTGCCGCCGGCGGCGCCGGCGACCTCCAAGGCCTGCGTGGCCTCGCCCGGCAGAAAGACTCCGCGAGCCTCCTCGAATTCCAGCCTGCCGCCCGACTGGCAGAAGAGATGCACCGCCGGGTTCCAGCCGCCCGAGACGAGCACGCAGTCGCAGCGAATGCGGCGCATGGGGCCTCGCGCCGTGCCGTCCGTGCCGAGCGTGGCGACGGTGACGGCGCGCACCCGCTTCGCGCCGTGCGTCGCGGCGATGACGGACCCGGTGTGGAGCGCCACGCCTGCGTCCTTCAGCACCGGCGCCAGCGCTGCCGCCGGCCGGGGCCGGCTGTCGACCACGGCGGCGACGGTCCCGCCCGCGTCGACGATGTCGCGCGCCGCCTCGTAGGCCGCGTCGTTGTTGGTGAAGAGCACCGCGCGCCTGCCGGGCAGCGCCGCATAGTCGTTGAGATAGCGCTGCGCCGCCGAGGCCAGCAGGATGCCGGGGCGGTCGTTGTCGGCGAAGACCAGCGGCCGCTCGTGGGCGCCGGCGGCAAGCACCACGCGGCGCGCCTTGAGGGTCCAGAGGCGCTGGCGGGTCGTTCCGGCGGGCGCACGCGGCCCCAGATGGTCGCTGCGCCGCTCCAGCGCGCTCAGGGTGTTGTGGTCGTAGTAGCCGAAGAGCGTGGTGCGGGTGAGCACGCGCACCTCCGGCATGGCGGCGAGCCGCGCGGCAGCCGCGTCCGCCCAGGCCGCGCCGTCGGCGCCGTCGATGCGGTGGCGCAGGCCCGGCAGCGCGCCGCCGAGCGCCGTCTGCTCGTCCACCAGCACCACGTGCGCGCCGCTCTCGCCGGCGCTGAGCGCGGCGGAAATCCCGGCCGGCCCGCCGCCCACCACCAGCACGTCGCAGTGGACGAACATCCTGTCGTAGCTGTCGGGATCGGGCGCGTCGGGGGCGCGGCCGAGCCCCGCCATGCGCCGGATGGCGGGCTCGTACAGAATCTTCCAGAACGAGGCCGGCCAGAGGAAGGTCTTGTAGTAGAAGCCGGCGGGAAAGAGCGGCGCGAGCCGCCCGGTCCAGGCGCCGAGGTCGAAGGCCGCGCTCGGCCAGGCATTGACGCCGGCGGCGCTGAGGCCGTCGTAGAGCTCGACCTGGGTCGCCCGCAGGTTGGGCTCGGTGCGCGCGCCGACGCCGAGCTGGACCAGCGCAGACGGCTCCTCCGCGCCGGCGCTGAGGATGCCGCGCGGCCGGTGGTACTTGAAGCTCCGGCCGGTGAGATGGGTGCCGTTCGCGATCAGCGCCGACGCCAGCGTGTCGCCCGAAAAACCCTCGTAGCGGCGCCCGTTGAAGGTGAAGGCGAGGCGGCGCGCACGGTCGATGCGCCCGCCCTCCCTGAGGCGAAAGCGCATCAGCCGCCCTCCGCGTCCGTGCCGGGCGCGGAGGGCCGCGCCGCCCCCATGGGATAGACCGCGAGCACCGCGTGGCTCACGGTATGGCGCAGCGCGTTGAACCAGCGCCGGCAGCCGTCCCGGTGCATCCAGCGCTCGGCATGGACGCCCTTGGGGTTGGTCCGCATGAAGAGGTAGTCCGCCCAGCCCTTGTCGTCGGTCGCCGCCGGGTCGGGGCGCACGATATGGGCCTCGCCGCCGTAGCGGAACTCGGTCTCGGGCCGCGTGCCGCACCAGGGGCAGTCGATCCAGAGCATCCCGCGCAGTCCCCTAGTGCGCCACCGCGGCGGCCGCGTGCTCGTCGATCAGCGCACCTGAGGTGAAGCGATCGAGGGCGAAGGGCGCGTTGAGCGGATGCGGCTCACCGGTCGCGATGGTGTGGGCCAGCACCCAGCCCGAGCCCGGCGTCGCCTTGAAGCCGCCGGTGCCCCAGCCGCCGTTGATGAACAATCCCTCCACCGGGGTCTTGCCGATGATCGGCGAGGCGTCGGGGCAGACATCCACGATGCCGGCCCAGGAGCGCATCATGCGCACCCGGCTGAAGATCGGGATCAGCTCCACCAGCGCCCCCATCTGGTCCTCGATCACGTGCACGCCGCCGCGCTGGCCGTAGGAGTTGGGCGGGTCGAGCCCAGCGCCGATCACCAGCTCCCCCTTGTCGGACTGGCTGACATAGACGTGCACGCCGTTCGACATGATGACGCAGTGGAGCACGGGCTTGAGCGGCTCCGAGACCAGCGCCTGCAGCGGATGGCTCTCGATGGGGAGGCGAAAGCCCGCCATCGCGGCCAGTACCGAGCTGTGGCCGGCGACCACGATGCCGACCCTGCGCGCGGCGATGGCGCCCTGGGTCGTCTGCACCCCGGTCACCCGCCCGGCGTCCACGTCGATGCCGGTGACCTCGCAGTTCTGGATGATGTCGACGCCGCGGGCGTCCGCCGCGCGGGCGAAGCCCCAGGCGACGGCGTCGTGGCGGGCGTTGCCGCCCCGCCGCTGCAGGGTGCCGCCCATGATCGGGTAGCGCGTCTCCGGCGAGGTGTTGAGGATCGGGCAGAAGGCCTTGACCTCGTCTGCGGACAGAAGCTCGCCATCGACCGCGTTGAGCCGGTTGGCGTTGACCCGCCGGGTCGCCTCCTGCAGGTCGTGGACGTTGTGGATCAGGTTCAGCACGCCGCGCTGGCTGAACATCAGGTTGTAGTTGAGCTCCTGCGCCAGCCCCTCCCAGAGCTTCAGCGAATGCTCGTAGAGGGCCGCGCTCTCGTCCCACAGATAGTTGGAGCGGATCACCGTGGTGTTGCGCCCGGTGTTGCCGCCGCCGAGCCAGCCCTTCTCCAGCACGGCGATATCGCCGATCCCGTGCCTGGCCGCGAGGTAGTAGGCGGTGGCCAGCCCATGCCCGCCGGCGCCGACGATGACCACCTCGTAGGCCGGCTTCGGCGCGGGGCTGCGCCACTGCTCGGGCCAGCGCTCGTGGTGGCTCAGCGCGTTGTGCGCCAGGCTGAAGATCGAGAATTTCTTCATCTGTCGCTGCCCGAATACAGGATGCGCCCTTCCGTGTCACTCGCCAGCACCATGCCGGTGCCGGCGCGCCTTGACTGGCCGCGGCGGGGGGGCTAGTTGTGCCCCTCCCGCGCCCCCGCCAGCCTTACGGACCTCGCACCATGGTCGATGTCTCGATCAAGTCGACGGACGGGCATCCGCTCGTCTTCCTGCCGCAGCATGACGGCTACGCGGACGACACGCTCCGCGCCATCCTGCGCCGGGTCAGGACCTTCGCCATGGTGGGCGCCAGCACCCAGTGGCGCCGGCCCAGCTTCTACGCCATGAAGTACCTGACCAAGAAGGGCTATCGGGTAATCCCCATCAACCCGGGCCGGGCCGGGGAGACGATCCTGGGCGAGACCGTCTACGGCAGCCTCGCCGCGTGCCCCGAGAAGCTCGACATGGTGGATATCTTCCGCACCTCGGAGGAGGCGCTGGACATCACCAAGGACGTGATCGCGGCCAAGGACGAGAAGGGCATCGAGGTGCTGTGGATGCAGCTCACGGTGCGCAACGACCATGCCGCGCAGCTCGCCGAGGAGGCGGGGCTCACGGTGATCATGAACCGCTGCCCCAAGATCGAGTACGCCCGCCTCTCGGGCGAGCTGAGCTGGAGCGGCATCAATTCGCGGATCGTCTCCGCCAAGCGGGCAAGGCCGCTCAACGCATGAACGAGATGCAACCCCTGAAGGCGCAGGCGACCGGGGCCGCGGCGCAACGCGAGTACGGCATCGAGACCCTCGCGGTCCACGCCGGCGCGCGGCCCGACCCGGTCACCGGCGCACGCTCCACGCCCATCTACCAGACCACGTCCTATGCCTTCGACGACGCCGACCACGCGGCCGAGCTCTTCAACCTCCAGACCTTCGGCTACATCTATTCGCGCATCACCAACCCGACCGTCGCCGTGCTGGAGGAACGGGTCGCGGCGCTGGAGAACGGGCGCGGCGCGGTGGCGGCGGCCACCGGCCATGCGGCGCAGTTCCTGGTGGGTGCGACGCTGCTGGAGAGCGGCGACGAGTTCATCTCGTCCAGCAATCTCTATGGCGGCTCGGTCACCCAGTTCGGCCTGAGCTTCAAGAAGCTCGGCTGGACCTGCCATTTCGTCGACATGACCGAGCCCGAGAATATCGAGCGGGCGATGACCGACAAGGTCAAGTTCGTCTTCTGCGAGGGGCTGGCCAACCCCGGCGGCATCGTCCTCGATCTCGAGGCGGTCGCCGAGGTCGCCAGCCAGCACGGCGTGCCGCTCATCGTCGACAACACCCTCGCCTCGCCCTATCTCTGCCGGCCTTTCGAGCACGGCGCCGACCTCGTGATCCACTCGACCACCAAGTTCATCGGCGGCCACGGCAACACCATGGGCGGCATCGTCGTCGAGTCCGGCCGCTTCGACTGGTGGCAGAACGACAAGTTCCCGAGCATGACCCAGCCGGACCCGGCCTATCACGGCCTCACCTTCGCCGAGACCTTCGGCGATTTCGGCTTCACCATGAAGGTGCGCGCCGTGGCGCTCAGGGACTACGGCCCCTCCATGGCCGCGCAGGCGGCCTGGAACCTGCTCCAGGGGGTGGAGACGCTGCCGCTCCGCATGGAGCGCCACTGCGCCAACGCGCTCGCCGTCGCCGGCTATCTGGAGGGGCACCCCAAGGTCGCCTGGGTCTCCTATGCCGGCCTCGACTCGAGCCCCTATCGCGGGCTCGCCCGGAAATACCTGCCGCGCGGCGCCGGCGCGGTCTTCACCTTCGGCCTCAAGGGCGGCTACGACGCCGGCCTCAAGGTGGTGGACGCGGTCAACATGTTCTCGCACCTCGCCAATATCGGCGACACGCGGAGCCTCATCATCCACCCGGCGTCGACCACCCACCGCCAGCTCACCGACGAGCAGAAGATCAGGGCCGGCGCCGGGCCGGACGTGGTGCGGCTCTCGGTCGGCATCGAGAGCATCGACGACATCGTCGCCGACCTCGACCAGGCCCTCGACCAGGCCTGACGGCCGCCATCGCGGGCCGCCTGCCGGGCTGGGCGGAGCCTGAGGGCCGCCGCGGGATGGACCTCGGCGAGCGCCTGAAGTACCGCCTCGTGCCCACCCGCTGGCACTTGGCGCATATCCGTCGCCGGCTCCTGCGGCGGGAGCCGGAACTCGCCCTCCTTCCCCTACTGGTGGCACGGGACCGCGCCGCCCTGGATGTCGGCGCCAACAAGGGCGTGTATACCCAGGCCCTGCTGCGCCTCGCTCCGGCGGTCCACGCCTTCGAGCCCAACCCGGCGCTGATCCCGTGGCTTTCCCGCCAGCGGGACCCCCGGCTCACGATCCATGCGCTTGCGCTCGGCGACAGCGACGGCGAGGCGGTGCTGAGGGTCCCGCTGGGGCGGCGCGGCCGGCCCTCCAGACAGGGCGCCACGCTGGCCGATACCGAGCGCACCCGCCGCGGCTCTGTGGAGATGCGAACGCCGGTCCGCCGCCTCGACAGCTTCGACCTCGGCGACGTGGGCTTCATCAAGATCGACGTGGAGGGCTTCGAGGCCCGGGTGATCGAGGGCGTCCGCGAGACCATCGCCCGCTGCCGGCCCGTCATGCTGATCGAGATCGAGGAGGCTCACACCGGCGAGCCACCGGCGGTCCTCATCGAGCGGATCACCGGCCTCGGCTACGCCTGCCACGGGCTGGTCGGCGGCGCGCTCACGGACTGGCGCGCGGTCGATCTCGACCGCACCTACGTCTTCAACTGGATCTTCCTGCCGCAGGGCCGGCGCTGACCCCCGCGCATGGGCGCGCGTCGCGCTCGGGAGGGGCTGCGCCTGACGCGCGGTCGCGGGCTTCGAGCAGGCCGCGGCAGAGCGCGCCGTTGAAGGTCATGGCGATGCGGACGCTGGCGAGCGTGCGCAGATGGTCGTCGAAGCCCGCTTCTCTGAGCGGCGCGCCATCGGCGCCGACGAAGGCGAGGGCTGCCGCGCCGGCCGGGCCGCCGAGCCGGGCCCTGATCTCCAGGTAGCGGCGCTTGCATGCGGCGCCGTCCGCGCCTGCGACATCGGTCCCTTCCAGCGCGGCGAGCGTCATCCTGCAGAGCGCGGCCTTGCCGAGGCCCTGCGCCAGCAGGGCGCGCAGCAACGCCTCCTGACGCCCCTGGAACGCCTTCCGCCGAAAGGTCGCCCGCAGGTCCTCCAGCATGTGGTCGTCCTCGCCCGCCTCGCCGAAGGCGGCGCCGAAGGAGAGGCCTTCCGCCACGCCCCGATTGACCTGCTCGGCGCACATGTGCTCGCGCAGGCGGGGCACGACACGCGTCACCCAGGGCAGCGCGGAAACCGCATCGCGCATGTCCTCGGCCATCATGTAGGCGAAGTTCGCGGCGCACCAGAAGGTGGGCAGGCGGAAGTCGACGGCGACGCTGCCATCGTCCCCCACCGCCACCTGCTCCACGAAGCCGAGCGCCGTCACCGGCTCGTCGAGCTCGGGGTCGGTGACGGCGGCGAGCCGCGCCAGGACCTCGGCTTCGCGCGTGGCCGCGCCGTCGCGTGCGCTCACCGGCTGCGCCCTAATTCCAGAGCGCCGCCTTGGCCGCGTCGATATCGATGTCGTAGAGGCTGGCGGCGTTGAGCCCGAGGATCTTCTTCTTGACCTCGGGCGTGAGGTCCACGCCGCGCTCCTGCTTGATGTCGTCGGGCAGCTCGAAGGCCCAGAACTTCTCCACCAGCCATTTCGGGGTCCAGATGGCGTAGTCGCTGGCGAAGGTGAGCTTGTCCTCGCCCACCCAGAACAGGAGCTCGGCCATCACTTCGGCGAAGTAGCGCGGGCGCGCGTGCATGAAGGGCATCACCACCGCGAGCCCGCCCCAGACGTTCGCCTCCTGCACGGCGATCCAGCAGAAATCGTCGAGGCGCGGCAGCCCGACATGCTCGACGATGAAGGTGAGGTTGGGGAAGTCGGTCGCGGCATAGTCCACGTCGTGGCAGTCGAAGGCGTCCTTGGCCAGCGGCGTGATGGTCGGGCCCTTGTGGACGTGTATGTTGGTGATGCCGAGCTTCTCGCACAGCTCGAAGCAGCGATAGGCCTCGGTATCGTTGAGCCGCCAGCCGCGCGAGGCGCCGCGCCATTCCGCGGTGTAGAGCTTGACGCCCCTGATGCCGTAGGCCTCCTTGAGCGCGTGGAGCCGCTCCAGCGCGGCGGTGCCCTCGCGCGGGTCGAAGGAGCCGTTGAGGATGAAGCGCTCGGGGTGCGCCTGCGCGATGACGGCGTTCTGCTCCGTGGTGTTGAAGCCGTCGATGTAGAACTCCTTGAGATAGGTCGGCTGGATGATCGCCATGTCCGCCGGACCGTCGACGAAGAGGTCGCGGACCATCGTCTCGGCGTCGTACTTCTCGAACTTCTCCTTGGGCCAGACCTCCTGCTCGGGGCTAAGCGCGGAGTGGTAGGCGTAGAAGCAGTCGATGAACTGCTTGCCGTGGACGTTGCGCTGGTTGGCCGGCGCGGCATTCCAGAAATGAGTGTGCCCGTCGACGACGAAGACCTCCTCCCCGTCGCTGGTCCTGTACATCGCACGCCCCCCTACGTTTCGGTCCGGGGCGAGGGTAGCCGGGCCTGCGCCAAACACAAGCCGCGATGCGCGGCAGGCGCGGCGGCGCGGCGGCGCTCCCGCCGCCGGCCCCGATATGGCGCGCCGGCCGTGCCGCTGGTAAGCTGGCGCCCGCGCGCATGGCGGTGTTACGGAACGACACGGGGGACCGGGGAATGGCCGAACGGATGGTGGACCTGACGTTGACGCTGACCGACAACATGCCGGCGCACAAGCTGTTCCAGCGCCCGGTCATCGTGCCCCACTACACGCACGCCCAGACCCGCGAGCAGTTCGTGCTGGGGACCGAGGACGACAGGCTCTCCTTCGCCACCACCTACATGGGCATGATCGACCATATCGGCACCCATGTGGACGCCTTCTACCACGTCAATCCCGACGGCGCGTCGGTGGACCGGATGCCGCTGGACATGTTCATGGGCAAGGCGGTCTGCTGGGACCTGACCTACGTCCCCGACCTCGGCGACATCGACGTGGCCGATTTCGAGGCGGCGGAGGAGAAGGGCGGCGTCAGGGTGGACGGCCATATCGTGCTGCTCAACACCGGCCTCCACAACCGCCACTACCCCGACGTGAAGTCGGTGTGGAGCAACCCCGGCATCACCGAGGCGGCGACCCATTGGCTGGCCGACCGGGGCTCGAAGCTGCACGGCGTCGAGGGCCCGTCGACCGACAAGCCCTCGGACAACCTCTTCCCCAACCACCGGGTCTGCCGCGACCGCGCCATCGCCCACTACGAGTGGCTGATCAATCTCGAGGAGCTGGTGGGCAAGGGCGAGTTCATGTTCTACGGGCCGCCGATCAAGCTCGGCAACGGCAGCGGCGCGCCGGTCCGCGCCTGGGCGATTATCGACGATTGATCGACCCCATCGCGCCGCCTGCGGCCGGGTGAGGCGCCGATGACCCGCATCGACGATCACGCGGTCGACGAGCGCATCCCGATCACGCTCCTCACCGGCTTCCTCGGCGCCGGCAAGACCACGCTGGTCAATGGCCTGCTCGCCGCGCCCGACGCCGGCAGGATCGCCGTCATCGTCAACGAGTTCGGCGAGATCGGCATCGACGGCGACCTCATCGCCCGCGCCAGCGAGGACATGCTGGAGCTCACCAACGGCTGCATCTGCTGCGCCGCCCAGGGCGACCTGATGGACGGGCTCAACCGGCTCTTCCTGCGCAAGGTGGGCCTCGCCGAGCCCCGGGTGGACTTCGACAAGATCGTGATCGAGACCACGGGCATCGCCGACCCCTCGCCGCTGGCCCGGCTCTTCTACACCGACATGAAGCTCGACCTCACCTTCCGCCTCGACGCGGTGCTGACGGTGGTGGACCTGAAGCACGTGACCGGCCAGCTCGCGCGCTCTCCCGAAGCCGAGAAGCAGGTCGCCATCGCCGACAAGCTGATCTTCAACAAGCGTGACCTGGTGGACGACGACGAATTCGCCAGCGCCGTGGCCGCGGTCGAGCGCCTCAGCCCCTTCTCGGTCAAGGAGGTCACCACCCATGGCGCGCTGCCGGTGGACCGGCTGCTCGATCTCGACCTGTTCGAGCCCAAGCGCCGCGACGACATGGTGGGCGCCTGGATCGGCGCCGACCGGCCGGCCGCCAGCGGCAACGGCGATCATGCGCATGACGACCACGTTCATACGCCGGGCGTCGGCGCGGTCTGCCTGCAGACCGCTGAGCCGCTGGAGTGGAACGCGCTGCTCCGCTTCCTCCTGGAGCTCAGCCAGGAGAAGGGCGAGGACCTGTTCCGGGTGAAGGGCATGGTCCATTTCCAGAATGTCGAGAAGCCGGTCATCATCCAGGGCGTGCAGGCGACCTTCAGCCCGCCCACCTACGCCGAATCCTGGCCGCGCGGCGAGGTCGAGACGCGCATCGTCGTGATCGGCCGCGGCCTCGACGCGGCGGCGATGCGGGCGCGCTTCGCCGCCTGCGAGGCGCAGCGGGAGACCGTGCTCGACCGCGGCCTCGGCGCCATCTGAGCAACCACCCGAGCGGGAGTCCGACATGAGCTTCGCCTACATGACGGCGCTCGAACTCAAGCGCCTGCTGGCGGCCGGCAGCATCTCGCCGGTCGAGCTGGTCGAGGACACGCTGACGCGCCAGGAGGCGCTGGAGCCGCAGATCAACGCCTTCGTCACGGCCACGCCGGAGGCGGCGCTCAGCGCCGCGCGCGCGCAGGAAAAGGCGATCGCCGCGGGCGAGGCGGGTGCGATCGCGGGCCTCCCCGTCTCGGTCAAGGACCTGGTGGCGATGGCGGGCGTGCCCTGGACCTTCGGCTCCAGGCCCTTCGCGGACAACGTGCCCGACTTCGACGCGCCGTCGGTGGAGCGGATCAGAGAGGCCGGCGGCTGCATCGTCGGCAAGTCCGCCACCAGCGAGTTCGGCTGCAAGGCGGTCTGCGACAGCCCGCTCAGCGGCATCACCCGCAACCCGTGGAACCTGGCGAAGACGCCGGGCGGCTCCAGCGGCGGGGCGGGCGCGAGCGTCGCCGCCGGGCTCACGCCCTTTGCGCTCGGCACCGACGGCGGCGGCTCGGTGCGCATCCCGGCTGCGCTCTGCGGCCTCTTCGGCATCAAGGCGCAGTTCGGACGGGTGCCGGTGTTCCCGGTCTCGGCGGCGCCGACGCTCTCCCACGTGGGCGCGCTCGCCCGCACGGTGCGCGACGCCGCGCTGCTGCTCGGCGTCATGGCAGGCCACGACCGGCGCGATGCCTTCGGCGTCGCCGAGCCCGTGCCCGACTTCCTCGCCGCCTGCGACGCCGGCGCCGGGGGGCTGCGCATCGCCTGGAGCCCGACCTTCGGCTACGCGAGCCCTGAGCCGGAGGTCGCCGCCCTCTGCGAGGCCGCGGCGCTGCGCTTCGAGGCGCTGGGCTGCACCGTCGAGCCGGTGGAGGACGCGCTCGGCGCCGACCCGCTCGACATGTGGATGGCGGAGTTCTACGGCGGCATCGGCACCAGGCTGAAGGACCTGATGGCAGACAAGCCGGAGGAGCTCGACCCGAGCGTGGTGGCGACGCTGAGCGCCGGCCTCGACCGCTCGATGGTGGAATACTTCGACCAGCTCTTCGCCCGCTACGCCTTCCGCGAGCGGATGCGCCTCTTCTTCGAGCGCTACGACCTGCTGCTGTCGCCGACGCTCCCCTGCGCCGCCTTCGACGTGGGCCGAGACACGCCGCCGGGGCAGGAGGCCCGCAACATCGTCTCCTGGGTGTACTACACCTATCCCTTCAACCTGACCGGCCAGCCGGCGGCCTCGATCCCGGCTGGTTTTTCCGGCGCCGGCCTCCCGGTCGGGCTGCAGATGGTGGCGGGCATCAACCGCGAGGTGGACATCCTGCGCGCCGCAGCCGCGCTGGAGGAGGCCGCGCCCTGGGCGGAGCGGCGCCCGGCCGTGGCCTGAGCCCCGCCCGCCCCCGCGCGGGACACACAGCATGGGAGGCGGCGATGCCGCTGGACGACGAGGTCCGCAAGGCGCTCGACACCATCTTCTCGGGCGACGCCGGCTTCTACAGGAAGCGCGGCTGGAACCAGCGCTCCGGCTTCGGCACGCGGCCGGCGCTCCTCAACATCGACCTCGCCAACGCCTGGACCCGGCCGGGCTCCCGCTTCTCCTGCGACGACATGGACGAGCGCATCATCCCCGGCGTGCAGCGTCTGCTGGCCGCCGCCCGGGCCAGGCGCCTGCCCATCGTCTACACCACCACCGCCTTCTGCAGCCGCTTCGACATGGGCGCCTTCCCGCTCAAGAAGCCCTTCGAGGACCTCATGCTGGGCACGCCGGCGACCGAGATCGACGAGCGCGTCGCGCTGGAGGAAGGGGTGGACACGCTGATCGTCAAGAAGCGGCCGAGCGCCTTCGCCGGCACCCATCTCGGCGGCATCCTGCGCGCCGGCGGCATCGACACGCTGATCTGCACCGGCGTCACCATGGCGAGCTGCGTGAGACACACGGTGGAGGACGCGCTGGGCGAGGGTTTTCGGACCGTCGTGGTGCGCGAATGCGTGGGCGACCGCGTTCCAGCGGCGATCGAGTGGAACCTGTTCGACATGGACATGAAGTATTGCGACGTCGAGCCGCTCGATCGCGTCCTCGCCTACCTGGCCGCGCTGGAGCCCGTCGCCGAGGGTTAGCCGCGCCCGCCCGTCAGCGGCACGAAGGCCACCGGCAGCACCGTCCGTGCCTCGCTCGTGCCGTCCGCCCGCTTGTGGATGCGATGCAGGCTCTGGGTCGCCCCGGCGGGTCCCACGGGGATGACGAGGCGGCCGCCGGGCTTGAGCTGCGCCACCAGCGCCGGCGGCACGGCGGGCGCCGCGGCGGTGACGATGATGCCGTCGAAGGGGGCCCGTTCGGGCCAGCCCGCGTGGCCGTCGCCGGCGCGCACCGTGGCCTCTGCGTGTCCCAGCGCCGCGAGGCGGGCGGCGGCGGCGGCGGCGAGCGGCTCCACGATCTCGACCGAGCAGACGGTCGCGCCGAGGGTGCAGAGGATGGCCGTCTGGTAGCCGCAGCCGGTGCCGACCTCCAGGATGCGCGCGCCCGGCTCGATGTCGAGGAGCTCCGTCATCAGGGCGACGATGAAGGGCTGGGAGATGGTCTGGCCGTGGCCGATGGGGAGCGGCCTGTTCTCGTAGGCCTGCGCCGCATCCGCCTCGGCCACGAAGGCGGCGCGCGGCACGGCGCGCATGGCGCAGACCACGGCGGCGGCGATCGCCGGCCGCCCGGTGAGGCCGCCGGTCTCCCGCGCATCGCCGGCGATCGCCTCCAGCATCGTCTCTGCGGTGGCGCGCCGGCCGGCCGGCAGGAGGCGCATCGGGCGACCCCGCTCCCGCCCCGTCAGCGGAGGCGGGGCATCACCCTGGCCGCGTATTCGCCGACCAGTCGTTCCTGCTCTCCCGTCATCAGGTAGAGCGTGAACTGCGTGACGCCGGCGGCTTCGAGCGCCTTCAGCTTCTCCACATGGGCCTCGGCCGGGCCGATCAGGCAGAAGGACTCGGTGATCGCATCGGTGACGTAGTGGACATTGTCCGAGCCTGCGACCGCGTGCCGACGGTAGTCGTAGCCCTCGTCCGCGCCGCGGCCCCGGCGTCGGGCGATGAACGCGGTCAGACTCTCCGGCACGAGGTCCGCTCCCGCGCCGTGGCGCTCGACGATGTCGGCGACATGGTTGCCGACCACGGCGGGGAACCAGCTCGTCTCCGCGATTGCGCTCTCGCGGTCGCCGATCCAGGCCGGTGCGCAGGCGAGCACCCGGTATCCGGCCGCATCCAGGCCCGCGGCCCTGCGCGCCGCGATCGCCTGCGCCGCCATCCACCGGCACAGACCCGGATCGGCGAGCTGGATCACCAGCCCGTCCCCGTGCGCACCGGCGGCCGCAAGCGCGCGCGGCCCGTAGCCGGCGATCCAGATGGGCACGTCGCAAGGGTCGGCCCAGTCGAGGCGGACCGGCCCGTGCGCGCCCTCATAGTCGCACGCTTCGCCCCGGAGCATGGTGCGGAGCGCAGCGCAGAAGGCGGTAAGCTGCTTGAGCGTCGCGGGCCGGCGGCCCATGACGCGCACCGAGCTGTCGCCGCGGCCGACGCCCAGGTCCAGCCGGCCGCCGCCGATCTGGACCAGCCGCGCGAAGATGCTGGCGGCCACCGACCACTCGCGCACCCTGGGATTGGTCACCAGCGGGCCGACGCGGAGCCTCTGCGTATGGTCCAGGCAGAGCGCCATCTGGGTATAGATGTCGGACCACAGAATGTGCGAATCCGCGAACCACAGATAGTCGAAGCCGGCGGCCTCGACCTGATGGGCGAGCGCGATCGTGCGGCGCACGTCGAGGTCGCCCTTGAGGCAGATCCCGAGCTCCATGACGCCTCCCCGTGTGCGGCGACGGCCCTTCCCTGGCGGCAAGGATGGCACAGGCAGGGCCGCCCCGCCACGCGCCACCGGCGCGCCGTCAGGACGCGCCTGCCGAATGACCACGCCGGCCGCGCCTGCCAAACGCCGGCGTGCCGTGCTAAACCCCCGCGCAGGCGGCGCGGGTGCCGCCTCCCGGCCCCGGCGAGCGGCGGCGAGCGGCGGAGAGCATGACCAAGCGGCGGATGATCCTGGTGGGCTTCCTCCAGGCGCAGAACTGCTCCAACTACCCCGCGTCCTGGCGTCACCCGGACTCCGCCGGCGATTTCCTCACGGCGGACTATTATCTGCGGATCGCGCGCATCCTCGAGGCCGGAAAGTTCCATCTCGCCTTCTTCGACGACCGCCTGGCGCTGCCCGACATCTATGGCGGCGACCATGCGGAGGCGGTGCGGAACGGAGTGCGGGTGGTCAAGATGGACCCGGTCCCGATCCTCGCCATGATGGGGGCCGTGACCGCGCGGCTCGGCCTCGGCGCCACCTGCTCGACGACCTATTACCAGCCCTTCCACGTGGCCCGCATGTTCTCGACCCTCGATCACATGAGCGCCGGCCGCGCGGCCTGGAACGTGGTGACCTCGCTCAACGATTCCGAAGCCGCGAACTACGGCGCAGGGTCGGTGATCGACCACAATGAGCGCTACGACCGTGCCGACGAGTTCATGGAGGTGGTGCTCGGCCACTGGGGGTCGTGGGACGCGGACGCGATGGTCCTCGACAAGGAGCGCGGCCTCTTCGCCGACCCGGCAGGCGTGCGCCGCCTCGACCATGAGGGCCGCTTCCTGCGCTCGCGGGGACCCTTCACCGTGCCCACCACGCCGCAAGGGCGCCCCATCGTCATCCAGGCGGGCCAGAGCGGGCGGGGGCGGCAGTTCGCGGCGCGCTGGGCGGACGTGATCTTCGCCATCTATCCCACGCTCGAATTCGGGCGCAGGGCCTACGCGGCGACCCGCGAGGCCGCCGTCGCCGCCGGCCGCGACCCGGACACGGTCCGGGTGGCGCCTGCGGCCTACGTCACGGTCGCCGAAGCCCAGGCGGAGGCCGAGGACAAGGCCGCCTACATCGCCGGCCTTGCGCGCCCCATCGACACGCTGGCGCTGCTCTCCGAGGCGCTCAACTACGATTTTGCCCGAAAACCCGCAGGCGAGCCCTTCAGCGACGAGGAGATGGCGTCGATCAGCGGCCTCCAGGCGATCCGCGACCGGGTGGTGACGCTGAGCGGCAATCCCCATCCCACGGTCGAGGACTTCGTCACCTACAGCCGGCGCGGCACCGTGGACGAGATGCCCCACTTCGTCGGCACGCCGGCCGCCGTCGCCGATCGGATGGCGGCATGGTTCGAGGGTGGGGCCTGCGACGGCTTCGTGCTCGCCGCGACCCACATGCCGGGCGCCTACGAGGATGTCGTGCGCCTCGTGGTGCCCGAGCTGCAGCGGCGCGGCCTCTTCCACGAGGACTATGCCGGGCCGACGCTGCGGGAGAATCTGGGGCTGGCGCCGGAGTCTCCCTGAGTCTTTCATTTCCCTCAAGCGCCGGGCGCCTGTTATTTCATTTCCCTCAGGCGCCGGGCGCTCGCTCCGCTCGCTTGGCTTACGCGCCTGGCGGCGCGCCGGCGCGGTCGCGCCGGCCGGGCCGCTGCGCGGCCCGGTCCCGTTCATCTCCCGCACCCGGTCGGCCGCCGGGGGGCTTTTTCATTGGCTCAATTAGTGAATCGTATGCGTTACTTCATCACGGCGGCGGCAAGGCAGGCCCGGTCATTGGCGCCGGGGGCGAGGCCGACGAGGTGGAACCAGCTCAGATAGTTGTCCAGATAGCGGGTGGCGACGCCGCGGCGGGGTCGCAGGAAGTCCTTCCAGCGGCTGTGGCGGCTGTTTACTGTCTGCACATGCAGATCGCCCCGGACCCGTTCCCCCATCGACCGGTTGAGGCTCTCGTGGCTCACTCCGAGCGCGGCGGCGCACGGCGGGTAGCTGGCGCCGCCGTCGGAGACCAGCAGGGCGTCCCTGGCGACCACCGGATCGAGGGCGGCCGTGAGCACCATCGCATCGACCCTGGGCAGTACCGCGCTGAACGTCGTCCCGCCACGGTCCACCGCCATGAGAACCGGCACCTGCTCGCGCGAGAGACCGCGCTTCTTCGCCTTGCCGCCGCGCCGGCGCGCCTTGCGCCCCAGCTTGCGCGTGCCCTTCCGGCTCTCCAGCATGTACGTCTCGTCCGCCTCCACGATGCCCTTGAGCACCCCCGAACCACCCCGCGCCGCCGCCAGAAAGCGATGACGCCAGCGGAACGCCGTGCTCACCGCCACATCGCACCGCTCCGCCGACGCCTTCACCGTCTCGCCTTCCGCAAGCGAGGCCCCGAACGACAGCCAGCGCTCCTTGTGGTGCAGGCCCGACAGCGGCGTGCCGGTCAGCGCGTTGAAGGTCTTGCCGCAGCCCTTGCATTGGTAGCGCCGAAGACCGCGCGCCTTGCCCCGCGAAACCGCCCCCTCGCGCGCGCAATGCGGACAGCGCCGGGCCTCGTCCACAGCGAGTTCGATCGCCGCCTTCGACGCCTCGCCCTCGGGTCGGCCCGAAAGCACCGCAAGCGCCTCGCGCACCTGTGGGCGCGTCAACTCGTCCGCCGCCGAAAGCCACTCCTGGAACCCCTTGCTGTCCATAACCCAACCTCCTGAACCCAACCCCTTGAAGTTCCCGGAACTATACCACAAATGCATACAATTTACGAATTGAGCCTTTTCATTTCCCTCTAGTGAAGTGTCCCGGAAATGCGCACGGATAGCGTTTTCCTCTCATCGTCATGCCCGGACTTGTTCCGGGCATCTCGTCGCGCAGGACGCAACCGGGGTGCCCTCGTGGATGGCCGGGACAAGCCCGGCCATGACGTGAAGGGAACGCTGGCATTATTCGTCATGAGTTCCGGGACACGACACTAGCGCCGGGCGCGCCGGTGCGGTCGCGCCGGCCGGGCCGCTGCGCGGCCCGGTCCCGTTCACATTCCACACCTGGGAGCTGCCCAGCCTGAGGGATATGAGCCCCCCCGCTCAGTCCTTCAGGTCCCCCCAGAGCTCTTTCACCTTGGCGAAGAAGCCTTCCGCCTCGGGGCTGGTGGGGCGGCTGCCGCCCTGCTGGTCGAACTGCTTGAGCAGGTCCTTCTGGCGCTTGCTGAGATTGACCGGCGTCTCGACCGCGACCTCGATATACATGTCGCCGTGACCGACGCCGCGTAAGCCCGGCATTCCCTTGCCGCGCAGGCGGAACTGGTGCCCCGGCTGGGTGCCGGCCGGCACCGTCACCCGCGCGCGGCTGCCGCCGACGGTCGGCACCTCGACGCTGCCGCCGAGCGCCGCCGTGGTCATCGGGATCGGCACGCGGCAGTGGATGTGCATGGCGTCGCGCTGGAAGATGCGGTGCGGCGCGATCGAGAGGAAGATGTAGAGATCGCCGGGCGGCGCGGCGCGGGCGCCGGCCTCGCCTTCGCCGGCGAGGCGGATGCGGGTGCCGTCCTCGACGCCGGCCGGGATATTCACCGCGAGCGACTTCTCCTTCTGCACCCGGCCCGCGCCGCGGCAGCCGGGGCAGGGGTCGGCGATAACCTGGCCCGCGCCCCGGCAGGTCGGGCAGGTCCGCTCGACGGTGAAGAAACCCTGCTGGGCCCGCACCTTGCCGGCGCCGCCGCAGCTCCCGCAGGCGCTGGGCCGGGTGCCGGCACGAGCGCCGGCGCCGTTGCAGGACTCGCAGGCGACGGTGCCGGGAACGCGGATCGTCGCCTGCTTGCCGCCGAAGGCGTCCTCCAGCGAGAGCTCCATGTTGTAGCGGAGGTCGGCGCCGCGCGCAGGCTGCCGCCGGCCGCCGCGCCGCGCGCCGCCGCCCATGAACTCGCCGAAGAGATCGTCGAACACATCGGCGAAGCTCGAACCGAAGTCGAAGCCGCCGCCGCCGGGGCCGGCGCCGGGGCCGTCGAACGCGGCATGGCCGAAGCGGTCGTAGGCCGCCCGCTTCTCCTTGTCGGAGAGCACGTGGTAGGCCTCGGAGACCTCCTTGAACTTCTGCTCGGCGGCCTGGTCATCCGGATTGCGGTCCGGGTGATACTTCATCGCGAGCTTGCGGTAGGCCTTCTTGAGCTCCTCGTCGCTGGTATCGCGCGAGGCGCCGAGCAGGTCGTAATAGTCGGCCTTGGCCATGGCTCAGCGGCCCGGTCCGACGCGGCCTGCGGCCGCCATGCCCGAAGCCAGCGCCCGTTGCCGGCTCAGGACGACGGCCGGTCCTTCTTGTCGTCGACCTCCTCGAAGTCCGCATCGACCACCGTGTCCTGCTCGTTTGCGCCGGGGCCGGGGCCTGCGTCCGCGGCGCCCGGCCCGGCCGCAGGCTCGTCCATCGGCGACGGCCCCTCGCCCGCCTCCGGCCCGGCCGCGTACATCGCCTCGCCGAGCTTCATCGCGCTCTGGCCGAGCAGCTCCATCCTGGCCTTGATCGCGTCCGCATCCTCGGAAGCGATCGCCTCGCGCAGCTCCGCGATCTGCGCCTCGATCGCGCCCTTGTCCGCCGGGTCGATCTTGTCGCCGTGCTCGGCGATGTTCTTCTCGGTCGCGTGGATCAGCGCCTCGGCATGATTGCGGGTCTCGACCAGTTCGCGGCGCTTCTGGTCCTCTTCGGCATGGGACTCGGCGTCGCGCACCATGCGCTCGATCTCGTCGTCGGCGAGGCCGCCCGAGGCCTGGATGCGGATCTGCTGCTCCTTGGCGGTCGCCTTGTCCTTGGCGGAGACGTTGACGATCCCGTTGGCGTCGATGTCGAAGGTGACCTCGACCTGCGGCATGCCGCGCGGCGCCGGCGGAATCCCCACCAGGTCGAACTGGCCGAGCAGCTTGTTGTCCGCCGCCATCTCGCGCTCGCCCTGGAAGACCCGGATGGTGACCGCGGTCTGCCCGTCCTCGGCGGTGGAGAAGACCTGGCTCTTCTTGGTCGGGATCGTGGTGTTGCGGTCGATCAGCCGCGTGAACACGCCGCCCAGCGTCTCGATCCCGAGCGAGAGCGGGGTCACGTCGAGCAGCAGCACGTCGGTCACGTCGCCCTGCAGGACGCCGGCCTGGATGGCGGCGCCGACCGCCACCACCTCGTCCGGGTTGACGCCCTTGTGCGGCTCCCGGCCGAAGAAGTTCTTCACGACCTCGACGACCTTGGGCATCCGCGTCATGCCGCCGACCAGGATGATCTCGTCGACCTCGCCCGCCGAGAGTTGGGCATCCTTGAGCGCCGCCCGGCAGGGTTCGATCGTGCGCATCACGAGATCCTCGATCAGCGCCTCGAGCTTGGCCCGCGTCACCTTCATGGCGAGATGCTTGGGCCCGCTCGCGTCGGCCGTGATGAAGGGCAGGTTGACCTCTGTCTGCATCGCGCTCGACAGCTCGATCTTGGCCTTCTCCGCCGCCTCCTTGAGGCGCTGGAGCGCAAGCTTGTCGCCGCGCAGGTCGATGCCGTGCTCCTTCTTGAACTCGTCGGCGAGGTAGCCGAGGAGGCGCATGTCGAAGTCCTCGCCGCCGAGGAAGGTATCGCCGTTGGTGGCCTTGACCTCGAACACACCGTCGCCGATCTCCAGCACCGAGATGTCGAACGTGCCGCCGCCGAGGTCGTAGACCGCGATGGTGCCGCCGCCCTTCTTGTCGAGGCCGTAGGCGAGCGCGGCCGCGGTCGGCTCGTTGATGATGCGCAGCACCTCGAGGCCCGCGATCTGGCCCGCGTCCTTGGTCGCCTGGCGCTGGGAATCGTTGAAATAGGCAGGCACCGTGATGACCGCCTTGGCGACCGGCTCGCCGAGGAAGGCCTCGGCGGTCTCCTTCATCTTCTGCAGCGTGAAGGCCGAGATCTGGCTCGGCGAGAAGGTGTCGTCGCGCACCGTGACCCAGGCGTCGCCGTTGCCGTGATTGACGATCTCATAGGGCACCATCTGCATGTCCTTCTGCGTCATCGGGTCCTTGAAGGGGCGCCCGATGAGGCGCTTGATGGCGAAGACGGTGTTCTCCGGATTGGTGACGGCCTGCCGCTTGGCGGCCTGGCCGACAAGGCGCTCGCCGTCGTCGGTGAAGGCGACGATGGAAGGCGTGGTGCGCGCGCCCTCCGCGTTCTCGATCACCCGCGGGTCCTTGCCCTCCATGATGGCGATACAGGAATTGGTCGTGCCCAGATCGATGCCGATCACCTTGCTCATGTCTCGTCCCTATCGTCAGCAGGCCCGGACGACCACGTCATGCATCGTCCCGGGCCCCATGCCTCGTGTTGTCTCATGCGCGTGCCCGTGCCCCGTCGGGCCCTCCGCGACGGGGGCGGCCGAACGCACTGTTCAATATGGGAGCGGATTCCCCCGCTGCAAGCCGGGCGCCCGGCGCCTGCACGGGCTCATGCGGGATCATCCGCCGGCGCCTGCGCGCCCCCGGCCTCCGACCCGGCTCCACCCTCGCCGGCATCACCTTCGCCAGCGTCACCCTCGCCGGCATCACCCTCGCCGGCGTCAACCCCGGCGGCACCGCCCTTGGCCACGCCCACCATGGCCTCGCGCAGCAGCCGGTCGCCGATCCTGTAGCCGGTCTGCAGGACCTGGACGACGGTGCCGTCGGGCCGGTCGGTGTCTGCGGTCTCGAACAGCGCCTGGTGACGGTTGTAGTCGAACTTCTCGCCCAGCGGATCGATCCTGGTGATGCCGTGGCGCGCCAGAACCGCCTCGAACTCCCGCGCCGTCATCTCGATACCGTCGGCGATCGCCTTCACCGCCTCGTCGCTGTCGCGCCGCTCGGCGGGAATGCTGGCGAGTGCGCGGCCCAGATTGTCGGCGACGCCCAGCAGGTCCTCGGCGAAGCGCGAGATCGCGTAGGTCCGCGCATCCTCGACGTCCTTGCGGGCCCGGCGGCGGGCGTTCTCGGCATCGGCAAGCGCGCGCAGGAGCTGATCCTTGAGCGCGTCATCCGCCTCGGGCGCGTCGCCGACCTCGTCGGCGCCAGCCTCGTCGCCAACTTCATCGGCGCCAACTTCATAGTCGCCGGCCTCGTCGTCGGCTTCATAGTCGCCGGCCTCGGTGGCCTCGGCGGCCTCGGCGGCAGCCTCGTTCTCGTCGGTGTCGTCCGCCTCCGATGCCTCTGTCGCCTCGGCGGCGCCGGCGCTCTCCGCTCCAACGTCGTCCGCTTCAGCCGCTTGGCGCGGGCCGGACCGCCCGTCGGGCGCGGCGGCTCCCGTCTCCGGCGCGGCGCGTTCCGTCTCGTCCTGCATGGTCTCCCTGTTTCCCTCGTGGCGTTCTTCGGGGCGTCCCGGTCA
Source organism: Alphaproteobacteria bacterium (assembly GCA_965218275.1). Classification (GTDB taxonomy): domain Bacteria; phylum Pseudomonadota; class Alphaproteobacteria; order UBA828; family UBA828; genus WTGU01. The sequence continues at coordinate 1,520,723 of CBDCKM010000002.1, forward strand.
GCCGAGCACGCGGCCGATGATCGCGGCGGTGTGATCCACCATCGGGATGATGCGGCCGTAGTTGATCCGGGTCGGGCCGATCACGCCGATGGCGCCGATGAAGCGCGCCTCGGAGTCGCGGTAGGGAGCGACGACCATGGAGCATCCGGTCGAGGCGAACAGCGTGCTTTCCGCACCGATGAAGATCTGCACCCCTTCCGCCCCTTCCGTGCTTTCCAGCAGCCGGATGAAGTCGCTGCGCTCGTCGAGGGCCTCGAACAGGTGGCGGATGCGTTCGAGGTCGGCCAGCGCGGTGACATCGTCGATCAGATTGGCCCGGCCGCGCACGATCAGGCTGCCATGGTCCCGCGTCTCGTTCGCCCACTCGGCGACCCCGGCTTCGACGACGCGCGCGGTGAGGCTGTCGAGCTGGGCCCGGTGTTCCTCGATCTCGGTGCGGATCTCGTCCCTGAGCTCGCTGAGCGTGAATCCCGCAAGCCGTGCGTTCAGGTAGTTCGTGGCGCGGGTCAGGTGCGACTGGGACATGCCGGGCGGCAGCTCGATGACGCGGTTCTCGACCAGCCCGGTCTCTGTCACCATGACCGCGAGCGCCCGGCCGCTGCCGAGGCTCACGAACTCCACCTGGCGGCAGGGCACGTCGGCCTTGGGCGCAAGCACCAGCCCGGCACAGCCGCAGAGGCCCGACAGCGCCTCCGTGGTCTCGGTCAGCATCTCCTCGACCGTGCGCCCCGCCGCCCGGCACTTGCCCTCGATGCTGGCGCGTTCCTCCTCGGTCAGCCGCCCGAGTTCGAGCAGCCCGTCCACATAGATGCGCAGGCCCAGCTGGGTCGGCAGCCGTCCCGCCGAGACGTGGGGCGCGTAAAGCAGGCCCGCATCCTCCAGGTCGGCCATGACGTTGCGCACCGTGGCGGGCGATACCGGGGTGGAGAGCCGGCGCGAGAGCGTGCGCGAGCCCACCGGCTGTCCGGTCTCCATGAATTCCTCGACCAGCCGGCGGAGCACCTCCCGCGAGCGGTCGGTCAGTTCGCGCAACACCCTGCGATCCCGTCCTGTAATGGGCGGCCTGAATGTAGTGAGCGCCCCGGTGAGCGTCAACGCCGGCGCCCGCACGGGAACCCGGCAGCCCGGCCCGGCCATTCGCTTCCGGGCGCGCATCCGGGCGCGCATCGGAGTGCAGCATTGTGTCGGGGCGCCGGCCGTTCTACGATGGCGGCGCGAAACTGCTGACGGACGCACCGCGCCGCAACGCTCGCGAGACCAACGCGAGGGCGGTGGCCATCCGGCGAGACTGCCGGGGGGCGACGGTCGTGTCCAGCGATTCCGCACCTTGAAACCATGGAACGAGTCCGATGCGGCAGCCGCCCACCATCGAGCCGACCGTCCCCGTGTTGAGACGGTCCGCCGCCAGACGAGACCGGCACACGCCGGCCGGCGGCCCAGGCTCGGCGCGGCGCCGTATCGCGTTCCCGCGGACGCGCGCGCCGGGGCATGTGCCCCCCGCGCGCTCCCGGACGGAGAACATACGAGAATGGCCAAACGAATGCTCATCGATGCCAGCCACGCGGAAGAGACCCGCGTGGTCGTGGCGGACGGAACGCGTCTAGAAGAATTCGACTTCGAATCGGCTGCGCGAAAGCAGCTCAAGGGAAATGTCTATCTCGCCAAGGTGATGCGCGTGGAGCCCTCGCTCCAGGCGGCATTCGTGGACTATGGCGGCAATCGCCACGGCTTCCTGCCCTTCAACGAGATCCACCCCGACTATTACCAGATCCCGGTCGAGGACCGGGAGGCGCTCTATGCCGAGCAGGAGGACGCCGGCGCCGAGGAGCCGCCCGCCGCCCGCCCGCCCGAGGCGAGCGGGAACGACGCCGGGGACGACGCGGCGCCCGAGTCCGACGCGGCGCCGGCGAACGAATCCGAGAGCGCCGCAGAGACCGCTGACGCGGCGACCGACGAGAGCGCTGCGCCGGCCAGTGACGCGCCGGCCGGCGACGAGCAGGACGCCGACGCGCCGGAGGGCGCGGCCGGCGATGGCGCCGGCAACGGCGCCGGCGATCGCAATGGCGGCGAGGCCGCGAACGGCGACATCGAGGTGGTGGGCGGCGACGAGATGGACGACCTGGAGCGTCGCCGCCTCCAGGCCAGCCGCTCGCTGCTCAGCCGCCGCTATCGCATCCAGGAGGTGATCAGGAAGCGCCAGATCCTGCTGGTGCAGGTGGTCAAGGAGGAGCGCGGCAACAAGGGCGCGGCGCTCACCACCTACCTCTCGCTCGCCGGGCGCTACATCGTGCTGATGCCCAATGCGATCCGGGGCGGCGGCATCTCGCGCAAGATCGTCAACGCCGACGACCGCCGGCGCCTCAAGAAGATCATGACCGATCTCGACATTCCGGGGCGCATGGCGGTCATCGTGCGCACCGCCGGCCTCTCGCGCTCCAAGACGGAGATCAAGCGGGATCTGGAGTATCTGCTGCGCCGCTGGCAGAACATTCGCGACCTCACCCTGGAATCGACGGCGCCCTGCGTCATCAACGAGGAGGCCAACCTGATCCGCCGCTCGATCCGCGACCTCTACACGCGCGACATCGAGCAGGTCCTGATCGAGGGCGACGAGGGCTACAAGACCGCCAAGTCGTTCATGAAGACCATGATCCCGAGCCACGCCGCGCGGGTCCAGGCCTATCGGGACCGGATTCCGCTCTTCGTCCGCTATCAGATCGAGAGCCAGCTCGATTCCATGTACGGACCGGAACGCCAGCTCAAGTCGGGCGGCTATCTGGTCATCAACCCGACCGAGGCGCTGGTCGCGATCGACGTCAACTCGGGCCGCTCCACCAGGGAGCGCTCGATCGAGGAGACCGCGCTCAAGACCAATCTGGAGGCGGCCGACGAGATCGCCCGCCAGCTCCGGCTGCGCGATCTCGCCGGGCTGATCGTCATCGACTTCATCGACATGGACGAGGGCCGCAACCAGCGGGCGGTGGAGCGCAAGCTCAAGGAAGCCATGCGCAACGACCGCGCGCGCATCCGGATGGGCCGGATCAGCCCCTTCGGCCTGATGGAGCTGTCGCGCCAGCGGCTGCGCCCGAGCCTCGCGGAAGCGAGCATGGAGCACTGCGCGAGCTGCGGCGGCACCGGCGTCCGGCGCTCCGTGGAGTCCTCTGCGGTCCACGCGCTCCGGGCGATCGAGGAGGAAGGGATGCAGGGTCGGAGCGCCGAGATCCTCGTGCGCGTGCCGGCCGCCGTCGGGCTCTACGTCCTCAACCGCAAGCGCGGGATGCTGCAGGAGATCGAGCAGCGCTACGACTTCGCCGTCGGCTTCGAACAGGACGACAGTCTGGTGCCGCCGAGCTATGCGATCGAGCGTCTCTCGGCCCGGACCGCGCCTGTGGAGGAGCCCGCCGGGGAGGACGCGGGCGAGGCGGCCCAGGTCGGCGGCGAGGCGGCCCAGGACGAAAGCCGCGCGGACGCCGAGGCGGCCGAGCCTGCCAGGCGCCGCCGCCGGCGCCGGCGCAAGCCGCGCGCCGAGGGCGTGGAGGAGGCCGTCGCGGACTCCGGCGCGGCGGCTGCAACGGCGGAGCCGGCCCAGGCCGAAGGCCGGGCGGACGCCGAGGCGGACGGCAGCGCCGACGCCGCAGACGGCAAGGCGGACGATGCGCCGCGCGCCAAGCGCCGGCGCCGCGGCCGGCGGGGCGGGCGCAGCCGAAGCGCCAGGTCCCAGGAACAGCAGGAGGAGCGGCAGCAGGCGCGTGCGGACGCCGGAGACGCGGCGGCGGAGACGGCGGAGCCTTCGGCCACGGCTGCGGCCACGGCTGCCTCGCCGGCGAGCGACGACGAGCCGGCAAGCGCGGTACCGCTTGCGGCGGCGGACGATGCGCCGCCGGCAGCGCAGCCCGCAACAGAGCCCCCGGCCGAAGCGGAGGCCGCATCCGAGCCGACGCCCGAGCCGGTGCCCGAGCCGGTGCCCGAGCCGATACCCGAGCCGATACCCGAGAGCGACTCGCCGGCGATGCCCCCGGCCATTCGAGTGGCCCCGGCCGCCAATGGCGGGCAGGCAGCCGCGACCGCTGCCGCAGACCCCGCCGACGCGGAGAGCCCGGCACGACCGGCCGCGCCGGCCGCAGTCGACCGGGTTGAAAGCGCGCCCATCGACGGCGACAACGGTGCGGATGCGGGCACGGAGGAGGCCGTGCCGGTAACGCTGCCGTCCGACGCGGCAGACGACCGTCCGCGCCGCCGTGGCTGGTGGCAGCGGATCAGCCCGTCGTCGCGCTGAGCCGCCCGGCTCAACGGGCTCCATCCAGCGGGCAGCGACCGGCCGCCGCGCCGCACTATTAGATCGGAACCGGCTTTCCGCCCGACAGCCTCACGTCGGAGCGTTCATAAACCGCCTTGTTCTTGAGCGCCTGAGCGGGCTTGACGACGCCGAAGGTATGAGTCCGCCCACCGCCACCTGCTCCGGCGCTACTGCCTTCGTATTTCCAATGCGCTTTGGTCAAATAGACGACATCGACACGCCAAATGAGCACCGATCTATCGATCGAAATGGAGCGGGTCGGATCGACAAGATAACGCCAAACGACGTACCAGCCTTCATGATCGTAGTGCGATTGAATTGACCAAGGTCGCTTGCTGGCCTTGCTTTCCAGGCAATGGCGAGGCTTGGGATTGGGTCCGCTCGAACGATGTTTGAGGTCGGGGAACCTCTGTTGTGCCTCGAACGAATGCTTAACCTTCTCATAGACGCTATAAATGTCGAGCGCTTTAGTTCCGAAAATACCGATGATTGCACTGAAGACATTCTGCTGTTCGAGGTATATATCGATCAGACTATCTGCCTGTTGCTCAATGTAGTCGACGGACTTTAGAACATGGCTGGCCTCCAGCCCCGGAGGGAGAGAGACGGATTGGTTGAGCCACTCTGCAGGCGGATATGGATGCACGGCTGACGCAGTTCCCAACGAGTGGATTCGTTCATTGACGTCTAGACGTCAATGTGCTGTGATGGGCGTATGCCGACGAATACACAGAGCACGGTGATCAGTCTACGGCTTCGTCCTGAGCTCGCGCGGCTCTTCAAGGTCGAGGCAGCGAGCCGAGGGCTCAAGCTTAACGTATTTTTTGAGGAAATTCTCCGAGCGTACCGGCATAAGCCCGTTCAGGAGAACACTGGCGAGGAGCGCTCGGACGATGACCGGAGTGGACGCGGCGCAGGTTCATAGCTCTCCGCGCGCCACTGCCCCGGCGCGCGCGGACCTGACGGAATTGAGCGCGTCGCTCGACGCCACATGGAAGGTCGTGCGCAACAGCGGCACCGAGCCGCGCGCGCACCTTTCCGAGCGGGCAACCTACGTGCTGGGGGACGCCATTCGATGGCTCGACCGAATCCCGGAAAATGCAATTCACGCCGTGGTCACGGACCCTCCCTACAGCCTTGTCGAGTATGACCGCAAGAACCACGAGAAAATGCGCGTCGGACGAGGGGGTGTATGGCGGATCCCACCATCTTGGGACGGCGCCAGGCGGCAACCCTTGCCGCGATTTACGGTCCTGTCGGAGCACGAGCTCGCGGCGCTCCACACGTTCTTCCGAGAACTGTCTCTGGCACTGGCGCGGGCGCTGGTGCCGGGCGGTCACGTGTTCGTCGCGTCGAATCCCTTGCTGTCCACGATGACCTTTTCTGCGTTTCAGGCGTCTGGGCTCGACAAGCGCGGCGAAGTCATCCGGCTCGTGCAGACATTGCGAGGGGGGGATCGACCGAAGGGAGCGGAAGAAGAGTTTTGGGATGTTACGGTGATGCCTCGCTCGTGCTGGGAGCCGTGGGGCATCTTCCGAAAACCGTTCGAGGGCACAGTCGCGGAGAACCTGCGGCGGTGGGGTACCGGCGGCCTGAGACGGGTATCCGACAGAGAGCCGTTCCGGGACGTCATTTCTTGTTCACCGTCGCGTGGCAGGGAGAAGGAGATTGCCCCCCATCCATCCCTCAAGCCGCAGAAATTCCTGCGGCGAGTCGTGCGGGCGGCGCTTCCCCTTGGTCTGGGCATTGTCTATGACCCGTTCGCCGGGAGCGGATCGACGCTTGCGGCAGCGGAAGCCGTCGGCTACCGCGCTGTCGGGACGGACAGGGACACCGCCTATTTCAGCATGGGCGTGACGGCGTTCGGCCAGCTTGCCGGCCTGCCCGTTCCCGACCCCTGAGCCGCCCTCGCGCGGGCTCTCAGCCGGCGGGCGCGAGCCAGCGTTGGAGGGCGGCGCAGGCGGCCTCCACCTCCTCCGTCGCGCCGGCATAGGAGAAGCGGACGAAGGCGCGGCCCCGCTCGGTGTCGAAATCGATGCCGGGGGTCGCCGCGACCCCGCATTCGGCCAGCATGCGGCGGCAGAACGCCTCGCTGTCGTCGCTGAGGCCCGAGACGTCGGCATAGGCGTAGAAGGCGCCGTCGCAGGGCGCCAGCGCGCCGAAGCCTGCAGCCGGCAGCGCCCGCTGGACGATGCTGCGGTTGCGGGCGTAGCGCGCCACGTTGGCCTCCAGCTCCGCGCGGCAGTCGAACGCGGCGAGGGCCGCACGCTGCGAGAGCGCCGGCGGCGAGATGAAGAGATTCTGCGCGAGCCGCTCCACCGCCCGCGCCAGGTCCTCGGGCACGACCATCCAGCCGAGCCGCCAGCCGGTCATCGCGAAATATTTCGAGAAGCCGTTGATCACGACCGCGCTTTCGGAGAGCGCGGCGACGCTGGCCGCAGGCTCCCCATAGGTGATGCCGTGGTAGATCTCGTCGGAGACCACCCGGATCCCCCGCTTGTCGCAGAACCCCGCCACCGCCTCGAGCGTGCGCCGCGCCAGCATGGTCCCGGTCGGGTTCGACGGGCTGGCGACGATCAGGCCCTGGATCGGCTGCGCGAGAGCCTCCAGCATCGCCACGGTCGGCTGAAAGCGGGTCGCCGCCGTGGTGGGCAGCAGAACCGGCTCCAGGCCGAGGGCGAGCAGCGTGTTGCGGTAGGCGGGATAGCCGGGATTGGCGAGCGCCACCCGGTCGCCGCTATCGAACGCGGCGAGGAAGGCGAGCATGAGCCCGGCGGAGCCGCCGGTCGTGACCACGATGCGCTCGGCCGGCGGGGCGAAGCCGTAGCGCTCCCCGTAAGAAGCGGCGATACGCTCGCGCAGCGCCTGCACGCCGTGGGCCTCGGTATAGCCGATCCTTCCCTCGGCGAGCGCCGCCCGCGCCGCATCGAGGACGGCTCCGGGTGCGCCCGAACCGGGCTCGCCGGTCTCCATGTGAAAGACCTGCGCGCCCTCTGCCGCGCGCCGTGTGGCGGCCTTGAGGATTTCCATGGCGAAGAAGGGCGCGACCTGCGCCCGCCGGGATGCCGCCATCGCTGCGGGCCAGCCTCTAGCGGCTCCCGCCCGCGGCGATCCCGAAGCCGCGGGGGTCGCTCGCGTAGCGGCAGCTCTCAGGCGCGCGCGGCAGGCCGTCCGGGCAATGGATCGCGTTGACCCGGCCGATCGCCGCGACCTCCACGACCCGATGGCCCCGCTTCGCCAAGGCTGACCGGGCAGCGGCGTCGAGCGCGGGCTCGACGGTCAGCCCATCGGGCGCCCCGCCACGATGCAGCCGGGGCGCCGCCAGCGCCGCGCCGAGCGGCCGCTCGCCGCCGAGCAGTTCGAGCAGCACGGTCGCGAGCGCGCTCGGGGCCGCCTCGCCGCCGCCGGCACCGGCCGCCAGAAAGACCTGCCGGCTGTTGCGGTTGACCAGCATGACCGGCGCAAGCGGTGGGGGCAGGTCCGGCTCGGGCGCGGCGGCGAGAACGATGCCCGTCCCCGGCGCGACCTTTCCGGCGCCGAACAGGCCGTTCATCGTGAGGCCGCAGGCCACGGCCATGCCCTGCCGGTCCACCACCGCGAAGCTCGTGGTCGGCACCGCGCCGAGCCCCGGGCGCGCGCCGCCGGTCCCGGGCGCGAGCGACGCCGGATCGAGCGCGCCTTCGGCCGAGGCCGGCGGAGAGGCGAAGCCGCGCAGCACGGCGTCGGCGAGCAGGCGGGCTCGCCCGGCGGCGCCGGCCTCGCCGTAGCGGCCGTCGGCGCCGGCGAGGGCCCAGATCGCGGCGGCGACCGCACCGCCCGCGCCGGGCACCGTGTGAAGCTCTTCGTCGCCGAAGGGCACGGACACGGTGCCGCGCCAGCGCGGCCGGTAGCGCTCCAGCGCCGCGGCATCGAGCACCCCGCCCGCTCGGGCCACGGCGTCTTCGAGGAGACGCGCGGTGTGGCCGCTGTAGAACTCGGCGCCGCCGGCGAGGCGCAGCCGCTCGAGCAGTGCGGCGAGATCGGGTTGGACGATGGTCCGGCCCTCGGCGATCGGCCCGCCGCCGCGCGCGCCGAAGAGAAAGCGTGCGGCCGGATCGCGGAACAGCGCTTCGGCTCCGGCCGCGAGATCGCGCACCAGCGCCCGCGACGCCGGATGGCCGAGCCGCGCCAGGCGCTCCGCCGCGACCAGCGTCTGGGACCAGCGCAGCCTGCCGTAGCGTGCCTGAAGGGCGTCCATGCCGCGCACCGTGCCCGGCACGGCGATTGCCCGGCCGCCGCCGACCGGCGGCGTCTGCCGCCCCGGCAGGAAATCCAGGGAGGCGATCCCGTCCTCGTCCTCGCCCCGCGCGTAGACGAGGCATTGGCCGCCGCCGCCGAGGCCGGCGGCGGAGGGATAGGTCACGGCGAGAGCGAAGGTGAGCGCCGCCGCCGCGTCGGCGGCCGAGCCCCCGGCCGCCAGCACCTCTCGCGCCGCGAGCACGGCGTGCGGCTCGTCCGCGACGACCGCACCTGCGAATGCCGGGTCCGTAGGGAGCCCGCCGCCGGGCCGCTGATCGCCCGGCGCACAGCCCGCAAGCATCGCGAGGCCGGCGAGGGCGGTGAGGGCTACAAGGGCGGACCATTGACCGAAGCGCGCAGGCGGCCTATCCAGGGGCGGTTTCCGTGGAATGAGAGCGTTGACCATCCGTCCTGCTCGCAGAGCGGCATTCGCCTGCGTAGCCCTCGCCTCGATCTTTGCGGCAGCGGCGCCGGCGAAGACACAGAGCATGTCGCTCATCCGCGACGCCGAGATCGAGGATACCATTCGCGCCTATGCCGCGCCACTGCTGGAGGCTGCGGGCCTTGGCACCGGCGCGGTCCGGCTCCACATCGTCAACGACAGCAGCATCAACGCCTTCGTCGCGGGCGGCCCCAATCTCTTCCTCAGCAGCGGCATGTTGGCCGCCGCCGAGGAGCCCGGCGAGATCATCGGCGTGATCGCCCACGAGATCGGCCATATCGCCGGCGGTCATCTGGTCCGCACGCAGGACGCGATGGAACACTCGTCGGTCGAGATGATCCTGGCGGCCGTCCTCGGCGCCGGCGCCATCATCGCCGGCCAGGGCGACGCCGGAATCGCGATCATCAGCGGCGGCCAGGCATTGGCGCAGCAGTCGTTCCTGCAATACAGCCGCGCGCAGGAGCAGAACGCCGACCAGGCCGCCGTCCGCTACCTCGAGAGCACCGGACAGTCCGCCGCGGGCCTCCTGCGGATGTTCCGGCGGCTGAGCGAGGGGGAGCGGCTCTCCAACGCGCAGGCGAACCCCTATCTGCGCACGCACCCGCTGACCAAGGAGCGCATCCGCTTCGTCCGCAACCGTGTCGCGGAGGAAGGCGGGGCCGCAGGCGCGGTCCCGGAGGCGCTCCGCGCCGCTCAACGCCGGATGGCGGCGAAGCTCAGGGGCTTCCTCGACGCGCCGGAGTCGACGCTCCGCGCCTACACCGCCGACGACGAGTCGACGCCTGCGCTCTACGCCCGTGCCATCGCCTACTACCGGATCCCGGACCTCGAACGTTCGCTTGCGACACTGGAAACCCTGCTCGCCCGCGATCCCGACGACCCCTGGTTCCACGAGCTCGAGGGGCAGGTCCTGTTCGAGAACGGCCGGGTGCACGAGGCGATCGAACCTTACAGCCGTGCGGTGGAATTGCGGGGCGATGCCGCCCTGCTGCGCTTAGGCCTCGCCCGCGCGCAGATCGAGACCGGCGATGCCGCGCTGCTCCCGCGTGCGATCGAGCATCTGGAGGCGGCGACGCGGCTGGAAGGGAACGACCCCTCGTACTGGTATCAGCTGGGCATCGCCCGCGGCCGCGCCGGCGAGCGGGCCGCCGCCGCCCTCGCACTCGCCGAGGCCGCCTACCTGCGCGGCGACATGGGCAAAGCGCGGCATCACGCGGCCGTTGCGGCGGAGGGTCTGCCCCATGGCAGCGCACGCTGGCTCAGGGCGGAAGACATCCGCAACGCCACCGAGGTGGCCCTGACGAAGAAGCGCTGAGCGCGGCGGATGGGCCGGCGGTGCCGGTCAGATGAGCCCGCCGAGCGGCGACGACGGGTCGGCATAGCGCTTCTTCGCCATGCGGCCGGCGAGGTAGGCGAGCCGGCCGGCCTCGACGGCGTGGCGCATCGCGTGCGCCATCAGCACCGGGTCCCTGGCGCCGGCGATGGCGCTGTTCATCAGCACCCCGTCACAGCCCAGCTCCATCGCCACGGCGGCGTCGGAGGCGGTGCCGACGCCCGCATCGACCAGCACGGGCACGGTGCAGCGCTCGACGATGATGCGGATGCCGACCGGGTTCTGCACGCCGAGGCCGGAGCCGATGGGCGCCGCCAGCGGCATGACGGCGGCGCAGCCCATGTCCTCCAGCCGCTTGGCCATGATCGGGTCGTCGTTGCAATAGACCATCACCTCGAAGCCGTCCTCGATCAGGATCTCGGCGGCGCGCAGCGTCTCCGGCATGTTCGGATAGAGCGTCTCCCGATCGCCCAGCACCTCGAGCTTGACCAGCGACCAGCCGCCGGCCTCGCGGGCGAGCCTGAGCGTGCGGACGGCCTCTTCGCCGGTAAAGCAGCCGGCGGTGTTGGGCAGATAGGTGTAGCGCTCGGGATCGACATGATCGATCAGCATCGGCGCGTTCGGGTCGCTGACGTTCACCCGGCGCACCGCGACCGTGACGATCTCGGCGCCCGACGCCTCCAGCGCCTGGGCGGTCTGCTCGAAGTCCCGGTACTTGCCCGTGCCGACGATCAGCCGCGAGCGGAAGCGCCGGCCCGCGACCGCCCAGCCGCCGTCGGCCGCGGCCGCCGGTGCCGGGTCGGCGCCGCCGCCGATGAAGTGCACGATCTCGAGCCGGTCGCCGGCACCGACCGCGGTCCGGTCGTAGGCGCTGCGGGGGACGATCTCGAGATTGCGCTCGACGGCGATCTTGCGCGGATCGAGGCCGAGCCCCGTCACGATGCTGTGGACCGACTGGGGCTCCTCGTACTCGCGGAGCTCGCCGTTGACTTGCACCTGCATGGGTGTGCGTTCCGTGGGATATCCGCGTGCGTGCCGCGCCTTGCCGCAGCGTCGCGCCCCTGTCTGAGTATTGGTGAGGAGGCCGGCGATTTCAACCGCCCCGGCGCGCGGCAACGGCGCCCGGCAACGGCGCCCGGCTGCCTGCGCATTTGAAGCCCGAGTCCCGGCCGTGCTAGACCCGGCATCTCGGGCGGGCATCACGATCGGCCGCGACCATGACGACCAGCATCCTGATCATCAACGGCCCCAACCTCAATCTGCTGGGGTTGCGGGAGCCCGAGATCTACGGGCACCGGACCCTGGACGAGATTCGCGCGCTGTGCGTGAGCCACGCCGACGCCCATGGCCTCGCCGTCGAATTCAGGCAGAGCAACCACGAGGGCGCGCTGATCGACTGGATCCAGCAGGCGCCGGGGGCGCACGCCGGCATCATCGTCAATCCCGGCGGCTACACCCACACCTCCGTCGCCATCATGGACGCGCTGCGCGGCGTGGACCTGCCGGCCATCGAGCTGCATCTGTCGAACATCCACCGGCGCGAGCCCTTCCGCCGCCGCTCCTATGTCGCGCAGGCCGTGCAGGGCTCGATCTGCGGCTTCGGCGCGTCCGGCTACCTGCTCGCGCTCGACGGGATGCGCGCGCTGCTGGAAGGCGAGTGAGGCGATGGCGATGAAGCCGCGGTCGGACCCCCGGCGCGGGCAGGACATCGAGCTGATCCGCGCGCTTGCGGCGGTGCTCGACGAGGCCGGCCTGACGGAGATCGAGATCGGCGAGGGCGAGGGCCGCATCCGCATCGCGCGCAAGCCGGCGCCCGCCGCTCCCGCATCGCCGCCGCCTGCGGCGGCCGCGCAACCCGCGCCGGCACCGGCGCCGGGCGCGGACGATGCCGCACACCCCGGCGCGGTGATCTCCCCGCTCGTCGGCGTCGTCTATGTGGCGCCGGAGCCGGGCGGGCGCCCCTTCGCCGCGGTCGGCGACGAGATCGGCGAGGGCGATACGCTCTTCATCGTCGAGGCGATGAAGACGATGAACCCGGTCCGCGCCCCGCGCCCCGGCCGCGTCGCCCGGATTCTTGCCGAGAACGGCGCCCGGGTCGAATATGGCGAGGTCCTGCTGATCCTCGAGTGAGGCCGATGTTCGACAAGGTGCTGATCGCCAACCGGGGAGAGATCGCGGTCCGGATCATCCGCGCCTGCCGCGAGTTCGGCATCAGGACCGTCGCCGTCCACTCCACGGCGGACGCCGAGGCGATGCACGCGAGGCTCGCCGACGAATCGGTCTGCATCGGCCCGCCGGCGCCGCGCGAGAGCTACCTCAACATCCCGGCGATCATCGCCGCCGGCGAGATCACCAACGCCAACGCCATCCACCCCGGTTACGGCTTCCTCTCCGAAAGCGCCGACTTCGCGACCATCGTCGAGGAGCACGGCTTCATCTTCATCGGCCCGCGCCCGGCGCACATCATGCTGATGGGCGACAAGGTGCGCGCCAAGCAGACCGCAGCCGGGCTCGGCCTGCCCGTGGTGCCGGGCTCCGCCGCGGCGCTGGAGGACGCCGAGTCCTTCGCCCGTTGCGCGGACGAGATCGGCTATCCGGTGCTGATCAAGGCGGTGGCGGGCGGCGGCGGACGCGGCATGAAGCGGGTCGAGCGTGCTGAGGAGCTGGCCTTCGCCGCGGCGACGGCGCGGGCCGAGGCCGAGGCCGCCTTCGGCAACGACGCGCTCTATCTGGAGAAGCTGGTCGCCGCCCCCCGCCATATCGAGGTGCAGGTGCTGGCCGACCAGTTCGGCAACACGGTCCACCTCGGCGAGCGCGACTGCTCGCTGCAGCGCCGCCACCAGAAGGTGCTGGAGGAAGCGCCCTCGCCGGCGCTCGACGCCCGCCAGCGCGCGGAGATCGGCGAGCGCGCCAGCAGCGCGGTGCGGGAGCTCGGCTATCGCGGGGTCGGCACGCTGGAGTTCCTCTACGAGGACGGCGCCTTCTACTTCATGGAGATGAACACGCGCATCCAGGTGGAGCATCCGGTCACCGAGATGATCACCGGGATCGACCTGGTGCAGGAGCAGATCAGGGTCGCCGCCGGCGAGCCGCTCGCCTTCGGCCAAGAAGACGTGCGCTTCGACGGCCACGCCATCGAATGCCGGATCACGGCCGAGGACCCGCAGACCTTCCGCCCCTCGCCCGGCACCGTCAGCGGCTATCACACGCCGGGCGGGCCCGGCGTGCGCATCGATTCGGCGCTCTACGCCGGCTACCGCATCCCGCCCGACTACGACAGCCTGATCAGCAAGGTCATCGCCCAGGCCGGCGACCGCGCGGCCTGCCTGATGCGGCTGCGAAGGGCGCTCGAGGAATATGTCATCCAGGGCGTCTCGACCACGATCCCGCTGCACCTGCGCCTGCTCGCCAGCCGGGCGTTCGCCGAGAGCGACTACGACATCCACTGGTTCGAGCGCTTCGTGACGGAGACCGGCGCCGACGGCGCTTCCTAGTGTCCCGATCGAGAAGTTCGTATGCATTGCGGGAAACCCCAACACGTCATGGCCGGGCTTGTCCCGGCCATCCACGCGTTCGCCCCGCGTCCGACGGGTCTGGTTGAGCGAGATGCCCGGATACCCGGAACAAGTCCGGGCAAGTCCGGGCATGACGTTGAAGGAGTGGCTGGTTCGGAGAGGTCAGACGCCCACTCCGAAATCATGCGAACTTCGGAAACGAGACACTAGCCCGGACACCATGACGACGGTTCCGCTCACGCCGGCGCTGATCCTCAGGGCCTATGGCTGCGGGCTCTTCCCCATGGCGGAGGGCAAGGCGGAGCAGGACGTCTTCTGGGTCGATCCCGAGACGCGGGGCGTCATCCCGCTCGAGCGCTTCCACGTCCCCCGCCGGCTCGCGCGCACCGTGCGCGCCGGGCGCTTCCGCATCGCCGTGGACCGCGATTTCTCCCGCGTCGTGCGCAGTTGCGCACGCCGCACCGGGCGGCGGCCCGAATCCTGGATCAACGGCCCGATCTTCGAGGCCTATTGCGCGCTGCACCGCCAGGGGCACGCCCACAGCGTCGAGGCCTGGTGCGAGAAGCGCCTGGTCGGCGGCCTCTACGGCGTGGCGCTGGGGGCCGCGTTCTTCGGCGAGAGCATGTTCAGCGCCGAGCGGGACGCGAGCAAGGTCGCGCTGGTGCATCTGGTCGCCCGCCTCAGGGCCGGCGCCTTCACGCTCCTCGACACCCAGTTCGTGACCCCGCATCTGAGCCGCTTCGGCGCGGTCGAGATGCCGCGCGCGCGCTACCTCGCGCGGCTCGCCGAGGCCGTGAGGCGGCCGGCGACCTTCTACCCGGCGGGCTTTTGCGACGAGGCGCTGTCGTCCGCCGCCGGCGCAGGCCCGGCGCAGGCGAGCACGCCGATGTCGTAGACGGGATGCTCCAGCGCCGCGAGGCCCGGCGTCGACGAGAACATCCAGCCCGTATAGAGGCGCACGGCGTGCCCTTCGTGATCGAGCTCGTCGACCTCCAGGAAGGCCGCGTGCTCCGGCGGCTCCTCGGGCGGCGCCTCGTGGCAGACGCGAACGACGATCCTGAGCGTCCCGAAGCGAATCGGCCGGTCGAGCGGCGCCTCCAGCGTCGAGGTCCGCGCCACCACCTTGTCCAGCGCCTGGAGCAGGGCGAGCGGGCGCTCGGCCGCGCCGGCGCCCCCGCCAGCGAGCCACGCCGCCCCGAGCGCCAGGCCGGCGGCCGGAAGAAGACGCCCGAGCCCCACCTACTCGGTGCCGAAGGCGAGCTTGCCGATCAGCTCCTCCAGCAGGAGCGAGGATTGGGTGTAGCTGATGCGGCCGCCGTCGGCGAGCAGGGCCTCCTCGGCGCCGGGCTGGATGTCGATGAACTTGCCGCCGAGCAGGCCGTCGCTGACCACCGCCGCCGTGGAATCGACGCTGAGCTCGACGGTCTCGTCGATGCTCATGTGGAGCACGGCCTGGAATGTCACGGGATCGAGCTCGCGCTCGATCACCGAGCCGATCTTGATGCCGCCGATGCGGACGTCGCTGCCGTTGGCGATGCCGTCGACGCGGTTGAACGCCGCGCTCACCTCGTAACCGCTCACCGTTGCGACGCCGCTCCGCGTGTAGGCGAAGACGACGAAGCCGATGGCCACCGCCAGCACCGCCGCGCCGAGCAGGGTTTCCGCTAGGCTCCTCGACATGACGCTCTCCTTCCCTGACTCCGCCCGGAGGATTGCGGCATCGCGCGCCCTTGGCAAGGCCGTGTCGCAACGCCGCGCAACCCGGCGCTCCCGCCGCCGCCGAGGTTTGGGTGAGGATCGTCCGGTCAACGTCGAGCGCGGACGCCGGGACGCACGCCGCCGGCGGCGACGCCATGGCTCCTATAGAACGATCTCCGCGTCAGGATGGCCGGCGGTAAGCGCGTTCATCCAGGCCAGGCAGAGCTCGCGGGAGCGGTAGGTGCCGTACGCGGCGACCTCCTCGCGCTCGACGATGGGGAAGGTGGAATAGACGTAGCGCACGTCGTCCCTGTCGGTAACGCCGTAGAGATGGAAGAACACCGCGTCCAGCTTCGCGCGCAGCCGCAGGCGTCGCTCTTCGTCCCACGCGAAGGGCGGCAGCACGTCGCCAGCGGCATCGACATACCCCATGTCGCGGGCAAAGGGGGCCATGTCGTGGGCCGTGTAGGTGAGCTCCAGCACCGCCTCGCGGACGATTTCTGCCGCCGTCTTCGGCCCGAAGCGGACGCTCTCGTAGTGGTCGGGCGGGACGACGGGGAGTTGTTCGACGATGAACCAGTTAAGGTGCGTGCTTTGCGCCTTTTGACGAGCCACGAAATCGAAGACGGTAGCTCCGAGATTGGCCAACAGCTTGGCCGCGCTCGATTGGTGTCCCTCTGAGCGGTCCGTGAATATCGCCGGCGCAGTATTGCCCAAACCGACGAACGGCACGGCAGCAGCGATCATCGTTCGGGCGTCGGTTGCCCGAGCGATGTCCCGAAATGCGATGGTCCAGTCGTGGTCTTCTGGGAAGGACACCTCGGCGGATGAAACCCAATATTGCGGCGTCGGTACGAAAACAGGATCGGCCTTTTGCTCGGCGCTGATGTCGCCGCTCAACGCAACATTGTGCAGGTTCTCGGCGTTCACCTCGACCGACGCGGCGCGATGGTCGAACAGGTGAATCATGCGCCCGACATAAAGAGGCACCCACTCGCCGGCCGGGCTGGCGAAGCGGTTGCCGCCGATGGGATAAGCGCCTTCCCGTTCATCGAGCTCCGCGCGCGTGCGGAAGAGGCCGGAGGCGTTGGTCATGTGGAACATCGTCGCGTACTTGACGGGCCACGCCTTCACCGCTTCGCCCGACGAGCGGTCCACCAGCACCGGCAGGCGGCCGTAAATTGCGGTGGTCAAATCGGCGTCGCGGCGGGTGCGGAAGATCGGCGCGGTGCCGGTGTTCGGGTTGACGCGGGCGAAGGCCTCCGCCGTGAGCGGGAAGCAACGCTCGGGGTAGTCAAGTTCGGCGACACTATGGAGATAGAAGGCGCAAGCCGCGGCCTCGCCGATGGGCGATGGACTGGCGACGAAGACGCAGAACTTGAACGACGCGTGAACTTCGGGGAAGAACACCTTCTTGTTCTCGAAATCATAGAGCGCCTTCAGCCGCCCCTCGGTCGCCACGCCCTTGAAGAAGCGTGCGGCCGTCTTGTCCGATGCGATGCCGGAGGGCGTGAGAAGCCCGACCATGCCGTCGGGCTTCGCCAGCGTCATCGCGCGCTCGACGAAGAGCGAATAGAGGTTCACGTCGCCGGCCGAGAGCAGCGGATAGTCGCCCGAGCGCCGCGCCATGCGGGCGGCCGTCGCCGCCCGCTCGCTCGCCACCGCGAAGTCCCGCGCCAGGGGATCGCCGTCGCGCTCCAGCGCCGCGATCATGCGCTTGCGGTCCGCGGCGCGCTGTTGCTGAGCGATATCGCGCCGGCGTGTGGCGAACCATTCCACCTGTTGCAGCTTCATCCGGTCCCAGGGCGGATTGCCGATCACGGCGTCGAAGCCGCCTTCGGGCTCGACGCTCTCCCAATTCGTCCAGACGCCGGGGAACGCCGCCTGCCAGTTGAGGAAGCGTTCTTCGGCGACGAGGCGCCGGGCCTCCTGCAGCAGTTCGACGAAACGCGCGCCCTCCGGCCGTTCCGTCGAGACCTCGGCCCTGCCGAGCGCGATGTCGATGGGATCGCCGAGAAGGCCGCCGAAGAAGGACTGCAGCGCCGTCTTGCCTGCGCGGTCCCGCACCTCCAGCCAGTCGATGGCGTGCACCAGGGAGAGGACGGCATTGAGCGGCGCGGTGGCTTCCTCCACTCCGGCGAAGGCCTCGGCCGAGAGGTGCGCCTCGGCGATCTCGGCGTCGGTCAGGTCTTCGATCTGCTGCATCCCCAGCGCGGATCGTTCCGCCTGGGTGACGGAGCCGTGCAGGAGCAGCGGGCTGCCATAGTCGGTGGCCTTGTCGATCCCGCCCCGCGCCCAGGCGCCGAACAGGCTGTCGCCGCAGCGGAGGTGGTGATCGAGGAAGCTGAGCGGCGCGCCCACCGTGAAGGTGTGCAGCCAGAGCGCGACCTTGGCGAGCTCCACCGCCATGGGGTTCTTGTCCACGCCGTAGACGCAGCGCTTCAGCACCATGCGCCGGACGATGTGGCGGTCGTCGAGCCGGTCCCGGTCGATGGCCCAGTCGCGCTCTTCCGCGTTCGCCACGATCCTGTCGCGGATCGCCTGGATGCGGCCTGCGAGCGGTGAGACGTAGCCTTCCACCTCCACGTCCGCCTCGGCCATGGCCGTAATCACCCGGTCGGCAAGGTAATCGACCAGACTGACCAGAAAGTGCCCGGACCCCATGGCCGGATCGCAGACCTTCAGTTCGAGCAACTTCACGGCCGGATCGTGTTCTGCCAGACGCGCAACTGCCCGCTCGCGCTCAGGTCCGTCCGCGGGCACCGTCGCGGCCTCCGCTTCGAAGGCTTCCATGCGCGCCTGCACCAGGGGTCCAATCGTCTCCTCGACGATCAGACCGACCAGATCGTCGGGCGTGTAGTAGCTACCGGAGCCCTTGCGGGCGAAGATGTTGGGGCGGACGGCTACCGCGTCGCCGTCGCGGACGAGCTCATGTTCGAGCAGGCGCTCGTAGATCGAGCCGAGTTGGCGCACGCCGAGGTCGCGGTAGTTGATGTAGCGGCGGCCCGCCTCACCTCGTTCGAACGAGAGGGCGTCGATGACATCCGCCATCACCCGGTCGCCGAGCCGGATGCGGTCGAGCAGCGGCGCGCGCGCCCGGTCGAACAGGCCGCCATTGTAAGGCGGCAGGCCGATGGAGACGTCGCCCTGGTCTACGGCACGGCAGAGATCGTCGACCGCCGACCAGTAGCGCGCAGCGGTCTCGGAAAACACGTCCCCCTGGTCCTTGCGGTCGCCGATATCACCGCGCACCTTGTCGCGCAGCGCATAGTCGTCGTAGCGCGCATCGCGGACCGGCAGCAGGTCGCGGTCCTCGGCATAGAGGATGAACAACAGCCGGTAGAGCAGGAGCAGGCTAGCCGCACGCACCTCCGGCAGAGGTGCGTCGGGCGCGGCGGCGACGATCGCACGGGCAAGCTCGGGGAAGACCTGTCCGAAGACCAAATTGGAAAGATTGTTGGCGACACGCTCCTCGTAGAAGCGGCCTTCCTCGATGGCGCGCTGATGGAAGGTGCGCGCGTCGGCCGTGCCCGGCAGGAAGGCCTCGCGCGAGTAGACCAGCGCGAACACCTTCAACGAATGGCGGCGCTCCGCCGCGCTGAGGGCGAACAGACCGTCGTTGTGGCCGGGAAGGTCGAGGACCGCCGCGAGATCGACCTCGAAGAACTGTTCGGAGACCGATCGCGCGCCCTGATAGTAGAGCCGCCACACGGCGCCGTTCGTGAGAATGCCCCAGCGCAGCTTGCCCGTGGTCAGATCGTCGATGCGCCGCAGATAGCGCAGCATCTGGGTCGATGGCGCCGTGTCTTCGCCGCTCTCTCCAGAGCGGCGGTCGAGGGGGCGCAGCCAGCGCTTGGACTCCACCACCGCGAGTCCGAACTCGTAGCGCCTCCATTCCTGCGCGAAGTCGTTGGCTTGGCCCTTCACCGCTTCGTCCGCGAACAGCAAGCCGTCCGGCACGTCCACCCGGCCGTATGCGCTCAGATTTTGCTGTCGCAGGCTCGCCGACCACCCCAGCCGCACGAGGACGGGCCAGATCAGATCGTCCTCGGTCTGGCTCTCGTTGGGCGATGCGGCGGCCGGGAAGCGGCCGAACACCTCCCGCAGCGCGGCTTCGAGGGTCTCCAGCGACGCGTCGTCCAGTTCCTGCCAGTCGGGCAAGCGGGTGATGGCGTCACGCAGGAAATCGCTGGCGAAGAGGCTTCCCTGGAATGCGGTGTCGAGGCTCATGCGCGCATGATCCACGATCCGGTCCGGTGTTTCAGCATGACGCCATAAGTCTTGATGGCCCTGGACACGTCAATAGCGACACGATCGGACGAGTCGTTCGCGCATACAATGGTGCCGCACGGCGCATCCAGCTTAAGCGGCTTGGCGCCGAGGCGATTCTTGAGATGTGACGGCGGCGACCCCTGCACGTGCCTGGGATGTCCGAGATTCAGAAACTGCGCTGGGAGCATGTCGACCTGGAGGCTGGCGAACTGCGACTGCCCGACACCAAGACAGGCGCCAAGGTGGTGCATCTCGGCGATCCCGCCATCGCCATCCTGCGGGGCATCGAGAAGCGAGAAGGCAATCCGTGGGTGATCACGGGGCGTAAGCAGGAGAGGCATCTCACCGATCTTCAGCACCCGTGGCGGCGCATCCGGGCACGCGCCGGGCTGGACGACGTGCGGATCCACGATTTGCGTCACAGCTTTGCCAGGGGCGGGCTGCTAGTCGGCGAAGGCCTACCTATGATCGGCAAGCTCCTCGGCCACACCCAGGTTCAGACCACGGCCCGTTACGCCCATCTCGCTGACGATCCCGTCAAGTCGGCCGCAAATCGCATCGCGAGCAGGATCGCCGACGTCGTTGGGTGAGCTTTGGCACACTCCAGCGCTCGACGGGCGCGGCGGGTCTGGGCATCCTCGGTCTTCATGCCCGGTAGTAGGCACTCGCCCAGCCTGGAATGGAGCCTTGGCCTGCGTTAGCCTGAAAGCGCTGGAGTCGATGCCTTTGCGGTTCCAGCCATGCCGGATCGGGATGGTGGATCGAAATGGACGCAGGCGACCGGTTCTTCGACCGCCCGGTCCTCAACTCGCCATACGAGTACCCCTCGCAGCACTGGGAGCTTGACGACAGCGGCCAGCCCACCAACCGCGTCCTCGACCACCGGCGGCGGGTCTCGTTCATCACGCCGATCCCCAGGCCGAAGAAGGGCAAAGGCGCTCAAAAGGCCCTGGACTTCGACGAGGAAGCGCACCGGCTCGCGACTGAAGACCAGCAATACGAGCTGGCCCAGACCATCAACAGCGTCCGCAATGCCGTCGATCGCTGGCGGGCGCTGACGGATCAGGAGCAGTGGCGGGTCACGCCGGAGACGGCGCGCCTGCTGCAGCACTGGCGTCACCATAGATTCAACGATATCCGCCCCTTCTTCTGCCAAGTCGAGGCGGTGGAGACGGCGATCTGGCTGATCGAGGTCGCGCCAACGCTCGGAATTGCCGGACGACGCTTTCGAGAGCACCTCGAGAAAGCTAACGAAGAGGCGAACCCCGAGTTGGCCCGGCTGGCGCTGAAGCTCGCCACCGGGGCCGGCAAGACCACCGTCATGGCCATGCTCATCGCCTGGCAGACGATTAACGCGGTGCGCCGCCCGAGCAGCCCGCGCTTCACCAGGGGCTTCCTGGTCGTCACCCCGGGCATCACCATCAAAGACCGCCTCCGCGTGCTTCAGCCCAACGACCCGGACAGCTACTACCAGAGCCGGGAGCTGGTGCCGGGCGACATGCTGGGCGATCTCGACCGGGCGAAGATCGTCATCACCAACTTCCACGCCTTCAAGCGCCGCGAGACGATGGAGGTCTCCAAGGGCGGCCGCGCGCTCCTGCGGGGCCGCGGTCCCGACTTGCGTTCGGTTGAGAGCGAAGGGCAGATGCTCCAGCGGGTCATGCCCGAGCTCATGGGCATGAAGAACGTGCTCGCGCTGAACGACGAGGCGCACCACTGCTATCGCGAGAAGCCCGGCGAGGGCGACGAAGGCGACCTGAAGGGCGAGGATCGTGAGGAGGCCAAGAAGAACCGGGAGGCCGCGAGGCTCTGGATCTCCGGGCTGGAGGCGGTAGGCCGCAAGCTCGGCCTCACCCGCGTGATCGACCTATCGGCGACGCCGTTCTTTCTGCGCGGCTCAGGCTACGCGGAAGGGACGCTCTTCCCCTGGACCATGAGCGACTTCTCGCTCATGGACGCCATCGAGTGCGGCATCGTCAAGTTGCCCCGCGTGCCGGTGGCCGACAACATCCCCGGCGGCGACATGCCGAAGTTTCGTAACCTGTGGGAGCATATCCGCAGGGACATGCCGAGGAAGGGTCGCGGCAAGGCGTCCAACCTCGATCCCCTGCAAATTCCCGTGCCTCTGCAGACGGCGCTGCAGGCACTCTACGGCCACTACGAAAAGACCTTCGCGCTCTGGCAGGACGCGGGCATCGAGGTGCCGCCCTGCTTCATCGTGGTCTGCAACAACACATCGACGTCGAAGCTGGTGTACGACTACATCGCCGGCTTCCAGCGCGAGAACCCCGACGGCTCGACAGCGCTGGTGAACGGCCGCCTCGAGCTGTTCCGAAACTTCGACGAATACGGCACCCCGCTGGCGCGCCCTCGCACCCTCCTGATCGACAGCACACAGCTCGAGTCCGGCGACGCGCTCGACAAGAACTTCCGCGCCATGGCAGCCGACGAGATCGAGCGCTTCCGCTGGGAGATAGTCAAGCGCACCGGCGACCAGAAACGAGCCGAGAACCTCTCGGACCAGGATCTGCTGCGCGAGGCGATGAACACCGTCGGCAAGCAAGACCGGCTCGGCGGCTCGACCCGCTGCGTGGTCTCCGTCTCGATGCTGACGGAAGGGTGGGACGCCAACACGGTCACTCACGTGCTCGGCGTGCGTGCCTTCGGCACCCAGCTTCTGTGCGAGCAAGCGGTCGGGCGATCATTGCGGCGGCAATCTTACGAGCTGAACGATGACGGCGTGTTCCCCGTCGAATATGCCGACGTGCTCGGCATCCCCTTCGACTTCACGGCGAAGCCCGTGGTCGCGCCGCCACAGCCGCCCCGCAAGACCACACAGGTCAAGGCCGTCACGCCGGAACGCGACTCCTGCGAAATCCGCTTCCCCCGCGTCGCCGGCTATCGCGTCGAGCTGCCGGAGGAGCGCCTACAGGCGAGCTTCACCGCCGATGCGACACTGGTGCTGACCCCAGACCTCGTCGGACCCTCCGTCACCCGCAACGAGGGCATCATTGGCGAGGGCGTTGACCTCAACCTCGTGCACACCGGCGACCTGCGGCGCTCGACCCTGCTGTTCCACTTGACGAAGCGGCTGCTGGAGACGAAGTGGCGCGATCCGGGAGAGGAGCCGAAGCTGCACCTGTTCGGCCAGCTCAAGCGGATCGCGCGCCAGTGGCTCGACAATCACCTCGTCTGCAAGGGAGGCACCTACCCGGCGCAGCTCATGTATCTGGCGCTTGCCGACGTGGCCTGCGAGCGCATTACGCAGGGCATCGTCGCGCATCATGTGGACGAGCGCCCGGTCAAGGCGGTTCTCGACCCCTACAACGCCGCCGGCTCCACGGCCCATGTCCGCTTCACCACATCGAAGAAGACGCTGTGGAAGACCGATGCGCGCCGGTGCCACATCAACTTCGTGGTCTGCGACAGCGATTGGGAATCCGAGTTCTGCCGCGTCGCCGAGGGACATCCTCGCGTCCGCGCATACGTGAAGAACCATGGCCTCGGCCTGGAGGTGCCCTACCGTCGCGGTTCGGAGCCGCACACCTACATCCCCGACTTCATCGTGCGGGTGGATGACGGGCGGGGCGCGGACGACCCGCTGCACCTGATCGTCGAGATCAAGGGCTATCGCGGGGAGGACGCCAAGGACAAGAAGGCGACCATGGACACCTACTGGGTGCCGGGCGTGAACGCGCTCGGCACCTTCGGGCGCTGGGCCTTCGCCGAGTTCACGGACGTCTACGAGATCGAGGCCGGGTTCGATGAGCTGATCGAAGGGTTCCTTCCCGCAGCCGCCGGCATCGCTGCCACGACCCCGGCCGAACCCTCCGCCGCTCCGATACACGGATAGGTCCCAGGGCGTCGTTCAAAATGGTCACCAAGCTCTATACCGAGGCGGAGCTGGACGCTCTCCGGTCGATACCGAAACGGATCACCAATCCGGGGGCGCGTTGGCTGGAAAAACCCAAAGCAAGACCCGCACACCGGCAACGCAGCTTTCAGGCCGCCGGAGAGGACCAAGCAGAGGAGCGCTTCCTGGTCTATCAACGTCAAAACCTGGACGACGCCAGTGATTTCTCGTGCGGGATCGCCTACCTGCCTCGCGGCGCCCCACTGCTGACGTTGGCGCGCTACAATGGGCCGAGCCACGAGCATGGTGACAGCGTCTATCGGACACATATTCATCGTGCTTCGGAGAAGGCCATTGCGGCAGGCAGGAAGGCCGAGTCCGACGCGGCGGAATCAGACCGGTTCGAGTCCCTGGAGGGTGCGCTGGCTTGTCTGATGGAGGACTTCAATGTGAGTGGATTGAGGGCCCAGCCCGACACTCGGAGGCTCATCTGATGGCCCTCGACACAGGCGCGCTCAGAAATCTGCTATGCGAGCGCCTCTGTGAGGAGGTGAGGGTCGAACAGCGCCCCGACGGCGCGTTGATGCTGCGCACGCACTTCGAGTTCCCCGACGGAGATCGTTACCCGATTCATCTTTCCGAATCGGCATCGGGCGGGCTTCGCTTGTCCGACCGCGGGCACACGCTCATGCACATCAGCTACGACCACGATGTGGACTCCTTCATGGACGGAACGCGAGGGATGCTCCTCGAGCGCATCATGGGCGAGACCGGGCTTCACTGGGACGGCGATCGCGGAGCGCTGTGCGTCGATACCGCGCCCGACCGCTTGCCGGAGGCGATATTCGCCTTCGGGCAGGCGCTGACCAGGGTCTACGACCTGACGCTGCTCTCGCGTTCCAACGTCGGCTCCACGTTCTATGACGATTTGGCCGACCTCCTTTTCAGCTATGTGGACGAAGCCCGGATCGAACGCGACTTCCAGCCGGACGTGCCCAATGCTGACGCCTATCCGGTGGACTACCGCATCGAGGGGAAGAGCGGCGTCCCGCTCTTCCTGTACGGTGTGCCGAACCGTGAGAAGGCCCGCCTGACCACGATCATGTTGTCGCACTTCCACCGACATGCACTGCACTTCGAGTCCATTCTCGTCTTCGAAGACCAAGCCGAAATCCCGAGGATGGACCTCGCGAGGCTGTCCGATGTCGGCGGCGACATGATCTCATCGCTCGCGTCGCACGATGACCTGAGCCGCAAGCTCTTGCAGCGCGTTGCAGCATGACGGTGCACAACGCCTTCTTCGATCGAGGGTTCAAGAGGGACCAGGAATGAAGCTGCACTACGATCCCGAGACCGGCAGCCTCTACGTCGAGTTCAAGGCCGGGCCGGGCGTGGAGATGCGCGAGGTTTCGGACGGGCTGAACGTCGATCTCGACGGGGACGGCGAAGTCGTGGGCTTCGACATCGACCATGCGTCACGGCGTCTCGACCTCTCGACGCTGGAGACCGAGGCGCTGCCGCTGCGCAGGGCCAGGGTCGGATGATCCGTGGCGCCTGAGTTGGGAACGCTGCAGGCGAGGAACGGCCGGTGAGCAGAGACGAAGTCCTCGCGCTGCTACGGGCGCACAAGACGACCTTGGCACAGCGCTATGGCGTCACCGATCTCGTCCTGTTCGGCTCCTTTGCCCGCAATCGGGCTGGCGATGACAGCGATGTCGATATCCTGGTTCGGTTCGACGGACCTGTGGACTGGCGGCGCTATTTCGGGGCGCAGTTCTATCTGGAGGACCTGTTCGGTCGCCCGGTCGACTTGGCGACCGACGCGACGCTCCGGGCCGAGCTGCGGCCTTATGTGATGCGGGACGCCGTGAATGTCTGAGGCGGACGAGAGGAAGCGGGAATGGCGTTTCTACATCGCGGACATGATCGATTTCTGCGAAAGGGTCCTGGACTATACCGCCGGGCTGGACCGGGCATCGTTCGTCGCCAGCGCGATGACGTATGACGCCGTCCTGCGCAATCTTGAGCTGATTGGCGAAGCGGCGACCCATATCCCCGAAGAGGTCCGCGACGCTCATCCCGAAATTCCCTGGCGCGCGATCGTCGGAGCGCGCAACCGTCTCGCCCACAGCTACCTGCTGATCGACGACGAGATCATCTGGACCATGATCGAGGACGCCGTACCGAGCCTTCTTCCCGCGCTCCGGACGCTCCTGGAGACTACCGGCGAGGACCGCGCGTAGATGGCGAAACGGAGGAAGTCCAAGTCCGTCGAGACGCTCACGCATGCTGAGGCGGCGCGGCGCAACATCCCGACGGCGGAATACCACCCCGTCATGGCGGAGGAAGACAAGGCGCCGATCCGCGTGGCCTACGAGCGGCGCAACCGCGATCTCGACCCGCAGCTCGTCTGGCGCGGCAAGGACGAGCAGGACGCCGCCGATCTCGTCGTCCAGGCGCCGCCGCTCTACATCCAGGAGAAGGTGCACCCAAAAGTCCTGATCGACGACCTGCTGCGGCAGACGAATGAGCGGCGGGAGGAGGAGGCGCCCTCGGCACCGGACCTCTTCGCCGATTTCAACGGTCTGCCCGACGGCGCCGCGCGCACCGAGTTCTACCGCCACGACGCCAACTGGTCGAACCGCATGATCCTCGGCGACAGCCTGCAGGCCATGGCGTCGCTGGCGGAGCGCGAGGGCCTGCGCGGCAAGGTGCAGTGCATCTATATCGACCCGCCCTACGGCATCCGCTTCAACTCCAACTTCCAGTGGTCCACCACCAGCCGCGACGTGAAGGACGGCAAGGCCGAGCACATCACCCGCGAGCCCGAGCAGGTGAAGGCGTTTCGCGACACCTGGCGCGACGGCATCCACTCCTACCTGAGCTACCTGCGCGACCGGTTGACTGTCGCGCGCGACCTGTTGACGGAGAGCGGCTCGGTGTTCGTGCAAATTGGTGACGAAAACGTGCACCGTGTGCGGGCACTATTGGATGAGGTGTTTGGCGCCGAGAACGCTATAGCTACAATTGCCTTCAAGAAGACCTCAGCGTTAGGTGGCCGGCACTTAGACGTGATAAATGATACTCTACTCCTGTACGCGAAAAACAAGGAGGATTTGAAGTATCGTCAACTATGGATTGAGACAGGGGACGATACATACGCGTTTCCCAATATTGAGGTTCAACCCGATTCGTGGCATCGATTAAATGCAAACGAAAAGAAAAACTATGATCCTAGCTCCGGCCGACTGTTCCGCACCGACAATCTAACGTCACAGAGCGGTGGAGAGAAAACAGGTTTTGTGTTCACGCTGGAAGGAAAAGGGCTCAGACCCTCCCGTGGTTCGTTTTGGAAAACGAACTACGAGGGAATGAAAATATTATTGAGAGCAGGAAGGCTTCGCGTTGTTGGCAATACTCTAACATACACAAGATACCAAGATGACTTTCCAGTTCGTGCTGTTACTGCATGGTGGGACGACACGATTCAATCGACGTTTGCAACTCAAAATGTTTACGTCGTTCAAACCTACACAAAGGTGATTCAACGCTGCATCCTGATGACCACCGATCCTGGCGACCTGGTGCTGGACCCGACATGCGGCTCGGGCACCACGGCTTACGTCGCGGAGCAACGGGGTAGGCGCTGGATCACCATCGACACCTCCCGCGTCGCTCTGGCCTTGGCACGGGCGCGCATCATGGGCGCGCGTTATCCCTGGTACCTGCTCGCCGACAGCGCCGAGGGGCAGCGCAAGGAAGCGGAGATCACGCAGCGCGCGCCGTCAGAGGCGCCCTCCGGCGGAAACATCCGCCAGGGCTTCGTGTACGAGCGCGTGCCCCACATCACCCTCAAATCCATCGCCAACAATGCCGAGATCGACGTGATCTGGGAGTGCTGGCAGGAGACCCTGGAGCCCCTCCGCGCCGGGCTGAACGCCGCCCTCGGTGAGGCCTGGGATGAATGGGAAATCCCGCGCGAGGCGGACGAGGGCTGGCCCGCCGATGCCACGGCCGCGCACGCTGAGTGGTGGGAGGCACGTATCGCCCGCCAGAAGGCGATCGACGCCTCCATCGCCGCCAAGGCGGACCACGAATATCTCTACGACAAGCCCTATATCGACAACGCGCGCATCCGCGTCGCCGGCCCCTTCACGGTCGAGAGCCTGGCGCCGCACCGGATGCTGGCGGTGGACGAGAACGACGAGCTCTTCTCCGCCCTCGCCGACAAGAAACTCGGCTACGGCGAGGCGGCGAACTTTGCCGAGATGATCCTGGAGAATTTGAGGACCGCCGGCGTGCAGCAGGCGCACAGGGAGGACCGCATCAAGTTCACCGCGCTCACGCCCTGGCCCGGCCACTATGTCTGCGCCGAGGGGCGCTACGTGGAGGGCGGCGGCGAGACCGGCGCCACGCGCCGCGCAGGCGTCTTCATCGGGCCTGAGTTCGGCACCGTCGCGCGGCCCGACCTGGTCGCCGCCGCGCGCGAAGCCGCCGATGCCGGCTTCGACGTGCTGATCGCCTGCGCCTTCAGCTACGACGCCCACGCCGCCGAGTTCGAGAAGCTGGGACGCATCCCGGTGCTGAAGGCGCGCATGAACGCCGACCTCCACATGGCCGGCGACCTCAAGAACACCGGCAAGGGCAACCTCTTCGTCATCTTCGGCGAGCCCGATATCGACATCCTGGAGGACGGCGGCGACACCATCCGGGTGCGGATCAACGGCGTGGACGTGTTCCACCCCAACACCGGCGAGGTGCGGAGCGACGGCGCCGACGGCATCGCCTGCTGGTTCGTCGATACCGACTACAACGAGGAGAGTTTTTTCGTCCGCCACGCCTACTTCCTCGGCGCGAACGACCCCTACAAGGCGCTGAAGACGACGCTGAAGGCCGAGATCGACCTCGACGCCTGGGCCACCCTGAACAGCGACACCTCTCGCCCCTTCCCCAAGCCCGCCTCCGGCCGCATCGCCGTCAAGGTCATCAACCACCTCGGCGACGAGGCGATGAAGGTTTTCCGGGTGTGACGCGTGTCGCGGCCTGCACAATTCTGGATTGCCGACACCTTCACCGATAGCCTCGCGAAGCTGACCGGCGACGAGCAGAAGGCCGCTAAGACCACCGCCTTCGACCTGCAGATGGCCCCGTCGGCGCCGGGACTCTCGTTTCACAAGCTCGACCGGGCTAGGGACAAGAACTTCTGGTCGGTGCGGATCAACCGGGACCTCCGCCTGATCGTGCATCGGACGGCGTCGAGCGTGATGCTCACCTATGTCGGCCATCACGACGCCGCCTACCGATGGGCGGAACGGCGGCGGATCGAGCGGCACCCCAAGACCGGGGCGGCCCAGATCGTCGAAGTCCGCGAGACCGTGCGGGATATCGAAGTTCCGCGCTTCGCCATCTCTGAAGCGTTGCCTGCCGCGACCCCCGCGACCAAGCCCGCGCTCTTCGCCGGCGCCTCCGACGACGCGTTGATGGGCTACGGCGTTCCCGAGACATGGCTCGACGACGTGCGTCAAGCGAATGAAGACTCATTGCTCGACCTCGCTGACCATCTGCCGGCCGAAGCGGCGGAGGCGTTGCTGGAGCTTGCAACGGGCGGCACGCCGGAGCGGCCGGCGCTCGCAGCCGCCGACGCGGACCCCTTCGCTCATCCGGACGCGCAACGCCGCTTCCGCCTTGTGGAGAACGTGGAGGAGCTGGAGCGCGCGCTGGAATTCCCGTGGGAGAAGTGGACCGTCTTCCTGCATCCGGCGCAGCGGCGGATTGTCGAGAGCATATACAGTGGCCCGGCCCGCGTCTCAGGATCGGCCGGCACCGGGAAGACGATCGTCGCGCTTCACCGTGCCGCCCATCTCGCCCGCGCGCATCCCGATGCCCGGATTCTCCTCGCCACGTTCTCGGACACGCTCGCGAACGCTCTGCGCGTGAGCCTCGGCCGCTTGATCCACAACCAGCCGATGATCGCCGAGCGCCTTGAGGTGCATTCGATGAGCGGGATCGGGCGGCGCCTGTATGAGGCCAACTTCGGGGAGTCCACCCTGGCCACCGAAGACGAGCTCCGGGCGCTGATCGACCGGGCAGCCGCCGAAGTCGGAGAGCACGCTTTCAGTCCGCATTTCCTCTGGACCGAATGGAGCAGGGTCGTCGACGCGTGGCAGTTGGAGAGCTGGGAGGACTATCGCGACGTCATGCGGCTCGGTCGCAAGACCCGTCTGGCGGAAGCCCGGCGCGCGGTGCTCTGGTCGATATTCTCCAAGGTCCACGACAGCCTCACCCAACGTGGGCTTCTCACCGAGCCCCGCATGTTCCGACGCCTGGAGCGGCACTTTGCGGAGGCGGCGCATCCGCCGTTCGAGTATTGCGTCATCGACGAGGCGCAGGACATCGGCGTGGCGGAGCTGCGCTTTCTCGCCGCCCTCGACGCCGGCCGCCCCGACAGCCTTTTCTTTGCCGGTGATCTCGGCCAACGCATATTCCGAACGCCATTTTCGTGGCGCGCGCTGGGCGTGGACGTGCGAGGGCGTTCACACACCCTGCGCATCAACTACCGGACTTCCCATCAGATACGACGGCAGGCGGATCGATTGCTTCCGCCTGAGCTCGCCGACGTGGACGGCATCACTGAACGGCGCGGTGGTACGGTCTCGGCGTTCAACGGGCCGGAACCACAAATCAGAGTGCTCGAATCGCCAGACGAAGAGGCTGCGGCAATCGCCGAATGGCTCAGCGCGCGACGGCAGGACGGCTACGCGCCGCACGAGATCGCCGTGTTCGTTCGATCCGAGGCCGAAGTGTCGCGGGCGCAGGAGGCTGCCCGCCGCGCGGGGTTGCCCACGATCGTATTGGACGAACGTTCAGATGGGGCATCGGGCAAGGTCGTTGTCGGTCCGATGCATCTCACCAAAGGACTGGAATTCCGGGCCGTGGCGGTTGTGGCGTGCGACGACGAAATCCTGCCCCTGCAATCGCGTATCGAAAACGTCGTCGACGAGGCCGACCTCGAAGACACCTACAGCACGGAACGGCACCTGCTCTACGTGGCGTGCACGCGCGCCCGGGATCATCTCCTCGTGACGGGTGTCGAGCCCGCATCCGAGTTTCTCGACGACCTGCAAATCGATATATCTGTTCCCAATAGGCGGGACTGAATCGTCAGGCCCGTACCTTACCCTCAGCGGGTTGCGAACTTGGCTGCTGTTCGGCATGGCATGTCTACCCTCTTCCGCCCAACAACATGAAAGCGACATGCAGCCGGCGCGTGCAATCGGCTTCGCAACCTGTTGGATTAACAGGCGTGGCCTCTCTCCGCCAGCGGCTGAGGAGGCCCCGGACATGACATTCGACGACATGGCAGGGCTCGTCGCACGACACCGCGCCGAGAGCGGCTAGCCGGGGAGGAGCGGCCGCACACTCCCATGCGCGGAGGCGTAGAGTGCGGCAGGGGACATCATCACGGCATCGGACGGCCTGACTATGGCACGAATAGTCGCGAGGTCTGAAACAAGGGAGAGACGGTGATGGGGCAGGAGAGGCAAGGGCCGCTGGTGGTCGAGTGCACCCGCGGCCCTGCGGTCGAGAGCCGGCATCAGGTGGACGTGGCGGTGGTGGACCCGGCCGGCCGCCTCGTGCAGGGCTGGGGCGAGACCGAAACGATCGTCTACCCGCGTTCGGCCATCAAGTCGGTCCAGGTTCTGCCGCTGATCGAAAGCGGCGCCGCCGCGCGCCATGCCGTGAGCGACGAGGAGATCGCTTTGGCCTGCTCGTCGCACAACGGGCAGCCGGAGCACGTCGCGGTGGTGCGCGGCTGGCTGATGCGCGCGGGCCTCGGCGAGGACGACCTCGAATGCGGCCCCCATCTGCCCTATCACACACCGGCGGCCCACGCCTGCGTGCGCGCGGGCGACAGCGGGCGCGCGGTGCACAACATGTGCTCCGGCAAGCACACCGCCTTCCTGGTGACGGCGCGTACCCTGGGCGAGCCGACGCGGGGCTATATCGCGCGCGACCATCCGGTGCAGCGGCGGGTGGCGGCCGCCATCGCGGCGCTCTCCGGCCACGATCTCGAGCAAGCGCCGTGGGCGACGGACGGCTGCAGCATCCCGACCATCGGCCTGCCGCTTTCCGCCCTCGCGCGGGCCGCAGCGCACATCGCAGACCCTTCCGGCCTCGCCGGGGAGCGCCGGGCCGCGATCGCGCGGGTGAGGCGCGCGGTGGCCGCGCATCCCTTCATGGTCGCCGGCGACGGCCGCGCGTGCACGCGCATCGTCGGGACCGCGGGCGAACGCGTGCTGGTCAAGTTCGGCGCCGAGGGGGTGTTCTTCGCCGCGCTCTACGAGCAGGGCTTCGGTCTGGCGCTCAAGGTGCGCGATGGCGCGACCCGTGCCGCCGATGCCGCCATCGCCGCCATGCTCGACCGCCTCGGCGTCCTCGACGAGGGCGACCGGGAGGCGCTGGCCGACATGCTGGAGAAGCCGCTTCGCAACTGGGCGGGCCGCCTCGTCGGCGCCGTCCGGCCCCAACGAGAAGAGGAACCGAACTCTTAGCAATCCGTCCGACATCGTCCAATCGGGTCGGGATCAGCGCCTAACTCCTGTTGCGGTTCCACCGGTTGCGGCGGGCTCGGCCGTGTCACGCTTGAAGCACGCAATAAGCCCGCCCGTCGAGCCCGGCAGAAGAGGCGGCCGGGACAGCCCGCAATCGTCGTCGCCCTCCGAGCATCGGCTGAGGAACGGGCAGCCGGGCGGCACGTCGATCGGACTCGGGATCTCACCCTTGATGGTGTGGAGCGCGCTGTCCCCGGCACCGACCCGAAGCCGCGGTGTCGACCTGAGCAGCGCTTGGCTGTAGGGGTGCCCCTCGGACTTGAAGAAGGACTCCGTCTCCCGAAGCTCCATGAGCTGCCCCAGATAGAGGACGGCGACACGGGTCGCGATCTGCCGCACCACGCTCAGGTCATGCGTGATGAATATGACACTAAGGTCGAGCTCCCGTCTCAGCTGATCGATGAGGTTTAGAATCTGGCCCTGCATCGAGACATCGAGCTTGGCGATAGGCTCGTCGGCGATCAGAACCTTGGGCTCCAGTGCCAGCGCACGGGCGATGACCACCCGCTGTCGTTGGCTTGCATTGAGCTCGTGGGAATAGTGCTCAGCCGTTTCGGGCGGCAGGCCGACACGTGCGAGGAGCGTATCGACCCGCGCGGCTGCCTCGGCCCTATCGCAGATCCTGTGCACGAGAAACGGCTCCGCCAGGACGCTGCCGACCCGCAGGCGTCGATTGAGCGCGGAGGTCGGGTCCTGGAAGATCACCTGTACCAGCTTCGCGCGCTCCCGTGAGCTCGGCCCGGTGAGGGCGCCCGCGCGCGCAATCATGACGTCATCGAGCCAGATTTCGCCAGCCACGGGCACGAGCGAGCCGGCGATGCAGTTAGCGAGGGTCGTCTTGCCCGATCCGCTTTCCCCGACGAGCGCGAGGCATTCCCCCCGGTGGAGATCCAGGCTGACACCGTCGACGGCATGCACCCACTGCCTGACACCGAAGACCCTGTCCTGGAGCCGACGCTTCACTGGGAACAGCATCCGAAGATCCTCGACGCGTACGTGAATGTCGGGGCTGCTCATCGGACCGGCATCACCGGTGACGATGCGCTCTCCCGCGTGCCGAGTGGGCTCCAGCAGCGATAGTGGTGTTCCGGTGTGAAGCTCTCATCCGGCGGGGACTCGCGCGAACATGCATCCTGCGCACGAGGACAACGCGGATGGAATTGGCAGCCGGCAATCGGCTCATCCCTGGGATTGGGTGGATTGCCCGGCAGTGTCGCGAAGGGAAAACGATACTCTTCGACCGAGGGTGAACACGCCAGCAGAGCATCCGTATAGGGGTGCCGAGGGGCGGTGAATATCGATTGCGCGTCTCCCTGCTCCACGATGCCGCCGGCGTAGAGGATGAGAAGGCGTTCACAGATCGTCGAGACGACGCGGAAATCGTGCGAGATGTAAATCAGGGCGAGCTTACGTTCGTCGACGAGATGACGCAGCAGCTCAAGGATCTGGGCCTGGATCGTAACGTCGACGGCGGATGTCGGATCGTCCGCAATGAGCAGCGTCGGCTCGCTGGCCAACGCGAGCGCGATGGCGACGCGTTGCTTCATGCCTCCAGACAGCTCGCTCGGGAACGCCCGCAGCCGGCGCTCGGGCTCCGGAATGCCCACCTGCCCGAGAAGCCGCACGCTCTGTCTCGTCGCCTCGGCCTTCGTGACCGAGAGATGCGTGCGAATCACCTCTCCGAGCTGGAATCCTATCGGGTAAACGGGTGTGAGCGAGGCAGCCGCATCCTGAAAGATGAGCGACATGCTGCCGCCGCGGACGCGCCTGAGCTCGCGGCGCGGCAGGCCAAGGACATCCTGGCCGTCGAATAGGATGCGCCCCGCGGTGATGCGCCCCGGAGCGCGGATGATGTTGAGCAACGACAGCGCCAGAACCGACTTGCCGCTGCCGCTCTCGCCGACCACCCCGAGTCGCTCGCCGGCCTGGCAGGTCAGGCTCACGTCGTTCAACGCCGCGAATTCCCGGCCTCGGACCCGGAAGACCGTGGTGAGGCCGTCGACGCTGAGCAACGGTTCGCTCACCGGCGCTCCGTGGGATCGAGGTGGTAGCGCAGGCGCGCGCCGAACACGTTCCAGGCGAGCACGAGGATAATGATCGCGAGTGCGGGAAAGATCGCCAGCCAGGGCGCCAGCAGCATGCTCTTCTGCGCCTCCGCCAGCATGTTGCCCCAGTCGGGTGTGGGCGGCTGCACGCCGAGTCCGAGGAAGCTGAGCGCGGCAAGATCCACGACTGCGTAGGCCAGAACGATGCTCGCCTGCACGATGATTTGGGACAGGCAATTCGGCAGAACGTGCCGCAACGCGATGCGCAGCGGCGAGTAGCCGAGCAGCCGGCCCGCTTCGACATATTGCTCCTTCGTCTGGATGCGCGCCTGCGAGCGCACCACCCTTGCCGCCGTCGGCATGTAGACGAGAGCGAGCCCGACCACCACCGGGATGAGCCCGGGGCCGAAAACGGCGACGAAGAGCACGCCCATGATGAGTGCCGGAAAGCTCAACAGGACGTCGCCGGCGCGCATCATGATGTTGTCGACCCGGCCGCCGATGTAGCCGGCTATGAGGCCGTACACCGTGCCCAGTCCGACGTCGATCACGACGACGGCAAACGCGCCCAGAAGCGCCATGCGGGTGCCGACGACGAGCCGGCTGAACAGGTCCCGACCGCTCCGGTCGGTGCCGAACCAGTAATCGCCCGAGGGCGGCAGATAATTGGACCCGGGATTGATCTGGTTGGGGTCCTGAGGCGCGATCCAGGGGCCGAACACCGCAATGATGACGAACAGCACCACGAGCCCCGCGGATATCGCGAGGGCGGGATCGCGCCGGAGAGCCGAGAGAACGCTTGCGGTTTGCATGCCGGCCCTACGGGTCAGTCGGCATAGCGGGGATCGAGCCGCGAGGCCACGATGTCAACCAGCAGCGTCGTCGCCGTGAAGGCGACCGCGATGCACACGAGGATCGCCTGGACGACCGGATAGTCCCGCTGATTGACGGCAGCCACCAGGAGCTGGCCGATTCCGCCCATGCCAAACACGAAGTCGACCAAGACCGTGCCGACGATCATGTAGCCGAACTGCACGCCCAGGATGTTCACCACCGGGACCATCGCCGTGCGCAAGCCGTGGCGTATGACGGCGATGGGCTTTAGGCCGCGGGCCTCGGCGGCGAGGATGTATTCGCGATTGAGCACGTCGATCATACCGGCTCGCAACGTGTTGGTCTGCGCGGCCGTCATGGCGAACCCAAGGACGCACCAAGGCATGATCAGGTGAGAGATACGATCCCAGCCGAAGCCCTCACCGCGGCCGAAGGGCGGCAGCCAGCCGAGCCAGAAGGAGAACACGATGATTGCGAGGATGCCTGCCGTGAACACGGGCACCGACAAGGTGACAAGTGTGCCGCCGATGATGAGTTGATCGGTGAGGCGTCCCTGCTTGAGCGCGGCAATGACGCCGAGCGGCATTGAAATTAGCATCGACAGGATCAAACCGCCGACGAGGATCGTGAGCGTGATCGGCAGCGTCTTGCCGAGAAGCTCGGTCACCGGCTCCCGGGTCTTGAGGGAGATGCCGAAATCGCCCTGAACCGCGTTCTTGGCCCAGTTCCAGAACTGGACCGTCAGCGGCTTGTCGAGGTCGAACTCGCGGCGGAGCTGCTCCTTGACCTCGGCGGGGACCGGGCTGCCGGCGGTCAGCACGGTCACCGGATCGCCCGGCACGACCCTGAGCGCGAGGAAAATCAGGATCGAAACGGCAATCACGATCGGGATGAACGCGATGAGCCGCTGGACGATCACCGCCGATACCCGCTCCTGTGACGGTCGGGCCGGAGGGGGGCGCCCCATCTCGGACGCCCGCCTGCTGGCCAGGGGCCATCGGCTACTCGCGACTCCACCCTATGCGGGCTAGCGGACGGCATTACAGCATATGTTGCCCGTGCCTCGGATCGCTCACTCGCTGAAGGCAATGTCGGCGTATCGGTCGTACACATACACCGGTGCCGTCGGCGCGCCCGTCAGCCGCGCCGACTGGAAGCGCACCGTCTGCGGGAACGCCAGGCAGAGAGACGGCTGCTCCTGCGTGAGAATCCGCTGGCATTCCTTGAACGCGGCCTCCCGTTCGGCGTCGTCCGTGGTGTAGAGCGATGTCTCGAAGTGCTTGTCGTACTCGGCGTGCGCATGCTCGGTGAAGTTAGGCCCGAACTGGCCGCCGTTGGGGCCGTACCATTGCAGCAGGAAGCTCGAGATGTCCGTGTAATCGGATATCCAGTACATCAGGATCGTGTCGAAGTCGTGCGAGTAGGCCAGCGCGATGGTGTCCGGCGCCGGCAGCCGCTGGATGGTGAAGTCGATGCCGAGCGGCTTGACCTGCTGCTGGATCGCGAGCGCCAGCGCCTCGTAGCGGACGCCGGGGTTCACCGCCATGTTCGCGGCGAAGCCGTCCGGCACCGAGCTCTCGGCCATCAGCGCCTTGGCCTTCTCGATGTCGGGCATGAAGGTGTCCTCGGTCTCGTCGTGCGCGCTGAACGGGACGTTGGGCGGAATGAAGGCGCCGTAGGCCGGCTCTATGTACTGCTTGCCGAAGGCCGCGAGCGCCGCGCCCGGATCGATCGCATGGCGGATCGCCTGCCGCACCTTGACATCGCTGAACGGCGCCTTCTGGTTGGCCATGTGGAGCAGCGTGTGCTCCCAGCCGGGTGCCGTCTGGATGACCACGTCGTCCGAGCGCTCGAGGATCACGGCCTGGTCGCGCGGCACGTCGTAGGACAGGTGAATGTCGCCGCTCCGCAGCCCGGCGACGATGGTGGTCGCGTCCTTGATGTTGCGGAACTCGATCCGGTCGATCGGCGGCTTGCCCTCGTAATAGTCCTCGAACGCCTCGAGCACGACGCGGCTCGGATCGCGGTCCACGAACCTGTAGGGGCCGGCGCCGACGGGGTTGGTTCCGATACCTCCGCCCAGCTCCTGGACATGCGCCTTGTTGCAGATATTGCCGCCTTCGAAATAGCCGATGAACTGGAACTGGTGGTCGGGCTGCTTCATCCGCACCTCGATCGTCAGATCGTCGAGAGCGACGGCCTCGTCCACATTGACGAACATGTAGAGCTCCCACGCCCCCTCGTTCGGGTCGGCGATGCGATTGAAGGTAAAGGCGACATCTTCCGCGGTGACGGGCGCGCCGTTGTGGAACTTGGCACCCTCGCGCAGCGTGTAGCGGTAGGTCAGAGGGTCCGGATTTTCCCAGGACACGGCCAGGCTCGGATGCAGCATGCCGGTCACCGGGTCCTCCCGCATCAGCGTGTCGTAGATCTGGGTCTGCACGTAGATCGCGGCGAATCCGCCCCAAACCTTGGGATCGAGGGTTCCGACCTCTTCGACGTGGGCGACCACGAGGGTGTTCCCCTCGGTCTTCGCCTCGACGATCCGTGGCAGCACCAGCGATGAGGCGCCGAGCGCAGCGCCCGCGCCGAGACTCCGCTGGAGGAACTGCCGTCGCGTGTGAATGCGCCGCATGATTGATTGCACGCCAATGTCGTATGTCATTGTTGCCTCCCCTATTGCGACGCGTCGTTCCATCCTTCGTGCGGAACGTGTCGCGGCGACGCCTGCGCCAGCTTGCGCGTGACGTCCAACCCCGTCGGCGGGGGCGCGCGGTCGGCCTATCGAACTACTGCGACGCGGCGACCGTGTTACCCGCCACTCTGCCTACCATGGTCGAGAGCCGATGCTTCGTGACGCTCGCGACGATGGCCCGCTCGGGATCAATTCCCGGAAAACGGTCATTGCCATTTTCATGGCGACACTAGCAGAGAACCCAATTGCCGTACAGGTTTCGCTGTCTGTCTGGAGTGGGCCCCTCGGGTCGGACAGGCGGATTGAAATGATTTGACCGGAGCGTCGGGCATTTGAAGGATCGACGCCCATGGCGAAGCACCTTGAGCGAACCTGTCAGGTGAGGAACCGAGTGCGTCAATCGCGCACGCTCGGGTCTGTGGGGGGGAGGGGCTCGATGACGACCCCTCCTACCCGGCCGCCAAGGGTTGTCCGCTGTACTAGTGCTGTGTCCCGGAAATACGTATGAGCAACGTCGGCCTCCCACCGTCATGCCCGGACTTGTTCCGGGCATCTCGTCGCGCCGGGCGAGGCCGGGGGCCCCGGTGGATGGCCGGGACAAGCCCGGCCATGACGGGAAGGGGACGCTGGTATTATTCGCCATGAGTTCCGGGACACGACACTAGGAGGTTGGAAACAAGTTGGTGCCCATGTGGTACCTGAGAAATATCCGTCTCTGTTGTTCAAGCGAAAAGAACTACATAACTCATTGTGTTTATTGAGAAAGAGGTGGCGCGCCCGGGAGGATTCGAACCCCCGACCCCCAGATTCGTAGTCTGGTGCTCTATCCAGCTGAGCTACGAGCGCGTGCGGGCGCGGCGCCCGGCGCCGGCCGCGCGGCGGACCCTAGCCAAATCGCCCCAGAGCCGCAAGGGTGCCGCAAGGGTGCCGCAAGGGTGCCGCAAGGGTTGGGGGCTCAGCCGGACGATCGATCGAAGATCACGTTGCGCAGTCCCGGCGACGCTGCCGGTCTCGCCGACAATCCCAGCTCGGACATGAGCGACTCGATCTCGAGAATCCGTGCCGATTCCGGGTCCCCTTCGATTTCGACGATGATCGATCGGACAGAGGCTGCCGCAAGCGTTCCCAGGCCGCCGCGCAGGATTTCGTTTTCTATGCCGTCCACGTCGATCTTGACATGCGTGGGCAGGGGCGGAGCGAACGTCGTCACGAAATCGTCGATGGAAAAGCCGACGGCACCCTGGCGAAATCTTGTCGGGATAGCGCCGCCGAATTGATCCGTTTCGGTACCGAATCCGTGCATGAACCGGCCCGCCTCCGTATTTGCCATGTTGAGAACATCGAGCTTGGTCTTGCCACAAAACGCGAGGCAATATCCCTTGACGTTCTCTGCCATTCGGTTCAACTCGATGCTCTTGTTGAGAGCCGCGAAGTTGCTGCTTGAGGGCTCGAAGGCGAGCACGTCGATTTTCGGCCTGAGCGCGGCATACAGGCTGAACAGGCCGACATTGGCGCCGATGTCCCAAAAACACGACCCGTCGGACATCGCGTCGATCCATCCGACCGTATCCGGTTCAAGGCGGTAGAGGCGGTGGGCCTGCCGGGACGCCTGCCGCGTCGGCGCGTGGACGAGCAGCCGTCCTCGTCCCGTGTCGACCGGAACGACTGCGGTCAGGCGCTCGCCGGCAAGAACTCTCGCTTCGCTCCCGCGCCTGCGGCCGAGAACGAGGGTGATGAGGCGTGCGAACGCAACGATGACGCTCGCGAGACATTCTCTGACTGGAATGGCTCTCACGGCGGTTCGGGCCGGGGCCGGCCTCAGCTGCGGTCCAGCTTCGCGAAGAGCAGCCAGAAGAAGGCGCCGAGGATCGGCAGCGTGACGGCGAGAATGATCGTGGACAGCGAGAAGATGATCGGCACCTGCGACTGGTGCGACGCCGTCATGGTCCAGTTGTAGATCGGCATCGTCGTCTCCGAGCCGCGCAGGAAGACCGAGCGCAGCAGCTCGTTGAAGGAGAGCAGGAAGCCGAAGATCCCGGCGCCGATGATGCCGGGGCGCAGGATCGGGAACTCGATGTCCCAGAAGCGCCGCCAGGACGTGGCGCCCAGGTCCTGCGCCGCCTCCAGCAGCCGGTGATCGAAGCGGGTCGCGATGATCAGCACCAGCAGCAGCGAGAAGGGCAGCGACCACACCAGATGGCCGAGAAAAATCGACCAGAGGCCGAGCCGGAGGTCGAGGAGCGAGCGGACGGAGATGAAGAGCGCGGCCCCCATGGTGAGCCCCGGCACGAAGAGGGGGATGAGGGCGATCAGGATCACCCCGCCCGGCTTGCGCATCCTGGGCATGGCGCGGCCGACCGCGGTCGCCACGATCATGCAGACGATGCCGACGACGACGCCCATGACGATGCTCTCGTAGAGCGGCTCGCCCCACTTGTTGAACGCCTCCATGAGCTCGTCGTAATGCTCCATGGTGAGCGGGTAGGGAATCCCTGAGAGCGGCTTGCCGCTGAACGACATCACGGCGAGCCAGACCAGCGGCACATACATCAGCAGGATGACGATCAGCCCGAGCCACTTGGCGATCGCGACCCAGAGATGCCAGCCCGATACCTGGCGCCAGAGCAGCGCGCCGTGGCCGATCTGGTCGTCGATGGTCGCCGCCATCCGGCGCCGGGCGCGGTCGTTCATCGTCTCAGCGCCTCACCGCCTCAGCGTCTGGAAGACGTCGCCGATGGAGCCGAGCCTGCGCGTCGCCAAGATCAGCAGCGTGAGCAGCAGCGCGAGCACGATGATGACGAACACCGAGAGCGCGGCCGCGGTCGGGTATTTCAGGTTTCGGATCGCCGCCTCCACCGATGGCCCGAGCAGGTTGACGAAGCCGCCGCCCAGCATCTCCGGCTCCACCCACGCCGCCATGAGCGGCACCATGGTGAAGACGGCGCCGGCGACGATGCCGGGCAGCGAGAGCGGCAGGATGATGTAGAAGAGCGTGTGCAGCTTGCTCGCGCCGAGGTCGCGGCTCGCCTCCAGATAGTGGTCGTCGATGAGGCTCACGACCAGGAAGATGGGGAACACCATGGTCGGGAAGTAGGGCGCGAGCATCCCGAAATGGACGGCGAATTCCGAGAACAGCATCCATTCCATCGGCTCGCCGATGATGCCGAGCTCCATGAGCACGGTGTTGATGATGCCGTTCTTGCCGAGGATGGCGCGCCAGATGATGGTGCGCGAGGAGGGGTCGAGGAAGAAGGGGATCGTCAGCAGCGTGATGATGACCGCCTTGGTCACCTTCGACTTGCAGGTCTTGGCGAGCCAGAGCGCGAAGGGGAAGGCGATCAGGAACTCGACGACCGTCATCATGAGCACGACGCGGAGCGTGCGGACCGCCGCGATCCAGCGCCCGGAGTCGATCAGCGAGTTCCAGGTCTTGAACGAGGCGTCGTAGGACACCTGGTAGTTCTTCATCTCGAAGAACGAGTGGGCGACCATGACGAGGAGCGGCAGGATGACGATGACCACCCACGCGGCCACGAACACCGGCACCACCCAGCCGCCCGAGAAGAGGCGGGTGTAGCCGGCGCGCAGGTCGCCGAGAAAGCTGGTTCCCGCCGTGTCAGACATCGACCGCCGGAGAAAAAGCCCCGGCGCGCCGTGCGTCATACGAGGCGCGGCACACCGGGGCGGTCGTCACATCGGGCGCGGCGCGCTCAGGCGTTCAGGAAGCGCTGCCACTCCTCTTCCATGACATCGGAGTTGGGCGCCGCCGGCTTGCCGAAGAAGGGTTTTTCGAACTTCTTGGAGACCTTGACGTCGGTCCACTTGAGCTCGTCGACCTGCTCCTGCGGCCAGCCGTTCTCCTCCGCGAACTTGACGCCGAGGTCCATGTTGGGGCCGGCATAGCCGCGCTGGATCGCCTGATAGGCGCGGTACTCGCCGGTCATGTAGTAGTTGAGCACCTTGTAGATGTTGTCGACATTGTCGCGTTGCCCGGCCTTGGTGTGCATGTAGGCGCCGTGGCCCCACTTGTAATAGCCCTCGACCGTGAAGGCGTAGATGACCGTGCCGGGGCCGAGGATGTTGTTGGCCTCCTTGGTCGCCGGCTCCCAGCAGTTGATCAGGTCGATCTCACGGTTGCTGAGAAGCTGCACCTGCTCCTCGAAGGCCGCGTGGAGCGAGCGGAACTGGCCGGCTCGCTTGCGCTCGGCCGCGAAGTCGGCCACGACCCTGGCCTCCTCGCCGGTCATGTTGGCGACATCGGCGATCTCGGCCCGGCCGTGATGCTTGAGGTAGTTGGCGACCTCGGGGCTCGACAGCAGCCAGCTGCGGTCGAGCGAGACGCGGCCCTTGGTGTCCTCGTCCTCGAGCATCTTGCTCCAGCCGATCTCGTCGAGACCCTCGGGATTCGCGCCGATCGCCTCGGGGAAGTAGCCGAAGCTGTCCGCGTTGCCGATGACGGGCACGCCGTACTGGTTGCCGTCATTGTCCTGCAGCAGGTCGGTGCGCTTCCAGTCGTCGGAGGTCCGCTCCCAGAGCGCGAGGTTCGCATGGTCCTCGATGACCGCGGCGTAGTAGCCCTGCGGCCCCAGAATGTCCTCGGTGCCGCCGTCGAAGATGAAGATGTCGTGGGTCTCGCCGAGATCGTTGGAGATGACGTCGCGCATGTAGGTGCCGATGTCGGCATTGGTCCCGGTGAACTCCATCGTGATGCCGATGGCCTTCTCCATGATGGACCAGTCCTTGAGCTGCGACGTGGTGACGCCGTAGCCCTTGACCGTCGTGGACGCCGCCTGCGCCCGTCCGGTCGCGGCGAGAGAACCGGTAGCGGCCACCGCCGCAGTGGCTGCGGTCGCCTTAAGCACGTCGCGCCGCGACATGTCCGGCAAGTTCCACTTGTTGCTCATGCTCAGCTTCCCCTTTCATTCGACCACATCGAACCCGTCGCAGGGCCGCCGCTTGTCTCCTCGGCGCGGTCCCCGTTATCGCCTCGTGCCCAGTATACACGGATGCCGCAGGCCGGTGCCACGGCCGATGCAACACGCGATGATGCGGCGGTCGCGCAGGGTCAGAGCAGCGGGTTGTCCGTCTCCAGGCCGAGCGCGAGGCGGCCGTAGGTGACGGCGTTGGGGTCCCAGGTCTGGGTGATGTGGGCGCATCCTGTGTGGATGTCGCGGAAGGCGCGCGACAGCGGGTTGCGGTCGTAGACGCCACCGC
This sequence comes from Alphaproteobacteria bacterium, assembly GCA_965218275.1. Taxonomy (GTDB): domain Bacteria; phylum Pseudomonadota; class Alphaproteobacteria; order UBA828; family UBA828; genus WTGU01. The sequence continues at coordinate 1,563,811 of CBDCKM010000002.1, forward strand.
CGCCGCTCGCCGCCGCGATCAGATCGACCGCCTGGCAGCAGAGCCGGGCGGCATAGGCGCCCTCGGCCCGGTAACGGGCGCGGGCGTCCAGATCCGGCAGCACGCCTCCCTCCGCGAGCGCCATCGCCTCGTCGCAGTTGCCGAGATAGAGGCGCCGCGCCGCCGCCACCGCGGCGCGGGCCTCGGCCACCTTGACGTGGATGGTGCCGAGCGTGGCGATCCTCTGCCCCGAATAGTGCGCGACGCGGGTGCGGGTGGCCTCGACATAGCCCTCCACCGCCGCCTCGGCGATGCCGAGCACCGCGGCGCCGACCCAGGTGAAGAACATGGCGAAGAGCGGCAGCCGATAGACCGCGCCCGTGTTCACCGCGTTGCCGGGCGCCGCGGCGCTGCGCGTCGCCACGGCGTCGATGGTGCGGTATTCGGGCACGAACAGGTCCTCGGTCACGGCGTCGTTGCTGCCGGTGCCGCGCAGGCCGGACGCATGCCAGGTGTCGAGGATGGTGTATTCGCCCTTCGGCACCAGGAAGAGGCGGAACCCCTGCGGCTCTTCGTCGGTCACCATGGCGGCGAAGAAATTGGCGCAGGCATGGTCGATGCCGCTGCCGAAGGGCCAGCGCCCGCTCAGCCGGTAGCCGCCCTCGGCCCGCTGCGCCTTGCCGCAGGGGAAGATCAGGTTGCCGGTCAGCAGCGCGTCCCGGTCGGCGTCCCAGATCTCGTCCTGCGCTTCTCTCGGCCAGAGCGCGAGCTTGAAGGTGCAGCTCGCGAGGTTGCAATAGACCCAGCCGGTGGACGCGCAGCCGCGCGAGACCAGCGCCACGATCTCCATCATCGTGCGGTAATCCACCTCGGCGCCGCCGAGGCGCGACGGCAGCGTCGCCTGCATCAGGCCGCTTTCCACGAGATCGGCGACGGTCTCGTCGGGAATGCGCCGGAGCGCCTCGGTCTCGTCGGCGCGGGCGCGCAGCGCAGGGATCAGCGCTTCCGCGCGGGCGAGCAGGGTCTCCCGGTCGAGCGCCGCCATCGCCGGCGCGGGCGCCCGGTGCGCCTACTCCGCCGCGGCCTGCTGCACGACCCTCTGCCTGGCGCGGGGCGGCTTGTGGCAGGCGCCGTCCTTCATCACCATCAGGATGTTCGCCTCGTCCTGGAACAGCGTCAGGTCGGCCAGCGGATTGCCGTCGATCAGCAGCAGGTCGGCGAGGCAGCCGGCCTTGATCCGCCCCAGCTCGTCGGGCGCAGCGAAGGCCTGCGCGCCGTAGTGGGTCGCGGCACGCAGGATCTCCCAGGGCTTCATGCCGAGATAGTTGACGAAGTGTTCGAAGTCCCGCGCCATCTGGCCGTGCGGCGTCCAGGGGAAGCCGTAGTCGCCGAAGGGCAGCACCTTGATGCCGCGCGCGTGCATCTTCCTGAGCGTCTCGGCGCCGATCTCGAGCTCGCGGACGAAGCCCCAGGACTCGGCCTCGGCCGGCGTGATGCCGAACTCGCCGGCCTCGTAAGCGGTCGCATGGGTGAAGCCGATGGCCGGCACCACCCAGTGCCTGTCCCTGTTCTCTTCGAGCAGGTCGAGCGATTCCTCGTCGGCATAGGTCGCGTGGTAGATCAGCTCGATCCCGTGCTTGATGCAGAGCCTGATCGACTCCGGGTTGCGCGCGTGCGCCGCGAGCCGGCGGCCCCGCTGATGGGCGACGCGGGCGCCGGCGGCGATCTCGTCCTCGTCCATCGCGCTCTGGGTCGCATCGCACGCGCCGGGGATCAGGTGATCGCCGGACGGCATGAGCTTGATGATGTCCACGCCTTCGCGGATCAGCTCGCGGCAGGCGCGGCGGATCTCCTCCGGCCCGTCGGCGAAGAGCGAGAGGTCGTTCCTGTAGTGGTGCATCATGCGCTGGTCGCCGAGGCCGCCGGTGACGGTGATCTCCGGCGAGCAGGCGCGGTAGCGCGGGCCGGGGATGCGGCCGGCGTCGATCTCGTTGCGGATCACGATGTCGAGCCTGGGCTTCGCCGCGCCCGCGCCCACCGCCGCCGTCACGCCGTGATCGATGATCGTCCGCGCGTTGTGCATGGTGATGAGCGTGTGTTCCTCGGGCGGAATCTCGGACATCGACTGCGGCCCGGTGTAGCTCATGTGGCAGTGGGCGTTGACGAGCCCCGGCATCAGCGTGGCGCCGTCGCCGTCCACCACCTGGGCGCCCCGCCGCGACGCTTTCTGGCCGTTGCGGGCGACCTTCTCGATGCGGTTGCCCTGAACCGCCACCTCGCCCCGATAGGGCCTCTTGCCGGTGCCGTCATAGATGCTGACATTGGTGAAGACGGTGCGCGCCATGTCCCGATCCTCCCTGAAGTCCGCGCTCGCGGGTTCGCCATGCTCGCCCGAGGCCGCCGGCGCGTCAATGCGCCGGCGGCACGCTGCGCCAGCGGTACATCCCTGCCCGGCAACGGGGTATCCGCAACGGGGTCTCCGATTGCTGCGGCAGGCGCGCGGGATTACACTGATGCCTGCAACCGGGATGCATCGGGGGAATTCGCTTCGATCGGCCGGCAGGTGCGGTTTCGCGCGATCGATCGGAGTCGCCGCGCGAGCGAAACGGGGCACCGGCGCCAACCCGGCGCCAACAACGACAAGAAAGAGCCGCGTGTTCGCCGCTTGCCGACGGCCGATCGGGCGAGAAGGGGGCGGCCATGACGCAGACGCTGTTCACCAACGTTCGGATTTTCGACGGCTCGGGCAAGAAGTCGTACCGGGGCGAGGTGCTGGTCCAGGGCAACCGCATCAGGAAGGTCGCCAAGGGCAAGAAGCGGCTCGAACGGAACGGGGCGGCGCTGGTCGACGGCGGCGGCGCCACGCTGATGCCGGGGCTCGTCAACGGCCACTCCCATATCGGCTACTCCGAGGAGGGGACCAGTCTCTACTCGCTCGGCGATACGCCGCCCGAGGAGAACACCCTCATCACCATGCGCCATGCCCGAATCCTCTACGATCACGGCTTCACGGCCCTGGTCTGCGCCGCGACCGGCAAGGCCCGCATGGACATCGTGATCCGCAACGAGATCGACGCCGGCAGGATCGAGGGGCCGCGCGTCCTGGCGGCCTCGCCGGAGCTCACGGTGACCGGCGGCCTGGGCGATGCGCGCCAGCTCCATATGCACCACGGGGCATTCTCGATCATCTGCGACGGCGAGGAGGAGTTCCGCCGGACGGCGCGGATGCTGTGCCGCGAAGGCGTCGACATCCTCAAGATCATGCCGTCGGGCGACGAGTTCGTGTACCCCTATGGCAGCGGCGACACCACCGTCATGACGGAAGAGGAGGTGGCGGCGGTCTGCGAGGTCGCACGGCAGCGCAACCGGCGCGTCGGCGCCCACGCGCGCTCCTCGGCCGCGGTCCGGCTCTGTCTCAAGTACGGGGTCCGCATCATCCACCACGCGACCTACGCCGACGACGAGACGATCGACATGCTGGCGGAGGCCAGGGACGAGGTCTTCGTCGTGCCCGCCATCGGCATCACCCACAACACGGCCTACGAGTCCGCGGCCTGGGGCATGCCGCCGGAGAGCGAAATCGCGCTGCGGCACCATCGCGAGCTTGCGGTGGTCAGCGACACCGTGAAGAAGCTGCACGCCCGCGGCGTCCGCATCCTGCCCTTCGGCGACTATTCCTTCGCCTGGGTGCCGCACGGCACGGACACCCGCGACTTCGAGCATTTCGTGAACTACTTCGACTTCACCCCGGCCGAGGTGCTGCACGCCGCCACGAAGCTGGGCGGCGAGCTCTACGCCCATGCCGACACGCAGGGCAGCGGCGTGCCGGAGATGGGGGAGGTCAAGGAGGGCTATCTCGCCGATCTCATCATGGTCGACGGCGATCCGCTGGCGGACCTCACGCTCTTCCAGGACAAGGACAACATCCTCATGATCATGAAGGACGGCGCCTACCACAAGCCGCCGCAGGCGCGGCGCCGGGTGGCCGCGGCCGCGGAATGAGCGGCCGTTTCGGAAGAGGAGACGATGCGCCATGGGACTCGCAAGACGCGACCTCCTGATCGGCCTCGCCGGGCTGCCGCTTGCGGCGGTGCTCGCCGACCGGCGGCTCGCCCGCGCCGCCGCTGCCGGCCTCGACTCCGTCACCATCGCCAGCGCCGGCGGCAGGCCCGTCAGCGCGGCGCTGGCCACCCCTGCGGCACTGCCGGCGCCCTGCGTGATGCTGGTGCATGAGTGGTGGGGGCTGAACGATCAGATCAAGTCGGTCGCCGCCGCGCTCGCCGCCGACGGCTATCTGGCGCTCGCCATCGATCTCTACGACGGCGCCGTGACCGACGATGCCAAGACCGCACGCAAGCTGGTCAAGGCGGTCGAGCGCGAGGCCGCGACCGACACGGTCGCCTCGTGGGTGCGCTGGCTCAGGGACCATGAGAACGGCACCGGCAAGGTCGGCACCGTGGGCTGGTGCTTCGGCGGCGGCTGGTCGCTGAACGCCTCGCTCGCCGCGCCGGTCGATGCGACCGTCGTCTACTACGGCAACGTGAAGAAGGGGCGGGAGCAGCTCGCGGCCCTCGCCGGGCCGGTGCTCGGCCACTTCGCCACCAGCGACCGGTGGATCGACAGCGACATGGTGTCGGGCTTCGAAGGCGAGATGGCGGCGGCCGGCAAGAGCGCGGAAAGCCACTGGTACGAGGCCGCCCACGGCTTCGCCAACCCGACCAGCGCCCGCTACGACGAGGAGGACGCCGCGCTCGCCTGGCAGCGGACGCTGGCCTTCTTCGCAGCCCATCTCGCGTGAGAGGGAGGGTGGACGCCTAGCCCGGCTTTCTCGCCAGGGTCATCGAGCGCACAGGACCGTCTCGAACGGGACACTACTCGTTGCAGTTCAGGAGGTGGGCGACGATGCGCCGCGCGGCGGCGCTTGGCGGGAGGGTCTGCGCCGCCACGTCGGCCTCGAGCGCCGCGACCGCGGGCGCGCGCCTCGCATCGGCGCGGAGCGCGGCCATCAGCGAGTCCTCGACCTCGCGCCAGAGCCACGCCCTGGCCTGGGCGGCGCGCCTGGCCTCCAGCGCGCCCACCTGCGCCAGCGCCGCCCGGTGGCGCTCGACGGCAGCCGCGATCTCGTCGAGGCCATGGCCTTCGACCGACGAGCAGGCGATCACGCAGGGCGTCCACGGGCCCTCGCCCGCGTAGAGCGAGAGCGCCGCCTCGAAGTCCGACTTCGCGTGTGCCGCCGGCCCCGCAAGCGTCCCGTCCGCCTTGGTGACGACGACGATGTCGGCGCGCTCGACCACGCCGCGCTTGATGCCCTGCAGCTCGTCGCCGGCGCCGGGCTGGACCAGCAGCATAAACAGATCCACCATGTCGGCGACCGCGGCCTCGGACTGGCCGACGCCGACGGTCTCGACCATCACGAGGTCGAAGCCCGCCGCCTCGCAGGCCAGCAGCGCGTCGCGCGTTCGCCGCGCCACCCCGCCGAGCGTGCCGCCCGCGGGCGAGGCGCGGATGAAGCTGCGCTCGCTCCGCGCAAGCTCCGGCATCCGGGTCTTGTCGCCCAGGATCGAGCCGCCCGAGCGCGCGCTGGAGGGGTCGATCGCGAGCACCGCGAGCCGCTTGCCCGCCGCGATCTGGCGCGTGCCGAAGGCTTCGATGAAGGTGGACTTGCCCACCCCCGGCGCGCCCGAGATGCCGAGGCGCACGGCCCCGCCCGCATGCGGCAGCAGCGCCTGGAGCAGCGCCTCGGCCCGATCCCGGTCGTCCTCGCGCGTCGATTCGATGAGGGTGATCGCCGCCGCCAGCGCCCGCCGGTCGCCCGCCAGGATGGCGGCGACAGGCGGCGCCGGGCCGTCCGTGCCTGCGCCGGCGGTCATGGGGTGCGCTCCTCGCCGGGCGCGGGCGAGGGCGCCGCGTCGGGCGCGGCGGCGCCGCCCTCCTCGTCGGCGAGCCGTTGTTCGAGCTCCTCCCTGAGCTCAGCGGTCTCCTGCTGGCGCCACCACATCTCGGCGTAGCGGCCGTCGCGCACGAGCAGCTCGGCATGGCGGCCGCGCTCGACGATGCGGCCTTCGTCCAGCACGATGATCTGGTCGGCGTCGATGACGGTGGAAAGGCGGTGGGCGATCATCAGCGTCGAGCGGTCGCGGCTGACCTCCCGCAGACTCGCCTGGATCTCCTTCTCGGTCTGCGAATCGAGGGCCGAGGTGGCCTCGTCGAAGAGCAGGATACGCGGATTCTTGAGGATGGTGCGCGCAATCGCCACTCGCTGCTTCTCGCCGCCCGAGAGCTTGAGGCCGCGCTCGCCGACCATGCTCTCGTAGCCGTCCGGCAGGCCTGCGATGAAGTCGTGGATGCGGGCGAGGCGCGCCGCCTCCTCGACCTCCGCCCGGCTCGCCTCCGGCCGGCCGTAGGCGATGTTGTAGTAGATCGTGTCGTTGAAGAGCACCGTATCCTGGGGAACGATCCCGATGGCCGCGCGCAGGCTGTCCTGACTTACCGCGCGCACGTCCTGGCCGTCGATCCTGACCGAGCCGGACTCGATGTCGTAGAAGCGGAAGAGGATGCGCGAGACGGTCGACTTGCCGGCGCCGCTGGGGCCCACGATGGCGGTCGTGGTGCCCGGCGCCACGCTGAACGAGATGCCGTCGAGGATGCCGCGCCGCTCCTCGTAGCGGAAGCGCACGTCCTCGAACTCGATGGCGCCTGCGGTCACGCTCAAGGGCTCGGCGCCGGGCGCGTCCTCGACCTCGCGGTTGACCGAGAGGATGCCGAACATCGCCTCCATGTCGGTGAGCGACTGCTTGATCTCGCGGTAGACGAAGCCGAGGAAGTTGAGCGGGATGTAGAGCTGCAACAGGTAGGTGTTGACCAGCACGAAGTCGCCGATGGTCATGGTGCCGGCGGCGACCTCGTTGCCGGCCATGATGGTGATGCCGGTAAGGCCGATCGCGACGACGATCCCCTGGCCGATGTTCAGCAGCGAGAGGCTGGTCTTGCTCTGCACCGCCGCCTGCTCGTAGAGCCGGCGCGAGACGTCGAAGCGCTGCGCCTCGTGCCCCTCGTTGCCGAAATACTTGACCGTCTCGTAGTTGAGCAGGCTGTCGATGGCCTTGGTGTTGGCCTCGCTGTCCTTCTCGTTCATGCGGCGCCGGTATTTCAGCCGCCACTCGGTGACCGAGAGGGTGAAGGCGATGTAGACGGCGATGGTGACGAAGGTCACCGCGGCGTAGGCGATGCCGTAGAGGAACCAGAGGATGCCGCAGACCATGGTGACCTCCACCAGGGTCGGCAGAATGTTGAAGAGCATGAAGGTGAGCAGGAACTCGATGCCCTTGGTGCCGCGCTCGATGGCGCGGCTGAGGCCACCGGTGCGCCGCTCGATATGGAAGCGGAGCGAAAGCCGGTGGAGGTGATTGAAGACGTGGAGTGCGATGGTGCGGATCGCGCGCTCGGCGACCTTGGCGAAGACCGCGTCCCGCAGCTCGCCGAAGGCGACGGTGAGCACCCTGAGCGCGCCGTAGGCGAGCAGGATCGCGACCGGCACCACGATGACCGCCGCGGTGTGGTCCGCGAGGATGTCGACCGCGTCCTTGTAGAGGATCGGCACATAGACGTTCGCCACCTTGGCGCCGATGAGGAGGAGGATGGCCAGCACCACGCGGCCGCGCATCTCCAGCGAGCCGGGCGGCCAGAGATAGGGCAGCAGCGTGCGGATCGTATGCAGGTGCGAGCGTTCCGCCCCGGCCTGGGAGCGGGCCTCGCGATCGAGAGATACCATGGGGCCGTGGTTCTGATGTCTCGCCCCGCCGGCGGCGGGGCTTCGCGCATGTTACGCGCCCGTGTCACATAAGCACGAAGCCGAGGCGGATCAAATGCTGCCGGCCAGCATCGTGTCCCGGAACTTGCGATGAACAATACCAGCGCCCCCCTCTCGTCATGGCCGGGCCTGCCCGGACTCGTTCCGGGTACCCGGCCATCCACCAGGGCACCCCGGTCTCGCCCGGCGCAACGAGATGCCCGGAACAAGTCCGGGCATGACGGTGGGAGGGAATGACCGTGGTCAGCAGGTCAGGCTAGGCGGCCGCGGGCCGGCGAATCAGGGCCATGATGTCGGCGGCGGCGGCCGGGATGTTGGTGCCGGGGCCGTAGACCGCGGCGACGCCGGCCTCGTGCAGGAAGTCGTGGTCCTGCGGCGGAATGACCCCGCCGCAGACCACCGCCACATGGCCCGCGCCGGCTGCGCGCAGCGCCTCCACCAGCTCCGGCACCAGGGTCTTGTGGCCCGCCGCCTGGCTGGAGACGCCGACGACATGCACGTCGTTCTCCAGCGCGTCCTGCGCGGCCTCCTCCGGCGTCTGGAAGAGCGGGCCGATATCGACGTCGAAGCCGATGTCGGCGAAGGCCGTGGCGATCACCTTGGCGCCGCGGTCGTGCCCGTCCTGGCCGAGCTTGACCACCAGGATGCGCGGCCGGCGCCCCTCCGCCTCGGCGAAGCGCGCGGTCTCGCGGCGGATGCTCTGGAAGGCGTCGTCCCGCGCATAGGCCGCAGCGTAGACGCCGGAGACCGTGCGCACCGTCGCCCGGTGGCGGGTGAAGGCCGCCTCCATCGCGTCCGAGACCTCGCCCACCGTCGCACGGGCGCGGATGGCCTCGATCGCAAGCGTGAGCAGATTGTCGTCCCCGTGCGCGCCTGCGGTGAGCCGCTCCAGCGCCGCCCGGCAGGTCGCCTCGTCCCGCGCAGCGCGCACGGCGGCGATCCGGGCGATCTGCGCCTCGCGCACCGCGTGGTTGTCCACGTCGAGCAGCGCCGGCATGTCTCCGCCGTCGGACTGGTAGCGGTTGACGCCGACCACGACATCCTCGCCCCGGTCGAGCCGCGCCTGGCGGCGGGCGGCGGCCTCCTCGATGCGGAGCTTGGGCATGCCTGCGGCCACCGCCCTGGTCATGCCGCCGAGCTCCTCCACCTCGTCGATCAGCGCGGATGCCTCGCGTGCGAGCGAAGCGGTGAGAGCCTCCACGTAGTAGGAGCCGCCGAGCGGGTCCACGACCCGGGGCACGCCGGTCTCGTGCTGCAGGATCAACTGGGTGTTGCGCGCGATCCGGGCCGAAAAATCGGTCGGCAGCGCCACCGCCTCGTCGAGGGCGTTGGTGTGGAGCGACTGGGTGCCGCCGAGCACCGCCGCCAGCGCCTCGTAGGCGGTCCGCACCACATTGTTGTAGGGGTCCTGCTCGGCAAGCGAGACGCCGGAGGTCTGGCAGTGGGTCCTGAGCATGAGCGAGCGCGGGTCCTGGGGCTCGAAGCCTTGCATGAGCCGCGCCCACAGCAGCCGGGCGGCGCGCAGCTTGGCCACCTCCATGAAGAAGTTCATGCCGATGCAGAAGAAGAACGAGAGCCGGGGCGCGAAATCGTCGATGGCGAGGCCGCGCGAGAGCGCCGCCCGCACATAGTCGAGGCCGTCGGCGAGGGTGAAACCGAGCTCCTGCACCAGCGTCGCGCCGGCCTCCTGCATGTGGTAGCCGGAGATCGAGATCGAGTTGAAGCGCGGCATGTGCGCCGCGCTGTGGGCGATGATGTCGGCGACGATCCGCATGCTCGGCTCGGGCGGATAGATGTAGGTGTTGCGGACCATGAACTCCTTGAGGATGTCGTTCTGGATGGTGCCGGCGAGCGTCGCCGGGCCGACCCCCTGCTCCTCGGCCGCGACGATGTAGGCGGCCAGCACGGGAAGCACCGCCCCGTTCATGGTCATGGAGACGCTGACCTCGCCCAAGGGGATGCCGTCGAAGAGCCGCTTCATGTCTTCGACCGTGTCGATGGCGACCCCTGCCTTGCCCACGTCGCCGCGCACGCGCGGGTGGTCGCTGTCGTAGCCCCGGTGGGTGGCGAGATCGAAGGCGACGGAGAGGCCCTTCTGGCCGGCGGCGAGGTTGCGCCGGTAGAAGGCGTTCGACTCCTCGGCGGTGGCGAAGCCGGCATACTGGCGGATCGTCCACGGCCGGTTGGCGAACATGGTGGCCCGCACGCCGCGGGTGTAGGGCGCGAATCCCGGCAGCCCCGGCCGGTCCTCCAGCGCCTCCAGGTCGGCCGCGCTGTAGAGCGGCTTGACCGTAATGCCCTCGGGCGTCTCCCATGCGAGCCGCGCCGGGTCCCCGCCCTTGAGCTCGGCCGTGGCGAGCGCCGCCCAGTCAGCGAGCGTCTTGTCGGCGTTATCGGTCATGCGATCCCTTTGTCACCCGCCATCCGCGTCGAGCCCCCAGGCGGTCCAGCCCTCCGCCCGGTCGCGCGCGAACAGCTCGATCTTGGCCGCGTCGGGGAACATCGCGTCGATGCGCGCGCGCACCTCCTCGGGCTTGCGCGAATGCCTGTCGCGCTTCTCGTTCACGAGCTGGCGCACGTTGCGGGCGCCGCGTGGCGCCGGGATGCGCCCGTGCTTGAAGACCAGGCAGAGCTCGCACTGGCTCAAGGTGTAGAAGCCGGGGTTGAGGCGCTGCTTGTCCCAGACGAAGGCCACGGTGGCCCAGGCGAAGCCCCAGCGCTTGCCGAGTTCGATCGCCTGGTCCAGGTGCGGGCTGGATGACCACATGAAGAGCAGGCTGTCCGGCGCCCTGATGCGCGGCACGTCGAGGGCTGCGAGCATGTCCAGGGTCACGGTCGGATAGTGGCGCGCAGCCCCGCCGGTATCCCCGCTGCCGGGTCCCGCGTGCTGCAACTGCCCCTTGTAGTCCCAGGGCGGGTCGGCGTAGACGATCCCGAAGCGCCCTTGGGGCAGGGCGGGGAATGCCGCCATCCGGGACGGATGCGGCGTCCGCCGCTGCAACGGCGCAGCCCCGGCTGCCGTCCCCGCAAAGTGCCCGTCCATCGTCTCGCGCCCTTTGCGCGAAAGGTAGACGGCGGAGGCCCGTCGCCGCAAGGCGCAGGCGACGGAGGCAGGCGCCCCAGGCGCCCCACGCGCCCGGTCGATTGAAGCGCGGCCGGGCCTTCGGCATCATGCGGGCATGGCCGGTCAGGAGAGTCGACCCATGCGCGCGACGATGATGGACTATCCGCTCACCCTCACCCATTACCTGGAGCGGGCCGGCGCGCTGCTCGGCGACAGCGAGATCGTCACCCGCCTGCCGGACAGGTCGCTGCACCGCTACCGCTTCGGCGACTTCCACCGGCGCGCGCGCCGGCTCGCCTCGGCGCTGGCCCGCGCAGGGATCGGGCGGGGCGATCCGGTGGCCACGATGATGTGGAACAACTACCCGCATCAGGAGGCCTATTTCGGCGTCCCCTGCGCCGGCGGCGTGCTGCACACCCTCAACTTCCGGCTGCACCCCCACGATGTCGCCTATATCGCCAACCACGCCGGCGACCGCTTCGTGCTGGTGGACGATGTCCTGTTGCCGCTGTTCGAGAAGATCCGGCCCGAGATCGCGCCTGAACGGGTGTTTGTCGTGGCGCTCTCCGGCGCGCCGGTGCCGGCGGGCTACGAGAGCTACGAGGACCTGCTGGCCACCGGCGACCCCGACGACGACCTGCCCGTCCTGGACGAGGGCGACGCCTGCGGCGTCTGCTACACCTCGGGCACCACCGGGCGGCCCAAGGGCGTGGTCTACTCGCACCGCGCCATGGTGCTGCACACCATGGCGATGTGCATGACCGAGCCCTTCGGCATGAGCCAGCGCGACAGCGTCATGCCGGTGGTGCCGATGTTCCATGCCAACGCCTGGGGGCTGCCCTACGGCGCCGTCGCCGCCGGCGCCCGCATTGTGCTCCCGGGTCCCCATCTCGATCCTGCGAGCCTGCTCGATCTTGCCGAGGCGGAGGGGGTCACATTCGCCGCCGGCGTGCCTACCATCTGGAACGGCATCCTCCAGGCACTGGACGCCGAGCCCGGCCGCTGGTCACTCGACCCGGCGCTCCGCACCGCGGTCGGCGGCTCGGCGGCGAGCGAGGCGATGATCCGGGGCTTCGACCGTCACGGCGTCCGCACCATCCACGCCTGGGGCATGACCGAGACCACGCCGCTCGGCAGCGCCGCAACCCTCAAGACATCCATGGACGGGCTCGACGAGGACGCCCGGTACGACTACCGCGCGAAGCAGGGGACCGCCCTGCCCTTCGTCGACATGCGCTTGGTCAACGACGCCGGACTCGCGCCCTGGGACGGCGAGACCATGGGCGAGCTGCAGGTGCGCGGGCCCTGGGTCGCCGCCGCCTATCACGATTCGGAGGAGCTCGGCGACAAATGGAGCGAGGACGGCTGGCTGCGCACCGGCGATGTCGCCACCATCGACGCGGAAGGGTTCATGAAGATCACCGACCGCACCAAGGACCTCATCAAGTCCGGCGGCGAATGGATCAGCTCGGTCGATCTCGAGAACGCGCTGATGGGCCATCCCGCGGTGAGCGAGGCTGCGGTGATCGCGGTGCGGCACGAGAAGTGGGAGGAGCGCCCGCTCGCCATCGTCGTCTTGAAGGAGGGGGCGCAGGCGGATTCGGAAACGCTGACACGCCATCTCGCAGGGCGCTTCGCCAAATGGTGGCTTCCCGACGACTATGTCTTCGCGGACGAAATCCCCCGCACGTCCACCGGCAAGTTCCTCAAGTCGGCGCTGCGCGAGCGCTATGGGGGGCGGCTCGCGGCGGAGGGCGGCGGCAGCGGCAGCTAGCCCGTCTTCGGCTCCCGCCGATGTACCACCCGGTCTTCGGCGAGCCGTGCGATGTCGGCTCCGTCATAGCCGAGCTCTTCGAGGATCGTCGCGTTGTCGGCGCCGAGCCAGGGCGCGATGGACCCGATTTCGGCCGGGGTTTCGGTGAATCGGGCCGCCGGCCTTGGCTGGCGCACCGGGCCGAGATTGGGGTCCTCGCGGACCTCGATGATCCCGTTCTCGACCACCTGGGCGTCCGCGATCACCTCGCCGCGCCTGAGCACCGGTGCGGCGGGCACGACCTCGCGCTCGAGGCGCGCGAGTATTTCCGCCGTCGGCCACTTGGCGATCTCCCGGTTCATGATCGTCCGGCGCTCGGTCCGGTTGTGGCCGCGCGCGGCGGCGGTCTTGAAGCGCGGGTCCAGGGTCAGCTCCTCGCGGCCGAAGGCGCGACACATCCCCGCCCATTCCGCGTCCGTGACGGCCGCCGCGGTGATATAGCCGTCGGCGGTGCGGAAGATCAGATCGGGCCCCGCCTGCTCCTGCGCCGGATCCTGCTCGTTTTCGAGAAAGGTGAGCGGCGCGCTCGCCTCCGGCCACAGATAGGCGACCATGGTGTCGAGCATGGCGAGGCGAACGTGCTGGCCCTTGCCGGTGCGTTCGCGCGCGAACAGCGCCGCCGTGATCGCCTGCGCCGCGGTCAGCGATGTCGTCTTGTCGGGGACGATGGTGCGCACCATGTGCGGGCGGCCCGTCTCGTTGTCGGTCTGAATCTCGCAGAGGCCGCACAGCGCCTGGATGACCGAATCGTAGACCCGCTGGTGCGCATAGGGGCCCGACTCGCCGAAGCCGCTGATCGAGACGAAGACGATGTCGGGGTTGAGTGCGCGAACGATGTCCTCGCCCAGCCCCATGCGCTCGATCGCGCCGGGCCGGAAGTTCTGCACCAGCACATCGGCGGTTGCCGCGAGCTTGCGGACGATGGCGAGCCCGTCGGCGGTCTTGAGGTCGACGCAGAGCGAGCGTTTCGACCGGTTGCAGGACAGGAAAGTGGCGGACATGCCGCGGTGGACGACGCCGTACTGCCGCATGATGTCGCCGGCCGGCGCTTCGATCTTGATCACGTCAGCGCCCTGGTCGGCGAGCATCATGGTCGCCACCGGGCCCGAGACCATGGTCGTCAGGTCGAGAACGCGGATGCCGTCGAGCGGGCCGGGCATGGCTCAGACCTCCGGCGCGCTGCGCCCGCCATAGTTGCGCGGATAGGTCTCCGCGTAAGCCGGACGTGCCCGCAGCCGCAAGCGGTAGTCGCGCAGGTAGTCCGGCAAGGGGAGTTCGTAGTGCTGGGCGGCATCCAGGCAGGACATGAAGAGAATGTCGGCGATGCTGATCTTCGCCCCCATCAGGAACGGGCCGGCTCCGATGATCCGTTCCTGCATGCATTCGAGCTGGTGGTCGAAATAGTCGATCGCCGCGCGGACGGCGATCGGCGAGGCGCCGTATTCCTGGACCAGGTCGCCGTGGCGCCGGATGCTGTAGATCGCGTTGGCGTCGAGCTCGCTCATGGTGAAAAAGCACCATTCGAGCAGCCGCGCCCGCCCGAGCGCGTCGTCGGGCACATAGACGTGATCCGGCACCGGAAACGTCTCGGTCATGTATGTCATGATCGCGGCGCTCTCGGTCAGGCAGACATCGCCGTGGACCATCGCCGGGACCTTGTGCCGCGGGTTGATGGCCAGGAATTCGTCGGTCTTGGTCTCGCCGGTGCGCGGGCCGATCGGGCGGTGCTCGTAGTCGAGGCCCAGTTCCTCCGCGAGCCAGAGCGTGCGGTGGGTCCGCATCGTGCCGGCGCCCCAGAGGACCAGCTCTTGCGTCGTCATCTCATGACTCCCGGAGTGTCCGAGTCTAGCGCGTGGAACCGCGCGCGCCTCCCTCGCATGGCGCGGCCAGCCGGCGGGCTGCGGTCGCGGCCTCGTCGACCCGCAACGGATCGCCCGCAAGCACGACGCCGAAGAGCCCGGCCGCCTCGTCCGCCCTGTAGTAGCCCCGCATCACGTCGCGCAGCACCAGCGCCGGGTCGCGCTCGAAGGGCGCGCCGTAGCCGCCGCCGCCCGGCGTGGAGACGCGGACGGTGTCGCCGGGGCGGAGCGGGATCTCCTGGTCCTTGGAGAGGTGGGGCGGCCGGTAGACCGTGCCGTCGGCGCGGATGACAGCCACGGTGTTGACGCCGCCCTGCGCCCCGCCCAATGCGCCGTTCGGCCCCGTGCGGCCATGGTCCATCACCATCGACGCGCTGGCCGCGCCGCGTCTCAGCGTGCAGGCGTAGGTCACGCCGAAGCCGCCGCGCCAGCGGCCGGCCCCGCCCGAGCCCTCGTGCAGGGAGTATTCCTGGAACAGGACCGGATATTTCTGCTCCATCACCTCGATGGGCTGCGACTTGGAGATGCCGATGGTGGAGCAGCCGTTGGTGAGCCCGTCGCCCGCCGGCGAGCCGCCATAGCCGCCGCCGGTGAAGAGATACATCACATAGTCTTGCGCCCGCACGGGATCGGTCCCGCCCACGGCAAAGTTGCCCGACGTGCCGGCGGGCGCGGCGAAGAGGCGCTCCGGAATCGCCTGGGCGAGGGCGTCGAACACGGCCTCGGCGATGCGCTGGCTCACCTCCGCCGCGCAGCCCGAGACCGGGCGCGGATATTCGGCATGGAGGAAGGTGCCCCTGGGCTCCGTGATGTGGAGCGGCTCGAACATGCCGGCATTGATCGGCACGTCCGGGAAGATGTGGCGGATCGCGAGATAGATCGCGGACTTGGTGGTGGCCGCGACGCTGTTCATGGGACCGGCGCAGGGCGGGCTCGACTGCGCCATGTCGAAGTGGAGCTCGCTGCCGTCGACGCGGATGCGCATGTCGATGGTGAGCGGCTCGTCCACCACGCCGTCGGAATCCACCTGGGCGAGGCCGCGGTAGCTGCCGTCCGGGATGGTCGCGATCTTGGCCCGCATCTGCCGCGCGGCGCGCCCGCGCATCTCGCGGATGACCTGCTCGACGAGGGGCTGGCCGTACTTGTCGAGCAGCGCCGTCATCCGCCTTGCGCCCACCAGCAGCGCCGCCGACTGCGCCTCGATGTCGCCGATGCGCTGCTCCGGCACGCGGATGTTGGAGAGGATGACGGACAGGAGCTCCTCGTCGATCCTCCCCTCCTTGTAGAGCTTGATCGGGGGGAAGCGCAGGCCCTCCTGCACCACCTCGGTGGCGCGCGCCGAGAAGCCGCCGGGCACCATGCCGCCGGTGTCCGGCCAGTGGCCGGTGTTCGAGAGCCAGGCGAAGTGCGCGCCCTTGTAGAAGAAGGGCAGCGCGAAGCGCACGTCCATCAGGTGGGTGCCGCCGAGATAGGGGTCGTTCACGGCGAAGACGTCGCCCTCGCGCACCACCGGCCTGGTGGCGATCAGATGCTCGGTCGAGAACTGCATCGTGCCGACGAAGACCGGCAGCCCCAGCTCGCCCTGGGCGATGAGCTTGCCGTCCTCGCGCGCGTAGATGCCGTCGGAGCGGTCGAGACCCTCCGAGATGACCGGGCTGAAGGCCGCGCGCACGAAGGCGAGGTCCATCTCGTTGCAGACCTGCTGCAGGCCGCTCTGCACCACGCCGAGGGTGATGGCATCGAGCGCCGTCATCCGCCCACCTCCAGGATCAGGTTGCCGAGTGCGTCGAGGGAAGCCCGGTTGCCCGGCTCGACGACGCTCGTGCAGTCGCTCTGCTGCACGATCGCGGGGCCTTCGAAGCGGGCGCCGGCGGGGAGCCGCGCGCGGTCGTAGACCGGCGTCTCCTCCCAGCCTGCGGGGAACCACACGCGCCGGGTCGCGACCACGGCATCGTCGAGGGAGGGGCCCTGCGTCCGGCCGGCAAGCGCCGCGAGCGGGACCTCGGGCCGGGAGCCGATCACCGCCGTGTGGAGATTGACCAGGACCGGGCGGATCGCATCGAGCGCGACCGCGAAGCGCTCCCAATAGGCGGTCTCGAAGGCGCGCTGGAGTTCCGCGCGCGTCACCTCGGGGCCCTCTACGGCCACGCTGAGCAGGTGGGTCTGCCCCTCGAACTGCATGTCGGCGCTGTGACGGCAGCGGACATCGCCGACCGCGACCCCCTCGCGCGCGATGGCCGCGCGCCCGTCCGCCGCCTGGCGCTCGATGATCGCGCGGACGCTCCCCATGTCCGCCGCCGCCAGCGGCGCGTTGACCGTGTTCACATAGTCGTGGCGCAGGTCGGCGGTGATGCAGCCGACGGCGCTGGTGATCCCCGGCCGCGCCGGGATCATCACGCGCGGAATGCCGAGCTCGCCGGCCAGCGCCGCGGCGTGCATGGGGCCGGCGCCGCCGAAGGCGAAGAGCACGAAGTCGCGCGGGTCGTGGCCGCGGGCGAGCGTCGCCATGCGGATGGCGCCGGCCATGCGGTCGTTGGCGATGCGGATCACCGCCGCCGCGGCGCCGTCCGCATCGAGGCCGAGGGGCGCGCCGATGGTGTCTGCGAACGACGCCCGCACGGCGTCCGGCGCGACCGGCGTCTCCACAGAGAGCAGACCGTCCGGGTCGAGCCGGCCGAGGATCAGGTTGGCGTCGGTGAGCGTCGGCTGCGCACCCCCGCGGCCGTAGCAGATCGGCCCCGGCTCGGCGCCGGCGCTCTCCGGCCCGACCTGGAGCAGCCCGGCCTCGTCGATGCGCGCGATGCTGCCGCCGCCGGCGCCGACGGTGTGCACGTCCACCATGGGAACGTGGATGGGTATTCCGTGCTCCAGCTCCATCTCTGCGGACACCGCGGGCACGCCGTCCAGCACCAGGCCCACGTCGGCGCTGGTGCCGCCGGTGTCGAAGGTGATCAGGCGCGGGCTGCCCGCGGCGCGTCCGATGGCGGCGGCGGCCATCACGCCCGAGGCCGGGCCGGAGAGTACCGTGTTGACCGCCCTCGCCGCCGCCGCCTGCGCCGAGACGCTGCCTCCGTTGCCCTGGATCACCAGCAGCTCGCGGCCATAGCCGCGCTCGCCCAGCCGGCTCTGCAGCCGGTCGAGATAGCGGTGCAGCAGCGGCTGGACGCAGGCGTTCACCGCCGCCGCGACGCCACGCTCGTACTCGCGAAACTCGGAGAGGACCGCGTGTCCGGCGGTGACATGGGCCTCCGACCAGTGCTCGCGGGCGATGGCAAGCGCCCGCACCTCATGCGCCGGATTCTTGTAGCTGTGCAGGAAGTGCACGACCAGCGCCTCGCAGCCGGCGGCCTGCAAGGCGGCGAGCGCGGCGCGCACCGCCGCCTCGTCGAGGGGCACCAGCACCTCGCCCGCCGCGTCCATGCGCTCCGGCACCTCGATGCGCAGCTCGCGCGGGATCAGCGGCGTGAAGCTGCCGGTGAGGCCGTAGGCGTGGGGCCGCGTGCGCCGGCCCAGCTCCAGCACGTCGCGGAACCCCTGCGTCGTGATCAAGCCCGTGCGGCTCAGCTTGCGCTCCAGCAACGCGTTGGTGGTGACCGTGGTGCCGTGGACGATGGAAGCGACCGCGGCGAGCGATGCGGCCGCGCCGTCGAGCGCGGCGAGCACACCCGCCGCCTGGTTCGCCGGCGTGGATGGCACCTTGGCGAGGCGCACGGCGCCGGTCTCGGGCTCCATCAGGATCAGGTCGGTGAAGGTCCCGCCGACATCCACGCCCACGACCGCGCCGCTCATGGGATACTCACGCGGCAGCGGCGGCCGGGTCCGCCGGCGCGAGCGTGCGGCTCTCGCCCTGGAGCGCGAGGCGGGCGGACTCGATCAGCCCCGCCGCCTGCATCGCCCGTGCGTCGGCGAGCCCGGCATCGAGCGCCGCCGCCCTGGCGTGCATGGGCAGCGGCCCCACCGCCACGGTGACGAGGCTCCCGCCGAGGTCGCTCTCGTCACGGATCGACGTTGCCGGCGCGCGCTCGATGGCGGGATGGGCGACGGTGACCGCGTTGGCGATCAGCGTCGCCGCGGCGTCCGCTTCGGCGGCGGTCTCCGCCAGCACCGTGACCGCATCGGCGACACCCAGGGAAAGCGAGCGCCCGCGCCAGCCCGACGTGGCCATCCCCCGCGCAGGGCGCGCCGCGCTGAGGGTGATTGCATCGTCGAGCCCCGGCCGGTCGGGATCGTTCACCACGCCGGCCGAGAGCGAGGTTCCCGGGCCGAGATGCACCGCGATGTCGCCGCCATTGTTGACGTAGGCGCGGCCGAGGCTGCGCCCTGCGGTCATCGCCGCCAGAACCTCGTCGGCGACGGCGCCCGCGACCGCGGCCATGGGCGTGACGAAGCGCGCCCGGTGGGGCCGGCAGGCGCGCACCATGCGCCGTGCCACCGGGCCGCGCGGCGCGGGCCGGGAGGGGCCGAGGGCGCGGCGCAGCAGGGCGAGCTCGGCGACCAGATCGTCGAGAATGCCCGAGAAGCAGGCGCCGGCCTGGCGGTAGGCGGCGGCGACCTCCGCCGCCTCGCCGAAGGCTTGCGCCACGATGTCGATCGGCCCGTGCTGCAGGTGCAGCCGGCGGCCGTCGTCGAGAAGCGCCATGCAGGCGCCGCCGGTCATCGGGGCTTGCCTTTCGGCAGCGGCCAGGGATTCGCGTCGGGCCACGGCTCCGCCCTGTGCTCCGCGCCTTCCAGCGCCCGCTCCAGCGGCACGACGCGGTCCACATGGCCGCCGAGGGCCGCGAACTCCGCACGGCTCAGGGTGAACTCGATGGGCGCGACCAGGGCCGGCGTGGGCACGTAGCCGAAGGCGTTCGCCGGCATCCGCGTCACGTCCACCATGAAGGTGATGCCGCCGCCGGGCCAGACATGGACCGGCGCGCCGCCGGCGGTGACGCGGGTGAGCGCCTCCTTGATCGAGCGGGTGAGGCGCACCGGGTTCTCGGTGACGCCCGCGCGCAGGCTCCCGCCCGCGCCGGCCATGAAGAGCACGGTGCAGAGCGCGGGCTCGCAGTTCTCCGCGATGCGGCCCACCACCCTCTCGATCGCCGCCGGCATGGGCGCGGGTCTCGGCGTCAGCGTGTCGTCGAGCTCGAACCAGGCGGCGTCCTCCCCGGTGGTGGAGACCATGTGCAGCCGGAGGCCGGGCCAGGCCTTCTTCGGGTCGATCTTCTCGATGATCTCCAGCGGGTCGGCGATGTCGGTGGCGGCCCAGCCGCGCCCCTTGCGCGCCACCTGGAAGTAGCGCCCCGGCGTGGAGCGCCGGCCGCGGATGCGGATGCCGGCGGGCGGCATGTCGAGGAAGCGCCCGGCCTGATGCTCGGTCAGCACGCCGGTGATCTGGTCGTCGACCACGATGACCTCGTCCGCCAGGCCGTGCCACTGGCGGGCGAACATGCCCATAGCGGCCGAGCCGCAGCCGGCGCGCATCCGCTCCTCCTGCTGGCCGTCCACCACCGGCGCCGCGCCGGCCTGGACTACGAGCGCCGCGCCGCCGTCCACGGTGAGCGCCGCCGGCCTGCCGCTGCAGAGGTCCAACAGGGTGCTGCAAGTGACCGTGCCCTCGCGCTTGGAGCCGCCGGTGAAGTGGCGCACGCCGCCGAGGGAGAGCATCTGCGAGCCGTATTCCGCCGTGGTGACATGGCCGATGGGCTCGCCGTCGGCGCGCACCGAAGCCTGCTCGGGGCCGACATGGCGGTCGGTGTCGATCTTCACCTTCACGCCGCAGTAGCTGAAGATGCCCTCAGAGACCACGGTCACCATGTCCACGCCCGCCGCCTCGCTCGCGATGATGAAGGGCGCGGGCTTGTAGTCGGGATAGGTGGTGCCGGAGCCGATGCCGGTGACGAAGCGCTCAGGCCTGGCGACCACGCCGCCCTCCCAGCCCTTGGCCCAGTCCTCCGCCCCGTCCAGGAAGGGCACCAGGGTCTCGGCCCGCTCGGTGACCAGCAGCGGATCGACGCGGGTGAGCCTGCCGCCGACATTGGCGTAGCGGTCGCAGGCGCCGACCTTGCCCTCGCGGATGCGGCAGAGCACCGGGCAGGCGTCGCAGCGGATGATGGAGCCTGCCTCCCCGGCGCCGCGCGCCGTCTCTTCGCTCACCGCCCAGCCTCCCGCTCCAGGAGTGCGCGGCGCAGGCGGTGGGGGAGCGCCGGGACCCGCGTGACGCGGATACCCGTCGCGTGGCGGATGGCACCGAGGATGGCGGGCGCGGTCGGGACCAGGCCGGGCTCGCCCACGCCCTTGGCGCCGAAGGGACCGAGCGGCTCCGGGTCCTCGACGATGATGACCTCGATCTCGGGCACGTCGCCGACGGTGGGGATCAGGTAGTCGTGCAGGTTCTCGGTCCGGCCCGGCAGGTATTCCTCCATCAGCGCGAGGCCGATGCCCTGGGCGATGCCGCCCTCGATCTGCCCCTCCACCTGGGTCGGGTTGATGGCGCGGCCCACGTCGTGGGCCGCATGGATGCGGATGGGCGTCACGGTCCCGAGGTCGGTGTCCACATCGACGACCGCGATCTGGGCGCCGAAGGCGTAGGTGGCGTAGGGCGCGCCCTGGCCCCTGGCGTCGAGCGCCGTGGTCGGCGGGTCGAAGCGGCCCGTGCCCTCCAGCACCGTGCCCGCGGCGTCGGCCTCGAGCCGGCTGAGGTCGATCTCCGCCCGCCGCCCGCCGTCGCGGACCACCACGCGTGCGCCCGCGAGCTCGATCCTGGCGCCCTCGCCGGCATTGGCCTCGCGCAGGATCGCTGCACGCAGGCTCGCGCCGGCACGCTCGGCCGCCTTGCCCGAGACGAAGGTCTGACGGGACGCGGAGGTCTTGCCCGCGTCCTCGGTCCAGTCCGTGTCGCCGATGACCTGGGCGATCCGGTCTACGCCCACCCCGAGGGCGTCGGCGCAGATCTGGGCCAGGATCGTGGTCGAGCCCTGGCCGATGTCGACGGCGCCGTTGTAAAGCGTGAGCCGGCCGTCCTGCGCGAGGGCGATGCGCATCGCCGACGGGTTGCTGAGCGCGGTGTTGCCGATGCCGTACCACATGCAGCCGATGCCGACGCCGCGCCTCACCGGACCGTCGCGCTCGTTGGTCCGCGCAGCATCGTCCAGCGCGATCCGCCAGCGGGGGCTGAGCGCCTCCAGGCAGGGGGCGAGGCCGGCGCTGGCCTCCAGCACCTGGCCGGTGGCGGTCGCATCGCCGGCGCGGAGCGCGTTCCTGCGGCGTATCTCCAGCCGGTCCATGCCGAGCGCGGCGGCGAGGTCGTCCATCAGCGCCTCGTGGGCGATGGCGGCCTGCGGCACGCCGAAGCCGCGGAACGCGCCGGCGGGCGGCCCGTTGGTGTAGAAGGCGCGCGCCCGCGCCGAGACCGCGGTCACGGCGTAGGGGCCGCTGGCATGGACCGGCACGCGCCCGGCCACGGTCGGCCCCCAGGAGGCATAGGCGCCGGTATCGAAGGCCGCGTCGAACGCGACCGCCTGCAGCAGGCCCTCGGCATCGCAGCCGACGCGGGCCTCGATCGCCGCAGGGTGGCGCTTGGTGGTCGCCATCATGCTCTCGGGCCGCTCGTAGACGCAGGCGACGGGCGCGCCGGTGAGCCAGGCGGCGAGCGCCGTGAGCGGCTGGATCGAGACGTCGAGCTTGCCCCCAAAACCGCCGCCGCAGGCGCTCGGCACGATCCGCACCTGCGCCGGCGCAAGGCCCAGGACCTCGGCGGTCATATCCCGGTCCATGACGGGCGTCTGGGTCGAGACGAAGAGTTCCACCCGCTCGCCCACCCGCCGCGCCCAGCCGGCCTCGGGCTCGATATAGGCGTGCTCGACGAAGGCGGTCTCGAAGCGCCCCTCGGCGGTCACGGTGCAGCCCGCCAGCGCCGCCTGGGCGTCGCCGCGCTCCACCGCTCCCTCGATCAGCCGGTTGCCGTCGGCCTCCGCGTGGACCAGGGGCGCATCCGGCGCACGGGCTTCGTCCAGGCCGCGCACCGGCGGCAGCGGCTCGTAGCGGATCCGCAGGTCTTCGTCCCGGAGCGCCGTCACCGCTTCGCGCGTGCCCACCAGCGCCGCCACGGGGTCGCCGCGGTGGCGCACGACCTCCTCGGCCAGCACCGGCTGGTCGCGCAGGTCGGGATAGATACCGATCCGGTTCGACGGCACGTCGGCGGCCGTAAGCACCCGCGCCACGCCCGGCCGGGCGGCGGCCGCGGCGCCCACATCGCCGAGCACCACGCGCGCGGATTCGTGCGGCGAGCGGACGATGCGGAGCCAGAGCGCGTCCGCCGGCACGGCGTCGGCGCCGTAGCGCTCGGCCCCGGTGAGTTTTTGGGCGCCGTCGAGCTTGGCGAGCCGGGCGCCGACGGCGGCGCCGGGCGCAGGCGTCGCGAGGGACAACGGTGCGTCGCCCGCCGCGTCGAGCACGGCGGCCACGATCTTGCGGTAGCCGGTGCAGCGGCAGAGGACGCCGCCCAAGAAATCCATCACCTGCGCCGGGCCGGGGCGGGGGCAGGCGCGCAGCAGTTCCGTCGCGGCGATCAACATGCCCGGCGTGCAGGCGCCGCACTGGGCCGCGCCGTGGCGCAGAAAGGCCCGCTGCAGGCGATTGAGCCGGCCGTTCGCGGCGAGGCCCTCCACGGTCTCCACATGGCGGCCGGCGGCCTGGGCCAGCGGCACCATGCAGCCGCAGACCTGGGCGCCGTCGAGCAGCACCGTGCAGGCGCCGCAGTCGCCGGCGTTGCAGCCCACCTTGGTCCCGGTGAGGCCGAGGTCGTCGCGCAGCGCGTCGGCGAGGCGCCTGAGCGGCGCTGCGGCGACCGTCACCGGCTGCCCGTTGAGCGTGAACGCGGTGGCACCGTGCGGGCCGTTCCCGCTCACATCATGCTCCCGAGCTCGGCGAGCGTGCGTGACGTGAGCGTCCGCGCCGCGTCGAGGCGGTAGGCGGCGGAGCCCCGCGCATCGTCGAGCGGTGCCAGCGGCGCCATGTGCGCCTCCGTCACCGTCTCCCCCAGCGCCCCGTCCACGCGGCGGCCGAGGAGCGCCCGCTCCAGCGCCGGGAGACGCTGTGCGACCGGCGAGCAGGCGCCGACCGCGAGCGCGGCGCGCACGATGCGGCCCTCCGCGTCGGCCTCCAGCGCCGCCGCCGCCATGACGATGGAGATCACCAGGTAGCGCCGCGCGCCGAGCTTGAGGAAGTGCCCGCGCGCCCGCCCGCTGCGGGGCCTGGGCACGCGCACCGCCAGCATGAGCTGGTCGGACGCGCGCGCCGTCTCCCGGTTGCCGCGCAGGAAGTCGCCGAGCGGCATGGTCTCCCGCCGCGCGCACGACGCGAGCTCCACCTCGGCGTCGAGGCTGAGCAGCACCGGCACCCCGTCGGCGGCCGGCGAGGCGTTGCAGAGATTGCCGCAGAGGGTGCCGGCGTTCTGCACCTGGCGGCCGCCGATCTCTCGCGCCGCCAGCTTCAGGCCGTCGAACCAGGGCGGCAGGGGGGCGTCGATCAGGTCGGTCCAGGTCGCGAGCGCCGGAATGCGCCAGTGGTCGGCGTGTTCCTCGATGGCGCGCAGGTCTTCGAGCGCCGTGATGTCGAGCACCGCATCGTCGAGCGGCTTGCCCACCCGCGCCGGATAGAAATCGGTGCCGCCGGCCAGCACCGTGAGGCGCCGGCCGCTCAGCGCCGCGAGCGCGTCGTCGAGGGCGGTGGGGCGCAGATAGTCCGGCATCACGGCAGTCTCATTCCCGCGCCCATGATAGCGGAGTGGAGCAAGCGCCCCCACCTCACCCTGGCCCTCTCCGCCCCCAGGGGCGGAGAGGGAGAAGTCTCTGCCTTCGCCTCCTGCATTCCCCCTCCGCCCTTGGGGGGAGGGGGACAGGGGGAGGTGGGTGTCGCTCGGCCCGCACCGAAAATTCGAACCGAGTCACGGCCTGTGCCCGTGGTCTGCCCCGCGATCCTGTCCGGCCGGGGCGGGGGCGTGAGCGTTGGCGTCAGGGGGCGGATTCGGGGAGCCGCGCTCCGTAGAGCCATGGCCGGGCGGCCTTCTGCTTCGCCTCGAAGGCGTCGATCTCGGCGGCCTTGGCCAGCGTGATGCCGATGTCGTCGAGCCCGTTCAACAGCCGGTGCTTGCGGAAGGGCTCGATCTCGAAGCCGGTCGCGGCGCCGTCCTGGCGCACGATCGTCTGGGCCTCCAGATCGACCGTCATCCGGCAGGTCTCGGGCGCGCCCGCTGCGGCCATCAGCGTGTTCGCGTCGCCCTCCGGGAGGGCGATCAGGAGGACGCCGTTCTTGACGCAGTTGTTGAAGAAGATGTCGGCGAAGCTCGGCGCGATCACGCAGCTTATGCCGAAATCCTCCAGCGCCCAGGGGGCGTGCTCGCGGCTCGAGCCGCAGCCGAAATTCTCGCCCGCGACCAGGATGCAGGCCTCGCGCCAGGGCGCCCGGTTGAGGACGAAGTCCGGGACCTCCCGGTCCTCCATGTCGTAGCGGAAGTCGTGGAAGAGCCCCCGGCCCAGGCCGGCGCGGGTGATGGCGGTGAGGTACTGCTTGGGGATGATCTGGTCGGTATCGACATTGATTATCGGCAGCGCCGCGGCCGGTCCGGAGAGTGTCGTGAAGGTGCGCATGACGGACCCTCCTCAGGCCAGCAGTTCGCGGACATCGACGAAGCGCCCGCTGACGGCTGCGGCGGCGGCCATCGCCGGGCTCACCAGATGGGTGCGCCCGGCGCGGCCCTGGCGGCCCTTGAAGTTGCGGTTGGAGGTCGACGCGCAGCGCTCGCCCGGCGCGAGCTTGTCGTCGTTCATGGCGATGCACATGGAGCAGCCCGGCTCGCGCCACTCGAAGCCCGCCTCCGTGAAGATGCGGTCGAGCCCCTCCTCCTCGGCCTGGCGCTTCACGAGCCCTGAGCCCGGCACCACCATGGCGCCCACGCCGGACGGCACCTTGCGCCCCCTGGCGACGGCGGCGGCGGCGCGCAGATCCTCGATGCGGCCGTTGGTGCAGGAGCCGATGAAGACCCGGTCGACGGCCACGCCCTCGATCGGCGCGCCGGGCTCCAGCGCCATGTAGTCCAGCGCCTGGGCGATCGCCTCGCGGTGCTTCTCGTCCGCCGCCGCTGCCGGGTCGGGCGTCCGCCCCGTCACCGGGATCACGTCCTCGGGGCTGGTGCCCCAGGTGATCTGCGGCGCGATGTCGCGGGCCTCGACGGTGGCTTCCTTGTCGTAGGCCGCGCCGTCGTCGGAGCCGAGAGTCCGCCAGTAGGCGACGGCCTCGTCCCACGCCGCCCCCGCCGGCGCGAGCGGACGGCCCTCGAGATAGGCGAAGGTGGTCTCGTCCGGCGCGATGAGCCCGGCGCGCGCGCCGCCTTCGATGGTCATGTTGCAGACCGTCATCCGCCCTTCCATGGAAAGCGCGCGGATCGCGGGGCCGACATACTCGATCACATGGCCGGTCCCGCCCGCCGTGCCGATCGTGCCGATGATGGCGAGGATCATGTCCTTGGCGGCGATGCCGGGCGGCAGGTCGCCCCTGACCTGGATGCGCATGTTGCGCGGGCGCTTCTGGTTGAGCGTCTGGGTCGCCAGCACATGCTCGACCTCGCTGGAGCCGATGCCGAAGGCGAGACAGCCGAAGGCGCCGTGCGTGGCGGTGTGGCTGTCGCCGCAGACGAGCGTGGCCCCCGGCAGGGTAACGCCCTGCTCCGGCCCGATGATGTGGACGATGCCCTGGCGCAGGTCGGTCAGCGGGATCAGGGGCACGCCGAAGCGCGCGCAGTTCTCGATCAGCGCCTCGACCTGGCTGCGCCCGAGGGGATCGGCGATGCCGGCGACGCCGGCCGCGCGGTTCCTGGTCGGGATCGAGTGGTCGGGCACGGCGACGGTCGCGTCCGGGCGGCGCACGCCGCGCCCGTCCTCGGCCATGCGCTCGAAGCCGGTCCAGCTCGTCACCTCGTGGATCAGGTGCCTGTCGATATAGAAGAGCGTGGTGCCGTCGTCGTTCTCGGCGACCACATGGCTCTCCCAGATCTTGTCGAACAGGGTCTTGGGGCCGCTCATCGCTCTCCTCTTCCCGGCAATGGCGCGACGGTGCGCAACGGCGCGTCCGCTCAATCTGCAGGCTTGGCGGCCGGCTTGGCTGCGCCCTCGCTCCTGGCGGCGGCCTTCTTCGCGCCGCGCTCGTCGCGCTTCTCCTTGATGCGCGCCGCCTTGCCGCGCAGGCCGCGCAGATAGTAGAGCTTGGCGCGGCGCACCGCGCCCCGCTTCATGACCTCGATCTTCGCGATGCGTGGCGAATGGAGCGGAAAGACCCGCTCCACGCCCTCGCCATAGGAAATCTTGCGCACGGTGAAGGAGGAGTTGAGGCTGCGGTTGCGCCGGGCGATGCAGATGCCTTCGAACACCTGCACGCGTTCGCGCGAGCCTTCCACCACCTTGACATGGACGCGGAGCGTATCGCCGGGGGCGAAGGCCGGGACCTCCCGCGCCTCCAGGAGCTTCCCAACGGCTTCGGCGTTCAGCTGCTCGATCATGTTCACGGCACTATCCTCGTCATCTCAGGCGCGCCCACCTATCGACGCGCCCGGTGGCGCGCCCACAGGTCGGCACGCCGCATTCTGGTCACAT
The DNA here is from genome assembly GCA_965218275.1 of Alphaproteobacteria bacterium. Classification (GTDB taxonomy): domain Bacteria; phylum Pseudomonadota; class Alphaproteobacteria; order UBA828; family UBA828; genus WTGU01. The sequence goes on from CBDCKM010000002.1 coordinate 1,590,965, forward strand.
GCTCCGCCTGCGCCCGGCGCCAGGCGCCGATCGCGGCGTGGTCGCCGGAGAGGAGAACCTCCGGCACGGCGCGGCCCTCGAACAGGCGCGGGCGGGTGTAGTGCGGATATTCCAGCAAGTCGTCCTCGAAACTCTCCTCCACCAGCGACGACGGCCGGCCGACCACGCCGGGCAGCAGGCGCACGCACGCGTCGATCACCGCCATGGCCGCGATCTCCCCGCCCGAGAGGACGTAGTCGCCGACGCTGAGTTCGGCAACGCCACGGCCTTCCAGCACACGCTCGTCGACTCCTTCGAAACGGCCGCAGATCAACACGACGCCGGGGCCGCCCGCCACCGCCTTCACCCGATCCTGCGTCAACGGCGCGCCACGGGGCGAGAGCAGGAAGCGCGGCGCGCCACCGCTCGCCGGCCGGACCGAATCGATGGCCGCTGCCAGGACATCGGGGCGCATGACCATGCCGGCCCCGCCGCCGAACGGGTGATCGTCGACGGTGCGGTGTTTATCGCGCGCAAAGCGCCGGATGTCCACCGTTTCCAGCCGCCAGAGGCCGCTGTCGAGGCTTCGGCCCGAGAGCGCGGCGCCGAGCGGCCCCGGAAAGGCATCCGGGTAGAGGGTGAGCACGTGGGCGCACCAGCGCGCGCGCGCCGGCGCGTCCTCGCGCGGGCTCTCCGTCACGGGCGATCCTCCAGGGAGGCGACGACCATGCGGCCGGCGGCGAGATCGACGGCCGGCACTCGTTCGCGCGTGAAGGGGACGAGGGTGGAGGGGCCCTCCGGCGGCTGAATCTCGACGATGGGGCCTGCGCCATGGTCGTGGATCGCGCTGACCCGGCCGAGCGCCGAGCCGTCCGCGCCCACCGCGCTCAGGCCCAGCAGATCGACATGGTAGTACTCGTCGCCCTCGGTCGGCGGCAGCGCCGCGTGGGCGATGTGGAGGTCGGTGCCGCGCAGCGCCTCCGCCGCGTCGCGGTCGTCCACGCCGTCCACGCGGGCGAGCAGCAGCCCCTTGACGTGCCCGGTGAGCGTGACCTGGAAGCGCCTGGCACCGGCTTCGTCGCTCAGCGCCCCGTAGGCGACGAGATCGTCGGGGTCCGCCGTGTAGCTGCGCACGCGCACGATGCCGCGCACGCCGTGGGCGCCGACGATCCGCCCGACACAGACCGTCCGCGCTCGCTCCGCTGCAGGCGCGGCCTGCGCATCGGCCGTGACCGGCGCCGCACGCGCGGCCTCAGCCGGCGGCCGTCTCTTCTTCCCCGCCATCGTCTGCGCCGGCCTCACCGGCGGCGGCCTCGTCAGGAGCGGCTTCCTCAGCGGCGGCCTCCTCAGGGACAGCTTCCTCAGCGGCGGCCTCCTCAGGGACAGTCTCCTCAGGGGCGGCCTCCTCAGGGACAGCCTCCTCAGGGGCGGCCTCGTCGGGAGCGGCCTCGACGGCGGCGGCGTCCGCGACATCTGCGGCGTCCGCAGCATCCGCGACTTCCGCCGGGGCCTCGGCTGCCGCCGCCGCCTTCTCCGCGCGCGCCGCCGCGCGCTCCAGCGCCTTCGCCCTGGGCTGGCCCTTCTGCGGATTGTTGCGCTGCGCGGGCATCGGGATGATCTCGGCGGCGCCGAGGAAGCGGGCGACGCGGTCCGAGGGCAGCGCGCCGACGCCCAGCCAGTGCCGCACGCGCTCCTCGTTGAGGCGCACGCGCTCCGGATGATCCTTGGGCAGCATCGGGTCGTAGGTCCCCAGCCGCTCCAGGAAGCGGCCGTCGCGCGGGCTGCGGGTGTCGGCCACGACCACGCGGTAGAAGGGGCGCTTCTTGGCGCCGGCGCGGGACAGTCGAATCTTCAGTGACATGCTCTCTCCATTCTTCTCGTCGGACGGTTGCCGTCAGCGGGGCGGCATGAGGCCGGGCATCCCGGCCCGCATGAGGCCTTTCTCGCCCAGCTTGTTCGCGCGCTTCATCATCACGTTCATCTGCTTGACCTGCTTGAGCAGGCGGTTCACGTCCTGCACGGCGGTGCCCGAGCCGCCGGCGATGCGCCGCTTGCGCGAGCTGTTCAGCAGCTTCGGGTTGCGCCGCTCGGCCGGCGTCATCGAGCCGATGATGGCCTGCTGGCGGTCGAGCAGGGAGAGATCGACGTTCGCGTCGGCGAGCTGGCGCTTGACCTTGCCGACCCCCGGCAACATGCCGAGTAGCCCTTCCATGCCGCCCATCTTGCGCACCTGCTGCAGCTGCTTCGAGAGATCGTCGAGATCGAAGCCGCCCTTCCTGGCCTTGCGGACGAGGCGTTCGGCCTCCTCCTGCTCGATGGTTTCCTGCGCCTTCTCCACCAGCGACACCACGTCGCCCATGCCGAGGATGCGGGACGCGATCCGGTCGGGGTGGAAGGGCTCGATGGCGTCGAGCTTCTCGCCGACGCCGATCAGCTTGATGGGGCAGCCGGTCACCGCGCGCATGCTGAGCGCAGCCCCGCCCCGCCCGTCGCCGTCGACCCGGGTCAGCGCGATCCCGGTCAGGCCGATGCGCTCGTGGAAGGCGCTGGCGATGGTGACCGCATCCTGGCCGGTCAGCGCATCGGCGACGAGCAGGGTCTCGGCCGGCCCGGCCGCATCGCGCACCGCCTTGCACTCGGCCATCAGCTCGTCGTCCACGTGGAGACGGCCGGCGGTGTCCAGCAGGACCACGTCGTGGCCCTCCCGCGCACCGGCCTTCATCGCACGCCGCGCGATCGCCACCGCGCCCTCGCCGGCGACGACCGGCAGCACGTCCACCTCCGCCTCTGCGCCGAGCACCGCGAGCTGTTCCATGGCCGCAGGCCGGCTGGTGTCGAGCGAGGCCATCAGCACGCGCTTCTTGTGGGTCGTGCGGAGGAAGCGGCCGAGCTTGGCGGTGGTGGTGGTCTTGCCCGAGCCCTGCAGGCCCACCATGAGGACGGCGGCGGGCGGGCGGGCGGCGGCGATGCCGATCTCGGCGGTCTCGCCGCCCAGCATCTCGACCAGGCGATCGTTGACGATCTTGATCACCTGCTGGCCGGGCGCCACGCTCTTCAGCACGTCCGCGCCGACCGCCTTCTCGCGCACGCCGGCGACGAAGTCCTTGACCACCGGGAGCGCGACATCGGCCTCGAGCAGGGCGATCCGCACCTCGCGCAGCGCCGCGGTCACGTCCGCCTCGCTCAGCGCGCCGCGCCGGGTGAGCCCCTCGAAGACCCCATTGAGTCTGCTGGACAGACTGTCGAACACGCGCCGCTCCCGCCCCAATTGTGCCTGCGCCGGCGCGCGAAACTCGCGGACCGGCGTCCCTCCTCGGAGGGTGGCCGTTCAAGCCATGTCGAAACAGCCGGACCCTAAGCCCGCTCCCTCATCGGGTCAAGATGCTGTCCGGCCTTTCCCTACCACTGGGCGCGGGCGTCGATCGGCCAGATATCGACCAGGGTGTCGCCGCGCACACAGTGATAGACGTCGTAGAGGTTGAGCGTCCCGTAGCAGTGCGGCGTGATGCATTCCAGCGCCTCGCCCACCTGCGGCGGACGCGCGCCTTCCGGCACGGTGACGCGGCCGAGATCGTCGCCGACCAGCTCGTAGAGCGAGTCCGGGTCGGCGCCCGAGGCCACGCGGGGCGCCAATTCCTCGCGCGCGAACTCCTTGATGCCGGCGTCGGTGACCGCGAATTCGTCGCGCGCGCTGAGCACGGTGGTGCGCACGAAGAGCGCGGTCTCGAAGGGATGCGGATTGTCCGGCTCGAAGGGGGTGTCGGCGTAGTTCACGTCCATGAAGATGTAGCTGCCGGCCTGGCATTCGGTGAAGAGGCCGGCGTCCGCGTCGATCGCATAGGTGCCCGTGCCGCCGCCGGAGACGATCTCCGGCGCGAGGCCGGCCGCGGCGAGGCGCTCGCAGAGCGCGGCGAGCGGCGCCGTGCAGCGCTCCTGCTCCGCGCGGCGGGCGGCGAAGTCGGGCTCCCTCTGGAACGAGCCGTTGTAGCCCTGGACACCCGCATAGACCGCGCCCTCGGTCCCGGCGATGTGGCGTGCCAGCGCCAGTGCGTCGTCTGCCGAGACGAGGCCGGTGCGCCGGCCGCCGACCTCGAAATCGACCATCATGCGGAGCGGCCGGCCGGCCTCCAGCGCGGCGGCGGCGAGCCGGTCGGCCACGGCCTTGTCGTCCACGGCGACGATCAGCCCGTCAGCGCGGGCGTTGAGCCGGGCGAGGCGGGCGATCTTGGGCGCGGTCACCACCTGGGAGAAGAGCAGCACGCCGGGCACGCCGGCGTCGGCCATGACCTCGGCCTCCGCCAGCGTCGCGCAGCACTGGCCGAGCGCACCGGCCTCGGCCTGCAGCCTTGCCACCGCCACCGACTTGTGGATCTTGGCGACTGGCCGGAGCCCATGGCCGGCCTTGCCGAGATAGGCGGCGAGATAGGCGATGTTGCGCTCCAGCCGGTCGAGGTCGAGCACCAGCGCCGGCGTGGACAGCGCGGCGCGCGATCCCCGCTCGCCGATCAGCGCTTCGTTGGGGCCGCGCGCTCCGAACTCATCCATGACAATTCCTCGTGCTTCGTACAGCGCCGTCCGTGCAGTCGGGACGCAAGTCGGGCCGGTACGCCGCGGGACTATCGGATGTGGGGACTCGGCGGGTCAAATTGCCGCTTGACGTGCCAATGGCCAGCCCCATATGGTGTCCACTCTTTATGGACCCCATCGTTCCCTCGGGCACGGTGGGTATTGAATGGGGCCGGCGCAAGCCGGCCCATTTTTTTGCGGAGGGGCGCCGATGGCGGTTACAGCGATCTTTATCGACGGCGGCTACCTCGACAAGGTCCTGTACTACAACCACGACAACCGGCGTATCGACTATGCAGGTCTCGTCGATGCCATGACGGGGCAGGGCGAGCTATTGCGCGCCTATTACTACCATTGTCTTCCGTATCAGGGCAGTCCGCCAACAGACGAGGAGAAGCACCGCTACGCGGCCAAACACCGATTCGTCACCGCTCTCCGCCATCTCCCACGGTTCGACGTCCGATTGGGGCAACTCGCCTACAGGGGGCCGGACGCGCATGGCAGGCCCATATTCCAGCAAAAGCGGGTGGACCTCATGCTGGGAGTGGACATGGCGCTCCTGGCCGGGAAGGGCCGTATAGCGAGGGTTGCGCTGCTGGCTGGCGACAGCGATTTCACGCCGGCGATCGAGGCCGTCAAGCGCGAGGGCGTGCTCACCATGCTGTGGCATGGAAATCGTACCGATCAGACGAGGCCCAGCCGTGAGTTGGTCGAGATTTGCGATGAGCGTCACGAACTGACGCAGGAATTTGTTGAGTCGATCCGCCGCTGATCCGGCGCGATGATGAGCGCCGGCTTGGCGCGGCGGGGCGGAGGCCGATAGGATCGCCGCGCGCCGCGCCGTACCGCGAGGGAGGACGACCGTGCCGGGACCGCTCGACGGCTATCGCGTCATCGACCTGACCAGCATGGTCTCGGGTCCCTTCGCCACCATGATGCTGGGCGATCAGGGCGCCGACGTGATCAAGGTCGAGGCGCCCGGCGGCGGCGATCACGTGCGCACCGGCGGCGACCGCGCCGGCGGCCTCGCCGCCCAGTTCATCAACACCAACAGGAACAAGCGCTCGATCGCGGTCGATCTCAAGCACCCGCAAGGGCGCGAGGTTGTGCTGCGCCTCGCCGCCGGCGCGGACGTGTTCATCCAGAACTTCCGGCCGGGGGTGGTGGACCGCCTCGGCGTCGGCGAGCCCCAGGTGTGCGCGGTCAATCCCGCCATCGTCTATGTCTCGATCAGCGGCTTCGGCGAGACCGGCCCCTATGCGGCCAAGCGCGTCTACGACCCCATCATCCAGGCCGCCTCGGGCCTCGCCTCGGTCCAGGGCGGGGGGGACGACCAGCGCCCGCGCCTCGTCCGCACCATCCTGCCGGACAAGCTCACCGCCGTGACCGCGGCCCAGGCGGTCACCGCCGCGCTCCTCGCCCGCGCACGCACTGGCAAGGGCCAGCATGTGCGCCTCTCCATGCTCGATGCGGTGGTGGCCTTCCTCTGGGCCTCGGACATGGGCGGGCAGACATTTCCGGACCGGCCGGCGAACGGGCGGCGGGCGGCGAGCTTCATCGACCTGATCTACGAGACCGGGGACGGCCACATGAGCGTCGCCGTGATGAGCGACCGCGAGTGGCGCGGCCTCGCGCGGGCGGTGGAGCGGCCGGAGTGGCTGGAGGACGCGCGCTTCGCGACCCCCGCGCTGCGTGACGAGAACATCGACGACCGCCTCGCCCTCACGCAGGAGGCGCTGCGGACCCGCACCACCGCCGAGTGGATGGAACGGCTGGAGGCCGAAGACGTCCCTTGCGCGCCGGTCCTGACGCGGGATGCCCTGGTCGCGCACCCGCAGGTCGCCGCCGGCGGCACGCTCGTCGAGTATGACCATCCGGCGGCAGGCAGGCTGCGCCAGGCGCGCCCGGCGGCCCGCTTCGAGGAGACCCCGAGCGCCGTCCGGCGGGGCGCCCCGCTGCTCGGCGAGCACACCGACGCGCTGCTGGGCGAAGCTGGGTTCTCGGCGGAAGGCATCGCCGCGCTGCGTGCCGACGGCGCGGTCGCCTGAGCCTCCCGTGAGCTGGCAGGCGGAAGCCGACGCGCTCGCAGCCAGGCGGGCGCTCGCGCAAGCCCAGGGCGGCGCGGAGGCGGTCGCGCTCCAGCACGGCAAGGGCCGGCTCACGATCCGCGAGCGCATCGCCGCCATGCTGGACGAGGGCTCGTTCCACGAGCTCGGCGCCGCCGCCGGCGAGTCGACGCGCGACGACGCAGGCACGCCGACCGGCTTCGCGCCCGCCAACTTCGTGCTCGGCTTCGGCCAGGTGGAGGGGCGCCGCTGCGTGGTCGGCGGCGAGGACTTCACCCTCGCCGGCGGCTCGCCCAACGAGGCGGGGCTGCGCAAGAGCGTCCATGCCGAGCAGCTCGCCATCGCGCACCGGGTCCCGCTCATCCGTCTGCACGAAGGCGCCGGCGGCAGCGTCACCGGCCCCGGCGCGAAGACGGTGGGCCAGCCGGTCTATGCGCCGCCGCGCTTCCGCTCGGTGGGCGAGGCCATGGCGACGGTGCCGGTCGCCGCCGCCGCGCTCGGCCCGGTCGCGGGCCTGCCCGCCTCGCGCCTGGTGGCCTCGCACTTCTCGGTGATGACCGAGAGTTCCCAGGTGCTGGTCGCCGGGCCTGCGCTGGTCGCCCGGGCGCTGGGCAAGCGGCCGAGCAAGGAGGCCCTCGGCGGCCCGCAAGTGCACGCCAGGAACGGCGTGGTCGACAATCTCGCCGCCGACGAGCCCGCGGCCTTCGCCGAGATCCGCCGCTTCCTCAGCTATCTGCCGGCGAATGTGTGGGAGCCCCTGCCGCGCGCCGCGGCGGACGACCCGGCCGGGCGCTGCGCCGAGGAACTGATCGAGATCGTGCCGCGCAACCGGCGCAGGCTCTACGACATGCGCCGCGTGATCGCGCTGGTGCTGGACGAGGGCTCGTTCTTCGAGATCGGCCGCCTCTATGGGCAGGGCCTGATCGCCGGCTTCGGCCGCCTCTCCGGCTATTCGGTGGGGGTGCTCGCCAACGACTGCTGGCATCTCGCCGGCGCCATGACCGCGGCCGGCGCGCAGAAGACGCGGCGCTTCGTCGAGCTCTGCGACACCTTCCACATGCCCGTCGTGAGCCTGGTCGACGAGCCGGGCTTCATGATCGGGACCGAGGCCGAGCAGGCCGGCACCATCCGCTTCGGCACGGCGGCGGTGCTCGCCGTGGCCGGGTGCGCCGTGCCCTGGGCCTCGGTGATCGTGCGCAAGTGTCACGGCGTCGCCGCCGCCGCCCATTTCGGCCCGGACGCCTTCGTCGTCGCCTGGCCGTCGGCCGAGATGGGCGCGCTCCCGGTGGAAGGCGGCGTCGCCGTCGCTTTCGGCCGCAAGATCGCGCAAGCAGACGACCCGGCGGCCGAGCGCGAGCGGCTGGAGGCCGAAATGCTGGCCCGCCAGTCGCCGGAGCCCCGCGCCGAGAACTTCTCGATCCACGAGCTGATCGACCCGCGCGAGACGCGCCCCGTCCTCTGCGCCTGGATCGAGCGCGTCCAGTCGATGCTGCCGCACCTCGCCGGCCCCCAAAACTTTCCCGTCCGGCCGTGACCGCGGCGCGGCATCCCTGGGTTCCGTCAGCGAAGGAGACATGACATGGCAGACGAAAGCGACACGGCAGACGGGCAGGACGGCGCGGAGGTCCCGGCGGCTGCGCCGGTGCGCGCGCTCGATCACGTCGGCATCTCGGTGCCGGATATCGACGCCGCCGTCGCCTGGTACCGCGACATCCTCGGCTGCTACGTGCTGATGGAGCCCATCGAGGGCTATGCCGACGACAGCTACTTCGGCCAGATCGTCGGCGACATCTTCGGCGCCGATTTTCGGGGCATGAAGATCGCCCACCTGGCGACGGCCGACGGAGTCGGCATCGAGCTCTTCCAATTCGTCGCCAACGCCCCGCAGGAGACGCCCTTCGCCTACTGGAAGACCGGCATCTATCACATCTGCATCCTGGAGCCGGACATCGAGGGCCTGGCGAAGCGGATCGACGAGAGCGGCGGGCGGCAGCGCAGCAAGGTGTGGAAGCTGTGGCCGGACAAGCCCTACAAGGTCTGCTATTGCGAGGACCCGTGGGGCACCATCATCGAAGTCAGCTCCCACCCCTATGTCATGGCCTGGTCCAACTTCATCCCGCGTCACGGGGAGTGAGCGCGACCGCCCGGCCCCAGGCACATAACGGACGGGCACATAACTGACTCGCGCCCGCCGGCCCCTGCGATATACTCCGCACCCGGATTTTCGCCTCCCGCCCTGCAACCACCGAGACGCGCCCGGCGATGAACGCGTTGGCCGAACTCATCCACGCCGTCTTCTCGATCTACATCTACGTGCTGATCGCCTCGGCGCTGTTCAGCTGGCTGGTGGCGTTCAAGGTGGTCAACACGAACAACCGCTTCGTGTTCACGGTGTTGAACGTCCTTCACCGCCTCACCGAGCCGGCGCTCAGGCCGATCCGGCGCATCATCCCCAACCTCGGCGGCATCGACATATCGCCGGTCATCCTGATCCTGATCCTCGTTTTCGCCCGCAATCTCATCGTGGACAATATCGTCCAGTGAACTGCCCGGCGGCGCCGCGCCCGGGCGGACGCCGGAGCGGACAGCACCCAGCCCCCAGCGAGGAATACCCATGAGCGACGCGGTCATCATCGACGGCAAGGCATTCGCGGCCGACCTGCGCGCCGAGGTCGGGCGCAAGGCAGCGCTGCTGAAGGAGCGGCACGGCCTGGTGCCGGGCCTCTCGGTCGTGCTCGTGGGCGACGACCCCGCGAGCCATGTCTATGTCCGCAACAAGGGCAAGGCCACCACGGCAGCCGGCATGGACTCGCAGGAGTACCGGCTGCCCGCGAGCGCCAGCCACGCGGAGGTGCTGGAGAGGGTCGAGGCGCTGAACGCCGACGACAGCGTGCACGGGATCCTGGTGCAGCTCCCCTTGCCCGATCAGGTCGACTCCAACGCCATCATCAACGCCATCGACCCGGACAAGGACGTGGACGGCTTCCACACCACCAATGTGGGCCGGCTCACCACCGGGCAGGAGAGCCTGGTGCCGTGCACGCCGCTCGGCTGCATGCTGATGCTGCGCCACTTCGTCGGCACGCTGAAGGGCAAGCGGGCAATGATCGTCGGCCGCTCCAACATCGTCGGCAAGCCGATGGCGTCGCTGCTGCTGCGCGAGCACTGCACCGTCACCGTCGGCCATTCGCGCACCGCGGACCTGCCCGGCGAGTGCCGCCGCGCCGATATCCTCATCGCCGCGGTGGGCCGCGCCGAGATGATCCGCGGCGACTGGGTCAAGCCCGGTGCTGCGGTCATCGACGTCGGCATCAACCGGGTGCCGGCGGGCGAGAAGACCCGGCTGGTGGGCGACGTCTGCTTCGAGGAGGCGGTCGAGAACGCCGGCTGGATCACCCCGGTGCCGGGCGGCGTCGGCCCGATGACCATCGCCTGCCTGCTCAAGAACACGCTCACCGCCGCCTGCCGCCGCCACGGGATCGACGAGCCCGAGTGACCCCGTCCGGCCGACGCCGGAGCGCTGAGCGACTTTCAGCGACACTACGGACTTGACTACTCAATCAAAATGTCAATATATTAGACTAGAATAAGCTCAATAATTGGGATCGAGTCTCGAGGAACGCCTATCGAGTCGAACGAGGGAAGCGGACAATGGCTGGAGCGAAGGAGGCGGCCGTGAGCAATGCGGTCGCGAGACGATTGGGATCGATCCGCGCCAAGGGTGCGATGCGACATGTCGAAGTCGCTAATTTGCTCGGGACAAGACCGGAGACGGTGTCGCGCTGGAATCAGGGCCGCGCCTATCCGCACGCAAGAACCGAGAAAACCCTCTTGGAGCTGGAGTTCATCGTCGACCAGCTATCGGACTTTTACGAGCCGAACGAAGCCCGACAGTGGATATTTGCGCCGCAGAAGCATTTGCGCGGGCACTCGCCGGCCGAACTGATTCAAGGTGGGCGGATCGATGAGGTGCGACGACTGGTCAATCAGCTTCGCGATGGCGTCTACGTTTAGTCGGAATCGACCTTGCGACCATGATCCACGATCCGACTCTCCTGGATCGCCTGAGCACATTTCGCGCGGAACGTTTCGAGGGTGAGGTATTCCGGGCAACACGCATCGATGCGGATCCGGTCGCACCTTCCATCAGCGGCGGTCGATGGGCACCACCGCCCGAAGGCGATACCGGGTATTTCGTTCTCTACACGAGCCTTGAACGCGATGGAGCGATTGCCGAGGTCGCCTCGTTCTTGGCGGAACTGACGCCGATCCCAGGCTCCCGTCAGATCAACGTGACACGCCTGGCCGTTTCGACGTCGCACACGCTACGGCTTGTGAGGACCGACCTCGCCGCGCTCGGGGTAGACTGGGCTCGTTATGGGGAGCGGGACTATGGTCGAACGCAAGAGATCGGCGCAGCCCTTATCTTTCTCGGTTGCGACGGTCTCATCGCTCCTTCTGCCCGTTGGCCCTGTGACAACGTGATGATATTTGGGGATAACCACGCGTTGGCAGAGACCCTCGCGCCAATCGGGACGGACAAGGTCGAGTGGCGAGAGTGGGCACAGGCTCACGGAATTCTTTCCGACACACAGGACGCGGCCGTTGAGACGCCTGACAGCCAGCGGGATTGAGCGACTCTCCTCAGTCGAATTCTCCAACAACCGATTAGGCCGCCACCGACCCTCCTCTCGGCGGGGCTTGCGGGCTACGTGTCCTCCCCCGTCCTGCCCAGCCTGAGGCGGAGCGCGTTGAGCTTGATGAAGCCTTCGGCGTCGCGCTGGTCGTAGACCGAATCCGCCTCGAAGGTCGCGTGGGCCGCGCTGTAGAGGCTCTGCGGCGCCTTGCGGCCCTCCACCGTGACCGAGCCCTTGTAGAGAGTGAGGCGCACGGTGCCGGTGACGTTCCGCTGGCTCTCGTCGATCGCCGCCTGCAGCATCCGGCGCTCCGGCGCGAACCAGAAGCCGTTGTAGACGAGCTCGGCGTAGCGCGGCATCAGCTCGTCCTTGAGGTGGGCGGCGGCGCGGTCGAGCGTCAGGCTCTCCATGGCGCGGTGGGCGGCGATCAGGATGGTGCCGCCGGGGGTCTCGTAGACGCCGCGCGACTTCATGCCGACGAAGCGGTTCTCGACCAGGTCGACCCGGCCGATCCCGTTGGCGCCGCCCAGCGTGTTCAGCCTCTCCAGCAGCGCCGCCGGGCTCAGGGCCTCGCCGTCGACCGCCACCGGGTCGCCGCCGGCAAAATCGATCTCGACGGCGGTGGGCCGGTCCGGCGCGCTCCGGGGCGAGACCGAGCGGGTGAACATCCCCTCGTCCGGCGCGACCCACGGGTCCTCCAGCGCCTTGCCCTCGTAGGATATGTGCAGGAGGTTGGCGTCGGTCGAATAGGGCGGCTCGCCGCGCTTGTCGCGCGGGATCGGGATCTGGTGCTGCTCGGCGTAGGCGACCAGCGCCTCCCGCGAATCGATGTCCCAGTCGCGCCAGGGCGCGATCACCCGGATGGCGGGATCGTGCGCGTAGTAGCCGAGCTCGAAGCGCACCTGGTCGTTGCCCTTCCCCGTGGCGCCGTGGGCCACGGCGTCGGCGCCGGTCTCGTGGGCGATCTCGATCTGGCGCCTGGCGATGAGCGGGCGGGCGATCGAGGTGCCGAGCAGGTAGACGCCTTCGTAGAGGGCGTTGGCCCGGAACATCGGGAACACGTAGTCGCGCACGAAGGTCTCGCGCAGGTCCTCGATGCGGATGTCGCGCACGCCGAGCCCTTCCGCTTTTTCTCTTGCGGGCTCCACCTCCTCGCCCTGGCCGATGTCGGCGGTGAAGGTGACGACCTCGCAGCCGTAACGGTCCTGCAGCCAGCGCAGGATGACCGAGGTGTCGAGCCCGCCGGAATAGGCGAGCACCACCTTTTTCGGCGCATCACTCATCGTCGCGTCTCCTTGCCGGCCGGCGGGTGATCCCGCGCTGCCTGGCGCCGGGCTTCGCGCCCGGCCGAACGGTTCGTCTGAAACGGCCCCTGAAGAGCTCGGGCCGGGGGGGATCGTAGCCCGGCCCGCCGGCAAGCGCAGGCGGATCGTCGATCGAGGGCCAGGGGGCGAAGGCGAAAACCCAGAGCATGAGGACGGGCACCCCGATCAGGAGTCCCATCCCGATCGTGAGCGGCATGAAGAGGCCGAGAATCGGGATGACCATGAGATAGGACCACCAGGGCGAGCGCCCCGCCTTGCCGAAGATGCGCCAGAACATCCAGAGCATGATGACCACGACCGCGAGGTGCTGGAGGACACCCAGCATGGCTCAGCGCTTCCCATAGGGGTCGTTGGGCCAGATCATGAAGGCGAGCAGCGCGAGCAGAAGCAGCGGCCCGGCGAGCGGAATGAAGACCGCAAGCGCAATCGGCCAGCGCAGGCCGGCGCGCCGGCAGATGCGCAGCGCCGGATAGAAGATCAGCGCCCCGATCGCGAGGCCGACGGCGATCTGGATCGGCACGGCCGCCACTCTCTCGCGATCGTTCGGAAGGGCGCGCCGCGTCCCGCGCCCGGCGTCGTGCGCGCCGGCTCCTCAGACCGAGTAGTACATCTCGAACTCGATGGGATGCGGCGCCATGAGGAAGGCGGTCTGCTCCTCCCGCTTGAGTTCGAGATAGCCGTCGATCAGGTCGTCCGTGAACACGTCGCCCTTCTTCAGGAAGTCGCGGTCGGCGTCGAGCGCGTCCAGCGCCTGGCCCAGGTTGCCGCACACCGTCGGCACGTCCTTCAGCTCCTCCGGCGGCAGGTCGTAGAGGTTCTTGTCCATCGCGTCGCCCGGATGGATCTTGCTCTCGATGCCGTCGATCCCCGCCATCAGCATGGCGGCGAAGGCGAAATAGGGGTTCGCCGAGGGGTCGGGGAAGCGCACCTCGACCCGCTTGCCCTTGGGGCTCGCCGCATAGGGGATGCGGCAGGAGGCGGAGCGGTTGCGCGCCGAGTAGGCAAGCAGCACCGGCGCCTCGTAGCCCGGCACGAGGCGCTTGTAGCTGTTCGTCGTCGGGTTGGTGAAGGCGTTGATGGCGCGTGCGTGACGGATCACCCCGCCGATATAGTAGAGCGCCATGTCCGAGAGATCGGCGTAGCCCGAGCCCGCGAAGAGCGGCTTGCCGTCCCTCCAGATCGACTGGTGCACATGCATGCCGGAGCCGTTGTCGCCGAAGATGGGCTTCGGCATGTAGGTCGCGCTCTTGCCGTAGCTGTGGGCGGTCATCTGCACCACATATTTCTGAATCTGGAGCTGGTCGGCCGCCTCGAGCAGAGTGCCGAACTCGACCCCGAGCTCGTTCTGGCTGGGCGCGACCTCGTGATGGTGCTTCTCCACCTTGACGCCCATGCCCGCCAGGTGGGTGACCATCTCGGCCCGCATGTCGTTCATCGAATCGATCGGCGGCACCGGGACGTAGCCGCCCTTGGTCGGCGGGCGGTGCCCGACATTGCCCTCTTCGTAGGCGCGGCCGGAATTGTAGGGCCCCTCTTCCTGATCCAGCATGTAATAGGTCTCGTTCATCGAGACCTTGAAGCGCACGTCGTCGAACACGAAGAACTCCGCCTCCGGTCCGAAGAAGGCCGTATCCCCGAGCCCGGAGTAGGCCAGATAGATTTCCGCCTTCCTGGCCACGCTGCGCGGGCAGCGGTCGTAGGTCTGGCCGGTCGACGGCTCGATCACGTCGCAGGTCAGGATCAGCTGCGGCAGCGCCGAGAACGGGTCCATCACCGCGCTCGCCGGGTCCGGCATGAGCACCATGTCCGACTGGTGGATCTCCTTCCAGCCCGCGATCGACGAGCCGTCGAACATGATCCCGTCGGTGAGCGCGTCCTCGTCGACCGTGCGGACCGCCTGGGTCATGTGCTGCCACTTGCCGCGCGGGTCGGTGAAGCGGAAGTCCACGAACTCGACTTCGTTCTTTTCGATCGTCTCCAGGACGCTGTCGCTATCGCTCATCAGCCCGCTCCATCGACCGCTCGGTCTGCCCCTGCGCCTCTGCCGCGTCGGCCGGCGCGCCGGTGCGCTTATATGGCTTCGCGGCCGCGTTCGCCAGTACGGATTCGGATCACCTCCTCGACCGGCATGATGAAGATCTTGCCGTCGCCCACGCGCCCGGTCGCCGCCGCCTCGCAGATCGCCTCGACCGCGCGCTCGACCATCCCGTCATCGAGCACGATCTCGATCTTCACCTTGGGCAGGAAGTCCACGACATACTCGGCGCCGCGGTAGAGCTCGGTATGGCCGCGCTGGCGCCCAAAACCCTTGGCCTCGGTCACGGTGATCCCCTGCAGGCCGACCTCGTGCAGGGCGTCCTTCACCTCGTCGAGCTTGAACGGCTTGATGACTGCTTCGATCTTCTTCATCGGGCCCCTCCCTGCGCGTGCCGCACCGGCCCGGACCATAGGCCGCGCCGGTGCCGCATGATAGCGCAGGTGCGGTTCCGCGCCGCTTGCTTTGGTGGCATCATGCGCGGCCCCGGGTTGAGGCGGCAACGGGAGGCGCGCGTGCAGATCGCGGAGCGCATGGGACGGCTCGGCACCGAGACCGCCTTCGACGTGCTCGCACGCGCCGGCGCCCTGCAGGCGGCCGGGCGCAGCATCGTCAATCTCGGGATCGGCCAGCCCGATTTCCGCACGCCCGCCCACATCGTCGACGCCGGCCGCAAGGCACTGGCGGACGGCCATCACGGCTATACGCCGGCCAACGGCATCCCGGCGCTGCGCGAGGCGGTGGCGGCGGACATCGCGACGCACCGGGGCGTCGAGGTCGACCCCGGCCATGTCGTGGTGGTGCCGGGCGGCAAGGTCACCATGTTCTTCGCGGCCCTCATGTTCGGCGAGCCGGGGGCCGAGATCATGTATCCGAATCCGGGCTTCCCGATCTACGAATCGGCGATCCGGTTCTCGGGCGCGACACCGGTTCCGATCCCGCTCCACGAGGAGACCGGCTTCTCCTTCGACGCCGACGAGGTGCTGGCGAAGATCACGCCGCGCACCCGGCTCATCATGCTCAACAGTCCGGCCAACCCCACGGGTGGCGTGGTGCCCCGGCAGACCTTCGACCGGCTGGCGCAGGGGCTCGAGGCCCATCCGCAGGTGGCGCTGATGAGCGACGAGATCTACAGCCGCCTGCTCTACGAGGGCCGCGAGCACGTCACGCTGCTGGGCTACCCGGCGCTGAGGGAGCGCACGATCCTGCTCGACGGCTGGAGCAAGACCTACGCGATGACCGGCTGGCGTATCGGCTACGGGGTCTGGCCCGCCGCGCTGGCGGAGCAGGCCACGCGGCTCGCGATCAACTGCAACTCCTGCGTCAACGCGCCCACCCAGCACGCAGCCCTCGCGGCGCTCACCGGCCCGCAGGACTCGGTCGAGACCATGCGCCGCACCTTCGACGAGCGCCGCCGCCTCATCGTCGCCGCGCTCAACCGGATCGAGGGCGTGCGCTGCGTGGATTCCGCCGGCGCCTTCTACGCCATGCCCAACATCGGCGGCACCGGCCTCGATGCGCGCACGCTGCAGGACGGGCTGCTGGAAGAGGCCGGCGTCGCCACCATCGCCGGCACCAGCTTCGGCATCCACGGCGAGGGCTATCTCCGCCTCTCCTATGCGGCAAGCACGGAGGAGATCGAGGAGGCCATCGCCCGCATCGAGAGCTGGCTTGCCGCCCACGCGCCCGGCGCGTGAAGGGGCAACGGAATCTTTGCAGGTGCCGCAAACAACGGGCCGGCGATGCAGTTAAGAGCGAGATAGAATGACTGAGCCCGTACGTCCGCTGTAGGTCATGGTGAAGGAGCGAAGGAAGGTCCGCCCTATAAGGGCGCTGTGAGGCTGTCCACCCGCATGAAGGTGCACGCCCGCAAACTGACCGTACATTGCCAAGTCTAGGGCAGGAACAATAATTTGGGCCAAATGAACATTGACTTCACCGCTTCCGTGAGCGCCGGCTAGTGTTTGTCTATCAACAACTGGAAGTCCAAGAGAAACGGCGACACTGGAATCGATGCAACTTTAACCTGCGCCCGTGTCAACGAGCGCATGGAATTCAGTTGACGGTATGTCGGGGGGTGCTGCCGGGAGAAAATTCAGGATCAAAACCGATTTGAACCATTAGTGTGGGACCAAACCGAACAAGACTATCTGGACCGCGCGAGTCTGGAAGGTGGACAAACCCGCATTCAACCGACGGCATGACCCTGCACCGGGCGATAAAGAACGGACGCCGGAAGCGTCACCGGTGCAGCGCCGATTTCTCGGATCAGGTAGGGGCCGCGACCAAATTGCCGAACAGCCTCGGCGGCCGCTTCCTCAAACGTCGCATAGAGTCCCACGAGACCTTCGTCATGCACGAGTGCCCATTCACCAAGGTGATCGGTCTCAAGCTCGTTACGCATGCGCTCGTAGGCGGCGATCTCCTTGGTCAGCTCTGACATGGTCGGCCTCCCCCTCTACCGGCGAGCGCACGCGGCGGTCGCCACGTCGCGCAGGCGGGTACCGTTGATTCGACTCGGCACCTCAGCACTCGGCAAGCACGCAATTGAGTGTCTCCGCGTTTGTCAAGAAAATAATGTAAGTTCCGTGGCGTCGCCGCACAAGAGCGTCACAACCCGATTCCCGCCTTCGCCACACTGGCTCCGTCCAGCGTAGTCATGCCCGTGTAGGGAGCGCCCTCGCCGGCGCCCGCAAGCGCGCCGACGGTCGATCACACGGGACGGTTCATGATAGGAACGGTGCCTAGCGCGCCCGTAGCTCAGTGGACAGAGCACGAGCCTTCTAAGCTTGGGGTCGCAGGTTCGAATCCTGCCGGGCGCGCCACACCGCCGAACGCATATCATACGCGACACTGGAGGGCAGCCATGACCGCCAGACACCCATCCATCGTCCCGGCGCATCCGGGGGAAATCCTGCGGGAGGACATTCTGCCGGCGCTTGCCATGGGCAAGACCGCCGTGGCCGGCGCCCTCGGGATATCCCGGCAGACGCTTTACCACATCCTCAACGAGAAGCAGCCGGTCACTGCCGAGATGGCGGTTCGCTTCGGTAAGCTGTTCGGCAACGGCGCGGGCTTCTGGATCAACCTGCAGCGCGCCCACGATCTGGCTGTCGCTGAGCGCACGGTCGACGTCTCCGGAATCCCGACCCTCGAAACGCCGGCCGGTTAGGCTCCCGAGCCTCGCGCGCGAGGCTTCGCGGGCGCGCTACTCATAACTGCGTGCGCATGACGCGCGACTTCAGACGTGCTCGCCGCCGTTGACGTGCAGCTCGCCGCCGGTGATGTAGGCGGCGGTGTCCGAGCAGAGGAAGTAGATCGCCGACGCCACCTCGGAGGGCTTGCCGAGGCGCGCCATCGGAATGGCGGGCAGCAGGTCGCCCGCCTGCGGCGAGAGGATGGGGGTGTCGATCTCGCCCGGCGCGATGGCGTTGACGCGGATGCCGAGGGGGCCGCAATCCGCCGCCATCTCGCGGGTGAGCGACGCCAGCGCCGCCTTGGAAGTCGCATAGGCGCTGCCGGCGAAGCGGTGGACCCGGCCGCCCGCGATCGAGGTCACGTTGACGACGCTGCCCTGGCCCCGCTTCAGCTCCTCGAAGAGGCCGCGCGCCAGCGCCAGCGGCGCGTAGAAATTGACCTGGAAGACCTCCCGCCAGAGGTCGAGGTCGGTTCTCAGGCTGTCGAGCCGGACCCCGCCGTCGCCCTTGGGCGAGATTCCCGCATTGTTGACCAGCGCGCTCAGCGGCGCACCGTCGAGGCGGGCGCGCATCTCGCGGATGCCGCGCTCGACATCCTCGGGGTCGGCGAGGTCGATCCTGATATGGTCCTCGGGCCCGGCCTCCCACGGGCAATCCTCCGAGAAGGCCCGGCGCGAGGCGGTGATCACCCGCCAGCCCGCCGCGCTGAAGCGCTTGACCGTCGCGTGCCCGATCCCCTGGCTCGCGCCGGTGAGGATCAGCGTCCTCTTCTCGTCCGCCATGGCCGCGCTCCCTATCCTTCGCCGTCCACCGGCATGGTGTAGTTGAGCCTCATGCGCCCGCCGTCGGCGTAGATTACCTGCCCCGTGACATAGGACGAATCGTCGCTCGCCAGGAAGACCGCGATGCCCGCGATCTCATCCGGCCGGCCGATGCGGCCCATGGGCGTGCGGGCGAGGACGCGCCGCTGCGCCGCCTCGTCGGTGAGCAGCGCGCCGGACATCGCCGTCAGGATCGTGCCGGGGCCGATCGCGTTGACGCGGACGCCGCGCGGCGCCAGCGCGAGCGCCATGACCGAGGTGAGCTGGTTGACCCCGCCCTTGCTCACGACATAGGGCGCGATCGTCTCGATCGCCATGATCCCGTTGACCGACGACATGTTGACGATGCTGCCCGAGCCCGCAGCCGCCATCGCCCGCGCCGCCGCCTGGCCCACCAGGAAGTAGCCCTTGAGGTTCACCCGCAGCACCTGGTCGAAATCCTCCTCGGTGACTGCGAGGAAGTCCGCGACGGTGAAGATCGCGGCGTTGTTGACCAGCACGTCGATGCGCCCATGGCGCGACATCGTCCGTTCGATCAACGCGCGGGCCTGCGCTCCGTCGCCGGTGTCGCAGGCGACGAAGGCGGTGCTGCCGCCGGCCTCGCGGATCGCCTGCGCCGTCGCCTCGCCGTCTTCTTCCAGGATGTCGGCGAGCACCACTGCCGCTCCCTCGGCGGCGAAGCGCCGGGCGCAGGCGGCGCCGATACCGCGCGCGGCTCCGGTCACCACCGCGACCTTGCCCGCGAGCCTCATCCCGGATTCGCCGCGGGGCGGAACAGGTTGACGATCTGGCGCGCGATCTCCTCGGCCGAATCGTCCCCCGGCCTGTACCAGGCGATCGACCAGGCCATGGCGCCGATCAGCGCGAGGCGGAAATATTTGCGGCTGGTGCCGGGCGGCAGCGGGAGCTCGTCGATCAGGCGGCGAAAGACGTTCTCGTAGTCGTCGCGCTCCTCGATCATGCGGGCGCGGAGCTTCGGCGAATGGCGGCGCGGGAACTCGGTGGCGATGACCGAGCCGTAGTCCTTGCTCTGGTGCAGGGTCTCGACATGGGCGGCGCAGGCGGCTTCGAGCCTGCCCCAGGGATCGCTCGCCGTCTCGATGGCCGCGAGCACCCGCTCCTTGATCCGCCGAATTCCGGCCGCGTGAACGGCGGCGAGCAGGTCCTCCTTGGACGCGAAGTGGTAGTACATCGAGCCGGGGAGGATTCCGGCCGCCGCCGCGATGTCGCGGACCGAGCTGGCGCTGTAGCCGGCGCGCGCGAACTGGACGGCGGCCGCGTCGAGGATGCGGCCCCGCCGGTTGTCCCTGCGCTTCGCGTCGGTCGTCGCCACAACCTCCGATCATTTCGGAGTCGGCCCGTCCGGGCAAGCGTTCGTTTGGTTACCCGCGGCCCGGTGCGCGGCCCGGAGCACGCATTGTGGCCGGGTTCGAAGGTGGCTACCATCGCCCGCGAAGCGCCGGACGGGAATGCCGGCGCCCGGCCGCGCCGCGTCCGGCACGGGCGGCAGGATGCAGAGAGACAGGGAGAATAGCGATGAGCAGAGTCAATCGCCGCACGTTCCTCAAGGCGGCCGGGATCGGCGGGGCGGCGGCGCTCGCGGCGCCGGCCGTGATCGTGAAGCCCGCGCGCGCCGACACCATCAGGGTCGGCGGCCTGCACGACCGCACCGGCGTGATCGGCATCTACGGCAACGAGATGGCCGACGCGCTGGTCTTCGCGGTGGACGAGATCAACGCCGCCGGCGGGGTGCTCGGCCAGCAGCTCGAGCTCATCGAGTACGACGCCCAGTCGACGATGGCCAACTACTCGCAATATGCGCAGCGGCTCTCCACCAGCGACCAAGTCGACGTGATCTTCGGCGGCATCACCAGCGCCTCGCGCGAATCCATCCGCCCGGTCTTCGACCGCTTCCGCAAGCTCTACTTCTACAGCACCTTCTACGAAGGCGGCGTCTGCGACCGGACGACCTTCTGCAATGCCGAGACGCCGGCGCAGATCAACGGCCCGCTGCTGCAGTACGCGATGAACAAGTTCGGCGCCAAGACCGTCTACACCATCGCCGCCGACTACATCTACGGGCAGATCACCGCCGACTGGATCAAGAAGTACGCCAAGGATTTTGGGGGCGAGGTCATCGCCGAGGAGTTCTTCCCCCTCGATGTCGGCGACTTCGCGTCGACCATCACCAAGATCCAGCAGGCCAGTCCAGACCTGGTCGTCTCGGCTCTCGTCGGCGGCAACCATATCGGCTTCTACCGGCAGTGGCCGGCGGCGGGGATGCAGGACAAGATTCCGGTCGCCTCCACCGTGTTCGGCCCGTGGGAGAATGCCTTCGTCTCCGCCGAGGAGTCCGAGGGCATCATGTGCTCCTACCACTACTTCCAGAGCATCGACACGCCGGCGAACGCGTCGTTCCTGGAGAATTGGCGCGCGCACTACGGCGCCGATGCCAGCGAGATCGGCACACTCGCGATCTGCACCTACAACTCGGTCAACCTGTGGAAGAAGGCCGTGGAGATGGCCGGCACCATCGAGCGCATGGCGGTGATCGAGGCGCTGGAGACCGGCATCTCGGTCGAGGGGCCGGGCGGCACGGTGACCATGGACCCGCCCACCCACCACACGATCATGAGCGCGGCCATCGCCGAGCTCCGCGGCGGCGAGTTCGACATCGTCGAGGTCGCCGAGAACCGGACCCCGGACGATACCGCCACGGTCTGCGACCTGATCTCCAACCCGGATCAGGCGACCCAGTACCGGATCGAGGTCGACTGACCCCGACCTGACCTTTACCGATCATGGATCTCGCCGGCATCATCGCCGTCCAGATCGGCTACACCGTCGCCAGCCTCGCGCTCATCAGCGCGGGGCTGGCGGTCATCTTCGGCATGATGCGGGTCATCAACCTGGCCCATGGCGAGTTCCTGATGCTCGGCGCCTACGCGGTCGTCGTCTCGACCAAGGCGGGCATCAATTTCTGGGTGTCGATGCTGGTCATCGCGCCGCTCTTCGTCGGCATCGTCGGCGTCATCGTCGAGCGCTTCATCGTCCGCTTCCTCTACGGCCGCATGATGGACACCCTGATCGCGACCTGGGGCTTGAGCCTTCTCTTCATCGGCATCATCACGACCATCTTCGGCAATGCGACCGAGAGCGTGGTCTCGCCCTTGGGCAGCTTCGAGATCGGCAAGTTCGCCGAGAGCCAGTACCGGCTCTTCATCATCTTCCTCGGCATTCTCGTGATCGGCGTGATCTTCGCGGTGCTGCGCTATTCGCGCGCAGGCCTGATCGCCCGCGGCACGATGCAGAACGCCGACATGGCGGCCGCCCTCGGCATCAGCCCGCAGCGGGTCTACACCATCACCTTCGGCGTCGGCGCGGCGCTGACCGGGCTCGCGGGTGCGGCGCTCGCGCCGGTGAGCGGCCTGCTGCCGACCATGGGCGTCACCTTCATCGCCAAGGCGTTCATCACCGTGATCGGCGGCGGCGAGGCGATCGTCACCGGCACCTCTTCCGCCGCGGCGCTCTTCGGCACCGTGAACCAGGTGACCACCTTCCTCTGGACGCCGGTCATGGGCGATGTCGCGCTGCTGATCGCCGCCGTCATCCTGCTCCGGCTGCTGCCGCAGGGCATCACCGGCCGCTTCTTCCGCCGATGGCTCTGAGAATAGGCATCGACGCCGGGGGGCTGACGGTCGGGCGGCTCCCGCCCGCGTTCACCGGGCCGGCAGCACTTGTCGCCGCCATCGTCCTGGTGCTGATCGTCCTGCCGCTGGCGGTCTCCGACATCTTCATCCTGCTGCAGCTCACGCTCTTCATGGCCTACGGCATCCTCGCCATGAGCCTCGGCTGGGTGTGGGGCTACGGCGGCATCTTCAGCTTCGGCCAGGCCGCGTTCTACGGCCTCGGCGGCTACACCTATGCCGTGGTCTCCATCAACATGGGGGGCAGCACGGTCGCTCTCGCCGCCGGTGTCGCCGTGCCCGCGGCCTTTGCCCTCTTCCTCGGATACTTCATGTTCTACGGCCGCATCAGCACGGTCTATGTGGCCGTCATCACCCTCGTGGTGTCGCTGATCTTCTACAAGTTCCTGGGCCACACGGCGGGCTACGAATACACCATCGGCACCGCCCATCTCGGCGGCTTCAACGGCATGCCGGCGCTGCCGCCGATCAACACGCCGGGCGATCCCATGCGCATCATCTGGCCCGAGGACATGTTCCTCATCACCGGGATCTGCCTGCTGCTGGTCTATGCGGGCCTGCGCCTGCTGATGCACTCCAGCTTCGGCCGCGCGGTCGCGGCGGTGCGGGAGAACGAGCTCAGGGCCGAGCTGCTCGGCTACGACACGCGGTTCTACAAGATGGTCACCTTCGGCATCGGCGGCGCGGTCGCGGGTGTCGCGGGCGTCCTTTACGCCAACTGGAACTCCTATGTCAGCCCCACCGTGTTCGACCTGGGCTTCAGCGCGCAGATTATCATCTGGGTGGTGGTCGGCGGGCTCGGCACCCTGGTGGGGCCGCTGGTGGGCGCGATGATATTGGGCTTCGTGACCATCGAGCTCGGCACGCAGCAGACCGTGGACGTGAACCTGATCCTGGGCGTCATCCTCGTGCTCTTCGTGCTGGCGGTGCCGGAGGGCGTCACCGCCCAGGTCCGCGCCCTCTTCGCCCGCCTGGTGGAGCGAATACCCAACCAGCGAGCGTAAACCCCGCTATCCGGCCGCCGCCAGCGCGGCGGGGCCGGCGTCGAGCCGCGCCAGCGCCTGGGCGTAGAGGCCGGGGTCTACATTGCCGCCGGAGAGGATCAGCCCGACCTTCCGGCCTTCCATGACGGCGCGCTCCTGCATGAGCGCGGCCAGCGGGGCGGCGCCGGCGCCCTCGGCGAGGTTGTGGGTGTCGGCGTGGTAGGCGGCGATGGCATCGAGCATCGCGTCGTCGGAGACGCTCACGATCCGGGCGCAGCCGGCGAGGATGGCCTCCAGTCCCTCGGGTGAGGGCACACGGGTGGCGATCCCGTCGCCCACCACGGTCGTGGAGCGGTTGATGGAGACCGGCCGCCCCGCAGCGACGCTGAGCGCGTAGCAGTCGGCGCCCTCGGCGACCACGCCGATGATCTCGGTCTTCAGCCCGAGCCCGTCGCGCACCCCCATCAGCCCGCAGATGCCGGACCCGAGGCCTACCGGCACATAGACCGCGTCGAGATCGGGCAGCGCGGTGAAGAGCTCCAGCGCATAGCTGCCGACGCCCCGCACCAGGCGCTCGTCGAAGGAGGGCACGAAGACGAGTCCCCGCTCGGCCGCGAGCGCGTGGGCATGCTCGTACGCCGCCTCGAAGTCCGCGCCGTGCACCACCAGCTCGCCGCCGAACGCGCCCATCGCCGCGTTCTTGCCGGCGGCATTGCCCTCCGGCACCACCAGGGTCGCGGCGAGACCGAGCCGGGCCGCGGCGAAGGCGATGCTCTGGCCGTGATTGCCCCGCGTGGCGCCGACCACGCCCGAGACCGTGCCGTGCCGGCGCAGGTCGTCCATGAAGACCAGGCCGCCCCGCACCTTGAAGGCGCCGATCGGCGTGTGGTTCTCGTGCTTGACCCAGACTTCGGCGCCGGTGCGCGCGGCCAGCAGCGGCCAGGCGATCTGCGGCGTCGGGTCGAGGGTCTCGTGGACGAGGGCGGCGGCGTCCTGAAAGGCGGCCAGTGTCGGCAGGCGCATGGCGATGCTCCCTTCGTCGGTGGCAGCCAGTTATAGCAGGCACGCGTGACCTTGCTGATACGCGCCCGAGACCTTTGAGGCGCGCGCGACCCTTCCATTTCGCGCTCGCGACCTTTCAGGCGCGGGCGGCCGGATGTACCTTGGCGGGGTTGGCCAGAGGGGAGGCGATGGAGGTTCTGCGCTCGACGGTCGATCCGGCCTCGGACAAGTTCAAGGGCAACGAGGCGGCCATGCGGGCGTTGGTGGAGGACCTCGCCCGACGCCACGCCCGCGTGCTCGCGGGCGGCCCTGCGAGCGCGCAGGAGCGGCACAAGCAGCGGGGCAAGATGCTGCCGCGCGAACGGGTGACGGCGCTGATCGACCGGGATTCGCCGTTCCTGGAGTTGTCTGCGCTCGCGGCGGACGGGCTCTATGGCGCAGAGGTTCCGGCCGCCGGCATCATCACCGGAATCGGCCGCATCGAGGGGCGCGAGTGCGTGGTGATCGCCAACGACGCGACGGTCAAGGGCGGCACCTACTACCCGATGACCGTCAAGAAGCACATCCGCGCCCAGGAGATCGCCGAGGAGAACCGGCTGCCCTGCCTCTACCTGGTGGATTCGGGCGGGGCCAACCTGCCGCACCAGGACGAGGTGTTCCCGGACCGCGAGCATTTCGGCCGCATCTTCTACAACCAGGCGCGCATGTCGGCGAAGGGCATCGCCCAGGTCGCCGTGGTGATGGGCTCCTGCACGGCGGGCGGCGCCTATGTGCCGGCGATGTCCGACGAGACCGTCATCGTCAAGGATCAGGGCACGATCTTCCTGGGCGGCCCGCCGCTGGTGAAGGCGGCGACCGGGGAGGAGGTGAGCGCCGAGGAGCTGGGCGGCGCCGATGTCCACACGCGGCTCTCCGGGGTCGCCGATCACATGGCGGCGGACGATGCGCACGCGATCCGCCGGGCGCGGGCCATCGTCGCGCGCCTGAGCGCCGCGCCGCCGGTGCCGCCCCCGCCGGCGTCCGAACCCGTCCACGACCCCGCCGAGATCTACGGCGTCGTGCCGCAGTCGCTCCGTACCATGTTCAACGTGCGCGAGGTCATCGCCCGCATCGCCGACGGCAGCGAATTCGACGAGTTCAAGGCCCGCTACGGCGCAACCCTGGTGACGGGCTTCGCGCGCATCGGCGGGCATCTCGTCGGCATCCTCGCCAACAACGGCATACTCTTTTCGGAATCGGCGCTCAAGGGCGCACACTTCATCGAGCTCTGCTGCCAGCGCGGCATCCCGCTGCTCTTCCTCCAGAACATCGTCGGCTTCATGGTGGGCAAGCGCTACGAGCAGGGCGGCATCGCCAAGGACGGGGCCAAGCTCGTCACCGCGGTCTCCTGCGCCGCCGTGCCCAAGCTCACGGTCATCGTCGGCGGCAGCTACGGCGCCGGGAACTACGGCATGTGCGGCCGCGCCTTCGGACCGCGCTTCCTCTGGATGTGGCCCAATGCGCGCATCTCGGTGATGGGCGGCGAGCAGGCGGCGAGCGTGCTCGCCCGCATCCGCCGCGACCGGATCGAGGCCGGCGGCGAGGAATGGAGCGAGGCGGACGAAGCCGCGTTCAAGGCGCCGATCCTCTCCCAGTACGACGAGCAGGGGAATCCCTACTACGCCGCCGCCAGGCTCTGGCACGACGGGGTGATCGACCCCGCCGAGACACGCCAGGTGCTGGCGCGCGCCATGGCCATCGTCGCGCACGCACCGGCCGCGGACACGCGCTTCGGCGTCTTCAGGATGTAGGCGCGTGGCCGACGACACGGTTCTGGTCGAGATCGACGGCGCCGTCGCCACGGTCACGCTCAACCGGCCCAAGGCGCACAACGCCTTCGACGACGCGCTCATCGCCCGGCTCATGGGTGCGCTGGAGGACCTTGCCGCCCGCGACGACGTGAGGGTCGTGGTGCTTGCCGGAAACGGAAAATCCTTCTGCGCCGGCGCCGACCTCGCGCACATGAGGAAGGCCGCCGGCTTCACGCAAGCGGAGAACGTCGCCGACGCCCGCGCGCTCGCGCGCCTCCTCATGGTCCTCGGCGGCCTCCCCAAGCCGACCGTGGCGCTGGTCCACGGGCCCGCTTACGGCGGCGGCGTGGGGCTGGTGAGCGCCTGCGACATCGCGATTGCGGCCGAGCGCGCGTCCTTCGCCCTGACCGAGGTGCGCCTCGGCCTGATCCCTGCGGTGATCGGCCCCTTCGTGATCCGGGCGATCGGCGAGTCCCACGCCCGGCGCTTCATCCTCACCGGCGAGCGCTTCGGCGCCGACACCGCGCGCCGCATCGGGCTGGTGCACGAGGTCGTCCCCACCGAGACCCTCGAGGCCCGCGGCGCGGAGGCCGTCGAGATGCTGCTTCAGTGCTCGCCCGACGCCCACCGCCGGGCGAAGGACCTGATTGACGCGGTATCGGGCCGGCCCATCGACCAGTCCTTGGCCTGCGACGTCGCGCGCCGCATTGCCGCCGCCCGCGCCTCGGAGGACGGGAAGGAGGGCATCGCCGCCTTCCTCGAGAAGCGGGCGCCCCGGTGGCGGGTCTGACCAGTCGCCCGCGCCCGCAGGGTCGCGGGCGCGTGGCTTGTGCCGCGCCCGCCAGGCTTCGCGGGCGGGCGACATGGCCCTGCACCTCCTGAAGCTCGCCGTCGGCATCGACGGCGTGGACCATCTGCGTGCGGTCCAGGCCGCGCGGCTCGCGCGGACCGGCCGCCTGATCCACGTCACCCGCTACAGGCCGCGCCGGGCCGAGGAAATCCTGGCCGGCGGCTCCATGTACTGGGTCGTCAGGCACCGCATCCGCGTGCGCCAGCGCATCGTGGGCCTGGACCGGCACGAGACGGCGGCGGGCGGAAAGCCCAAATGCGCGATCGTGCTGGACCCCGCGCTGATCGCGACCGACCCGGTGCACCGGCGCCCGCACCAGGGCTGGCGCTATCTGGAGGCCGCGAATGCGCCGCGCGATCTCGGCCCGGTCGGTACGGTCGCGCTGCCCGAAGACTCGTTCCCGCCCGAGATGGCCGCCGAGCTGAGGGCGCTTGGCCTTCTCTGAACGCCCCGCGCCAGCCGTGCTATGCTCGGGCGAGGCGAAGCGACGGGAGATCGAGCCATGAGCGGGACCGATTGGCACATCAAGGGCGACTATTTCGAGACCTGCAACTGCGACTATCTCTGCCCCTGCATCTACACCAACATGACCGCGATGCCCACGGACGGCACCTGCAAGGTTGCGATCGTGCTGGACATCGCGGACGGGCACCATGGCGAGGTCGACCTCGGCGGCGTGACCTTCATCACCGCGGCGATGGTGGCGGGGCCCATGGGCGACGGCAACTGGACCGTGGGCCTCATCATCGACGAGCGCGCGAGCGATCCGCAGGTCGAGGCCATCGGCCGCATCTGCTCCGGCGACGAGGGCGGCCCAATGGCGCTGATGGCGCCGCTCATCGGCACCTTCGCCGGTGTCGAGCGGGCGCCGATCCAGATTGAGCGGCGGCCCATGGGCTTCTCGATCAGCGCCGGCGACCTGCTCAGCCACGGGGCCGAGGGCGTGCCCAGCCTGCCCGACCCGTCGCAGACCATCGTGATCGACAATACCGGGCACCCCGCCAACAAGCGCCTGCACCTCGCGCGCGGGACCCACAGCCACCTGCACGCCTTCGGCATCGACTGGGACGACGCCGTGGGCGGCCACAACGGCCACTACGCGCCCTTCGACTGGCGCCCGTAGTCGCGCGCCCGCGAAGCCTGGCGCGCGCCACTTGGATTTATCTCGCGCAGGCCTCGATCAGCGCGCGGAATATAAGGGTATCGCCGGGGTCGATCCCGTACTCCGGATGCCACTGCACGCCGATGAACCAGCGGTGCGCCGGGTCCTCGATCCCCTCGATCACGCCGTCCGGCGCGCGGGCGTTGACGACGAGGCCGGGCGCCGCATCGGCGACGGCCTGGTGATGGGCGCTATTCACCGCCATGGTCGCGCTGCCGACGATGGCCCTGAGCGCGCTGCCGGCGGCCAGCGACACCGCATGGCCCGGCTCGGTGCGGGGATTCGGCTGCTCGTGGGCCAGCGCGTCCGGCACCGCATCCGGGATGTGCTGGATGAGCGTGCCGCCGAGCGCCACGTTCATCAGCTGCTGGCCGCCGCAGATGCCGAGCGCGGGCATCTGCGCCCCGTGGGCGGCGCGGGCGATGGCGAGCTCGAAGGCGGTGCGCCGGTCCTTGGTGGTGACCGTCGCGTGCCGCGAGGCGGCGCCGAAGAGCGCCGGGTCCACGTCGAAGGCGCCGCCGGTGACGATGAGGCCGTCCACGATCTCCAGATAGCGCGCCGCAAGGTCCGGCTCGTGCGGCAGCGCCACCGGCACCCCGCCCGCCGCTGCGACCGCCGCGCAGTAGTTCTCGCGGATCGCATACCAGGGCTCGCCGGAATAGCCGCCGGGCGGCTCGGAATCGAGGGTGAGGCCGATGACGGGCTGCGCCATCGCGCGAGTCTACCCCGAACCCCTCGCCGGGGGGAGGCGCGTCGGGGCTGAAGATAGCCAAGCCGATCATGGCGCTCTAATGTCCTGCACGTGGCGTCCGCATGGTTCCGCCTTGAGCGTGCGACCTCTCCGGTCGGCTCACTTTCTGCGTCATGCCCGGACTTGTTCCGGGCATCTCTGTCGGTCGAGCGCGGCCGGGGCGCGTGGATGGCCGGAACAAGTCCGGCCATGACGGCGGGTAACGGCGGCGCCGAAGCGAGCGAACAAGCGGTTCGGCAGACCGGGTTATCGAGGGAAACCAACTGTCCGAGGGTGTCATGGCCACCATCCGTGTCGCAGACGAGGTGTGGATCGCGACCGCGCTGCTGCACCGTCAGCATCTGGATCGCGACGACTTCACGGTGGGCGAAATCGTCCGGCGCGCCGAAGCCGAGAAGGTGGCGGGGGCAGGGCCCTTGCGGCCCGGGGTGCAGGTGCACGCCTACCTTCACTGCGTTGCCAACAAGGCGCCCAATCCAGGGCGCTACCGGATGCTGGTCGAGACGGCGAAGGGGCGCCGGCGCCTCTTCAGGCCCGGCGATCCATGCCACCGGCAGCGTGCCTCTGGCAAGGACGTCCCCGCCGCAAACGAGATTCCGCCGGCCTACGGCGACCTGCTGGAGTGGTATCGCCGCGCGTATGTCGGCGCGGACGGCGACGGCGATCCGATCCTCTCCCTGCGCGGCATGGGTAAGGCGATCTGGGCGCACGAGGACGCCGACGCCTACGTCGAGCGACTGCGCGCATGACGGGCGTCCCGCCCTCCCCGATGGACCTTGCCATGGCCGAGGCCGAGGCGGCGGCCGGGCGCGGCGAGGTGCCGGTGGGCGCAGTGGTGGTCGACGGGCGCTCGGGCCGCGTGCTGGCGCAGGCCGGCAACGGGGTGGAGGCCGCGCACGACCCGACGGCGCACGCCGAGATGCTGGCCATTCGGGCGGCTGCGGCGGCGCGCGGCACGGCGCGGCTCGTGGACTGCGACATCTACGTGACGCTCGAGCCCTGCGCCATGTGCGCCCAGGCGATCGCGCTGGCCCGGCTGCGCCGGCTCTACTTCGGCGCGGCCGACCCCAAGGGCGGCGGGGTCGAGCACGGCGCGCGCATCTTCCGGCAGCCGACCTGCCACCACCGGCCCGAGATCGTCGGCGGCATCCAGGAACGCCGCGCCGCCGCGCTGCTGCGCCGCTTCTTCGCGGCGCGCCGCTAGAGTGTCGCTGGCGTGTCGCTGGCGTTGCCGGCCGCAGGCCGAGTCTCTATAAGGGCCAGCCTCACATCACCGGGGGAGAGCCCATGGCGGTCCAGCGCACCCTTTCGATCATCAAGCCGGATGCCACCCGCCGCAACCTGACCGGCGCCATCAACCAGCGCTTCGAGGAGGCCGGACTGGCCATCGTCGGTCAGCGCCGGGTCCGGCTGACGGAGGCCCAGGCGCGCGCCTTCTACGCGGTCCACGAGGAACGCGCCTTCTACGAGGATCTGTGCGCCTACATGACCTCGGGCCCGGTGGTGGTTCAGGTGCTGGAAGGCGAGAACGCGGTCGAGGCCAACCGCACGATCATGGGCGCGACCAACCCGGCCAACGCCGATGCCGGCACCATCCGCAAGGAATTCGGCGAATCGGTGGAGGCCAACTCCGTGCACGGCTCGGACTCGCCGGAAAACGCGGCCATCGAAATCGCCTTCTTCTTCGCGCAGACCGATATCGTCGGTTGACCCGGCGCGGCCTGCGGGCGCGGCCCTCCGTGCTATAGTGCGGGCCGGCACGCGCGGCGAAGGCGGGGTGTGGTGCGCAATGTCGGATCAGAAGACGAGCGGTCGGCCCGGCGACCAGAGCGCGGTCATCACCAAGCCGCGAGCCGAGACCAAGAAGCCGTCCATGTACAAGGTCTTGCTGCTGAACGACGACTACACGCCGATGGAGTTCGTGGTCATCGTGCTGATGCGCTTCTTCGGGATGAACGAGCAACATGCGACCACGATCATGCTCCATGTGCATCGGCGCGGCGTGGGCGTCTGCGGCGTATACTCCTATGAAGTCGCCGAGACCAAGGTGAAGCTGGTCTCCGACTTCGCCCGCCGCAACGAGCATCCGCTGCAATGCACGATGGAGAAGGAGTAGCACGCCCATGCTCTCGCGCGACCTCGAGAAGAGCCTGCACCGGGCATTGGCGCTCGCCGTCGAGCGTCGGCACGAGTTCGCGACTCTCGAACATCTGCTCTTCGCGCTGCTGCAGGACCCGGACGCCATCGCCGTTCTCAAGGCCTGCGGCATCGATATCGACAGGCTCGGGCAGAGTCTGGAGAGCTTCATCGACGAGGAGCTGGAGGGCCTGACGGCCGAGGAGGCGGTCGAAGCCAAGCCCACGACCGGATTCCAGCGGGTGGTCCAGCGCGCCGTGCTGCATGTGCAGTCCTCGGGCCGGACCGAGGTCACCGGCGCCAACATCCTGGTGGCGATCTTCTCCGAGCGCGAATCGCACGCGGTCTTCTTCCTGCAGGAGCAGGACATGTCGCGCTACGACGCGGTCAACTATATCTCGCACCGCATCGCCAAGGTCCCCGGCCACGCGGAGCCGGGCGGGAACGTCTCCGGCGCCGACGAGGACGCCGGCGAAGAGACCATCGTCAAGGAGGGCGCCGCTGCGCTGGAGGCCTATTGCGTCAATCTGAACGCCAAGGCCAAAGCCGGACGGATCGACCCGCTCATCGGCCGCGACGCCGAGATCGAGCGCACCATCCAGGTGCTCTGCCGCCGCACCAAGAACAACCCGCTCTATGTCGGCGACGCGGGCGTGGGCAAGACGGCGCTGGCCGAAGGCCTGGCGCGCCGCATCGAAGGCGGCGAGGTGCCCGCGGTGCTCGACGGCGCGGTGATCTTCGCCCTCGACATGGGGGCGCTGCTCGCCGGCACCCGCTACCGCGGCGATTTCGAGGAGCGGATCAAGGCGGTGCTCGCCGAGATCGAGGCCCATGAGAGCGCCATCCTCTTCATCGACGAGATTCACACCGTCATCGGCGCGGGCGCGACCAGCGGCGGCGCGATGGACGCCTCCAACCTGCTCAAGCCGGCGCTGCAGAGCGGCACGCTGCGCTGCATCGGCTCCTCCACCTACAAGGAATACCGCAACTATTTCGAGAAGGACCGCGCGCTAGTCCGGCGCTTCCAGAAGATCGACGTGAACGAGCCCAGCGTCGACGAGGCGGTGAAGATCCTGCGCGGGCTCAAGCCCTATTACGAGGCGCACCACGGCGTGCGCTACACGGCGGAGGCGATCCGCACCGCCGTCGAGCTCGCCAGCCGCTACATCAACGACCGCAGGCTCCCCGACAAGGCGATCGACGTGATCGACGAGGTCGGCGCCTCGCAGCGCCTGCTGCCGGAATCGAAGCGGCGCAAGACCGTGGGCGTGAAGGATGTCGAAGGCGTGGTGGCGAAGATCGCCCGAATCCCGCCCAAGAATGTGAGTCGCGGCGACAAGACGGTGCTGGAGAGCCTGGAGCGCGACCTCGCGACCGTCGTCTTCGGCCAGGGCGAGGCAATCGCCGCAGTGGCGACGGCGATCAAGATGGCCCGCGCCGGCCTGCGCGAGCCGGGCAAGCCGGTCGGCTGCTACCTCTTCTGCGGACCCACCGGGGTCGGCAAGACCGAGGTCGCGCGCCAGCTCGCCCATGTGCTGGGCGTGGAGCTCGTCCGCTTCGACATGAGCGAATATATGGAGCGTCACTCGGTCTCGCGCCTGATCGGCGCGCCGCCCGGCTATGTCGGCTTCGACCAGGGGGGGCTGCTGACCGACGCCGCCGACCAGAACCCGCACATGGTGCTGCTGCTCGACGAGATCGAGAAGGCGCACCCGGATCTCTTCAACATCCTCCTGCAGGTCATGGACTACGGGAAGCTCACGGATCACAACGGCAAGACCATCGATTTCAGCAACGTCATCCTCATCATGACCACCAATGCCGGAGCCGCCGAGCTCGCCAAGGCGCCGGTGGGCTTCGCCCGGACGGAGCGCGAAGGCGACGACGAGGAGGCGGTCAAGAGGATGTTCTCGCCGGAGTTCCGCAACCGCCTCGACGCCGTGATCCGCTTCGCCGCGCTCTCGCCCGAGGTCATCAAGCTTGTGGTCGACAAGTTCGTCATCCAGCTGGAGGGCCAGCTCGCCGACCGCAACGTCACCATCGAGCTGAGCGCCGCGGCGCGCACCTGGCTCGCCGAGCACGGCCACGATTCCACCTACGGCGCCCGGCCGCTCGCGCGGCTGATCCAGGAGAAGATCAAGAAGCCGCTCGCCGACGAGCTCCTCTTCGGCCGGCTGGCGAAGGGCGGGCACGTGAAGGTGGGCCTGAAGGCCGGCTCGCTGACCTTCAGCTTTCCGGCCGACGACGCGCCCGGCGCACCCGGTCGCAAGCGCGGCGGCGGCGCAGGCCGGCGCGGCGGCCCCGGCAAGCGCCCCCGCGTGCCCGAATACGCCTCCTGACCGGCCCGGCGCGGGGCGGTGCCCTTCCCCTTTCTCGGCGGTCTGACGGTCCTCGACCTCAGCCAGTACATCCCCGGCCCCTACGGGAGCCTGATCCTCGCCGACCTCGGCGCCGACGTGATCAAGGTCGAGCCGCCCGGCGGGGAGCCGATGCGCACCATCGGCCCATGCGATGCGGACGGGGTGTCGGTCTGGTACAGGATGGTCAACGGCGGCAAGACGGTGGTCGAGATCGACCTCAAGTCCGACGCCGGCAAGCGCGACTTCCGCGCCCTGGTCGAGCGCTCGGACGCGCTGCTCGAATCCTACCGGCCGGGCGTGCTCGACCGCCTCGGCTTTGGCCACGAGGCGCTGCACGCGATGAACCCCGGCATCGTCTCCTGCTCGCTCTCGGGCTGGGGGCTCGCGGGGCCCTACCGCCTGCGCGGCGGCCACGACATCAACTACATGGCGTTGACCGGCGGGCTGGAGCGCTCCGGCG
Organism: Alphaproteobacteria bacterium; assembly: GCA_965218275.1. GTDB lineage: Bacteria > Pseudomonadota > Alphaproteobacteria > UBA828 > UBA828 > WTGU01. The sequence continues at coordinate 1,624,792 of CBDCKM010000002.1, forward strand.
TGCCCGAGCGGCCGGTGGTCTCCTTCCCCCCCACCGCCGATTTCGCGTCCGGGATGCAGGCCGCGCTCAGCATCATGGGCGGACTGATCGGCCGCAGCCGGGGGACAAGCGGCCGCGGCGCCACCATCGACGTGAGCATCGCCGAGACCGTGCTGCCCTGGCAGGTCTGGGCGCTGAACGGGCTCTTCCACGAGGAATGGGACGCCCGGCGCGCGGAGCAGTTTCCCAATGGCGGCGCCGCCTTCTACAACATCTACGAGACCGGCGACGGCCGCTTCGTCACCCTCGGCGCGCTCGAAGACAAGTTCTGGGGCAACTTCTGCACCGCCTGCGGCCGGCCGGAGTGGATCGAGCGCCAGTGGGAGCCCCGGCCGCAGAGCGCGCTCATCGGCGAGGTCGCAGCCTTCGTCCAGGCGCGGACCCTCGACGAGATGAACCGGCTGATGGCGGGCGTCGATTGCTGCTACGAGCCGGTCCACCGCCTGGAGGAGGTGCCGGACCATCCCCAGATCAAGGCGCGGCAGATGCTGCGCCGGCATGAGACGCCGGCACCGGCCTACGAGATCCTGTTCCCCGGCTGGATCGACGGCCAACCCCCGCCGCCGCGCCCGCCCGTTTGCTACGTGACCGCGCCCGACCTGCTCGCCGGCTGGGAGGAGCAGGGCCGGCCCCGGCGGACCTCATCGGGTCCGGCTCATCCATGACCATCGACAAGGGCACCGTCCTGCGCATCGCCCGCCTCTCGCGCATCGCGATGGAGGACGACGCGCTCGAGCCCATGGCGCGGGAGCTGAGCGGCATCCTCGCCTGGGTCGAGCAGTTGGGCGAGGTCGATACCGACGGCGTCGAGCCGATGACCGGCGCGATCGCCGCGACGCTCCCGCAACGGGACGACAGCGCGCAAGCCGGCGCGCCGACCGACGATCTGCTGGCCAACGCGCCCGAGAGCGACGACGGCTTCTTCGTCGTCCCCAAGACGGTCGAGTGAGCGACCTCACCGCGCTCACCGTCGCCGGCGCCCGCGCACGCCTTGCCGCCCGCGAGTTTTCGGCGCGCGAGCTGGTGGACGCGCATATCGCCGCCCTCGAAGCCGGGCGCGGGCTCAATGCCTTCGTCGCCGAGACCGTCGACCGCGCCCGCGCCGCGGCGGATGCGGCGGACGCGCGCTTGCGCGCGGGCGAGGGACGCCTGCTCGAAGGCATCCCGCTCGGCGTCAAGGACCTCTTCTGCACTCGCGGGGTGCGCAGCCAGGCCTGCTCGAACATCCTCGACGGCTTCGCGCCGCCCTACGAATCGACCGTCACCGCCAATCTGTGGGCCGCGGGCGCGCTCATGCTGGGCAAGACCAACATGGACGAGTTCGCCATGGGCTCGGCCAACGTGACCAGCGCCGACGGCCCGGTCATCAACCCCTGGCGCCGGCAGGGCGATCCCAGGCCGCTGGTGCCCGGCGGCAGCTCCGGCGGCTCGGCCGCCGCCGTGGCCGCGCGCCTCTGCCCCGGCGCGATCGGCACCGATACCGGCGGCTCGATCCGCCAGCCGGCGGCCTTCTGCGGCATCGTCGGCATGAAGCCCACCTATGGCCGCTGCTCGCGCTGGGGCATGATCGCCTTCGCCTCGTCCCTCGACCAGGCGGGGCCGCTCACCCGCAGCGTGGAGGACGCGGCCCTGATGCTGCAGGCGATGGCCGGTCACGACCGCAAGGACTCGACCTCCATCGACCGCCCGGTCCCCGACTATGCGGCACACCTCACGGGCGATGTGCGCGGCCTCACCATCGGCGTGCCGGCGGAATACCGGATGGAGGGAATGCCGGCGGAGATCGAGGCGCTATGGGCGGCGGGCGTGCGCTGGTTCCGCGAGGCCGGCGCCACGGTCGTGGACATCTCGCTGCCGCTCACGAAGTACGCGCTGCCTGCCTACTACATCGTGGCGCCGGCGGAGGCGTCCTCCAACCTCGCGCGCTACGACGGCGTCCGCTACGGGCTGCGCGTGGAGGGCGGCGATCCGGCCGAGATGTATGCCCGCACCCGCGCCGCCGGCTTCGGGCGCGAGGTCAGGCGGCGCATCCTGATCGGCACCTATGTGCTGTCGGCCGGCTACTACGACGCCTACTACCTGAAGGCGCAGAAGGTGCGGACCCTGATCGCGCGCGATTTCGAGACCGCGTTCGCAAGCGTAGACGCGGTGCTGACGCCCACCGCGCCCTTCGCCGCCTTCGCCATCGGCGAGAAGATGGACGACCCCATCGCCATGTATCTGAACGATGTCTTCACGGTGCCGGCGAGCCTCGCCGGCCTGCCCGCGATCTCGGTGCCGGCCGGGCTCACCGGGGACGGTCTGCCCCTCGGCCTGCACCTGATCGCGCGGCCCTTCGACGAGCCCACGCTCTTCCGCGCCGCGGGGGTTCTGGAGAGCGCCGCCGGCTTCAGCCACCGCCCGCCCGCGCCGGGCGGGGCCGGAGCGGCGGCGTGAGCGGCAGCGGCTACCGCATCGCGGGCCGCGGAGGGGACTGGGAGGTCGTCGTCGGGCTGGAGGTCCACGCCCAGGTGGTCTCGCAGGCAAAACTCTTCTCGGCCGCACCCACCGCCTTCGGCGCGGCGCCCAACAGCCAGGTCTCCCTCGTCGATGCGGCGATGCCCGGCATGTTGCCGGTGGTCAACCGCCACTGCGTCGAGCAGGCCGTGCGCACCGGGCTCGCGCTGGAGGCCGAGATCAACCTGACCTCGGTGTTCGACCGCAAGAACTATTTCTATCCCGACCTGCCGCCGGGCTATCAGATTTCCCAGTATTCGCAGCCCATCGTGGGCAAGGGCCGGGTCGTGCTGGATATGGAGGACGGATCGCAGCGGACCATCGGCATCACCCGGCTGCATCTGGAGATGGACGCCGGAAAGAGCCTCCACGACCGCCGCGCCGACGCCACCTGCGTCGACCTCAACCGCGCCGGCATAGCGCTGATGGAGATCGTCTCCGAGCCCGACATCGGGAGCCCGGAGGAAGCCGGCCTCTACCTGCGCAAGCTGCGCACGATCCTGCGCTATATCGGCACCTGCGACGGCAACATGGAGCAGGGCTCGCTGCGCGCCGATGTCAACGTCTCGGTGCGCCGGCCGGGCGGCGATCTGGGCACCCGCTGCGAGATCAAGAACCTGAACTCGGTCCGCTTCGTCATGAAGGCCATCGAGGTCGAGGCCCGGCGCCAGGTCGCGGTGATCGAGGGCGGCGGCAGCGTGGCGCTGGAGACCCGCCTCTTCGATAACGCGCATGGCCTGACCCGCGCCATGCGCTCGAAGGAGGAGGCCCACGACTACCGCTACTTCCCCGATCCCGACCTGCTGCCGCTCACCCTCGACCCCGCCTGGGTCGAAGACCAGCGCGCCCGGCTGCCGGAGCTGCCCGACGCCAGGAAGGCGCGCTTCATGGGGGACTACGGCCTCTCCGCCTACGATGCTGGCGTGCTGGTGGCGGCGCGCGAGACTGCGGACTATTTCGAGACGGTCGCGGCCGGACGCGACGGCAAGCAGGCCGCCAACTGGGTCACTGGCGCGCTCTTCGGCGCGCTCAACCGGGCCGGGCTCGGGATCGAGCAGAGCCCGGTCCCTGCTACCGCCCTCGGCGCCCTGATCGACCGGGTGGCGGACGGCACGGTCTCGAAGCGCAGCGCCGGCGACGTGTTCGAGATCATGGTCTCGACGGGGCGGGAGGCCGACGCCATCATCGAGGAGCAGGGGCTGCGGCAGGTCAGCGACACGGGCGCCATCGAGGCGCTGGTGGAACGCGTGATCGCCGACAACCCCGACAAGGTGGCAGACTATCGCGGCGGCCGGGCGAAGCTGATGGGCTGGTTCGTCGGCCAGGCGATGAAGGCCTCGGGCGGCAAGGCCAACCCGCGCGCGGTCAACGAGGCGCTGCGGGCCCGGCTCGACGGCTGAGCGCCGCGCGCCGGCCCCGCCACCTGCGGCCAAACCGTGGCGGCCGCGGGTGTGCTGTGGACTTCCCTCGAGGAAGCTAGATTCCCAGCTTCTCAGAGGCCATCCGGGCGCCTTGCAGGCGCGCGGCGATCTTCTCGAAGGCGACCTCGCGCGCGATGTCGGGCGATCCGTAATTCGGTCTCGGATCGTTGCTGAAGGGCTGGAAGCCGCAATCGTCGGTCACGCCGAGCATCTTGGCGGGGATGTACTGCGCCGCCATCATCAGCTCGTCGCAGATGTCCTGCGGGCGTTCCACCTCCGGATTGATCGGGTCGATGACGCCGACGAAGCAGACCTGGGGCACGCCATCCGCATCGTCTCTGCGGTTTTCCCCGATCAGCTTGTACACGTACTCCGTGTCCTGTTCGCTGGCTGCCTGGATCAGGAAGTACCCGGCATTGAGCCGGAACATGTCGGGCAGCAGCTCGACATAGTCCACGTCGAGGCTGTGCGTCGTCGTGCAGTCGCTCCCGGGGCAGGTGTGGACGCCGATATTCAGCCGCTGTTCCGCAGTGAACTCCGCAAGGACCCGATTGATCAGATCGATGAAGAGAGGCAGCATGCCCGCCCCGGTCCAGGGGTTGTTCGGGTCTTTCTTGCAGGCCAGCCGGCCCTCGGTGAAATCGATCGAAACCCGCGCGGCGCCGGCCGCGAGGGCCATCTTGACGTCCGTGACGCATTCCTTGACGAGGTCGTCGTAGAACTGATCGTGCGTATAGCCCTTGACCTCGTGGTCCAGCGGGTAGAGGAGCGCCAGCATCGAGGGCGCGATCACCGCCTGCTTCACCGGGCCGCTGGCCAGCGCAACGGCCTGCTTCGTCGAATCCGCCGCATAGTTCTTGTACTTGAACGGGCCCTTAACGAGCTTGGGCAGCTTCCTGTAATGCCCGTCGGGAAACAGGGCGAAGATCTGGCCGCCATCGGCCAGCGTGTCCACCAGGCCCGTTCCCGTCATCGTATCGGTTATCGGGTAGGTGGCGAAGCTGGACCACCGTTGTTCGCCGTCGCAGTTGATCTCTTGTCCCGTCGCCTCCATTCTTTCGAGCGAGTCCTGGACGGCCTTGTCTTGCAGAGCCTCCAGGTCCGACTTGGAAATCTTACCCGCGTCATAGTCAGCGTAGGCGGACTGCAGCTTCGACGATCTCGGTAGTGATCCGCAGGGTTCGTTTGGAAGTGGCATCTCGGTCTCCCCAATGTGAGTCGGTCAGCGACGGCCTGCGCGTCAGAGCCGTCATGCACGAGGTGCGGGGAGGTCGGCCGCCTTCATCCAGATAGGCCGATGCCCGGTCGGAAATGCCCGACCGGGGCACGGGAATGGTTGCCGCCGAAGCTCGCTTCGGGCTGGCTGGAGGTCGTTCCCATGCCGACTGCTTGGATCGGAGTGTCCTCAGGCCTCCGTTACAGCTCCACCGCACTCAAGAGCGTCCCGTCTTCAAGGAGCGCATCGAGCACCGGTTCCTTTCCCGCGGTGTCACGCTCTCTTCGCGGAGTGGCGCGCCGCCACTCCTTCCCGATGCGCTCGCCTCGCAAACGCTCCGATCCGCACCGCGAAGACACGGCCCGGAGGTTGCCGAAGTCAGTATAGCGATCGGCTCGGCGGCCGTCATCGCGTAGAGAGACACGGGCGCGGAGGCACGGATCGATGACGCGGCGGTGCGGCTCCCACGACGACGTCAAGACGGAGAACGCCCGATGCTTCCCGAAACCGGCACCCGATGCTTCCCGAAACCGGCAATTGTGCATCGCCATGCATGCTTGCGATCTGGCGACGCAGGCATGACTCTGTCGAGCCATGTTCCTGCCGCTCAAGGACGACAATCCGCTCAACCGGATCGGCTTCCAGTTCGTGACGGTGGCGCTGATCCTCGCCTGCACCGTGGTCTGGATCGTCCAGGCCGTCGGCGGGGACCGCTTCGACGCCGAGCTGGTCTTCCGCCTCGGCATGATCCCCGTCACCGTCCTCGGCGAGCTCAGGCGCGAGCCCGACATGATCACCATCTCGCCCTGGCTCACCATCGTCACCTCCATGTTCCTGCACGGCGGCTTCTGGCACCTGTTCGGCAACATGATCTATCTCTGGATTTTCGGGGACAATGTCGAAGACGCGATGGGCCACTGGCGCTTCGCGCTCTTCTACCTCCTCTGCGGCACGGTGGCGGGGCTCACGCATGCCGCCGTCGAGCCCGCCTCGCAGATCCCCACCATCGGGGCGAGCGGCGCCGTCTCCGGCGTGCTCGGCGCCTATTTGATGCTGCACCCGAAACGCGGTGTCTGGCTCCTCGTGTTCTTCATGCCGATCCGCTTCCCGGCCTGGGGCGTACTGGGCGTCTGGATCGGCTATCAGGTCATCAACGCGCTGACCACCGGCCCCGCCGGCGGCGGTGTCGCCTGGTACGCCCATATCGGGGGCTTCGCCGCCGGCGTGCTGCTGGTGGTGCCGCTGCGCAAGCGGGGCGTGCCGCTCTTCGACCGCGGTTTCGCCGGCCACCGGCGCAGACGGACGCCGTACCGGCCGCCCCCGGAGGCCGAGAGCGGCGAATCCGGGCAATGGGAGGAGCCGGCCGCCGATCGAAGCGCCGATCCGACCGACGACGGCGACGCGCCATGGGACGAACCGCCCGCCAGTCGGCCCAACGGCAGCGGCAAGGCCGGCCCCTGGGGCCGGCGGCCCCGGCCCCGCCCCTGGTCGCGGAGGGACTGAGCCATCGGGCCTGAGCGAAAAAGCGACTATTTCGCCGAGCGCATCCGTGCGGAGCTGGCGTTCGCGTGCGCGCGCGGCGCGCATGACGCGGAGACCCTCGCGGAACACCTCAACGCGCGCGGCTTCCTCACCCGCGACGGGACACGCTGGACGGCGGCAGATGTCGAGGCCGAAAGCGCCCGCCGGGCACCCCGACCGAAGCCGGAGACCTGAACCGCAGACCTGAGCCCGGCTATTCCGCCGCCGGCGCGGCGTGGCCGTAATGTCGGGCGGCGGCGGCGGACTAGACGAAGCCCTCGCGCACGTCTTCGTCGACCAGCGCGCGCGGGCGCTCCGTCACCGGGCCGAAACCGCCGCCGCCGCCGGACTTGAGGCGGACCCGGTCGCCGCGGCGCACGGGCACGTTGCCGAACTTGCTGGGCGAGACCTTGTCGAAGCCCTCGCAGACGTTCTTCCAGTCGTCCTCGTTCGCCTTCTTGATGAGCAGTGCGGCCGATCCCCCGGCGCCGCCGCCGAGCAGGCCCCAGGGAGACTTCTTGTGACGGTCGCCCATGTAGCTGATGGTGATCTCGTCCGTCCTGCATTCCAGCGTCTTGGTCGAGCCGAGCCCGCCCCGGTACATGCCGGCGCCGCCCGAATCCTCGGAGAGCGACAGGTTCTCGACGAGCCACGGGTAGCGGCTCTCGTAGACCTCGACCGGGACCGTGCGGCAGTTGCCGTTGATGCAGTTGCAGGTGTCGTTGCCGTCCGCGAAGGGGCGCCCGCCCCAGCCGGCGACCATGAAGTCGTAGCAGACATAGTATTCGTCGTTCTCGGGGTCGTGGCCGCCGAAGAGGAAGTTGCCGTGGGTGCCGGCGTCGGTCGCGAACGCGCGCTCGGGCAGGCAGCGGGACATCGCCGCGATCACCGTGTAGCAGATGCGGACGTGGGTCTCCGTGTTGCCGCCGACCTCGGGCGCCGGGTAATCGACGTTGACCACGCTCGCCGGCGGCGCCACCACGCGGATCGGCCGGTAGCAGCCTGCGTTGCGCGGGATCGAGGGGTCGGTCAGGTGCAGCATGGCGTTGTAGGTGGCCGAGCAGGTGACGCCCAGCGTCGCGTTGATCGCGCCCTGCGCCTGGGCGTCGCTGCGGCTCCAGTCGGCGACGATCTCGTCGCCCTGCACCACCATGTCCACGGCGATGCGGTAGGGCCTGGCGTCGATCCCGTCATCCTCCATGAAGTCCTCGAAGGAGTACTGGCCGTCGGGGATCGCCGCGATCTCCGCCCGCATCCGCGACTCGGAATAGTCCATGAGGTCGGCGACCGTCTGCCGGAACAGCGGCACGCCGTACTTGCGGATCAGCCGGGACATGCGCGCCGCGCCGAGCTCGCAGGCGCTGATCATGGCCCGGTAGTCGCCATAGTTGTAACGCGGCGTGCGGACGTTCGCGAGCAGCAGCTTCCACACCTCGTCCACGTCCTTGCCGCGCTTCTTGATCCTGACCGGGGGCACGCGCAGGCCCTCGTGGAAAATCTCCGTGGCCTCGCTGGCGAAGCCGCCCGGCACCATGCCGCCGACTTCGGCGACATGGCCGATCGCCACCGCATAGCCCATGAACGCGCCGTCCACGAAGACGGGCGTGAAGAAGGTGTGCTCCGGCGTGTGCAGCCCGCCCCGGTAGGGGTCGTTGTGCAGGATGACGTCGCCCTCGGCGACCTGCTCGCCGGCCATTTCGCGGATGCAGGACTTGATGAGCAGCGACATGCCGCCGATCTGCGCCGGGCAGTAGTCGGCGACCGCGATCATGTCGCCGTCGGCGTCCGCGATGGCGCAGCTGAAGTCGAGCGATTCGTTGAAGATCGTCGAATAGGACGTCTTCATCATGGTGATGCCCATTTCGCGGCAGATCGAGAGCATCGTCGATTCGACGATGTTCATCGTGACGACATCCATGAGTCTCTCCCCGTTTCGCCCGGTCATTCTATCCGGCTCCGGCGCCGGCGCCCAAGCACGCCCAGCGGCAGGTGCACGGACAATAGTTGCACCGGCAGATGCACCGACAAGTGTTGCACCGGCAGGTGCACGGACAACAGTTGCACCGGCAGGCGCACCGACTAGTGTTGCCCGCGTCTCGGCCATCGGCGTATACAGGGCCGGCCACGGGCCACGCAGCTGGGGTGGCCATGCCGGACCATCGCTTCGCCATCGCTTCGGACCATGCGGGCGTCGACCTCAAGGCGGTGCTGCGCGCCGACCTCGAGGCGGCGGGACGCGCTGTCGTGGACCTGGGCGCGGGCGGCGACGGTCCGGTCGACTACCCCGACTATGCGCTGGCCGTGGCGCAGGCGATCGAGAGCGGCCGCGCCGACCGGGGCGTGTTGATCTGCGGGAGCGGCATCGGCATGAGCATTGCAGTCAACCGCAGCCGCGCGGTGCGCGGCGCGCTCTGCCGCGACGCGGAGGAAGCGCGGCTCGCGCGCGCCCACAACGATGCCAACGTGCTCGCCCTCGGCGCCCGGCGCGTGTCGGAGGAGACCGCGCGCCGCTGCCTGCAGGCGTTTCTGGACACGGAATTCGAAGGCGGCCGCCACAGCGCGCGCGTCGCCAAGCTCTCCTGACCGGACCGGCGAGGCGAAGGAATCCGACCATGGCCGTCTCCACGCGCCCCGAGGGGGGGGCCGGGACCGCGTTCTTCACCAGCCCGCTGCAGGACGCCGATCCGGCGGTGTACGCGGCGGTGGCCGGCGAGGTCGAGCGCCTGCAGACCACCATCGAGCTGATCGCGTCCGAGAACATCGTGAGCCGCGCGGTCCTGGAGGCGCAGGGCTCGGTGCTCACCAACAAGTATGCCGAGGGCTATCCCGGCCGGCGCTACTATGGCGGCTGCGAGAATGTCGATATCGGCGAGCGGCTGGCGATCGAGCGGGCGACGGCGCTCTTCGGCTGCGGCTTCGCCAACGTGCAGCCCCATTCGGGCGCGCAGGCCAATCAGGCCGCCTTCCTCGCTTCGCTCCAGCCCGGCGATACCTTTCTCGGCCTGTCGCTCGCGGCCGGCGGGCACCTCACGCACGGGGCGGCGCCGAATCTCTCCGGCAAGTGGTTCAAGGCGGTCCAGTACGGCGTCCGCCGCCAGGACGGGCGGATCGACCACGACGAGGTGGCCGCCCTGGCGCACGCCGAGAAGCCCAAGCTCATCCTCGCCGGCGGCTCCGCCTATCCGCGCATCATCGACTTCGCGCGCTTTCGCGACATCGCCGATTCGGTCGACGCGCTCTTCATGGTCGACATGGCTCACTTCGCGGGCCTGGTCGCGGCCGGGCTGCATCCGAACCCCTTCCCGCACGCGCACATCGTCACGACGACCACCCACAAGACGCTGCGCGGCCCGCGCGGCGGCATGATCCTCAGCGACGACGAGGCCTTGGCGAAGCGCATCGATTCGGCCGTCTTCCCGGGCCTCCAGGGCGGGCCGCTGGAGCATGTGGTCGCCGCCAAGGCGGTGGCGCTCGGCGAGGCGATGCAGCCTGCGTTCAGGGACTACGCCCGCCAGGTGGTGGCCAACGCCAAGGCGCTGGCGGGCGCGCTCGCCGAACGCGGCTACGACATCGTCTCAGGCGGGACCGACACCCACCTCATGCTCGTCGACCTCCGCGCCAAGGGGCTGACCGGCAAGCGTGCGGAGGCGGTGCTGGAGCGGGCCGGGATCACCTGCAACAAGAACGGCGTTCCCTTCGATCCCGAAAAGCCCTGGGTGACCTCCGGCATCAGGCTCGGCTCGCCGGCGGCCACCAGCCGCGGCTTCGGCGAGGGCGAGTTCCGGCGGATCGCCGGCTGGATCGCCGACCTGCTCGACCATGAGGCCGGCGCGCCGGGCGCCGCCGAGGACCGCGCGGCGGAGATACGCGCCGAGGTCCGGGCGCTCTGCGCCGTCTTCCCGGTCTATCCCGGCCACGCCTGAGAGGAGGCCCGCCGTGCGCTGCCCGTTCTGCGGCAATGACGACACGCAGGTGAAGGATTCGCGGCCGACCGAGGACAACACCGCGATCCGCCGGCGCCGGCAATGCACCAATTGCGCCGGCCGCTTCACCACCTTCGAGAGGATCCAGCTGCGCGAGCTTTCGGTGATCAAGAGCAACGGCCAGCGGGTCTCCTTCGAGCGCGAGAAGATGGCGCGCTCGATGCAGATCGCGCTGCGCAAGCGGCCGGTCGAGCCCGACCGGGTCGATCACATCGTGACCGGCATCGTGCGCCGCCTCGAAAGCCTGGGCGAGACCGAGATCCCGAGCACCGTGATCGGGGAGATGGTGATGGAGGCGCTCGCCGGCCTCGACCAGGTCGCCTATGTCCGCTTCGCCTCGGTCTACCGGAACTTCGGCGAGAAGAAGGACTTCGAGGAGTTCATCGACGGGCTCGCCGACGAGCGGACGTGAGCCCCATGGCCCCGGCCGACCCAGCGCCCGACCGCCGCTTCATGGCGCTCGCCCTCGCGCTCGCCGGGCGCGGCCTCGGCAGCGTCTGGCCCAACCCGGCGGTCGGCTGCGTGCTGGTGCGGGAGGGGCGGATCGTCGGCCGCGGCTGGACCCAGCCCGGCGGCCGGCCCCATGCCGAGAGCGAAGCGCTCGCCCGTGCCGCCCGCGCCGGCGGCGGCGGCGCGCAGGGCGCCACCTGCTACGTCACCCTGGAGCCCTGCGCCCACGAGGGCAAGACCGGCCCCTGCGCCGACGCGCTGGTGCGGGCCGGGATCGCGCGCGCGGTCGTGGCGCTCAAGGACCCCGATCCCCGCGTCGCCGGCCGCGGCCTTGCCACGCTCGAAGCCGCCGGCATCGCGGTCGCGCGCGGCTGCATGGAAGACCGCGCAAGGGCGCTCAACGCGGGCTTCCTCTCGCGTATCGAGCGGGGCAGGCCCCAGGTGACGCTCAAGCTCGCGAGCAGCCTCGACGGCCGCATCGCGACCCGCACCGGCGACAGCCGCTGGATCACCGGACCCCGCGCCAGGGCCCGCGCCCACCTGCTGCGTGCCCGCCACGATGCGGTGATGGTCGGCGCCGCGAGCGCCGTGGCCGACGACCCGCAGCTCACCTGCCGGCTCCCCGGCATGGAAGGATCGAACCCGGTGCGCGTGGTGATCGACGGCAGTGCCCCGCTGCCGGGGACCCACGCGCTCGTCGCCGGCGCGGGCGAGCACCCGACCTGGATCGTCTCGACGACCTCGCTCGGCCGGGACGGCCGGCATGCGGTCTGGGAGCAGGCGGGGGCGGAGGTCATCGAGGCTGCGGCGGATGAAGAGGGGCGTCCGCTGCTCGCGGCTGCGCTCGAAGCGCTCGCCGGGCGCGGCCTCACCCGCGTTCTCGTCGAGGGCGGCGGCCGCCTCGCGGCGGCCCTGTTGCAGGCGGGCCTTGTCGATCGCATCGAATGGTTCCGCGCGCCCGGTGCCATCGGCGGCGACGGCGTGCCGGCGCTGGCTGCGCTCGGCATCGAGCAAGTGCGGGACATGGCGCGTTTCGTCCGCGTTTCCTCGACCTCGCTCAGCGAGGACGTGCTGGACACCCTGGTGCCCGCCGCCTGAGCGACGCGCCATGTTCTCAGGAATCGTCACCGACGTGGGCCATGTACGGGCGGTCGCCGAGGCTGCCGGCGGCGGCAGGCGGCTCGAGATCGGCACCGCCGACGACACCGGCGGGATCGCGCTGGGCGCCTCCGTGGCCTGCTCGGGCCCCTGCCTCACGGTGGTGGACAAGGGGCCGGGCTGGTTCGCGGTCGATGTCTCCGCCGAGACGATGGACCGGACCACCCTCTGCGACTGGCGCGCGGGCACGCGGGTCAACCTGGAGCGTGCGCTCAGCTTGGGCGACGAGATCGGCGGCCACCTGGTGACGGGCCATATCGACGGCGTCGCGCTGGTGGAGGGCGCGGCAGCGGACGGCGAGTCGCTCCGCCTCACGCTGCGCTGCCCGGCGGAACTCTCGCGCTTCGTGGCCTCCAAGGGCTCGGTCGCTCTCGACGGCGTTTCGCTGACCGTGAACGAAGTGGACGGCGACGCGTTCGGGATCAACCTGATCCCCCACACGCTGGCCTGCACCACCCTCGGCGCGTGCGCCGCCGGCCGCCGCCTCAACCTTGAGGTGGACCTGATCGCGCGCTACCTTGCGCGCCTTCACGCACAGCATTGATGGGTCGAGATGTCGCGCGACGCGCCGTCCTGCAAGCTCCTGTCGGTCGAGGAGACGGTCGAGGAGTTCCGCAACGGGCGAATGGTCATCCTCGCCGACGACGAGGAACGGGAGAACGAGGGCGATCTGGTCATTCCGGCCCAGATGGCCACGCCCGAGGCCATCAACTTCATGGCCCGCTACGGCCGCGGGCTGATCTGCCTGGCGCTCGGCGCAGACCGGGTGCGCGACCTCGGCCTGGAGCTGATTCCCAAGCGCAACGAATCCCGCCACGACACGGCGTTCACGGTCTCGATCGAGGCGCGCGAGGGGATCACGACCGGCATATCGGCCTCGGACCGCGCACGCACGATCGCGGTTGCCATCGACCCGCGCCGCGGGCCGGACGACCTGACCTCGCCCGGCCATGTCTTCCCGCTCGCCGCCCGCGACGGCGGCGTGCTGGTGCGCACCGGGCATACGGAGGCGAGCGTCGACCTCGCGCGCCTCGCCGGCCTCAACCCGTCGGCGGTGATCTGCGAGATCATGAACGACGACGGGACCATGGCGCGGATGCCCGATCTCGAGGCCTTCTCCCAGCTTCACAACGTCAGGATCGCGACCATCGCCGACCTCATCGCCTATCGGCTGCGCCACGACAGGATCGTCGAGCGGGTGCGGGAGAGCACGCTCACCTCCCATCACGGCGGCGTGTTCCGCATGTATGTCTATGCCGACACCGTCCAGAAGGCCGAGCACATCGCGCTGGTGAAGGGCGATGTCTGGGACAACGAGCCGGTGCCGGTGCGGGCCCATGCCTTCAACATTCTCGAAGACGGGCTCGCCAATACGGAGAGCGAGAACACCGGCAAGCTCCAGGCGGCGCTCAGGATGATCGGCGAGCTCGGCCGCGGCGTCGTGGTCGTCATCCGCGATCGCGTGCCCCCGCGGCTCTCGCGGCGCGCGGACGAGGGGGCGGAGAGCGAGGACGGCGAGGATTCGGGCGGCCTCAGGTACTATGGCGTCGCCGCCCAGATCCTGCTCGACCTCGGCGTCCGCGACATGATCCTGCTGCACAACACGCGCTGGACCATCGTCGGCCTCGACGGCTACGGCCTCCGGGTCGTCGACCAGCGGCCGATCTCGGATGAGGCGCGGCGCGCGTGGATGGCCGGCTGCCATGGCTGACGACAGGCGGGTCCTCATCCTCGACGCGCGCTTCTACGAGGATATCGCCGACCAGCTGGTCGCGGGCGCGGTGGCGGCCCTCGACGAGGCCGGGGTGAGCCACGAGCGGATCAGCGTGCCCGGCGCCTTCGAGCTGCCGGCGGCGCTCGCCATGGCGATCCCCGCCGGGCGCCATGACGGCTTCGTTGCGCTGGGTTGCGTGATCCGGGGCGAGACCAGCCACTACGACCATGTCTGCGGCGAGTGCGCCCGCGGCCTCGCCATGCTCGCCGAGCGCCACGGCATCGCGCTCGGCTTCGGTGTGGTGACCGCCGAGACCCGCGAGCAGGCCTGGGAGCGGGCGGCGGTGGAGCGGCGCAACAAGGGCGCCGGCGCCGCCCGGGCCTGCCTGGCGATGATGGCCGTCCGCGCGACCCTCGGCTCCGGCCCGCGGGGCCAGGCGCAATGACCGCCGCCCCCACTGCCCCCGGCGCCCCCACCGCCCCCGGCAGCGCCGAGGCGACGGCGCCGCGCGGCCAGGGGCGGAGCAGCGCGCGCCTCGCCTGCGTCCAGGCCCTCTATCAGATCGAGATGTCAGGCCAGTCGGCGGACGAGGTGATCGAGGAGTTTCTGAACCACCGCGCCGGCCACGAGATCGACGGCGAGCGCTACGCCGCGCCCCACCGCCGCCATTTCGAGCGCACCGTGCGCGAGGCGTCGGCGCGGGCCGCGGAGCTCGACGCCCTGGTGGCGGCGGTTCTCGCCGAGCGCTGGAGCATGGAGCGGCTGGGAACCGTGGTGCGCGCCCTGATGCGGGCCGCCACCTGCGAGCTCGCGGCCTGCCCCGACGTGCCGGCGCGGGTGGTGATCGACGAATATGTCGCGCTCGCGCGCGCCTTCTTCTCAGGCCGCGAGCCCGCGTTCGTCAACGGCGCGCTCGACAGCCTGGCGCGGCGCCTCCGCGCGGCAGAGATGGGGGACGGAGCGGACCATGGCCGCGCGGACCGGGCACGCTGAATTCGACCTCATCGCCCGCTACTTCAAGCCCCTGAGCCGCGCCGCGCCCGGCGCCTTCGCACTCGGCAACGACGGGGCGCTGCTGACGCCGCCGGAGGGCGCGAGCCTCGTCGTCACCAAGGACCTCATGGTGGCCGGCGTCCACTACCCGGAGGGCGAGGCACCGTCTGCCGTCGCCCGCCGCCTGTTGCGCGTGAACCTCTCTGACCTCGCCGCCATGGGTGCCGAAGCCAGATCTTACGCGCTCGGCCTCGCCCTGCCGCGCGGCGTCGCCGACACATGGGTGGAGGATTTTGCCGCCGGGCTCGCCCGCGACCAGGAGGAATTCGGCGTCGCGCTGATCGGTGGCGACACGGTGGCGACCGAGGGGCCGGCAGTGCTGTCGCTCACCGCCTTCGGCACGGTAGCGGCAGGCGCCTGTCTCACCCGCGCGGGCGCGGGCGCGGGCGACGACATCTACGTCTCCGGCACCGTCGGCGACGCGACGCTGGGCTTGCGGGCAGTGCGCGGCGAACTCGCCGCACTCGCGCCGGAGGACCGCGCCGCGCTTGCCGAGCGCTTCCGCCTGCCCGAGCCCCGGCTCGCGCTCGGGGCGGCGCTGATCGGGGTGGCGACGAGCGCGATCGACGTCTCGGACGGGTTGGTCGCGGACCTCGGCCACCTCTGCACCGCGTCGGGGGTCGCGGCGCGCATTGAGGCCGACGCCGTGCCACTCTCTGCCCCGGCCCGGCGCGCGCTCGCGCAAGGCGAGGCGGGCATCGCCGATCTCGTCAGCGGCGGCGACGACTACGAGCTGCTGTTCTGCGCCGTGCCGTCAGCGCGCAGCGCGATAGAAGTTCTCGGTCGTGGCCTCGAACTCCCGCTCACCCGCATCGGGACCATCGCGCAGGGGCAGGGCGTCACCGTCGTGGGAGACGATGGCCGGCCGCTCCCGCTCGCACGCGCGGGCTACCGGCACTTCTAACGCAACTCGCAACTCGGGTGACGTTGACCGGCCGGCGCGGGCTGGTCATAACTCCGTGCGCCGGCGGGCCATGCGCCCGAAGAGGCGAGGGAGAAGGGCGCCATGATCGATCTCTATTACTGGCCGACGCCGAACGGGTGGAAGATCACCATCCTCTTCGAGGAGCTCGGCCTGCCGTACAACGTGATTCCCGTGGACATCAACAAGGGCGAGCAGTTCGAGCAGGATTTCCTGGCGATCGCGCCCAACAACCGGATGCCGGCGGTGGTCGATTCCGACGGTGCGGACGGCAAGCCGCTCAGCCTCTTCGAATCGGGCGCGATCATGCTGCACTATGCCGAGAAGCATGGCCGCTTCATCCCATCGGACGAGCGCGGCCGGGCCGAGGTGCTGCAGTGGCTCTTCTTCCAGATGGGCAATGTCGGGCCGATGCTCGGCCAGTGCCATCACTTCCGCAACTACGCGCCGGAGCAGCTTCCCTACGCCATCGAGCGCTACACCAACGAGGCGAGCCGGCTCTACCGCGTCGTCGACAAGCGCCTCGCGGACCGGGAGTGGATCGCCGGCGCGTATTCCATCGCCGACATGGCGATCTTTCCCTGGATGCGGCTCTGGTACAACCAGGGCCAGGACATCGAGAGCCATCCCAACCTCGCCGCTTGGCTGGAGCGCAACAAGGAGCGCCCGGCGGTGCGGCGCGGCCTCGACGTGATGGCCGAGCAGATCCGCAAGAAGCCCGAGTTCACCGAGGAAGAGCGCTCCATCATGTTCGGCGCCAAGCAGTTCGCCGCGCGTTAGGGAGAGAGGGAATGATCGACCTCCACACCTGGAGCACGCCGAACGGCTACAAGGCCTCGATCATGCTGGAGGAGGTCGGACTCCCCTACCGGGTCCACCCCGTCAACATCATGGCCGACGAGCAGTTCGCGCCCGCCTTCCTCGCGATCAGCCCCAACAACAAGATCCCGGCGATCGTCGATCCCGACGGGCCGGGCGGGGAGCCGATCTCGCTCTTCGAATCCGGTGCCATCCTGCTCTACCTCGCGGACAAGACCGGCCGGCTGATCCCGACGGACGCACGCGGGCGCTGGCGGGTGATCGAGTGGCTCATGTTCCAGATGGGGGGCGTCGGCCCGATGTTCGGCCAGGCCAACCATTTCCGGCGCTTCGCCAGCGAGGAGGTGCCCTACGCGATCGAGCGCTACACCACTGAGGCGCACCGCCTCTACGGCGTGATGGACCGCCGGCTGGCCGAGCGCGGCTTCCTCGCCGGCGACTACTCCATCGCCGACATCGCCTGCTTCGGCTGGGTGGCGCGCTGGGAGTGGCACGGCATCGACTGGGCCGACTATCCCAACCTGCAGCGCTGGTTCGAGACCATCGGCGCCCGGCCGGCGGTGCAGCGGGGGCTCAAGGTCCCGCAATAGCATGGCGTGCGCGGCGGACCCGCTTGCCCATCCGGCGGTGCGCCGGGTGCAGGCGGCGCTGGCAGAGGCCGGATCGCAGGCGCAGGTGATCGCGCTGAGCGACACCGCGCGGAGCGCCGAGGATGCGGCCACCAGCATCGGCACGCCCTTGGGCAGCATCGTGAAGTCGCTGGTCTTCACCATCGGCGGCGCGCAGGTGATGGCGCTGGTGGCGGGCGACCGCCGCTGCGACACGGGCGCGCTGGCCGGCGCCCTCGGGCGCGAAGGCCGGGTGCGCCGCGCCGATGCGGACGCCGTGCGCGCCGCCACCGGCTTCGCCATCGGCGGCGTCGCCCCGCTGGCCCACGAGACGCCGCTTCCGGTCGCGATCGATCAGAGCCTCGGCCGTTTCGAGACCGTCTACGCCGCCGCCGGCCACCCGCACTGCGTGTTCGCCACCACCATCGACGAACTCGCCCGGCTCACCGGCGGCACCGTCACACCTGAGATCGCCGTCCCTTAGAGCGGGTCCGTCCTGGACGGACCCGGCCCAGGCCGCGAACGCGGCGCGGCGCTCCTGCGGCGCCCCGGTCAGGAGACGGTCTGAGACAGAACAGGATTTTTGTGTTCTGAAACAAAGTGTTGCGTGAAATTGGGTTGGTTTTGTAATTTCAACAATTTTCGCCCTCGCTTCCCTGGCCACGCGCCCCCGGCGACAGGAGCCGTAGGAGCCTAGAGCGCAATTCCCACGCGGTCCCCCTGACCCTGGTTTGGAGCGTTCCCGTGTGAAACGGAAACGCTCTGGTTGAGGGTCGTCGACAATCCACGCTCGATTGACAGGAAGGACGGCAGGCCTATAGTGCGCCCGCTGCGGGGCGCACCCCGCTCCACCCAACACGGACGGTTGCCATGTTCGCTGTGGTTCGCACCGGCGGGAAGCAATACCGCGTCGCGCCCGAGGACGTCATCCAGGTCGAACGGCTCCCGGCTGCGGCCGGCGAGGCGGTCGAGCTCGGCGAGGTGCTGGCGCTCGGCGACGGCGAGTCGGTCTCGCTGGGGCGGCCCCTCGTCGACGGCGCGCGGGTGGCGGCGACGGTCGTGGAGCACACGCGCGGCGAGAAGATCATCGTCTTCCGCAAGAAGCGCCGGAAGAACCACCGCCGCAAGCGCGGGCACCGGCAGGATCTGACGGTGCTCCGCATCGACGAGATCCTGGCGGCCGGCCAGAAGCGGAAAGCCCGCCGGAAGAAGAAGACGGCGGCGGAGGACGCGGCCCCGAAAGCCGGCGCCAAGGCGAAGAGGCCGTCAAGAGCGAAATCCGGAGCCACGACGAAGCCCCGGAAGAGGGCAGCGCCCAAGGCGAAGGCGATCGAGGACGCCGCGCCCGCTGAAGCGGCGGCTCAGGAGCCGGCCGAGCCGCCGGTGGAAGAAACGGCCGAAGCAGCGGCGGACAGTGCAGCCGAAGCGGCAGCGGACGCCGCGGCCGAAACTGCGGCCGGCGAGCAGGCCGACCCGCCGGCCGACGAGGCGGCTGTAACGCCGGCGGACGAGCCGGCGGAGGAGAAGAGCTGATGGCGCACAAGAAGGCAGGCGGCAGTTCGCGCAATGGCCGGGACACGGCGGGCCGTCGGCTCGGCATCAAGAAATACGGCGGTGAGGCGGTGATCCCGGGCAACATCATCGCGCGCCAACGAGGCACCAAGTGGCATCCCGGCGAGAATGTCGGGATCGGGCGCGACCACACGCTCTTCGCGTTGACCGACGGCCATGTGCGTTTCGCCAGGCGGAGCGGCGGGAAGACGGTGGTCTCGGTCGCGCCGAACCCGTAAGACCCTGCTCGGCGGCGCGCCCGGCGGCGTCCCCCGGCGGCGTTCCCAGTGGGCGTGCCCGGCGGCAGGCGCCAACCGCGCCATGAGCGCGTATCATGCGCTTTCTCGATCAGGCCCGGATTCATGTGCAGAGCGGCGCAGGCGGCAGCGGCAGCGCCAGCTTCCGGCGCGCCAAGAATGAGCCGCGCGGCGGGCCCGACGGCGGCGACGGCGGCGACGGCGGCTCTGTCTACGCCGAGGCCGTCGCGAGCCTGAACACCCTCATCGACTTCCGCTTTCGCCAGCATGTGAAGGCGGGCCGGGGCGAACACGGGCGGGGTGCCTGCCGCGCCGGCGCGCGCGGCGCCGATGTGGTCCTCGCCGTGCCGGTCGGGACCGAGATCATGGCCGAGCCGGGCACCGCCCCGATCGCCGATCTCACCGAGGTCGGCGCCCGCGCGCTGCTCGCCCAGGGCGGGGCCGGCGGGCGCGGCAACGCGCATTTCAAGTCGTCCACCAACCGCGCGCCGCGCCGGGCCGATACGGGCGGCGATGGCGAGGAATGCCTCATCCGGCTCCGTCTCAAGCTGCTGGCCGACGCCGGCCTGGTGGGCCTGCCCAACGCCGGCAAGTCGACCCTGCTCGCCGCCGTCAGCCGGGCGCGGCCCAGGATCGCCGACTACCCCTTCACGACCCTCGTCCCCCATCTCGGCGTCGTGGCGGTGGGCGACGAGGAGATGGTGCTCGCCGACATTCCCGGCCTGATCGCCGGCGCCCATGGCGGGGCGGGGCTGGGCGACCGCTTTCTTGGCCACATCGAGCGCTGCGCGGTGCTGATCCACCTCGTCGATGGAACGCAGGCGGACGTGGCGCAGGCCTATCGCGCCGTCCGCGCCGAGCTCGCGGCCTACGGCCACGGCCTGGCGGAAAAACCCGAGATCGTCTGCCTGAACAAGGTGGACGCCCTCGATGAGGACGCGCGCGCGCAGCAACGCGATCGTCTGGCAGCGGCGTCGGACGTTGCGGTTCACCTCCTCTCCGGCGCCGCCGGCGAGGGCGTGCATGGGGTTCTGGGCGCCGCCCACAACGCCGTCCGCGGGCGCACCGCAGGCGCGGAAGACCCGCTTGCGCATGGAGTGGCGCCATGACCCGGCCCGCGCTCGCGGTCGCCACCCGCGCGGTCATCAAGATCGGCTCGTCGCTTCTTGCCGAGTCCGAGACCGGCGCCCTCAACGAGGACTGGCTGGACGGCCTTGCCCGGGATGTCGCCGAGCTTCGTCGGCGCGGCACGGACGTGTTGATCGTCTCGTCGGGGGCGATCGCGATCGGGCGCCGTCAGCTCGGGCTCGCGCCGGGCGCGTTGAAGCTCGAGGAGATGCAGGCGGCGGCGGCGTGCGGGCAGATCAGGCTGGCGCACGCATACCAGTCGGTCCTCGCCCGCCACGGCATCGGGGTGGCGCAGATTCTGCTGACCCACGAGGACACCGAGGCGCGCCGGCGCTACCTGAACGCGCGCAGCACCGTCAACACGCTGCTGGCGCTCGGCACCGTTCCCGTCATCAACGAGAACGACACCGTCGCCACCAGCGAAATCCGCTTCGGCGACAACGACCGGCTCGCGGCGCGGGTCGCGGTGATGATGAGCGCGGACCTGCTGGTGCTGCTCTCCGATGTCGATGGCCTCTACGAGAGCGACCCGCGGCACGACACGCACGCCCGCTGGATCCCCGAGGTCGCGCGCATCACGCCGGCGATCGAGGCAATGGCGGGCGATGTCGGCTCGCCGACCGCCGCCGGCGGGATGGTGACCAAGATCGCCGCGGCCAGGCACGCGATGGCGGCAGGCTGTCACATGGTGATCGCGCGCGGCGCGGTCGAGCGCCCGCTCGCGGCGCTGGAGGGCGGTGCCCGCTCGACCTGGTTCATCTCCACCGCAACGCCGCGGGCGGCACGCAAGAGCTGGATCGCGAGTGCGCTCGAACCGCGCGGCACGCTTGTCATCGACGACGGCGCGCGGCGCGCGCTGGCGCGCGGCCGGAGCCTGCTGCCGGCCGGCGTGACGGCGGTGGAGGGCGCGTTCGAGCGCGGCGATGCGGTGGCGGTGCAGGCCGCGCATGGCGGCGAGGCCGGGCGCGGCCTGGTCGCCTACTCCGCCGCCGACGCACGCCGTATCATGGGCCACAAATCCCGTGAAATAGAACGCATCCTCGGCTACCGTGGCCGCGCCGAGATGATTCACCGCGACGATCTCGTGCTCGACGAGGAGCAAGGACCGTGAGCAGCGCCGAGGCGGCACGGAGCCGCGACGAGGACCGCGACATCGGGGCCGCAATGGCCGCGCTCGGCGCCGAGGCCCGCGCCGCGGCACAGGCGCTTGCCGCATCCTCCGCCGAGACCCGGCGGCGCGCGCTGAGGGCGGCAGCGGCGGCGCTCCGCGCGCGCGCGGCGGCCATCCTGGAGGCGAATGCGCTAGACATGGCGGCCGCAACGGAGACCGGGCTCGGCGCTGCCCTGCTCGACCGCCTCGCGCTGGACTCCGGCCGGGTCGAGGCGATGGCGGCGGGCGTCGAGCAGGTGGCCGCCCTGGACGACCCGGTGGGACGCCTCCTCGGCGAGTGGGAGCGGCCCAACGGGCTCCGCATCCGCCGGGTTTCGGTGCCGATCGGCGTCATCGGCATCATCTACGAATCGCGGCCCAACGTAACCGCCGACGCCGGCGCGCTCTGCCTCATGTCGGGCAATGCGGCGATCCTGCGCGGCGGCTCGGAGAGCTGGCACTCCTCGCGCGCCATCGCCGCGGCGCTGCGCGCGGCTCTCGCCGAGGCCGGGCTGCCGGCGGGCTGCATCCAGCTCGTGCCGACCACGGACCGGGCTGCCGTGGGCATCCTGCTCGCCATGGACGATGCGGTGGACCTGATCGTGCCGCGCGGCGGCCGCTCCCTGAACGAACGGGTGCGGGACGAGAGCAGGGTGCCGGTGATGGCGCACCTGGACGGGGTCTGCCACGTGTATGTGCACGCCGCCGCCGATCCCGCGACGGCGCGCGACGTGACCTTCAACGCCAAGATGCGCCGCACCGGAATCTGCGGTGCGGCGGAGACGCTCCTGGTCGACAGCGCCATGGAGGACGCGCTGCCCGCGATTCTCGAGCCGCTGTTCGAGGCCGGCTGCGAGGTGCGCGGCGATGAACGTGCGCGCGCGCTCGATTCGCGCGTGGTGCCGGCCGACGCCGCCGACTGGGGAACCGAATATCTGGACGCGATTATCTCGGTCGGCGTGGTCGACGGACTCGACGCGGCGATCGCCCATGTCAACGCGCACGGCTCCCACCACACCGACAGCATCATCACAGAGGATGCCGCCGCCGCCGAGCGCTTCATGGAGGCGGTGGACAGCGGCATCGTGCTGCACAACGCGTCCACCCAGTTCGCCGACGGCGGCGAGTTCGGCATGGGTGCCGAGATCGGCATCTCCACCGGCAAGCTCCACGCCAGGGGGCCGGTCGGCGTCGAGCAGCTCACCACCTACAAGTACAAGGTGTACGGCAACGGGCAGGTTCGCCCCTGACTCCGCTGGTGCCCCCCCTCGTACCCATGCGCCGCCGGCGCTCGCGGCCTGTGCCCGGCGGTGCGCCGCCCGCGCGGCCGCCGGGCCGCAAGATCGGCCTGCTCGGCGGCTCCTTCAACCCGGCCCATGAAGGGCACCGCCACATCAGCCTGCTCGCCCTCAAGCGCCTCGGTCTGGATGAGGTCTGGTGGCTGGTCTCGCCGCAGAACCCGCTCAAGCCCCGCGCCGGGATGGCGTCGTTCGAGGACCGGCTCGCGGCGGCCAGGGAGGAAGCCGCGCACCGGAGGCTCCGCGTGAGCGACATCGAGAGCCGCCTCGGCAGCCGCTATTCCGTCGATACGGTGGCCCGGCTCAGGCGGCGCTTCCCGCGCCACCGGCTGGTCTGGATCATCGGCGCCGACAACCTGCTGAATCTCGCGCAATGGCGGCGCTGGCCCGCGCTCTTCAAGGCGCTGCCCGTTGCGGTCATCGATCGCTGGCCCTACTCTCGCTATGCCGGTGTGGTGAAGCCTGCGAGGCGCTTCGCATACCGGCGGATGGCGGAACGCCGCGCGCAGGGGCTGGCGCAGTGCAAGCCGCCCGCCTGGATGGTGATCCACGGACCGCTGCATCCCGCCTCGGCGACGGTGCTGCGTGCCGCACGCCGCACGGCGGGCCTGACAGGGGAGGCTGAAGGAACACCATAACGTCATCGAACCGATCCGTCGGGCCCGGCCGGCCGGCGCATGCAAAGGCCGGCGCCCTTCACCGGACCGTCGCCTGCGTCCTTGCCGACGCGAAGGCGGAGGACATCGTCACCATCGACCTCGACGGCAAGACCGCGATCGCCGACCTCATGGTCATCGCCAGCGGACGATCGAAACGCCATGTCGATGCGGTGACCGACCGGCTCCTGAAACAGCTCAAGGACGATGGCACCCCGGCCCTGGCGGAGGGGCGCGAGAGCTGCGACTGGGTGCTGATCGACGCGGGCGACATCATCGTGCACGTCTTCCGGCCGGAGATCCGCGCCCTCTACAACCTGGAGAAGATGTGGTCCGTCGATTTCATCGGTGCGGCCGATGAGCGGCCCGATGCCGCGGACGATTAGAGCACTATCCGACCTTTCGGGATCACGGCGGCTCGCCGACCCACCTCTCCCTGTCCCTCTCCCCCCTGAAGGATTCCTCTGCGAAATCGGGGTAGTTGGTTTGGAGGGAGGGGGATGGCGGCTCGGTGTGTTGATCGTGGTCTGTGCGCCGGTTCCGTTGAGCGGATTGGCGGCAGGCGCCGTCGTTTGCCGGCGTGCATGGGTCTTTCGTGCTGTGGGGTCGGCTCCACAGCGGCCTTTCCACGGGGGTTTGCACTGCGCTTGCGCCTCAGGCGCCTGCGAGCAGGCTGGCGCGGCGCATGTTGTAGACGGTGGCGACGGCGTAGAGGCGGGCGGTGTTCCGCTCAAGGGTGAGGCTCTTGGCCCGCCGCTGCCCGTAGAGGCGCTTCAGCGCCGAGAAGACGGCCTCGACCGGTGCCCGGCGCCTTGCAATGAGGTCGTTGCGGCGCTTCTGCCAGGAGGGCAGCGAGGCCATGTGCTTGTTCCGCCGGTGCATGATGCGGTCCTTGATGCCTGCGGCCTTGAGCCGCGCCCGTCGCGCCTGTTGCTCGTAGGCGCGGTCGCCATAGACCGCCCCCTCGTCGCCGCAGATCAGCCGATCGGCAACCTCGCTCTCGTAGGTCTTGGCCGAACTCAGCACCACGCGACGGATCAGACCGGAGCCCTGGTCGACACCGAGATGCGCCTTGTAGCCGAAGAAGGCGCGCCCCTTTTTCCGGGTCCAGTCCGCACCCGGCTCGCGCGCACTCCCGGCACCCGCGCCGGCCTTGTACGGCGGCGGGCGCGAAGCCGCAGCCACCAGCGTCGCGTCCATCAGCGTGCCCTTGCGCAGGATCAGGCCGGCCGCATCGAGCTGGCGGTTGATCTCCTCGAACGCCGCCTCCAACACTGCGCCTGCGTCCGCGCGAAAGCGGCAGATCGTGGTCTCGTCCGGCGTGCCCCCGTCCAGCGCAAAGCCGCAGAAGCGCCGGAACGACAGACGGTCCAGCAGCATCTCCTCAAGACCAGGGTCCGACAGGTCGTAGAGCGCCTGAAGATAGAGCGCCTTCAGCATCGACAACGGCGCATAGGGCGGACGGCCCCGGCGCCCCTCGCGCACCGGTGTGGCCAGACGCTCGAGCGCAGACCAGTCGATCAACCCGTCCAGACGCTCCAGCTTCCGGTTCGTCCCCAGGCCCGCAGACATGAACGCTTCCGCAAATCCCAGCTGATCCCTGCCACTCATCGACTCGACCTCCCCGTCTCGCAGCAACGAATCACATGCCACAAAATCCGCAAACCCCTTTCGCAGAGGAATCCTGAAGGGCGGAGAGGGGACGCAGGCGGCACCGGCGTGTTTTCCCTCTCCTCCCCTCGGGGGAGGAGAGGGCCGGGGAGAGGTGGGGGAGTCTCCGGCCGCACGGCATTCGAACAGGCGGACGTGCGGCAACTGGGCACGATCCCGTCCGGTCGGATGGTGCTCTAGCGGCGCGGGCTCATGCGCCTGGTCGTGGCGGCAGTCGGACGGGGCCGGGACGACCCGGCGCAGCGGCTCTTCGAGAGCTATCGCCGGCGCCTGCCGTGGCCGCTGGAGCTGCGCGAGGTCGCGCTCGGCGGCGGCGGCGAGGCGGGGCGCAAGCGTGAGGCGGCGGCGCTGCTGAAGGGGCTGCGACCGAGCGTCCATGTCGTGGCGCTCGACGGGGCCGGCGACGCGCTCACGAGCGCGGCGTTCGCGGCGCGCATCGCGACCCTCCGCGACCGCGGCAGCGCCGTCGTGGCGTTCCTGATCGGCGGGCCGGACGGGCATGGCGATGCCATTCTCGCACGCGCCGACATGGTGCTGTCGCTCGGCCCGATGACATGGCCGCATCTGCTCGTCCGCGCGATGCTGGCGGAGCAGCTCTGGCGTGCCGCGAGCATCCTCTCCGGCCACCCCTACCACCGCGGCTGAGCGCGGGCGCGGGCGCCGGCGTCGTCATGGGGGCGTAGCCGGGCGCGCGCCGCCCCGCCGCGCGGCCGGGGCCGGCGGTTCACCTGGTCCGGTGCCGGGTCTATGCTCCGGCGACCCTTCCCGCGACGAGAACGACGCCATGCGGCCGCCCGACGCGAAGACGATCCCGGACCTGCTCGACGAGCTGGCGGCGCGCTATCCCGACCACGAGGCACTGGTCGGCGGCGGGACGCGCCTCGGCTACCGCGCGCTGCGCGACGCGGTGCGCCGGCTCGCCAAGGGCCTGCACGCGCTCGGCGTCCGCCGCGGCGACAAGGTCGCCCTGCTCATGGGCAACCGGCCCGAGTGGATCCTCGCCGCCTTCGCCACAGTGCTGCTCGGCGCCACCCTGGTCGCGATCAACACCTGGGCGACGGCGCGGGAGCTCGCCCACCTGCTCACCCATTCGGACACGCGCTTCCTCATCACGGTCGACCGCTTCCTCAAGCACGACTATCTGGCGACCCTCGATGCCCTCGGCCGCGAGGGCGACGCGCTTGCGGGCGTGCGGGAGATCGTGCGCGTGGGCGGCCCGCCCGACCACCCGGCGCGGCGCTTCGAGACGCTGTGGGAGCTGGCCGGGACCGTCGACGACGCGGCGATCGAGCGCGCGCAAGCCGCCGTGCGCGGCGAGGACGTGGCCTACCTGCTCTACACCTCGGGCACCACGGCGCTGCCCAAGGGGGTGCAACTGCAGCACTACGCCCTGATCGAGAACATGTGGCACATCGGCGAGCGCCAGCATCTCCGCCCCGGCGACAGGCTCTGGCTCGCGGTCTCGCTGTTCTGGGGCCTGGGATGCGAGAACGCGCTCTTCGCGGTCCTCACCCATGCGGGCTGCATCGTGCTGCAGGAGCATTTCGACGCCGGCGAGGCGCTCCGCCTGATCGAGGCCGAACGCTGCACCGTCTTCTACGGCACGCCCAACATGGTGCACGCGCTGGAGCGCCACCCGGAACGGCCGGCGCGCGACCTCTCCTCGCTTCGCACCGGCGCCACCCTGGGCTCGCCCGAGCAGATCAGGCGCCTGATCGACCTCGGCGTGAGCGAGGTCTGCAACATCTACGGGCTCACCGAGACCTACGGCAATTCCAACGTCACCGACGTGAACGACCCGCTGGAGAAACGCCTCACGACAGTCGGCCGGCCGCTGCCCGGCGTCGACATATCGATCGCAGATCCCGAGAACCTCACGCCGCTGCCGACCGGCTCCGTCGGCGAGATCCTGGTGCGGGGCCATGTCACCGTCGGCTACTACAAGGACCCGGCGATGGACGCGCGGGCCTTCCACGACGGCTGGTTCCGCACCGGCGACCTCGGGCTGCTCGACGACGAGGGTTTTCTGCACTTCCGCGGGCGGCTCAAGGAGATGATCAAGACCGGCGGCATCAACGTCTCGCCGGCCGAGGTCGAGGCGGTGCTGGCGGAGGTGCCGGCGGTGGAACTGGCCTATGTGATCGGCCTGCCCGACCCGGAGCGCGACCAGCGGGTCGCCGCCGTCGTCGTCACGCGGGAGGGCGCCGTCACTTCGGCCGACGCCCTGATCGCGCACTGTGCCGAGCGGCTCGCCGCCTACAAGGTGCCACGGGAATTCCGCTTCGTCGGCGCCGGCGCCCTGCCGCTGACCACGACCGGCAAGCTGCAGAAGGCCCGTCTCGGCGAATTCTTTGCCCCGGACGAGGCGTGATGTCCGCGGCCTTGCGCGACAAGGCGGCGATCGTCGGCATCGGCAGCAGCAGGTTCGGCCGCCATCTGCCCGAGAGCCAGCTCGCGCTCGCCGCCGCCGCGTTCAAGGCGGCGCTCGCCGATGCGGGGCTGGAGCGAAGCGATATCGACGGCCTCTCCATCCATATCGGCTGGCCGCTCGGCGTCGACTACGACCAGGTCGCCCAGGCCTTCGGCCTGGAGATCGGATTCGTCAACCAGGCCTGGACCCACGGCCGCTTCGTCACCGCCAGCCTGCAGAGCGCGGCGATGGCGGTCGCCACCGGCATGGCGCAGGTCGTGGCCTGCGTGAACGTGCTGAGCTTCACCCGCGAGCGCGACATCCTGGGCGGCCCGCGCGACTTCGAGGGCTATCGCGAGACCGGCGGCACCCACGCGGAGACGCCGCATTACGGGCTGACCGCGCCCGCCGGCGGTGCGGCGCTCGCCATGCAGCGCTACATGGCGCTCTACGGCGCCACCGGCGCCCAGCTCGCCGCGGTGCCGGTGGCGCTCCGCGCCCACGCCCGGCTGAACCCGGACGCCGTGATGCAACAACCCATGAGCGTCGCCGATCACCAGACCTCGCGGGTCGTGGTGGACCCGCTGCGACTCTACGACTGCTGCATCGTCAGCGACGGGGCGGCCGTGGTGCTGGTGACCTCGGCCGCGCGTGCGCGCGATCTGAAGCAACGCCCGGTCCTGATCGCCGGGATGCAGGGGATGCGCGCCGGGCGCGACGAGTTCATCTTCGCGCCGCCCGGCCTGGGCATCAATCAGCAGGGCACGGCACGCCCCGGCCGCCCGGACCGCCCGGCCACGCGCGATCATGCCGTGTACCGCTCGGCCGACATCCCGCGCGAGGCGATCCGGGGCCTCTATACCTACGATGCCTTCTCGCCGCTGGTGCTGTTCGTGCTGGAGCGCTTCGGCTTCTGCGCGCCGGGCGAGGCCGCGGCCTTCGTGCAGGAGGGCCGCATCGGCCCCGGCGGCGCGCTGCCGGTCAACAGCTCCGGCGGCCTTCTCTCCGAGGCCCACGTGGCGGGATGGAACTCGCTCTGCGAGATGGTGCGCCAGCTGCGCGGCGAGGCGGGGCCGCGCCAGATCGCCGCGGCGCACGCCCTGCAATGGGCGACGGTCTGGGGCGATTCCGTGATCCTGCGGAACTGAGCGGGGCGGGACGAGGCGCATGAGCGGCTACCGAAAACCCACGCCGCGGATCAACCCCGACAATGCGCGCTTCTGGGAGAGCGCGCACGAGGGCATCCTGCGCCTTCCCCGCTGCCGCGACTGCGCGGCCTGGCACTGGCCCCCCGGCCCGGTCTGCCCCACCTGCTTCTCCGAACGCATCGGCTGGGAGGAGGCCGCAGGCCACGGCACGGTCTCCACCTGGACGGCGGTCCACAAGGACTGGTTTCCCGTCTTCAAGGCCGATATCCCCTATGCCGTGGCGCAGATCGAGCTCGCGGAAGGGGTGCGGCTGACCGCTAACGTCGTCGAGTGCCCGGCGGAAAAACTCCGCGTCGGGCTCCCCGTCGAGGTGGTGTTCGACCGCGTCACGGAGACGCTCACGCTGCCGCGCTTCCGCCCACGCCGGGACTGATGGAGCCATCGAAGGAGAGCCCCTTGCCCAACACCTCATGCGAGCACGAGGACGGCTGCGTCCGTATCCGGCTCACCTGCGGCGACGCCAACGCGCTGACGACGGCGGTCATTCGCGACCTCTCGCGGGCGCTCGACGCGGCCGACCGCGATGCCCGCGGCGTGATGCTCTGCGGCGGCGAGAAGTTTTTTTCGAACGGCGTCGACCTCGACTGGGCGCTGACGCAGTCGCGCGCGGAAATCCGGGAGATGTTTTTCGAACTGGCGGGGGTCATCCTGGCCCTGCTGGAATCGCCGCGGCCGATCGTCGGCGCCATCAAGGGCCACGCCATCGGCGGCGCCATGGCGCTCTTCCTGGCCTGCGACTATCGCTACGCGGCTGAAGGCCGCGTGCTGATCGGCAAGCCGGAGGTTCTCCTCGGCGTGCCCAATCCCTATTACGGCGACCGGCTCCTGCGCTTCGTCGCGGGCGACTTCGTCGCCTCCGACATGATCTACAGCGGCAAGCTCGTCCCGGCCGAGGAGGGCCGCGCCCTCAACCTGGTGCACGAGACGGGGCCGAAAGCCGAGATCGAGAGCATGGCGTGGAAGCGGCTGCTCGCGCTTCGCGACCTCGCACCGGATGCGTTCGCGGAATCGAAACGGATGCGGCTCGGGACCTTCTGTGCCGACCTGCGGGAGCAGATGCCGTCCCGCATCGCCCGCCAGGTCGAGATCTGGACCGGCGACGAGGCGCAGACCCGGCTCCGCGCCGCCGCCGAGAGGCTCGGGCGCAGGTTCTGACGGCGCGTGCAGGCCGCCACCGTATCGCCGCCCGTGCCGCCCCATCAGCATGGCTATCGCTGGGCCATGCTCGGCGGGGTCTGGCTGATCTATTTCGGCTTCGACCTCCTGTCGGCGGCGATGGCGCCGCTGATCGACCCCGTGAGCCGCGACCTCGGTCTCAGCTACACCACCATGGGCGCCATCCTGGGCGCCTGGCCGCTGGTCTATATCGTCGCTGCCGCGCCCTGCGGGGCCTTCGTCGACCGGGTCGGGCTCAGATGGTCGCTCTTTCTCGCCGCGCTCATCCTCGCCGCGTCGGGCGGACTGCGGGTCGTGGCCTTCGACGCGGTGTCGCTGTTCGTGGCCGTCGGCCTGTTCGGCATCGGCGGCCCGCTGATTTCCATCGGCGCGCCGAAGGCGATCGCGCAATGGTTCAGGGGCGCCGAACGGGGCTTCGCCATGGGCGTCTACATCACGGGCCCCGCGCTCGGCAACATGCTCGCGCTGGTGCTGACCAACAGCGTCCTGATGCCGCTGAGCGGCGGGAGCTGGCGCCAGGTCATGCTGATCCACACCGGCTTCATCCTCGCCGCCGGCCTCGCCTGGTTCGTGCTGGGCGGCCATCGGGTCAACCGCGCGGTCGAGCGCGCCGCGCGCCATCGCGAATCGGTCGCGGGCCAGCTCGCCGTCTTCGCCATGCTGCTGCGCCTGCCGAGCATCCGGGTCATCCTCGCGATGAGCATCGGGGCCTTCTTCCTTCACCACGCGCTCGGCAACTGGCTGCCGGAGATTCTGCGCTCCGGCGGCATGGAGGCGAGCGCGGCCGGCCTTTGGTCGGGTGTCCCGACGGCCATCGGCATCGCCGGTGCGCTGCTCATACCGCGCTACGCGACGCCGCCGCGCCGCTTCGCGATCCTGTTCGCGCTGTCGCTCAGCACCGGCGCGGGCGCGCTGATGCTGCTGGCGGCGGGCGTGCCGGCGCTGGTCGCGGCGGTGATCCTTCAGGGTGTCGCGCGCGGCTCCCTGATCGCGGTCATGATCCTGGTCCTGATGGAGACGCGCGGCGTCGATCCCCGCTACACGGGCGCGGCGGTGGGTCTCTTCTTCTCCGCGGCCGAGATCGGCGGCGTGCTGGGGCCGCTGGCGATCGGCGCGGCGTCGGACCTCACGGGCGGGTTCGACGCGGGCCTCTGGCTCCTCGGCGCCGTGAGCGCCGGGGTCGTCGCGCTCCTCTATCTCCATCGCGCGACGGAGCGCAATGCCGAGGCGGCCTCGGCGTGAGAACGCCGGGTCGGAGAGCGACGCCTCCATCCAGGTCGATGGCCTGGCCGGTGTCCGCGTGACCTCGACTCCCGTTTTTATAACCCCGACTCCCGTGTATTCTTTGCCGATTGCACTATGGAGGACGACACGTCATGAAGACACTCAGACTCACGACTTGTGCGCTGGCCGCCGCCGCCCTCATGGGCGTGACGTTGGGCGCCGCCGGCGAGGCGGGCGCGCAGGACAAGAAGTTCATCTCCATCGGCACCGGCGGCCCGACCGGCGTCTACTTCGTGGTCGGCAACTCGGTCTGCCGCATGGTCCACAAGGAGGCCGCCGAGGGCCGCAAGGAAGGCCGCAAGCACGGCATCCGCTGCGCCGCGCCGTCCACCGGCGGCTCGACCTACAATATCGGCCAGATCTGCGAGGGCGAGCTCGACTTCGGCGTCGCTCAGTCCGACTGGCAGTTCCACGCGGTCAACGGCAGTTCCGAGAAGGTCACGAACTGTCCGGGGCTGCGCGCGGTCTTCTCGGTCCACGGCGAGCCCTTCCACCTGATCGCCGCCGCCGGCGCGGAGATCGGCAGCTTCACCGACACCGCGGGCAAGCGGATGAACATCGGCAATCCCGGCTCGGGCCAGCGCGGCACGACCGAGGTGCTGATGGAAGGCTACGGCATGACCGCCGACGACTTTGCGGTAGCGACGGAGCTGACCTCGACCGAGCAGTCCCAGGCACTCTGCGACGGCAAGATCGACGCCTACGGCTATACGGTCGGCGTGCCCAACGCCGGGGTGTCCGTGGCGACCGACGGCTGCGACGCCTACATCGTCAACCTGACCGGCGAGGTCGAGCAGAAGCTGGTGGCGGACAATCCCTTCTACGCCTTCAACACCATCCCCGCCGGCACCTACAAGACCACGGCCGAGGATGTGACCACCTTCGGCGTGATGGCGACCTTCGTCAGTCACGAGAGCGTGCCCGAAGACGTGGTCTACGAGGTCACGCGGGCGGTGATGGAGAATCTGGAAGACTTCCAGAATCTGCATCCCGCCTTCAGTAACCTCGATCCCGCGAACATGATCAAGAACGGTCTGTCCGCCCCGATCCATTCGGGTGCGGCGAAGTACTACGCGGAACAGGGCTGGATGTAGCCCGAACCAGGGCGGCCGGCACTCCTGAGCGGGTGCCGGCCGTCTGTCGCCCCGGAAGGGGTGCAAACCGTTAGATCATCGCTTGGGGTTTTCCCGAGGCGGGCGGCACGAGGGGGCGCACGCGCCGGAAGGGGAGGCTCGTGACGAATAGCGAGCCCATGGCGGCGGCCACGGCCGCCGATGTCGACAAGACCCTGGAGAAGGTCGAATACCAGGGGCGCAGGCAGGGGCCGCGCCTGGCGCTGCTGGTCAGTCTGCTCTGCTTCCTGTGGTCGTTCTATCAGCTCTGGATCGCCTCGCCGTTCCCCTTCATGTTCGATTTCGCCATCATCGGCGATGTTCGCGCACGCAGCATTCATCTCTCGTTCGCGCTGCTGCTCTGCTTCCTGATCTATCCGTTGTCGCGCAGGCTGAGCGCGCGCGGCCTGCCGCCCTGGGACATCGCCTGCGCCGTCCTCGGCTGGATCGTCGCCATCTATCTCTTCTTCGGCTGGGACGGTCTCGTCTCCCGCCACGGCGTCCTCTATGTCTGGGACGGTATCCCGGTCGAAGCCATCCTCGGCGGTGTCGGCATCCTGCTGCTGCTCGACGCCACGCGGCGCGCGATCGGCGTGCCCCTGGTCATCGTCTGCGCGGTCTTCCTGGTCTATTCGATCTTCGGCCAGTCGATGCCGGACATCATCTCGCACAAGGGGCTCAGCCTGAACCGGCTGATCGGCTACCAATGGCTCACGGGCGAGGGGGTCTTCGGCATCCCGCTCAGCGTCTCGGCGAGCTTCGTGTTCCTGTTCGTGCTGTTCGGCGCGCTGCTCGACAAGGCCGGGGCGGGGAAATACTTCCTCGCGCTCTCCTTCGCCATGGTGGGGCGCTACACAGGCGGACCAGCCAAGGCGGCGATTCTGGCATCGGGCATGACCGGGATGGTCTCCGGCTCGTCGATCGCCAACGTCGTCACCACCGGCACCTTCACCATCCCCGTGATGCGGCGCATCGGCATGCCGGCGGTGAAGGCCGGCGCCATCGAGGTCGCGGCGTCCACAAACGGCCAGCTCATGCCGCCGATCATGGGTGCGGCCGCCTTCATCATCGCCGAGTTCATCGGCATCTCCTATTTCGAGGTCGTCGCAGCCGCAGCCATCCCTGCCGTGCTCAGCTATATCGCGCTGCTCTACATCTCCCACCTGGAGGCCAAGAAACTCGGCCTCTCCGGCCTGCCCCGGGCGGAGATTCCGCCCTTTCGCCAGACCTTCCTCAGCGGCGCGCACCACCTGATCCCGATCTTCATTCTCGTCTACCTGCTGATGGTCGAGCGCTGGAGCGCGCACAGCGCGGTCTTCTATTCGATCCTCTCGGTGATGGCGATCATCGTCGCCCGCCGGGTGGTCGCGTCCGCTCTCGGCGGCGGCCAGCCGATGGGCGAGGCGCTGCGCGACGGCTTTACCGAGATCTATGTCGGCATGGTCGCGGGCGCGCGCAACATGGTCGGCATCGCCGTCGCCGTGGCCGCCGCCGGCATCATCGTCGGCGCGGTCTCGTCCACCGGCCTCAACAACGCCATGGTCGGTGTGGTCGAGGCGATCGCCGGCGGCAACGTCTATATCCTGCTCGGGCTGACCGCGATCCTCTGCATCGTTCTCGGCATGGGCCTGCCGACCACCGCCAACTACCTGGTGGTCGCCTCGCTGCTTGCCGGCGTGCTGGTGGAGCTCGGCAACGCGGCGGGTCTCGTGCTGCCGCTGATCGCCGTGCATCTCTACGTCTTCTATTACGGCCTGCTGGCGGATTCGACGCCGCCCGTCTGTCTTGCCGCCTTCGCGGCCTCGGCCATATCCCGGGCCGACCCGCTGAAGACCGGCGTGCAGTCCTTCATGTACGACATCCGCACGGCCATCCTGCCGCTGGTCTTCCTGTTCAACACGGAGCTGCTGCTGATCGGTGTCGAGAGCTTCTGGCACGCGGCCCTGGTCGCGATCATGTCGCTGCTGGCGATCCTCGCCTTCAGCTCCCTCACCCAGGGCTGGATGTTCGTCAGGGTGCGCTGGTACGAGGCCGTGCTGCTGGCGGTGGCGTGCTTCATGCTGTTCCGCCCCGGCTTCTTCATGGACGAGATCGCGCCGCCCTTCGAGGCGGTCCCGTTCGACTCCTTCGTCCTGGGCGAATTCATGCCCGAGCCCGGGCGCGGTGTCCGCCTGCACGTGACGCGGGAGACCGACTATGGCGAGCGCTACAAGCTGTTCGTGCTGGAGACCCCGGCGGCGCTGGCGGCGACGCCGGCGGCGACCTTCGGCGTCGGGCTGGAGCGGGAGCAGGACGGCCGCTACGCCGTGGTCGATCTCGCCTTCGACGGGATGGCGGAGCAGGCGGGCCTCGACTGGGGCGACTATGTGACGGGCGTGGACGTGGAGCAGGTCGACCTGCCGCCCAAGGAGCTCATCTATCCGGCCGGTCTGGCGCTGCTGGGCCTCGTCTGCCTGTCGCAATACTGGCGCCGGCGCGCCAGCTCGAAGATCGACCCGCCGAAGGGAGACGCGCATGGCCCCTCAGCCGCCCGTCCCTGACGGATCGCCTCCGGGTATCGCCGCGACGGGCGGCGGCGCTCCATCCGCTGCGGCGCGGCGGGCCGGGCGTTGAGCAGCGTCCTGGTCACGGGCGCCTACCACGCGCGGGGCGAGGCGGCGGACCTGCGGGCGCTCGGCCTGCGCCGGTTCTTGGCGAGGCCGCTCCATGTCTTCATGCCCTTGATCCGGGTCGCCACGGTGCCGCTCCCTAGCGTGCGACGAAGCGGAGGCCGTCCGGTTCGGTGCGGATGAAACCGGCGAAGCTCGGCATGTTCGCCTCGATGTCGCCGCGGGTGACGCTGCGGCCGAGCATGTCGCCGACCGTCTCGAAGCGCACCACGCACTCGTCCTCGACCTTGATCCTGACGTAGGACGCATGCGCCTCGGTCGTGACGGCACGCCCCGCATTGTCTTCGCGGATCGCGTCGAGCGCCGCATCGACGATCTCGCCCGCCCGCATCACCGGGCCCACGAGATTGCCGGCGTCGCCTTCGGTCGTCATGCCCGTCTCCTCTTCCCCGCGCGCGGCCGGCGTCAGCCGGCGCGGTAGATCTCCACCGGCTCCATGGCGACGAAGCCGGCGTCTGCGATGGTCAGCCCGTCCGGCCGCGGCCGCTGCGCTGCCGCGCGCGCATCACGGCTCCACCACGGCGATCGCCTCGACCTCGATCAGCAGGTCCTCGAAGGCGTAGCCGTCGACGCGGACCGCCGTCGCCGCCGGCCCGAGCGGCGGGAAGTAGCGGCGCCGCACTTCCGTCATCCTCTCCCAGTACTCGGTGGGTGAGTTGCCGCTGTCGTCGTACTGGTAATAGGTGTTGAGCTTGACCACGTCGCTCATCCTGGCGCCGCCCTCGGCGAGCACCGCGATCAGGCTCTCGAACACGTTCCCGGTCTGCGCCGCGATGTCGCCGGGGCCGACGGTCCGCCCCGCGCGGTCGGCGGAGATCTGACCGCCGGCGAAGACGACATTGCCGACCCGCCAGCCTTGAGAGAACTTCACGGGCATGCTCCAGTCCCAGTGGCCGTCCGGCATGATGCGCCGGCGCTCGCGGCCGAGATGGGCGATGCCTTCGAGCTGGATCAGCTCGCCCGCGTGGGAGAAGTCCTTGACCCGGAGCCCCGTGCCGGCCGGGCCGGGATTCGGCAGATGCTCCATGCGCACCCGTGTCAGCGCCTCCCAGAACGCGGTGACGGAAGTCCCTGCGCCCGCGTGGCGGTAGTAGGTGTTGAGGCGCAGCAGGTCGTTCATCGAGGCGCCGGCCTCGGCGAGGACACGCGCCATGCCGGCGAAGCAGTTGCGGGTCTGGGCCGCGATGTCGCCGGCATCGCGGAGGGAGCCGTCGGGCCTGAGCGAGCGCTGGCCGCCGACGAAGACCCACTCGCCGGCCTGCCAGCCCTGCACATGGGCCACGTCGCCGCCGCGCGACCAGTGGTGCGCGGGCATGAGCGGGCGCTTGTTCCCGCCCACCACGGCGAATGCGTCGATCTCCAGGAGGAGCCCCTCGAAGGCGAGGCCGGAGACCGGCGTCTCGGTCGTGACCGGCCCCGGCTCGGGGCAATAGGCGGCCCGCACCGCGTCGATCCGCCGCACGATCTCGGCCGCCGGCGGGCTCTCGTCATCGACCACGTAGTAGACGTTCTGCTTGACGACATCGCCGAAGCCGGCGCCCGCCTGGTCCAGCACCCGGCCGATGAACTCCATGATGTTGCGGGTCTGGGTCTCGATATCGGCGCCGACGGCGCGGCCCTTCCCGTCCGCCGAGATCTGGCCGCCGCCGACGATCAGGTCGCCCAGCCGCCAGCCCTGGGAGAGCGTCACCGGCATACTCCAGTCCCAGTGGCCGGCGGGCATGATGCGGCGCCTGCTCATTGCGCGCGGGTTCCTGCTGCCCGGCCGGTGCCGGCGCTCATCGGCGGCCTCGCCCGGCCGCCTTGCCGCGCCCGTCGCCGGCGCCGAGCGGCTTGTCCCACTTGAACAGGCTCTTGTAGAGCCCGAGCCCCATCATCGGCTCGACCTGGGCGATGTCGTCCGAGCCGTAGCAGTGGGAGTCCAGAAAGTCGCGCAGCTCGTCGGGGGAGCCGCACACCACCTCGGCGAGAAGATCGAAGCGCGCGGCGACGCGCATCACGTAGACGACCTCCGGCCGGTCGCGGAAGCGGCGCGCCACGGCGTCGGCGCTGGCCCCGCGCGCGACCTTGATCCCGAGCATGGACCAGGCCGTGTAGCCGAGCGCGAGCGGATTCACCACCGTGATGGAGTGGATCAGGTTGGCCGTGCGCATCCGCGCAACGCGGGAGCGAACCGTCCCCTCGGAGACGCCGAGGGTGCGCGCGATGGCGGAGAAGGGCATGCGGCCGTCCTCCTGCAGCAGGGCGACGATCTCCCGATTGAGCCCTTCGATATGGGGAATGGACGAATAGGCGACCGCGTCGTCCTGCAGGTCGGCCATTCCCACCTGGCGCAGGCCCATGATCGGCGCCGGCTCCGCCGCCGCAGGCGGGCGCCGGCGCGGCTCCCGGCCGTTGCCCTTCGTCCGCGCTGCCCGTTTCGAGGCGCTCATGCTGCCTCCCCATCGCCCGACGGAGTCCGGCGCCAAAGCCGCCTCTTTCTGCCGGAACGCACGGCGGATGCTAGCTTGCTCCGACTAATCCGTCAATCAAGGCGTCGAATTCCACGAAATTCGTATCTTGGATTCACCCGATGCCGCGTGTAAGGTCGCCGCAGCGGCTGCCGCGAGGAGGGAAGCGATGACGCTCAAGCTGATCGACAACCCGGTGCCGTGGCCGGACGGCGCGCGCTGCGCCGTGGCCATCACCTTCGACATCGACACCGACAGCATCCTTCACCTCGATTTTCCCGAGAAGGCCGAGAACATGCTCTCGGCAAACTCGTTCCTCAAATATGACGAGGTGGCGATCCCGCGTATCCTGAAGGTCTACGAGCATTTCGGCATCAAGCAGACCTTCTTCTATCCGGCCTGGTGCATGGAGCGCTATCCGCATCTCGTCGATGCGATCCTCGAGGGCGGGCACGAGATCGCGGCCCACGGCTATCTCCACGAGAACCCCAACGACGAATCGCGCGAGCGCCAGGAATACTGGCTCGACCGGCAGATCGAGGTGATCGAGCGCATGACCGGCCGCCGGCCGCGCGGCTGGCGCGCGCCGCTCTACAATGCGTCCAAACATTCGCCGGCGCTGCTGGCCGAGCGCGGCCTCCTCTACGACGCGAGCCTGATGGGCGACGACGTCCCCTATGTGCTGAGCACGGCCGAAGGCGAGGTCGTCTGCCTGCCCTCCCACTGGGGCATGGACGACTGGCCGCACTACATGCACAGCCTCGACTTCCACTACACCATGACCATCAAGTCCCCGGACGAGGCCATGGCGGTGTTCGATTCCGAGTTCGAGGCGATGTACGAGAACGGCGGCATGTTGATCACCGTCTGGCATCCCTTCGTCTCGGGCAGGCTCGCCCGGATGCGCCGCGTGGCGGCGTGGATCGAGGCGCTGCAGGAGAAGGGCGGCGTCTGGTTCGCGACGATGGAGGAGATCGCCGCCCACGTGCGCGGCTGCATCGACGACGGCTCGTGGCAGCCGCGGGTCGAGCGGATGCCCTACTATGACGGCCGCATCCCGGAGTGGGAGCCGCAGGAAGCCACTGCCGCCGTCGCCGCCGAGTAACGGCGTCGCGCCCGGTGCGCCCCATGCGCCCCGCGGTGTGACGCAGCGCTCGACCGGCGCGCGAGCCCGGCCGGTGCCGCCGTGAAGATCGCCGCGATCGAGACCGCCCGCCACCGCATCCCGCTCGACGAGAATGTCCTGCTCGAAACCCGGATCGGCCAGGCCAGGGATTGAATGCCTCTGAGACGATCCCCAATCCTTGTCCGCCTCCAAGCCGCCCTGCACCATCTCCGGGGACATGGCCTTCCCGGATCGGCCGAGACCGCGGGGGGCTGACCGAGTCAAGAGGAGAGGGAGCCATGACGCACACGAGTTGGCGCAATCGCAAGACGCTGATTCTCAGCCGCAGCGAGATGATCGGCCTGCTCGAGCCCGAGGAGTATGTCCGCTGCGTGGAGACCGCATTCCGGCGCATGGGAGAGGGCCGGGTCTTCATGGAACCCAAGGGCCACATCGTGCTGGACAAGTATCCGGGCGAGTGGGAGATCATGCCGTCCTATATCGAAGAGCCGGAGGCCGCGCCCGCCGCCGCTGCCTGCAAATGGGTCTCCATCCGCTTCGAAAACCGCACCAAATTCAACCTCCCCACCGTGTTCTCGATCCTGATCTATACCGAGCCCGAAACCGGCTTCCCGCTCGCCATCGTGGATGGCACCCATCACACACTCATGCGGACCGGCGCATCCGGTGCCGTTTCCGTGCGATGGATGGCGCGCAAGGAGTCCTCGGTCCTCGCGCTGGTCGGTGCCGGCGATGTGTGCACCGGCGCATTCCGCACCTGCGTGGCGACGCACGACTGGAAGGAGGTGCGGGTCTGGAGCCGGACTCAGGCGACGCTGGATGCGTTCATGGCGAGCGAACAGCCGCACCACCCCGACATGGCGATCAAGCCCTCGACCGTTCTTGAGGACGTGGTGCCGGATGCCGATGTGGTCGTTACCGGGACGACGGGCGAATCGCCGATCCTCGACAATGCGCTGATCGAGGACGGCATGCATATCGCGGCCCTTGGCGGCGGCCTCGCCGGGACCCAGGAGCTCGATGCCGCCATTCTGCGCCGCTCCCGGATCATCGTCGACGACATGCGCCAGTGCATCACCGATGGCGAGATCAACGTGCCGCTTGCCAAGGGCGAACTCGCGGAGAGCGACGTGGCGGGCGATATCGGCGAGGTGATCACGGGCAAGATCGCCGGACGAACGTCGGCGAACGAAGTCACGCTGTTCGATTCGACGGGGATCGCGCTCCAGGATTCCGCAACTCTTCCCCTCGAATACGAGCGGGCCATTGCCGCGGGCGTCGGAGTCGAAAAGAAGATGATCTCGACGTGACACCGAGAACCGTGCCGCATACGTAGCCGCTGCGCGGACTCTCGGTGGGGCCGGAAGCAGCGAACGACCCGGCCGGTCTCGGGCGTGCCGGGCGGCGAATTCGACGGGCGGGCACGCAGGGAATCGTGTTCAAATGCCCACGACGCCGCCGGACAAGTATGTGAGGAAGCCATGCTGCTCGAAGGCTCGTGCCACTGCCGCGCCGTCCGCTTTTCGCTCCGCTCGGAAACGCCGCGCCCCTACATGCATTGCTACTGCTCGATCTGTCGAAAGACCGCGGGCGGCGGCGGCTCTGCCATCAATCTCGGCGGTGAGGCCGAGACGCTGAGCGTGCTGGGCAAGCGCCACCTGAGGACCTATCGGGCGCGCTTCGAGGACGGCAGCGAAAGCCCGGCCGAACGCCGCTTCTGCGGCCGTTGCGGCAGCGCGCTCTGGGTCTGGGACCCGCGCTGGCCGGAGCTGCTCCATCCCTTCGCGTCGGCCATCGACACGGCGCTGCCGGCCCCGCCCGAGCGCTGCCACATCATGGTCGACTTCGCGCCGGGCTGGGTCAGGATCCCGTCGGGCAAGCGGGATCCCCGCTTCCCCGGCTATCCCGACCAGTCGCTCGAGGACTGGCACCGGAGCCGCGCGCTGCTCGACCCCTGATGCGGGCGCCCCAGGGTCTCCGGGTCTTCCGGCGTCCCGTGGTATTAGGACGGCAGCTCACGGCGCAGCGCTGGCGCAGGGAAAGAGGTCATGGCATCGCACGGCACGGCAGGCGGCACCGTCAAGGCGCTCTGGCGCTATCCGGTCAAGTCCATGGCCGGCACCAAGCTCGATGAGGCGCTGATCACCGAGGGCGGCATCCTGGGCGACCGCGGCTATGCCGTGATCGACCGGACCAGCGGCAGGGTGGGGAGCGCCAAGACGCCCAGGAAGTGGGCCGGGCTGATGGCGCTCGCCGCCGATTTCGTCAGACCCCCGCGCGCCGGCGCAGCGCTTCCGCCGGTGCGCATCGCCTGGCCCGACGGCAGGTCGGTCGCCAGCGACGAGGGAGACGCGGACGCCCGCCTCTCCGCGACCGTGGGGCGGCCGGTGACGCTCACGACGGAGCGCCCGGAGACGCCCAGCCTGGAGCGCCTCGA
The DNA here is from genome assembly GCA_965218275.1 of Alphaproteobacteria bacterium. Taxonomy (GTDB): domain Bacteria; phylum Pseudomonadota; class Alphaproteobacteria; order UBA828; family UBA828; genus WTGU01. The sequence goes on from CBDCKM010000002.1 coordinate 1,665,775, forward strand.
CCCCCTCGCCGCCGAGGAGACCATCGTCGATATCGGCGCGCTGATGATGACGGGCCGCTTCTCCGATTACGCGGCGCTTCACCTGGTGACCACTGCGACGATGGCGCGCCTCGCCGCGCTCCGTCCCGGCTCGACCTTCAATGCGCGGCGCTTCCGCCCCAATGTGACGATCGCCTCGCCCGAGGGAGCGCAAGGCTTCGTCGAGAACGACTGGGTCGGGCGCGAGGTCGCCATCGGCGACGAGGTGCGGCTCCGCATCTCCGACCCCACACCGCGCTGCTCGATCCCGACGCTCGCCCAGGCGGATCTGGAGAAGGACCCGCAGATTCTGCGCACCATCGTCGCGCACAACAGCCTTCCCGTCCCCATACTGGACGACCAGGTTCTGCCCTGCGCGGGCGTCTATGCCTTCGTCGTCCGGGGCGGCACGGTGAAGAGAGGGGACACGGTGCGGGTCGAATAAGGCGGCGGCCTTCGGCGTGCTTCGCCACCCCCGCCGTCATGCCCGGACTTGTTCCGGGCATCTCCATCGGCCGAGCGCGCCGCAGGGGCGTGGATGGCCGGAACAAGTCCGGCCATGACGGAAGGAGGACGGGACACCAGAACATCCGAACCTATCGATCAGGACACTACAGGTACGTCTTCGAAATCGCCGCGCCCATGGTGTATTTGGGATCGACGAAGTTGCCGAGCCGCACCTTGCCGCACTGGCTCAGCATCATGTAGGCGTCCCACTGGTCGTAGCCGTAGTCCTTGACCATCCAGCGCACGAGCTCGCGATAGGCGATCCGGGTCGCGTCCTCCAGCGGCCGGGCGCTGCCGATCGCCATGATGAAGTCGTCCGCTTCGAGGCGCGGCCAGTCGATGGTCCAGTCCTCGATCAGGTCCACGGTGATCGTGGTGGTGGTGGGATACTCGACCGCCACGCCGCAGACCTCGCCGTCGCCCTGGCAGGCATGGGCATCGCCGATATAGAGCAGCGCGCCGGGCGCGCGGACCGGCAGGTAGGTGATGGTGCCGGGGCCCATGTCCGGCAGGTCCATGTTGCCGCCGTGATCGTCCGGCGTCAGCGAGTTGATCGAGTCGATCTGCGGCGAGCAGCTCAGCGTGCCGATGTGCGGCTTGTAGGGGAGCGTGACGCGCTCGCTCCAGTAGACGTTCTCCTCGTCCACCTCCACCTTGCGCACCTTCTCGGGCAGCGGCTCGTTCAGCGTCGCGGTGTAGTAGGTGCCGGTCAGCCCGCCGAACTCCCTGATCATGCAGCAGGTGCCGCGCGGCTGGGGTCCGCGCGGCGCCATGCTCTCGATATGGACGGCGAGTACGTCGCCCTTGGTGGCGCCCGCGACATGGATCGGGCCGCATTGCGGGTTGAGGAAGGGCACTTCGAGCAATTCCGAGGGGACGTCGCTCTCGCTCGTGATCCTGCCCTCGAAGGCATCGCGGGTCTCGACGACCACCCGGTCGCCCGGCTCGATGGAGAGCACCGGGTCGGCATAGGGGCCGATGGTGTAGAGGTAGGTGCCCTGAACCTCCTCGGTCAGCGCGTGCGTCACCCCCGACGAGCCGCCGCCGATGCCCTTGCGGTGCATGATCGAGCCGGCGACCCAGTCGTTCGGGTAGCTCCGCATGACCGTTTCCATCGCCCGTATCCCCCGCTCTTCCTGTCTGCGCCGGCCGGATTGTAGACGGGAGGGACGAGGAAGCGAAGACGCGGCCGACAGACGCGGCCGCACATGCCCCGCGCCCGGAGCGCCCGGAGCGGACGGCGGCGCGATGGAGAAAGAGCGATCGGCTTTACGGAGCGGCGGGGACGCCCTTGCTCTCAATAACGGGGTCGCCGGATCGGGCCGATCCGGTCATGTCTCATAGGCCAGATCGGCGGGAGAGATCAGGACGCCGAACTCGGCGCACCAGACGACCACACTCGGATAGTTGTTCAGGTCCACACCGTCGGGAATGGGGTAGTTCTGGCTGCCGCTGAAGGCGCGCAATTTGCCGAGATCGACGTACATCGTTCCCCTGACATCCACGGACTCGCGGACCTGCAGGTGCGGCACGAGATAGACGTGAAAGGCCGGCCCCGGCCCGACTTTGAAATCCTCTTCGAGGAACACCAGTTTTTCGTACACCGTAACGCTGCCCTCTCCGTAATGGATCGGGTCCGACGCATTGGCATGAATGAACGTCCCGCGGGCGACAACTTCGCTCTTCTCGTCGGCAGCGAGAACTTCCATCGCCGGCGGCGGCGGAAACACATAGGGAAAAGCGAAGAACCCGACGGCGACTCCGAAGGCCGTGCCCAGAATGCCGCCGATGAAGAACGCCAGAATCCACCTCCGCATCGTCACCTCCCACCGTGATGGTGGCCAGGACACTGTCCATTCCTGCCGCAATATCCGCTCATGAAAGCAGGCATGAGAGTCGTATCCGTGGCCAATTGAACCGATTCAACGAGCAACCGGGAAACGAAGAGAAAGTGCCGTCACCATAGAGAGTGGCTCCGTCGCTCCGCCCTTTCAAGGGGTGCGCTTCGGCGGCGGGCATCGACCGCGCGCGCCGCGCAGAATCGCGCCGACGGCCCGGCGAGCGCGCCGTCGGCGCGATCCTGCGCGACCCTCCGCATGTCCGATGCAGGTGCCGTTCCCGCGAGAACCACGACCATTAGGACAACCGATAGAGAGAGGCGGATCATAGGAGCATGCCCGTTGGTCAGAGGGAACGCAGGAAGGCGAGCAGCGCCGCCCGCTCCTCGCGCGTCATGGCGACGACACGCTCTTTCGACGCTTCCGCCTCGCCGCCGTGCCATAGGATCGCCTCGAGGAGGTTGCGCGCGCGGCCGTCGTGCAGAAAGAGCGTGTGGTCGCTCACGGTCTCCGTGAGCCCGATGCCCCAAAGCGGCGGCGTGCGCCACTCGCGACCGCTGGCCTCGCCCTCAGGCCGGCCGTCGGCGAGCCCGTCCCCCATGTCGTGGAGCAGGAGATCGGCATAGGGCCAGATCAGTTGGAAGGACTGCTCCTCGCCGATGGAATCCCGGCGCGTCACGAACTTGGGCCGATGGCAGCCGATGCAGTTCGCCTCGTAGAAGAGCCGCTTGCCCTCCAGCACCTGCGCCTCGCCCACGTCACGGCGCGCCGGCACGCCGAGATTGCGCGTGTAGAAGGTGACCAGGTCGAAGAGTGCAGCGCTGGCCTCGACCGTCTCCGACGGCGAGGCGCCGCCGTGCGGTGCGGCCCGGCACGCACCTTGCGCCGCGCTACAGTCGCCGTGCGGGTGCGGGTAGAGCGGAGTCGAGATACCCACATCGCCGCGAAAGGCTGCCGCCGCCTGCTGCGAGACGGTGGGTTGTCCGGCCTTCCAGCCGAAGCGCCCGAGCATGGGCTTGCCGTGCTCGTCGCTCCAAACGCGGTTCGCCCGCCCGGAGATGCCGTCGCCGTCGCGGTCCTCCGGGTCGGCGCCGGCGAGAATGTCGGCCTCCGAAATGGCTTCGAGCAGGCCCATGCCGATGACCGGCGGTGCGACAGCATCGTCTCGGGATGGAGCGGCCCGTGGTGGAGGCCTGAGACGCCGTAGGTGGGTTTGCGGAGGCTGACAACCTCGCCATCGGCCAGCGCAACCGGCGTCTCTTCATATGTGATCGTCATCTCGCCCTCGGCCAGCACTCCCTGGATCGAGAAGTTCTGGAGCTGCCCGCCGTAGGTGGGCTCGGGGACGGTCGCCTGCCGGTGCTCCCGCAAGGCTGTGCGCTCGGCCTCGGTCTGCGGCGGAAGCGAGAGACGCAGGAACATCGTTTCGGCGCGCTCGCCGGCCGCCGGCGGGCGGCCGCGGCCATCCTTGAGATGACAGCGCTGGCAGGCGCGCGCGTTGAAGAGGGGGCCGAGTCCGTCCGACGACGCGGTCGAGCTCGGCGACGAGACCCAGACTTTCCTGAAGATTCCGTTGCCGACCCTGAAGTCTCGCTCGCGCGCGAACGGCATGTTGGCGGAGGGATGCGAGAACGAATCCCGGTTTAGCGGCTTGAACACCGTCGCCGCCCCGGCAGACCGGCGCTCGTAACGCTCGGCCTTCGAGAAATCCTGCGCCGGCCTTGTGGCCGCCGCGATACGCGCCTGCTCGTCCTCCGATTCCGCCGCCGGCAGGGTGGGGGATGCGGCAAGGACAGCGAGAGCAAGGGCGAGCGCGGCCATGACGCCGCCAGTCGCCGTTCCCGTCAAGGACCGGCGGCCGTTCGACGCGGCGCGGGCCGGCAAAGACTTTGGCATTGAGACGCTTTCGCAATTATGTTGACAACCATACTAAGAACGATTATCAGTTGCGATGCGTTTGATTGTCAACGTCATCGGACTCGGTGCGGTAGCCGCATGACGGGGCCCAAACCCCCGGCGGTCAGTCTGCTCGGTGTCGGCCCGCGTTGGCAACACTGGACGACCGGCAGCAAGGGGGACGACCGATGAAGCGAACAGTCTTGACGTGCGTGGGCATAGCGACTGTTGCTGCGCTCGCCTGGCATGGGCCGGCCATGGCGGGCGACTCCGTCGAGGAGCGGCTCGCGAAGATGGAGCAGCGCATCAAGTATCTGGAAGAGCGCGTTGCCTCTCAGGACCAGGTCATCGTCGAGAAGGAGCGCCAGATCACCACCCTCTCCTCGGGGCAAGCGGACGCCTGGTTCAACCGGATCGAGATCGGCGGCGTCATCGAGCTGGAGGCGGCCAACACGAGCCCGTCCGAAGGCGATAGCGAGACCGAGGCCGATGTGGGAACGGCCGAACTCGTCATCGGGGCCGCAATCAACGAGTCGGTCAGCGCCGAGATCGTCGTCGAGCACGATGACGACGACATCGTGCTCGCCGATGCGTTCCTGACCTACGCACCGGCGGACTCCCCGTTCTCCGTGACCGGCGGCCAGCAGGGTCTGCCCTTCGGCGTCTACGACACCAACCTGGTCTCCGATCCGCTGACGATGGACCTCGGCGATACGGGCCAGGTGTCGGTGGTGGTCGGCGGCGAGGCCGATCGCTTCAACTGGTCGGTGTTCGCCTTCAAGGGCGACAACAAGGTGGACGACAACAACCGTATCGAGGGCTACGGCGCCGCGATCGGCTATGCAGTGGAAGGCGATGGCGCGGGCTTCGGCGCGAATGTGTCGTGGACCAGCGACGTCGGCGATTCGGACGGCCTCGACGAAGCGCGGGATGCGCTGGGGCTCGATGGATACGCCGACCATGTGGCCGGCATGAGCGCCAGCGCCCAGCTGAGCCTCGGCGACGCCACGCTGCTGGGCGAGTACGTGACCGCGCTCGACTCGTTCGACGATGCCGCTTCATTCGACATTGAAGGGCTCGCGGATGGAGACGAGGACTTGCAGGCCGAACTGGAGGACATTGCCGCCAGACTGGGCGCCGGCGGCCTGGAGCCCTCGGCCTGGATGGTCGAGCTCGCCTACGGATTCGCCGTGGGCGACAGGGATGCCACCATCGCCATCGGCTATCAGACGACCGACGAAGCGTATGTCCCCGGCGTCCTGGAGATGCCCGAATCCCGCGTGCTCGCCGGGGTCTCCGTGGATCTCATGGACCAGGTCGGGCTCGCCCTCGAATGGGCGAAGGACGAGGACTACGGCGTGGCGCATGGCGGCAGCGGCGGCGACACCACCACCGTAACCACCGTGCTGTCGGCCGAGTTCTAGAGTTCTGAAGGGGAGGAAATAGACGATGAAGACGATCCTGACCGCGATGGCGCTGGTGGCGCTGCCGGCGACCGCCTTCGCTGCCACGTCCGAGCGCGACGTGCTCTCGCACTACGCCGACCTGGCGCACGCCGTCTACGAGGACTCGCTGGTCGCCGCGCGCGATCTGCAGGGTTCGGTGAGCCAGTTCATCGCCAACCCCACCGAGGAGAACCTCGCCGCCGCGCGCTCGTCCTGGCGGGCTGCGCGCGTCCCCTACCAGCAGAGCGAGGTCTACCGCTTCGGCAACGCCGTCGTCGACGACTGGGAGGGCAAGGTGAACGCCTGGCCGCTCGACGAAGGCCTGATCGACTATGTGGCGGCGAGCTACGGCGCGGACTCGGAAGAGAACCCCGGCTATCGCGCCAACGTCATCGCCAGCCCGAGCTTCACCTTCTCGGGCGAGACCGTCGATGCCGCGACCATCACCAAGGCGCTGCTCGCCGACACGCTGCACGAGCTCGGCGGCGTCGAGGCCAACGTGGCGACCGGCTATCACGCGGTGGAATTCCTGCTCTGGGGTCAGGACCTGAACGGGACCGGCCCCGGCGCGGGCGCGCGGCCCGCCAGCGACTTCGACCCGGCCAACTGCTCCTGGGGCAACTGCGATCGCCGCGCCGCCTACCTCCGGGCAGCCACCGACCTGCTGATCGACGACCTCGCATGGATGACGGCCCAGTGGGCGCCCGGCGGCGAGGCCCGCGGGGGGCTGGTCGGCGGCGACGCCGCACGGGGGCTCGCCACCATCCTCACCGGTATGGGGAGCCTCTCGTACGGCGAGCTCGCCGGCGAGCGCATGCAGCTCGGCCTGCTCCTGCACGACCCGGAGGAGGAGCACGACTGCTTCAGCGACAACACCCATGCCTCGCACTACTACGACGCGCTCGGCATCCGGAACATCTATCTGGGTGCGTACGAGCGCATCGACGGCGCGGTGGTGGAGGGCCCGAGCGTTTCGGACCTGGTCGCGGCGACCTCTGCCGACGCCGACGCGGCGCTCAGGCAGCGTCTGGACGCCACCATGGCGGCGATGGGCGAGATCGTGATGGCGGCCGAGGGCGGCGAGGCCTACGACCAGATGATCGGCCCGGACAATCCGGCGGGCAACGCGCGGGTGCAGGCGGCGATCGACGCGCTCGCCGCGCAGACCGGCGCGATCGAAGGCGCGGTCGCGGCGCTCAACCTCGCCTTGATCGACTTCGAGGGGTCGGACAGCCTCGACGACCCCGAGGCGGTCTTCCAGTAGGCCGCGCGCCGGCCGTCGACCGACCCGGCGGCCGGTGGACGACCGGGGCCGCCCCGCACGGCTCCCAGCGTGGGGCGGCCCTCGGGCCGGTGCATCCGGCGAAGCAGCGGCCCGTGCGTGGTGCGGCGTCGACTCAAGCCCGGTGAGCCTTGAGAAATCAAATACGTACCGCGCCGATCGGCGCGGTACCCACCTGCCGCCTTGTCGCCTGGCCTACTTGGGCGCCCGATAGTCGCGAATCACGTCCGGGTCGGGCTCGGCGCCGAGGCCGGGGCCGGTGGGAATCCGGAACAGGCCGCCGTCCGTCGGCGAGACGAAATCCGGGTAGAGCGTCGCTTCGAGCCGGGTGTAGAAGCGCTCGACCCAGGCCCCGCCGGGGCGGCCGGTGAGCGGCATCGCCGCGAGGAGCTGCAGGGTCGCGAGCCAGCCGGGTCCGAAATAGGGCGAGTGCGGCATCACCGTCACGCCGTGGCCTTCGGCCAGCGCGAGCACCTTCAGGAACTCGCTCACGCCGCCCACCTTGGTCACGCTCGGCTGCACGTAGCGCACCGCGCCCGCCTCCATCATGCGCCGGAACTCGAACGCGGTGCAGGCGTTCTCGCCGCAGGCGAGGTCCACGCCGGACTCGCGCTGAAGCCGTGCCAGTGCCGCATAGTCCTCCGGCGGAAAGATGGGCTCTTCCAGCCAATGGAGGTCGTAAGCCTTGAGCCGGGCCGCCATCGCCTGCGCCTCGGCCGGCGTCCAGGGGCAGTTCGTGTCCGTGCAGAGCGGCACGTCCGCCCCCATCGTCGCGCGCGCCGCGGCGATCTCGGGCTCTCCCGTCTCGTGCAGCTTGATGGCGGGGTAGCCGTCGTCGAGCGCGCTGCGCACGGTCTCCGCGACAAGCTCCCGGTCGCGGTACTTGAGCAGGCTCGCATAGCCGGGAACCGGAGGCGGCGCGGCCGGCCCGCCCAGGAGCTGGCCCAGCGGCAGCCCCGCCCTCTTTCCCGAGAGATCCCAGAGCGCGATGTCGATGGCGGAGATCCCGAACATGGTGATGCCGTAGCGGCCGAAGAGGTGCAGCGCCTGCTGCAGCTCGCGGTTCAGCGACGCGATGGCGGTGGCGTCGCGTCCGATCAGGATGGGCGCCACCGTCGCGTCGACGACCGCCTGCACCGCCGTCATGCAGTTGTAGCTGAACGCCTCTCCCCAGCCGCTCGCGCCGTCCTCGGTCTCGACCCGCACCAGCAGGATATTGAGCGCGTCCCACGCCTGCCCGCCCCACGCCGGCGGCGGCCCGCCATGCTCGTGCGGGATGGCGAGAGGGATCGTCTCGATGCGGGCGATCTTCATGGGTGCATCCCTGAGCCTGCGTTTCGTCGTCCAGGACGGCTGGGGATCGGCCGATGGGTCCCCGCCCCCCGTTTCACAGATGCGCAGGCTATTGTCCACGCAACGGTTCCATGACGGCAGCCGTTTTGGCCAGGCGGACGAGGCCGAGGAACTCCGCGCGGTAGCCGAACGGGTCCTCGCCCCTCGCGGCCTGGGCGGCGGCGATCACGTCGTCGTAGCCGTACGCCCCGGTATAGCGCCCGCCCCGCAACAGCTGCCCGAACGCGGCCACGGCGGCGGCGAAGCGCGCATCCTCGGGCGCACTCGCCGCGCTCTCGACCGCATCGGCCCCGATCACGTGCCGCACGATCTCCGTGCTCGTCTCGGCCTCGGGCAGCTTGTAGCGGACGGACACCGTGGCCAGCTCGCCCGCGCGGCCGGCCCGCGAGCGCGCTTCCTGATGCCGATAGCGGCGCGGCCCGATGCGCTCGGCGCCCGAGCCGACCGGCGTCACCTCGTAAAGCGCCGTCACCGCGTGACCGGCGCCGATCTCGCCGGCGTCCACCTTGTCGTTGCGAAAATCCTCGCGCGCCAGCAGCCGCGTCTCGTAGCCGATCAGCCGGTACTCGCTCACCAGCGCCGGGTTGAACTCGACCTGGATCTTCACGTCCCTGGCGATGGGGAAGAGGGTGGACGTGGCCTCCTCCACCAGCACCTTGCGGGCCTCCGACAGGGTGTCGATGTAGGCGGCGTTGCCGTTGCCGTTCTGGGCCAGGCGCTGCATCAGGGCGTCGTTGTAGTTGCCCATGCCGAAGCCCAGCACCGAGAGGAGGACGCCGGCCGCGCGCTTGCGGGCGATATAGCCTTCCAGCTCGTCGGGATCGGTGATGCCCACATTGAAATCCCCGTCGGTGGCGAGGATCACGCGGTTGACGCCGCCATCGACGAAATGCCGCTCGGCCAGCCGGTAGGCCTGGCGTATCCCCTCGGCGCCCGCCGTCGACCCGCCGGCCCGGAGGCTCTCCAGGGCGGCCGCGATAGCGGCCCGCTCGGCCACGGGCGTCGGGGCGAGCACCGTGCCGGCCGCGCCCGCATAGGTGACGATGGCCACCGTGTCGTCCGGCGCCAGCGCATCCAGCAGCAGCCTGAACGAGTTGATCAGCAAGGGCAGCTTGTCGGGCGAGTCCATCGAGCCGGAGGTGTCGATCAGGAACACCAGGTTCGCCGGCGGGCGGCTCTCGGGCGTGAGCGCGTAGCCCTCGATGCCGATGTGCAGCAGCCGCGTCGCGTCGTTCCAGGGCGTCGGCATAAGGGAGACGTGGACGGCGAAGGGGCGCGCGCTGCTCTCCGGCGGCGCGTGGTCGTAGGCGAAGTAGTTGATCAGCTCCTCCACGCGCACCGCGTCCGGCGGCGGCAGCGCGCCCCGGTTGAGCGAGGCGCGCATGAAGGCGTAGGAGGCGGTGTCCACGTCGATGGAGAAGGTCGACACCGGCTCCTCGGCGGCCACCCTCACCGGGTTCGCATCGAACGCCTCGAACTGGTCGCGCCCCTGGTCGCGGTATCCGGGCGAGGGCGCCTCCGCCGTCTCCTGAGCAGCGATTGCAGCGCTCGGACGACTCTCCGACACCTCGGCGGTGCGCACAGATCGGCCTACCTGTTGCTGTTCCCTTGTCTTGAGCACCCGGGACCGTGCTGCTGCGACCGCGTCCGCCATGGAATCCCCGGCCATCGACGGCTCGGAGGAGCGCTCCTCGCCGCTCGCGCCGGCCGAGACGGCCTCGGCGCTCCAGCGGGCGAGGTCTACGGGCTCGGAGACCGGGCGTATCTGATAGACCACGATGCCGGCGACGATGAGCAGTGCGGCAACGCCGGCGAGCGCCGGATAGGGACGAGTGAGGGACATTGCGAGCCTCCGCAGCCAGGACGTGCCGCTTGGCGGCACACGTCCCATCCGACGCACCCCGTCCCCAATTCCTTGGTGGTGCCGGTCGAAGGCGGCCAGCGCCGCGGCCCTTGCCCGCTCACGCGCCTGAGGGGAGGGGCGCGGCGCGTTGGCGCGAAGCGCCGACCTCAGTCTCTCGAGTTCGTTTGTCACGGCGTCCCATCCTCGGCGGCGGCAACGGCGCGCAAACGCTTGCGCACCTCGTGCATCCGCCACGACACGGTCGATTCGGCCACGCCGAGGACGGCCGCGGCTTCCGCGTGGCGCAGCCCCTCCTCGAGCACGAGCGTGACGGTGACACGCAGATCGTCCGTGAGCCCGCCCAGCACCTGCCGCAACCAGAGGGCCTCGCTTTCCTGCTCGGCCCGGCCCGCTCGCGTCATCGCATCGACCTCGGCGAAGGCCCGCTCGCTGTGTCGCCGGGTGCTGTTGCGGCGCATCCTGTCGCGCGCGGCGTTGACCACGACCCGGTAGAGCCAGGTCGCAAAGCGGCTCCCGCCTCGGTAGGAGGCGAGCTTGGCGACCAGGCCGACGCAGATGTCCTGCGCCAGGTCCGCCGCCTCCTCGTCGTTGCCGAGCACGCGCGCGCCCACGCGGTAGATCAGCCCGTAGTGGCGTTCGACCAGCGCGGCGAACGCCTCTCGGTCTCCCGCAACGGCCCGGTGAGCCAGCGCACCGTCCGTGTCCTCTCTCATGCGGACATGATGATCCAACGCAGCGTCACGTTGGAAGATAAGACGCGCGCGGCGCCGGAATCCTTGGCCGGTTGCCGGCGGCGTCGGCGTTGGCTTGTCCGGTCAGCCGACCGGCGCGCGCGTGGCGTTCGCCGGGTCAGCCGGCCGTTGACGCTGCCGCGCTGCTCTCCGCTGCCCTCGTCTGGGCCTCGACCGTGGCGATGGCCGTCATGTTGAGCACGCCGCGGGTCGTGGCCGAGCCGTGGAGGACATAGGCGGGGGCCGCGAGCCCGAGCAGGATCGGGCCGACCGAAATCCCGTCGGAGAGCACCTTGACCATGTTGTACGCGATGCTGGCCGAGGCCATGTCGGGCAGCACCAGCGTGTTCGCCTGCCCCTTGAGGCGCGAATTCGGAAACATCTCCGCGCGGACGGTCTCGTCGAGCGCCGCATCCGCGTGCATCTCGCCCTCGGCCTCCAGACCGGGCACGCGCCGGTGCAGGAGCTGCAGTGCCGCGCGCATCTTCACCGATGCGGCGAAGTCGTTGCTGCCGAAGTTGGAGCCGGAAAGGAGCGCGATTTTCGGCGCGATGCCGAAGCGCTGCACCTGTTCGGCCGCCAATACGGCCGATTGACAGACCTGCGCGGGATCGGGGTTCTCCGTGACCGCGGTATCGGTCAGGAAGAAGACGCCCTTGGTGAGAATCAGCACCTCCATCGCCGCCGCCGAGGCGACGCCCTCGCGCAGGCCGATCACGTCGAGCACATGCAGCAGCTCCGGCCGGAAGCGCGTGACGGGGCCGGCGATGAGGGCATCCGCATCGCCGCAGCGGACCATCATCGACGCGATCGCCGTCGCCTGCGTGCGCATGACCATGCGTGCCGTGGCCGGTGACGCGCCGCGCCGCCCCATCAATTCGTGGTAGAGCCGCCAATAGGCCTCATACCGGTCGTAGCGGGCGGGGTCGATCACCGTGACGCTCTCGCCGATGCTGAGCCGGAGCGAGAGCTGTTCGATCTTCTCCTCGATGCGGAAGGGCCGGCCGATCAGGATCGGGTGGGCGATCTTCTCGTCGATCGCCTGCTGCGCGGCGCGCAGCACGCCGTCGTGCTCGCCGGCTGCATAGACGACCCGCTTCGGGTCCGCCTTGGCCTGATCGAACACCACCTTCATCAGAAATCCCGTGCGGAACACGAGGCCGGAGAGCTGGTGCCGGTACGCCTCGAGATCGGCGATCGGGCGGCTCGCCACACCGCTCTCCATCGCGGCCTCGGCAACGGCGACGGGCACGGTCGATATGAGGCGCGGATCGAAGGGCTTCGGAATGATGTAGGTGCCGCCGAATTTCAGCGACTGATCGCCGTAGGCGGCCGCCACCACGTCCGACGATTCGGCCATGGCGAGATCGGCGATCGCGCGCACGCAGGCAAGCTTCATCGCCGTGTTGATCTCGGTCGCCCCGCAATCGAGCGCGCCGCGGAAGATGAAGGGGAAGCACAGGACATTGTTCACCTGGTTCGGATAGTCGGAGCGTCCGGTCGCAATGATCGCGTCCGGCCGCACGGCGAGCGCGTCCTCGGGCATGATCTCGGGCGTCGGGTTGGCGAGCGCCAGGATGATGGGCTTCGGCGCCATCGTCTCGACCATTGCCCGGCTCAGCGCGCCGGGCCCGGACAGGCCGAGAAAGAGATCGGCGCCCTCGATCACCTCGTCGAGGGTGCGGGCGTCGGTGTCGAGCGCATAACGCTGCTTTTGCTCGTTGAGGTCGTCGCGGGCGCTGCGCAGCACCCCCTTCCTGTCGCACACCGCGATATTGTCGTGCGGAATGCCGAGCGCCGTCAGGAGGTCGAGGCACGCCATCGCCGCAGCGCCGGCGCCCGAGCACACCAGGCGCACGTCGCTCGCGTCCTTGCCCACGACGCGGAGCGCGTTGAGCGCGGCCGCGGCGACGCAAATGGCGGTGCCGTGCTGGTCGTCGTGAAAGACCGGGATGTTGAGGCGCTGCTTGAGGCGCCGCTCGATCTCGAAACACTCCGGCGCCTTGATGTCTTCGAGATTGATCGCGCCGAAGGTGGGCTCGAGACGGGCGATCGTCTCCACGATCTCGTCGACATCGGCCTCGTCGATCTCGAGGTCGAAAACGTCGATGTTGGCGAACTTCTTGAAGAGGACGGCCTTGCCTTCCATCACCGGCTTCGATGCAAGCGCGCCGATGGCACCGAGCCCCAGTACGGCACTGCCGTTGCTGATCACCGCCACGAGGTTGGCGCGGGCGGTATAGTCCCAGGCAGAGGCGGCATTCTTCTCGATCTCCTCGCACGCCGCCGCCACACCGGGGCTGTAGGCAAGCGACAAATCCCGCTGTGTCGCCATGCGCTTGGTCGCGTGGATGCCGAGTTTTCCCGGCTTCGGCTTGCGATGGTAATCGAGCGCCGCCTGACGCAGATCGTCCGCCATGACTTGTCCGGGATTGTCCGTTCGAGTGCCTGCAGCGGAATCGACTGTGCAGCAACATCTCCCCGGCAGTCAACATGCCGACGCTCCCAGGCGATTGAGTTGCCGGGATTTTCCGGAACCGAGGCCGCCCCCGCCGACCCGGACATGACGCAGGCGATGCGGGCGTGAGGTCCTCGCCGGGCCGCTGCGTTTCGGTTAGCATGGCGCGGCCGGCCAGGGTCAGCCGCCGGCGAGCGGAGGCCCAGTCCATGGCGCACTACCGGATTGCGGTGATCCCCGGCGACGGCATCGGCCGGGAGGTCATGCCCGAGGCGATGCGGGTGCTGGAGGCCGCCGGCCGGCGCTTCGATTTGCGTTTCGACTGGCAGCATTTCGACTGGAGCTGCGAGACCTACGGCAAGACCGGCCGGATGATGCCGGCGGACGGGGTCGAGTTGCTGCGTCCCTTCGATGCGATTCTGCTCGGCGCCGTGGGCTTCCCCGGCGTGCCGGACCATGTGTCGCTCTGGGGCCTGCTGATCCCGCTGCGCCGGGCCTTCCGGCAATATGTCAATCTGCGCCCGATCAGGCTGCTCCGGGGCGTGACCTCGCCGCTCGCAGGCCGCGGCCCCGCCGACATCGACTTCTGCATCGTCCGCGAGAACAACGAGGGCGAGTATTCGGAGATGGGCGGGCGCATCTATGCCGGCACGGAGCAGGAAGCGGTGGTGCAGGAGAGCGTCTTCACCCGCCAGGGCGTCGACCGGGTGATGCGTTACGCCTTCGAGCTTGCCCGCACCCGGCGCGGCCATGTGGCGTCGGCCACCAAGTCCAACGGCATCATCCACACCATGCCCTATTGGGACGAGCGCTTCGCAGCGTGCGCCGCGCAGCACCCCGACATCGAGACCGCGAGCTACCACATCGACATCCTGAGCGCCCACTTCGTGGCCCACCCGGACTGGTTCGACGTGGTGGTGGGCAGCAACCTGTTCGGCGACATCCTCTCCGACCTCGGCGCCGCCGTGGCCGGCGGCATGGGGCTGGCGCCGGCCGCCAACCTCAATCCGGAACGCGAGCACCCCTCCATGTTCGAGCCCGTCCACGGCTCCGCACCCGACATCGCCGGCCGCGCCGTCGCCAACCCGGTCGCAATGATATGGACCGGCGCCATGATGGTGGACCATCTCGGCCACGCCGCCGCCGCGCGCGCCATCGAGGGCGCCATCGAGACGGTGCTCGGCGAAGGCGCCCCCCTCACCCCCGACCTCGGCGGCAGCGCCAGTACGGAGGACGTGGGCGAGGCGATCGCTGAGGCGCTCCGATAGAGCGCCGTACTTATTCGATTCCCTCAGGCGCCGGGTGCACTTTATTCATTTCCCTCAGACGCCGGGCGCTCGCTCCGCTCGCTTGGCTTACGCGCCTTGCGGCGCGCCGGCGCGGTCGCGCCGGCCGGGCCGCTGCGCGGCCCGGTTCCGCTCGTCTCCCGCACCTCGGGGCGCGCCGGTGCGGTCGCGCCGGCCGGGCCGCTGCGCGGCCCGGTCCCGCTCGTCTCCCGCACCTCGGGGCGCGCCGGCGCGGTCGCGCCGGCCGGGCCGCGGTGCGGCCCGGTCCCGCTCGTCTCCCACACTGCGTCGCGCGCTTGACAGGGGGGCACCGGGTGCTAGGGTCGGCGACCTGCGAGCGGGGTGGGCAGCGGCGCGATCGGCGGGCCGCGCAATCGAGGGCGATACCCCGCCGCGCGGCGAGGCCGTGGCCAAGAAACTCTACGTCAAGACCTTCGGCTGCCAGATGAACGTCTACGACTCCGCCCGCATGGCGGATGTCCTGGCGCCGCTCGGCTATCGCTCGACCGCGCAGGTCGAGGACGCCGATCTGGTCGTCCTCAACACCTGCCACATCCGCGAGAAGGCGGCGGACAAGGTCTATTCCGAGCTCGGGCGCCTGCGCCCGCTGAAGCGGGCGCGCGAGCGCGCGGGCGGCGAGATGCTGCTCGCCGTCGCCGGTTGCGTCGCCCAGGCCGAGGGCGCCGAGGTCGCGGCGCGCGCCCCCTTCGTCGACATTGTCGTGGGGCCGCAAGCCTATCACCGGCTGCCGGCCCTGGTGGCGCGCGCGTCCCGTGCAGGGCGCCCGGCCGTCGATACCACCATGCCGGCGGAATCGCGCTTCGACCACCTGCCGGAGGAGCTTGCGGGCCGGCTGCCCGGACGGGGGGTCTCGTCGTTCCTCACGATTCAGGAGGGCTGCGACCGCTTCTGCACCTTCTGCGTCGTGCCCTACACGCGGGGCGCCGAGGAGTCGCGTCCGGCCGCCGCGGTCGAGGCCGAGGCCCGGCGCCTCGTCGCCGCCGGCGCCCGCGAGATCGTGCTGCTGGGCCAGAACGTCAACGCCTATCACGGCGCCGCCGGCCCGGCCGGCGCGGACGAGATGGACCTCGCGGGACTGATCGGCCTCCTCGCCGCGATCGAGGGTCTGGAGCGGCTGCGCTACACCACCTCGCATCCGCGCGACATGACGCCGGCGCTGATCCGCGCCCACGGCGCGGAGCCCAAGCTGATGCCCTTCCTGCACCTGCCCGTGCAGTCGGGGTCCGACCGCATCCTCGCCGCCATGAACCGGGGCCACGGCGCCGACCGTTACCGCCGCCTGGTGGAGGCGCTGCGCGCCGCGCAGCCGGCGATCGCGCTTTCCAGCGATTTCATCGTCGGCTTCCCCGGCGAGACCGAGGCGGATTTCGCGGCGACGCTGGCGCTGGTGCGCGACGTGGGCTACGCGCAGGCGTTCTCGTTCAAGTACAGCCCGCGCCCCGGCACCCCGGCCGCCGGCCGCGACGACCGCGTGCCGGACGAGGTCGCGGCCGAGCGGCTCGCGCGCCTTCAGTGCCTGCTCGACGAGCAGAAGCGGCACTTCAACGCAGGCATGGTGGGCAGGACCGTGCCGGTGCTGTTCGAGCGGAAGGGCCGCCGCCCCGGCCAGGTCGCCGGGCGCACGCCCTTCATGCAGTGGCTCCACGTCACCGGCGCCGAGGCGCTGATCGGCAGCGTCGCCGAGGCGACCGTGACGGAGGCCTCGGCCAACGGCCTCGGCGGCGTGCCGGCCGGCCGCGCCGCTTCCCGAGACGCCGCCGGCCTGGGCATTGCGGAGAGTCTGCCCGCGAGCGTTCCCGCGTGAGCCGCCCGGTTCATGGGGTGCCGGCGGAGGCCGGCGCGCAGATGCGCTTCGACGACAACACCCTGCTGCCGCTCCTCTTCGGCGACCATGACCGCCACCTGGTGCGGATCGAGCATGCGCTCGGCGTGGTCCTGCGCTCTCGCGGCAACGAGGTCGCGATCAGCGGGCCGCCGTCCTCGGTCGCGGCCACGGAGGCGGTGCTGCGCACCCTCTACGACAAGCTGAAGCAGGGCCTGCCGATGGGAGGCGGCGAGGTCGAGGGCGCGATCCGCATGGCCGCGGGGCGCAATGCAGAAGGTGCCACGCATGAGGCCGGCCGCGCCGCCGCCGGCGCCGGCCCGCCGGGCGAGCCCGCTTCCCAGCTCATCCTGCGCACCCGCAAGCGCCCGGTCAGCCCGCGCTCGCCGCGCCAGGCCGACTATGTGCGCGCCATGCTCGCCAACGACCTGGTGTTCGGGCTCGGCCCTGCCGGCACGGGAAAGACCTATCTCGCCGTGGCGATGGCGGTCTCCCTCTACCTCGCGGGCCGGGTCGATCGCATCGTGCTGTCGCGGCCCGCGGTCGAGGCCGGCGAGCGCCTCGGCTTCCTGCCCGGCGACCTGAAGGACAAGGTCGACCCCTACCTCCGCCCGCTCTACGACGCGCTCTACGACATGCTGCCGGCGGACCTGGTGGCGCGGCGCCTGGACTCCGCCGAGATCGAGATCGCGCCGCTCGCCTTCATGCGCGGGCGCACGCTTTCCCAGGCCTTCGTCATCCTCGACGAGGCGCAGAACACGACGCCGCTGCAGATGAAGATGTTCCTGACGCGCCTCGGCGAGGGCTCGCGCATGGTCGTCACCGGCGACCTGACCCAGGTGGATCTGCCGGCGGGCGCGCGCTCGGGCCTGCGCCACGCCGTGACGACGCTCGAAGGGCTGAGCGAGGCCGCCTTCGTCCGCTTCGGGACCGCCGATGTCATGCGCCATTCACTGGTGACGCGCATCCTCGAAGCCTATGACTCGGGCGGCGCGGCCGACGCGGCCGCTCCCGGCGATGATCGAGATCACGGTCCTGGCCCGCGATTCGGCGTGGTCGACCGCTCTTCCTGACGCCGCCGCCGTGGCCCGCCGCGCCGCCGCTGCCGCCCTGGAGGACGCCCTGGCCGCCACCAACCCGGACGCCGGCCCGGACGCCGGGGGCGACCTGCCGGGCCGCGTCGAGCTCGGCGTGGTGCTGGCGGACGATTCCTTCGTGCGAACGCTCAACCGGACCTGGCGCGGGCAGGACCGTGCGACCGATGTCCTCTCCTTCCCGATCCACGAGCAAGCGGCCGGGTTTCGGCCGCAGGCGGCGATGCCGCTCATGCTCGGCGACGTGGTGCTCGCCCGCGAGACCGTGCAGCGCGACAGCGCCGCCGCCGGTGTCGGGCTCGCCGCGCGGGTGAGCCACCTCGTCGTCCACGGCGTGCTCCACCTGCTCGGCCACGACCATGACGAGCCGGCTGCCGAGCGCCGTATGCGTGCGCTCGAATCCCGCACGCTATTGGGGCTTGGATTCTGCGATCCCTACGCTACCCTGTGACGGTCCGACATGCCCCGCGGCCTCGAGCCGCGGACGCGGAACGATGAGCGACGACGACAAACCTCCATCTAGCGGCGACAGTAGCGGCGGCGACCGAAGCGGGCGGAGCCGCGCGTCGGTGCTCGGCCTCATCGCCACCTGGCTGCGCAGGGGGCTGGGCCGCAACGACGGCGCCTCCTGGCAGGAGTCGCTCGGCGAGATCCTCGCGGAGGAGGAGATCGCCGAGAAGATCAGCCCGCACGAGCGCGACCTGCTGCTCAACCTTCTCCGCTTCGGCGCGCTCACCGCCGAGGACGCGATGGTGCCCCGCAACGACATCACCGCGGTCGAGATCGCGGCGACCCTCGACCAGGTCGTCGCCACGATCAGGGCCGAGGGCCATTCGCGCATGCCGCTCTACCGCGGCAACCTGGACGACGTCGTCGGCATGATCCACATCCGCGACGTCATGCGCCACTGGGGCGAGGACGGCCCCTGCGACCTGAACGCGATCCGGCGCGACATCCTGTTCGTGCCCCAATCCATGCCGATTCCCGCGCTGCTGAAGGAGATGCGCGAGACACGGCTGCACATGGCGGTGGTGGTCGACGAGTATGGCGGCACCCACGGCCTGGTCACGATCGAGGATCTGGTGGAGGAGATCGTCGGCGAGATCGAGGACGAGCACGATGCGGTGGACGCCCCCGCCCTGATCCATCTCGACGGTGGCGCCGTGGAGGCGGACGCGCGGGTGCGCGTGGACGAGCTCGAGCGCGACCTCGCGGTGTCGCTGCTCGACGACGCCGTCGAGGACGCGGTCGATACCCTCGGCGGGCTGGTGTTCACGCTGGCCGAGCGGGTGCCCCGAGTGGGTGAGCGGATTCCCCACCCGGCCGGCTTCACCTTCGAGGTTCTGGAGGCCGATCCGCGCCGAATCAAGAGGCTGCGCGTCAGCCGTACCGAGCCACGCTCCGTGCACGGCCGCTCGTGAGCGGCTCCAAACGCTCCGTCGGCGCGCGGCTCGCGGCGCTCGCAGGCTGGGTCGGCGCCGTGTCCGGCTGGCGCCGCCCGGCGCTCGCCGCCGCCCTGGGCGCGCTTGCGGCGACGGCGCTGCCGCCGGTCCATGCGCTGCCGCTGCTCGTTGTCTCCTTCACCGGCCTCGTCTGGCTGATCCACACCAGCCGCTCGCCCTGGCGCGCCGCGCTCGCGGGCTGGTGCTTCGGCTTCGCCCATTTCATCGCCGGCATCTACTGGATCGCCGCCGCCCTGCTGACCGATCCCGCGCGCTTCGGCTGGCTGGTGGTGCCGTCGGTGCTGGGCCTCTCCGCAGGCTTCGCGCTGTTCCCGGCGCTCGCCGCCTTCGCGGCGCGGCTGCCGGCGCTGCCCATCGCCGGCCGCGTGCTCGCCCTCGCCGTCGCCTGGACCGCCGCGGAGTGGCTGCGCGGCACCATCCTCAGCGGCTTCCCGATGAACCTCATGGGGACGGTCTGGGCGCCCTCGCTCGGCATGATCCAGGGCGCGGCGCTGGCCGGGGTCTACGGCCTCAGCTTCGTGACCGTCCTCGCCGCGGCGGCACCGGCGGCGCTGGCCGTGCCGCGCGCGGACGAACGCCCCGGCCGCCGCCCCTGGCTCCTGCCGGCAGCCGCCTTCGGGCTGCTGGCGGCGCTCTGGGTCGGCGGGCAGGCCAGGCTGGCGCTGGCGCCCGACCGGGCGGCGACGGATGTCCAGCTCCGCCTCGTGCAGGCCAATGTCGATCAGTCCCTCAAATGGCAGGAGGGCGCGCGCGAAGCGGCGCTGGTGCGCCACGTGCAGCTCTCGCGCAGGCCGGGCTTCGAGACCGCCGACCTCGTGATCTGGCCGGAGGCGGCGGCGACCTTCTACATCGACGAGAGCGCGCCGGTGCGGGCCTTCGTCGCGCAGGCCGCACCCCCCGGCGGGCTCCTGCTCACCGGCGCACCCCGGCGCACCCGCTCGGCCGGGCGCACCATCGCCTTCTGGAACAGCCTCCACGCGCTCACCCCGGCGGGCGCCATCGCGGCGACCTACGACAAGCACCATCTGGTCCCCTTCGGGGAATATATTCCGCTGCGCGCGGTGCTCCCGCTTCCGCTCCTCGCCTACGGCGCGCACGATCATTCGCCGGGGCCCGGGCCGCGCACCCTGCGGCTGCCGGGTGTGCCGCCCTTCAGCCCCCTGATCTGCTACGAGGCGATCTTTCCCGGCGCTGCGGTGGCTCGCGGCATAGCGCCGGACGAACGCCCCGCCTGGCTGCTCAACATCACCAACGACGCCTGGTTCGGGCATACGGCCGGGCCCTATCAGCACTTTCAGGCGGCCCGCATGAGGGCGGTCGAGGAGGGGCTGCCGCTGGTGCGGGCGGCAAACACCGGCATTTCCGCCGTGGTCGATGCCTATGGCCGCGTCGTCGGCCGGCTCGGGCTGGGCGAGACCGGCGTGCTCGACGCGGCGCTGCCGCCGGCGCTCGCGGGGCGCACGCCGATGGCGCGCCTCGGCATGTGGACTCTCGCCATCGTGCTGTCCCTCGCCTCGGCGGCCGTGCTGGTCCTGGCCCGGCTTTCTCACCATGGTCATGGTCTGCGCGGCGCTTTCCGGCCGACAGAGTAGGAAAGGCGCGCAGCGCGATGCGGGGCATCGGGCAAGCGGCTTGACGCCCGCTGTCGGCCGGAAAGCGCCGCCCTTCGGGTCGCGCCCAGGCGTCCGCCCGCAGCGTCGCGGGCCTCGACCGTAGGCACCGCTACGCTCTTCGGCCCGCTCCTTGCGGATCGAACGCCTGGACGCGACGCAGACCGTGACCATGGTGAGAATCCGGGCTTGGCCTGCGCCGGCGAGCGGCCGCCGGGCGAACCGGTCAGGGCACATAGGACCAGGGCGGCTGCCCGGCGCTCGCGAGCGTCGCCAGCAGCAACGCGAACGCAGCCGCGGCGAAGGAGTCGGCGCGGTCGAGAATGCCGCCGTGGCCGGGGATCAGAACCCCTGAGTCCTGCGCGCCGACACGCCGCTTGAAGGCGGATTCGGCGAGGTCGCCCATCTGTCCCACGACCGAGCCGAGCGCACCGGCGGCGGCCAGCAGGGCCGGCGCCGGGCGCTCCGCGACCCAGCCCGTGCGCGCCATCAGCCAGCCGAGCAGGATGCTTGCGCCCACCGCCGCCGCCACGCCGCCGAGGGCGCCGGCCCAGGTCTTGGCCGGGCTGATGCGCGGCGCAAGCCGGGGGCCGCGCAGGGTCCGCCCGCTTGCATAGGCGCCCGTATCGCTCGCCCAGACCACGGCGAGGAGCCAGAAGAGCGTCGCCCGGCCGGCCGCATCGTCGCCGCGCAGCGTGAGCGTCGCCACGACGAGGAAGAGGACGATGCCGGCACCGGCCAGGCCTGCGGCGCGGGCCCCGACCCGGCCGCGCTCGGCGCCTGCGACGGTGACGGTTGCCGCGGCAGCGGCAGCGGCAGCCGCGGCCGCCCCGACGGTCGCGAACAGCGCGCAGACCGCCGCGAGACCCGCGATGCCGGCCAGGCCCGCGCCGTCCCACCCCGGCCGGCCGAGAAGCCTGCGCCATTCGAGCCAGGCGAGCAGGCCCGCCGCCCCCGTCGCGGCGATGAAGACGGGGCCGCCGAGATAGGCCGCGCCCAGCGCGACAGGCGCGAGGACGACCGCCGAGGCCATGCGCAGGACGAAGCCGCCCCCGCCGCCGCGCATTTTTTTGCCCGTCATGGGCGAGTCTGCCACACCGTTGCCACATTCGGCCGCCACATTGATAAACGGGTGACGGTGAAGCGCTTCGACCCTCCCGCTGTCCCCAACACGACTGGTCGGTCCTCCTGCTGGGGCGGTCCTTGGGGCCGCCCCAGCTTTTTCCGGGATTCGCGGCGCGCACGCTCTGCCGCCATGCGATCCCATCGTCCGCCCGGCACGCGCTCGTTCCGGCCCGGCTGGCGATGGGATAGCATGGCGGCGGATTTCCGACCACGGGGCGCCGCCATGACGATCACGCCGATTCATCACATCCCGCTGAAGCCGGAATACCGGAGCCCGTTCAGCGCCGCGTTTGCGGTGGAAAACGCCCGGCTGCTGCTGTTCTCCGGCTGCGGGCCGATCCCGGTCTACCACGCGCATCCCCACGACCCGGTGGCCGAGGCCGAGTGGCTGGCGGGCGGCATCCGCGAGCAGACCGAGAAGACCTTCGCCAACATCGGTGTCATCCTGGAGGCGGCGGGCGCCGGCTTCTCCCAGATCGTCAAGCTCAACCTCTACCTGACCGACATGTCCGGACAGGACGTGGTGAACGAGATCTCCGCCCGCCATTTCGACCCGGCGAATCCGCCGCCGCGCACCCTGGTCGGCGTGACCGAGCTCGCCCATCCCAACATGCTGATCGAGATCGAGGGCATGGTGGCGACGCCGCTGGAGCGCTGAGCGGCCGGCCGGCCGTTTGCCCGGTCCCCCCGGCGGCGCCACAATGGCCGCGGCACAAGAGCGGCCGGAGAACGGGAGGCGGTCATGCAGAACGGTGCGATCAGGGTGCTCGTGGTGGGCGTCGGCAATATGGGGCTGAGCCACGCCCTCGCCTACGACAAGATCGAGGGCTTCGAACTCGCGGGCCTCTGCAGCCGGACCATCCGCGGGCGCAACGACCTGCCCGCCGCGCTGGCGTCGCTGCCCCGCTACGAGAACGTCGACGAGGCGCTCGCCGCGACCCGCCCCGATGCGGTCTCGATCAACACCTACCCGGACACCCATGAGGCGCTCTGCCTCAAGGCCTTCGACGCCGGCGCCCACGTCTTCGTCGAGAAGCCGCTGGCCACCACCGTGGAGGGCGCGCAGGCCGTGGTGGACAAGGCGCGCGAGACCGGCAGGAAGCTGGTCGTCGGCTACATCCTGCGCGTGCACCCCGCCTGGCAGGAGTTCATCCGGCGCGCCCACACCCTCGGCAAGCCGCTGGTCATGCGCATGAACCTCAACCAGCAGAGCCGTGGGCCGGCCTGGAACTGGCACCGCAACCTGATGGACTCGCTGACGCCCATCGTCGATTGCGGGGTCCACTATGTGGATGTCATGTGCCAGATGACCGGCGCGAAGCCGGTCCGCGTGCACGGCATCGGGGCACAGCTCTCCGACCAGACCAGGCGGCAGAATTACGGCCACCTCCATGTCGAGTTCGACGACGGCTCGGTGGGCTGGTACGAGGCCGGCTGGGGGCCGATGATGAGCGAGGTCGCGTTCTTCGTGAAGGACGTGGTGGGGCCCAAGGGCTGCGTCAGCATCGTCATGCCGCAGGAAGGGCAGGACCACGCCGCCTCCGACGATATCGATTCGCACACCAAGACCAACGCCCTGCTCTGCCATTCGAGCGAGATCGACGACGCCAACAACTTCGTGCGCGAGGACGAGTGGGTCGACATGGCGGACGAGCCGAGCCATCAGGAGCTGTGCGACCGCGAGCAGGCGTTCCTGCTCAAGGCGATCCGCGAGGACCTCGACCTCTCCGAGCACATGGATAGCGCGGTCAACAGCCTGCGTATCGTCATCGCCGCCGACGAGAGCATCCGGCGCCGGGAGGTCGTGCATCTCGCCTGAGGGGCGCGCGGAGAGAGAGCCAAGGAAATCCAGGGGGAGGCCCAAGGGAGAAAATCATGGCATCGGCTGATCTCGAGCTTTGCTATCTGACGGCGAGCGAGGCGCTGGCGCGCTTCAAGGCGCGCACGCTCTCGCCGGTGGAGCTGCTGGACGCGCAGATCGCGCGCGCAGGCGCGATCAACCCCAAGGTCAACGCCATCACCTACGACTTCTTCGACCGCGCGCGGGCGCAGGCGCAGAAGGCCGAGGCCAAGTACGGGAAGACCGACGGCCGCACGCGTGCGCTCGAAGGCGTGCCGGTCGCGATCAAGGACTTTCATCCGGTCAAGGGCGAGATCACCACCTTCGGTTCCAGGATTTTCAGGGATTTCAGGCCGGACTACACGGCGCCGACGGTGGAGCGCCTGCTGCGCGCCGGCGCCGTCATGCACATGCGCACGACATCGCCCGAGTTCGCCTATTCCGGCGCCACCCACAGCCCGCTCTGGGGGATCACCCCCAACCCGTGGAACCTGGAATACACCTCCGGCGGCTCGTCGGGCGGCGCCGGCGCTGCGGTCGCCGGCGGCATGACCACGCTCGCCGACGGCACCGACGGCGGCGGCTCGATCCGCATCCCGTCGTCGGCCTGCGGTATCTTCGGCTACAAGCCGCCCTTCGGCCGCAACCCGCTGGACCGGGACCACCCGCTGGAGACGATCCTGCACTACGGCCCCATGGTCCGCAGCGTCGCCGATGCCGCGCTGATGCAGAACGTCATGTCCGGCCCGCATCCCGAGGATCTCTGCACCCTGCCGGGCAGGGTCCGGCTGCCTGCGACCTACGACGACATCCGCGGCTGGAAGGTCGCCTTCACCATGGACTTCGGCTACCTCCAGGTCGACCCGGAGGTGCAGGAGAACACGCGGCGCGCAGCCGACATGTTCCGCGAGCTGGGCTGCGCGGTGGAGGAGGTCGACCTCGGCTGGAACTACGGCGTCCTCGACTGCTGGATGACCTGGTGGGAGGGCCTCTTCGCCGCGATCGCCGGCGAACTTCTGCCGCGCTGGCAGTACGAGATGGACCCCTTCGTCGTGCGCCTGCTGGAGAAGGGGCTCAGCCACAGCGCCGCCCGCCTCTACCAGTGCCAGGGTTTTCGCGGCTGGATGTGGCAGCAGCTGCAGCCGATCCTCAAGACCCACGACTTCATGATCTGCCCGACGCTGGCGGTGCCGGCGGTCAAGGCCGACCATGACGACGCCGACCCCGATTTCCGCATCAACGGGGTGCGGACGCAGGCCTATGTCGGCTGGGTGATGACCCACGGCTTCAACCTGCTGAGCCAGTGCCCGGTGATGAGCGTGCCGACCGGCTTCTCCTCCTGCGGCGTGCCGACGGGCATGCAGATCGTGGGCCGGCCCTACGACGATCACGCCGTGTTCCGCGCCGCCGCCGCCTTCGAGGGCGCGACCCAGCCCTGGCGCGACAAGCGGCCGGCGCTCTAGGGCCGTCCCGTGGAGAGACCTGGATGAAGCTCTACACTTGGGGCCCCGCGCCCAACCCGCGCCGGGTGCTGATCTATCTGGCCGAGAAGGGCATCGAGCTGGAGGTGGTGGAGGCCGGCGCCGGCGCGCATCTCTCGGACGACTATCTCGCCCGCTACGACGGGCGGATCGTGCCGATGCTGGAGCTCGACGACGGCACGCAGATCGGCGAGGCGATGGCGATCTGCCGCTATCTCGAAGAGGGCTATCCGGCGCCGCCGCTCTTCGGCGTGAACCGGCGCGACCGGGCGCTGGTCGAGATGTGGGAGCGGCGCGCCGAGACCGAGGCCTTCGCCGGCGCGGCGGAGGTGTTCCGCAATTCCACGCCGGCCTTCGCGGGCCGGGGCCTGCCGGGCTTCGCGGAGCCGGTCGAGCAGATCCCGGCCCTGGTCGAGCGCGGCAAGCAGCGCCTCGCCCGCTTCTACGGGCGCATCGACCGCCAGCTCGCGGACAACCGCTTCATCGCGGGGCCGCGCTTCAGCGTCGCCGACATCAGCGCGCTCTGCGTCATCGACTTCGCCACCAGGGCGGCCAAGGCCGGGCTGCCGGACGGCTGCGCCGACGCGAGGCGCTGGCACACCGAGGTCTCCGCCCGCCCCAGCATCGCCGGCTAGCCCGAGCCCGGCCGGGCCGCCGGCGGGCGCCGGCGAGGGCGGCTCAGTCCGGCCAGCGCCGGTGGAGCCACAGCCACTGCTCGGGCCGTTCGCGTATCCAGCCTTCGAGCGTGCGATTGACGGCGAGCATGATCGCGCGGATTCGCTCGTCCCGCGTGCCCGCCTCGGGGATGGCGAG
Source organism: Alphaproteobacteria bacterium (assembly GCA_965218275.1). GTDB lineage: Bacteria > Pseudomonadota > Alphaproteobacteria > UBA828 > UBA828 > WTGU01. The sequence continues at coordinate 1,691,722 of CBDCKM010000002.1, forward strand.
CCTCGGAAACACGGTAATCCGGAAGGACGTGCCGGCGAGCCGCTCGACCCGGAGCGGCCACAGCGGGCAGTCGTACTTCAGCGCGAGCGCCGCCACGGCGGGCGCGGTCATGGCGTCGCGGCCGAAGAAGGGGACCGGGATGCCGCCGTTGAACTTCTGATCCGGCAGGATGACGATGTGGTTGCCGGCGCCGAGCGCGCGCACCATCTCGCGGGCGCCGCCCGTGCCCTTCGGCACGTAATGCTGCGTGACGCCGCCCCGGAAGCGCCCGATCATGCGGTCGATGATCGGGTTGTTCGCCATCCGGTAGACCACGGCCACCGGGATCCCGCTCTGCGCCGGCGCGAGCGGGGTGAGCTCCCAATTGCCGATATGGCCGCAGACGAAGAGTCCGCCGCCGGGGGAGCGCCGGGCCTCTTCCAGATGGGCGCGGCCGACGAGCTCGATCCGCCCGCCGGGCTCGTCGATCGAGAAGCGGCGGAGATGCGGGTACTCCGCGACGGTGCGGCCGAGATGGCGCCACATGCGGCGCGCACAGCGCCGGACCTCGGCGGGCGAGAGCTGCGGCAGCGCCCGGGCGATGTTGTCGAGGCCGCGCCGGTGTACCGGCAGCGCCGGCCCGATCAAGCCGCCGAGAGCGGCGCCGAGGGCCGACGCCCATCCCAGCGGCAGCATGGCGAGCAGCGCGAAGAAGGCGCACGCCGCAGCGGCTTCGCAGAGGTGCCGCGCGGCGCGCGCCCGCGACGGCTTACGCACGGCGGCAGCGCGCCACGAGCGGCGCCAGCAGGGCGCGCGGCTCCGCCGGGTCGCGCCAGGCCAGGGTCACGCCGAGCGTGCGCACCAGCGCGCGCGCCTCCGGCGGCAGCCTGACGTAGTCCTTCTCGGTCGTCACCGGCACCGCGTCCCGCTCCTTCGCATGGTCGATGATGGCCGCGATCTCGCGCGGCGTGTAGCGGTGGTGGTCGGCGAAGGCATGGCGCGCGATCACCGTGCATCCGGCGTCCCCCAGAGTCTCGAAGAACTTGGCCGGCCGCCCGATCCCGGCGAAGGCCACGACAGGGCGTTCCCTGAGCCGGGCGGCCTCGTCGCCCGGCACCAGTGCCGCCTCGATCACCGGCATGTCGAGCGGGCCGAGCGCCGCGACCGCGCCGTGACGGTCGGGTCCGACGAGAACCACGGCATGGGCCCGGCGGAGGCCGCGCGCGAGCGGTTCCCGCAACGGCCCGGCCGGCAGCAGCCGGCCATTGCCGAAGCCCGCGCCCCCGTCGACGACCGCGAGGCAGAGGTCCTTGGCCAAGCCGGGATTCTGCATCCCGTCGTCCATGAGCACGAGCGGCGCGCCTGCGGCCGCCGCGGCCGTCGCACCCGCCCGCCGGTCGCGGCAGAGCCAGGTCGGCGCCGTCCGGGCGAGCAGCAGCGCCTCGTCGCCGACCGCCCGCGCATCGTGGCGGGCGGGATCGACCCGCAGCGGACCGCGCGCGCGGCCTCCATAGCCGCGCGTGAGGATGTGGGGGCGGATGCCTTCGTCGGCGAGCAGCGCGGCGAGGGCGAGGACGGTGGGCGTCTTGCCTGCGCCGCCCGCCGTGAAATTGCCGACGCAGATCACCGGAACGTGCGCGCGCATCGGCCGGACGAGTCCTGCGCGGGCCTGCGCCGCAAGACGGTGGAGCCAGGAGAGCGGCGCGAGCACGGCGGCGGCGGCCCCGCCGCGCTCAGCCGCCCAGAACGCCGGTGCGCGCATCGCTGCCGCTGGGTTCGAGATGATCGCGGATCAGGTCGAGCGCCGCGTCGACCGCGCCGCCGAGCGCCTGCGCGGCACGCTGCGCGGCGGCGCAGCGTGCGGCGCGCGCGGCCTCGTCGTCGAGCAGGGCGCGCACGGCGCCCGCGAGGGCGCCCGCGTCGTGCACCCGGATGAGCGCATCGGCATTCTCCAGCGCGGCGTAGGCCTCCGCGAAGTTCTCCGTGTGCGGCCCGGCCACGAGCGCGCAGTCGAGCCGCGCCGGCTCCAGCGGATTGTGCCCGCCATGGGGCGCGAGCGAGCCGCCCACGAAGGCGATGTCGGCGAGGCGGAAGACCAGACCGAGCTCGCCGAGCGTATCGACCAGGTAGACCGCGGTTTCCGGCGCAATCGCCGCGTCCGTCGAGCGCCGTGCGGTGGCGAGGCCGCGGCTCCTCAGCAGATCGGCGATGGCCGCGCCGCGTTCCGGATGACGCGGGGCGAGGATCGCAAGCATGTCGGGGACGCTTCGGCGCAGCGTCGAGAGCGCGTCCGCGACGGCCGCCTCCTCGCCTTCGTGGGTGCTGACCGCGGCCCAGCAGGGCCGGCCGCCGACGGCACGCCGCAGTGCCGCCACGACATTCTCGTCCGCCGGCAGCGGCGGCGCGTCGTTCTTGAGATTGCCGCGCACCGCGACGTTGCCGGCGCCGAGCGCGCGGAAACGCGCCGCGTCGTCCTCGCTCTGCGCCAGCACGCTGGCGAAGGAGGCGAGCAGCGGCCGGCTCAGACGCGGCGCCCGGCGCCAGCGCGCGGCGGAGCGGCCGGACATGCGCGCGTTGACCAGAAGCATCGGCGTGCCGCGCCCGGCGGTCTCGAGCACGAGGTTGGGCCAGAGCTCCGATTCCACCCAGACCGCGAGGTCCGGCCGCCAGTGCCGGGCGAAGCGGCGCACCGCACCCGGCCGGTCCACCGGCGCGAACTGGTGCAGCGCACCGGGCGGGAGCCGCTCGCGCAGCAGCCGCGCGGAGGTGACGGTGCCGGTCGTGACCAGCACGCCCAGGCCGGGCAGCGTGTCGCGAAGCCGGGCCACCAGCGGCAGCAGGGAGACGCTCTCGCCGACGCTGGCGCCGTGCATCCAGACCAGCCGCCCTTCGGGCCGCGGCAGGCCGGGCCGCCCGAGCCGCTCGCCGAAGCGGGCGCGATCCTCCTTGCCCCGGCGGCGCCGGCGGGCGAGCCAGGTGTCGACGACCGGCCCGGCGAGCAGGCTGGCGCAGCGGTAGCTGCGCGGGGTGATCAGGGGGGCGATCAGGGCTTCGATCATCCGCCCGTCGCGGCAGGCGGCCCGCCGCTCCCCGCGCCGGCGTGTGCGGCACTCTCGGCCGGTGCGATCGGCACCGCGCCCACCGTCCGGTCGGCTTCGGCGGTCAGCGCGTTGAGGCGCTCCTCCAGGAGCAGGCGGGCGCGTTCCAGCGCGGCGGCGTCGGCCCCGGCGGCGACGTGGATGGGCTGCCCCCACAGATAGATGCCGCGGCTGAAGGGCAGCGCGATCACGAAGCGGTCCCAGCTGTCCGCGACCCTGCGCCGCGAGACCGCGTAGGTGGCCGGCACGATCGGCGCTCCGGAGAGGCGCGCCAGCGCGATGATGCCGGGCTGCACGCGCATCCGGGGGCCGCGCGGCCCGTCCGGGGTGATGCCGAGATAGCCGCCTTCCTCCAGCAGGCGAAGCGAGCTGCGCAGCGCGGCGGCGCCGCCGCGTGTCCGCGAGCCGCGGATCGCCGCCACGCCCAGATGCCGCACCGCGCGCGCGATGCTCTCGCCGTCGCGGTGGCGCGAGATGATGACGTGCATCGCCGCCGCCTCCCGCCAGCCCTGCGGCGCCATCATCAGCCGGTTGTGCCAGAAGGCCGCGATGAAGGGCCGGCCGGCGCGCAGCATCGCATCGGCGTCTTCGCGCCCGCGCGTCTGCCAGCGGCTCGTGGCAAAGACGAAGCCGGTATAGCGGGCGTAGACCCAGGCGAGCGCGGCAAGCCCGAGCCGACTGCGCGCAACGCGCTTGCCGAGCGCCATGCCTATTCGGCGGCGATGCCGGCGGAGACGTGCATCGCATGGAGCCGCGCATAGACGCCGCCCGCCGCCAGCAGCGACCGATGCGTCCCCGATTCCACGAGCCTGCCGCCGTCCAGCACGTGAATCTGGTCGGCGTCCCGAATCGTGGAGAGCCGGTGGGCGATGACCAGGGTGGTGCGGCCTTGCATCAGGCCGCGCAGCGCCTCCTGCACCTGACGCTCCGCTTCGGCGTCGAGCGCGCTCGTCGCCTCGTCGAGCAGCAGGATGGGGGCGTCCTTGAGCATGGCGCGGGCGATCGAGAGCCGCTGCCGCTGGCCGCCGGAGAGCTTGACCCCGTGCTCGCCGATGATCGTCTCGTAACCGTCGGGGAGCGCCTCGATGAAGCGATCCGCGCCGGCGGCGCGGGCGGCGGCCGCGATCTCGCTGTCGCTCGCGTCGATCCGCCCATAGGCGATGTTGGCGCGCACGCTGTCGTCGAACAGCACCGCCTCCTGGCTCACCAGCGCCACCGCGTCGCGCACGCTCGCGACGGTCGCTTCGCGGATGTCGGTGCCGTCGATTCTGACCGCCCCGCGGCCGGCATCGTAGAAGCGGGGGATCAGGTTGAGCACCGTGGATTTCCCTGCGCCCGAGGGGCCGACGAGCGCGACCGTCTCTCCCGCCGGGATCTCCAGGGTCACCTCGTGGAGCGCCTGCGCGCCGTTGGGGTAGGAGAAGCTCACGCCGTCGAGCGCGACCGCGCCGCCGTCCACCCTGAGCGGTCGCGCATCCGGGGCCTCGGCGATACGGGGCTCGGTATCCAGGAGCTCGAACACGCGTTGGCTTGCGGCCAGGCCCTCCTGCAGGCTGGCGTTGAGGTTGGCAATCGCCTTGAGCGGCCGGTAGGCGAGCAGCATGGCGGTGACGAAGGCGAAGAAGGCGCCGGGTGTGAGCGTCCCCTCGATCACCTGCCAGCCGCCGTAGAGGATCAGGACAGCGATGAAGATGCCGCCCAGCGTCTCCATGAGCGGAGACGCGATGGCACGCGTGCGCTGCTGCTTGAAGATCAGGCGGAAGACGTTCTCGATCAGGCGGTCGGTGCGCGCCGCTTCGAAGTCCTCCCGGTTGTAGGCCTTCACGTGGCGCGCGCCCTGGAAGGCCTCGCTGAGCCGCGCGGTGAAGAGGCCGAGCTCGTTGAGTGCGGAGGTCGAGACCTTGCGCATGCGCCGGCCGATGCGGGCGATCGGATAGAGCGCGATGGGGAAGACGAAGCAGGCGATCAGCGCGAGCTTCCAGTCCTTCTCGAACATGACGCCGATCAGGAAGAAGAGAGTCAGCGAATCCCTGACCATGCCGGTGAGCGCGTTCGCCACGGCGTTGCGCATCATGTTGACGTCGTTGGTGAGGCGCGAGATCAGCCGGCCCGACGCCGTGTCCTGAAAGAAGGCGAGGTCGAAGCGCAGGATGTGGGCGAACACCCGGCTCTGGAGATCGGCGATGACGCGCTGGCCGACGAAGGCCATCAGCACCGCCTGACCGTAGGTGGCGGCACCCCGGATCAGCGTCATCGCGAGGACCGCGACGGGGACCACGATGAGCAGCGTGCGGTCCTTCTCCAGGAAGATCTGGTCCAGCACCGGCTCCATGAGGTAGGCGAGCCCCGCCGTGGAGCCTGCGGCGAGCACCATGCAGAAGCCGGCGAACAGAAGCCGGCCCAGATGGGGGCGCACATGGTCGCGCACGAGGCGCAGCAGGAGGAGCCTCGTCGAGCCAGGTTGCTGGGGCGGGTCAGGTCGCTCCACGGCTTTCGCCCGCAAGCCCGGCTTTCTCACCATGGCCATGGTCTGCGCGGCGCTTTCCGGCCGACAGAGTAGGAAAGCCGCGCAGCGCGATGTGGGGCATCGGGCAAGCGGCTTGACGCACGCTGTCGGCCGGAAAGCGCCGCCCTTCGGGTCGCGCCCAGGCGCCCGCCCGCGGCGTCGCGGACCTCAACCGTAGTCCCCGCTACGCATTTCGGCCCGCTCCTTGCGGATCGAACGCCTGGACGCGACGCAGACCGTGACCATGGTGAGAAATCCGGGCTAGAGGCGCGATGCCTAAACGCTTGATATCAGACCAATAGCACGGCCGGGCCGCAGGCTCCAGCCGGGGGTACGCCGGGGCGGGGCGGGGCGGCGTGCGCCGCTGCCGCTCAGCGGCCGGCGACCGTCATCCCGTCGATGCGCACGGTCGGGCTGTCGATCCCGTAGCGGAAGGCGAGGTCGCCGGCCGGGGCGAGATGGCGGAACATGTCCCGGAGATTGCCGGCGACGGTGACCTCGCTCACCGGATAGGCGATCTCGCCCCCTTCGATCCAGAATCCCGCCGCGCCCCGGCTGTAGTCGCCGGTGAGCAGATTGACGCCCATGCCGATCAGCTCGGTGACGTAGAGGCCGCTCGCCACCCCGCCGATCAGGGCGTCTGCGCTCTCCGCACCGGGTTCGAGCCAGAGGTTGGACGGCGACGGCGCGGGCGGCGCGCTGGTTCCGCGCGCGGCGTGGCCGGTGCTGGCGAGGCCGAGCTGGCGGGCGGAGCGGCTGTCGAGCAGCCAGCTTCGCAGCACGCCGTCGGCGACGATCGCGCGCCGTTCCGTCGCGACGCCTTCGCCGTCGAAGGGGCGCGAGCGCAGCCCCCGCGCCCGGTGCGGGTCGTCCACGACGGTGGTGCCGGCGGCGAACAGCCCGGTCTCCAGCGCGTCCTTCAGGAAGCTCGTTCCGCGCGCGATCGAGGAGCCCGAGATCGCTCCTGCGAGATGGGAGAGCATTCCGCCCGCGACGCGGGGGTCGTAGACCACCGGCACCTGGCCCGAGCGCGCCTTGCGGGCGCCGAGGCGGCGCACCGCGCGCTCGCCGGCGCGGCGGCCGACCGCCGCAGCGTCGTCCAGATCGGCCTCGTGCACCGCCGCCGACCACTCGTAGTCGCGCTCCATCGCCGTGCCTTCGCCGGCCAGCGCCGCGGCGCTCACCGAGTGGCTGCTGGTGGCGTAGCCGCCGCTGAAGCCGCCGCTGGTGGCCAGCGTCGCCTCCGCCCGCCGCCAGCCGGCGCCGGCGCCGTCGGAGTTGGTGACGCCGGCGACGGCACGGGCCGCGTCCTCCGCCGCCGCGGCGCGGGCCATCAGGCTCTCTGCGTCGGGCTCGCCCGGGTCGGCGAGGTCGAGCGAGGGCCAGTCGCGGGCGAGGCGCGCCGGGTCGGCGAGGCCCGCATGGGGGTCCTCCGGCACCGCGCGCGCCATGGCCAGCGCCCGCTCGGCGAGCGGCCCGAGGGCGCCGTCCGAGAGGTCGGTGGTGGAGACGATGGCCTGGCGCGCGCCGACGAAGACGCGCAGGCTGAGGGTGCGGCTCTCCGCGCGGACGAGGTCCTCCGGCTCGCCCAGGCGCCAGCGTGCGTCGAGCGCACTGCCGCGCACGAGCAGGGCGTCGGCGGCATCGGCGCCGAGGCGCCTGGCGTGGGCGATCAGCCCGTCCAGCTGGGCGGCGGAGTCACCCGCCTCGGCGCTTCCCATGCGCTGGCGCTGCCCCCGCGGCTCGCGTCGGAGCGGCGGGCAGAGCCGCTCAGAGGCGGAAGAAGCCGGCGCGGATGCGCCGCTTCTTCTCGGCATATTGCTGGTGATAGTCCTCGGCCATCCAGAACTCGGCGGCCGACTCGATGCGGGTCGCGATGGGGCGCCCCGCCGCCACGAGCGCCGCCTTGCCCGCTTGCGCGGCGTCTCTCTGGGCCTCCGAGCCGTAGTAGACGACCGAGCGGTACTGGGTGCCGATGTCGGGCCCCTGGCGGTCCACCTGGGTCGGGTCGTGGACCTGCCAGAAGAGCTCCAGCAGCGCTTCGTAGCTCACGCGGGCGGGATCGAAGACGACCCGCACCACCTCCGCATGTCCCGTCCGGCCGCTGCACACGTCGTGGTAGGTGGGCTCGGCCGTGCTGCCGCCGCTGTATCCGACCGCGGTCTCGACGACGCCGTCGACCCGGCGAAACGCGGCCTCGACGCCCCAGAAGCAGCCCGCACCGAAAATCGCCGTCTCCGTCATCGCGCCCTCACACCCGTCTCCATCCTTGTGTGATAGATAGCACCTCGCGCGGATGTGGCAAGCCGGAGGGGCAGGAGAATAGGATGGCGATCAGGATCAGGACGGGCGATGACTACGAGGCATACCGGAGGCAGGTGTTCGATTTTCTCTGGCGCGAGGTCGAGCCGCGCGCGAGCGAGATGGAGCGAACCGGCGCCTTCCCGCAGGACGCGCTCTTCCCCCGCTTCCGCGAGCTGGGCCTGTTCGGCGCCGTGATCCCGGAGGACTATGGCGGCATCGCGTTGAGCTGCGCCCGCTACCTGCCGCTGCTGGCCGAGTTCTCGAAGGTGTCCGGCGTCGTCCGGGTGCTGCTGCACGTCCACAACACCAGCGCCCGCGCGCTGGTCGCCTACGGCACCGAGGCGCAGAAGAAGGCGCTGCTGCCTGCGCTGGCGACGGGCGAGCAGTCGCTCACCTTCGCCATCACCGAGCCCAATTCCGGGAGCGGCATGGATGTCGGCACCCATGCCAGGCGCGAGGGCGAGCGCTGGATCGTCAACGGCGCGAAGCACTACATCACCAATGCCGACTTCGCCACCGGCCACCTCGTCTGCTGCCGGACCGGCGCGCGCAGCGACCGGCGCGGGCTGACCGCGCTGGTGGTGCCGACCGGCGCGCCCGGCTTCACCATCGAGCCGATGCCCGACATGATGGGCAACAACGGCCCGCCGCACGGCATCCTGCGCTTGGAGAACACGCCGGTGCCGGTGGACAGCATGGTCGGCGCCGAGGGCGACGGCCTCGACGTGTTCCTCGGCGAGCTGGAGCCGAGCCGCGTCTTCGTCGCCGCGAGCTCGCTCGGCACCGCCGAGCGCGCGCTGGAGATCGCCCTCCACTTCGCGGGCGAGCGCGTGACCTTCGGCCGGCCCATCGCCGCCCGGCCTTCCGTTCAGTCCGAGCTCGCCGACATGGCTCGCGACGTGTACGCGCTGCGCCTCGTCCTGGACGACGTGGCCGCCAGGATCGACCGCGGCGAGCCCTGCGCGCTGGAGGCCTCGATCGCCAAGCTGTTCGGGCTCGAGACCGTGATGCGCGTGACCGACAAGGCAATGGACGTGGTTGGCGGGCGCGCCTACTTCAGCGACTACCCCTATCCGCTGGAGCGCCTCTACCGCGAATGCCGGATCAACATGCTGGAGGAAGGCACGCCCTCGATCCAGCGGCTGGTCATCGCGCGCAGCCTGCTCGGGCAGTCGCTGCCTCTCGATATCGGCACGCTCGGCGCGCCCTATCAGCCGGAGGGCACCGATCCCGCCCTCGGCGACCGGCCGCCGCACGACCTCGCCTACGCCCACGCGGAGGAGTAGGGGCGGGCCACAGCGCGGCGTCAGAGGGCCGGGCCGTATTCGGCGATCAGGCGCTCGGCCTCGGCCAGGTCTTCCTCGCGGTTGGCGTTGAAGAAGGGGTCGACGGGGTCGGAGCGGAAGGGCACCTCGACCAGTCCGTGGCGCGCGGTCCAGCGGTCGATCCTGCGCTCGCCGCGCCCCACCAGAGCCGCCCGCAGGTCGTCGCGGAGCGCCACCGGCCAGAGGCCGAACACCGGATGCGCCCGGCCGTCCGAGGCGGCACAGGCGAGCGCCGCGCCGGCGCCCGTGCGGGCCTCGGCCAGCCGCGCCACCAGATCGCGCGGCAGGAATGGCGCATCGGTGGCGAAGCTCGCCACCAGGGGGCAAGCGGGGGCGTGGTCCGCCGCCCAGTCGAGGGCGGTAAGAATGCCCGCGAGTGGCCCGGCATGACCCTCCACCACATCGGCCACCACCGGCAGGTCGTAGGCCGCGAAGCGCTTGGGCGCACCGTTGGCGTTCAGGATCAGCGGGCTCACCTGCGGCGCCGCCCGCTCGATCACCCGGTGAAGCAGGGTCTCGCCGGCTAGCGGTCGCAGGCACTTGTCGCCGCCACCCATGCGGCGCGCGAGACCGCCGGCGAGCAGCACGCCCGCGATCCCGGTCATGGGACTCTCACCTCGGCCTCCGCGTCATGGAAGGTGCGCGCCCGATGGTCGCCGCATTATTCATTTCCCTCAAGCGCCGGGCGCTCGCTCCGCACTTTTATTCTTTCCCTCAGGCGCCGGGCGCTCGCTCCGTTCGCTTGGCTTACGCGCCTTGCGGCGCGCTGGCGCGGTCGCGCCGGCCGGGCCGCTTCGCGTCCCGGTTCTCCTCACATCCCGCACCCCGTGTCCTGCCGGGCGTTCGCTTGCCTCCGTGCGTCGCGCGGGTCGGACTCAAGACGGTTGACCATGCCGCTGCGCGGCGCCTAAATGTGAGGGAGTGCGCAGCGTCGGACATGCGCCTCGGGCCGGGTGGCAGAGTGGCTATGCAGCGGACTGCAAATCCGTGTACGCCGGTTCGATTCCGGCCTCGGCCTCCACTTTCACGGCGATCCGGCAGGTACCCGCTCTCCGCTGCCGCCCCGGCACAGGGGGGTGGAGCGGGTTGCCCAGGCGTCGCCCCCGCGCCGTGCCGGCCGCACCGTGCCGGCTGCACCGTGTCGCCGGCGCCCGTCCCCGATTCTTCTGCGGCGTGAGTCCCGCTCGTGGTAGCATGGCTGCCCTGTATGTTCGAAGTGGGCAGTCGGAATGAGACGTTCGTTTTTCGGCATGGGGGTGTGCGCCGGCCTCCTCTTCGTGCTTCTGGCGGGGGCGGGGTGCGACAGCGTCGGACCCGTCCAGACGACGACCGACGATCCCCGGCGACCGGACCGCTCTGCGTCCGAGAGCGTTTTCGGCCCAGGCGGCATCACGCTGTTCGGCGGCAAGAGCGACGAAGCGGCGTCCGGCGGCATCGGCGTCAACAGCTTCCTCTGGCGCGCCTCCATCGACACGGTCGCGTTCATGCCGCTGCGCTCGGCCGATCCCTTCGGCGGCGTGATCATCACCGACTGGTACGCCCCGCCGGCGGCTCCCGACGAGCGCTTCAAGATGACCGTCTATATCCTGGACAGGGCGCTGCGCGCCGACGCCTTGCGGGTCGCCGTGTTTCGCCAGGAACGCGGCGAAGGCGGCCAGTGGGAGGACCGTCCGACCAGCCGCGACACCGCCGTCAGCCTCGAAAACAAGATCCTCGACCGCGCCCGCCAGTTGCGCACCGGCTCGCTCGGCGGCTGACCCGGCTTTCTCGCCACGGTCATGGTCTGCGCCGTGCGCGTGCTGCGTGGCACGGCTGCGCCCGTTTGCTCGCCATGCTATAGGGGCTCCGCTCCCCGGCGCCGGCCGGGATGAAGCTGCGAGCGGGATCGATGAGCGAGCGTTACGACGCGCGGGCGGTCGAGGCCAGGTGGCAGGCGGCCTGGGAGGAGGCGGGCCTGTTCCGGGCGGCGCGCAGCGGGACGCGCCCGACCTACTACGTCCTGGAGATGTTCCCGTACCCGTCGGGCCGCATCCACATGGGGCACGTGCGCAACTACACCATGGGCGACGTTGTCGCGCGCTACAAGCGGGCGCGCGGGTACGACGTGCTCCATCCGATGGGCTGGGACGCCTTCGGCCTGCCGGCGGAGAACGCGGCGTTCGAGCGCGGCGTCCACCCCGCCGAGTGGACCTACGGCAACATCGCGACCATGCGCGGCCAGCTGCAGATGATGGGGCTCTCGATCGATTGGGAGCGCGAGTTCGCGACCTGCCACCCCGGCTACTACGCGCACCAGCAGGCGCTCTTCCTCGATTTCTTCGAGGCCGGGCTGGTCGAGCGCAAGGAGGCCTGGGTCAACTGGGACCCGGTCGACCGCACGGTGCTGGCCAACGAGCAGGTCGTGGACGGGCGCGGCTGGCGCTCGGGCGCGCCGGTCGAGAAGCGCAGGCTGGCGCAGTGGTTCCTGCGCATCACCCGCTACGCCGACGAGCTGCTGGAGGCGCTGGAGGCGCTGCCGCGCTGGCCCGAGAAGGTGCGGCTCATGCAGCGCAACTGGATCGGGCGATCCGAGGGCGCCCGCATCCTCTTCCCCATCGCGGACCGCGACGAGGCGCTGGAGGTCTTCACCACCCGCCCCGACACGCTGTTCGGCGCGTCGTTCTGCGCGCTCTCGCCCAACCACCCGCTGGCGACATCGCTCGCCGGCTCCGACCCGGCGCTCGCCGCCTTCATCGACGAGTGCAACCTGGCGGGGATCGGCGAGCGCGACATCGAGGCCGCGGGCAAGCGCGGCTTCGACACCGGGCTCAGGGTCCGTCATCCGCTTGCCGCCGGCCGCACGCTGCCGCTCTACGTCGCCAACTTCGTGCTCATGGACTACGGCACGGGCGCGATCTTCGGCTGCCCGGCCCACGACCAGCGCGACCTGGAGTTCGCCCGTGCCCAGGATCTGCCCGTCATCCCGGTGGTGTGCCCGCCGGGCGCGGAAGACGATGACGTGGAGATCGGCGACGAGGCCTATACCGGCGACGGCACCGCGATCAATTCCGACTTCCTGAACGGGCTTGCGGTGGCGGACGCCAAGGCGCGCGCCATCGAAGCGCTCGCCGCGCGCGGCTTCGGCGGCGGCTCCGTCAGCTATCGGCTGCGCGACTGGGGCATCTCGCGGCAGCGCTACTGGGGCTGCCCGATCCCGATGGTTCACTGCGAAGCGTGCGGTGTCGTGCCGGTGCCGCGCGCGCAGCTCCCGGTGCACCTGCCGGAGGACGTGACCTTCGACACGCCCGGCAATCCCCTCGATCGTCATCCAACGTGGAAGCACACCGCCTGCTCCCGCTGCGGCGGTGCGGCGCTGAGAAGCACCGACACGATGGACACCTTCGTGGATTCGTCCTGGTACTTCGCGCGCTTCTGCGCGGCCCGCGCCGATACGCCGCTGCCGGCCGACGAGGTCGCGCCGTGGCTGCCGGTCGATCAGTATATCGGCGGCATCGAGCACGCGGTGCTGCACCTTCTCTATTCCCGCTTCTTCACCAAGGCGCTCAAGCTCTGCGGCCATCTCGACATCGACGAGCCCTTCGCCGGCCTCTTCACCCAGGGCATGGTGTGCCACGAGACCTACCGCGACGAAGACGGCCGCTGGTACTACCCGGACGAGGTCGAGCGCCGCGCCGGCGGCCTGGCGGCGCGGGACGACGGGCGCCCGGTCACGGCCGGCCGCTCGGAGGCGATGAGCAAGTCCAAGCGCAACACGGTCGATCCGGAGGCGATCATCGCGGCCTACGGCGCCGATACGGCGCGGCTCTTCATGCTCTCCGACAGCCCGCCCGAGCGCGACCTGGAATGGACGGATACCGGGGTCAAGGGGGCCTGGCGCTACATCGCCGCGCTCTGGCGCCTGGTCACGGCGCCGCCGGTCTCCCTGCCGCCGCGCGGCGCCGGTGTGCCGGACCACGACGCGCTCGCCCCCCCGCTTCGCGCGCTGCGCCGGACCATCCACAGGACCGTCGCCGGCGTGACCGAAGATCTGGAGCGCTTCCGCTTCAACCGCGCGGTGGCGCGCATACGGGAGCTGACCAATGCGCTCTCGGCGGTGGACGACCAGCCCGGCGCGGGCCACGTGATGCGGGATGGCCTCGAGACCGCCGTCCGCCTGCTGGCCCCGATCGTGCCGCATCTCGCCGAGGAGGCGTGGCGCCGCCTCGGCCACGAGGGCTGGCTGGCAGCCGAGCCATGGCCCGAGGCGGACCCCGCGCTCCTCGCCGACGATATCGTCGTCGTCGCCGTGCAGGTGGACGGCAAGAAGCGTGCGACCATCTCGCTCCCGGCCGGTCACGACAGGACGGCGGCGGAGACTGCGGCGATGGCGGACGGCGGCGTGCGCCGGGCCCTCGCCGGGCGCGCCGTGCGCAAGGTGATCGTCGTGCCGGGGCGGATCGTCAATGTCGTCACCTGACCGGCCTGGCTCCCGGCGCCGGAGGCGGACGAAACGCGGGCCGCTCCCCTCCCTGGCCCCTGCTCCGGCCTTGGCCCTGGCCCTGGCCCTCCTCGTTGCCGGTGCCTGCGCAGTGGAGCCGCTCTACGGCTCGCGCGGCGGCGACGGCGAGGGCGCCGGCATGGCGGCGATCGAGGTCGTGCCGGTCAAGGAGCGGATCGGCCACATCGTGCGCAACCATCTCATCGACGGCCTCACCCCCGACGGGCAGCCCGCGCACCCCGACTACCGGCTCACCCTCTCGATCGCGCAGAGCAAGACGCCGCTCCTGATCCAGCTCGACGACCATGCGACCCGCTTCAATCTGACGCTCCGCGCCGCATTCTCCGTCGCCGACCGGAGCGGGACGGTGGTCTACCGCGGGACCGCCAGGGCGATCGGCAGCTTCAACGTCGTCGAGTCGGGGTTCGCCACGGTGACTGCCGAGCGGGACGCCGCGGACGAGGCGGCGCGGGTGCTGAGCGAGGAAATCCGCACGCTTCTCCTCCTCCATCTCCCGCGATGAGACGGCGGCGGAGTCACGACCCGGCGGGCGGCCCGGCGGGCGCTACGCTGTGAAGATCGCTCCGGCGCGCGCCGACCGCTTCTGCGCCGCGCCCGATTCGGGCATCCGGCTGGTCCTGATCTACGGCGCCAACGAAGGCCTCGTTCGCGCCCGCGCCGAGGCCTGCGTGCGCGCCGTGGCCGAGGATCCCGACGACCCCTTTCGCGTCACCGGCCTGGACCCGGCGCTGCTGCGCGACGAACCGGGCCGGCTCGCCGACGAGGCGGCGGCGCTCTCTCTCACCGGCGGCCGGCGCGCCGTCCGCCTGCGCGGGGTGACCGAGGCCGTGGTGCCGGCGGTGCGCTCGTGTCTCGCGCTCCCCGCCGTGGACAGCCTGGTGATCGCGGAGGCAGGCCCGCTGACGCCCCGCTCCGGGCTCAGGCGGCTGTGCGAGCAGGAGAGCAGCCTCGCCGCGCTTCCCTGCTACGACGAGAGCGCGGATAGCGCCGCCCGCCTGATCGAGGCCCTCTGCGCCGAGCGGCAACTTTCGGCCGCGCCCGAGACCGTCGCCTGGCTAGCCGAGCGCCTCGGCAGCGACCGCCGCCAGATCGAGGGCGGGATCGAGAAGCTCGCGGTCTATCTCGGCGAGCCGGGGCCGGAGGACCGTGCGCTCACGATGGAAGCAGCCGAGGCCTGCGTCGGCGATGCGACCGAGGCCTCCGCCGATGCGGTCGCGCGCTTCGCCGCAGCCGGCGGGGTCGAGCGCCTCGACCGGGCGATGGCGCGGGCTCTCTATGGCGGCGTTCAGCCGGTCACCATTCTCCGCGCCACGGCGCGCCGTCTCGCGCGCCTCCACCTCGCCGGCGCGGCGCTGGAAGGCGGCGCGAGCCGGTCGGAGGCGATGGGCGCCCTCAGGCCGCCCGTCTTTCCGAGCGAGCGGGCCGCCTTCGCGGACGCGCTGGCGCGCTGGCCCGGCGCGCGTGCGGCCGGCGCTCTGGGCCTCCTCACCCGTGCCGAGCGCGACTGCAAGATCGCCGGCGGGGCGCCCGCGGCGATCTGCTGGCAGGCAATGCTCCGCATCGCCCGCGCGGCCCGGAGAGAGGGGGGCTGAACCTTCGATTCAGGCGGCGATACCGGCAAGCGTGCAGATGCGCCGCCACTCGGCCGCCGTCACCGGACTCACCGAGAGCCGCGATTGGCGCACGAGCTTCATGTCCTGGAGCGCCGGGTCCTGCTTGATCCGCTTCAGCGAGACGGGTTGCGTCACCGGGACCACGGGCTTGATGTCGACCATGCCGAAGCGCCCGCTCGAGTCGGTCGGGTCGGGGTAGTGCTCCTTCACGACCTCGACGACGCCGACGATCTCCTTCGCATTGACCGAGTGGTAGAAGAAGCAGCGGTCGCCGCGCCTCATGGCCTTCATGTTGTTGTTGGCCTGGTGGTTGCGCACGCCGTCCCACTCGCAGACGCCCTCGCGCACCTGATCGTCCCAGGACCAGCTCCCCGGTTCCGACTTCAAGAGCCAATAGGCCATCCCGCACCCTCCGCAGACCGCTGCAACGGTTGCCCAGTGTAGCCAAGCGCGGCCCGACCGTCAGCCCGCCCTCGATCGCCGCAGTGCGCCGGCACGACGGCCCAACCCTGCCCATCAGCCTCACTTGATCAACGGCTGATCCGACATGAACCAGCTCATTTCTCCGATGAAGCTCCCGACGTCAACGTCGAATTTCGAGCGATAGTGGACCCTGCCATCCCTTTCGGCTTTGGATGTGATCTCGACCTCCACGAGTATTTCGTTCAGCTCGACGATGCGTTGTCGACATTTCATCGAAAATTCCCTGAGATAAATCTCTCGGTCCTTCTTTGGAACATCGATGTCGTAAAAACTGTATATCGTTCCGAGCTGGGACACCCATATCATTGCCATGGCGGCCGACAAGTGAAACTCGCCATCCATCGGCGGAAAGAACTTGTTCACCTTGACGGATCCGATTGCGACCCCTTCGCCAACCATCACATTGGTTAACTGGAAGTCGTCGTCCTTGTATCCTTCTTTCAGGTATGAAGAACTGCGCGGTCCATAGTCTTCTTCCCGTACTCTCTTAAGAGACTCGCGGTCAGTCATGGATACTTTTCCATTCGGGATGAGTTACCAAACAGGACAGCAACAATGTGCGATCTCGGCTTCGGTGGGCACGACAGCCACGCCAACAAGACTCGACGCAGCGACCAATGTCAACGCAGCGGCAGTCAAGTGTCAATCGGCTTTGAAGTTTGTGTCGCCCGCCCTCGATCGCCCGGCTTCCGATGGATCTCCGACCGCGCCGAACGCCGCCGCGGCGGACGCAGAGCGCCGTCCGGGGCTGCGCGCGAGGGGGCGGCGGCGCCTTGATATCGGCGGACGATGGCCCCACACTGGAGCCGCAGCCGGATGATGCGACAGGCCGGGGGCGCCGTGCGCGGCGCCGTCGGCGACGGGTGGGCGCGGAGCGATGTCGTTCTTCGAAATGGGCGGCTATGCCGCCTATGTGTGGCCGGCCTTCGGTGCCGCGGCTGCGGTCATGATCGTGCTCCTCGTGCTGAGCCTGCGGGACATGCGCGCACGCGAGGCGGCGCTGCGGAAGCTCGAAGCGACCGCCCGACCGCGCGGTGACGGTGACGGCGGCGACGGGGGGCGGAACGCCCCGGCATGAAGCGCAAGCACCGGCGCCTGGTCTTTGTCGGCGCGGGGCTGGGCGCGCTCGGCCTCGCTGCCGGCCTCGTGCTGAGCGCACTCGACGACACGCTCGTCTTCTTCCATGACCCGAGCACGGTCAGGGAGCGGGACTTCCCCCCGGACCAGCGCTTGCGCATCGGCGGCCTGGTGGAGGAGAGCAGCGTGGTGAGGGCCGACGACGGCTTGACGGTGCGCTTCACCGTCACCGATCTCGCCCACAGCGTGCCCGTGACCTACAGCGGGATTCTGCCGGACCTGTTCCGCGAGGGGCAGGGGGTGGTGGCCGAGGGCTATCTGAAGGGCGGCGTGTTCCAGGCCGACGAGGTGCTTGCCAAGCACGACGAGAACTACATGCCGCGCGAGGTGGCGGACGCGCTGAAGAAGTCCGGGCAATGGAAGGGCCAGGCCGAATGATCGCGGAGATTGGCCATTTCGCCCTGATCCTCGCGCTGGCGCTGGCGCTGGTGCAGGCCGCCGCCCCGCCGCTCGGCGCGCGGCTCGGCGACAGCGGCCTGATGGCGCTGGCGCGGCCGGCGGCGGCGGCCCAGTTCCTCTTCGTCTCGGCTGCGCTGGGCTGCCTGATGCACGCCTTCGTCATCTCCGACTTCTCGGTCGCGACGGTCGCCGACAACTCCCACTCGGCCAAGCCGCTGCTCTACAAGTTCACCGGCACCTGGGGCAATCACGAAGGCTCCATGCTGCTCTGGGTCTGGATTCTCGCGTTCTACGGCGCCGCCGTGGCGGCCTTCGGGCGCAACCTGCCGCCGCCCTTCCGGGCCCGGGTGCTGGGCGTGCAGGCGCTGATCGGGCTCGGCTTCCTGGTCTTCCTGCTGGCCACTTCCAACCCCTTCCAGCGGCTCGATCCGGCGCCCTTCGACGGGCGCGACCTCAACCCGCTGCTGCAGGACCCCGGCCTCGCCTTCCATCCGCCGCTGCTCTATCTCGGCTATGTCGGGCTGTCGACGGCCTTCTCCTTCGCCGTGGCGGCGCTGATCGAGGGCCGTGTGAACGCGGCCTGGGCGCGCTGGGTGCGGCCCTGGACCCTGCTCTCATGGTGCGCGCTGACGGCGGGCATCGCTCTCGGCTCCTGGTGGGCCTATTACGAGCTCGGCTGGGGCGGGTACTGGTTCTGGGACCCGGTCGAGAACGCCTCCTTCATGCCCTGGCTGATGGCGACCGCGCTGCTGCATTCGTCGCTCGTGGCGGAGAAGCGGGACAGCTTGAAGAGCTGGACCGTGCTGCTGGCCATCCTCGGCTTCTCCCTCAGCCTGATGGGGACCTTCCTGGTGCGCTCCGGCGTGCTGACCTCGGTGCACAGCTTCGCGTCCGATCCCGCGCGCGGGGTCTACATCCTCGTCTTCCTGATCATCGTGATCGGCGGCTCGCTCACCCTCTATGCCTGGCGGGCGCCGGGGATGCGGGCCGGCGGCTCGTTCCGCCCGCTCTCGCGCGAGGGCTCGCTGCTCGCCAACAACCTGCTGCTGGCGGTGGGCTGCGCCACGGTCTTCATCGGCACGCTCTATCCGCTGGTGCTCGATGCGGTGGCCGGCCAGATGGTCTCGGTCGGCCCGCCCTTCTTCGAATCGACCTTCGTGCCGCTGATGATCCCGCTTCTGCTGCTGATGGCGGCGGGGCCGCTGATGGCGTGGAAACGCGCCGGCGCCGGCGCCGTGCTCCCCCGCCTCGCGGTCCCGCTGCTCGCCGCCGCAGCGGTGGCGGCGGCGGTGGCGGCATCCGGCGGCGGGCCGTGGGGCGCGGTGCTCGGCATGGCGCTCGCCGGCTGGGTGGCGGCGGGCGTGCTGACGGAGCTGGCGGAGCGGATGCGCCTCTTCCGGGTGCCGCTCGCCGACAGCGCGCGCCGCGCCGCCGGTCTGCCGCGCGCGGCCTGGGCGATGAGCCTCGCCCACCTCGGAGTCGCGGTGCTGGTGGCCGGTACGGTGGGCGCGGGCAACTGGGCGGCCGAGCGGGAGCTGGTGATGCGGCCGGGCGAATCGCTCGCGCTCGCCGGCTACGATTTCCGGCTGCTGAGCATCGGCGACGCGCCCGGCCCCAACTATGCCGCCCAGCGGGGCGAGGTGCGCGTCACGCGCGACGGCGAAGCGGTCGCGCTGCTCC
The DNA here is from genome assembly GCA_965218275.1 of Alphaproteobacteria bacterium. GTDB lineage: Bacteria > Pseudomonadota > Alphaproteobacteria > UBA828 > UBA828 > WTGU01. The sequence continues at coordinate 1,710,744 of CBDCKM010000002.1, forward strand.
GGCCCGAGCGCCGCCACTATCCGGTGCAGGACACCTGGACCACCGAAGCCGCGATCCACACGACCTGGCTTGCCGACCTCTACGTCGTCGTCGGCGAGGAAGCCCCGGCCGGCGGCACGGCGATCCGCGTCCATCACAACCCGCTGGTGCCCTGGATCTGGATCGGCGCGCTCGTCATGGTGGCGGGCGGCGCCGTCTCGCTCAGCGACCGCCGCCACCGTGTCGGCGCGCCGGCCCGCCGCCGCAAGCCGGCGCAGGCTGCCGCCGCCGCCGGCGCGGGCGATTGAGGGTCATGGCCGACGAGAACATCCCGGCGCCGGCGGAGGAGCAGGGGGCCGACAAGCCGGTCTCCGCCGCCCGGCGGCTGCGCTATCTCGTGCCGGTGTTCCTGTTCGTGGCGCTCGCCGCCGCGCTCGGCGTCCAGCTGATCACAGGCGAGCCCGGCAAGGTGCCGTCTGCGCTGATCGACAAGCCGGTGCCGGCGTTCTCGCTGCCTGCGGTCCAGGGGTTCGAGGACGCGGGCGGGTTCGAGAGCGCCGACCTCGGGCGGGGCGAAGTCGCGCTCGTCAACATCTTCGCCTCGTGGTGCGGTCCCTGCCGGGTCGAGCATCCGCTGCTGATGGCGCTCGCCCGGGCCGGCACCGTCCCGCTCTACGGCATCAATTACAAGGACACGCCCGACGACGCCGCGCGCTGGCTGGGCCGCCTTGGCAATCCCTACGCGCGCATGGGCGCCGACCGGGACGGCCGCACCGGGATCGAGTGGGGCGTCTACGGCGTGCCCGAGACCTTCGTGGTGGACGGCGCCGGGCGCATCCGCCACCGCCATGTGGGCGTGCTGACGCGCCACGACCTCGACGAGACGATCCTGCCGCTGATCGAGGCCCTTCGAGGATGAGCCCACGCTTCGCCATTCTGGGGGCGGCCTGCGCGCTCTGGCTGGCGCTCGCGGCGGGCGCGGCGCCGGCCTTCACGCCCGATGAACCCCTCGCCGATGCGGCACTGGAACACCGCGCCCGCGCGCTCCATGAGGAACTTCGCTGCCTGGTGTGCCAGGGCCAGTCGATCGCCGCGTCCAACGCGGCCCTTGCCCAGGACATGCGCGCCATCGTCCGCGAGCGCATCGCCGCCGGCGAGAGCGACACGCAAGTGCGGGGTTTCCTCGTCGCCCGCTACGGCGACTACGTCCTGCTCGACCCGCCGCTGAAGCCCGAGACCTATGCGCTCTGGTTCGGGCCGGCCGCGGTCCTCGTCGCCGGCGCGGGCCTGGTCTACGCCCTGATGCGGCGCGCCAGGGCCGGCGCGGGCGGCGCGGGCGGCGCGGCGCCCCTTTCCGCCGAGGAGCGGCGGCGGCTCGACGCGCTTCTCGACGACGACGCCTGACCGGGCGGGCGATGGTCTTCGCGCTTGCCGCAGCCCTGCTGACGGCGCTCGCCGTCGCGGCGCTGCTGATCCCCGTGCTGCGCCGCCACCGCCCTGGCCCGGCGCGGGCGGACTACGACCTCGCCGTCTACCGCGATCAGCTCCGAGAGCTGGAGAGCGATCGCGCCAGGGGGCTGGTCAGCGAGGAGCAGGAAGGCGCCGCCCGCACCGAGATCGAGCGGCGCATGTTGCGTGCGGCACGGGCGCGGGAAGCGGCGGAGGCGGAGGAGAGTACGGAGGCCCCCGAGGCGGCCGGGGCGGCGGCACGCAGGCCGGCGTCCCGGCGGCGGCGGGCGGCGCTTGTGGCGCTCGGCCTCTGCGTGCCGGCCCTTGCCGCCGGCATCTATGCGAGCCTCGGCAGCCCCGGACTGCCGGGCCGTCCCTTCGCCGAGAGCGCCCGGCCGGTCGAGGACCCGGCGGCGGCCGCGGCGTTGCGCGAGCCGGTCGAGCGGCTGGCGGCGCGGCTGGAGAGCGAGCCCGACGATCTCGAGGGCTGGCTGCTGCTCGGGCGCTCCCATCTCGTGCTGCAGCGTTTTCCCGAGGCGGCCGACGCGTTCAGGCGGGCGGCCGCGCTTTCCGGCGGCGATCCCGAGATCCTCTCGATGCTGGGCGAGACCGTGGTCTGGGCCAGCGACGGGGTGGTGGTGCCCGAGGCGGCCGAGGCCTTTCAACGGGTCCTGACGGTGCGGCCGGAGGACCCGGCCGCCCGCTTCCACCTGGCGCTTGCCCGCGCGCAGGCCGGCGCGGTGCGGGAGGCCTACGACATGTGGCGCGCGCTTGCCGCCGACACGCCGGCCGATGCGCCCTGGCGCGGCGATCTGGAGGACCTGATCCGCCAGTCCGAAGACGTGCTGGGCCTTGCGCCTGAGACGCGCGCGCGTGCGCCGGCCGCTGCCGAGGCACCCTCCGGCCCGACGGCGGACGATCTAGAGGCCGCCGCCGGGATGACGCCGGACGAGCGCATGGCGATGATCCGCGCCATGGTGGAGGGGCTCGCCGCGCGCCTGGAGGAGGACCCGGACGACCTGGAGGGCTGGCGCCGTCTCGCGCGCTCCTACGCCGTGCTCGGCGAGCCCGCGAAGGCCGCGGATGCGCTGCGCCGGGCGGTCGAGCTGGCGCCCGACGACCTCGAATCCCTGCGTGCCTACGCCCGTGCGCTCGGCGGCGACGCCGGGCCGGAGCCGCCGCCGCCGGCGGCCGTGGCGGTCTACGCGCGCATCCTCGCCCTCGACCCGGACGACGAGCCTGCGCTCTGGTTCGTGGGCCTCGCCGCGGCGGAACGCGGCGACCCCGCCACCGCGCAGACCCATTGGCAGCGCCTCCTAGCCCTGCTCGTGCCGGGCAGCGAGGAACACGGGGCGGTCCGGACCGCGCTCGACGGCCTTTAGACACATCGGCGCCTCTCGATTGATTCAGGCGCGCCTAGTGCTGTGTCCCGGAAATACGTATGAGCAACGTCGGCCTCACACCGTCATGCCCGGACTTGTTCCGGGTATCTCGTCGCGCTCGGCGAGACCAGGGTGCCCTCGTGGATGGCCGGGACAAGCCCGGCCATGACGGGAAGGGGACGCTGGTATTATTCGCCATGAGTTCCGGGACACGACACTAGACTCCCATGAAGCTGATCCAGCCGGTGATGATGTACTTCTCCTCGCGCGGCGCGACCTCGCCCTTGTGGGTGTGGGTGAAGCCCGCCGGCCAGATCACGGTCTTGCCCCTGGCGGGCGTGACGAGGTGGTCCTGATAGGTGAAGTAGGTGCCGCCGCCCGACGCGATGTCGTTGAGGAAGGTCTGGAAGGCCAGCACCCGGTGGCCGAGGTCGAGGCCGCTGCTCTCGTAGTGGGCTCCGTGGAAGGCGCCGCCGGGCTTGTAGTACTGCATCTGCGGCGGCTCCAGGAAGCCGAGCTTGTCGGAGGCCTCGCCCAGCACCGGGAACTCCCCGAGATAGGTGCCGAGGCAGGCCATGACATGGCCGCGATAGGCGCGCACCGTCTTGGCATAGACCTCGTAGGGGAAGCAGGTGAGGCTCGCGTCCTCGGAGTCCTTCCACGACCTGTCGACGCCCTTGGCGCTCGACCCCGGCCGGGTGAGGCCGAGCCGGCGCGTCCGCTTGAAGCCCTTGATCAGCTCGTCGCAGAGCGCGGGCCTCTCGATGGTGTATTCCCTGATCCAGCGCATCGCCGGCTGTCGCCTCCGCGTCGCACATGGTTTGCGCCCGCAGCGCTGCCATGCCAGCGGGCGGGACCATTCTAATTCCATTTGCATGGGGCGCACGCCATGGTTATTGTTTGCGCCACCAAGGGAGCCCACCGGCACCGGCAAGCGCCGGTGCTTCATCGTGAGACAATCGAGGGGAACCGGGGCCTCACGCCTCGGTCCGGAGCTGCTAGGAGCGTGCGCATGTCGCATACCGACAAGAAGGAACGCATCAGGAAAGAGCTGTACCGGCTCTGGTCGATGCACCTCGACAGCAAGAACTACAAGGTCTCGCGGCGAGACCTCATGAAGGGAATGGCTGGCCTCGGCCTCGGTGCCGCCGCGATCCAGGTGCTGATGAAGAAGGCGCCGTTCAGCGTCCGACAGGCCTGGGCCGCCGAGGGCGGCACACCGGAAGAGCGGGCCATCAACGGTGCCAAGGCGCTCTTCGCCAACGCGCCGAAGAAGACCATCACGATCATGAATCCCTCGGGCTCGGGCGGCAACATGGCGCCCTTCGCCGAGGAGTGGAAGGGGCTTACCGGCTTCGACCTCGAGCTGATCGAGGTGCCGGTCACCCAGACCCATGAGAAGGGCATGCAGGAAGCGGTGGCCAAGACCGGCCGTTTCGACCTGCTGCTGCCGGCACCGCTGAGCCTGCCGGACTATGCCGAGGCCGGCCTCGCCCTCGATCTCACGGGCTACTTCGACAAGTACGACCCGGAGATCATGGACGGGCCCGCCAAGCTGGAGTTCCCCGTGTCGGACTTCGGCCAGAAGTACAAGGGCAAGATCTACGGCATGTACTGCGACGGCGACTGGTGGTTGCTCAACTACCGCAAGGACAAGCTCGCCGAGAAGGGCATGGCGCCGGCGAGCAAGCGCTCGCTTGCCGACACCTGGGACGACTACGACAAGGTGTGCGCCGAGATGCACGACCCGGACAACGATTTCTGGGGTGCCCTCGAATACCGCTCGCCGTTCTGGAACAAGTTCCACTGGATGACCCGGTTCCAGTCGAAGGGCAAGCTCTACTTCGACGAGGACATGAACTCGATGGCGGATTCGCCGGAGAGCATCAAGACCTGCGAGGAGCTGGTGGCCATCCAGGACGTGATGCCGGTCGAGCAGTTCACCTACGGCTTCACGGAGAACTACTCGCAGTACTACTCCGGCGGTCGCGGCTTCGCCGAGTTCGGCTGGCCGTCGCTCTGGCGCTACAGCCACGCCGCCGGCTCGGTCATCGCGGGCAAGGACGAGAACGGCGAGCCGAGCCAGACCGGGATCTCCAAGGTGCCGGGCGACATCCACGACGGCGAGGTGATCCGCGCCGATGTGATGCCCTTCGCCTGGGACTTCGTGGTCAACGCCCACTCCCAGATTCCGGAGGCGGCCTACTGCTTCGCGCAGTGGCTGTGCGGGCCGACCATGTCGATGCGCTCGATCCCGAACGAGGGCGGCTACTTCGACCCGTGGCGGAACAACCACTTCCTCGATCCGTCGCCGGAGTTCTTCGCCGCCTATCCGGGCGACTTCCTGGCGACCTCCTACGAGGCGGTGGTGGAGTGCGTGCCGGAGATCATCCTGCGCGGCGGTGCCGAGTACCACAACGCGCTCGATATCAACCTGGTCTCCGCCTACAACGGCGTGAAGACTCCGAAAGAGGCGATGGAGGATACGGCGAAGGAGCAGAACCGCATCACCCGCCGTCTCGGCAAGGACGCCCAGAAAGAGGCCTGGCACTTCCTCGCCAAGATGTATCCCGCACCGCTGCAGAAGGTGTCCGGGGCCGACCAGTGGTAGTCCGGCTGTAACACCCGCAACCGGATTACGGTAACCGTGGTTAGCAAGACTGCGAACGGCGGCGTGCCCGTGCCTGCGATGCAGGTGCGGGCACGACTGTTCGAGCCCAATGACAAGCGCTATATCGGCGCGCTGTTCATCACGCCCGTTCAGCTTCTGTTAATTATGATGCTGATCTTTCCCTTCGGCCTGGAGTTCTTCGTCGCGCTGACCGAATGGCAGCCGACCTTTGGGACATCCATCTGGCAGGCCGTGGGATCGGTATTCTCCGGCGATGTCGACCTCGGCATCAACTACTATTACCTGGTGACTGACGAGCCGCGCTTCCTTGAGGCGCTGGGCCGCACGGTCGCCATATCGGTGCTCAGCCTCTGCCTGGAATTCGTGATCGGGCTGGGGCTCGCCACGATCTTCATGAAGGCGTTCTGGGGCAAGCGCATCTGGTTCACCGCGCTGCTGACGCCGATGATGATCATGCCGGTCGTGGTCGGCTACACCTGGTTCATGCTGTTCCAGTACAACGGGCCGCTCAACCAGGTGCTGGGCTGGATCGGCGGCAGCGCCAGCGGCGCCGAACTGCAATGGCTGAACAACGGCACCCTCGCCTTCTTCGCCGTCGTCATCACCGAGGTCTGGCACTGGACGCCGCTGTTCTTCCTGATCCTGCTTTCCGGCCTCAACGCGGTGCCGGAGAACCCGGTGCGGGCGGCCACCGTGCTCGGCGCCAGCAACTGGCGGATCTTCTGGACCGTCATCATGCCCAACATGCGGGGCGTCATCATCATCGCCTTCGTGATCCGCGGCATGGAGGTCATCAAGCTCTTCGACGAGATCTACATCCTCACCCGAGGCGGTCCCGGCACGGCGACCGAGACCATGAGTCTCTACCTCTACAAGCTCGGCTTCCTGGACTTCCGCCTCGCCTATGCCGGGTCGGCGGGTTTCATCGTGCTGGTGCTCACGGTGGTGATGATCAACGTGATGCTGCGGCCGATCCGCTACCAGTTGCTGGAGAAGCGCTAGATGCCCGCGAGGAAATTCGGCGTCGGCAGCGCCATCGGGCTCTCGTTAGGCCTCCTCTTCGCGGTCTTCCCGCTGTTCTGGATGGTCTCGACCTCGTTCAAGCCCAACGCCGAGTGGATCAGGACGCCGCCGGTCTGGGTGTCGGAGAACGGCACCGTCACAAACTATCTCGCGATCCTGTGGCCGTCGCTCCTGCTCGAGGAGCGCGGCGGCCTCGGCCAGTACACCGAGGAAGGCGAGCGCAAGTCGAAGACCGACACCGACACCGCCACCAGCACGCGCAATGTCGTCGGCGGTGCGGCGGTCGCCGACTTCCTGACCAAGTCGGCGTGGCAGTCGATCTGGGGCTCGATCATCGTCTCGGTGTTCTCGACCATCCTGTCCATTGTGGTCGGCTTCATGGCCGCAATTGCCATCGCGCGATACCGATTCGGCGGCAATATCACGCCTTTCTTCATATTGTCGGGGCGAATGTTTCCGCCCATTGCGATCGCCATCCCCTTCGTGGTGATGTTCAGCGCGCCCGGGATCGAAGCGACCGATACCTATTGGGGCCTGATCCTGGCCTACGCCGCGGTCACCGTGCCCTTCTCCACCTGGATGCTGAAGAGCTTCATCGACGAGCTGCCTCAGGAGATCGAGGAGGCGGCGATGATGGACGGCATGTCGCGCTGGGGGGCGCACCTCAAGGTCACGGTGCCGCTCATCAAGGGCGGGCTGATCGCGACGGCGCTCTTCATCTTCATCCTCAACTGGAGCGAGTTCCTGTTCGCGCTGGTGCTGACCTACACCAACGTCGAGACCATCCCGGTCAAGCTCTCGAAATACTTCAGCGCCACCTCGGGCCAGCAGTACGGCATCCAGGCGGCGCTCGCCTGCGTCTCGATCGTTCCGCTGGTGATCGTCGGTTTCTTCATCCAGCGGCATCTGGTGCGCGGCCTCACCCTCGGCGCGATCAAGCGTTAGCGGCGCGATGGCAAAGATCAAGCTGGAGCTGGTGCAGCTCCGCAAGGAGTTCGGCGAACTCGTCGCCGTCGACGACATGTCGCTCGGCGTCGAGGAAGGCGAGACCATGGCGCTGCTGGGGCCGTCGGGCTGCGGCAAGTCGACCACCCTCAACATGATCGTGGGCCTCGAGGCGCCCACCGCGGGCGACATCCTGATCGACGGGCAGTCGGTCCTCGCGGTGCCGCCCGGCCAGCGCAATGTCGGCCTGGTGTTCCAGGACTACGCCGTCTTCACCCACATGAACGTGCGGCGCAATCTGGAGTACGGGCTCCGCGTGCGCGGCATGAGCCGGGCCGATATGGACCGGGAAGTGGCGAAGGTCGCCGCGTTCCTCAATCTGGGCCACCAGCTCGACAGCACGCCGATGGAGCTCGGCGCGAGCGAGCTGCAGCGGGTCGCCATCGGGCGGACGCTCATGACCAACCCCGAGATCCTGCTGCTCGACGAGCCGCTCAGCAATCTGGAAGCCGAGATGCGCAACCAGATGCGGCGCGAGCTCAGGCGCATCCAGGCCGAGACCGGCCAGACCATCATCTACGTGACCCATGACCAGATCGAGGCGCTCTCGCTGGCCCATCGCATCGCGGTCATGGATTTCGGCGCGCTCAAGCAGTACGACACCGCGCACAATGTCTACCACTATCCCGACAACACCTTCGTCGGCAGCTTCCTCGGCAACCCGCCGATGAACTTGGTGCGCGGGAACTTCGGCCATGACGGCGGCCGCCCGGTCGTGGCGCAGAACGGCTCGACGATTCCTGTGCCGGCCTCCAGCGCGGCGGGGCTCGGCGACGGCGCCGATGTGATCGTCGGCATGAGGCCCGAGACGATGGTGTTGGCGGAAGCGGGCGACCCCACCGGCTTCATCGCGTCGGTCGTGGCGGTGGAGCCGCAGGGACCGGAGACCGTTCTGACGGCGCGGGTCGGCCATACCGACCTGAAGCTGATCGTCGAGACCGGCACGCAGGCGCACGAAGGCAGCGAGATCACCATCCGGCCGGACGCGGAATTGCTGGCCCTCTTCGACGCCGCTTCGGGCGTCCGCTTCAAGGCGTGAGCCGGACCATGGTCGAACCCCTCCTGGAGCTTCGCTCCATCTCGAAGAACTTCGGCGACGTGCAGGCGCTCAGGGACCTGAACCTGGACGTCCCGCGCGGCTCGCTGATCGTGCTGCTCGGCCCCGCCGGGGCGGGCAAGACGACGACTCTGCGGATCATCGCCGGACTCGAGGCGCCGACCTCGGGCGAGGTCTGGGTCGAAGGGCAGAACTTCACCAGGCTGCAGCCCAACCAGCGCGACATCGCGATGATCTTCGACAATCTCGCGCTCTACCCCAACAAGACCGGGTACGAGAACGTCGCCTCCCCGCTCAGGCTCGCCCGGATGCCGAAGGCCGATATCGCCAGGCGGGTCGACGAGATCGCGGAGCTGCTCAAGATCGGACACATCCTCGACCGCTTGCCCGCGACCTTCAGCGGCGGCGAGCGGCAGCGTGTCGCCCTCGGCCGCGCCATGGTGCGGGAGCCGCGCTTCTATCTGCTCGACGAGCCGCTTTCGAGCCTGGACTTCATGCTCCGTATCGAGCTCAGAACCGAGCTGAAGCGCCTGCAGCGCGACCTCGGGCGCACCTTCATCTTCGCGACCCCGGACTACACCGAAGCGCTGGCGCTCGCGGATACCGTCTGCGTCCTGCTCGAAGGCGAGGTGCGTCAGATCGCCAAGGCGCAGGAGCTCTATGACGAGCCGGCCGACCGCGACGTGGCCCGCTTCGTCGGCAACCCCAAGATCAACATCGTGCCCGGCCGGCTGACGCGCGAGAACGGCACGGCCACACTCTCCATCGGCTCGATGAACCTCCCCCTGCCGCAGGGTATGGAGCACGGCCTGCCGGCGACTCTGAGCGAGGTCGAGGTCGGGCTGCGGCCCGAGCATGTCAGGATCGTGGCGTCCGCCTCCGACGAGACGCACCGCACCGGCTTCGTCAACGACCTCGAGCCGCTCGGCATGCACACCACGGTCGGCATCGACCTGTCGGGGATCAACCTGGCGCTCACGGTGGCCGGCGTGCAGGAGTTCAATGACGGCGACCGGGTCGACGTGCATCTCGATACCGAGACCCTGCTCTTCTTCGACCCGGTCACCGGGCGCCGGGTCGGCAACTAGCCGGGCGCGTCGGCTCCCTGGACCCTGCGAGCGGCCGCCGCGTCCCGGTCCGCAGACGAGGGAGCACGTCGCAATGCCGAAGACGTCAAGCGCCGCAGCGAAGACCGCCAGCGCAGAAGACGGGATCACCGAGGCGGCGGTCCGCCGCCTGGAGGCGGGCGCCGAGGGGCGGACGCGGGACATCCTGCTCAGCCTCACCCGCCACCTCCACGGCTTCATCCGCGAGATCGAGCCCACCGAGGAGGAGTGGCTGGCCGCCATCCGCTTCCTCACCGAGACCGGGCAGAAATGCGACGACCGGCGCCAGGAGTTCATCCTGCTCTCGGACACGCTCGGCGCGACCATGCTGATCGACGCCATCAACAACCGGACGCCCGCCGGGGCGACGGAGAGCAGCGTGCTCGGGCCCTTCTATCGCGAGGGCGCGCCGGACTGCGAGAACGGCGCGGACCTCGCCGACGCTGAGACCGGCGGCGAGCGGGTGCTCGTTGCGGGCCGGGTGACCGCCCTCGACGGCGCGCCGATCGCAGGCGCCGTGCTCGACATCTGGCAGACCGCGCCTGACGAGCTCTACGCGGCCCAGGATCCGTCCGGGTCGTTCAACCTGTGCGGCCGTCTCACCACCGAGCCGGACGGGCGCTACTGGTTCCACACCCGCAAGCCCGTGAGCTACACGGTCCCCGGCGACGGCCCGGTCGGCGCCATGCTGGCGGCCGCCGGCCGCCACAACTGGCGCCCCGCCCACATCCATTTCAAGCTGTCGGCGGCGGGATACCGGACGCTGGTGACGCAACTCTTCACCGACGACGACCCCTATCTCGACAGCGATGCCGTGTTCGGCGTCAAGGACTCCCTGGTCGTTGACTACGTGTCGACGGCCGAGGGGCTTCGCCTCGACCACGATTTCGTCATGACCGCCGCGCCCTGAAGCGTATTCGCTCACGGCGGCCGGCCTCCGGCCGGCACTTCTTCGAGGCTGCCACGGGAGCGCCGCGACTCGACGAATTGGCGATCGTGTCATCCGCCTGCGGCATGGCGGGCGTCGTCGCGGCTGGTCGGGTGCTTTCCAACCCACTGAATTGGCGGGGTTATTCAATTTTGTTCGCCCCGGATGAAGGCGGTGCTGGACATGGCCCCCGGCGGCGCCCATGATTTAGTGTCACAATTGGGGCCGCCCAGCCGACAAGAGCAGAAGCGTGGCGGGCGGCATAACAAGGTATGGGGAGCGCTATGGGTGATCCTGTCGATGCCTTGACGACCATCTTCACCGAATCCTACTACTGGATCACGGTGGTCATGATGTTCCTGATCCACGCCGGGTTCTGCACCTATGAGGTTGGGGCCTCCCGGCGCAAGAACGTTCTGCATACCTTGATGAAGAACACGATGCTGATCCCGCTGGTCACCGTCACGTTCTTCTTCTTCGGCTGGTACGTGTACTTCGCCTTCCCCAACTTGCCCTTCGCCTCGGGCGGCTTCACGGACGCGTCGTGGGCCGAGCCCTGGGACGAGGCCATGGGGACGAACATGCAGGACCGCATCAACGGCGTGTTCTGGGCCGCGTTCCTGCTCTTCTCGTGGACCACCGCCTCGATTGTCTCGGGCGCGGTGATCGAGCGGATCAAGACCAGCGCGTTCCTCATCTTCGCTGTCCTGATCGGCTCCTTCACCTGGATCCTCGACGCGGCCTGGGGCTGGCACCCGGGCGGCTGGATGGTCCAGATCCTCGGCTATCACGATGCCTATGCATCCGGCGTGGTGCATGCCATCGCCGGCGGCTCGGCCCTCGCGATCCTCTGCGTGCTGGGGCCGCGCATCGGCAAGTTCGGGCCGAACGGCGAGGTCAACGTGATCAAGCCGCACAATCCGTGGCTGGTCACGATCGGGCTGTTCCTGATCTTCACCGGCTTCTGGGGCTTCTACGCGGCCTGCAACGTGCCGATCATCGACATCGGCGGCGAGGCGGGGACCTTCTTCTCGGCGACCAACATCTATCTGATGCCGACGACGCTGTCCGCGATCGTCTTCAACTTCCTGATGTCCTTCTCGGGCGGTCTCCTGGCGGGCTACATCGTCACCAGGGGCGATCCCTTCTGGACCTACTCGGGCGGTCTGGGCGGCATCATCGCGTCCTCTGCCGGCAACGATCTGTACCACCCGTTGCAGGCGCTCTTCATCGCGGCCGCAGGCGTCGTGTTCATGATCTACGTGCACCGCTGGGTCGAGCGGCGCTTCAAGATCGACGACGCGGTCGGCGCGGTTGCCGTGCACGGCTATGCCGGCTTCTTCGGCGTCATCGTGTGCGGCTTCGTGCTCTGGGGCTATCCTGCCGGGAGCCCGATGTTCGGCGACTATTCGGCGCGCGAGGCGTCGATCGCGCTCTTCGAGACCCCGGAGGGCCTGCCGCAGATCAACCCGGTCGGCCAGATTCTCGGGGCGATCATCATGTTCTGGGTGCTGGGCTTCATCCCCTGCTTCGTCCTTGCCAAGGTTCTGCAGGCGTTCAAGATGCTGCGGGTGCCGCGCGAGGTCGAGCTTGCAGGTCTGGACACGCATCAACTCGGCGATGCGTATCCCTACCATGCACACCAGGAAACGGCGTTCGAGAAGATCGAGCGCACCTACGCCAAGGAATAGGAGGCGCAGATGTCTTCGACCGGCTTGGACTCTTTCACCAATCCCGCCGAGATCGGCGCCATGTATCCCGGCGTCGGTGTCGAGGAGGTGATGCTCGGGATCCTGGTGTTCCTCTGGGTCGCCTGGCACGTCTTCCAGGTGCGCCAGGAGGAAGCCGAGTATCGCGAGGCGGTGAAGCTCTACCGCGAGGTCGGCATGGAGCGCGCCATGCACCATGCGACCGGCTCGATCGCGACGGCGGACGAGGTTCAGATCAAGAGCTGACCTCTCGCCTCCGTCGATACGACCCAGGGCGGGCCTTCGGGCCCGCCCTTTCTTTCGACTATTCGGCGGAGGCCCCGGAGCCCTACTGCTGCGCCTGCCGCGCATCGGCGATGGCGGTGCGGAATTCCGCGATCGGCAGGGCGCCGCCGATCACGCGGTCGCCGATGACGAAGGCCGGCGTCCCCCGGATGCCGAGGTCCTGGGCGAGCGCGGCATTGCTCTCGATCAGCGCGTCGATGGCCGGCTCGTCCATGTCCTGCGCGAGGCGTTCGTCATCGAGGCCGACCGAGCGGGCGATCTCCAGGATATGCGCACGCTCGAGGGCGCCGTCGGCCTCCATCAGCGCCGTGTGGAAGGGCCCATAGCCGCCCTGCGCCCGTGCCGCCAGCGCCGCGCGCGCCGCCAGCGTCGATTCCGGTCCCAGAATCGGGAACTCCTTGTAGACCAGGCGCAGGTCGTCGTTTTCCGCGAGCAGGGTTTCCAGCGTCGGCTTCACCCGCTTGCAGTAGCCGCAGCGATAGTCGAAGAACTCGACCAGCGTGATCGCACCCTCGGGGTTGCCTGCGACCGGCGCTTCCGGGTCGGCGATCAGCGCGTCGCGATGGCGTTCGATCGCGCGCCGCTCCTGCTCGGCCTCCCGCGCCGCCTGTCTGTCCCTCAGCACCTGCTGGGCCTCGATCAGCACCTCCGGATGCTCGAGCAGATAGTCGCGGACGATCCGCCGGATGGCGTCGACAGCCTCGACCGGCAGCGCGTCGCTTGCGCCGGTGGGTGCGGCGGCCCCGTCGGCGGCCCCGTCGGCGGCAACGGTGTGCGGATCGCAGGCGCCGTCCGCCGCCTTGTCGGGGTCGCAGAGCACCTCTGCCCGCGCCGGCTCGGCGGCGGCCCCAGCGGCGACGGCGAGCGCGAGACCGGCCGCACCGAGCGTCAGGACGCGTGATCGGAGACCGTCGAGCATGGCGGACCGGAGAGTACCCGTCCGGCGCTCCGCCGGCAATCGCGGCGGTCACGGGGGGCGTGCGCCGGCCCCGCCGGGACCCGTCAGTCCGGTGCGGCTTCGGTCTGCGCCGGACGCTCGCGGCGGCGCTGAATGACGAAGAAGACGCCGACCAGGAGGAAGAGAAGCGCGAGCCAGACCCAGTGGCTGTGCCTCTCGCCGAAGAACAGGATGCCCCAGCCGATGCCGGCCAGCGCCACGATGAAGTTCACCGTCGAGAAGAAGACCGGTCCGAGGAAGCGGATCAGCTCGACGAACAGGTAGATGCCGAGGGCCTGAACGAATATGGAGGTGATCAACGCCCAGTCGCCGGCGTCCATCCGGCCCTCGAACCACCACCACCCGTCAGTCGCGGCGACCACGGCGAGAAGCGGGAGCGAGCCGAAGAAGAAATAGCCGAACGCGAAGTGGAGCGATTCGGTCGCGGGCGGGCGCAGCAGCGCCGTGGCGAGGCTGGTCGTCGCGTAGCCGACCGGCAGCAGCAGGGTGAGGAGGATCCACGGCACCAGGGCCCGCGACGGCAGGCTGGTCTCGGGCACGACCAGCAGCGCGACGCCGACGACGCCGATGGCGAAGCCCAGCACACGCGGCCACCAGACCGCTTCGAGCCGAAGCGCGACCGCGCCCGCATAGGTGAGGATGGGCGAGAGCGCCACGAGCATGCTGACGATGCCGGCCGGGACGCCCTGGCCGCTGACATAGCCCACGGTCAGGTACGGCACGCCGTAGCCGGAGATGCCGGCGATCGCGTAGGAGCTCACATGGCGGCGGGAGAGCGGCGGTGGCCGCCCCTGGCCGAGCGAGAGCAGCAGGCTCACCGCGGCGCCGCCCATGCCCGTCCAGAGCACGAAGCTGATAAAGGGGACGTCGTTGGCGATAGCGACGCCGGTGAGCGAGTAGCTCAGGCCGTAGAGGACGCCGGTGAGGAAGAGCAGCGCGACCGCGAGCCAGAACCCGGCCGGCCGCGCGGCCCAGCGCCGGGCGCGGCCGAGGCGAATGGCGGAGAGATCGCTAGGAGACCGGGGCTCCTGAAGGGACAAGAGATGCGGACGGGACGGCCGCCGGCGCCCTCAAGGCGTCAGGCCGCGTCGTCGCTCCCCGCGCGCACCTTCTGCCACCGCCTCATCGCCGGCGCGATCGCCATGCGGAACATGCCGGCCACCAGCACGAACACGGTGACGTAGATGAACAGGACCCCGACCATGCCGTATCCGTCCTCCGCCGGCAGCAGGTCCGCCATGAAATAGGCGCTGATGCCGCAAAAGAGTAGCGACGCCAGCAGCGCCGGCCCTTCGCCGGACCGCCACAGCTTGCGCAGCCCGCGGAATCGATGGTCGCTCGTCCAGGACACGGCCGCCCCCGTCAGTTGCCGCCGCGCATGTTAGCCGAAGCGGGCGGCGGGGCAAGCCCTTCCTGCCGGCGGCGGGTGCGATTCCCGCTGTGCAGGGCGCCGCGTGCGCCGGCCCGGCCGCGCCCCGGTCAGGAGAAGGCATGGGAGAAAGTGGGTGTTTTATGTGTTGAAACATCGAGTTACGTGAAATTGGGTTGGTTTTACAATTTCAATAATTTTCGCCCTCGCTCCCTTGGCCACGCGCCCCGGGCGACCGGAGCCGGAGGAGCCTATAGCAGAATTCCCACGCGGTCCCCCCGGCCCCTGGATTCTTTTGTTTTCCCTCAGGCGCCGGGCGGTCGCGCCGGCCGGGCCGCTGCGCGTCCCGGTCCCGTTCACCTCCCGCACCCTGGGAGGCGGCGGCCGGAGGCGGGCCGCCGTGAGCGAGAAATGGGTTAGCCCGCGGCGGCCGCCTGCTCCAGCAATCCGCGGCGGGCGGCCAGCTCCATGGCGCGCGGCACCTCGACGGTGAGCGGGCCGTCGAGCTCCAGCACCACCGCCACCCGGTCGTCGGGCCCGAAGGCGATCTCGCGCTCGCCGTCGAGCGCCACGACACCCCGCGCAAGGCGGATGGGGTGCGGCACGCCGGCCGCCATGTCGAGCACCCGCTCCACCCCGATCTCCGCCATCAGCCCCGGCGCGAGCGGCGCCGAGACCGTCCGCGCCGTGCCCGGCACCGCCGCCAGATCGAGGGCGACGCCGCCCGGCGCATCGCGCGAGACCGGGCGCAGCAGGCCGGCGATGGAGGAGAGGCCGATGGCGTCGGCCTCGGCGAAGGTGACGAAGAGCTGGTCGAGCGCGTCGGCGCGCCAGAGCGCCTTCGCGCCGGTCCAGGTCGCGCCGCTGATGCAGACATCCACGAGGGCGATGTCGCGGGGGGCGCCGTCGATCGTCACCCGCAGCAGCTTGTTGCGCCGCGCCGCCTGCTCCCGCGAGAGCGCGCCCGTGGCCACCAGCCCGGCGGCGAGCCCCGCGATGGTCGCTTCGCGCATCATCGGGAAGACGTTGTTGGTCCCGGTCGAGAGCGAGGTCAGCGGCACGCCGTCGCAGGCCTGGGCGACCAGCCGGTTGGTGCCGTCGCCGCCGAGCACCACGATCCCGCCGACCCCGCGCGCGACCATGCGCGCGGTGCCCTCCAGCGTGTCGGCCGGCGATCCCTCGACCGGCATGTCCAGAAACGCCAGTTCGGGCCAGACCTGGCCCTCGGGCGGGCCGAGGTCGACCGCCCGCTTCACCCGTTCGGCGATGCCGCTCTCGTCCGGTATCATCCAGCAGGTGCTCACGCCGACCGCGCCGAGTGCCGAGAAGACGCGCGTGATCATGTTGCGCTTCTCGGCGATCGGGAACACCGATGCCTGGGCGACCAGGCGCCTGATGTCGCGGCCGGCGGCGGGGTTGGCGATGATGCCGACCGCCGAACCGCCCGAAGGTGCTTCAGTCATCGGTCCTCCGCGAGCGCTTATAGCCCGGTGCCCAGTGCGGCGCCAGGCGTCTGCGGCGCCAGGCGTCTGCGGCGCCAGGCGTCTCCCGCCCCGCCGTCGTCCGGCACAGTCGGCATGCGCAGCCCGCCGGCCCAGGGATCGGTGCTGTGACCGGCACGGCCGCTTCGTGTAGAAACGGCGGGCGGCGAACGACATGCCGCATGAGCGGAGGAGAGGGAGCGTGACCCTGCAGGGGCCGGCGAACCTGCGCGTCTATGGCGTGCTGCTGCGCGACGACCGGGTGCTGATTGCGGCGGAGGAGGTCGGCGGGCGCGACGTGCTCAAGCTTCCCGGCGGCGCGGTCGAGGCCGGCGAGACGCCCGAGCGGGCGCTGAAGCGCGAGTTCGTCGAGGAAGGCAGCCTGCAGGTCGAGCCGATCCGCCTGCTGCACGCGCCGGGCACCCTCTACAGTCACTGGATTCACGGGCTCTACACGCCCATGTTCTACCAGGTTCAGGGCGACGGCCTGCCGCTGACGCCGCCGGACGAGCCGGTCGAGCTGCGCTTCATGCGGCCCGAAGAGGCAATCGCGAGCGGGCGCATGGCGGCGCCCGAGATCGTCGCCCTGGGGCGGGCGCTGGCCGCGCCGGCACCCCGGCGCACAAGTCGCGCAAGCCGGGGCAGGGGAGGAGGGGCCCGTTGACCGGGAGCCGTCATCGGCGCGCCCGCGCGCGCCGCGGCCTCGGGCGTGCCGTCGTGGTCGCCGCGGCGCTTGCCGCGCTCTGCGTCGGCGCAGGCGTGCCGGAGGGAGCGGCCCAGCAGGCGGCGGTGGTCTCCGTCGACGCGGTGCGCATGGAGGCCATGGCGCAGACGGTGCCGGTGATCGGGCGCCTGGTCGCCCGGCAGGCAGGGGAGGTTGCCGCGCGCGCCGCAGGCCCCGTCGCCCGGCTCCATGTCGCGGTCGGCGACCGCGTGGCGACGGGCGACCCGATCGCCGTTCTCGACACGGTCCGG
Source organism: Alphaproteobacteria bacterium (assembly GCA_965218275.1). Classification (GTDB taxonomy): domain Bacteria; phylum Pseudomonadota; class Alphaproteobacteria; order UBA828; family UBA828; genus WTGU01. Next base: position 1,728,082 of record CBDCKM010000002.1, read on the forward strand.
CTCCGGGCCGAGCGCGACCGCCTGGCGGCGCTCGTCAACGAGGCGCAGGCGCAAGTTGAGCGGCTGAAGGCCCAGTCGGCGCTGCGCCGCCAGGAGCTGCGCCGGCTCGAAAGGCTCCGGGACTCGGCAGCCTTCAGCCAGAGCCGCTTCGAGGACGCGCGGCAGGAGGTGATCATCGCGGAGAGCGCCATCGGCACGGCGGAGGCGGCGCGGCTCAGCGCGACCGCCAGCCTTTCGCTGGCCGAGATCGATCTCTCGTGGGCCACGATCATGGCGCCCTATCCCGGCGTCATCACAATCGTCTACACCGAGGTCGGCGCCTGGCTCGGCGTCGGCGGCCGGGTGGTGTCCATGGTCAACGACCGCGACCTGGAGGTCGAGGCCGACGTGCCGTCGAAGCGCATCGATGCGCTGGATACCGACACGGTCGTCTCGCTCATCCTCGACGACGGGACCGAGCACATGGCGGTCGTGCGTGCCGTGGTGCCGGAGGAGAACGCCCTCACCCGCACCCGCCAGGTCCGGTTCACCCCGCGCTTCGAGGCGGTGCAGAAGCCGCTCGCGGTCAATCAGTCGGCAACGGTGGTGCTGCCGGCCGGCCGCGGCCGCGACGTGCTGACCGTGCACAAGGACGCCGTCGTGCGCAAGCAGGGCCAGGCCTTCGTCTATGTCGCCGCGGACGGGCTGGCGCAGTTCCGCCCGGTGCAGCTGGGCGAGGCCGTGGGCGGCCGCTTCGAGGTGCTGGGCGGTCTCGGCCCCGGCGAGGCCGTCGTGGTGCGCGGCAACGAGCGTCTTCGGCCCGATCAGCCGATCATGGTCGGCGGCGCCGGCTAGCCCGGATTTCTCGCCATGGTCACGGTCTGCGTCGCGCCCAGGCGTTCGATCCGCAAGGAGTGGACCGAAGAGCGTAGCGGGGCTACGGTTGAGGTCCGCGACGCCGCGGGCGGGCGCCTGGACGCGACCCGAAGGGCGGCGCTTTCCGGCCGACAGCGTGCGTCAAGCCGCTTGCCCGATGCCCCGCATCGCGCTGCGCGCCTTTCCTGCTCTGTCGGCCGGAAAGCGCCGCGCAGACCATGACCATGGCGAGAAAGCCGGGCTAGGGGAGCGCGCGCCCGCCGATGAACCTGATCAGGCTGGCCATCGACCGGCCGATCGCGGTCGTCGCCGCGATCCTGATGGTGCTCATGTTCGGATTCGTCGCGCTGCAGACGATCCCGATCCAGCTCACGCCCGACGTCCGCAAGCCGGTGCTCACCGTCGATACCTACTGGCCCGGCGCCGCGCCGGCCGAGGTCGAGCGCGAGATCGTCACCCAGCAGGAGGAGGTGTTCAAAGGCCTCGAAGGGCTGAACCGCATGGTCGGCTCGGCCGACGACGGCATCGCCGAGATCGAGCTGGAGTTCGCCGTCGGCTCCGACATGGACCGGGCGCTCGTGCTGGTCGCCAACCGGCTGGACCGGGTGTCCGACATGCCGAACGACGCCGCCGAGCCGGTCATCAGCTTCGCCGGGTCGGAGGACCAGCCGATCGCCTGGTTCATCCTGTCGCGCAAGCCCGGCAACGAGCGCGCGATCCACACCTACGGCGATTTCGTCGAGGACGTGATCCAGGAACGCCTCGAGCGGGTGCCGGGCGTCGCCCGGGTGAACATGTTCGGCGGCACCTCGCGTGAGCTCCGCATCACCGTCGATCCCGACCGCATGGCCCGCTACGGCCTCACCGTCACCGAGATCGTCGAGGCGCTCAGGCAGGCGAACGCGTCGGTCTCCGCCGGCGATGTCGAGGAGGGCAAGCGCCGCTACGTGGTGCGGACCGACGGCGAGCTCAACACGCCCGAGCGGGTCGCCGGCGTCGTGCTGCGCTCCCAGAGCGACCCTCTCTCGGGCCGGCTCGGCCGGGTCGTCCTCGGCGACATTGCCACGATCGCCTACCGCTACAAGGAGCCGGTCGCGCGCATCCGCCTGCTCGGCGAGCCGGCGCTCGCCGTCAACGCCGTGCGCGAGACCGGCGCCAACGTGATCGAGACCATGGCGGGCGTGAAGGAGGCGGTGGCGGAACTGAACGCCGCGGCGATCCCGCAGGCCGGCCTGGTGTTCGCGCAGGTCTATGACGAGACCGTCTACATCAATTCCGCGATCGACCTGGTGCAGCAGAACATCCTTGTCGGCGGCGTGCTGGCGGCGCTGGTCCTGCTGCTCTTCCTGCGCTCCTTCTCGGCGACGCTGATCGTCTCGATCGCGATCCCGGTTTCCGTCGTCGGCTCGTTCGTGGCCATGGCGCTGCTCGGCCGCTCGATCAACGTGATCTCCCTCGCCGGCATCGCCTTCGCCGTCGGCATGGTGGTGGACGCCGCGATCGTGGTGCTGGAGAACATCTACCGGCTGCGCCAGAGCGGCCACGGACGCCTCTCGGCCGCCTACTACGGCGCGCGCCAGGTCTGGGGCGCGGTGTTCGTCTCCGCCGCCACCACGGTGCTGGTCTTCGTGCCGATCCTGATCATGGAGCTGGAAGCCGGCCAGCTCTTCCGCGACATCGCCGTGGCGATCTCGGTCGCGGTCGTGCTCTCGCTTCTGGTGGCGAGCACCGTGATCCCCTCGCTCGCGAGCCGCATCCTCGGGCGCAGGCTCCTCGGCGTCGACCAGACACCCGTGGCGCGTGCAGTCGACGACGAGGCGCCGCGCCGGCTCCGCCTGCCGGTCGTGGACGATCTCGCCGCGCTCTTCGTGCGCGCCGTCCTGGCCTTCACCGACTGGGTCGTGCGCCGGCGGCTGCGCGCAGGGCTCGTGGCGGCCGTCGTCTGCGGCGGTGCGCTCCTGGTCTCGTGGCTGCTGCTGCCGAGGCTCGACTATCTGCCGACCGGCAACCGCAACCTGGTGTTCGGCGTCGTCCTGCCGCCGCCGGGCTACAATCTCGCGACCACGACCGGCATCGCGCGCTCGGTGGAGGACGCGGTGCGCCCGCTCTGGCAATCCGAGACCGGGCCGGTCGCCGAGCCGGGCGGGCCGCCCAAGATGGAGCGCTTCTTCTTCGTGACCTTTCGCGACCAGGCCTTCGTCGGCGCGATCGCGGTCCAGTCCGACCGGGCCGGCGAGCTGATCGAGCCGATCCGCCGGCCGGTGTTCCACGAGCCCGGCACCTTCGGCTTCGTCAGCCAGGCGTCGCTCTTCGGCCGCGGGATCGGCGGCGGGCGCAAGATCGACGTCGACATCTCGGGTCCCGACCTGGAAACCGTGTTGGACATCGCCCTGCAGGCGACCGGCCTCGTCGCCCAGGCGCTCCCCTTCGACCAGGGCAACCAGTTCCGCCCCAAGCCGGGCCTCGAGCTCGGCGCGCCGGAGGTGCGGCTCATCCCCGACCCCGTCAGGCTCGGCGACAACGGGGTCTCCGCACGCGAGCTCGGCGCCACCATCGAGGCCTACAATGACGGGCTCAAGGTCGACGACGTGACCATCGACGCGAAGCGGCTCGACCTGGTGCTGGCCGGGCCGGATGCCAACGTCGACCGCACCCAGGGCATCGAAAACCTGCCGGTGGTGACCAGCGCCGGCGCCACCGTGCCGGCGAGCTCGCTCGCCGATATCGTGGTCACCGCGGGGCCGACGAAGATTCGCCATGTCGAGCGCGAACGCACGATCACGCTGGAGATTCGCCCCGCCGCGGACATTCCCCTCGAAGTCGCGCTGGAACGGCTCGAGACCCAGGTCGTGCAGGCGCTGGAGGAGCGCGGCCTGCCGCCGGGGGTGAAGATCAGGCTCTCCGGCACCGCCGACGACCTCGAGGCGACCTGGGATGCGATGGCGATCAATCTGGTGGTCGCCATCGCCATCGTCTACCTCATCATGGCCGTCCTCTTCGAAAGCTTCGTCTATCCCTTCGTCATCATGCTCTCGGTGCCGCTCGCCGCCGCCGGCGGCGTGCTGGGGCTCGCGGCGGTCAACAGCTACGCCTTCCAGCCGCTCGACATGCTGACGCTGCTCGGCTTCGTCATCCTGGTCGGCATCGTCGTCAACAACGCGATCCTGCTGGTCCACCAGACCCTGTACCACATCAGGGAGGAGGGGATGGAGGTCTCCGACGCGATCGTGGCGGCGACCAGGAACAGGATCCGGCCGATCTTCATGTCGACCCTCACCAGCGTGTTCGGGATGCTGCCGCTGGTGCTGTTCCCCGGCGCAGGCTCGGAGCTCTACCGCGGGCTCGGCTCGGTGGTGATCGGCGGCCTCGCGCTCTCTGCCGTGCTCACGTTGCTGATCGTCCCGCCGCTGCTCGCGGTGGTCGCGACCCGCCAGCAGCGCGGGCGCGAACGGCTGGGCACGGCGCTCGACGGACCCGCGCCCGGCGGGACCGGCGCCGAATGAGGGCACGCGCCAAGGCGCCGCTGCACGACTGGGATCTGACGCCGAATGAGGCGATCGCGCTGCAGAGGGCGCTCGCCGGCAGCGTGGTTCGCACGGACCGCCTCGGCCCCGGCGGGCGGCGGGCGATCGAGCGGGTGGCGGGCGTGGATGCCGCCTTCGCCGATGGCGGGCGGACGATCCGGGCGGCGGCGGTGCTGCTGGACTATCCCGGACTGGCCGTGCGCGACGAGGTGCTGATCGAGCGCCCTGTGGCCTTTCCCTACGTGCCGGGGCTGCTTTCCTTCCGCGAGGTTCCGGCCCTGCTGGAGGCCCTCGGCCGGCTCCGGACGGCGCCCGACCTGATCCTCTGCGACGGTCACGGCTACGCCCATCCGCGCCGCTTCGGGCTCGCCTGCCATCTCGGCCTGTGGCTGGAGACCCCCGCCGTCGGCGTCGCCAAGTCGCGGCTCACCGGCCGCCACGACGAGCCCGGCCCGGCCAGGGGCGATGCCGCGTGGCTCCTTGCGGGCGGCAAGGTGCGGCCGCGCGAGCGCATCGGTGCCGTGCTGCGCACCCGGGAACGGGTGAAGCCGGTCTATGTCTCGGCCGGGCACCGGGTCTCGCTCCGCAGCGCGGTGGCGCTGACGCTTGCCTGCGCGACGCGCTATCGCCTGCCCGAGCCCACCCGGCTTGCCGACAGGCTCTCCAAGGCGGCGCGGCCCGGCTGAGCGAAGGGCGGCGCCCTCCCGCCTGTCGTGGCCGCGTGCCTGCCGCGCCGGCAGGCCACCCTATCGTTCGGGCAGAGCGCTTTCCGCGTCGTCCGGGAGAGCGTCCCCGCCCGCTTCAGCCGCGGCCTCGTCCGGCGCGTCCGCCGCCGTCTCGTCGGCGGGCTGGCCGTCTGCCGTCTGCCCGGATTTCTCCTGCTTCCTCAGTTCCGCCCGCTCGGCCTTCAGCTTGGCACGCGCGGCCTTCCTCGCGGCCTTGTTGCGCTCGCGTTCGAGGCGGGCGAAGCGGTAGTTCGGCTTGCGTGCCATTCGATCTCTTCCGACCCGGTGGCAGTACCCCGCGCGCGCACCGGCTTCGCGGCGCGGCGCGAATCACATGACCGCGCCCGACAACGGGCGATGCGACCGAGCCCGGCGGCGGGCGCCGCCGGCGATTGAGGGGAGAGGTGCTCGGGGGTTCAGTCGAGAACGACCAGACTCTCCGCCGACGCTCTGCCGTCCCGGCCGGGCGTCAGCTCGTATTCGACCTTCTGCCCCTCGCGCAGATTGGTGAGCCCCGCCCGCTCGACGGCGGAGATGTGGACAAAGGCATCCTTGGACCCGTCGCTCGGTTGGATGAAGCCGTAACCCTTGACCGAATTGAACCACTTTACCGTTCCAGTCGCCATGACTACTCCTTTCGCAGTGACGAACACCCGCGCCGCGATGCGCGGCGTCACGGGTAGCAGGGGCGCAGCGTGTCTCTAGAGTAGCTTGGCCAGGCTGGAGTCAGTCTGCGAAGATACATCAAGGTCACGTGCAACCGACCGCCCCTTGTTGGTCCATTATCGTGCAGTTTGCAAGGGGTATTGCGCCGGGCTGCGCCGGCCGGGGAGAGGCCTCAGCTGCCTTTGGGCAGGAGCTTGAGCGCCCACTTGACCGTGATCGTCTCGTCGATCGGACCGGTCAGCACGACTTGCGACGTGCGCCGCCGGGTTGCGCCGTCCCCGGCATAGACGCTTTCGTCGATGCTCACGGACGCGCCCGCGCTGCGCATCTGCCACACCGCGCCGCCGGAGAGACGCAGGAGGATGGCGCGCCGGTCCTCCGTCAGCGCGCAGCGCACGTCGGGATGCAGGTGGAAGCGCAGCGCGAATTCCCGCCCCTGCCGCCGCCGGTGCCTGATGTGCACCAGCGCGTCCTCGCCGCGCACGTCGGCACCGGCGGCGCCCGCGTAGAGCCGGCGCTTGTGAATGAGCCCGAGCGTGTCGAGGTAGCCGTCGTGGCTGGCGTCGATCCAGGTGGCGCCGTCCTGATCGCGCCGCTCGACCTTCACCGCGGTCGGGCCGTCCGCGATCGCGCCATCCGGGCCGAGGGTCGCGGAGTTGACGTTGTCGACGATGAGCGTGCTGTGGGCCGCGGTGGCGCGGAGCGCCTCGCGCCAGTCGCTGTCGCCGCCGCGCCAGCCGCCGCAATTGACGATGAGGCGCTCCCTGCCGGCGCTCATCTCCAGGCTCAGGGTGCCGGCATGGGCCCAGCGTCCGACCGCGGACGGCGCGCCCGTGTCCGCGATCAGGGTTGCGTGCTTGCCCTCGATCCGCCTGAAGCCGCTGTCGGGCGCATCGAGCGGGACGGCGCCGCCGGACGCCGCCGCGCGGCTGAGGGCGAGATCGACCAGCCCGCGCTCTTCCTCGACGGCGCCGTTGAAGAGCGCGAGCCCACCGTCGCCGTGGCGGAACATGCGCAGCGCCTGCGCGAGCCGGGCGATCCCTTCCGCGAGCGCCGGCGCCCCCGGCCGCTCGGCTGCATCGAGGGTCGCGCGCAACGCCGCGAGGCACCAGAGCGCCGCGAGCTGCGCCGACGGGTTGCGCTCGACATGGCCGCCGTCGCCGAGCACCTGCCGCGCCAGCGACGCTTCGAGGAGCCTGAGGCCCTGGGATACGCGGCGCTCGCCGTCGGGCAGGCAGAGCCCGCTCTCGATCAGGCCCTTGCAGACGAGCAGTTGCGGCAGCCCGTCGTCGGCGTTGCGGGCGGTGCGCGCCAGGTGGCGGGCCTGGAGGTCGAGCGCCTCGTGAAAGCGCCGGGTGAATTCGTCGTCGGCGCTTTCGAGCAGGAAGGCGCCGTGGACGAGCCACGCCGAGAGGCGCCGCGCCAACGACTGCGGCCCCCACGCGTCCGCCGAATTCTCGATCGTGCGATGCTGCCGCAGCCAGTCGAGCACCAGCGCACGTGCGCAGTCTGCCGCCTGGCCGCTGCCGGCGGCGCGCAGGTGGCGCAGCCAGGCGAAGCCGTGGAGCTCGGCGAGCCAGTACTCGCCGGCGCCCTGGTGGCGCCAGGGCGTCCCGCCGCCGCCCGCCTCGGTGGCGCGGATCGCCTGGCCGCCGAATTCGTAGAGGCCCGCAAGCAGCGCCTCGCCGCGACTGGCGACGCCGGGCTCGAGATCGGTCGGCCGGAGCAGCAGCCGGTGCGTCTCGCCCCGTGCCGCCGGCCCGGAGGAGAGGCGGCGCAGCCGTCCGAGGGCAGCGGAAAGTACGCCCGAGGAGTGCGCGTCCCTCCTGCCCATGGAGGCCGGGCAGGATCAGGAGGCCGACGCGGCGGCCGCGCGCGGACCCGCCCGGCCGCCGAGCGAGGCCGGGCGCCCTGCCTCGGCCGCTGCCCTCAGCCGCGCGATATTGCCGGGGTAGTCGGCGCGTTCGCCGGCGAAGGCTGCCGAGCCGGCGACCAGCACGTCGGCGCCGGCGCCCGAGGCGGGACCGGCCGTGTGCTCGTCGATCCCGCCATCGACTGCGAGGTCGACGGCACGCCCGCTGTCGTCGATGAGCGCCCGGAGCGCGCGGAGCTTGGCGAGCTGGCTCGGGATGAAGCGCTGGCCGCCGAAGCCCGGATCGACGCTCATCACCAGCACGAGGTCGACATCGCCCAGCACCGGCTCGACGGCGTGGGCCGGCGTCGCCGGGTTGAGCGCGACTCCGGCCCGCTTGCCCGTGGCCGCGATGCGCCGCAGCGTCCGGTGCAGGTGGGGGCCCGCCTCGGCGTGAACGGTGATGCAGTCGGCGCCGGCCTCGGCGAAGGGCTCGATGAAGGGATCGACCGGGCCGACCATCAGGTGCACGTCGAAGGGCAGGACGCCGTGGGGCCTGAGCGCCGCCACCACGCCCGCGCCGATGCTGAGATTGGGAACGAAATGCCCGTCCATCACATCGATATGCAGCCAGTCGGCGCCTGCGTCCGCGATCGCCCGGACCTCCTCGCCCAGGCGCGAGAAGTCCGCCGCCAGAACGGAGGGAGCGATACGGAGCGTCTGCTGCATGGCGGGGTCTGGTACCAGCTTAGCCATGACGCCGCAAGCGGGCGGCGTAGAAGCCGTCCATCCCGCCGTCGGCCGCCCAGTGGCAGGGCAGGGTGCGCAGGTCGCCGGCCGCCGTGACGGCCTCGTGCAGCCCCGGCAGCGCGTCCGCCCGCAGCGGCAGGCGCGCGAATGCAGGCGCGGCCGCGAGGAACGCCTCCACGACGTGCGCGCACTCCTCCGGCTGGAGAGAGCAGCTCGCATAGACGAGCACCCCGCCAGGCGCCACCATGGCCGCGGCGCGCGCCAGCAGAGGGCCCTGTCGTTGGGCGAGGCGGGCCACGTCCGCCGGGCTGCGAAGGTGCGGAATGTCGGGGTGGCGCCTGATCGTCCCGGTCGCCGTGCAGGGCGCATCCAGGAGCACCATGTCGGCAGGTGCGTGCGGGCGCCAGTGCAGGGCGTCGGCCTCGACGATCTCGGCGTCGAGGCGGAGCCTGGCGAGGTTCTCCCTGAGCCGGGCGACGCGGGAGGCGGCGCGGTCGAGCGCGGTGACCCGCGCGCCGGCGGCGGCGAGCTGGGCGGTCTTGCCGCCGGGGGCTGCGCCGATCTCCAGCACCCGCTTGCCCGCGACCGGGCCGAGCAGGCGCACCGGCAGCGCCGCCGCCGCGTCCTGCACCCACCAGGCGCCCGCCTCGTAGCCCGCGAGCGCCGCCACCTCGCGCACAGCCCCGAGCCGGAGCGTGCCGCCCGGCAGGCGCCGCGCGTCAAGCGCCGCGGCAAGCTCCCCCGCCCGGCCCGGCCCGTCGGACGCCACGGAGAGGTCGAGCGGCGCTTCGCCCAGATGCGCCTCGGCGATGGCGCGGCAGCGTGCCTCGCCGTAGGTGTCGTGCCAGCTTTGCCAGAGCCAGTCGGGGGTGTTGAGGCGAGGGGCGTCGAGGTCCGCGATCGCATCGCCCTCGCGGGCGCCGCGCCGTAGCACCGCGTTGACGAGCCCGCGATAGGGTGCGAGGCGCGGCCCTTGCGCCAGTGCCACGGTGCTCGCTACCGCCGCGTGGGGCGGCGTCTGGAGGAAGGCCAGTTGTGCGATCCCGAGCCTGAGCAGGTCCTGCACCGGCCCGCGCCGCGCCGGCAGCGGACGGTCCATGAGCCGGGTCAGGAACGCATCGATCTGGCCGAGGCGGCGGAGCGTCGTGAGCAGCAGCAGGCGGGCGAAGGCGGCATCGCGCGAGTCGAGCGCCGCCAGACCCGGCGTGGCGGCGAAGGCCTGGTCGAGGGTGCGGCGCGTGCGCAGGATCGCGCCGAGCGCATGGGCCGCGACCGCACGCGCGCCTGGGGTGGGCCCGGCGTCGTCTCCCACGGGCCGGCCCGGCCTATACGGTGGCGTTGCGGCGCCGTGGCGCCGTGGCGCTGCGGCGCGGCCGCGCCGGGGTCTGCGCCCTACTGGTCGACCACAAAGCCGTCGCGGTGCGGGCGCATGGTGACCGGGCGTCGGATCGGCGGGCGTCCCTCTGCCGCATCGGGCGCGAGCGCCACGCCGAGCCCCGGCTGGTCGGGAATGGCGACGAAGCCGTCCTCCATCGGCGGCACGCCCAGGACCACGTCCGAGCCGAGGAGCTTGAGGCTGGTCTCCATCTTCAGCGCCTCGAAGCCGGTCGTGTATTCCTGAATCGCGAAGTTGGGGATCGCGGCGGCGAGGTGGAGGCAGGCGGCGAGGCCTAAGGGCGAGAGCGGGTTGTGGGGTGCCACCATGACGTGATGGGCCTCGGCCAGCGCCGCCACCTTGCGCGCGCCGGTGATGCCGCCGCAGAGCGCGACATCGACGCGGGCGAAGCCGGCGCCGCCGCGGGCGAAGAGGGCCTGAAAATCGTGCAGCGAGGCATAGCGCTCGCCGGTGGCGATGGGCGCGTGCACCCGGCGCGCCACCTCCGCCATGGCGTCCGGGTTCTCCGGCCGGATCGGGTCCTCGCACCAGTAGGGAAGATAGGGCTCGATGCGCGGGATGAAGTCGATCGCCTCGGCAGGCGTGAGGCGCCGGTGCAGCTCCAGCAGCATGTCGACCTCGCCGCCGAGCGCCTCGCGCACCCGGCGCACGGTCTCCACGGCACGGCTCATGTGGCCCACATGGGAGGCGTAGAAGGGCGCGTCCTCGCGTTCGTCGAGGAAGGGGTTGATGTGGCCCACCGCGTTGAAGCCGGCTTCCTTCAGCGCGATGCAGTTCTCCACCAGCTCGTCCGTGGTCTTGCCGTAGGCGTGGCCGTAGACGCGCGCCAGGGTGCGGCACGGCCCGCCGAGGAGGGAGTGGACCGGGACGCCGAGCGCCTTGCCCTTGATGTCCCAGAGCGCGATGTCGATGGCCGCGATGGCGCCGTTGATCGCCGCGCCCTGGAAGTGGCTGAAGCGGTGCATCAGGCTCCAGTGGCGCTCGATGGGCCCCGGGTCCTGGCCCACGAGATGGCCGGCATAGGTCTCGATGGCGGCGCGCGAGGCGGCGAGATGCCCCCAGGTGCCCGATTCGCCGAGCCCCGCGATGCCGGCATCGGTCTCGATGCGGACGAAGAGGAACTGGCCGATGGAGACCGGCGTGACCTCAACGATCTTCATGGGGCGATCTTCATGGGCGCTCCCATCGTGGGGTCAGCCTGCCGGCTCCAGCCTGAGCAGCATCCCCTCCGGGTCGTCGGTGAGCAGGTAGAGGAGACCGTCCGGCCCCTGGCGCACGTCGCGAATGCGCTCTTCCAGGTCTTCCAGCATGCGTTCCTCCACCGCCGCGCGGCCGTCGGCGAGCTCGAGCCGCACCAGCAGCTCGCCCGAGAGCGCACCGGCGAAGACGCTGCCGCGCCAGGCGGGGAAGCGGTTGCCGTCATAGATCGTCAGCCCCGACGGCGAGATCGACGGCACCCAGTGGTGAACCGGCTGGGCCATCCCGTCCTTGTGGGTCCCTTCGCCGATCTTGAAGCCCATGTAGCTCTTGCCGTGGGTGATGACAGGCCAACCGTAGTTGACCCCCGGCGCGATCAGGTTCAGCTCGTCGCCGCCCTTGGGGCCGTGCTCGACGGCGTAGATCCGCCCCGTCGCCGCCTCCCGCGCGAGCCCTTGCGGGTTGCGGTGGCCGTAGGAGTAGATCTCCGGCCGCGCGTCCGCCCTGGCTGCGAAGGGGTTGTCGACCGGCACACGGCCATCGTCGTAGAGGCGGAGGATCGCGCCCGCCGGGTCGCCCAGCTCCTGGGCGCGGTCGGGCTCGCCCCGCTCGCCGGCGCTGACGAAGAGGAAGCCGTCGGCGAAGAGCAGGCGCGAGCCGAAATGGCGGCTGCCGTCGTCGCGGGGGAGGGCGACATAGATCTCCTCGACGCCTTCCAGGCGCGTGCCGGCGAGCCGGCCGCGCGCGACCGCGGTGGCGGCCTCATCGTCATCGTCGGGGCTCGCATAGGAGAGGTAGACCAGGCCATTGTCCGCGAAGTCCGGGTGCAGCGCCACGTCGAGCAGCCCGCCCTGGCCCTCGGCCCACACCGCGGGCACACCGGCCACCGGCTCGGGGAGGAGGCGGCCGTTCGCGACGATGCGCAGCCGTCCGGGCCGCTCGGTCACCAGCATCCGCCCGTCCGGCAGGAAGGCGAGGGCCCAGGGGTGCTCCAGTCCCTCCGCCACCTTGACCAGGTGGAAGCGGTGCTCTGCGGTCTCGAAGGTGCCGAGCCGCTCGGCCGCCGCCGGGGCGTGAGCGGCGCCGCCGAGCGCCAGCGCCAGCGCCAGCGCGGGCAGCGCCGCAAGGGCACCCCCGCTTCGCCTGCCGCCTCGACCCTTCGCCACCATGATCCGCGTTCCTCCGTGGTGCGGCGACCCTATCACCCGGCGCCGGCGGCACGCCAGAAGCCGCGCCGGCCGGGCAGGCTTGCGGCGGCCGGCCGCATGGGCCACGGTGGCCGGATCGGGAGCAAGCGATGGGAGTGCGCGGGATGACACCGGAGCTGAGCCCCGCCCTGCTGCGGAGGGACCGCTCGGCCCTTGCCGTCATCGACATGCAGGAGCGGCTCATGCCCGCAATCGCCGGCGCCGACGCGGTGACGCAGGCGGCCGGCATCCTGATCGAGGCGGCGCGCCACCTCGACGTCCCGGTCGTGGTCACCGAGCAGTATCCCAAGGGCCTGGGCCCCACCGTCGAGGCCATCGCCGGCCGCCTCCCCAACGGCGCCGCGGTGATCGAGAAGATGACCTTCAGCGCCGTGCGCAACCGCGACTTCGCGGCTCGCCTGGAGGGGCTCAAGGCCGGCGGGCGCGATCACGTCGTGGTCTGCGGTGTCGAGAGCCATGTCTGCGTGATGCAGACGGCCGCCGACCTGGGTAGCGGAGGCTACACCGTTCATGTCGTCGCCGACGCCTGCGGCTCGCGCGCGCCCGCCAGCAAGGATGCCGCGCTGGCCCGCTTCGGCGCGTTGGGCGTCTCCCGCGTGACCGCCGAGATGGTGCTGTTCGAATGGCTGGAGGCCGCCGGCACGCCGGAATTCAAGGCCGTCTCCCGCCTCGTCAAGTAGGGCGCGTGCGGCAGCACGGGCGAGGCGGGGAGGCGGGCGATCATGCCGACACGCAGGGCGCTCGTCGCTGCCTTCGTCGCGTCCCTTCTGGCCGCGGGCGCGGCACCTCAGGCGCAGGCGGCGCAGACCATCCTGTTCGGCGGCGGCGCGGCGGGCGGCATCCACACCCGGGCGGCGCGCCGGATCTGCGCGCTGGTGAACGAGCACGGCGGAAACGCCTACGCCTGCATCGCCCGCCCGACGCGCGCGTCCGTCTTCAACATCCGCGCGGTCGCCGCCGGCCTGATGGATTTCGGGCTGGCCCGGTCCGACCTCGGCCACCAGGCCTTCAACGGTCTCGGGGCGTGGCAGGGCGCGCCGGTGGCGGGCCTGCGCAGCGTGTTCGGCCTCCATCGCGAGACGGTGCTGCTCGTGACCCGCGCCGACACGGGCATTGCCGGCGTCGCCGATCTGCGCGGCAGGACGGTCAATATCGGCCGTCCCGGCTCCGGCCCGCGCGGCAATGCGGAGGATGTGCTGCGCCTCCACGGCATCGACGGGAACCGGGACATCGAGACCCGCAGCCTCAAGCTGGAACGGGCCGCGCGTGCCTTGGCCCTGGGCACGGTCGACGCGTTCTTCTGCACCGTCGGCAATCCGGCGGCGGCCGTGACCGAGACGGCCGACGCCATCGACATGGTAATTGTCCCGACCGACTCCGAGGCCGTCAGGCGCTTCGTCACCGCGAGCCCCTACTACGCCATGGCCACGCTCGCGCCGGGCAGCTACAGGGGGGTTGCGGCGCCGGTCGCCACCTATGCGGTGGCGACGAGCGTGGTGACCGGCGCCGCCGTGGCCGAGGATCTCGTCTACGGCGTGGCGAGGACCGTGTTCGAGACTCTCGACGGGTTGCGCAGCGCCCATCCGGCGTTTCGCGGTCTGGAGCCCGCGGCGATGCTGGAGGGACTGCCGGCGCCCCTCCATCCCGGCGCCGCCCGCTACTATCGCGAGCGGGGCTGGCTGTAGGCGGCACGGCGTGGCGATGACGCTTCCCTCCATGACGCCATTCGGGGCATCCCGGCCATGCGCTTCTCTCTGAGGCGGCGGGAGCCTGCGATCCGGCGCTCGGCCTGGAGCGCGGCGCCGGGATGCGTGCCCGACGGCGAGCGGGTCTATGCGATCGGCGACATCCATGGCCGGCTCGACCTGCTGCAGATGCTCGCGGTCGCGATCGAGGAGGAGCAGCGCAGCCTGCCGCCGGCACGCCCGACCCTGGTGTTTCTGGGCGACTATGTGGACCGGGGCCCGGACTCGCGCGCGGTCATCGACTGGCTGATCGAGCGGCCGCTGCCCGACTTCGAGCGCGTGCTCCTGCGCGGCAACCACGAGGACTGGTTCGAGAGCTTCCGCAGCGATACCGGAGTCGGGCCGAGCTGGCTCTATTGCGGCGGCGTGGAGACGCTCGCGAGCTACGGCGTGCGCGCGGCCCTCGGCGAGGACGACCCGATGCGGCTGGTGGCGCTGCAATCGGACCTCGCGCTGGCGCTGCCCGCGGCCCACCGCGCCTTCCTGCGCGCGCTCGACATCCATTGGGCGATCGGCGGCTATCTCTTCGTCCACGCGGGCGTGAGGCCCGGCGTGCCGCTGGAGGAGCAGACGGTCGACGACCTGCTCTGGATTCGCGACAGCTTCCTGCACGCGACCGTCGATCACGGCCATGTCGTCGTGCATGGCCACACCATCGTGAACGAGGCGGAGATTCGCGCCAACCGCATCGGCATCGACACCGGCGCCTTCGCCACCAACGTGCTGACCTGCCTCGTGCTCGAGGCGGACCGCTATCGCCTGATTCAGACCGCCTGAGGGGGGACGCCGGTCGCGGAGGCCGGGCCGGGCGCGTGCCGGGCCTGGCCCGCCTATTCGGCCGGGAGTTCCGCCGGCGTGGCGCTGAGGGAGCGGAGATAGGCGAGCACGTCGGCCCGGTCGCCGTCCCTGTGGAGCCCCTTGAAGGCCATCTTGGTGCCCGTCACGGTGCCCTTCGGGTCCGCGAGGAAGCGGTTCAGGCGCTCGAAGTCCCAGGCGCCCTCTTCCGTCGCCATGGCGTCGGAGTAGGAGAAGCCCTCGTGGCTCGCCACCGTCCGGCTCACGATGTTCCAGAGATTGGGGCCGACCTTGTTCTTTCCGCCCTCGTCCACGGTGTGGCAGGCGGCGCACTTCTTGAACACCCTCTGCCCCTTGGCGAGGTCGGCATCGGCCAGCAACTGCGCCAGCGGCACTGCCGGCGCCTCGGCCTCGTCGGCCGCCTCGTCGTCTCCGTGGGCGGCGTCCTGCTCGAGGCCGGCGACCTGGTAGTGGATCACCCGCTCGTGGTCGCCGTGCTCGAGCTTGCCATAGGCCGCGAGGGAGATGAGCCACGCCGCCATCGCCGTCAGGCCCGCAAAGAGGATCGCGCCGAAAACCTTGTTCAGCTCGTAGGTGTTCATGCCGACCGCTGGCGTGGGTGGAACCGGTTCGTCGGGAGCCGACCGCGCCGGAGACTAGCCGCTTCATCCGGCCATGTCCAACCATCCGCCGCACCCGGCGCCTGAGGGAAATCCGAAACACTTCCACCGGCGCCGTGCTAAAGGAAGCCGGCAACCGGAAGGGGCACGGCCATGACCAGCACTTCGGCGGAAACCCGGCGCGAGACGGACTCGATCGGCGCGATCGACGTGCCCGCGAGCGCCTATTGGGGCGCCCAGACCCAGCGCAGCCTGCAGAACTTCAGGATCGGCGGCGAGCGCATGCCGGCGCCGCTGATCCGCGCGCTCGGCATCGTCAAGCAGGCGGCGTCCAGGGTGAATGTCGAGGCCGGCCTGCTCGACGCGCAGCTCGGCGCGGCCATCGACGAGGCCGCCGGCGAGGTGATCGCGGGCGCGCTCGACGATCACTTCCCCCTCGTCGTCTGGCAGACCGGATCGGGCACCCAGAGCAACATGAACGCCAACGAGGTGATCGCCAACCGGGCCTGCGAGATTCTCGGCCAGCCGATGGGCGCGAAGACGCCGGTCCACCCCAACGACCATGTCAACCGGAGCCAGTCGTCCAACGACACCTTCCCGACCGCGATGCACATCGCCGCCGTCGAGCAGTGCCGCCACCTGCTGTTGCCTGCGCTCGCGCACCTGCAGCGGGCGCTCGCGGCGAAGTCGGAGGCCTTCGGCGGGATCGTCAAGATCGGGCGGACCCATCTTCAGGACGCGACGCCGCTCACCCTCGGCCAGGAGTTCTCCGGCTACGCGACCCAGGTCGATTACGGGATCGAGCGCGTGAAGGCCGCGCTGCCCAGGCTCTGCGCGCTCGCCCAGGGCGGGACCGCCGTCGGCACCGGGCTCAACACCAGGGCCGGCTTCGATGCGCGCTTCGCGGCCGAGGTCGCGTCCCTCACCGGGCTGCCGTTCAGGACTGCCGAAAACAAGTTCGAGGCCATCGCCGCCAACGACGCAGTCGTGGAGATGTCGGGCGCGCTCAACACCGTCGCGGCCAGCCTGATGAAGATCGCCAACGACATCCGGCTGCTGGCCTCGGGCCCGCGCTGCGGCTTCGGCGAGCTGGAGCTGCCCGCCAACGAGCCGGGCTCCTCGATCATGCCGGGCAAGGTCAACCCGACCCAGGCGGAGGCGCTAACCATGGTCGCGGCCCAGGTCATGGGCAACCATGTGGCCACGACGGTCTCCGGCGCGAGCGGGCATTTCGAGCTCAACGTGTTCAAGCCGGTGATGATCTACAACCTGCTCCAGTCGATCCGGCTGATCGGCGACGGCGCCCGCAGCTTCACCGACAATTGCGTGGCCGGGATCGAGCCGAATCGGGAGCGCATCGACCGGTTGCTGCACGACTCGCTGATGCTGGTCACGGCGCTCAACCCCCACATCGGCTACGACAACGCCGCCAAGGTGGCGAAGAAGGCCCATGCCGAGGGCATCACGCTCAAGCAGGCCGCGCTCGGCCTCGGCGTGGTGAGCGAGGCCGACTTCGAGCGCTGGGTCGACCCCGCAAAGATGACCCGCCCCGCGCCCGCGCCGGCGCGCCGATAGGCGCGCCTACGCGGGTTTGTTCATATCCACCACCCAGCGGCCCCAAGGTGTGGGAGATGAGCGGGACCGGGCCGCGCAGCGGCCCGGCCGGCGCGACCGCGCCGGCGCGCCGCAAGGCGCGTAGCCAAGCGAGCGGAGCGAGCGCCCGGCGTCTGAGGGAAATCAAAAAAACGTCCAGCGCCTGAGGGAAAAGACAAAAAGAATCTTTTCGGATCAGGCCCCTGCGAGCGGCGCGGTCGCGGCGCGGAGCCAGGAGAGCGTGGCCGCATCGTCCGCGAGCTGCGGCGCGATCGTCTCCGCCACCTGGGCGTGATAGGCGTCGAGCCAGGCGCGCTCAGCGTCCGTCAGCATGGCGGGGTCGATGAGCGTCCGGTCGATGGGTGCGAGAGTAAGGGTCTCGAAGCCGAGGAAGCCGCCATCGGCCCCGTCGGCACCCTCGGCGGCGGTCACCGCCACCAGGTTCTCGATGCGGATGCCGTAGGCGCTGGTCTTGTAGTAGCCGGGCTCGTTGGAGACGACCATGCCGGGCGCCAGCGCGGCCGCGCTGCCCAGCCGGGAGATGCGCTGCGGGCCCTCGTGCACGTTGAGATAGGCGCCGACCCCGTGGCCCGTGCCGTGATCGTAGTCGAGGCCCGCCTGCCACAGGAACTGGCGGGCCAGCGTGTCGAGCTGGGCGCCGGCGGTGCCGCGCGGGAAGCGCGCCGTCGCCAGCGCGATATGGCCGCGCAGCACGCGGGTGAAGCGGTCGCGATGCTCCGGCTCGGGCCGGCCGATGGCGACCGTGCGGGTCACGTCGGTGGTGCCGTCCAGATACTGCCCGCCGGAATCGACCAGATAGAGCGAACCCGGCTCCAGCGTGCGGTCGCTCTCCGGCGTCACCCGGTAGTGGACGATCGCCCCGTTGGGGCCGGCGCCCGAGATCGTGTCGAAGCTCGGCCCCCGGAAGTGCTCAGCCCCGCTGCGCATCGCCGCCAGGCGCCCGGCCGCGTCGCGCTCGGTGACGGAGCCGGGCGGGGCGGCCGCGAGCCACGCCAGGAAGCGCACCAGTGCGGCGCCGTCGCGGCGATGGGCGGCGCGGATGCCGGCGAGCTCGACGGGGTTCTTGCAGGCCTTGGGCTCCACGCAGGGATCGGTGCCGCGAATCACGGTCGCGCCGCCCTCGCCGAGGCGGTCGACCATCCAGACCGGCGTCGCCGCCTCGTCGACCAGCACCGCCTTGCCCGCGCCGGCGAGCGCGTCGAGCGCGCCGGCGAGCGAGTCCGGCGCCCGCACCCGCACCGCATTGCCGAGATGAGCCGGGACCTCCGGCAGGAGCTTGGCGGAGGTCACGAACCAGTCCACGCCGCCGTCGTCGTGGGTGATGGCGAAGGAGTGGGGCAGGGGGCTGTTGGCGACGTCGGCGCCCCGCACGTTCAGCAACCAGGCGATGGAATCCGGCGCGCTCAGCAGCGCGGCGTCCGCGCCCTTCTCCGCAAGCCGGCCGGCGATCGTGTGCCGCTTCTCGCCTGCGTCCACGCCTGCGAAGCGCACCGGGTGGGGGGCGATGGGGCCGAGCGGCGGCGGCGGCTGGTCGTCCCACACCGCGTCGATGGGGTTGTCCTTGCAGGCGACCAGGCGGGCGCCCGCGTCGCGGCAGGGGGTCGCCAGCCGCTCGCGCCCGCGCACGCCGTGCAGCCAGGGGTCGTAGCCGAGCGCCGCGCCGGCCGGCAGGTGGCGCCGCAACCACGCGTCCGCGGGCTCGTCGGTGATGTGGCGGTGCGCGTAGAGCGTGCCGTCCACCTGTGCCGCCGCCTGCAGGACGTAGCGCCCGTCGACGAAGAGCGCCGCCCGCTCCTTGAGTACGATCGCCATGCCGGCCGAGCCCATGAATCCGGTGAGCCAGGCCAGGCGCTGCGCCCTGCGCGCCACGGACTCGCCCTGATGCTCGTCGCTCAGCGGCACCACGAAGCCGTCGAGGCCGCGCCGGTCGAGTTCCGCCCTGAGCGCAGCGAGGCGCGCCGCCGGCTGCGGGCTGTCGATGCCGTCGGGCGCCTCGGCGCAAGCGCGGCGCAGCGCTTCCAGCCTCTCGGCGAGCGCGGCGTCGGCCTCGGGCACGATCAGGCGCAGCCAGCTTGTGTCCCGTACGTCGGCGGCGGCGACGCCCCGCACCAGGTCCTCGACCTCGTCGATGGGCCTCTCGATCCCCGCGTCGGCGAGCGCCTGCGCAAGCGCGGCGCGCCGGTCGCCATCCATGATGTCATCCGCCATGACGGCGTTTCTGCCAGCGCGCCGCTCACCGCGTCAATATCAGCGTGACCCAGGGGCCGAGGGAGACGCGCCGCCGCAGCCGGAGACGGTGCGCGCGAGAGGCCGAGAGAATGAGCCGCTCCTCGGCGGCGAGGAGGCCCGAGAGGACCAGCGCACCGCCCGGCCGCAGGTGACGGGCGAAGGCAGGCGCCAGCGCCGCGATCGGCCCGGCACGGATGTTGGCGCAGATCAGATCTGCCCGCCCCAGCCGCGCCGCGCCGCGCACACGGAGACCCGCGCCCCGCACCACCGTCACCCGGCGGGCGAGCGCGTTGCGCCGCACTGTCGCCCGTGCTGCGGCGACCGCCATTGGATCGCTGTCGAGGGCGACGATCCGGGCCGGCCAGAGACGCGCCGCAGCCACCGCGAGGATGCCCGAGCCGGTGCCGATATCGAACGCGACCCGCACGCGCCTGCGGCGCGCGAGCCAGCCGAGCGCGCGCAGGCAACCCTGCGTCGTCTCGTGGCGGCCGGAGCCGAAGGCGGGGCCGGCATCGACGGCAAGCACGAGGCGCCCGAGCATCGCGGCCTCATGCGCGCCATGGATCGTGAAGCGGCCGACGGAGAGGGGCGGGAAGGAGGCCAGGGACCGGGCCCCCCAATCGGCGGTCTCCACGGGCTCCAGCGCCGCGGCCTCGGGTGCGACGCCGGCCCCCCGCAGCAGCGCCAGCAGCCGCTCGGGCCGCGGGTCGTTTGCCGGCGGGCCTGCACCGAACAGGGTCGCGCGCAGCGCGTCCGACGGCGAGTCGCGGGCCGGGTGCGCCTTGACGGTCTCGGCCACCACCGCGTCCGCGTGATCGCCGAGCGCCGCCTCCAGTGCCTCGAAGGCCGCGCGAGCGAGCGTCACAGTGAGCCGCCAGCCTTCGGCCTCTCTGCCGTCCGCGCTCACCGCTCCTGCCCCCGGCGCGGTCGATTTCCCGCTATGATGGTCGTCCCGGAACGCAGCGTCGGAGACCCGAGATGCCGGACATGCCGGACTGGCAGCGCTTCCTGAGCGAGGACGACAGGACCACCATCGAGAAAGGCCGCTGGGCCCGGCGTGTCGGCTTCGGCGCGCGCCCCGCCGTCATCCTCATCGACGTGCAGAACTACATGGTGGGCGAGGCGGGCAACCACGACCTGGGCGCCTACCCCTATAGCTGCGCCGCCGGCTGGGCCGCGCTGGGGCAGATCAAGCGCATCGTGGACGCGGCCCGCAGGGCCGCCACCCCGGTGATCTACACCCGCTTCGCCATCGACCGCAGGGTCGGCGACGCCGGGCTCTTCGACGCCAAGATCGGCGCGGAGGCCGGCGAGAACGTCTATTTCGAGGGGACCCACGGCAGCGCGATCGTGGACGAGGTGGCGCCCCGGCCGGCCGACCTGGTCTTCACCAAGAAGAAGCCCAGTTCCTTCCACGGCACGCCCCTCCTGCCCTATCTGATCGACCGCGCCGTCGATACGCTGATCGTCACCGGCGGCGCCACCTGCAACTGCGTGCGGGCGACGGTGTTCGACGCCTTCTCCTACAACTACCGCACCATCGTACCGGCGGACGCGGTGTTCGACCGACTGCCGATTTCCCACGCGATCAACCTGTTCGACATGAACCGCTGCTCGGCGGACGTGACGGACACCGAAGCCGTGCTGGCCTACCTCGCCGATCCGGCCGCGTGCGCGGCTTAATTCTTGTTTTCCCTCAGGCGCCGGGCGCTCGCTCCGCTCGCATCGCGCGCCCCCGCGCGCGTGGACGCGCGACGCTTACGCGCCTAGCGGCGCGCCGGCGCAGTCGCGCCGGCCGGGCCGCTGCGCGGCCCGGTTCCGCTCACTATGCGCCCCCGCCGGGCAGATGGTGTCCCGCTATCCGCTCTTGGTTCAGGACGCTGCAGGGTATATCTTACCTTCGCCTTACCCACATTGACCCGGAGCACCGGCTATGTCGACGCCCGAACGACTCACCACGACCGTTTCGACGAAGGGGCAGGTCATCCTGCCCAAGACGATCCGCCGAGCGCTGCGCTGGGAGGCTGGAATGCGGTTGGTCGTGGAGAACACACCCGAGGGCGTGTTGCTGAAACCCTTGCCGGCCTTTGCCGAAACCCGCCCCGAGGACGTGTTCGGGCGCCTCGCTTGCGAAGGCGCGCCCAAATCTCTGGCCGACATGGAAGCGGGCGTTCTGGCGGAGGCAAAGCGGCGCCATGCTGGCACTTGATACTAATATCGTCGTTCGATACCTGACCGGCGACGACCCGGAGCAAGCCGACAGGGCGAGAGCCGTGGTCGACGCAGGCCCTGTCTTCGTAAGCACGACGGTCTTGCTCGAATGCGATTGGGTATTGCGTAGCGTCTATGGCTTCAGCGGAGAGGAGGTTGCGGCGGCGCTCCGCGCATTCGCAGGATTGCCGTCCGTTTCGGTGGAAAGCCCCGTAATGCTCGCCGAGGCCCTCGATCGCGCGGCGACGGGTATGGATTTGGCCGATGCGCTCCATCTCGGTGCGGCCGCCCGATGCGAAGCGATGCTCACCTTCGACCGCCGTTTCATCGAGACGGCCAAGGGTACACCCGTCAAGGTGATGCAACCCTGACTCCACGCGGGCTGTCGCGATGCACGGGCGGTACCCAGCGACTGAGGGCAATGGAAGAGGAGCCGGGCCGCAGGCCCGGACGGCGCGAGCGCCCGGCGATTGAGGGATATGAACAAGCCTCCGGGCGCTGATGCCGGCGCGGGCGGCACCTGTTATAGTGGGTGTGGGAGGTCGGCGGCGGACGGCTTTCTCGCCAACCCGGTCAGGTCCGGAAGGAAGCAGCCGTAACGAGCTTCAAGCCGGGTCGTCCGCCGGTCTCCTGCCTCCAACCCGTCGTGCCGCGCAGCGCCGGGCGCCGTGGGCCGAAGGACGCCGATGCACCGATGAGCGAGGACGCCGCCGCCTATCGTGTGCTGGCGCGCAAGTACAGGCCGGCGAGCTTCGCCGGGCTGATCGGCCAGGACGCCCTGGTGCGCACGCTCAGCAACGCGATCGCGATGGACCGCCTCGCCCACGCCTGGCTGCTGACTGGCGTGCGCGGGGTGGGCAAGACCTCCACGGCAAGGATCATCGCCCGCGCCCTCAACTGCATCGGCGCGGACGGGGCGCAAGGCCCGACGCCGGAGCCCTGCGGGCAGTGCGATCACTGCGTCTCCATCGCCGAGGACCGCCACGTCGACGTGATCGAGATGGACGCCGCCTCCCGCACCGGCATCGACGACGTGCGCGAGCTGATCGAGAGCGTGCGCTACCGCCCGGTCTCGGCGCGCTACAAGATCTACATCGTCGACGAAGTGCACATGCTCTCGAAGCAGGCCTTCAACGCGCTCCTCAAGACGCTGGAGGAGCCGCCGCCCCACGTGAAATTCGTGTTCGCGACGACCGAGGTGCGGCGCCTGCCGGTGACGGTGCTCTCGCGCTGCCAGCGTTTCGACCTGCGCCGGGTGGATATGGAGACACTCGCCGCGCACTTCGCAGGCATAGCGGCCGCCGAGGGAGTCGAGGTGGAGCCGGCGGCGCTAGCCCTCGTCGCCCGGGCCGCCGACGGCTCGGTGCGCGACGGCCTCTCCGTGCTCGACCAGGCAATGGCTCACGAGGGCACGCGCATCACGGAAGCCGCGGTGCGGGCCATGCTGGGCCTGGCCGACCGGACCCGGCTCTTCGACCTCTTCGACATGCTGATGCAGGGTGCGATCAAGGACGCGCTGGACTGCTTCGCGGAACTCCACGATGCCGGCGCGGAGCCGCAGGCCCTGCTGCAGGACCTGCTGGAGCTCTGCCACTGGCTGACCCGGCTGAAGCTCGTGCCGGCGGCAGCCGACGACCCGGCGGTGCCCGAGGCGGAGCGCATGCGCGGGCGCGCCATGGCCGCCGCACTTGCGGTGCCGGCGCTCACCCAGACCTGGCAGATGCTGCTCAAGGGGCTGGAGGAGGCGGGCCAGGCAGCGCGGCCTGCGCTCGCGGCCGAGATGACGCTGGTGCGAATCGCCTACGCCGCCGACCTGCCGAGCCCTGCGGATGCTCTCCGCGCCATCGCTGCGGGCGCCGGCGCCGCCGGCGCCCCCACGAAAGCGCACGCGCCATCGGCGCCGTCCGTGCCGTCCGCGCCCGGCCCGGCCGAGGCGCCGCGCGGCGCCGCGATCGCAGGCGGCGCGGCCGAGCCGGCGCCGCAGGCGGCGGCCGAACCCCGCCCGCGCCCGGACACCCTCCGTGCCATCGCCGCCCTCGCCGAGGAACGGCGGCAGCCGGTCCTGAGCGCCTGGCTCCGCACCGAGGTGCGGCCGGTCCGCGTCACCGCCGGCACGGTCGAGATCGATTGCGGCCGCGCGCCCGACGGCAGAATGCTCGACCTGCTGCGGGACAGGCTCGAGGAATGGACCGGCGAGCGCTGGATGATCGCGCTGACCGACCGGGGCGGCGCGCCGACGCTTGACGAGCAGGACCGGGCCGCGCGAGAGGCGGCCGAGGGGGCGGCGGCGGACCATCCGCTGGTGCGCCGGGTCCTCGACGCCTTCCCCGGCGCGCAGGTGCGCACGGTGCACAGGCCGGAGCGCCATGCGGCGCCCGGCGACGGAAACGACGGAGACGCTTCCCCATGAAGAATATCGGCCGAATGCTGAAGCAGGCGCAGGAAATGCAGACCAGGATGGCCGAGCTGCAGGAGAGCCTGGGCGCGCTCGAGGTGGAGGGAACGGCCGGCGGCGGCCTGGTGCGGGTCACGCTCACGGGCAAGGGCGAGATGCGGCGCCTTTCGATCGACCCGGCGCTGGTGAAGGGCGACGAGGTGGAGGTGCTGGAAGACCTGATCGTCGCCGCCTTCAATGACGGCAAGGCCAAGGTCGAGCAGCTCGTGCAGGAGCGGATGGCCGAGGTCACCGGCGGGCTCAAGCTGCCGCCGGGTCTCGATCTCGGCCTGTGAGGCGGCGCGGCCGAGCGCAGGCGAACAGGGCTTCGCGATGACCAGCCCGGCCATCGAGCGGCTGGCCGGCCATCTCGGCAAGCTGCCCGGTCTCGGGCCGCGCTCCGCGCGCCGCGCCGCGCTGCACCTGCTGGAGCGCCGCGAATCGCACCTGGAGCCGCTCCTCTCCGCGCTGCGCAGCGCTGCCGAGAGCGTCCGCCCCTGTGCCGCCTGCGGCAATCTCGACGCCCAGGACCCCTGCGCGATCTGCGCCGATCCCGAGCGCGACCCTTCGGCCATCTGCGTGGTCGAGCAGGTTGCGGACCTGTGGGCGCTGGAACGCACGCTGCTGTTCCACGGCCGCTATCACGTGCTGGGCGGCCTGCTGTCGGCGCTCGACGGGATCGGGCCGGAGGACCTCGCGGTCGCCGGCCTCGTCGCCCGCGCCGGTGCGCCGGAGGTCGCCGAGATCATCCTCGCCACCAGCGCCACGGTGGATGGGCAGACGACGGCGCACTATCTGACCGACCGGCTCGCGGCGTGCGGCGTTGCGATCTCCCGCCTCGCCCACGGCCTGCCGGTCGGCGGCGAACTCGACTATCTCGACGACGGCACGCTCGGCACCGCGCTCAAGGCACGCCAGCGCCTTCTCTGATCTGGCTCTGATCTGGCTCCGATCTGGCTCCGATCCGGCGCGGGAACGCCGTCCTGGATTGTCGCCCGCCCGCCCTCTATGGTCGCCGCCGGCCGGCGGCGGGCGGGCGCAGAAGGCAGCGGAGAGGGCGATGGCGGACGAGGCGAAGAGCGGCGGGCGACTGGAACAGGTGCTGCGCGCGGGCGCGTTCGCCGTCACGGCGGAGATGGGACCGCCCGATTCCGCGGATCCGGCCGACGTCTTGGCCCGCGCCGGGTGCCTCAAGGGGCTCGCGGACGCGGTCAACGTGCTCGACGGTGCCGGCGCACGCGCCCATCTGTCGCCGCTGGCAGCGGCTGCGATCCTCGCGCAGGCCGGCATAGAGCCGGTGCTCCAGTACACCATGCGCGACCGCAACCGGCTCGCGCTGGAGGGCGACGTGCTGGGGGCGGCGGCGCTCGGCGTGCACAGCCTGCTCTGCCTCACCGGCGATTCGATCGACACCGGCGATCAGCCGGAGGCGAAGCCGGTCTTCGATCTCAAGTCCAACGAGTTCATGGCGCTGGTCCGCACCATGCGCGACGAGGGGGTTCTTCCCGGCGGACGGCGCCTTGCCGCCGCGCCCCGGCTGCTGATCGGCGGCGCCGATGCGCCGCGCGAGCCGAAGACCGGCGACGCGCCCGCCGGCATTCAGGCCAAGATCGACGCCGGTGCGGACTTCTTCCAGACCCAGTTCTGCTTCGACATGGCGATGCTCCGGCGCTACCTCGCCTGGCTCGGGGACTTCGGGATACCGGAGCGCAGCGCCATCATCGTCGGCATCGGGCCGCTGAAGTCGGCGCGCTCGGCGCGCTGGATGAACGAGAACCTCTACGGCGTGCACATCCCCGACGCGGTCATCGCCCGTCTGGACGGCGCCAAGGATCCCCGCGCCGAGGGAATCCGCATCTGCATCGAGCTGATCGAGGAGCTGCGGGGCATGGAAGGCGTCGCCGGCGCGCACCTGATGGCGCCCCGCAGCGAGCAGGCGTGCGCGGAAGTCATTGCCGAATCGGGACTTCGCGGGAACGCCGGCTCCTGAACGCACCCGCCCGTCAGGAGTGGGCGCTTACGGCAGGATCTCAAGCCGGGTCGGGGCCCCGGATGATGACGCATGGCATCGGGGCGGCGTGCAGCGTCCTGCATACCCGGTTGGCGTCGTTCTTGTAGAGCCCCAGGAAGCGCGCCCGGTAGAGGGTGCCGCGGCCTGCCGCGCGGGGTGAGAGCGTCGACGCCGCGTCATTGAGAAGCGGCACGCGCGCAGAGGCGCGGCGCATGGCGATCGAGGCCGCCGTGACGGTCGCGTAGGCGCCCACCTGGATGCCCCAGGGGCGGCCGGCCGCCACCCCGGCCACGCGCGTCTCCGCCACCACGAGCCTGTCCGACGGCGCGGCGCCTGCGGACGACGGCTTTCTGGGCGGGAGCGGCGTGGGCGGCAGGGGCGGCGGCGGGGCCTCCGCCATCTCGATCGCCGCCTTGGGCGGGGCTGCGGCAACCCGGATCGCCGCCGGCCTGAACCTCGGGGCCGGCGCCGCCAGCCCGGAGCCGGACGGCGGGCGCGGAATGCCCGCGACCAGGATGCGGCTGCTCGACGGGCGCCGGTCGGCGAGCCGCGTGAAGCCGAGATCGAGGAGGTTGGCCATGTGGATGTTGCGGGAGCGTGCCGTCTTGCCGCCGAAGACCACGGCGATGACGCGCCGGTCGTTCCTCTCCGCCGAGGCCACGAGGTTGAAGCCCGAGGCCCGGATATAGCCGGTCTTCATGCCGTCCATGCCGCGATAGCGACCGAGCAGCTGGTTCGGCGTGCGGTGCATCCGTCCCCGATATCTGAAGCGCTGGTCGTCGAAGTAGTGATAGCGGTGCGGGAAGTCCCGCATCAGGGCGCGGGCGAGGCGCGCCATGTCCCGCGCCGTGCTGCGCTGCCTCCGGTTCGGCAGGCCCGACGCGTTGCGGAAGGTCGTCCGCGACATGCCCAGCGCGCGGGCCCTGTCGGTCATTCGCCTGGCGAACCCGGCCTCCGTCCCGCCCAGCGTCTCGGCGACCACCACGGCGATATCGTTGGCCGACTTGACGATCAGCGCCCGGATCGCGTCCTCCACGGTGATCGTCGAGCCCGCGCGGAGCCCGAGTTTGGACGCCGGCTGCCGCGCCGCCCGTTTCGAGACCGTCAATGTGGACTTGAGGGCGAGCCGCCCGTTGTCGACCGCCTCGAAGAGCATGTAGAGGGTCATCATCTTGGTCAGCGACGCCGGGTATCTGCGCGTGTCGGCGTTGCGCGAGCGCAGGACCTCGCCCGTGTCGGCGTCGATGACGATGGAGGCGTAGCGCGCCTCGGCCGGCTGCGCGGCGACGAGCGGGGAGACGGCGAGGACGCAGAGCGAGAGGGCGAGACCGAGGACGATCGATCCCGGACGCGTGTGCTTGGTTCTGCGCTTCGCCTTCACGTCCGCCCCGGCCCCGGCGCCCCTGTCGAATCGACTCGAATGGGCGTTCCTTATCCGTCCAAAGCAGCGCGCCCGTCAAGCACGGGCGGCCGAAAGCGGGTCGGGAAGTCGTTGATTCGGCGTCATCTCTCGCCCATCGGCCTGCGCGCAGCCGGGCCCCGCAGGGGAAACGGGCGGCGCGCACGGCACGTTCCGGCGACTCCGCTCGAGGCCCCGCCTCCGTCAGAAGTCGGGCGGCGCCACGCCGCTCGCCCGGAGATGGGCCGCGAGGTCGTCCTTCAGGCGCGCGAGCGCCGCGCCGTCCTCCGCCTCGCAGCGGGCCACCAGCATGGGCTGGGTGTTGGACGCACGCAGCAGCCACCAGCCCTGCGCGCTCTCGACCCTCACCCCGTCGATGGCGCTGAACGACGCGCCTTCGGCCGCGAGCCGGTCGCGGATCTCGTCGGCGACCCGGAACTTGCGCCCGTCCGGGCAGGGGAAGCGGATTTCGGGCGTGCTCACCGGGCGCGGCAGCTCGGCCGCGAGCGCCGCAAGCGGGCGTCCTTCGCCCGCGATCAGCCGCAGCAGCCGGAGGCCCGCGTAGAGCGCGTCGTCGAAGCCGTAGTAGCGGTCGGCGAAGAAGACATGCCCGCTCAACTCGCCGGCGAGCGGCGCGCCGAGCTCCGCCATCTTCGCCTTGATGGGCGCGTGGCCCGCGCACCACATCAGCGGCTCGCCGCCGAGCCGGGCGATCTCGTCGAATAGCACACGGCTCGCCTTGACATCGCCGATGACGGTCGCGCCGGGCCTCTCGCGCAGCACCTCGCGGGCGAGCAGGGCCACGAGCCGGTCGCCCCAGAGGATGTCGCCCGCTCCGTCCACGACCCCGATGCGGTCGCCGTCGCCGTCGAAGGCGATCCCGAGGTCGCAGCGCTCGGCCTGCACGGTGTCGATCAGCTGGGCCAGATTCTCGGGCACCGTGGGGTCCGGGTGGTGGGCGGGAAAGGTCCCGTCGACTGCGGCATTGAGCAGGATGTGGCGCCCCGGAAGACGGCCTGCGAGCGCGGGGAGCACCGCAGCGGCGGCGCCGTTGCCGGCATCCCACGCCACCGTGAATGCCCGCTCGCCGGCCTCGTGCAGGAGGCGCGCCACATAGGAGGGGGCCAGATCGGCCTCCGTCGCCCGGCCGCTGCCCCCGGCGAAGCCGCCGTCGGCGACGACCCGCGCCAGCGCGGCGATGTCGTCGCCGTAGAAGGGCCGGCCGCCGAGTACCATCTTGACGCCGTTGTAGGCCGGCGGATTGTGCGAGCCGGTGACCATCATCCCGCCGTCGCCGCCCTGTGCGTGAACCGCGAAATAGAGCATCGGCGTGGGGCCCAGGCCGATGCGCACCACGTCGGCGCCGGCGCCGGCGAGGCCTGCGACCAGGTGCGCCTCGAGGGACGCCGAGCTCAGCCGGCCGTCGCGCCCGACGCAGATCAGCGGCGGCCGGCCACCCTGCGCGCAGGCCTGCGTGCGGGCCCGCGCGATGGTGGCGAAGCCCCGGCCGATGGCGTCCATGTCGGCCCCGGTGAGGGTCTCGCCGACGAGGCCCCTGATGTCGTAGGCGCCGAGGATCGCCGGGTCGAGAGCGCGGCCCCTGCTCATGGCGCGGCTGCCCATGGCGCGGCCGCCTACGGCGACGGCGCGACCCGACGCAGGAAGGACAGCAGATCCTGCCTCAGGTCCGGCCTTTCCAGGGCGCAGGCGACCGTCGCCTGAAGGAAGCCGGCCGGGCTCCCGCAATCGAAGCGCCGGCCTCCATAGCGCACACCGTGAAACGCCTCCTGCCCGGCCATCGCGGCCAGGGCGTCGGTGAGCTGGATCTCGCCGCCCGCGCCCGGCGCCTGCGCCGCAAGCCGCGCGAAGACCGCGGGTTGCAGCACGTAACGGCCGACGATCGCAAGTCGCGACGGTGCCTGGCCCGGCGGGGGCTTCTCCACCATGCCCGAGAGCGTGAGGGCTTGCCCGTCCTCCGCCGCGACCTCGACGATCCCGTAGCGGCCGGTCTCGTGCGCGGGCACCTCGGCGAGCGCCACCACGCTCCCGCCGGTCCGCCCGTGAAGCTCGACGAGCGCCGCGAGGCAGGGCGGGTCGCCGAGCAGCAGCTCGTCCGGGAGCAGCACCGCGAAGGGCTCGTCGCCGACCAGATCGCGCGCGCAGAGGACGGCGTGGCCGAGGCCGAGCGGCTTGCGCTGGCGGGTGAAAGAGGCCGCACCGGGGGCCAGCACCGCGCTCGCGGCGCGCACGGTCGCGTCCTCGTCCCCGCGCGCCGCAAGATACAAGTCGAGTTCCTCGTCGCG
This sequence comes from Alphaproteobacteria bacterium, assembly GCA_965218275.1. GTDB lineage: Bacteria > Pseudomonadota > Alphaproteobacteria > UBA828 > UBA828 > WTGU01. Next base: position 1,757,616 of record CBDCKM010000002.1, read on the forward strand.
GCCGAAATGCCGCTCGATCGCCGCCTGGCCCCGGCCGGTGACGAAGATGAAGCGCTCGATCCCCGCCGCCCGCGCCTCCTCCACCGCATACTGGATGAGCGGCTTGTCGACCAGCGGCAGCATTTCCTTGGACACCGCCCTGGTCGCGGGCAGGAAGCGCGTGCCCATGCCGGCAACCGGCAGCACGGCCGTCCTCACTGGCTTCGCCATTGCAGGCGCCTCGTCACGCTGACAGGCCGCCGCAGACGGCCATCGGGGCGGAGATGTGCCACGACGACCGCCCCTCGGCAAGAACGGCGGGACGCACGGCGCGGCGCCTGGGCGCCTCAGCCGCCGAGCAGCAGCTCCTTCGCCTGATTGATCTTGGCCGCGAGATAGTTGGAGCCGCCGCGATCGGGGTGGAGCTTGCGCATCAGCGTGCGGTGCGCCTCCTTGATCTCGTCGGCACCGGCGCCGGGGCTGAGGCCCAGGACCTCGTAGGCCTCCTCGCGCGTCATGGGCGTGCGCCCGCCGCCCTTGCGCCCCCAGCCTTGCCCCGTGCCGCTCGCGCCGCCCGCGCCGCCGGTGCCGCCGGCGCCGTCGCGCGCGTGCCCGGCCCGCGCCTCGGCGCGCTCGCGCCAGTCGGCGCCGAGGGTGCGGTCGAGATAGGCCTCGAGCAGACGCCGGCCCTCGTCGTCCCTCAGGCTGCACTCGTCGAACAGGTCGAGCAGCTGGGGCTCCGAGAGTTCGTCGAGGCGGCGCCCGGCATAGCGCCCCTGCAGCACCGTGCCCTCCATCTCGCCGCTGTCATGGTCCAGCGTCATGCGCAGATAGGGGGTCTCCACATCCGAGCGCTGGCCGGCCGTAGGCGTCGGGTTCATCCGGCCCGCGGCCATGCGTCCGATGAACCACGGCAACCCGGTGAGCGCGAGCGGCAGGAGGGCGAGCTGCGCCTTGCCGGTCACGCCGAGGAAGATCGTCGCCGCCGCGCCTGCGGCGATGAAGCCCCACTTGACCCATTTCGCCAGACTCGACGGGTTGGCCGTGGCGAACCAGCGGCTGAGCAGCACGACCAGCACCAGGAGCGCGAGCCCGAGAAGAACGTAGGAGACCATCGGCGGGCGCGGTCTAGCGGGCCGGGCGGCGGGCGCAGGCGCGCGGCGGGTTCATTTGATCTGGTGGGCGATCTGCAGCACCGCCTCGCCGCGCTTGCGTCCGTAATGCTGGAGCGCCTTGCGTCCCCCGGCGGCGTAGACCGCGACCGCACCCAGAAGCTCCTTGAGCTGGCGCGCGCTCGACATGTCGAAACGCAGGTAGGCGCCGTTGGTGAGCCGCGCGATCTGGCGAAAGGCCAGGGCTGCCGCCGGGTCCTGCCCCTCGTGGAACATGAAGGCGGGCACCCCGCGCAGGCCCAGCTCGCCGGCGATGGCGGAGAGCTCGTCCACGTTCTCCTCCATGCTGTCGCCGACGAAGACCAGCGCATGGACCCGCTGGCGCTGGGTCTCCTTGAGGGCGTGGCGCAGCACCTTGCGAATCTGGGTATGGCCGCCGAGGCAGTGGACGCCGGTCATGACGCGCACCAGCGCCCGCGAATCCTTCACCCAGCGGCTCGCCCGGCACTGGCCGAAGCCGCGATAGTAGACGAGCTGCACCTGGAGCCCGCCGAGCGCGGCGGTGGCGTCGAACATCTCCCCCTGAATCTGGCAGGCGCTGTCCCAGGTCGGCTCCCGGCTTGCCGTGGCGTCCATGGCGAAGATGAGGCGCCCGGTCTCGCCGTGCGCGACCGGCGCCGGGGTCGCCGCGGCCCGGCGCAGGAAGGCATCCACGCCGCCGCCGCTCTTGTCGGCACTCTCGCCTTCCGTCGGCAGCTTGCGCTCGCCGCTCATGGGCCGCTCCTCAGGCCGCGACCGGCCCGGTCCTGCTCTTGCCGCATGGCGGGCCCGCCCCTTTCCTATACGGGAGCGACCGGCAGCCGCGCCAGGCGCTCGGTCAGCAGGGCGAAGAAGGCGTCGGCGTCGATCCGCTCGAGGACGCGGGCGTTGGGCGCGGCGCCGCTGCGGCCGTGCACGTCGCAGACCGTCCGGCCGAAGCAGTGGCCGTCGCCGAGCTCGACATCGACGCGCATGTCGCGGCCCTCGAAGAGCGCCGGCGCCAGCAGATAGGCGATGACGCAGGGGTCGTGCAGGGGCGCGCCGTGGTGGTAGGCCTCGACGTTCTTCGCACCGTAAAGGTCGAGCATCCCGCAGACCGCCGCCGCCGGCGCCGTGCCGAGCGCGCGGATCGCCTCCAGCCGGGGCGGCGTCGCGATCGCCTGATGGGTGACGTCGAGCCCGATCATGGTGAGCGGCACGCCCGCCTCGAACACCACGTGCGCCGCGTGGGGGTCGGCGTGGATGTTGAACTCGGCCGCCGGCGTGACGTTGCCGAGCCCGACCGCGCCCCCCATGGTGACGATCTCGCGCACATTGGCGAGGATCGCCGGGTTCTTGACGATGGCGAGCGCGACATTGGTGAGGGGCCCGAGGGTGGCCAGCGTGACCGGCTCCTCCGCCGCAGCCAGCGTGTCGACCAGATAGTCCACCGCGTGGACGGGCTCGGCGGGGCGGCTCGGCTCCGGCAGGTCGGCGCCGTCGATCCCCGTCGGCCCGTGGATGTATTCGGCGGTCTCCGGCTCGCGCACCATGGGCCGGGGGCAGCCGGCATGGACCGGTACCTCGGGCCGGCCTGCCAGATCCCTGATGCGGCGCGCATTGCTCTCGGTCAGCGCGAGCGGCACATTGCCGGCGACGGCAGCGATGCCGAGCAGGTCGAACTCCTGGGCGCTCGCGAAGGCGAGCAGGAGGGCGACGGCGTCGTCCTGGCCGGGGTCGCAGTCGATGATCAGCGGGCGCGCGCTCATGGCAGGCCCGAATCATACCCACAGGCGCGGCCGGCGTCATCGTCCGTGAACGGGACCCGAAGCGGGCACCTCGGGCGAGAGGCTTCGCGTTCATGCGGGTCCCGTCGAACGCTGGTCCTGCGATCGTTCGCCGCTTAGCGTGGTCGCGCCCATCATGCCGCCTCCACGGTCAACGCGGCAGCGCGAGGCGGCGCCCGGAATCGAGGTCGTCATGATTCGCACCCACGGTCGCTATCCCTATTCCAGCATCGCCACCCGCCCGGTCTACGACTGGCCCAACGGGACTCGTCTTGCCGTCTATGTCGCGGTCAACATCGAGCAATTCAGCTTCGGCGAGGGCAAGGGCGCGGCCATCGCGCCGCCGGACCAGGCGAACAGCCACAGCGTCTTCTCGTGGCGCGATTATGGCAATCGGGTCGGCATCTGGCGCCTGCTCGAGCTGTTCGACGCCTTCGACGTGCCCGTCGAAGCCCAGATGAATCTCGGCATCTACGAGCACTGCCCCGACATCCCGGAGGCCCTCAGGCAGCGCGGCCACGAGATCCTGGGCCACGGCATCACCAACTCGGACATGCAGGAAGACCTCGACGAGGCAGCCGAGGCCGCGCTCATCGCCGAGGTCACCGAGACCATCGAGCGCCATGAAGGCAGCCGGCCGCCGGGCTGGATGAGCCCCTGGCTCTCCAACAGCGCGGTCACCCCCGACCTGCTGCAGGAGGCGGGCTATCGCTATTTCATGGACTGGACCTGCGACGACCAGCCGATCTGGATGACCACGCGCGCCGGCCGGATTCTGGCAATGCCCTATCCGGTCGAGTGCAACGACACCCGCGGCGTCATCTGGTACGGCCACACCGCGCGCGAATTCGCGGACATGCTGATCGACGGCTTCGACGAGATGCTGGCCCAGAGCGAGGGGCAACCCCTGGTGTTCCCGATCTCGCTCCATCCCTTCGTGATGGGGCGGCCCTATCGCGTGCGCCATCTGCGCCGCGTCTTCGAGCATATCGCAACCCGGCGCGACCGAATCTGGCTGACGCGCCCGCGCGACATCTGCGCCCATATCGAGAGCCTGCCCCGGGGCCTGGTGCCCGGCGATTAGAACACTAACTTGCTGATCTTGATTGAATGTTAGGGGTCGGCATTCCGCACACAATAACAGACAGGCCCGAGTCATGACGGCATCGCCCCTCGTAGAAGTCCTCGGCATCGTCGCCATCGCGACGATGGTCACGAGCTACGCCCTCGAGAGACGCGGCACGTTCTTCATCGCGGCCTTCGCGGCCGGCTGCGCCCTCGCCGCGGTCTACGCCTACCTGATCGATTCCTATCCCTTCCTGATCGCCGAGGGCATCTGGGCGGTGGTCGCCGCACGCCGCTGGCACGTCGCGCGACGCCTCGCCTGACCATCTCGCTTTTCGAAGGGCGGCTTGAGTGCGCGGGTTGCGATGCCGGCACCGGCGCGACTACCCCGGCGGCAGTCCGGCGGTGAGCCCGCCATCGATCACGAGCGCCGTGCCGGTGATCCAGCGGGCCTCGTCGGAGGCGAGATAGAGGAACGCGGCCGCGATCTCGGCGGGTTGGCCCATGCGGCCCAGGGGATGAGCGGCATTGACCGCCGCCCGGCTGGCCACGGGGTCGTCCTGCGCCTCGAAATAGGCCAGGACCATCGGCGTCTCGACGAAACCGGGGCAGACACAGTTCACGCGGATGCCGTGGGCGGCGCCGTCGAGAGCCATGCACCTGGTCAGCATCACGACCCCCGCCTTGGCGGCGGAATAGCCGTGTTGACCGGCCATGCCGATGATGCCGGCGACCGACGCCGTGTTCAGAACGGTCCCGCCGCCGGCCGCCACGAAGCGCGGCCATGCAGCCCGGCAGGTCCGATAGATGCTCGAAAGGTCGATGTCGAGCACACGGTCCCACTCGTCGGCGGCGAGGGTTTCGACGGTGCCGATCATGGGAATGGCGGCGTTGTTCACGAGGATGTCGAGGCCGTCCAGCGCCTCCCAGGCGCGGTCCACCATGGCGGCGACGGAGTCGTCGTTTCCCACGTCGGCGGCGAGGCCGACCGCCGTTCCTCCCTGGGCGCAGACTGCGGCCGCCTGCTTGTCCGCGCCGGCGCCGTCCAGGTCGGCAATCGCGACGGCCGCGCCTTCCGCCGCGAAGCGCTCAGCGGTCGCGGCGCCGATGCCCGAGGCAGCGCCGGTCACCAGCACGCGCTTGCCTGCCAGGCGCATCAACGCCTGCTCGATGGGGAGACGGTCGGGGGCATGGGCCGGCGGGGACATCCTTCCAGGAGAAGGCAAGGTTACAGAAGCTGCAGCGGAGACGGCAAGGCTGGCCGTATGATCGAGTGATCCGCCTCGCGGTCGTGAGGCGTGAGGCAAGCCTCCTATTCTCCATTCGCTCCGGTTCCCGCGTAGAGTCCTTCCGCGTACGCTTTCAATCCCTCGGCCACATCGGCGAAGCCGCGACGCATGTAAGCGCCGAAACACACCAGCACCATCGCTGCCAGAACACCGGTCAATCTGTCCGTGTTGTAGTAGGTGCAACGTGTTTCGTTGACGGATTCGAGATGCTGCTCCCGCACCGCAAGCAGGAGCCAACGGGCTCCGAATTCCCTTTTCCAGGCGATGAGCCGGGGCCTGTCGAATGCGCACACGTTTTCGGTTATTCCGAACGTCGTCGGCCCCATCCTTACCCGTAGATGCGCAGGTGACCCGACCGTGAAATCCGTTCGGGCCCGCGGCGTGAACGGGTTCCACTCGCCGTACTTGTCGACTTCGATCAGGACTGTCCAGACGACGTCGATCGGTGCGTCGATCCGAAGCGGATCGGTACGTATTTCAAATTCTCGCATGGTCATTCACCCCTGGGCGTCACGAGAGTCCTGACCCAGTCATCCGACCGGTCCCACAGCTCTCTCGAAACGGACTTCTGCCTGCTCTGATCGCTCGATTCGGCGACCTTGCAGCGCTCGTAATAGCGTCCGCCCTGCAACGGAGGGCTGGCGGACTTGGCAAGCGTGCGGGGCATGGTTCGGCGGCGCTCAGAGCAGGTCCCGTGATGTCGCCACCAGGCGTGCACTGGCGTCCCACAATCTGGCTCCGTCTTGCGGATCGGATGCGCTCGGCAGGACGGATTTCCGTTGCATCAGGTGGAGATACATCCCCGTTGCGCTGCCGGCTTCCTCGGCACAGCACAGGTAGATTGCCGGCCCCATGGCCTCCTCCGGAGATTGCAGGAAGTGCCGCAACAGCGGGTTGACGACCGGCTTGAGCAGCGCCGGCGCATCCCTGGCAATGTTCGAGGCAATACCTCCGGGGCACATCGCGTGCACCGCGACTTCGACTGTGCCGTCCGGGTTCAGGCGGCGGGAGAGTTCGGTCGCGTACATGCAGAGCAGCAGCTTGCTGATGCCGTAATATTTGAGACTGTCCTTCATGCGGTAGTCCGTGAATGCGCCCAAACGATCGAAATCGACGGCATGGGAGGAGCGGTGCGACTCGGACGCGACAAATACAATCCGCGGAGTCTCGCCGGGCCGCGTTGACGGGCGAATCACCCTGTCCCGCAACCATCGGTCAATCATGACGCGCGAGGAAAGGAAATGGACGGCAAACATCATCTCGTATCCCTGCGGGGATTTTCTGGCCCTGGGAGGCATCAGTCCGGCATTCATCAGCGCAATGTCGATGCGGATACCGCGTGCAGCCATAAGGTCGCAGAGGCGATGCACGGATTCGAGATCCGCGAGATCGACCTCCATCGTTTCCACGGTTGCAGAGCCGGACAGCCGCATTACTTCTTCGCGGCTTTCGCCATGTCCGGGCCGACAGGCCAGGATCATGTTTCCGCCACGCCGCGCAAGCTCAACGGCGGCGGCCTTGCCCAGGCCGCTGTTGGCACCGGTCACCAGGCAGGTCCTGCCGTCGATCCGCACATCGTCCGGGACCGGGCTGACTTCCGAGTGCTTCGGCTGCCTGAGGTCCCGGACCGCGGCGACCAACGCGCTGAACGCCGTGCCGTCTCCAACGAGTGTGGGTTCTCTTTCCACGGCCTATGCTCCTTCAGCCTGAACCGTTCCTGCCCCTGCAATCCGGCGTGTTCATTCGAACGGGATCGCGTATTTCCTGCGATAGCCGGAGAAGTGTTCCTCGATAATCTCCTCGCTCAATCCGAAATCGCTCAACCGGTAGGAATGCCGGCCGAACCGGTTTTGCGGATTCGCTTCGACATAGTTCCCGGCCCTCTGCACCGCCGCTTCGTCGAGGTCGATCCCGATCCGCCGGTAGAGTCGCTGAAGTTGGGCGATGGGATCCTCAGCAGGCGCCAGGCTTTCCCTCGCCGTTGACAGGGGGGGAGGGTGCGGCCGTCTGCCGGTCCCGGCGGCGTGGGCGATCCGATCGGCCCGGCCGCGGTTCGGCTCAGGTCTTGCTCGTGCGCGGGCCGGCTTCGATCGGGAGGCCGGGGTCGTGCGCCCACTCGCCCATCGACCCGTCGTAGAGGGTGAGGTCGCGGTAGCCGAGCTGGTGAAGGAGAAAGAGGCCGACGGTGGCGGAGATGCCGCCGCCGCAATAGGCGACGACGTGGCGGTCCGGGGCGATCCCGGCCTCTTCGTGGAGCTGCCGTGCTTCGTCCAACGGCACGAAGGCGCCGTTGGACGGATCGAGAAGGCGGGCCGCAGGCACGTTGACGCTCCCCGGAATCCGTCCCGGACGCCCGTAGCGGCTCGGTCCTTCGCCGAGGTGAAACTCGGGCGGGAGCGCATTCACCATGGCGGTGTTGCCATCGCCGAGCCGGGAAAGCACGTACGCACGGTCCACGAAGCGGCCCGGCCGGGGCGCCGCGGTGAAGTGCGCCGGCGGGAACCGTTCCGGTGCGGAGGATACCGGGCGCCCCTCCGCCTTCCACTTCTCCCAGCCGCCATCGAGCACCGCCGCACGGTCAAAGCCGAACGCGCGCAGCATCCACCAGACCCGTGTCGCCCACATGATGCTGCCGGCCGAGTAGAGCACGACGCGGGACTCGTCGCCGATGCCGAGCCCGCCGATCGCGTCCGCGAAGCGCTCGGCGGACGGCGCCATGAAGCGGAGACGCGTGTCCGGATCGGAAATCGTCCCTTGGATGTCGAGGAAGACGGCGCCGGGGATATGCGCCGCGTCGTACTCGGCCCGGCCCGGCACGACGCGGTAGGGGGCGTCGTCTCCCGGCTCGGCCGGCTTGAGCCAGGTCGTGCAGTCCACGATGCGAAGCTCGCGCATACCGAGGCTCGTCTCGAGCGCGCCGGTCTCGATCAGTGCCTGCGGCTCGCGCCAGTTCGAGAGGTCGGCTCGGCCTTCGGTCATCGACGGTCTCCCTTCGGTTCCGGCCGCAATCCTATCAGTGCGCGGCAAAGCGGTCGCCGGACGATGACCGAATCTATGCCCCGCCGCCGGCCTCCCCGGTCCTGTGTGTCGTTGGGCGCCGCGCCTTGACCCCCATGAGTCCAGCTGGATCGACAAGCCGGGGCGTCGGTCGACGTCGAATCCCCGTGCCGGCCGACACCTTGCGCCGGTGCGCGCCGCCCCACGCCGCCCCACGCCGGCTCACACACGGGGCGCGCGCGAGCGGGCGCGTTGCCAGGAGGGTGCGCACACTGTGTAATGACCGCGCGGGTTCGGGCGTCCAGCCGTGCCCGCGTCGTCGGACGTTACGGGGGGGCGTTGCGGCGGGGCGTTGCGGCGGTGTCTCGGTTTTCGGAGCGGATGCGGTGAGCGACCGGCCTGGCCCTTCCTTCGGCGCGCTCGACCTCGGCACCAACAATTGCCGCCTCCTCGTGGCCCGGCCCGAGGGAAGCGGCTTCCGCGTCGTCGATGCCTTCTCCCGGATCGTGCGGCTCGGCGAAGGCGTGGCGCAGTCGGGGATGCTCTCCGAGCAGGCGATCGAGCGCACCATCGGCGCGCTCCGGGTCTGCGCCGGCAAGCTGAGACGGGGCCGCGTCCGCCGCTACCGGGCGGTGGCGACCGAGGCCTGCCGGCGTGCCGGGAACCGCCAGGCCTTTCTCGACCGCGCCGACGGCGAGACCGGGCTGTCGATCGAGATCATATCGCCGGCCGAGGAGGTGCAGCTCGCGCTCGACGGATGCACGCCGCTGCTCGACCGCACCATGCGCCGCGCGCTGCTGCTCGATATCGGCGGCGGCAGCACCGAGCTCATCTGGGTGCGCCTGGACGGCGAGCGGGGGAACGGGAAGGGAGACGGCACGCCGGCGCTCGCGGCGTGGACCTCGATCGGCCACGGCGTGGTGACGCTTGCCGAGCGCTACGGCGGCGACCGGGTCGGCCGCGATACCTACGCCGCCATGGTCGCCGAGATCGAAGCCGCGATCGCCCCCTTCGCCGACGCCAACGGAATCCGGGCGGAGGCCGCCGCCGGCAGCGTCCAGCTCCTCGGCACGTCCGGCACCGTCACCACCATCGCCGGCATCCATCTGGGGCTGCCCCGCTACGACCGGGATCGCGTGGATGGCCTCAGGCTGCGCTTCGCCGACGTGGCCGCGGTGATCGAGACGGTCATCGACCAGGACTTCGCCGCCCGCGCGACGCAGCCCTGCATCGGGCCTGGGCGCGGCGACGTGATGGTCGCCGGCTGCGCCATCCTCGACGCGGTCATGGCCTGCTGCCCGGCCGGGCGCCTCGATGTCGCGGACAGGGGGCTGCGCGAAGGCATGCTGCTCGGCATGATGCGGGCAGCGCGGGCGGAGCCGTGAGCGCCCCGGACGACGGCGCCCCCGGCAGGCGCCGCGCGCCGGTCAGGCTCAGGCGCGCCCGCCGCCGCAAGCCGTCCTCGGCCCGCTGGCTGCAACGCCAGCTCAACGACCCCTACGTGCGCGCGGCGCGCGAGGCCGGCTACCGCTCCCGCGCCGCCTACAAGCTGATCGGCCTCGCCGAGACGGCCGACATCCTCCGGCCGGGACAGCGTGTGGTCGATCTCGGCGCCGCGCCCGGCGGCTGGAGCCAGGTGGCGGCGGCGCGCGTGGGCCGCCGGGGGTGCGTGGTCGCGGTCGACATCGCCGGCATCGAGCCGATCGAGGGCGTGGTCGCGCTCGCCCTCGACGCCTGCGGCGGCCACGCGCTCGACGCGATCCGCGCCGCGCTCGGCGGCCCGGCGGACCTGGTGATGAGCGACATGGCGGCGCCGACCACGGGCCACGGGCCCACCGACCGTCTGCGCATCGCGGCCCTCTGCGAATCCGCGCTCGACCTGGCGGAGCCGCTGCTGGCACCCGGCGGCTGCTTCCTCGCCAAGCTGCGCCAGGGGGCCGACGGCGCGCTTCAGGTCCGGCTGCGGCAGGCCTTCGCGCGGGTGCGCCACGCCAAGCCGCCGGCGAGCCGTTCCGATTCCGCCGAAACCTACGTGCTTGCCACCGGCTACCGCGGCACGCCGGAGGCGCGCTCACGATAGACCGCGGAGCCGCCGGCTGAAGCCTGAGCGTCGGGGGAGAGGCGGCGCGGGCTAATCCCTGTAGTCGGGCTCGATGCGGTCGAGCATCCGCTTGAGCGCCGTGAAGTGCGCGATCGCGTAGCGGTGCCTGTTGTCCCTCGACAACTGGCGCACGGTTTCCTCCTGCATCTCGGGCGGGATCGGCAGCAGCGGGCGGCCCGTGCTCATGGCGAGGATCTGAACCATCGCCGCGCGTTCCAGATAGTAGAGATCGTCATAGGTCTTGGCGACGTCCGCTCCCCCCGCCATCACGCCGTGATTGCCCATGAAGAGGATGTCGGCGCCGTCCATTGTCCGAGCCACGCGGTCGCCCTCGTCCTCCTCCAGCGCCACGCCCCGATAGTCCCGGTCGTAGGCGATGCGGCGGCTGAAGCGCAGCGCGTTCTGGCTCGCGGGCTCCAGTTGCCCGCCCTCGGTCATGGCGAGCGCCAGCACGTTGGGCTGGTGGGTGTGCATCAGGCAGCGGAGGTCCGGCCGCGCCCGGTGGAGGGGGGCGTGGAGGCAGACGGCGGTCTCCTCCACCTCGCCCTCGCCGTCGACCACCGTGCCGTCCAGGTCGACGACGAGCAGCGTGCTGGCCGTCACCTCGCTCCAGTGGGTGCCGTAGCCGATCAGCAGGAAGTGCTCGGAGCTCCCCGGCAGCATGAGGGAGAAGTGGTTGCAGACGCCTTCGTTGAGCCCGTGATGGCAGGCCAGCCGGTAGGCCGCTGCCAGGTCGATCCGCGCCTCGCGCACCGTATCGCTCATTGCCCCTCCGCCATCTGCCTCTGTCCGGCGTCGTCCCGTCCTCGCACACCTGAGAGAAAGCCGGCACAATCGGCCGCCGGACCGGGTGACTGAAACGGGGGAACGGGCCGATGCGGGCCGCCGACTGGTATTTCGATTTTGTCTCCCCCTTCGCCTATCTGCAACTCGCCCGCTTCGACCGTTTGCCGCCCGATCTCGAGGTGACCTGCCGCCCGGTCCTGTTCGCCGGGCTTCTCGGCCACTGGAAGCACAAGGGGCCGGCCGAGATCCCGGCCAAGCGTGTGCACACCTACCGCTGGTGCCACTGGTATGCGGCGCGGGCCGGTATCCCCTTCCGCATGCCGCCGGCGCATCCCTTCAACCCGCTCCGCCCGCTCCGGCTCGCCATGGCCCGCGCCGGCGATCCTGCGCTGGTGCGCGCGATCTTCGACGCGGTGTGGGCGGACGGGCGCGACCTCAGCCGCGACGAGGAGTGGCAGGCGCTCACCGCACGTCTCGCCATCGCCGACGCCGACGAGGCGATCGCCGACCCGGCCGTCAAGGAGGCGCTGCGGCAGGGCACCGAGGACGCGGCGGAACGGGGGGTGTTCGGCGTCCCCACCTTCGCGCTCGGCGGCGAGCTCTTCTGGGGCCTCGATGCGACCGATCTGATGCTCGACTACCTGGACGATCCGGGCGTGTTCAGGACCGGCGAGTACGCCCGCATCGCCGACCTCCCCGTCGCGCAGGCGCGCAGGCTCACGGAGTGATCGCCCGGTCGAGGGCGCGGATCAGGCGCACGACCTCTTCGCCCGTGTTGTAGTGGACCATGCTGGCGCGGACCACGCCGCCGCGCTCGGCGAGGCCGAGGGCCCGGATGCAGCGGGCCGCGTAGAAGTCGCCGGCGCCGACGGCGACCTCGTGGGACGCCACGGCGCGGGCGATCTCGCCGGCATCGCGCCCCTCCACCGTGAAGGAGAAGGTGGGCGCCCGGACGCTGCGGTCGGCGGAGGGGTTGCCGATGAGGCGGACGCCGTGACGCGATGCGAGGAAGTCGAGCAGGGGCGCGCCCAGCGCCTCCTCATGCGCCGCCACGCGCTCGAAGACGGCGGCGAGCCGGCCCTGGAGCGGCCGGTTGGTCTCGCCCTCGTGGTGCGCGTGGAGGGCGTCGAGATAGGCGGCGATGCCGGCGAGGCCGGCGCTCAGCTCATGGTTGGGGCCGCCGGGGTTCAGCTTCAGCGGCAACTCGTCGTCGAGGAAGAAGTGGTTGAGCGGCGCCGCCCGCTCCAGGTGTTCGCGCTTCCCATAGAGCAGCGCGAGGTGCGGCCCGTAGAGCTTGTAGGTCGAGCACAGATAGAAATCGACGTCCCACGCCTTCACGTCGATGGCGCGGTGCGCCGCGTAGGCGACACCGTCCACGCAGGCGAGCGCGCCGGCGTCGTGGATCATGCGCACCAGCGCCGCCACGTCGGTGAACGAGCCGGTGATGTTGGAGCAGTGGCCGAAGCAGACGAGGCGGGTGCGCTCGCCGAGCAGCGCCGCCAGGCCCTCCGGCGCGAGCGCCATGCTGTCTGCGTCGAAGCGCCACTCGCGCAGCGTGATCCCGTCGGCGGCGAGCCTGCGCCAGGCGCCGACATTCGCCTCGTGGTCGAGATCGGTGACGACGATCTCGTCGCCTTCGCGCAGGCCGGGCTTCAGCGCCTGGGCGAGGAGGAACACGTTCATCGAGGTGGAGGGCCCGATCATCACCTCTTCGGGCGCCGCGTTGATCATGGCCGCCATCGCCCGGTGGCTGTCCGCGATCATCCCGGCGGCGCGGGCGGCGGCCGGGTAGGCCGCGCCGGGCTGCACCTGGCATTCGGCCATGTAGGTGCGGATGCGCTCGAGCACCTGGGCCGCGGCGAGGGTGCCGCCGGCGTTCTCGAACAGCGCCCAGGGGCCGGAAAGGGCCGGGAAGTGCGCGCGGGCGAAGGCGGTGTCGAGCGGCGCGGCCGACCCGCCCGCCGCCCCGCGCGCGGTCATTCGGTGGGGCCGCCGGCTCCGGTCCAGGCCTGATAGCCGCCGGTGAGGTTCACGACCCGGTCGATACCCATGTCCTGCAGGGTCTTGGTGGCGAGCGCCGACCGCCCGCCGGAGGCGCAGTAGACCACCAGCGTCTTGCCGGCAGACAGCGCCGGGTCGTGCATCGGCGAGGACGGGTCGGCGATGAACTCCAGAAAACCCCGCGGCGCGGCCACGGAACCGGCGATCGCGCCGGCGTCGTGCTCGGCCCGCTCTCGCACGTCGACGAAGACCGCGTCTTCGCCGCCCACGAGCGCCAGTGCCTCGTCGACCGGGATGCTGGCGATCTCGGCCAGCGCCTCGCCGATCAGTTGCATGGATGGCGTTACCATGATCCCTCCGTCAGCGCAGCCGGGGCCGGGCAGCCGGTCCGCCCGGTCAGTCCACCTTCGCCGCCACCGCTTCGATCTCGACCAGCCATGCCGGAATCGCCAGCGCCGGCACGATGATGGCGGTGGAGGCCGGGCGCACGCCGGCGAGCGCCTTCTTCCGCGCCGCCGCATAGGCCGGGAAATTCTCCTCGCCGACGATGTAGCCGGTGATCTTGACGATATCGTCGGCGCCCATCCCGCCTTCGGCGAGCAGCGCCATGATGTTGGCCCAGACCTGATCGGCCTGGGCGGAAAAATCCTGCGCGGTCGTGCCGTCGGGGGCCACGCCCACCTGGCCCGCGGTGAAGATCAACCGCGCACCCGGCGGGATTTCGAGCGCCTGACTGTAGCCGCCGCCGAAGGCCTCGACGACGGTGGCCGGGTTGTGCCGCTTCAGCATGGTCCTCCTCCTCGGTCTGGTCCGTGTCCGCCAACGGTCCACTCTAGGGTCGGGCCCGGCGGGTGTCCATCGGGCGCGTGCATTCTGGCACCGTCGGGCGGGGGACTCCGGGCCGGCCAGTGCGGTGACCCTGCGCCTCGTGCCGCCTGCTGGCTCTGCCGGGTGCGTCCCTGTATTCTCGCGCGCCTTGAGCGGGGGAGGGCCATGGCCAGCGAGATGCAAACGCGACAGAGCAGCCGTCGGAGGGGCGCCCGCGCCCGGCCGATGCAGCGCGGCGGCCTGTCGAACAGCGCGACCAGCGGCGGCGATGCGCTGGTCGCGACCCTGCTCGAGCACGGCGTCGATACCGCGTTCGGCGTGCCGGGCGAGAGCTACCTCGCCGTGCTCGAGGCGCTGCGGGAGGCGCGGGAGCGGCTCCGCTTCGTCGTCACCCGCCACGAGTCCGGCGCCACCTTCGCCGCCTGCGCCTACGGCCGGCTCGCGCGCAAGCCGGGCATCGCCTTCGTCACCCGCGGGCCCGGCGCCACCAACGGCGCCATCGGCCTCCACACGGCGCGCCAGGATTCGGTGCCGCTCGTGCTCTTCATCGGCCAGGTGCCGTCATCGCAGCGCGGCCGCGAGGCCTTTCAGGAGATCGACTATCACCGCATGCTGGGGCCGCTGACCAAGGCCGTGTTCGAGCCCCAGGCGCCGCAGGAGGTGGCGGCGGCCACCGCCGAGGCCTGCGCCATCGCCATGGACGGCCGGCCCGGGCCGGTCGCCGTCTCGCTGCCCGAGGACGTGACCGAGGGCGAGGCCGGCGACGCAGCGATCCCGGCGCCGCGCCCGCGCCGCACCCGGCCGCCCGCGCCGGAGGCGGTGCAGGAGATCGTCGCCCTCCTCGCGGCGGCGGAGCGCCCCATCGCGATCGCCGGCGAGCAGGTGTGCTTCCAGGGCGCCAACGGGGCTCTCGCCGCCTTCGCCGAGGCCCATGGCTGCGGCGTGATCAGCGCCTTCCGCCACCAGGGTGTGGTGCCGGCCGCCCACCCCGCCTACCTGGGCTCGCTCGGCCTCGCACCTGCCCCCTATCAGGAGACGATGCTGGCGCAGGCGGACCTGGTGCTGGCGCTGGGCACCCGGCTCGACCTCGCCACCACCCTCGACGACGACGTGGTGCGGGACGCGCGGCTGATGGTCCATGTCTACCCGGACGCGGACGCGCTGGCCGCCGCCGGCGCCGGCGTGCAGGTCTGCGCCGATGTCCTGCCGGTCCTCGACGGCCTCGTCGCCGCCGCGCCGGAGGCGGTGCCCGCCGCCCGCCGCGCCTGGCTTGCGGCGCAGCGCGCAGGCTACGAAGCGTTCCGGCGCGATGCCGCCGCAGCGCCGCTCGGCAGCGTCGATCTCGCCGCCGTCGTGGGCGTGCTCGCCGAACGAGTTCCGGCGGATGCGACCATCGTCAACGACGCCGGCAACTTCTCCACCTGGCTGCATCGCCATTACGCCTACGAGCACCCGCTGTCCCAGGCTGCGCCGGCGGTCGGCGCCATGGGCTATGGTGTGCCGGGCGCCATCGGCGCGCAGCTCGCGCGGCCGGGCAAGCGGGTGGTGGCGCTGGTCGGCGACGGCGGCTTCGGCATGACCGGGCAGGAGACGATCACGGCGGTCGCCAACCGGCTGCCCATCGTGGTGCTGGTGTGCGACAACGGAACCTACGGCACCATCGCCATGCACCAATACAACCGCTACGGCGCCGACGCGACCTACGGCGTCGCCCTGCACAGCCCGGATTTCGCGGCCGCGGCGCGCGCCTGGGGCGCCGACGCCTGGACGGTCGAGACCACCGAGGCCTTCGCGCCGGCCCTGAGCCAAGCGCTGGCCGCCGAAGGCCCCGCGCTGATCCACCTCAAGACCGACCTGCGCGACCTTGCGGCCTCCGGCGCCAAGATGCAGTGACCATGGCCGCCGGCCGCGAGAGGGGCGGCGCGACGGAGGACGGCGCGGCGGACGCGGCGGGTACGGCGCCGGAGGGCGCGGCGGTCGAGGCTCATGTCCTGAGCGCGATCGCCCAGGTGGACGCGGCGCTGTGGGACCGCTGCGCCGGCGACGGCAACCCCTTCGTCCGCCATACCTTCCTGGCGGCGCTCGAAGACAGCGGCTCGAGCACGGCGGAGACCGGCTGGCACCCGCGCCACATCGTCCTCAAGAGCGGAGACGGCGCCGTCCTCGGCGCCGTGCCGATGTATCTCAAGAACCACTCCTACGGCGAATATGTCTTCGACCACGGCTGGGCCGATGCGTTCGAGCGCGCGGGCGGGCGCTACTACCCCAAGCTCCAGGTCTCGGTCCCCTTCACGCCGGTGACCGGGCCGCGCCTGCTGGCGCCGGCGGGGCCGCAGGCGGACGCGGTGCGGACGGCGCTGCTCTCCGCCTGCGTCGGCCTCTGCGACCGGGCGGAGGTCAGCTCGCTGCACGTCACCTTTCCCACCGAGGCCGAGTTCGCCCTGATGGGCGAGGCCGGGCTGCTGCAGCGCACCGGCATCCAGTTCCACTGGCTCAACCAGGGCTATGGCAGCTTCGACGACTTCCTCGCGACCCTCGCCTCGCGCAAGCGCAAACAGATTCGCCGGGAACGGCAGACGGTCGCGGACGCCGGCCTCACCATCCGGGCGCTCGCGGGAAACGAGATCGAGGAGCGCCATTGGGACGCCTTCTACGCCTTCTACCAGGCGACCGGCAGCCGCAAGTGGGGGGTGCCCTACCTCACCCGCGCCTTCTTCAGCCTGCTCGGCGAGCGCATGGCCGATGCGGTGGTGCTGGTGACGGTCGAGCGCGACGGGAGGCCCATTGCCGGCGCCCTCAACCTCGCAGGCCCGGATGCGCTCTACGGCCGCAATTGGGGCTGCGTCGAGGAGCACCGCTTCCTCCATTTCGAGGTCTGCTACTACCGCGCCATCGACTACGCCATCGCCCACGGGCTGGCGCGCGTGGAGGCCGGCGCCCAGGGGCCGCACAAGCTGGCGCGGGGCTACCTGCCGGTGCCGACCTATTCCGCCCACTGGGTCGCCGATGCGGGCCTGCGGGAGGCGGTCGCGCGCTACCTCGACCACGAGGCGCGGGAGATCGACCGCGAGATCGAGATTCTGGAGCGGCACGGCCCCTTCCGCCGGGACGACGGCTGAGCGCCGCTTGCGCGAGGCGCCACGGCACCCCAAGATCGCCGCCACCCGACCCGTTGCGCCTGAGGAGAGACCGGATGGAAGCCTCCAATCTCGACGCGCTCACCCGCGACGCCCTCGACTACTACCTGTTCCCGCTTGCAACCAAGCAGGACATCCGCGCGGACGGCCCGACGATCTTCTCGAGCGCAGACGGCATGGAGATCACCGACGCCGCGGGCAAGACCTACCTCGACATGATGAGCACCCAGACACGGGCGAGCTCGCTCGGCTACGGGCAGGAGCGCATTGCGCGGGCGATCTACGACCAGCTCATGTCGCTCCACTATGCCGGCACCTTCGCCAACGTCGCCGATGTCACGGTCCGGCTCTCGGCCAGGATCGCCGGTCTCGCGCCCGGCTCGCTCACCGCGACGATCTATGCCGGCAGCGGGTCGGAGGCGAACGAGATGTCGATCAAGCTCGCCAAGCAGTACCACGCGGCCAAGGGCGTGAAGCCCCGCGCCCACAAGATCGTCTCGCGCTGGGACGCCTATCACGGCGCCACCATGGGGGTGATCGGCAGCACCGACTATCTCGGCACCCGCGCCATCACCGAGCCGGGTGTGCCGGGCTTCAGCCGGATTCCGGCGCCCAACCTCTACCGCACGCCCTTCGGCATGGACCCGTCGGAGGTGTGCGACTTCTGCGTCGATTTCCTGGAGCAGCACATCGTCCACGAGGGGCCGGAGACGGTCGCCGCCTTCATCGCCGAGCCGGTCATGCAGGGCGACGGCGTGCAGGTGCCGCCGGACGACTACTTCGCCCGCGTGCGCGCGGTCTGCAACAAGTACGACGTGCTGCTGATCGGCGACGAGGTCATCACCGGCTTCGGCCGCACCGGGCGCTGGTTCGCGCTGGAGCACTGGGGCGTCGAGTGCGACATCATGAGCACGGCGAAGGCGATCACCGCCGGCTACTTCCCGCTTGGCGCATCGACGGCGAGCCGCAGGGTGATCGACGCGCTCCCGGTGTTCACCCATGTCCAGACCTACAACGGCCACCCCGGCGCCTGCGCCGCGGCGCTGGCGACCATCGACATCCTGGAGGGCGACAACCTGATCGCGCAAGGCGCCGAGACCGGGGCCTACTTCCTCGATGCCATGCAGCGGCTGCGCGAGCTCCCCATCGTCGGCGACGTGCGCGGGCTCGGCATGTGGACCTGCATCGACTTCACCGCGGACAAGAAGACCAGGGCGCCCTTCACCGACGACACGGTGAAGGCGATCACGCGGCGCATGGCGGACCTCGGCGTGCTCGGCGGCGAGGAGGGCACCGCCATCGAGTTCGGGCCGGCGCTCGTCGCCACGCGGGAGATGATCGACCGCTGCGTCGATGTCGCCGAGCAGGCGATCCGCGAGGTGACGGCGGACCGCAACCTCGGCTAGCGTCCTGCTTCCAGTTTGGGCGTGTGACCTCTCCGGCCCGACCACTCAAACCGTCATGCCCGGACTTGTTCCGGGCATCTCCATCGGCCGGACGCGACGGAGGGATGTGGATGGCCGGAACAAGTCCGGCCATGACGGGAGGTAGACGGGGCGCCCGGACACGCGAACACTTCGATCACCGCACTAAGGGGCCAGGATCACGCCGGGGTTGAGGATGCCCTTGGGGTCCAGCGCCTGCTTGAGGGTGCGCATGAGGGCGATCTCCTCGGGCGTGCGCGCGAGCGAAAGGTAGGCGCGCTTCATCACGCCGATGCCGTGCTCGGCGCTGATGCTGCCCTGCCGCGCGTGCACGGCGCCGTAGATCGCTTGCGCCAGAGCGGGCTCCATGGCGCGGAAATCGGCATCCGCAAGGCCCGGCTCCTGGGCCATGTTGACGTGGACGTTGCCGTCGCCGAGATGGCCGAAGAGCACGGCCTGCACGCCCTCGACACCCGCGGCCAGTGCCTCCATCTCGCCGAGGAAGGCGGGGATCGCGCCGGGCGGCACCGTCACGTCGAACTTGTGGGTGAGGCCGCGCCGGCTCACCGCCTCCGTCGGCGCCTCGCGCACGCGCCAGATCGCCTGCGCCTGGGCCCCGGAGCCGGCGACCACGGCGTCGGCGATCAGCCCGTCCGTCAGCAAGCCTTCGAGCCCGGCGGCGAAGGCCTCGCCCGCAGCCTCGCCTGCGGCGGATTCCTCCTCGATCAGGACGAGGCTCGCATGGTCGCCCGCGAGCGGGATGCGCAGGCCGGGGTCGACCTCCCGCACATAGGCCACCGTCGCCCCGTCGACGAACTCCAGCGAGGAGAGGCGGGGGAAGCGGGCGCGTGCCGCCTGCAACAGGGCGGGCAGGCGGTCGCGGCTGGCGAGGCCGGCGAGCGCGGTCCGGAACGCCTCCGGCTTCGGCTGCACCTGGAGCACGGCGCGGGTGATGACGCCGAGCGTGCCCTCGGAGCCGATGAAGACCTGCTTCAGGTCGAGGCCGGTATTGTTCTTCCTGAGGATGTTGAGGCCGCTCACCACGCTGCCGTCGGCGAGCACGACCTCGAGGCCGCGCACCTGCTCGCGCATGTGGCCGTAGCGCAGCACCTTGATGCCGCCCGCATTGGTGGCGATCATGCCGCCGACTTGGCACGAGCCGCGCGCGCCGAGGTCCACCGGCATGTCGTAGCCGCGCTCGGCGAGGAAGCCCTGCAGCGTCTCCAGCACCACGCCGGCCTGGACCCGCACGGTGGCCGAGGCCTCGTCGAAGGCCTCGATCGCGCCCATGCGCTCGACGCTCAGCACCACCTCGCCGGCACGCGGCACCCCGCCCCCCACCATCCCGGTGTTGCCGGCCTGGGGCACCAGGGGCACGTCGAGCGCGGCGCAGGCGGCGAGCACGGCGGCCACCTCCTCGGTCGAGCGCGGCCGCACCACGAGCGGCGCCTGACCGGCATACTTGCCGGTCCAGTCCCGCGCATAGCGGGCCGTGTCGGCGGGGTCGTCGAGATAGAGCGCCGGGTCGCCGAGCCTGGCGCGGAGCCTCTCGTGCGGTGCCGTCATCGTGCACTCCGTTCGGCAGGGGTGCGGTTTTGCGGCACTATGGCGCGCAGGTCAAACGGCGGGGGCGGAGCGTGACGGACATGCGGATCAAGGTGCTGTTCCTCGACTATGACGGCGTGATCGCCGACAGCATGGGGGCCAAGGTGGCGGCCATGGCCGACGCCTTCGCGCCCTACAGCACGGATCGCGCGGCCGTCGCCGAGGGCTTCAGGCGCCATGCCGGGAGCGGCAGGGAGATGGTCTTCGACCGCATCCACGAGGACCTGACGGGCAAGGCGCTCGACCAGCCCACGCGCGAGCGCATCCTCGCCGCGTTTCTCGACCGCATCGACGCCATCAACGATGCGGTCGGCCTCTTCCCCGGCGTCCGTGCCTTCATCGAGGCGCAAGCCGCGAAGCGCCTCGTCGCCGTGGTGACCGGCGTGCCGCAGGACGAGGCCGAGAGGCAGCTCCGGCGCTTCGGCCTCGCGCCCTCCCTGGCTTCCGTCCACGGGGCGACACGCGCGGCGCCCAAGCATGTCCACATGGAGCGCTTTCTCGATGCCCGCGCCATCGCGCCGGCGCACGCGCTCTTCGTCGGCGATTCGCACACTGACATGCGCGAGGCGGCGCTGGCCGGCGTGCCCTTCGTCGGCATCGGCGCGCCGGATTTCTTCGCCGAGGGCGCACCCGTGGCCGTGGTGCCCCGCTTGCCCGACCTCGCAGCCCTGCTCGACGGCTGAAGCCGGCATGGCCTTCCGCCGCCCGCGCATCGTGCGCTCCGCGCGCGTCCCGCGCTCCGCGCAGACCAAGACTACGGTGGGAGGGCCGGGCGATGGCCTCCTGCCGAGCGATGCGCGCCTGGACGCTGCCGGCGCCTGCGCGTAGAAATGGCCCCTCCCCGCGCCGCCCGCTGCGGCGGGGCGTGCGGGCTTCGACGAGGGGAGGCAACGCTGTCGATCGCCGTCGGCCTCGGGCTTCACACGTTCCCGTTCTCGGGCGCGGGCGCCTTCTGGCGCTGGGTCGATCTCTGCGAAGACGGCGGGGTCGATTCGCTCTGGCAGACCGACCGCCTGGTCTCGCAGGAGCCCTTTCTCGAGGTGATGAGCGTGATGGCGGCGCTCGCCGGCCGGACCGAGCGCATCAAGTTCGGCATGAACGTCGCCTCGGTGGGCTTGCGCGACCCGCTGCTGCTCGCCAAGCAATGCGCGACCATCGACCTGCTGAGCGCAGGCCGCCTGCTGCCCGCCTTCGGCATCGGCGCGATCCGCGCCCCGGACTGGGCGGCGACCGGCACCGAGACGGCGGGCCGGGGCCGGCGCACCGACGAGGGGCTGGAGCTCATCGCCCGGCTCTGGACCGAGGACTCGGTCGATTTCGAGGGCGAGTTCTACCGCTACCGCGGCGCCACGATCGAGCCCAAGCCGGTGCAGAAGCGGTTGCCGCTCTGGCTCGGCGGCTCGACCCGCGCGGCGATCCGGCGCACGGCGCGCTTCGGCACCGGCTGGCAGGCGGGGCTGGAGACGCCGGAACAGGTGGCGCCGGCGATCGCCGCGATCAAGGAGGCGCTGGTCGAGACCGGCCGGCGCATCGACCACGACCACTACGGCGCGGGCTTCGACTTCCGCTTCGGGAGCTGGGAGGAGCCGCTCATGCAGCGCGTGGCCGGGGCCTATGCGGCGCGCTTCCAGCGCGACCCGCACGACGGCATCGTCGCCGGCGACGGCGCGGCCATCATGGCGCGCATCGAGGAATTCGTCGCCGCCGGTGCCTCCAAATTCGTGCTGCGGCCGATCGGCGGCGGCGACGACGACATTCTCGACCAGACGCGCTTGCTGATCGAGGAGGTGCAGCCGGCGGTGGAGGCTCTGAACCAGCGGATGGATGCCGCGTGACACCGCTCGCCATCGACCAGGCGGTCGCGCTCTACGCCGCGGCGCGGCACCGCCGGCAGCGCATCGCCGTGCTGCCCGAAGAATGCCGGCCGGCCTCGCTGGAGGAGGCATACGACGTGCAGGCCGCCCTCAACGAGCGGCTGGGCGCCAGCTTCGGACCCATCTGCGGCCGCAAGATCGGCTGCACCACGCCGGTGATGCAGCGCTATCTGGAGATCGCCCATCCCTGCGCCGGTGCGCTCTACGCCGGGCGGACGCTGAGCGCGCCCGCGACGGTGGCCCACGCCGACCAGTGGCGGCCGGGGGTGGAGTGCGAGATCGCGGTGCGGCTGGGCCGGCCGCTGCCTGCTGACGCCGCGCCCTTCGAGCGCGCCACCGTGGCGGACGCGGTGGAGGCCTGCATGGCGGCCATCGAGATCGTCGACGACCGCTATGACGATTTTCGGGCGCTCGACACGGCGACGCTCGTCGCCGACGATTTTTTCAGCGCCGGCGCCGTGACCGGCCCGCCGGTCGCCACGTGGCGCGGCCTCGACCTGGCGGCTGCCGAGGGCGCCATGGCGATCAACGGCGCGCGCGTGGGCGCCGGCACCGGGGCGGACGTGATGGGCCATCCCTTCGCGGCGCTGACCTGGCTCGCCAACCATGCCGCCGCAAGCGGGCGTCCGCTCGCCGCCGGCGATGTGGTGCTGACCGGCAGCGTCGTCGAGACCAGGTGGGTCGAGCCGGGCGATACGGTCCACGTCGCGATCGAGGGCCTGGGCGAGGCCGCCGTCACCTTTACGCGTTAGGGCGGCCCCGCAATGTCAGACGCGAGGAGAGCCGGGCCGAAGGCCCGGACGGCGCGATCGCGCCGGCGCGCCGAAAAGGCGCGTAGCCAAGCGAGCGGAGCGAGCGCCCGGCACCTGAGGGAAATGAATATCCGCGGGGGCGCGTTGACAGGGGCAGGCGGACGCGCCTGAATCGAGGCACCGCCATGACGGCCCGGCGAATCCGCCCGGCCGAGGGAGGACGAGCATCATGACCAAGCTGCCGCTCACCGCCGCCGCTGCCGCTGCGGCGCTTCTGGCTGCGACCACCGCCTTCGCCGAGGACGCGGTGGTCAACGTCTACAACTGGTCGGACTATATCGACGAGGACATCCTCACCGAGTTCGAGGCCGAGACCGGGATCAAGGTCGTCTACGACGTCTTCGACTCCAACAACATCCTCGAGACCAAGCTGCTCACCGGCGACACCGGCTACGATGTCGTGGTGCCCAGCGGGACCTTCCTCGCGCGCCAGATCCAGGCCGGCATCTTCCAGCCGCTCGACAAGAGCCAACTCGCCAACATCGGCAACCTGGACGAGACCATCATGGCGGTCGTCAGCCAGTGGGACCCGGGGAACGGCTACGCCATCAATTACATGTGGGGCACCACGGGCTTCGGCTACAACATCGACAAGATCGCCGAGCGCGCGCCCGACGCCCCCACCGGCTCCTGGCGCATGCTCTTCGACCCCGGCATCGTCGCACAATTCGCCGATTGCGGGGTCTACATGATGGACGAGCCGGACGAGGTCGTCCCGGCCGTGCTCAACTACATCGGCGAGGACCCCAACACCCAGGACACCGACGTGATCGCCAAGGTCGAGCCGGTGCTGCTGGCAATCCGGCCGCACATCCGCCGCTTCCACAACTCGGCACAGATCAACGATCTCGCGAACGGCGACATCTGCCTCACCATGGGCTGGTCCGGCGACATGCTGCAGGCCCGCGACCGCGCCTGGGAGGCCGAGAACGATGTCGAGATCGCCTATGTGATCCCGGACGAGGGCGCGCTGTCATGGTTCGACATGATGGCGATCCCGGCGGACGCGCCGCATCCGGGGAACGCGCACACGTTCCTCGACTACATCATGCGGCCCGAGGTGATCGCCAAGGCGTCGAACTACGTCTACTACGCCAACGGCAACGCCGCTTCGACTCCGCTCCTGGATGCGGAGATCACCGAGGACCCCGGCATCTACCCGACGGAGGAGGCGCGGAAAGGGCTCTATGTGACCAACCCCTATCCGCCCAAGGTGCAGCGCTTCATCACGCGGATGTGGACCCGCATCAAGGCAGGGGAGTAGGCACGACGCTGGCGGGCGCGGCGCGGACGCGGCGCTCGTGAACGGGAGGGTTAGGGACGCCGGGGGAGAGGCTCCGCTCGCCCCCGGCGGCGACGGCGCCTTCCTGCGCATCCAAGGGGTCAGCAAGCACTTCGGTCCCGTCATCGCGGTCGACGACGTCTCGCTGGAGATCGAGCGGGGCGAGTTCTTCGCCCTGCTCGGCCCGTCGGGCTGCGGCAAGACCACGCTGCTGCGCATGCTCGCCGGCTTCGAGACACCGAGCGCCGGCGCCATCATGCTGGCGGGCGTGGACCTCGCGGCGCTGCCGCCCTATCGGCGGCCGGTCAACATGATGTTCCAGTCCTACGCGCTCTTCCCCCACATGAGCGTCGCCGGCAATGTCGCCTTCGGCCTGCGCCAGGACCGCACGCCCAGGGCCGAGATCGCGGATCGGGTGGACGAGGTGCTGGCGCTGGTGGAGCTCTCTCGGCTCGCGCGGCGCAAGCCGCACCAGCTCTCCGGCGGCCAGCGCCAGCGCGTGGCGCTGGCCCGCAGCCTGGTCAAGCGGCCCAAGCTGCTGCTGCTCGACGAGCCCCTCGCCGCACTCGACAAGAAGCTCCGCGAGCAGACCCAGTTCGAGCTCATGGCGATCCAGCAGCGGGTCGGCATCACCTTCGTGATCGTCACCCATGACCAGGACGAGGCGATGACCGTCGCCGACCGCATCGCGGTGATGGAGGAGGGCCGCATCGCCCAGGTCGACACCCCGGCCGCGATCTACGAGGCGCCCCGCTCGCGCTACGTGGCCGAGTTCATCGGCGACGTGAACATCTTCGAGGGCCGCGCCGGCACCGTGAACGGCGGCGCTGTCGCGGTGGAGCTCGCCGACGCGCCGGCCGGGCTCGCGGCCCCGGCCCGCGCCGACGGCCCCGGCGCGGGCGACACGGTGCTGCTCGCGGTGCGGCCGGAGAAGATCGAGATCGCCCCGCGCCCGCCGCCGCCCGGCACCCTGAACGCGATGGCGGGCGATGTGACCGAGGTCGCCTATCTGGGGAGCGTCTCCACCTACCGCGTGCGCCTCGACAGCGGCAGGACGGTCGTCTCGACCCAGACCAATCGCCTCCGCCAGGGCGGCGGGGCTATCGGCCGGGGCGCGCGCGTCCATCTGTCCTGGCCGGTCGAGGCGAGCATCCTGCTGCGCACATGAGCGCAGGGCGCGAACGCCGCAAGCCGGCGCGTGCGGGATGGGGGCGTGGCTCGGTGATCGCGAGCCCCTATCTCTGGCTGCTCTTCTTCTTCCTCGTCCCCTTCGCCATCGTGCTCAAGATCAGCGTGGCCGAGGTTCAGCTCGCCATCCCCCCCTATACACCGCTCTTCGCCTGGCCAGAGGGAGGCTCCCTCGAGCTCTTCGCGGTTGGCGACAACTACCGGCTGCTGGTCGAGGACAGCCTCTACATCCGCGCCTACGCGAACAGCCTCAAGATCGCGGCGCTCTCGACCGCGCTGGCGCTGCTGGTGGGCTTCCCGCTCGCCTATGCCATGGCGCGTGCGCCGCGCGCCTGGCAGGCGACCCTGGTGATGATGGTCATCCTGCCCTTCTGGACCTCCTTCCTGATCCGCGTCTACGCCTGGATCGGGATTCTCAAGAACGAAGGGCTGCTCAACGGGGCGCTGCGCTGGCTCGGCCTGATCGACCAGCCGCTGGTCATCCTCAACACCGACATCGCGGTCTATATCGGCATCGTCTACTCGTACCTGCCGTTCATGGTGCTGCCGCTCTACGCCAACCTGGTGCGGATGGACCGCTCGCTGCTGGAGGCCGCCGCAGACCTCGGCTGCCGCCCGGCCGGCGCCTTCTGGAAGATCACCGTGCCGCTGGCGCGGCCGGGGATCGTCGCCGGCTGCTTCCTGGTGTTCATCCCGGCGGTCGGCGAGTTCGTGATCCCCGACCTGCTCGGCGGCTCCGGCACGCTGATGATCGGGCGCATTCTCTGGACCGAGTTCTTCAGCAACCGCGACTGGCCGGTGGCGTCGGCGGTCGCCGTGATCCTGCTGCTGGTGCTGATGGTGCCCATCGTACTGTTCCAGCGCCACCAGCAGGCCCAGCGGGAGCGGGAGGCCGGGGTCTGATGCGCCGGGGCCTGAGCGCGGTCAACCTGGTGTCGCTGACGCTCGGCTTCGCCTTCCTCTACATCCCGATCCTCCTGCTGATCGTCTATTCCTTCAACAAATCCAGGCTCGTGACCGTGTGGGCCGGGTTCTCCACCAAGTGGTACGCAGCCATGGTGGAGAACGCGCTGCTGCTCGACGCCGCCTGGATGACGCTGAAGGTCGCCGCCGTCTCATCCACCGTGGCGCTGGTGCTCGGCACCCTCGCCGGGCTCGCGCTCGCCCGGCTCGGCCGCTTCCCCGGCCGCACGATGTTCTCAGGCATGGTGTACGCGCCGCTGGTCATGCCCGAGGTCATTACCGGCCTCTCGATGCTGCTGCTCTTCGTCGCGCTCTCCTGGGCGCGGGGCTACTGGACCGTGACGGTGGCCCACATCACCTTCTCGATGGCCTATGTGGCCGTCGTGGTGCAGTCGCGGCTGCTCACCATGGACCGCTCGCTGGAGGAGGCGGCGATGGACCTGGGCGCGCCGCCCGTAAAAACCTTCTTCGCCGTCACGCTGCCGATCATCAGCCCGGCGCTGGTCGCCGGCTGGCTGCTGGCCTTCACCCTCTCGCTCGACGATCTGGTGATCGCGTCGTTCACCAGCGGCCCCGGCTCGACGACGCTGCCGATGAAGATCTATTCCCAGGTGCGCCTCGGCGTGACGCCGGAGATCAACGCCGTCTCGACGGTGCTGGTGGGCATCGTCTCCTTCGGCGTCATCGCCGCGAGCCTCGTCAACAAGCGCGCCATGGTGTTGCGCGAGCGCGAGGAACGAGCCACGACGTAGCGCCTACAGCCGGTCGCGCAGCGCGCCGTAGGCGAGTGCCAGCGCCAGCGTGGGCCAGCGCATGGCCCTGCCGCCGGGGAAGGGTCGCTGCGGCAGGCGGGCGAAGACATCGAAGCGCTCCAGCGTGCCGGCAATGGCCTCGGCGACGAGCGCGCCGGCCAGCGTCGCCAGCGCCACGCCGTGTCCGGAATACCCTTGTGCAAAGTAGAGCCCGCCGCCCAGCCGGCCGATGCTCGGCATCCGTGTCCGGGTGATGGCGAGCGTCCCGCCCCAGGCGTGGTCGATGCGCACGTCGGCGAGCTGGGGGAAGATGCGCAGCATGCGGCGGCGGACGAGCGGGCCGGGGTCGGCGGGGAGGCGGTGGCCTGCGCTCTCGCCGCCGCCGAAGAGCAGCCGCCCGTCGGCCGAGAGCCGGAAATAGTTGACGACGAAGCGCGTATCGACCACCGCGACATCGCGCGGGATCAGCGCCCGCGCACGTTCCTCGCCGAGGGGCGAGGTCGCCAGGATGAAATTGTTGATCGGCATCATGCGGCGACCCACACCGGGATCCAGCGTGTCGAGATAGCCGTTGCAGGCGAGCACCGCGGCATCCGCTGTGATCGTATGCGCCCCGGCCTGGACCCGGCAGGGGGTGCCCGGCGCGAGCCCGGTGACGGGCGTGCCTTCGCGGATGTCCACGCCCGCCTCGGCGCAAGCACGGGCGAGGCCCCGGGCATAGTCGAGCGGGTGGAGGTGCCCCGCGCCCCGGTCCAGCAGACCGCCCCGGAAATCCTCCGAATCCACCTCGGCGCGGAGCCGGGCGCGGTCCAGCACCTCGATCTCGTCGTAGGCGTATCGCTTGCGGAGAAATTCGGCCTCGCGGGCGACCGTGCGCGCATGGCGCGCACGGTGCGCGGCGATGGCGATGCCGGGCTTGAGGTCGCAGTCGATGCCGTGACGGGCGATGCGTGCGCGCACCAGCGCCTTCGCCTCCTCGGCCAGCGACCAGAGCAGCCGCGCCTGCTCCGTGCCGAGCTCGCGCTCCAGAGTGGATTGATCGCGCCGATGGCCGCTGCCGAGCTGCCCGCCATTGCGGCCGGAGGCGCCGTTGCCGATGCGCCGCGCCTCCAGCAGAACGGTGCGATAGCCGCGCTCGGCGAGATGCAGCGCGGCCGACAGCCCCGTATAGCCGCCGCCGATGACGCAGACATCGGCGCGCAGGTCGCCGTCCGGCGCCGGCCAGGCCGGGCGTGTCCGGGCGCTCGCCTCGTACCAGGTGGGCGCCGCCCCGTCGTGCTGGGCGTAGCGCCGTGCGCGGCCCGTCAAGACCATCAGACGGCGAGCAGGAGGAACTTGCGCTCCCACGAGCTCACCACGCGCAGGTAGGCGTCGTATTCGGCGCGGACCACTTCGGTGAAGCCCTTGACGAAACGTTCGCCGAACATGGCGCCGGCCTCGCCCGAGGATTCGAATTGCTCCAGCGCGGTCGTGAGGTTGAGCGGCAGCGTCTCGAAGGCGCCGGTCTCGTCGTCCGCCACCGGCGGCGAGGGCTCGAGCGCCTGGGTCATGCCGAGATAGCCGGCGGCCAGCGAGGCCGCGACGGTGAGGTAGGGGTTGGTGTCCGAGCCCGGCAGGCGGTTCTCGACCCGGCGGTCGGCGGGCGGCGCGTCCGGCACGCGCAGGCCGGCGATGCGGTTGTCGTAGCCCCAGCCGACGTTGAAGGGCTTGCTGGCGCCGAAACGAAGCCGGCGAAACGAGTTGACGTTGGGCGCCATGAGCGGCGTGAAGGCGGGCAGGAAGCGCTGAAGGCCGCCGAGATAGTGGCGGAATGCGGCGGACTCGCTGCCGTCCTCATCGGAGAAGAGCGGCCGGCGAGCCGCGCCCTCGTAGACCGACTGGTGCACGTGCATGGCGCTGCCCGGCTCGTTCTGCATCGGCTTCGCCATGAAGGTCGCGTGGAAGCCGTGGCGCTGGGCGGTCTGGCGCACCGTGCGCTTGAAGACGAACACCTGGTCGGCGAGGCGCAGCGCCTCGCCGTGGCGGAAGTTGATCTCCACCTGCCCCGCGCCGCTCTCGTGGTTGAGCGTGTCGATGTCCAGCCCTTGCGCCTCGCAATAGTCGTAGAGGTCCTCGAAGAAGGGGTCGAACTCGTTGACGGCGTCGATGCCGAACTCCTGGCGCCCCGCTTCGCGCCGGCCGGAGGCGCCGATCGGCGGCTTGAGCGGCTGGTCCGGGTCGGTGTTCGTCTCGACCAGGTAGAACTCGATCTCCGGCGCGATGACCGGGTGCCAGCCACGCTCGCCGAAGCGCTCCAGCAGGGCGGCGAGCACGCGGCGCGAATAGAAGGGCGAATGCCCGCCGCCGCGCAGCACGCAATCGGCGATCACCTGCGCGGTCGGCTCGTCGTACCAGGGGACGAGGGTGAGCGTCGCCGGGTCCGGCTCCAGCACGAAGTCGCCGTCGCTCGCGTCGACGGAGACCGCGCCGGGCGGCGGGAAATCCCCGGTCAGCGTATGGACGAGGACGTTCTTCGGCAGGCGGTGCTGGCCGCCGGCGAGGCCCTCGATGAATTTGTCCGTAGGCAGAATCTTGCCGCGCGGCACGCCGGCGAGGTCGGGCACCATGCACTCGACCTCGACGATGTTCCGCTCTCTCAGCCAGGCCTCGATCGCCCGGTGGCCGTCGCTCATGCGCCCTCTCCGAACTTCATATTGGGGGTTGCGAACGGCCCGGTTCCAGCATTCTAGCGCTCGCCGCGCTCGCCGAAGAGCATCGTGACGTTGATCCGCCGGTTCTCGTAGCCGGGGCGGAAGTCGAGGTCGTCGGTGCGGTGGAAGAGGTCGGAATCGAAGATCACCACGCGGTTTTGCCGATAAGGCACGGTCACGGGCTCGCCGCCGGCGTCTGCGAGAAAGCGCGCCATGCGGGCGCTGTCGGCATTGTAGGTGCGGAAGGCCCAGTCCGACGGCGCGTGCGCGGTGTGGACGACCAGCCCGCCCGACGCGGGATCGCGGTTCGCCTCGTCGGGCGTCACCCAGAAGTTCACGTTGACCGCGGCGAAATCGGCATGGGTGGCGATCCCCTGCAGCCTGGAATCGTACTTGTAGGCCCAGAGCTGCTCCAGCCGATGGCGGCCGAAAATGCCGGGCAGACGCGCCCGCAGCTCGTCCGCGATCTGCAGCGCGAGCGCGGTGGCGAAGCCGTCCACGAGGTAGGCGCCGAGATAGCCGCGCTTCACCTGATACCAGACCGTCGCATCGAGGCAGAAGCGCCACAGCCGCTCCAGCGCATCGGCGCTCAGGAAGTCGTCGACGACCACGAGATTAGGCGCGCTCTCGCGCCAGGTCCGCTCGATGGCATCGCTGTCGAGGATCGGATTGACGGCGCCACCCGCCGCCGCCGGGGCGTCCGGGAGATGAAGCGGGCGGTTGTAGGCCGCAGCGATGCGCCGCCATTCCGGGGCGTCCAGGGCGATCGGCAGCTCCGGCGCCGTTCCCGGCGGCAGCGCGGCGAGGACCCGTTCATAGGCGTCCGCGACCCTGCCGAAAGACGCGTCGAGACTGCCGCTCTCGCAGAGCCGGCGAATCTGCTCCGCGTCATGCTGGAGCTTGAAGGGCGCGACCGGGACGGCGGGCCGCTCCTCGCGCCGGCCGGTCAGCATGGCGGGCGCAAGGGGCGGGCCGTGGCGACCCTCGGCCGCGCGGCCGAAGCAGGCGAGCGCCGCAGCGGGGTCGCGGCGGGCCAGGTGGATCATGCCGAGATTGGCGCGGTAGGTGGCGCTCTCGGGTTTATGCGCAAGCGCGCGCTCGACACTGGCAACGGCCTCGCCCTCCCGGCCGAGGCGCTTGAGGGCGTTGCCGAGATTGGCGTGCGCCGTCGCCTGCGTGGGCTCCAGCGCGATGGCCCGGCGATAGGCGGCCTCCGCCTCGTCCAGGCGGTTGAGGTCCTGCAGCACATTGCCGAGATTGGCGTGGGCCGCCGCATGGGCAGGCTCGCATTCGATGGCGCGCCGCAGGCTCGCCTCGGCCTCTTGCAGTTCGCCGGTCTCGCGCAGCGCGTTGCCGAGGTCGGAGTGGGCGCCTGCCGCACTCTCGTCGAGCGCGACCGCCTGCCGCAGCGCCGTCACCGCCTCCTCGGCCCGGCCCAGGTCGAGGAGCGCGAGGCCCAGTTGAGACTGCGCCGGCCCGTGATCCGGCCGCAGCGCGAGCGCCTTCTCGAACCAGTCGACGGCCTCCGCCGGCCGGCCCGCCGCGCGCAGCGCATGGCCTAGATTGTAGGGCATGGCGGCATTGCCGGGGTCGAGGACGGCGGCGCGGCGGTAGCGCGCGACCGCCTCGTCGAGGCGGCCCAGGCGGTTGAGGACGTTGGCCAGATCGTTCAGGAAGGCGGCGTTGCGCGGCGCCCGGCGCGCGGCCCTGGTCAGCAGCGGCAGCGCCGTCTCCAGCCGGCTCGCCTGGGCGTGGAGCACGCCGAGCAGATGCAGCGCATCCGCCTGGCCCGGACTCTCGTGCAGGACCTGCTCGTAGAGCGCCGCCGCCGCCGCCGCCCGGCCCGCCCGATGATGGCCGAGCGCGGCGCTCAGCATCTCCGCGACCGGGCCGGCCGCCGCCGCGCCGCCGGCGCCGCCTCGTTGCGCCCGCCGCCGCTCGCGCCGCGTCATTCCGCCCGAGCGAGCGCCCGCCCGGACTCAGGCTCGAAGAGGGCGATGCGGCGGGCGCGGAAGGCCAGGCCCACCCGGGCACCGACGGTGACCGGCTCGTGCACGTCGAGGCTCGCCGCCACATACTCGCGGTCAACCAGCAGGCCGCCGCCGCCGGAGCCGCCGTCGTCGAGCGCGATGAAGGCGATGATGACGCCGCCATAGGATTCGGTGAACTCGATCGTGCCGTCGACGATGCCGTCGCCCGGCGGCTGCAGGATCACGTCCTCGGGCCGGATGCCGAGGACGACCGGGCCTGCGCCGTCGGCGCCGGCGCCGACGCCTTCGAGGGGACGGCCGTCGACGCTGACCGCGCCCTCGCCGAGCGTGCCCTTCAGGAAATTGATGCCGGGGCTGCCGATGAAGTCGGCGACGAACATGCTGGCCGGGCGCTCGTAGATCGCGACCGGATCGGCCACCTGCTGGACCTCGCCCTTGTCGAGCACGGCCACCCGGTCGGAGAGGATCAGCGCCTCGGCCTGGTCGTGGGTCACGTAGATCGTCGTGACCTTGTAGGCCTGGTGGAGGCGCTTGAGCTCGGTGCGCATATGCTCGCGCAGCTTGAGGTCGAGGTTCGACAGCGGCTCGTCCATCAGGTAGCAGGCGGGGCTGCGCACCATGGCGCGGCCCAGCGCCACGCGCTGGCGCTCGCCGCCGGAGAGCTTGGCCGGCTTGCGGTCGAGCAGCGGCCCGATGTTGAGCAGCGCCGCCGTCTCGCGCGCCTTTTCCGCCGCCTCGGCCTTGGACATGCCCGCGACCGTGAGGCCGAGCGTCATGTTCTGCAGCGCGGTCATGTGGGGGTAGAGCGCGTAGGTCTGGAAGACCATCGCCACGTCGCGGTCGCCCGGATTGACGTGGGTGACGTCGCGCTCGCCGATGGCGATGGAGCCTTCCGTGGGCTCCTCCAGGCCCGCGATCAGGCGGAGCGTCGTGGTCTTGCCGCAACCCGAGGGGCCCAGCAGGGTGAGGAACTCGCCCTTTGCGATGTCGAGGTCGATCCCCTTGACGGCCTCGGTGCCGTCGCGGAAGCGCTTCACCAGTCCTCTGAGCGTGACGTTCATGGCGGCTCTATTTCACCGCGCCGAGCGCGAGGCCGCGCGCGATGTGTCTCTGGAGGAGGAACACGACGGCGATCATGGGCAACAGCTGTATCACCGCGCCGGCGCTGAGCGAACCCCACAGCACGTTGTAGAGGTCGATGGTCTTCTGCAGCGCGACCGGCATGGTCGTCGCCTTGTCGTAGGTGAGGAAGAGCGCATAGAGATATTCGTTCCAGCTGAAGACGAAGGTGAAGATGGCGGTGACCGCGATTCCGGGCGCCGCCATCGGCAGGATGAGGCGGAAGATGATCTGCAGCCAGCTCAGCCCGTCGAGCCGCGCCGCCTCCTCCACCTCCCTCGGCAAATCCAGCAGGAATCCGCGCAGAATCCAGACCGCGAAGGGCAGGCCGAAGGCGACATAGACGACGATGAGCACGATCTGCGTGTCGATCAAGCCGAACCAGATGGCCATCTTGAAATAGGGCAGCACCACGACCACGCCCGGCATGAAGCGCAATGACAGGATGACAAGGGCCCAGGTATCGCCCCCCATGAGCCCCATGCGCGCGACGGCGTAGGCCGCCGGCAGCGCCAGAATCATGACGATGAGCGTCGACACGCCGACCGTGATCAGGCTGTTCAGGATCGCGCGGTCGAAGAGGAAGCGGTCGAAGATCTCGACATAGTGCTCACCCGTGGGCTCGAAGGAATAGAAGGTGGGCGTCTCGGCATTGATGACGTTGGTCGGCTTCACCGAGTTGAGCGCCACCCACGCCACCGGGATCAGCCAGAGGACGACGACGACCACTGCCAGCACATTGATCGCGCGCATGTAGACCGACGGCATCATGGCCGGTCGGCGGCACGCGCCGCCTTCTCCGTCCGGTAGAGCGTGTTGAGGAACATGATGACGACCAGGTTGATCAGGATCAGGATCAGGAACCCGTAGGCCGCCATCAGGCCGAGATGGCCCTGCTCGAAGATGGTGTAGTCATAGACGCTGGCGAGCAGCGTCGACGACCCCGGCCCGCCCCTGGTCATGATGAAGTTGAGGTCGAAGATGCGGATGGCGTCCACCAGCCGGATCAGGACCACCACCATGATGACCGGGCGGATCAGCGGAATCACGATGCGCCTGTAGTAGGTCACGCCGCGCACCCGGTCGAGCCGCGCCGCCTCGGTGATCTCGGGCGAGATGCTCTGCATCCCCGCGAGCAGGATCAGCGCGATGAAGGGCGTCCACTGCCAGCAGTCGACGAGCATCAATGTGGCGAGCGCGGTGTCCTTGTGCGAGAGCCAGGTCCACTTCTCGAGGCCGAAGCCGGTGTTGAGGATCCAGTTGGCGAGCCCTGAGACCGGCTCGAAGATGAAGCGCCAGGTGAGCCCCATGGCGATCGGCGAGATGAACACCGGGATGATGATGAGCGTGCGCAGCAGGCCCGCGCCCTTCATCTTGCGATCCAGCAGCACGGCGAGGAAGAAGCCGAGCACCATCTGGATCGAGACGGTGACGACGGCCCACATCACTGTGAGCCGGATGCTGTTCCAGAAGCGGTGGTCGTCGAACAGGTCGTTGTAGTTGCGCCAGCCGACGAAGCGCGCCACGTCCGGGTTGTAGAGCGGATCGACCTTGAAGGAGAGCGTGCCCGAGTAGGCCAGCGGAAAGATGGCGAGCGCCAGCAGGACGATCACGCAGGGCGCGAGCAGCAGGTAGGCGGTGCGCCGCTGCTGGCGCGCCACACCGCCCGGCCGCAGCGGCCGGGGTTGCCCGGCCGCACGCTGCGGCCGGGCCCCGATGCTGGTTGCGGTCACACCTGAGGTTCCGGGGAGCCCCCGGCCTCACATGCTCAGGCGTAGTAGCCGCTGTCCTCCATGATGCGATGGACCCGCTTGCTCATGGCCTTCAACGCGTCCTCGATGCTTTGCTCCTCGTTGACCGCGTCGGCCACCTCCTCGCCCATGGCGCCCATGATGGCGTAGGCCTCCGGCACCGTCGGCGTGTTGACCACCGAGACCGGGTAGGCCTTCATCAGGCCGACGAAGAAGGGCTTGCGGTCCGACCAGCGCTTGAGCGTCGAGACCCGCGAGAGCTGGCCGCCGGCACCCACGATCGCATCCGCGATTGCCGGGCTGCCGTCCAGATCCTCCCGGTCGCCCGAGTTGAGGAACTTGATCCAGGCGAAGGCGGTCTCCCGGTTGCCGCCGAAGGTCGGCATGAACTGGCCGAAGCCGCCGGCGAGCGCGCGGTGTGCGCCGTTGGGCCCGGTGCCCCGCGGCGAGAGATCCATGTGCCAGGCCTCGTGCAGGTCGGTGTAGGTCGGGTCGTTGAGCACCGCCGTGCCCCAGGTGAGCGGGCTGTAGAGCGCGGTGCCCTGGGCGAAGACCTGGTTCACCTCGTCCTCGCCGGCGTTGGCGGCGACCGGGTGCGCGTATTTCTGGAGCTCCACCAGCACCTTCAGGGCCTGATAGGCCTCCTCGCTCTCCAGCGACACCGTATAGTCCTTGTTCGCCTCGTCGATGAAGACGGCACCGCCCATGCCGCGCAGGGCGCCGAAGTACTGGTAGCCGGCCCAGAAGCTGCGCTGCATCGCCGCGCAATAGGCGTAGCGCTCGTTGTCCGGGTCGTGGATCTCCTTGCAGACGTCGATCACCTGGTCCCAGGTCTCGGGCGGTTTGATGCCGGCCTTCTCGAACACGTCCCTGCGGTAGAAGGTCATCATCGCGTTGCCGTCGGGCGCCAGCGCCGCGACGTAGCCTGGCGGGGCCGGCCCCTTGGGCAGGTTCCACATGTGCCGGTAGTTCTCCGGCACGTCCTGCTCATAGTCCGCGTACCAGTCCGGGAACGGCTCTATATAGGGACCGAGGTCGGTCAGCGCGCCCATCGCGTCGAGCGCTGCGAACTGGGCATGGTCCTGGGTGATGACGTCGAAGGCGTCGCTCTCGGAGCGCATGTAGGTGTTGATCTGGGTCAACGCCTCGCTCATCGGCTTGGAGACGACCTCGAGCGTCACGTTGGGGAACACCTTGTCGAAGAGCGGCTTGACCGCCCTGAGCGAGTTGGCGAGCCGTTTGCCGGACGAGGCGAAGTGGACGATGGTGCCGCCCACGTCGGCATGGACCTCGCGCGGCACGAATTGCGCCGCAAGGGTCGCGCCGAGCGCCGTCGCGGCCGATGCCTTGAGCAGCTGGCGGCGGGTCAGCTCCCGTGTGCGGAAGTGCGTGATACGCTTTACCGCGTTGTCGTACGCACGGATGTCTCTGTCTGAAGTTCGCATGTGCTTCTCCCTCAAGCATGTCTGCGTTGGGGCAGATCGGACGCTTCCCACCCGCAAAAACGCTACGGTCGCCGGCGGAGCCTGTCAAGAAAGGGCCGAACGCCGAGAGGGCCGAACGCCGGCGCCGTCGGCAGGGAGGTATGGGCGTGGCCGGCGGTCGTGCTGCTGCGGCGCGTCTGTCCAACCCGCCCGTGCCCCGTGTAGACTGCGTGCAAGCGCGCGCCCTCACGATTCGGGAGCAGAGCCTTGTTCGCATTCGAAGTGCGGCGGTTCTTCGCCTTCCTCGCGCTTGCCGTCGCTGCGGGGACCATGATGACCGACCAGACGACAAGCCACGCCGACGAGGGGGCAAGCCCGCTCGTCGCCTTCGAGACCACGCACGGATCGTTCTCGGTGGCCCTCGAGCCCGCGGCCGCGCCCGAGACGGTCGCCAACTTCCTCCGCTATGTCCGGGACGGTCAATTCGACGGGACCATCTTTCACCGCGTGATCGCGGGCTTCATGATCCAGGGCGGCGGCTACACGGAGCGCTACGAGCAGCGCCCGACTCGTGCGCCGATCCGGAACGAAGCCCCCGGCGCGCCCGGCAACGAGCGGGGGACGATCGCCATGGCGCGCACCGCCGATCCCCACTCCGCCACCGCGCAGTTCTTCATCAACGTCGCCGACAACGACTTCCTGAACCATAGCGCCAAGACACCGCAGGGCTGGGGCTATGCCGCGTTCGGCCGGGTGGTGGACGGCATGGAGACGGTGGACCGCATCGCCGCGCTCAGGACCGGTCGCGGCGGCCCCTTCCCGAGCGACGTGCCGGACGAGCCCGTGGTGATCGAGAAGGCGACGGCCGCCGCCGGCCCCTGATCCCGAGGCGGAGCGCGGCCGGCGCCGGCAACGGACCGAGGGATGCAGGCGGAGCATCGGGCGGACTATATCGTCGTCGGCGCAGGCTCGAGCGGCAGCGTCGTCGCCGCGCGCCTCTCGGAGGACGGGCGCAACAGCGTGCTGCTGCTGGAGGCCGGCGGCTCGGACCGCCGCCTCGCGATCCTCATGCCGGCGGCGACGATGCTCACCGCCGTCACCAACCCCCGCTACGACTGGCGCTTCATGGCCGAACCCGACCCGACGCGCGGCGGGCGCGAGGACTACATGCCGCGCGGCAAGGTGCTGGGCGGCACCAGCTCGATCAACGCCACCTCCTACATTCGCGGCGCGCCCGAGGACTATAACGGCTGGGCGGCGCAGGGCTGCCGCGACTGGGATTTTCAGAGCGTGCTCCCCTACTTCCGCCGTCAGGAGGATTACGAGGGCGGCGCCGACGAATACCGGGGCGCCGGCGGGCCGCTCTCGGTCTCCCACATCCGCTCGCTGCATCCGCTCTCCCGCGTCCTGGTGGAGACCTGCGTCAAGGCCGGCCTGCCGTTCCGCGACGACATCAACGCGCCGCCGCAGATGGGCGTGGGCTACATGCAGGCCACCCAGCGCCGGGGCTGGCGGCACAGTGCGTCGCGGGCCTATCTCTGGCCGGCCGGGGGCCGCGACAACCTGCGCATCGTGACCCACGCGCAGGCGCTCGGCCTGGTGTTCGAGGGCGCGCGCGCCGTCGGCGTGGACTATGTCCGAAAGCGCAAACGCGGGCGCGCGACGGCCGCCAGGGGGGTGATCCTCTCGGCCGGCACCTTCGGCTCGCCGCAGCTCCTGATGCTCTCCGGCATCGGCCCTGCGGCCCACCTGCGCGCGCACGGCATCGAGGTGCGCCACGACCTCCCCGGCGTCGGCGAGAACATGCAGGACCATGCCGGGATCAGCCAGACCATGTGGGTCAACCGCACCACCTACAATGTCCAGACCGGCCCGCTGAGCGTCCTCTTCTACGGCGCCCAGTGGCTGCTGACGGGCACCGGCCCGGCATCGACGCCGATCGCCCAGGTCTGCGGCTTCAGGCGCTGCGACCCGGGCAAGTCGCGCAGCCACGTGCAGTACCTGTTCTCGCCCGCCGGCTACGACCTGACCGCCGACGGGCCGGAAGTCTTCGACAGGCCCGCGATCACCGGCCTCACCAACCTGCACCGGCCCTATTCGTGCGGCACGGTGCGCCTCGCCTCCGCCGACCCCCTCGCCCAGCCCGCGATCCAGCCCAACCTCTTCGGCGATGCGCGCGATATCGAGACCCTGGTGCTCGGCGCCCGCTTCTTCCGCACGGTGCTGGAGAGCGAGCCCATCGCGCGCTCCATCGTCGGCGAGTACCTGCCGGGCAAGGAGGTGCAGAGCGACGACGAGTGGCGCGACTATATCCGCGCCAGCGCCATCGGCGTCTATCACCCCGCCGGCACCTGCAGGATGGGGCACGATGCGATGGCGGTGGTGGACGACCGCCTCAAGGTGCACGGGCTGGACGGGCTCCATGTCGCCGACGCCTCGATCATGCCCACGGTCGTCAGCGCCAACCTCAACGCCACCTGCATCATGATCGGCGAGCGCGCAGCCGAGATGGTCCGCGCCGCCGCCTGACCATCAGCGAAAAAGCCGAGCCAGGGAGGAGCCCATGCCCTACACCGTCGCCGCAGCGCTGAGGATCAAGAAGAAGCACGTCGCCGAGTTCACCCGGCTGGTGAAACGCCACGCCGCCAACTCGATCACCAGGGAGCCGGGCTGTGTCGCTTTCGAGGTGAGCGTCGACCGCGACGATCCGCGCCGCTTCATCTTCTACGAGATCTATCTCACCGAGGCCGACTTCGACGCCCACACGCAGACCCCGTGGTTCAAGCGCCAGATGGAGCGGACGGCCCACATGGTCGACGGCGAGTTCGAGATGTTCGCCCTCGGCCACCGCATCGCCGCACCCAACAAATAGCGCCGCCGCCTCCCTCTTGCGGGCGCCGACCTCTCCGACTAAGTTTATCGGACTAAGTCGGGAGGGCGCGGCCATGCGCATCGTCAACATGCACGAAGCCAAGACCCATCTGTCGCGTCTGGTGGCCGCCGCCGCCGAGGGCGAGCCCTTCGTCATCGCGCGTGCGGGCCGGCCGCTGGTCAAGGTGACCGCCGTGGACGCACCGGCGGCCGGATCGGCTCGCCGGACCGGCTTCATGGAGGGTCAAGTCTCCATACCGGAGGACTTCGACCGCATCGGCGCCGCCGAGATCGAGACCCTGTTCGGCGGCGGCGGGTGAGTCTCCTGCTCGACACGCACGTCCTGCTCTGGGCGGCGGGCGCGCCGCATCGCTTGCCGGACGATATCCGCACCCAGATGGACGAGCCGGCGACGGATCTGGTCTTCAGCGCCGCGTCGCTGTGGGAGATTGCGATCAAGAACGGCCTCGGCCGCGCGTCGTTCAGCGTCGATCCGCGCCTCTTGCGGCGCAACCTCCTGGAGACCGGCTACCGCGAACTGGCCATCACCGGCGCCCACGCGACGGCCGTGGACCTGCTCCCGCCGATCCACAGGGACCCCTTCGACCGCATCCTGATCGCGCAGGCCCGGATCGAGGGCCTTACGCTGCTGACGGCGGACGCAACAGTCGCGCGCTATCCGGGGCCGATCCAAGCGCTCTGATCGCCGGGCGGCCGGTCTTTCCGGGCGGGGTCGCCTCAGCGAAAATGCGGAATCAC
The DNA here is from genome assembly GCA_965218275.1 of Alphaproteobacteria bacterium. Classification (GTDB taxonomy): domain Bacteria; phylum Pseudomonadota; class Alphaproteobacteria; order UBA828; family UBA828; genus WTGU01. The sequence continues at coordinate 1,797,221 of CBDCKM010000002.1, forward strand.
GCGGTCGCCGTAGTCGGCGACGATGCGCTCCTCCGCACCGTTGGTGAGGTAGATGGTGAACTGGGTGACGCCCGCCGTCTCCAGCGCCTTCAGCTTGGCCACATGCTCGTCCGGCTCGCCCAGGATGCAGAAGGAATCCGTGATCTCCGGCGTGATGTAGTAGGTGTTGTCGGAGACCTTGTCGGCGTGCTGGCGGTAGTTGTAGCCCTCGCCGCCGGCGCCCGCGCCGCGCCGCGCCTCGATATAGGCGGTGAGGCTCGGCGGCACGAGGTCGGTGCCGGCGCCGTACTTCTCGACGATGTCCGCCACATGGTTGCCGACCAGCGCCGGGAACCACTTGGTCTGGGCGACCCCGGTCTCGCGGTCGCCGACCCAGACAGGGGCGGCGGAGAGCACCCGGTAGCCTGCCGTGTCGCGGCCTGCCGCCTGGCCCGCCGCCTTGGCCTGGCCGCCGAACCATTCGCAGAGCCCCACATCGGCGAGCTGGATGATGAGCCCGTCGCCGACCTCGCCCGCGGTCTTGAGCGCCTTCGGCCCGTAGGCCGCGAACCAGACCGGCATGGGGTGGCCCTCGACCCAGTCCATGTAGACCGGCTCCGGGCAGTCCGCGTACTGCACGGTCTCGCCCGCCACCATCGCCCGCATCGCCTGGCAGAACGCGGCGGTGTGGGCGAGCGTCGCCGGCGACTTGCCCATGACCCGCACGGAGCTGTCGCCGCGCCCGACCGCGATGTCGAAGCGGCCGCGCCCGATCTGGCTCAATGTGGCGAAGAGGCTCGCCGCCACCGACCAGTCGCGCGCCCTGGGGTTGGTGACGAGCGGGCCGAAGCGAACCCGCTCGGTATGCGCCATGCAGACCGCCATCTTGGTGTAGCAGTCGGACCAGAGGATGTGGGAATCGAAGAACCACGCATAGTCGAAGCCGGCCGCCTCGCACTGGCGCGCGATCGCGATCGTGCGCTCAATCCCCATGTCGCCCTTGAAGGCGATCCCGAATTCCATGCCTTGCCTCCCCGTTCGCGTGCGCCTATGCCGTGCCTTGGCCCGAATCCGCGCCGTTCCCCGGCGCCTTCAGCAGCAGCCCCGGCGGATGCACCTCGCCGGGCCCATACCCTTCCGCCGGCGACCGGGCGCTCGCGCGCCTTGACCGTGAGCGCAAGCCCGCCCGAGACTTAGCCATAGTAGCGCACATCGATTTCGCGGCGGAGCACCGCGTCGTCCGCCGCCACGTCCGCGTCGGCCTCGACCGCAGCCTGGCGCGCCGTGGCGCCGATGCGGAGCGCACCGTCCGCCACCGCGACGGTACAGAGCGCGGCGATGCGGTTGAGATCGACCAGCAGCGTGGGCCGCGTCCGGCGGACGTTGAGCAGCGGCACCAGGCTCTGCCCGCCTGCAAGCGGCCGTGCCTCCGGCCCGTGCGCCGCGAGCAGGGTGACGGCGTCTTCGAGCGCGGTCGGGCATTCACAGGCGACGAAGGCGGCGGCTTCATCCTGTCGCTTGCCCCCGTCAGTCCGGGCTCTCGTCGTCGTCGAGCCCGGCGCGGAGCGCGTAGACGAGCTCAAGCGCCGTGCGTGGGGTGAGGTCGTCCGGGTTGATGGCGGCGAGGCGCGTACGCAGCGGGTCGGGCGCCGGCTCCGGCGCTGCGGGCGCGGACGGCGCGCGGGCCCGGAAGAGCGGCAGGTCGTTCGCGAGCCGGGCGGCCGCCGCCGCCTGATCGCCCTGTTCGAGCAGCGCCAGCACCTCCTCGGCGCGCTCCAGCACGGCCTCCGGCAGCCCCGCGAGGCGCGCCACATGGATGCCGTAGGAGCGATCCGCCGCACCCGGCGCCACTTCGTGCAGGAACACGACCGAGCCCTGCCACTCCTTGATCCGCATGGTGTGGCAGGCGAGCCGGTCGAGCTTCCGGGCGAGCACGGTGAGTTCGTGATAGTGGGTCGCGAAGAGCGCCCGGCAGCGGTTGGCGTCGTGCAGATGCTCGATCGCGGCCCAGGCGATGGAGAGCCCGTCATAGGTGGCGGTGCCACGCCCGATCTCGTCGAGGATCACCAGCGCCCGCTCGCCGGCCTGGTTGAGGATGGCGGCGGTCTCGACCATCTCCACCATGAAGGTGGAGCGCCCGCGCGCGAGGTCGTCGGCCGCGCCCACGCGCGAGAAGAGGCGGTCCACCGCGCCGATGCGGGCGGCGGCGGCGGGCACGAAGGAGCCCATCTGGGCCAGCACCGCAATCAGCGCGTTCTGGCGCAGGAAGGTGCTCTTGCCGGCCATGTTGGGGCCGGTGACCAGCCAGATGCGGGCGTCGTCCCCGAGGTTGCAGTCGTTGGGGACGAAGGGCGCGCCCCCCTCGGCGCCGCCCGCCGCGCCCGCCGCGCCCGCGCCCATCGCCTCCACCACCGGGTGGCGGCCGCCCCTGATCTCGAAGGCGGCGGTGCCGTCGACGACGGGCCGGACGTAACGGCGCTCGACCGCGAGATGCGCCAGTCCCTGCGCCACGTCGAGGGCGGCAAGCGCGCTTGCGGCGCGGGCGATATCGTCCGCCCGGCGCAGCACATCGGCGCGGAGGTCGTCGAAATGCTGCTGCTCGAGGGCGAGCGCCTTGTCGGCCGCCCCGTTGATCCGCGCCTCGAGCTCGCCGAGCTCCACCGTGGTGTAGCGGACGGCGCTCGCCAGCGTCTGCCGGTGGATGAACAGCTCGGGCAGTGCGCCGGCGCGGCCCGCCGGCGTCTCGACATAGTAGCCGAGCACATTGTTGTGGCGCACCTTGAGGGCGCCCACGCCGGTCTCGGCGCGGTAGCGGGCCTCCAGCTCGCCGATCAGGCGCCGGCTGTGGTCGCGCAGCTCCACCATCTCGTCGAGCGCCGGGTCGTAGCCGCGCGCGATCACGCCGCCGTCCCGGATGCCGGGCGGCGGGCTCGCCACCAGCGCGCTCGTCAGGCGCTCAACCAGGGTCTCGTGGTGGCCGAGCGCCTTGAGGCAGCGCACCAGGGCCGCCGGGGGCGCCTGCAGGCCGCCGGCGGGCGCGGCGTCGAAGGCCGCGCGGATCGCCGGAATCTGGCCGAGCGCGTCGCGCACGGCGGCGAGGTCGCGCGGGCCGCCGCGGCCGAGCCCCAGCCGCGAGAGCGCGCGCTCCACGTCCGGGCAGCGGCGCAGCCCTTCGCCGAGCGCGTGACGGGCGCCCTCCGCCTCGACCAGGAAGCCCACGCCGTCGAGCCGCTCGGCGATGGCGTCCGGGTCGGTGAGCGGCGCGGTCAAGCGCGCCCTGAGCAGGCGCGCGCCGGCGCCGGTCGCGGTGCGGTCGATGACCGCGAGCAGGCTGCCTGCGCTGCCGCCCTCCAGCGCCGCCGTGAGCTCGAGATTGCGCCGCGTTGCGGCGTCGATCGCCACCGCCGCGCCGGCACGCGTGGCGCGAAGCCGCGCGAGCCGGGGCAGCGCGCCGTTCTGGGTGAGCCGCAGATAGCCGACGACGGCGCCGGCCGCCGCGAGCTCGGGCCGCGTGAAGCTGCCGAGCCCGTCGAGGGAGGCGAGGCCGTAGAGCCCGGCGAGATCGCGCCGGGCGCTCACGCTGTCGAAGAGCGTGCGCGGCTGCGGCGTGAGGACCTGCTTCCACTCGGCGAAGAGCTCGAAGAGCGCCGCTGTCTCCAGCAGCGGCTCGGGCACCAGCAGCTCGCCCGGCTCGATGCGGGCGAGCGCCGCCGGCAGGGCAGCCTGCGTGACCCCCATCACCATGAATTCGCCGGTCGACATCTCGGCCCAGGCGAGCGCGAGCGCGCCTTCCGCCTGCGCCAGCGCCGCGAGATAGTTGGCCGTGCGGGCGTCGAGCAGCGCGTCCTCGCTGAGCGTTCCCGGCGTCACCAGGCGGACCACCTCGCGCCGCACCACCGCCTTGGGCCCGCGCTTGCGCGCCTCCGCCGGGTCCTCCACCTGTTCGCACACCGCGACCTTGAAGCCCTTGCGGATCAGGCGCTGGAGATAGCCCTCGGCGCTCACCACCGGCACCCCGCACATCGGCACGTCCTGGCCCTGGTGGAAGCCGCGCCTGGTCAGTGCGATGTCGAGCGCGTCCGAGGCCGCGCGCGCATCGTCGAAGAAGAGTTCGTAGAAATCCCCCATCCGGTAGAAGAGGAGGTGGTCCGGGTGGGCGCTCTTGATCTCCTGATACTGCGCCATCATCGGCGTCGCCGGCTCGACACGGCGGGCGCGCGGCCGGCCCCGCCGCACAGCGCGCGCGCCGGCCGGCGCGGCGTTCGCTGGCGCCTCGGCGTCCTCGGGCATGGCGGGACACTAGCACAGGATTTCTTGTTTTCCCTCAGGCGCCGGGCGCTCGCTCCGCTCGATCGCGCGCCCCCGCGCGCGTGGACGCGCGACGCTCCGCGCCTAGCGGCGCGCCGGCGCGGTCGCGCCGGCCGGGCCGCTTTGCGGCCCGGTCCCGCTTATCTTCTACGTGGCGTGTGCCTCCGGGCGCTCGCTCCGCTCGGGCGCGCCGGCCCGGTTCCGTTCACATATTCGTCATGCCTGGCGCCGGAACCCTTTGATAGACTTGAGGCACCGAGAACATGGTGCGGAGGAGAGCCGATGATGGCGGTGCGCGTCGTTCCGCTCCGCCGCTGGGCGCGACTCAGCCTGGCGGCGGCGCTGCCGCTCGGGCTCGCATTCCTGCTGCTTGCGCTGCTCGGGCTCACCCCGCCGCTCGCCGCCGCTCTCGCCTGGGCCGGCCTCAGCCTGCTCGCGGCTCTGGCTGCGTTCTGGGTGCTGGCGCAGGTCGGCGCGCTCGCCCGTCACGTGGAGGATGCCGCACGGGATGGCGGCGCAGGCCCCCGGCAGCCCGCGCCGGCGGGGCCGCCCGCGCCGGCGGGGCCGCTCACCCGCGATCTAGCGGCTTCGATCGAGCGCCGCGGCCGGCTCGATGCCGAGGGCCGGGCGCGCCTCGCCGGCGAGCGTGACGAGCTCGAACGCGCCTTCGACACACTGCCCGAGCCGCTCCTGCTGCTGGACGCCGACCGCAACATCGTGCGCGCCAACCGGGCGGCGGCAGCGCTCCTCGGCGGCGAGCCGGCCGGGCGCCACATCGCGGCCTCGCTGCGCAATCCGGCGCTCATCGAGGCGGTCGAGCAGACCATCGCCGGCCAGGGCGGCCGCGACATCGAGTTCACGCTGCAGGCACCGGTGGAGCGCACCTTCCGGGCGCGGGTCGAGCCGCTGCCCCAGCCGCGCGAGGGCGGCGCCGCGGCGCTGCTCGCGCTCGTCGACTTCACCGCGGTGCGCCGGACCGATCAGATGCGGGCCGACTTCGTCGCCAATGCGAGCCATGAGATCCGCACGCCGCTGGCCACCCTGATGGGATTCATCGAGACGCTGCAGGGCTCCGCCCGCGACGATGCGGAGGCGCGCGAACGCTTCCTCGCCATCATGGACCAGCACGGCAGGCGCATGGCGCGCCTGGTCGAAGACCTGCTCTCGCTGTCCCGCATCGAGATGAACGAGCACACGCCGCCGACCGAGACGGTGCCGCTCCCCCCGCTGCTCGCCCATGTCCGCAACACGCTCGCATGGCAGGCGGACAAGCGCGGCGTCAGCGTCGCCATCGACGCCGAAGACGGCCTGCCGCCGGTGATCGGCGACGGCGACGAGCTCACCCAGCTGTTCCTCAACCTGGTCGACAACGCGATCAAGTACGGCGCGCCCCAGGGCAGCGTCAGGATCGAGGCGCGCCGCGCCCCGGCCGCCGCGCCGGCCGCCGCCGGCCTTGTCGCGGGCAACGGCGGCGCCGTTTCGGTCTCCGTCATCGACCGGGGCGCGGGCATTCCGCGCGCGCATCTGCCGCGCCTCACCGAGCGCTTCTACCGCGTGGACAAGGCGCGCTCGCGCGAGCTCGGCGGCACCGGCCTCGGCCTCGCCATCGTCAAGCACATCGTCAACCGGCACCGCGGCGGGCTCGCCATCGACAGCACGCCCGGCGAAGGCAGCACCTTCACCGTCTACCTGCAGCGGGCCGCAGCGGACGAGGACGCCGCCGCGCCCGGCGCCGGCCGGCCCGAGCGGCCCGAGGGGGCGGACTGACGCGCGGGCACACACACGGACTGCACCGTCACAAAGCCGTAACAAATCTGACTTATGCCTGAACCGGCCCCGTCATAGGGTCAGGCTCGTGCTCGCTCGACCGGGCGCGCGGCGCAGGGACGGCCGACGGCGTGCAGCTCACCATCCTCCTCATCGCGATCCTGGCGCTCGCCGTCATCGGCCTCTATTTCGGCCGGCGGCGGGCGCTCCGCACGGCCGGCGCCGATCTCGGCAGGCTCCACTCCATGCCGGCCTATCACGGCTGGTACGTGGCGCTCTGGTGCGGCATTCCGTCCGCCATCGTGCTCGTCGTCTGGCTGGCCGTCGAGGCGCCGATCCTGGAGGCGCTGCTGCTCTCCTATCTCGGGCCTCAGGTGGCGGAGCAGCCGGACGCGATGATCGGGCTGCTGCTCAACGACGTGCGCAACCTGGCCTCCGGCGACGTGGTGAGCCGCGAGGTCGATCCCGCGCTGCAGGCGGCGGCGGAGCGCTACGCCAGCATGAAGGCCACGGCCCAGGCGGCGGTGCTGGCGGTCGGGCTGGCCGTCGGCGGCGCCGGCTTCGGCTGGGCCTGGCGGCGCATCGCACCGGGCCTGCGTGCGCGCAACAAGGTCGAGCGGGTGGTCACCGTCGTCCTGATCCTCTCCTCCTGCATCGCCATCGTCACCACCATCGGCATCGTCCTCTCGGTGCTCTTCGAATCGATCCGCTTCTTCTCGATCATCCCCTTCTGGGACTTCCTGTTCGGCCTGCAATGGAGCCCGCAGACCGCCATCCGGGCCGATCAGGTGGGCAGCACCGGCGCCTTCGGCGCCATTCCGCTCTTCACCGGCACGCTGATGATCACGCTGATCGCCATGCTCGTGGCGCTCCCGGTCGGCCTCTTCGCCGCCATCTACATGGCCGAATTCGCGAGCCCCCGCTTCCGCAACGTGGCGAAGCCGATCCTGGAGATCCTGGCCGGCGTGCCGACCGTGGTCTACGGCTTCTTCGCAGCCCTGGTGGTGGCGCCGGCGATCAGGGGGGCGGGCGAAGCCATCGGCCTCGACGTGGCGTCGGAGAGCGCGCTCGCCGCCGGTGCCGTCATGGGCATCATGATCATTCCCTTCATCTCGTCGCTGAGCGACGACGCCATCGTCGCCGTGCCCAATTCGCTGCGCGAGGGCTCGCTCGCCATGGGGGCGACCAAGTCGGAGACCGTGGTCAGGGTGATCCTGCCGGCGGCGCTGCATGGGATCGTCGCCGCCTGCCTGCTTGCGGTCAGCCGCGCCATCGGCGAGACCATGATCGTGGTCATGGCCGCGGGCCTCGCCGCCAACCTCACCGCCAATCCGCTCGACGCGGTGACCACCGTCACGGTGCAGATCGTGACGCTGCTGGTCGGCGATCAGGAGTTCGACAGCGCCAAGACGCTGGCCGCCTTCGCGCTCGGACTCATGCTCTTCGCCGTGACGCTCGCGCTCAACATCTTCGCGCTCTACATCGCGCGCAAGTACCGGGAGCAATATGACTGACACCGCCCAAGCGGCGCTCAGCGGCGCCTGGCAGGACGCGGACTGGACCGGGCGCAGGCTGCGCCGGCGCTACCGCGCCGAGCGGCGCTTCAAGGCCTACGGCCTCATCGCCATCTGCCTGGCGCTCGCCTTTCTCGCATTCCTGCTCGGCAGCGTCGTCGCCACCGGCTACCCCGCCTTCGTGCGGACCTCGGTCGCGCTGGAGGTCGATTTCGACCCCAGGCTCCTCGGCGTGAGCGAAGCGCCCACGGCGGACGAGCTGCGGGGCGCGGAGTACGGCACACTGCTGCGCGAGACCGTCTTCGCCGCCTTCCCCGAGGTGACGGCGCGGAAGGAGCGGCGCAAGCTGCTCAAGCTGGTGAGCACGGCCGCGCGCTTCGAGCTGCGCGCACTCGTGGTGGACGACCCCTCGATCATAGGCCAAACCCGGCGCGTCCGGCTCACCGCGTCGAGCGACATGGACATGCTGGTCAAGGGCAGCGCGCCGCGCGACGTGCCGGAGGACGAGCGCCGCCTCGACGACCGGCAGATCGGCTGGATCGACGCGCTGGATGCCGCCGGCTTCGTGGAGACGGGCTTCAACGGCGCCTTCTTCGTCAACGGGGATTCGCGGGAGCCGGAGATCGCCGGCGTCGGCGGCGCGATCATGGGCTCCTTCTACATGCTGCTGGTGACGCTGGTGCTGGCCTTCCCCATCGGCGTGACCACCGCCATCTATCTCGAGGAGTTCGCGCCCAGGAACCGCATCACCGATCTGATCGAGGTCAACGTCAACAATCTCGCGGCGGTGCCGTCCATCGTGTTCGGCCTGCTCGGGCTCGCGGTGTTCATCAACCTGTTCCACCTGCCGCGTTCCGCGCCGATCGTGGGCGGGCTGACGCTCACCCTGATGACGCTGCCGACGATCATCATCGCCGCGCGCGCCGCGCTCAAGGCGGTGCCGCCCTCGATCCGCGAGGGCGCCTACGGCGTCGGCGCCTCGCCGATCCAGGTCGTCTTCCACCACGTGCTGCCGCTGGCCACGCCGGGCATCCTCACCGGCACGATCATCGGCATGGCCAGGGCGCTGGGCGAGACCGCGCCGCTGCTCATGATCGGCATGGTGGCCTTCATCGTCGACATCCCCGGCGGCCCCTTCGACCCGGCGACGGCGCTCCCCGTTCAGATCTTCCTCTGGGCCGACAGCCCCGAGCGCGGCTTCGTCGAGAAGGTCTCGGCGGCGATTCTGGTGCTGCTGGCGTTCCTGATCCTGATGAACGCGGTGGCGATCTATCTCAGGCGCAAGTTCGAGGTCCGCTTTTAGGCGGCCGGGAGTGGTATCGTGACTGACGACAGCGACGGGATGGTCTCGCTGATGACGGACGGGAACGGCACGGCCGCCGCCGCGGCCGGTGCCGCAGCCGGCAGCTCGGCCGGCGCTACGGAGGCGCCGCGCATGCGGATGCGCGCCCGCGGGGTCGACGTCTTCTACGCAGACAAGCAGGCGCTCTTCGACGTCGACATCGACCTGGCCGAGAACAAGGTGACGGCGCTGATCGGCCCGTCCGGCTGCGGCAAGTCGACCTTCCTGCGCTGCCTCAACCGCATGAACGACATCATCGACATCTGCCGGGTGAGCGGCTCCATCACCCTCGACGAGCGCGACATCTACGGCCGCGACATCGACGTGGTGCAGTTGCGCGCGCGCGTCGGCATGGTGTTCCAGAAACCCAATCCCTTCCCGAAGTCGATCTACGAGAACGTCGCCTACGGGCCCCGCATCCACGGCCTCGCCGGCAAGGGCGGCGCGCTCGACGACATCGTCGAGCAGAGCCTGCGCCGCGCCGGCCTCTTCGACGAGGTCTCGGACCGGCTGCATCAGCCGGGCACCGAGCTCTCCGGCGGGCAGCAGCAGCGCCTCTGCATCGCCCGGGCCATCGCCATCAGCCCCGAGGTCATCCTGATGGACGAGCCCTGCTCCGCGCTGGATCCCATCGCCACGGCCAAGGTCGAGGAGCTCATCGACGAGCTCAGGCAGCACTACACCATCGCCATCGTCACCCACAACATGCAGCAAGCCGCGCGGGTCTCCCAGTTCACCGCGTTCTTCCACTTGGGGGAGCTGGTGGAGTTCGAGGCGACCGAGCAGATCTTCACCAATCCGCACGACCAGCGGACGCAGGACTACATCACCGGGCGCTTCGGCTAGGCAGGGGTGCGCCGGCGGGGGCCGAGGGAAGGAGAGCGAGCGATGGCTGCCGAGCACACGGTCAAGGCCTACGACGAGGAGCTGGACCGCATGAACAACGCGGTCCTCGAAATGGGCGGCATCGTCGAGCAGCAGCTCGCCGCCTCGATCGCGGCGCTGGCGCGGCGCGACGACGGCCTCGCGTCGCGCGTCATCACCGAAGACCGGCGGGTGGACACGCTGGAGGCCGAGATCGTCCAGCTCGCGGTGCGCATCCTGGCGCTGCGCCAGCCGGTGGCGGTCGACCTGCGGGTCATCACCGCCTCGATCAAGGTCGCGAGCGACCTCGAGCGCATGGGCGACTACGCCGCCAACGTCGCCAAGCGCTCCATCGCCATCCACGACATCGACCCGGTGCGCCTCACCCACGCGATCTCGCGCATGGCGGGCATCGCCCAGGGCATGATCAAGGACGTGCTCGATTCCTTCCGCGACCGCGATGTCGACCGCGCCATGGCGGTCTGGCGGCGCGACGAGGATGTGGACGAATCCTACAACAGCCTCTTCCGCGAGCTGCTGACCTACATGATGGAGGACCCGCGCCGCATCACGCCGTGCGCGCACCTGCTCTTCATCGCCAAGAACATCGAGCGGATCGGCGACCACGCCACCAACATCGCCGAGACCGTGAGCTACATGGTCACCGGCAGGGTGGTGGAGGAGGAGCGCCCCAAGGGCGACGTCACGTCGTTCCACCAGGAGAGCGCGGACCCGGAGGCGCCGGCGCGATGAAGCCCTACATCCTGGTGGTCGAGGACGAGGCGGCGCTGCTCACGCTGCTGCGCTACAATCTGGAGAAGGGCGGCTTCGAGGTGGGCGAGGCCATCGACGGCGGGGAGGCGCTGCTCATGGTGGACGAGCGCCGCCCCGACCTGATGGTGCTCGACTGGATGCTGCCGACCCTTTCCGGCATCGAGGTCTGCCGCCGCATCAGGCGCAGGCCCGACCCCCGCCCGCTCCCCATCGTCATGCTGACTGCGCGCGGCGAGGAGGCGGACAGGGTGCGCGGCCTCGACGGCGGCGCCGACGACTATGTCGTCAAGCCCTTCTCGCCGGCCGAGCTGCTGGCCCGCATCCGCGCGATCCTGCGGCGTCTCAGGCCTGCGCTCGGCGACGAGGTGCTGCGCTACGCCGACCTCCGCATGGACCTCGCCGCCCATAGGGTCACGCGGGGCGACGCCGCGATCCATCTCGGGCCCACCGAGTTCCGCCTGCTGCGCCACCTGATGGAGCATCCCGGACGCGTCTTCTCGCGCGAGCAGCTCCTCGATAGCGTCTGGGGCCCGGACATCTTCATCGAGAGCCGGACGGTCGACGTGCACGTCCGCCGCCTGCGCCAGGCGCTCAACTGCCGCCGCCGCCCCGACCTGATCCGGACCGTCCGCTCGGCCGGCTACGCCCTAGATTCCGCCGCCGGCTGAGCCGCCGCGCGGTAGACTCTTTTTTTGGGGCTTATGTCGATAACTTGGCGAGCGGGAGGCCGACAGGCGTTCCGGGACGCGTCGGGGCGTATCCGGTTCGAACGGGACCGTTGCTCTGCCGTCATGGTCGGCGCAGGCCGACCATGACGGAGGGGGCGGGACGGATCCTGCGCCCGCCGCGACGGGGCGGTGTTCCAGTTGCCGATCCGCGCCGCACGACCACCCGTCAAGTTAGCGATACAAGCCCCAGATATCTTGCCGGCACGCCGCAACGCCTGCGCGGCAGGTTTTCACCGCTTTGCTGCGCTCCCTTCGAAATGACAGGTGGGGTGGCTGCGGCCCGCCCGGTTGCATACCGATGCGGAATCTGTACCATGTCATGTCAATCCGCCGGGCCGGCGGTCAATTCGACCTCGCGGCGGGACCTTCCGGCCTGCGCCGGGCGGATCGCCGAGGACACGAGCCGTGAACCGAGCCTTGAACAGTCCGCCCCTTGCGCAGCGTCGGCGATGGCTGCCGGTTCATGTCCGATAATCTGGCACGCTACAGGGAGCGCAGCTATCCGCCGCCTTTTCCCGACGGCTGGTACAGGGTGGCGGCGTCCCGCGACATCAAGCCCGGAGAGGTCAAGCACGTTCAGTGCGTGGGCGAGCAGATCGCGCTGTTTCGCGGCCGGACATGCGGCCGGATCGCGGCCGTGGACGCGTTCTGCCCGCATCGGGGCGCGAACCTCGCCCATGGCCGGTCGAGGGGGACCGGCTGCAATGTCCCTTACATGGCTGGCAGGTGGACGGCAACGGCGGGGTTCGCGATCCCGCCTGCGTCGAAGACCGGGCCCTCGTCCACCGGCTCTGGGAAGCGATCGATTACTACGGCATGGTCATGATCTATCGGTCGGCGCGGCAGGGCGCCGAACCGCCCTATCGGCTGCCGCCGCAGCCGGAGATCGACGACCGGCGGTTCGCTTGCCGCGGCCAGTACGACGCCGGCGACATAGACACGCACATCATCGAATTCGCCGAGAACAGCGTCGACTTCGCGCATTTTTCCCGACTCCACGGGATCATGCGCATTCCCTGGACCAACATCGGACTGCCCTGGATCAGAATCCGGCACGAGCCTTCGTGGTCTCTCGACGAGGCGCTCGCGCATGTTTCCTAATTTCGGGAACGAGACGGCGCTCGAGATAGGAGGCCGGGTTCTCGAGAAAACGCGATCTCGGGCGCTGATTACCTTTCTCGGTCCGGGGAGTATCGTGAAGTTCGATGTCCACGTACCCGGTATCGGCGAAATAACGATGTTCCAGACCCACACCCCTGTCGAGGCGCTAAAGCAACGGGTGACCTTCCGCTGGTTCGCCGCCCGGCGAGTGCCCCGCATCTTCGTGTCCTACGTGGTCGGGAACTGGATCTCGCAATGGCGGCAGGACGTGAAGATCTGGCAAGCGAAGATCTACCGGCGGCGCCCCCCCGGGGACGCGGACGACGGCCCGCTGGGCAGGATGCGCGCGTGGTACGGACAGTTCTACCCCGACGGGTTCGCCGACCACCCGTGCGGAGAGTGCGGCCGTGGCGGCTGAGTTCCACAACCCGATTCCGCGGGCGGTCCGGCCAGAGGACACAGCCGAAGCGCTGGCGCGCTACCGCGACAGCCAGCGCCGGGGCAAGGAAGAATACGCCGCCATGGTGGAGGTGTTCTACGACCTGATCACCGATTTCTACGAGTACGGATGGGGCCGGTCGTTTCACTTCGCCCCGGCGAAGGACGGCGCGTCCTTCGAGGAAGCCATGGCCGGCCACCAGCATTATCTGGGCGAGGCCCTCGGGCTTAAGCCCGGCATGCGCGTGCTGGATGTCGGCTGCGGCGTGGGCGGTCCCCAGCGCACCCTCGCCAAGAGATTCGGCGCCGCGATCGTCGGGCTCAACATCAGCGAATACCAGCTCGGCAAGTGCGCCGCCTACAACGGCAAGGCCGGGCTCGAGGATCTGTGCAGCGTGCTGCGCGGCGATTTCATGGCCATACCGGCGGAAAACGGAAGCTTCGATGCGGCGTACCAGGTCGAGGCCATGCCGCATGCGCCGGACAAGACTTCCGCCTACGCCGAGATATTCCGGGTGTTGCGCCCTGGGGCGGTCTTCGCCGGCTACGACTGGTGCATGACCCCGCTCTATGACGGCGGCGACCCGGTGCACCGGGAGCTCAAGCAGGGGATCGAGTACGGCAACGCGCTGCCGGAAATCGCTTCCTTCACCGAGGTCGCCGAAAGCCTGCGCGCAGCCGGCTTCGAAGGCATCGAGACGCACGACCGCGCGCTCGACGCCGACCCGGGAACGCCGTGGTACCGGCCGCTCGAAGGTCGCGCCCTGACGCTCAGGGGACTGCCGAGAACGCCGCTCGGCCGCAGGATCACCTCGGCGGCGCTCCGCGTCCTCGAAACCGGGCGCGCGGTGCCCAGGGGGTCGTTCGCGGTACACGAAGTCCTCAACGTCGCCGCCGACAGCCTGACGGCGGCCGGGCGCCTCGGGATCTTCACCCCGATGTACTTCCACAAGGCCCGCAAGCCCGGCTGACCGAAGGACTCCCCTCCGTCATATCGACCGGAGCCGGCCCGCAGGGACGGTGGAGCGGAGATATCTTCGCGGCGCGACGCAACACCTGCGCGGCGAGGCTTCCGGGGCTTATATCGATGACTTGACGGCCGATCGACTGGCGTGGATCGACGGCGGGAACGTCGCCCCGCCGCGGCGGGCGCAGGTCCGTCCGGCACCCCGTCAAGTCATCGGTATAACCCCTCTTTTTTTCCCTCAGGCGCCGGGCGCGCACTCGCTCGCCGCCTGCGCTCGCGCTCTCGTACCTGCCGATCTCTCCGCGCTGCATGCCGGTGCTGCCCTATTCAAGTTTCCTCAATGGCGACATGCGTTACTAAGATTTCACTCGAAAATATTAATAACACGACGCCTGCTGCGGTCGCAGTTCCATGACGATTGCAAGGTGGGGCCGACCCTGGATGTGCGGATATCCGCCATCCGTTCCGGCGAGAAAGCGGCGCCACGTCGGACGCTGCGTCACACCTCCACCCGCACGGCGCCCGCCTCCAGCGGTGCGAGCCGGGCCGGATCGAAGGGGGCAAGGTCCACGGCAGCGCTCTCGCCGTCGGCGATCAGCGCGGCGACCGCCTCGCCCGTGGCCGGGCCGTTCAGCATCCCCCACACCGAATGACCCGTCGCCACATAGGCCCCGGCGACACCGGGGACGGCGCCGATGAGCGGCAGCCCGTCCTCGACGACGGGACGGTAGCAGGCCTGTTCCGCCAGCACCTCGGCGCCACCGAGCGCCGGCGCGAACTGCGCCGTCATGGCGCGGAGCCTGTTCGCGCCGCCCTCGTCCGGCACCACCGCAGCGGGGTCCACCGGCAGCGCTGCCTCGCTGGAAAGACCGCAGACATAGGTCGTGCCGTCGGGCCGCGGAAACACCTCCGGCGAGGCCAGGGTGCCGGCCTCGGTCTCGAGCTCCACGAAGAGCGCGTGGGGCACCGGCGCCGGCGCGTAGCGGAAGACCAGGCTGTGCCCCTTCAGCCCGTAGACCGCGGGCAAGGGCAGCCAGCGGCTGGCGAGAGCCGACCAGGGGCCCATGGCGATGACGACCGCATCGCCCGCGACTTCCTGCCCGTCCACCACGACGCCGCGCACGGTGCCCCCGGCACGCAAGGCCACGCCCGTGACGGTGCCGAGCTGCACCCGCGCGCCATCGCCGAGCGCCGCCCGCATGATGGCGCCGGTGAAGGCGGCCGGGTCGACCTGCGCCGTGGTCTCGGCGGTGCCGAGGCGCGCGTGCACCGCCGCATCGCCGGCAAGCCAGCCGGGCGCCGCGAGCCTGGCGTAGACGCCCACATCGCGGCGCGCGCTGGCGACGACGCCGATCGTGTCGAGCCTGCGGTATCCCCACTCGTCGTCGATCCGCGCGGCGAGCTCGGCATGAAGGGCGAAGCTGCGCCGTGCCAGCGGCTCGACCGGGGAGCCGTCGCACCAGTCGAGCGCCAGGAACCCGCCCGACTTGCCCGACGCCGCATTGGCGATGCCGGTGCGCTCGATCACCACGGCCTCGATGCCGCGCCGGCCGAGGAAGTAGGCGATCGACGCGCCGATCACGCCGCCGCCGCAGATCAACACGCGCATGTCCGGCTCCCGACGTTCGCCCCCGGCCGGGACGCGAAGAACACGGCCTCTCCCATCGGGCCGGCGCAATCGAACCCTGCACCGCCCCTGCCGCGCTTGCAAACGCGACCGCGGCATACCGCGGCGAGACGCCTGTGGATATGATGGACAAGCCGCTACGCGCCTTGCCCACATCTCCAGAGGCGCAACAGCAGCAACAGGAAGCGCGATTCAAGGGAATCCTGGCGGCCTGAACGACAACCGGAATACACCTTGAACGAGCCGCCCGGCTGTCCGAAAAAGCGAGACCGCCTCAGATCGCGAAGGCTTCGAGATGGCGACCACCCGCGCGGCGCGAAACGCCGGTGCCCCCACTCCTGCCGTCGCCGCCGGTGCGTCCGCCGATCTGGTTGTCTTTGAGGCGACGTCTCTGGTCGACATCCTGCGGCGACTTCCCGGTCGCCGCATCCACATCAAGGCCGGCCGCCCCGTCGGCGGGATCGAAGGCTCTTTCTGGGCCGTCGCCTGAGAGCCGGCCGCGGCGCGGCTCCCACGTACAGGGGATCAAGTTGACGGCGCGCTTGGCCGACGGTTAGACTCATCGTCTGTCCTCAGCAGGAGGCAGCAATAACAATGACTTGCGGGAAGGCTAACGGGGCAGAGCCGCGCCAAGTCCGGGCCGCGGCGGGAGGGCACGAGTCGGCATGAGCGACATCGCCGTCGACCTGATCGACGTCACCAAGCGTTTCGGCAGGGACATCCTCGCCGTCGACGAGATGACGCTCCACATCGCGCAGGGTGAGTACATCTCCCTCATCGGCCCGTCGGGGTGCGGCAAGACCACGACGCTGCGCATGGTCTCGGGCTTCGACGAGCCCACGGACGGCCAGATCCTGATCGCGGGCCGCGACTGCACCCACCTGGAGCCGCACGAGCGCAACACCGCCATGGTGTTCCAGCACTTCGCGCTGTTCCCGCACATGTCGGTGGCGCAGAACGTCGAGTTCGGGCTGCGCATGCGCAAGGTGTCGTCGGCCGAGCGCAGCCGGCGTGCGCTGGAGATGCTGCGCGCCGTGGACATCGACGAGCTGGCGGATCGCCCGATCCAGCAGCTCTCCGGCGGCCAGCAGCAGCGCGTGGGCCTCGCGCGGGCGCTGGTCACACGGCCCGACGTGCTCCTGCTCGACGAGCCGCTGGGCTCGCTCGACGCGAACCTGCGCCTGCGCATGCAGCGCGAGCTCAGACGCCTCAATACCGATTTCGGCGTCGCCTTCGTGCACGTCACCCACACCCAGACCGAGGCCTTCGCGGTCTCCGACCGGGTGGTCATCATGAACCAGGGCCGGATCGAGCAGATCGGCCCGCCCGAGGAGGTCACCCACCGCCCCAAGAACCTGTTCGTCGCCCAGTTCGTGGGCAAGAACAACATCCTGGAGGGCGAGATCGCGAGCGTGGAGAACGGCATCGCCACCGTCGCAGGACCCGCCGGCACCTTCCGCGCGCGCATCGCCGACGACGCGCCGGCGCGCACGGACTGCCATGTGGTGGTGCGCGCCAGCCTCACCAGTGTGCTGCTCAACGACGAGACACCGGACAACACGGTCGAGGGCGAGGTGGCGTTCTCGATCTTCGAGACCTCGCAGATCGAGTTCAACATCGACCTGCCGAGCGGCGCTTCGCTCCGCGTGGACGAGCACGAGCCGCCGCCGGCGATCACCGCGCTCCGCCGCGGCGAGAGGGTCAGGGTGGGCTGGAATGCCGACGATGCGCTGGTGGTGTTCGAGTGAGCGCCGAGGCCTGGCCGATGCTCGGACGCGGGCGGCCATGACCGGGGCGGCTCGGGCCCGGTGACCGCCGTCGCCGAAAGCCGTGCCGCGGCGGCACCGGCTGCTCAGATGACGCTCACCAGGAGGCGTGCGCGCCAGGCGCTGATGCTGGTCGCCGCGCCGACCATCCTGATGGCGCTCTTCTGCGGCATCCCGCTGGTCTCCGTCGTGGTCTTCAGCTTCTACAAGCCCTGGGCCTACGGCATGAAGCCGGGCTTCGTGTTCGACAACTACATCGAGTTCTTCGGCACGGCGACCTATCTGCAGACCCTCGGCTTCACCTTCCTGATCGCCATCATCGTGCTGCCGCTGATGGTGCTGCTCTGCTATCCCGTCGCTTACTACGTCTGCTTCTTCGTGAAGAGCGAGCGGCTCAAGCTCTACATCCTGCTGCTCTGCATCGTGCCCTTCTGGACCAGCGCGCTGATCCGCATGGTGGCGTGGCTGCCGCTGCTCGGCCGCAAGGGGCTGATCAACCAGATCCTGATGGGGATCGGCATCATCGACGAGCCGGCGGAGATCCTGCTCTACAGCGAACCCAGCATGATCTTCTCCATGGCGATCATCTGGTCGGTCTTCATGATCGGCCCGATCTACTTCTCCATGGCCAAGATCGACCGCCAGGTGATCGAGGCGGCGCGGGACCTCGGCGCCTCGGCCTGGATCACCTTCTGGAAGATCGTGGTGCCGCTGACCAAGCCGGGTCTCGCGACCGGAATCCTCTTCGTCTTCGTCGTGATGATGGGCGAGTTCGCGATCCAGAAGTTCATCGGCGGCGGCAAGACGACCATGCTGGCCAACGTGCTCATCCAGCAGCAGAGCCTCCTGCAGTGGCCGGCTGCGTCCGCCGTGGCGGTGGTCATGGTTCTGGTCTCGATCCCGGTGATCGTTCTGATCTTCCAGTTCGTCAAGCTGCGCGAGGAGCTCTGAGCCGTGCCGGAGCCCACCAGCTATCACGTCGCCAAGTTCGGCTGGGTCAAGATCGTGCTCGCGGTCTACGTGGTGCTGTTCGTGCTCATGCTCTACGGGCCGTTCATCGTCATGGTGATCCTCTCCTTCCAGGGGGAGAGCGGCGGGCCGACCTTCCCCATGCAGGGGACGAGCATCTTCTGGTACGAGCGGCTCTTCAACCCGTCCGGCACCGCGCGGGACATCGGCGAATATGTCGGCGACTTCGGCAATGCCGGCCTGCGTTCGCTGGTGCTGGCGCTGCTCGTCATGACCATCTCGACGGTGCTCGCCACCATGGCGGCGCAGGCCATGCGCGCGCGCTTCCTCGGCGCCGGGCCGATCTTCTACCTCTACCTGGTCGGCATCATGATCCCCGGCGTGACGGTGGGCCTGGGCCACGCGCTGTTCTGGCAGGGCATCGGCATCGACAAGCACTGGCTGGGCACGACGCTGCCGGTCCACATCCTCTGGACCTTCCCCTTCTGCTTCATCGTGATGCTGACGGTGTTCAACCGCTTCGACCGCTCGACGGAGGAGGCGGCGATGTGCCTCGGCGCCAACAGCTGGCGCACCTTCTGGCACGTCACGCTGCCGATCATGAAGCCGGGCATCATGGCGTCCGCGCTCTTCGGCTTCACACTCTCCTTCGACGAGTTCGCCCGCACCGTTCTGGTGTCCGGATCGCAGAACACGCTGCCCCTCGACGTGCTGGGCGCGACCACGATCCGCATCACGCCGCGCATCTTCGCCGTGGGCGTCATCATCACCCTCATCTCGTTCGCGGTGATCGGGATTTTCGGCTACCTGATGACCGCGAGCCGTTACCGGCCCCGCTTCACGGGTCAGGAAGAGCATCAGGTCTAGAAGGAACGCAGACTTCAGAGGGAGGAGACCATGGATAGCAAGCATCTCGACAAGAAGTACGAACGTCTGGCCGACCGGATGGACCTCCATACCGCGATGGCGGCGGAAGAGAAGGCGATCAAGCGCTTCCGCGACGCCGAGGCGGAAGAGGCGGCAGGCGGGGGCATCGACCGCCGCACCTTCCTCGCCGCAGCCGGCGCGACCGCGGCGGTCGCCGGCACCGCGCTCGGCGCCGGCAGCGCGCGCGCGGGCTTCGCGGACCGCGTCGCCGGCATCACCCAGGACGACCCGATGCAGACCATCGGCCTCGGCGTCTCGGTGCAGGAGCGCTTCTTCAACAAGTTCAAGGAAGATACCGGCCTCGACGTGTCCGGGACGGTGGCGGGCCTGAGCGAGATGGTCTCCAAGTTCATCACCGGCGGCAACAGCACCTACTCGATGATCGAGACCAACGCCTACCGCCAGCCGGCGCTGCGCGAGGCCGAGGTGATCGTGCCGATCCCGGCCGAGAAGATCACCAACTGGGAGTTCGCCGATACGCTCTACACCCAGCCCGGCCATATCGGCGCCGACGAGGTCACCGGCTGGCCGTCCAAGATCGTCTACTGGGACGAGAACAAGGACTCCTTCTACGGCGTCCCGCAGTTCTACAACATGGACGCGCTCGGCGTGCTGCCGCACAAGTTCGCGCCCATGCAGCCGGACTTCGCGATCCCCGACACGCTCGGGCTGCTCTACACCGGCAAGTGGCGCGACGTGGACGCGACCGGCAAGACCTCGATCCAGAACGACGAGCTGATGGGGCCGCCGCGCGCCTACAGCTTCCTCTGGAAGAACGGGATCTTGGACCCGCCCAAGGTCGGCAACTCCGACATGCAGCCAGAGGAAGTGAAGGGTGTGGTGGACTACCTCATCGCCGCCAAGAACGACGGCGTGTTCCGCCTCATCTGGAACAACTACGGCGAGGCCGTGAACCTGCTCGCCTCCGAGGAGGTGTGGGGTATGGACTGCTGGAACCCGGTGGTCGAGGACGTGAAGAAGCGCGGCATCCCGTGCTGGTATGTCGACGTCTTCGAGGGCACGGCCGCCTGGGTCCACACCATGTGCCTCTCCAGCGAGGCGCCGGAGCCCGAGGTCGCCATGGCCTATATGGACTGGTGCCTGGACGGCTGGTGGGGCTCGGCGGTCGCACCGCAGGGCTACTACTCGCCCTCGCCCGCCCCGGTGCTCGACCATCTGAGCGTGGAGGATTACCGCCGCTGGTACGGGGGCCTGGACCGCGATACCGGGCCCAAGACCCGGCGCCAGTCCAACATCGCCTTCTGGATGGTGTGGCCCACGCATGTGACCACCTACATCAAGGAGTGGAACCGCTTCAGCGCGGCCTGATCCGCTCCCGCTCGACAAGGCGCGGCGCGGCCGAGACACGAGACCTCCGGCCGCGCCGCTGTTGACCGCCGCTCGCTGGCGCGGAAGATCGTCGAATGGCGCTCGGGCGGCCCAAGCACATCAAGACAGGCGACGACGCCCGCGACGCGCTGATGGCGGGTTTCGGGCGCGCCGCGCGGCTTGCCGGCCTTACGCTCGGCCCCCATGGCGGCCGCGTGGTGCTGGAGCGCGCCGACGACTATCCCGAGCTCACGCGCGACGGCTTCACCGCCATCAGAGACCTGGAGGACGCGGACCGCTTCGCGACGCTGGGCACCGAGCTGATCAAGGCCTGCGTCAAGAAGACCCGCGACGCCGTCGGCGACGGCTCGACCACCACGGCGCTGCTCGCCGGCGCCTTCGCCGAGGCCGGGCTCCGCCTGGTGGCGGCCGGGATCGATCCGCCCTCGGTGCGGCGCGGCTTCGACGGGCTCACGCAGGAGGCGCTCGCGGCACTGGCGCGGCAAAGCAGCCCGGCCACGAGCCGCGCGATGCTCGCGCAACTCGCCCTCGTCGCCGCCGACGGTGACGACGAGATCGCGGCCCTCGTGGCCGAGGCGGTGGAGCGTCTCGGCGCGGAAGGCGTGGTCAACGTCTCCTACCACCAGGGCGTCGACACGACGGTCGACTACATGAGCGGCATGGCCTTCGACCACGGCCTGCTGTCGCGCAACTTCCTGCTCAAGGCGGGCGAGACCGAGGTCGCGCTCGACCAGCCCCACCTGCTCATGTGCCAGGGCGAGCTGACCGAGGCGGCCCAGCTCGTGCCGGCGCTGGAGGCGGCGCGCGCAAGCGGCCGGAGCCTGCTGGTGCTGGCCCAGGACGTCTCCGACCAGGCGCTGGCGGTCATGCTCACCAATCACCGCGAGGGCACCGTCCGCTGCGCGGCGGTGAAGGGGCCCGAGTCCGGCATCTACCGCCACGCCGCGACCGATGACGTCGCCGTGCTCACCGGCGGGCGCATGGTCGGCGAGGAGACCGGGATGACGGCGGAAACGCTGGCTGCCGGCACGCTGGGCTCCGCCAGGAGGGCGGTCGTGGACGGGGTCTCCACCACGATCTTCGGCGGCGGTGGCGAGGCGGCGGCGGTGGAGCACCGCGCGGCGCAGCTTCGCGACGCGATCGAGCGCGAGCGCAAGAGCTACGACCGGGGCAAGCTCGAAGCGCGTCTCGCGCGGCTCGTCTCGGGCGTCGCCAACATCCGCGTCGGCGGCGTCACCGAGACCGCCTGGAAGGCGCGGCACAGGGCCTGCGAGAACGCGCTGAACACCGCGCGCGCCGCAGCGGCCGACGGCGTGGTCGCAGGCGGCGGCGTGGCCCTCGCGCGCGCCGCCTTCGCCATTGAGAATGGCGGCGCCGGGTCAGCACAGCCCGAGCGCCGCGCCTTTGCACGCGCCCTGCAGGAACCCTTCCGCCGTATAGCGGGAGCCGCCGGGTGCGAGCCGTCCATCGCTCTCGAAACGCTGAGGGGCGCGGGCGCGCAGATCGGCTTCGACGCACGCACGGGCGCCTTCTGCCCCTACCTGGAGGCCGGCGTGGTCGATGCGACCCGCGTGACGGCGACGGCACTCACCAACGCGGCCGTCACCGCCGGCCAGCTGCTGTCGACCGGCTGCGTCGTCGCGCTCGCCCGCCGCCCGGACGCGGTGTAGCGCGCAGGCCCTCCAACACCGTCATGCCCGGACTTGTTCCGGGCATCCCGCCCAGCCAGACCCGGGGAACGCCGAGCAAACAAGTGGATGGCCGGGACAAGCCCGGCCATGACGAAATGGGGGCTTGGCCCGGCAGATGCGTCCGCCGGTATCGCCGGTCAAGCGCCGGTAATACGCAGGAAGCCGTAATCGTCCACCCGGAGCGTCTGTCCCGGATGGACGAGCGTGGTGGCGGTGGCCTCCTCCACGATCAGCGGCCCCTCCAGCGCGGCGCCGGGGGGAAGGCGGTCGCGCTCGTAGACCGCGGCTTCGTGGCGCCCGTCCTCCGCGAAGTCGGCCATGCGCGGGGGCCTTGCCGCCGCCGCCAGCGAGCGCCCGTCGGCCGCGAGCCTCGTCATCTCCGGCCTCGGCACCTTGGCCGACGCGGAGAGCCGGTAGGTCACGAACTCCACCGGCGTGTCGTCGAGGCGGAAGGTGTAGGTCTTCTCGTGCGCGTCGTGGAAGGCGGCGAGGATCGCGTCCACGCGCGCGGCCTCGATGTCCACGGGCACGGTGACCGAGTGCTCCTGGCCGAGATAGCGCAGGTCGATGCGTCCCTCGAAGGCGATCTCCGCTCCCCCCATGTGGGCGTCGGTGCGGAAGTAGCGCTCCGCCTCCTGCCTGAGGCCGGCGAAGACCGCGCGCACGTCGCCGGCCGCCACCTCCTCGTCGCGCCGCAGCACGGTCTGCATGAAGTCGCGCCGGGGCTCGGTGGCCAGCATCCCCCAGGCGGAGAAGAGCCCGGGATAGAGCGGCACGATGATCTCCTTCACGCCGAGCTCGCGGCCGAGCGGGGCGCCGTGCATGGGCCCGCCGCCGCCGCCCACCACCAGCGCGAAGTCGCGCGGGTCGTGGCCGCGCTGGATCGAGACCAGCTTCAGCGCGTTGATCATGTTTGCTTCCACCGTGCGGATGACGGCGACGGCCGCCTCCACCACGTCCGTGCCAAGCCCGTTCGCGATCTTCTCCATCGCGGTGCGGGCCTTGCCCTCGTCGAGGTCGAACTGCCCGCCGGCGAAGTTGGTGGGGTTGATGACGCCGGTGATGAGCTTGGCATCGGTCACGGTCGGCTTGGTGCCGCCCCGGCCATAACACGCGGGCCCCGGATCGGCGCCGGCGGAGACCGGCCCCACCTTCAGCAGCCCCGCCCTGTCGAACCAGGCGATCGAGCCGCCGCCGGCTCCGATCTCCACGATATCCACCACCGGTACGCGCAGCGGGTAGCCGAACTGCGAGCGGCTGTATTCCAGCCGGTACTCGGTGGTCACCTTGGGCGCGCCGTCCTCGATGGTGGTGCATTTCGCGGTGGTGCCGCCGATGTCGAGATAGATCACCCTGGGCTCGTCGCACAGGTCGGCGACGATGGCGGCGCCGTTGCAGCCTGCCGCCGGCCCCGATTCCATAAGCGTGATGGGGTGTTCCTTCGCCCAGGCGAAGCTGGTCGTGCCGCCGTTGGACTGCATGGCGGCGTAGGCACAACGAATGTCGGCACCGCTCAGCGCTTCCTCCAGGCGCCCGAAATAGCTCTGCACGATGGGCTGCACATAGGCGTTGAGCACCGCCGTGTTGGCGCGTTCGTACTCGCGCCACTCGCGGGTGATCTCGTGAGAGGCGGTGATCGAGACACCGTCGAGCCGCTCGCGCAGATAGGCGGCCGTCTCGGCCTCGTGCCGGGGCGCGACATAGCTGTGGAGGAACTGGATCGCGATCGCCTCGACCCCTTCCTCCCGGCAGCGCGCGATGACGTGGTCGAGGTCAGACTTCTCCAGTGGCCTCAATACGTTACCCGCCGCATCCACCCGCTCGCGCACCTCGAAGCGGAGCAGGCGGGGCACGAAGGGGCGCTCCTTCTCGAAGCGGAGATTGTAGAGGTCGGGCCGGTTGCCGCGCTGGATCTCCAGCACGTCGCGGAAGCCCGCGGTGGTGACGAGGGCGGTTCGGGCACCCTTGCGCTCGGTGATCGCGTTGATCACCGTGGTCCCGCCGTGGACGAAGAAGTCCACCTCGCCGGGTTCGAGGCCCGATAGCCCGACGGTGTCGATCACGCCCTGGGTCAGGTCTCCCGGCGTGGTGAGGGATTTTGCCGTGCGCAGCGACCCCTCGACGTCGTCGAAATAGACCAGATCGGTGAAGGTGCCGCCGATATCGGACGCGAGCCGGCCCATTGTCGATCAGCGCGTCAGGCTGCCGCGGCGCGCAGCCTGGCGGTCGCCTCCTCGTCGATCGCGCGCCCGTCGGCCGCGATGACGACGCCATAATCCTCCCGCGCCTGCTCGGCGGAGATGTAGTCCGCGCGGACCTCCGCGAGCACCTCGTCCGCCGGCCGCTCGAAGGGATCGCCGTAGCCGCCGCCGCCGCCGGTGAACATGCGGATGATGTCGCCCCGCTTCATCACGGTGGTGGGTGCCCGCGCGGCGCGGCGTGCGTCGTTGCCCACATGCAGCTCGAAATAGTTGACCGAGCCTTCGGCGCCGCCCTCGCGCGCCCAGGGCTTCTCGATGGAACGGCCGTAGCTCGCCGACAGCACCGCGTCGTCGGTCATGATCTCGTATTCGCGGATCGAGCCGTAGCCGCCGCGGTAGCGCCCGGCGCCGACGCCGCCGAGCGTGTTGAGCATGTACTGGTTGACCCGCACCGGGAACTTCGCCTCCAGTAGCTCGATGGAGTAGTTGAAGGTGTCGCCGTTGGTGATGGGGCTGGTCACGCAGTTGCCGTCCCGCTCGTCCGTGGCGCCCCAGCCGACCATGCTGGGCTCGATCATCACCCACGGCTCGCCCTTGGCGCGGTCGTGGCCGCCGAGGACGGTCACGCAGAGGCTGTTGGCGCTGCCCATGCTGACCCGCTTGGGCGCGATGGGGGCGAGCGCCTTCCACGCCAATTCCGAAGCCTGGCCGGTGCCCTCGTAGTACCAGCCGACCGGCGCGGGCTTGGTGGCCGTGAACACCGTGCCGTCGGGCGCCACCACCTTCAGCGGCCGGAACCAGCCCTCGTTGGAGGGCGACTGGGGGTCGACGATCGCCTTGAAGACCGTCTTCACCGCCGAGACGAGCGCCGAGCGCGAGCAGTTGACCGGCCCCTGGAGCTGCTCGCAGGAGCCCGTGTAGTCGACGGTGACGGTGTCGCCCGCGATGGTGACGGCCACCCTGGTGGGGAAGCGCTCCTCGCTGATGCCGTCGCCGTCCACCCAGTCCTCGGCCTCGTAGGTGCCGTCCGGCAGCGCCGCCACGGCCTCGCGGCTTACCCGCTCGCTGGTTTCGAGAATGTGGCGGAAGGTCTCCGCGACCGCGCGCTTGCCGTACTTCCCGCAGAGCTCGAGGCAGCGATTCTCGGCAATGCGGACCGAGGCGAGGGCCGCGTTGAGATCGCCCAGCGCCATCTTCGGCAGGCGCACATTGGCCGCGATCATCTCGAAGATGGCGTCCTGGCGCTCGCCTTCCTTGTAGACGTGGATGCCGGGGAAGCAGATGCCTTCCTGGAATATCTCGGTGGCGTCCGCCGGCAGCGAGCCCGGCGACTTGCCGCCGACATCGGTCCAGTGCGAGATCGAGATGGCGAAGGCGAAAAGCTCGCCGTCCACGAACACCGGCTTGATGACGCCCACGTCGTTGTAGTGGGTGCCGCCGCGGTAGGGGTCGTTGAGCATGTAGATGTCGCCCGGCCGGATGCGGCCCGCGAACTTCTCCTTGATGATGTTGATCTGGAGCGAGAAGGTCCCGGTGAAGACGGTGATCCCGTTGGTCTGGGACACAAGCTCGCCGTCCGCATCGCAAAAGCCGCAGGCGAAGTCGAGCACCTCGTAGATGACCGGGCTCATGCTGCTCCGCGCGAGCACCACCCCCATCTCGTCGGCCACCGCCAGCAGCTTGCCGCGCACGATCTCGCGGGTCACCACGTCGGTCTCGAAACCAGCGCTTTCGCGCCCCTTCGTGCTGCTTGCCATCGTCTCGTCCTCCACGGGAACCCAGTCCCGCAGCCCTTCCTAGTGTCTCACCGCCATGGAAGCGCGGTCAACGCGCCATCCGTTCCTCCGGTGTCCTCTCCAGACCATGCGCATCGGCAACGCCGCCCTTCCACCGTCATGCCCGGACTTGTTCCGGGCATCCATCTGGGCCGGGCGCCGCGCAGGAACGTGGATGGCCGGGACAAGCCCGGCCATGACGGGAAGGGGACGATTCAGTCATTCGTCCCCGCTTCCGGGACACCGTGCTGGCTCGGCCGGAGTGAGCTCGGGAATGGTGCGTGCCTCGATCAGACAGAGGGAGAGCTCGAACTCCGGACCAAACCGATCATAGGCCTCGCGGTAGTCCGGATACCGGCTCCATTTTTCGTGCAGCTCGGCTGCCATGCTCATCTGGTCAACTCCTCGGCACGGCGCAGCGTATCAGACCGTGACCACGATCTTGCCGCATTGGGCGTTGGATTCCATGTAGCGGTGGGCGTCGGCGATCTCCTCCAGCGGGAACTCCCGGTCGATCACGGGCACGAGTGCGCCGCTCTCCAGGCCCGCGAAGATGTAGTCCCGTGCGTTCGCGAAGCGGGCGTCGTCGCGTACGAAATCGAGCACTTGGTAGCCGACGATGGTGAGCGACTTGGCCAGCATCGGCATGAGCGGATAGGCCGTTTCGCCGGGGTGGAGCGCTCCGTATTCGTAGATCGTGCCGTAGGGCGCCGCGGCCCCGCAGAGCGTCGCCAGCAACGGCCCGGCGATGGGATCGAAGATGACGCGCGCACCGGCGCCTCCCGTGATTTCCGTCACCCGCGCCGCCAGGTCCTCCTCCTCCGTCGCCACCACGTGGTCGGCGCCTAATCCGAGGAGCGCATTCTTCTTGGCAGCGGTCCGGGTGGTCGCAATCACGGTGGCGCCGCGTTCCCTGGCGATCTGGATCGCGGCGGTGCCGACGCTGCTGCTCGCCGCGGTGACGACCACGGCATCCTCCGGCCCGAGGCGACCATAGTGGACCAACGCGCCGTAGGCCGTGAGGTAGGCCATCCAGAGGGCCGCGCCCTGGGCCGGCGTGAGCGCTGCCGGATAGGGCGCCGCGATTTCGGCCGGCACCGTGGCGCTCTCGCCGTAGACGCCCTGCCGGGTCTGGGAGAGCGCGAAGGAGGGCACGGTGGCGATGCGCTCGCCCTCCCTGACCCGCGTCACGCCGGCACCGACGGCCTCGACCACACCGGCGGCCTCGTAGCCGATGCGCGAGGGAAAGACCGGCCGTTCATGGTAGATGCCCTCGCGCAGCATGACCTCCGCGCGGTTCAGCCCGATCGCTTCGACCCTGATCCGGACCTCGCCGGGTCCCGGATCCGTCTCCGGCACCTCGTCGACGCGCAGCACCTCGGGCCCGCCGGTCTCGTGGAATCGTACGGTTCGAGCCATCGTCCGCTCCTCGCCGGCCCGGCCGTGCCGGTGCCGGGCACCCGTTGAAGCGAAGGAAAACTAGCACAAACGCGCCGTGGCAGTTCATGGATGCCGGGCAAACGGTCTTGGCACCTCAATTTGCGCCT
The DNA here is from genome assembly GCA_965218275.1 of Alphaproteobacteria bacterium. Lineage (GTDB taxonomy): Bacteria > Pseudomonadota > Alphaproteobacteria > UBA828 > UBA828 > WTGU01. The sequence continues at coordinate 1,824,856 of CBDCKM010000002.1, forward strand.
TGGCTGTTCTGGACCGTGCGCCTGCTCGTGGCCATACTGGCGGCAAATCGCCGCTCCGGGAGCGATGGGGCTCAACCGTCGGAGACGTCCGGGCTACCGCGGCGTGACGATTGGAGCGGTCAACACGCGCCGCCAGGGAGAAGGAGCCCAATTCATGTCGTCCATTCCGTCCGCCCTGGAGATCACGCGGGATATCGTTCGCATGGACACCCGCAATCCCCCTGGCCGCGAAGTCGAGTGCGCCCATTACCTGGGCGATCTGCTGAGCGCGGCGGGTATCGAGGTCTCCTACTACGAGTTTGCGCCGGAGCGGACGAGCCTGGTCGCGGTGCTGCGCGGCGAGGGCGGGAACGGCAAGAAGCCGCTCTGCTTCGGCGGGCACATCGACGTGGTGCCGCTCGGCGCCAAGGAGTGGTCGGTCGATCCCTTCGGTGCCGAGATCGTGAACGGCAAGCTCTTTGGCCGCGGCACCACCGACATGAAGGCCGGCATCTCCTCCTTCGTTCACGCCGCGCTGAAGCTCGCGCGCGAAGAAAAGCGCGGGACGGCGGACATGGTGATGGCGATCTGTGCCGGCGAGGAGACCGGCTGCGAAGGCTCCTACCACCTGGCCGAGATCGGCGCGCTCGGCGAGGCCGGCGCCATCGTCATCGCCGAACCGACCTCGAACTACCCGATCCTCGGCCACAAGGGCGCGCTCTGGCTGAAGGTGGAGACCGAAGGCATCACAGCCCACGGCTCGATGCCGGAGCACGGCGACAACGCGCTCTACAAGGCGGCGCGCTCGGTGACCAGGCTCGAGGAGTTCGATTTCAACGTCATGCCCCACGAGCTGCTGGGCAGGTCGACCCTCAACGTCGGCACCATGCAGGGCGGGCTCAACCTCAACTCGGTGCCCGACCACGCCGAGTTTACGATCGACATCAGGACGTTGCCCCAGCAGGACCACGCGATAATCCTCTCGGGACTGGAGGGGTATCTCGGCGACGAGAACAAGATCGCCCGCGTCGTCGATTGCGGTGGCGTGCACACCCCGCACACCCATCCGTGGATGCAGGAAATCTACGGGGTGATGGAGCAGATCCTCGGCGAGCCGATCGAGCCGCGCGGCGCGCCCTATTTCACCGATGCCTCGGCGTTGACTCCGGCCTACGGGCGCCCGCCGACCGTGATTCTCGGTCCGGGCGAGATGCACATGGCACACCAGACGGACGAATACTGCCCGGTGGCGCATATCGAGCAGGCGGCCGAGGTCTACGAGATTCTGGCCCGTCGATGGTGCGGTTACTGAGGAAAACCCTCGCGGCCGGGCGCCGCGGACGGGGCGATTGTGGACTCGGACGCGGGTGCGGTTGTACGCTTCGGGCACAGGGCGGCAGGCACGGCGGGCCGCGCGCGGCCCCGGCCTTGAGCGGGAGGCAGCCACCATGAAGATCATGATCATCAATCCCAACTCGTCGCAGGAGATGACGGACGCCGACGCCGTGGCCGGGCGCTCGGTCGCGCGCGAGGGAACCGAGGTCGTGGCGGTGACGCCGGACTACGCGCCGGCCTCGATCGAATCCTTCTACGACGAATATCTGTGCGTGCCCGGAATCCTCAACGAGATACGCAAGGGCGATGCCCAGGGCTTCGATGCCTACATCATCGCCTGCTACGGCGACCCCGGCCTGCATGCTGCGCGCGAGATGACCGACAAGCCGGTGATCGGGATCGCGGAAGCATCGCTCTACCTGGCCTGCCAGCTCGCTGCGCGCGTGGCGATCGTCACCATCATCCCGCGCTTCCGGGTGCCGGTGGAGGACATGGTCGCGGGCTACGGCCTGAGCAGCAGGGTGAGCGTGCGCACCTCGCCGGTCTATGTGCTCGACGTGGAGCGGGACTACGAGGGCTCGCTCGAGAAGCTGCGCCAGGAATGCCACCGCGCCCGCGACGAGGACGACGCCGAGGCGATCTGCCTGGGCTGCGCCGGCTTCGCGGAGTTCGCCGACGGGCTGGAAGCCGAGCTCGGCATCCCGGTGCTCGACGGCGTGGTCTGCGCCACCAAGATGGCCGAGGCCATCGTCGAGATGGGCCGCAAGACCAGCAAGTGGAAGACCTACAGGTTCCCGGAGCCGAAACCCTTCACCGGGATGCTGCGTGGGTTCGGCACCGAGGCCGTGGCCGGCAAGGCCGCGGCCGAATAACAACCGGCCGCCCGGACCGGGCGACGCCATCGCATCAGGGAGGCAGAGATGGACGACGGACATCTTGGAAAAAGACACGACAAGTTCTGCGACGAGGCCGACACACGCGCGAGCAAGGCCGCGGGGCTCGACCGGCGCGAGTTCATGGCGGCGGCGGGCGCGACGGCCGTGGTCGCCGCCGCGGGCATGGCGGCGACCGAGGCCGAGGCCGCGTTCTCCGACCGGGTCGCCGGCATCACCCAGGACGAGCCGATGCTGCTCATCGGCACCGGGGTCTCCGCTCAGGAGCGCTTCTTCAAGAAGTTCGAGGAGATGAGCGGCGGGCTGCAGGTGACCGGCCAGGTCGCGAGCCTCGCCGATTCGGTCCAGAAGTGGATCACCGGCGGCTACGAGACCTTCTCGATGATCGAGACCAACGCCTTCCGCACGCCGGCGCTCCAGGAGGCGGGGACGATCGCGCCGATCCCGATGGAGAAGATCACCAACTGGGAGTTCGCCGACACGCTGTTCTCCGACCCCGCCCATGTCGGCGCCGACCACACCAGCGGCTGGCCGGTCGAGGCGGTCTTCTGGGACGAGAGCCGCTCCTCGTTCGGGATGCTGCCGCAGATCTACAACATGGATGCGCTGGGCATCCTGCCGCACAAGTTCGCCGACAGTCAGGCGGACCGGAACACGCCCGACACCCTCGGCGTGCTCTACGAGGGCCAGTGGCGCGACGTGGACGTGCGCGGCAAGGTCTCGATCCAGAACGAGGACCTGATCGGCCCGCCGCGCTGCGCCAGCTATCTCGTCAAGAACCGCAAGATGGACCCGGTCAAGGTGGGCTACGGCGATCTCGAGCCGGACGAGCTCAAGAACGTCATCGACTTCCTGATCGGCGCCAAGCAGGACGGTGTCTTCCGCGCGCTCTGGACCAACTACGGCGAGGCCGTGAACCTGCTCGCCTCCGAGGAGGTCTGGGGCATCGATTGCTGGAACCCGGTCGTCGAGGACGTGAAGAAGCAGGGCGTCCCGTGCTGGTACGTCGACGTCTGGGAAGGTACGGGTGCCTGGTATTACGGCATGTGCCTCTCCAGCGAGGCGCCGCAGCCTGAAGTCGCGATGGCCTATATGGACTGGTGCCTCGAAGGCTGGCGCGGCGCGGCGGACGCCGAGCAGGGCTACTACTCGCCCACCCCCGACACGGCGCGGAACTACATGAGCGAAGAGTCGTGGCTCAAGTGGTACGAGGGCCGCGGGCGCGACACCGGGCCCAAGCTGCGGCGCCAGTCCAACATCGCCTACTGGATGATCTGGCCGCGCCAGATCACCCTCTTCATCAAGGAGTGGAACCGCTTCCTCGCCGCCTGAGGAACATCTCTCCCGGCCCCGCCGGCACAGGACCGTGCCGGCGGGGCAATGCGCTCCCCAGCGCGCGTGAGGAGCCGGGGCCACGCGCGGGCCCCAAGCGGACTCTTCGAGCCGCCCCCACATGACGGGAGCATTCATGAGCCTGCGAATCGCCATCGATACCGGGGGAACCTTCACGGATGTCATCGCGATCGACGAGACGACGGGCGCGCAGCAGGCCATCAAGACACCGAGCACGCCCGACGATCCGAGCCGAGGCCTGATCGCCGGGATCCGGGAGGTCATAGGCGAGGACGATTCCCGATTAAGCCAAGTCCTGCACGGGACGACGACGGCGACCAATGCCGTGCTCGAACACCGCTTCGAAGGGCTCGGCCTGCTCGTGACGACCGGATTTCGCCACATCATCGAGATCGCGCGCCAATCCGTTCCCGACGGTTACGGCAATTCCTTCTTTTGGGTGAAGCCGCCGCGTCTCGTGCCGCTTCATCTCGTCCAGGAAGTGACGGAACGCGTAAGTTACGACGGGTCCGTCATGACGCCGCTCGACGAGAAGAGTGTGATCGGGGCGGTAGAACATCTCGTCGATTTCGGCGTCACACGCATCGCCGTTTGTCTCCTGCATTCCTACGCAAATCCCGCGCATGAACGACGCGTCGGCGCGATCGTCGAGGAGAATTTTCCCGACAGATTCGTGTCGTTGTCATCGGTTGTCCTGCCCGAATATCGCGAGTACGAACGGGCGATGACGACGCTGATCGACGTGATGGTCAAGCCCTACTGCCAGACTTATCTCAGGCGCGCTCACGAAAGAATATCTGAGAAGTCCGGCGAGAAACCCTTCCTGATCATGCAGTCCAACGGCGGCATCGTCTCCAGCGAGGCTGCCGGCGAGAAGCCCGTGACGATGCTGCTGTCGGGGCCTGCCGGGGGCGTCCTCGGGGCGACCCACATGGCGCGCCTCGCCGGATACCGCGATATCCTGACGCTCGATGTCGGCGGCACGTCCACCGATGTCTCGCTGGTGCGCGGGCTCACGCCGCAACTCTCCACGCACACCACGATCGAGCACTATCCGGTCAAGACGCCCATGCTCGATGTCGTGGCCGTCGGCGCAGGCGGGGGCTCCCTGGCCTGGATCGACCCCTACGGTGCGCTCAAGGTCGGCCCGCAAAGCGCCGGCGCCGATCCGGGGCCCATCTGCTATCGGCGCGGCGGAATCGAGCCGACGGTGACGGACGCGGGCGTGGTCCTGGGGCGCCTGCCCGGTGCGCTCATCGGCGGCGGTCTCAAGCTCGATGTCGATGCCGCGCGCGATGCATTCGAGACGCTCGGCCGCGACCTCGGCCTCTCTGCGGAGGAAGCGGCCGCCGGGGTCCTGGAGATCGCGGCATCCAACCAGGTCCAGGGCATTCGCAAGGTGACGACGACGCGCGGGCTCGACCCGGGCGACTACGCCATGATCGCCTTCGGCGGCGCAGGCGGTCTGTTCGCCGCCGATGTGGCCGACTTTCTCGGCATCAAGGTCGCCGTCTCACCGCCCAATCCGGGCAACCTCTCTGCCTTCGGCCTGCATGTCTGCGACATCAAGCGCGACTACGTGCGCACGCTGGTGCGCCAACAGTCGATTGCCTCGGTCGATGAGCTTGAAGGGTTATGGGCAGACCTCGAACGGCTGGGTTGCGACGAGATTGCAGCCGAAGGCGTGGCACGCGCGGCGATCGCGCTCAAACGCAGTGCCGATGTCCGCTATGTCGGCGAAGGCCACGAGGTGCTCGTTGCGATACCGGCCGGCCTGGCCGGCGCCGCAGCCGTCGACCGCATGTGGTCGACGTTCCACCGGGTCCATGACGACACCTTCGGGTTTCACTACGAGGGCAGTCAGGACGTCGAGGTCGTCAGCCTGCGCGTGCAGGCGATCGGACGCATGCACCGACCCGTCGTGCGAGCGATCGAGCCGGGGACAGGCGAGGCGAGTCCTTCCGGGTCACGCGATGTCTACTGGCGCGGCCGGGGCCGGGTGTCCTGTCCCATCTGGCGCCGGGAGACTCTGCCCCGCGCCTTTGTTGCGAAAGGGCCGGGCATTGTCGAGGAGTACGGCTCGACACTCGTGGTGCCCGAAGGCTGGACCCTCCGCAACGACGACCACGGCAACCTCATCCTGGAGAAAGGAGCATGAGCGCAGCAACGGCCAAGGGCGCAGGGCCGCCGCTCGGTCCGATCGAACTCGAGGTCATTGCCGGGACGATCCGAACCGCCGAGCTTGAGATCGAGGCGGCGGTGGAGCGCACGGCGCGCTCGCCGATGATCAGGGATCAGCATGACTACCGCGTGGCGCTCTTCGATGCGCGCGGGCGCAAGTTGACCGGGCGCTCCTACGCGGCCCTGGTCGAGCCGGTCTTCGAGTACTTCGACGAGGGCGACATTCATCCGGGAGACATCTTCTTCTGGAACGATCCCTACAACAGCGCAGGCGGCATCGGTCACATCCCCGACCTGTGCACGACGATACCCATCTTCCATGGCGACCAGCTGATCGGGTTCAGCCAGGTCTTCGGTCACCACGACGATGTCGGCGGCTCCGTCCCCGGCAGCCTTCCGACCCATGCAACCGACATGTGGACCGAGGGATTGGTGGTCCCGCCCATCAAGATTTACGAGCGGGGGACGATCAACGAGGCCGTATTCAAGATCGTTTCGCGCAACTCGCGTCTCTCGGAGCATCTGCGCGGCGATCTCGATGCCGAGATCGGTGCCGCCAGGCTCGGCAGCCAGCGCATCGTGGCGTTGGCGGAACGCTACGGCGTCGAGGCGCTGGAAGCGGCCTACGACGCCATCATCGAGAATTGCGCGGAGACGATACGCCGCGAATTGCTCCCCGCGATCCGCGACGGCGTCTATTCCTGGGAGGACTATATCGAGGATGACGGCGTCGAAGGCCCGCAGATGCATGCGCTGCGCCTGACGATGACCAAGACTGCCCAAAAAATCGTGCTCGACTTCACGGGCACGTCGAGGGAGGCGAAGGGACCGATCAACTGGCCGATCGACTACGCGGAGGGAAAATTCGCGCGCAAGTGGATGGGGCCGGTGCTCCGCTCGCTCGCGGCCACGCCCGAACGGGCGGCCGAAATCGACATGAACGAGGGCGTCCTGGATGTCATCGAGCTGAAATTCCCGCCCAAGGGAACACTCGTGACGCCGAATTTCGGCAAGGCCACAGGCCTGCGTTTCTTCCCCCTGCTGCGCTCGCTCGGGATTTTCGCGGCGCTGCTGGCCAAGGCCACCGATGGCCGCATGCCGGCCGACCATGAGACCATCCGAATCTGGGGCCTGCATGGCGGGCGCATCGGCCATGACTTCTTCCTGTTCCGCGAGGTCCTGGGCGGCGGCGGTCCGGGGCGTCCCTGGGCGGATGGCAGCGATGTCGTTCATGTCGTGCCGAACTCGCGCAACCTGCCCGCCGAGTTCTCGGAGACCCGCTACCCCGTCATCGTCGAGCGCCTGGGCCTCGCACCGGACTCGGGCGGCGCAGGCTGCCGGCGCGGCGGCTTCGGCTACGACAAGTGCGTCAGGGCGCTCGAAGATTGCGAGGCGCTCTCCAACGCGGACCGCGCACTCATCAACACCTATGGCGTCAACGGCGGCAAGTATGGCGGCACCTACAGTCTGGAGATCGACAATCCAGACGGCACACAGCGCAAGCTCGCCGGCATGGAGGATCGCGTTCCGGTCGCTGCCGGTTCAACCATCAGGATTCGCACGACAGGCGGCGGCGGCTGGGGCGACCCGCTGGCACGCGAGCCCGAGATGGTGTGCTACGACGTGCAGTGCGGCCTGGTTTCGGAACAGGCGGCACGAGACGATTACGGGGTTGTGCTCACGCGCGAGGGCCGGCGCTACACGGTCGACCGCGGTGACACTGACCGCCTGCGTGGGCGCATGAGAGCCGCGCGTGGGCCGCTCCCGATGTTCAGTCGCGGTCCCTATGTCGAGCGGATGAAGCGCAGCGACGCGATCCTTCGTCCCGCCGGCCACGACGACCCGGACGACGGATGGTTCGCCGCCGAGGCCATGCCGGAGGCCGCGGAGTGAAGCCTCCTCTGTTCGACTATGTGGCGCCGCAAAGCGTCGAGGAGGCGGTCGAGGTCCTGGCGAGCGACGAGACGGCGAGGCCATTGGCTGGCGGACAAAGCCTGATTCCGACCATGAACTTCCGCATCGCCGCGCCGTCTCTGCTGGTGGACCTGCGCAGGATAGGTGCACTCAGGGGGCACGCCGTCGACGGCGATGTCGTCAGGGTGGGGGCGATGGCCCGCCAGCGGGATCTCGAACGCGATGAGGCGGTTCGACAGTCGAATCCCCTGATCGCGGAAGTCCTGGGCAACGTCGCGCACATCGTCATCCGCAATCGCGGCACGGTCGGCGGCAGCATCGCCCATGCCGACGCGGCCGCGGAACTGCCCTGCATGCTGGTGGCGACCGGCGGCTCGGTCGTCGCGCACCGTGTCGGGGGAGAGCGGACGATCGCCGCCGAGGACTTCTTCCTGTTTCACATGACGACAGCGCTGGGGGCGGACGAGTTGCTGTCGGAGGTCCGCATCCCGGCCCTTCCTCCCCGTACAGGGTACGCGTTCCAGGAGGTCGCGCGCCGGCACGGCGACTACGCGCTGGCCGGTGTCTGCGCGCTGGTGACGCTGAGGGACGGCGTCTGTAGCGCCGTGCGCCTCGTGGCCTGCGGGGTTGCCTCGAAACCAGCGCGCCTTGCCGAGGCCGAGGCCGCGTTGCTCGGCGCCCCGCCGGAGGGCGACGCTCTCGTCAAGGCTGCCGAGGCTGCGCGCGACTCCGTGACGGCGGGCGATGACCGCCAGGCCAGCCTGGACTACCGCAGGGACCTCGTCTCGGCGCTGGTCCGGCGCACCGTCAAGAAAGCTACCGAGCGTGCGCGGGAGCGCGCGTGATGGCGAGACCAATCGGGTACGGGGCGCCGCTCCGCCAGTCCCCGGATCGGCGCGTCCCGGTGACGATGACCGTCAACGGTGAGCGTATCGAGCGCGAGGTCATCCCCCGCATGTTGCTGAGCGACTTCATCCGCCACGAGCTTCGCCTGACGGGCACCCACGTCGGCTGCGAGCACGGTGTCTGCGGCTGCTGCACGGTGATCATCGACGGCAAGGCCGGGCGGTCCTGCCTCGCCTTCGCCGTCCAGGCCGACGGTGCCGACATTCGCACGATCGAGAGCGTGGCCGGGCCCGACGGCACGCTCCATCCTGTCCAGCAGGCTTTTCGCGCGTGCCACGGGCTGCAGTGCGGCTACTGCACCCCGGGCTTCGTCATGTCGATCGTGGACTACCTGGAGGAACATCCGAACCCGGATCTTTCGGAGGACGCCATTCGCGAGGTCCTGTCGGGCAACCTTTGCCGCTGCACGGGCTACAAGAACATCGTGGCCGCCTTTCGCCGCGGCGCAGAGCTGATGCGCGGCTCGGGCTGAAGAAACGGAGACCGTAGTCGTGTCGACACGCCAATTCGGCGAACGGATCGAGCGCAATGCCGATGCGGCACTCCTGCGCGGCGAGGGCAGCTTCATCGACGATATCGACCTTCCAGGCGCACTTCATGCAGCGTTCGCCCGCAGCAGCGTCGCCAGAGCGACAATCCGCTCGGTCGATACCAGTGCCGCCGAAGCCCTCGACGGCGTGGTCAAGGTCTACACCTGCGACAACATCGGCGCGCTCGATGCCGCGCTGCCGCTGCTGATACCGGCGCCCGGCCTCACCCACCCGAAGACGCAGCGGCCGCTGGCCCGCGACGATGTGTTCTATGTCGGGCAGTGCATTGCGATGGTGGTGGCGGTCGACCGCTACGTCGCCGAGGATGCGGTTCGCCTGATCGACATCGACTACGACCCCTTGCCGGTCGAGATGGACCTCGAAAAGGCGGTCGAGGACGGTGCGCCGCTCGTTCACCCGGACGTGCCCAACAACGTCGCCGGCAGATTCCGGGTCGAGACCGGGGATACCGACGCGGCGTTCGCAGAGGCCGAGCACATCACGCGGGTCAGGATTCGGCTCGAACGCAGCACCGCTGCGCCGCTGGAATGCCGCGCGGTCGCGGCGCGCTGGGAAGCCGTGACCGGCGAGCTCACGGTGTGGGACGGCACGCAGGCGACGCTATCGGTGCGTGGCGGATTGGCCTCCCTGTTCCGGATCGACGAGGACAAGGTCCGCGTGATCGCGCCCAATGTGGGCGGCGGCTTCGGCCAGAAGGTCATGATGTTCTACCCTGACGAAGTTCTGGTGCCGCTGGCATCGATGGAGATCGGCCGCCCGGTCAAGTACATCGAGGACAGGGTCGAGAACTTCATCGGCTCCTCTCAAGAGCGCACGCAGATACACACTCTGGAAATCGCGGCCACGAAGGATGGCCGCGTGATTGGCCTCAAGGACGATTTCCTGCACGACACCGGGGCGTTCATTCCCTACGGAATCGCGGTCGCCCTGGTGAGCTCGACATCGATCGCCGGCCCCTATCGCGTCCCGAATTTCCGGGTCACCTTCCGCCCGGTCTATCTGCCGACGGTGCAGGTGACCCCCTATCGCGGCTGTGGCCGGCCCCATGCCTGCTACGCAATCGAGCGTGCCCTGGATCAGCTCGCCAGTGAGCTCGGCCTCGACCGATTCGAGGTCCGGCGGCGGAACTTCATCGGGAAGGACGAGTTTCCTTATCCGCGCGAGGGACTGATCTTCGCCGACGGTCTGCAGGTCATCTACGACAGCGGGGCCTACGAGGAGGCGCTGGACAGGCTGAGCGAGACGATCGATGTCGAGGGCTTCCGTGCCGAGCAGGCGGCTGCCCGTGAGGAGGGGCGTTACCTTGGCCTCGGCCTCGGGTTCTATGTCGAGGGAACCGGGCTCGGCCCCTACGAGGGCGGCCACATCAAGATTCACCCGATCACCGGCAAGGTCTACGTCAACACCGGCCTGACCGATCAAGGCCAGGGCCACGAGACGGTCTTCGCGCAGATCGCCGCGGAGCAGACGGGGGCACGCGTCGACGACGTGATCGTCGTCGAGGGCGACACCGGCGCGTTCGAGTGGGGGGTCGCGACCTTCGCGAGCCGTGCGGCGGTGTGCAGCGGCAACGCGATCCACATGGCCGCGCTGAAGGCACGCGCCCAGATCGTCGAGGCTGCGGCGAACATGATGGAATGCAGCCGGGAGGACATCGAGCTGCGCGACGGTGCGGCGTGGGTGAAGGGAACCGACCGCTCGGCGACGTTGGCGGAGATCGCGACGGCGACCAACCCGCTGCGCTATGCCTTCAACGAGCCCTCCAGGAGCGCCACCCAGTTCGCCCCGGCGAGCCGTCACGACGGGCCGCAGCTTGCCGCAGGCAGGACTCCGGGAATCGAGGCGACCGACTACTACAGCCCGCCCCATGCGACCTGGGCCTTCGGCGCCCATGCGGCCGTGATCGAGGTCGATCCCGAGCTCTGCACGATCGAGGTCAAGCGCTATGTCTGCGTTCACGATTGCGGGCGGATGATCAACCCGACGATCGTCGACGGCCAGGTGATGGGGGGAATCGCCCAAGGCGTGGGCGGCGCCTTCTACGAACGCTGCGAATTCGATGAGGAGGGCATTCCGCTCAACGCCAACTTCATGGACTTCCTGATGCCCTACGCGACCGAAGTGCCGAACGCGGAGATCATTCATTCGGAGACGCCGACTCCGCTCAACCCGCTCGGCGTCAAGGGTGTCGGCGAAGCGGGCACCATTCCGGTGGCGCAGGTCTATGCGTCGGCGGTCGAGGATGCCCTGCAACCCTTCGGGATCGCACCGATCCGCGAGGCGCCGCTCACGCCCGACGCGATCCACCGGATGCTCAGGCAGGCGCGCGCCGTTTAGGCAGTGCGTCCAAGCAGCGCCGTGACCAGACGCCTGATCCACGCCACGATGACGATGCGCGCGAGGTGCGTGCCCGCGATGGCCTGGGGCGGGTCTTGGGCGTCCGCGCGACCGTCTCCCTCATGCCCGCTGCGCGCGAGCTTATCGTGAAGGCGCTCGGAGAACTGCGCGGCGAGGTGGTTGGCAACATCCTGAACGATGCCGCTGCGGCCAATCTGCGCGAGCGCGCCGGAAAGCTTGATGGCGCCTGAGAGCCTGACGTGGGAGCCGCCGTCGCGCTCGTGGATTTCGTAAACGACGCTCGCCTTCGCGCGGTTGCCGCCCCGGCGGTCGATGCCCGTGGCTTCGATCCTGGCGGTGCGGGAGTCGTGGTCGGTCTCGACGATGGTTGCCTCGCCCTCGAAGGCGGCCGTCACCGGCCCGAGCTTGACCGTCACCTTGCCCGTGTAGGTCGACTCCTCCGTCCGGCCGAGAAGCTCCGTGCCGGGCATGCAGGTGACCACTTCGGGGATGTCCTGGAAGAAATCCCAAACGCGATGGGCCGGCTGGTCGACGGTGAACGACGCTTCGATGTCCGGCACGGCGTTGCCTCTCGCGCTTGCGGTGTCCGTGACGCTAGGCGAAGCGGCGGCACGACGAAAGTACGCCGTGGCAGCGTGCCCGACGGCGTCGTCCTCAAGCCTGCTGCATGAGCGCCGTGCGCGCCACGGGCCGGCTCGGCAAGACCTCCGTCCCGCCGTGACGACGAGGTCCGCAGCATCACCATTTGCCGCACCTCGCCCGAAGGTACGCACGCACGCGCTCGACGCCGCGTGCGGAGACGCCGAGACCCTTCCGGGTGCGCCGCCACAGGATGTCCTCGGCGGTCCGGGCCCACTCGTGCTCGACCAGATACGCGACCTCCGCCGCGTAAAGCCCGGCCCCGAAGTGCTCACCGAGGTCATCCGTGCTGCTGCGGCCGGCGAGCAGGGCATGGATGTCGGTGCCGTAGTGGCGGACGCAGTGACGGAGAAGCCGCTCCGGCAACCATGAGTAGCGTGCGGCACATTGCGCGGTGAAGTCACCGATGTCTGCGTTGGGAATGTCTCCACCGGGGAGAGGAGCATCGCCCGTCCAGCGCGATCCTGTGACGCGGAGAGGCCTCGCCAGCATGTCCACCGCCTGCTCGGCAAGCCTGCGATAGGTCGTGATCTTGCCGCCGTATACCGAGAGCATCGGCGCCGGAGCCGGGTCGAGGTGCAGCACGTAGTCGCGGGTGACCTCGCTCGCGTTCTCGGCCTGGTCGTCGAGCAGTGGACGGATGCCGGAGTACGTCCACACCACGTCGCGCGGGGCAACGGGGTTCTCGAAGTAGACGTTGGCGGCGGCACAGATGTAGTCGACTTCCTCGGGCGTGATCTCGACCCGCCCGGGCACGCCCTCGAACTCGACATCGGTCGTCCCCAGCAGGGTGTAATCCTCCTCGAAGGGGATCGCGAACAGCACGCGGCCGTCGCCGCTCTGGAAGATGTAGGGATGAGCGTGGTCGAAGAGCTTGCGCACCACGATGTGGCTCCCCTTGACGAGCCTGACCCTCTGCTTCGCCCCGGCGCCGCCTGCGAGCGAGCGGATCCGGCCGACCCATGGACCGCTCGCGTTGACCACGCCCCGCGCCGTGACGGTGAAGCGCTCGCCCGACACCCGATCGGCAAGGACCGCCGTCCAGCGCGAGCCGTCGGGCGCGAGCGAGACGCACGCGGTGCGGGTGCGGACCTCCGCCCCCCTGGCGCGGGCATCGCGGGCGTTCAGCACCACCAGTCGCGAATCCTGCACCCAGCAGTCCGAGTACTCGAAGGCCCGGCGGTAGCGGCCCTGCAGCGCGCGCCCGCTCGCGTGCCGGCCGAGGTCGATGCTCGCGCTGGGCGGCAGCGGGCCGCGCCCGCCGAGGCGGTCGTAGAGAAAGAGGCCCAGCCGGATCGTCCACCAGGGGCGCAGTCCGGCGTGATGCGGGAGCACGAAGCGCATCGGCCAGACGATGTGCGGGGCGTTGCGCAGGAGCACCGCGCGCTCGCGGAGCGAGCGGTGCACGAGCCGGAAGTCGCAGTGCTCCAGGTAGCGAAGTCCGCCGTGGATCAGCTTGGTGCTGGCGGACGAGGTGTGCGCGGCCAGATCGTCCTGCTCGCACAGCAGCACGCGGACGCCGCGCCCCGCCGCGTCACGGGCGATGCCGGCGCCGTTGATGCCGCCGCCGATGACGAGCAGGTCGACGTTACGCGGCGCCGAACCCCTCACACCCATTTGGCTCGCATCGTTCGGTTCCCTCCATGGCCGACGCGTCGGCGGCCGGGTCCGGCCCCAATCGGCCCATAAGTGAACATATAGTGTCTTGTTCGAACACTGCCGGCGTCACGGGCCGTGACCATGGTGAGAACGGCGGGCTAGCATGACCGTCATGGCGTCCGGCCCGCTCCTGCTCGCCCTCGACCAGGGCACCACCTCGACCCGCGCGATCCTGTTCGACAGCGCCGGCACGCCGCTGAGGACGGCCCGGCGCGAACTTCGCCAGATCTACCCGGCGACCGGCTGGGTGGAGCACGACCCGGAGGAGATCTGGGAGGCCAGCGTCTCGGTATTGCGCGAGGCGGCCGGCGGCACCCTGCCTGCCGCCATCGGCATCGCCAACCAGCGCGAGACGGTGCTGCTCTGGGACCGCGCGAGCGGTGCCTGCCTGCACAACGCCATCGTCTGGCAGGACCGGCGCACGGCGCCCGTTTGCGACCGGCTTCGCGCCGACGGGCGGGAGCCCTTCGTTGCCGCGCGCAGCGGCCTCCTGATCGACCCCTATTTCTCGGCGACCAAGCTCGCCTGGCTGCTCGATGCGCTCCCCGGCGCGCGCGAGCGAAGCGACCTCGCCTTCGGCACGGTCGACAGCTTTCTCGTCTGGCGCCTGACCGGCGGCAGGCTCCACGCCACCTGCGCCACCAACGCCGCGCGCACCAATCTCTTCGATATCCACGCGTGCGCCTGGAGCCCGGAGCTGCTCGCGCTCTTCGATATCCCTGAGTCCGTGCTGCCGGAGGTGCGCGGCAACGCAGACGGCTTCGGCACCACGGACTTGCTCGGCGCGCCCGTGCCGGTCGCAGGGCTAGCCGGCGACCAGCAGGCGGCGACGCTGGGCCAGGGCTGCGTGAACGCCGGCGATGTCAAGAGCACCTACGGCACCGGCTGCTTCCTGCTGGCCCATACCGGCGCAGAGCCGGTCGTCTCGCGCCACCGGCTGCTGACCACCATCGCGCTCCGCCTCGACGGCCGGACCGCCTACGCGCTCGAAGGCGCCGTCTTCGTTGCCGGAGCGGCGGTGCAATGGCTGCGCGACGGACTGGGCGTGATCGCCGACGCGGCGGAAACAGAGGCGCTGGCACGAGGCGCGGGCGAGAGCGGCGTGGTCATGGTGCCGGCCTTCGTCGGCCTGGGCGCGCCGTGGTGGGACGCGGATGCGCGCGGCGCCGTGTACGGCCTGACCCGCCACACGGGCCCGGCCGACCTCGCGCGCGCCGCGCTGGAGGCCGCGGCACACCAGACCGCCGACCTGCTGGATGCGGCGGCCGCCGACGGCCTCGAGCCCGCGCTGATACGGATCGACGGCGGGATGAGCGCGAACGACTGGTTCGCCCAGACCCTCGCCGACGTTGTGGGCCTCGCCGTGGAACGCCCGGCCGTCACCGAGACCACGGCCTGGGGCGCGGCCGTGCTGGCGGGCCTCGGCATCGGCGCCTTCTCGGACCCGGCCGACGCCCCCCGCCCTCCGGGCCTGCGCTTCTCTCCGCGCGGCGATCCCGCACGAGCCCGCGCCCGCTGGGCCGACGCGGTGGCGCGCACGCTCACGCGGCGGACATCGGTCGGCGAAACGGAGCGCCGGCGATGAAGGGCGACAAAATGCCGCCCATCGGAGGCGGCAACCTGCTGCTCCTCTGCATTCCTCCGTCAAACGGTAAGAACCCCTTCATGGGCAAATCGCAGAGGCGCATGAGTCCTCTACTGCATCATTTATTCTCAATGCTTGATTGCGTACTGTTGCCGCGATAGCCCCAGTCAGACAAAAGGCACATGACGATGACGCGCTCGTCAGAAAATCACGAAATGCCATCGGAACTGGAAGATGCATGGGCACGAATCGAGCAGGCCAAAGCAAATTATGGTTCTCTGGCCGAGGAACTAGACAAATTCTTGTACAACTACGTAAAGGGGATGATAAAGGGGTTCGACGAAAAATCGGGAAACTTCGCGATACAGTTTCGACACCCTAAAGAAAGTAATATAAAGGGTCGGCCAAGGGTTCTGGTATCGCAGATCGTGGAAAACCTGCGCATCGCCCTTGACTATATGATTTTCCAGCTATCCGTATTGAACGAGCCGGATCTGAACGAGCGGGTGCCTCAATTCGTCATTGCTGCAACAGAGCCTGATTTTGAGAGGCAGGCGAACAAGAGCCTCCGCTATCTGACCAATGAACAAAGCAGCTTTGTCGAGCAGCTACAGCCGTACCACGGGAACAACACGCTGGCCCTCTTGGGCAAGATCGCCAATGCCGGCAAACACAGGCGCCTGCTCTCGATAGAGGACCGGACTGGGTTCGATATTTACTTTGCTAGTATTGATAAGAAAGACGAATACGAGGATTGTTTCGTATATCCAGCGGAAAAAGGAGCCGCGGTATTTGCCCGACCAAAAGGGCCAGTGATCATTCTCCTGTTGAACCGGTACGATGCGATGCCGACACTGAAGGATATGATCAAGCATGTGCAAGACATTGTGCAGATATCGTTCCGCTTATTCGAGGGTCGACCATTGAACTTGAAAATTTTGAAATAATAGTAGTCTAATTATGACAAGGATTGGTCAGTGATTGCTCAACCAACATTCAGATCCACATTCTTAACACAACCGGCGAGATCCTCATCCTTGGTAACAACGCCTAAGTGAGCAACCGCCTTTCGTTCCAGAGTTGCCATCATCCGACCATGGAACGCTCTCAGCAAATGCACGTAGCCACGCGATTTCCGATCGGATCGGGCAGGAATCACCATCGGAAGTGAAACAGGTCGTGACGCCAGTATTCCGACGCCGCCGGACCTACAGAACGGCTCCCGTCTCTGCGAACAGGTGGAAGCGCTCCCGTTCCACCCGAACCGGAAGCTCGTCTCCGGGCTGGACACCCGGTTGTGCGGGGATGCGGATCGTGACCGGTTCGGCGGAAAAATCCGTCCGGAGATAGGCCAGCGACTCCGCACCGAGCTTCTCGACGATCTCGACACGCCCGCGGAAATCCGCTTGCGCCCCAGCGGCGATGTACAGGTGCTCCGGACGAACACCCAACGTAATCGGCCCCGGCGCCGCATCGCGCAGACGCCCGGCCGGCAGCGACACCGGGCCGAAGCGCACCTGCGGCTCCCGTCCTTGCGCCGCCTCGATCGCGGCGGGGATGAAGTTCATCGCAGGCGCGCCGATGAAACCGGCCACGAAGCGGTTGGCGGGCGCATCGTAGAGTTCCGTCGGCGCACCGACCTGCTCGATCCGCCCATGGTTGACCACCACGATCCGGTCGGCCAGCGTCATGGCCTCGGTCTGGTCGTGGGTGACGTAGACCATGGTGGCGTCGAGACGGTCGCGCAGCCGCGCGATCTCCAGGCGCATCCGCACGCGGAGCGCGGCGTCGAGGTTGGAGAGCGGCTCGTCGAAGAGGAAGACCTGCGGGTCGCGGATGATGGACCGCCCGATGGCCACGCGCTGGCGCTGCCCGCCGGAGAGCTCGCGCGGGTAGCGCCCGAGCAGCGCCTCGATCTGAAGGGTCGCGGCAACCTCGGCCACACGCTGGGCAATCTCGCCCTTCGGGACTCGGGCCAGCCGCAGCCCGAATCCGATGTTCTCCGCCGCCGTCATGTGGGGAAAGAGCGCGTAGGACTGGAACACCATCGCCACCCCGCGCCGCGAGGGCGCAACGTTCGTCACGTCGCGCCCGCCGATCAGGATGCGCCCGGCGGTCAGGCTCTCCAGGCCTGAGATCATCCGCAGCATGGTGGACTTGCCGCACCCGGAGGGGCCGACGAGAACCACGAACTCGCCGTGCGCGATCTCCAGATCGACGCCGTCGACGGCGAGCACCGAGCCGAAGCGCTTGGAAACGCCATGCAAGGCAAGCTGCGCCATCGTCACCCCTTCACCGCCCCCATCGTCATCCCCTTGATGAAGTAGCGCTGGAAGAACAGGAACACCACGAGCGTCGGCAGGCTCGCGATCAGCGACAGCGCTCCCTGCACTCCCCAGGCTACCGAGTACTGCCCCTTGAGGTTCACGATCCCCAGCATGATGGTCCGCTTCTCGTCGGACTGGGTGAAGATGAGCGGCCACAGGAAGTCGTTCCAGATCCAGGTGAACTGGAGCGTCGCCAGCACCGCCAGCGCCGGCAGGCTCAGCGGCAGCGCCACCCGGGTCAGCACCTGCCACTCGTTCGCGCCTTCCAGGATGGCCGCCTCGCGCAGTGCATTCGGGACGGTGGCGAAGAAGTTGCGCATCAGCAGCGTGCAGATGGGGATGCCCATCGCGGTGTGGATGATGATGATGGGCCACAGCGTGTCGATCAGATCCACGGCGTTGAAGAGCCGGAACAGCGGGATCAGGATCGCCTGCGGCGGGAAGAACATGCCGGAGACGAAGACGAGAAAGAGCAGGTTGCTGTAGCGGAACGGCAGCTTGGCGAACACGTAGCCGGCCAGCGCCCCCAGCGCGATCGAGGCCACCGTCGCAGGAGCGGTGACGAGCAGCGTGTTGAGGAAGTACCGGTGCACGGCCGGATTGCCGAGCGCCTCGGCGTAGTTGCCCCAGTACAGCTCGGACGGGATCGTCCACAGCGCGCCGAGCGCGATGTCGCGGGTGGTCTTGATCGAGGACAGCAGCACGCCGGCGGTGGGGGCCAGGAACAGCACCGCCAGACACGTGAGCGCGATGAAGATCACCGCAGGCCACGGGGTGAACCGCCTGCCCGAGACCGGGACGAACGCCGCGTCAGCCATGGAGCGCGTCGACCTTGCGCAACTGGCGGAAGTAGACGCGGATGATGGCCAGCGCGATCAGGAAGAGCACCACCGAGATCGCGCTGCCGTAGCCCATCAGGTACTTCTTGAACGACTCGTTGTACATGTGCATGGCCAGCGTGTCGGAGCTGTTGAACGGTCCGCCGCCGGTCATGGTGTAGAGGATGTCGAACCCCTTGAGCGAGTTGATGACGTTGAGCGCGATCACCACCACGGTGGCCGGGGCGAGCAGGGGGATGACCACCAGGCGGATGCGCTGCAAGGCGCGCGCGCCCTCGATCTCGCACACCTCCAGCAGCTCCTCGGGGATGGTGGTCAGCCCGGCCAGGAAGATCACCATCGAGAGCCCGGTCTGCTGCCACGACCAGGCGAGGATCACCGACCACAACGCGCTATCCGGCTTCGCCAGCCACGCGTAGTTGAAGCGCTCGCCGCTCACCGCCTCCACCACGGTGTTCAGCAGCCCCCAGTCCGGCTGGTAGATCCACACCCAGATCTGCCCGACCACCACGGCCGAGAGGCAGATCGGAAGGTAGAAGATCGACTTGAACACCGACCCGCCGGGAATGCGGCTGTCGATCAGGAGCGCAAGCCCGAGCCCGAGCGCGGTCGGCACGAGGATCGCCGCGACGATCCAGAGCGCCGTGTTGATCGCGGCGTTGAGGAACAGCTTGTCGGAGTGGATCTTGAGGAAGTTGTCGAAGCCGACATAGTCGTAGTCGGGATTGAAGCCGTTCCAGTTGGTGAAGCTGTAGTAGAAGGAGCTCGCGAGCGGCCAGATCACGAACGCTGCGAACACCGCAAGCGGCAGCGCCAGCAGGATCACCCGCCAGAAACGGTTCTCCCGTTCCATCGGTCAGCGCTCATGCCGAAGAGTGGGCGGGCCGCCGGGTGAATAGCGCCCGGCGGCCCGCCCGCACGAGAGCGCGCCTACTCCGTGAAGGCCTGCGCCGCGTCCGCGGCGACCTGCGCCAGGATGTCGTCCACCTGGCTCGGGTCGTCCATGAAGCGCGAGAACATGGAGAGCCCGACCTCCGCCACCGGCGGCGGCGTCGCGAGGTCGTAGTTGAACGCGAAGTTGTCGGCCGCGGCCACAACGGTGGAGACCCGCTGCATGACCTCGTTGTAGTTCGCCGGATCGACGTTCACGTTGGCCGACAGCGCCCCGTATGCGCCGGTCCAGCTCGCCTGCACGTCGGCGCTCGACATCATGTAGCTCAGGAACGCCTCGGCGCCGGCGCGGTTCTCCCCGTCGTTGGAGATGACCAGACCGTCCACCGGACCGACCACCGATGCGGGAACGCCGTCTGCGATGGACGGGAACGGGAAGAAGTCGTAGTCCGTGCCGGCCTCCAGCTCGAGTCCGTTCCAGTAGCCGGTGATCCAGGTGCCCATCAGGGTCATCGCCGCCTCGCCGCGGGCCACCTTGTCCGACGCATCCGTCCACGAATCGGCGTTGGCGTTGGGTGCGAAGTAGCCCTTGTCCGCCAGCTCCTTCCACATCGCCATGGCGGCCTTGACCTCGGCGTCGTCGTAAGCCGCGGAGCCGTTCATGAGCTTCGCGCGGTAGTCGGGGCCGGCGGTGCCGAGCAGCAGGTAGTCGAACCAGAACTGGGCGGGCCAGCGGTTCTTCGAGCCGAGTGCGATCGGCGTCACGCCGTTCGCCTTCAGCGTCTCGCACAGCGCCATGAACCCGTCCCAGGTCGTCGGCATATCGGCGACGCCTGCGTCCGCGAGCACCTGGGTGTTATAGAACATGCCCGCGTAGTGGTAGTTGAAGGGCACCAGGTAGCGCTGGCCGTTGTACAGGGTGGCGCTGTCGGCCACGGACTTGGCGACGACATCGTCGAGGCCGTCCCGGGCCCACATGTCGTCGATGGGGTGGAGGCTTCCGGAATCGACGACGAACTGCGTCCGCGCGCCGGCCCAGTAGCTGAAGACGTCGGGCAGGCTGTCGCCGGCCGCGCGCACCAGGATATCGGTCTTGAAGTCCTCGTGACCGATGGGGCTGTTTTTGATCGTGTAGCCGGTGTCGGCTTCGAACTTCGCGACCTGCTCGTTGAAGATCTTGAGTCCGAACTCCCCGGTGAAGTAGTGCGTCAGAGTGACGTCGCCGCCCTGCGCGAAGGCGGGCGCGCCGAGCACCAGGGCCGGCACGACCGCCACGGCGGCCAGCACCCCGCGCCTGTTGAGAGTGATCATGGGATTCTCCCTGTGCGGTTGACTTGGCAGCGTTATGGATGAGCGCCCCGGCAGTCAAGCGCATCGCTCCCAGCGGTGTCAACGAGGACGGGGCGGATGCTCGCGGCGCTGCGCTCGGCGTTCGACTCGGAGGGCGGCATGTGTTGCGCGGCGGCGCGGACTCCGCCTACCTTCGCGGCGTATCGGCGCCGCGGGGCGGCCCCGCGTGGCCGGCGTGTCCACCCGCTGCCGCGACGGGAGCTGACGAGCCATGCAGACCGGTCCCATCGGAGTCGGCATCGTGGGCACGGGCCGCATCTCCGATCTGCACGCCATCGAGTACCTGGCCAGCCCGCTGGCGCGGATCGTGGCGCTCTGCGATGTGGACACGGCGCGCGCGTCCGCGCGGGCGGCGGCCTGGGGCCTCGACGACGTCGCCGTCTGCGACGACATCGACGTCCTGCTCGCCCGCCCGGACGTGGATCTCGTCGAGATCCTGCTCCCCCATCACCTGCATCTCGAAGCGGCGCTGAAGTCCGTCGCCGCCGGCAAGATCGTCTCGCTCCAGAAGCCGATGTGCATCTCGCTCGGGGAGGCCGACCGCCTGGTCGCCGCCGCGGACGCCTCGGACCGCCCGTTCAAGGTGTTCGAGAACTTCCTGTTCTACCCCCCCGTCGTCCGGGCGCGGGAGCTGATCGCCGAGGACGCGATCGGCACGCCGCTCTCCATCCGCATCAAGAGCAACCCGGGGCGGAGCGCGACCGCCTGGGACGTGCCGCAAAGCGCCATCGCCTGGCGGCAGCGGCCCGAGCAGTCCGGCGGCGGGCCGCTGGTGTTCGACGACGGCCACCACAAGTTCGCCCTCGCCTGGCACTTCATGGGCGAGCCGGAGGAGGTCCACGCCTTCATCGGGCATGGCGAGACGGCGGACGGCCGGGAGCGGCTGGACGCGCCCTCGATCGTGTCGTTCCGCTTTCCCGGCAACCGCATCGGCAACCTGGAGATCGTCCATTCGCCGGAGCTCGAGATCGCAACCCGGCACTATGCCCAGGACGACCGTGTGGAGATCACCGGCAGCAGGGGCGTGATCTGGGTGAACGGCGGCCACGGGCGCCTGGGCGACGCGCCGCCGCTCGCGTTGTACCGGGACGGCACCCTCACCGAGTTCCGCGACGTGGAGACCGGCTGGGAGCAGAGCTTCGTGCTGTCCACACGCCACTTTTTGGAGGTCGTGTCGCAGGGTGGGCGTCCGCTGCTGACCGCGCGCGAGGGCCGGCAGGTGCTGCGCTTCGCGCTCGCCGCCCTGGAGTCCGCCCGGCTGGGCAGGCCGGTGCCGGTCGCTGCCGAAGGAGGACCCGGCGCATGACGAACGCCACCGGCACGCCCGGACCGCCGCCGTCGTCGATGGACGAGAGAGCGGGCTGGCTCGCCGCTGCCGGCGGCCTGAACGCGGCCATCGATGCCGGGCGGCTCGGCGAAGCGGTCTCCCTCCCCCTCGCCGAGGCGCTGGTGCTGGGCCTGATGCGTCAGGGAGTGACGAAGTACCTCGCGGTCTTCGGGCACGGCTCCACCGCGTTAGGCGAGGTGCTGCGCATTTACCAGGCCCACGGTCTGGTCCGCTGCTGGCAGTTCCGCAACGAGGTCGCGATGGCGCACGCCGCCACTGCGCTCCGCTGGGTGTACGGAGAGCCGTCCGCAGTCGTCACGTCCATCGGGCCGGGAGCGATGCAGGCAATGGCCGGATCGCTGGCGGCGGCCTCCAACGGGGTCGGCGTCTATCACCTCTACGGCGACGAGACCACCCACGGCGAAGGCTACAATATGCAGCAGGTGCCGAAGCCGGCACAGGGGCTGTTCGGGCAGATGACCGCGCTGATGGGCGAGTCCTGGACCCTGCACAGCCCCGGCGCGCTGCGGGCGGCGTTGCGCCGGGGCGCGATGACGGTGTTCCACCCATGGCGGGCCGGTCCGTTCTACGTCAACCTGCCCATCAACACCCAGCCCGCGCAGACCCCGATTCGGCTCGATGCCCTGCCGGCGGCGCCCGCGTTCTCCCCTGCCGCACCCACCGGCGAGGACGCATACGCGCAAGCCGCGGCGCTCGTCGCCGGCGCCCGGCGCGTCGCGGTCAAGGCGGGCGGCGGGGCGCGGCCCTTCGCCCGCGCGATCCGGGAGTTTGCGGAGCGCGCGGGCGCGGCGGTGGTGCTCAGCCCCGGCTCGACCGGGGTGATGCCCGACGACCACCCGCAGAACCTGCACGTCGGCGGTTCCAAGGGGACCGTCAGCGGCAACTTCGCGATGGAGGAAGCGGACCTGCTGGTGGTCATCGGCAGCCGGGCGGTGTGCCAGAGCGATTGCTCGGGGACGGGATGGCCGAATGTCCGCCACGTCGTCAACATCAACGCCGATCCGGAGGACGTCCAGCACTACAACCGCAACTCCGCGCTGTGCGGCGATGCCGGTGCGGTACTGGAGCGCCTGAACGACGTGCTGCGCCGCGATCATCCGCCGGCGCCCGCGAGCAAGCGGGAGTGGCTCGACGCCTGCGCCGCGAAGAAGGCCGAGTGGCGGGCGTTCAGGACCGCGCAGCTCGATGCCGATCCCCCCATCGACACGGTCTGGCAGCGGGCGGTGTTGACCCAGCCCCAGGCGATCGCGGTGACCGCGGCGTTCTGCAAGGCGCGGGGGGCCATCAAGTTCTTCGACGCCGGCGACGTGCAGGCCAACGGTTTCCAGATCGTCGAGGACGATTCGCCCTACGAGACCTTTACCGAGGCGGGTGCGTCCTACATGGGGTTCTCGGTGTCGGCCCTGCTGGCCGGTGCACTGGCCGACCGCGGGCGCTATGCCGTCGCCTTCACCGGCGACGGTTCGTTCACGATGAACCCGCAGGTCCTGATCGACGGCGTGGAGCACGGCGTGCGCGGCGCCATCGTCCTGTTCGACAACCGCCGCATGGGCGCGATCAGCCAGCTGCAGCGTGCGCAGTACGGAGCGGAATACCGCACGTCGGACTCCGTACCGGTGGACTACGTGCAGATGGCGGCGTCGGTCGCGGGAGTGAAGGCGTTGTCGGGAGGGTTCGACCCGTCCTCCCTGGCCGCGGCGCTTGAAGAGGCGTTCGACTATGACGGCCTCAGCCTCATCCATGTCCCGGTCTACTTCGGGGACGACCCCCGGGGCGGCATGGGGGCCTACGGGCGCTGGAACGTCGGCAACTGGTGCGACGACGTGCAGGACCGCTACGTGCGGACATTGATCTGACCACGCGCGCAGAGGCGCAACAGTAGCAACAGGACGCGCGATTCAAGGAGATTCCGGCGGCCCGAACGACAACCGGAACACACCTTGAACGAGCCGCCAGGCTGTCCGAAAAAGCGAGGCCGCCTCGGTCAACGCCGACACGGCGCAGGCGATTTGCCAGTGTTTTCATCCGGTAAGGGCGTTGCCCGGCGACCCGCCGCGATGCGGACTGTGCGGCCCGCTGTGCGGCCCGCTGCTTGCCGCGCGTCCGGGCACACTCTAGACTCGTCTCATGGACGGGGGCGGCGAGAAGGACGGCGAGGCGCAGACCTTCGAGAGCGCGATGCGCGAGCTCGAAGGGATCGTGCACGAGCTCGAGGCGGGCGAGACCGGCCTCGAGGCGGCCATCGCGGCCTATGAGCGCGGCGTCAAGCTGAAGACGTTCTGCGAAGAGAAGCTCAGGCAGGCCGAGCTCCGCGTCGAAAAGATCGACGGCGATGCGGCCGGCAGCGTCGGCACGGAGCCGTTCGAGACCGGCTGAGGGAACCGGGTGACGCGGCTGGAGGATGCGCTCCGCGAGGCCGCGCAGGCGGTGGACGCGGCGCTCGATTCGCTGCTCCCTGCGCCGGACGGCGCCACCAGGCGGCTCTTCGAGGCGATGCGCTATTCGCTCTTCGCCGGCGGCAAGCGGCTCAGGCCCTTCCTGGTCCTCTCGGGCGCCGACCTCTTCGAGGTGCCGCGCGCCCGGTCGGTCAACACCGCCGCCGCCATCGAGATGGTGCACACCTATTCCCTCGTCCATGACGACCTGCCGGCGATGGACGACGACGACCTCAGGCGCGGCAAACCGACCTGCCACATCGCCTTCGACGAGGCCACCGCCATCCTGGTCGGCGATTCCCTGCTCACCCTCGCCTTCGAGGCGGTGACGGCGCCCACGGGCCACCCGGACGCAGGCGTCCGCGCCGCGCTCGCCTGTGCGCTGGCGCGTGCCGCCGGGGCCGAGGGGATGGCCGGCGGCCAGGCGATCGACCTCGCCGCGCAGAGCCGGGAGTTCGGCTTCGACGAGATCGTCCGCCTGCAACAGCTCAAGACCGGCGCGCTGTTCGGCTTTTCCTGCGAGGCCGGCGCCATCCTCGCCGGCGAGGACGGTGCCGCGCGTGCGGCGCTGCGCGCCTATGCCGCCTGCATCGGGCTCGCCTTCCAGATCGCCGACGACCTGCTCGATCACCAGGGCTCGGAGGCCGATCTCGGCAAGGCCGTGGGCAAGGACGCTGCCGCCGGCAAGGCCACGTTCGTGGGCCTGCTCGGCGCGGAGGAAGCCCGCCGGCGGGCAGAGGCGCTCGCCGACGACGCCATCGCCGCGCTCGGGCCCTTCGACCACAAGGCCGAGCCGCTCCGCGCCGTCGCCCGCTACATCGTGGAGCGGCGCCACTGAGCCGCCGCACGCAGGGCGCGGCGCAACCGCCGGCCCCCACCGCCCGTGCCAAGGAGCGGCTCGACACCCTGCTCGTGGCGCGCGGCCTGGCCGAGACCAGGGCCAGGGCGCAGGCGCTGCTGCTGGCCGGCCGGGTGTTCTCCGGCGAGCGCCGGCTCGACAAGCCGGGGCAGCAGGTCGCGCACGACCTCGCGCTTACCGTGCGCGGCGCGGACCATCCCTGGGTCTCGCGGGGCGGCCAGAAACTCGACCACGCGCTCACGCACTTCGGGGTCGATCCGGGCGGACGCACGGCGCTGGATATCGGTGCCTCCACCGGCGGCTTCACCGATGTGCTGCTGACGCGCGGGGCGAGCCGGGTGTACGCGGTCGATGTCGGCTACGGCCAGCTCGCGGCCCGCCTCCGGGGCGATGCGCGCGTGCGGGTGCTGGAGCGGACCAACGCGCGCTACCTCACGCGGGCGCAGGTGCCCGAGGCGATCGACCTCGTCGTCTGCGACGCGAGCTTCATCGGGCTCAGGACGATCCTGCCGGCGGCGCTGGCGCTGGCCGCCCCCGGCGCACGCCTCGTCGCCCTCATCAAGCCGCAGTTCGAGGCCGGGCGCGCCCGCGTGGGCAAGGGCGGCATCGTGCGGGATGCGGCCGTTCACGCGGAGGTCTGCGGCGCGGTCCGCGACTGGCTCACGGCGCAGGGCTGGCCGGTCACGGGCCTGGTCGCGAGTCCGATCACGGGCCGCGACGGCAACACGGAGTTCCTGATCGCGGCCCGGCGGGCCCATGCTTGACGAAAGACGGCTTGACGCAGGACGGCGTGACGCAAAACGGCTCCGCGCCGGCAGCGCTTTCGGGTAGAGTAGCCGGTGCAACGCGGACGAGGGGCAGGGCCCATGGCGGACTACACGACGGAGCTCGGATCGCTCGGCGACTACCGCAAGGGCGGCGTCCACGTCATCAACGACGATCCGCGCAACTACGTCTTCTCCAACGTGTTCGAGGTCGCGTCCAAGTCGGCGCCCTTCGAGCGGGTGTGTGTGGCCAAGAACCTGGAATATGCGATCGAGATCATGCGGGCGGAAGGCGCCTCGCCCTGGTTCACGGCGGCTCACGACGAGTTTGCGCTCTGCCTGGACGGCCAGGTCGAGGTTGCGCTGATGAAGCATTCCAGCCCGGCACCCGAAGGCGACGGCGCCCGGCAGCTCGACGGCGAGCCCGACGGCCCTGCCATGGGGCGCGTCTGCGCCGGGCGCGGCCACCTGACCCTGCTGCCCGCGCATGCCGCCTATCGCTTCTCGGCCGAGGCGCCGAGCGTTGTCCTGTTCCAATCGATGGGCGGCCCCCTCACCATCGAGCGCTGGGCCGAGATCTGCCAGACCGGCGAGGAGTGAGAGCGATGACGGCACAGACGGCACGGGCGGCTCACACGGCCACCGATCCCGACAACTACACCGGCTACCGCACCTTCCGGATCGGCGGCTTCGGCTTCCGCCGCGACGAGTATTTCGCCCACATAAGCTGGCCCGACGGCGACCACCTGATGCCGGTGGACGGCTTCCTGCGCGCGCTGGTCCGCGTGGTGGCGTGGAACTTCTTCTACGGCACGCTGAACTTCGACGACGTGTTCGGCACCACCAACCTCTACGGCCGGGTCGAGCTCTATATCGGGCGCTTCAACGACGCCTACCGCGAGAACGGCCGCGACTATCGGGAGACCATCGATTCCGACGACCTGCGGGCGACCTTCCAGGCGATGCTGGAGGACTGGACCAACCAGGGCTACGACCCCTTCGCCGCGCCCCAGGAGACGGCGCAGCCCTTCGGCCGCAAGAACGGCCGCAATCCCGACGCGCTCGGCCGCGTGCGGGTGATGGCGAAGCGCATGGTGGGCATGCCCGGCGACGCGCCGCTCAGGACCGACGAGAGCGGCTATCCGGTCAACCGCATGTTCGCCGACGTGGCCCAGGACGAGCCCGAGGTCGAGGCCGAGCCCGGCTTCGAGAACGAGGTGCAGTCCTTCAACCTCTACGCCTATCTCTCGCGCTCGGACGTGACCTGGAACCCGTCTGTCTGCACCGTGCTGCGGGACAGCCTGTTCTGCCCGACCTCGGAGGAGTTCTCGCTCCCGGTGGAGCACGGCAACGACCGCGTCGAGTGGTTCATCCAGCTCTCGGACGAGATCATCTGGAACGTGAAGGACAAGGACTCGGGCGACCCCCGCGCAGTCGTGACCATGCGGGCGGGCGACGTGGCCTGTATGCCGGCCGACATCCGCCACCAGGGCTATTCGCCCAAGCGCTCGATGCTGCTGGTGTGGGAGAACGCCTCGCCGGCGATCCCCGAGATGATCGCAAAGGGCGAGGCGCCGATCGTCCCGGTGCGCTTCTAGGCCGCGCCCGCCCCGTCGCCGCCGCCGGCCGCGCGCGGCCCCTGGAACTACGCCCGGCGCATGGCCGAGATCGTCCCGCTCGCGGACGCGGTGTCGTCGCTCATCCACGACGGCGACATGGTCGCCATGGAGGGGTTCACCCACCTGATCCCCCACGCCGCCGGCCACGCGGTGATCCGCGCAGGGCTCCGCGACCTCACCGCCGTGCGGATGACGCCGGACCTGATCTACGACCAGCTCATCGGCATGGGCTGCGTCAAGCGCCTGGTGTTCTCCTGGGGCGGCAATCCGGGCGTGGGCTCGCTGCACCGCTTCCGCGATGCGGTGGAGAAGGGCTGGCCCCGGCCGCTGGAGATCGAGGAGCGCAGCCACGCCGACCTCGCCAACGCCTATGTCGCGGGCGCGAGCGGGCTCCCCTTCGCCGTGATCCGGGGCTATGTCGGCTCCGACCTGCCGGCGCACAACCCGCTCATCAAGACCATCGCCTGCCCCTTCACCGGCGAGCGGCTCGCGGCGACGCCGGCCGTCCGCCCCGATGTTGCGGTGATTCACGCCCAGCAGGCCGACGCCAGGGGCAATGTCATGCTGTGGGGCATCTCCGGCGTGCAGAAGGAGGTGGCGCTCGCCTCGCGCCGCGTCATCGCCACGGTGGAGGAGATCGTGGACAGGCTCGATCCGAGGCCAAGCGCGGTCATCCTGCCGCACTGGGTGGTGAGCGCGGTCTGCCTCGCGCCGGGGGGCGCCAGGCCGTCCTATGCGCTCGGCTACTACCGCCGCGACAACGCGTTCTACGAGGCCTGGGACGGAATCGCCCGCGACCGGGCGCGCTTCGCGGCGTGGATGGAGCGCCACGTGCTCGGCACCGGGGATTTTTCCGAGTACGAGCGCAGCGTGGCCGCCGCTGCGGTTGCCGAGGGAGGCGCCTCGGCGTAGATAGGGGCCGCGCGAGACGCCGCCGACGTAGATTGAGGCCGCGCGTGCCCGCGCGTCTGCGGAGGGGTGCCGGAGCGGTCGAACGGGGCGGTCTCGAAAACCGTTGTACGCGCGAGCGTACCGTGGGTTCGAATCCCACCCCCTCCGCCAATGGTCTTGCTCAGCGCACTGTAGGGATGGTGCGCGGCCACATCCCCTCTTAGGTCTGCGCTTCTTGCTGGTTGCTATATTTATCAAATGAATTACTCATGACGAGGGTAGCCATGGAAGAACTCAAGCAAGTCGCAAAGTTGTCCGAGGGCCTTCGCTTGCATGAGGTTTTGCGAGAAGTCTATGGAGACTTGGCAAAACCCGGAACCAAACAAGTTGGGAAGGCTCTTGGAACAGTTTTTGAATTCGGAAATACACTTCTGTTACCGCTCGCATTTGCCAATGTGAGGTCGCGCGTCCTCCGAGAAAATTTGGAAAGGTACCGCGTAAAAATGCAATACACTCCAGAAGAAGACGTCTGTGAAGTTACCGCTGAACTCGGAGTGCCGATAGAGGAGAAGCTGTCTTACGTCACCAATGAACAATTGAGAGAAATGTATATCGTATTACTTGCGAAAGCGTCCCACTTTCAAACTGTTAATGTTGCACATCCAAGTTTTGTAAATATCATCAACAATATTTCGCCCGATGAAGCGATTTTGATGAAATCACTAAGAACAACTCCGCAAACTCCATTCGTTCAAGTGCGGTTACAGAAGAAAGACAAAAATGAATATATTGTCGTTGACCCCTTAGTGGCGGCGTTATCCTGTTTGAAGAATTTGAGTTTTCCAAACAACATCGCTGCGTACTTTAGTAATTTAGAAGGCCTGGGCGTATTGTACACCTCAACAGACACATTTCTTGTTGGGGACAATATATACGGGCCGCTAGAAGCACTCGCGAAACTAAGATATTCTGCTATTTCGAACGAGCATCCTGACTATGAATTGGTATTTCCCCAAAGAATAATAAACATTACGCCTTTCGGACGACTGTTTTTGGAAGCGTGTTTTTCTCCCGACATTGTCTGACGAGCGGGCAATTCAATTGCTAAGTCTGTATACCTCTTCTTTCCCCGTAACTTAGCTCGATTATCAGCAGCTACGGCAAGCACCAGCGCCCTCCCTCCAACAGGTCGGTGGCCATAGGAGCTGCCCCGTGGCAGCCCTTCAAGCCGTCTCCCGCTTGCGCAGCAGGTTGAGGAGCGTGCAGAGCTCGTCGAGGACACGGGCGGCGGGCGGAGCGGGCGCGACTCCCGGCGTCGAGGGAGATGCAGACTCCGGCCGCAGTGGGCGCTGCGGACGTGGCAGCGGGCGAGGACGCACCCTTGGGTCAGGGGTCCCGCAGGCGCTTCTGCACGCCCTTCAGGGCGCCGCGTCTTGCCGGCTCGTCGGGGGCTGGCGTAAGCTGATCGCGGCGATCAACGATGCGCCCGCCCTTCGCGGCCGGGCCAATTGCGGGAAGGCGAGCCCATGTCGAGCACCATTGCGAACTGCTTCATGTTTCAGGCCGGCGACGCGCTCCGCTGGGTCTCGCGCATCGCCTATCGCACCCGGGAGCTTGCCAACAGTCACCCGTCGCTCGGTTTCGCACGCGACGAACGGGCCCATTGGGAGGGCCATGCGGCGTGGCAGGGCTTTCGCGAGCTGATGGAGCGCATACTCGTCACCTTCGACTGGGCGGAGGCGTTCGTGGCCCTCAACCTGGTCGCCAGGCCCGCAATCGACGAGGCCTGTCTCCGTCAGTTCGCCGCCGCCGCGCGGCGCCGCGACGACACCCTGTTGAGTCTTCTGATGGGCGCTCAGCTTCGCGACAGCGACCGCTCCAGGCGCTGGTCGGCGGCCCTCTCGAGCTTCGCCGCCACCGAGGACACCAATGCCGAGGCGGCGCGGATCTGGCTCGCCAAATGGGTGCCGCTCGGCGATGCCGCGATCGATGCGTTCTGCGCACGTCTCCCGGACGGCGACGACGCGGCGACGCAGGCCAAGAGCGCCGCGGCCGGTTTCCGCGCGGGCCTCCCCTTCGCTCGCTGATCGGCCTCCGGCATCGGAATCCCAAGCCGCGCCGATGGCGTTCACATCGGTCGACCGGGCCTTGGCTGTGCTCACGGACCTCGGCGCCGAGGGATCATGGGCCGCCCTGTTCCAGCACTGGTGTCCCGCTTCCGAAGTCTTGACGATGTCCCTCTGACGTTCGGCGGTTTCGAGGGTACGCAGGCAGAATCGTCAGGCGCAACAGCAGCAGCAGGAAGCGCGATTCAAGAGGATTCTGGCGGCCTGAACGACAACCGGAATACAGCTTGAACGAGCCGCCAGGCTGTCGGAAAAAGCGAGGCCACCTCAAGCGCTGTGGTATCATGAGAAAAACATCCTTCGTTGTCATATTGCGGCCCGGTTTTCAGGGCTACAGCAGGCAAAAACAGTATTTCCCGTTCTGTCATTCTTCCTTTGACGAGGCGC
This sequence comes from Alphaproteobacteria bacterium, assembly GCA_965218275.1. Classification (GTDB taxonomy): domain Bacteria; phylum Pseudomonadota; class Alphaproteobacteria; order UBA828; family UBA828; genus WTGU01. The sequence continues at coordinate 1,856,045 of CBDCKM010000002.1, forward strand.
GCGCATGAAAGAGCTTGATATCGGGTCGGAGCATATTGAGGCCTTCAATAGAGACGGGTTCGTCGTTTTCGATGAATTTCTGGATTCGGATGAAATCGATCGGCTGAAGTCACGCTTCGACGCGTTGTTCCACGGCCGGTGGGAAACCGGGTTGGCGCCCGACGAGGTCAACTGGCAGTACGGGCGCGATCGCGACGACAGGACGCGTCAGCTCTGCAATACCTGGAAGGCCGACTATGCGGTGGCGAGCGTCGTGCTCCAGCCTGCGATCGGCCGCATCGCCGCCCGGCTCTCGGGCTGGGAAGGGGCGCGGCTCCACCTCGACAACGTCATCTGGAAACCGCCCGGCGCGTCCGCGCTCACCATGCACCAGGACGGCAGCTACAACCACTACCTGGTGCCGAACGACATGACGTCGCTGTGGATGGCGCTCACCGACACCTCGGCCGACGCCGGCACCGTGCTCTATGTGCGCGGCTCTCACAGATGGGGCGAGACGCCGAAACCGGAGTCCTTCCTCGTCGACGATCATCTCGCGCCGGTCCGTCGGGCTGCCGCGCGCGCCGGCATCGGCGATCCGGAGATCGTCGCCGTGGAGGTGCCGGCGGGCGGCCTCGCCGTGCACGCGAACTGGCTATGGCACGGCTCCGGCCCCAACACGGCGGACGTGCCGCGACAGGCCGTGGTCGCGCACTGCACGCCGTCGATTGCGCGCTTCCATCCGACCAACACCACGCATGTCTATGCCCGCTACCGGCGCTACGCCGACACGTCGATGGACGAGAGCTTCTTTCCGGTGCTCTGGACCGGCGACGGCTACAGAACGCCGTGGCTCGACGGCTACGCCGCGAGGGGAGGGTGATCCCATGCCGCGCGATCCGACCTACGACATCCTGTTCGAGCCGATCGCGGTCGGCCCGAAGACCGCGAAGAACCGCTTCTGGCAGACGCCGCATTGCGCGGGTCCGGGCTCGGAGCGGCCGGGTGCGCAGGCGGCGTTCCGGGGCATGAAGGCCGAAGGCGGATGGGGCACCGTGTTCACGGAGTTCTGCTCGATCCATCCCGAATCCGACGACTATCCCTATGTCTCCGCACGCCTGTGGGACGCGGGCGACATCGTCAATCTCCGCCACCTGTGCGACACCCTTCACGGCCACGGCGCCCTTGCCGGCGTCCAGCTCTGGTACGGCGGCATTCAGTCGGCCTGTCTCGAATCCCGCGAGCTGCCGCGCAGCGCCGGCGATCTTCCGTCCGACGGATACCGCTCGCGAACGATCTACGGCTACGAGGCCGATGAGGACGACATCGCGGCCCTCATCGCGATGTATGTGGAGGCGGCGAAACGCGGCCAGGAGGCCGGCTTCGACATCCTCGAGGTGATCTGCAGCGACAGCAACATCACGATGCAGTTCTTCGAGCGGCGCTACAATCATCGGGACGACCGCTACGGCGGCTCGCTCGAGAACCGCGCGCGCTTCACCGTCGAGGTCCTGAGCGCGCTCAAGAGCGCGTGCGGCGACGACAGCGCCATCTGTGCCCGCTTCAATCTCGACACCACGCGGGGCGCGCGGGGTATCCAGCATTTCGACGAGGGCCTCGGCTTCTGCGAAATCCTCGCACGGGAGGGCGTGGTGGACGTGCTGTCGACAAAGATCGGCGACCTTGAGGAATGGGCCGGCGAGGACGCCGGCGGCTCGCGCTTCCGGGAAACCAACTGGACCGGGCCCTTCGTCGATCAGGTCAAGTCCGTGATGGGCGACATCCCCGTCGTCAACAACGGGCGTTTCACCAGCCCCGACGACATGGTCGGCGTCATCAACGCGGGCCAGTGCGACATCATCGGCGCGGCGCGGCCCTCGATCGCCGATCCCTTCCTGCCGAAGAAGAACGAGGAGGGGCGGCCGGAGGACATCCGCGAGTGCATCGGCTGCAACATGTGCGTCTCGAAGTTCCAGCAGAACGGCCAGATCTACTGCACCCAGAACGCGACGACGATGGAGGAGTATCGCCGCGGCTGGCACCCCGAGAAGTTCACGAAGACGACGGACCCGTGCTCTGTCCTCGTGGTGGGCGGCGGGCCCGCCGGCATGGAGTGCGCGCGGGTCCTGGGGGAGCGCGGCTACGACGTGCATCTGCGCGAGGCCGAGGAGGAACTCGGCGGTCTCTGGAAGGATGTCGCACGCTACCCGCGCTGCGCCGAGTGGGGCCGGGTCATCGGCTACCGGCAGACCCAGCTCGCCAGGCTCGGGAATGTCGAGGTTCATCTCGGCGTGGGCGCCATGACGGCGGACGACGTGCTCGACTACGGCGCCGACATGGTGGTGATCGCGACCGGCTCCCACTGGTCGGAGAACGGGCTGGGGGCCGAGACCCAGGCCCCGATCCCCGGCGCCGATGCGGCGCTCGCGCATTGCCTCACGCCCGAACAGGTCATGGCCGGGAAGCCCGTCGGCGAGCGGGTCGTGATCGTCGACGGCGACAACCACTTCACCGGGGCGGCGATGGCCGAGCTTCTGGCCGATCAGGGCAAGCAGGTGACGATCGTGACCGATGCGGCCAACGTCGCGGACTACACCTACTTCACCATGGAGATGGGCAACCTCAAGCGGATGATGCGCGCGAAGGGGATCGGGCGCTTCACCTGCCACTGGCCGGAAAGGATCGTGCCGGGCGCGGCCACACTGTACGACCTGTACCGCGACAGCCCGGACTTGACCGATCTTGGGAAGGGCCGCTTCGGCCGCCGCGAGGGCACCGATACGGTCGAGGTGGCGTGCGACTCCGTCGTCCTCGTCACCGCGCGCAGGCCCAATGCGGCGCTCTATCGTGCGCTCAAGGCGCGCGCCGGGGAGTGGGAATCGCAGGAAATACGCGGCATTTATCGGACCGGCGATTGTCGTGCGCCGCGCCAGTTGATGGACGCCATTTTCGACGCGCACCGGCTGGCGCGGGAATTCGACTCGCCGCACCCGGAGCGCCCCTTGCCGTGGATACGGGAGCGCCGGATCTGGGACGCGACGGCGGCGTAACCTCGTCCGAGGGGCGGGGGTCGGTCCTGGAAGCCGATCGACGGAAGACCGCGACCGCGGTGAGAAGTCCGGGTTAGGACCTGATCTTCTCGACGATGACCCGGCCGCGCCCGCGCCTGAGCAGGTAGCCGCCACGCGGGATCGCCAGATTGCCCTGCTGGATCATGGGCCAGAGCGTATCGGCAATCGTGACGGCGTTGCCGTCCTCCTGCACCTCGGGCACCTCTAGGGAGGAAAGCCACACGGCGAATGCCTGCTCGCCGATCTCGTTGCCCACGGACTTGCGCAGCGCATTGAGCTTGCGGCGCTGTCCCTTCGTAAGGGTGCTCTCGTCGATAGGGTCAGACGTTGTCTTCGGCATGAATCGGTCTTTCACAGTGGGCGAGACACATAGCGTCTCTCGGTCATAAAAGAACGATTTCTTGGCCTTATAGCACACCCGTTTCCGCTTGGCACCGACGAACGACAGCGACGTTTGCACCAGGCACGCGCGCGATTGCCAGCGGCGTTCTTGAGGGCAGTCATCGATTGCATCGCTCCGAAAGGACAGGTTCGGCCGCACGATCCGCGTCGCCGGTCGGGGGCCCGACGGCCCGAATTCGGGTCGCTCGCGCTCATGGGACATCGAAGAAAAGCCTATTGGCAATCGTTTCCGCCCGGACCGGCCGCCGCCGCAGCCCCGATCGACGGCATGGAGCGGCGAGGTGACCCGCCGGCGGCCCCAGGGTGCGGGAGATGAGCGGGACCGGGACGCGCAGCGGCCCGGCCGGCGCGACCGCGCCGGCGCGCCGCAAGGCGCGTAGCGTCGCGCGGATACGCGCGCGGGGGCGCGCGATGCGAGCGGAGCGAGCGCCCGGCGCTTGAGGGAAATGAACAAGGAGCGGAGCGAGCGCCCGGCGCTTGAGGGAAATGAACAAGGAGCGGAGCGAGCGCCCGGCGCTTGAGGGAAATGAATAGGGTCTTCGCGCCCGGCGCCTGAGGGAAAGCAAGAAAACACAACCGCCGGGGCCGGTTGACGGCCGCCTGGCCCGGTCCGACAATGCCGGCCCCGCCCAGGACGGCCTTCCGCCATGCAATCCAGGCTCATTCTCTTCGCCGCCTCGGCCGGCATCGCCGCCCTCACCGTCTACCTCCTCATTTCCGGGCGCAACATCCTGATCCCGATCGCCATCGCCGTCATGGCCTGGTATCTGATCAACGCCATCGCCCGCGGCATCGCGGGGCTCAGCATCCGCGGCGTTCGCCCGCCGCGCTGGGCGGCGCTCGTGCTCACCGTGCTCGCCGCGATCGCAGCCGTCATGTCGCTGGCCGAGATGGTGAGCGGCAACTTCAGCGCCGTCGTCGATGCGATCCCCACCTACCAGGCCAATCTCCAGCGCCTGATCGGCGAGGCGGCCGCGCTGTTCGGACTCCAGGACACGCCCAACCTGACCCAGCTCGTCGATCGGGTCGACTTCCGCGCGGTGGTCAGCCGGATCGCCGCGACGCTCACCGGGATCGCCGGCGATGCGGGCCTCATCCTGGTCTACGTCCTCTTCCTCTTCATCGAGCAGGGCAGCTTCGAGCGCAAGATGAAGGCGCTCTTCCCCGACCGCGAGCGCGAGGAGCGGGTGCGCAGCATCCTCGGCCACATGACCAGGGAGATTCAGAGCTATCTGTGGATCAAGACCTTCACGAGCGCGTTGACGGCCGGCCTCAGCTATGCCGTGCTGGCCTCCGTGGGCGTGGATTTCGCCGGCTTCTGGGCGGTCATCGTCTTCCTGCTCAACTACATCCCGACCATCGGCTCGCTGCTCGGCATCCTCTTTCCGGCGCTGCTGGCGCTGGTCCAGTTCGACACTTTCGTGCCCTTCCTCATCGTGACCCCGAGCCTCGCCGCGATCCAGATCTTCGTGGGCAACTTCCTGGAGCCGATGATGATGGGCTCGTCGCTCAACATCAGCCCCTTCGCCACCCTGGTCTCGCTCGCCGTGTGGGGCTCGATCTGGGGCATACCGGGGATGTTCCTGTGCGTGCCGATCACGGTGATCGCCATGATCGTCTTCGCCCACTTCCCGCGCACACGGCCCATAGCGGTCATGCTGTCGACCGACGGCCGGGTCGCCTGGGGAGAGACCCCCGCCCGACCGCCCCCCGGCCCGCGCCCGCCGCCCGGAGCCTGACCATGAGCGTTGCCGAAGACGGAACCCCGGCCGTCGGCGCCGGGCGGCTGCGCGAGGCCGTCGCCGCGATCTTCACGGCCGCCGGCTGCGACGCGGAAGAAGGCGCGCGGATCGGCGGCAACCCGTGGGTGATCACGGGCAGGAAGCCCGGGGGATACCGCCTGCACCCCTACTCACAGAAATTCGCAGCTCCCGGTAGCCCGCATTCGTGGCTGCCGCGCCCGCGGGCCTCCGCAGCACCTCGTGGAGCCAGACTCTCGTGATACGCAGGCTCGCTTCGGAGCTGCGCGCCGACGCCCAATCGACCAAGCTTGCCGCCGCCGTATCCACCGGCCTGGTTTTGGCCGTGCTGATCGTGGTTTTCGGCCCCACTCAGGCCACCACCATCTTCGCGGGCCCCTTGGACCCCTTCGTTGCCCAGGGCACCGGGATGATACTTTTCGGCTGCTCCACCATGTGCCTGATAACGGCGCTGATCGGCTCGTACAGAGGCACGGTGTCCATGCCCATCTTCGCGACGGCGGTCGCGTTGTTGGCGATAGGGAGCGTGGTCGCCGCGCGCATGTCCTCGGCAAGCGACGAGGCGGTGTTCGCGACAATGGTCGTCATTATCGCCCTCACAACCCTGACGACTGCACTGTGTTTCTTGCTAATCGGACGGTTTCGGCTCGCCAACTTGTTTCGCTTCATGCCCTATCCCCTGGTAGGCGGATTCCTTGCGGGGCTCGGTGGGGTCCTGACCGCGAGCAGCTTCTCGATCACGTGTGGGATCGCGCTCAAATGGGAGACGCTTCCCGAACTGTTTGAGCCCGAAATGATCCTGAGGTGGGCTCCGAGCGTAGTGTATGCCGTCGTGCTCCTGCTGATAACCAAGCTCCGGCCCCACTATCTCGTCCTACCCGCCTCGGTGGTTCTCGCCGTGGGGCTCTGCCATGCCGTACTCCTTTCTCTCGGTATCTCTGCAGAGGATGCGCGCGCAGCCGGCATCCTGTTCGTGGGCATGCCGGCCGGCACCTCCTGGCCGCCCATTGAACCGGGTGACCTGACCCATGTGGACTGGAACGTGGTGGCATCCCAAATGCCGGGGATCCTGGGCGTCACGCTGATTGCGCTGATATGCATCGTGCTGAACGCGGGCGCGCTGGAGCTCGGCAGCGGCAGAGAGCTCGATTTGAACCGGGAATTCCAGGCCGAGGGGGCGGCCTGCTTGGTCGCCTCCTTGGGCGCAAGCTCCCCAGGCTGCAACTCGAGCCCCATGTCCCTGATCAGCCATGCGACCGGCGCCGAAACGCGCCTGACCGGGGTCGTCGTGGCCCTCACGGTGGGCTCGGTTCTGTTCTTCGGCGGCGCGCTGCTGGCCCTCCTCCCGATGCCGCTGCTCGGCGGCTTGGCGCTCTTCGTCGGGCTCGGCCTGTTGAACGACTGGCTGGTAGCAACCCGCAAGACACTGCCGCGAACCGATTACAGCGTGGTTCTTCTGGTCTCTCTCGTCATTTGCTTCTTCGGATTCCTCGAAGGCGTAGTCGCGGGCTTGGTGGCAGCGGTCATTTTCTTCGTCGTGCGCTACAGCACAGTGAATGTGATCGCCGCTTCGTTCACAGCCCGTGAGCATCAGAGCAAGAGGGTTCTCTCCGCCATCGACCGCGTCATTCTTCGGGTCCAGGGCGAGCGGGTAGGCGTCTATCGCCTGCGCGGCTACATCATCTTCGGTAACGCCGCCCCAATGGGAGACCGCCTCAAGGAGGCACTCAAGGCCGATCCGATCCCGCTATGCCTGCTGCTGGACTTCGCCGACGTCTCCGGATTCGACATCTCGGCTGCGAACGTCATCTGCCGTTCCATCCGCGCGGCGCACACTCAAGGGACACAAGTCGTCTTGAGCGCGATGGCCAAGCGTACCCAGTCCACCCTGCGCCTCGGCCTCCTCGAGAGCGAGTGGCGAGATCTGATCTTCGCAGAAGACATCGACCACGGCCTGGAGCGGTGCGAGGATCTGGTCATTGCCGGGTGGGAACGCCAGCGTACCGAATCGGAAGACACGCGCGACGCCCTGTTCAGCATTTCCATCGACCACGCTGTGCGTGAAATGGACAGGCAGGCTCGTTTCGAGGCGCTGACCGAGCGGCTCGGAGCCTGGTTGCAACCGCGCACATACGCCGCCGGGGAGACCATTGTGGCCCGCGGCGAAATGCAGGAGGGCATGCAGTTTCTAATCGAAGGCCGGGCCATGATGCACGCAGGGCAGGCCGGAGCACGGATGCAAGAGTGCGGCCCTGGCGATGCATTGGCACCCCAGGCGGCTTTCGGCCCTCATCTCGCGGAGTTTTCCGTAACGGCGCAGAAACCCTGCCGCACTGTGCTGATGACGTCTTCCGCCCGCCGGTCGCTCGAGAGCGACGACGCGGCACTGACCGTCGAACTTGACAGATACCTCATCGAGACGATCCTGGAATACCGGGCGAGGCCATTACTCACCCATGCCGACCGATTCTGAGAATCTCCCCTTAGCGGCCCACGCCAGGTACCAAGCTCAAGGAATGGTACACGGGCCGCACGCTCCCGCATCGGTTCTCAGGCCGCGGTGTCGAGGCGGTAGAAGCGCACCGCATTGTCGTAAAAGAGAGCGTCCTGCTCGGACGCAGAATAGCGCGCCGCGACGCGCTCGAATGCGTTCCACACAATGCCGTAAGCGCAGGAAACCTTGTCCATCGGGAAGTTGCTCTCGAACATCGCCCGCTCAACGCCGAAGCAGTCGATGCAGTGATCGATAAAGGGTGCAATGGCCCCCGCGAGCACCTGCGACGACGGAGGCCGCGACCGACTCTCCCAGCCGAAGCCGAACAGCGTCATTCCAAGCCCGCCGAGCTTTGCCACGACGTTCGGACATTGCGATAGTTCCGATATCGAATCGCGCCAGCCGGTGACGACTGACGGTCGATCTTCCGCGTACCGACCGACGCCGAGAAGGCCGCCCACATGGTTCACCACGATGCTCGTCTCCGGGAATGCCCGCGCGAGATCGATCAGCCCAGGCAGCTGGGGGTGGTACAACCATGTCTCGAAGCTCGCGCCAAAGGGCTCCAGACATGCAAAGCCCTCACGGAATGCCGGCTCGGCCAGGAGCCCGGGCGGCGGCGGGGTTCGGTGATCCGGGACGTGCGGATCGGTATCGGCCGCCGCGCACTGGCGAATACCGCGAAAGCGCCCCCGCCCCGCCTCGGCGTGAGCGGTGAGAACGCGAGAGACCTCCGCGCCGAGACGCAAGTCCGCAAAGCTCACGATTCCGGCTGCGACCTCCGTTGCGACGCCGGGCGAGGCCGCGGCGCGCGCTGCCTCATGCACCGCGAACTCGGTCTCGCCGACCGGCCGCAACCCCTCGGGCCCGTAGGCCCGGTAACGGGAACCGCATTCTATGAATACAGTGGAAACGATGTTGTGTCCGCTTTGCAGATCCGCGGCGAAATCCTCCACGAAGTAAGGATCGTCCGGCCGGTCCCACAGGTGATGATGAGGATCGCAGATAGGACGACCCGGCTCCATGGCCGCCTCGCTCGTGAGTCGCAACCATTCCGCTCTCGGGAGAGCCTGACCACTGATCGTCATAGGAAAATAACCGAGCCCATCATCCACCTCAGGTGTGAGAGTCTACCGAGCACACCGGCGAATTGAGTGCACAGTGTACCTTACGCTTCGCAGAGTAGCGTCCGGGTATTCGGACCGTGCGTGGGGCATGCGGTTCATATGACCGGAGTATGGGAGAGACATGACGGAAGGGCATGACGGATCGTGACCGGCCCAGGCCGAGCGCAGCCTCCGCGCGCACCCTACCACACGCTGCGGTGGCGGCCGCCGTCGATGAGCAGGTTCTGGCCGGTGATGTAGCCGGCTTGCGCGCTGCAGAGGAAGGCGCAGGCCTCGCCGAACTCGGCGGGGTCGCCGAAGCGCCCAGCCGGCACGCTCAGCCTCTGCTGCTCGAGGAACTCGGCGGGGTCGGCGCCTGTCGCGCTCGCACCGGCGGCGAAGGCGTCGCGCATCCTGTTGGTGTCGAAGAAGCCGGGCAGGAGGTTGTTGATCGTCACGTTGTCGGCGGCGACGGCAGGCGCGATGCCGGCGACGAAGGCGGTGAGGCCTGCGCGCGCGCCGCTGGAGAGGTCGAGGCCGGGGACCGGCATCTTCACCGAGATCGAGGTGATGTTGACGATGCGCCCGAAGCCGCGCTGGGCCATGCCGTCGACCACCCGGCCGATCATCTCCACCGGCACCGCCATGTTCATCACCACGCCCTGGAGGAAGGCGCTGCGGTCGATCTCGCGAAAGTCCTTGCGCGGCGGGCCGCCGTTGTTGTTGATGAGGATGTCGGCCGCAGGCGCGGCGTCCACCATGGCGGCCTGGACCGCCGGCTCGCTGATGTCGCCGGCCACGGTCTCGACGGAAACGCCGGTCTCCGCGCGGATCGCCTGCGCCGTGTCCTCGAGCGTCCGAGGGTCGCGCCCGTTGATGACCAGCGCGACGCCGTTGCGCGCGAGCGCGAGGGCGCAGGCACGGCCGAGCCCGCGGCTCGCGGCGCACACCAGTGCGCGCCGCTCCTCGATGCCGAGATCCATGGTCCCTCGCCCCGCCGTTGCGGCCGCATCCTGACGCGGGCGCGTCCCGCCATGCAAGAGTGCCGGGTGCCTGAGGGACATGAAGAAGAGAGGACCAGGGTGAGGAGGGGGTACGCACGGGTGTGCTCGGTTGCGAAACCCACCTCACCCTGTCCCTCTCCCCCCTGAAGGATTCCTCTGCGAAAGGGGTTTGCGGATTTTGTGGCATGTGATTCGTTGCTGCGAGACGGGGAGGTCGAGTCGATGAGTGGCAGGGATCAGCTGGGATTTGCGGAAGCGTTCATGTCTGCGGGCCTGGGGACGAACCGGAAGCTGGAGCGTCTGGACGGGTTGATCGACTGGTCTGCGCTCGAGCGTCTGGCCACACCGGTGCGCGAGGGGCGCCGGGGCCGTCCGCCCTATGCGCCGTTGTCGATGCTGAAGGCGCTCTATCTTCAGGCGCTCTACGACCTGTCGGACCCTGGTCTTGAGGAGATGCTGCTGGACCGTCTGTCGTTCCGGCGCTTCTGCGGCTTTGCGCTGGACGGGGGCACGTCGGACGAGACCACGATCTGCCGCTTTCGCGCGGACGCAGGCGCTGTGTTGGAGGCAGCGTTCGAGGAGATCAACCGCCAGCTCGATGCGGCCGGCCTGATCCTGCGCAAGGGCACGCTGATGGACGCGACGCTGGTGGCTGCGGCTTCGCGCCCGCCGCCGTACAAGGCCGGCGCGGGTGCCGGGAGTGCGCGCGAGCCGGGTGCGGACTGGACCCGGAAAAAGGGGCGCGCCTTCTTCGGCTACAAGGCGCATCTCGGTGTCGACCAGGGCTCCGGTCTGATCCGTCGCGTGGTGCTGAGTTCGGCCAAGACCTACGAGAGCGAGGTTGCCGATCGGCTGATCTGCGGCGACGAGGGGGCGGTCTATGGCGACCGCGCCTACGAGCAACAGGCGCGACGGGCGCGGCTCAAGGCCGCAGGCATCAAGGACCGCATCATGCACCGGCGGAACAAGCACATGGCCTCGCTGCCCTCCTGGCAGAAGCGCCGCAACGACCTCATTGCAAGGCGCCGGGCACCGGTCGAGGCCGTCTTCTCGGCGCTGAAGCGCCTCTACGGGCAGCGGCGGGCCAAGAGCCTCACCCTCGAGCGGAACACCGCCCGCCTCTATGCCGTCGCCACCGTCTACAACATGCGCCGCGCCAGCCTGCTCGCAGGCGCCTGAGGCGCAAGCGCAGTGCAAACCCCCGAGGGAAGGCCGCCGTGGAGCCGACCTCACAGCACGAAAGACCCATGCACGCCGGCAAACGACGGCGCCTGCCGCCAATCCGCTCAACGGAACCGGCGCACAGACCACGATCAACACACCGAGCCGCCATCCCCCTCCCTCCAAACCAACTACCCCGATTTCGCAGAGGAATCCTTCAGGGGGGAGAGGGAACCCCGCCGCAGAGGCCCGTCATGCCCTCGACGGCCGCAGGGTGCGGGAGCGCGCGATCGAGCGGAGCGAGCGCCCGGCGCCTGAGGGATATGAATAAGGCCCAATCGGGCGCTTGATTCGCCGCGCGGATGGTGTTAGCACTCGCTTCTGGTGAGTGCTAACACCATCCGTCAGACGAAGATACGGACGAGAGTGGAGGAGCCAATGAGTTTTCGACCGCTGCACGACAGGGTCGTCGTCCGCCGGATTGGCGAGGAGGCCAAGACCGCCGGCGGCATCATCATTCCCGACACGGCCCAGGAGAAGCCGCAGGAAGGCGAGATCGTGGCCGTGGGCCCCGGTGTGCGAGCCGATGACGGGACCGTGCATCCGCTGGATGTGAAGCCGGGAGACCGCGTGCTGTTCGGCAAATGGTCCGGCAACGAGGTCACGCTCGACGGTGACGAGCTCCTGTTCATGAAGGAGTCGGACATCATGGCCATCGTCGAGACCGGGAAGAAGAAGGCGAAGAAGGCCGCGTAGGCGCGCCGCTTCGGGTTCTGAGCCAGGAAGGAAGGATACCATGGCAGCGAAGGAAGTACGGTTTTCCGCAGATGCGCGGACGCGCCTGCTCAAGGGCGTGGACACGCTCGCCAACGCGGTCGGCGTCACGCTCGGCCCGAAGGGGCGGAACGTGGTGCTCGACAAGTCGTTCGGTGCGCCCCGCATCACCAAGGACGGCGTGACGGTCGCCAAGGAGATCGAGCTCTCCGACAAGTTCGAGAACATGGGCGCGCAGATGGTGCGCGAGGTCGCCAGCAAGACCAATGACGAGGCCGGCGACGGCACCACGACGGCGACGGTGCTGGCCCAGGCGATCGTGCGCGAGGGTTCCAAGGCGGTCGCCGCCGGCATGAACCCGATGGACCTCAAGCGCGGCATCGACCTCGCGGTCGGCGCCGTGGTGACGGAGATCGGCAAGCGCTCGAAGCGGGTGCAGACCGACGAGGAGATCGCCCAGGTCGGCTCCATCTCGGCCAACAACCGGCGTTCCGTCGGCGACATGATCGCCGAGGCGATGCAGAAGGTCGGCAAGGAAGGCGTGATCACGGTGGAGGAGGCCAAGGGCCTCGACACCGAGCTCGACGTGGTCGAGGGCATGCAGTTCGACCGCGGCTACCAGTCGCCCTACTTCATCACCAACGCCGACAAGATGACCTGCGAGCTGGAGGAACCCTACATCCTCCTCCACGAGAAGAAGCTCTCCAACATGCAGGCCATGATCCCGCTCCTCGAAGCGGTGGTGCAGTCGTCGAAGCCGCTGCTGATCATCGCCGAGGAGGTCGAGGGCGAGGCGCTGGCGACGCTGGTGGTCAACAAGCTGCGCGGCGGCCTCAAGGTGGCCGCGGTGAAGGCGCCGGGCTTCGGCGATCGCCGCAAGGCCATGCTCGAGGACATCGCCATCCTCGCCGGCGGCCAGGTGGTCAGCGAGGACCTCGGCATCAAGCTCGAGAACGTCACCGTCGACATGCTCGGCACCGCCAAGCGGGTCTCGATCACCAAGGAGGAGACCACCCTCGTGGGCGGCGCCGGCAAGAAGGCGGACATCACCGGCCGCTGCAACCAGATCCGCGCCCAGATCGAGGAGACCACCTCCGACTACGATCGCGAGAAGCTGCAGGAGCGGCTGGCGAAGCTCGCCGGCGGCGTCGCGGTGATCAAGGTCGGCGGGGCCACCGAGATCGAGGTGAAGGAGAGCAAGGACATGGTCGAGGACGCGCTCAACTCGACCCGGGCGGCGGTCGAGGAAGGCATCGTCGCCGGCGGCGGCGTGGCGCTCCTCTATGCCGGCCGTGCCCTGGACAAGATCGAGGGTGAGAACGACGACCAGAACGTGGGCGTCGGCATCGTGCGCCGGTCGCTCAAGTCGCCGGCCCGTCTGATCGTCGAGAACGCCGGCGAGGACGGCTCGCTGGTGATCGGCAAGCTGCTGGAGCAGAAGAGCGCGACGCGAGGCTTCGACGCCCAGAACGGCAACTATGTCGACATGGTGAAGGCCGGCATCATCGACCCGGCGAAGGTGGTGCGCACCGCGCTGCAGGACGCGGCCTCAGTGGCCGGCCTGCTGATCACCACCGAGGCCATGGTCGCCGAGAAGCCCGAGAAGAAGGACGACGCGGCCGCCGGTGGCGGCATGCCGGACATGGGCGGCATGGGCATGTAGCCCAGACCTTCAGCGCGACGACACGGGGCGGGCCTCACGGTCCGCCCCTTTTCGTTTGCAGCGGCCGGGAGCGCGGGATATGTGCAACCGGCGCCGGCGCGGGAAGAGCCCGCGCGACGGAGGGCGCATCCAACCGGGAGACTCCCATGACCTCGCTCTTCGCCAACGACGCGTTCGCCGGCCGGACGGTGCTGATCACCGGCGCCACCTCGGGCATCGGGGAAGGCACCGCCAAGGCCTTCGCCGCCCACGGCGCCAACGTCATGCTCAACGGGCGCGACGCGGCGCGGGGGGCTGCGGTCCTGGATGCGATCGCGCGCGCCGGCGGCGCCGCCGCCCTCAGCCTCGGCGATGTCGCCGACTCCGCCTATTGCGACCGGCTGGTGGACGAGACGGCAGACCGCTTCGGCCGGCTCGACGTGCTCTTCAACAATGCCGGCGTGTGTCTGCACGGGCCGGTGGACGAGACGACGGATGGCGACTGGCACAGTCTGATCGGCATCAACCTCAGCGGCAGCTTCTACATGGCGCGCGCCGCGGTGCGCCGGATGAAGGCGCAGGGCGCCGGCGGCGCCATCGTGAACATGTCGTCCGAATGCGGGCTGATCGCCTATGAACGCCTGCCCGCCTACAGCGCGACCAAGGGCGCCATCGCCATGCTGACCAAGTGCATGGCCATCGACCACGCGCGCGACGGCATCCGCGTCAACGCGGTCTGCCCCGGCGACATCGACACGCCCATGACCGACCAGGGCTGGCAGCACCTCGATGTCTCGTCGGAGGAGATCCGCGAGAGGCTGAAGCAGCACATCCCGCTGGGCAAGGTCGGCCAGCCTGTAGATATCGCCCACGCGGTGATGTACCTCGCCTCCGACGCCGCCGGCTTCGTCACCGGCACCCTGCTCCCCATCGACGGCGGCACCACCGCACGATAGGCGCGCCTTAGAGGCCTTGATTGACGCGTCACGGCCGGCGACCCCATGGACGATCGCACGCCGACCTTGAACGCAGCGCCCAACCTGCCAAGGTTGGAGCCATGCATGTGCTGGTCGTCGAAGACGATATCGAGACCGCCCGCTATCTGCAGAAGGGCCTGACCGAGAGCGGCCATGTCGTGGAGCTCGTCCATGACGGGGCGGACGGGCTCGCGCTCGCGCAGGACCAGGAATTCGACGCCCTGGTGGTCGACCGCATGCTGCCGGGCCTCGACGGGCTTTCGCTGGTCGAGACGCTGCGCCGCAAGGGCCGGCGCACGCCTGTGCTGATCCTCAGCGCCCTCGCCCAGGTGGACGACCGGGTGCAGGGGCTCAGGGCCGGCGGCGACGACTATCTGACCAAGCCCTTCGCCTTCTCCGAGCTGCTGGCACGGCTCGAAGCGCTGCTGCGGCGCGCGGACGGCGCCGGCGGCGGCGGCGAGACGCGCCTCGGCCTCGCGGATCTGGAGATGGACCTTCTCGCCCGCGTGGTGCGGCGTGCGGGCCGCGAGATCGCCCTGCAGCCGCGCGAGTTCGCCCTGCTTGCCTATTTCATGCGTCACGCCGGCCAGGTGGTCACGCGCACGATGCTGCTGGAGCGGGTCTGGGGCTATCACTTCGATCCGCAGACCAACGTCATCGATGTCCATGTGAGCCGGCTGCGCGGCAAGATCGACAAGGGCTTCGACTCGCCGCTGATCCACACCGTGCGCGGCGTCGGCTATTGCTTTCGCGCGCCCGCGCGCGAGGAATCGCGACTTGCGCCCGCGCGCGAGGATGCATGACGTGCCGGCGGCGAGGCTGCTGCGCACATCGACCTTCCGGCTCTCGCTCCTCTATGTCGGCCTCTTCGGCGCCTCCGTCCTGGTGCTGCTCGCCTTCATCCACTGGACGACGGTGCGTGTCATCGACCGGCAGACCGGCGCCACCATCGAGGCCGAAGTGCGCGGCCTCGCCGAGCAGTACCGGGCGCGGGGGATACGCCGGCTGATCGCCGTCATCGAGGAGCGCAGCGGCGTCTACGGCGACCCGGACGGCGTCTACCTTCTGGCCGATGCGCAATACCGGCCGCTCGCCGGCAATCTCAGCGCCTGGCCGCGCGAGGCGGGCGGGGCGCAGGGCGGCTGGGTGGAGATCGCGGCACGGCGGGCGGACGGCGGGGAGGCGCAGGGCACGATCCCCGCCCGCACCTTCGTCCTGCCCGGCGACTTCCGGCTGCTCGTCGGCCGCGACCCGCGCGGCCGTGCCGACTTCGAAGACCTGATCCTCGAATCCCTCGGCGGTGCGCTCGGGATCACGCTGGTCCTCGGCCTGCTGGGCGGCCTCGTGATGAGCCGCCGGATGCTGCGCCGGGTCGATGCCGTGCGCGAGACCGGCCAGCGCATCGTGCGCGGCGATCTCTCGCGCCGGATGCCGGTCACCGGCGTCGGCGACGAGTTCGACCGCCTGTCTGTCACGGTCAACGAGATGCTCGACGAGATCGAGACGCTGATGACGGGCCTGCGCACGGTGACCGACAGCGTCGCGCACGACCTGCGCAGCCCGCTCACCCGGCTCAGGTCGCGGCTGGAGCTCGCGCTCCGCGACGGGCCGGCGGACGGGCACGGGCAGGGGCACCGCGCCGCCCTCGAACACGCCATCGCCGAGACCGACGGCATCCTGCGCACCTTCGCCACGTTGATGGAGATCGCCCGCGCCGAATCGGGGAAGGCCGGCATCGCCATGACGCCGCTCGACCTCGGCGCCGTCGTCGCCGACATGGTCGCGCTCTACGCCCCGCTTGCCGAGGAGAAGGGGCTTCGCCTTGAGGCCGCGCTCGACGATGTGGGCGCCGTGACCGGCCAAGGCCAGTTCCTCTCCCAGCTCGTCGCCAACCTGCTCGACAACGCCCTCGCCTACACGGCCGAGGGCCATGTCAGGGTCACGCTGGCGCGCGAGCCCGCGGGCGCGGCGCGGCTCACGGTCGAGGATTCGGGGCCCGGCATCCCGCCGGCGGAGCGCGCGCGCGTGCTGCAGCGCTTCGTCCGCCTCGATGCGAGCCGCAGCGGCGGCGGCGCAGGCCTCGGGCTCAGCCTCGTGGCCGGCGTGGCCTCGCTCCACCGGGCGCAGCTCGCGCTCGACGAGAGCCCGCTGGGGGGATTGCGTGTCACGGTGACCTTCCCGCCGCCGGCTCTCTGACCGGGCCGCCGGGGCGCGCGGCGCCTACCCGCTCTCGAAGCGTTGGCGGAGCGCCTCGACGCGCCGCCGGTTCACGCCCGAGTCGTAGGCGGCGTAGAACGCGCGCGACGCGGAGCGGACGTGGATGACCCCCTCCGCCGGAGAGAGCTGGCACTCGACATCGTCGGCCCATCCGAGCCGCGTGCGGCAGACGGCGTGCAGATAGTCGTCGGTCGCGGTGACGATCTTCGCCCGCTCCATCTCTTCCAGCAGGCTCTTCAGCCGGGCGAAGTCCGCCACGGGGTCGCCCGCCACGGCGAAGGGCTCGACGCGGTGACGAGGAGACGCGTCGCTTCGGCTGCAGACGCACTTGGGCATGCGCGGGCAGGGTGCGAGTCGGTTGGCCATCGCCGCGTGGGCCGGTGTCGTTTCCCAGCGTCGTCGCCCAAGCATGACGAAAGGTTAATGCGGCGTCCATCCTGGCGACAGCTTGCCCTGCCATAGATGGGCGGCGGCCTGCCCAGGGCCGCGGCAGGAAACGGCAACGGCGAGTGAGGAAACGATGAGCACGCTATCACCGCAACGCAGACGAACGGTCATCGTGGCGGCCCTTGCGGGCGCCGGTATGATCGCGGCGGCCGGAATCGGCCTGGCCGGCTCGCTCAGGACGGCCACGGCCGTCACGCCGCCGGTGGCGGTCGATCGGGTCCTGGGAATGCCCAGCCTCGCCGGCGTCGTGGACGCCGTGAGCCCGGCGGTCGTCTCGGTCGAGGTCATGCGCCAGCCGCGGTCCGCGTTTACCGCCGATCGGCGGCGCGGCCCCGACATCCCGGAGCACTTCAAGCGCTTCTTCGGCAAGGAGTTCGCCGAGCGCTTCGGCCGCTCTCCCGACTTCGGACCCGGCCCCATGACCCCGCGCGGGGGCATCGGCTCGGGCTTCGTCATCGACGCGGACGGCCACATCGTGACCAGCGATCACGTGATTGCGGGGGCCGGGACCGTGACCGTCGTTCTCGACGACGGGTCGCGGCTCGATGCCACGGTGGTCGGGCGCGACGCGAGGACCGACCTCGCCCTGCTCAAGGTGGAGAGCGACGAGCCGCTTCCCACCGTGCGCTTCGCGGACGCCGACGGCACCCGCGTCGGCGATTGGGTGGTCGCCATCGGCAATCCCTTCGGCGTGGGCAAGACCGCGACCTTCGGCATCGTCTCCGCGCGCGGACGCGGGACCGGCCCCAACCCCTACGAGGACCATCTGCAGATCGATGCGCCGATCAACAGCGGCAATTCGGGCGGCCCCACGGTCAACCTGCAGGGCGAGGTCATCGGCGTGAACACGGCCATCGTCTCGCCCACCGGCGGCAATGTGGGGATCGGCTTCGCAGTCCCCGCTGCCACGGCCATCGCCGTCATCGACGACATCAAGGCCCACGGCCGGGTCGTGCGCGGCTGGCTCGGGGTCCACATCCAGCCGGTCACCGGGGACATCGCGGCGAGCCTCGGGCTGGACGGCACCGGGGGCGTCATCGTCGCCCGCGTGCAGCCGGACAGCCCGGCCGCCGCGGCGGGGCTGGAGCAGGGCGACGTCATCACCGCCGTGGACCGGGCGCCGGTGGACGACATGCGGGCGCTCACCCGCACGATCGCCGCCATCGACGGCGGAACCCCCGCCACGCTCACGGTCTGGCGCGACGGCCAGGCGATGGAGCTCACGGCACGGATCGCCGACGCCGCGGCGCCGGTCGAGGCCGGCACGGGCGCGGCGGGCGCATCCGCGGCCGGCCGGCTCGACACCCTCGGCCTGCGTCTCGAGACCGTCGAACCGGCGGCCGGGGAGCGCGCCGGCACGGACGGCGGCGGCGGCGCCGTGGCGGTTGCCGATGTGGCGCCCGGCAGCGCGGCTGCGCGCAAGGGTGTCCGCCCCGGCGACGTGATCGTCACGGTCGGCAACGAATCCGTCGCATCGATTGCGGACGTGAACGCGCGCATCGACGCGGCCAGGGGCGAAGGGCGCGAGGCCGTCCTGCTCCTGATGAGCCGCGACGGGAGCGAGCGCTTCGTCGCTCTCCCCTTCGCCACCTCGTGAGGTGAGGGCGGGCCGGTGTCGCGCAGCCAGGCGCCGGCCCGCGCCGCTTCTCCCGGCTACTCCTGGTCGAGGGAGCGCAGCATGTCGTTCAGGAAGTCCTGGAAATCGGCGCCCGGCTCGCGCTCCGGCGCCGGTGGGGGCCGGGGGGCAAGGGCATCGGCCGGCGGCGGCACGGCGCCTTCTCCCTCGCCGTCCGTCGCTTCCGTATCCGTCGTCTCTTCCGGCGGCTCCGTGACCCCCGGTTCCTCCTCCCCCTCGGCGTCGCCCGCGTCGTTCGCCGCGTCCGCCGCTTCCTCCGTCCCTTCGCCGCCTGCCGGCGGTTCCGTCTCGTCCGCGCCCTCGCCGCCTGCCGCCTCCTCCTGCGGCGGGTCTCCGGCGTCCGCCGGCTCTGCGGGCAGGTCGAGCGGCGGCAGCGGGGCGGGGTCTGCGTCTACGTCTACGTCTCCGTCGGCCGCGTCTTCCACATCGTCCGCGCCGTCCGCGTCGTCCGCGCCGGCTTCGTCTCCGTCGTCCACGCCGGCCTCCTCCGGGTCGCCGAACACGTTGCGGAGCAGCCGGTCCATCCCGGTTCCCGGCTCCGCCTTCGCGCCCTTGCGAATGGTGATGGTGGGCAGCTCCTGCGCGCGGGCGAGCGAGAGGAGCCCGAGCCTGACCAGATGGGCCTGCATGTCCTCGATCAGGTAGCGGCGCCGGGGCCGGTCGATCGGCCCCTCCAGCCTGACGCCCACGGGTGGGGCGTCCGGGTGCTCGACGAGGCGGAACGACGCCGTGAGATCGGCCTGCCACGCGGGCAGGTCGGCGCTGCCGGAGACGGTGCCGGCCGCGCCGTCGGCCACGATCGTGACGTCGTCGATGCGTGCCTGGCCGTCCTGAACCCGCACGGTGCCGTCGAGGGAACGGATCGCCGTGCGCCCGCTGGACAGGCTTTGCTCGGCCTGGGCGATGAAGCTCGGGATGTCGTCGATGCTGTCGAGCTCGGCGAGCGCACCGATCTGGCGGCTGATCGCCGGCAGGTCCACATCCTCGACGGCGCCGCCGCGCGAGGCCAGCGTCACGCGGCCGGCGAGGCTGCCGACCATCGCGCGCGCCGTCTGCCCGCGCACTGTGACGTAGCCGTCGAGCGTGGCACTGCCGGAGACCGCATCGACCCCGGCGGCCTCCAGCAGGATGGCGCCCATGTCCGCGCCGCTGAGCCGGAACGCCGCCTGCCCGGCCGGCACGGACCCGCCGGAGAGGCTGCCGTCGGCTTGCAGCGCGCCGTCGAAGAGCCGGCCGCGCAGCGACTTGAGCGTCAGCGTCCCCTCTTCCGCGGCGAGCTCCGCCTTGGCCTGCTCGATCCGATAGGCGCCGAGGATCAGGGCTTCGGCGTCGAGCGAGAGCGTGCCGTCGAGCCGGTCGAGGAGGCCGAGGTCGATCGCCTCGTCCGACCAGCGCCCGGTCCCGGACGCTGCGCCGGGGCCTGTGCCGCTGCCGTCTGCCGCCGGAGCCGGGGCTGCGCCCGCCGCCGCGTCCGCCGCCGCGACGCCGCCGCCCAGCCAGGCGAGGTCGAGCGTGCCCGCGCGGAGGTCGGCGCTGAACGCAGGCGGCTCTCGGTCCAGGCGGAGAAAGACCCCGCCGCTCACCCTGCTCGCGCCGAGCGCGGCGTCGATGCCGGCAATGTCGGCCGCCGTCGCGTCGCCAGAGACGCTCCCGACGATGTGAAGCGCACCGAGGGCGGCGCCTGCCGGCGCCGCGCCGGCCACGCGTTCCAGCAGAGCCTCGGCGCGCGGGTGGGAGAGATCGACGGCGAGCCGGTAGCTCGGCGACGAGAGCGGGTCCGCGATCCGGCCGGAGAGTTTCAGCGTCGCGCCGGCGCTCTCGGCGTGGAGGTCGAGCGCGACGGAGTCGAGATCGCCGCCGATCCTGCCGTCGATCGCCAGCGCCCCGAGCCGTGCGACGACGGGGGGCGGCGTGAGTCCTGCGGTGCGGGCGAGCACGGCGGCATCGGCCGCGCGCAGCCTGAGGGCGAGCGCGGCGGCGGGCGTGTCGAAGGGTGTCTCGATCGTTCCCGTCAGCGACGCCTCGGCGCTGCCGGCATCGACGGCGAGATCGACCGCGAGCGCCTCCCGGTCGCCCGCGAGCGAGCCCTGCAGCGCGACGGCACCGAACGCCTCGCTGCGGATGGCGGGATCGATCTTGAGAAGCGCGGTGAGGTCCGCCAGCGAAGCGGCCGCGCCTTCGACCGCGAGCGCCACGGTCGGTGCCGACCACAGCGCGCGCGCGCCACCGGTGATCGAGAGGCTCAAGCCCGCCGCGTCGGCGACCTGCGCCCGGTGCAGGGTCGCGTCGCCGTCTTCGAGCGCGCTGACGAGCTCCAGTCCCGTGAAACGCACGCCGCCATAGGTCAGCGCGTCGATCTTGAGCGCCACATCGGCGTCGATCCCGCCGAGTGCCGCCCGCACGCCGTCGCCCGCGCCTCCCGCCGCTGGCGCCGGCGGCGGCGGTGTATCTGGCGGCGCGGCAGCCTCGTCGCCTGCTTCGCCGCCCGCCGCCGCCGCCGGGGCGTCGGCAGCGCGCAGATAGGCGTCGAGATTGACGGCGTCCAGCGCAAGCCGGGCGGCAAGGCGCGGCCTCTCGCCCGTCTCGAACGACGCGTCGCCGGCGATCCGCGTGGTATCGATCCTGAGGTCGAGGTTGGATGCCGCGATCCGGTCGCCGCGGGCGGAGAGGTCGGCGCTCGCGCTCAGGCGGCGCAGCCGGTCCGCCGGGACGGCACCCGCATCCACATCGAGCCAGGAGAGGACGGCGCGCAGATTCTCGGCCGTGATGTCGGCCGAGCCCTCGAGCCAGGGACGCTCGCCGCCTTGCGTCAGCCGGCCCGTGAGCTGGACATCGGCGCCGCCGGGCAGCAGCGCCGAGGCCTGCCGGATCGTGAGCGCGCCGTCGTCGAGCGCAAGATGCGCCCTGGCCTGACGGATCACGCCCGCGCGCCACGTAAGGGTGCCGATCGAGAGGTCGAGCGTCGCCGCGGTCTCCGCGGGGATGGTTTGCCGGAGGTCGTCGCGGAGCGTCTGCAGAAGGGCCGCAGCGGCTGCGCCCCCCGCTTGCCCGGCGCCGTCCGCGCCCGCCGCATCGGGCGCTACCTCCGGTGCTGCATCCGGCGCTGCCTCCGGCGCGCCGGCAGCCGGCAGGAAGCGGTCGAGATCGATCCGATCGAGTGCGATCTTCGCGTCGAAGGAGGGCACGTCGCCGCCCTGCCAGGAGAGCGCGCCGCTTGCCTGGCTCTCGCCCAGGCGCAGCTGGAGGTCGCGGGCGGCGACCGCGCCCGTGTGCGCGCTGAGGGCGCACTTGGCGGAGAAGGCGCCGGCGAGCGAAGCCGGGGGCAGCGCCCCGGGATCGATGTCGAGCGCGCTCAGCAGGGCGCCGAGGTCGGCCGCCTGGGCCCGCAGCGTACCGTCGAAGGCGGGCGTCCCGTCGATCCCGCTCACGCTGCCCTCGAAGAGCGCGGTGCCGCGCTCGCCGCCCGCGCTCGCCTCCAGCGACAGCGGCAAGGCGCGATCCTCGCCGATGGTGCCCGTCGCCAGTTGGAACGCGATCGCCCGGCCGTGCAGGGTGGCGCTGCCGTCCGCGCGGAAGGGCCCGTCGAGCGAGCGGGCGGAGAGCACGGCGTCGATCCGCTCGATCCGCTCGGGCGGGCGGCCGTCCCCATGGCGATACACGATCGTGCCGTTTCTGACGGTCGCGGAATCGATTCTGGTGGGCTCCAGGCCCGCCGCCTCCGGGCCGCCCGCAGCGGGCTGCGCCGGCGTCTCGCCGGCCGCCGTCTCGATGAGCCAGCCGGCGCGGCCGTCGGCGAAGCGTTCGAGCTCGATCACAGGCTCGACCAGCGCCAGGCTGGTCACCGCGATCTCGCCGCCGAGCAGCGGACCCAGCGCCAGCGCGAGATCGAGCGACTTGATCCGCGCCATGTCGGGCACGGCCGCGCCGGGGGCGTTGGCGATGCGCAGATCGGCCAGCGTGATCTCGGGCGAAGGCAGGATGGAGACCGCGATCGCGCCGTCGATGGCGAGCGGGCGCCCGACGATGGCCTCGAGGCGCTCCGCGATCTCGGGCTTGAACCGTTCCCAGTCGAGGAAGGGCGGCACCAGGAAGAGGGCAGCGGCGACGAGGGCCAGGAGGACGAGGATAGCGTAGACGAACTTCACCGTCGGCCATGCCTCGGCGCGCTATGGCCCGGCCGACTCCGGTTAACAGCCCGATTCATTTCGTCTAGGCTTGTCTTTCGATCGGCCGGGTCGGATCGGTTGGGAGGTTCCGCGTTTCTTAGACCACGTTTGTCGGTGCACCGAAAGGCCTTTGGTCATGGGCGATGTCGTCAATCTCAATCAATACCGCAAGAAGCGCGACCGGGCAGCGAAGGCACGCCGAAAGGCGACGCAGCGCGCACGGACGGGGCGCACCAAGGGAGAGCGGCAGGTGACGAAAGCCGAGGCGACACGGACCGAGGCCTCGCTGGACGGCAAGCATATCGAGCGGGCGCCCGACGAGCCGCAGGGAAGCGGCGGGCGCCCGGAGGGCGACTGAGCCGCGCATAGGGATACATCTGGAACGTGACGGGCAGACAAAGACGAGGACGCGTCGCGGCGGCGGCGCTGGTCGGTATGATGCTTGCGCTCGCGGCGCCGGCGGCTGAGGCCGCCTGCACGGACACGCCGCAGCCGGGCGTCGATTGGCGGCGCTGCCTTCTCGACAACCGCCAGTTCGTGGGCGTGGACTTGGCCGGAGCCACGCTCCGCGAGGGGTTCTTCGCGCGTTCGGACCTCACGCGCGCCGATTTCTCCGGAGCCGATGCGAGGCGCGCCAAGTTCACCGACTCGGTCCTGGTCGAGACGATCTGGAACGGCGCGCGCCTGATCGGCACCGACTTCACCAAGTCGGACCTCGCCGGCGCCTCGTTCGAGGGCGCCGACCTTCGGCGCGCCCGTTTCTTCCGCGCAGACCTGCGGGGCGCCGATTTCACCGGCGCCCGGCTCGACGGGACGGACTTCCTCAAGGCGGACCTCAGCGGGGCCCGTTGGCTCGACGGCAACAAGGTTTGCGCGGAGGGCTCCAACGGCCAATGCAACTGAGCGACGGCACCCGCTCGGCGCCGGCCGGTACCGAGCTCGCACACATAGACACCTGGATATTCGACCTCGACAACACCCTCTATCCGTCGAGCTCGCATCTCTTCGACCAGGTGAGCCGGCGCATCGGCGACTATATCGCCACCGTGCTCGAGGTCGATCGGGATGAGGCCGGGCGGCTGCAGAAGGGTTACTTCCGCGAATACGGCACCACGCTGCGCGGTCTCATGCTCAAGCACGACATGGAGCCTGCGCCCTTTCTCGAATTCGTGCACGACATCGATCTCGCGCCGATCGCGCGGAGCGATGAGCTGGAGGCGGCGCTCGGCCGCCTGCCCGGCCGCAAGCTGGTCTTCACCAACGCCGATGCGCCCTATGCCAGGCGGGTCATGGCACGGCTCGGCATCGGCCACCATTTCAGCGGCATCTACGACATCGAGGCGGCCGACTGGGTGCCCAAGCCGTTTCCCGAGGCCTATGAGCTGCTGCTGGCCCGGCACGCCGTCGACCCCGCACGCGCAATCCTGTTCGAGGACATCCTGCGCAACCTGGCGCCGGCCGCGGCGCTCGGCATGGCCACCGTGTGGGTGCGGAGCGACAGCGCCTGGGCGTCGTCCGGCGCGGACCGGGTCACGCCCGACTACGTGACCGACGACCTCGCCGCCTGGCTCACCGCCCTGCTCTCAGGCCCGGCAGAGGACGGCGGCGGCGGCAGCGGAGAGAAAGGGAGGGTTCGGTGAGCAGGGGAGACCTCGCGCAGGCGGTGGAGGCCGCCTGGGAAGAACGCGACACGCTGACGCCCGCGAGCGGCGGCGGCGCGGCGGAGGCGGTCGAGATGGCGCTGGCCCTGCTCGATTCCGGCGAAGCCCGGGTCGCTGAGAAGCGGGACGGCGCCTGGGTCGTCAACCAGTGGCTCAAGAAGGCGGTGCTGCTCTCCTTCCGCTTGCAGGACATGGCGGCGATTCCGGGAGGGCCGGGCGCCCATGCGTCCTGGTACGACAAGGTACCGTCGAAGTTCGCGGGCTGGGACGCGGCGCGCTTCGAGGAGGCGGGCTTCCGCGCCGTGCCCGGCGCCATCGTGCGGCGCTCGGCCTATGTCGCGCCCGGTGTCGTGCTGATGCCGTCGTTCGTGAATATCGGCGCCTATGTGGACAGCGGCACGATGATCGACACCTGGGCCACGGTCGGCAGCTGCGCGCAGATCGGCAGGAACTGCCACATCTCCGGCGGTGCCGGCATCGGCGGCGTGCTGGAGCCGCTCCAGGCGAACCCGGTGATCGTCGAGGACGACTGCTTCGTCGGCGCGCGCAGCGAGGTGGCCGAAGGCGTCATCGTCGAGCGGGGCGCGGTGCTGGCGATGGGCGTCTATGTGGGCGCCTCGACCCGGATCGTCGACCGGGAGACCGGCGCCGTCCACCGCGGGCGCATCCCCTCCTATTCGGTCGTGGTGCCGGGCTCGCTGCCGGGCAAGGCGCTGCCGGACGGCACGCCCGGCCCCGGCCTCTATTGCGCGGTGATCGTCAAGCGGGTGGACGCGGGCACGCGGGCGAAGACCTCGATCAACGAGCTGCTCCGCAATTGAGTGAGGAGAGAACCGGAGCGATACGCTTGAGAAGATTAACCACTTGGTGACAGGGTTGGATGGCAAGAGGCTGTGGTATCCGAGGCTGATTGCTGACAACGGGTTGAGTTCATATGCGAGGCCGCGATGAATCTGGAAATCTACCATGGCGACTGTCTGGAAATCACATCGACTTTCGAGTCCGGCTCGTTCGATCTTATATACATCGATCCGCCGTTCAATACCGGAAAAGTGCAGTCCCGTAAACGTTTGAAGACGGTGAGAGACGAGCGAGGCGACCGCACCGGATTTCAAGGAAAGCGATACAAGACACAAATTATTAGCGAGTCTTCCTTCAGCGACAGCTTCGATAACTTCACGAAATTTGTTGAACCACGGCTTAGGGAAGCACATCGCCTCCTATCACCGCAAGGGTCATTCTTCTTCCATATAGACTACCACGAATCCCATTATTGCAAGGTTCTGCTGGATAACATTTTTGGTCGCGAGTCATTCAAAAATGAGATCATTTGGGCATACGACTACGGCGCAAGGTCAAAGAAGCGCTGGTCCGCAAAGCATGACAACATATTCTGGTACGCCAAAGACCCGGACAACTACACCTACCGTTACGACGATATTGACCGCATCCCATACATGGCACCCGGACTCGTGGGACCGGAGAAGGCAGCGAAGGGGAAGACACCAACCGATGTATGGTGGCAGACAATCGTGAGTCCCAACGGCAAAGAGAAGACAGGATACCCGACGCAGAAGCCTATTGCTATTTTGAGCCGCATAGTCCGCGTTCACTCAAACCGCGGCGACAGAGTGCTAGACTTCTTTGCGGGCAGCGGGACGACTGGAGAGGCCGCTATTCGTTCAGGTCGAAATGCTGTTATGGTAGACAATAGCCTTGAGGCGGTCAGGGTCATGAGTCGCCGCCTCGCGTTCGCTTCCCCTATAATACACGGAGAAGAGCATGCCGTCGATCAAGGACCCCGAGGTCAAGATACTGGCGACTTATTCGCTGACGTTACAATCCGATTATCCAAATGAGAAGGAAGACGCTTGGCACGAGAGTCCATTCAACTGGATTAGGACAAGGAGATCATCCAGGCAAAGGGGTACGATTGGAGAGAAGTTGGTTTCCGGTTATCTGGCTCTCAAGGGCTTTGACGTTACGCGATCTCCCGATTCTGGCGCGGACAGGATTGTCGGCGGAAGGCGCGCTGAAATAAAGACAAGCACGCTTTGGAAGGGCGGTATCTACAAGTTTCAGCAGCTGCGGGATCAGAATTATGACTTTGCCTTGTGTCTCGGTATCAGTCCCTTTGATGCTCATTGCTGGGTTTTGCCCAAGGAAGCACTAATGGATAGTTGGGCAAATAGAGCCGCAGGTATAACACCACAGCATGGTGGACGGTCCGGGACGGATACAGCATGGTTGAGTGTAAATCCTGATGATATACCGGTATGGTTGAATAGATGGGGTGGAAGGTTATCGAACGCAGTAACGTTGATTAGTGAGATTACCGATCAAAAGCCGTTGGTATGAAGACAATGACTGAAGGGGAAGAGAGTGAGATAAGGCCAAAATTCACGTCGGGCGATCCGCCCAGCTGCCCAGGCGGTATTGGATGCCGACCAAGGCCGGAATGGAGGGGGAATCAGGATAGAAGGGATAAACCGATAGGGCACGGAATATGAAACGCTTTTTTTTACCAAGTGGTGGGGAGGCTCTGGGACTTGCAACCACCGACAGCGCGCCAGGAGTATAGCGAGGACCTGGCAAGCGCCGAGGGCCTCGCGCATCCGCTGGCGCTCGCCCGCGCGCTGATCCGCTGCCCGAGCGTCACGCCGGCGGACGGCGGCGCCCTCGACGTGCTGCAGGAGGCGTTGACGGCGCTCGGCTTCGCCTGCCACCGCCTGCCCTTCGAGGAGCCGGGGACCGCACCGGTGAACAATCTCTACGCGAGGCGGGGCAGCGCTGCGCCCAACTTCTGCTTCGCCGGCCATACCGACGTGGTGCCGCCAGGCGCGCGTGCCGCGTGGACCCGAGAGCCCTTCGCCGCGACGGTCGAGGACGGCGTCCTCTACGGGCGGGGTGCCGCCGACATGAAGGGCGCGATCGCCGCCTTCGTGGCCGCTTGCGCCCGCTTCGGCAAGGCAGGCGCCGGTGGCGGCTCCATCAGCCTGCTGATCACCGGCGACGAGGAGGGGCCGGCCATCAACGGCACGCGCAAGGTGCTGGCCTGGCTCGCTGGGCGCGGCGAGGCGCTCGACGCCTGCCTGGTGGGCGAGCCCACCAACCCGGACGAGCTCGGGGAGATGGTGAAGATCGGCCGGCGCGGCAGCCTCAACGGCACCCTCCGGGTCGCGGGACGCCAGGGTCACGTCGCCTATCCCGCGCTTGCCGACAACCCGCTGCCCCTGCTGCTCGCCCTGCTCGACGCCCTGCTCGCGATCGAGCTGGACGAGGGGACGGCGCACTTCCAGCCGAGCCGGCTGGAGCTCACCTCGATCGATGTCGGCAACGAGGCGCCCAACGTCATTCCCGGCGCCGCCGTGGCGCGCTTCAATGTCCGCTTCAACGACCGCTACACCGGCGCGGCGCTGGAACGCGCCATCCGCGCCTGCCTCGATGAGGTGGGCGAGGCTTACGCGCTCACGGCCGAGGTCTCGGGCGAGGCCTTCCTGACCCCGCCGGGCCGGCTCAGCACGATCGTCGCCCAATCCGTCGCCGCCGTGACCGGCCGGACGCCCGATCTCAGTACCACCGGCGGCACCTCGGACGCCCGCTTCATCAAGGACCACTGCCCCGTCGCCGAGTTCGGCCTGGTCGGCCGCACCATGCACCGCACCGACGAGTGCGTGCCGGTCGAGGCGCTGGAGCGGCTCGCGGACATCTATCTCGGCATCCTGGAGCGCTACTTCGCGGGCGCTTGAGCCGTCGGCTTGACATGGTCCCGGTACGGCCATACTTTTCATTATGGCCGTAACGACAATCAAATCGACCTATTCGCTGGATGTCGAGACAGTGCGCACGCTGGAGATGCTGGCGCGCCGCTGGAACGTGTCCAAGTCCGAGGTGCTGCGCCGTGCCATCCGCAGCGCCGCAGGGGAGAAGAGCCAGCGCGTCCGCGAGAAACTGGAAGCCCTCGACCGCTGGCAGGCCGCGGTCAAGGCACAGGGGATCGATGTCGAGGCGTGGGCGCGGGAGGCTCGGGCCGAGCGACTAGCATCCTCGATCAAGCGGATGTCAGTCTGGGATGATCCATCTTGATACGAGCTTTCTGATCCGGGCGTCCGTGCCCGGATCGCCCGAGGACCGTGCACTGCGCGGATGGGTCGGTGCCCAAGAGAGCCTGGAAGTCAGCAGTGTCGCCTGGACGGAGTTCCTGTGCGGCCCTTATGAGCGGTCGTCGTTGGAATACGCCCTCCGCGTCATCGACCGCTACATCGACTTCACGCCGGCACATGCGGAGATTGCGGCGCGCCTGTTCAATCAATCGGGCCGGCGCCGCGGGTCGCAGATGGACTGCATGATCGCGGCGGCGGCGATCGCCGAGAACGCGCCCATCGCGACCGCCGATCACGAGGACTTTCGTCGGTTCGAGAGCGAGGGCCTGACGCTCGCCTGAGCCCGCCTCGGCCGCGCCGTCACATCCTGACCGCGCCGGTTTCCGTGGCCTCCAGGTCGAGGGCCGCGGCCAGAAGCGCCTGGGTGTAGGCGGTCTCAGGTCGCTCGAAGATCGCCTCGGTCGGCCCGCGCTCCACAACCGCGCCGTCGCGCAGCACGATCACCTCGTGGCAGAGCGCGCGCACGACCTTGAGATCGTGGCTGATGAATAGATAGGCGAGGCGATGCCGGG
The DNA here is from genome assembly GCA_965218275.1 of Alphaproteobacteria bacterium. Classification (GTDB taxonomy): domain Bacteria; phylum Pseudomonadota; class Alphaproteobacteria; order UBA828; family UBA828; genus WTGU01. Next base: position 1,885,217 of record CBDCKM010000002.1, read on the forward strand.
CCTGGAGCGCGCGCAGCAGGTCGATGATCTGGGCCTGGACCGACATGTCGAGGGCGGACGTGGGCTCGTCCAGCACCACCAGGCGGGGCTTCAGCACCAGCGCCCTGGCGATGGCGATGCGCTGGCGCTGGCCGCCGGAGAACTCGTGCGGGTAGCGGTCCTGCATCGCCGGCTCCAGCCCCACCTCCTCCAGCACCGCGACGACCGGGTCGGTCTCGCCGTCGGCGTCCACGAGCCGGTGGAGCTTGAGTCCCTCCTCGACGATCTGGCGCACGGTCATGCGCGGGCTGAGGGAGCCGAAGGGGTCCTGGAAGACGATCTGCATGCGCCGCCTGAGCGGGCGCATGCGCTTGAAGGTGAGCCCCTGGATCGGCCGGTCCTCGAAGGTGATGGGGCCGGCGCTCGAGATCAGGCGCAGCAGCGCCAGCGCCAGCGTGGTCTTGCCCGAGCCGCTCTCGCCGACGACGCCGACGGTCTGCCCCTCGCGGATCGAGAGCGTGACGCCGTCCACCGCCTTCACGTGGTCGACCGTGCGGCGGATGACGCCCGCCTTGATCGGGAAGTGGATCTTGAGGTCGTCGCAGGCGACGATCTCCTCGGCCGCGCCGGCCACGGCAAGCGGCTCACCCTTGGGCTCGGCGGCGATCAGCGCCTGGGTGTAGGCGTGGGAGGGCGCTTCGAAGATTTGCGCGCACGAACCCGCCTCGACGATGGCGCCGTCCCGCATCACGCAGACCCGGTCGGCCGTATGGCGCACGATGGAGAGGTCGTGGGTGATCAACAGCATCGCCATGCCGAGGCGCTGCCGCAGCGCGCCGAGCAGCTTCAGGATCTGCGCCTGGACCGTGACATCGAGGGCGGTGGTGGGCTCGTCGGCGATCAGCAGGTCCGGCTCGCAGGCGAGCGCCATGGCGATCATCACGCGCTGGCGCTGCCCGCCCGAGAGCTCGTGGGGGAAGGCCTTGAGGCGCTTCGCGGTCTCGCCCAGCGCCACGATCTCCAGCAGCTCCTGCGCGCGGATGAGCGCCTGTCGTCTGGGCAGGCCCCGGTGCAGCGTCAGCACCTCGGCGACCTGGCGGCCGATGGTGTGGAGCGGATTGAGGGAGGTCATCGGCTCCTGGAAGATCATCGAGATCCGGTTGCCGCGCACCTGGCGGATCGTTCGCGCAGACGCGCCGATCATGTCGATGCCGTCCACCTCGATGGCGCCGCTCGGGTGCGAGGCGACCGGATAGGGCAGGAGCTGGAGGATCGAGAGCGCGGTCACCGACTTGCCCGAGCCGCTCTCGCCCACCAGCGCCATGGTCTCGCCGCGTTCGATGTCGAAGGAGACGCCGGAGACCGCGCGCACGGTCTCGCCCGCGCTCGCGAAGTCGACCGAGAGGTCGCGGATGCGGACCAGCGCGCTCATCGGTCGCTTCTCGGCGGCTCCGCTCACCGGTCGCTTTTCGCCGCGCCCGCTCACCGGCCGACCAGCTTGCGCGGGTCGAAGGCGTCGCGCACCGCCTCGCCGATGAAGATGAGCAGACTCAGCATGAACGCGAGGACCACGAAGCTCACGATGCCGAGCCAGGGCGCCTGCAGGTTCGCCTTGCCCTGGCGCAGCAGCTCGCCGAGCGAGGGCTCGCCCGGCGGCAGGCCGAAGCCGAGGAAGTCCAAAGAGGTGAGCGAGGTGATCGAGCCCACCAGGATGAAGGGCAGGAAGGTGACGGCGGAGACCATCGCGTTGGGCAGCCCGTGGCGGAAGATGATCGCGATATTGCCGACGCCGAGCGCCCGGGCCGCGCGGATATAGTCGAAATTGCGGACCCGCAGGAACTCCGCCCGCACCACGCCCACCAGCGCCATCCAGCTGAACAGCAGCAGGATCACCAGCAGCACCCAGAAATTGGGCTCGACGATGCTGGAGAGAATTATCAGGATGAAGAGCTGCGGCAGCCCCGACCAGACCTCGATGAAGCGCTGGAAGACGAGGTCGATCCAGCCGCCGAAGAAGCCCTGCACCGCCGCCGCGGCGACGCCGATGACCGAGGCGAAGACGGTGAGGGCCAGGCCGAAGAGCACCGAGAGGCGGAAGCCGTAGATTACGCGGGCGAGCACGTCGCGCCCCTGATCGTCCGTGCCGAGCCAGTTGTCGGCGCTGGGCGGCGCCGGCGCCGGCACCGGCAGGTCGTAGTTGATGGTGCGGTAGCTGTAGGGAATCAGCGGCCAGACCGTCCACCCCTTGTCCGCGATCAGCGCGGCGACGAAGGGGTCGCGATAGTCGGCCTCGGTCTCGAAATCGCCGCCGAACTCGGTCTCCGCATAGGCGAAGAGGACGGGGAAGTAGAGATCGCCGTCGTAGCGCATGACGATGGGCTTGTCGTTGGCGATGAGCTCCGCCATCAGCGTGACCAGGAGCAGCGCCGAAAAAATCCAGAACGAGACGTAGCCGCGCCTGTTGGCGCGGAAGTTGTAGAGCCTGCGCCGGGTGATGGGGGAGAGCGCCACGGCTCAGACCTCGCGCGTCTCGAAGTCGATGCGGGGGTCGATGATGACGTACATGAGGTCGCCGATCAGGTTCACGACGAGGCCGAGCAGGGTGAAGAAGAAGAGCGTGCCGAAGATGATGGGGTAGTCCCGCTTGAGCAGCGATTCGAAGCCGAGCAGGCCGAGGCCGTCGAGCGAAAAGATGACCTCGATCAGCAGCACGCCGGTGAACAGGATGCCGATGAAGGCGCCCGGCAGGCCGGCGATGATGATCAGCATGGCGTTGCGGAAGACATGGCCGTAGAGCACCCGGCGCTCGGTCAGCCCCTTGGCGCGGGCGGTGATGACGTAGTGCTGGCCGATCTGGTCGAGGAAGGAGTTCTTGGTCAGCATCGTGGTGGTGGCGAAGCCGCTCACCGCCATCGCCAGGATCGGCAGCGCCAGGTGCCAGAAATAGTCCTCGACCTGGCCGAACAGCGAGAGCTCGGAGAAATTGTTCGAGACCAGCCCGCGCAACGGGAACCAGTCGAGATAGCTGCCGCCGGCGAAGAGGACGATCAGCAGGATCGCGAAGATGAAATTGGGGATCGCGTAGCCGACGATGATGACCCCGCTGGTCCAGATGTCGAAGCGCTGGCCGTCGCGTACCGCCTTGGCGATGCCGAGCGGGATCGAGATCAGATAGGCCAGCAGCGTGGTCCAGAGCCCGAGCGAGATCGACACCGGCAGCTTGTCGAGGACCAGATCGACCACGCGGTCGTCGCGGAAGAAGCTGGAGCCGAAGTCGAAGCGCACATACTGGCCCATCATGTGCAGGAAGCGCTCCAGCGGCGGCTTGTCGAAGCCGTATTCCTTCTCCAGCCGCTCGATCAGCGCGGGGTCGAGGCCGCGCGCGCCGCGGTACTTGCTGGTGGCGGCGCGCTCGGAGACATCGAACTGGCCCCCCGTGCCGACCTCACCGGGGCCCGCGCCCGAAATCCGCGCCGTGGCCCCTACCGCGCTGCCGGTGAGCTCGGCGATCGCCTGCTCGACCGGCCCGCCGGGCGCAATCTGGATGATCGCGAAATTGATCACCATGACGGCGAACAATGTCGGGATGATCAGCAGCAGGCGGCGGACGATGTAGGCGAACATGGCTGTGGCGGCGCCTGGCGTGCTAGCGCGGGCTCCGGCTCTGCGCCGGCGCCGTCTCTCTCAAGGGATCGCCCCGCCGGGTTTCGGGCAGCCCGAGGCCCGCTGCGAGGGCCGTCGCAGGCGGGCGCTCGCGCCCTTCACGCCGTGCCTTCGCGGTAGGCCGTCAAGGCTGCGTCCTTCTCCCGATCGACCCACCAGGTATCGATGACGCCGCGCGCATAACGGGGCTTCACTGCGGGCCGGCCGAACTTGTTCCAGTAGACGAGGTGGTGCGCCCCCTTATACCACTGGGGGATCATGTAGTGGCCCCAGAGCAGCACCCGGTCGAGCGCGCGGGCGGCAGCGATCAGGCTTGCCCGGTCGTCGGCGGCGACGACCTCGCCGATCAGGGCATCGACCGCCGGGTCGTCGATCCCGGCGACGTTGGGCGAGCCCACCTGATCGGCGGTTCCGCTGCCGAAGAAGCGGTGGAGCTCGGCGCCGGGCGAGAGGCTGAACACGAAGCGGTTGGTCGTGATCTCGAAGTCATGGGTCTTGAGGCGCTCCTCGTACTGCGCCCCGTCGACGAGGCGGAGAGACACGGTCACGCCGAGGCGCTCGAGGCTGCGGCCGAAGGCCCCGTAGATGCGCTCGAAGGTAGGCTCGAAATAGAGGAACTCGATGGTCATCGCCTCGCCGGTCGCGGCGTTGACCAGCGCGCCCTCGCGCGTGACCCAGCCGGCCTCCTCCAGCAGGGCCCGCGCGGCGCGCAGGTTGCGCCGGTTGCGGCCCGAGCCGTCGGTGGCGGGCGGCACGAATTCCGTGGTGAACACCTCCTCGGGCACGGCGCCGCGGTGGGGTTCGAGCAGGGCCAGCTCGTCCGCCGACGGCAGGCCGCGGGCCGCGAGCTCGGAGTTCTCGAAATAGGACGCCATGCGGTCGTAGCTTCCGTAGAACTGGTTCTTGTTGAGCCACTCGAAGTCGAAGGCGTGAGCCAGCGCCTCGCGCACGCGGCGGTCCCGGAACTTGGGCAGCCGCGTGTTGACGAAGAAGGCCTGCACGCCCGACGGCGTGTTGTCGGGGAGCACGTCCTTGACGAGCCATCCCTCCTTGACCGCGGAGTTGTCATAGCCGGTGGCCCAGACCTTCGAGGTGAACTCCTCGTGGAAGTCGAACTCGCCCGCCTTCATCGCCTCCACCAGCACGGTGCGGTCGCGGTAGTAGTCGATGACGATCGTGCCGAAGTTGTGGCGGCCGACATTGACCGGGAGCGCCGCGCCCCAATGGTCCGCGACCCGCTCATAGGCAATGGAACGGCCCGCATCGACACGGGCGATGCGATAGGGGCCGCTGCCGAGCGGCGGCTCCATGGTGGTCTCGCCGAACGCACGGTCCTTGTAGTAGGCCTCGGAGACGATGGGCATGGCGCCTACGATCAGCGGCAGCTTGCGGTTGTCGGGGTCGGCGAGGTGGAAGGCGACGTTTCGATCGTCGCCGGTATCGACCCGGTCGACCCCGGCAAGCTGGGTGGCGAAGGCGGGATCGCCCTCGGTCGTGAGGATCTCGTACGAGAACTTCACGTCGGCGGCGGTGATCGGCGTGCCGTCTTGCCAGCGCGCCTCGGGCCTGAGGAGGAAATGCACCCAGCGCCGGCTCGGCTCCAGAACGACGGCTTGGGCGATCAGTCCGTAGGCGGAGTCGGGCTCGTCGGCCGCGCCTTCCAGCAGGCTCTCGAAGGGCAGGCCCGCGCCCGCCGCGGCCACGCCCTTGAGCGTGAAGGGGTTGAGCGTGCTGAAGGTGCTGACCGTCGCCATGTGCAGCGTGCCACCCTTCGGCGCGGCCGGCGCGACAAAGTCGTAATGGGCGAAGTCGGGGCCGTATTTCAGGTCGCCGAAGAGGGAGAGCCCGTGGGCGGGGACGGGCGTATCCTGCGCCGCCGCGCGTCCGCCGAGGGGCACGAGCGTCGCCATCGACGATGCGGCGGCCAACGCAGAGGCCTGAACGAAGCGTCTTCTGCTGAGTCTCACGGAAGCGTCTCCCCTGTCTCCGGCACTCGTGTCTCCGGCACTCGTGTCTCCGGCACTCGTGTCTCCGGCGCTCGACCCCCGTGCCACGCGCGCGGCTCCGGCGGATTTCTTCGCGCCAGGCCCTTTGGGCATAGCATATGTCGAGCGCTGCGGTATCGGTCCAGTCACATCGTCGTGTCGGTCGCCCGCCCTGCGGGCGCGGCTGTGCAAATGCCCGCCCTGCAGAAGCCGCCATGCGGGGCCCTGCCCGCGGGGACGGGGCGGCTGGACTCGCGGCGCCTGCGCGTCATACTCGGGCCATGGGGCGCTATCCCATCAGCGGCGGCCCGATCGTGCGCCGGGTGCCGGAGGGCGACGACCTGCCGCGCCTGGTCTGCGATGCGTGCGGCTTCATCCGCTACGAGAACCCCAAGATCGTCGTCGGTTCGGTCGCGACCTGGGAGGGGCGCATCCTGCTCTGCCGCCGGGCGATCGAGCCGCAGGCCGGGTTCTGGACCCTGCCCGCGGGCTTCCTGGAGCTGCGCGAGGACCCGGAGCACGGCGCCCGCCGGGAGGCGGAGGAGGAAGCCTGCGCCGCGATCGAGATCGACGCGCTGCTCGCGGTCTACACCATCCCCCGCATCAGCCTGGTGCAGCTCATCTACCGGGCGCGCCTGGCCAGGCCCGCGATCGCGCCGGGGATCGAGAGCCTGGAGGTCGCGCTCTTCGCGCCGGAGAGTATCCCGTGGGAGTCCCTGGCCTTCCCCTCGGTGACCTGGGCGCTGCGCCACCACGCCGAGGCGCCCGCGTCCGGCGGCTTCGCGCCGTTCAGCAACCCGGCCGGCGATACCGGGACCTACCTGCCGGGAATCGCCGCCCGCCGCTGACGCCGGCGCGCGGCGGGGGCCGGGCGGCGGCTGCCGCAGGGCCTACTCGTCGAGCCCCATCAGCGCGTCCGCGAAGGCGCGGGCGTCGAAGGGCCGGAGGTCGTCGATGCCCTCGCCGATGCCGATGGCGACCACCGGGACACCGAAGCGCCGCGCCAGCGCGACCAGCACGCCGCCCTTCGCCGTGCCGTCGAGCTTGGTCATCACCAGGCCGTCGACGGCGATGGCCTCGCGAAAGACATCGACCTGGTTCAGCGCGTTCTGTCCGGTGGTGGCGTCGAGCACCAGCAGCCGGCTGTGCGGTGCACGCGGGTCGAGCTTCTTGAGAACCCGGTCGATCTTCTGCAGCTCGGCCATCAGATGCGCCTTGTTCTGGAGCCGGCCGGCGGTGTCGATCATCAGCACGTCGATCCCCTCCGCGCGGGCGCGCTCCAGGGCGTCGAAGGCGAGGCCGGCGGGGTCGCCGCCGCCGGGCCGCGCGACCACCGGCGCGCCGGCGCGCTCGCCCCAGATCGTGAGCTGCTCCACGGCGGCGGCGCGGAAGGTGTCGCCCGCGACCAGCATGACCCGCCGTCCCTCGTCGCGGAAGCGATGGGCGAGCTTGCCGATGGTGGTGGTCTTGCCGGTGCCGTTGACGCCGGCGACGAGGATCACATGGGGCGCGGCGTCGTCCTCGATCGCGAGCGGCGCTTCGACGGGCGCGAGCATGGCGGCGATCCGGTCGGCAAGCATGCGGCGCACCTCGGCAGCCGTGGCCTCCGCACCGAGGCGCTGCTCGGCGAGCGCTGACGTGAGCTCGGCGGCGGTCGCCGCGCCGAGGTCGCCGGCGATCAGCAGCTCCTCCAGATCCTCGAGCGCCGCCTCGTCGATCCGGCGGCCGGTGAAGATGGCCCCGATGCCGCCGCCGAGAGTGGCCGAGGTGCGCCTGAGGCCCGCCGCGAGCCGCCCCAGCAGGCCGCGCCGGGCGCCGCCGTCCCGTGCCATCAGGCGGCGGTCCCGATCAGCCGGCGGCCGTCGCTTCCGCTGATCCGGGCGCACACCAGGGCGCCGGGCGCGCCGGCCGGGCCGTCGAACGCGACCTCGGCGAAGCACTCGTCCCGCCCTTGCGCGGCCTTCTCCAGCAGCACATGCGCCTTCTGGCCGATGCGCCCCTCCAGGAAGCGCCGGCGCGGGCCATCGGCCGCGCTGCGCAGCGCGGCCGCCCTGGCGCGACGCTCAGGCGCGGGCACCTGGGGCATGCGCGCCGCCGGCGTGCCCCGCCGGGGCGAATAGGGGAAGACGTGGAGCCAGACCAGCGCGGCCTCCTCGATCAGGCGCCGCGTGTTCTCGAACATCGCCGGCGTCTCGGTGGGGAAGCCGGCGATCAGGTCGGCACCGAAGGCGATCTCCGGCCTGAGCGCGCGCAGGCGCCGGCAGAGCGCCAGCACGTCGTCGCGCGTGTGCCGGCGCTTCATGCGCTTGAGCACCATGTCGTCGCCTGCCTGGACGCTGAGGTGCAGGTGCGGCATCAGCCGCGCCTCCTCGGCGAAGAGCCGCTCCAGCGCCGGGTCGACCTGCGCCGGGTCGATAGACGAAAGCCTGAGCCGCGGCAGCTCCGGCACCGCCTGGAGCAGGCGGCGCACCGCCTCGCCCAGGCGCGGCCGGCCCGGCAGGTCGGCGCCGTAGTGGCCCAGGTCGACGCCGCTCAGCACGACCTCGCGGTGGCCGCCCGCGACCAGCGCCCGCACATCGGCCGCGATGGCGCCGAGCGGCACGCTCCGGCTCGGGCCGCGGGCGAAGGGAATGATGCAGAAGGTGCAGCGGTGGTCGCAGCCGTTCTGCACCTGGACGAAGGCCCGCGCACGCCCCTCGTAGCCGGCGACCAGGTGGCCCGCCGTCTCGCGCACCGCCATGATGTCGCCGACCGCGACCCTGGCGTGGGCGTCGGGCGCGTAGCCGGAGAGCGTGAGCTTCTCCCGGTTGCCGATGACGCGATCGACCTCCGGCATCGCCGCGAAGCCCGCCGGGTCGAGCTGCACGGCGCAGCCGGTGGCGACGATGGTCGCCTCCGGGTTGCGCCGCCGGGCGCGGCGGATCGCCTGGCGCGCCTGGCGCTCGGCCTCGCCCGTCACCGCGCAGGTGTTGACGATGACGCCCTCGGTCATCCCCGCGGCCCGCGCCTGGGCGCGGGCGACCTCCGACTCGTAGGCGTTGAGCCGGCAGCCGAGGGTGATGACCTCGAGCCCGCTCATCCCGGCAGCACGCCCGTGAAGCTCCGGGCGGTGGCGCCGGTCATCTCGACATGGCCGTCGTCGCGCCAGACGATCCCCAGTTCGCCGCCGTCGAGGACGACGCTGACGCTGCGTGCCGTGAGCCCGCGCCTGGCGCCCGCCACCGCCGCAGCACAAGCACCCGTGCCGCAGGCGCGGGTGAGACCCGCGCCGCGTTCCCACACCCTGAGCCTGATCCGGGCATCGGTGAGCCTCTGGGCCACGCCGATATTGGCGCGCTCGGGAAAGAGCGGATCGGTCTCCAGGCGCGGGCCGAGCGCGTCGAGCGGCACGGCGTCGGCATCGTCCACGAAGAACACCGCGTGCGGGTTGCCCATGTTGACCGCGACGGCGTCCGCGAGCGGCCCGGCGCCGAGCGCGACATGGAGCGTGTCCGTCGCACGCGCCAGCGGAATGTCGCGCCAGTCGAGCCGCGCCGGTCCCATGTCGACGCGGACCCGTCCGCCGCCGTCCTCGCAGGCCGTGAGCGGCCCGGCATCGGTCTCCAGAACAGCGCGCCGCGCGCCGCTCTCGTCCATCAGCAGCCGGGCGGCGCAACGGCTGCCGTTGCCGCAGGCCGCGACCTCGCCGCCGTCGCTGTTCCAGAACCTGAGACAGGCGTCCGCGCCGTCGCTCTGCGGCGGCTCCAGGGCGATCACCTGGTCGCAGCCGACGCCGGTGCGCCGGTCGGCGAGGGCGCGCACGCGGGCGCCGTCGAGCGCGAGCGGCGCGCGCCGCGCGTCGAACACGACAAAATCATTGCCGAGCCCGTGCATCTTGGTGAAGGGGAGTCCTGCCATGGACCGGGTTATAGGGGCGGAGGGCGAGCGGCGTCCACCGTTTCCGGCGCAGGCCGGCCCAGGCGCCGCCGTGCGGGAGCGCGCCGGCGGCGCATTTGTGGCGCATCTGCGGTACATCCGCGGCGCGGCGACGGTGCGCCGTTGCCGGCCTCCGCCCGAAGCAATCGACCAAACGTTTGTTTTATCCCGGTCGCTCGGCTAGGATTGCACGGTTGGGGTGCAGCCGCCGGGGGGACGAAGTGCCATGAGCGCGATCGAGTTCGGAACGGTCATCTCGGCGGTCGGCGAGCCCGGCGCGTCGGACGCGGACCAGTATGTCGAAGCGCTGGTCGATGCGGATCATGTCGCGCGCCTTGGCTACGACGCGCTCTGGGTGATCGAGCACCATTTCTCGGACTACTTCCCGACGCCGAGCCCCCTGGTCATGCTGTCCCATCTCGCCGGGCGCCATCCCGACATCGACCTCGGGACCTGCGTCGTGGTGCTGCCCTGGTACAGCCCGCTCAGGCTGGCGGGCGAGATCGCGATGCTGAGCCGGCTCAGCCGGGGCACCCTGCACATCGGCTTCGGGCGCGGCCTTGCCCGCCTCGAATACGACGCCTTCGGCGTCGCCATGACCGAGAGCCGCGCGCGCTTCCGCGAGTGCCGCGAGGTCATCGGCAAGGCCCTCGGCGGCGGGTCCTTCACTTATGCCGGCGAATTTTTCGACATCGAGCGGCCCATCGAGCTGCGGCCGAATGCGGCGCAGGAGAGGGTGAACCTCTACGGCGCGACCAGCAGCCCGGACAGCGCCGGCATCATGGCCGCGCTCGACCTGCCCATGATCCGGGTCTCGAACTACCCGCTGCACTTCCACAGCAAGGATTTCGCCCGCTGGGACGAGGAGACACGCGCCAGGGGCGGCGCCACCGACGTCGCCAGACCGATCCTGATTCACGCGGTGCTGGGGGATAGCGACGAAGAGGCGGATGCCCTCGCGAAGGCGCATCTCTCGCGCTATTTCGAGAAGGTGGTCGAGCACTACGAGGCGGACGCCGACCCGTGGAAGGAGCTGGAGGACTACAAGGCCTTCAGCAAGTTCATGGCCACCGCCAAGAAGCTGACCGACCCGGACAAACTGGGGCCGTGGCTCGATCTCCAGCTCGTCGGCAGCGCCGAGACCGTGTGCGGGAGGCTCCAGGCCTATATCGACCTCGGCTTCAACCACTTCATCCTGCAGAACGCGACCTACGGGATGCCGCGCGCCTACCGCCACGAGATGTGGGAGCGCTTCGCCCGCGACGTGGCCCCGCATTTTTCCGCCCGACCCGCGCCGAAGCGCATGGCCTCCGGCCGCTAGCGTCCGCCCGCTGGCCGGCAGCATGGATGTGCCGGCGTCGCATGGCTAAGCGCCGCCGCGTCGGCTAAGGTCCCGTCGGCGGACCTCGCCGGCGGGGACGGCACGCCCGCCGCCCGCCGCCCGCCCCCCCACTGCGGGGGTTCCGGACCCGAAGAAGAAAGACAGCCATGGCCGGCTTCGACGAATTGATCGCGGCCTTGCCGGCGTTGCCCGCGATTCTCGGTGCGCACCTTCTGCTCATCGTCGTCCCGGCCGGTGTCGCGTTCCTTGCCCTCTGGGTATGGAAGGGCAATCCCTTCCGTCGGCGCAAGATCCAGCCGGGCTTCGCGCCGTCCCACGCGATCCGGCGCGAGGTCTTCTATTCGCTTCTCACGGCGCTCATCTTCGCGCTCAACGGCGTGTTCATCTACGTCTCGATGGCCAACGGCTGGACGCTCATCTACACGCATGTCGCGGATTACGGCTGGCTCTACGGCGCCTTCAGCCTGGCGGCGACCATCGTGCTTCACGATGCCTATTTCTACTGGACGCATCGCCTGATGCACCATCCGCGCCTGTTCCATCGCGTGCACCGGCTGCATCACGAATCGCACAGCCCCTCGCCCTGGGCGGCCTACGCCTTTGCGCCCGTGGAGGCCGTCATTCAGGCGATGTTCCTGACGATCCTCATCTTCGTCCTGCCGCTGCACGTCACGGTCATCTACCTGTTCATGCTTCACATGATCGTCCGCAACGTCGTCGGCCACAGCGGCTTCGAGCTGTTTCCACGAGGCACGCCGGCGCATGCGCTGCTCGGTGTCCTGACCACGAACACGCATCACGACCTTCACCACAGCGCCATGGGGTCCAATTACGGCCTCTATTTCACCTGGTGGGATCGCCTGGCCGGCACGGAGCATCCCGACTACCGCGCGGTCTTCGATCGCGTGACCCGCAGGCGGCAGAGGCCGGCCGCCGCGCCGTTGCATGCAGCGGTGACATGGAGTCCGGCCACGGCCGGCGACGAGAGCGCCGGATACGGCACGCCGACTGACACCACCTCAAGCGCCGAGCCGCCCAGCGGCCCCAAGGTGTGGGAGATGAGTGGGACCGGGCCGCACAGCGGCCCGGCCGGCGCGACCGCGCCGGCGCGCCGATAGGCGCGTAGCCAAGCGAGCGGAGCGAGCGCCCGGCGCCTGAGGGAAATGACAAGACTCTACCGCCCGGCGCCTGAGGGAAATGAAAAGACTCTACCGCCCGGCGCCTGAGGGAAAGAAAAAAAACTCCACGCACTCAGAGCAGCGGCGCCTGCCCGCCTTCGTCGGTCTCCGGCTCGGTCTTTCGGGGCCTTGGTCGGCCGGCGGCGCGCGCGGGCGTGCGCCCGTCGTGGAATTCGAGGGAGAGCGCGGCGCCGGGCCTCACCGCTGCGGCGCTGGTCAGGGGCCGCTCGCGCGGGTCGCGCACCACCGCGAAGCCGCGCGCGAGCACACCCCGGTAGGAATAGCCTTCGAGCAGGCGTGCCGCGGTCTCGATGCGCGCCGCCCGCTCGTTCAGTGCCGCCTGCGCGGCGCGGCGCAGGCGTCCGGCCAGCAGGTCGGTCGACTTGCGCGCCTGCCCGAGTCGTTGGGCGAGGCGGCCGGGCGCGAGCCGCCCGGTGGCGTGGGCGAGCTGCTGGCGCTTGAGCGTGAGGAGCTGGCGCGGCCTGAGCGGCCGGAGCCTGCCCACCGCCCGGCGCTCCGCCACCAGGCGGCCGCGCATCGTGCGCGCCAGCCGCTCCGACCAGTCGTCGAGGCGCTGGCCTGCGCTCGCCAGCCGCTCGCGCGCCGCCGGCAGGGCGCGCCCCAGCCCGTCCGCGCGCGCGCGCCGCTCGGCGATGAGCCGGCGGAACGACGCGCCGAGCCGGTGCTCCAGGGTGCCCGTGCGTTCCCTGAGGTCGGTGCGCACCGGCACCGCCATCTCGGCGGCGGCGGTCGGCGTCGGCGCGCGGCGGTCGGCGGCGAGGTCGATCAGCGTCACGTCGGTCTCGTGGCCCACCGCTGAGATCAGCGGGATGGCGCTGGCCGCCGCCGCGCGCACCACGGCCTCCTCGTTGAAGGCCCAGAGGTCCTCCAGGCTTCCCCCCCCGCGGGCGACGATCAGCACGTCGGGCCTGGGCACCGGGCCGTGCGCCGCGAGGCGGTTGAAGCCCGCGATCGCCGCGGCGATCTCGTCTGCCGCGCCCGCGCCCTGGACGGTGACCGGCCAGACCAGCACCCGGCGGGGGAAGCGCTCGGCGATGCGGTGCAGGATATCGCGGATCACGGCGCCCGTGGGCGAGGTCACCACGCCTACGGTCTCCGGCAGGAAGGGCAGGTCGCGCTTGCGCGCCTCGTCGAAGAGGCCCTCGCCACCGAGTGCCTTCTTGCGCGCCTCCAGCAGTGCGAGCAGGGCGCCGGCGCCGGAAAGCTCCAGCCGCTCGACCACGATCTGATAGCGCGAGCGCCCCGGATAGGTGGTGATCTTGCCGGTGGCGACGACCTCGATCCCGTCCTCGGGCACGATCCCGAGCCGCCCGGCGACGCCGCGCCAGCAGACCGCGTCGAGCACCGCGTCCGCGTCCTTCAACGTGAAGTAGAGATGGCCCGACGCGGCGCGCTTGAAGCCCGAAACCTCGCCGCGCACGCTGACCCAGGCGAACTCGCCCTCGACCACGCGCTTGAGCGCCTGCGACAACTCGCCGACCGTGAAGACCGGTCGGTTGCCGCCGTCCGTTGCGGTGTCTTCTGCCTCCGCCATCGCCTATCGGCGCACTCCGGTGCGCCCGCCTCAGGACGCGAAGAAGGCGAGGGTGCGGGACTCGATGCTCTGGCGCGGGCGCGCGTCGGCCGGCGCGTCGGGATGGGCGAACGCGGTATGGGCGGTAAAGCGCGCCCGGCCGTCGGCGAGCGAATCGTAGGTCTTGAAGACCAGCGCCTCGCCGGGGTCCATCTCGGGGAAGTAGAACCAGCGGTGGTCGGGATTGTGGCTGAGCTGCAGCACCTCGCCGACGCGGTCGGCGTAGACGAGATCGGTCTCCACCAGGTCGCGCGCATGAATGCTCCGGGCGTCGCAGATGGCGAGCGGACGGTCCTGGACCGGGCCCGCGATCGGCCGCCATGTCTGCACCACGGCGAAGCGGTGCTTGAGCAGCGCCTCCGCACGCTCCGCCGGCAGCAGGTCGCGCACCCGCTGCGGGGCCGAGCGGTCGGTATAGTCGTTGTGCGCGACGTGCACGGGCTCGCGCACCTTCCGCTCGCTCCGCACCGCGGGCTCGGCGACACGGATGGTGTGGTCGAAGACCAGCACCTCCGCGGCGCCGCTCGCCGCCTTCACCAGGCGCTCGACCTCCCGGTCGTAGACCTCCTGCACCTCGTCGTCGTCGTAGAAATCCGAGACCGCGCTTTCCTCCGTCGCCAGGGTGAAGCCCTCCCGCTCCAGGCTGAAGGGGTCCTGCGCCGTGCGGGCGTCGCGGATCGTGACCTCGACCTCCCGGTACGCGGCCTGCCTGAGCGCCGTATCGGTCCCGGGCTCGGACAGGTAGGTGACCGGCTTCTCGTCGGTCGGCAGGATATAGGTGATCGGGGCGTGGACGGCTCCAGGCATGGCATGGCTCTCTCGGGTCGAGGGACGCGGCGGTGCGCTGCGGCGGCGACAGCTTAGACCGAAGAGCGCCTGCGGCGAAGGCACTCTCGTCGGGCACTCCCGTCAGGCGGGGGCGATCTCGACCTCGACCCCGTGCACGCAGGTGCTCTCGCCCATGTCCGACTTGAGGCCGGGGTTGAGGACGTTGACGTTGGCTCCCGTGCCGTCCTCCAGGCGCGGCCAGCGGCCCTTGGGGCTGAGCGCGACCCCTTGCGGGATCGTCTCGGCAACGGCCAGGTCGAGCTCAAGGCTGCCGGTCTCGTTGGAGAGTCGCACCCGCTGTCCTTCCGCGAGGCCGCGTGCGGCCGCGTCCGCCGGATGCAGCGTCACCGTCGCGGCGCCGAGGCGGTCCGCGATGCGCCGGTCGTTGGCATATGAATCGTTCATCAGCCAGGGCGAGGCGGGCGTGAGCAGGCGCAGCCGGCCAGCTTGCGGCCTGGAGTCGGCCTCGGCCAGCGGCAGGCGCGGGTGGCCGTCCGCCTCGGCGCGGGCAGAGGCGATCTCGACCCTGCCGCTCGGCGTCGGGAAGGCGAGGCCCTCGAACTGGATCTCGGGCCGGGGCGACGGGTACACCGTGCCCACCCGCTTGAAGTCGTCGAAGGAGCCGGCGACGCCCACCTGGCCCATGATCCGCGCGATGATCGCCGCGTCGTCCTCATAGAGTTCAGGTTCGCCGTAGCCCATGGCGCGGGCGAGGCGGCGAAAAATCTCCTGGTTGGGGAGGGACTGGCCCAGCGGCTCCTGCAGCTTGGCCTGGGCGGAGAAGGAGAGGTTGAAGTAGCCCGAGACCAGGTCGTCGAACTCCAGGAACGACGCCGCCGGCAGCACATAGTCGGCATAGTCGGCGGTGTCGGTCTGGAAGATGTCCACTACGACCGTGAAGAGGTCGTCGCGCGTCAACGCGCGGCGCAGCCTCGCCTGCTCGGGGCTGGAGGCGGCGGGGTTGATGTTCCAGCAGAGGAAGGCCTGGATGTCCGCCGCGTCTTCGAGGCGGGCGGCGAGCTCCATCTGGCTGAAGCTCGGCGGGCTCCGGCTCAGCGCCGCGCCGCTCAGATAGTCGCCGTCCACGCCCTTGCGGCCGCCGCCGTTGAGGTAGAGCAGGCCGGCGCCGGGCTTGCCGAAATTGCCGGTCACCGCCGGCAGCAGCGCGCAGGCGCGCATCACGTTGCCGCCCATCGCCTGGCGTTGCAGCCCCTGGCCGAGCCAGAGCAGCGCCGGGCCTGCGCCGTAGATGCGCGCCGCCTCCTCGATCGCCGCCGCCGGCACGCCGCTGCGGGCCTCGCCCCAGGCCGGCGTGCAGGAGGCGATGGCCGGCTCCAGCTCGTCCCAGCCGAGGGTGTGGGCGTCGAGGAAGGCGCGGTCGGCCAGCCCGTCGCGGACCAGCACGTGGATCATGGCGAAGGCCAGCGCGGCATCGCTGCCGGGGAAGGGCTGCAGGTGCAGGTCCGCCTGCTCGGCGGTGGGGTGGCGCACGGGATCGACGACGATCACCGTCCCCGGCGCCTCCTTGAGCCAGTGCTTGTGCTGGTGCGGGGCGGAGGCGGAGGGGTTCGCACCCCAGACGAGGATGCAGTGCGCGTCCTTCGCGGTGCGCGGGTCGAAGCCGATCACCGACGTGCCGATCGCATAGTCGAGCGCCACGTGGCCCGCCATGTTGCACACCGTGTCGGGCTCGACCTCGCGGGCGCCGAGGCGGCCGAGGAAGCGCATCGGGAAATTGTTGGCGATCAGCGAGCAGGTGCCGGTGTAGTGGGCGTGTACGATCTTCCCGGCGCCGTCGCCGTCGCCGCCGGCGATCGCCTGGAAGCGCGCCGCGATATCCGCGATGGCCTCGTCCCATGCGACCGGCTCGAAGCGGCCCTCACCCTTGGCGCCGGCGCGTTTGAGCGGCGTCAGCAGCCTGGCGTGGGGGTCGCGGAAGATGCCGTTGTAGGCGAGCGCGCACTTGCCGCAGAGCGCGCCCCGGCTCACCGGGTGGTCCGGGTCGCCGAGCACGCGGGTCACCGCGCCGCCGCGCTTGATCGCGACGATGCCGCAGGCGTCGTAGCAATCGCGCGGGCAGGTGGTCTTGAGGACTTCCTTCTCGCCTGGCATGGGCGGCCTCCGGCGTCCGATTTCGAGCCTCAGCGTAGCCCGGCGCACGCGGCCCCGAAACCCCGTGCTAAAGCACCCCGTGCTAAGCTCGCAATCATGCGGGGAGGAGGGGCGCCTTGATGCGGACGCTGAGGCTGCCGGGCGGCGACGAGGTCGTGGCCCTCGGCCAGGGCACCTGGCGCATGGGCGAGCGCCGGTCGGCGTTAGCGTGCGAGGTGGCGGCGCTGCGCCACGGCATCGCCTGCGGCATGACCCTGATCGACACGGCGGAGATGTACGGCTCCGGCGGCGCCGAGCGGGTCGTCCGGGAGGCGATCCGGGGAATGCGCGACGCGGTCTACCTGGTGAGCAAGGTCCTGCCGTCGAACGCCGGGCGCAGGCGCATGGCGCGCGCGTGCGAGAAGAGCCTGAAGCATCTCGGTACCGATCGCCTCGACCTCTACCTGCTGCACTGGCGCGGCGGGGTCTCCCTCGACGAGACCGTGGAGGGCTTCCTCGCGCTGCAGGAGGCCGGCAAGATACGGCACTTCGGGGTCAGCAATTTCGACACCGGCGACATGGGAGAGCTGTGGCGGACGGCGGGCGGCCGGGCCTGCCAGACCAACCAGATTCTCCACAATCTCTCGCGGCGCTGGCCGGAGGCCTCCCTCATGGACTGGAGCCGGCGCCACGGCCAGCCGCTGATGGTCTATTCGCCGCTGGAGCAGGGCCGGCTGCCGGAGACGGGCGCCCTCGGCACCGTCGCCGCGGCGCGCAGCGTGACGCCGATGCAGGTGGCACTCGCCTGGACGCTGCGCCACGCCGACATGTTCGTCGTGCCCAAGGCGAGCAGCATCGCCCATGTGGACGAGAACCTGGGGGCGCTCGACATCGCGCTCGGCGACGACGAGCTTGCCGCCCTCGACCGCGCCTTTCCGCCGCCCGCCGGCGACGCGCCCCTCGAAACTCTCTAGGCAAAGAGCCGGCCGGCTCAGTCGCCCCGGCCGATCATCTTCATGATGCCGGAAAAATCGTCGGCCCCGAAGCCGGCGTTGCAGAAGAGCGTGTAGAGCGCCGCAGCTTCCGCGCCGAGCGGCGAGGCCGCGCCGGCCGAGGCCGCGGCGCCCTGGGCGAGGCGGAGGTCCTTCAGCATCATCGCGGCGGTGAAGCCCGGCGCGTAGTCGCGGTTGGAGGGCGCCGCCGGCACCGGCCCCGGCACCGGGCAGTAGGAGGTGAGCGCCCAGCACTGGCCGGTCGCCTTGGAGACGATGTCGAAGAGGGTCTGGCGTTCGAGCCCCAGCCTGTCCGCGAGCCCGAAGGCCTCGCAGACGCCGATCATCGACACCGCGAGGATCAGGTTGTTGCAGACCTTGGCGGTCTGGCCTGCGCCGGAGGGGCCGGCATGGACCACGGCCTTGCCCATGTCGCCCAGCACCGGCCGGGCGCGCTCGACCGCGTCCGCCTCGCCGCCCACCATGAAGGTAAGCGTGCCCGCCGCAGCCCCGGCGACGCCGCCGGAGACCGGCGCATCCAGCAGCGGCCAACCGCCTTCGGCCGCCGCCGCCGCGACGGCGCGCGCGGTGTCCACGTCGATGGTCGAGCAGTCGATCAGCAGCGCGCCCGGCGCCGCGGCCGAGAGAACCCCGCCCTCGCCGCGATAGACCTCCGAGACATGCGCGCCGGCGGGCAGCATGGTGATGACCGCCTCCCGCCCGGCGGCAGCGTCTGCGACCGAGGCCGCCGCCGCCGCACCGGCCTGGCGCGCCTTCTCCAGCGCCTCCGGGTCGATGTCGAAGGCGCTGACGGCATGGCCGGCCGCCGCCAGATTGGCGGCCATCGGCCCCCCCATGTTGCCGAGTCCGATGAAGCCGATGTCCGCCATGTCGGAGTCCCCCTCCCGCTTCCGTCGTTCGTGGCGCCGTTCCCGGCCGCCTGCCGGCCCGCCGCTTACCGGAATGTCATGTCGCCCCTGGGCGGCCGCGCGAAATAGCCGTCGACCGCCGCCGCCGCCACCTCTTCCAGCCGCGCCGGGCGCCAGGCCGGCGAGCGGTCCTTGTCGATGATCTGGGCGCGGATGCCCTCGAAGAAATCCGCGCCGAGATTGCAGTGCATGGCGAGCCGGTATTCGAGCGCCATCGCCTCCTCGAAGCCCAGTTCGCCGTGCTCGGTGAGCTGCTTGAAGGAGACCTTGAGGCTGGTCGGCGATTTCTGGGCCAGGGTCGCGAGCATCCCCGCCGCCCAGTCCGAGCCCTCGGCCTCGAGGTTCGCGACGATCTCCTCCACCGAGCCGGCGGCGAAGCAGCGGTCGATCTCCGCCTGACGGGCGGCGAGCGGGGCGGGGCCCGGATCCGCAGCGCAGTCGGCGAGCAGGCGGTCGATGGCCGCGTGCGCATCGCCGCCGAGGTCGGCCGCCTGCAGGCTCTCGTCCAGCGCCGTGAGTGCATCGCTCGCCACCACATGGGTCGCGAGTCCAAGATAGAGCGCGTCGGCGGCGCCGATGCGCGCGCCGGTGAGGCCGAGATAGAGCCCGGCCCTGTCCTTGAGCCGCGGCAGGAAGTAGGTCGCGCCCACGTCGGGGAAGAGGCCGATCCCGGTCTCCGGCATGGCGAAGAGGGCGCGCTCGGTCATCACGCGATGCGAGCCGTGGATCGAGATGCCGACGCCGCCGCCCATGACGACGCCGTCGATCAGCGCGACATAGGGCTTCGGGTAGCGGAAGATCATGGTGTTGAGGCGGTATTCCTGGGCGTAGAAGACGGTGGCGAAGCTGCGCTCGGGATCGTCGCGCTCGCCGTAGAGCAAGCGGATGTCGCCGCCGGCGCAGAAGGGCACGCGGCCGTCGTCCCGCGCGGCGCCGCGCACCGCCACGGCCGCGACTGCGGGATCGTCGGCCCATTCCAGGAGCCGCGCGTCGAGGCCCAGCACCATCGGCTGGGTTAGCGCGTTGAGCGCGGCCGGCCGGTTCAGCGTGACGCTGCCGACCCGGCCCTTCCGTTCGAGAATGATCTCGTCGCTCACGGCGCCTCCGCCCCGCTCGATTGCCGGCGCATCCTACGGATTAGCCTCCGGCGGGGGAATAGCCGCCCGGTTCCGTGCCGCCTTACTCGGCCAGCAGGCGGCGGGCGATGATGAGGCGCATGATCTCGTTGGTGCCTTCGAGGATCTGGTGCACCCGCAGGTCGCGCAGGTGGCGCTCGACCGGAAAATCCATCAGGTAGCCGTAGCCGCCGAGAAGCTGGAGCGCCTGGTTGCATACCTCGAAGCCGGCGTCGGTGGCGAAGCGCTTGGCCATGGCGGTGACCATGGTGGCGTCGGGGGTGCCCGCGTCGAGCGTCGCCGCCGCGCGGTGGATCATCAGGCGCGAGGCCTCCAGGTTCGTCGCCATGTCGGCCAGCTTGAATTGGAGGGCCTGGAACTCCGCGAGCCTGCGGCCGAACTGCTCGCGCTGGAGCAGGTGGTCGCGGGCGATCTCCAGGCTCGCCTGGGCGGCGCCGAGCGAGCAGGCGGCGATGTTGATGCGCCCGCCGTCGAGGCCGGCCATGGCGATCCCGAAACCCTGGCCTTGCGTGCCGATCAGGTTCTCCGCCGGCACGCGGCAGTCCTCGAAGATCACCATCGCCGTCGGCTGGCTGTGCCAGCCGAGCTTCTTCTCCTGGGCGCCGAAGCCAAGCCCCGGCGTATCCCTCTCGACGGCGAGGCAGGAGATGCCGCCCGCGCCCGGCCCGCCGGTGCGCACCATGCAGACATAGACGTCCGCGTGGCCGCCGCCGGAGACGAACGCCTTGGTGCCGTTGAGCACGTAGTGATCGCCCTCGCGCCGGGCGCTGGTGCGGAGCGAGGCGGCGTCGGAGCCGGCGCCCGGCTCGGTCAGGCAGTAGCCGGCAAAATGCTCCATGGACGCGAGGCGCGGCAGGAAGCGCCGGCGCTGCGCGTCCGTGCCGTAGGAATCGATCATCCACGACGCCATGTTGTGGATCGAGACATAGGCCGCGGTGGAGGCGCAGCCCCTGGCGAGGCCCTCGAAGATCAGCGCGGCGTCGAGCCGGGTCAGGTTCGAGCCGCCGACATCGTCGCGGACGTAGATGCCGCCGAAGCCGAGCGCCGCGGCCTTGCGCAGCGCCTCCACCGGGAAGGTGCAGTCGCGGTCCCACTCTGCCGCGTGGGGCGCGAGCTCGCTCTCGGCGAAGCGCCGCGCCAGGTCGTGGAACGCCTCCTGTTCGGCTGAGAGGGTGAAGTCCATGGGCGGGCCTAGCTTAGCGAGCGCCGGCGCGCCTGGGCGAGGCGAAATATCAGCGGCCCCGCGACCACGATCAGCATGATGCGCGCGATGTGGTGGGTCGAGACGAAGGCGGCGGCGCTGCCGAAGGAGAGTGCGATCAGGCTCATCTCGGCGAGCCCGCCGGGGGCCAGCGCCAGAAACAGCACCGGGCCGGAGAAGTCGGTCGCCGCCGCGAGCCCGTAGGCCGCGCCGGCCGCGACCAGCACCATCATCACCGCGACCAGGGCGGCCAGCAGCACGACGCGGCGGAGCTCCCTGAGCGCCATGCCCACGAAGCGCGCCCCGATGGCGGCGCCGAGCACCACCTGGGCGGCCGCGATCAATTCGCCCGGCGGGTGCGCCGCGATGACCCCGGTGAAATGGAGCGCCGCGCTCAGCACCAGCGGCCCGACGAGCTGGGCCGCCGGCACGCGCAGCGCCCGCGCCGCCGGGTAGCCGACGAGCGCGCAGGCGACCAGCGCCGCGATCTCGACCCCGGATGCCGCATCGCCGGAGGGGGCCGGCAGGCCGAGCGGCACGTAGCCCTCGACCAGCCGGTAGTAGAAGGCGATCAGGAACACGGCGACGAGGATGCGCGTGCCGTGGGTGAGCGAGATCCTGCGCCCGTCGCCGCCCATGGTCTCGCCGAGCACCATCATCTCGCTCAAGCCCCCCGGCATCGACGAGAAATAGGCGGTCGGGCGGTCGTAGCCGCCGAGCTTGCGGAAGACGACATAGGCCATCCCCGCCATCGCCGCCGTGGCGAGGACCACGCCGGAGAGGCCCACATACCACTCCGCGATGCGGGCGAAGGTGTCGGCGCTGAACTGGCTGCCGAGCAGCACGCCCAGGATCGCGATCATGGCGTTGCGGACCCCGCCCGGCACCGCGAGCGGCGCGCCCGAGAGCGCCGCCGCCGTGGCCGCCGTCATGGCGCCGAGCATCCAGGGGAGCGGCAGCGCCAGCGCGTAGAAGGCCGCCCCTCCCGCCGCCCCGAGCCCGACGGCGAGGGAGAAGCGCTGCGTCGCGACGCGGAGGTTCGCGGCCCGGAACCCGTCGAAGAAGAGCGCGCGCCCCGGTTTCACGGGTCGACCGGGCTTAGGGCGTGAACTGTTCGGTGAGGATGCGCTCGGTCAGACTGTGCTCGGGATCGAACAGGAGATGGATCGCCGTCGCGTGATCGACCTCGACCTCGACCGACGCCACGTCGCGCACTTCGGTGTAGTCGGCGACCGCGCTGACCGGGCGCTTCTCGTGCTCGAGCACGTCCAGCCTCACGGTCGCCTCGTGCAGCAGCAGCGCGCCCCGCCAGCGCCGCGGCCGGAAGGCGCTGATCGGCGTGAGCGCCAGGATGTTGGCGCCGAGCGGGATGATCGGCCCGTGCGCGGACAGGTTGTACGCGGTGCTGCCGGCGGGCGTCGACACCAGCACCCCGTCGCAGATGAGCTCCGGCACCCGCACCACGCCGTCCACGACGATCCTGATCTTGGCGGCCTGGCGGGTCTGGCGCAGCATCGAGACTTCGTTGATGGCGAGCGCTTCCCGCGTATCGCCCGCGACCGTCACCGCCCGCATCCGCAGCGGATGCAGGATCGTGGCGTGGCTGCGCTCCAGACGCGCGGGCAGGTTCTCGACGGAAGACTCGTTCATCAGGAAGCCGACCGTGCCCCGGCTCATGCCGTAGATCGGCTTGGCCTGGCGCAGGAAGCGGTGCTGCGTCTCCAGCATGAAGCCGTCGCCGCCGAGGGCGACGATGACATCGGCCTCGGCGGGCTCGACGAGGGGATGGCAGGCGGCGATCTCCGCGAGCGCGGCCTGGGCATCGTCGGCGGCCGACGCGACGGCGGCGATCCTCCGGTAACGCATGGGGTCCCCCGATGGGCGGCGCCGGCGACGGCGCGGCGCGGGAAGCGGGCAGGGCGGCGGCGGCGGGGCGGCGGGCGCTCAGCCGCCGGTCACGCTCATGTGACGGGCGAGCGCAGGCCGCGTGTGGCGGCGGTCGATGACGAAGTCGTGGCCCTTGGGCTTGCGCCCGATCGCCTCGTGAATCGCCGCGACCAGCGCCGCGTCGCTCTCGCTGCGGCGCAGCGGCGCCCGCAGGTCGGCCGCGTCCTCCTGGCCGAGGCACATGTAGAGCGTGCCGGTGCAGGTGAGCCGGACCCGGTTGCAAGACTCGCAGAAATTGTGGGTGAGCGGAGTGATGAAGCCGAGGCGCTGGCCGGTCTCGCGCAGGGTGACGTAGCGCGCCGGCCCGCCGCTGCGGTGATCGCTCTCGTCGAGGGTCCAGCGCTTGCGCAGCCGCGCGCGGACGAGCGAGAGCGGCAGGTACTGCGCGGTGCGGTCGCCGTCGATCTCGCCGAGCGGCATGGTCTCGATGAAGGTGAGGTCGTGGCCTTCCGCCGCGCACCAGGCGACCAGGTCCTCGATCTCGTCCTCGTTGACGCCGCGCAGCGCCACGGTGTTGATCTTGACCCTCAAGCCCGCCGCACGGGCGGCGTCGATCCCCTCCAGCACCTGCGGCAGCCGGCCCCAGCGGGTGATCCGGGTGAAGGCCTCGGGGTCGCGGGTGTCGAGGGAGACGTTCACCCGGCGCACGCCCGCCGCGTAGAGCTGCTCCGCATAGCGCGGCAGCTGGCTGCCGTTGGTGGTGAGCGTGAGCTCGTCGAGCGCGCCGCTCTCCAGATGGCGGCCCAGGCTCTCGAACAGCCCGATGACGCCGCGCCGCACCAGCGGCTCGCCGCCCGTGATGCGGAGCTTGCGCACGCCCAGGCCCACGAAGGCGCTGCAGAGGCGATCCACCTCCTCCAGCGTGAGCAGCTCCGCCCTGGGCAGGAAGCTCATATGCTCCGACATGCAGTAGACGCAGCGGAAGTCGCACCGGTCCGTGACCGAGACCCGGAGATAGGTGACGTGGCGCTCGAATGGATCGATCAGCATGGTTCCCGCTCCGCCGGCGTGCGGCGGCGATGCCGCCTCTCGGCTCACCCCATATTACGCGACAGCGGCAATTTTCTCGCACGGAATCTGGGCGACATTCGGGCGATGCCCTAGCCCGCCGGCACCGGCGTGCGATCGAGAGGTCCGAGCACGCGTTCGATCGCCGTCGCGGTCACGACCCCGGCGCGGAGCAGGCGGGGAGTCTCCCCGGTGAGGTCCACGAGCGTCGACCCCAGGCTTGCCGCGGCCGGCCCGCCGTCGATGACCAGCGCCACCTGTGCGCCCAGGCCGGCGGCGACCTCGGCGGCGGTGAGCGGGCTCGGCGCGCCCGAGCGGTTGGCGCTCGGCGCGGTCAGCGGGCCTCCGGCCGCGCCGACCACGGCGCGCGCGGTCTCGTTGCCGGGGATGCGGAGCGAGACGCCGGGCGCCCCCCGGTGGACCAGGGCTGACAAGGGCGAGCCGGCGGCGCGCGGCAGGACCAGCGTCAGCGGCCCCGGCCAGAAGGCGGCGGCAAGCGCATGCGCGGGGGCAGGAAAATCGGCGCAAGCCTGCGCCATCGCCAGGGTGTCGACGAGGGCGATGAGCGGCTTGTCGGGCGGGCGGCCCTTGGCGCGGAAGACGCCGGAAACCGCGCCATCGCAGGTGGCGTCGGCGGCGAGGCCGTAGACCGTGTCGGTCGGCAGCGCGACCAGCCCGCCGCGCCGGATCACCCCGGCGGCCCGCGCGATGACGGCGGGCGTGGGCGCGAGGCAGGGCGGGCCGGTCTCGGCGGGCGGGCGCGTCACCGGAGCGAACCCGCGCCGCAGGCGACGAAGGGCGGGTTGACGAATCCCGCCTTGCCGTAGCCGAGCGCGCCGCCGTCGAGATCGCGGACATGGCCGCCCGCCGCCGCGAGAACGGCCTGGCCCGCGGCGGTGTCCCATTCCATCGTGCGGCCGAACCTCGGGTAGAGGTCGGCCGCGCCCCGCGCGAGCAGGCCGAATTTGAGGGCGCTGCCGGCACTCGCGGTCGAGGACGGACGCAGCCCGGCGATGAACGCATCGGTCTCGGCGTCGCGGTGCGAGCGGCTGGCAATCACCGCGGGGCCGGTGTCGGGAAGCGGCCGCGCGCGGATCGTCCGCGCTTCTCTGCCAGCGACCACGTGCAGCGCGCCGCCCCGGCCGTCGGCGAGATAGGTCTCCTCCAGGGCCGGCGCGTGGAGCACGCCGAGCACGGGCCGGCCGCCCTCGATCAACGCGATGTTCACGGTGAACTCGCCGCTTCCGGCGATGAACTCCCTGGTCCCGTCGAGCGGATCGACGAGCCAGAAGCGCCCGCCGGCAGGCGCGGCGGCGGCCGTGGCGCCCGTGGCGCCCGTGCTCTCCTCCGAGATCACGGGGATGCGCGGGTCGGCGGCGCCGAGCCCTGCGACGATGAGGCGGTCGGCGGCCCGGTCCGCCTCGGTCACCGGCGAGCGATCCCGCTTCATCTTCACCGCCGCCCCGCTGCGGTAGAAGGTCATGATCGTCCGCCCGGCCTCCAGCGCAAGGCGCCGGGCGATATCGGCCAGCCTCGGATAGTCCTCGCCGCTCGTACCCGGCATCGGCCGTCCCCTGTGCGTTCTCGCTACCGTTACCGAGGCAGAACCCCGAGGCGAAATCCCCGAGGCGAAATCCCTTTGAAGCGTCGCCGATATACACCACAATGGCCTGGGTTTCGCGCGGCCCGGCACCCGCAGCGGCGGCGCGGCATCCCAAGACGGCATCCCAAGACCGGCATCCCAAAACCATAGCAAGCCTGTGGGGAGGAGAGACAACAATGATCAAAGAAACCGTCGTAGCCGTGAGTATCGTCACCATGGCGGCCGGTGCCGCCTTGGCACCGTCGGCCGTGTCCGCCACGGACGGGTCGATCGTCGTCGCGGACTCGCACGAGGACGCCTGCAACCCCTGTGGCGGCTGCAATCCCTGTGGGGGCGAAGAAGAGTCCTCCTTGGACGAAGGGATCGTCGTCGCGGACGCTTGCAACCCGTGCGGCGGCTGCAACCCGTGCGGTGGCGAAGAAGAAGAAGAAGCGAGCTAAGGCAACCCGCGTGCCTCGGGCTGA
The DNA here is from genome assembly GCA_965218275.1 of Alphaproteobacteria bacterium. GTDB lineage: Bacteria > Pseudomonadota > Alphaproteobacteria > UBA828 > UBA828 > WTGU01. The sequence goes on from CBDCKM010000002.1 coordinate 1,911,072, forward strand.
ACGCCCGAGCACATTCGACCTCACCCGAGAGTGCCGCCTCGCAGGAGGCGGCGCTTTCTTGTGTCGGGTCTCGCGAGGCCGCCCGGCACGGGCGGGTAAATCTCAGTCGACGCCCCGCGTCCGGGCGTCGAGAGCGGCTTTGACCGCGGCGATCTGGGCCTCGACATCGACCTCGGCCTGCGAGGCGACCTCGAGGCGGCGGTCCTCCAGGACGTCCCGGCCCGGATTCTGCGCCTCCCAGTTCTGGATCACCTGATCCCGCGCCTTGAGCAGCAGGATGATCTGCGGCCAGAACAGCCGCACCATGGCGCTCACCCAGCGGTTGGTGGGCCACGAGGGCTGAGCATGGTCGATGACGAAACTGCCGATCACCTTGCAGACGTCGTCGGCGCGGTACCAGGTCTCGCCGGTGACCCAGCGGTTGGTGGTGAAGAGCCTGAGCGGCTGGCCCTTCGAATTCATGGAGAGTCCGATCACGTGGGTATGCGCCTCGTTGCCCATCGGCCACGCGTCGCGGCTCTTGCGGCGCGCGGGCTTCATGCCGCGCGGCATTCCCTTGGCGCGCACGAAGGTGTGGAAGTGCCCGTGCTCCGTGTCCCGCAGACCGCCGGGGTGGGCGTGGTAGAAATACTGGGAGCGGCTCTCCCGGTCGAAGACGTCCCCTTTCGGGTAGTGATCCCACTCGTAGAAGGTCTCGCGGCCGCGCAGGAGCTCGCTCACTACACTGTCGCCGGTCCTGCCGAGCACCCGCTCGATCTCGCGCACCTCCTCGCCTGCGGCGAGCATCATGCGCAGCCTCTTGGGCGACTGCGTCGCCATGTCGAGGTGGCGGGTCTCCTCCTGCCGCTTGTTCTTCGTCGCTGGGGCCTGGGCCATCCTGCCGCTCCGCCGCTTGCCTGCTGGCCGTGCCGAAACAGTAAGATAGTGCTGCGGAACGGGTCTTCCAAGCCACCGACGGAGAAGGTGTCGGAGAGGGTGGCGGCAGGGCGCCGGCCGAGCGGGGCGCGGGGCGCGCCGCCCCCGTCCTACGGCGCGACGACGAGGCGGAAGCCGACCAGGATATGCTTGATGCCGGCCGGCCGGCCGTGCCGCGCCGCGGGGCGGCAGATGCCGCAGCCGCTGTCGTCCCACGAGCCGCCCTTGACGAGGAAGCGCCCCGGATTGCCCGGCGACGCGGTCCATTCGAAGACCTGGCCCGCGGCATCGAGCAGGCCGTAGGGACTCGCGCCGGCAGGGCGGCTGCCGACCGGCAGCGTATCGAAGGGGCCGGCGTCGTGGCTGTTGAGCAGCGCGGGGTCGAAGCTGTCGCCCCAGGGGAAGACGAGCCCCTCCGGGCCGCGCGCGGCCTTCTCCCATTCGAGCTCGGTCGGGAGCCGCCAGGAGCGCCCGGTCCCGGCGGAAAGCCACGCCGCATAGGCCAGCGCATCGTCGTGGGAGACCATGACCACCGGATGGTTTTCGCGCCCCGGCGGCGGCGCTCCGTCCGCCCACGCATGGCGGCGGGTGCGCGAGTAGGGATGGATCAGCCGGTAGCCCCGCCAGGTCTCCTCGTCGACATCGGGGACGCGGTGGCCGGTGGCGTTCACGAACGCCGCGTAGTGGGCGTTGGTGATCGGCGTGCGCGTGACGAGGAAGCCCCCGAGCTCGTGTACCCCGCGCGGGCGCTCGCGGTCGTACCAGCCGCGCTCGCGCGTGCGGGAGTGGCCGTAGGCGGCCTCGTCGAGGCGGTAGCCGTACTCGCGCTCGGCGGCATCGGAGCCCGCGATGAAGGAGCCGGCGGGGACCTCGACCAGGGCCGGGACCGGCACGTCGCCGGCCCGCTGAGCGCCCGCGGGCAGAGCACCGGAAAGCACGAGGCACGCGGCGAGCATGGCACGGGCAGCGATCATCGCACGAGCCTAGCCGCCCCCCGCCCGGCGCGGGAATCACAAAAATGTGAGTCGAAGGGGTTGGCCCCGCGCGGGCCGCTCGCCGACAATGCGCGAAACACGCTGACCGAGGGAGGCACGCCATGCCACGCACGAACACCCTGCTCGCCGGAACGGTGGTCCCCGTGGTCATCGGACTCGCGGTCGCCGCCGGCGGCCAGGCAAACGCCGGCACCGGCGACGGCGAGACCTCCGCCGCGGCCTCCCGGCATCAGGACGCAGGTGCGCTCCGCTTCGCCGCCTGCGCGCCGTGCCGGCCATGCGCGGCGGCGTGCAATCCGTGCCGCCCGTGCAGCCCTTGCAATCCGTGCAACCCGTGTGCCGGTGCCTGCGGACCCTGCGGTCCGTGTAATCCGTGCAACCCCTGTGCCGGTGCCTGCGGGCCCTGCGGTCCGTGCAATCCGTGTAATCCCTGCGCGGCGGGCGCCGCGGCGCTCTCCGACTGCGTGGTGCCGCGCCTCGCCGCCGCCTGCAGCCCGTGCGGACCGTGCGCTCCCTGCAACCCCTGTGCAGCGGCGAACCCCTGCAATCCGTGTAGCCCCTGCGGGCCATGCAATCCCTGCGCGGCGGCGAACCCCTGCAATCCCTGCGGTCCCTGCAACCCCTGCAATCCGTGCAACCCCTGCAATCCGTGCAGCCCCTGCAATCCGTGCGGGCCGTGCAACCCCTGCGCCGCCGGCGAGGAGGTCGAGCTGACCGGGGCCGAGGCCACCGAGGCCTATGCCTGCATCAGTGCGGTCATGGCGGAGGGCTACGCCAAGTCGGGCAACCAGTGGGCCGCGTCCTACCGGAACTGGAAGAACGTCGCGGCGCGGCCCTACGTCTCCGACACCCACGGCGCGCGCTACGTCAACAACTACGCAAACGATGTCGGCGCCGACAACTACAGCCTCTTCGAGGACGCGGGACCCTCGCCCGCCGGCACCGTGCTCGCCAAGGACAGTTTTTCCGTCAGCGGCGGCGGCAGGGTCGGCGCGGGGCCGCTCTTCCTGATGGAGAAGATGGAGGCCGGCTTCGACCCCGACACGGGCGACTGGCGCTACACGCTGATCATGCCGAACGGCCGGGTGATCGGCACGACCGGCGGGAAGGGCGCAGCGAAGGTGGGCTTCTGCGCCGCGTGTCACCTCGGCGTCGAAGATCAGGACAGCCGCTTCTTCCTCGACGAGGACTATCGCGCGCAATAGCCCCCATAGCCCCCGCCGGCCGAAGCGTCCCGGCGGCGCCCCGCCCCTCTCCGCGCCCCGGTGCGACAGGGACCGGCGGCCCCCGTCCGCCCGTCCCGGTTCCGCCAGACCCCGGAGGAGCGCGATGATCGAGATCAACGGCATGGCGCATGTCATCCTGACCGCGGGCCGTTTCGACGAAGCGCGGGCCTTCTATGGCGAACTGCTGCCCTTCCTCGGCATGCGCAAGGTCTTCGACGGCAACGACTTCGTCTATCACGTGGGCGGGCGCACGGCGCTCGGCATCCAGCGCCCGGCGCCGGCTCACGCAGGCGAGCGCTTCGTGCAGAGCCGGGTGGGCCTGCACCACCTCTGCCTGCGCGCGCGCACCCGCGAGGACGTGGACAAGGCGGCGGCGAAAGTGCGCGCGATGGGCGCGAGGATCGACCGCGGGCCGATGGAGCGGGCGTGGGCGCCCGGCTACTATTTCTTCGTCTTCGAGGACCCGGACGGCATCCGCCTGGAGATCAACCACATCCCGGGCAAGGGCCTGCTTGCCGGCGATACCCCGGGCTCGCCGAGCGACGACCCGGACTGGGGCCCGAACCCCTGAGCGGCCCTTGCCAGGCGGCCCCCGCTTGATTAGAGACGCGAACCCGGCCTAATCTTCGCACCTCACACCGCCTGACCTGGGACACGAGCAAGGAGATACCCGTGCGCGCACGACACGTTCTGGTCGCCGCCCTCGCATGCGCCATGATGGCGGCGAGCGCGTCCGCCCTTGCCGCCGACGCGGGCAAGGGCAAGAAGGTCTTCAAGAAGTGCAAGGTCTGCCACACCGTCAAGGAAGGCGGAAAGCACAAGGTCGGCCCCAACCTGCACGGCGTCTTCGGCCGCACCTCGGGCACGGCCGAGGGATTCAAGAAGTACTCGAAGGCGATGAAGGAGGCGGCAATCGTCTGGTCCGAGGAGACCATCACCGCCTACATCACCGATCCCAAGGGCTACGTGCCGAAGAACAAGATGGCGTTCAGGGGGGTCAGGAAAGAGAAGGACCGGGAGAACCTGATCGCCTATCTCAAGGAAGCGACCGGGGCGGAGTGATCCGCAAGGACGCCGCCGGCACGCGGCGACCGGGGCAGCCATGCCGGCCATCGACCTGCGCGACCACATCCGCGCGATTCCCGACTTCCCCAAGCCCGGAATCCTCTTCTACGACCTGTCGACGCTGCTCGCCCACGGGCCGGCCTGGGGCGAGACGGTGCGCCGCCTCGCCGAGGCGGTCGCCAGCCACGAGCCCGACATGCTGGCAGGGATCGAATCGCGCGGCTTCCTGGTGGCCGCACCGCTGGCCCACACCCTCGGCTGCGGCTTCATCATGGTGCGCAAGAAGGGCAAGCTGCCCGGCAAGACCGTGGCGCACGAATACGCGCTCGAATACGGCAGCGACCAGGTCGAGGTGCAGGCCGACGCCGTAACGCCCGGCCAGCGGGTCGTCCTCGTCGACGACCTGCTCGCGACCGGGGGCACGGCGGCTGCCGCGTATTCGCTGCTGCGCCGGGTGGGCGCCGAGGTCGTCGCCGCGGCCTTCATCATCGAGCTCGCCTTCCTCGGCGGGCGGGCGCGCCTCGACCTGCCGATCACCTCCCTCGTCGCCTACGACGGCTAGCCCGGGCGGCGGCAACAACGCGGGAGCGACCCATGGCGATCGCCGTCATCGGCGGCACGGGACCGCAAGGCCGGGGCCTTGCGCAGCGCTGCGCGCTCGCAGGCATCGACGTCGTGGTCGGCTCGCGCGACGCCGCCCGGGCGGCGGAGATCGCAGCCGACCTCAGCGCTGGCGTGCCCGGCGCAGCGGGGGCGATCGAGGGTGCGGCCAACGCGGACGCGGTCGCGCGCGCGGACCGCCTGGTCGTGCTCGCGGTGCCGTGGTCCGCGCATCGGGCGACGCTGGCTGCGCTGACGCAGGCGCTGCAGGGAAAGATCCTGGTCGACATGGCGGTGCCGCTCGCCGACGGCAATCCGCGCAAGACGGCGATGCCTTCCGCCGGCTCGGCGACCGAGGCGGCGCAGGCGATGCTGGGGGCGGAAGTGGCCGTGGTCGGCGCGCTGCACAACGTCTCGGCCCATGTGCTGGCCGCCCTCGACACGCCGATCAACTGCGACATCCTCGTCTGCGGCGACGACCGCGCGGCGCGGCGCACGGTGATGGCGATGATCGAGACGATCGGCGCCCGCGCCTACGATTGCGGCCCGGCCGAGAGCGCACGCTGCATCGAGGCGATCACTCCGCTGCTCATCCGCCTCAACATGTCCAAGGCGACGGGATTCAGACACGCCGGCGTGAAGATCTGGCCGGAAAAAGGCTGACGGAGGCGACCATGGAATTCGCCATCACCTTTCGCGGCGACCTCGACAGGAAGCGCGTCGTCGCCCTCTGCCGGCAGGCCGAGGCGGCGGGCTTCGACTATGCCTGGTTCTTCGACAGCCACGTGCTGTGGCGCGACCTCTATCCGCAGATGGCGGTCGCCATCGAGCATACCGAGCGGCTGCGCTTCGGCCCCTGCGTGACCAACCCGGCGATCCGCGACTGGTCGGTGGCGGCGAGCCTCTTCGCCGCGCTGGCGCTGCAGTCGGACGGCCGCTTCGACTTAGGAGTCGGGCGCGGCGACAGCTCGGTGCGGGTGATCGGCAAGCGGCCGGCGACGGTGGCCCGCCTTGAGGAGTTCTGCCGGGCCATGAAGGCGCTGGTGCGGGGCGATGCGGTCACCTACGCGGGCGCCGGCGAGCCGGTGCGCTTCGACTGGACCGGCGGCTACGAGATGCCGGTCTGGGTCGCGGCCTACGGGCCGCGGGCGCTGGCGGCGGCCGGCCGCGTGGGCGACGGGCTGATCGTGCAGCTCGCCGACGTGGGCCTCTGCCGCTGGATGGGGGACCAGGCGCGTGCCGCAGGCAGCGCCGAGGGTCGCGCCATGGCGGCCTACCGCGTCATGGCCTGCGCGCCGGTCTGGGTCGGCGACCGCGAGAGCGGGATCGCGCAGACCAAGTGGTTCCCGGCGCTGGTCGGCAACCATGTAGCGGACATCGTCAAGCACCACGGCGCCGGCACCGACCTCGTGCCGGCGAGCCTGACCTCATACATCGCCCGGCGCGACGGCGTCGGCGCCGACGAGGGCTACGACTACCACCAGCACACGGCCAGGGAGTCGGACAACAGCGCCTACGTCACGCCGGAGATCACCGGGGATTTCTGCGTGATCGGCCCGGCAGAGGCCCATGTCGAGAAGCTCCGGGCGCTGGAGGCGGCGGGTGTCACCCAGTTCAACATCTACCTCACCAACGGCGGCGAGGAGCAGATCGTCGCGGCCTACGCCGACCACGTGATCCCGCATTTCCGCTGAGCGCCCCGGACCGCTCGCCCGAGGAGCGGCCCGCACCGCAACGGCGGAGGAGGCAGAGACGCGCGGCGCAGGCATTGAAATGCGCGCCTTCCCCCCGGCTCGTCTTCCTGCAAGCGCCAAGGGTTCCCCTTGCGGCCGGCGCTCGTTGGCCCATGGCATTGCGCCATGAGATGTCGATACACCAAACAAACATGTTGACCATGAAGGGGCGCGTGGCGTTCCATTGACGAACCATATGATCCGCTAACGGGTCAGTAACCGATCACATGCCGTGACGTGGCCCTGCGGCGGATGGCCCAGTGTAAACCCCGGAAGGCGCACCGGACGGCCCGCAAACGCGATGGAACGATACCTCGTTCTTGCGAGCCAATAAGCGCGCCCGTCCATTAAATGAAGGAAGGAATGATGGCGGACGCCTATTACGAACTCAAGAAGTCCTCGGACGGTCAGTACTACTTCAACCTAAAAGCGCCGAACCATGAGCCGGTCGCGACATCGGAGTTGTATAAGACGAAGAGCGGTGCTCAAGAGGGTATTCGGGACGTGCGGAAGCACGCAAGCACATTGACCGTCAAGGACAAGACATAGGCTATCCGTATGGATGGCCGGGGAAGGCCCGCTCGATCACGCGGGTCATCCCCACCAAATCATCATGGCACGCGACGCACGACTCTTTCTGGTCGACGAAGGAGAATTCAAGTGGGTAGTACAGCTCGTCGGTCATTTGCAATCACCTACAGATAGGAGAAAGCATGGCTGATACGGGTCAAGACGATAATACGCCCCCCGCTGCTAAGCAGCACAGTTCTCCCACAGAGCAGCGAGAAAACAATCGTAGTGCTGTTCGCATGGTGGTTACCTACGTAGCCACCGGGTTCCTTTTTGTCGTCGGGGCGGCTCTGGTGGGATATTTCATCACCACTGGAGAGCGCGATGATGGCAAAGACATATTCCTCGCGATCCTGCCGATCGCTTCGGCAGTCATCACTTACTGGTTCGCCTCCCGGCAGAGTAGTTCGCCAAGACAGGGGGAAAGCAAATGAACCAATGCACTTCTCTTTTGGCATTTTCCATGCCGATGATTGCCTTCCTCATTGCATTGGGAATTGGCATAGCCGTTGGCCCTGATAAGCCAGGAAAAGGCTCCGACGAGACAGCAAGCGACGGAACAGGATCGCAAACGGATGAATCACAAAATTCGCCATAAGAACAGCAGTGAAAAATACCCGCCACCTCAACAGAGCTCGATGTATTCCTCGCGCTCCCACTGGGTGACGTGGGCGTTGAAGCGGGTCAAGTCCGCGCGCTTCAACGTGGCGAAGACGGTGATCGTGCTCTCGCTGGCACTCTGCATCTTGGTGCTGCCTCTGCGCGAGGCGCTGGCTCATGGCGGCGGCCTGGACCGCCACGGCTGCCATCGTGAGACCGCCACCGGCGGTTACCACTGCCACCAGGAAGAGGATGAGACGGATTGGGAGACCGCGGGCCTCGTCATAGGCGGCCTGGTAGCTCTGGTTCTCGTGTGGGTGTGGCTTCAGGATGACGACGAGTCGTCGTCGCTTCGGCTTCATGTCAGCGATGATGGCACGGCCGACGTTGGGTACTCCCTGGGTGCATCGCAGCAAATCGGCGTCCGCACCGGGGCGCCGGCCGATGACTCTGAAGACGACTATCTCGGCGTATACTGGCGATTGGCATTTTGATCTGATTCTCGTTCGCTGAATTAATCGCTTCTAGGGATGGAGCGGGGAGAAGACAAGTCCTCCAAAATCAGTGATGTGGCGGCCCGAGCGCTTGGCGTTTCCGTGAGATGGTTGCCTCCGCCCACACCTCAATAGAGCTCGATGTATTCCTCGCGCTCCCACTGGGTGACGTGGGCGTTGAAGCGGGCGAGTTCGGCGCGCTTCATGGTGGTGAAGACGGAGACGAACTCCTCGCCCAGGAGGTCGACCACCGCGCGGTCGGCTTCGAGCGCGGCCAGCGCCGCCTCCAGCGTGGCCGGGAAGGGCGGCAGGGTGGGGTCGTCCTCGCTCGGCCCGCCGGACTGCGCGACCAGCGCGCGCCCCTCGGTGAGCCCCAGAATGCCGCAGGCCAGCGTGCCGGCGGCGCAGAGATAGGGGTTGCTGATGGCCGACGACGCCCGCATCTCCACATGCATGCCCGGTGCGCCGGGCTGCTTGATGCGCACCATGGCGCTCCGGTCCTCCTCGCCCCAGCTCACATTGGAAGGCGCGAAGGTGTGCGGCGTGAGCCGGCGGTAGCAGTTGGGCGTCGGGTTGAAGAGCGCCGTGCAGGCGGCGCCGTGGTCGATGAGCCCCTGCACGAAGTGCTTCAGCGCGGGCGTCATGACGGCCGGGTTATCGGGGTCGTAGAAGGCGCTTCGCCCGCTGCCCTGCTCGATCAGGCTGACATGGTAGTGGCAGCCGGAACCGGCCATGCCCGCCGCCGGCTTGCCCATGAAGGTCGCGCAGAGGCCCGCGTGCTGGATGATCTCCTTGACCCCGTTCTTGAAGGTGAAGGCGTTGTCGAGGCCGGCCATCCCGGCTTCATGGCTGTAGACCAACTCGTACTGGGAGGGCGCGTATTCCGCATTCGCCGTCAGGATCGGGATGCCGGCCGCGCGCAGGCTGTCGACCGCCTCGCGGATCGCCGGCTCGTGGTCGTTGCGCAGATTGTTGAAGATGTGGACGCCGCCGAAGAGCGGCTGGTGCGTCTCCCGGTCGAGCACGAAGAACTCGTATTCGTGGGCGCTCTGGATGCCGAAGCCGAGTTCGGCCGCCCTCTCCAGCATGGACCGCGCGACATGGCGGGGCGCGGCGCGGAGCGGCGTGCCGTCCTCCCACTCGGTGTCGCAGATCACCTTGGCCATGCCGTCCAGCCACGGCACGGGCGCGAGCGTCGCGAGGTCGGGGCGGAGCGTCTGGTCCTTGTACTTGACCTCCTCGTTGTAGAGCGTGCCGGAGATCACGTGCGAGGCGGTGTCGAGGGCGACGATGCCGCCATACATGTTCACGCCCTCGCGGGCGGCGGCGGCGAAGCGCTCGACCGGCACCTGCTTGGAGCGCGCTGAGCCGTGCATGTCCGGCAGTTCGAAGCGGACATGCTGGATGCCGTCGCGTTCGAGCCCCGCCAGTGCTTCCTCTACCCGATCGCGGGCGCCTTGCCCTGTTCCCTCGGCCACGGCCGCCTCCTCTCCGAAACCCGTCTCTCGCCCGCCGCGCGGGCCGCACCGCACGTGCACGATGCACGACACACGGTGTGGCCTGAATTCGAGGAGTCAGGCGCGCCGAGTCAAGAGCCGATGGCGCCGGCCGCCGCTATTCCGCTCCGCCCCCCTCCTCCGCCATGCCGCGCCGCGCAGCACGTTTCTGGCCCGACGGCGCGTCGGGCCGCAGCACGTCGGCCAGGCGCATGGCTCCGCTTCCCCGCTGCGCGGGCTTCTGCTGAGACTCGTGCGGCCGCCAGCCGGTGAGGTAAAGGACCTGGAAAGTCGCCGGGATGCGCCCGCCGGCGTCGCCGAACATCTCCCGATAGCGCGCGGCCGCGGCGCGGAAGGTGCCCCGCCGGGCGAAGTGCCGCGCCCGTGCGTGCGCGGCATTGGCTTCCCCCATCGCGCGCAGATCGTGCATCAGCGCCTCGGCGCTGCCGTAGGTGACGGTGATCCGGTCGCTGTCGATCACCGGCAGCGCGAAGCCGGTGCGTTGCAGCAGGGCGCCGACGGTCTGCACGTCGGGAAAGGGCGAGACATGCGGGCGGGCGCCGCCTTCCCGTCCCGCCTCCGCCTGCAGGAACGCCTCGCGCAGCTCGAACAGGGTATCGCCGCCCAGCATCGCCGCGAGCAGCAGGCCGTCGGGCTTGAGCGCGCGCCGGATCTGGACCAGCGCGCCCGGCAGGTCGTTCACCCAGTGCAGGCTGAGCGCGCTCACCACGAGGTCGAGCGAGGCCGCGCGGAGCGGCAGCCACTCCTCGTCCGCCGCGAGGCGCGCAGCACCCGCGGCGCGCGCCGCCATCGCCGGGGAGAGATCGGCCTCCACCAGCAGATCCGGCGCGCCGTGCCGGCGCAGCAGCGGCCCGAGCTGGCCGCTGTGGCAGCCGAGGTCGAGCACGCGCGCAAAGCGGCGCTTCACGTCGTTGAGCCGGCCCACCAGGCGCTCGCCCACCTCGCGGACCAGGAAGTCGCCGCTCCCCTCGAAGCCGGGGGCGGCGCGGTCGCGGTGGGCGCGCACGGCGGCGCGGTCGAAGACGACGCTCCCGTCGGGCGCAGGCGCGCGCTGGGCCATGGCGCCGGTTATGGCATGATGGGCGCAAGGCGGGAAGCGTCGGGAGGCGCGCGCGATGCAGGGCGCACGCGGAGCACGGCTGGCGGGGCTGGCGCAGGCGGCCGCGGCGGGCGCCGTCGGTCTGGTGCTGCCGCCGTCGTGCCTTTGCTGCAGCGCGCCGGTCGGCACGGCCGGGGCGCTGTGCGCGGACTGCTGGATCGGCGTCTCCTTCATCGGCCGGCCCTGCTGCGCCCGCTGCGGCCTGCCCTTTGCGATCGAAGCGGCGCAGGGTGCCCTCTGCGGCACCTGCATCCGCGTGCCGCCGGTCTATGACCGGGCGCGCGCGGCGTTCCTCTACGAGGGGACGGGCCGCGAGCTGATCCTCGCCTTCAAGATGGCCGACCGCTCCTGGCTCGCGCCCAGGCTGGCCGAGTGGCTGCACCGGGCGGCGGCGCCGCTTCTGACGGACGCCGATCTGGTGGTGCCGGTGCCGCTCCACCGCTGGCGCCTGCTGGCGCGGCGCTTCAACCAGGCGGCGGTGCTCGCCGGGCTAGTGGCGCGCCGGGCGGGCGTCCCGACGGCGCCGGACCTGCTGCGGCGGACCCGGCGGACACCGCCCCAGACGCGGCTCTCCGGGCCCGAGCGGCGGCGCAACGTGCGGGGCGCGTTCCAGGTGCGGCGGGCGCGCATGCCACTGGTGGCCGGGCGCCGGATCTTGCTGGTGGACGACGTGCTCACGACCGGCGCGACCGTCTCGGCCTGCGCCCGGGCGCTGCGCAAGGCGGGCGCCGCCCGGGTCGATGTCGCGACCCTTGCGCGCGCCGTGCGCGACCCGCCATGATGCCGGCCTGCAGCACGCCTTCGGGGGAGCCTGGACCATGACCGAGACCGTGCGGGTCGCCTGCGTTCAGCCGTCGAGCGGCCAGGACAGCGCAGCCAACCTCGCCGCCGCCGGGGCCCTGGTGCGCGAGGCCTGCGCCGCCGGTGCGGCGCTGGTCGCACTGCCGGAGAACGTCGCCCTCATGGAGCACCGCACCGCGCTGGTGCAGGCAAGCGCCGCCCCGCTCGCGCGCCATCCGGCGGCCGAATTCTTCAGCGCGCTCGCCGGCGAGACCGGCGTCTGGCTGCTCGCGGGCTCGATGGCGGCAAGCGCCGGCGACGGCCGCATCGCCAACCGCTCGGTGCTGATCGACCCGACCGGCCGCATCGCCGCGACCTACGACAAGATCCACATGTTCGACGTGGACCTGCCGACGGGAGAGAGCTACCGCGAGAGCGAGGCCTTCCGCCCCGGCGGGCAGGCGGTGGTGGCGGAGACGCCCTGGGGCGGACTCGGCATGACCGTCTGCTACGACCTGCGCTTCCCGCAGCTCTACCGGGCGCTGGCCCACGCCGGCGCCCGCCTGATCGCCGTGCCCGCGGCCTTCACCAAGCATACCGGGGAGGCCCACTGGCATGTGCTGCTGCGGGCGCGCGCCATCGAGACCGGCTGCTTCGTCATCGCGCCCTGCATGTGGGGCAGCCACTCCGGCGACCGCAAGACCTACGGCCACTCGCTCATCGTCGATCCCTGGGGCGAGGTGCTGGCGGACGGCGGCGAGGGCGTGGGCATCGCCATGGCCGATCTCGACCTCGGCCGGGTCGAGCGGGCAAGGGCGACGATCCCGGCGCTGGCGCACGACCGCGCCTTCCTGCCGCCGGCCGGCGCGCAACGGGAAGCCCGCCGCGCCGCCGGGTAGGTTTTTCGTTCGGGGTTGTTCGTTTTCCCTCAGGCGCCGGGCGGTAGAGTCTTTTTGTTTTCCCTCAATCGCCGGGCGCTCGCTCCGCTCGCTTGGCTCCGCGCCTTGCGGCGCGCCGACGCGGTCGCGCCGGCCGGGCCGCTGCGCGGCCCGGTCCCGCTCGTCTCCTATGTCTTGGGGCTGCCGGGTGGTCGGGGCCGGTGCGGCCCGGTCCCGCTCGTCTCCTATGTCTTGGGGCTGCCGGGTGGTCGGGGCCGGTGCGGCCCGGTCCCGCTCGTCTCCTATGTCTTGGGGCCGCCGCGTAGTCGGGGCCGGTGTGGCCCGGTCCCGCTCGTCTCCTATGTCTTGGGGCCGCCGGGTGGTCGGGGCCGGTGCGGCCCGGTCCCGCTCGTCTCCTATGTCTTGGGGCCGCCGGGGGCGGTGTTCCCTAGTGGAACTCGACGTAGCGGTAGTCGAGGGGCTGGCCGTGGATGCCGCGCTTCGGCGCTGCGATCCAGCCGGCCACGGCGCCCGGCGCGCTCACCGGGTGCATCAGGGACTGGACGAAGGCGCGGTCCTCGGCACTCGGCAGCCAGTCGTCCCGTCTCGCCGCCCACGTCGCCGCGTCGAGGAGCGTGCCGTCGGGTGCCGCGTGGACGCCGGCGAAGGCGCCGATGTTGCGGTGGAAGGCGCGGTGCGGCAGGCGCAGCTCCGCGTCGATGTCGAACGAGCGGATCACCTTGTTGAAGCGGTCGATGCCGCGCTGGCTGTCGTCTACATAGGCGTTGCGCAGCGTCTCGTTCATCGCCTTGAGCGCCGTCACCTCCTTCGACGCCAGCCTGCCGTCGGCGACTGCCGGCACCGCGACGGTGCTGTCCGCGAGCACGTGGTCGTCGTCGATCCCGGTCTCGCGGTAACGGCCCTTCAGCCCCATGGCGTAGTAGTTGGCGGCATTCGTGGACTCTTCCGAGCCGAACAGGTCGAGACAGATCGAGTAGTGGAAGTTGATCCACTTCTGCAGCAGCGACAGCGGGACGGCGCCCACGGGACCGACATCGTCGGTGTCGTGTTCGCGCATCGTCTCGCAGGTCCGCTGCACGATGCGCATGACGCCGGATTCGCCGACGAACATGTGGTGCGCTTCCTCGGTCAGCATGAAGCGGCAGGTGCGCGACAGCGGGTCGAAGCCCGATTCCGCAAGCGCGTGGAGCTGGAACTTGCCGTCGCGGTCCTGGAAGAAGGTGTACATGAAGAACGACAGCCAGTCGTCGGTCGGCTCGTTGAAGGCTTCCAGCGTGCGCGGCTTGTCCGCGTCGCCGGCGTGGCGGGCCAGCATCTCGTCGGCCTCCTCGCGCCCGTCGCGGCCGAAATAAGCGTGCAGCAGGTAGACCATCGCCCAGAGATGCCGGCCTTCCTCGACATTGACCTGGTAGAGGTTGCGCAGGTCGTAGAGCGAAGGCGCGCTCAGCCCGAGGCGGCGCTGCTGCTCGACCGAGGCCGGCTCGGTATCGCCTTGGGTGACGATGAGGCGGCGCAGCTCCGCGCGGTACTCGCCGGGCAGCGCCTGCCACGCGGGCTCGCCCTTGTGGATGCCGAAATTGATGCGGCGCTCGGGCTCGCGCTCGGCCAGGAAGATGCCCCAGCGGTAGTCGGGCATCCTGACATGGCCGAAATGCGCCCAGCCGTCGGCGTCGACGCCGATCGCGGTGCGCAGATAGACCGCGTGCTCGTCGGCGCCGACCGGGCCGAGCGCGCGCCACCAGTCGAGATAGGCCGGCTGCCAGCGCTCCAGCGCGCGCAGCAGGCGGCGGTCGTCGGCCAGGCCGACATTGTTGGGAATCCGTTCGTTGTAGTCGGCCTGCATCGGGCGGTTCTCTCGGGCTACACGCGCTTGCGGTCGAAGGTCGGCTGCACGCCCGACCCGTAGAGCTTGAGCGCACCGTCGGGGCCGACGGTGTTGGGGCGCTGAAAAATCCAGTTCTGCCAGGCCGACAGGCGGCCGAAGATCTTGGTCTCGATGGTTTCCGGCCCGGCGAAGCGGAGCGAGGCCTCCATCCCGGTCAGTGCGTCGGGCGAGAACGCCGTGCGCGCCTCGATGGCGATGCGCACTTCGTCGTCCCAGTCGATGTCGTCGGGGACGAATGTGACGAGGCCGAGCGCGTCGGCTGCCCCGGCGTCGAGGTCGGCGCCGAGCGCCGCGTGCGCGGCGGCGAGGGCCGCGTCGTCGCCCAGGAAGCGGCTGGCAAGCCGCGAGAGCCCGTTCGCCATCGGCAGCGGCCCGGTATTCATCGCCGTCAGCCGCAGCGTCGCCGGGGCCAGGTTCTCACCCTCGAAGGTGCCGTCGAGCATGAAGCTGCGATCGGCCGCGAGCGCGAGTTCCAGCAGCGTGCCGGTGAAGCACGAGCCCGGCTCGATCAGCGCGACGAGGCTGCGCGCGCTCACGTCGAGGCGCTTGAGGGTGCGCTTGAGATAGAGGGTGATCTCGCGCACCAGCCAGTCGCCGGCGTGCGCCGCGAGCGCGGCATCGGCGGCCGCGACGTGGTCTGCCGCCCCCGCCGTCTTGAGGATCCAGGTGCCGATCGCAGGCTCGTTGAAGCGCAGGTGCAGGATCGCGTCGTCGAGCGCGCGTGCGAGCGCCAGCGGCCAGAAATCGGCGCCCGCCGCGTGGATCGCGGCAGGCTCGGCGGGCGGCGGCGCCTCGGGCGCGGAGACCGTGAGCGTCGCCGTGCCCTGCGCCCGGTCGAGCGCGACATGGACGTGGGCGTAGGCGGCGGCATCCCCGGTCACGCTGCGCTCCAGCGGCGGCAACGCGATCCCGCGTGCAGCGGCCGGCCGGTCGGATGCCGCGGCAAGGGCGGCGGCACGGGCGGCCACCGCGCCCTCCAGCCGCGAACGCGGCACCAGCTCGTCGACCAGCTTCCAGTCGAGCGCGCGGCGCCCGCGCACGCCCTCGCCGGTGGTGCAGAAGAAGTCGGCGCGGTCCCGGCGCACGCAGCGCTTGTCGACCACGCGGGTGAGCCCGCCGGTGCCCGGCAGGACCGCGAGAAGGGGCACCTCGGGCAGCGACACGGCGGTGGTGCCGTCGTCGACCAGGATGATGTGGTCGGTGGCGAGCGCGAGCTCGTAGCCGCCGCCCGCGGCGGTACCGGCGATCACCGTCATCCAGCGCTGGCCGGAGCCGGCCGAGGCGTCCTCGATGGCGTTGCGCGTCTCGTTGGTGAACTTGCAGAAGTTGACCTTGTCGCCATGCGTGGCGGCGGCGAGCATCGGAATGTTCGCGCCGGCCGAGAACACGCGCTCCTTCGCCGAGGCGAGCACGACCGCGCGCACCTGCGGATGCTCGAAGCGCAGCCGCTGGACGGCGTCGGCGAGCTCGATATCGACGCCGAGATCGTAGGAGTTGAGCTTGAGCGCGTAGTCGCCGGCGATGGCGCCCTGCTCGTCCACGTCGAGCGCGAGCGTGGCGACGGCCCCGTCGACGCTGAGCCGCCAGTGGCGGTAGTCGTCCGGGTGCGTGCGGAAGTCGATCATCGCGCCCACAGCCTGTCGGGCGGCAGTCGCCGCCCCGTGATTTCGAGTTCGGTTCGGAGACTATATGGCGCGCTCCTCCCCGCTATCCATGGGAATCTTCGCAGCAAAGCCTAGTCCTTGGGACGCAGGTCGAAAATGCGCCTGGCCTTTCCCGTCGAGCGTTCGACCGAGCCCGGCTCCGTGACCGTGACGATGCTGCTGATGCCGACTTGCGACTTGATGCGGCCAGCGAGATCGCTTTCGGCCACAGCCCGCGTCGCCTCGTCGGCGGCGCCGCTCTTCGCCTCGACGACGACGGTCAGCTCGTCGAGGCGGCTCGGCCGGCGCACCTCGAGGTAGTAGTGCGGCGAGAGGCGCTCGTCCTCAAGCAGGATCTCCTCGATGTAGGACGGGAACAGGTTGACGCCGCGGATGATCAGCATGTCGTCGCTGCGGCCCCTGACCCGCTGCATCCGCCGCATCGTGCGCGCCGTGCCCGGCAGAAGCCGGGTGCGGTCGCGGGTGCGGTAGCGGATGATGGGGCACGCCTCCTTGGTGAGGGAGGTGATGACCAGCTCCCCCGGCTCGCCGTCGGGCAGCACGGCGCCGGTCTCGGGGTCGACGATTTCCGGATAGAAGTGGTCTTCCCAGATGTGAAGGCCGTCCTTGCTCTCGACGCATTCGACCGAGACGCCGGGACCGATCGCCTCCGAGCACCCGTATACGTCGATCGCCTGCATGGCGAAGCGGGCTTCGATCTCCTGGCGCATCGCCTCGGTCCACGGTTCGGCGCCGTGAAGGCCGATCTGCAACGAGCTGCGCCGCGGGTCCACGCCCAGGCGCTCGAACTCATCGGCGATCGCCAGCATGTACGACGGCGTGACGGCGATGATGCGGGGCTCGAAATCGCAGATCATCCCCACCTGACGCTCGGTGAACCCGCCCGAGGCGGGGAGCACGGTGCAGCCGAGCATCTCGGCGCCGCTGTGGAAGCCGAGGCCGCCGGTAAAGAGGCCGTAACCGTAGGCGACGTGCACCATGTCGCCGGCGCGCGCGCCGGCGGCGCGCATGCAGCGGGCGACGAGGCCCGCCCACGTCTCGAGATCGGCCCTGGTGTAGCCGACGACGGTGGGAATGCCGGTGGTGCCGCTCGAGGCATGGATGCGGATCACCTGCTCGCGCGGCACCGCGAACATGTCGAACGGATAGTTGAGGCGGAGGTCGTCCTTGACCGTGAACGGGAAGCCCGAGAGGTCGTCGAGCGACGCGAGATCGGCCGGGCTCACGCCGGCCTCGTCGAAGCTCGCCCGGTAGTGGGCGACATTGTCGTAGGCGTGCTGCAGCGTCGCCCCGAGCCGCGCAAGCTGCAACGCTCCTATCTCGTCGCGGCTGGCCGTCTCGATGGGATCGAGCTCGTCCGGGCTCGGGGGGCGAGCGGGGTCGGTCATGCCATCCCTCCTGAGGCGCTGCCGCCTGTTTTGCACAGGCCGCGATCCTGCCGCAGTGTACGGCATCGCCGTCACCCTCGCCCGCGTTGACAGGGTGGCGCCCGGCGCGGATAGTCGGGCGCCGTTCGAACGGATAGCGCCGCCGGCCGCCAGCAGCCGTCTGACCCCCGCCTCATGTCCCAAGCCGACACCTGCACCGACAGCGGCGATCGAAGCGACGATCCGGCCGCCGTGATCGCCTTCCAGGGTGCGCGCGGCGCCTATTCCGAGGCCGCCTGCGTGGCGCGCTACCCGGCGATGACGACGCTCGCCTGCAAGACCTTCCGCGATGCCTTCGCGGCCGTCGCCGAGGGCCGCGCCGGGCTCGCGATGATCCCGATCGAGAACTCTGCGGCGGGGCGCGTGGCCGACATTCACCAGCTCCTGCCTCAGTCCGATCTCCACATCGTCGCCGAGCATTTCGAGCGCGTTCGCCACAATCTCCTCGCCTGCCCCGGCGCCGCCCTCTCGGAGCTTGCAACCGTGCGCTCGCACATCCACGCGCTCTCCCAGTGCCGCAGGCTCATCGACCGGCTGGGGCTTACGCCGGTGGTGCACGCCGATACCGCCGGCGCCGCGGCCGAGGTCGCGGCGGCGGGCGACCCCACCCAGGCCGCGATCGCATCCCGGCTCGCCGCCGAGACCTACGGGCTCGCGATCGTCGAGGTGGACGTCGAGGACGAGGATCACAACACCACGCGCTTCGTGGTGCTGGCGCGGGAGCCGCTCGATCCCAGTCCCGACAGCGGGCCGACGATCACCTCCTTCATGTTCGAGTGCCGCAACGTGCCGGCGGCGCTCTACAAGTGCCTCGGCGGCTTCGCCACCAACGGCGTGAACATGACCAAGCTGGAGAGCTACATGGTGGACGGCAGCTTCTCGGCGACGGTCTTCATGGCCGAGGTGGAGGGCCATCCGTCCGATCTCTCCGTGGCGCGCGCCCTGGGCGAGCTCGACTACTTCTCGCGGGAGGTTCGCATCATGGGCGTCTACCCGGCCCACCCCTTCCGCCGGGAATTGGCTGCCAACCGGCGCTGAGCGGGGAGTCCGCCGTCGTGTGGGGCCGGTGGAACACGGGGACGACGCCCGACCCCGTCGCGACGCCGCTGCGCTGGACCTTCTCGCGGACCGTCATACGCCGATCGCTGATGGTGGGCGCGGTCGTCGGCACGATCCTCAACATGATCAATCAGGGCGAATACATAACCGGCGACGGCCCGATCGACTGGTTCAAGCTCGGGCTGACCTATTGCGTGCCATGCTGCGTGGCCACCTTCGGCGCCTTCTCCGCCGCGCGGGTTTTCTCCAAGCAGGCGCGCGCCCGGAAGGAGAAGCCGGAGAGGCGCTGACGTCTGCGCCGCCTATTCCCAGCGCGGATCGCGGCCTTCGCGGTAGGCCTCCATGGCCTCGGCGAAGTCGGGCGCGGCCATGGCCTTGCTCTGCAGCACCAGGTACTTGTGGAAGAAGGCGTCCCAGCCGAGGTCGAAACAGTCGAGCAGCATCTGCTTGGAGGCCCGGCACCCGGCCGAGTTGGTGGCGGCGTATTCGGCGAGATAGCTCTCGAACTCGTCGAATGCGGTCTCCTCGCCGACCAGGTGGTCGACCATCCCGATACGCTCGGCCTCCGTGCCGTCGATCATGTTGCCGCGGACGATCAGCGACTTGGCGCGGCCGAGCCCGACATAGCGCGCGAGCCGGAAGGTCCCGAGGCCGGGGATCAGCCCCTCCTTGATCGCCGGCAGGCCGAGCCGGGCCGAGGGCGTGCAGACGCGGATGTCGCAGGCGAGCGCGAGCTGCAGGCCGCCGCCGACGGCGTAGCCGTGAATCAGGCAGACGACCAGCTTGTCCATGGTCTCGAACACCCGCAAGGCGGCGTCCCACATGTCGAAATAGCGCGGCTCGATCCGACCGGCGGCGAGATCCTTGAGGTCGATGCCGGTGGAAAACGCGCGGCCCGACCCGGTGATCGCCACCATGCGCACCGTCTCGTCGGCGGCGATGCGGTGGGCCGCGTCGAGCAGTTCGCGCGTGCCCGTCATGGCGAAGGCGTTCAGCCGTTCCGGCCGCGTCAACTCGAGACGGATCAGCCGGTCTTCACGCGTGAGCTTCATGGTTTCGTAGTCGGCGGTCATGCGGGATGTCCTCCGGGCCATGTCGGGTCGGCTCCGACACCTGGCGCAGCATATCGCCGGAGGCCCTGCGGCGGCACTCCGTTTGCAGGCGCGGGCGGCGGTGGAACGACCCTGCGATCTACGCCTTCCGGCAAAGGGCGTGCATAATCCCTACCGGCATCGGGGAGGGCGCTCATGGCAGAGCGGTCATTCGCCAGGGAAGTCCAGGATTTGCGCATCGGCGCGGGGCAGGAATTCCGCGGCGAGGGCATCCTGGCGATCACCAAGGCCCTGCTCGAATGCGGTGTCGGCTATGTCGGCGGCTATCCGGGCGCGCCGATCTCGCATCTGATCGACGTGCTCTCGGATGCCGAGGAAATACTCGACGAGTTGGGGGTGCATTTCGAGGCCAATGCCAGCGAGGCCGCCGCCGCCGCCATGCTGGCCGCCTCCGTCAACTATCCGATCCGGGGCGCGGTCGCCTTCAAGGGGCCCGTCGGCGCCAATGTGGCGGCGGATGCGCTCGCCAATCTCTCCTCCGGCGGGGTGACCGGCGGGGCGCTGGTGATCCTCGGCGAGGACTACGGCGAAGGCTCCTCGATCATGCAGGAGCGCACCCATGCCTTCGCCACCAAGTCCCAGCTCTGGCTGCTGGACCCGCGGCCGAACCTGCCCTCCATCGTCAAGGCGGTGCGGGACGGGTTCGAATTGTCGGAAGCCTCCAACACGCCGGTGATCCTGGAGGTGCGCATCCGCGCCTGCCATGTCTACGGCGCCTTCGCGGCGCGGGACAATATGCCGCCGCCGCTGACCGTGCGCGAAGCACTGGAGAGCCCGCGCCGGCGGACCGACCGCATCGCGCTCCCGCCCAACACCTACCGCCACGAGCTCGAAAAGGTGACCGTGCGGAGGCCGGCGGCGCTCCGCTTCATCCAGGAGCGCGGGTTGAACGAGCGCTTCGGCGGCGACGGCGACGTCGGGATCGTCCTGCAGGGCGGCATGTACAACGGAACGATCCGCGCGCTGCAGCGGCTCGGGCTGGCGGACGCCTATGGCGAAACGGACATTCCGCTTCTCGTCCTCAACGTCACCCATCCCCTGGTCGATGACGAGGTGCTCGCGTTCTGCGGCGGCAAGACGGCGGTGCTGGTCGTGGAGGAGGGTCAGCCGGCCTATGTCGAGGACGCGCTCGCCGCCATCCTCTACCGCGCCGGCGCCACATGCCGGCTTGCGGGCAAGGGCCTGCTGCCCATGGCGGGCGAATATACCGGCGCCGTGCTGATGGAGGGGGTGACGCGCTTCCTGCGCGATCACGGGGCCGGGCACCTGCCCGGCGCGGACCTGGCGCCCGGCGGGGAGGCGAGGGCGCCGCTTCCCGACCTGTCCGGCATCGTCCCTCCCCGCCCGCCCGGCTTCTGCACCGGCTGCCCGGAGCGGCCGATCTTCGCCGCGACGAAACTGGTGGAGGAGGAGCTTGGCGCACACCACATCGCCAGCGATATCGGCTGCCACCTCTTCTCGATCCTGCCGCCCTTCGAGATCGGCTCGACCACCATGGGCTACGGTCTCGGGCCCGCGTCCGCGGCCGGGCTCGGCGCCAAGGGGGGCCGGCGCTCGATCAGCTTCATCGGCGACGGCGGCTTCTGGCACAACGGGCTGACCTCGTCGGTCGGCAACGCGGTCTACAACGGCAGCGACGACGTGATCGTGGTGGTGGACAATTTCTACGCCGCCGCCACCGGAGGCCAGGACGTGCCGTCGTCGCGCGCCAGCAGCGCATCACGGTCCACCCAGCATTCCATTGCCGACGCCGTCAGGGGCCTCGGCGTTACATGGGTGCGGCAGATCGACCGGACCTACGACGTGAAGCGTCTCAAGGAGACGCTGACCGAAGCGCTGACGACGGCGGAAGGCGGGCCCAAGGTGATCGTCGCGTCGTCCGAGTGCATGCTGAACAAGCAGCGGCGGGAGCGCCCGCTGCGGCAGGCGGCGATCGAGGACGGCGCGCGCGTGGTGGTGCCGCGCTTCGGCGTGGACGAGGACGTGTGCACCGGCGATCACGCCTGCATGAGGCTCTCCGGCTGCCCGTCGCTCTCGGTCAAGTCACTGGACGACCCGCTGCGCGACGATCCCGTCGCCGCCATCGACGAAAGCTGCGTCGGCTGCGGCAATTGCGGCGAAGTGGCGGACGCCGCGCTGCTCTGCCCCTCCTTCCACCGGGTCGATATCGTGCGCAATCCGGGCGTCGGGGAACGCCTTGCCGCCCGGCTCTCCGGCGCGGCGATCGGCTGGCTGCAGGCCAGGCGCGACCGGCGCAGACTGGTGTTCGGAGAGGGTGCGTGAGCACGCCCGGTGCGCCCGAGGTCGTCAAGCTCGCCGTCCTCGCGGTCGGCGGTCAGGGCGGCGGGGTGCTGACCGGCTGGCTGGTGGCGCTGGCCGAGGCCAATGGCTGGCGGGGCCAGTCCACCGTCGTGGCCGGGGTGGCGCAGCGCACCGGGGCGACGATCTACTACCTCGAAATGGCGCCGGCGGCCGGGCGGGCACCGGTGTTCGCGCTCGCGCCCGCGCCCGGCGACGTGGACATCCTCGTCGCCGCCGAGCTGATGGAGGCCGGGCGCGCGGTGATGCGGGGCTTCGTGACCCCGGACCGGACCACGCTGATCGCCTCGACCCACCGCACCCACGCCGTCTCGGAAAAGACCGTGCCCGGCGACGGGCGGGCGCGGGAGGCGGAGGTCTTCGCGGCCATGGAGACGGCGGCGAAGCGCCTCGTCGCGGCGGACTATCAGCGGGCGGCGCTGGACGCCGGCTCGGTGATCTCGGCGAGCCTCTTCGGCGCGCTCGCGGCGGCGCAGGTGCTGCCGTTCCCGCGCGAGAGTTTTGCGGACGTGATCCGGGCGTCGGGCCGCGCCGTCGATGCGAGCCTTAGGGCCTTCGAAGCGGGCGCTGCGGGGGACGCGCCGGCGCCGGAACGGGCGGCCCCGAGCGAGACGGGGCCGCGCGGGCCGGCCCGTCTGATGGCGCAATGGCGGGCGCTGGAGCGGCGGCTCGAGGCGTTGCCGGCCCCGCTTCGGCCGATGGCGGCGGCGGGTCTCAGGCATGTGGTGGACTTTCAGGACCCGGCCTACGGCCGCGAGTACCTTGACCGCCTCGCGCGGGCCGTGGCGCTGGACGACGGCGACTTCGCCTTTGCCGCCGCCGCCGCCAAATATGTCGCCACCGCCATGGCCTATGACGACGTGATCCGGGTGGCGGACCTGAAGACCCGGCGCACCCGCTTCGACCGGGTGCGGCGCGAGATGGGGCTGGGCGCCGGCGACCTCGCCCACATCACCGAGTTCATGCATCCGCGGGTGGAAGAGCTCTGCGCCGTGCTGCCGGCGCGCTGGGGCGCCTGGGTCGAGGCCAGGCCCAGACTCGCGCGCTGGATCGACCGCCGCATCAACACCGGGCGGCGGGTGCGGACCGACGGGGTGCTCTGGTTCGGCCTGCTCTATCTCCTCGCCGCGGCGAAGCGCTGGCGGCGCGGCATGTACCGCCACCGGGTCGAGACGGCGCATCTGGAGCGCTGGTTCACGCTCGCGCTGGAGACGGCGCGCCGGGACCGCGCGCTGGCGGCGGAGATCGTGGCCTGCCGCCGGCTCGTCAAGGGATATTCCGACACCCACGCCAGGGGCCTCGCCAAGTTCGACAAGGTGCTCGCCGCGCTCCCCATGCTGGAGGGGCGTACGGACGCGGCCGACTGGCTGCGGCGGCTGCGCGATGCGGCGCTGCGGGACGAGCAGGGCGAGGCCCTGGACGGCGGGCTGAGGACGGTGGCGTCCTTCGCGGCGGAGGACGCCGCCTGATCGAGACGCGCACGCACCGGCATCCGAGGCTGCGCCTTCGGCCCGGCCGGAGGACGGTGCGAAGATTAGGTCTTGCGGACAACCGCCGGCGCCGTCTATTGCGCCTCTGCCGGGCCGGGCCCTCTTGTTCGCCCGCGCCCTCCACCCCATTTCCGCAGCGCCATGACCACCACTCTTCGGCAGCTCACCGCCCTGCTGCTCAGCACGGCGATCCTGATGACCGGCAACGGGCTGATCAACACGCTCCTGCCCGTGCGGGCGGAGATGGAGGCCTTCTCCACGCTGGAGATCGGCCTGCTCGGCACGGTCTATTTCGCGGGCTTCGTCCTCGGCTGCCTCAACGTCCCGCTGCTGGTGCGCCGCGTCGGCCACATCCGGACCTTCGCGACGCTGTCGAGCGTCGCCGCCACCACGGCGCTGGCCCATGTCTTCCTGATCGACCCCATCGCCTGGGGGCTGCTGCGCTTCGTCGGCGGATTCGGCTTCGCCGGTCTCTACGTGACGATCGAGAGCTGGCTGAACGATCGCGCCGGCAGCGCCAATCGCGGCGCGATCATGTCGATCTACACCTTCATCAGCCTCAGCGTGCTGATGGCAGGGCAGTTCCTGCTGACGGCCCACGACCCCGCGGGCTTCGAATCGTTCGCGATCGTCGCGGTTCTCATTGCGCTCGCGCTCGTTCCCGTATCGCTGACGAAGGCGCCGGAACCGCCCCGGCCCGCGGCCATCGGCCTCGACATCGTCGGCCTGTGGCGCCTCTCTCCCGTCGGCTTCGCCGGGTGCCTGAGCGTCGGCCTCGTCAACGGCTCGTTCTGGTCGCTGGGACCGGTGTTCGCCAGCCGCAGCGGCCTCGACATCGACCATCTGGTCTACTTCATCGCCGGCGCGACGCTCGCGGGCGCCGTCATGCAATGGCCGCTCGGTCGCCTGTCCGACCGTATCGACCGGCGCTTCGTGATCGTCGTGTCTGCCTTGTGCGCCGCGGCGAGCGGCGTGCTGTTCGGCGTCTGGGATGCGCCCTCGAACACCCTGCTGATCGGGCTGTCTGCCGCCTTCGGCGGCTTCGCCATGCCGCTCTACGCGGTGTCGGTGGCTCATGCCAACGACCACGCCGAGGACACCCGCTTCGTGGCGACGGCCGGCGGGCTCCTGCTCGTCTACGGCTTCGGCGCATCGCTCGGGCCGCTGATCGCGTCGGCACTGATGGGCTATTACGGCAGTGGGGGGCTGTTCATGTTCACCACCTTCGTCCATGCCGCGCTGGCGCTGTTCGCGACCCTCCGCCTGGCGCTGCGGCCGAGACCGACGCAGGATGACCGGACCGGATTCGTGGCGGTGCCGCGCACCTCGCCGACCCTCTACGAGCTGGACCCGCGTTCGGAAGCGGAAAGCGACGGCGGCGGCGGCGGCGGACGTTGACGCGGGCGTGCCGGCGCCGGTCCGGCGGGTGAGCGTGCGCGCCCCTGGCGCTCCCGCCGACAGCGAGGAGGTCTCTTGATCCCTGCGCCGGGTTGTTCCGGACTCGACCGCCACCGCATCGCCGGCCGCCTGTGGGTCCTCTCCGCCGGCCTCTGCATGAGTCTCGGCGGGCCGATCATCCGCTTCGCCGACGACAGCACCGCGTGGCAGTTCCTGTTCTACCGCTCCCTCGGCGCGGCGGCGGCGATCCTCGTCTATTACCTCGTCAGCGGCCGTCCCGTCCGGGCCATGATCCGCCGCGCCGGCGCGACCGGGCTGGTGGCGGGCGCCTGTCTCGCGGTCGCCTTCACCGGCTATGTGTGGGGCGTCATGCACTCCACGGTGGCGAACGCGCTCTTTCTGATCAGTGCGGCGCCGCTGTTCGCGGCGTTCCTCGGCTGGCTGGTGCTGCGCGAACCGGTGGTCCGCTCCATGTGGTTCGCCATGGCAGGCGTGATCGCCGGCGTCGCGATCATGATCGGGGAAGGCCTGGCCGAGGGCGATCTGCTCGGCGATCTGGCGGCGCTCGCCTCGGCAGTGGGCTTCGCCGGCTTCTCGGTCTGCATCAGGCGCGGCCGGCACACCGACATGTCTCCGGCAATCCTGATCGCCGCCGCCATCACCGTCGCGTTCAGCGCGATCATGGCGGCGGCCGGCGGCACCGGCCTCGCGGCGCCGGTCATGGACGTGGGGCTGGCCGGAGCCTATGGGGTGCTGGTCATCGGCGCCGGCATCTTCATGCTGACCATCGGTGCGCGAAGCGTTCCCGCGGCCGAGCTTCTCGTCCTGTCGATGACCGAGGTGGTGTTCGCGTCGATCTGGGTCGCACTCGCGTTCGGCGAGGTGCCGAGCGTCCTCACGCTTGCCGGCGGGGCCGTCCTGCTCGGCAGCATCGCGGGCCAGGCCGCCTTCGGGATGCGGCGATAGCTCCTGCGCGGCTCAGAGCTTGCGGGCCTGGCGGTGGCCTTCGTAGACCGCCTCGTAGGCGCTGCGGGGTGCGGTGGCGTCGCCGATGGTCTCGACGGAGAGACCCCGCGCGGCCACCGCGCCCTTCAGCGCGTTCTCCGAGCGCCGCCCCGTCGCCATGACGATCCAGTCGGCCTCAAGGTCGCGCTCCGCCCCCTCGTGGTGGACGTTGTAGAGGGTCACCTTGTTGCCGTCGATGCGGCGGACGAAGTGATCGACGCAGACCGTCACGCCCGCGCGGTAGAGTTTCGGCAGGATCCAGTCGAGATAGACGTCGAGGATGGTCTCCATGCCGATCATGGGCCAGCGGGTGACCAGGGTCACCTCGTCGGCGCCGGCGTCCTTGCAGGCGACGGCGGTGAGCGGCGCCGCCACGTCGCAGAGGTCGTCCAGCACCATCACACGGCCGCGCGGCCTCGCCTGGCCCAGCGCCACCGCGTCCCAGCCCACGCAGTTGCCGCTCTCCCAGCCCGGCAGCGCCTCGCCGGTCCAGCCCTGGAAGCCGTCGACCGCGACCGTGGAGCCCGTCGCGACCACCACGTGGTCGGGCTTCACCGCCTCCAGCGCCCGGTCGAGGTCGTCCTCGGTCACCGGCGCGCCGGTGACGATGCGGGCGCCGTTCTTCTCGGCCTGCGCCGTGAGCCAGCGGCCGATCTCGCCATATTCGGCCCGGCTCGGCAGCAGCGCCTGGACGCGCACATGGCCGCCGGTCTCGCCCTCGGCCTCGTAGAGCGTCACGTCGTGGCCGCGCGCGGCGGCGATGCGCGCATATTCCAGACCCGCCGGGCCGCCGCCGATGACCAGCACCGACTTGGGCTCCGCAACGCGATCGAGCGTACCCTCTCCCCAGGCCTTCTCACGACCCACCGTCGGGTTGTAGATGCACTGCACCCGCCCGCCCCGGCTCACGCTCTTCCAGCAGAAGTTGGCGGCGACACAGGCGCGGATGTCGTCGGTGTTGCCTTCCTGCGCCTTCCTGGCCCAGTGGGGGTCGGTGAAGAGCTGGCGCGCGAGGCAGATGGCGTCGCCGTCGCCGGCTTCCAGCAGCTGCTCGGCAACGTCCGGCGTGGTGATGCGGCCGACCAGCAGCACCGGCTTCGACGAGACCTCGCGGATCTTGCGGGCGTAGCCGCGCTCCCAGCCGCCCTCGAACTCCATCGGCGTGTGGATGAAGGCGTGATGGACGCCGGCCGAGACGTTGACGTAGTCGATGTCCGCCCGCTTCTCGATGTCGGCGACGATGTCGCGCACCTCGTCGATTTCGAGATCGCCGGGCCAGAAGGAGGTGGAATTGATGCGGTAGCCGACGAACCTGTCGTCGCCGGCGGCGGCCCGCATCCGCTTCAATGCCTCGAGAGGGAAGCGCAGGCGGTTCTCCTGGGAGCCGCCCCAGCGGTCGGTGCGCTTGTTGTAGAGCGGCGAGATGAACTGCCAGGGCAGGTAGCCGTGGCTCAGATGAAGCTCGACCCCGTCGAGCCCCGCCGCAAACGCACGGTGCGCAGCACTGCCGAAGGCGGCAAGCAGCTCCTCGATCTCGTCCTCGTCGAGCTCCTTGGGCGTCGATGCGCCGGGAAACTCACCCAAGGGCACCTGGCTCGGCGAGACAGAGTACCAGGTCGCGTCGGGGTCATACGTCGCCTCCTGTTTGAGGGTGGGGAAGCCGCGCACGCCCGAGTGCCAGAGCTGGATCGCGAGCTTGCAGCCCTCGGCGTGGACCGCGTCGGCGATGCGCGACAGCGGCTCGATCTGGCGGTCGTCGAAGAGCTGCGGCATGAGCAGCGGCGCCATGATCGAGCTCGGGTGGACATGGGTCCCTCCGATGATGATGAGGCCGACTCCGCCCTCGGCTCGCTCCCGGTAATAGTGGGTGGCCATGTCGATGAAGAGCCCGTTCCACGGATCTGAGACCCAGCTCGGGCAGGTCGGCGGGAACACCACCCGGTTCTTGATCGTGGTGTTGCGAATCTTCCATTCGGAGAAAAGCCGTGGATAAGCCGCCATGTCGCGCTCCCTCGTCTCGCGGGCGCCCCCCTGCTCCGGCGCCCTGTCCATACCCGCTTCGGTCCATTACACTCGGCTTGGCGCGGAAATGCCAGTTTCGCGGCCTGGGGCCTGCTCAATCACGGGAGGGCGGCGATGTCCGACAGCTATCGCGCGGTGATCCCCTACGAGTCGCTCGACCCGCTCACCATCGGCTCGGCCGACGACCCGGCCATGGTCTATCGCGAGACGCTGACCCTCGAGATTCCCGAGGCCAACCTGCTGGCGGCGCTCTACCCCGACGAGCCGGCGCCGCTCGCGAACCCCACGGAGGCTGCGGCGGCAGCGCTGGAGGCGCCGCATTCGGGCCCGCCCTTCTCCCGGATGCTCGGGCCCGACAGGAGCCTCGCCATCGTCATCGACAACCAGTTCCGCCCGACGCCGACCTCGAAGCTGCTGCCGGCGGTGCTCGATGCCGTCGAGGCGCACGGCGTCAGGGACGCGCGCGTCGTCTGCGCCAACGGCAAGGTCTTCCCCATGTCCGAGCGCGACACGGAGCTCAAGCTCGGGCGGGAGAATCTCGCGCGCATGGAGCGGCTCGGCATCCCCTTCTTCCAGAACGAGCCGCGCGACCCCGAGCAGTATGTCTTCATCGGCATGACCACGGGCGGCACGCCGGTCTGGCTGCACAAGGAGGTGGCGAAGTCCGACGTGTCGCTCAGCATGGGCCAGGCACAGTCCAACCACTGGGGCGCCGGCGGCGGCGGCAAGCTGATCCTGCCCGGCGTGGTCTCCGACGAGACCATCGAGTCCAACCACTGCGCCTTCGTGATGTCGCCCAAGACCCACTACGGCGCCATGGCCGGCCCCATGCGCACCGACATCGACGAGGCCGCCACCATGTGCGGGCTCACGGCGACCCTCAACAGCGTGCTGGATACGCGCGGCCGGCTCTCCTTCATCAACTTCGGCGCGCACCCGGACGCGCACCGCGAGGCGATCCGCTTCTTCAACGGCATCTACGCCTATGAGCGCCCGGCCGGCGGGCCGGCGGACATCGGCATCTGCGGCGTGTTCGCGCCCACCGACCATCTCTTCTTCCACACCGGCTGGGGCTGCATGTCGTCGGACCTGCTGGTGCGGGACGGCGGCACGCTCATCTATTGCAGCCCGTCGCCCGGCGTGAAGACCCATCTCGGCGACTT
The DNA here is from genome assembly GCA_965218275.1 of Alphaproteobacteria bacterium. GTDB lineage: Bacteria > Pseudomonadota > Alphaproteobacteria > UBA828 > UBA828 > WTGU01. Next base: position 1,940,109 of record CBDCKM010000002.1, read on the forward strand.
CCCCGGTCTCGCGCTGATGGACCTGATGACGCCCTACATGCCGCCCTCGCCGGCGAACCTGGAGCGCGTCTACCGCGACATCCACAGCCGCACCATCGAGATGTGGGCGGGCTGCATCTGGGTGCCGATCTACGAGGTCATGGTGCGCAAGCACCTGCACGTGGTGACGCTGGAGGAGAACCTCGCAATGGCCGCCGACATCGGCATCGAGGCGGGCACCTCGCTGGAGGATGCGTTCGCCGCAGCCCTCGCCCGCCACGGCGCGGACGCCAAGGTCGCGGTGCTGCCCTTCGCCCGCTACCAGCTCCCGCGCGATGCGATCCGTATGCCGGTGGAGGCCGAACCCGAGACGCTCTCGCAGGCGGCGGAGTAGAGCGGCGCTCATGCCTGCCCATGGCGCTGACGACGCGCCGGCGCCGATCACCGGCTCGACCACCGTCGTCGAGCTTCTGCAACGCTTCCCCGGCGGCGAGGCGGCGGCGCTGATGGCGCGCCTTGCCTGGCCTTGCGCCCACTGCTCCGGCGCCCTGCACGAGCCCATCTCGCTCGCCGCCAAGCGCCACGCCAACCGCGCCGGCCCCGTGGTGCGCGCCTTCCGGGCCCTCGAGCACGGCGGCCCGGGCGAGGCTGAGATCGCCGAGGCCGCCCGGAAACACGAGAAGCGCGCCGACCCGGCGGCTCTCTGGGCGCGCTACGGGGGGTAGCTCGGGGCCTCCTTGCGGCGCGGCTTGTTTTCTTTCCCTCAGGCGCCGGGCGCTCGCTCCGCTCGCTTGGCTACGCGCCTTGCGGCGCGCCGGCGCGGTCGCGCCGGCCGGGCCGCTTCGCGGCCCGGTCCCTCTCACCGCCGATAGCCTGTCGGCCGCTTTGCGGCTCGGCCCCTCTCGTTGCTCGCACCTCGTTGTCTCGGGGTGCCCGATGGCTACGCCAGGCGGACGACCTCGCCGGTGGCGGCGGCGCGTTCGGCGGCGAGCGTCGTTCTGACCGCTTCCATCGATTCCTCGGGCGTGATGATGCCGGGCGGCGTGTTCTCGCGAATGCAGCGGGCGAAATAGAGGAATTCTTCGCGCAGCGCGCCCGTGCTGGCGCCGTGCAGCTCGGGCCAGTAGGTGGTGTCGGGGCTTCGGAAGCCGTCCTCGGTGCAGATGCCGATGTTGGGGAAGGTGTCCTGGATGTGAACGAAACCCTCGGTGCCGATGATCGACATGCGCTCGTCGATGTCGAAGGGCGTCTTCTCCGGCATGCACCAGACCGTCTCCAGCGTCGCCGTGGCGCCGGAATCGAAGCGGTACATGGTCTGGCCGATGTCGGGATATTTGAGGCCCCGCACGTCCACCGTCTGGGCGTAGGCGCTCACCACCTTCGCGCCGGTGAACCACAGCATCAGGTCGGTGTCGTGGATGGCGTCGCCGATGATCGGCCCGATCTTGCCCAGGATCTCCGGCGTCCACGCCGCCGGGATGTTGCGGCGGGAACTCAGCGCGACGATGCGGCCGATGCGGCCGGCCTCGATCTCGCGCTTGGCCGCAGCGTAGCGCGGGTTGAAGCGGCAGATGTGGCCCACCATGAGGAAGCCCCGCGCCGCCGCCGCCGCCGCCACGATGCGTTCGCAGTCCGTCACCGTCGATGCCATCGGCTTCTCGAGGAAGACATGCTTGCCCGCCTCCAGCGCGTCCAGCGCGGGCTCCGTGTGCTGGTCCCACATGGTGACGATGCTGACGGCGTCGAGGTCGCCGCGCCCGAGCAGCGCGCGGTAGTCCGTCTCCAGCACGTCGACCCCGTACTTGGCGCCGAGCGCCTCCAGCCTGGACCGGGTTCTCGTGCAGAGGGCGGCGAGCTCCAGGCCCGGCGTCGCCGCGATCGCGTCGCAGTGGACCTCGCCGAACCAGCCGAGGCCGATGACGCCGATGCGCACGCTCTCCACGGCGGCGCCCTCCCGCCCCGCCGGCGCCTCAGGCAGCCGCCTCCTTGTGCGCGGTGAAGGTGAGGCCCCTGTCCAAGAACTTCTCCTTCACGCCCGCCTTGATGGCGTCGAGCCTGACGGCGGTGTCCGGCGCCATGTCGATGTCGGTCATGTCGTGCACGCCGCCGCTGATCAGCACCTGCAGCACGCCTTCCGCGTCGCCGATATTGCGGAAGGCGCGGTTGACCTGCGGCGGCACCGAGATGGTGTCGAACTCGCCGAGCTCGACCCGCCCGCTGCCGTCGTCGTTCCAGGTCACCTCGAAGCGGCCCTTGAGCACGGTGAAGGTCTCGTAGGTCTGGTGATGGGCGTGGAGCGAGGGGCCCTGCCCCGGCGGGCAGACGGCGAGCGTCATGGTCATGCCGGCGGCGTCCACGATGGGCGCGCCGGTGTTGATCGGCGTGTCCACGTCGCCGCTAAGCCCGATCACCGAGAGCAGCTTGCGCGCATAGATGACGTCGTTGGCCTCCTGCGGAATCTCCGGGTCCTGCTGGATCGGCAGCGGCGCCAGCGCGTCGTAGCGCGCGATCCTGCTCTCCATCTCGTCCGCCGTGATCTCGATCGTCTTCATCGCATCCTCCCTGGCGCGCACCCCGGCGCCTCGCCCGGAATGGTAGAGCGAAGCGGGACGGATTGAAATCGCCCGTTGCGGATGCCGCGCCTCCTTGAGAGGGACGCTATCCAGCAGCCGTGGCCAGGAAGGGGTTGCGGATCGTCACGGTGCCGTAGAGCCGGCCGTGCTGAAAATCCTCGGAGAGCAGGTCCGCGATGCCGGCGCGAAGAAGGTCGGAGGCGACCGCCTGCTTGTCCGGGAAGCGGCCGTCGTAGCGATAGACCAGGATGTTGGTGTCAATCAGCGTCCGCGCGGCCACGCTCGTAGAGCTCCTCCCTGGTCCAGCCGCGGGCTCGGGCCTGCAGGGAGCGGATGGCGGCGAGGCCGATGGGGGCGCCGTCATGCTCGGCCATCGCGTCGAGCAGCGCATCCCAGAGATAGACCGCGGACGCGCTGTCGGCGAGCAGGTCGAAGGCCGGGACGGGGCCGATGTCGCCGCGGATGACGACCGCGTTGAGGCGGGCGACGTTGGTCTGGGCGATGGCATCGGGCGCGAAGGCCTGGGGCCGCAGGTCCACGGCGCAGACCTTGGCGAGCATCGACGCCGCGTGCACGCCGGTGAGCAGCAGCCAGCAGCTCGTCTCCTCCCTCGCCACGCGGAAGCAGCCGTCGGCCTCCGCCATGCTCCAGGCTTGCGCGAGTGTCTCGATCAGCGGCCCGGCCCCGACGCGGTCGGCCAGCACCAGCGCCTCGCCCGGCGCGAGCCGTGCGATGCGGGTGCCGTCGGCCTGCGCATAGGCGCGGTTGCTGGCCGCGCCGAGCGCAGCGCCTGCGCTGGCAAGCCAGGGGGCCATGGTCCAGCCCTTGAAGCCGATGCGCGGCAGGGGCGAGAGGTCGGCCAGTCCAAGCGCCTCCGCCTGGGCCGCCTCGTCGGCGGCGTCGCGCCCGAAATCCCGCGCCGCGGCATGGCCGTTGAGCGGCTCGAAGCGCGCACCGTGCGCCATGAGCGCCCGGTAGAGGGGCGAACGCCGCGTCTGCTCCGCCGGCGTTGGCGTCGTCACCATCACTGCTCCTGCCGCGCGCCGTCGGGGTCGAAGAAGGGGAGCGTGGCCACCGTCGCGGTCACCATGCGCCCGCCCTCCACCCTGATCGCGATCCGGCTGCCGGGCTCGCTTTGATCGGGCGCGACGTAGGCGAGGCCGATGACCTTGTCCAGGTTGGGCGAGTAGGCGACCGAGGTGACCCGCCCGGCGATCGCGCCGTCGCGGATCACCAGATGGCACTCCTTCGGCTGCTCGACGCCGACGCCCGGCATCTCGAAGCCCACCAGCTTGCGGCTGAGCCCCCTCGCCGCCTGCATCCGCACCGAGCGCATGCCGACATGGAAGGGCTTCTTCCTGGCGAGCGCCCAGGCCATGTCGGCCTCGTGCGGGGTGGTAAGGCCGTCGGTGTCCTGGCCGATGATGATGTGGCCCTTCTCCAGCCTGAGCAGGCGCTGCGCCTCGACGCCGAAGGGCCGGATGCCGTGCGCCGCGCCGGCGTCGAGCAGCGCGTCCCACAGCGCCTCGCCCTGGCTCTGCGGCACGTGCAGCTCGTAGCCGAGCTCGCCCACGAAGCCGACCCTGAGAAAGAGCGCGGGAATCCCGGCGACATGGCCTTCGCGCACGCCCATATAGGGGAACCCCTCGAGCGAGAGGTCCACGTCGTCGCACAGCGTCTCCAGCACCGCGCGGCTGTTGGGGCCGGCGATGTTCACGCCCGCGAACGCCGCGGTGACGTTGCTGACATCGACCGCGAGCCGCCACTGCGCGTTGTACCAGAGCATCTCGCGGTAGACATTGTCGACGCCCGAGGTCGTCGCCGTGACGTAGAAATGGTCCTCGTGCAGCCGGCAGGCGACGCCGTCGTCCACGACCACGCCGCAGAGGTCGGTCATCAGCACGTAGCGCGAGCGGCCCACCGGCTGCTTGAGATAGGCGAAGGTGTACATCCGGTTCATGAACTCGGCCGCGTCCGGCCCGCGCACGTCGAGCCCGCCGAGGGTGGAGACGTCGACGATGCCGACATTGTCGCGGACGTTCTTCGCCTCCTCCCGGATCAGCGCCGCGCGCCTGTGCGTCTCGCCGTAGAACTCGGGCCTGAGCCAGAGGCCCGCCGGCATCATGGTGGCGCCGGCCTCCAGATGGCGGAAGTGCATCGCCGTGTAGCGCACCGGCTCGAAGCTGCGGCCCGCGAGATGGCCCATGGTGACCGGGACGATCGGCTGGCGCACCGTGGTGGCGCCGGTCTCGTCCATGCTGCGCGCCGTCGCGCGCGCGAGCACGCGCGACGCGTTCAGCGACGAATGCCTGCCCTGGGAGGGACCCATGCCGTTGGTGGTGAAGCGCTTGAGCAGCTCCACGTGGTCGTAGCCTTCGGCGATCGCGTCCTCCAGGTCATGGACCTGCACGTCCTCGTCGAGGTCGACGAAGGCCTTGTGGTCGGGATGCGGGAAGATCGGCCAGGCGATGTTCGCCGCCGCCGCCGCGTCGTCGGCGGCGGCGGCAGGGGCGGCGCCGGCTGCATCCGGCTCGGGGCCCGCGTCGAAGCCGGCGGCCTGCGCGGCCTGCCGGCCGGCGCGGCGCCCGTCCGCGATCGCCGCGTCGAGGCCCGAGACTCCGGCGACCCCGCCCGCGGCGAAAACCCCTGAAGGCAGGCCGGCGACGCTGACCGTGTGGCGCTCGCTGTCATAGGCGAAGGAGGCGCCCGCCTGGCGCAGCAGCGCTGCCGCGGGTGTCCGGCCGCCGCTGACGACGAGCAGGTCGCAGGTGAAGCTGTCCACGCTCGGCGCGCAGACGCCGTCCTCCACGATCTTTGCCACCCGCACGCGGGCGATGCCGGGGCCCTTGCGCTGGGGCACGGCCTCCCACGGCGCGGCCCCGGCGTGGACCGGCACCCGGCGCGCGGCGAGCGTGTCGCCGAGGGCGGTGCGCGGCGCGTCCATGCGCAAGTCCACCAGCGCCGCCACCTCGACGCCCGCGTCCAGCAGGTCCAGCGCCGCGCCGTAGCCCTCGTCGTTCACCGTCGCCACCACCGCGCGGCGGCCGGGCTTCACGCCGTAGAGCTTGACCAGGCGCTGGGCGGCGGAGCTGAGCATCACGCCCGGCAGGTCGTTGTTGCGGAAGACCAGCGGCTGATCGTGGCTGCCGGTCGCGACCACCAGCGCCTTGGCCCTGAGCTTGTAGAGGCGATTGCCGCGCACCAGCGGCAGCCAGTTGTCGGCGTACCAGCCGAGGCATGCGGTCCCGGTCATGGCCGAGACGCGCTCCGCCGCCTCGACCGCGCCGACGAGGCCTGCGCGTGCCTCCGCGGCGCGGAGGCCGCCGCCGTCGAAACGGCCGTGCAGCAGGGCGCCGCCGAGCTTCGTATTCTCGTCGGCGAGCACCACCTCGGCGCCGGCCTCGGCCGCCTGGACCGCAGCCGCGAGCCCGGCAGCGCCGCCGCCCACCACCAGCACGTCGCAGAAGAGATACTGCTTGTCGAAATAGCCGTGCGCGGCCTCCGTATCGACGCTGCCGAGGCCGGCGATGCGGCGGATCATCCTGGCCCAGAGCGGCCAGGTCCAGCGCGGCTTGTAGAACGCCTTGTAATAGAAGCCCGCGGGGAAAAAGCGATGCAGCAGGCCGAGCGCCGCCAGCCGGTCGTGCCTGAGCGTCCCCCAGTAGTTCTGGCCCCGGACCGCCAGATCGGCAGCCAGCGGCTCGCGCTCGGCGAAGCGGTTGGGGCCGGGGCCCACCTGGACCAGCGTGTTCGCATCGAGGCCCGAGAGCGAATGGATGCCGCGCGGGCGGTGATATTTGAAGGAGCGCGAGAGCACGGCCACGCCGTTCGCGGCCAGCGCGCTCGCCACCGTATCGCCGCGGAAACCCTGATAGCGCTTGCCCTCGAAGCTGAACGCGATCGGCTCCGTGCGGTCGAGGAGGAGGCCCGCAGGCTCCGGCAGACGCACCATCATGCGGCGCTGCCCTCGGGCTTGGGCGGAGCCGTGTCGTCTGCCGGCGCATCCTCGGCGGGCGCGGCCTCCTCCGCCGCTGCGTCCGGTGCGGCCTCGGCGGGTACGGGCGGCGCCTCCGCTTCCGGCACAGGGTCGGCCGGAGCGGATGGCGCCTCCGCTTCCGGTGCGGCTTCGGCCGGCGCGGGCTGCGGCGCGGATGGCTTCGCGGCTTCCGGGGGGAGCGACTCTTGCGTAGGCGCCGCCGGAGGCGGCGACTCTTGCGCAGGCGCCGCCGGAGGCGGCGACGCTTCGAACTCGACGCGCTCCGAAAAAACCCTGTCGGCCGGATAGGTGGCGAGGATCTCGTCGGTCACCGTGTCGCGCTCGGCGATGAACCAGTAGGAGGTGGCGGCGTGGCACCACCATTCGCGCACGACACCCGCGCGGTTCTCCTCCATCCAGACGAAGGCGGCCCACTCCTCGTCCGTGCACCGGGTCGGGTCCGGCTCCGCCTCGACCGGGCCGGCGCAGATGAACTCCTGGATGTTGCGCGGCCCGTTGAGCGGGCAGGGCATGATCTTCATGGGCGGCGCGGCTCCCGCCCCTAGTGCCCGACCGAGGCGGCGCCCTTCTCCCCCAGCAGGGAGAAGTCGCGGAAGCGGTCGAGGTGGAAGGGCCGGATCAGCGCCGGCACGCGCCCGGTCGCGATCAGCTCGGCCATGCGCCGGCCGCAGACGGGCGTGGCCTTGAAGCCCCAGGTGCCCCAGCCGGAATCGATGTAGTAGTTCTCGACCGGGGTCTCGCCCATGACCGGCGCGAAGTCCGGCGTCATGTCGGTCATGCCGGCCCACTGGCGCAGGACGGGGATGTCGGCCATGAAGGGGAAGAGCTCCAGGATGTGCGCCATCAGACCCTCCATGAAGTCGAGGGTGGACGAGGTCTGGTAGCGGGGATAGGGGTCGGTCGCGCCCCCCATCACGAGCTCGCCCCGGTCCGACTGCGAGATGTAGACGTGCAGGCTGCCCGAGACGATGATCGGGTCGAGGAAGGGTTTTAGGGGCAGAGAGACGCAGGCCTGGAGCGGCACGGTGCGGATCGGCAGCGTGAAGCCCGCGAGGCGTGCGACCTGGCCGCTGAGCCCCGCCACCGCCTGCAGCGCCTTGCCGCAGGCGATCGGGCCCCGGCTGGTCTCCAGCCCGGTGACGCGCCCGCCGTCGACCGCGATGCCGGTCACCTCGGTCTCCTGGTGGATCTCGACGCCGAGCTCCTGGGCGCGGCCGGCATAGCCCCAGGCGACCGCATCGTGGCGGGCGATGGCGCCGGGCGGGTGATAGAGCGCGCCGAGCACCGGGTGGCGGACCTCGTCGGACAGGTTGAGCAGCGGCACCAGGCGGGCGAGCTCCTCGCGTCCGACCAGCTCGGAATCGACGCCGAGATGCTTGTTCACCTCCGCCCGCCAGCGCGAGGTGCGCATGGCCGCGTCCGAGTGCGCGAGCGTGAAGTGCCCGCGCTCCGAATAGAGGATGTTGAAGTCGAGCTCCTCGCTGAGGCCGCGGTAGAGCTGCATCGATTCCTCGTAGAAGGCGACTCCTTCCGGCGTCAGGTAGTTGGAGCGGATGATGGCCGTGTTGCGCCCGGTATTGCCGCCGCCGATATAGCCCTTGTCGAACACGGCGACGTTGCGCACGCCGTGCTTCGCCGCGAGATAGTAGGCGGTGGCCAGCCCGTGCCCGCCGCCGCCGATGATCGCCACGTCGTAGCTCGGCCGCAGCTCCGGCCGGGCGCTGAGAAAGCGCTTCACCGGCCGGCGCGGGCCGAGGCCGTATTTCAGGAGACCGAAGGCCATGGTTCGTCGTCGTCAGTCAACGAATCGCGGTTGATAGGCCGATATGCGGGAAGCGGCAAGGAGATATGGAACAAATTATGAGCCGGTGCGCTCTTCGTAGCGGTCGGCTTGCTCGCGCAGGCCCCGTGCGGTGCCGGCGTTGATGAGGACCAGGCTCAGCACCAGCACCGCGACCGCAGCCCAGACCCAGTGGCTGAGCGCCGTGCCGAAGAAGATGCTCGCCCAGAAGATGCCGGCCGCGACCACGACGTAGTTGAGCTGCGCGAAGAAGAGGGCGCCGGCGCGGCGCACGATCTCGAAGAAGCAGCTGTAGGTGATCGCCTGGCCGGCCGTCGCCCAGAGCAGGCCCCAGAGGCCGGGCGCGGCGGCGTCGGTGGGCAGGAAGAGATCGCCCTGGGCCAGCATCACAATCAGCAGCAGGAGTGCGGCCACCATCATCATGCCGCCGCACAGCGCCAGCGCGCTGACGCCCACCGGCGAGAAGCGGGCGCCCGCGACATTGTTGACCGCGGCGGCGAGCGGCATCAGCAGCGAGAACAGCACCCACACCCAGGCGCCTGCGCCCGGCAGGCTGCCGGTGGGAACGACGATGAGGAGAATCCCGCCGAAGCCGAGCAGCACGCCGGCGACGCTGAGCCAGCGCAGCCGGTCGAGCCCGAGCGCCAGCGTGAGGGTGTAGGTCGCCGCCGGAATCAGCGCGGCGCAGAGCGTGAGCACCGCGGGCGGCAGCCTGTCGGCGACGTAGGTGACCACCAGCAGCGGCCCGAGAAAACCGAAGACAGCGACCAGCGCGAAGACCCGCAGGTTCTCCCACCTGAGCGAGGGCAGCTTCGAGAAGATCGCGGACAGCACCAGCAGCACCACGCTCGCGAACAGCGCCTGCCAGAACGAGTAGGCGATGAAGGGGAAGCCCGCGTCGATCGCGATCTTGTTGGCGGTGAAGAGGCTGCCGTAGGAGATGCCGCCGAGCAGCAGCAGCACGGTCGGCAGCAGGAGCCTGTTTGCGCGGAGCCCGTGGAGCAGACGGCTCATGGCCGTCGCGGCGGACTGGTGGGCGCTCCTGGGATCGAACCAGGGACCTCTTGCATGTCAAGCAAGCGCTCTCCCCCTGAGCTAAGCGCCCGTGCCGCCGATGGGCGGGCCATACCACCGCGCCTGCGGCGTTGGCAAGACCGGCGGCACGGGACCGGCGGCACGGATGACAGGGCGCGGGTTTTGCTCTAAACCGCGCGGGATGAGCCGAGCACGACCGGCCGCCCGGCGGCCCCGCGAGAACGCTCAGGCAGCGGCCGTCAACGGGGTCATCGACCTCCGCCTGCCGGCGCGCCAGACGGCGCCGCTCATCTTCGCCTCCCCCCACAGCGGCACGGCCTACGACCCCGCCTTCATCGCGAGCTCCCGGCTCGACGTGAAGAACCTGCGGCGCTCCGAGGACAGCTTCGTCGACGAAATCTTCGCCGGCGCTCCCGACGGCGGGGCGCCGTTCCTCTGCGCCCTCTATCCGCGCGCCTATCTGGACCCCAACCGCGAGCCCTACGAGCTCGACCCGGAGATGTTCTCCGAGCCGCTGCCGAGCCATGTGAAGACCCGCTCCGACCGGGTGCGCGCGGGCTTCGGCACCATCGCCCGCCTGGTCGCGTCGGGCGCCGAAATCTACGCGGCGAAGATGCCCTATGCCGAGGCCGAGCGCCGCATCGACACGCTCTACCGGCCCTATCACCGGGCGCTGGAAGGACTCATCGAGGCGACGCTGCGCGACTTCGGCGCGGCCTTCCTGCTCGATTGCCACTCGATGCCCTCGGTCGGCGGGCCGACCGACCGCGACCGCGGCACGCCCCGCCCCGACATCGTGCTCGGCGACCGCTTCGGCGCCTCCTGCCAGCCCAGGGTGGTCGAGACGGCAGAGCGCATCCTGCGCGATCTCGGCTTCTCGGTGCGGCGCAACGAGCCCTATGCCGGCGCCTTCACCACCGCCCATTACGGCCGTCCGGGCAAGCGCGTCCACGCGCTCCAGATCGAGGTCAACCGCCGCCTCTACATGAACGAGGCCACGGTCGCCCGCAGCCGCGACCTGCCCCGGCTGCGCAAGACGATGAACCGCTTCATCGCGGCCATGGCCGAGGAAGCCCTGGGGCTGGTCGAGACGCCGTGAGCGCGGAGGCGCCTGTTGAACGGGCGCCCTTCCTGCACTAATGATGAGCGAACGGGCGCGTGGGGTCGCCCAGGCAACAGGCACGGGGACAGAGACCATGAGACTGAGCCGCAGACAGTTCTTCCAGGCCGCATCCGGCGCGCTGGCCTTCGCCAGCCTGCCGCACGTTCTGCGGCGCGCCGGCATTGCCGCCGAGGAGCCCATCAAGGTCGGCAACATCCTCGACCGCACCGGCATTCTCAACATCTACAGCCTGAAGCAGATCCAGGCGACGGCGATGGCGGTGGACGGGATCAACGCGGCGGGTGGGCTGCTCGGCCGGCCGCTGGAGCTGGTGTTCTACGATTCCCAGTCCGACGGCCAGTACAACTCCCAGTACGTCACCGAGGCCCTGGTCAAGGACAAGTGCGTGGTCGTGCACGGCGGCATCACCAGCTCCTCGCGCGAGGTGATGCGCCCCATCGTCAACCGCTTCAAGGGGCTGCTCTTCTACAACTCGCTCTATGAAGGGGGCGTCTGCGACCGCCGCCACGTCTCCACCGGCATGGTGCCGGCGCAGCAGCTCGAGCCGCTCTTCGACTATGTGGTGAAGGAGCTCGGCGGCAAGCGCACCTACATCCTGGCCGCCGACTACAACTACGGCCACATCACGTCGAAGTGGATGCAGAAATTCACCCGCGATCGCGGCGGCGAGGACCTGGCGGTCGAGTTCTTCCCGCTCGACGTGAACAACTTCCAGCCGGCGATCTCGCGCATCCAGGCGGCCAAGCCCGACGTGGTCATGTCGGCGCTGGTGGGCGGCGCCCACATCGCCTTCTACCGCCAGTTCGAGGCCTCCATCGGCAAGGACAAGATGATGCTGGCGTCGAGCACCTACGGCGTCGGCCTGGAGCACACCCAGCTCAGTCCCGAGGAGGGCAACGGCATCATCCTCGCCACCTCCTTCGTGGACGACCTCGACACGGCCGAGGCCAGGGATTTCGTGTCCCGCTTCCAGGCCTATACCGGCGATACCGGCTATGTCGGCGAGTACGGCGAATATGGCGAGCGCGGGGTCACGGTGTGGGCCGAGGCGGTGCGCCAGGCCGGCGACGCCAGCCCCGACGCGGTGATCGAGGCGCTGGCCTCGGGCAATGTCAGCGTGGCCGGCGCCGGCGGCCGGTACACGGTCGACGGGCAGACCAACCACACGACCATGGACATCCACATCGTGCGCGGCAACATGACGCAGACCTTCGACGTGATCAGCTCGTTCTCGCAGCGCCCGCCGCTGGATACGCAGCAGGTCTGCGACCTCCATGCCAACCCCGACGACAAGACCCAGTACGAGGTCGAGGTCGAGTAGGAGCCGCGGCGTAACGACGATTTCGTAACCCGGTCGCGAGCGCCGGCATCGTCGGCGGCACAGGCTGCCGCCGACGATCCGGCCCACGTCCGCGGATGCGTGTTCCACCCCGACGGGCTTGCCGGGGCGGCGGGGGTGACCGGTGGATCAGGTCGCGAACTATCTCTTCCAGATCGGCTTCTCGTTCTCGATCTTCATCCTGATCAGCCTCGGGCTCGCGGTCATCTTCGGGATGATGCGGGTCATCAACCTGGCGCAGGGCGAGTTCCTCATGCTCGGCGCCTACTTCTGCACGCTCTGCAGCCATGCCGGGATCAACCTCTGGCTCTCCTTCATTCTGTCCGCGCTTGCCGTGGGCCTCTTCGGCATCATCGTCGAGCGCCTCGTCATCCAGTGGCTCTACGGGCGCATCATCGACACGCTGCTCGCGACCTGGGGCTTGAGCCTGCTGCTGGTGGGCGGCGTCACCACGATCTTCGGGCCCCAGACCGAGAGCGTCGCCGCGCCGCTGGGCAACGTCCAGGTGGGCACCTTCGGGCTGCCGGTCTACGGCCTCGTGATGATGGCGATTGCCGTGGCGGCGCTGGGCGCGGTCTACGCCTTCTGGCGCTTCACCCGCTACGGGCTGATCGTGCGCGGCACCATGCAGAACCCGACGATCTCGGCGGCCCTCGGCGTCAACCGCAGCCTCGTCTACATGCTGACCTTCGCCTTCGGCTCGGCGCTCACCGGGCTCGCCGGCGCGGTGCTGGCGCCCATCGTCGGCGCGTATCCCACGCTCGGCATCGTCTATGTCGCCAAGGCCTTCATCACCGTCATCACCGGCGGCCACCTGCCGCTGATCGGCACGGTGAGCGCGGCCGGCCTCTTCAGCACCATGGACGGCATCGTCGCCACCGTCTCCAGCTCGGTGATCGGCGAGATGACGGTGCTCTTCGTGGCCATCATCCTGCTCCGCCTGCTGCCGCTCGGCATCACCGGGCGCATGACGCGCGGCGTCTGAGCCATGGTCCACGGCATCGCCCTCATGCAGCACCCGAGCGAGCGGCCCAGGCTCTGGTGGTGGGTCTTCGTGGCGGCGCTCGCCGCCTTCTTCATCACCATGCCCTTCCACCTGGAGATCTTCGTCATCCTGGAGATGTCGCGCTTCTTCGGGATGGCGATGCTCGCGCTCAGCATGGGCTTCCTGTGGGGCTTCGGCGGAATCTTGAGCTTCGGGCAGACCGCGTTCTTCGGCCTCGGCGGCTACGGCTTCACCGTGCTCGCGCTGAACACGGGCGAGACCACGGGCTCGGTCTTCTTCGCCGTCGCCCTCGCCGCCGCCGGCGCCGGCATCCTCGGCTACTTCATGATCTACGGCCGCATCAGCGATATCTATCTGAGCGTCATCACCCTGGTCTTCACGCTGATCCTGGAGAAGGGCATCCGCGCCACCTCCGGCGACCAGTACGTCATCGGCACGGTGCGGCTGAACGGGCAGAACGGCATCCCCACCGTGCCGCAGCTCGACGTGCCGTGGAATCCGTCGGTCCAGCTCGACATCAACTGGTTCTTCTGGGTCGGCGCGGTGCTGATGATCCTGGTCTATGTCGGGCTCCGGCTGCTGCTGACAACGCCCTTCGGCCGCGTCCTCGTCGGCATCCGCGAGAACGAGCGGCGCACCGAGCTGCTGGGCTACGACACGCGGCGCTACAAGCTCGCCGCCTTCATGCTGGCCGGCGGCGTGGCCGGCCTCGGCGGCGCCTTCTACGCGATGTCGATCCCGCTGGCACACCCGGAGATGTTCAGCCTGGGCCGCGCCGCCGACGTCATCATGTGGGTGCTGGTGGGCGGCAAGGGGACGCTGATCGGGCCGATCGCCGGCGTCTTCGCCATCGAGCACTTCAAGGGCTGGCTCGGCACCCAGGGCGTGGGCCAGGTCACGCTGGTGCTGGGCACGGTGCTGATCCTCTTCGTCCTGGTCTTCCATCGCGGACTGCTGCCGAGCATCGGCTCCCTGCCGGGCCTGTGGCAGGACCGCGCGGCGATCCGCCGGCGCCTCGCGGCGCTGGCGACGCGTCTGGCCGGGGGAGGCGGCGCGTGAGCGGGGCGGCCGGGCAGGGCGAGATCATCCTGGAGACGAAAGCGCTCGAAAAACGCTTCGGCGGCGTGAGCGCCATCGCCGGCGTGGATTTTTCGCTCCGGCGGGGCGAGCTGCGCTGCCTGATCGGCCCCAACGGCGCGGGCAAGAGCACCTTCTTCAAGATGCTCACCGCCCAGCTCAGGCCGTCCGCCGGGCAGATCCTGTTCGACGGCCGCGACATCGGCCGCGCGCTGCCGCACGAGATCTCGCGCCTCGGGATCGGCATCAAGAACCAGGTGCCGGACGTCTATGACGGGATCACCGTGGGCGAGAACCTCTGGCTCGCGGCGCGCTTCCGCCACGGCGCGAAGGCCGCCCGGACCAAGGTGGACGAGACCCTCGCCCGGCTCGATCTCGGCGGCATCCGCCGGCACTTGCTCGGCGCCCTTGCCCACGGCCAGCGCCAGTGGGTCGAGTTCGGCATGGTCATGGCGCTCGAGCCCACGATCATCCTGCTCGACGAGCCCACGGCCGGCATGAGCATCGAGGAGACCAACCGCACCGCGGCGCTGATCCGCGAGGCGAACCGCACCACCACCATCGTCGTGGTCGAGCACGACATGCAGTTCATCCGCCAGATCGCCGATATCGTCACCGTGTTCCACCAGGGCCGCATCCTGGCCGAGGACACCATGGCGCGCATCCAGGCCAGCCAGGCGGTGCGCGAGGTCTATCTGGGGACCTCCGGCCTTGCTTGAGGTCCGGGGCCTCGACGCCGGCTACGGCCGCATCCCGATCCTGAACGGGATCGACGTCTCGATCGCGCGCGGCGAGATCGTCGGTGTGCTCGGCCACAACGGGATGGGCAAGACGACCCTGCTGCGCACGCTGATGGGGGAGATCAGGGCCACCGGGGGCAGCATCCGCTTCGAGGGCAGCGACATCACGCGGCTCGCCATGCACCGGCGCGCCCGGCTCGGCATCGGCTATGTGCCGCAGGGCCGCGACATCTATCCGCAGCTCAGCGTCATGGACAATCTGCGCATGGGCGAGATCGTGCGGCGCGGCCAGAGCGCCGTGCCGGAGCTGCTGGACTACTTCCCGCTGCTGCGGGCGCTGACGGAGCGGCCGGGGCGCGCGCTCTCGGGCGGCGAGCAGCAGATCCTGGCGCTCGCCCGCTGCCTCGCCGGCCGGCCCCGCCTGCTTCTGCTGGACGAGCCGACCGAGGGCATCCAGCCCTCCATCGTCGATCAGATTCAGGCGAAGCTCGCGGAGCTCGCCCAGGCGCTCGACCTCACGGTCCTGCTGGTCGAGCAGAACCTGCACTTCATCGCCGCGCTCGCCGAGCGCGTGCTCATCATGCAGAAGGGCACCATCGTCGCCACCATCGCCCCGGAACAGCTCTCCGACCGGGCGATCGTGGACGAGTATCTCGGGATCTGACCGGGAGGTGCCTGCGCCTCCTCAGAGGATGAACCTGCTGAGGTCCGCGTCCTTGGCGAGGTCGCCCACGTGGGCCTGGACATAGGCCGCATCGATCTCGATGGTCTCGCCTGAGCGGTCGGCGGCCTCGAAGCTGATCTCCTCCAACAGCTTCTCCATCACCGTGTGCAGCCTGCGCGCGCCGATGTTCTCGACCGCGCGGTTGACCTCGGCAGCGAGGTCCGAGAGCGCGTCGATGGCGCCGTCGCTGAAGTCCAGCGTGACGTTCTCGGTCTCCATCAGCGCGCGGTACTGGCGGATCAGGCTGTTCTCCGGCTCGGTCAGGATCTTCTTCAGGTCGTCGCGGGCGAGCGCCCTGAGCTCCACCCGGATGGGCAGCCTGCCCTGGAGCTCGGGCAGCAGGTCCGCCGGCTTCGCCAGGTGGAAGGCGCCCGAGGCGATGAACAGGATGTGGTCGGTGGGGATGGCGCCGTGCTTGGTGGAGACCGTGGTGCCCTCGATCAGCGGCAGCAGGTCGCGCTGCACGCCCTCGCGGCTCACGTCGGCGCCGAGGCGGTCCGAGCGGGCGCAGATCTTGTCGATCTCGTCGATGAAGACGATGCCGTCGTTCTCGGCGTTCTCCAGCGCCGTGCGCACGACCTGGTCCTGGTCGAGCAGGCGGTCGCTCTCCTCGGCCATCAGGGCGTCGTAGGAGTCCCCCACCGTCAGGCGCTTGATCTTCTTCTGCTCGCCGAAGGCCTTGCCGAGCATGTCGCCGATATTGAGCATGCCCATCTGGGCGCCCGGCATACCGGGGATCTCGAAGGTCGGCAGCGACGATCCCGCCGATTCGCTGACCTCGACATCCACCTCCTTCTCGGCGAGCGCGCCGTCCCGCAGCATCTTGCGGAACTTCGTGCGGGTCTCCTTGGCCGCGTTCTTGCCCACCAGCGCATCGAGCACCCGCTCCTCGGCATTGAGCTCGGCCTTGGCGGCGACCTCCTTGCGCATGCGCTCGCGGGTCATGTGGATCGAGACCTCGACCAGGTCGCGCACGATCTGCTCGACATCGCGCCCGACATAGCCGACCTCGGTGAACTTGGTCGCCTCCACCTTGATGAAGGGCGCCTGGGCGAGGCGCGCGAGGCGGCGCGCGATCTCGGTCTTGCCCACGCCGGTCGGCCCGATCATGAGGATGTTCTTGGGCAGCACCTCCTCGCGCAGATCGCCCGTGAGCTGCTGGCGCCGCCAGCGGTTGCGGAGCGCGATCGCCACCGAGCGCTTGGCCGCGTCCTGGCCGATGATGAAGCGGTCGAGCTCGGAGACGATCTCGCGGGGGCTGAAGGCGCTCATGGCCCTTGCGGCTCGGTTGGGATACTCGGAGGGGTTTCCTTCATCAACTGTCGATGCCGCCTCGCCCCGAATGGCATCGCCTGAACAACACCCACCTCTCCCTGTCCCTCTCCCCCCTGAAGGGCGGAGAGGGGACGCAGGCTGCACCGGTGGGTTCTCCCTCTCCGCCCCCGGGGGCGGAGAGGGCCGGGGTGAGGTGGGGGTGTCTTGTTTTTTCTTCGGCGCGAAGGCATCCCCATTCCTTCATCGGAGGCAGGAAGCGCTTCGTTCAACCTGGTCGGCGCCGTCACGGCCCGATCTTCTCGATGGCGATCTCGGTGTTGGTGTAGATGCAGATGTCGGCGGCGATGGCCATGGCGCGCCGCGCCACCTCCTCGGCGTCGAGCCCGTCCACCTCGATCAGCGCCCGCGCCGCGGCCAGCGCATAAGACCCGCCCGAGCCGATGCCGATCAGCCCGTCCGCCGGCTCCAGCACGTCGCCGGTGCCGGTGAGAACGAGCGAGACCTCGGCATCGGCGACCGCCATCATCGCCTCCAGCCGGCGCAGGTAGCGGTCGGTGCGCCAGTCCTTGGCGAGCTCGACGCAGGCGCGGGTGAGCTGGCCCGGATGCTGCTCCAGCTTGCCCTCCAGCCGCTCGAAGAGCGTGAAGGCGTCCGCCGTGGCGCCGGCGAAGCCCGCGACGATGCTACCCTCGCCGAGGCGCCGGACCTTGCGGGCATTCGCCTTGATGACCGTCTGCCCGAGCGTGACCTGGCCGTCGCCCGCCACGACCACCGCGCCGCCCTTGCGCACGCAGAGGATCGTCGTTCCGTGCCACACGTGGCCCCGCCCGTCCGCCTCGCTCATGTCCTCCTGCCGCGTCCACACCCGGCGCTCGATCGTGCGCCGCACCATGTGGGTATTGATGGCGCCGGGTCAAGCGCCCAGGCAACGGCGCGCCCTCCGCTTGGCTTGCCCGCCAGCCTGCCCGTGACCGCTCGCAGGGCTGCACCCTTGACCGTCCTGCGCGATCCCTCTAAATAGCCCGCTCCCTGCATCCACGGAGCGCGAAGCCATGGCACGCCGCTGCGAGCTGACCGGCAAGGGCGTCCTCACCGGCAACAATGTGAGCCACGCCCACAACAGGACCCGGCGGCGCTTTCTGCCCAATCTGCACGACAAGGCGCTGCTCAGCGAGGCGCTCGGGCGGATGGTGCGGCTCAGGGTCTCGGCGAGCGCCATCCGCACGGTGGAGCGGCATGGCGGGCTCGACGCCTATCTCATGAAGACGTCGGACGACCGGCTCTCCCAGGGCGCGCGGCGCATCAAGCGCCAGGTGAAGACCGTGCTCGCGGCGACCGCCGCCGACTGAAGGCTCCGCCGCCTGCGCGGCTCTCGCGCCAAGGCCCCGCCCGCCGCACCCGTGCCGCAGCCGACGCGATCGGTTGACACGCCCGTCGCACGC
This sequence comes from Alphaproteobacteria bacterium, assembly GCA_965218275.1. Lineage (GTDB taxonomy): Bacteria > Pseudomonadota > Alphaproteobacteria > UBA828 > UBA828 > WTGU01. Next base: position 1,958,220 of record CBDCKM010000002.1, read on the forward strand.
CATAGGGTGCACGGGCGGGCCCGCTGGGGGATAGTCTAACGGTAGGACAGCGGACTCTGACTCCGTAGGTCCAGGTTCGAATCCTGGTCCCCCAGCCATTCCCTCCGCCCGCCGCGGCCCCGGCCGCCGCCGCTCAGCCGTGGGTGCGGGTCTTCTCCGGATCGTAGAAGGGGATGCGCGAGACCGTCGCCGCGCAGCGCACCGTCTCGCCCTCCAGCGCCAGCCGCGTGCCTTCGGCGGCGGCGTGCGGCGCAACGTGGCAGAGCGCGAGCGACGCTTTCATCCGGTGCGACCGGGCCGGGCTGTTCACGACCCCGACCCGCTCCCCGTCCAGAGAGAGCGCGGCGCCGGCGTCCACGGCGTCGTCGTGGTCGGCGACGACGCCCACCATCAGCACCGTCTCCTGCCCCTCGCGGGCGAACACCGCGTCCCTGCCGCGAAAATCGCCCTTCCTGCGCGAGACCGCCCAGCCCATGGTCACCTCCCAGGGCGTGTTCACCTCGGTCATGTCGTAGGGATAGAAGAGCAGCCCGGCCTCCACCCTGATCTTGTCGAGGCAGGTGAAGGAGCAGGGGACGATGCCGGCGCTCTCGCCTGTGCCGAGGATCTCCTCCCAGAGCGGCACCACATGATCGGCGGTGGCGAAGATCTCGTAGCCGCGCTCGCCGGAATAGCCGGTGCGCGAGATCAGCACCGGCCGGCCGAAGAGCGTGGTCTCCGCCTGGTGGAAATATCCCAGTGAGGGCAGGTCGAGCGGCGTGTGCGCATCGAGAAAAGCGACGGCTGCCGGCCCCTGCAGCGAGATGTCGTGCAGGTCGTCGTCGAAGGCGACGCTCGCGTCCCGGCCCTGCGCGCTTTCCTGCAGCCGCGCCATGCAGGCGCCCGAGCCGTGCACCACGAGGAAGTCGTCGTCGCCCAGGTTGAAAACGATGGCGTCGTCGCAGATGCCGCCGTCGTCCTGCAGCACGGGGCCGTAGGCCGAGCGCCCGATCGGGATCCGCGACATGTCGCGGGTGATGACGTGATCGCAGACGGCGGCGGCGTCGCGTCCGCGCACATGCACCTTCTTGAGACCCGAGACATCGAAGAGGCCCGCCCTCTCCCGCACCGCGTCGTGCTCGTCGCAGGGGTCCGAGTCATAGGTCCAGGGCGCCCCCATGCCGTTCCAGTCTTCGAGGTTGGAGCCGAGCGCCCGATGGTGCGCGGCCAGCGCCGATTCGCGTGTGGTCATTGTTCGTTTCCCTCAGTCGCCGGGCGCTCGCTCCGCTCGCTTGGCTCCGCGCCTTGCGGCGCGCCGGCGCGGTCGCGCCGGTCGGGCCTGCGGCCCGGTCCCGTTCACCATACGCATCTCGTGCGCGCCGGCGCGGTCGAGTCTTTCATTTCCCTCAGTCGCCGGGCGCTCGCTCCGCTCGCTTGGCTCCGCGCCTTGCGGCGCGCCGGCGCGGTCGCGCCGGTCGGGCCTGCGGCCCGGTCCCGTTCACCGTGCACACCTCGTGATACGCACCTCGTGCTTGCCGTGTGCTGGCTCCTCCGCTGCTATGCGCCGCCGTTGGCGGGTAGCGACGGGTAGGTGTCGCCGCCCCAGATCTGGCGTTCCCTGATCCAGGGCAGCGGGTATTGCGGGTTCTCGGACTCGAACTCGCGGGCGAGGCGGTGGCCGTCGAACACCGCGTCGGCGATCATCCGGGGCGCGTAACAGTCGCCGATATGGAAGATGGCGTCGATCTCCTCGTCGGCCCATTCGTCCTTGCGCGCCTTCAGCTCGGTGAACAGCGCGCCGTTGGAGAGCCGGCCCGTCGCGATCACCAGGGTGTCGCAGCCGATCTCGTCGATATGGGTGTTGGCCGTGCGCGGCAGCTCGCCCGTGCGCGGGTCGGCGCTGCGGCGGTAGCCGTCGCCGAAGATCGGATAGGCGCGCACGGTGACCTCGTTGCCGGTCTCGATCGAGTGCACCCAGGTGGAGCTCAGCTCCTTGATCCCCTTCTCGTGCATCATGCGGTGCAGGTTGGGGGCTTCGAGGGTGAAGTCGGTGTAGTGCACCGAGGAGCCGAGCTGGGTGATGATCGTCACCTGCTTGCCCTGGTCGGCGAGATATTCGGCGACGCTCGCGCCGGTGTAGTAGCCCTCGGCCTCGAGCACGACGACCCGGTCGCCCACGTCCTTGCCGGCCATGACCTGCTCCGGCGTGCACACCTGGGCGTGGCTGGCGTCGACGCCGGGGATCGGCGCGTGGGTAACGCTGCTGAGCCCGTCGGTGGCCCAGTGGGAGCCGACGGCGACGACCACCCGGTCGGCGCCGTAGGTGAGCACGTCGTCCGCGCTCATCTGGCCGACGCCGGTGTGCACCTCGACCGTCTTCAGCTTGTCGAGCTGGACCTGGCGGTAGCTCGTCACCCGGCCCCACTCGGCGAGGCCGGGGAAGCGCTGGATGTAGCGCACGCTGCCGCCGATCTCGCCGTCCGCCTCGCGCAGATGCACGTCGTAGCCGCGTTCGCCGAGCACGCGCGCGCACTCCATGCCGGCGGGCCCGGCGCCGACGACCAGGACCGAGCACGGGTCCGGCGCCTTGTCGAACTTCTCCGGGTGCCAGCCGCGCCGGTACTCCTCCATCGAGGTCGCGTTCTGGGTGCAGATGAGCGGCGGTCCGCCGATCTCCCAGCGCGAGATGCACATGTTGCAGCCGATGCACTCGCGGATGTCGTCGAGGCGGCCCTCCTCGATCTTGTTGGGGAGGAAGGGGTCGGCGATCGAAGGCCGGGCGGCGCCGATGATGTCCGCCTGGCCGGAGGTCACGATCTGCGCCATGTCGTCGGGGCTCGTCATGCGGCCGACGCCGAGCACCGGCACGTTGGCGATGCTCTTCACGTCCTTGACCCAGGGGCGCTGATGGTTGGCCTTGTAGAAGCGCGAGGGGCCCGCGTCCTCGCCCCACTCGGCGATGTCGCCGATATTCACGTCCCAGAGGTCGACCGCCCCCTCGCTGGTCGCGAGCTCCACGAATTTGAGCCCGTCTTCGCCGACCTCGACTCCCTCCGCCCCGTACAGCGTGTCGATGGCGAAGCGGGTCGCGATCGCGCAGTTGTCGCCCACCGCCTTCTTCACCGCGGCGAGGGTCTCGAGCCAGAAGCGCGCCCGGTTCTCGAAGCTGCCGCCGTACTTGTCGGTGCGCTTGTTGTAGAAGCGGGAGAGGAACTGCAGCGGCAGATAGCTGTGTGCGCCGTAGACGTAGATGATGTCGAAGCCCGCCCGCTCGGCGCGGATCGCGGCGTCGACATACATCTGAATCAGGTCCCTGATGTCGTCTTCGTCGGCCTCGCGCGGGTAGGTGCGCGATTCGAACTCGGAGGCGATCTGGCTGGGGCCCCGGGGCACGGCGCGGCTCTCCATGCAGGGCGCATGGGCGCCGCCGTACCACATCTCGATCCCGGCCAGCGAGCCATGCTTGTGGATCTCGTCGCACATGTGGCCGAGGTTGATGACGTCGCCCTCGTCCCAGATGCGGGCCGAGACCCGATGCACGTCGTCGGATTCCGGATGGATCGAGGCGTACTCGGTGCAGATGCCGCCCCAGCCGCCTTCCGCCTTCATGCCGCGGAAGGCGGCCTGCGCGCCCGGCCGCTCGGACCCCGCACCGTTGCAGTGGGGAACCTGATAGAAGCGGTTCCTCATGGTCTTCGGGCCGATCCGAATAGGCTCGAACAGGCAATCGTATTTCGGGTCACGCGCCATCGGGTCTCCCCCTCCTCGTCGTCGCTCCGCCGCCCCGCAAGCGCCTGCCCCGCTGGCGCATCGGCCCGGAAGGAACGGGACAGGTTCGCTCGAACGCCGCCGTCTGCGGTGCAGGATAGCATAGCGGCCATGGGGCCGGTAGCCGCCCGGCCGCGGCCCGCACAATCATTGGTCCACCATTTCATTGGTCCAACCAAATACTCGTATTCGCAGGATCATTTGTCGGCTGGTCTTGACTCCAGTCAATGACCCCGAATACGGTTTTGATTAGAGATTACGCCGGAGGAGCGTAATCAACCCGGCTGCCCCCAAATGGCGGCGTCGAAGCAGGGCGCCCCCGCGGCCGCAGCCAACAGGGAGGCCAACCATGGCTAGGAACGGACTCACACGAAGGCAATTCACGGGCACGGCCGCGGCCGCGGCCGGCGCCGTCGCCGTCGTCGATCGGCGCCCCCTATGTCGCGCGGGGTGCGGAGAAGGTGGTCAAGATGGGCTTCCTCGGGCCGCTCACCGGCGAAGTCGCGGGCTGGTTTCTGACGGGCCGCAATGCCTGCCTGATCTGGGCCGAGCAAGTCAACGCGGCCGGCGGCATCAAGATCGGCGACGACAACTACATGGTCGAGATCGTCTCCTACGACGACGAATACCTGGCGGACAAGGCGCTGATCGGCGCCAAGAAGCTGGTGCTTGAGGACGACGTGAAGCTCGTCCAGATGCTGGGCGGCACCGACGCGCCGGCGGCGGTGCAGTTCTTCACCAGGGAGAACATGCTGTCGACCACCCTGCTGCCGAGCGATCTCACCGCCGATACGCTCTACCACCTGGCGCCGGCCGAGGTGCATCCGCTCTACAACGTGACCGGCGTCGAGTGGCTGGCCGAGAACCGGCCGGAGCTCAAGACCGCGGCGATCTGCGCCCAGGACGACGAGCTCGGGTGGCCCTCGGTCGCGACCTATCTCGCTGCGTTCGAGGCGGCAGGCATCGACGTCGTCTACAACAAGTACTTCGACATCAACACCACCGACTTCGCGCCGGTCGTGACCGCGATGCTGGCCGAGAATCCTGACATCGTCTGCCTCGACACTGCCTATCCGGACTTCGTCAACCTGCTCTGCGAGCAACTGTTCCTGCAGGGCTACAAGGGGCAGATCATCTCCTGCACCCTCGATTTCTACGGGCGGATTATCGAGAAAACGAGCGCGGAGTTCCTCGAGGGTCTGGTTTTCCAGTTCCCGGATTTCGACGACGCGGCAATGAACGAAGCGCACATCAACTTCGAGAACCCCAACGAGTTCTTCGTCAACTACAACGAGCGCTTCCCGGACGCCTGGAGCGCGGTGACCTGGGAATATCCCGCGATCGCCGAGATGTGGAGACTGGCGGCCGAGAAGGCCGGCAGCGTCGAGCCGATGGACGTGTTCGCGGCGCTGAAGGAAGGCGGGCGCGGCCCCCATGTCTTCGGCGACGCCGACTGGTGGGGCGCCGAGCTGTGGGGCATCGACAACGCGCTGGTCGGCAACTGGCCGGTGGTGCAGATCCAGAACGGCAAGGCCAAGATCGTCGAGTACCGCAATATCCTCGACTGGTATGGCAAGCACGGCGATCTGTTGATCAAGCATACCGAGGAGCAGGGCTAACCCTGGAGCCTGCGGTATCGACCACGTTATGACGCGGCGGGTCCGTCAGCAGCACGGACCGCCGCCGGGGGGAGCCGGGGCAGTGCGGCCCCGGCTTTTCCGTTGTAGGATTCATCTGCCGACAAGCGGACGCCCTATCCCACCCGGCGCGCTGCCGGGCAGGCGGTGCGCGCACAACACCTGACCCGCGCGAGGGGCCGTGGATACTGTCGTTCAGACGCTGGTGAACGCTCTGATGCAGAGCAGCTTCGTCGCGCTGATGGCGGTGGGTCTGGTGCTCATCTTCGGCGTCATGCGGGTCATCAACTTCGCCCACGGCGAGTTCTACATGGCCGGCGCCTATGTGGTGTTCTGGCTCTACGCGCAGAACGAGCTGCCCTTCTTCGCGGCCGTCGTCGCGGCCATGATCATCGTCGGCATCATCGGCCTGATCCTGGAGCAGCTCCTGTTCAAGCCGATGCGGGACAACCCGCTCGGCGGGCTCATCATGTCGATCGGCGTGCTCTTCATCCTCCAGGTGCTGGCGTCGGTCATCTTCGGCGTCGGCCTGATGAAGCACATCCCGCCGCTCTATCAGGGGGCGACGCCATTGTTCGGCATGGACGGCGTCGCGGTGCCCTGGCAGCGGCTCGTCGCCTTCGGCATCGCGGTCCTGCTGCTGATCGGGTTCTGGCTCTTCCTCAAGCGCACGCGGCTCGGCTGGGCGCTCAGGGCGTGTGCGCAGGACCGCGAGGCGGCGGCGCTGCAGGGCATGTCGATCAACAAGCTGGCGTTGCTGGCCATGGGGCTCGGCGCCGGCATGGCGGGCGCTGCCGGTGCGATCATGGCGCCGCTGGTGCGGGTCTATCCCTATATCGGCGGCCCGGTGATCGTGACCGCCTTCATCGTCATCGTCGTGGGCGGCATCGGCAGCCTGGAGGGCGCGGTGCTGGCCGCCGTGCTCTACACCTTCTTCCACACCTTCGTGGCCACCTATCTCGACGGGACCATCGCGAGCATTCTCGGCCTTCTGCTGATGCTGCTCGTGCTGATCGTGCGGCCCGCCGGCCTCCTGGGTAAAGGTGAGAAGGTCTAGCCGCTTCTGGGCCACGGGCGGCGGCCTCGCGGCGCTGCTGGCGCTCTTCTGCGCGCTGCCCTTCCTGGTCGCGCTCTATCGGCTCGACATCCTGATCTTCCTGCTGATCAACGTGATCCTGGCGGTGAGCTACCGCTTCCTGACGCTGGCCGGCGAGTATTCGCTCGGCCATGTGGTGATGATGGGCGTCGGCGCCTACGGCAGCGCGCTCGCCACCAAGGAGGCCGGCCTCTCGGTCTGGCTCGCGGCGCCGCTGGCCATGGCGTTCACGGGCCTGCTCGCGCTGCTGCTGGCCTTCCCGCTCTTCCGCATGAAGGGCTTCTACTTCCTGATCGGCTCGTTCGCGGCGGGGGAGGCGATCCGCCTCACCTGGAACCGCTTCCGCGATCCCTTCGGCGGGCCGGGCGGCATCGTGTACATTCCCTCGCCGGAGATTCCGCTGCCCGTGCTCGGCATGTTCGACGTGGCGGCAGACCCCCGCGCCTACTACTTCCTGTGCCTCGCGGTGGTGATCGCCACGATCGTCATCTTCTACCGGCTGGAGCGCTCGCGCTTCGGCCTCACGCTCCATGCGATTCACTGGAAGGACGTGCTCGCCGAATCGGTCGGCGTGCATATCTGGTGGTACAAGACCTTCGCCCTGGTGGTGGCGTCGGCCTTCGCCGGGCTCGCCGGCGCGCTCCTCGGCCACTATCTCGGCACCGTCAACCCGACCCAGTTCAACCTGCACATCATGCTCTTCGTGCTGGTCTGGGTGATCGTGGGCGGCACGCGGACCATCGCCGGCCCGATCCTGGGCGTCGCGGTGCTGACGGTCGTGGACCAGGGGCTGCGCGGGCTCGACGAATGGCGGCCGCTGTTCTATGGCGCGATCCTGATCCTCACCGTGATGTTCCTTCCGGATGGGCTGGAGAGCCTGCCCAGGCGGGTCCTGCACTGGTGGGACCTGGCGCGTCACGGGCGGAGCCCGCCGGTCAGCGAGGACGAAGGACCACCGGAGTCAGATAGACCGCCGCCTCGAGACGCCTGAGATCGCTCAGGCTCCCGTCGTCCGCGAGGGCGGCCAGGCGCTCCGGTCCGAAGCTCACCGGATCGCGCTCGACGGCCTCGGCCCGCTGCCGCGCGTCTCCCGCCGCCGCACCGTCCCCCGCCTCCAGCCTGAGCGCCGCGAGCGCGCGCCAGAGCGCCGCCTGATCCGCGTCGCGCCAGCTAAGGCCGGCCGCCCGCTTCTCCTGCGCCTCTTCGAGCGCGGCCGCCGGGTCGCGCGCGAGATGGGCGCACCCGACATGCGACGCCGCCCGCCCGGCGCCGAGCAAACGGGCGAAGCCGACGCGGGCGAGCGCGTCATAGCTGCCCCGGTGCTTCATCTCCATGCGCAGGTGGAAGCCCGAGCTGCGGGCGCGCCGGCCGACATCCATGCGCGCGACCCAGGCCTCCGCCGCGTCCCAGGCCCGGAGCGCCCGGCGGAAGGCCCGGCGTGCCGCCGCGGCATCGCCGGACGCAGCCCGGCAGAGAGCGAGGTGGGTGCGGCTCGCCGCGCGGCGCGGGTCGTCAGCGTCGAAGGCCCTGGCGAATGCGGCGGCTGACCGCCATGCGGCATAGGCGTCGCCGATGCGGCCCGCGCGGAAGGCCGCGAGTCCGTCGAGCGTCCGCGCTTCCCAGCGTCGCTCGGCGCCGGGCGACGCGGCTCCGTCCTCGGGACGCTCGGTGCGCATCGGTCGATTATGGCCGCCCCCCGCTTCGCCGCAACCGGGTGCGGCGGCGGCGGGCGCTGAGCAGCGCGCCGTTCAGACCAGGCCGGCGGCGCGGGCGGCGGCGATGTAGGTGCGGCTCACCGGCACCTCGTGGCCGCCGCTGAGGCGAAGCGTCGTGCGGCCGTGCCGGCGCGCCGATCCCGTCACATGGCGGTTGGCGACCCAGTAGGAGCGGTGCACCCGCAAGCCGCCCGCGCCCTCGAGTTCGGCGATGGCGTCGACGAAGCGAATCAGGACCAGGGTCGAGCCGGCTGTGGTGAACGCCTCGACATAGTGGTCGGCCGTCCTGAGGTAGATCAGGTCGCGGCCGAGTCTTTCGGGCAGGCGGTCGAGGAAGCGGACTCCCGGCGCGGGGCCGGGGCGCGTGCCCCGGTCCTCGTCCTCGCTCTCGGCGGGCGCAGCGGCGCTCCCGTCCGTCAGCCGGCGCCGCACTTCGAGGACGGCGACGACCGCAAGGCCGATCGCGAGCATCAGCACCGCCACCGAGAGGTAGATCGTCGGCAGCGAGATCCCGTCGGCGTAGCCGGGCCGGAAGAGGGCCTCGGCGGCAAGCACGACCCCGGTGCCGGGCGCGGCGGCGACCGGGGCCGCAGCCGCCGTCACCAGCATCCGCCGCCGCATCGACGCGCCGCCGGCGGTGACGATCGCCACCATCATGATGCCGCCGCAGACCAGCCAGTTGGCGCCCATTGCCAGCGCCCAATAGCCGATGCGGCCGAGGAGCCTGAGCGAATCGTAGGTGCCGAAGGGGCCGATGAAGGCGAAGAGCGCGACCAGACAGACGAGCGCGAGCGCCTGACCGGCCAGCGACCGGCGCAATTCACGAAGCGTGAACGGCGAATCCTGCACGTCGCGAATAATCCCGTGGCGTTCGCGCATCGGACGGTGACGCGCGGCACCCACCTTTCCATCCTGGCCCGATCGGACACGGCCACACGGCCACACGTCCACACAGCGGAGGATAGGCGATGACAATTCGAAGCGCATCCATCAAGGGCATGGCACTGGCGGCCGCGGCCGCCAGTGTCGCATCGTTCGCCGCCCAGGCCGCGGCGGCGGACCTCGGGGTCGGAATCGAGGGGCTGCGCTCGGCCGAAGGCGACGTGCGCGTCGCACTTCACCGGCAGGTGCCGGACGGCGACTTTCCCGGCGATGCCGGCGTGGTCGCCGCAACCATCCGCTCCGCCGCCCCCGGCGCCGTGCGCGTCGTCTTCGCTGACCTGGCGCCCGGCGATTACGCGGTGGCGGCGTTCCACGACGCCGACGGCGACGGCGAGCTGGCGACGAATTTCCTGGGCATGCCGACCGAAGGCTACGGCTTCTCCAACGGCGCGGTGGGCTTCATGGGGCCGCCCGGCTTCGAGGCCGCCGCGGTGAGCGTCGGCACGGACGATGTGCGCATCTCCGTGACGATCGCGTATGCCGACACCCATGGACAGGAGTCGGAGCGATGACGGACACACTCTCCCGCCGCACGCTGCTGCAGGCGCTGGGCGGCCTGCCGGTCCTGCTGGCGGCCGGCAGCCTGGGAGCGGCAAGCGGGGATGCGGCCGATAGCGCCGCGCCGGTCTCGCCTGAGCAACGCCGGCTCGGCTTCGCCACGGCGGCGGCGGAAGAGCTCGCGGCGCCGCTCACGACGCTCTCCGGCCGCCTGCCACCCGCCCTCAGCGGCGTGCTCTGGCGCAACGGCCCGGCCGAGCACGAGCGCTTCGGCCACCGCTACGGCCACTGGTTCGACGGCGACGGCATGATGCAGGCCTTCACCCTCACCGGGAGCGGCGTGAGCCACCGCGCCCGCGTCCTGGAAACGCCCAAGCGCCGCCGCGAGACGGAGGCGGGCAGGCGCATCCTGCCCGCCTTCGCCACCCTGCCGCCGGAGACCGCGCCGATCATGGCGCCCGACGACATGAACGCCGCCAACACCTCCGTGCTCGCCCACGGCGGTCGCCTCATGGCGCTGTGGGAAGGGGGCTCGGCGCTCGCGGTCGATCCCGAGACGCTGGCCGCCGGCGACTTCGTCGCCTGGCGCGCGGACCTCGCGGGCGCGCCCTTCTCGGCCCATCCCAAGGTCGAGGCGGACGGCACGGTGTGGAACATCGGCTGTTCCACGGCGCCCCGGCCGATGCTGCTCTTCTACCGGATCGACCCGCAAGGCCGGCTGGCTGCGTTCAACGCCTGGCCCGAAGAGCCGCTCGGCATGGTGCACGACTATGTCGTGACCGCGCGCCATCTGGTGCTCGTCGTGTCGCCCTTCGTGGTGGACGCGGAGCGCTTCGCCGCGGGCCCGGTGAGCTTCCTGGACGCCCACGTCTGGCGGCCCGAACTCGGCACCAGGGTGATCGTGGTGGAGAAGGAGACGCTCACCCCGGTCCGCCGCCACGCGCTGCCGCCGGGCTTCCACTTCCACCACGGCAATGGCTGGGAGGAGGCCGACGGCACCATCCATCTCGACCTCTGCCAGGCGCCCGATCCCTCGTTCGCCATCCACGATCTGCGCGCGGTGATGGAGGGCGACTGGGCGTTCCCGTCCACCAATCCGCGCTACCACCGCGTGCGTCTCGGGCCTGGCGGGAGCGCCACGATCGAGCAGGTGGAAGCGGACCTGGCCGAGTTCCCCCGCATCGATCCGCGCCGCACCGGGCTCAGGCACCGCGCGGTCTTCGCGCTCACCGGCGTCGAGGACGGCAACTGGCCGCTCTCGCGAATCGCCCGCCTCGATCCCGAGCGCGGCGCGGTGGACGGCTGGTCCTATCCGCGCCACCTGATCCCGGAGGAGCATGTGTTCGTGCCGCGCGGGGCGGACGAGGGAGACGGCTGGCTTGTGGGTCCCTTCCTCGACCTGGAGCGCGGCGCCGCCGGGCTCAGCGTGTTCGAGGCCCGGCACCTCGCCGACGGCCCCCTCTGGCAGGGCCTCCTGCCCTATCCCCTGCCGCTGGCCCTGCACGGGATGTTCGTCCCGTCCTGACGCAAGAACCCGCCGACCGACGAGGTGTGGGAGATGAACGGGACCGGGCCGCGCAGCGGCCCGGCCGGCGCGACCGCGCCGGCGCGCCGATAGGCGCGTAGCCAAGCGAGCGGAGCGAGCGCCCGGCGCCTGAGGGAAAGAAAAAACCCGCCTCAGAGCGCGGGGTCGGCGTTGGAGAGGCCCAGCACCACGCGGCCGTGGTTGGACGCGTTCACGTCCCAGTTCTGGGTGATGTGGCCGCGGATGCAGTTCATGTCGCGCATGGCCCGCGAGATCGGGTTGCGGTCGTAGAGGCCGGCGCCGCCCGAGAGGTGGAAGAGCAGGTCCACCGCCTCGGCCGCGAGCTTGCCCGCCATGGTCGCCTTGGCGCGGAGCTCGGTCTTGAGCGGCATCGGCGCGGTCTCGCCGCGCCCGGCCACCGCCATGCCTGTGTCGCAGCAATGGTGCAGCAGCAGCCGGGCGGTCTCGACGGCGGTGTGGGCCTCGGCGACCTTGACCTGGGCGGTCGCGTAGTCGGCCATGCTCTTGCCCGACATGCGGGCGACGCGGGTGCGGGTGTGGGCGACGAACGCGTCGTAGCTCGCCTGGGCGAGCCCCACCGCGACCGCGCTCTGGTTGATCGAGAACATGGCGAAGGCGGGCAGCCTGTAGAGAGCCGCGTCATTCACCGCGCAGCCCGGCGCGTCGCCGCCGCCCTTGGTGGCGTCGATGGGGAGCGCCCGGCACGCCGGCACGAAGATGTCCTCCACGGCGACATCGGCGCTGCCGGTGCCGCGCAGGCCGGCGGCGTGCCAGGTGTCGATGATCTCGTACTCGGCGCGCGGCACGGCGTGCATCTGCGCGACCTTCGGCACGCCGTCGCCTTCCGTGAACGCGGCGGCGATGAACCAGTCGGCGCCGTAGACGCCGCTGGCGAAGGGCCATTGCCCGTCGATCCGCCAGCCGCCGTCGACCTTGCGCGCCGTGCCGCAGGCCGGGATCAGCGAGCCGGCGACCATCGCGTCCGGCACAGCCCCCCATATCTCGTCCTGCCCCGCGCCCGGCCAGTAGCCGAGCAGGCAGTTGTGGGAGCAGTACTGGGTCAGGCACCAGCCGGCGGCGCTGCAGGCGATCGAGATCGCCTCCACGATATCGACCATGCCCGAAAAATGCGCCTCGGCCCCGCCGTGGCGGGCAGGCTGGAGGATGCGGTGGATGCCCGCGTCGCGTATCGCCTGCATGGTCTCGGGCGCGAGCCTGCGGGCCTCCTCGGTCGCGTCCGTCCGCTCGCGCACGGTCTCGACCAGCGCCCGCGCCCGCGCCAGCAGGCTCTCGCGAGTCATGCCCGCGGCCGCGGGCGCTGCCGCCGCATCGTTCATGGCGCCTCAGTCCTCCATCAGCACGTCGTGGGCGAGGTGGGCGGCCACCCGGTCGAGGCCCTCGCCGCTGCGGCAATTGGTGACCAGGACCGGCCGGCCGGCGCGGACCTCTTGCGCCTCCTTGCGCATGAGCGCGAGATCGACCCCCACATGGGGCGCGAGGTCGGACTTGTTGATGATGAGCAGGTCGGCCCGGACGATGCCGGGGCCGCGCTTGCGCGGGATGTCGCCGCCGCCCGAGACGTCGATCACGAAGAGCCAAAAATCCACCAGATCGAGGGAGAAGGTGGAGGCGAGATTGTCGCCGCCGCTCTCGATCAGGATCAGGTCGAGCGGGCGGAGTTGCGCCTCCAGCAGGTCGGCGGCCTCGATGTTCAGCGTCGGATCCTCGCGGATCACGGTATGGGGGCAGGCGCCGGCCTCGACGCCGACGACGCGCTCCGGCGGGATCAGGCCGCTCCGCTGCAGCCGCTCGGCGTCCTCCTGTGTCACCAGATCGTTGGTGACGATGGCGAGCGCGGTGCCGCGCGCGGCGAAGAGGGGCAGTAGCCCTTCGATCAGCGCGGTCTTGCCGGAGCCGACGGGCCCGCCAATGCCCACGCGCGCCGCGCTTGGGGCCGTCGCTGCCGCATGAGCCACGTCTGCCGTCACGGGCCTTCTCCCTCGTCTACGAGGCGGGCGCGTCCGTCCCCCAGATGCGTGTCCAGCCGCGCCAGATAGCTCTCGCGCGGGCCGTCCAGCGCCACCTTGAGGACCGCGCCCTCGAAGCGCACCCGCCAGTGCAGATTGCCGCAGAAATAGCCGAGTTCGAGCGCCGCCGCCAGATCGCGGGGCTCGAGCGCGAGCCAGGCGGTCTCCCGCATTCGGACGACGACGGCGCGCTCGGGCTCCAGCAGCAGGACCGCGCCGTTGACGAGCCGCTCGCTACGCGCGAGCGCCACCGCGCAGTCGCTCCCCTTGTCGGTCGCGACGCGCAGCCGCTTGCGCGCGGTGTCGGCCGCATCGAGGGTGATGGTCTCGACCCGGCCGTCATGCTCCAGCGCATGGAGGCGCTCGGCGATCGCAGGCTCGGTCGCATTGCCGATGATCCGGGTCAGGCGCAGCATCGCCGAGAGCTTACGGCCATCGGGCGGGCTGGCAAGGGAGGCATCGTCCGCGCGCACGCTATCGCTCGCCCTGTGGCGCCGGATGGCGCCGGCTTCGCGCGGGCGGCGTCCCGGCTTTGGTGCCCCCGCGATTTGCCACTGTGAACCGCCCGGCCTTTTCGGGTAAAAGAGGGCGCCAAAACGACGCCGTGCCAAGAGGAGAGCTCCCCGCAGATGACCAGCCTACGATTCGAGGCGCCCGAGACGGTCGACGCCGCCGTGCGCCTGCTCGCCGGCGCCGACGGCGACGCCAGGCCGCTCGCCGGCGGCACCGACCTCCTCGTCCAGTTGCGCACGGACTTCGTGCGGCCCGGCCTCATCGTCGATCTGAAGCGCATCCCGGCCCTCATGGAGGTGACGGCCGACGGCAACGACATCCGCGTCGGCGCGGCGGTCTCAGGGGCTACGCTTGGCAAGAACGAGGCCGTGAAGGCGGCCTGGCCGGGGGTGGTGGAGGCGCTGGAGCTGATCGGCTCCACCCAGATTCAGGGGCGCGCCTCGCTCGGCGGCAATCTCTGCAACGGCTCGCCGGCCGCAGACAGCGTGCCGGCGCTGATCGTCGCAGGGGCTGCCTGCGAGATCGCGGGCCCCGGCGGCAGCCGCTCCCTGCCGGTGGAGGACGTGGTGACCGGCCCCGGCGAGCTCTCGCTCGCACCCGGCGAGATCGTGGTGTCCCTCGTCATGCCGAAGCCGCCGCCGCGTTCGGGCGACGCCTACCTGCGCTTCATCCCGCGCACGGAGATGGACATCGCGGTCGTGGGCGCCGGCGTCGCGCTCACCCTCGACGAGGCGGGCGTCTGCACCCACGCGAGGCTGGGCCTCGGCGCCGTCGCGCCCCGGCCGCTGCTGGTCGAGGCCGGCGCCAGGGCGCTGATCGGTACGACGGTGGACGACGACGCGCTGGCCGCGCTGAGCGCCGCCGCCAGCGCCGCCTGCAACCCCATCGACGACAAGCGCGGCACCATCGAGTACCGGGTCAAGGTGGCGGGGGTGCTGGCAAGGCGGGCCGCGCTCATCGCCCTGGAGCGAGCGAGGAGCAACGGCTGATGGCGAAGTACCACGTGACCGCCAGCGTCAACGGCGAGCCGACGGAGTTCCTCTGCTCGGGCGAGCAGACGCTCCTCGACGTGCTGCGCGACGAGCTGGAGCTCACCGGCACCAAGGAGGGCTGCGCCACCGGCGACTGCGGCGCCTGCAGCGTGACCGTGGACGGGACCCTCGTCTGCGCCTGCCTGATGCTCGGCACCGAGGCCGAGGGGCGCGAGATCGGCACCATCGAGGGCATGGCCGAGGGCGACACCCTGCACCCGCTTCAGCGCCAGTTCCTCGACGATGCGGCGCTGCAATGCGGCATCTGCACGCCGGGCTTCCTGGTCGCCGCCAAGGCGCTGCTCGACGAGAACCCCGATCCCACCGAGATCGAAACGCGCTACTGGCTGGCCGGCAATCTCTGCCGCTGCACCGGCTACGACAAGATCATCCGCGCCGTGATGACGACGGCGGCGGAGCTGAGGGGAGAATAGCTGATGGCAAGCGCCGCGCATGAGACCGGCAACGGCAACGGCAAGCTCAAATATGTCGGCACGCGGCCCTGGCGGCCCGACGGCGTGGACAAGGTGACCGGCCGGGCCAGGTTCGGCGCCGACATCTCGCTGCCGGGCATGCTGGTGGGCCGGGTCCTCCGCAGCCCCCACGCCCATGCGCTGATCCGCTCCATCGACGCGTCCAAGGCCCGCGCGCTGCCGGGCGTGAAGGCGATCGTCACCCGCGACGAAATGCCGGAGATCCCCGACCAGTGGGTGCCGGCCGGCGAGGTGCAGGTCAACTACCGCGACATGTCGTCGAACGTCATGGCGCGGGAGAAAGCGCTCTATGACGGTCACGCCGTGGCGGCGGTGGCGGCGACGTCTGCGGCCGTTGCCAAGCAGGCGCTCGACCTGATCGAGGTGGACTACGAGGTGCTGCCGCACGTGATCGACGTGCGCGAGGCGATGGCGCCGGGCGCGCCCGTGCTGCACGACGACATGTTCACCCAGGGCGTGGAGCCCACGCCGGAGACGCCGTCGAACGTCTTCAAGAAGGTGACGTTCTCGAGCGGCGACCTGGAGGCGGGATTCGCCCAGGCCGACGTGATCGTCGAGCGGACCTTCACCACCAAGCCGGTGCATCAGGGCTATATCGAGCCCCACGCGGTGGTCGCCAGCGCCAACGAGGACGGACAGTGCGAGATCTGGTGCTGCACCCAGGGGCAGTTCACCGTGCGCGCCTACTGCGCCAACCTGCTCGGCATCGACATCGGCAACATCAACGTCACGCCGTCGGAGATCGGCGGCGGCTTCGGCGGCAAGACCGTGGTCTATCTGGAGCCGGTCGCGCTCCGGCTGTCGCAGCTTGCCGGCCGGCCGGTCAAGATCGTGATGTCGCGGGAGGAAGTGTTCCGCGCCAGCGGTCCCACCTCGGGCGGCGCCATGACCATCAAGATGGGCGCCACCAGGGAGGGCAGGCTCACCGCCGCCAAGGCCTGGCTCGCCTATCAGGCCGGCGCCTTCCCCGGCTCGCCGATCCAGCCCGGCTGCATGTGCGTGTTCGCGCCCTATGACATCGAGAACGCCGAGGTCGAGGGCTACGACGTGGTGGTCAACCGGCCCAAGGTCGCGGCCTACCGCGCGCCGGGGGCGCCGATCTCCGAGTTCGCCTCCGAGGCGGTGGTCGACGAGATCGCCAAGACGCTCGGCATCGACCCCGCCGAGTTCCGCATCATGAACGCGGCGAAGGAGGGCACGCGGGCGCTCTACGGTCCCAAGTTCGGCCCCGTCGGCTGCATCGAGACGCTAGAGGCCGCGCGCCAGAGCGAGCACTACAAGACGCCGCTCGGCCCCAACCAGGGGCGCGGCATCGCCACCGGCTTCTGGTTCAACATCGGCGGCGAATCCTGCGCCACCATCAACGTCAACGAGGACGGCACCGCGACCGTGATCGAGGGCAACCCCGACATCGGCGGCTCGCGCGCCTCGATCCAGCTCCAGGCGGCGGAAGCCCTCGGCATCCCGCCGGAGAGGGTGCGCCCGCTGGTCGCCGACACCAACTCCATCGGCTACACCTTCCTCACCGGCGGCAGCCGCGTCACCTTCGCCACCGGCATGGCCGCCATCGAGGCGGCCGGAAAGGTGGTGCAGCAGCTGCGCGAGCGCGCCGCCAAGATCTGGGACATCCCGATCGACGCGGTGGTGTGGGAGGACGGCTACGCCAAGCCCGCGGGCAGCAACGCCGGCGAGTTCGAGCCCATGAGCATGGGCGAGATCGCGGCCCAGGCCGGCAAGACCGGCGGCCCGATCGCTGCGACCGCCTCGATCAACGCGCAAGGGGCCGGCCCCGGCTTCGGCACCCACGTGTGCGACGTGGAAGTCGACCGCGAGACCGGGCGCGTCACCATCCTGCGCTACACCGCGGTGCAGGACGCCGGCCGTGCGGTCCATCCGAGCTACGTCGAGGGCCAGATGCAGGGCGGCGCCGCCCAAGGCATCGGCTGGGCGCTCAACGAGGAGTACATCTACGACAAGGACGGCCGCCTCGAGAATCCGGGCTTCCTCGACTACCGCATGCCGGTGGCCTCGGACCTGCCGATGATCGACGCCGTCATCGTCGAGGTGCCGAACCCCAACCACCCCTACGGGGTGCGGGGCGTCGGCGAGACGCCGATCATCCCGCCCATGGCGGCGGTGGCCAACGCCATCGAGAGCGCTACGGGCGTGCGTATGACCGACCTGCCGATGTCGCCGCCGCGCCTGCTGGCGGCGATGGATAACGGCGGCGGCTGACGCCGCCTTGGCGCGGGTCGTCCTGCCCTCCAGCCTCGCCCGCTATACCGGCGGGGTGACCGAGCTCGAGGTCGAGGCGGCCGACATCCGCGGCGTGATCCGCGCGCTGGACGCCCGCTATGCCGGCATCGGGCGCGAGCTGGAGGAGGGCATGGCGGTCGCGGTGGATTCCCAGATCCACCAGGACGACCTGTTCGCAGCGGTCGCGCCGGAGAGCGAGGTCTGCTTCCTGCCGCGCATCGGCGGCGGACAGGCTTTTTTGCAAAACGAAGCCGATTTCACGTAACTTATTGTTATAAAATGTAGAATTGGAGAAATACGCACGCCTGCTCCTCGTTACGTCATGGCCGGACCTGTTCCGGCCATCCACGCGTTCGCCCAGCGTCCGGCCGGCTTGGCTGAGGGAGATGCCCGGAACAAGTCCGGGCATGACGGCGGGAGTGGCCGAGCCGCCGCCCGGCCGCTACTCGGCCGCCGTGGTCGCGGCGGCCCTGCGGCCGCTGAGCCCGAGCCAGACGAGGCCTGCCAGCACCAGGGCGAGGAAGGGCAGCACGGCGTAGTTCATCGTCTGCCAGCCCACGGCCTCGTGCAGCGCGCCGGAGAGCAGCGCCGCCGCCGCCACGCCGCTGAAGACGGTGAAGTCGTGGGCGGCCTGCGTCTTCGCCTTCTCCGCCGGGCTGTGAAGCTCGGTCACCAGCGTCGTGCCGCCGGTGAAGAGGAAGTTCCAGCCGACCCCCAGCAGGACCAGGGAGAGGTGGAAGTTGATCAGCGCGATGCCCTGGATGTTGACGGCGGCGCAGAGCCCGATCAGCAGGGCGCCGCAGGCCATGATCCTCATCGTGCCGAAGCGCCTGATCAGATGGCCCGTGACGAAGGCGGGGGCGAACATGCCGAGCACGTGCCACTGGATGGTCTGTGCCGAATCGGAGAAGCCGAAGCCGTGGAACTTCATGGCGAGCGGGGTCGCGGTCATCAGCAGCGACATCATCGCGTAGCCGACGACGGAGCCGAGCACGGCGACGATGAAGGTCGGCTGGCGCATGATCGCGAGCAGGGGGCGGCCCGTGCCGCTGCGCTCCTCGGCGTCCGGCGGCGGAATGGTGATGAAGCGGAGCACCACCAGCGTGACCACGTAGAGCGCAGCCACGGCGGCGAACACGCCGGCGAAGGCGATCGGCGCGAAGAGGTCCTTGGACCAGTCGGCCATCAGGGGGCCGAGCGAGGCGATCACCCCGCCCGCCAGCACCAGCGAGATCGCCCGGCTCTTGAAGGCCTCGCTGGCTGCGTCCGCCGCGGCGAAGCGGTAGTACTGGGCGAAGCCGTTGGCGCCGCCGATCAGCGCGAGCCCGACGCAGAAGAGCGTGAAGCTCCCGTCCATGATCGCCCAGAAGGCGAAGAGCGCGCCGGCGAGCCCGATGACGGCGCCCACGGTGAAGCCGTCGCGCCGCCCGATGCGCTTCATCAGCAGCGACGCCGGCACCGTCGCCACCATCGTCATCACGAACTGGATGCCGATGGGGAGCGTCGCCAGCACCTTGGTCTCGGCGAGCCCGTGCCCGATCAGCGCCGCCGCGGCGACCACCGCGGACATCGAGGTGAGGAAGAGCGCCTGGCAGACGGCGAGCAGCGCCACGTCGCGGGCGCTCGAGCGGGACATGCCCGACGATAGCACATCGCCCCACCGCCCTCCCGACAGGCGATGCCTTGACGGGCGCGGCGCTCTCGGCGCAAGGTGCGCCGGAGGCGCGAGAGGAAGCGGCCCATGAAGCTATTGGCCGAACAGTGCGAGACCCTGGACCGCGAGGGCTTTCTCTTCCTGCCGGCGCTGTTCTCGGCGGAAGAGGTGTCGGTGCTGCGAGGCGCACTGCCGGCGGTCTTCGCGCGGCAGGGGCCCGAGATCGTGCGCGAGCGCGGCAGCGGCGCCGTGCGCACCGCCTTCGGCGTCCACACCTACAGCGATGCCTACTGGCGGCTCTCGCGCCATCCGCGCCTGGTGGAGCCCGCGATGCAGGTGCTGGGCGGCACCGTCTACATCCACCAGTTCAAGGTGAACGCCAAGGCCGCGTTCGACGGCGACGTCTGGCAGTGGCACCAGGACTATGGCACCTGGTCGCGCGACGATTTGATGCCGGCGCCCAAGGCCATGAACCTCGCCGTCTTCCTCGACCCGGTGAACGAGTTCAACGGCCCGCTGATGTTCATCCCGCGCTCGCACCGGCGGGGGCGGATCGAGGCCGGCCACGACACCGACACCACCAGCTATCCGCTCTGGACCGTCGACAACGAGACCATCGAGCGGCTGGTGGCGGAAGGCGGCATCGTCGCGCCCAAGGGCGAGCCCGGCGGCGCGCTGCTCTTCCACTGCAATCTGGTGCATGGCTCCGCGCCCAACATGTCGCCCTGGGGCCGGCGCGCGGTCTACTTCTCGGCCAACCGGGTGGACAACGCGATCCGCCGCTTCCAGCGGCCGGAGTACATCGCGCACCGGGATTTTTCACCCATCGAGCCGCTTGGCGACGATTGCCTCCTGGCGGAAGCGGAGCGCATCGCCGGCGCCGGCGCGCGTTAGCCCGCCGGCCCCACACCCTCCATGCGGCGTCGCGGGCCGCTTGCCCTCCCGATCTTCCTGCTTGTCACGATCGGGGCGGTCTATCCGCTGATCTTCACCATGAACAAGATCGCGGTGGATGCAGGCACGCCGCCGGTCGCCTTCACCTTCTGGCAGACCCTGGGCGCCGCCGTCCTGCTGCTGATCGCAGCCGCATGGCGGCGCGCGCTCCCCAGGCTCGAGGCCCGGCATCTCAGGGCCTATTTCGTCATCGGGCTCTTCGGCATCGCCGCGCCGGTCGCGCTGCTGACCTGGCTCGCGCCGAAGCTGCCGACCGGCATTCTCTCCATGGTGGTGATCATGTCGCCGCCCATCACCTATCTGATCGCGCTCGCCCTCGGGCTGGAGCGGGTGCGTGCGCTCAGCCTGATCGGCGTGCTCTGCGGGGTGGGCGGCATCCTGCTGATGGCGGTGCCGGCGTTCTCCCTGCCCGAGCCCGGCATGGTCGTCTGGTTCCTGCTCGCCCTGCTTGCACCGGCCTCCTTCGCGCTCACCAACAACCTCGCGGCGCTGATCGACCCGCCGGAGACGCCGGTGTTGACCTTCGCCAGCGGCATCGTGACCGCGGCGGCGATCATGCTGGCGCCGGTGATGATCGGGCTGGGCGAGGTCTACGTGGTGCCGGGGCCGGACGCCGCCGCCGACCTCGCGATCCTCGGCGCCGCCAGCGTCACCATCACCATGTACATCACCTTCCTCATCATCGTGCGCGCGGCCGGGCCGGTGTTCTTCTCGCAGTTCAACTACGTCGTGGTGGCGGCGGGCCTCGGCTGGGGCATCCTCTTCTTCGACGAGAGCCACAGCGCCTATGCCTGGGCCGCCGCGGTGCTGATGCTGGCGGGCGTCGCCCTGCTGATCCACGCGGCAAAGCGCCGGCCGGAGACGCCGGTGGCGCGTTGACGGCGCAGCCTCCTACTTCTCGGGCGGCAGGATTTCCTGGATGCACACCTGATCGATCAGGTGGGCGCGGCCGATGTCGCGCAAGTGGGCGCGCTTGTGATCGTTGCTGAGCGGGGCGCCGACACCCTGCGTCATGGCGAGCACCAGGGAGCGGTCGCTCATGTCGAGCCAGAAGGCGCGGCGGATCAGCTTGCCGTCCGCGTCGCGGGCGAAGGGGTCGTCCGGGTTGCGGCCAAGATCGGGCTCGTGGAACCTGCTCATCGTCTGATCGCCATTCCGGGGCGGGGCGGACGACACGGTAGGCGCCCGCGGGCCGGCCGGTCAACAGGCGGACCGAGTTAACGACGCCCGAGCACCGTGCTATACGCGGCGCCGGGAAACGGACGAACGCACCGCCCCTGGCGGCGGCAGAAACGCGGGAACAACACGCATGAACGCGGATCGAAGGGTCGCAATCGTCACGGGCGCGGGGCAGGGCATCGGCAAGGCGGCGGCCCATGCGCTGCTGGCGGACGGCTGGACCGTGGTCTTCGCCGGGCGCCGCCGCGAGACGCTGGAGGCTGCCATCGCCGAGGCCGGCGCAGGCCCGGACACGGCCATCGCGGTGCCCGCCGATGTCGGCAAGCGGGAGGAGGTCGCGGCGCTCTTTGCCGAGACCGGGGCGGCCTTCGGCCGGCTCGACCTGCTCTTCAACAATGCCGGCATCAGCGCGCCCGCCGTGCCGCTGGAGGAGCTCCGCTTCGACAAGTGGCAGCAGGTGGTCGACACCAACCTCACCGGCGCCTTCCTCTGCACCCAGGAAGCCTTCCGCATGATGAAGGCGCAGGACCCGGCGGGAGGGCGCATCGTCAACAACGGCTCGATCTCGGCGCACGTGCCCCGGCCCAACTCCGCGCCCTACACGGCGACCAAGCACGCCATGACCGGCCTCACCCGGTCTGCCGCGCTCGACGGGCGCAGCTACGACATCGCCTGCGGTCAGATCGACGTGGGCAACGCGGCGACCGAGATGACCCAGCGCATCGGCGAGGGGGTCGCGCAGGCCGACGGCTCCATCGCCGCGGAGGCGACGATGGACGTGGAGAACGTCGCCCGCGCGGTGGTCTACATGGCGAGCCTGCCGCTCGACGCGAACGTCCAGTTCATGACGGTGATGGCCACCAGGATGCCCTTCATCGGGCGCGGCTAGCCCGCCGGCACTGCTTTGTCGTTGACGGCCGCCCACGGTGCGAGTGAAGGTGGAGCGCGATGATCGAGATCGGCGGCTTCGTGGGCCTCGCCGTCCTGCTGATCGGGCTCTTCGCGTGGTTGCGCGCGGAGATGCGGCTCCTGCGCGCAGAAATCAAGCGCGACATCGCCGAACTCCGCGCGGAATTGAAGCGCGACATCGCCGAACTCCGCGCGGAATTGAAGCGTGACATCGCCGAACTGCGAGCGGAATCGAAACGCGCCATCGCCTAACTGCGCACTGAATCGAAAGACGACATCGCCGCGTTGCGCGAAGGCCAGGCGGAACTGCGCGAGGGCATGGCGGAGCTGCGGGAACGCATGGCGCGGCTTGAGGGCGTGCTCGATGGCCTGCGCGAGGCGATCACCTGGCGCGCCGGCCCCCGCGACGCCGCCTGACCGCGCCGCCGCTTCGACGAACGACGCCGCGACAATCCTCCGGCGCCACCGCCGCCGGCCCGACCGGCCCCCACGATGCCTCCCGCGCCCTCAACTCGCCAGTATCTCCTTGATCGCCTCGTTCTGGAACGCCACGTCGGCCGGGTTCAGCGCGCTCGACGCGAAGTGGCCGTAGTAGGAGTCGAACACGCGGAGCTCGGCGTTCGGCATGTTGGCGACCTCGATCTCGCTGTCCTCCGGCGGGAAGTAGAGATCGGTGCGCCCCGGCATCACGAACGCCTTGGCCTTGATCGCGCCGAGCGCCTTCTTGAAGTCGCCGCCATAGAGCTCGTTGTCGCCGATATCGCCGTTCTGCCAGGTCCACAGCATGGCAAGCAGGTTGTTCGCGTCCTTGTGGATGAAGAACCCCTCCCAGAACGCGACCAGAAAATCCTCCAGCGATGAGAAGCCGAGCGCCAGGTCCTCCTCCACCCGGTAGAAGGTCTGCGAGAAGCCCCAGCCCGCATAGACCCGCGCCATGGCGCGCAGGCCCTTGGTGGGGGCCGAGTCGTACCAGCCGCCCTTCCAGGCATCGTCGGCGGTGAGCGCCGCCTTGACCCCTTCCAGGAACACGAAGTTGTGGCGCGAGCACTTGGCGGAGCCGCAGGTCGGCACGATGCGCTCCACCATGTCGGGGTAGAGGCAGCCCCAGTGGAAGGTCTGGAGCGCGCCCATGGACCAGCCGGTCACGAGCCTGATCCGCTCGATTCCGAACAGCTCGGTGACGAGGCGATGCTGCAGGCGCACATTGTCGCAGGCCGTCACGTGGGGGAAGCGCGCCCTGTCGTAGGGCGCGGGCGTGTTGCTGGGCGAAGACGAGAGGCCGTTGCCGAGCATGTTCGGCACGATGATGAAATAGTGCCTGGGGTCGAGGGCCTGATCCTCGCCGATGGTCCATTCCACGTCGGTGTGGTGGCCGGAATACCAGGTCGGCTGGATGATGACGTTGTCCTTCTTCGCGTTGAGCGTGCCGTAGGTCTTGTAGGCGAGCTTCGCGTCCCTCAGCGTCGCGCCCTTCTGCAGCACCACGTCGCCCGCGTCGAAAATCTCGTAGTCGCTCATTCCTCTCTCCCCCTGCCGCATGGTCATGGCCTGACCGGCCCATCCTGGGCCGCAGGCGCCGGCGTTGCAATCGCTCGCGCGGCTTCGGATGAGCTTGCGGCCAAGCTCTGATATCCTGCCGGCGATGAGCGGTGACCATGGGCGGTGACCAGGCGATCCGGGCGCTTCTCGACTGGTATGCGCGCGCCGGCGTCGACCAGGCGATCGACCACGCGCCGCGCGACCGCTACCGGGAAGGCGCCGCCGCGCCGGCCGTCGCGCGTGAGCCCACGCCTGCCGCCATGCCCGCGCCCGCGCAGAGCGTCGCGCCTTCCGTCGCGCGCGAGGCCGCCGCGCCGGTCGCGGCGTCTCCCGCGCCCCTGCTCCCGCCGGGCGACGCCACCTGGAGCGCGCAGGAGATCGCCGGCGCCTGCGACAGCCTCGAGGCGCTCACGGCCGCCGTCCGCGCCTTCGACGGCTGCGCGCTGAAGCGCACGGCGACCAGCACGGTGATCGGCGACGGCAACCCGCACGCCGCGCTGATGATCGTGGGCGAGGCGCCGGGTGCGGAGGAGGACCGCCAGGGCCTCCCCTTCGTAGGGCCGGCCGGCCGGCTTCTCGACCGGATGCTTGCCGCCATCGGCCTCGACCGCTCGGCCGTCTACATCACCAACATGCTGCCCTGGCGGCCGCCCGGCAACCGCTCGCCGACCGCCGAGGAACTCGCCATCTGCCAGCCCTTCCTGGAGCGCCAGATCGAGCTGATCGCGCCCCGCATCCTGGTGCTGGTCGGCGGCATCGCCGCCAAGGCCCTGCTCAACCGGCGCGAGGGCATCACCCGCCTGCGCGGCCAGTGGTTCCCCTTCTCGACGGCCCGCATGGAGGGGACCGTCCAGGCCACGGCGACCTTTCACCCCGCCTACCTGCTGCGCTCGCCCCAGGCGAAGCGCGAGGTCTGGCGCGACCTCCTCGACATCGAGGAGAGGATCGGGAACGGAGAGACGGCACCATGATCGGGATCGACGAGAAGAGGCCCTTCCGCGCCGTCAACATCGCGGTTCTCACGGTCTCGGATACGCGCGGGCCGGCCGAGGACCGCTCCGGCCGGGTGCTGGTGGAGCGGATCGAGGGCGCCGGCCACCGCGTCGCCGAGCGCCGCATCGTGCCTGACGAGCGGGCCGAGATCGTCGCCGCGCTCAAGGGCTGGATCGCCGATCCCGCGATCGACGCGGTGATCGCCACCGGCGGCACCGGGGTGACCGGCCGCGACGTGACGCCGGAGGCCTTCCACGAGGTCTACGAGCGGGAGATCCCGGGATTCGGCGAGCTCTTCCGCCAGCTCAGCTACGACCTGATCGGCTCGTCGACGATGCAGTCGCGCACTACCGGCGGCGTCGCCGGCGGCACCTATCTGTTCGCGCTGCCCGGATCGCCCGGCGCCTGCAGGGACGGCTGGGACAAGATCCTGCGCCACCAGCTCGACTATCGCTGGCGCCCGTGCAACCTGGTGGAGCTGATGCCCCGCTTGCAGGAGACCGAGCGTAAGGGCGCCGCCTGAGTCGCGCGCCCGCAAAGCCTGGCGCGCGCGGTATATATGGCGCCCGCGAAGCCTGGCGCGCGCGGCACGAAGAGCGGCGCCCGAGAGGAGGAAAGAGGTGGAGAAGGAAATCGTCGAGATCCCCAAGCTGTCGGACGCGCTGCGCAAGATCGGCGTGCCGCTCTCGCCCTGCGTCCGTGCCGGCGGCTTCCTCTACGTCTCGGGCCTGCCGCCGCTCGACCTCGACTCAGGCCAGATGGTGCGGGGCGACATCGCGGTGCAGACCGAGCAGGTGATGAAGGTCATGAAGCATACGCTGGAAAGCGCCGGCTCCTCCCTCGACCGCGTGGTGAAGTGCCAGGTCTTCGTCACCAACGCGGCCTACTACAGGATCGTGAACGAGATCTACGGACGCTACTTCCCCCACGACCCGCCGGCCAGGACCTTCGTCGCCATGGCGTCATGGCCGATGGAGTTCGACATCGAGATCGAGTGCGTCGCGCTCGCTTGAGCGCGCGGGTTTGAAGTCGCGCTCGCCTGAGCGCGCCAGCGGTTGAACGCGGACCCATCGTCTATGTCGGCGAGGCGGTCGACCAGGGCGAGGCGGAACCCCGGCGGCAGAGCGCGCTCGGTGTCGGCGCGCGCCCACGGGCTCGACCAGCGCACGTCCTCGAAGGGGTCGATCGCCCGTGCCCGGGCGCCGAGCCCGATCAGCCAATAGCCGCCGTCCTCCGCCGGCCCCAGCACCATGTCGGCGCGGCCCAGCGCTGCGAAGCCGCGTGCGACGTGGGCCGGTGCGAGGGCCGGAATATCGCTGCCGACGATGATCGCCGGCCCCGGCGGCAGGCAGCGGAATACCCGCACCATGCGCCGCCCGATATCGCCCCTCCCCTGCGCAACATGCGGCAGGGCGAGCGGCCAGAACCGCTCCCGACCGTCCCAGCCGGCGGGTGCCGTCGCGAGCCATGCGGTCCAGCGTGTGTCGCGCGCGAGCGGGGGCAGCACCCGGCGCACCAGCCGCCGGTAGAAGAGCCAGGCCTCGGTCCGCCCGATATCGCGCGCAAGCCGCCCCTTCACCCGCCCGAGCCGCGGCTCCTTCACGAAGACCGCGAGGTGGCGGGCGGGCGGCCTCATCCGTAGAGCCTGGCGACGGTCTCGGCCCGCACCCCGAGCGAGAACAGCGTCAGGCAGCAGAGGTTGCGCACCATGCGCGGCCCGTAGCCCGCGCGCCGGTAGCGCACGGCCGAGGTGAGCGCCGGCGTCGCCAGGAAGGTGAGCCGCCGCCGGCCGATTCGGCGTGCGAGATCGACATCCTCCATGAGCGGCAGCGGCCGGAAGCCGCCCAGTGCGTCGTAGAAGCCGCGGTGGATCAGCAGTCCCTGGTCGCCATAGGGGAGCGCGAACAGGCGGCAGCGCAGCGCCACCAGCCGCTCCAGCAGGCGCGCGGCAAGCGCGCGATCGTCGAGGGCGAAGCGGAAGACGGCGGCACGGGCCCGGTTGGCGGGCGCCGCGATGAAGGCGCTCACCTCCTCATGCCAGCCCGGCGCCGGGCGGGTGTC
The DNA here is from genome assembly GCA_965218275.1 of Alphaproteobacteria bacterium. Taxonomy (GTDB): domain Bacteria; phylum Pseudomonadota; class Alphaproteobacteria; order UBA828; family UBA828; genus WTGU01. Next base: position 1,985,011 of record CBDCKM010000002.1, read on the forward strand.
GGCGTGGAGGAAGAGCAGCCACGCGCCGTCCGCCGCCGCGGCACCGGCCGCGAGCTGCCGGCCGCGCCCGGCCGCCGCCTCGACCAGCCGCGCCCCGTGGCGGCGGGCCTCATCCGCGGTCCCGTCGCGCGAGCCGCCGTCGGCGACCACCACTTCGACCGGAGTTTCCCCCTCGGCGAGCCGCGCGATGCCGGGCGCCGCATCGGCGAGCGTCGCGCCGAGAACGCCGGCGGCGTCGAGAGTGGGGATCACGATACTGAGGGCAGGCGGCACGGGCGGACGATGGCCGCCCGCCGGCCCCCCGTCAATGAGTCTGTATGTTTCCCTCAGGCGCCGGGCGCTCGCTCCGCTCGCTTGGCTCCGCGCCTTGCGGCGCGCCGGCGCGGTCGCGCCGGTCGGGCCGCTACGCGTCCCGGTCCCGCTCATCTCTCACACCTTGGAGCCGCCGGGGGGTCCTTTTCATTTGGCTCAATCGCCGGGCGCTCGCTCCGCTCGCTTGGCTTCGCGCCTTGCGGCGCGCCGGCGCGGTCGCGCCGGCCGGGCCGCTGCGCGGCCCGGTCCCGCTCATCTCCCACACCCTGGGGCCGCCCGGCGCCTGAGGGCCATGGTCAACCACCCGAGACAGGGCTTGACCTGCTGGTGCGGGGGCATCAGAGTGGCGGCGAGAAGGGCGGCGCGCCTGCGGTGGCAGGCGCCGAGCGCCGCGCGACGGGAGCGTAAGACATGTTCAGCCCGATGAAGCTGCTGATACTCGTGGTGCTGATCGCGGCCGTCTGGTTCGGGTTCAAGGCGATCGGCCGGGTGCGTAGCAAGGCCAGGGCCGCCGAGCCGCTCGAGCACGAGGAGCATCAGAACATCGACGATTCCCGCTGACGCCCGCGTTTGCGCGGACGCCGCCGGGCATCCGCGCTGTTGACCCCTTCCGGCGCGGCGGGCATTGTCCGCCCGCCCGATCATCCGACCCGCTGACCCTCGATGGACGCCACCCGCCGCGACCGGTCGTTCCAGTCGCTCATCCTCGGCTTGCAGGCGTACTGGGCCGCGCGCGGCTGCGTCATCCTGCAGCCCTACGACATGGAGGTCGGCGCCGGGACCTTCCATCCCGCGACGACGCTGCGCAGCCTGGGCCAAAAACCCTGGCGCGCGGCCTACGTGCAGCCCTCGCGCCGGCCCGCCGACGGGCGCTACGGCCAGAATCCCAACCGGCTCCAGCACTACTACCAGTTCCAGGTGATCCTGAAGCCCGCGCCGGCGGACGTGCAGGAGCAGTATCTCGGCAGCCTTGAGGCGCTCGGCATCGACGTGCACGCCCACGATATCCGCTTCGTCGAGGACGACTGGGAGAGCCCCACCCTCGGCGCCTGGGGCCTCGGCTGGGAGGTCTGGTGCGACGGGATGGAGGTGACCCAGTTCACTTACTTCCAGCAGGTGGGGGGCATCGACTGCGACCCGGTGCCCGTGGAGCTGACCTACGGTCTGGAGCGCCTCGCCATGTACGTGCAAGGCGTGGACGATGTGTACGACCTCGACTGGGACGGGCACGGCACCCGCTACGGCGACGTGTTCCTCAGGGCCGAGCGCGAGTTCTCGGCCTTCAACTTCGAGCATGCCGATGTCGAGCGCCTGCGCCGCCACTTCGACGATGCGGAGGCCGAGTGCACCGCGCTGCTCGCGTGCGAGCCCGCCCTGACGCTGCCGGCCTACGACCAGTGCATGAAGGCCAGTCATCTCTTCAACCTGCTCGATGCGAGGGGCGCCATCAGCGTGGTCGAACGCGCCGCCTACATCGGCCGCGTCCGCGCGCTGGCCAAGGCGTGTTGCGAGGCCTGGCTGGCGGGGGCGGAGGCGTGAGCACGGGCGGGCGCGATGCCTGACCTGCTGCTGGAGGTACTCTCCGAAGAAATCCCGGCGCAGATGCAGGCGGGCGGCGCTCGCGCGCTGGAACAGCAGGTAACGCGCCGGCTGAAGGAAGCCCGGCTTGCCCACGGGGACGCGGAGTCCTACGCGACGCCCCGCCGCCTGGCCCTTCTGGTGCGCGGCCTGCCGGCGGAGCAGCCCGACATCACGGTGGAGCGCAAGGGGCCGCGCGTCGATGCGCCCGAGCGGGCGATTCAGGGGTTCCTGAAGTCAACCGGCCTCACGCTCGCCGACTGCGAGCAGCGGGAGACGCCCAAGGGGCCGGTCTGGTTCGCGGTCACGCGGCAGGAGGGGCGCCCCACCGGCGACCTGCTCGCCGAGTTGCTGCCGCAAGCGCTGACCGCCGTCTCCTGGCCCAAGTCCATGCGCTGGGACGCGAGCGGTGTGCGCTGGGTGCGCCCGATCCGCTCCATCCTCTGCCTGCTGGATGACGCGCTGGTGCCGTTCCACTTCGCCGGCGTGCAAAACAACCGCACCACCCTCGGCCACCGCTTCCTTTCCTCCGGCCCGCTCACCATCGCCGATCCCAGCAGCTACGCGGCGACCCTCGAAGCCGCCAAGGTCATGCTCGACCCGGAACGGCGGCGAGAGAAGATCGTGGGCGACATCACGACCCAAGTGGAACGTGCAGGTCTTGCCGTTGCATCTGACGACTGGTCGGTGACGGAACACGATTTGGTTACGGAGAACGTCGGATTAGTGGAATGGCCGGTCGTGCTGATGGGCAGCATCGACGAGCGCTTCATGGATCTGCCACCAGAGGTGCTTCGCTCGGCCATGCGCACGCACCAACGCTATTTCGGCCTCCTGAAGCAGGATAGCCTCGAGCCAGCACCCCGCTTCGTCACGGTCGCCAACACCGAAGTCACGACCGCCAGTACCGAAGTCATTGACGGCAACGAGCGGGTGCTCCGCGCCCGTCTCGCCGACGCGCGCTTCTTTTGGGACAAGGATACTTCTCAGAGCCTGGAGAAGCACTTAGACGGGCTGAAAGGTGTGGTTTTCCACGCACGTCTTGGCTCGATGTACAAGAAGGCCCGCCGCGTCGAGGCGCTGGCGCGCACCCTCTGCCCGGCGATTCCGAGTGCCGATCCCGACCGAGCGGCACGCGCGGGCCTACTCTGCAAGGCCGATCTCGTGACCGAAATGGTGGGCGAGTTCCCCGACCTTCAGGGGATCATGGGCCGCCACTACGCGAAGGAGGACGATGAACCGGAGGCAGTCTACGAGGCAATCGGCGATCACTATGCGCTTTACCCGAGCCAGCCGGTGAGCGTCGCCGTGGCGATCGCAGACAAGCTCGACACCCTCGCCGGCTTTTTCGCCATCGACGAGCGGCCGACCGGTTCCAAGGACCCTTATGCCCTGCGCCGCGCCGCGCTCGGCGTGATCCGACTCATTCTGCACTGGCGCATCAAGAAGGACTGGATGATAGAGCGGCTGCGCCTATCGCTCGCTGGCGCGCTGACCTTCGCGCTCGCCGGCTACGGCAACCTGCTGCCCGAGAAGCCGGGGCTGGACGCCACACGCGATGCGCTGCGCGCCTTCTTCGACGACCGAGTCAAAGTGCATTTTCGCGAGCAGGGCGTGCGTCACGACTATGTGAATGCAGTGTTTGGCGTGAGGGGCGAGGACGATTTGGTGCGTCTGGAGTACCGGTTGGACGCGCTGAAGTACTTTCTCGACTCAGATGACGGCGCCAACCTGCTCACCGCCTATCGCCGCGCCGCCAACATTCTCCGCATCGAGGAGAAGAAGGACGGCACGCGCTATGAGGGTGAAGCCGACGACCAACTCTTTACCGAGGCGGAGGAGCACACCCTCCACGTACGCATCGTCGAGGCGCGCGCCAGCGCAGATGCTGCGCTCGGCCAGGAGGAATTCCAGGACGCGATGCGGGCGATGGCGACACTCCGGGCGCCCGTGGATGCCTTCTTCGATAACGTCACCGTCAACTGCGACGACCCCGCGCTCCGCCGCAACCGGCTGCTGATGCTGTCCCAGATCCGCGCCACGCTGGACCGCGTGGCCGATTTTTCGAAGATCGAGGGCTGAGGCGTGGGCGCGTGGGTCTACCGCTTCGGCGGAGGTGCGGCGGAGGGCGACGCCGGGATGCGCGCGCTGCTGGGCGGCAAGGGCGCCAACCTCGCCGAGATGGCCGCCATCGGCCTGCCGGTGCCGCCCGGCTTCACCATCACCACGGCGCTCTGCAACGACTATTACGGCGCCGGCCGCACCCTGCCGGACGACCTCGACGCCGAGATCGACGCGGGTCTCGCCCATATCGAGAGGATCGCGGGCGCGGGCTTCGGCGATCCGGCGCAGGCGCTGCTCGTCTCGGTCCGCTCCGGCGCCCGCGCGTCGATGCCGGGCATGATGGATACCGTGCTCAATCTCGGGCTCAACGACGAGACCGCGGACGGGCTCGCGCAGGCCAGCGGCGACGCCCGCTTCGCCTATGACAGCTACCGCCGCCTCATCCAGATGTACGGCGACGTCGTCCTCGGCGTCGAGCACCGCGCCTTCGAGGACCTGCTGGAGCGGGAGAAGGAGGCGCGCGGCTACGGCCTCGACACCGACATGCAGGCCGGCGACTGGGTCCGCCTGATCGCCGACTACAAGGCGCTGGTGCGCGCCGAGACCGGCGGCGACTTCCCTCAAGCACCGCGGGCGCAGCTCGCGGGCGCCATCCGTGCGGTCCTCGATTCGTGGATGAACGCGCGCGCGGTCACCTATCGCAGGCTGCACGGCATCCCGGCCGAATGGGGCACGGCGGTCACGGTCCAGGCCATGGTGTTCGGCAATATGGGAGACGACTGCGCCACCGGCGTCGCCTTCACCCGCGACCCCTCGACCGGGGAGGCTGCGCTCTATGGCGAGTACCTGGTCAACGCGCAAGGCGAGGACGTGGTGGCGGGTATCCGCACGCCGCGCGCGGTCAGCGAGGCCGCGCGCCGGGCGGGCGGCACGGAGGCGCCCTCCATGGAGCGCACCATGCCGGCGGCCTTCGCCGAATTGCAGGCGGCGATGGGGCGGCTCGAACGCCACTACCGCGACATGCAGGACATCGAGTTCACCGTGCAGCGGGGCACGCTCTGGCTCCTCCAGACACGGGCCGGCAAGCGCAGCGCCGGGGCGGCGCTCAGGATCGCCGTCGAGATGGCGCGCGAGGGCCTAGTGAGCGAGGCGGAGGCACTGACGCGGGTGGACCCGTCGGCGCTGGAGCAGCTGCTCCACCCCACCCTCGACCCGTCGGCGCCGCGCCGGGTGCTCGCGCGCGGCCTGCCGGCATCGCCCGGCGCGGCCTGCGGCACGGTGGTCTTCGATGCCGACGAGGCCGAGGACCGCGCCGCCCGCGGCGAGGCGGTGATCCTGCTGCGCACCGAGACCAGTCCCGAGGACATCCACGGCATGCATGCTGCGCGCGGGATCGTCACCAGCCGCGGCGGCATGACCAGCCACGCCGCGGTCGTGGCGCGCGGCATGGGGCGCCCCTGCATCACCGGCGCCGGCGCGCTGCGCATCGACGAGGGCGCGCGGCTCTGCCGGGTCGGCGATGCGGCGATCGCAGCCGGCGACACGGTGACCATCGACGGCACGAGCGGCGAGCTGCTCGACGGCGCGGTGCCGACGGTCGAGCCTGCGCTCTCCGACGATTTCACGACGCTCATGGGCTGGGCGGACCGGGCACGCCGCCTGCAGGTCCGTGCCAACGCCGAGACGCCTGCGGACGCGCGAACGGCGCTCCGCTTCGGCGCGGAAGGGATCGGCCTCTGCCGCACCGAGCACATGTTCTTCGACGACGAGCGCATCGTGCCCGTGCGGGAGATGATCGTCGCCGCGGACGCGGACGGCCGCCGCGCCGCGCTCGCCAAGCTGTTGCCGACGCAGCGCGCCGATTTCGCCGCTCTCTTCGACATCATGGCCGGCCTGCCGGTGACGATCCGCCTGCTCGACCCGCCGCTGAACGAGTTCCTGCCGCGTTCCGAAACCGAGATCGCGCGCGTGGCCGCCGCCGCCGGGGTCACGGTGGAGGCGCTGCGCGGCCGCATCGCGCAGCTTCACGAGACCAACCCGATGCTGGGGCACCGCGGCTGCCGCCTCGGCATCTCCTACCCCGAGATCTACGAGATGCAGGCGCGCGCCATCTTCGAGGCCGCTGCCGCCGCCGGGGGCACGCAGCCGGTCGCGCTCGAGATCATGATCCCGCTGGTGGTGGGCGTGCGCGAGCTCGACATCCTCAAGGGCGCGATCGAGCGCGTCCACGCAATGGTGGAGACGGAGACCGGCGTGCGCGTCGCCTATTCCGTCGGCACCATGATCGAGCTGCCGCGCGCGGCGCTGCGCGCCGGCGAGATCGCCGAGAGCGCGGCGTTCTTCAGCTTCGGCACCAACGACCTGACCCAGACCGCCTTCGGCATCTCTCGCGACGACGCCGCGAGCTTCGTCGGCGACTATGAGCGGGCCGGGATTTTCGTGCGCGACCCCTTCGCGAGCCTCGACCTCGACGGCGTCGGCGAACTGGTCCGCATCGCCGCCGAACGCGGCCGGCGGGTCCGCGCGGACCTCAAGCTCGGCATCTGCGGCGAGCATGGCGGCGACCCGGCCTCGATCGACTTCTTCGAAGACGTCGGCCTCGACTACGTCTCCTGCTCCCCCTACCGCGTGCCGGTGGCGCGCCTCGCGGCGGCCCAGGCCGCCATCGCGCGCAGGCCCGGCGGAGAGGCGCTCAGGGAGCGGCGGGAGGAATAACCCGCGTCGAGCCGGCGGTGAGCGGGGTTCCCGCCTCGGCGGCGGCGGCGACCCGCTCCAGGCGGAGCACCGCGAGCGCCGCAGCGTCGAGGCCTGAGCGAATCTCGCCCACCTCCCGCTCGCCCGCCATGATGGGCGTGCCGGCCGGCGGCAGCGGGCCGTCCAGCGCCACCCGCGCGAGCCGCCGGCGCACCAGGCCGCGGTGCCTGGTGCGCGCCGTCAGCTCCTGGCCGACATAGCAGCCCTTGGCGAAGTCGACGCCGTTGAGCGCGTCGAAGCCGCATTCCATCAGCGTCGCCCTGCCGACCTCCATGTCGCGGCTGCCGTCAGGCGCGCCGAGGGCGATGCGGTGGCGCTCATAGTCGGCGATGCCGCCGCGGGCGAAGCCCGCCCGCTCCAGGAAGGAGAGATCCCCGTCCCGGGGCAGGACCGCCCTGAGCCCCAGCGCCGCGCCGCGCGGGTCGCGCATGATCGTGCCGCCTTCGCAGGGCGCCGCACCGCCCTCGCCCGGCGGCAGGGCGAAGGCAGCCTCGACCGCTCCGCTGCCACCGCCGCCGAAGAGCGCGACCACGCGGTAGTCTTCGGTCGCATCGGCGAGCGCGACATCGGCGCGCAGTATGTAGGCCATCAGCCGGCGCCCGAAATCGCCGACGCGCGGCCCCTCGCAGTCGAGCAGATAGCCCGCGCCCCGCCGGAGCACGAAGAAATCGTGCAGGAACTTGCCCTGGGGCGTCAGCAGGGCCGCATAGATGCCGCGCGCGCCGGACACGCGCTCGACATCGTTGGAGATGAGCCCCTGGAGGAAGGGGCCGGCCTCCGGGCCGTCCACGGAGACGACGCCGCGCTCTTCGAGGATGACGTGGAGAGGGTGAGCCATTGCCGGGATTCGCGGCCTTCCACCGACCAGGTGCAGCCAGGTGGCCACTATAGACCCGCCGGGCGCCGCGCCAAACGGCGGGAACGGGGCCGGCTTTCGCTCCGGCGCCCGCTGTGCGAGGCTCCGCCCATGACCGGCCTCACCCGCATCGGCGGCAACGTGCTCGCCGGCATGACCCTCGACCGGGCCGCGCATCGGCGGACCGACGCGGCCTGGCTCCAGGCCCGCCTCGACGACCCCGCGACCCGCTACATCGCGATCTGGCAGCAGAGCGCCGTCGTCCGGCTGGGCCCCGAGCCGTGCGCGGTGATCCATTACCGCGAGACCCTCGACGGGCTGCTCGACGGCCGCGCCGAGCCCGCGCTGCTCGGCGTCGAGGCGGAGAACGGGGATGCGGGCCGGGCCCACTTCGTCGTCGACCTCTCCCATGTGGCGGCCGAGACCCTGCTCGCGCGCTCGCCGGGGGCTGAGATGATGGACCTGCGCGAGTCCGTGCAGATCGTGCCGGGGGCGGATTCGGCGCTCATCGCCTATGCGCGGGCGCTCACCTACTGGCATCGCCGGCATCGCTTCTGCGGCACCTGCGGCGCGCGCGCCGAGCCGCGCGAGGCCGGGCACCAGCGGCGCTGCAGCGACGAGGCGTGCGGCGCGGTCCACTTCCCCAGGACCGACACGGCGGTGATCACGCTGGTCCATGACGGCGACGAATGCCTGCTCTGCCGCCAGTCGCGCTGGCCGCCGGGGATGCACTCGACGCTGGCCGGCTTCCTGGAGCCGGGCGAGAGCCTGGAAGAGTGCGTGGCCCGCGAGATCGGGGAGGAGAGCGGCGTGGCCGTGGGCGATGTCCGCTATCACTCCTCGCAGCCCTGGCCCTTCCCCGGCACGATCATGGTGGGCTTCATGGCGCAGGCACGCTCGCGCGAGATCGCGGTGGACGAGACCGAGCTCGAATATGCGCACTGGTATCGGCGGAGCGACCTGATCGGCCGCCCCGACAGCGACGAATTCCGCCTGCCCGGCCGCTACTCGATCTCGCGGCGCCTGATCGAGGACTGGCTCGCCGGCCGCATCCCGCCCTAGCCCCAGTCGCGCGAGCGGGGATCGTCTCGCGCGCGACAAGAAGACTCCCCAGTCGCGCGAGCGGGAGCCGTCTCGCGCGCGACAAGAAGACTCGCGAGCGGGAACCGTCTCGCCGGCCGCATCCCGCCCTGGTCGCGCATGAGGACCGGGCCGCAAAGCGGCCCGGCCGGCGCGACCGCGCCGGCGCGCCGATAGGCGCGTAAGCCAAGCGAGCGGAGCGAGCGCCCGGCGCCTGAGGGATACAAAAGGAGTCTCTCGCGCGCGTGCCACAAGATTGACAGCGGCCGGGGCCACGCTTATACAGCCGGCGGCTCCGGCGTCTGCGTGTCACGGAGCGGCAAGCGGAGGCGGGGCGTGAAGCGGACCTACCAGCCGAGCAACATCGTGCGCAAGCGGCGCCACGGCTTCAGGCAGCGCATGAAGTCCGTCGCCGGCCGCCGCGTGCTTGCGAGCAGGCGCGCCAAGGGGCGGAAGCGGCTCACGGTGTAAGACCCGGCGAGCCTCGGCCTCGCCTGTCGTCGTTCCCCCTGCGCCGGATATGCCTGAGAGCGGCGCGCGCCAGCGCGCGGCATCCCGGGCCGGAAACGAACGCAGCGCCGGCCGCTTGGGTGGCGCGCGCGAGACGGTTCCCGCTCGCGCGACTGGACGAGGTGACAGCGATGCGCATCGCCACGCTCAAGAAGCGGTGGGACTTCCTCAGGGTGCGGGGCGCGGGGCGGCGCTGGGCCGCGCCGGGGCTGGTGCTGCAGCTGGCGCCGGCGGCGGACGCCGAGACCGGGCTGGTGCGGGTGGGCTACACCGCGACCCGGCGGATCGGCAATGCGGTCGCCCGCAACCGTGCCAAGCGCCGATTGCGTGCGGCGGTGGCGCATGTTATGCCGGCTTCGGCGCAATGCGGCTGCGACTATGTCGTCATCGCCCGCGCCGCCACGCTGACCCGCCCGTTCGATGCGCTGACCGGCGATCTGTGCGCGGCGCTCGCACGTGTCGGCGTGCGTGCGGGCGATCGGACGGCGGAGGGGAGGCGGCGGGCCGCCGGCCGGCCCCGCCCAGCGGGCCCTGAAGCGGGAGACGCATGAAACCGATCGCGTTACTGATCGTGGGCCTGATCCGCGGATACCAGTATTTCCTCTCGCCCCTTGTGCCGCCGAGCTGCCGGTTCGAGCCGACCTGCTCGCATTACGCGATGACGGCGCTGCGCCGGCACGGGGCGGCGCTCGGCCTCGCGCTCGCGGCGTGGCGGCTGCTGCGCTGCAACCCCTTCTTCCCCGGCGGGGTCGACCTCGTGCCCGAGCGGCCGCTCCGCATCCTCAGCCCCGCCCGAGGGCGCATCCTGCGCTGACCGGGGCGAGCGAGCGTCGCAATGTTTGGCGAAGACAAGCGCAATCTCTTCATCGCGATCGGCGTGATCTTCGTGATCCTGGTCGGCTGGCAGTTCCTCATGCCGGCGCTGTTCCCGCAGGACGAGCGGCCGCGCCGGGTGGCGGAACGGCCCGTTGCCGGGACGGCGATCGGGGATCGGGCGGCGGTCGAGGCGGCGTCCGGCGCGGAAGCGGCGGCGGCGGCCGAGCGGCTGCGCCAGGCCGGCATCGACAGCCCGCGCGTGGAGATCGAGTCGTCCAGGCTGCGGGGCTCGATCGCGCGGCTCGGCGGGCGCATCGATTCCGTCACGCTGCTCGACTATCACGAGACCGCGGACGAGGAGAGCCCGAACATCGTGCTGCTCTCGCCCCGCGATGCGGTGCGGCCCTATTTCGCGGATTTCGGCTGGCACGCCGACAGGGAAGGCGTTGCGCTGCCGGCACCCGACACGCTCTGGTCGGCCGACCGCTCCACGCTCTCGCCCGGCCGCCCGGTCACGCTCCGATGGGACAACGGCGCCGGGCTCGCGTTCACACGCGAGATCGCCGTCGACGAGGACTTCGTCTTCACCGTGACCCAGTCGGTGCGCAACACCACCGCCGCGCCGCTGGCGCTGACCCCCTATTCGCTGATCGCGCGCTTCAGCGACGCCACCGAGTCCATCCTGCCCTTCAAGCCGCTCTTCATCTTCCAGGACGGCGCCCTCGGCGTGTTCGGCGAGGACTATCACGAGGCCGACTACGACGACATGCGCGACGCCTACGACGCGCGCGTCGACAACCCGCGCGCGCGCGGCGAATACCGCTACGAGGCCACCGGCGGCTGGATGGGATTGACGGACAAGTACTGGCTGGTGGCGCTGATTCCCGATCAGGAGACGGCCTACCGGGGGAGCTTCGAATATGTGCCGGTGGACGGCGGCGAGGCCGATTCCTTCCAGACCATCTTCGAGGCGGCGCCGCTGACCGTGAATCCGGGGCAGTCGGTCTCGCTCACCTCGCACCTCTTCGCCGGCGCCAAGGAGATCAGCCTCCTCGACGGCTACGAGGAGAAGCTGGGCGCGGAGCGCCTCGACCTCGCCGTCGACTTCGGGCCGGCCTGGTTCCTGTCGAAGCCGATGTTCTACGTCATCGACTTCTTCAACCGGGCGACCGGCAATTTCGGCGTCGCCATCCTGCTGCTGACGATCTGCGTGCGGGTCCTGCTCTTCCCGCTCGCCAACAAGGCCTACGCGTCGATGAGCCGGATGCGCAAGCTGCAGCCGGAGATGATCCGCCTGCGCGAGCGCTTCAAGGACGACAAGCAGCGGATGAACAGCGAGCTGATGAAGCTCTACCGCGAGCAGAAGGCCAACCCGGTGGCGGGCTGCCTGCCGCTGCTGGCGCAGATTCCGGTGTTCTTCGCCCTCTACTACATGCTCTTCGTCACCATCGAGATGCGACACGCGCCCTTCTTCGGGTGGATCGACGATCTCTCGGCGCCGGACCCGATGACCTTCATCACCGGCTTCGGGCTCCTCGACTGGCCGGTGCCGGAGTTCCTGCTGGTCGGCATCTGGCCGCTCATCTTCGGCGCGACGATGTGGCTCCAGATGAAGCTCAACCCGCAGCCGATGGAGCCCATCCAGCAGAAGATCATGATGGCGCTGCCCATCATCTTCCTCTTCCTGTTCGCGCGCTTCCCGGCGGGGCTGGTGGTCTACTGGACCTGGAACAACGTGCTCTCCATCGGCCAGCAGTGGCTGATCATGCGCCGCATGGGCATCACCCGGCAGAGCCTGGCCGAGGACGCCGAGAAGATCAAAAAGATCAAGGAAGCGGCGGAGAAGGGCACGTTCTCGAAGCCGAGCCGGTCCACCCGCAAGAAGACCGCGCGCCCAGGCCCGGCCAAGGAGTCGGCGCGGGCCGGCGGCGGGGGCGCGGCACGGCGCGACGGCACGGCGCGCCGGGATGGCGAGACGCGGCGCGACGGAGCCGCGCGCCGCGATGGAGACGCGCGCCGGGATGGCGCCCAGCCCCGCAAGGATGCGGCCCGCCGCAAGCCTGCCGCTCAGCCGGCATCGGGCGCCGGCGGGCGGGCGGACGGCCCGGCGCGCACCCGGCGCCCGGATGCGGCCAAGGAGCAGCAGACACGCGGCAAGGGAACGACGCGCAAGAAGGCCGCCCGGAAGAGCGATGCGCGGGGCGAGGCCGGCGCGGGCGCATCGTCGGCCAAGCACGCCGCCGCCGCCCGGGCAAGGATGGCTCGGCGGAAGGCCCTGGCCCGCAAGCAGAAGCGCAAGCCCGCGAGCCGGCGCAAGCCCGCGCCCACCGCCACCGGGCCGACGGGCCTGATGGAGCGCCTGAAGGCGGGCCTCGGGATTCCCCCGTCCGAGGCCGAGGCCGCGCCCGCGCCCGCACCTGCATCCGGGGAGAAGCCCGGGAAGTCGCGGCGGCAGCGCAAGGCGGAACGTGCCGCCGCGCGCGACGCCGAGACCGACGCCCACATGGATGCGCCGGCCGGCGCCGCAACCGGGCCAGGGACCGGGGATACGCTCGGGGACCGCGACGCGGACGGGCCGGAGACGCAGGCGGGCACGCCTGCCGACGGCGGCGAATGGACGAGCCAGGACCGGGCGAGGCCCCGGCGGTCGAGAGCGCGGAAGCGCGCGCGGCGGCGCTAGAGGCCGGCCGCCTCCTCTTCGCACGGCCCTGCCGCTTCGTCCTGGGCGCCGCCGGGCCCGAGGCGCTGCCCGCGCCGGCGCTGCCCGAGATCGCCTTCGCCGGCCGCTCCAATGTCGGCAAGTCGAGCCTCGTCAACGCGCTGACCGGCCGGCGCACTCTGGCGCGCATCTCCAATACGCCGGGGCGCACGCGGGAGCTCAATTTCTTCGATCTGGACGGCCGGCTCATGCTGGTCGATCTGCCGGGCTACGGCTACGCCGCCGCGTCCAGGAAGAAGATCAGGGCTTGGACGCTGCTCGCGGAGACCTACCTGCGCGGCCGGCCGACCTTGAGACGGGTCTGCCTGTTGCTCGACGCGCGGCGCGGCATCGCTGCGGCCGACGAGCCCGTCATGGCCGCCTTCGACCGCAGCGCGGTGTCCTTCCTCGCGGTGCTCACCAAGTGCGACAAACTGAAGCCTGAGGCGCTGGCGGCCGCGACCGCCGCCATCGAAGGGTCGCTCGCCACCCATGTCGCCGCGTACCCTGAGCTGATCGCCACCAGCGCGCGCACCGGCACCGGCATCGAGGCGCTCAGGAGCCACCTCGCGGCGCTGGCCACGGCCGAACAAATCGGCTAGTGATCCGCGGCCGGCCGGCGCCATCGGGGCGCGCCGGCCCCACGACCGACCGGGCACTCCCGTGCAGCGCATCAGCGACACCAAACATTGGCTGCGCACCGCGGCCACGATCTCCGAGGCGCTGCCCTACATGCGGCGCTTCGCAGGCCGCAGCCTGGTGATCAAGTATGGCGGCCACGCCATGGGCGACGACGCGCTCGCCCGCGACTTCGCGCGCGACGTGGTGCTGCTGCGGCAGGTCGGCATCAAGCCGGTCGTGGTCCATGGCGGCGGCCCGCAGATCGCCCGGATGCTCGCCCGCCTCGGGATCGAGAGCGAGTTCGTCGACGGTCTGCGCGTCACCGACGCGGCCGCCATCGAGGTCGTCGAGATGGTGCTCGCCGGCTCCATAAACAAGCAGATCGTGGCCACGATCAACGCGGTCGGCGGCACCGCCGTCGGTCTCAGCGGCAAGGACGGCCGGCTCATCGAGGCGGTGCCGCTCACGCGGCGCACGCGCGACGCCGAGACCGGCGCCGAGCGCGTGGCCGACCTCGGCTTCGTCGGCGAACCGAGCCGCATCGATACCGGCCTGCTCGACCATCTGGGCGATTCCGACATCATTCCGGTCATCGCGCCGATCGGCGTCGGCGCCGACGGACAGACCTACAACATCAATGCCGATACTGCGGCCGGCGCCATCGCGTCCGCGCTTACCGCCGCCAAGCTGCTGCTGCTCACCGACGTTCCCGGCGTGCTCGACGAGGCGGGCGCGCTCATCAGCCGCATGAGCGCCGGCGAGGCCGGGCGCCTGCTCGCCGGAGGCGCGGTCAGCGGCGGCATGATCCCGAAGCTCGAAACCTGCCTCACGGCCATCGAGCGCTCGACCGGAGCGGCCCACATCCTCGACGGTCGCGTGCCGCACGTGATCCTGCTGGAACTCTTCACCGAGCACGGCACCGGCACCATGATCGTGCCCGACTGAGGCCCCCCACAGGCTGCCGCCACCATAAGGGCGGCGCCACGGCCGAGCCTGTCAGAGCGTGTTCTTGTGGAAGCGGCCCTGCTTCATGATGACCGGGATGTGGCGCCCCTGCTCCTGCAGGAGCCCGAGGTCGGCGAGCGGATCGCCGTCGACCACCAGGATGTCCGCCACCGCGCCCGGCGCGATGGTGCCGAGCTCGCCGGCGCGCTGGACCAGGGCGGCGTTGACCGAGGTCGCAGAGCGCAGCACCTCCAGCGGGGCCAGGACCTCGCCGCGAATCAGGAACTCGCGGCTCTGCCGGTCCTGCAGCGGCCCCAGCAGATCGGTGCCGAAGCCCATCGGCACGCCGGCGGCCCGGCAGATCTCGAGGGAGCGCAGCCCCTCCTCGCCGAGGCCCTGGAGCTTGTCGGCGAATATTTTGGGCAGCCCGAACTGGTCGCCCGACTCGATCATCGCGAAGATCGTCACCAGGGTCGGCACCACGAAGGCGCCGGCGCCTGCCGCGGCGTCCGCCGCCTCGGCGTCGATCAGGGTGCCGTGCTCGATCGAGCGCACGCCGAGCGCCGCACAGCGGCGCACCGCGCTTGCCGTATGGGCGTGCGCCATCACATAGGTGCGCCTGGTCGCGGCTTCCTCCACGCCGGCGCGAATTTCCTCGTCCGAGTACTGGTCCATCCAGATCGGATCGGCCGGCGAGAGCACGCCGCCGGAGACCATCATCTTGATCTGGTGGGCGCCCTTGCGGAGCTCCTCCCGCGCCGCCTGACGCACCGCGTCGGCGCCGTCGGCGACGCGGGTGATCGGCCCGCGATAGCCGGCGCAGCCACAGGGCTCGAAGCGGGTGCGTCTGCGCATGTCGCCGTGCCCGCCGGTCTGGCTCAGCCCGCGCCCGGCGAAGAGCAGCCTGGGGCCCGCGATCAGGCCGCGCTCGACGGCCAGCGCCAGGCCGAGGTCGGCGCCGCCCGCGTCGCGCACGGTGGTGAAGCCCCGGCCGAGCGCGCCTTCGAGATTGTGCCGCGCATGTTGGTAGAGCAGCGATGCCGGCATGTCGTCGAGCGACGGGATGTCGAGGTCGACGAGGAGGGCGTGGAAGTGGGCGTCGATCAGCCCCGGCATCAGCGTGCGGCCGGCGCAGGCCACGCGCGCCGCATCGGCCGGGCCCGAGACCGCGCCGT
Organism: Alphaproteobacteria bacterium; assembly: GCA_965218275.1. Taxonomy (GTDB): domain Bacteria; phylum Pseudomonadota; class Alphaproteobacteria; order UBA828; family UBA828; genus WTGU01. The sequence goes on from CBDCKM010000002.1 coordinate 2,000,420, forward strand.
CCGCGATCTCCTTGATGGTACCGTCCTCGACCACCACCGTCGCGTCCTCGCGCGGCTCGGCCGAGTGGCCGTCGAACACCCTGCATCCCTCGAACAGGATCGTCATCGCGCTTGTCCTCCGGCCGCCGCCTACCAGCCGAGCGCGTAGGCCGGGCGCCGCGGGTCCGCGCCGCCCGCGATGATGCCCCGCGCGACATCCTGCACGAGCACGCACATGGCGCCTGCCGGCCAGGCCCACTCCGGCCACCATTCGACCCCGTGCCCCCAGGCGGCGAGCGCATCGCCGGCGGCCTGCGGAATCCGCGCCTCCAGCATCAGCCTGTTGGGGTGGTAGTCGTGCGGCTCGAAGGAGTTGGGGAAGCTCATGGTGGCGAAGCGCGGCGCCTCGACGGCGGCCTGCGGGTTCATGCCGTAGGCCACGACGTTCACGAAGGTCTGCAGCATCGCCTGGATCTGAACGTCGCCGCCCGGCGTGCCGAAGGGCATGACGAAGGCGCCGTCGCGGATCGCGAGCGCCGGGTTGGGCGTGAGGCGCGGGCGCTTGCCGGGCGCCACGCTCGATGTGTGGCCCGGATCGGCCCAGGACTGCGAGCCGCGCGAGGAGGGGCAGAGCCCGGTGCCGGGGATCACCGGCGTGTCGAAGGAGACATCGCTCGGCGTCGCCGAGAAGACGTTGCCGTCGCTGTCGATGGCGCAGACGTAGGAGGTGTCGTGCGCCGCCTCGGCTGGCCCGGCCGCGGCTTCGGCCCGGGGCTGCCCATCGGACGCATGGCCCTTGCTCGGATCGCCGGCCGGCGGCATCTCCGGCCACGCCGCGCCTGGCCTGATGAGCGCGCGGCGGCGGGCGCTGTAGTCGTCCGAGAGCAGCGCCGCCATCGGCACGTCCACGAAACGCGGGTCGCCGTACCAGCGCTCGCGGTCCGCGAAGGCCAGTTTCAGCGCCTCGACCATCATGTGCAGGGCTTCCGCGCTGTTGTGGCCCTGCGCCTTGAGCGCCTCCATGTCGAGCAGGCGGAGCGCCTGCAGCAGCGCCGGCCCCTGGCACCAGGGGCCGCAGGCGTAGACATCGACGCCTGCGACCGCGACCCGTTCGGGCGGCTCCACCGCCACCGAGAACGAGGCGAGATCGTCTGCCGCGAGCAGGCCCCCGTTCTCCCGGTGGAAGCGGACGATGGCCGCCGCGATATCGCCCCGGTAGAACGCCGCGCGGGCGGCGGCGAGGCCGGCGGCGCGGTCGCCGCGCGCCGCGCGCTCCTCGTCCGCCATGTGTTGGAGGGAGCGCCCGAGATCGGCCTGCACGAAGAGATCGCCGACGGCGGGCGGCTTGCCGCCGGGCAGATAGATGTCCGCGTTGGAGGGCCAGCGGCGGTAGGCGTCCGCCTTGTTCGCGATCACCTTCGCCATCAGCGGGTACATGACGAAGCCGTCGCGGGCGAGCCTGATGGAAGCCTCCGCCACCTCGCCGAAGGTCATGGTGCCGTGGCGTTCGAGCGCGCTGATCCAGGCGTCCGGCGCGGCCGGCACGACGGTGCGCAGCAGGCCGTGCGGGATCTGGCCGCCATGGTCGCGCGCGAAGAGATCGGGCGCGATCGCGGCGGGCCAGGTGCCGAGGCCGCTGATGGTCTCCACCTGCCCTGTCTTCGCGCTGTAGAGGATGATGGGAGCGACGCCCGCGACATTGACCAGATCGCTGTGCACGACGCCCAGCGCAATGCCCGCGGCGACGCCCGCATCGATGGCGTTGCCGCCGGCCTCCAGGATCGTGTAGCCGGCCTGCGCGGCGAGATAGTGCCCGGCGACGATCGCGTGCCGGTGAGCGCGGATCACCGGCCGCGCGGCGTCGATGGCCTCGGGGTCGAAGCCTGCGTACTGTCCTTCGCGCGCGCTCATGGCTGCTCCCGGTCGGCGAGGTCGGCGAGGTCAACGAGGCAGGCGGCCAGCGTCCGCGCGCCGGCGGCGAGGTCGGCCGGCGCGGCGTTCTCCGCCTCGTTGTGGCTGATGCCCCTGTCGCAGGGCACGAAGATCATGCCGGTCGGGCAGAGGTGGGCGATGTGGCCGGCGTCGTGGCCGGCGCCTGAGGGCATGCGCATGACGGAATACCCGAGGCTGCCGGCGTAGCGCTCCACCATGTCGATCAGGGCCGGGTCGAACACGAGGGGCGCGTTCTCCATGACGGGCCGGACCGTGACCGCGCAGCCCCTGGCGTGGGCCTCGCAGAGCGGCGCGATCTGCGAACTTATCAGGTCGATCACCGCCGGGTCGGGATGGCGGAAGTCGATGGTGAAGAGCACGTGGCTCGGCACCGTGGCGGGCGAGCCCGGCCCGCACTCGAAGCGGCCGACGGTGAAGCGCACCGTGTCGGTCTCGTCCGCCATCAGCTCTTCGAGCGCGGCCACCATGGCGACCGCCGCCTTGAGCGCGTCCCTGCGCCCGGCGAGCGGGGTGGTGCCGGCGTGGGCCTCCTCGCCGCGCACCTCCACGGCGAACCAGTAGAGTCCCTGGATCCCGGTCACGGCGCCGATCGTCTGGCATGCGTCCTCCAGGCGCGGCCCCTGCTCGATATGGGCCTCGACATAGGCCGCGAAGGGATGGCCGAAGGCGCGCTGCGCGAGCCCCGGCGTAGATGCGAGCGTCTCGTTCAGCGCGTCTTCGAGCGTCACCCCGTCCCGGTCCACGAGACCGAGCTGGTCCTCGAGCCTCAGCACGCCGGCGAACACCGCCGAGCCCATGGCGCCGGGCTGGAAGCGCCCGCCCTCCTCGTTGGTCCAGGCTACCAGGTCGATGGGCCGCTCGGTCTCGACGCCGGCGCGGGCGATGGCCTCCAGCACCTCGAAACCGCCGACCACGCCGTAGGCGCCGTCGAACTTGCCGCCGCGCGGCTGGCTGTCGAGGTGGCTTCCCGTCACCACCGGCGCCGCATCCGCACGCCGGCCGGGCCGACGGATGTAGAGGTTCGCGATGGCGTCGGTCGAGACCTCGAAGCCGAGCGCGCCCGCCCACTCCAGCATCAGCGCCCGGGCGGCCCTGTCCTCGTCCGAGAGCGCGGCACGGTTGACGCCGCCGCGCGCGGTCGCTCCGATCTCGGCCATCGCCATCTGGCGCGACCAGAGCCTCGCCTCGTCCACCGCCGCGGCGGCCGCCAGCGCTCCCGCCTTCGCCTCCATCGCCCACCTTCCGCCTCGCACCGTAGAACACGGGCCGGCGCAAGCAAAGCGGGCTCCCGGCGCCCCCCCAGGTGTGGGATGTGACCGGGACCGGGACGCGCAGCGGCCCGGCCGGCGCGACCGCGCCGGCGCGCCGCAAGGCGCGTAAGCCAAGCGAGCGGAGCGAGCGCCCGGCGCCTGAGGGAAAGAATAGGCTCAATTAGTGAATCGTATGCGTTACTTCATCACGGCGGCGGCAAGGCAGGCGCGATCATTGGCGCCGGGGGCGAGGCCGACGAGGTGGAACCAGCTCAGATAGTTGTCCAGATAGCGGGTGGCGACGCCGCGGCGGGGTCGCAGGAAGTCCTTCCAGCGGCTGTGGCGGCTGTTTACTGTCTGCACATGCAGATCGCCCCGGACCCGTTCCCCCATCGACCGGTTGAGGCTCTCGTGGCTCACTCCGAGCGCGGCGGCGCACGGCGGGTAGCTGGCGCCGCCGTCGGAGACCAGCAGGGCGTCCCTGGCGACCACCGGATCGAGGGCGGCCGTGAGCACCATCGCATCGACCCTGGGCAGTACCGCGCTGAACGTCGTCCCGCCACGGTCCACCGCCATGAGAACCGGCACCTGCTCGCGCGAGAGACCGCGCTTCTTCGCCTTGCCGCCGCGCCGGCGCGCCTTGCGCCCCAGCTTGCGCGTGCCCTTCCGGCTCTCCAGCATGTACGTCTCGTCCGCCTCCACGATGCCCTTGAGCACCCCCGAACCACCCCGCGCCGCCGCCAGAAAGCGATGACGCCAGCGGAACGCCGTGCTCACCGCCACATCGCACCGCTCCGCCGACGCCTTCACCGTCTCGCCTTCCGCAAGCGAGGCCCCGAACGACAGCCAGCGCTCCTTGTGGTGCAGGCCCGACAGCGGCGTGCCGGTCAGCGCGTTGAAGGTCTTGCCGCAGCCCTTGCATTGGTAGCGCCGAAGACCGCGCGCCTTGCCCCGCGAAACCGCCCCCTCGCGCGCGCAATGCGGACAGCGCCGGGCCTCGTCCACAGCGAGTTCGATCGCCGCCTTCGACGCCTCGCCCTCGGGTCGGCCCGAAAGCACCGCAAGCGCCTCGCGCACCTGTGGGCGCGTCAACTCGTCCGCCGCCGAAAGCCACTCCTGGAACCCCTTGCTGTCCATAACCCAACCTCCTGAACCCAACCCCTTGAAGTTCCCGGAACTATACCACAAATGCATACAATTTACGAATTGAGCCAAGAAAAAAGTTCGGAGCGAGCGCCCGGCGCCTGAGGGAAATGAATAGAGTCTACCCGCCTACGGGCGCTTGCGGCAGATCGTGAGCCCGTCGCCCACCGGCAGCATGGCGATGGTCACACGCTCGTCGCCGGCGATCTTCTTGTTCAACGCATCCACGACCGGAGCGTTCTCGCCCCAGCGGTCGGGCTCCGCGATCTGGCCCATGTGGAAGCTGTTGTCGATCAGGACCAGGCCGCCGGGGCGCACCAGCGCGAGGCAGTGCTCGTAGTAGGTGTCGTAGCCCGACTTGTCGGCGTCGATGAAGGCGATGTCGTAGCTGCCGTCGCGGCCTTCCGCGCGGAGCGCCGCGAGGCTCTCGCGCGCGTCGCCGAGGCGAAGCTCGATCCGCTCCGCAAGCCCCGCCTCGGCCCAGAAGCGCCGCGCCGTCTCGGTATGGTCGGCGCTGATGTCGAGGGCCGTGAGCCGGCCCTGCGCGCCCATGGCGTCCGCGACCACGAGGGCGCTGTAGCCGGTGAAGACGCCGACCTCCAGCGCCCGTGTGGCCCCGGTCAGCTCCACCAGCAGCGCCATCAGCGCGCCCTGCTCCGGCGAGATCTGCATCACCGCCATCTCGTGGCGGGCGGTCTCTTCGCGCAGGCGGCGCATGACCGCGCTCTCGCGCACGCCGTGGGCCACGAGATAGTCGTGCAGCGCGTGCGTGAGCGCTGTCGGTCGGTTCGACATGGGGACTCCCTGGGGGTCTCCTGCCGGCGGCGCCGGGCGGGCCGGTCATAACACGGCGGCGCAGCGCGGGCGATGGGCCGGCGCGGGCGGGTTCGGCCTGGAACGAAGGGACGCTAGCGTGCGGCGCGCCAGACCAGGCCCAGCGCCTCGATCACGTCCAGGGTCCGTGCCACATAGTGGTCGCGCACGGTGAAGCGGCTGCCGTCCTGGCCGGTCAACGCGCGCTCCAGGCAGTCGATCAGGCGCAGCAGGCGGCGCTGGTGCAGGCCGAGGCGGCGCTGGATCGGGTCGGTGACGACGCCGGAGAACGCGCCGATCACCGCGCCTGCGGCCATGAGTCCGCCGGTGAGCCCGATCGTGAGCGCGGCCGGCGCCGCCGCCGGGAAGACGCCGTACCAGAGCGCGCCGGCCCCGCCGCCGAGCGGGAAGCCCGCGATTGCCGCGTTCTGCACCAGCATGTGAGCGGTCGCGGGACCCAGCGACATCATCCCCGGCGTCAGCTTCTTGAAGGCGAGCGCGCCGACGCCGGCGCTCACTGTTGCGGTGGTGAGGTCGGCCGCCGAGACGCGGGTTCCCTCATAGGTGCTGGCCGTGCCGGCGAGCCAGGTGCGGAACGCCGCCTGCTCCGTCGGCGATGCCGGTACATCCCCGCCACCCGGTGCGATGCGCGGGTCGCGCAGGATCTCGTCGGCCAGCGCGTCGTGTGTCGAGACCCGCTCGCCTTGCCGGATCGGGAGCTCCAGGAACTCCGTGAAGAGGCGCCATTCGAGCTCGCGGGCGACATCGGTCTGCAGGAAGTAGCGCCGGCCGTCGAGCCAGTCGGCCGCAGGCGCGAGCCCTGCGCGCCGCGCGAGCCCGGCGCTCACCCGCGCGGCGAGATGGGGCGCGGAGAGGGCGAGGTTCGCCGGCGAGCGCAGGAGGTCCCAGCCGAGCGCCCGGCGGTGGAGCCGCACGGTGCCGGGCAGCGAGAAGCAGCGGTCCACGAAGTCGTCGATCCTCTCCCGCCGCCGGGCGCAGTAGCGCGCCGCCGCCTCGTCCACGATGAGGCGTGCCCGCGCATCGCCGCCCTCGTCTTCGGGCGCTGCGGCGGGCGCGACCTGGGTCCCGGTCATGGGGCCGATGTGGTGTCCGCCCCGTCGTCGTCAAGGCAGGGCGGGCGGCGGAGGTGCCAGTCCGTCGCCTGCTGATAGGCGTGGCCGACCCTGAGCAGCAGCGGCTCCGCCCCCCCCGCGGCCTCCAGCATCATGCCGATGGGCAGTCCGCCCGCGCTGAAGCCGCAGGGGACGGAGAGGCCCGGAATCGACGCGAGTGCGCCGCCATAGGTGAAGCGCGTTGCGTCCTGGGTTGCGCGGTGGAGGCTGCGGTCGTCGGCGATCGGCGGTGCCGGCCGGGGGGTGGTCGGCGCGAGCAGCAGGTCGACGGTCTCGAACATCTCGGCCAGCGCGCGGCGCCATGCCTCGCGCCCGCGCATCGCTTGCGCATAGTCCACGGCGCTGAAGTCGCGGCCCATGATCATGCGCTCGTAGACGGCTTGCGACAGCGCGCCGGGGCCGGCGTCCAGCCGCTCCTTGTGATAGGCGCAGGCGTCGGCATAGGCCATGATCGTGGTCCAGCGCTGGGCGGTCTCGGCGCCGGGCAGGGTCACGTCGACCAGGCGTGCGCCGAGCGATTCCAGGGTGTCGGCGCCGGCCCGGACCGCCGCCTCGACTTCGCCGTCGAGGCCGTCGAAGAAGAAGTTGCGCGCGAGCCCGATGTGCACGCCCTCGATCCCGTCGCCGAGCCGGGGCAGGAAATTGTCGAGCGGCAGCGCGCGGGAGACGTGATCGAGCGGGTCGTAGGCGGCGAGCACGGCGAAGAGCCGCGCGACATCCGCCACGGAGCGCGCCATCGGGCCGACGGTGTCGTGGGCGACGCTGACCGGCGTGATGCCGCGGATCGAGATGCGCCCGTGGGTGGGCCGCAGGCCCGCGATGCCGGTCATCGAGGCCGGTATCCGCACCGAACCGCCGGTGTCGGTGCCGAGCGAGGCGTGCGCCATCCCGGCCGCGACCGCAGCGCCGGAGCCGCCGCTGGAGCCGCCCGGAATATGCTCCGGGTTCCACGGGTTGCGGCACTGGCCGGTGACCGGGTTGGTCGAGACGACGCCCCAGGCCAGCTCCTGCATGTTGGCCTTGCCGACCAGGACCGCGCCCTGGGCCTTGAGCCGGCCCACCACCGGCGCGTCCCGGTTGGGGATGTGGTCGGCGAGATAGGCGGCGCCGCTGGTGGTGCGTACACCCGCGGTCTCGATATTGTCCTTGAGCGCGACCGGCATCCCGTGCAGGAGGCCGAGCCAGCGCCCCTCGGCCGCCGCCCGGTCGCAGGTATCCGCCTGTTGGCGCGCCGTCTCCGCCGTGGCGGTCACCATGGCGTTCAGCGCGGGGTCGAGGCGCTCGATGCGCGCGAGGCAACGCTCCAGCACCGCCCGCGCGGCGCCGGGTGCCGGTGCGTCGGCCAGGCCCCCGCTCATGCCCCGGCGCCGGTCTCCGTCCTCGGGCGCTGCGCCTTCCTAGCGCTCGCCATAGACCGCAACGCTGCGGATCGCGTAGTCGCCGCCGCCATTGACCAGGGAGACGCCGTCGAAGGGATCCTTGAAGGCGCTGCTCTTCACCTGGATGACCTCGCTGCCGTCGACGCTCGCGGTCATCGTCCCGTCGCCTGCGCGCACGAGAGCGACCGTGTGGCTCTGGCCGTCTTCGAGCTGCAGCTTGTCGCGGTACTCGCCGATCGCGACCACGCCGCGCCGGCCGAAGCGCGAGAGCACGAGCGCAGTATAGCTTCCCGGCTGGTAGGCGAGGCGGTAGCCCGCCGCGCCGGCCCCGCCCTGGAACAGGTCGATCTCGAGCAGCGCGCCCTTGCCCGCGCTGCGCGAGGTCATCTCCAGCTCGAGCGCGAACGCGTTGGGAATGGCGGCCGCCAGGGTGATCTGCGCGGGCTCCGGCCCGGCGGGCCCGGTGTCCTCCTTTGCGGTATCCTCCTTCGCGTCCCTGGCTCCGCCGCCCAGAAGGTCGTCGAGTTTCATCTCGCCGCTCAGAAGGTCGTCGAGAGCGTTCGCGCCGCTGTCGAGAAGCTCACCGGTGCCCTCGAGGATGGCGCCGCCGGTGTCGAGGAGGGCGTCGAGGGGGTCGTCGGCTCCCGACCCCCGGGCCTTGGCGAGGGGAACCGCCGTCAGCAGGCCGCGCCCGCGGTCCACCGAGAAGCTGCCGCTCACCACGGTCCAGCGCGGATCGTCCGTATAGTCGCCGTCGGCGAAATCGTCCCGGACCAGGGCCGTCCGCGGCCGCGCGTCGGCGACGTGCGCGGCGATCCTGTCGCGGAGGTCCTGGAGAAAGCGCGGGTCCGCCGCGCTCGCTCGCGCGGCCTCCTCGATCAACGCTTCCAGCTCCTGGGCGAGCGCATCGAGCGCGCTCGACTCGGCGGCCTCGTCACCCTCCGGGCGCCACTCCGAATAGCGCGACTCGTCGTCGGCCGCCGCCGGCGTTGCGAGCGCACCGGCGAGAAGGACGGTTGCAAGGTGCCTTCGCAGCATGGAACGCCTCCGGTCCGGTTGCATCGTGTCGATCCACCGTGATCTAAGCGCAATTCCCGGTCTTGTCGAGCGGCGGCCGCTTCGTGCCGCTCGGGAATCCGCCTCTGTCATCGTCGAATTTTTTGCGGTGCACCGGAAGGCGTATTATACGGGTGCCAACCCGATTCCCTGGGACGGAATAGGAGGCATATTATGAGCATGCTTAACAGAACCAAGGTCTCTTCGACCGGGCTCCGCCTCGCGGCGGTCGCGGGGCTGGCCGCAGTGCTCGGCGCCTGCCACGGCGTTGAGCTCGAGGGCGTTCAGGGCCTCGAGCCTTCGGGCTCGAAATTCAACACAGAGCTCTACGCCGGCTATATCGGACTGTCTTCGAACGAACTGGCGGAATTCGACTACCGGGATTCCGACCGCTTCGCGTTGAAGGCGGCTGTCGCGGCGCGGGGCGACGACGTGATGCCCACCACCCTCGCCGAGCGTTATCTTCCCGAGGACAAGACGGAAGAGCTGGCGAAGGCGAGAGCCAGGCTCTTCGCGATGCTGGTTGGGAACGGCCGGGGCAAGGCGCCCGAAGCCGCCGCCCGCGCCCAGATCAGCTTCGAATGCTGGATGCAGGAGCAGGAGGAAGGCCACCAGCCGGACGACATCGCCGCGTGCCGGAACGCGTTCTACAACGCGGTGGTCACGGCCGAGGTGGCGCTGCGGCCGCCCGTGCCGCCTCCGTCGGAGCCCGCGCCCATGCCTGAGCCCGAGCCGAGCTACGTGACGTACTACGTGGTGTTCTTCGAATTCGACAGCGCCGAGCTGTCGAAGGCCGGGAAGACGACGCTGGACGAGGCTGCGGCGACGGCACTGGAGATGCAGCCCGACAATATCCTCGTCCGGGGCCATACCGACCGGGCCGGCCCGGAGAGCTACAATCTCGGTCTCTCGGAGAGGCGTGCACTCTCGGTGGCGCGCTATCTGACCGACCGGGGAGCAGGCCGCTTCGTGATCGACGTCGAGGGCCTCGGCGAATCGGAGCCGATCGCGAAGACCAGCGACAATGTGCGCGACGGCCGCAACCGGCGGACGGAGGTGTCTCTCACCGAGCCCGAGTAAGGGGGCGGCAGATCCCCTACTCGTCGTAGTGATAGGTGCGGGCGACCATTCTCTCCGAGTGGTCGCCCGCCCTGATCCGCTCGTAGCGCCACGGATTGTCCGGGCCGACGCAACCGGGGACCGCCTCGACCTCCACGTCGTAGTCGACGCCGAAGAACTGCACGAGCGAATGGCGCGTGCCTCCTGAGGTGTTGATGACCCGGTGCATGGTCGAGACGAACAGGTCGTTGGTCCATTGCTGCATGAGATCGCCGAGGTTGACGGCGAAGCTGCCGTCGACCGGCGGCAGGATGAGCCATTCGCCGTCCCGGCTCAGCATCTGCAGGCCTTCCCGGTCCTGCCACACCGTGGTGAAGCACTCGTAGTCGGTGTGCGCGCCGAGCCCGATATGGGCGATATCGAGCGGCTCGGGCTGGGGCTCGTAGTGGCAGACGCGGAGCCGTGCCAGCGGCTTGGTGTATTTCGAGGTGAAGTACCCCTCCTCCAGATCGAGCGCGTATTCGAAGGCGCGGAAGATCTGGCGGCCGAGTTCGAGCTGGCAGTCGAAATAGGTGCCGAGCGCCCAGCGGAAGTCCACCGGCTCGGCGGGCCAGTTGTTGGGGCCGTAGAAGCGAATGCCGCGCACATGGTCGGGATCGTCCGCCGGCAGGTCGTGGGCCATCTCGATGGCCTCCGACATGTCGCTGGAACCTTCGAAGCTGTGGTCGGCGGTGATTCCGCCCGCCGGCACGTAGCCCCGGTGATTGGGCCAGTCGAGATAGTGGTTGCGCATCTTCTGCTCGAGCGGGAGCGCGAAGAAGCGCTGCATGGCGGCCCGCGCACGCGCGATCACCGCCTGCGGGAACCGGTGGTTGACGATGTAGAAGAAGCCGGGGCCGGCGCAGGCGGCGCGGATGGCCCGCGCGAGCGACTTGCGCGCGGCCATGCCGGGCGCGTAGAGCGCGCCGAAGTCGACGATCGGCACGTCGGCGGGCGAGGCGCGGCGCACGGCGGGCTCGTGCATGCCCGTCCTGAACTGAAACGGTGTCGCCATGACGCTTCCCTCGTCACTCCCCAATTCTGGCATGATAGCGCGAACCGGCGAGTCATGACGGCGGGCGCGGCAGGCGGCCCACCTGTCGATCCCTCACATGCCGGGCGCGGCGCCGCTCGAAGCGGTCGGCCCACCCCACCATAGGGAGAGGGGGATGGAAACGTCACTTCACGGCCGCCGCGCCCTGGTCACCGGGGCGGGAAGCGGGATCGGCGCGGCCATCGCCGTGGCCTTCGCGCGCGAGGGCGCGCATGTGGCGGTTCACGCCCGCAGCGAGGAGCGTGCCCGGCCGACCGTGGACGCCATCGAGGCGGCAGGCGGCCGGGCCTTCGCCGCCACTGCCGACCTGCGCGACCGCGCCGCCATCGCGCCGATGTGCGCCGCCGCTATCGCGCGCCTCGGCGGGCTCGATATCCTGGTCAACAATGCCGGCGTCTTCGTCCGCAAGGACGTGGCCGAGATGGACATCGCCAGTTGGGACGCCATGGTGGAGACCAACCTCACGGCCCCCTATCTCGTGTCCCAGGCGGCGCTGCCGGCGATCCGGGCGTCCGGCGCGGGCGCCTCGGTCATCTTCGTCTCCTCCATCGCGGCGAACGCCTACTCTGCCGGCTGGGGTGTGTATGCGATGACCAAGAGCGGCCTCAACGCCTTCATGCGCTGCCTCGCGGACGAGCTCGGCACGGCCGGCGTCCGGGTCAACGCCATCTGCCCCGGCTGGGTCGAGACCGGGATGGCGCAGGACGCCCACCGCGGCCTCGCCGCGGATCTGGGCATCGACTACGCGGCCCATTACGCGGCCAACATGCGCGCCAACATGCTGGGTGCGCTGGTGACCACCGACAGCATCGCCGACATGGCGGTCTTCCTCGCAAGCGAGCGCGGCCGCCACGTCACGGCGCAGGAGTTCACCGTCTGCGGCGGCTGCGTCCCCGGAGCCAAGGCGGAGACGCCGGAAGACGAGGCAGCCGCCGAGTAGGCCGGGGCTACCGCCCGGCGGCACACGGGATGTGACTGCACGGCGGATCGGGCCGCAAGGCGCGTAAGCGTCGCGCCTCCACGCGCGGGGGCGCGCGATTAGAGCGGAGCGAGCGCCCGGCGCCTGAGGGAAAGAGAAAGAGTCTACTTGTCGATGTCGCCCATGCACATGTACTTGACCTCCATGAACTCATCGAGGCCGTAATGGGAGCCTTCGCGGCCGATGCCGGATTCCTTCATGCCGCCGAAGGGCGCCACCTCGGTCGAGATGATCCCGGTGTTGATGCCGACGATGCCGTATTCGAGCTGCTCCGCCACCCGCCAGATGCGGCCGATGTCGCGGCTGTAGAAGTAGGCGGCGAGGCCGAACTCGGTGTCGTTCGCGAGCTGAACCGCCTCGTCGTCGGTCTCGAAGCGGAAGAGCGGCGCGAGCGGGCCGAAGGTCTCCTCCCGCGCCACCTTCATCTGGGTGTTCACGTTGGCGATGACGGTGGGCTCGAAGAAGTTGCCGCCGAGCGCATGGCGCTTGCCGCCCTGGATCACCTCTGCCCCCTTGTCGACCGCGTCCTGGATATGCTCCTCGACCTTGGCGACGGCGTCGGAGTCGATCAGCGGCCCCTGCTGGGTCTCGCCTTCGAGGCCGGGGCCGACGACCAGCTTCGACGAGGCCTCGGCAAGCCTCTCGGCGAAGGCGTCGTAGACGCCGCCCTGCACCAGGAAGCGGTTGGCGCAGACGCAGGTCTGGCCGGTGTTGCGGTATTTCGACGCGATGGCGCCGCTCACGGCGGAGTCCATGTCGGCGTCGTCGAAGACGATGAAGGGGGCGTTGCCGCCGAGCTCCATCGAGACCTTCTTGACCGTCTGGGCGCATTGTTCGAGCAGGATCTTGCCCACCTCGGTCGAGCCGGTGAAGGAGAGCTTGCGCACGATGGGGTTGGCGGTCATCTCGCCGCCGACATCGGCCGACGGCCCGGTGATCACGTTGAAGACGCCCGCCGGGATGCCCGCCCTCTCGCCGAGCTCGCAGAGCGCGAGTGCGGAGAAGGGCGTCGCCGTCGCCGGCCGCGCGATCACGGTGCAGCCGGCGGCGAGCGCGGGCCCGGCCTTGCGGGTGATCATGGCGTTGGGGAAGTTCCAGGGCGTGATCATGCCGACGACGCCGACCGGCTCCTTGGTGACCACGATGCGCTTGTCGCTGAGGTGCTGCGGGATCACGTCGCCATAGGCGCGCTTGCCCTCCTCGGCGAACCATTCGATGAAGGAGCCGCCATAGCCGATCTCGCCGCGCGATTCCGCCATGGGCTTGCCCTGCTCGGCGGTCATGATGATGGCGAGGTCCTCCTGGTTCGCCATCATCAGGTCGTACCACTTGCGCAGGATCTGGGCGCGCTCCTTGGCGGTCTTGGCGCGCCACGCGGGGAAGGCCCGGTTCGCGGCCTCGATGGCGGCGCGGGTCTCGGCGGCGGAGAACGCCGGCACGGTGCCGATCACGCGGCCGTCGGCCGGGTTCACGACGTCGGTGCTCCGCCCGGAGCGCGCGTCGAGCCATTGGCCGTCCACATGGCATTGCTGGCGGAACAGCGTCGGGTCCTGGAGGAAGACGCCCTTCACGATCTCGGCGGCAGCGGTGGACATGGTGCGCTCTCCCTTGTTCGACGGATGCGGCTCCGACGCGAGGCCGGCAGTATCGCCGATGCGGCGCAAAGCCGGCAAGGCGAGCCCGGCGACAGATGGCGAGCCCGGCGACACACGGGGCGTGACTGTAAGGAGGACCGGCCGCGCAGCGATCCGGCCGGCGCGACCGCGCCGGCACGCCGCCAGGCGCGTAAGCGTCGCGCGTCCACGCGCGCGGGCGCGCGACCGATGCGTCCACGCGCGGGGGCGCGCGATGCGAGCGGAGCGAGCGCCTTGCGCCTCCCAGGTGCGGGAGATGAACGGGACCGGGCCGCGCAGCGGCCCGGCCGGCGCGACCGCGCCGGCGCGCCGCTAGGCGCGTAGCCAAGCGAGCGGAGCGAGCGCCCGGCGTCTGAGGGATATGAATACGTGGTAGGGTGCGTCATGCGCGACCGGGGAGGGGCGCGGGGCGGCGGCCCCGACCGCCGGGCGTTCTGTGCGGCCGGAGCGGCGCTCGTCCTCGGCCTTGCGGCGCGCCCGTCCGCGCCCGCCGCCAAGACCTATCTGGAAGACGCGAGCCGGCGGGTGCCGATCCGCAATCTGTGGACCGGCGAGATGCGCGATCTGGTCTACTGGCGCGACGGCGACTACGACCGGGGCGCGCTCGACGCCTACAGCCACCTGCTGCGCGACCGGCGCGACGGCGAGGTCGTGACGATCTTCTACGGCCTGCTCGACCAGCTCTTCTTCGTGTGGAAGGCGCTGAGGAGGCCCCGGCACATCGACCTCGTCTCGGGTTACCGCTCGGCCGGCACCAACGCCTACCTCCGCGCCACCACGGAGGGCGTCGCCCGCAATTCGCTGCACACGCTGGGCATGGCGGCGGACTTCAGGGTGCCCGGCATCGCCACGGAGGCGGTCTGGCTCGCGGCGGTCGGGCTCAACCGGGGCGGCGCCGGCCTCTACCGCAGCTCCGACTTCGTCCACCTCGACGTGGGCCCGGTGCGATGCTGGGTATTTCGGGAGTAGGGGCGGCCTCACCCGCCGGGTCAGGCGAGGTCGAGCTTCTGCCTGAGCGTTGCGATCATCTCCGCCGTCATGGCGGCCAGGTCGTAGCGGGGCTGCCAGCCCCATTCTTCGCGGGCGGCGCTGTCGTCCATCGAATCCGGCCATGAATCGGCGATGGACTGGCGCAGGGGATCGACCGCGTAGTCGATCTCGAAGCCGGGCACGTGGCGGCGGATTTCGGCGGCGAGCTCGGCGGGCGTGATGCTCATGGCGGTCACGTTGAAGGCGTTGCGGTGGCGGAGGCGCTCCGGATCGGCCGCCATCAGGTCCAGGATCGCGGCGACGGCGTCGGGCATGTACATCATGTCGAGCCGCGAATCCGGGCGCAGGAAGCAGGAGTAGCGCCCTTCGCGCAGCGCCTCGTAGAAGATATGCACGGCATAGTCGGTGGTGCCACCACCGGGCAGCGCCACGTGCGATATCAGGCCCGGCAGGCGCAGCCCCCGCGTGTCCAGCCCGAAGCGCCCGTGATAGTAGTCGCCCAGCAGCTCGCCCGCGACCTTGGAGACGCCGTAGATCGTGTTGGGCCGTTGGATCGTGTCCTGCGGCGTGTTCTCGAGCGGCGTGCCCGGCCCGAAGGCGCCGATGGAGCTCGGGAAGAACACCGCGCAGCCGTGGCGGCGCGCCACCTCCAGCACGGTGGCGTAGCTGCCGAGATTGAGCGCCCAGGCGTCCTCCGGCCGCTCCTCGCCGAGCACCGAGAGCAGCGCCGCCATGTGGTAGACGGTGCCGATCGCGTGCGTCTCCACGACCGCAGCGATATCGCCCGGCCTGGTGCAATCGACGATCTCGAAGGGCCCGCCGTCGGTGACCGCCGGCACGTCTCGCCGGCGCCAGCCGGAGGCGACGACGTTCTCGCCGCCGTGGCGCTGCCTGAGCGCCGGCACCAGCTCGACGCCGATCTGCCCGAGCGCGCCGGTGACGAGGATTTTTCGCATGGCGCGAGGCTACGGGGTCGCCCGCCCCCGGTCCAGCCCGCCTCCGGGAACGCCGGCTCTAGAGGAAGCGGTCGAAGAAGATGCGCTCGGGCGCGACCTTGCCGCTGCGCATGACCGGCCTGAGCAGCGCGTCGATCAGCCCCGGCGGCCCGGCCATGTAGACGTCGCATTCGGCAAGGGTCGCCATCGCCGCCAGCGCGACATCGCCGACGAGGCCGGTGGCGGCGCCGGGCGCACCGTCCCGCACCGCGAGCGCGAGCGAGAGGCGCTCGTGCCGGGCCGCGAGTGCCGTCATCTCGTCCACCATGAAGAGCTCGTTCGCGCTGTTGGCGCCGAAGAAGAGCCGCACGCCAGGAGTATCGGGCCGGGCCAGCGCGCCCTCCACGACCGAGAGCATGGGCGCGAGCCCTGAGCCACCGGCGACGCAGACGATCTCCCGCACCGGCGGCGTGCGCAGATAGGCCCGGCCGTAGGGGCCTTCCAGGCGCAGCGTGTCGCCTTGGGCGAGATCGTCGAAGAGATAGCGCGAGGCGTGGCCGCCCGGCTTCGCCTTGACGATGAAGGCGAGGGTCTCGGGCGCGGTGTTGGCCATGGAGTAGGCGCGCCGCTGGCCGCCCGGCACCTGGAGCAGCACGTACTGGCCGGGCAGGAAGGGCACGGGCCGCTCCGGCCGGCAGCCGATGGAGAGAACGCCCCGCGTGAGCCGCTCCAGCGCCTCGACCGTGGCCGTGAACGCCGCCGGCGCGGGTTCCTCCCGTGCCCCCTCCACCTGGACGGGGCGCACCTGAACCGTGCAATCGCCCCTGGGGAGCGACTGGCAGCAGAGAATGCGGTCGCCCTTGCGCCGGTCGCGCTCGCTGAGCCCGGCCGCGTCGGGCCAGAGCGCGTCCACCGCGCCCTCGACGAGCCGCCCCTTGCAGGAGCCGCAACTCCCGCTCGCGCACTCGTAGGGCATGGCGAAGCCGGCGGCCAGGCCGGCGCGCAGGATGGTCTCGCCGGGGCCGCAAGAAAAACTCTCGCCCGACGCTTCGAGCCTGATCGTCACAGGCCCGCTCATCGGGCTATGCCGCCCGCCCGCCGCCCCGCGCCGGCAGGTGCTCTCCGTACCAGTCGAGGGTCGCCGCCATCACCGCGCCGAAGGCCGGTTCCGCATAGACGTCGAAATGGCCGTAGCCCTCGAGCACGACGAGTTTCTTGGGCTCGCCGGCGCAGGCGTAGAGGGCCCGCGATTCCTCCGGCGGCACCAGGCGGTCGTCGTCGGTGGTGACGAGGAGCAGCGGGCGGGGCGCGATCCGGCCCACCACCCAGTCGGCGTGGAAGGAGAGTGTCTCGTCGATGAAGGAGGCCGGCACGGTGGAGACCGCGTCCGGGTTGCCGGCCCGCGCCGCGGCCGAGAGCGAGGCCGACACCCGGTCCTGCAGCAGGATCTCGTCGCGCTCGGCCATTCCGGACTCGCCGCTCAGCACGGCGGCCTCGCGATCGGCCTGCGCCCGGGCCAGCAGGTCGTGCCATTCGTCCGGCCGGCGCACGCTCCGCATCCAGCGCCTGCCGTCGCCGACGCCGACCACGCTCACCACGCAGCGCACGCGCGCATCCAGCGCGGCGGCCCAGATCGCCGTGGCGCCGCCATAACTGGTGCCGTAGAGGCCGAGGCGCGCCCGGTCCACGCCCGGCCTCGTGCCGAGAAAGGTGAGCGCGGCCTGCGTGTCGGCGACGCGGCTGAAGGGCGCCAGCCGGGCGCGCGGCCCCTCGCTCGCGCCCCAGCCCTTGTAGTCGAAGGCGAGCACCACATAGCCCGCCTCCGCGAGCACGCGCGCATTGTCGGGCAGATAGAGGCTCTTCACCCCGGTATAGCCGTGGCAGAGCACCACGCCCGCGCGCGCCTCGCCCGCGCCTCTATCGGGTCCTGCGTCGGCGGGCCGGTAGAGATCGCCCGCAAGCCGCACGCCCTCGCTGAAAAAGCTCACGCTCTCGCACCGCATCGCCGCCTGATCTCACGGCGCGGCCGCGATGTCCATGAAAAAGCTTTGTTGTATCCCTCAGGCGCCGGGCGCTTATGATTCTTTAATTTCCCTCAGGCGCCGGGCGCTCGCTCCGCTCGCTTGGCTTACGCGCCTGCGGCGCGCCGGCCGGACCGCTGCGCGGCCCGGTCCCGCTCATCTCCCACATCGCGCGGTTGCCGGGCGCTCGCTCCGCTCGATCGCGCGCTCCCGCGCGCGAGGACGCGGGACGGGCCGTGTTATAGTGCGCGACTCGTCCGGCGTCCTTGTGCATGACCGATTCTTCCGATCCCGCGCTCAGCCTGCCCGCCGAGCCCGCCCCGCGCCCGCCGGCGTCCGGGCGCGGCTATCTCGACGGGCTGAATCCGGAGCAGCGCCAGGCGGTCGAATCCCTTGACGGGCCGCTGCTGGTGCTCGCCGGCGCCGGCACCGGCAAGACCCGCGTGCTCACCACGCGCCTCGCCCATATCCTCGCCACCGGCCGCGCCCGGCCGGGGCAGGTGCTGGCGGTCACCTTCACCAACAAGGCGGCGCGGGAGATGATCGGCCGCGTGGAACGGCTGATCGGGCGTCCCACCGCCGGCCTCTGGCTCGGCACCTTCCACGCCATCGCGGCCCGCATCCTGCGCCGCCATGCCGAACTCGCCGGGCTCAAGCCGGACTTCACCATCCTCGACACGGACGACCAGACCCGCCTGCTCAAGCAGCTCATCCAGGCCGCGGACATCGACGAGAAGCGCTGGCCGGCGCGCACCCTCTCGGTCATCATCCAGCGCTGGAAGGACCGGGGGCTGACCGCCGACAAGGTGGCGGGCGCCGACGGCGCCGACTATGCCAACGGCCGCGCGCCCGCCCTCTACGCGGCCTATCAGGAGCGGCTGCGCACCGTGAACGCCGCCGATTTCGGCGATCTCATGCTGCACAACCTGACCCTCTTCACGGGCCATCGGGACGTGCTCGCCGACTATCAGCGGCGCTTCCGGTACCTGCTGGTGGACGAGTATCAGGACACCAACGTCGCGCAATATCTCTGGCTCCGGCTGCTGGCGCAGGCGCACCATGGCATCTGCTGCGTCGGCGACGACGACCAGTCGATCTACGGCTGGCGCGGCGCCGAGGTCGGCAATATCCTCCGCTTCGAGCAGGATTTCCCCGGTGCGCGCGTGGTGCGGCTGGAGCGCAACTACCGCTCCACCGGGCACATCCTCGCCGCGGCCTCCGGCCTCATCGCCCGCAACGAAGGGCGGCTCGGCAAGACGCTCTGGACCGAGGGGGCGGACGGCGAGAAGGTCCGCATCACCGAGACCTGGGACGGCGAGGAGGAGGCGCGCGCCGTCGGCGAGGAAATCGAGGCGCTGCAACGCGCCGGCGAGAGCCTCGATACCATCGCCATCCTGGTGCGCGCCGGCTTCCAGACCCGTGCCTTCGAGGAGCGCTTCCTCACCATCGCCCTGCCCTACCGCGTGATCGGGGGGCTCCGCTTCTACGAACGCCAGGAGATCCGGGACGCCGTGGCCTACATCCGGGTCACGGTCCGCCCCGACGACGATCTCGCCTTCGAGCGCATCGTGAACCTGCCGAAGCGCGGCCTCGGCGAGGCCTCGCTCCGCCCGATCCATGCGCTCGCGCGGGCGGGCGGCCTCTCCCTCTACCGCGCGGCGGAGCGGCTGATCGAGACCGACGAGCTCAAGCCCCGCGCCCGCACGGCCCTCGCCGGGCTGATCGAGCGGCTCCGTGCCTGGCGAAGCGCACTGGCCGAGACGCATCATCCCGAGGTGGTGGAGACGATGCTCGATGAATCCGGCTACACCGGGATGTGGCAGAAGGACCGCTCGCCGGCGGCGCCGGGCCGGCTCGAGAACCTGAAGGAGCTCGTGGGTGCCCTCGGCGAGTTCGAGGACCTCGCCTCCTTCCTCGACCATGTGAGCCTGGTCATGGACCGCGAGGGCGACGAGAGCGAGCCGATGGTCAACATCATGACCCTGCACGGCGCCAAGGGCCTGGAGTTCGACACGGTATTCCTGCCCGGGTGGGAGGAAGGGCTGTTTCCCCACCAGCTCGCGCTTGTGGAAGCCGGCACCGATGGGCTGGAGGAGGAGCGCCGCCTCGCCTATGTCGGCCTCACCCGCGCCCGCCGCCGCGCCCATGTCCTCTTCGCGGCGAACCGATTCCGGCACGGCCAGTGGGTGAGCGCGATCCCCTCGCGCTTCGTCGACGAGCTCGCGCCGGATCATGTCACCCTCTCTGAGCCATCGGCGATGCGCCCGGCCGCACCCGGTGGGCTCTATCGCGGCCACGGCGGCGCCGTCGCCGCGCGGGAGCGGCTACAGGCGTGGGGTGCGCCGCGCCGGCGGGCGTCCGTGATCGACGCGACGCCGGTGCCGCTCAGCGCCGGGGCGGCGGCAGAGGGCTACGCGGCCGGCGCCCGCGTCTTCCACCGGAAGTTCGGCTACGGGCGCATCCGCTCGGTGGACGGCAACAAGCTGGAGGTCGCCTTCGACAAGGCCGGCACGAAGAAGATCATCGACCGCTTCGTTCAGCCCGCCGACAGCGCCTGAGTGCCGGCCTGACCGTCGTACAGCACCGTCCTGAAGGTTAGCGAGAGCCGGCGCTTTCGCGTCCGTGAGCCGCCATCTGTGCGTTCCTTCAGGCGCTTGGCGATGCCATGGAACCAGCGCCAACGGGCGTCATCCGTCATCAGCAGCGCCGATCCTTCCTCCAGCAGGATGTCGACCCGCGTGTCCGCAGCGCCGCGTGCGGGCCGCAGGTCCATTCGCCAGGCGTCGCCGAGGGAGACCGTTGCGACCGTGGGGCCGAAGCACTGCCGATCCGCGTGCATGGCGATGCCCTGCCCGGCGACATACTCGTTCACGATCGCCTGATCTGGCACGCGATCAAAGAGGCGGGTTTCGTCGTGGAGGCGTCTGGCGATGTCCTGAAGCCACGCCGGCAGTGGCCCGATGTGCATGTCGCGGCCGACGGTGCGTGCGCGGTAGTCGTAGCGCCAGCCATAGTGCTGGACGCGGCGTTCCAGATCGCTCCGCCAAGGCTCGTCGTCGATATGGCGGATAGCAGCATCCTGCTCATCGACGGACAAGAACCGAGGAATATATGTAAGGCCGGGAATGTCCGGCACGGCGCTCGCAGCGCCTGCACGCACTGCCTTCGGTCGCTCCGCGCCGCCGGCGTCGTCGAAGTCAAGGTGAAGCTGCTCGCTCATGCCTGACCCATAGCGTAGACGCTGGTTACCATGTCTGACCGGCCCATCGCGGGAATGCCGACAGTCAACCCGCGTCGCGTCAGAGCGGCTTCCAACTTGTCGCACGCCCTACGGAATTGATCCGGCCGGTTCCCCGTCTGGGCGTCCACCGCTACCACCAGACAATTGGTCATTGGCGCACACTTTGCAATGATTCTCGCAAAGTTGCTCAACGCAGAGTCGTCATCGACGGTCTGTACGAGAACGTGGCCCAGTGTGATCAACATGCAGAACGGAGCAGTAATGATTTGAGGAATTTGAGTCAATAAATCCTTAGTTTTGTGAAAACACATATAGTCAACATCCTCTCCTAGTCGATCCCAGATATAATCTGCGAGTCTAATCATCTCCTTTGAATGGTCATAGCCGTATAGATCAACCTCGATCTGGGGTCTCGCGCGGAAATAGTCTCTCACAACCCAAGTGAACAGACCGGGGCCACACCCGATATCCACGTGAACCACTGTCCCAGTATTCACAGGGTCTCGCCGAAGCGCCGAGTTCAGCACGCGCATGTATCGGTCGTATCGATAGTGCGGCTCATCGTTGGCCCGTCCTACGATGAACCTCCGAGCGTACCCGATACACTGCACGAGGTTAGCGTCTTTGGAAATCTCATAGCCGGAGGCTGCTGCTCCATGCTCTTTCGCCAAGTAGCCAATGATCTCAGTGTACCTACCGCGAATATCGCGATTCGTGGGCATGGCGCGGCTGCTCAGATCCCGCCACTCAGCCGCGCAGGCGCTTGATGGTGCCGGTGGTGCTGTGGCCGGGCTCGTTCTCGGCGATCAGCACGGTGCCGCCGTAGCCCTGCACGATCCCGGCGCCCACCACCTGGTCGACCGTGTAGTCGGAGCCCTTGACCAGGCAGTCGGGGCGGAGCGCCTCGATCAGGCGCAGCGGCGTGTCCTCGGCGAAGACGATCACCAGATCGACCGTCTCCAGCGAGGCCAGCACCTGCGCCCGCGCCGCCTCGCTCTGGACCGGGCGCTCTGCTCCCTTGAGGCGGCGCACCGAGGCATCGCTGTTGACGCCGACGATCAGCCGGTCCGCGGCCTGGCGCGCCTGGCGCAGCAGCGAGACATGGCCCGGATGAAGCAGGTCGAAGCAGCCGTTGGTGAAGGCGATGCGCTGGCCCCGCGCGCGCCAGCCGGCGACGGCGTCGAGCGCCGCCGCGAGCGGCATGATCTTGGCCTCGGAGGCCGACAGATCGCTGGCGCGCACCGCGTGCAGCAGGTCGGCGGCGCGCACCGCGGCGGTGCCCGCCTTGCCGACCGCGACGCCTGCCGCGGCGTTCGCGAGCTGGGCGGCAGCGGTGAGCGCCACGCCCTGGCCGAGGGCGGCGGCCAGCGTCGCCACCACCGTGTCGCCCGCGCCCGACACGTCGAACACCTCGCGCGCCTCCGCCGCGAGGTGGGCGACGGTGCCCTCGGCTGCGACGAGCGTCATGCCGTCGCGGCTGCGGGTGACCAGGATCGCGCCGAACGCGTGGCGGTCGATGAACGTCCGGCAGGCGGCGACGATGGCGTCGTCGCTCTCCAGGCTCTCGCCTGCGGCATGGGCGAGCTCGGCGCGGTTCGGCGTCAGCACCGTGGCGCCGGCGTAGCGCCCGTAGTCGCGGCCCTTGGGATCGACCACCACCGGGCGGCCCGCGCCGTGGGCGGTCTCGATCAGGCGCCGCACCAGGTCCGGCGTGAGGACCCCCTTGGCGTAGTCGGAGAGGACCACCGCGTCCGCGGCCGCGAACGCGTCCCGCGCGAGGCCGATCAGGCTGTCGGCCGCGCGGGGCGCGATCGCCTCGGTCGTCTCCGAATCGGCGCGGAGCAGCTGCTGGGAGCCGGCGACGAAGCGCGTCTTCTCGGTCGAGAGGCGCCCGCGTTCCACCAGCAGGTGGGGCTCGACCCGTTCCTCGCGCCCGACCATGCCGGTGAGCCTGCGCCCCACCTCGTCGTCCCCGATCACGGAGAGCAGCGTCGCGTGCGCGCCCAGCGAGACGAGATTGCGCACCACATTGCCGGCGCCGCCCAGCATGTAGACATCGCGGTCGGTGCGCAGGATCGGCACCGGCGCCTCGGGCGAGGTGCGCTCGACCCGCCCGTAGACGAAGCGGTCCAGCATCACGTCGCCGACGCAGGCGATGCGGCTGGAGCCGAGCGATTCGATATGGGCAGCGAGGGTTGAGGGGTCGGCCATGACGCCCATGTCTCAGCGTCTCTTGCGAAGGCGGCCGCACGGTACAGGATCGCAGCCCCAAGACAAGGCATTCGAGGAGCAGCGGGCGGGCGGACGACACCACCCCAAGGCACCGCCGCATGCCGGCAACGCCGCATCGGACCGTCGAATCATGGTCACGCTGGCCTTTGCCAGCGACATCGTTTGACATTATCTTGATGCAATCGACATTGGAGTGAGGCATGAGCCAGATCACAGCACGTCTGCCGGACGGCCTCGTCGCCGCGCTGGACGAGGCGGCAGCCAAGCTGAGGCGCAGTCGGGCCGAGGTCATCCGCCAGGCGGTCGAACGCTACCTCGAGGATTTCGACGACCTGTCAGTCGCCGTCGAACGCCTCCGCGATCCCAGCGACAAGGTGCTGGACTGGGACCGGGTTCGGCATGCGCTACGCGATACGGATTAAGGCGAGCGCGGCAAGGGAGTTGCAGCGCATCGAGAAGTCCAAGCGCGAGCGCCTCATCGCGGCCATCGACCGGTTGGCCGAAAACCCGTTCGCGGGCAGCGCACTGAAGGGGGAGCTGCGGGGACTTCGGCGCATTCGGGTCGGCGACTATCGGTTGCTCTACGAGGTGCGTGAGCGCGATCTGCTCGTGCTCGTCTTGCGCGCCGCCCATCGCCGCGAAGCCTACCGCCTGAGAACGCGGTGATCGTCGACCGTCGCCGCCTCGCATTCGGGGACAGCCACGACTTGGCACAGCCGCTTGCCGGGCCCGCGAGCGCGCGCCACTATCGGCCGCACCGCCACCGACCGGGATGCGCCCCATGACCAGCCGCTACGACGAGACCTACGCCCGCTCGCTCGCAGACCCGGAGGCGTTCTGGGCCGAGGCGGCCGAGGGCATCGACTGGAACAAGCGCTGGGAGCGCGTCTTCGACGGCTCGCGCCCGCCCTTCTGCCGCTGGTTCGCAGGCGCCGAGGTCAATACCTGCCACAACGCGCTGGACCGCCACGTGGACGCCGGGCGTGGCGGCCAGACGGCGCTGATCTACGACAGCCCGGTCACCGGCACCGTGCGCAGCTTCACCTACGACGAGCTGCGCGACCGCGCCGCGCGCTGCGCCGGCGCGCTCAGCAGCCGGGGCGTGCGCCGGGGCGACCGTGTCGTCCTCTACATGCCGATGATCCCGGAGGCCGCCATCGCCATGCTGGCCTGCGCCCGCATCGGCGCCATCCACTCCGTGGTGTTCGGCGGCTTCGCGGCGAACGAGCTCGCGACGCGGATCGACGACGCCAGGCCCAGGATCATCGTCTGCGGCTCCTGCGGCATCGAGGTGAACCGCGTCATCGCTTACAAGCCGCTGCTCGACGAGGCGATCGAGCGGGCGCGCCACAAGCCCACGCACTGCATCGTCGTGCAGCGGCCCGAGCAGGAGGCCCCGCTCATCGCCGGCCGCGACGAGGCCTGGGACGATGTGATAGCGAGCGCGAAGCCCGTGGACTGTGTGCCCGTCGCCGCGATCGACCCGCTCTATATCCTCTACACCTCCGGCACCACGGGCGATCCCAAGGGCATCGTGCGCGACAATGGCGGCCACCTGGTGGCGCTCCACTGGAGCATGAGCAACGTCTACGGCCGGGCGCCCGGCGACGTGTGGTGGGCGGCGTCGGATATCGGCTGGGTGGTGGGCCACTCCTATATCGTCTACGCGCCGCTGATCTATGGCTGCCCGTCCGTCCTCTATGAGGGCAAGCCGGTGGGCACGCCCGACGCCGGCGCCTATTGGCGGGTAATCGCCGAACACGGGGTCAGCGCCATGTTCACCGCGCCGACGGCCTTCCGCGCGATCAAGCGCGAGGACCCGGACGCGGCCCGGCTCGCGGACTACGACATGTCCCGCTTCGACACGCTCTTCCTTGCCGGCGAACGCACCGATCCCGATACCCTCGCCTGGGCCGAGCGACACCTGCAGCGCCCGGTCTACGACCACTGGTGGCAGACCGAGTCCGGCTGGCCGATGGGCGCCAACTGCGCCGGCCTCGGCGCGCTGCCGGTCAAGCCGGGCTCGCCGACCAAGGCGGTGCCGGGCTATCGCATCGACGTGGTGGACGAGGCGGGCGAGCAGGTGCCGGCGGGCGGCATCGGCTCGATCGTGGTGAGGCTGCCGCTGCCGCCCGGCTTCACGCCGACGCTCTGGAACAACGACAAGCGCTTCGAGGAGGCCTACTTCACGCGCTTTCCCGGCTGCTACCTGACCGGCGACGCCGGCGTGATCGACGAGGACGGCTATCTCTGGATCATGAGCCGCACCGACGACATCATCAACGTCGCCGGTCATCGCCTCTCCACCGGCGCCATGGAGGAGGTGCTGGCGGCGCACCAGGATGTCGCGGAATGCGCCGTCGTCGGCGTGGCGGACGCGCTCAAGGGGCAGCTCCCGCTCGGCTTCGTCGTGCTAAAGGCGGGCGTCAACCGGCCGCCCGACGAGATCGTGGCCGAGATCGTGCGCATGGTGCGCGAGACCATCGGCCCGGTCGCCGCCTTCAAGCAGGCGGCGGTGGTCGAGCGCCTGCCCAAGACCCGCTCGGGCAAGATCCTGCGCGGCACCATGGCGAAGATCGCCGACGGCGACGATGTCAAGACCCCGGCGACGATCGACGACCCGGCGATCCTGGGCGAGATCGCAGACGCCGTCCGCCCCCTCGGCTATGGCGGCGACGCCTGCGCGGGAGAATAGGCCGGCGCGAGGCGAAGGAAGGTGAGCCCGGCCCTGCCGTAGCGGCGCCGGTCCCGCACTGACAACTGCGCCGGCGGCTCGAAGGGGTCGTCCACCCCGTGCTCGACGACGACCGTGGCGTGCGCGGCGAGCCAGCCGCCCTCCGTCAGCGCGGCGAGCGCCGGCGCCGCCAGGCCGGCGCGCCAGGGCGGGTCGAGCAGCACCAGGTCGCAGGCGTGCACCGCCGGCGGCAGGGCGGTCGCGTCGGCGGCGATCACCGTGGCCCGGTCGTCGCAGCTGAGCGCCTCGATATTGGCGCGGAGCACCCCGCGCATGTCTGTCGCGCTTTCGACGGCGGTGAGCCGCGCGGCGCCGCGCGAGAGCGCCTCCAGGCCGAGCGCGCCGGTGCCCGCGAAGAGATCCACCACGAGGGCGCCCGCGAGCGGCCTCTCCATCCCGCCATGGATCAGGATATCGAACAACGCCTCGCGCACCCGCTCGGCCGTCGGCCGCACGCGCGCGCCTGCCGGCGCCCGGAGCCGCCGGCCGCGCAGGCTACCGCCGACGATCCGCACCGGGCTGGCGCCGCGCACCGGCTTGGCCCTGCGCGCCGAGTTGGTCGCGCAGCACGCGCGGCTCTATTGCGGCGATCTCGCCACGCGCCAGACCGCCGAGCTGGAAGGGCCCGTAGGCGGTGCGGATCAGACGGCTAACGGGAAGGCCGAGATGCGCGAAGACGGTGCGGATCTCCCGGTAGCGGCCTTCCGCGAGCGAGACGGTCAGCCAGGCGTTCTGCCGGATCTGCCGGTCGAGGTGGGCCTCGATCCCGCCATAGCGGACGCCGTCCACGGTGATGCCCCGGGCGAGGGCGGCGAGCGCGCGCTCCTCGGGCGCACCGCGCACGCGGACCCGATAGCGCCGCCGCCAGCCGCGCGCGGGATGCTCCAGCTCGCGTGCGAGCGCGCCGTCATTGGTCAGCAGCAGCAGCCCCTCGGAGTTGAAATCGAGCCTGCCGACCGAGACGACGTAGCCCAGGCGCTCCGCCACCTTCTCGAACACCGTCGGCCGGCCCTGCGGGTCGCGATGGCTGGTAATGAGGCCCGCCGGCTTGTGGTAGCGCCAGAGCCGGCCCGGCGCCGGTGCCGGCAGGGGGGCGCCGTCCACGGTGATCGGGCTGGCATCGTCGACGTTGAGCGCCGGGTCCGAGACGACCCTGCCGCCGAGCGCGACGCGACCGGCGGCGATCAAGCGCTCGGCGTCGCGGCGCGAGCAGAGCCCGGCCCGGGCGATACGCTTGGCAATACGCTCGCCGGGCTGGGCCGCTCCCGCTCCCGGTCGCGGGCGCTGCGCTGCCATGCCGTGATCCCGCATCGTGAGGACAGGTTGTCGGCCCGCATCCGGCGCCGGCGGGCCGGTCATGGTGGCACGCGGCGGGCGCGTGATCCAGCCGGCGGGCGCAGCGCCCGTGTCCCGGCAGAACCCCGCACAGGGCCTGCCGTGCGCCGGCGGCGCGCCCGCGCCCGGCACACACCGGGACACGCCCCTGTGCCGTCCCTGTGTCCTTCGAGGATGTGCGGGGCGATCTCTACACGGAGGCCATGCTCGGCGTCTACGAGCTGAACCGGGTCGAGCTCCTTCGCGACGTATTCGTCTGGGCCTACAGGCGATCGGCGCGCCGCTACGCTGCGGTGCGGCAGTCGCTGGGCGAGCCCGATCCGTTCCGGATGCGTCACCGGGCGGCGCTGCGCGCGCTTGTCGCTGCCGTCGTGCGCGGGCGCATGGACAAGAGGCAGACCGCCGCCCATGTCGGCGCATGGGCGGAAGAGCATATCGAGGAAGCGGAACGCGCGCGCTTTCGGGATGTCGCCGAGCGGGAACTTCTGAACCTCCACGATGGCAACTTCGCCCGCTACCGCATCTCGCCGGCCGAGTTCGCGGCATGGCAGGTGGCGTGGAGGCCGTGACCGCGGTGAGAACAAGGAGCCGGGCCTGCGCACGGAGCGGCGAAGAGTGCGGCGCAAAATGTTTGCGCCGGGGTGGCTCTCGCTCTACTGTTCGGGTCCGGTCCCGGCCAGATGGAGTTTCCGCCCGAGCCGCCTTCGCGGCTGACGGATGCGGCGCAGCATCGGCAAGCGGGCCGGCACATGGGCCGCCATGACGATGCGGAGGAAGCGATGTTCCGGCGCAAGAGCGGCGACCAGGAGGAGGAAGCGCGCGGCCAGGAGGGCGAGGAGTACGGCCCGGCTGGCGGCGTTGCCGACGCACCGCGGCACGGGGTGCCGAGCAAGACCGTCATCTTTCACCCGGATGTGCCTCGCGCCGGCGCTCCCGACCTCGTGCCGGCAGATCCTCCCGGGCGCGCGGAGAGCGATCCCAAGCGGCTGACCGTCGGGCGGGAAACGACCCTCACCGGCGGCACGATCGTCGATTGCGAGCGGCTGACGGTCGAGGGGATCATCGACGCCGCGTTGCCGGACGGGCGGGTGCTGGAGATCGTGAAAGGCGGCATCTTCAAGGGCACTGCGACCGTCGACAATGCCGACATCGCCGGCACCTTCGAGGGCGAGCTCAAGGTGAACAAGCGCCTCTACATCAGGGCATCGGGCCGTGTTTCGGGGACCGTCCGCTACGGCCAGCTCGAGGTCGAGCGGGGCGGGCGCATCGAAGGCAGCGGCGCCTACGATCCGGCGGATCGGGAGGCCGATCTCCAGCCGGTGGCGCTGCCGCCGGCCGAGGACGACACCGCGACGCCGCAGGAGGATGAGGCGCCCGTCGGCGCCAGGCCCGGCGCCGGCTAGCGTTTTCGACCGCTCACGGCCGTATCCTGCAGCAGCGAAGCCGTTTTGGCGCTCGGCCGGCGGGAAGATGTCCGTGGCCTGGGCGCTGTCCTCCCAAAGCTCGGTGACGGTGCGGGCGGCCCGGCGCCTGAGGCAAGCCTTGAACGTGGAGAAGGCCATCAATGCCCATGGGGGACCGGCGCACGGCAACCATGCCTGTCAACGGCGGGGAGAACAAATTGATTTGGCCCGAATATGACGAGGGTAGCTGTGCTGCGTTAATGACGCGCTAACCTACTGGGTTCATTTTATTTTCCCTTGGCCGTGAGGGCCTGAGACCTCTTGCATTTCCGACAAGAATCAGCGCAAAATTCCCACAATGTTGGAGCCGCATGTATCCGGTTTGACGACGAGTCTCCGAACCGGTCCCGGGAGAGGCTATGCCGAGGCGAAGCACGCTCAGACTGTTGGTCGTCGCGCGGATTGGGCGCCGATCGACGCGCTAACTAGTTGTTTTCTTTCTATTCATCGGAGTCAACAGTGCGCGCTTAACAACAGTCACGCGCCAGGTGGGCATAGCGCGCGGTCGTCTCAACTTGGGAATGGCTAAGAAGGCGGCCGATCATCGGAAGACTCTCGCCCAGCGCCAGAGCCCGCGACGCCCAACTGTGTCGTAGGTCGTGAATAGGCACACCATGGAGCCCGGCCCGTGCGCGGTTGCGCCGCCGTAGGTACTGGAGGTCGGTAACATGGGCGCCTGGCTCCTGCCCGGCGAATACCCGAAACGGGCCGATGCGGCCCGCACGGACGGGATCGAGGCGCTCTTCGGCGGCGCGGTACTTCCGCAGAATCTGGCGCGCGGGCTCGACCAGCGCGGCGTCGAGCGCGGTTCGGCGCACCCCGTCGGGCAGGCGCTCGAACGGCCGAACGGCAGATTCCACGGACTGGTGGAACCGTTGGCGCCACTGCGCTTGTGTCTGTTGCGAATTTCGAAATTCGCAAGATTCGCACGAGCATCCGTAGCGTTGAAGCGACAGGAGTACGCATCGGATCGAAACGAAGTGGTACCTATTGGGTGTCTGCAGGTTGAGACCGAAATCGAACCAAGAGAGACGCGGCCCCATAATATACTGTGAAATAACGAGTAATCCGATCAGCTTATAGTACATGGGCTGGCGATTCACGTTGCGCTAGATACAATGGTGCGGCGCGCGGCGCCCGTGCCAGGATCGCCCCATGCAGCGCGATAGCGAGCGGTTCACGGCAGGCGGGATGAGCGGGCGCTCGTGGGGGATCGACGGCCGCCTATCCCACTTCATCCCGCTTAATCCCGCATTAACATATATTTTTTCATCCCACCCTAATATGTATTGTTTCGTGCCTCCTCCATCGCCGGGAGAGCACCCCATGCCGTCGCCAGGAACCAGGAGGTTGAACCGCGTCACGACCGGGCTCGCTTGACAGGTGCCGGGCCGCGTGGTGAGTAGCGGCGCGCGCGACGGTCTCGCGAGTGCGCGCCACCATCCCGCGAACGGGCGCCAAAGTCTCGCGAACGCGCGAAGGTCCCCCGCATGACGACAGCCATCATCTTCCCCGGCCAGGGGTCCCAGACGGTCGGCATGGGGCGCGACCTGCACGATGCCTTTCCCGCCGCCCGCGCGGTGTTCCAGGAGGTCGACGACGCCCTCGGCGAGCCCCTCTCGCGCCTGATCTTCGAGGGCGAGGAGAGCGCGCTCACGCTGACGCGGAATGCGCAGCCGGCGCTCATGGCGGTGTCGCTCGCCGCGGTTCGCGCGCTGGAGGCCGAGGGCGCCTGGCGGCTTTCCGAGCGCGCCGCTTTCGTCGCCGGCCATTCGCTCGGCGAATACACCGCGCTGGCCGCCGCCGGCTGCCTGACGCTGGCCGATGCGGCGCGCCTGCTGCGCCTGCGCGGCGAGGCTATGCAGGCGGCGGTGCCGGTCGGCGCCGGCGCCATGGCCGCCCTCATCGGGGCGGATATCGAGCAGGCGGAGGCGCTCGCGCAGGCCGCGGCCGAGGGCGAGGTCTGCGTCGTCGGCAACGACAACGCGCCGGGCCAGGTCGTGATCAGCGGCGCAGCAGCGGCGATCGACCGCGCGGTCGCGCTGGCGCCCGCCCAGGGGGTGAAGCGGGCGGTGCGGCTGCCGGTGAGCGCCCCCTTCCACTCGCCGCTGCTGGCGCCGGCGGCCGACGCGATGGCGGCGGCGTTCGACGAGGTTCGTTTCGGCGCGCTCGCCGTCCCGCTCGTCTGCAATGTGACGGCCCGGCCGGTCCATGAGGCGGCCCCGGTGCCGGCGCTGCTCTTCCGCCAGGTGACGGCGATGGTGCGCTGGCGCGAATGCGTGCTGCACATGGCGGGCGAAGGGGTCGAGACACTGATCGAGGCCGGCGCGGGCCGGGTGCTCACCGGGCTTGCCCGGCGCATCGACCGGAGGCTGAGCGCCGGCGCGGTCGGAACGGCGGCGGAGGTCGCCGCGCTGCTGGAGCGGTCCGGGTAGGCGCGGGCAGCAGCAGGCGCAGGCAGCAGCAGGGGGCGGAGGGAATGTTCGATCTGTCGGGAAAGGTGGCGCTGGTCACGGGCGCGTCGGGCGGCATCGGCGGCGCCGTCGCCCAGGCTCTCCATGCTCAGGGGGCGGCGGTGGCACTTTCCGGCCGGCGGGCGGATGTGCTGGAGGCGCTCGCCGCCCGGCTCGGGCAGGGCGCCCTGGCGCTGCCCTGCGATCTGGCCGACCGCGACGCGCTCGCGGCCCTGCCGGCGCGGGCGGAGGAGGCTCTGGGGCAGCCCTCGATCCTCGTCCACTGCGGCGGCATCACCCGCGACGGCCTTGCGCTCCGCATGAAGGACGAGGACTGGCAGGAGGTCCTGGAGGTCAATCTCAGCGCCGGCTTCGTGCTCGCACGCGCATGCCTGCGCGGCATGATCCGCCAGCGCTGGGGACGGCTCGTCTTCATCACCTCCGTGGTGGGCACGACCGGCAATGCCGGGCAGGCGAACTACGCCGCCTCCAAGGCCGGACTCGCCGGCATGGTCAAGGCGCTCGCGGCGGAAGCGGCCGCGCGCGGCGTCACCGCCAACTGCGTCGCCCCCGGATTCATCGAGACGGCGATGACCGAGGCGCTCCCCGAGGCCAGGCGGGAGGCGTTGCTGGGAGCCATCCCGGCCGGCCGCTTCGGCGACGGAGACGATGTCGCCGCGGCCTGCGTCTACCTCGCGAGCGAGGAGGCCCGCTACGTCACCGGGCAGACGCTCCACGTCAATGGCGGCATGGCGATGATCTGACCCCGCTGCCGCTGCCATTGCCGCTGCGGCGGCCGGCGCCGGTGCGCGGTCATCGCCCGTCCCGGCGCGTCGACTCTCCGCGTCCCGGCGGGCGGGCACGGATGGCGATGACCCCGGCGCCGATCACCAGCACCGTGCCCCCGGCCATCGGCCAGTCCACGCGCTCTCCCCAGAGGAGCCAGCCGAGCAGGGCGGCGAACACCACCGATGTGTAGACGAGCGTGCCGACCCGGTCGGCCGGTGCAATGAGGCAGCCTTTCGCGAACAGCACATGGGCGGCGGTCGAAAACAGGCCCAGCATGACCAGCGCGGGCCAGGCGCCGGCCGGCGGCAGGGTCGGCTCCGCCAGAACCAGCACCGGCCCCAGCGTGACGAGACTGCCGATCAGCGCGACATAGACGGCGATGCGGACCGGGTTCTCGTCCGTGGGCATGCGCCAGATGGCGACGGCGGAAAGCCCGCCGAGCACGCCGGACGCGAGTCCGATCAGCGCCACGGGCTGAAAGAACGCCGTTCCCGGCTTGAGGATCAGGGCCACGCCGGCGAAGCCGATCAGGAGCGCCGCCAGCACGCGCCGGTCGAGCGCGAAGCGGAACAGCAGAAAGCCGAGGACCGGCACGAAAATGGGCGCGCTGAAGTTGAGCAGCACCGCCTCGGCCAGCGGCAGCACCGAGACCGCGTGGTAATAGCAGAGCAGCGCCGCCACCAAGGCCGCGCCGCGCATCGCCATGAGGCCCGTGTGCGCCGGCCGCAGCGACCGGGGCCAGTGCCGGACGATCCACGGCGTGAGGATCGCGAGGCTCAGCAAGTTGCGCCAGAAGAGGACCTCGACGCTGGAAAGGCTCTCCCCCGCCAGTTTGATCGCCATGCCGGCGAGCGCGAACATGAGCCCCGACGCAGCCACGAGGGCGGCGCCCAGAAGCACGCGCCGGCGTCCGGGAGCGGTGCCGGAACGCGCCTGTCGCCCGGTCATGGGTCGCTTCTCGACGGCGGCATCGCTGTCTCTCCGACGGCGCCGGCGCTGCGCCGGCGGCGTGTTCCTGCCCGGCGGTCGCGGACCGAGCCGGCGCCCGGCCGCACGCTCCGCCGTCACCGCAGACCGGGAGGAAAAATTCTTCGGATCGTGTCGCCGCCCGTCGTCCGAGTGTATGGAACATCGCCGGAAAATGTGTTACCTAGCGCCCCGTCCGACCGTCCACGCGGTACGGCCCGCGAGGGCCGCGCGATTCGTACGGGGCCGCCGCCCGCCGGTGCAGACCGGCGCACCTGTCCACACAGTCCGACGAGGGAAGGTTACATGAGCGATAACGATATCGCCGCACGCGTCAAGAAGATCGTCGTCGATCACCTTGGCATCGAAGAGGAAAAGGTGACCGAGAATGCGAGCTTCATCGACGATCTCGGCGCGGACAGCCTCGATACGGTCGAGCTCGTGATGGCCTTCGAAGAGGAGTTCGGCTGCGAGATTCCCGACGATGCCGCCGAGAAGATACTCACGGTGAAGGACGCTATCGACCACATCGAGCAGATCACCTGACGGGGCGGCCGGAGAGGCCGACGCGGACCCCCGACTGCGGGAGAGCAGGGTATGCGCACCGCTGACCGGGAGCGCAGGGTGGTGGTCACCGGCGTCGGCATGGTGTCACCGCTCGCCAACGGCGTCCGCCTGAGCTGGGAGCGGCTCGTCGCGGGCCGCTCGGGCGTCGGGCCGATCCAGGGCTTCGACCCCGTCGACCTGCCCGTCAAGATCGCGGCGGAGATCCCCTCGGGCGACGGAGACGGCGATTTCCGCCCGGCCGACTACCTGTCGACCAAGGACCTCCGCAAGATGGACGACTTCATCGTCTATGCGATGGGCGCCGCGGCGGAGGCGGTGGACGACGCCGGCTGGGCGCCCGATGACGAGGCGGAACTTGAGCGCACCGGCGTGATGATCGGCTCCGGCATCGGCGGGCTCAAAACCATCGAGGAGGCGGCCATCCTGGTCCACGAGAAGGGGCCGAGGCGGCTCAGCCCCTTCTTCATCCCGTCCAGCCTGATCAACCTGGCGTCGGGCCAGGTGTCGATACGCTACGGCTTTCGCGGACCCAACCATGCGGTCGTGACGGCATGCTCGACCGGCGCCCATGCGATCGGCGACGCGGCGCGCCTCATCGAGCGCGGCGATGCGGACGTGATGGTGGCGGGCGGCGCGGAGGCCGGCGTCTGCCGCACCGGCGTCGCCGGCTTCGCCGCAGCGCGCGCTCTCTCCACCCAATTCAACGACACGCCGGAGTGCGCGTCGCGCCCTTGGGACGAGGCGCGCGACGGATTCGTGATGGGCGAAGGCGCCGGCGTGGTTGTGCTGGAGGAATACGAGCACGCGAGGGAGCGGGGCGCGGCGATCCATGCCGAGATCCTCGGCTACGGGATGAGCGGCGACGCCCATCACGTGACCGCGCCCGAGCCCGAGGGCTCCGGCGGCTACCGCTCGATGGTGCACGCGCTGAAGACGGCGGGTCTCAACACCGACGAGATCGACTATATCAACGCGCACGGCACCTCGACGCCGCTGGGCGACGAGATCGAGCTGAGCGCGGTAAAGCGCCTCTTCGGCGGGGACGCGAAGCGGCTCTCGATGTCGTCGACCAAGTCGTCGATCGGGCATCTGCTCGGCGCGGCGGGAAGCGTGGAGCTGATCTTCTCGATCCTCGCGATCAACAACGGCCTGGTCCCGCCGACGCTCAATCTCGACAATCCCTCGCCGGGCTGCGATCTGGATCTCGTCCCGCACCGGGCCAAGGAGCGCAAGGTGGAGCGGGCGCTGTCCAACTCGTTCGGGTTCGGCGGTACCAACGCCACGGTCATCGTCGGGCGCGTCTCGTAACGGGTGCGATGAGGCGCGCCGTCCTGTGGCCGCTGACGGGCGTGGCGGTCCTGGTCGGCCTCGCGGTGGTCCTGGCGATCGCGGGGTGGCTCCATGTCCGCAGCGAATTCGACACGCCGGGGCCGGCGCGCGACGCGCGCACCGTCGTCCTGCCCCAGGGACTGGGGGCCTGGGACATCGCCGACCGGCTGATGGAGGCGGGCGTCATCGACGATTCGGTGCTCTTCGTCGCCGGCCTCTGGCTTGAGGATCGGCAGCACGCGCTCAAGGCCGGCGAATATGCGTTCGAGGCGCGGGTCACACCGCGCGGCGTGATGGAGAAGCTGGTCGCCGGCGACACCGTCGTACGGCGGCTCACCATCGCCGAAGGCATGACGAGCGCCGAAATCGTGGCCGCGATCGCCGCCGCGCCGGGGCTCGAAGGCGAGATCGCGGCGCTGCCCGAGGAAGGCTCGCTCCTGCCCGAGACCTATCACTATGCGCTGGGCGACAGCCGCGCCGGGCTGATCGAGCGCATGAAGAGCGACATGGCAAGCCTTGTCGACGCGCTGTGGCAGGCGCGCGACCCGGCGCTCGGCCTCGACGACGCGCAGCAAGCGGTGGTGCTGGCCTCCATGGTCGAGAAGGAGACCGCCGCCGCAGACGAGCGGCCGGTGATCGCCGCGGTCTTTCTCAATCGGCTGCGGCGGGGTATGCGGCTGCAGTCCGACCCGACCGTGATCTACGCGCTGACCGGCGGCGAGCGGCCCTTGGGCAGGCCGCTCACGCGCGCCGACCTCAAGGTCGAGAGTCCCTACAACACCTACCGCCATGGCGGCCTGCCGCCGGGTCCCATCGCCAATCCGGGGCGCGCGGCGCTCGCCGCGGCGCTGCATCCGGCCGAGACCTCCGCCCTCTACTTCGTTGCCGACGGCTCCGGCGGTCACGCCTTCGCGGAGACCCTCGCCGAGCATAACCGCAACGTCGCGCGCTGGCGCGCCCGACGCGCGGCGGGCGAACCCTAGCGGCCGGGAGGCAGGCGGATGGACCGGGCTTCGGGCATTTCCAGCATGACCGGCTTCGCGCGCGCGAGCGGCGGCGGCGCGGCGGCCTGGAGCTGGGAGGTCAGGAGCGTGAACGGGCGGGCACTGGACGTTCGCTGCCGCCTGCCGCAGGGGCTGGAGCGCCTCGACCCGGCGGTACGCAGCAGGGTCGCGGCGCGGCTCCGGCGCGGCAATATCACGGTGGGGCTCAGGCTCGGCCAGGCGCCGGACGCCGCAGCCATGCGGATCAACCGGGGCTGGCTGGACGAGCTGATCGCGCTCGCCGCCGACTATCGCGGGAGGGGGGGGGTCGACCCGCCCCGCCTCGACGGACTGCTGGCGCTGCGCGGCGTCATCGAGCCGGCCGGGATGCCCGAGGACGATGCGGACGACACGCAGGACGACCGCGCCCTGCTGGAGACGCTCGACGCCGCGCTCGCGGAGCTCGTGCGCGAGCGCCGGGCGGAGGGCGCCCAGCTCGCGGCCGCGCTCAACGACCGGATCGAGGAGATCGCGGCGCTCACGCGACGGGCCGAGGCACGGGCGCCCGCGCGTCTGGAGGCGCTCGGCGAACGGCTTCGCGAACAGGTGGCGGCGTTGATCGGCGCCGCTGCGCCGGTGCCCGAGGAGCGGCTGGCGGCGGAGCTCGCCGTGCTCGCCGTCAAGGTCGACGTGACCGAGGAGATCGACCGCCTGAAATCCCATTGCGCGGCGGCGGCGCGTTACCTCCGGGAGGAGGGTGCGGTCGGGCGCAAGCTCGATTTCCTCGCCCAGGAGTTCAACCGGGAGGCCAACACCCTCTGTTCCAAGTCCTCCGATGCGGCGCTCACGGAGGTCGGGCTGGCGCTCAAGGCCGCCATCGACCGCTTCCGCGAGCAGGCGCAGAACGTCGAGTAGGCCATGGGCGCCTCCCCCGACAGTCCGGTCCTCGGGCGCCGCGGTCTCCTGCTGGTGCTGTCGTCGCCCTCCGGCGCCGGCAAGACGACGATCACCCGGCGCCTGGTCGAGCTCGAGGGCGCGGGGCTCGAGATATCGGTTTCCCACTCCACGCGGCCGAAGCGGCCGGACGAGATCGACGGCCGCGACTATCACTTCGTCGACCAGGCCGCCTTCGCCCGGCTGAGGGAGCGGGGCGCGTTCCTGGAGAGCGCGGAGGTGTTCGGCCACTGGTACGGCAGCGCGCGCGACCCGGTCGAGGGCGCGCTCGACGCCGGCCGGGACGTGGTCTTCGACATCGACTGGCAGGGAAGCCAGCAGCTTGCCGAGGCCGTCCACGGCGACCTCGTCCGCATCTTCATCCTGCCGCCGTCGCTGGAGGCGCTGGAGCAGCGGCTCAGGCGCCGCGCCCAGGACAGCGCGGCCGTGGTCGCCGAGCGCATGAGCCGCGCCGGCGACGAGATGCGCCACTACGACGAGTACGACTATGTGGTGGTCAACACCGACCTCGCGCGGGCCGTCGAGGGCGTGCGGTCGATTCTCCGCGCCGAGCGGTCGCGCCGGGGCCGCCTGAGCGGGCTCGACGGCTTCGTGCGCCGGCTCACGGCCGGCACGAAGCCGCCGACCGGCTGACCCGCGCGACCGCGCCGCCGGCACCGTCGAGGGTGCCGGGGACGAGCGGCAGTGCGAGCAGCCGGCGCGGCTCGTCGAGGCCGGGAAGCGCGATCCCGTAGCGGCTTGCGGGCGCGAAGCCGAAGCGGCCGAGAAAGGCCGGCGTGCCCACCGCGACGACCGCTCCGTGCCCCGCCGCCGCGGCCGCTTCGAGGCCGGTCGCGACCAGGCATCGGCCGATGCCGCGCCGCTCATGGGCGGGATCGACGGCGATCGGTCCCAGCAGCAGCGCAGGCTGCGCCCTGCCGATGCGCACGGGCCAGTGGCGGATCGTGCCCACGATGCGGCCTTCGGCCTCCGCAACGAAGCAGAGGTCGGGCACGGGCGGCACGCCTTCGCGCAGGCGGTAGGAGGGCCGCGCCGGGCGCTCCGTGCCGAACGCGCGGTCCAGCAAGGCTTCGATCTGCGGGCCGTCCTGCGGCCGCTCGCTGCGAATGGGGATCATGATGGCTCGGCTCTCGACGACAGACGGAGACGGAGGTTCGGCCGCAGCCGGGTGGCGCTGCGGTGTCAGCCGTCTCGTCGTCGCTCGTGAGCGCGTCTTGCCATCACGACCCGGTGACTAAGGCGCGGCGGGCGCGTTGGCAAGCGGAATTACTGCCGCCCGCCCGCCTGCCGCAGCGCCGACCAGGCCCGCGCCAGCGCGCAGAAGTCGGCGACCGAGAGGGTCTCCGCCCGCGCCTCCGGGCAAATGCCGGCGCTCTGCAGCAGGGCCTGCGGGTCCGCGGTCAGGCCGCGCAGGGCGCGGCGCAGCATCTTTCTTCGCTGTCCGAACGCCGCGCGCGTCACGCTGTCGAGTGCATCGGGCTCTGCCGCTGCGAGCGGTCTGGCTCTCGGCACCAGGCGCACGACCGTCGAGACCACGGCGGGCGGCGGCACGAAGGCGCCGGGGCTTACGTCGAAGAGCCGCTCGCAGGTGCACAGCCACTGCGCACGAACCGAGAGCCCGCCGAAGTCGCGCCCGCCGGTCGCGGTGATCCTCTGCGCCACCTCCTTCTGGAACATGAGGGTCATGCTCTCCAGCCGCTCGACCCGTTCCAGCCAGCGCAGCAACAGCCGCGTGCCGACATTGTAGGGAAGGTTCGCCACGATCCCGATGCCGCCGCGACCGAGGGTCGCGATGTCGAAGGCCAGGGCGTCTCCCTCGACGATCTCGAGCCGGTCGGGAAAGCGTGCCGCGAGCTCCCCCAGCGCGGCCACGCAGCGGCGGTCCTTCTCGATCGCGACGACGCGGGCCGCGCCGGCCGCGAGCAGCGCCCTGGTCAGCCCGCCGGGCCCAGGGCCCACCTCCAGCACGGTGGCCGCAGCGTCCGGCTTCGCCGCCCGTGCGATCCGGCGGCAGAGGCCGGAATCGAGCAGGAAGTGCTGCCCAAGCGCACGCCTCGGCTTGAGCCCGTGGCGGGCAATGACGGCAGAGAGGGTGCTGAGCGCAGCGTCGTCCCCGCCGCCTGCCGCGCTGCCGCTCAAAGGCGTATGTCGATGAACGCCGAGCGGTGCAGGTCGCGCACGTAGCGCCGCGCCAGCATTCCCAACCGGCGTCCGGCGATCTCCTGCCGCACCGCATTCCGGTCGGGGCCGGCGGAGGCGTCGGCCGAAAGCACCGTGCGGCGGTCGATCAGGGAGACGATGTAGTAGCCGTCGAAGGCCCGCACCGGGGGGGCGATCGATCCCGGTTCCATGCGCGCGAGCTGGGCCTCGATCTCGCTCGGGAGCCGCCCTTCGACCACCCAGCCGATATCGCCGCCGACCGCGGCGGTGGCGCTTTGCGAAAACTGGCGGGCGATCTGGGCGAAGCCGGCGCCGGCCGCGAGCTGCTCGTGGAGGCTCGTCGCGGCGGCGAGCACCTCGTTCTCCCGGTCTCCCGATTCCACCGGCAGGAAGATTTCGGCGACCCGGTACTCGGGGCGCCCGCGGTTGGCTTCGAGTCGGGCAAGCGCCTCGTCGATCTCGCCCTCGCCGACCGAGACCGAAGGGCCCAGGCGGCTGCGCACCAGCTTGGACCACAGGATCTCCGCGCGGAGCTGGTCGCTGACGGTCGAGGCGTCGAGCCCCTGGCTTCTCAGGAACGCGTCGAAACCGCCGGCGTCGATCCCGTTGCGCTCCTCGACCGTACGCCGGGCTTGCGCCAATTCCGCCACGCCGACCGTTACGCCGAGGCGTTCGGCCTCCTGAACCTTCAGCCGCTCGTCGATCATCGAGCGCAGCACCTGCGGCGCCAGGCGCCGGCGCAGCTCGGCGCTGGCCTGCAGGCGGGAGGCCACGATGGCGACGTCGATGCGCGCCACGAGATCCGGAATCGAGATCGCCTCGCTGTTGACGACCGCAGCGATGCGCACGACCTCCTGTCCGCTCGCGCGGTCGGCGGAGCCCAGGACGATCGTCAGAAGCACGACCAGCGACAGCGAGGCTCCGATGACTCGCGGCATCATCGCGGTCGTCTCAGCCCGCGTGCCTCAGCTTGACGGTGAAATGCAATACCGTCTGCGGCTGGATGTCGCGGTCGCGGGTGAAGGAGCGACTCACGCCCGTGCTGACAAGGATGCATTCGTCTTCATAGGAAAGATCGGAGCTCCAGTCGATGGTGGCGTTCTCCTTGAGATCGCGGCGGGTCTTGGTGGAGAAGGTCCAATTGCCCAAGAACGTCGTCGTGGCGCCGAGCACGGCCTCCCTGCCGCCGGCGAAATCGCTCATCGTGCTCCCGTACTGCCGGTCCAGGTCGGCGAAGCCCACCCTGCCCCGCAGCCAGTCCGGTCCGGCGGCGAGGTCGATCTCGCTGCGCCTGGCGGTGAAATCGCTGCGATCGAGGCGAAAGCGCAGGGAAAGATCGAAAAGGGGCGATGGCTCCACGAAGATGTGGCCGACATAGTCGGACAACTTGTGATCGAGCCCGCTGCCGGGATTGAACAGGGTGTCCTCCTTCGCCCGGGCACTCTGCCCGAACAGTGCGGTCGCGCGGCCGCCGTCTCGGTCGTAGAGGCCGAGACGCACGCCGTAGTTGACGCGTCGCCCCCCCTCGACGAGGTCGAGGCCGGTAAAGCGGTTCGTGCTGAACAGATTGGTGTGATCGAACTCGAGGTCCTGGCTGTCCTCGTTGGGAATCTCCTCGGGATTGCCGCCGTTCGGGCTGATGACGCCTTGCACGATCGGCTCGATAAGCGGCCGGACCGGCCCGATCCGGGCCATCAGCGGATAGCGCCATTCGACGGCGAGCTGAGGCACTGCCCGCTCGGCCGAGGCGCTTTGCCACGTGCCGGAAGGCTGCCCGGCCTCGGCGGGGATGTAGGAGTGGTAGAGATCGCCGCGCAGGCTCGCGTCGATACGGAAGAGGTGACCGCCTCTCGTGATGAAGGGCCGGTGCCAGCCGGCGGTGGCGGAGAGCCGCCGGCTGTCGCTTCCGTCCAGGCGTTCCAGCACCATGAGATTGGCGTCGAAGGTGGCATAGCCGCCGGCATAGTCGGGCGCACTGACCAGGGCCGCATCGAGCAGGGGAAGGACGATCGGCGACCGGTCGCCCTCCTCCCCGGCGCGGAGGTCCTGGAACGCATAGGCGTTGCCGGACACGAAACTGCGCCGCCTGTACCGTTCCACAAACAGGTTCGTGATCAGCGCGTCCTTCGACGAAATGTCGTAGCGGTTCAGATAGGTGTCGTCGAGGGTGCGCTCCGCTTCGAAGCCCCAGCGCCACTCCTCGTCGATGTCGAAGGCGCCGCGGCCGAAGAGGTGTCCCCGGATCCGGTGATCGTCCTCGACGGTCGTGTTGGCGTGGGTGATGCTGGCATCGATCGTGAAGCGGCCGTCCCGCGTGCGCTCCCGATACTCGCCGGCCAGCACGACACCCTCGTCGGAGGTGAAACGCGGCGAGAAGGTCGCGTCCCGGTTGGGTGCCAAATTCCAGTAATAGGGTATCTCCACTTCCCCGCCGAGGGCGGCCGAGCTGCGGTAGGTCGGGGTCAGAAAGCCCGTATGACGCGTCACGGTCGGGTCGGGATGGCGGAAATAGGGTGTATAGAAGAACGGCACGCCGAACGCCTCGAGCGATGCATCGTAGTAGATCAGCGCGCGCTTGGCCTGATCGTGGATCACGGTGCCGGCCTTGAGCTGCCAGAGCGGCGGCCGGGCAGGGTCCTCGGGGCACAGTGCGCAGGGCGAGAACACCGCCTTCCGCATCACCGTGCGCTTGCCGTCGATGCGCCTGGCGCCATTCGCAGCGATCCGGGAGTTGTCGGTCAACAGGACGCTCAGACGGCGGATCACGCCGTTCCTCAGATCGCCGGTGAGCTCGACGGAATCGGCGAACATCGCCTCGCCGCCCGGTTCCAGCAGCGCGACCTCGCCGGATGCCGTCACCACCCCGTCGCGTCGCCGGTAGCGAATGAGGTCGGCGCGCAGCACCCGCCCGCCCTGGGCGATCTCGACAGCGCCGGCCGCGACCACCGTATCGGTATCCTCCTCATAGGTGATCTCGTCCGCGCTCATCAGGACGTCGCCGGTGAGCCCGCCGCCTGGGTCTATCGCGTCGCCAGGGCCTGTCGCGCCGCCAGGGCCTGTCGCGCCGACGGTCTGCTGCGCGCCCGCCTGCGGTACACACAGAGCGAGCAGGCTCGCGAAAACGAGCCAGGCAAAGGCCTTCGCCATGCAGGCGCTATCCGTCTTCGAGATGGAACAGCCCTGCGACGCCGATGAGGGTAAAGACGCCGGCCGGCGTCCACGCGGCGAGTACCGGCGGCAGCTTGCCGGAGAGGCCGAGCGCCAGGATGAGGTCGGAAATGAAATAGAAGAGAAAGCCCGTGAGCAGCCCGCCCAGAACCAATACCCAGGTGCCGCGCCGTGTGAAGCGAAGCGAAAAGGTCGCCGCGATCAGAACCATCGCGCACAGGAGGAGAGGGCCGGCCAGGAGCGAATGCCAGTGCAGGCGGTGCTTCACCGAAGAAAAGCCGGACTCCTCGAGCACATCAATGAAACGCGGCAGAGCCCAGAAGGAGAGTGTCTCCGGCGGGGAGAAGCTGTTCTGAATGCGCTCCAGGGTCAGGTCGGTCGGCACGCGGGCGTTGGCCCGGTGTCGGGCCGGCTCTTCCGGCGCGCTGAAGAGGGCGTCCCTCAGGTTCCAATATCCGTCCTCGAGCCGGGCTTCGGCGGCGTCGATACGTCCGACGAATTGATCCTCCTGCGCGTAGAGGAAGATGATCGTGTCGTACAGCGTCGTGGTTTCCTGGTCGATGCGCGCGGCGTGAACCACCGATTGTCCGTCCGAATCGCCCTGCCTCAGCCAGATGCCGGATTTGGACAGCGCCAGAAAACTCGATTGGCCGCGCAAATGGGTCGCGTCCATCTGTTCGAAGCGCGACGTCGTGGCCGAGGCGAGCGGGTTGACGACCGCCGTGGACAGGCCGCCGAGCAGCGCTGCGATGACGAGCACCGGGAGGATGAACTGCCAGACCGAGACGCCGGCTGCCCGCGCCACCACGAGTTCGCGGCTCCGCGTCATCTTCGCGAAGGTCACGATGCCGCCGACGAGCACGATGAAGGGCAGTGCCTTCTGGGCCATGAAGGGGATGTGCAGCGATGCCATCTGAAGGACGGTTTCGAGGGTCGCCGTCTTGTTCGACCCGGAAGCGCGGCGCAGCAGCTCGATCGTGTCGGCGATGAGGATGGTCAGGATCACGAGCAGGAAGACGAGCGCGACACTCTGCAGATACTGCCTGCCCATGTAGAACGTAAGAGTGGAGGAGAGACGCACCGTGCCCGGTCCCTATCCGTGCGCGTCCGGCCGCAACGCCGCATCGCGGCCGCCGAAGCGCCGAGGCGGACGGCGGCGCAAGACCGCCATCGCAACGGCGATCGTGAGGACCGGGGCGATGTACATGAGCGGGATCAGATGGATGTTCTTGGCGGTCGCATTGACCAGGAAGAGGGCCACGGCCTCGAACACGACCGCCGCGGCGATCGCCGCGAGGATACGGCGCCAGAGACCGCGCCGGTCGACGTTGCCTGAGAGCAGCGCCGCAAGGGCGATCGCCGCAAGCACATAGGCATGGAGGGGCGAGACGATGCGGCCGTGCGCCTCGGAGAGGAATTCGCCGCGCATCCGCTCCGCGCGGTCGCTGTCGGCGCTGAGCAGCTCGTCGATGAAGCGTTCGCGCGGCTCGCGCCAGCGGGATCCCTCGGGCTGGGCGAAATCGCTCAGATCCATCGTGTAGCGTTCGAAATCGAGCATGGAAAGCCGCGACGAGTCGCGGTCGATCCGCTGCCGGTGGCCGTTGATCAGGATGAAGCGCGGCCCCTGCGCGGTGCGCACCAGGATGCCCCTCTCGGCCATCATCGTGACCGGCCTCTCCGGGGTGCGGGCGTCGTGCACGAGGATGCCGTTGAGCGTGCCGCCCTCGCGCCCGCGAATGTAGACCGTCACGCCATCGCTCAACGTGTTGAAGGTGCCCTCCTCCAGGAGGAGCGACGAATGGTCGCCGCGCAGGACGAACTGCCGCTCCTTGAACTCCCGGTGGCTGACCGGCATGACGTACATGACGATCGCGTAGGAGATGACGACGATGACGGTCGCCATCAGCAGGGCCGGCTTCGCCAGCGACCACTGACCGACTCCGGCGGCACGCAGGCTGACAAGCTCGCTGTCGATGGTGAGCCTGTTGTAGACGAAGAGCAGCGAGCAGAAGAACGCAATCGGCAGTATCGCCCCCAGGAAGGTCGGCAGAACCAGCATGCTCATCAGCATGAAGGCGCTGAGCGACAGGCCCTTGTTGACGATCAGGTCGATGATCCGCAGAGACTGCGACAGCCAGACGACTGCCGTAAGCCCCAACGCGACGAGCACGAAGGGGCCCAGGAGCTGACGCAGGAGATAGCGTTGGTAACGCGGCATGGCCCATTATAGCCGGTGTCGCGCCCGAGCGGGCGGTGCGTCTCGGACGGCAGCGAAAGCAGGCCGCGACCGGCGGCGGCCGTGGCTGGAGGAGGCCGGGCTAGAGCTGCGGACGATGGCGGGTCCAGTTCGTCGCTGCCTCGAAGGCAGCCGCCGCGCGGAACACGCGGGCATCGTCATAGGTGCGGCCGACGATC
The DNA here is from genome assembly GCA_965218275.1 of Alphaproteobacteria bacterium. Classification (GTDB taxonomy): domain Bacteria; phylum Pseudomonadota; class Alphaproteobacteria; order UBA828; family UBA828; genus WTGU01. The sequence goes on from CBDCKM010000002.1 coordinate 2,044,626, forward strand.
TGCAGGCCGGTGGGAATGCCGCTCCGCGCGAACCCGGTCGGCACGCTCGCCACCGGGCACTGGTTCATCATGTTGAAGGGGTAGGTGAGCAGCCAGCCCATGTGAGGCTCGACAGGCTTGCCGTTGACGGTGAAGCCGGGGTCCATGTTGGTATGGTCCGCCTTGACCGCCGGCACCGCCAGGGTCGGGCAGATCAGAACATCGTAGTCGTCCAGGATCGGCGCGAGTTTCTGGTACATCCAGCCACGCGTGCGGTTCACCCGCTCGAACTCGACGGCGCTGACCCGCTTTCCCTTCTCCACGAGGTCGACCACCTTCGGGTCCATCTCGTAACGCCATTCGGGCAGGAAGTCCTGAAGGGCGCTCGCGAAGAGGACCTCGAAGAGCCGCAGATACTGGTTCAGCACGCCCGAGGTCCAGCCGAGATCGACCTCCTCGACCGCGCAGCCGAGATCGCGGAAGACCTGGACGGCTTGCCTGGTGTTCTCCTGCACCTCCTCGTCGACCTCGACGTAGCCGAGGTCCGGCGAGCAGGCGATGCGCCAGCCCTCGATGCCCTCTTGGCTGAGCGGCAGGCGCACGCGGGTCCTGAGCGAGGCGATGTCCGCCTTGTGGGGGCCGGAGACGACGTTCTGGAGCAGGGCGGAGTCGGCCACCGTGCGGGTCAGCACGCCGATCTGCACCAGGAAGGCATGGGGCGCGTCGGTGTCGTTCGGGTTGCGCCCGTAGGGCGGCTTGAAGCCGAAGATGCCGTTGACCGAAGCCGGGATGCGGATCGAGCCGCCGCCGTCGCCGCCGTCAGCGATCGTGGTCATGCCGGCTGCGACCGCCCCGCCGCTTCCCCCCGACGAGCCGCCCGGCGTGTAGTCGGCGTTCCAGGGGTTGCGGCTCACGCCCCAGAGCGGGCTGTGCGTCGTCCCGGCGTAGCCGAACTCGGGCGTCGTGGTGCGGATGTGGAGGATCGCGCCGGCCCGCATGAGGCGCCCGGTGACCGGGTAGGTGTGATCGGGGCGGTTGTGCTCCATGATCCTGGAGCCGATCGTGGTGATCTCGCCCTTGATCGCGTGATAGTCCTTGCTCGCGAAGGGGAGCCCTTCGAGCGCGCGCAGCCGGCCGTCGGTCTTGCCGTAGCGCGTCTCGGCCGTCTTCGCCTGTTCGAGCGCCCGCTCGAAATAGCTGTAGGTGACGAGGTTGAGGGCCGGGTTGACCGCCTCGCAGCGGGCGATCGCCGCCTGCATCAGCTCGACCGGCGACAGTGTTCGCGCCTTGAACGCGGCGAGCGCATCGACCGCGCTCATGTAGCAGAGGTCGAGCTCCGCTGCGGCCATGGCGGGCGCTCCTATTCGTTGCTGAAGGCCTCGACCTCGTCGAGGTAGGCGAGGACACGGTCCAGCGGCTCGACATCGCCGAACTTGGCGTCGATGTCGAACAGGTTCCATTCGACCACGCCGGGCACCCGGTCGCCGACGCCTTCGCGAACGACGATCGGGCGGAAGCCCTCGGCGATCGCGTCCTCGGCCGAGTGGCGCACGCATCCCGCCATGGTGACGCCGGTGATGATCAGCGTGTCGACCCGCTGGGCGCGGAGATAGCCCGCCAGATAGGTGCCGTGGAAGGCGCTCGCACGCTTCTTGACGATCACCTGCTCGCCGCGCGCCGGCAGCGGCGCGATGCGCTCGTCGATCTGCGCCTCCGCCGAGCCTTCGCGCAGCGTCTCGACCGGAATCTTCAGGTGCCAGAGCCCGGTGTCGGCGCGCGGCCCCGTCGGGTCCTGATAGGCCGTCGTCGTGTAGATCACGGGGATGTTCCTCTCCCGCGCGGCGGCCAGCAGCGCCTGGTTGGCGGGGATGATCACCTCCATGTTGTCGCAGGTGAAGTTGTGGCCCGGCCGGGTCCAGGCGTTCGCGAGATCGATGATCAGGAGCGCCGGCCGGGTCCCGAACCCGATCCGCCGCTGGAATCCCCGGGTCCGGTAGATCTCCGAATCGGCGGCGAAGATCGTCTCGAGCGCACGCCTCACCTCCTCGTCGCGCGATGGCTCAGCCGTCATTCCGTTTCCTCCCGCCGTGGATGGGCGCCGAGTGTAGCCGGGGCAAAGGCCGGCCGCCAGCCGCCAGCCGCCGCTCCGGCCGCTGCTGCGCCGGACGGCCGGGCCGGGACACGGCCGCTTGTTGTCAGGGCGCGGCGCCGTGGCATACTGGCGCCGGATCGGGGGAGACGGCCGATGCAGACCGATAGCCACATACTCGACGACGTGGCCCGCGTGGCCACCGGGGCCATGGGGGCTGCGAGCGGGCTCAAGGGCGAGCTCGATGCCCTCGTCAAGCGCCGGCTCGAAGGGATTCTGGCACGGATGGACCTGGTCCCGCGGGACGAGTTCGATGCCGTCAAGGAGATGGCCGCGAAGGCGCGGAGCGAGAGCGAGACGCTCGCCGAGCGGGTTGCCCGGCTGGAAGCGAGGCTCGAAGCGGCCGGCGCCGCAGCGGAGGCAGCGGCCGGCGCCGGGGAGGCAGGCGATGGACCATAGGACGCAGACGGAGCTGGAGGCCGCCGCCTTCCGCACCCTGGTGGCGCACCTGCGCGCGCGCACCGACGTGCAGAACATCGACCTGATGAACCTCGCCGGCTTCTGCCGCAACTGCCTCTCGAAATGGTATCGCGCCGCCGCCGAGGAGAAGGGGCTCGACATGAACCTGGAGGAGGCGCGCCAGCAGGTCTACGGCATGACCTATGCCGAGTGGAAGGAGCACTTCCAGACCGAGGCCACGCCCGAGCAGAAGCGCAAATACGCCGCGGAGGCCGCGAAGCACGGCTTCTGATTGACTGGTTCGGATTCCTCAGTCGACGGGGCGCAGCGCCCCGTTCAACCCCCTGCAAGAGCGAGGCCATCGATGACGAAACCGGTCGGTGTCGGGTTCCTGGGTTCGCAGTTCGTAAGCGGGATCCACGCCCGCGCGCTCGTCCGCAACCCCCATGCGTCTCTGGTCGCCGTGGCCTCGCCCACGCCGGGCCACGCCGAGGCCTTCGCCGCAACCTACGGCCTGCCCCACCACGGCACCGATCACCGCCCGCTGCTGGAGCGCGCGGATATCGACATGGTGGTCATCGGCACACCCAACGACACCCATTGCCCGCTGGTGCTGGACTGCGCCGCCGCCGGCAAGCATGTCGTGCTGGAGAAGCCGATGTGCCTGAGCCTGGCCGAGGCCGACAGCATGGTCGCTGCCTGCGCCGACGCCGGTGTGCTCTTCATGTATGCCGAAGAGGTCTGCTTCGCGCCCAAATATGTGCGCATGAAGGCGCTGCTCGACGCCGGTGCGCTCGGCCGCCCCACCCTCGTCAAGCAGTCGGAGAAGCATGACGGCCCCCATGCGCCCCACTTCTGGGACGTGGACCGCGCCGGCGGCGGCGTGCTCGCGGACATGGGCTGCCACGGCATCGCCTTCGCCCGCTGGATGCTCGACCGGGCGCCCATCGTCTCGGTTTACGCCCAGCTTTCGACGCAGGTTCACGGCGACAGGACCAGGGGCGAGGACAACGCGCTGCTGCTCCTCGAATTCGAAGGCGGCTGCCTCTTCCTCAACGAAACGAGCTGGACCAAGCCCGGCGGCATGGACGACCGGGCCGAGGTGCACGGCTCCGAGGGCGTGGCCTACGCCGACCTGCTGCACGGCAACTCGATCGAGACCTACAGCCGCGCCGGCTACGACTATGCGGTGGAGAAGGGCGGCGGCACGACGGGCTGGAGCTTCACCATCTACGAGGAGGAATGGAACTACGGCTTCTGGGCCGAGTTCGACCACTTCGTGGATTGCGTGCAGAACGGCACGGCGCCGCTGGTGACCGGGGAGGACGCGCGCGCCGTGCAGGAGGTGCTGTTCGCGGCCTACGAATCCGCCCGCACCGGCGCCAAGGTCGCGCTCCCCTTTGCGACCGACGCGGCCAAGCCCTGGGACCTCTGGCGGGGCGGCGCGGCCTGAGGCGCCGCCCCGCGCCGGGCGCGCCCGACGACAGGTAAGCGGAAGACGTGACCGGTCCTTCGCCGGCGGCGCCGGGCGCGGCCGTGCGGGTCTCCATGCCGTGCCTGCTCGGGGCGACGGTCATCGGCTCGAGCGTGGTGTTCATCGACGGCACCGTCGTCTATGTCGCTCTCCCCGTCCTGCAGCGCGATCTCGGCGCCGACGTGGTCGAGCTCCAGTGGGTGGTCGAGGCCTATGCGGTGGTCCTCGCCGCGCTCCTTCTGCTCGGCGGCACCCTCGGCGACGTGCTCGGGCGCAAGCGCATGTTCGCCCTCGGCACGGTCCTGTTCGCCGCCGCCTCGGCCTGGTGCGGCCTCGCGCCGGACGCGGGCCAGCTGATCGGCGCCCGTGCGCTGCAAGGGGCCGGCGGCGCGCTGCTGATGCCCGGAAGCCTCGCCCTGATCTCCGCCCACGTGCCCGCCGGGCGGCGCGGGCGGGCGATCGGCACCTGGGCCGCCTTCACCGCGGTCTCGGTCGCGATCGGGCCGGTCCTGGGCGGCTGGCTGATCGAATACGCCTCCTGGCGCTGGGTCTTCTTCATCAACCTGCCGCTCGCGGTCTGCGTCCTCGTCCTGCTCGCGACCATTCCGGAGAGCCGCGACGAGACGCACTCCGGGCGCTTCGACCACGCCGGCGCCGGTCTCGCGACCATGGGCCTCGGCACGCTCGTCTACGGCCTGCTCGAAGCCGGACGCGAAGGCCTGGCCGACGCGCCCGTGCTCGGCGCCATCGCCGGCGGCCTCGTGCTGCTGGTCTGGTTCGTGCGCACCGAGGCGCGGGCGGCCGCGCCCATGATGCCGCTCGGCCTGTTCCGCTCGCGGGTCTTCAGCGGTGCCAATGCGGTCACCTTCTTCCTCTATGCCGCGCTCAGCGCCAGCCTGTTCTACTTCCCCCTCAATCTGGTCCAGGTCCAGGGCTGGAGCGCGTTCGAGGCCGGCCTCGCCTTCCTGCCGCTGATCGTCCTGATCTCGGCGCTCTCGCAGACCGTCGGCCGCACGGTCGACCGCATCGGCGGCCGCTGGCTCATCGTCACCGGCGCGGCGCTCGCGGCGCTCGGCTACGGCCTCTTCATGGTGCCCGGCCGCGACGCGGACTACTGGACGAGCTTCTTCCCGGCGATGACCGTGCTCGGCCTCGGCATGGGGCTCACGGTCGCGCCGCTCACCTCCGTCGTGATGGGCGCGGTCCCGGTGGCGCGCTCGGGCGTCGCCGCGGGGATCAACAACATGGCCTCCCGCCTCGGGGCGGTGCTCGCGATCGCGGCCTTCGGCCTGGTCATGCTCGCCGCCTTCGACAGCCGTCTCGACGAGGCCCCCGCAGTGGCCGCGCTGGGCGACGCGGCGCGCAGTGCCTTTGCTGCCGAGCGCGTCAATCTCGCCGCCGCCGCCCTGCCGGACGGGATCGACGGCGAGACCGGGGCGGCGCTGCGCATCGCCGTCGAGGACGGCTTCGTCGGCGGCTACCGCATCGTGATGGCGCTCTGCGCCGCGCTCGCGCTGCTCTCGAGCCTGTGTGCCGCGCTCACCATCCCGCGCGGCTCGATCCGCCAGCCGTACGATCCGCGCGGCACCTGAGCGGCGGGCGGCGCGTCGCCCTTGCCACGCGGGGCGTCGGCGGGGTCATCTTGGAGACGGGCAGACACGGGAGAGCGAAGGAATGACGCTGAAGGACGAGCTGAAGCAACTGCGGGCCAGCGCGGCGGCGAAGATCCCGGGCGAGGCCCTCGCCCTGATGCAGGGGGCGGTGGAGAGCCTCGCCGCCTCCGGCATCGCCGACCGGAGCGCCAGGGAGGGGAGCGCGGCACCCGAATTCTCGCTCCCCAACGCGCACGGCGCGCCTGTCCTCTCCGAGGCGCTGTGGGGGGAGGGGCCGGCGGTGGTCTCCTTCTACCGCGGCGGCTGGTGCCCCTATTGCAACATCGAGCTCAGGGCGCTGCAGCAGCGGCTGCCGGAGCTCGAGGCGCTCGGTGCGCGGCTGGTCGCGATCACGCCGGAGACACCGGACAATGCGCTCACCACGCAGGAGAAGAACGAGATCGCCTTCGAGGTCCTGAGCGACAGCGGCAACCGGGTGGCGAGCGCCTTCGGCCTGACCTTCCGCGTTCCCGACGCGGTCAACGATCTCTACAGGAACCGGTTCGGCATCGACCTCCAGGCGTCCAACGGCGAGGCGAGCCAGACCCTGCCGCTTCCGGCGACCTTCGTGATCGGCAAGGGGGGGCGGGTGCTCAAGGCGTTCGTCGATGCGGACTACACCAGGCGGGCGGAGCCGGACGAGATCATCGCCGCCCTGAAGGAGGCGCGGCGTGGCCGCTGACCTGCGGGCCGGCACCCCGCGCAGGGACGTGCCCGGCGCCGCCACTGGCCGCGGCAGCGCGGGCTGAGGCGATGCGCTTCAGCGTCCTGCCGGACCGGGCGGCGCTGGACCGGCAGGCGGCGGCGCTGGTCTGGGAGGCGGCAGGCGCGCGGCCCGACCCGCTGATCTGCCTCGCGAGCGGGGAGACGCCGACCGGCGCCTACGCGCTGCTCGCCGGTGCCCCGGACAGGCTTGCGCATGCGCGCTTCATCCAGCTCGACGAGTGGGCCGGCCTCGGCGCCGATGACCCGGCGAGCTGCGCCGCCTACCTTGATCGCACGCTGCGGCTGCCGCTTGCCGTGCCGCCCGAGCGCTGGATCGGCTTTTGCGGCGACGCGGCGGATGCGGCTGCCGAGTGCCGGCGGGTGGCGGCGGCGCTGGAGGACGCCGGGCCGATCGACCTCTGCATCCTCGGGCTCGGGAGCAACGGGCATCTGGCGCTGAACGAGCCGGCGGAGAGTTTCGATCCCCTCTCCCACGTCGCCACCCTCGACGAGCGCTCCCGCGCGCACCCGATGCTGGCGGGGACCGGCACGCAGGTGCGCGAAGGGCTGACCCTCGGCCTCGGCGACATTCTGCGCGCTCGCCGCGTCCTGCTTCTGGTCGCAGGCCGGGCCAAGCGAGAGCCGCTCGCGCGGCTCGCGGCCCGCCGGATCACGCCGCAGCTTCCGGCCTCGTTCCTGTGGCTGCACGGGGACGCCACATGCCTCTGCGACCGGGATGCGGCGGCCGGCAGCGGGCTCGGCGACGGCGTCTCCGACGGTGACGGGCCATGAGCGGCTTTGCGCTGGGCGTCGATATCGGCGGCACCAAGATCGCGGTCGGCGCGGTCGATGCGGACGGCGCAGTGCGGGCGCGGCGCACCATCGGAACCGAGGTTGAGGCCGGCTTCGACGCGGCGCTGGCGCGGCTGACCCGCGCCATCGACGAGATTCTCGCCGAGTCGGGCGGCGGCGCGGCGGCGCCCGCCGGCATCGGTCTCGGCTGCCCCGGCCCCTTCGACGCGGAGAGCGGGCGGATCGAGAACGGCTATACCCTTCCCGGTTGGGAAGGCCACGATATCGTGAGCCCGCTCGCCGCCCGCTACGAGACGCCCGTGCGGCTCGTCAACGATGCGGATGCGGCGCTCCTCGGCGAGGCGCTGGCCGGCGCCGCCCGCGGCGCGCGCGTCGCGCTGATGCTCACGGTCGGCACCGGCATCGGCGGCGCGGCGCTGATCGACGGCGCGATCCTGCGCGGTGCGGCCGGGGGGCATCCCGAGATCGGCCACATGGCGGTCGACCCGGCCGGCCCCGCCTGCTACTGCGGCGGCCGGGGCTGCCTGGAGGCGATCGCGGCTGGGCCGGCGCTGGCCCGGGCGGGCGCGGAATTCGGCTACGCGGACGCAGAGGCCGTTTTCGCCGCGGCCGCGGCCGGCGCGGTGCCCGCGAGAGCCATCCTCGGGCGCAGCGCGGATGCGATGGAGAGCGCGGTCTGGAGCCTCGTCCACGGCTTCCTGCCGGAGCTGCTCCTGATCGGCGGCGGCATCGGCGAGCGGCATTTCGCGTTCTACCGCGCGGCCGCCGAGCGCGCCGTGGCGCGGGCCGTGCTGGCGCCGAAGGGCGCCGTGCGCGTGGCCAGGGCTGCGCTCGGCAACGATGCAGGCATGGTGGGCGCTGCGGCGCTGATGCTCGGCGGCGCGTGACCTTCGCCGGGTGCGAAGCCCGGACGATCCGCGCTAGACTTAAACAGACGCAGGAAAAGGGCCACAGGCGATGGGTGCCTCTCCGACACCGGACAATCTCGGGAGCGGCCGGCGCTCCGCTGCTGAACCGGACGTCGATGCGGTCGTCGTCGGCGCCGGCTTCGCCGGCCTCTACATGCTCCACCGGCTGCGCGCGATGGGGCTCTCGGTGCGGGTGTTCGAGCGGGGCAGCGGGGTCGGCGGCACCTGGTACTGGAACCGCTACCCCGGCGCCCGCTGCGACAGCGACAGCGTCGAGTACTCGTACCAGTTCTCCGACGAACTGCAGCAGGAGTGGCGCTGGACCGAACGCTACCCCACGCAGCCGGAGATCCTGCGCTATCTGGAGCATGTCGCTGACCGTTTCGACCTTCGCCGCGACATCAGGTTCCGCACCACCGTCACCGAAGCGGTCTTCGACGAGACGGCGGGCTGCTGGCGGATCGCGACCGCCGACGGCGCGCGGCTTTCCGCCACCTATTGCATCATGGCGACCGGGTGTCTCTCGGCCGTCAACCGGCCGTCCTTCGACGGTCTCGACCGCTTCGAAGGCGACTGGTACCACACCGGCGCTTGGCCCCATGAGCCGGTCTCCTTCGCTGGCCAGCGCGTCGGCATCGTCGGCACCGGCTCGTCGGCGATTCAGTCGATCCCGCTGATCGCGGCGGAGGCGCGCCACCTCACCGTCTTCCAGCGCCAGCCGAACTACACCGTGCCCGCCCGCAACGGGCCGCTGGATGAGGCGGAATACGCCGCCGTCAGGGCGAACTACGGGGAGCTGCGGCGACTGGCGAAGGCGACGCCGACAGGCTCCTGGTGGGCCGTGAACCCGACGGCCGCCGAGGAGATGAGCGCGGACGAGCGCATGCACGAACTGGAAGCCCGCTGGCAGAAGGGCGGCCTCTCCATGTACGGCGTCTTCAATGACGTGCTGGTCAATCGGGAGGCGAACGATATCGCGACCGACTTCATCCGCAGCAAGATCCGCGCCGAGGTGCGTGACCCCAAGCTGGCGGCGCTGCTCTCGCCGCGCTCCTTCGTCGGCTGCAAGCGCATCTGCCTCGATACCGACTACTACGCGACCTACAACCGGCCCAACGTGACGCTGGTCGATATCGGCGACGCGCCGGTGGACGAGATCACGCGCACCGGGCTCCGCAGCGGCGGCAGGGATTACGCGCTGGACACCATCGTCTTCGCCATCGGCTTCGACGCGATGACCGGGCCCCTGTTCCGAATCGACATAAGCGGCAGGGAAGGGCAATCGCTCCGGGCGAAGTGGGCCGACGGCCCCCGCACCTATCTCGGCCTCGCGATCGCGGGCTTCCCCAACCTGTTCACCGTCACGGGCCCCACCAGCCCCTCGGTGCTCACCAGCATGATTCCCACCATCGAACAGCATGTGGACTGGATCGCGGACTGCATCGACCACGCGCGAGGCTGCGGGCGCCCGCACATCGAGGCCACGCGACAGGCGGAGGACGCATGGATCGTTCACCATGAGGAGGTCGCCGCCGGCACCCTCTTCCCCGCCTGTAACTCCTGGTATGTCGGCGCCAACGTCCCCGGCAAGCCGCGCAAGGTGACGCCCTACACCGGAGGCTTTGCGGCCTATGTCGAGAAATGCGGCGCGGTCGCCGACAACGGCTACGAAGGGTTCTCGCTGACCGCCGCGTGAGCGGCCGGCGCCGGCCTGGCTGCACATGCACCGCGGGAGACCGGAACGGCAGCCGAACTTGCGTGACACGTCCTGGCGGGAACCGGCCCGATCGTCGGGGGAGCGATGGAAATTGCGTTCGCTATCGGTGGAAGATGTCTCGTTTGGAACAAGCGCAGAAGTCGAGATAGACTGACGCTCGGCACATGGGGAACGGCTTACGATCGAGGAGACATGCGATGAAAATGTTTCACGTCCTGACCGCCACCGCCGGGGCAGCGGTGATCGCTGTCGCAATGGCGCTGACCGCCATCCCTGCGTCCGCGCAGGATCGTTATGGCTCGATCGTCTTCAGCCAGGAACGTGACGGTGGCTACGCCTGGGGCATCGCCTGGAGTTACGACAGCCGGTCGGCGGCCATGAACAGGGCTATCAACGAATGCCGCAGCCGGGGCGGCAGAAATTGCGGAGAGGTCGCCTGGTTCCGGAACGCCTGCGGTGCATTGGCCATCGGCGACAACAATGGCTACGGCACCGGATGGGGAGAGGGCCGATACGACGCTGAGAATTATGCGATATCGGGCTGCAGATCCCGTAACAGGAATTGCCGGATTGCCGTCTCGAGATGCGCAAATTGATGCGGCCCCGCATCCAGATTTAGGAGACGGTGGATCGCTTCTTTCTTGGCGATTCTCAGCCGCCGAGAGTCGGCGGACGCGACCCTCTTCCCCGCCTGCAACTCCTGGTATGTGGGCGCCAACGTCGCCGGCAAGCCGCGCCGGGTGATGCCCTATACCGGCGGTTTCCCGGGCTATGTCGAGAGGTGCGAGGCGGTCGCCGCCAACGGCTACGAGGGGTTCTCGCTGACCGCCGCGTGAGCGGCCGGCGCCGGCCCGGCTATGCGTCGTCGCGCCGTCCCGGCGGCGGGTCGCAGGGTTCGGTGCCCATGTCGGCGGGCACGGAGATCTCGATCAGGTCGAAGCTGTCGGAGGTCGCGAGCTCGTTGTGCGGCGTGCCGCCGGGGATGTAGAGCGAATCGCCCTCCTCGATGCGGATGGTCCGGTCCTCGAAGGCGAGGTCGATCCAGCCGCTCAGCATGTAGACCATCTGCCCTTCGCAGATGTGCGTGTGCCAGCCGGTGGGCCGCGTGAGTCCGGACTTGGCGGAGGTGATCTGGGCGCGGATGCGCCCGCCGCTCGCCGCCGTGACGCCGAGATCGCGGTAGCTGAGGAAGTCGCGCCGCCCCGGCACGAAGGTGGGGTCGTCCCTCCTCACCAGGGTAAACGCCGGCTGCATCTCGGCCGGGCCTGCCGCCGTCGCCGTCCGGGCCTTCGTCATGGCGCTTACTCCTCTCTGCCGGCTCCCCTCCGCCGGGCTGGCATTCGCATGGTAGGAAGCGGCGGCAAGCCTGACAAGCCGGCCGGGTGCTGCTCAGGTGCGCTCGGGGCACATGCAGGTCGCCCGCGTTGGGTGCGTGCCTCACTGCGCCTTGCGGCGCCGGGCGTCCTCGAGCTGCGCCGGGGTGAGTTGAATGCCGACGAGCGTCTCGTACGCCGCGCCGCTCTCCCCCGGCCCGAGAGGGATCCACTGCTCGATCGTCTCGACCGTCCAGGCGCGCATGTCGGTCGCGGCGAAGGTGATCTCGGCGCCGAATACCTCCTTGGCGACGATCTGCCGGTTCGCATCGGTGAGCGCGACGAAGAAGGGAATGCTCAGCCGATCGGTCCCGGCCGCCGGCCCGCGGGTCGCGCGGATCGAGAGATCGAACGCCACCTCGACGCCGCCGCCTTCCTCCTCGTCGATATCGTGATCGCAGCGCCCGGACACGTTGCGGAGCTCGACCTCGAACGCCACGTCGCTCGGATCGCGCCCCGTCCCGTCGCGGTAGAGGGTGAGCAGGCGCGCCTGATCGAGGATGCTGACGCCGGGGCAGGGCAGTGGATCGTCGGTCAGGCCGCATCCGCCGAGCACGACCAGCACGGCCGCGCCGAGCAGGCCTGCGCCCAGGACGCGTCGGCCGCGCCGCCCTGTCGGCGCGGCGTCGGCGCGCCGCTTGCGGGGTGAGCGCGTGCTCAGAGCGTGTTGTGCGTGCCGTCGCAATGCGGCCCGCTCCCGGTCCGCTTGCAGCCGCACAGCCACGCGGTCTCGCTCTCCTCGGCGGCGAAGACGATCGGGCGGATATCGGTGGTCTTGTGCGAGCCGTCGCAGAAGGGCTGGGTCGCGCTCAGGCCGCAGGCGCACCAGGCATACGTCTCTCCGGTAACGAGCTCGGTCTCGTAGGGTTCCGCCTGGGCGACGACGGGTTCGCTCATGGTGGGCTGCCTCGTCGGTGTGAAGGGCCGGATCGAAGGCCCTCACATTAGCTGCGCACTCTGCAGCGGACAAGGCTGCCAGTGCTCCCCGCTTGATCGGGGCCGGAGTCGCGGGCTAGGGTGCGGCGCCTTTGTCCGGGGGACGCGAATTGCCATGACGGGCGTACCTGGCTTCGTCGAGCTGATCGGGAACACGCCGCTGGTCCGTCTGCACGGCGCCTCCGAGGCGACCGGCTGCGAGATCCTCGGCAAGTGCGAGTTCCTGAACCCCGGCGGCTCGGTCAAGGACCGTGCCGCGCTCTACATCGTGCGCGATGCCGAGCGGCGGGGCGTGCTCAAGCCCGGCGGGACCATCGTCGAGGGTACCGCCGGCAATACCGGGATCGGCCTCGCGCTGGTCGGCAACGCCCTCGGCTACCGCTCGGTGATCGTGATCCCCGAGACCCAGAGCCAGGAAAAGAAGGACATGCTCAGGCTCTGCGGCGCCGCACTGATCGAGGTGCCGGCGGTCCCCTACCGCGACCCCGACAACTACGTGAAATATTCGGGTCGGCTCGCCGACGAGCTCGCCGCGAAGGAGCCGAACGGGGCGGTCTGGGCCAACCAGTTCGACAATGTGGCCAACCGCCAGGCCCATGTCGAGACGACCGGGCCCGAGATCTGGGAGCAGACCGGGGGCAGGATCGACGGCTTCATCTGTGCCGTCGGCACTGGCGGCACCCTCGCCGGCGTCGGCATGGCGCTCAAGGAGCGCAAGCCCTCGGTCGCGATCGGCCTCGCCGACCCCATGGGCGCGGCGCTCTACAACCACTATGCCCATGGCGAGCTGAAGGCGGAGGGCAGCTCGATCACGGAAGGGATCGGCCAGGGCCGGATCACGGCCAACCTGGAAGATGCGCCGATCGACCTGGCCTTCCAGATCCCGGATGCGGAGGCGTTGCCCGCGATCTTCGACCTGGCGCAGAACGAAGGCCATGTCATGGGCGGCTCGACCGGGATCAACGTGGCCGGCGCGATCCGGCTGGCGCGGGAGATGGGCCCCGGCCACACCATCGTCACCGTGCTTTGCGACTATGGAACCCGCTACTTCAGCAAGCTCTTCAACCCGGCATTCCTGCGCGAGCGCGGCCTGCCGGTGCCGCCCTGGCTCGATGACGCCCGTGACCCCGCCGACTGAGGCGCTGTTCCGCGCAGACCCCTATGCCCGGCGCTGCGAGGCGCGGGTCGGCGCGGCGGGGCCCGACGGGGTGCGGCTGGACCGCACGGTCTTCTATCCCGAGGGCGGCGGCCAGCCCGGCGATAGCGGGGTCCTTCGCGCGGACGACGGCACGCTTGCCGCGGTGCAGGGCACGCGCAAGGGCGCGGCGGCCGATGACATCGTGCATCTGATCGCCCCCGGCTCGCCGCTGCCGGCGCCGGGAAGCCGCGTCGTTGCCGAACTCGACTGGGAGCGCCGCCACCGTCACATGCGTATGCACACCTGCCTGCATCTGCTCAGCGCCGTCGTCGATGCGCCGGTGACCGGCGGGCAGCTGACGGCGGAGAAGGGGCGCCTCGACTTCGATCTCGACACCAGGCTGGAGAAGGCGGCCGTCGAGGAGGCGCTCAACGGGCTCATCGGCCGCGACCTGCCGGTGGGCGCGCGCTGGATCAGCGACGCGGCGCTCGCGGCGCAACCGGCGCTGGTGAAGACCATGCGGGTGAAGCCGCCGACCGGCCACGGCCGGGTCAGGCTGATCGACGTCGCCGGCGTCGACCTCCAGCCCTGCGGTGGCACCCATGTCGCGCGGACCGGCGAGATCGGGCCGGTCGTCGTGCGCAAGATCGAGAGCAAGGGCCGGCACAACCGGCGCATCACGCTCGCCTTCGGGGACCGGCCGTGAGCGGCGGCGAGACGCCGCTCGTCGTGTCCCCGGCCTGGCTCGCGGCGCAGGGCGGCGCCGGCGGCGGCGGCGCGGTGCGGGTGCTGGACGGCTCCTGGCACCTGCCGGCGGCGGCGCGCGACCCGGCTGCCGAGTTTTTGGAGGCTCACATCCCGGGTGCGGCCTTCTTCGACATCGACGGGATCTGCGATCCCTGTTCGCCGCTGCCGCACATGCTGCCCACGCCGGCGCTCTTCGCCGAGAGCGTCGCGGCACTCGGGATCGGCAACGAGTCGCACGTCGTGGTCTACGACACGGTCGGCCTCTACAGCGCGGCGCGGGTGTGGTGGATGTTCCGCGTGTTCGGCCACGAGGCCGTCTCGGTCGTTGCCGGCGGCCTGCCGCGCTGGACGGCGGGGGGGTATCCGGTCGAGAGCGGCGCGCCCGCGATCGCGCCGGCATCGTTTACGGCGACGGCACGCGACGACGCGCTGGTCCTTTCGTTCGAGCAGGTCCGCGCGGCCCTCGACGACGGCAGCGCGCAGATCGTGGACGCGCGCGCCCGCGCCCGCTTCGACGGCAGCGATCCGGGACCCAGGCCCGAGCTCGCGCGCGGCCACATTCCCGGCAGCCGCAACGTCCCCTTCGACGCGGTCCTCGACGGTGGCGATGCCGCGCTGGACGACGCGGCGACGATCCGCCGCGTCTTCGCCGACGCCGGCGTCGACCCCGCCCGCCCGGTCATCGCGACCTGCGGGTCGGGCATCACCGCGTGTACGCTGGCGCTCGCGCTCGCCGCGCTCGGCGCCGAGCAGGTCGCCGTCTATGACGGTTCCTGGACCGAGTGGGGCGGCCGCGCGGACGCGCCGGTCGAGACCGGCGAGGCGGCCCAGGTGCGTCGGTGATGCGCCCGTCCAGCACGCTTGCCATCGCAGCCGTCATGGTGGCGGCGATGGCCTTCGCCGCGGCCGGCGCCGCCGCAGAGAGCGATCCTGCGGCCGAGGACCCGTCCAGCGACATGATCGGGGAGCTGCGCCAGGTCCTCGCCGCCTATGAGGACACCCTGCTCGACCTCGCGCGCGCCAACGGCCTCGGCTATGTCGAGATGGTCGCGGCCAACCCCGGCGTCGACCCGTGGGTTCCCGGCGAAAGCACGCCGGTCACCCTGCCGACCGCGCACATCCTGCCCGATGCCGAGCGGCAGGGCCTGGTCGTCAACCTCTCCGAGCAGCGGCTCTACTATTTCGGTCTTCCCGGTACCGAGCCGGCAACCTTCCCGCTGGGGGTCGGCAAGGAAGGGTGGACAACCCCGCTCGGCACCACCGAAATCGTCCGCAAGAAGGAAAGGCCGTCCTGGTATCCGCCGGAGTCGATCCGCGCCGAGAAGCCCGATCTGCCCGAGGTCGTTCCGCCCGGTCCCAGCAATCCTCTCGGCAGCCATGCACTCTATTTCGGCTGGCCCAAATACCTGATCCACGGCACCAACCGGCCGTGGGGAATCGGGCGGCAGGTAAGCCACGGGTGCATCCGGCTCTACCCGGAGGACATCGGGCGCCTGTTCGACCTCGTGCCCATCGGCGCGCCGGTCCAGGTCATCGAACAGGCGGTCAAGGTCGGCTGGTTCGACGGGGAGCTCTATGTCGAGGCGCATCCCGACCCGGTCCAGGCGAATGAGCTGGAAATGACGGGGCGGATTAAAAGCGTCGGCGCGGACTCCCTCGCCGACATGCTCTACCGGATCACGACCAAGGCCGGCGCCTCCCTGGAGCGGCTGGACTGGCGCCTTATTCGCAAGGCTCTCAAGGAACGGTCCGGCGTCCCCATCCAGATAACGTTGGACCAGCCCGCGACCTTGGGGTAGCCCCGATCGGGCGGCGCGCGACGGCCGCCCGCCGTTCCTATTTGCGCATTGCCTTGTCGAAGATGCGGTTCGCCTTGTCGGCGGCCTCTGCCGTCGCCGCTGCCGCGCCTTCCGCCGCCATCGCCGCGCGGTCGGCTGACGCCGCCGCCGCCTGGGCGCTGGCAGTGGCCGCGTCCACGGCGGCCCTCAGCTCGTCCACGGCAACCATGGCCTGGTTGGCGGTTTGCATGGCTTCCGTCGCCATTGCCTGGGCGCCGGATATCGCCGCCGCGGCCTGTTCCTGCTCCGCAGCAGACTGGCATCCGGCGGCGACCGCCAGCGGAAGGGCGAGGATCGACAGCCGCAGCGCCCACGATTTGTTGAGCATAGACTCCTCCTGGCTCCAGTCGTTCGCATCGGAGTTGATGCGATTCGGACAATTGTGTCAAGCAGCGTATCCCGAAGAGCAGTGCATTACTTTGAAATGTTCATCTTGTAGGGACCGAGCCGGACCGTGCTTTGCCGCTGCGCGCCGAAGCCGCTACTCTCGCGCCATGGGCCGATCCTCCTCCCGCCCGCCGGATGAGCCCGGTGCACCGGCCATCTTCGATGCGGTGCTCGCGCCCAACCGTTCGCTCGGGCGCGCGGGCTTCTTCGCGGTCATGGCCGGCGTGATCGTGGTCAGCGTCGGCCTCGGCACTCATTTCCTGCTCCAGGGCGCCTGGCCGGTGTTCGGCTTCTTCGGCCTCGACATCGCGCTGCTCTATCTCGCCTTCCGGCTGAGCTACCGGGCGGGCCGTCTGCGGGAGACCGTACGCGTCACCGCAGACGAGGTCGTGGTCCGGCGCATCGCGCCCAACGGGCGCACGACGGAATGGCGCTTCAACCCCTACTGGCTCCGTGTCTCCCTCGACGAGCCGGTCGAGCACCACAGCCAGATCACGCTCACCTCCCACGGCCGCTCGCTCGTTATCGGCCCCTTTCTCGCGCCGGAGGAACGGGCGGACCTGGTACGGGCGCTGCGGGCCGCCCTCGGCGAGGCCAACCGGCGCTATGCCGGCGCCCTGACGGAGCAGGACGACATCGACGCGAGCGCGGCGGCTACTCGGCACGGCTGAGGCACACAGCGCCGCGCAGGCGCGCGATGCGCGGAGTGGCGCGTGGCCAAGCGGGACCGTCGCGGCTCGGCGATGGAAGGATGGGAAAACAGAAAAATCCCCCCACCTCTCCCCGACCCTCTCCGCCCCCAGGGGCGGAGAGGGAGAGCAGGCGGCCCGCAGTGCGTGCCCTTGGCAGCACACGGGGTGTGGGATGTGAACGGGACCGGGCCGCCAGGCCCGGCCGGCGCGACCGCGCCGGCGCGCCGTAAGGCGCGTAAGCCAAGCGAGCGGAGCGAGCGCCCGGCGCCTGAGGGAAATGAAAGGACTCTACCGCCCGGCACCTGAGGGAAATGAAAATCCACTCAGCCGATCGGCGGGGTGCGCACCGTCATCTTGCCGCGCATGGCCGCCGGCGTCTCGTCCTCGGGGACATCGCCGTCGGCGCTTGCCTGATAGGTGCGGGCGTAGGCGAGCACGTCCGCCGCGTTCTCCGGCGTGAGCCGGCTGAAGCGCACATGGTGCTTGCCGGCCGCGCGAAAGCCGACATTGCACGGGCTCTTGCAGCCGTTCAGGCAATAGACCGCGCGCAGGTTGAGCGTGTCCGGCAGCGGCTCGGCCTCGATCACGTCGCGCACCGCGTCCAGCAGGAAGGTGCCCTGGCGCTTGCCATCGCGCTCCCGTGCGGATTCGGACCAGACGCAGGAACGGCAGATGTAGAAGGTCGCCGCGCCTTCCGCAGGCGGCGGCGCGGGCTGGCCGCTTCCGGCGCCTCGCCTGGCGGCGCCCGGCCGGGCGGCCCTACGTCTCGCAGGCTTTCGTTGCGCCACGGGACGGGCTAGCCGTGGAAATAGAAGTTGAGGAGCGTGGCGTTCACCTGCGCCGGCTTCTCGATCGGGGTCCAGTGGCCGCAGCCGGTGAGCACGAAGACGCGGGAGCCCGCGATCCCCGCGCCGAGCGCCTTGACCGCCGGCGGCGGCGAGACGCCGTCCTCGTCGCCGGTGACCAGCAGGGTGGGGCAGCGGATGCCGGCGAGGTTCGCGCTGGTCGCGGCGGCGAGCGCCTCGCAGGTCCGGGCATAGCCCTCCGCGTCCTGGCGCATGAGAATCTCGCGGACGAAGGCGGCGGCGGCCGGATGGTGCGCCCTGGTCTCGGCCGAGATCGCGGCCTGCACCAGGGTGTCCGCGATCGGCGCCATGCCGTCCCTGCGGGCCGTGGCGGCGCGGTCGCGGATCGCCTGGCGCGCCGGCTCCGGGGGCTCCGCGAGCGGGCCGAAGAGCGCGAGGCTCTTCACCCGCTCGGGCCGGTCGGCGGCGATGTGCTGGCAGACGATCGTGCCCATGGAGTGGCCGCAGAGATGGGCGGTCGGGATATCGAGCGCGTCCATCACCGCCGTCACGTCGGCGGCGAAGTTGTCGATCGAGAGGTCGCCCGTGGCGGGCGAGCGGCCCGAGCCTTCGAGGTCGAGGCGCACGACGCGGAAGAAGCGGGCGAGGGGGCCGACCTGCGGGAACCAGCTATTGCTGGTGCCGCCGAGGCCGTGAACCATCACCACCGCGTCGCCGTCGCCCTGCTGTTCGACCGCGATCTCCTTGCCGTTGACCTCCATCGTCCCCCACTCCTCTGACGGCCGCCCGGCGCGCCGGCGGCCTCAGCACATAGCACGCGGCAGCGCCGGCCGGATAGGCGTATTGCGCGATCGCGGCGGCGGCATCGGTCAATCGAGCTGCGCAGGCTCGATGCTCCCGTATCCGGCGAGCGGGCGAAAGAAGCGCTGGCCTTCGCTCGCCCCCGGCCGCGGCGGCTCCGGTGCCGCGAGCTCCTGTGCGGCGAAGAGGCGCGCGACCACCGCCTTGCGCGCATCGCCCGCGGCCCAGTCGATGGCCGCCTCCTCGACCAGCAGCGCCCCGGCGAGCCCCCGCGCCATGCGGTCCATCAGCCGGTGCGCCTGGCGCTCCGCCTCGGCCCCGTCGGCGCGGATCATCGCGGTCAGCGCTGCGCACTCCCGCCGGGCCTGCATGATGAGCGCGCGGGGGCGGACGAACGCCGGATGCGTGGCGGCGAAGGGCCGGTCGAGGGCGGCGTCGAGCCGCGCATCGAAGGCGGCGAGCCCCGGCGATCCGGCACCGGCCAGACGCAGCACCTCGAGAGCCTGGATGTTGGGCGGCCCTTCCCACACGGTGAGCACCTGGGCGTCGCGGTAGAGCCTGGCGGTCGGATATTCCTCGGTGTAGCCGTTGCCGCCGAGAATCTCGATCGCCCGGCTGGTCGCGGCGATCGCCCACGCCGCCGTGAGATATTTGGCGAGCGCGGTGACCAGCCGCATCCAGGGCTGTTCCGCCGCCTCCTGCTGCGCGGCATCGAACGCCCGCGCAGAGGCGAAGGCCAGCGCCACGCTCGCCTCCACGCGCACCAGCATCTCGACGAGCTGGTCCTGCACCATCGGGTAGGCGGCGAGGCGGCGGTCGAAGGCGGTGCGCGTCTCCGCGTGCGCCAGCGCCTCGGCGAAGGCGCGGCGCGCGATGCCGGCCGCAGCCATCGCGTTGTGGATGCGGCTGTAGCCGAGCGCCGCCATCATCGTCCGCAGCCCGTCCGGCGGCGGCGCCACCTCCAGCGCATGCGCCTCCTCCAGGTCGATCTCCCCTGTCGCGAGGCCGCGCGCGCCGAGCTTCTCCTTGAGCCGCCTGATGCGGTAGCGGTTGGGCGCGCCGTCCGGGCCCTGGGCGGGCACCAGATAGAGGCCGAGCCCGCCGCCGCCGCTCGGCGCGCCCTCCGGCCGGGCGAGCGCGAGCGCGAGCCCGCCGTCGACATTGCTGGCGAACCATTTGAGGCCGCTGAGCACGACAGCGTCGCCGGCGCACCGAGCGACGGTCCGGGTGGCGCCGACATCGCTGCCGCCCTGCTTCTCGGTGACCCAGGTGCCGCCGCTGGCGGCCCCGCCGTCCATGCGCACAAGCGCGGGCAGGTAGGCGTCGCGAAGCGTCTTCGGCGCGAAGCGGTCCAGCACGTGGGCGACGGCGCCGGTGAGCGTCGCCGGGCAGTGGACCGAGATGTCGGCCTGCGCGAGCAGATAGCCCATCGCGAAGGTGAGCGTGTAGGGGCGCGGCATACGCCCGTAGTTCAGCCCGACGATGCCGCGCTCGTAGACCTCGCGGTGAACTGCGGCGTAGAGCGGATTGTGGCGGACCGCCGAGCGTGCGCGCCCGCCCTCGTCGAGCGTCTCGAGTAGCGGCGGCGCGAAGCGGTTGGTGTAGTCGGCCTGTTCGTCGACGGCGGTCGCGGCCCAGGCGCCGAAGTCGCTCAGCCGTGCGGCGTCGTCTTCGGTCAGCCACTGCGCGCTGCGGCGCAGCAGGGCCCGGAGGTTCCCGTCCGCCCGGTAGAAGTTGCCGCCGTGAGCGCCGATCCCGTCCGCCATGGGTGCGCGACCTTTTGATCCGCAAGCGCTGCCTGCGGGGGTATAGTCCGCAATGTTACTCCTATTTGACTGTCGCGGGAGAGCATAGGTCTGTACCTGCGCGATATGAGGCGGATCATGGCGAGAGTGGCGGGCAAGGTGGCGATCGTGACTGGGGCGACCAGCGGCCTCGGCGCGGCGGCGGCACGGCGCCTGGCCGAGGAAGGGGCTAACGTGCTGGTGACGGGGCGGGACGAAGGCCGCGGCCAGGCGGTCGTGGACTCCATCGCCGCGGCGGGGGGCGAGGCCCGTTTCCAGCCTCTCGACGTGACCGACGAGGACGCCTGGCAGGCGACGGTGGAGCGCGCGACGGCGGCGCATGGCCGCCTCGACATCCTCGTCAACAATGCCGGCATCACCCGCGCCGAGCCGATCGCCGAGGTCACGCTGGAGACCTGGCGGCGGATCATGGCGGTCAACGCCGACGGCGTCTTCCTCGGCACCAGGAGCGCGATCCCCGCGATGCGCCGTTCCGGCGGCGGCTCCATCGTCAACATGTCGTCGGTGCTCGGCATCGTCGGCACGGCGCACCTCGCCGCCTACACGGCGTCCAAGGGCGCCGTGCGCTACTTCACCAAGTGCGTGGCGCTGGAATGCGCCCGCGACGGCAGCGGCATCCGCGTCAACTCGATCCACCCGGCCTTCATCGCCACACCGATGATGGACGAGACGGCGATCCGCATGTTCGGCGACGCCGACGCGGGCCGCCGGGAGTTCGGCAAGCTGCACCCGGTCGGCCATGTCGGCGAGCCCGGCGATATCGCCAACGGCGTGGTCTATCTGGCCTCGGACGAGGCGAAGTTCGTCACCGGCACGGAGCTGGTGATCGACGGCGGCTACACCGCGGAATAGCTGCAGGCGCACGCCGCGGGGAGCGGAGATCGGTCATGGCAGAGGATTTCAAGGTGTATTGGCAGCCGGGCTGTTCGAGCTGCCTCCGGGCCAAGGAGTTCCTCGCCTCGCGCGGGATCGCCTACGATTCGATCAACGTCCGCGCCCGGCCGGAGGCGATGGAGGAGCTCGCCGGCCTGGGCGCGCAGTCGATCCCGGTGGTCGTGCAGGGGAGCCGCTTCGTCTTCGCCCAGGACCTGGGCGATCTCGCGCGCTTCGTCGGAGTCGAGCTGGACCGGGAGCCGCTGGCGCCGGCCGAGCTGGTGCGCAAGATCGACCTGATCCTGGCTGCTGCGCAGCGCTATCTCGGCCAGTTCCCGGCCGCCGACCTCGAAGAGGGATTGCCGGGCCGCGAGCGCACCGTCCTCGATCTCGGCTACCACATCTTCGTCATCCCGGCGGCGTTCCTCGACGCGGCCCACGGCGCCCGCCTCACCTTCGACTATTTCGAGCGCACGCCCGGCCCTGAGATGCAGAGCGCAGCCCAGGTCGCGGCCTACGGCGAGACCGTGCGCGACGCGCTCCGGGAATGGTGGCGCGCCGCCGACGGGTGCGCGCTCGGCACGCTCGACACCTACTACGGTATCCACAGCGCGGAGAGCGTGCTGGAGCGAACGGCGTGGCACGCCGCGCAGCACGCCCGCCAACTCATGACGCTGCTAGAGCAGCGCGGCATCGCGCCGGACGGTGCGTTGGGGGAGGCCGAGCTCGACGGCCTGCCGCTCCCCGAAGGGGTCTACGACGACGAAGTCGCGCTGGCGGCCGACGCCGGCGGCTGAGTCTCGGGCCGGGCGGCGAGACGGCAGCGACAACGCGACGACCGGCAGGCGAAGCGTGGATGGCCGGATGCCCGGAACAAGTCCGGGCAAGTCCGGCCATGACGATGTGGTCGTCGGGCGAGACCGGCACCGGAACGAGGAGGCGAGCGTGGTCATTCCCGGTTCGCCTCTCATGTCGTCATGCCCCATCCACCTCTCACATCGTCATGCCCGGACTTGTTCCGGGCATCCACGAGCCGCAAGGTAACGGCATGCGTGGAGGCTGGGTTTACATCATCACCAATCGGCCCAACGGCACGCTTTATCTGGGCGTGACCAACGACATCACGCGCAGGGCCTGGGAACACCGCGAGGGCGTGGTTGAAGGATTCACCAAGCGTTACGGCCTCACGCAGTTGGTCTACGCGGAACGCCACGAGGACATCGCCACCGCCATTCAGCGGGAAAAAACCATGAAGCACTGGCCGCGTGCCTGGAAGATCAATCTCATCCGCGAGCAAAATCCCGATTGGAAGGATCTGTACGAATCCTTACCGTAGGCTCGCGGAGAGACGTGGATGGCCGGAACAAGTCCGGCCATGACGGTAAGGGTGAGTGCCTGGGCCGGAGAGGCGCTTGGCCACTGCGACACCATTCGAATTTCGGAATAAGGACGCCGGGCTGCGCCGTCGCACGGGCGACGGCCTGCCGCTCCCCGAAGGGGTCTACGACGACGAGGTCGCGCTGGCGGCCGACGCCGGCGGCTGAGTCTCGGGCCGGGCGGCGCCCCTTACCAGCCGCCGGTTTCGAGCCAGCGGTCGATCTGCTCCAGGCGGTCGTTGCCCCAGAACATCTCGCCCTCCACGAAGACGGTGGGCGAGCCGAAGACGCCGCGCGCGAGCGCCGCATCGTTCTCGCCGCGCAGGCGGTCCTTCACTGCCTGATCCTGCAGCGCCGCCGCCAGCGCATCGCCGTCGACGCCGAGGGTCTGCGCCGCCTCGACCACGGTCTCCGGCCGGCTCAGGTCGCGGTTGTCGACGAAATAGCCGCGATAGAGCGACCGGGCGAGCGCGTGCGCCGTGCCCGCGTCGCCGTCGGCCAGCCAGTAGTAGGCGCGGCACGCGGCGATGCTGTTGACCGGGAAGGGATCGGGGACATTGAAGGCGGTGCCGTGGAGGCGCGCCGAGCGCAGCATGTCGCGGCGCGAATAGGGCCCCTTCACCGGCTGGTCCACCAGCGGGCTGCCGCCGATCGCCTGGAACACCGCGCCCAGCAGGAAGGGCCGCCAGGCGACCCTGCGATGGTGCTTCGCCGCGATGGCGTCGATACGCTCGGCGGCGAGGTAGCCGTAGGGCGAGGAGAAATCGAAGTAGAAGTCGATGGCGTCCGTCATCGCCGTCACTCTTGCGCGAGCGCCCGGCTGATCACCAGCCGCTGCACGTCGCTGGTTCCCTCGTAGATCGTGCAGACGCGCTGGTCGCGGTAGATGCGCTCGACCGGGAAGTCGCTGAGGTAGCCGTAGCCGCCGAGGGTCTGGATCGCCTTGGAGCAGACCCGCTCCGCGGTCTCCGAGGCGAAGAGCTTGGCCATCGAGGCTTCCTTCAGACAGGGCTGGCCGGCATCGCGCAGCCGGGCCGCGTGCAGCGTGAGCAGCCGCGCCGCCTCGATCTCCGTCGCCATGTCGGCGAGCCGGAAGCCCACCGCCTGGTGCTCGATCAGCGGCTTGCCGAAGCTCGTTCGCTCCCTGGCGTAGGCGAGCGCGGTCTCGCAGGCCGCGCGCATGGCGCCGGTGGCCTGGGCGGCGACGCCGATGCGCCCGCCTTCGAGATTGCCGAGGGCGATGGCGTAGCCCTGGCCCGGCGCGCCCAGCATGAGATCGGGGGTGAGGCGCACGTCCTCGAAGACGATCTGGCAGGTGTCGTGGGCGCGCTGGCCCATCTTGGTCTCGTGGCTCGCGATCCGGTAGCCGTCCGAATCGGTCGGCACCAGGAAGCAGCTGATCCCCTTCTTGCCGGCGTCAGGCTCGGTGACGGCGAAGACCAGCGCGAGGTCCGCCTTGGAGCCGCTGGAGACGAACTGCTTGGTGCCGCTCAGCCGGTAGCCGTTGCCGTCCGCCACCGCGCGGCTGCGCAGGTTGGAGGCATCGGAGCCCGCCTGCGGCTCGGTCAGGCAGAAGCAGCCGAGCATGTCGCCACGCGCCAGCGGACGCAGGAAGCGCTCCTTCTGCGCCGTGGAGCCGGCCCCCAGCAGGCCCGCGCAGACCAGCGAGTTGTTGACGCTCATCGCCGTGGACGTGCCGACATCGCCGGCCGCGATCTCCTCCATGGCGAGCGCGTAGGCCACATGGTCCGTACCCGCCCCGTCCCATTCCGGCGGCACCAGCATCCCCATCAGCCCGAGCCGGCCCATCCTGCGGAGCATGTCGTCGGGGTAGCTGCCGTTCAGGTCCCACGCGCCGGCATGGGGGGCGAGCTCGCTGGCGGCGAAGTCGCGCGCCATGTCGCGGATCATCCGCTGCTCGTCGCTGAGGAAGATGCCGTCGGCCGCCATGGTCGTTGTCCTACAGCCGCTCGAAGGCGGCCTCGACCGGTGTGCAGGCGACGCCGTTGACGGGGAGGATGTCCTGCGGGCAGCAGGAGAAGGCCAGCACGATATCCATCTCCGCCCGCAGCACCACGTGGTCGCCGGGGTCGGAGACGGTGGGCTCGAAGGAGACCGCGCCGCCCGCGCCCACGGGGATGTTCATCCACATGTTCCAGGGGGACGGCGTCTTCGGCGCCTTGAGGTCCAGCGCCGCGAGACCGTCATGGAGGTTGTCCTCGCAGTTGTCGTGATCGTCGCCGGCGCCCAGCAGCGCGTAGCGGTGGCGGTCGCAGGCGGCGATCAGCGTGTCGTGCACACCGGGCGAGGTGTCCTCCAACAGGGTGAGGATGGGGCGGCGCTTGTTGGTGACCATGGTGTCGCCCGGCCGGGGCGTGATGCGGCCGATGGCGACGCGGGAATGCTCCATCGACATGCACTCGGCCATGTCGGCGGCATTGAACGCCCAGGTGTCCACCACCTGGGTGCCGTGGGTGTTGATCAGGCGCAGGGAGTCGCCCGCGCCGAGCCGGAGCGCGCGGCCGCTGCGGGCCGGAATCGTCTCGCGTTCGCCTGGCATGGCTTGCTCCTAGTGGAGGCGCTCGACGGCGAGCGCCGTGGCCTCGCCGCCGCCGATGCAGAGCGCGGCTGCGCCCTTGTCGAGGTCGTATTTCTCCAGCGCCGCCAGCAGGGTGATGACGATGCGCGCGCCCGAGGCGCCCACCGGATGGCCCAGCGCGCAGGCGCCGCCGTGCACGTTCACCTTGTCGTGGGGCAGGTCCAGGTCGCGCATCGCCGCCATGGCGACGACGGCGAAGGCCTCGTTGATCTCGTAGAGGTCCACGTCGTCGGCGTCCCAGCCGACCTTCTCGAACAGCGAGCGGAGCGCCGGCCCCGGCGCGGTGGTGAACCAGGCGGGCGCCTGGGCATGGGTGGCGTGGCCGTGGATGACGGCGATGGGGCTAAGCCCCCGCGCCTCGGCATGCGTGCGCCGCATCAGCACCAGGGCCGCGCCGCCGTCCGAGATCGAGCTCGAATTGGCGGCGGTGACCGAGCCGTCCTTGGCGAAGGCCGGGCGCAGCGTCGGGATCTTGTCGAAGTCGGCCTTCAGCGGCTGCTCGTCGCGGGAGACCACGGTCTCGCTCCTGCGGCCCTTGACCGTGACCGGCGTGACCTCGCCGTCGAAGGAGCCGTCCTCGATCGCCGTCTTCGCGCGCGTGAAGGAGGCGATGGCGAACGCGTCCTGCTGCTCGCGGGTGAACTGGTAGGCGCGCGCGGTCTCCTCCGCGAAGTGGCCCATCAGCTTGCCCTTGTCGTAGGCGTCCTCCAGCCCGTCGAGGAACATGTGGTCCTGCACCGCACCGTGGCCCATGCGGTAGCCGCTGCGGGCGCGGTCCAGCAGATAGGGGGCGTTGGTCATGCTCTCCATGCCGCCGGCGACGACGATCGCGCCGGAGCCCGCCGCGATCAGGTCGTGGGCGAACATCGCGGCCTTCATGCCGGAGCCGCACATCTTGTTGACGGTGGTGCAGCCCACATGGTCGGGCACGCCGGCGCCGATGGCGGCCTGGCGCGCCGGCGCCTGGCCCTGGCCGGCCGAGAGGATGTTGCCCATGATCACCTCGTCGACCTCGTGCGCCGCGACGCCGGCACGGTCGAGCGCCGCCGCGATCGCCGCAGAACCCAATTCAGGCGCCCGCGCGTCCTTCAAGTCGCCCTGAAACCCGCCCATGGGCGTGCGCGCCATGCCGACGATGACGATCGGATCATCCATCATGTTTCGTGTTCTCCCGCATGCTGCACCGCAGCGCCTTACATAGTGGCTGCACCGGCGAATATCCACCCCGCGAGGCGGGGTGGTGTTGTTTCATGTCCCTCGGGCGCCCCGCCGCAGACAAGATGCGGGATGTGAACGGGACCGGGCCGCGCAGCGGCCCGGCCGGCGCGACTGCGCCGGCGCGCCGCAAGGCGCGTAAGCCAAGCGAGCGGAGCGAGCGCCCGGCGTCTGAGGGAAAGAAAAAGAGTCCGAGCGCCCGGCGCCTGAGGGAACAAAAAAAGAAGGGCGGGCGCACCGCGCCCGCCCGTCTCAGGCGTCGGTGCCGCCGACGGTGATGGGGTCGACGAGGAGTGTCGGCAGGCCGACGCCGACCGGCACGCCCTGGCCCGCCTTGCCGCAGGTGCCGATGCCGGTGTCGAGCGCGAAATCGTTGCCGATGGCGGCGACCCGGGTGAGCACGTCGGGGCCGTTGCCGATCAGGCTCGCGCCCTTGAGCGGCGCGGTGGTCTTGCCGTCCTCGATCAGGTAGGCCTCGGCGGCCGAGAACACGAACTTGCCCGAGGTGATGTCCACCTGGCCGCCGCTGAAGTTCTTGGCGTAGATGCCCTTGGCGACCCGGCCGACGATCTCCTCCGGCGCGTCGGTCCCGTCCAGCATGAAGGTGTTGGTCATGCGCGGCATGGGGGCGTGGGCGTAGCTCTGCCTGCGGCCGTTGCCGGTCGGCTCCATGCCCATCAGGCGCGCGTTCATGCGGTCCTGGAGGTAGCCGCGCAGGATGCCGTCCTCGATCAGCACGGTGCGGCCGCTGGGCGTGCCCTCGTCATCGACGGTGAGCGAGCCGCGCCGGTCGTCGATGGTGCCGTCGTCGACCACGGTGACCCCAGGCGATGCGACCCGTGTGCCGAGAAGGCCGGAGAAGGCGCTGGTCTTCTTGCGGTTGAAGTCGCCTTCGAGGCCGTGGCCGATCGCCTCGTGGAGCAGGATGCCGGGCCAGCCGGGGCCGAGCACCACCGGCATCTCGCCCGCCGGCGCCGGCACCGAGTCGAGATTGACCACCGCCTGGCGCAGCGCCTCGTCGACCTGCGCCTGCCAGCGCTCGGGCGCGAGGAACGCGTCATAGGCGGCACGCCCGCCGACCCCATGGGAGCCGGCCTCCTGGCGCTCGCCCGCGCCCACCATGACCGAGACGTTGAGGCGCACGAGCGGGCGCACGTCGGCAGCGCGGCTGCCGTCGGCGCGGACGATCTGCACGACCTGCCATTCGCCGAGAAGAGAGGCCATCACCTGGCGCACGCGCGGCTCCTTCGCCCGCGCATAGGCGTCGATCTCCGCCAGCAGCGAGACCTTGGCGTCGAAGGGCGTGCCGTCGAGCGGATTGTCGTCGACATAGAGTGTGCGGTTGGTCCGCGACGGCGCCGCCGCCATGGTCCCGCCATGGCCGCTTCGCACCGCGCGGACGGTGCCGCAGGCTCTCTTCAACGCCGCCTCGCCGAGCTCGCCGGCATGGGCGTAGGCCGTGGTCTCGCCGGAGACGGTGCGCAGCCCGAAGCCCTGGCGCGTATCGAAGCTCGCGCTCTTGAGGCGGCCGTCGTCGAAGGAGAAGCTCTCGCTCTGGCGGTATTCGAGGAAGAGCTCGCCGTCGTCGGCGCCGCCGAGGGCGTCCGCAACGAGCCCTTCCGTGCGCGGCCGGTCGAGGCCGGCGCGGTTGAAGAAGATGTCGTCGCTGAGGCTCTCGTGGCTCATCGGGCTTTTCTCCGCACGCCGCGCGTGTCCGCGCGCGGGCCATGACGGGCCCAAGGATCGGCGATACCGTCACCCGCCGTCAATGAGGGCTTCAAAAACGGCGGGGTGCGTGCTACGACGCTGGCCGGTGTCGTATGCAGCCGGCGGCGCGCCGACTGTCGTGCTTCCGTGTCCTGCATGGTGGGTCCGGGCCGCCCGAGGTCGGGGCTGCGCAACGCAGGCATGACAGCGGCGGGCGACCCGGCGATTCCCGTCGAGCGAGTGGAGGATCGGAGTGAGGCATCTCGCGAAACTGGGTGCGGCGGCCGCCGTCCTCGCCGGCGCACTCGGCGCTGCCGGAACGGCGGCGGCGCAGGCGCCGACCGACTGGGAGGTCGATTTTCAGACCGCCCTCTCGCCCTCCATGGAGCGCATCGTCGATTTCAACTTCATGGTGACGATCATCATCGTGGTGATCTCGGCCTTCGTGTTCGGCCTGATGGCGTGGATCGTCTATCGCTACAATGCCAGGCGCAACCCGACGCCGTCGAAGACCACCCACAACACCATGCTCGAGGTGGCCTGGACCATCGTGCCGGTGATCATCCTGCTCGTCATCGCCGTCCCCTCCTTCCGGCTCCTCTACTACGTTGACAGCGTCGAAGACGCCGACATGACGCTCAAGGCGATCGGCCACCAGTGGTACTGGTCCTACGAGTACCCGGATCACGGCGACTTCACCTTCGACGCCTTGATGCTGGAAGACGACGAGCTCGAGGAAGGGCAGCTCAGGCTGCTGGAGACCGACGAGGCGGTGGTGCTGCCGGCGGGTGCCACGATCAGGCTGCTGACGACGGCCGACGACGTGATCCATTCCTGGGCGGTGCCGGCGCTCGGCGTCAAGATGGATTC
Organism: Alphaproteobacteria bacterium; assembly: GCA_965218275.1. GTDB lineage: Bacteria > Pseudomonadota > Alphaproteobacteria > UBA828 > UBA828 > WTGU01. The sequence goes on from CBDCKM010000002.1 coordinate 2,073,585, forward strand.
CGTGCCCGGCCGGGTCAACGAGACCTGGTTCAGGATCAACCGCGAGGGCACCTATTACGGGCAATGCTCGGAGCTCTGCGGCACGCTGCACGGCTTCATGCCGATCAAGATCGAAGCGGTGTCGCAGGAGGCCTTCGACGCCTGGGTGGAGATGGCGCGAGAAGAGTTCGCATCGGCGGGCGAGGCCCCGACCGAGCTTGCGGCGCTCGATACCGGCGCGCCGGCGGCGCGCTGAGGAAGGAGAGAGGCCATGGCGGACCACGCCCACGCCCACGCGGCGCACGACCACATGCCGCGCGGCATCACGCGGTGGCTCTACTCCACCAACCACAAAGACATCGGCACGATGTACATCGTCTTCGCGGTGGTGTTCGGCATCGTCGGCGCGGTGCTCTCCATCTTCATGCGGGTCGAGCTGGCCGAGCCCGGTATGCAGATCTTCGCCGATTCGCACACCTTCAACGTCTTCCTGACCGGCCACGGGCTGATCATGGTGTTCTTCATGATCATGCCCGCCTTCATCGGCGGCTTCGGCAACTGGATGGTGCCGCTGATGATCGGCGCCCCCGACATGGCCTTCCCGCGCATGAACAACATCAGCTTCTGGCTGCTGGTGCCGTCGGGCGCGCTGCTGGTGACGTCCATGTTCCTCGACGGCGGGCCGGGGCCGGGGGTCGGCGCCGGCTGGACGGTCTATGCGCCGCTCTCCACCTCGGGCCATGTGGGCCCGGCCATGGACCTCGGCATCTTCGCGCTGCACCTGGCGGGCGCGTCGTCGATCCTCGGCGCCATCAATTTCATCACCACCATCCTCAACATGCGCGCGCCGGGCATGACGATGCACAGGCTGCCGCTCTTCGTCTGGTCGGTGCTGGTGACCGCCTTCCTGCTGCTGCTGTCGCTTCCCGTTCTGGCGGGCGCCATCACGATGCTGCTCACGGACCGCAACTTCGGCACCGCCTTCTTCGACGCGGCCGGCGGCGGCGACCCGATCCTCTACCAGCATCTCTTCTGGTTCTTCGGGCACCCGGAGGTCTACATCCTGATCCTGCCGGCCTTCGGCATCGTGAGCCACATCGTCTCGACCTTCTCGAAGAAGCCGGTCTTCGGCTATCTCGGCATGGCCTATGCGATGGTCGCCATCGGCTTCATCGGCTTCGTCGTGTGGGCGCACCACATGTTCACCGTGGGCATGGACGTCGACACGCGGGCCTACTTCATCGGCGCGACGATGGTGATCGCGGTGCCGACCGGCATCAAGATATTCAGCTGGATCGCCACCATGTGGGGCGGCTCGATCGACTTCAAGACGCCCATGCTGTGGGCCTTCGGCTTCATCTTCCTGTTCACCGTGGGCGGCGTGACCGGCGTCGTGCTCGCCAATGCGGGCCTCGACAACGCGCTGCACGACACCTACTACGTGGTCGGGCACTTCCACTACGTGCTCTCGCTCGGCGCCGTGTTCATGGCCTTCGGCGCGTTCTACTACTGGATCGGCAAGATGTGCGGCCGGCAGTACCCGGAGACGCTGGGCAAGATTCACTTCTGGATCACCTTCGTCGGCGTGAACCTCACCTTCTTCCCGATGCACTTCTCGGGCGTCTCGGGCATGCCGCGCCGCATCCCCGACTATCCGGACGCGTACGCCGGATGGAACCTGGTCTCCTCGATCGGCTCCTACATCTCGGCGGCCGGGCTGGTGCTGTTCATCTACATCCTCCTCTACACGCTGTTCCGGGGTAAGCAGTGCGCCGCCAACCCCTGGGGCGAGGGCGCGCGCACCCTCGAATGGACCGTGCCGTCGCCGGCGCCCTTCCACACCCACGAGGAGCTGCCCCAGGTCCGCTAGGGGCGGGAGCGGAGGCGCGTCCGATGAGTGAGCCGGCGGCGAGGGCGGCGGTCGCGCAAGGCGCGGCGCCGGTTGCGCTCGCCGACGCGCTTGCGCTGCTGAAGCCAAGGGTGATGTCCCTTGTCGTCTTCACCGGCGCGGTCGGCCTCGCGATCGCGCCCGGCGCCATCCATCCGGTGATCGCTCTGGTCGCCGTGCTCTGCATCGCCATCGGCGCCGGCGGCGCGGCGGCCATCAACATGTGGTACGACCGCGACATCGACGCCGTGATGACGCGGACACGCGCCCGGCCGATCCCGGCCGGACGGGTGGAGCCGGGTGCGGCGCTCGGCCTCGGCATCGTGCTGTCGGCGGGCTCCACGGCGCTGATGGGGCTCGCGGTCAACTGGGTCGCGGCCGGGCTGCTCGCCTTCACGATCTTCTTCTATGTCGTGATCTACACGATGTGGCTGAAGCGGCGCACGCCGCAGAACATCGTGATCGGCGGTGCCGCCGGTGCCTTCCCGCCGATGATCGGCTGGGCCGCGGTGACGGGCGGGATCGACCTCACCGCGCTGGCACTCTTCGCGATCGTCTTCCTCTGGACGCCGCCGCACTTCTGGGCGCTGGCGCTGGTCCGCTCGTCGGACTACGAGGCCGCCAACGTGCCGATGCTGCCGGTGGTGGCGGGCGATGCCAGCACGCGGCGCTGGATCGTGGCCTATGCGCTGCTGCTCCTGCCCGTGAGCTTAGCCCCGTGCGCGACCGGGGCTGCGGGCGCGGTCTACGGCATCGGCGCGCTGGCAACCGGCCTCGTGCTCGTGGCCGGCGCGCTCCGCGTCCTCCGCGACCACAGCCCTGGCGCGGCGAAGCGCCTCTTCGGCCTCTCGATCCTCTATCTCTTCGCGCTCTTCGCGCTCCTGCTCGCAGACCACGCATTTCACCTGCCGGTGCCGGTGCCGGGCGCGCCATGAAGGATGGTGTGGTGAAGGACCGGGACACGGAGCGGCGGCGCAAGGTCCGCAACCTCGCCGTCGGCGGCGCGCTGCTGGCGCTCGCGATCCTCTTCTACCTCATTACCATCGTCAGGATGGGGGGCGAGTAGGATGGCGAGCGGCGTGCCCGGCACGCGGCGCAAGGCCGCCACCGCGCTCATCCTGGGGGGCGTGGTGTGCGGCATGGTCGGCCTCGCCTTCGCCGCGGTCCCGCTCTACCGGATCTTCTGCCAGGTCACCGGCTTCGGCGGCACCACGCAGGTGGCGGAGGCGGCGCCTCTGCCCGCTGAGATCGGCGAGCGGCTGGTCACCGTCCGCTTCAACGCCGACATCGCGCGCGACCTGCCGTGGCACTTCAAGCCCGAGCAGCGCGAGATCACGGTGCGGGTCGGCGAGATGGCGATGGCCTTCTACAACGCCGAGAACCGCTCGGACCGGGCGCTGGTCGGCAGCTCGACCTTCAACGTGACGCCGGTGAAGGCCGGCGCCTACTTCAACAAGATCGAGTGCTTCTGCTTCGAGGAGCAGACGCTGGCTGCGGGCGAGCGGGCCGACTTCCCGGTCTCGTTCTTCGTCGATCCCGAGATCGTCGAGGATCGCCGGCTCGACGACGTGACCACGATCACCCTGTCCTACACCTTCTTTGCCCGCGGGGAGGGCGTGACGGAAGCCGCGCTGGCGCCGGATGCCGCCGGCAGCACGCCCACCACCGACGCGGCGAGCCCCAGACCAGGGAGCGAGTTCAGGTATGGCGGATAGCGCACACGGTACCGCAAATCACGATTACCACATGGTGAAGCCGAGCCCGTGGCCGGTCATCGGCGCCCTCGGCGGCGCCGGCCTGGGGCTCGGCGGCGTGGTCATCTTCATGCACACCGGGCAGATCTGGCTGATGACCATCGGCGGGATCGTCGTCCTGCTCACCATGTACTTCTGGTGGCGCGACGTGATCCGTGAGGCGCTCGACGAGGGCGAGCACACTCAGGTCGTCCAGCGGGGCATCCGCTTCGGCATGGTGCTCTTCATCGCCTCCGAGGTGATGTTCTTCGCGGCGTTCTTCTGGGCCTTCTTCAACGCCTCGATCATGCCGACCGACGCGATCGAGAACATCTGGCCGCCGCCCGGCGTCGAGGTGATCCCCGCCTGGCGGCTGCCCTTCGTCAACACGCTGCTGCTGCTGACCTCGGGCGCCACCGTGACCTGGGCGCACCATGCGCTGCGCGCCGGCAACCACCAGCAGCTGGTCTACGGGCTCGCGCTCACCGTCATGCTCGGCGTCGCCTTCATCGGCGTCCAGGGTTACGAGTACGCCCATGCCGCCTTCGGCTTCCGCGAGGGCATCTACCCCTCCACCTTCTTCATGGCGACGGGGTTTCATGGCTTCCACGTCACCGTCGGCGCCATCTTCCTCTCGGTCTGCCTCTACCGGGCGCTGAAGCGGCAGTTCAAGCCGGACCAGCATATCGGTTTCGAGGCCGCGGCCTGGTACTGGCACTTCGTCGACGTGGTCTGGCTGTTCCTCTTCATCTGGGTCTACTGGTGGGGCGGGGGCTGATCGGGACGGCATGGCGGATGGCACCTACTATCCGCCGGTCTCGGTCCTGAAGGCCGGTCTCCTCTCCCGCTGCCCCCGCTGCGGTCGCGGCAAGCTCTTCGCCGGCTACCTGCGGGTGGCCCGGCGCTGCAACGCCTGCAGCCTCGATCTCGAACCGCATGACAGCGCCGACGGGCCAGCGGTGTTCGTCATGTTCATCGTCGGGGCTATCGTCGTGGCTCTCGCCTTCTGGCTGGAGTTCACGCATGCGCCGCCCTACTGGCTCCACGTGGTGCTCTGGCTGCCTGCGGTCGTCATCGCCAGCCTGGTCCTGCTGCGGCCCGCCAAGGCGATCCTGATCGCGCTCCAGTACAGGCACGGAGCGGCCGGCTTTGGTGAGTAGCGACCGCGCCCGTCGCCGGGCACCTTATGACCGCGCCCGCAGGCGGGCGACCTGGTTCGCAATCCCGGGCATCCTGATCCTGCTGGCACTGGGTTCCTGGCAGGTCCATCGCCTGATCTGGAAGACCGAGATCAACGAGGACCGCCGCGCCCGCCACCAGGCGGAGGCGGTCATGCTGCCCGCCGCCCTCGACGATGCAGCGTCGTTTGCCTACCGCCGGGTCTGGCTGGAGGGCCGCTTCCGCCACGAGGCGGAGATGTTCCTCGCGGCCCGCACCCACGACCGCCGGGTCGGCTATCAGGTGATCACCCCCTTCGAGCGCGCGGACGGCACGGCGGTGCTGGTCAATCGCGGCTGGGTGCCGCTGGAGAACAAGGAGCCGGCGACGCGGCTCGGGGGCCAGATGGCGGGCACGATGCGCCTCGAAGGCATCGTCGTGCCCGGCGGGAAGGCCGGCTGGTTCACCCCCGACAACGAGCCCGAGAACAATATCTGGTTCTGGACGGATACCGAATCGCTCGCGGCCGCTGCGGGCATTCCCCCGTCGTCGTTCCTGGTGGACGCGGGGCCGGCGCCCAATCCAGGCGGCCTGCCGATCGGCGGCCAAACCAGGGTCGAGCTGCGCAGCGAGCACCTCCAATACATCGTGATCTGGTATGCGCTCGCTGTCAGCCTCGCGGTGATCTACCTGCTCTACATGCGCCGCGGCCGGCCCCCGGACGAAAGCGCGCCGTGAGTGCCGCGTGAGCGCCTACGCTGCGCTGGAGGCCCGCTTCCGGCGCCTCGGCCTCCTCTCGGGCGCGGCGGCGATGCTGCACTGGGACTGGGCGACGATGATGCCGCCCGGCGGCGCCGAGGCGCGCGCGGCCCAGCTCGCCGAGCTCGCCCTGATCCGCCACGAGACGCTGAGCGATGCCCGCCTCGCCGACCTGCTGGACGAGGCCGAGGTGCACGCCGGCGATCTCGACGGCTGGCAGCGGGCCAATCTCGCCGCCATGCGGCGCTGCTGGCGCGAGGCGACGGCCCTGCCGGCCGCTCTGGTCACGGCGCTGAGCGAGGCCTCGTCGCGCTGCGAGATGGTGTGGCGCGAGGCCCGGCCGGCGAGCGATTTTTCCGCCTTTGCGCGCGCCTTCGCGCCGCTGCTGGGCCTCGTGCGCGAGAGGGCGGCGGCGCTGGGCCAGGCGTGGGACTGCGCGCCCTATGACGGGCTGATCGAGGCGCACGAGCCGGGCCTGCGCGCCGCGATCATCGACCCCCTCTTCGACGATCTCGCGGGCTTCCTCCCCGAATTCCTCGGCCAGGCGCGGGAGGCGCAGGCCGCCGGCGGCGCGCCACCGCCGCCGCTTTCCGCGCCCGTGGAGGCCCAGCAGGCCCTCGCCAGGCGCCTGATGACGGCATTGGGGTTCGACTTCGACCACGGGCGCCTCGATGTCAGCCTCCACCCCTTCTGCGGCGGCGCGAGCGGCGACATCCGCATCACCACCCGTTATGACGAGGCCGATGCGCTCTCCGGCCTGATGGCCGTCCTGCACGAGACCGGCCACGCCCTCTACGAGGCGGGCTTGCCGCAGGACTGGCGCCTGCAGCCGGTGGGCGAGGCGGCGGGCATGGCGCTGCACGAGAGCCAGTCGCTGCTGATCGAGATGCAGGCCTGCCGCAGCCGGCCCTTCATGCGCTTCCTCGCGCCGCTCCTCCACCGGCACCTCGGCGGCGGCGGGGCGGCCGGGGCGGATGCGGAGGCGCTCTACCGGCGCGCCATCCATGTCGAGCCGGGATGCATCAGGGTGGACGCGGACGAGGTGACCTACCCCGCCCATATCATGCTCCGCTACCTGCTGGAGCGCGCCCTGATCGCGGACGATCTCGCCGTCAGCGACATTCCCGGCGCCTGGGCCGAGAGCCACGAGGCCCTGCTCGGCCTCAGGCCCGCCAGCCACGCCGAGGGGTGCCTGCAGGACATCCACTGGTCGCTCGGCGCGCTCGGCTATTTCCCGAGCTACACCGTCGGCGCGTTGATGGCGGCGCAGTTCTTCGACGCCGCCGCCCGCGACGAGCCGGCGCTGTGGCCGGCCATCGAGCGCGGCGATTTCTCGCCCCTTCTCGGCTGGCTCGGGACGCAGGTCCACGCTCTCGCCTCCCGTCACGAGGGGCTGGCGCTGCTCGCGCAGGCGACCGGCCGGCCGCTCGGCACCGCGCTCTTCAAGGCCCACCTGCGGCGGCGCTATCTGGGTTGACGCGCGCCTGCACGGCGCGACCTGGGCTGAGGCGCGCCTGCACGGCGCGCTGCGGGGCGAGTTGACGCTTGCCGGGCGGGCGTTCTAGTGTTCGCTGCGACCGGGAGATCAATTGTGCGCCCCACAACAGAACTAACGGCGCCTTTGTCATGTCCGATCTGAAGAGGGCGAGCACGCGGCTCGAGCGGGCCGTCGACCGGCTCGACAAGGCGCTCGCCAACGGTCGGTCGTCGGAGCAGGCCCCGCACGGGCCGGCGACGGCGAGCGCCGTGGCCGCCGTCGAGCGCGAGCGGGACTCGCTGCGCAGCGATGTCGAGGGCCTCAGGTCGGAGCGGGCGCGGCTCGCGCAGGCACTGGAGGAGGCCAGGGAGGGTCAGGCCGCCACGCGACGGGCGAACGAAGCGGTCGCCGAACGTCTCGACGACGCGATCGGCTCGCTGCGGGCGATTCTGGGAGTCTAGGAGCGGGAGTCCAGGAGCGGGAGTCTGGGAGCGATCATGGGCGAGGTGGCGGTCACGATCGGCGGACGGCGTTACCCGGTCTCCTGCGACGACGGGCAGGAAGAGCATGTGGCCAAGCTCGCGGCCTATGTCGACCGGCGCGCACAGGAGCTTGCGGAGTCCGTCGGCAGGGTCGGCGAAGCGCGCCTGCTGGTCATGGCCAGCCTCGTCGTCGCCGACGAGTTGGCCGACGCCTATGACGAGCTGGACCGGCTGCAAAGCCACGCGAAGTTCGCCGAGCGGAAGGCCCGCGTGGACGCCGAGACGGCGCTCGAGACCAGGTTTGCGCCGCTCGTGGATGCGCTCGCCGAGCGGATCGAGAGCATTGCCGGGCGCCTGGAGAAGGACTAGAGTTCGCCCCGGACGGTTACTGCCGGATTAGTCGCGCCGACTGTTTCCCGCGGTCAATTTTCGCTTCATGGGAGCTGTCCCTGCCGGAGCCGCGGTTCCGGCAATACGGCGCCCACCTGGTCATCTCGGCCTGGAGGAAGCTCTGGGTGCGACGGTTCAGGCGGGGCCGTCCTCTTCCCGTCGATCGGGGACCGACCGTGCTTCACAGCGCCGCCATTCACGACCGCAAGCAGGCGCTGCGCGAATATGCGCTGGCGCGGCGGCGCAGCGCGCGGCGGGCGGCGGGGCCGGGCGCGGGCGTCCGGGCCGCCAACCACTATCTCGCCGCGGTCCCCACGCCTGCCGGCGCGGTCGTTTCCGGCTATTGGGCAATCAGGGACGAGATCGACGCCATGCCACTGCTGGCGCGGCTCGCCGGCGCGGGCTTCGTCTGCTGCCTTCCCGCCGTGGTCGGCAAGGGAGAGCGGCTCCAGTTCCGCGTCTGGACGCCGGGCGCCGCACTCTCGCGGGGGCCCTTCCGCATCCCCGAGCCGCCGGAGAGCGCGGCGCCGGCCGCGCCCACCCACCTCCTGGTGCCGCTGCTCGCCTGCGACAGGGACGGCTACCGGCTAGGCTACGGCGGCGGCTACTACGACCGCTCGCTGCGCGCGCTGCGTTCGGCGCGCTCCATCGTCGCGGTCGGCATGGCCTATACCGGGCAGATCGTGCCCGACCTGCCCAGGGCCCGGCATGACGAGCCGCTGGACTGGATCGTCACCGAGCGCGGCGCCATGCCGATCCCGCGCCCCGCCGCCTGAGCGCGAACGCGCGCGGAGCCCGGTCATGCGCATCCTCTTCTGCGGCGATGTCGTCGGCCGCTCGGGCCGCGACATCCTGACCGGGCGCCTGCCGGGCTTACGCGAGGAACTCGCCCTCGATCTGGTGATCGTGAACGGCGAAAACGCCGCCGGCGGCTTCGGCATCACGCCTGAGATATGCAGGTCGCTCTATCAGGTCGGCGCCGACGTGATCACCCTCGGCAATCACGCCTGGGATCAGCGCGGGACCGAGCGCTATATCGAGACCGACGGCAGGCTGGTCCGCGCCCGCAACTATCCGAAGGGAACGCCGGGAAGCGCCGGCGCGCTGCTGCACACGCGCGACGGCCGCTCGGTCTTCGTCTTCCAGGTGCTCACCCAGCTCTTCATGGACCCGATCGGCGAGCCCTTCGCCTGCGTCGAGGAGACGCTGCAGCAGCACCGGCTGGGGCAGTCGGTGGATGCGCTCGTGCTCGATGTCCATGGCGAGGCGACGAGCGAGAAGCAGGCGCTCGCCTATCTCGCCGACGGAAGGGCGTCGCTGGTGGCGGGCACCCACACCCATGTGCCGACGGCCGACCAGCGCATCCTGCCGAAGGGGACCGCCTACATCTCCGATGTCGGCATGTGCGGCAGCTACGAGTCGATCATCGGCCTCGCCGTGGACGCGCCGCTCGCCCGCTTCACCAGGAAGCGCCCCGGCCCCCGCGCGACGCCGGCCCAGGGCGACGCCACCCTCTGCGCCGTTCTGGTCGAGACCGACGACGAAACCGGGCTCGCGCGCCATGTCGGCGTGCTGCGGAGCGGCGGCGTGCTCGCGGAGGCGTGGCCCGTCTGACGCGGACCCCTGCGACGGCGGCAGCAGGCCGCGCACGATCGCCGAACGGCCGGCCACGGTCCGGGCCCGGGCGCGCTCGATGTCGGGGAGCGCCTCGGCCATGGTTCCCGGCATCACATCCATCCCGTCGCTCTCCTCAGCAGGCAGCTCCGTTCGCGACCGCTCCTGCGCGGAACGAAACGCCGGCGGTCGGGGGCATCCCGGCATTCACCGCAGGCGGCTCACCACGAGTTCCTGGAAGCTCCGCACCGCCTCCTCCCATACCGGGGAGAGCACGCCGCCGCCGTCAGCAACGCTGGACGCGCGCCCCTGCTGGAGCCGTTCGCAGATGTCGAAGTCTTCCCGGTGCACGTCACGCCAGAGCTTCTCCAGCCGCGTCGTGTCTTCGGCCCATGACGGGTCGCGGCCGAGGCTGTACATCGCGCGGCGCTGGCGGGTGCGGTTGGGCGCCACCGGCACGTTCAGGTGCACACCCACCTGGTCGGGCAAGTAGAGCCCGAACGCGAAGCAGGGGAAGAGCGTGAGGTAGCGGGAGTCCGCCGACAGCGCGTCGTCCCGCTCCGCCGCGCCTGAGACATCCACGGCGCAGCCGAGGCAGCCGGGCTCGTTCACGATGGAGTGGTCGGTGAGCGGCTGCTCGGTGGTCGTGGGATGCACGAACTGGACGTGGTAGGGCTCAATGAAGTTTTCCACCATGAGCTTCCAGTTTGCGTTCACCTCGCCGAAGTCGATGGTGAGAACGTGCTTCATCCGGGAGAAGTCGACCCCGTCGAGCCGGCTCTGGATCGGGGCCACGTAATCTTCGAGCGGCGCTGCGGCGCCGTTCAGGTTGACGAAGATCCAGTCGTGCCACGTCCCCACCCGCACCGGCACGAGCCCATACTGCTCGCGGTCGAAGCCGGCCGGCTGCGACAGCGGCTCGCTGCCTCCGAAATACGGCGTGGAGTGGAGCGCCCCGTCGAGCCTGTACGTCCAGGTGTGATACGGGCACTGAATAGCCGGTCCCACGTTGCACGGCTCGTCGACGAGCTTGAGGCAGCGGTGACGGCACACATTGTGGAACGCCCGCACCTCGTGCGCCGCATCGCGCACCAGCAGCACCGGCTTGCCGGCCACGGCGACCGGCACCGCGTCGCCCGGCCTGGCCAGTTCATGGGCAAGGCCGGCGAAGATCCACGAGTCGGCGAAGATGCGCTCGTTCTCGAGCGCGAAGAATGCCTCGCTCGTGTAGGCCGCCGCCGGGAGGCCGCGCAGCACCGACCCCGGCGCCTCGAACGCGGCCAGAGCCTCGGCCCCCAGGATCGATTGCAGCGATGCGCTCATGGCGAACTCCTTGAAGCGGCGGCACAGGCAGGGAGTCGTCCCACCCCACTCCGACACTATGCGTGCTCTCAGGCAATACCCATTTGCCGCAGGATCGAGCGGCAGAGCGCGCTGCCAGGGTCCATATACTCCTCGAGCACCGTGAAATGGTTACGGCCGGGCAGATCGAGATAGCGGCCGTCGAGGCCCCTCCCGGTCCAGGTGGCGAGGAAGCTCTCGGACTGGCGGCGAAACTCTGCGGATTCATCGCCGCCGAAGGTGACGATCAGCGGCGATGCGCGGTCCGGGACCTGTCGGATCGGGCTCATCCGGTCGATCTCTCCGGCGCTCAGGCGGAGTGTCGGCTGCAGCCAGGAATGAGCGAAGGGCTCCAGGTCGAACAGGCCGCTGATCGCGGTGCCGCCCTTGACCAGGTCGTGCGGCAGTCCGAAGTCGCCCTCCCAGTCGGTCGCGAGCAACATGGCCGTCAGATGGCCGCCGGCCGAATGCCCCGAGACGTAGAGGCGGCTGCGGTTGCCGCCGAAGGTCGCGGCATTGCGGTAGAGCCATGCGAGCGCGGCCCGGTTCTGCCGCACGATCTCGGTGATCGTGACCGCCGGGCAGAGCGCGTAGTCGTTGATCGCCACCGTCACGCCCGCCGCGACCAGGCCTTCGGCCACGAAGCTGAACTCCTTGCTGCTCAGCGAGTGCCAGTAGCCGCCGTGAATGAACATGTGAATCGGCGCATCGGGCCGCGCCGCCGGATAGATGTCGAGGGTCTCGGCGGTCGTCGGGCCGAAGGGCACGTCGAGCCGGGGCCCGAGTGCCTTGCGAACGCGCGCGCTGTCGAAGAGGAAGGACTCCACGTAGCGGCCGAAGGCGGGCACGCTGCTCTCGACATCGTATTGCGCGTCGATCTCGGCCTGTGTGCGGAACGAGCGGTAGAGGGCGGGACCGGTCCGCGTTGCGGCGTGCCCGCGCGCAGGACGCGACGGTGGCGTGGCGGTCGCGGCAGGCAGCGCCGCCGACGGGCGCTCGGCCGCTGCCGCGTGCCGCGAACCCGCCGGGAGCCAGCGGAGGAGCGCTCGCCTGCCGGCGCCGGCGCCGTCCCATGGCGTGCGTTGCGCGGCCTGCTCACGCAGAGCCCGGCGCTGCCGGCGCCTGCGCCGCGTCGCCGCGAGAGCCGCCGCCTCGTCGCTGGCCTGAAACTCCACCACCGCCGCGCCGCTGCCGTAGATCGGGCCGTAGGCGTGAAGCGTCGCGCTATGGAAGCGGCCGCCCATGGCGCCGAGCACCCAGGCGAAATGCTTGAACCCCATGTCCGCGCGGGCTTCGCGCGCATAGTCCGCGATCAGCGCCTTCATGGCCGAGGCATCGCCCTTGACCATCAGGTCGAGCATCCGCCGGTTCCACGCATCTTCGCCCGCGCTTGCGATGTGATCGTCGGCAGGGTCGATCTCGTGCCGAAAGGCGGAGCCCGACAGGCCGCCGACGCCGATCACGGCGACCCGGCGGCCCAGGCGCACCGCCTGGTTCGCCGCCATCTCCCCGAGCTTCAGGGTCTGCTCCCAGTCGTGATAGAGGTTGTTCGCCGCCATGACGACCGGCCACGCGTCGTCCGCGTTGAGGAAGCGATTGGCGACGATGCTGCCCGTATCGACCGGGAAGCCGTCGTAGTTGACGGCGCGGGCCGTGATGCCGAGAGAGCGGCAGGCGCCGATGCACGCCTCCGCGAGCTCGGTGTCGATCTCGATGTCGTAGTCGATCTCGCCATACTCGTACCAATTCTCATCGACATGGACGCCGCGCACGCGCGGCCGGGTCTGCCACGGCTGGTCGAGAACGGCGAGCCATTGGGTCGAGTAGACGAGGAGGACGTCGGGCTCCGCCTCGCGCAGCGCCGCGGCCGCGTCCTCGAGACCGTCCGCGATCGCCGTCCACGGCGGATTGTCGCGGGCGAGGAGCGGCAGCGGGCTGCCCGGAACCAGCAGGGCCGCCACCACCCCCGGCGTCGTGTCGCGCCGTCTGGCGAAGAAGAGGGCGCGTTGGAAGCGGTCGCCGATGCCGAGCGCTTCGAGCAATTCATTGCGGCCGGTGGCCGAATCGTCCAGATGCCGCAGCGCATTGACGATGCCCATGACGCCGCGCGGCAGCACGAAGATGATGACCACGGCCGCGATACCGAGGACCAGCAGCGGATACTCGGTGACGCCGGAAAGCACGCGGTCGACGGTGACGAAGATGGCGGCACCGATGATCGGGCCGGCCAGCGTGCCCATGCCGCCCGCGACGACAATGAAGACGAAATAGGCCGACCAGAAGATCGTGAACGCGGCTGGCGGCGTGATGATCACCGCGTCGATATAGAACAGACCCGCCGCGAGGCCGCTGAGCCCGCCCGCGACCACGAAGACGATCAGCTTCACCTTGCGGATGTCGATGCCGACCGTCCGCGCGGCTTCCTCGTCGTCGCGCACCGCGGTCAGCGCGAGCCCGTAGCGGCTCTTGAGCAGGCGTGCGATCACCACGGTCGCGAACACGAGCAGCCCGAGGCCGGCGTAATACATCTCGACCTGTGTGGCGTCGGTCTTGATCTGCATGCCGCCGCCGGCGCCGACCACCTTCCACTCGTTGAAGATCGAGCCCACCGCGGCCGCGATCAGCCAGCTTGCGACCGCGAAATAGGCGCCTTGCAGGCGCAGCAGGGGGAGGGCGCCGAGGAAGATCAGCAGGAGGATGATGACGCGGCGGATATAGACCTCGCCGAAGATGTCGGCCTCGGGAAAGTAGCCGAGCGCGACCTCGTAGCCGGCCCACAGCACGCCGGCGACCGCCACCGGCTTCCAGACCCCGATGCCGACCAGGCTCTCCCGCACCGGTGTCGCGAGCAGGAAGGCGAAGGCCGCGCTGACGAGCCCGGAGAGCGGCAGCGCCAGCCAGACGTTGACGCCGCCATAGTAGAAGACGATCGCCAGGGTGAAGCCGCCGATGCCGACATAGACCTGGTTGCCGAAGGAGAGCAGCCCGCAATAGCCGGCCAGCAGGTTCCAGGCGTGGCCGAACACGGCGAACACGAAGAAGGTGAACACCAGATAGGTCACATAGCTGCGGTCGCCGACCAGCCACGGGATGGCGACGGCGACGGCGAGCAGCACGGCGAGCAGGCCCCGGCCCCGCCAGCCGGTCAGCACGAGGTTGAGCCCGCGCGCGATCATCGCGAGAAGAGCCCCTGCGGGCGCACCGCGAGCACGAAGAGGATCAGCATGTAGCCGGCGACGAGCTGCGCGGAGGGGCCGAAATAGGTCCCGGCGAGAACCTGCGTGACGCCGAGCAGGACGCCGAGGTCGCGATCCAGGAAAAGAACCTCGAAGCGGAGCGCCTCAAGCTCGAGATCGCCAAGCAGGAAGAACATGCGCGCCTGCAGCAGCAGAAGGAGATCGCGCTCCGGCGGGCGAAGCAGAAGTCGGAGATCGCGTCGGGGGAGGCGGAGCGGGACCGGCATGTGGACGAGTCCCGGGTCAATGCACGCGAGCAGATCGAGCTGACCCAGATCACCTCCGAGCGGATCGTCGACGAGGCGCGTCTCGATTCGGGGCAGAAGGTGCGCGAGCGCGAGATCGCCCGCGACGCCACCATCGAACTGGCCCGCTTCGAACGGGATATCTCGGTGGCCGAGCGCTCGAAGGATCAGTCGCGCGCCCAGGCCGACGCCGAGACGGCCCGCTCGGAGGCGGTTCGGGCGAGCGAGACGGTCACCACGGTGCGCGAGGTGGAACGGGCCGAGCGGCAGAAGGCGATCGAGCTGGTTGCGGCGCGTCAGGAGGCGGAACGCACGGCGATCGATGTCGTGGTCTCCGCCGAGGCGCGGCGCCAGGCGGCCGCGGAGCAGGCCGAGACCAACCAGATCCAGACCGAGAGCGAGGCCAACCGCGTGCGCCTTCTCGCCCTGGCCGAGGCGGATGCCGAGAAACAGCGCGCCGATGCCGCGGACGTGCGCAGCGCGGTCGAGGCCAGGGCCCAGCGCGCCATGCACGAAGCCGACACCGCGCTCACGCCCGAACTGATCGAGCTCAAGGTCAGGATGGCGATCATCGAGCGGCTGCGGGAGATCATCGGCGAGACCGTCAAGCCCCTCGAGAACATCGAAGGGATCAAGATCGTCCACGTCGACGGCCTCGGTGCCGGCTCCAGCGGGAGCGGCGGCAGCGGCGGCGGGCCGGGCAACTACGCCGAGCAGCTGACCGACAGCGCGCTGCGCTATCGCGCCCAGGCCCCGATCGTCGACGCGCTGCTCAAGGAAATCGGCATGCCGGGCGCCGATCCCGGCCGCCTCGCCGACATGCTGGATCGCCTGTCCAATCCGCCCGCAGACCCGGACTGACGTCCCCTATCCGACGTTCGCAGGATTTCGGTTTGACTGTCTGACCTCTCCGGCCCGGCCACACCGTGCAGGCGCACAGGCGCGTCTCGAACAGGACACCGGCCATTTTTCACTCAACCGCAGCCGGCCGCCGGTGCGGTCTCCCGATCGCGGGCGGGGCCGACCGCAATTCACTAATTCATGTTGTGTAGTAAGGGGTTACGTGAAATTGGGTTGGTTTTGCAATTTTGCCTTTTTCGCCGTCGCCCCCTGACTGCGCAGCCGGGTCGTCGGGAGCCGGGCTAGATGTCGAGAAAGCTGCGCAGCTTGCGCGAGCGCGAGGGGTGCTTCAGCTTGCGCAGCGCCTTGGCCTCGATCTGGCGGATGCGCTCGCGCGTGACCGAGAACTGCTGGCCGACCTCCTCCAGGGTGTGGTCGGTGTTCATGCCGATGCCGAAGCGCATGCGGAGCACCCGCTCCTCCCGTGCCGTGAGGCTCGCGAGCACCCGCGTGGTGGCCTCGCGCAGGTTGGACTGGATCGCCGCATCGACCGGCAGGACCGCGTTCTTGTCCTCGATGAAGTCGCCGAGATGGCTGTCCTCCTCGTCGCCGATGGGCGTCTCCAGGCTGATCGGCTCCTTCGCGATCTTCATCACCTTGCGCACCTTGTCGAGCGGCATTCCGAGCCGCACGGCAAGCTCCTCGGGCGTGGGCTCGCGGCCGATCTCGTGCAGCATCTGGCGCGAAGAGCGCACCAGCTTGTTGATGGTCTCGATCATGTGCACGGGGATGCGGATGGTGCGCGCCTGATCGGCGATCGAGCGCGTGATCGCCTGGCGGATCCACCAGGTCGCATAGGTCGAGAACTTGTAGCCGCGCCGGTACTCGAACTTGTCCACCGCCTTCATCAGGCCGATATTGCCCTCCTGGATCAGGTCCAGGAACTGCAGGCCGCGGTTGGTGTATTTCTTGGCGATCGAGATCACCAGGCGCAGGTTGGCCTCGACCATCTCCTTCTTGGCCTGGCTCGCCTCGCGCTCGCCCTTCTGCACGATGGCGACGATGCGCTTGAACTCGGTCGGCTCGAGGCCTGTGTTCTGGACGAGCGCCATGATGGACCTGCGGAGCGCGACGATCTCGACGCGCTTCTGCCTGGCGAAGACCTTCCAGCCGTCGTCCTTCAGCCGGCTGACGCGGGACAGCCAGCGCGGCTCGAGCTCGCGGCCGACATAGTGCTTGAGGAATTTCTCGCGCGAGACCCCGCAGCGCGTGGCGAGGCGGAGCAGCTTGCCCTCGTGGGTCATCAGGCCGCGGTTCAGGCCGTAGAGCTCGTCCACCGCCGCCTCGATGCGGTTGTTGTTGAGCTGCACACCCTGCATCAGCTCGACCAGCTCGCGCTTCAGCTTGCGGTAGCGCCGGTTCTGCGCGTCGCTCAGGGTCTCGTTCTTCTGGGCGCGCTCGAGGCGCAGGTCCTGGAGGCGGCGGAACTTCTTGTAGGCCGACGCGATCTCGTCGAAGGTCTCGATCACCGCGGGGCGGACGGCGGCCTCCATCGCCGACAGCGAGACGTTCCCCTCGTCGAACTCCTCCTCGCTCTCCGCCTTGTCGGCGGCGCCCGCCCCGGCGGCAGCGGCCCCGGCGGCAGCGGCCCCGCCGGTGCCTGTGCCGGCTCCGGCGTTGCCGGCGCCAGCCGCCGCGCCGTCGCCGGCCGCCGGGCCGTCGCCGGCCGCCGGGCCGTCGCCCGCCGCCTGCGCCGGGGCCTTGGCCGCCTCGGCGCGCGCGGCCGCCGCCTCCGGCCCGCCGCCGTAGGTCGCTTCGAGGTCGATCACGTCGCGCAGCAGCATCGTGCCCTCGCGCAGCGCATCGCGCCATTCGATGATGGCGCGCATGGCCAGCGGGCTCTCGCAGATGCCGCCGATCATGGTCTGCCGCCCCGCCTCGATCCGCTTGGCGATCGCGATCTCGCCCTCGCGGGAGAGAAGCTCCACGCTGCCCATCTCGCGCAGATACATGCGCACCGGGTCGTCGGTGCGGCCGAGATCGTCTTCGCCGACCGTCGCCGGGGTGGTGGCGGGCGCCGCATTCGGCTGCTCTTCGCTGCTGCTCTCCTCGGACTCCTCGCTCTCGATGACGTTGATGCCCATCTCGGAGAGCATCGTCATCGTGTCCTCGATCTGCTCGGAGTTGACCTCGTCCGACGGCAACGCCTTGTTCAGCTCGTCGTAGGTGACGTAGCCGCGCTCCTTGCCGCGCGCGACCATCTTCCGCACCGGGGCGGTGAGCGAATCGAGGATCGGGCTGTCGGCCTGCTCCTCGGTGCGTTCCGTGCTTTCGCCCTGTTTGACGGGCTTGGTCGCCATGCGGATCGTTCCTTTCCGGATCACGGGGTCGGGCGGGCGCCTGCCGGGCACGCACGAAGGATCTGCACCCGTCGAATGGCCCGGAGGCGCAGCTGCGCCACGCGCGCCCGATTCGGGTAATGTGGGGTCGGAGGCGTCCGGGTCAAGCCTCCCTTGTCCGGCGCGAGTCTGAAAAACCCGTGCGCGGGTGTCAAGCACGGTGCGGTCACGGTGCGGTCATGGAGCCGGTCGGCGGGGGCGACGGCAGCGCAGGCCGACGCCGCCGGCCGGCTAGCGGCCGCCGCTTCCGGGCTGGGCTCCATGGTCCGCAATCTCCGCTTCCGCTTCGGCGAATTCGTGGCTGTGGCGGACCGCCTCCTGCAAGCGTTCCCAGTTCTCCGCGCTCGCCTCATCGGCATAGCTTCTCTCGGCCTGCGCCACCGTTGCCGGAATTTCGAGCGAAAGACGCTGCCGCCCCAGCAGGTGGTCCAGCAGGATGCGCGCCTCGTCGAGAGCGGCCTCGGGCCTGGCCGCCGGATCGAGATAGTGCGCGTCGGGCCCCACGAGGTCGTCGACCGTGCCGCCGAGGCCGCGCCCGGCGAGACGGTCGCGCAAACCCGCATCCTCCGGGCCCGGCCCGGTCTCGGCCCAGTCGATCGCCGCTTCCATCACACCGGCAAACCGCGGCGTCTCGAAGGGAAGCCCGGCCAGCGCCTCGCTCCGCTCGACCGCCAGCGTGGGGTGGTTGAGCAACGTCTGGAGCAGAGTGCGCTCGCGCGGCCGGGCCGTGCCGCGCGACCCGGAGCCGAGCGCCTCGCCCCTTGACAGCGGCACCTCGGCAACGGCGGGGGCAGGTCGACCGGCGGGCCGCTGCGCCCGCGAAAGCGCCTTCAGCCGTGGCCAGAATTCCTCGAAGAGATAGCGGTTTTGAAGGTCACGGTCGGGGATTCGCTGGACTTGATCCTTGAGCTGCTTGCCGACCCGCGCCCGCGCTTCCGGCGTGTCGAGCACACGGCCGCCCGCGGTCGCCTTCCAGAGCTGTTGAGAGAGAGGGATGGCGGCCTCGACGATCTCGGCCATCGCCTGGCGGCCGTGGTCGCGCACCATGGTGTCGGGGTCCTGCCCTGCGGGCAGCAACGCAAAACGCAACGAACGCCCCGCGTTGAGCCGGGGCAGGGCCCGTTCAACCGCGCGGCCTGCCGCGCGCCTGCCGGCCTCGTCGCCGTCGAAGCAGAGGACGGGGTCGTCGGCAAGCCGCCAGAGCATCTCCAGTTGCTCTTCGGTGAGCGCGGTGCCGAGCGGCGCCACCGCCTCGGCGATACCGGCCCGGTGCAGCGCGATCACGTCCATATAGCCCTCGACCGCGATCGCCCGCCCGGCCTTGCGGGCGGCGGGAGCGGCGAGATGCTGGCCGTAGAGCAGCGCGCCCTTGGAGAAGAGCGGCGTCTCGGGCGAGTTGAGATACTTGGGCTGGCCCTCGCCGAGCGCCCGGCCGCCGAAGGCGACGACCCGGCCGCGCCGGTCGCAGATGGGAAAGATCACCCGTGCACGGAAGCGGTCGTAGGGTGCGCCGCCGCCCTCCGGCGCGACGACGAGACCGGCCTCCAGCATCATCGCCGCGGGGACGCCGCCGCCGGCGAGCGCGCTGCGCAGGCCTTGGCGTCCTTCGGGCGCGAAGCCGAGGCGGAAGCGAGCGCGGGTCTCCTCATCGACGCCGCGCCCGTCGAGATAGTGCCGGGCCGCCGCGCCGCGCGGCCCCGCCAGCTCCGCCTCGAACCAGGCGGCCGCGGTCTCGACCACGGCGTAGAGCGAGAGCCGCTCCTGCTCCCGCGCCTCCGCGTGCGCATCGCGCGCGGGCAGCGCGAGCCCGGCATCGCCCGCCAGCCGCTCCACCGTCTCCGGGAAGGCGAGCCCCTCGTCCCGCATGACGAAGCCGATCACGTCGCCATGGGCGCCGCAGCCGAAGCAGTGGAAGAAGCCCTTGTCCTCGTTCACCGTGAAGGAGGGGGTCTTCTCCTTGTGGAAGGGGCAGAGGCCGATCGATTCGCGCCCGCGGCGCTGGAGCCGCACGCGCTTCGCGATCGCGCCCTCCAGGGGC
Organism: Alphaproteobacteria bacterium; assembly: GCA_965218275.1. Classification (GTDB taxonomy): domain Bacteria; phylum Pseudomonadota; class Alphaproteobacteria; order UBA828; family UBA828; genus WTGU01. Next base: position 2,093,164 of record CBDCKM010000002.1, read on the forward strand.
ACGCGCGCGCGGATCTCGTCCAGGAATTGCGGTGGGAACCTCATCCCCTCACGCCCGGCTGACCCCGCATCTTGGCCCGGCCCCCATCTTGGCCCGGCCTGCGTCGCTTTTCCAGCTAGAGTGCCGTGCGGCCAGCTGAGCCGGCGCGCGCGGATCAGCTCGGCGCGAGCAGCTCCCTGACCAGCCCGCTCGCCTTGGCGAAGTCCATGCGGCCGGTATATTTCGCCTTCAGGCACGCCATCGTGCGGCCCATGTCCTTGAACGTGCGGGCATTGAGTTCGTCCACCACGCCGCGCACGGCCGAGACCAGATCCTCGCCCTCGATCGCCGGCGGCAGGAAGGTATGGATCACGGCGATCTCCTCGGCCTCGCGCTGCGCGAGGTCGACCCGCCCGCCCCGCTCGTAGAGCTCGATGCTCTCACGCCGTTGTCGGATCATCGTCTGCAACAGGGCCAGGATCGCGCGGTCGTCGAGCTCGCCGTTGCCCTTGCCGCGCTCGGCGATCTCGCGGTCCTTGAGGGCCGCGAGAATCAGCCGAATCGTCGCCACCCAGCACGCCTCGCGCGCCTTCATGGCGTGCTTGAGCGCGTCCTCCAGCTGCCGTCGCAGCATCGGCCCCCCCCTCTCCTCATTCGGAAGAGGCTGGACTATAGGCCACCGGGGCCGGCGATCAACGACGTTTCGCGCTTGACATGCACGTCGTTTGTGGGTTCGAGACGGCCGGCGGCGGCGGGGAGCGGGCGTGGATGCTTGACCCCGGAATGGCCCCGACTACACTCTGCGCACCACTGATCGGACAGGGCGGCGGCAAGGCGCGGCCGGTCCGCAGGAAACTCGATGTCCGGGACTGGATCCGCCACCGCCACTGCGGCGCTCGCGCTCGCCGACGGAACGGTCTTTCGCGGCCGCGGCCTCGGTGCACACGGCGAGGCCGTGGGCGAAGTCTGCTTCAACACCGCGATGAGCGGCTACCAGGAAATCCTGACCGACCCGTCCTATGCCGGGCAGATCGTCACCTTCACCTTTCCCCATATCGGCAATGTCGGCACAAACGACGACGACCAGGAGGCCGCGACTCCGGCGGCGCTTGGACTGGTGCTCCGCGCCGATGTCACGGAGCCCTCGAACTGGCGCGCGGCGCAGCATCTCGAACGCTGGCTGGAGCGGCGCGGCCTCGTCGGCATCGCCGGTGTCGATACCAGGCGGCTGACCCGCCTGCTGCGCAGCGGCGGCGCGCAGGACGGGGCGCTGGTGCACACGGCGCGGCCGGAGGCGATCGACGAGGCCGCGCTCATCGCCAGGGCCCGCGCCTGGCCGGGGCTCGAAGGCATGGACCTCGCGCGCGAGGTCTGCTGCCGCCAGGCCTATGGCTGGACGCAGACCGTCTGGGACCCGGAGACCGGCGCCTACGGCACCCAGGCCGCGCCGCGCCACCATGTCGTGGCGGTCGATTACGGCGCCAAGCGGAACATCCTGCGCTCGCTGGCCGCCGCCGGCTGCCGGGTGACCGTCGTTCCCGCGACGGCGGACGCCGAGGCGATCCTCGCACACGCGCCGGACGGCATCTTCCTCTCCAACGGGCCGGGCGATCCGGCTGCGACCGGCACTTACGCGGTGCCCGTCATCCAGGCGCTGATAGCCCGCGCGCTGCCGATCTTCGGCATCTGCCTCGGCCACCAGCTGCTCGCCCTCGCGCTCGGCGCCGAGACCAGGAAGATGTCCTTCGGCCACCGCGGCGCCAACCATCCGGTCAAGGAGCTCGCCACCGGGCGGGTCGAGATCACCAGCCAGAATCACGGCTTCGAGGTCACCGCCGACTCGCTGCCCGGCGGCGTCACGGCCACCCACGTCTCCCTCTTCGACGGCACGCTGGAAGGTCTCGCCGTCGACGGCCGGCCGATCTTCTCGGTCCAGTACCACCCGGAGGCCTCGCCCGGCCCGCAGGATGCCGGCCATCTCTTCGCCCGCTTCGTCGCGTCGATGGGCTGACGGCCGGCCGCCGCACGATGCCACGGCGCAGCGACATCGCATCGGTCATGGTGATCGGGGCCGGTCCCATCGTGATCGGCCAGGCCTGCGAGTTCGACTATTCGGGCACGCAGGCCTGCAAGGCGCTCAAGGACGAGGGCTACCGGGTGGTCCTGGTGAACTCGAACCCGGCCACCATCATGACCGACCCCGAGTTCGCCGACGCCACCTATGTCGAGCCGATCACGCCCGAGATCGTGGCACGGATCGTCGCCGCGGAGACGCCGGACGCCCTGCTGCCGACCATGGGCGGGCAGACCGCGCTGAACACCGCGCTCGCGCTCGCCGACGACGGCACGCTGGAACGCCACGGCGTCGCCCTGATCGGCGCGTCGCGGGCGGCGATCGCGGTCGCCGAGGACCGCGAGGCCTTTCGCCGGGCCATGGGCGAGATCGGCCTGGAATGCCCGCAGAGCGGGATCGCGCGCAGCCTCGACGAGGCGCGCGGCGTGCTCGCGGAGGTGGGCCTGCCGGCCATCATCCGGCCCTCCTACACCCTCGGCGGCACCGGCGGCGGGATCGCCTACAACCGCGCCGAGTTTGCCGAGCTCGCCGCCGCCGGCATCGACGCCTCGCCCGCCGGCGAGATCCTGGTCGAGGAATCGGTGCTCGGCTGGAAAGAGTTCGAGATGGAGGTGGTGCGCGACAAGGCCGACAACGCCATCATCGTCTGCTCGATCGAGAATCTCGATCCCATGGGCATCCACACCGGCGATTCGATCACCGTGGCGCCGGCGCTCACCCTCACCGACAAGGAGTATCAGCTCATGCGCAACGCCGCCATCGCGGTGCTGCGCAAGGTGGGCGTCGAGACCGGCGGCTCCAACGTCCAGTTCGCCGTGGACCCCGCGACAGGCCGCCTCGTCGTCATCGAGATGAACCCGCGGGTCTCGCGCTCGTCGGCGCTCGCCTCCAAGGCGACCGGCTTCCCCATCGCCAAGGTCGCGGCCAAGCTCGCCGTGGGCTACACCCTCGACGAGATCGCGAACGACATCACCGGCGTCACGCCTGCCTCCTTCGAGCCCAGCATCGACTATGTGGTGACCAAAGTCCCGCGCTTCGCCTTCGAGAAGTTCCCCGGTGCCGAACCCCTGCTCACCACCTCCATGAAGTCGGTGGGCGAGGCCATGGCGATCGGGCGCAGCTTCTGCGAATCGCTGCAGAAGGCGCTGCGCTCGATGGAGACCGGGCTCACCGGCCTCGACGAGATCGACATTCCCGGCGCCGGGGACGGCGATAGCGGGGCGGTCCTCGCCGCCCTCGGCCAGCCCCGGCCCGACCGCCTGCTGGTGATCGCCGAGGCGCTCAGGCGCGGCGTCGCCATCGACGCGATCCACCGGGCCTGCGCGGTCGATCCCTGGTTCCTGCGCGAGATCGAGGGGATCGTCCGCGCCGAGGCGGAGGTTCGCGAAAACGGGCTGCCCGACGACGCTGCGGCGCTCGGCCGGCTGAAGGCGCAGGGCTTCGGCGACCGGCGGCTCGCCACGCTTGCCGGCTGCGACGAGGCGACGGTCGCGGCCCGGCGCGCCGCGCTCGGCGTCCACCCGGTGTTCAAGCGCATCGACACCTGCGCCGCCGAGTTCGAATCGCGCACGCCCTACATGTACTCCTGCTACGAGACGGCGACGGGTGGTGATGCGCCCGAATGCGAGGCGGAACCCAGTGCACGCCGCAAGGTCGTCATCCTGGGCGGCGGCCCCAACCGGATCGGCCAGGGCATCGAGTTCGACTATTGCTGCGTGCACGCGGCCTACGCGCTGAAGGAGGCAGGCTTCGAGACCATCATGGTCAACTGCAACCCGGAGACCGTCTCCACCGACTACGACACCTCCGACCGGCTCTATTTCGAGCCGCTCACCACCGAGACCGTGCTCGACATCGTCCGCGTGGAGCAGAGCGCCGGCGAACTGGTCGGGCTCAACATCCAGTTCGGCGGGCAGACGCCGCTCAGGCTCGCCAAGGCGCTGGAAGCCGCGGGCGTGCCCATCCTCGGCACGGCGCCGGACGCGATCGACCTGGCCGAGGACCGGGAGCGCTTTCGCACCCTGCTGGGCGACCTCGGGCTCCGGCAGCCGGACAACGAGACCTGCACGTCGAGCGCGGACGCGCGGGCCATCGCCGAGCGCATCGGCTACCCCGTCGTGGTCCGCCCCTCCTACGTGCTCGGCGGGCGGGCGATGGAGATCGTCAACGACAGCGACGGGCTCATGCGCTACATGCGCGACGCCGCCCACGCCTTCGGCGACGGCCCGATCCTGCTCGACCGCTATCTCAAGAACGCCGTGGAGGTCGATGTCGATGCGCTCGCCGACGGCGAGAACGTCGCCGTCGCCGGTATCCTGGAGCATATCGAGGAGGCGGGTATCCACTCCGGCGATTCGGCCTGCGCGCTGCCCCCCCATTCGCTCAGGCCGGAGACGATCGACGAGATCCGCCGCCAGACCGTGGCCCTCGCCCGCGCGCTGGACGTGCGCGGCCTGATGAACGTGCAGTACGCGGTGCAGGACGGCACCGTCTACGTGCTGGAGGTCAACCCGCGGGCGAGCCGCACCGTCCCCTTCGTCGCCAAGTCCATCGGCACGCCGATCGCCAAGCTGGCGGCACTCGCGATGACCGGCGCGCGGCTGCCGGAGGCGATCCTGAACGGGAGCGCTGCGCCCGGCCATATCGCGGTCAAGGAGGCGGTGTTCCCCTTCGCCCGCTTCCCCGGCGTCGATCCGGTCCTCGGGCCGGAGATGAAGTCCACGGGTGAGGTCATGGGCATCGACCGCGATTTCGGCAGCGCCTTCGCCAAGGCGCAGATCGGCGCGGGCATGCACCTGCCGGTCTCAGGAAGGGCCTTCGTCTCGGTCCGCGACGACGACAAGCCGGCGGCCGTGGCGATCGCCCGCAGCCTCGCCGGCCTGGGCTTCGATCTCGTCGCCACCGGGGGTACGCGCCAGGCGCTGGCGCAGGCGGGGATCGCGGCCCAGCATGTCAACAAGGTCCAGCAGGGCCGCCCGCACATCGTCGACGCCATCAAGGACGGCACCATCCAGCTCGTGGTGAACACCACCGAGGGCGCCCAGGCACGGCTCGCGAGCTCCCGGCTCAGGCGCGCGGCGCTCGAACACCACGTTCCCTATTTCACCACCCTTTCCGGCAGCCGCGCGATGATCCGGGGCATCGAGGCGCTGAAGGGCGGCGGCCTTGATGTCGCCCCGCTCCAGTCCTATTCTCAAGCCCATCGGAAGGTCGGCGGGCAACGCCGATAGCGCGACATCATCGACAGGCTCGGGAGAGGACGCGCCCCGGCTGAGGGCGCGGGGGTCCGGCGATGGACAGGCATTTGATGACGCCCGAAGGGCATCGGCGCCTCAGGGACGAGTTGCGCCGACTCAAGGCCGAGCGGCCCCGCATCGTGCGCGAGATCGCCGCGGCCCGCGAGCACGGCGACCTCTCGGAGAACGCCGAGTACCACGCGGCCAAGGACCGCCAGGGCCTGACCGAGGCGCGCATCCTGGAGCTCGAAGCGAAGATCGGCGGGGCCGAGGTGATCGACACCAGCACCCTCTCCGGCGACCGGGTGCAGTTCGGCGCGACGGTCTCCATCGTCGACGAGGAGACAGACGCCGCGAGCACCTACCAGATCGTCGGCGCCGACGAGGCCGATGCCAGCGAGGGCCGGCTCTCCATCGCCTCGCCGCTGGCCCGCGCGCTCGTCGGCCGCTCGGCCGGCGATTCCGTCGAGATCGAGACCCCGGGCGGACGCCACACCTACGAGATCACCGCCGTCGATTTCGGATAGTTCTTGTAGCTCAGGCGGCGGGCATTCCCCCACCTCTCCCTGTCCCTCTCCGCCCCGGAGGGGCAGAGAGGGGACGCAGGCGCCGCCGCCCGTTCTCCCTCTCCTCCCCCAAGCCAAGCTCGCGGAGCGAGCGCCCGGCGCTTGAGGGATCCGAAATGGTGGGAGGAGAGGGCCGGGGTGAGGAGGGGCGGTTTCTCTATTTCCTTCGCGGGACTCAGGCGTTCACGTCGACCACGATGCGGCCGCGCACGCCGCCGTCGAGGATATCGCCGACGCCCCAGCCGGTCAGCACCACCGCCTGACCCGGCGCGAATGCGGGCGACTCGCTGCGCTCCACCGTGCCGGCGAAATCGATCCCGGCCGTCATCGGGGGCTTTCTGACGATCGGCGCGCGCCCGGTGAGCGCCAGGCCGTCCTTGTAGTTGAGGCACGAATAGTCGATCCGCACCGTGACCTCGCCTTCGGGCAGGTCGGCCTCGGTCAGAGTCGCGATCCCGGCACTGTGTTCACCGTCCCGCCGGTCGACGACGAGCGCCCTGTAGCTGTCCGTCATTCCGCTTCCCCAGATGTGAACAATGTGAAAAACACGTTAATATCGAGTCGCCAATTGCCCTCGTTTCCGTTCACAGAGCGCCCCTATCCGGATCGACGCCCGAAGGCAATCGGAACAGCCGGCGGCGGATCGGAAAGCAGGCAGGAAGAGAACGACGCCCAGCATCGGCAAGCCCCCGTATGGTGTCAAGCCAGCCATTGCAGCCAGCCATTGCTCTCGTGTCGCCATTGCCTCCGCTTTCGCTCGCCTTGACAGGCGGGGCACCGCGGTTAGAGTGCCGCGACTTCGCAGGAAACAAGGGCACGACACGGCCGCAATGCCGACACTCTCGTTGCCGGACGGCGCGGCGCGCTCGTTCGATGCCCCCGTGACCGGCGCCGACTTCGCGGCAGCGGTCGGGCCCGGACTCGCCAAGGCGGCCTTGCTGGTCGAGGTCGACGGCGCATTGCGCGATCTCTCCCGGCCGATCGAGCAGGACGCGTCGGTGCGCGTGATCACTGCGCGCGACCCGGCCGCGCTCGAGGTCATGCGCCACGACGCCGCCCACCTCCTGGCGGAGGCGGTCAAGGAGCTCTACCCGGATGTGCAGGTGACCATCGGCCCCGCCATCGAGGACGGGTTCTACTACGACTTCGCCCGCGACGAGCCCTTCACGCCTGCCGACCTCGAAGTGATCGAGGCGCGCATGGCCGAGATCAGGGAGCGCGACGAGGCGGTGGTCCGCGAGGAGTGGGCGCGCGACGAGGCGGTGGCGCTGTTCGAGGGCATGGGCGAGGCCTACAAGGCGGAGCTGATCGCGGCGATCCCCGAGGGCGAGCCCGTCACGCTCTATCGCCAGGGCGGCTTCGTCGACCTCTGCCGCGGCCCCCACCTGCCGTCCACCGGCAGGGTGGGCGCCTTCAAGCTCCTCAAGGTCGCCGGCGCCTACTGGCGGGGCGATGCGCGGAACGAGATGCTCCAGCGCATCTACGGCACCGCCTGGGCCGACGACAAGCAGCTCAAGGCCTATCTCACCCGCCTGGAGGAGGCCGAGAAGCGCGACCACCGGCGGCTCGGGCGCGAGATGGGCCTCTTTCACTTCCAGGAGGAGGCGCCGGGCGCGGCCTTCTGGCACCCCAAGGGGTGGGCGCTCTTCCGCACCCTGGTCGACTACATGCGCACGCGGCAGGATGCGGCCGGCTACAACGAGGTGAGCACGCCCGACATGATGGACAGCGTGCTGTGGGAGGCGTCGGGCCACTGGCAGACCTTCCGCGAGCACATGTTCACCTCGCAGACCGAGGACGGCCGGCACTATGCGATCAAGCCGATGAACTGCCCCGGCCATGTGCAGTTCTACAAGCGCGGCATCAAGAGCTATCGCGACCTGCCGCTGAGGATTTCGGAGTTCGGCAAGGTGCACCGCTACGAGCCCTCGGGCGCGCTGCACGGCCTGCTGCGGGCGCGCGCCTTCAGCCAGGACGACGCCCATATCTTCTGCACGCCCGAGCAGACGCAAGCGGAATGCCGGGGCGTGACCGAGCTCTGCCTCGACATCTACCGCGACTTCGGCTTCGAGGACGTGCAGATCAAATTCGCCGACCGCCCGCCCAAGCGGATCGGCGCCGACGCGGTGTGGGACCGCCTGGAGGCGGCGCTCCAGGGCGCGCTGGAGAGCATGGGGATCGACTACAGCCACAATCCCGGCGAGGGCGCGTTCTACGGGCCCAAGCTCGAGTTCGTGCTGCGCGACGCGATCGGCCGCGAATGGCAGTGCGGCACGCTCCAGGTCGACCTCAACCTGCCGGAGCGCCTCGACGCCGTCTATGTCGGCGAGGACGGCGCGCGGCACCGGCCGGTGATGCTGCACCGCGCGCTGTTCGGCTCGCTGGAGCGCTTCATCGGCATCCTGCTGGAGAACTACAGCGGCCATCTGCCGCTCTGGCTGTCGCCCACCCATGCCGTGGTGGCGACCATCACCGACCAGTGCGCCGACTATGCGAAGGCGGTGGCCGCGCGCTTGCAGGGCGCAGGCCTGCGCATCGACGCCGACCTGCGCAACGAGAAGATCGGCTACAAGGTACGCGAGCACAGCGCGGCGAAGATCCCGCTGATCCTCGCGGTCGGCGCGCGGGAGGCGGCGAACGGCACGGTGTCGGTCCGCCGGCTCGGCTCCAGGGCGCAAGAAATTGTTGCGCTCGACGAGGCCGTCGCTAGGATTTGCCGGGAAGCGGCCGGTCCGCTCGGCGGATCGGCTGTGCAGGAGGACACGGGCCGATGAAGCGCCGCAGAGTCCATGGCGGCGCGGCTTGCCCGGCAAGCGCCACGACGAAGGGAGGCAGGGGATAGCGAGACATCCGGTCGCAGCACCACCGACGCGTGAGGGACCGCGCGTCAACAACGACATACTGGCGGCGAGCGTCCGCCTCATCGATCAGAACGGAGGGCAGGTCGGCGTCGTCGCCATGGAGCGCGCGCTGGAGCTTGCGGACGAGAGCGGCCTCGACCTGGTCGAGGTCGCACCGGACGCGGAGCCGCCGGTGTGCAAGCTCCTCGACTTCGGCAAGTACAAGTACGAGGCCCAGAAGAAGGCCAGCGAAGCCCGCAAGAAGCAAAAGACGATCGACATCAAGGAGGTCAAGTTCCGGCCCGGCATCGATGCGGCCGACTACGCGGTGAAGCTGCGCAACATCCGCCGCTTCCTCGACGAGGGCGACAAGGTCAAGGTGACCATGCGCTTTCGCGGACGCGAGATGGTGCACCAGAACCTCGGCATGAACGTGCTCGCGCGCGTGCGCGACGACCTCGGCGAACTGGCCAAGGTCGAGCAGTTGCCGAAGATGGAGGGCCGCCAGATGACCATGGTGGTGGCCCGCAAGTAGCGGCGGTTTTTTTCTTTCCCTCAGGCGCCGGGCGGTAGACTCTTTTTCTTTCCCTCAGGCGCCGGGCGCTCGCTCCGCTCGCTTGGCTCCGCGCCTTGCGGCGCGCCGGCGCGGTCGCGCCGGCCGGGCCGCTGCGCGGCCCGGTCCCGCTCAGCGCTCACGCCCAGTTGGTCGCCGGTCGTTCTTTTTCGCCTCCCTCAGGCGCCGGGCGGTCGCGCCGACCGGGCCGCTGCGCGACCCGGTTCGCCTTACAGCCACCCCCCGTGTGCCGCCGGGCGCTCGCTCCGCTCGCATCGCGCGCCCCCGCGCGCGCATCCGCGCGACGCTCTGCGCCTTGCGGCCCGGTCCCTTTCACACCCCACGCGGCGGCACTTGCGCAGCCGAAGCGCAGCATGACCGTTCCCTTGCGTCGGATTCTTGGGTAGATTCTAAAGTGCTGTCCAATTCGCTGCTACAGGCAACACGCGCGGGGTCGGCAGCAATCTTGTGAAGAACTCGCTTGAGATTAACCGAGACACCCAGGCTGTCCGCGATTCATGAGAAGCAAACCATGAGGGACGCCAAGTTCGACATTCCCTCCATCAGCACGTTGATCGCCTTCGAGGCTACTGCCCGGCTCGGCGGTGCGACCCGAGCTGCCGAGGAGTTGGCCACCACCTCTTCGGTGATCAGCCGTCACATCACAAGGCTCGAAGCGTCGCTCGGAGCAAAGCTGTTTCAGCGTAGCGGTCGTGGGCTCGTTCTCACGAAGAGCGGGGAAGACTATTTCTCCATCGTGCAGTCTTCGATGCGCAGTCTGCATGCAGCGGGCCACAGGGTACGCAGCGAAAAGACAAACCTGGTGATCGGCTGCTCGCAAGAAATCTCAGTCATGCTTCTTGCTGCGCTATTCCCTAAGCTAAAAGCCTCTCTGGGAGCAGACGTCAATATTCGAATCCTCATTTGCGATCATGATACTCTTCCGTTGCTGCTGCCGGTCGGCATAGACATACTGTTCGAGTACTCAAATGAACGTACGGATGAGAATTCGGCCAAGTTGCTGGAAGAAGAAATCGTTCCGGTTGCTTCGCCATCCTTTACTAAATGCTTTGCAGATACGATCGCGAAACACCCCCGCCACTGGTCCGGCATTCCTCGTTTGAATGTTGCCCCACGCGGCGTGCACTGGGCTACCTGGTCAACGTGGTTCGACGCTCATGATTGCAGTATCCCGGAGGCTCCGGAGGAAACATTCGAGAACTATATCCATTTGCTGGAAGCGGCGACCGCTGGAGCCGGCATCGCCATTGCCTGGAACGGCTTCATAAACAGCTATCTGCAGACAGGCCGTCTCGTCCCGCTAAGGGGCAGTTGGTTGCAAACCGATATGAACCTCTATGCCACCATTGCGCCGGGTGCAAGAAAGCAGCCCAGCGCGGAACGTGTCCTGAAGGAGCTCGCTGTCTTGGGGCGGGAGATAGCGCTCGATGGACGACGCTTGCGGACAGCTATGGAGGGTCCGGCGACCAAAAAGTTGACCGAAGGACAGACGAGAACCGACTGATGTCTGCATGGCTTGCGTAATCGAGAAGTTCGTCAACTGCCGACCAGGTCAGCGGCTCTCGTTTCCGGCCGGTGAACTCCTCCGTGGCGCCCGTCTCGCAGCAGAGTCTATTGTACGGATCGCATATGTCGAGTGCCGACAGTGTCCGGCGTGTGTGCCCTTCGCACAAACGCGTATCGCGTGCAGAGATCCGGCGGGCGGGTGCAACCCGTGCCTTCTTCCTGGCGTCATGCGAGCGCCATCCATTTCCGACATGGCGACAATGCCTGACTTGCAAGGAAGGCACTCTACATGAAAGCCCTTTGGGCCGCTCGGAACGTCATCGTGCAGCGCTGATCGACGCGAAAGAATGTTAGCGTATTTGCTAATTGACTTGCATATAAATGAAGTGGACATGCCATCCGCATTCGCATACTGGTGGAGCAATCCTGGAATAGACGAATTCTCGGGCTGGCGGTGCACGCGGTCTGCAGTAATTTGTCGCGCAACAAGAAGGACGTTTGGGAGGCTACGGTTAATGACGGAAGGCTCAGATACGCTTGGGCTGACTAATTGCATTGCTTGTGCAGCGCCAACGCAATGGGCCGACATTCTACTTCGCCCAATCTCATTTCTCGTCGCCCCTGTTGTGTCGCCGCTTCGTGCGCACTCTGTTTGTCGAAGTGAGACAATTCGTAGAATAGCAAGCATGGCGTCGGATTTTGCAGTCGGAAAATCCGCGGGAAATGAGACACTATCATTCAGACACAAGCGCATTTCTAAGGCGCTTGCCAGGTGCTGGGCTGTCAATGTTTCGGCGACAGTCACGAATGGTTGAAAAGAGTTGGGCAAGCAATGGCACAAGATGAAGACGCCGAAGAATTGATGGCGGGCGCGGTTCCCTACAAGATTCTCGTTGTGGACGATGAGCCTGATCTCGAACACCTGGTTCTGCAGCGGATGCGCCGGGAGATTCGCCGCCGAAAATATACGTTCGTTTTCGCTCACAATGGCGTCGAGGCTCTTGAGCTACTCAACCAGGATCGAAGCATCGATGTGGTTGTCTCGGACATCAATATGCCGAAAATGGACGGACTTACCCTCTTGGAGAGGATCCCGGATGTCCATCCGGACGTCCGTTGTGTGATCGTCTCCGCTTACGGCGACATGAAGAACATTCGCACTGCGATGAACCGGGGCGCTTTCGATTTTGTTACCAAACCTATCGACTTTGGAGATTTGCGGGTAACTATCGAACGGACCCTGCGCAACCTCATCGCGTGGAGAGAGGCGGCAGCATCGCGGGAAAAGCTTCTAGCAATACAGAGCGAGCTCGATATAGCCAGCAAGATGCAGCAGTCAATCCTTCCAACCGTTTTTCCCGGAAGTTCTAGTTTTCAGCTGTTTGGAAATATGGAACCCGCTCGCGAGGTGGGCGGCGATTTTTTCGACATCATGGCCCTCGAAGAAGGACGTATTGGCATCGCGATTGCCGACGTGTCCGGCAAGGGAGTTCCCGCCGCCCTCTTCATGATGTCTTGTCGAACCCTGCTCAAGGGCGCAGCCATCGGTGCCCTCGGTCCTGGTATGGTTTTGCGCGAGGTAAACCAGCTTCTCCAGGACGACAATGAAGCATTGATGTTCGTCACGGTGTTCTACGCTATCTTCGATCCGGCAAGCGGGGAGCTGGTATATGCCAACGGTGGCCACAATCCGCCACTGGTCGTTCATGCCGACGGAAGGTCGAGCGAGCTACCGGGAACCGGTGGGATCGCGCTCGGGTTGATCTCCGGCGTCGACTATGAGGAAGACAGGTTGCGGCTCGCGCCAGGTGAGACCGTCGTGCTCTTTACCGATGGCGTCACCGAGGCCGAGAACCACGAGTACGAGTTGTTCGATATGGAACGGCTGCGTCGAATCTTCGACGGAGCGGTACCCAAGAACGCCGAACAGGCCAACAACGCGGTTTTCGAGGCCGTGAGGGCATTCGCAGGGGATACGCCGCAATCGGACGACATCACCTGCATAACGCTCTACCGCTCACAGACAGGCGAGTGAGTGCATGCTCTTTCCCCATGTCGACGTCGAGCTCGGCGAGCGCCGGAACAGCGACATGTTCCCACCCTCGGCACGCATGATGGACCCGTTGCGCGCGCAGAGGGAGCTGAAGAGCGTCCTTCCTGCACCCATGGAGCGGGGGAGCGGGTGAGGCGCCTGGGCTTGTTCCGCCCGGCCGTCCTGATGGTCGCGTGGGTCGCACTTGCGGGAGCCGCGGCAGTGCAAGCGGAAGAGCCGGGGGTTTCCGACCGGCAGATCCTCTTCGGACAGTCCGCCGCTTTCAGCGGTCCTGCCCAGGACTTGGGCAAGAACCTGCGGCTCGGCATCGAGGCGGCTTTCGAGGAAGCGAACCGGGAAGGCGGCGTGCACGGGCGGAGGCTCGTGCTTCGCTCTCTGGACGACGCCTACGAGCCGGAAGCCGCGATAGCCAATACCCGCCGGTTGATTGCCGGGGATGGCGTCTTCGCCCTGATCGGCGCCGTCGGCACGCCGACCTCACGCTCCGCCACACCGATCGCGGCCGATGCCGGCGTTCCCTACCTTGCGCCCTTCACCGGCGCCGCATTTCTGCGGGACGCGAGCTGGCGCAACGTGATTAATCTGCGCGCGTCCTACTACCAGGAGACCGAGGAAATGGTCTCCCGCCTGATCGAGGACCTGGGCATCGATCGCATTGCCGTCATGTATCAGGACGATTCCTTCGGTCAGGCCGGCTATCGCGGGGTTCGCCGGGCGCTTGAGCGGCGCGGGCTGGAGCCCGTGGCGATCGGGGTCTATCCGCGCAACACCACCGCGGTGAAGACGGCATTGCTTGACCTGCGTGGCGCAGAGCCCGGAGCGGTCGTCCTCGTCGGTGCCTACAAGCCGGTCGCCGCGCTGATCGCCTGGGCGCGGCACACCGGTTTCGATCCGGTCTTCCTGACGATTTCCTTCGTGGGCAGCAACGCTCTGGCCAGAGAACTGGGCGAAGCAGGTGAGGGCGTCTTCGTGACCCAGGTGGTGCCTTTCCCCGACGGTGACGAGCCTGCCGTCACCCCTGCTTATCGCCGTGCGCTGGCGGCCCATTCACCCGAAGCCGTGCCGGGTTTCGTCTCCTTCGAGGGCTATCTGGCGGGGCGCTTGGCGATCGAGGCCCTCGAACGCTGCGGACGCGAGGTCGACCGGTCCTGCGTTCTGGACAATCTCCGCCGTGTCGACGTCATCGATCTCGAAGGCTTGGAGCTTCGCTATGGCGAGGACGACAACCAGGGGTCGGACGCCGTCTTCATCACCGTGATCGGCAAGAACGGCCGCTACTACCCCATCGACACGCTTCGGCTCTCTGCGCAGCCATGACCACGTTGGCGAGACGGCTGCTTGACAGTCGCTATCGACTCTCGACCCAGCTCTATCTGGGTATCGGGGGCGCCGTCGCGCTCACCGTCGTCGCGAGTCTGGTCGGTTTGTATTTCTTCGATCAGGTCGGCGAGGTCCAGAACCGCGTCAACGAAGGCAGCATCCCCGAGATGGTGACGGCCTTCGGCGTGGCGCAGCAAAGCGGCTCTCTGGTCGCCGCCGGGCCGCGGCTGACGGCCGCAGCAACGCCGGAGGAGCTTGCCCGCACGGTCGCGGATATCTCGCATGACCGGCAAGCCTTCGAAGCGCAGGTGGCGGCACTGCCGGATCAAGGTGCGGACGAGGCGCGCTTCGAACGCATTCGCGCCCAGGGCGGCGCCTTGGTCGAGAATGTCGGGGCCATCGAGCAATCGGTGGCCGAGGGCTTCCTGCTCACGGAGCGCAGCACGGCGTTGCGCGCCGAAATCGAAACACTGCAAAGAGAGCTCGCCGATGCGCTGATCCCGGCCATAGACGACCAGTTGTTCTACGCGATGACCGGCTATCGGGAACTCGGCGAGGCGCCGGCACCTCGTGCGGTGCACCTGTCGGAGGAGGAGTTCACGCGCTACCGCCACATGGCGGGCTTGCAGGCCAATGCCACGATCGCGATCCAGCTTCTCGCAAGCGCGTTCGACCTTTCCGACATCGCCCTGCTGGAACCGCTCCGGGAACGCTTCGAGTCCTCCGCCGGCAAGATCGAGCGCGGCCTGTCAGCCCTGGGACCCACGCCGCTCCGCGCCAGGATCGAGCCCGCCTTGTCACGGCTCGTCGATCTGGGTCTCGACCCGGACCGGGGCTTCGACTTGCGGGCCCGGGAACTTGTCCTCGCCGCGCGTCAGATGGAATTGCTCGCGTCCAACAGCAACCTCGCCCTCGAGCTTGCCGCAGAGGCGGAAGGCCTGGTCAGCGCAGCGCGCGAGAGCGCGCAGGATGCGGCTCGCGCGTCCTCGGCGGCGATCCTTACAGGGCGCAACCTTCTGCTTGCGATCAGCGTGATCAGCATCGTCGGGGCAGCGCTGATCGCCTGGCTGTTCGTCGGCCGCGTGCTGCTGCGCAGGCTGGGGCGGCTTTCGGACCGGATGCGCCGGATGGCCGACGGCGATCTCGAAGCCGAGGTCGAGGTCGTCGGGCGGGGCGAGGTTACGGACATGGCCGCGGCCCTGGAGGTCTTTCGCCGCCACGCGCTGGAGGTCCAGCGGCTCAATCTGGTCGAGAAGCTGGCCGACGAGCTCAAAGGCAAGAACGAGCAACTCGAGGACGCCCTTGCCAATCTGCACCGGGCCCAGGACCAGATCGTCATGCAGGAGAAGCTGGCGGCGCTCGGAGAGCTCACCGCAGGCGTGGCTCACGAAATCCGGAACCCGTTGAACTTCGTCAAGAACTTCTCGGAAGGCTCGGAGGAATTGCTGGAGGAGCTCCTGGAAGAGCTGCAGGCGGCTCTCCGTGAGCAGGAGGGCGAGAAGGATAAGGAGCGCAACGCGCTGATACAGGAGATCGCCGGCGACCTCACGGACAACCTCAAACGGATCCGGGAGCACGGCGAGCGCGCCAACCAGATCGTGCAGCACATGCTCAGCATGGGGCAGGGTTCGGGCGGTCGGCAGCCGACGGACATCAACGCCCTGCTCGACGAGCATGTGCGGCTTGCCTACCACAGCGCCCGGGCAAGCGATCCGGATTTTCAACTCGACATCGTCGAGGACTTCGACCCGGCGGTGGGATCGCTCGACGTCATCTCTCAGGACGTGGGCCGCGTCTTCCTGAACCTGGTCAGCAATGCCTGCCAGGCGACCGTCGAAA
This sequence comes from Alphaproteobacteria bacterium, assembly GCA_965218275.1. Lineage (GTDB taxonomy): Bacteria > Pseudomonadota > Alphaproteobacteria > UBA828 > UBA828 > WTGU01. Next base: position 2,109,151 of record CBDCKM010000002.1, read on the forward strand.
AGCAGCGTGCCGCAAAAGCCGCGGAAGGAGCCGATCCCGGTCCCGATGGCTCGGGAGAGGGCGCTTACGAGCCGTCGCTCACTCTCGTCACCCGGCGCTCCGAGGAGGGGGTCGAAATTCGCATCAGAGACAACGGAAGCGGTGTCCCACCCGACATCATCGACAAGATATTCAACCCCTTCTTCACGACCAAACCGCCGGACCAGGGCACCGGTCTGGGACTCGCGCTCTCGAGCGATATCGTTCGCCAGCACGGAGGCGAGATCAGAGTGGAGTCCGAACCCGGCCTGTTCACTGAAATGGTCGTCGCTCTGCCCGCGGAACCGCCTCCGGAGACGGCTGAAGACGCGGTTGAGGACGAGTCGGACTTCGAGGATGAGCACGCCGGGGAGTCACCGGCGCCATCGTGAAATGCGCCGGCTGGCCGCTCCTCCGGCAGGCCACTTGGGCGAGGACAAATGGGCGTACCTCGAATGATGTCGACGACGAGGAGAAGCATCCTTCAATACGGCCTCGCCGGATGCCTGTTGGGGCTGTGTTCGCGTCCCTTTGGCGCGGCGGCGTCAACGGGCGTGACCGACAGCGAGATCGTGCTGGGCATGTCCGCCGCATTCTCGGGCCCTTCGCGCGGTCTCGGAATAGAGCTCTTCCGCGGGGCCAGCGCCTATTTCGAGCACGTCAACCGCCGCGGCGGCGTCAGAGGCCGAAGAATCGTTCTCAGAACCTATGACGACGGCTATCAGCCCGACCCCTCCGTCCAGAACACGATGACCCTGATGCTGGAGGACGAGGTTTTCGCGCTCTTCGGCTATGTCGGTACGCCGACGGTCACGCGCGTCCTTCCCATGCTCAAGAAGTTTCAGGAACGACAGACCTATCTGTTCTTTCCGTTCACCGGCGCGCAGCCGCAGAGGGAGCCGCCATACGGCGCCTTTGCCTTCAATTTGCGCGCCTCGTATCGGCAGGAGACCGCAGGCCTGGTTCAGAACTTCGTCGGGATCGGTCGCAGACGAATTGCGGTCTTCTATCAGGCCGACGCCTACGGCCGCAGCGGTTGGGCCGGCGTGCGCCGTGCCCTGAGACCCTTCGGCGAGCGGATCGTCGGCGAGGCGACCTACAGGCGGGGCTCCAAATTCACGGGGGTCATGCGGGATCAGGTGGAGATACTGAAGGCGTCGCGTCCCGATGCGGTCATATGCATCGGGGCCTACGCCGCATGCGCTGCGTTTCTCCGCGACGCAGTGGATCTCGGGTTGCGCGTGCCAATCGCCAACGTTTCGTTCGTCGGCAGCGAGAATCTTCTCAATCTCATCACGCAGGGCCGTGACGACGGAGAGCGCTACACCGAACTGCTGGTGAACTCGCAGGTTGTTCCCAGCTATCACGATGTGGCGATTCCGGCAGTCGGGCAGTACCAGGAATTGATGGCGCGATACGCTCCTCAACCTCCGCAGGAATTGCTGAGAGAGGATTACACGCCATTCGCGCACAGCTTCGTCAGTTTGGAGGGTTTCCTCAACGCCAAGCTGATGGTCGAGGTGCTGGATCGCCTTGGCGACAGGCCGGAGAAAGGCGCGCTGGAGGACGTTGTCTTCAGCATAAGGGATTTCGATTTGGGGATAGGGGAGTTGGTATCGTTCGGGCCCGAGCACCGTCAGGGTTTGCAGAAGGTTTACTACACCGTTGTCGATGAGGGCCGCTTTATTCCCCTGGACAGCTGGCAAGACAGGTTCGCTTGACATGAAAATCCAAAAACTCTTCCGAAAGACTCTGTTCGGTGTATTCTTCCTGTTCGGCGTGATCGGCGTATCTACGTCGGTTCTTTGCATCTATACGGTGGATACGCACTTGTCCGAAGAATATGAATCGAACAGCAGAGATATCGCGAAGACAATCGCCGATGCCAGCGTCGATATCCTGTTGAACAGAAACCTGACGTCCCTGCAGTCTCTGATCGATCAGTTCGTCGAGATTCAGGGAATCAGCTACATCTACATCACCAGCGAAACAGGGGAGTTTCTCGCTCATACCTTTGTTCCGGGAATACCGGAAGAGATCAGGACCGGAGACGCGACCAGCACGACGACCGTTGAACGCAGCCTGCCGGGTATGGGCGATTTCGTCGAAGTCGCCAGTCCGATCCTGGCGGGCGTCGCCGGAGCGGTCCACATCGGCAGCGACACCGGGCTGATCGCGTTGAAGGTCCAGAGAGCGATCGGCCAGCAGGTCTATCTCATCTCCATCATATTCGTTGTCGGCATTCTCGCCGCAATCTGGCTCGTCGGCCAGGCAGCCAGACCGGTCGACGGAGTCCTCGCCTTTGCGGTGAAGCTCGCACGCGAACGGGAGGCCGACAGCGCAGGGAACGAGAAGCTGCTCGCGCGCAATGACGAGGCCGGAGAGCTGGCGCGCCTCTTCCTCTACTTCTCGCAGGTGATGGATACCGACAAGGCGAGCGGGCTCTCACAGCCGGGTCGGAAGGAGTAGTCTTCCGGTGGCTGACTCGCGCATAGCAGCGATCCTCTACTGCACGGTCCTGCAGGTCTGCTTCGGGACCGTCTATGCGTGGAGCTTCTTTCAGACGCTTCTCGTGAGGCAGCTGGGCTGGTCGTTCACCGACACGGCGCTCGCGTTCAGCATCACGATATTTTCGCTCGGCATGTCCGCTGCGGGAGCGGGCATGGTTCTGCCCAGAGTCGGTCCACGAAGACTGGCGCTTGCCGGAAGCGTGATGTTCTCGGGCGGCTACATGATTGCGGGCCTCGCCCTTCATCTCGACAGTCTCGCGCTCTTCTATCTCGGTTACGGCGTGATCGGGGGCGCCGGGATCGGGCTCGGCTATGTCACGCCGGTCGCCACGATTGCGAAATGGTTCCCGGATCGCAAGGGACTGGCGACGGGCATTGTCGTCATGGGCTTCGGGGTCGGCGCAGTCGTCCTGAGCAAGGGGCTGGCACCCCTGCTGGTGGTTGAGACGGAAGGGGATCTTGCGCTCCTCTTCGTGTGGCTCGGCGTGGTGTTCGCCGCCGTATTGATCCCGTGCAGTCTGGCGCTGCGGGACCCACCTGCGGCGCTCGCGAGTCGCTTCCATCGCATCCAGGCCTCGAGCGGGCTGGATGAGCCGGAGTCGACCGCACGATATTTGCGTTCGGGTGAATTCGCCGTCATGTGGCTTGTCTTCTTCTTCAACATCGCCGCAGGCATTGCCGTTATCAGCATTCAGTCACCGCTGCTTCAGGACGTGTGGGGACTTGCCGATCCGTCGGTGGAGCCGGAAACGCTCGCCGAATATGGAGCGACGTTGATTGCTGCGAGCTCCCTTTGCAATGGATTCGGGCGGCTCTTCTGGGGACTGTTGTCCGATCGCATCGGCCGCATCCGCGTGTTCAGAATCCTGCTCGCCAGCCAGATGATCGTCTTCGGCATTCTGATGACCGAACGCGATCCCTGGATATTCTCGGCTCTCGTCTGCTACATCATGCTTTGCTTCGGCGGCGGCTTCGCGACCATGCCCTCTTTCGTCCTCGACGTATTCGGCGCGCGGAAGATGTCCGCAGTTTACGGCGTCATGCTGACGGCCTGGGCGGCAGCGGGCGTCTGCGGCCCCCTCTACATCGGGTATCTCAAGGACCAATATCCCGACCGCGCCATCATCTACTGCTTCCTGATCGGCGTGCTGATTCTGGGTCTGGGGTACGTGTTTTCCTACCTGTTGAACGACAGGCGCATCCGGCTTCGACGGCCGAGCGTGGAAAGCACGCTGCGCGCGCACGGGATTGCGGTACCGCGCCGCGAGTTGGCAAGGTGAAGATCCGCCGGGTGCGAGGTCTTGGCGGTACGCTATCCGGCGTTTCGAACCGGGGGGGCTCAAGCGCCGTCACCCGGTGCGGCAGATCATCGAAACCGGCAACGAGAGCTGGCGCTTCAAGAACCGCTCCTGAGCCGGCGCCGCCTGCGTTCCCCCTCCTCCCTCGGAGGAGGGCAAGGGGAGGTGGGGGCGCGCCGCGCCGTGTGGGGCGAGGACGCGGCGGTGGCGGCGCAGTTTTTGAATCCGGCTTCCGCTCTTGAAACCGGCCGGTACACCGAGTACAACGGCGCGCGTCCGGCGCGCCCCATGCTTTGCGGGAAACGACGAGAGACGCGAGACGCTTATGCCCAAGCTCAAGTCCAAGAGCAGCGCCAAGAAGCGGTTCTCCGCCACGGGGCGCGGCAAGCTCCGCCGGCGCGCCGCCTTCCACCGCCACAACCTGACCAAGCGCGAGAAGAAGGTGAAGCGCCATCAGCGCGGAGCACGGGCACTCTCGGCGCCGGATGCGGCGATCGTGCGGCCCTTCCTGCCCTATCTCTGAGCGCGTCGGAGGACTCCCATGGCACGGGTAAAGCGGGGCGTGACCATCCACGCCCGGCACAAGAAGGTGCTGAAGATGGCCCGCGGCTATCGCGGACGCGGCCATTCCAGCTACCGCGTGGCCCTCGGGCGTGTCGAGAAGGCGCTGCAATACGCCTACCGCGACCGCCGCACCCGCAAGCGCCGCTTCCGCGCGCTCTGGATACAGCGGATCAACGCCGCCGCCCGCGAGCATGGGCTCACCTATTCCCAGCTCATGCACGGTCTCGCGCGCGCCGATGTGGAGATAGACCGCAAGGTCCTCGCCGACCTTGCCGTCCGCGAGCCGGCGGCGTTCGCGGCCGTCGTCGAGCAGGCGCGGAGCGCCGACGGACAGACCGGCTGATCGGCCGCCGCCCCGCCCCCTCCCCTGGGGCACGGCCGTCGGAGAGTGGTCCTTGGAAGACCTCCACGCCCTGGAAGAGCGACTGCTGGCGAGCATCGAGGCTGCCGGCGACCTGCCCGCGCTGGAGCAGGCCCGAATCGCCGCGCTCGGAAAGAAGTCGGCGCTGACCCAGGCGATGAAGGGTCTCGGCGGCCTCGACATCGAGGCGCGCAAGGAGGCCGGCGCCCGCTTCAACCGGCTCAAGCGCAGGCTCGCCGATGCCCTCGACGGACGCCGCGCGGCGCTGGAGCGCGCCGCGCTCGACGTGCGCCTCGCGACCGAGAGCATCGACGTGACGCTGCCGGCACGCCCCGAGGCCGCCGGCGCCGTCCACCCCATCGGCCAGGTGCTGGACGAGCTGATCGCGATCCTCGCCGACATGGGATTCCGGGTCGTGGACGGGCCGGACATCGAGGACGACTTCCACAACTTCACGGCGCTCAACATCCCGCCGGAGCACCCGGCGCGGCAGATGCACGACACCTTCTACTTCGCGGCCGACGAGGCGGGCGAGCGCATGCTGCTCAGGACCCACACCTCGCCGGTGCAGATCAGGACGATGCAGGCCGAGCCGCCGCCGCACCGGATCGTCGCCCCCGGCCGCACCTACCGCTGCGACTACGACATGACCCACACGCCCATGTTCCACCAGATCGAAGGACTGGTGATCGACGAGAGCACCCATATGGGCCATCTCAAGGGCTGCCTGATCGACCTGGCGCGGGCCTTCTTCGAGGTCGACGACCTGCCGGTGCGCTTCCGTCCGAGCTACTTCCCCTTCACCGAGCCGTCCGCCGAGATGGACATCGGCTGCTCGCGGGAAGGCGGCGGCCTGCGCATCGGGCGCGGCGCCGACTGGATGGAGATTCTGGGCTGCGGCATGGTGCACCCGAAGGTGCTGGAGACGGTCGGCCTCGACCCGAGCCGTTACCAGGGCTTCGCCTTCGGCATCGGCGTCGAGCGCCCGGCCATGCTGAAATACGGGATCCCGGACCTGCGCAGCTTCTTCGACGCGGACCTGCGCTGGCTGCGCCATTACGGCTTCGCGCCCTTCGACGTGCCGAGCCTGGCGGCGGGCTTGAGCGCGTGAAGTTCACCCTCTCCTGGCTGAAGACGCATCTGGAGACCGATGCAGGCGTGGACGCGCTCGCGGCGAAACTCACCGCGATCGGCCTCGAGGTGGAATCGCTCAGCCACCCCGGCGAGACGCTCGCACCCTTCACCGTCGCCCACGTGGTCGAGGCGAAGCCGCATCCGAACGCCGACAAGCTCAGGCTCTGCGTGGTCGATACGGGCAGCGAGCAGGTCGAGGTGGTCTGTGGCGCGCCCAATGCGCGCACGGGCATGAAGGGCGTCTTCGCCCCGCCCGGCACCACCATCCCCGGCACCGGCGTCGTCCTCAAGAAGGCGAAGATCAGGGGCGTCGAGAGCTGCGGGATGCTCTGCTCCGAGCGCGAGATGGGCTTGAGCGACGAGCATGAAGGGATCATCGAGCTCGACCCGGACGCGCCCGTGGGCACGCCCTTCGCCGCGATGATGGGCCTGGACGATGCGCTCTTCGACATCGCGGTCACGCCCAACCGCGGCGATTGCCTCGGCGTGCGCGGCATCGCCCGCGACCTCGCCGCCGCCGGGCTCGGCCGCCTCAAGGAGGCCGGGATCGACCCCGTGGACGGCGTCTTCCCGAGCCCGATCGGCGTGCGCCTCGACTTCCCCGGCGAGGGACTTAGCCCCTGCCCCCTCTTTCTCGGCCGCTATGTGCGCGGCGTGCGCAACTGCGAGAGCCCCCGCTGGCTCAAGGACCGGCTCGCCTCGGTGGGCCTGCGCCCGATCTCCGCGCTGGTCGATCTCACCAACTTCCTGACCATCGACCGCAACCGCCCCGTGCACGTCTTCGACGCCGGCAAGGTCCGGGGCGATATCTGGCTGAGCCTCGGCCGGGGCGGGGAGCGCTTCGCCGCACTCAACGGCAAGGAGTACGTGCTCGACGACGAGATGACCGCCATCGGCGACGACAGCGGCGCGATCAGCCTCGCCGGCGTCATGGGGGGCGAGACCACCGGGTGCACCATGGAGACGACGGCCGTCTTCATCGAGATCGCACTCTTCGACCCCGTGCGAACGGCGGCGACGGGGCGCACCCTCAACATCGAGAGCGACGCCCGCTACCGCTTCGAGCGCGGCCTCGACCCGGCCTTCGCGGGACCGGGCATGGAGCTCATGACCCGCCTCGTGATCGAGCTCTGCGGCGGCGAGCCGAGCGAGGCGGTGGTCGCGGGCACCGCACCCGCCTGGCGGCGCGAGATCGCCTTCCGCCCCTCCAGGGTCCGGGCGCTCGGCGGCATGGACGGCGAGCGGGCGGAGGCACTCGGCATTCTCACGGCGTTGGGTTTCGGCTGCGAGGAAGGGGAGGCCGACCTGGTCGCGGTGCAGCCGCCGCCCTGGCGCGGCGACGTGGACGGCGAGGCCGACCTCGTGGAGGAAGTGCTGCGGATCGCGGGCTTCGACCGCATTCCCGCGCTCTCCCTCGCCCGGCCGGCACACGCCAGGACCCGGCCGGCGCTCACGCCGCAGCGCCGCCGGCTCGGCGCCGTGCGGCGCACGCTGGCGGCGCGCGGCATGTTCGAGGCGGTGACCTGGTCCTTCATGCCGCGCCGCCACGCCGCGCTCTTCGGCGGCGGCGGGGACGCGCTGGTGCTGGCGAATCCGATCAACGCCGACCTCGATTCCATGCGCCCCTCGATCCTGCCCAATCTGATCGAGGCCTGCCGGCGCAATGCCGACCGCGGCCTGGGCGACACGGCGCTGTTCGAGGTCGGGCCCGTCTATGCCGGCACGGGACCTGCGGACCAGCGGACCGCCGTCGCCGGCGTGCGGGCGCAGGCCGCGCTGCCGCGCAACTGGCTCGGGCCGGCGCGCCCGGTGGACCCCTTCGACGCCAAGGCCGATGCCCTCGCCGCCCTCGGCGCGGCCTGCGTCTCGCCCGGCGCTCTCCAGACCAGGGCGGAAGGCCCGGCCTCGTTTCATCCCGGCCGCGTCGGCACGCTCGCGCTGGGCCGCACCGTGCTCGCCGCATTCGGCGAGCTTCATCCCGGCGTGCTCGCGGCGCTGGGCGCCGAGGGGCCGATGGTGGGCTTCGAGGTGATGGTGGATGCGCTCCCCCGCCCCAAGGCGAAGGCCACGCGGGCCCGCCCGCCGCTCGCGGCCTCGGACTACCCGGCGGCCGAGCGGGACTTCGCGTTCATCCTCGATGCCGCGGTCGCCGCGGCGGATGTCGAGCGCGCCGCCCGCAACGCCGAGAAGACGCTGATCAAGGCGGTCACCGCGTTCGACCTCTACGAAGGCCCCGGCATCGAGGCGGACAAGAAATCGCTCGCGATCACGGTTCGCCTGGAGGCCCGGGACCGCACGCTGACCGACCCGGAAATCGACGCGGCGGCCGCGAAGATCGTCGCCAACGTGGCGAAGATGACCGGCGGCGTGCTGCGCGGCTGACTGCGCCTTGCGCGCCGGCCGACCAGTGGGGCCGCGGCCATGACCGATCTCGCGCATATCCGCAACGTCGCGATCATCGCCCACATCGACCACGGGAAGTCCACGCTTGCCGACCGGCTGATCGAGCGCTGCGGCGGCCTGCAGAAGCGCGAGATGACCAGCCAGGTGCTCGATTCCATGGAGCTGGAGCGCGAGCGCGGAATCACGATCAAGGCGCAGACCGTGCGCCTCGCCCATCGCGGCGCGGGCGGAACGGAGCATGTGGTCAATCTGGTGGACACCCCCGGCCATGTGGATTTTTCGTACGAGGTGAGCCGCTCGCTCGCGGCCTGCGAGGGCTCGCTGCTGGTGGTCGACGCCACCCAGGGCGTCGAGGCGCAGACGCTGGCCAACGCCTACCAGGCGGTGGACCGCGACCACGAGATCGTGCCCGTGCTCAACAAGATGGACCTCGCCTCGGCCGAGCCGGAGCGGGTGAAGCGGCAGATCGAGGAGGTCATCGGCATCGACGCCTCCGGCGCGCTGGAGGTCTCGGCCAAGACGGGGCTGGGGATCGACACCGTGCTCGACGCGCTGATCGCCCGCCTGCCGGCGCCGGCGGGCGACGAGAACGCGCCGCTCACGGCGCTGCTGGTGGATAGCTGGTACGACCCCTATCTCGGCGTGGTGATCCTGGTGCGCGTCCTGCACGGCCGGCTCACGCCGCGCACGAAGATCCGGATGATGGCGTCGGGCGCCGAGCACGAGGTCGAGCGGGTCGGCGTGTTCACGCCGAAGAAGACGCTCGTGCAGAGCCTCGGGCCCGGCGAGATCGGCTTCATCACCGCCGCCATCAAGGAGGTCGCCGACTGCGACGTCGGCGACACGATCACCACGGCCAGGCGGCCGGCGGCGGCGGCGCTGCCGGGTTTTCGCCCCAGCGTGCCGGTGGTCTTCTGCGGCCTCTTCCCGGTCGATTCGGGCGACTATGAGCGGCTGCGCGAGAGCCTCGCCAAGCTCCGCCTAAACGATTCGAGCTTCCACTACGATGCCGAGAGCTCGCCGGCACTGGGTTTCGGCTTTCGCTGCGGCTTTCTCGGCCTCCTCCATCTCGAGATCGTGCAGGAGCGGCTGGAGCGCGAGTTCGACCTCGACCTCGTGGCGACGGCGCCGAGCGTGGTCTACCGCGTGACGCTGACCGACGGCCGGGCGCTCTCCCTCCACAACCCGGCGGACATGCCCGATCCCACCCGCATCGGCCGCATCGCCGAGCCCTGGATTCACGCCACGATCCTGGTTCCCGACGACCATCTCGGCGGCGTGCTCGCGCTCTGCGAGGAGAAGCGGGGCGTCCAGATCGACCTCACCTATGCCGGCAACCGGGCGATGGTGATCTACCGGCTGCCGCTCAACGAGGTCGTGTTCGACTTCTACGACCGCCTGAAGTCGGTCTCGCGCGGCTACGCCAGCTTCGACTACCGGCTGGAGGACTATCTGGAGAGCGATCTGGTCAAGCTCGCCATCATGATCAACGGCGAGCCCGTGGATGCGCTGGCGCTGATCGCCCACCGCAGCCAGGCGGAGAAGCGCGGCCGGGCGCTCTGCGTCCGCCTCAAGGAGCTGATCCCGCGCCAGCTCTTCAAGATCGCGATCCAGGCGGCGATCGGCGGCAGGGTCATCGCGCGCGAAACGGTGAGCCCGCTGCGCAAGGACGTGCTGGCGAAATGCTACGGCGGCGATGTCTCGCGCAAGCGCAAGCTGCTGGACAAGCAGCGCAAGGGCAAGAAGCGCATGCGCCAGATCGGCAATGTCGAGATCCCGCAGGAGGCCTTCCTGGCCGCGCTGAAGATGGGCGAATCGTAGCCCGGCTTTCTCACCAGCGGTGGCGGCGGCGGCGCCTCCCGAGCCCGAGCAGGAGCAGCAGCGCACCCGGCACCAGGGGGATCGCCCAGGCCGGGCCGCGCAGCACCGGCAGCACGATGTCCGACCAGAGCCAGGGGGCGATGTTCTTCTCGATCAACGCCTGGAAGCCGACGAGGCTGTTCCCGTCGAAGCGGAACCACAGCTCGCCGCCCGAGATCAGGCGATAGCCGCCGCCGCCCGCGGCGCTGTAGACCTCGTAGCCGAACACGGCGAGCGCGACCAGCAGCAGCACGAACCCGACGAGCCGAACGATCACCATGGCACTTCCATGTGCAGCAATATGGTGCCTAGCGTATTGCACCAGCGTATTGCAGCGCTAGGTGTTGTTGCTATTGTTTCGGCGCCGGGGAGGGATGGCCGAGTGGTTTAAGGCGCACGCCTGGAAAGCGTGTTCACCGACAGGTGTCCGGGGTTCGAATCCCCGTCCCTCCGCCACCTGCCGCCCAACGCCTTCGCTGCGCCGGCTGCGGGGGACCGTAAATTGGCGCCCGGTGTGCTGCAGAACGGTAAGAGGACCGATCGATGGAACTTTACGACGCCATGCGCACGACATTCGCCTGCCGCGACTTCACCGACGACCACCTGCCCGACGAGGTGCTCCACGAGATGATCGAGAACGCCCGCTTCGCGCCGAGCGGGGGCAACCGCCAGGGCAACCGGGTCATCATCGTGCGCGACATGGCGACGAGGGAGCGCCTCGCCGCGCTCACGGTGCCGGTGGCCAAGCGCTATCGCGCCCAGATGGACGCGGGCGAGAGTCCCTGGAGCGCCTACGTTCCGACCCGGCTCACGCCCGAGCACTTCGAGGCGACCCCGGCGCCGGCCATGCTGACCGAGCCGCTCACGAAGTCCTCCGTCGTGCTCGTCGTCTGCGTCGACCTCAAGGTCGTCGCCGCGACCGACCAGTATCTCGACCGCGTGGGCGTGATCGGCGGGGCCTCGATCTATCCCTTCGCCTGGAGCCTGCTGCTGGCGGCCCGCCAGAACGGGTTCGGCGGCACCATCACGACCCTCCCCATCGCCCACGAGCCCGAGATCAAGACGCTGCTCAACATTCCGGACGATCACGCCGTCTGTGCGGTCATGCCCTTCGGCCGCCCGGTCAAGCAGCTCACCAGGCTGAAGCGCCGCCCGGTGGACGAGATCGCCACCCGCGAGCGCTTCGACGGCGACGCCTTCACGCTGGACTGACCCGCGCCTGCGGCACCGGGACGACGGGCCGCGCGTGTCGAGAAAGCCGGGCTAGGCGCTCCTGAGCCGGGGACGGACCTCGAAGGCGCGGTCGGTGTGCGGAGTCTCGTCGAAGAGCTCGGCGAGCTTCTCGGTCATGGTGCCGCCGAGCTGCTCCGCGTCCGTGAGCGTGACCGCGCGCCCGTAGTAGCGCGTCACGTCGTGGCCGATACCGATGGCCAATAGCTGGACCGGCGAGAAGGTCTCGATCCAGTCGATCACCGAGCGCAGGTGCCGCTCCAGATAGTTGCGCGCGTTGACCGAGAGCGTGCTGTCGTCCACCGGCGCCCCGTCGGAGATCACCATCAGGATGCGCCGCTCCTCGCCTCTGGCGAGCAGGCGCTCGTGGGCCCAGCGCAGGGCCTCGCCGTCGATATTCTCCTTGAGCAGGCCCTCGCGCAGCATGAGGCCGAGGCTCTTCCGCGCCCGGCGCCAGGGCTCGTCGGCCTTCTTGTAGACGATGTGCCGCAGGTCGTTGAGCCGCCCCGGATTGCGCGTGCGCCCCTCGGCGAGCCAGCGCTCGCGCGACTGGCCGCCCTTCCAGGCGCGGGTGGTGAAGCCCAGGATCTCCACCTTCACGCCGCAGCGCTCCAGCGTCCGCGCCAGGATGTCGCCGCTCATGGCGGCGACCATGATGGGGCGGCCGCGCATGGAGCCGGAATTGTCGATGAGAAGCGTCACCGCCGTATCCCGGAAGGAGGTCTCCTTCTCCATCTTGTAGGAGAGCGGGTGAAGCGGGTTGGTGACGACGCGGGAGAGCCGCGCGGTATCCAGCAGCCCCTCTTCCAGGTCGAACTCCCAGGAGCGCGTCTGGCGCGCGAGCAGGCGCCGCTGCAGCCGGTTGGCGAGCCGGCTGATGACGCCGTGAAGCTGGGAGAGCTGCTGGTCGAGCTGGTTGCGCAGGCGCGCCAGCTCTTCCGCGTCGCAGAGGTCGGAGGCGTTGACGATCTCGTCGAACGCGGTCGTGAACGCCTTGTAGGGCGGCTCCCTGCTCCCCGGCCCGTCTCCGGGATGGAAGCGCCGCCGGCCGGCCTCATCGTCGTCGTCGTCGCCCTCGCTCATCGAGGCGTCGGCGTCCTCGTCGGCCGCGTCCTGCGCGTCCGCATCCTCGCTCGCGTCCGCGTCCGCCTCGCGGTCGCTGTCGGAATCCATCTCGTCGCCGCGCTCGGCATCGCCCGGCTGGCTGGCGTCGTCGTCGTCGGTCTCTTCGGGGCTCGACTGGTCCTCGGCGTCGTCGGGGTCTTCGGCATCCTCGTCGGGCAGGTCCAGGTCCTTGATGAGGTGCCGCGACAGCATGGCGAAGCGGCCCTGGTCGTGCATCTCGCGCGCAAGCTGCGCGGTGTGCCGCGCGCCCTTGGTCTCGAACCAGGGGCGCCACAGGTCGGCCACGTGGCGGGCGGACTGCGGCAGGTGCCGGCCGGTGAGCTTCTCGCGCATGAGCAGCGCCAGGGCCTCGGCGACCGGCACCTCCTCGGGCGCCGAGCAGTGGTCGTAGCCCTTGCGGCGGCATCTCTGCTCGAGGGCGGAATCGAGGTTTGCGGCGACCCCGGCGAGGCGGCCTGCGCCCAGCGCCTCCACCCGCGTCTGCTCGATCGCGTCGAAGATCGTCCGCGCCGTCTTGCCGCGCGGCTGCTCGCGCACATGGGCGCCCTGGTCGTGATAGCGGAGCCGGAGCGCCAGCGCGTCGGCCGAGCCGCGCACCAGCTCGACATCGAGCGCGTTCAGATCGCGCGCCGGAAAGGGGAGCTGGACCTGATCGCCCGAGACCTGCGGCTGGTCCGCGCCGAAGGAGACCTCAAGCTCCTCGCCCGCGTCGCCGGCGAGCGCCCGCAGCGCTGAGCCGACCGCCCGCTGGAAGGTCTCGACCGGGGTTTCCTCCTGGGGCACGCGGCGTGCTCCCGCTCAGGCGGACGCCTGCAGCGGCGCCGACGATTCCGGAAGCTCCGTGCCCAGGCAGCGCTGGAAATACTCGGCGATGATCGGCCGCTCCATCTCGTCGCACTTGTTCACGAAGGTGGTGCGGAAGGCATAGCCCACGTCCTTGAAGATCTCGGCGTTCTCGGCCCAGTGGATGACCGTGCGCGGCGACATGACGGTGGAGATGTCGCCGGCCATGAAGCCCGCGCGCGAGAGCGCCGCCACCTCGACCATCGCGTGGATCAGCTTGAGCCGCTCCCCGGTCTCGTAGGAGGGCACCTTCGACAGCACAATCTTCACTTCCTCGTCATGGTCGAGATAGTTGAGCGTCGCCACCAGGTTCCAGCGGTCCATCTGGCCCTGGTTGATCTGCTGCGTGCCGTGATAGAGGCCGGTCGTGTCGCCGAGGCCGACGGTGTTGGTGGTGGAGAAGATGCGGAACGCGGGATGCGGCCGCACCACCCGGTTCTGGTCGAGCAGGGTGAGCTTGCCGTCGACCTCGAGGATGCGCTGGATCACGAACATCACGTCCGGCCGGCCGGCGTCGTACTCGTCGAAGACCAGCGCCGTCGGATGCTGCAGCGCCCAGGGCAGCAGGCCTTCGCGGAACTCGGTCACCTGCACGCCGTCGCGGATCACGATCGCGTCCTTGCCGATCAGGTCGATGCGGCTGATGTGGCTGTCGAGATTGATGCGGATGCAGGGCCAGTTGAGGCGCGCCGCCACCTGCTCGATATGGGTCGACTTGCCGGTGCCGTGATAGCCCTGGATCATCACCCGGCGGTTGTGCGCGAAGCCGGCGAGGATGGTGAGCGTGGTGTCGCGGTCGAAGCGGTAGGCGTCGTCGAAGTCGGGCACATGGTCGCTGGGCTCCGAGAACGCCGGAACCTCCATGTCGGTATCGATGCCGAAGGTCTGGCTGACGGAGACCCTGATGTCCGGCACGACGTTGCCGGCGTCCGCCGCCTCTGCCTCGTTCCTTTGCATTGCGCGCATTCCCTCCGCACGAAGAAGGCCGCCACCGGCGGCCACTGCTACGCTTAGCCGATCGACAACGCCTCCGCCTATGAGCACTCCTTCTTGAGGTAGTTATAGGCGCGATTGATGTGTTTCAAAAGCTCCTCGGAGTCGCGCGAGCCCCCGTTGGCGTCGGGATGGTGGCGCTTGACCAGCAGCTTGTAGCGCCGCTTGAGCATGGCCAGGTCGAAGGGGGGCGAGAGGTCGAGGATCGCGAGCGCGTTCAGCCGCGCCTCCGAGGGTGTGTCCGCATACTCCCGCGTGTACCCGTAGGTGCGGGTCCCGCCGTTCAGCCTTTCGCGTGCGAAGGTCTGGAAGGCGGCCTCGAGGTCCTCCCGGCTGTGTCCGTTCGGGCCCGGGCCGAGCGGCCAGGTGGGGCGGTGCCCGGTCATGTCGTCGTGCTGAAAGCGCTCGATATCGCGCTGGCTCCAGCCCGCGAAGAAGTTCCACGAGCGGTTGTAGTCGCGCACATGGTCGAGGCAGAACCAGCGCCAGGAGCGCAGGTCGTCGGGCGCGCGCGGGGCGCGGTGGTCGGCGGAGCGGTCGCACTCGGGATGCTCGCACACGTGGACGGGCGGCTCCTCCGCCGCGCGGCGCGCCCCTCTTTCCCCTACATGGCGCCATTCCATGAACGCACTATGCCGCCCTGCATACGGCGGGGCAAGACGCCCAGCGGAGACAAGTCGGTGACAGAGAAGACCTGATTAGCGGTCGAATGGCCGCCCTAATTGTGGTCGCGGCGGAGCATGTCGGCCGCCTTCTCGCCGATCATGATGGTGGGCGCGTTGGTGTTGCCGGAGGGGATCGCCGGCATGATCGAGGCGTCGGCGACGCGGAGCCCCGCGATGCCGTGAACCCGGAGCCGGGAGTCGACGACGCTCATCGCATCGTCGCCCATCCTGCAGCTGCCGACCGGGTGATAGACCGTGCCCGCGCTGGCGCGGACATAGTCGATGAGCGCCGCGTCGCTCTCCACCTGCGGGCCGGGCCGGTGCTCGGACTCGAGGCATGAGGCGAAGGGCTCGGTGGCGAGGATGCGGCGCAGGATGCGCACCCCCCGCACGAGGCTCGTCACGTCGTCTTCGTCCGCGAGATAGTTGGGCTGGATCGCGACCCGCCGGGCGCCGTCCGCGCCCTGCGCGAGGGTGACCCGGCCGCGGCTCCTGGGCCGGGTGGCGCAGACCGAAGCGGTGCCGCCGGGGAAGGGATGCGGGCGCCAGCCGCCGCTCGGCAGCAGGTCGAAGCTGAGCGGGCGGAAGGTGATCTCGATATCGGGCCGCCCGCCCTGCTCCCTGGAATCGAGAAAGCCGCAGACCTCGCACGAGGTGAGCGCCAGCGCGCCCGAGCGGGCGAGCCCGTAGCGCAGCACCTCCAGCGCGAGGCGCGGGCGGCTGCGCAGCAGCCGGTTGAGCGTCGGCACCCCCTCCTTCAGCCGGGGCTGCACGAAGACGAACAGGTGGTCGTGGAGGTTCTCCCCCACCCCCGGCAGGTGATGGACCGGCGCGATGCCGAGGTCCCTGAGCTGGGCCGCATCGCCGATCCCCGATTGGAGCAATAGCTGGGGCGAGGCCACGCTGCCCGCGCAGAGCACGACCTCGCGCCCGGCATGGGCGGCGACGGCGGCGCCCGATTTATCCGTATAGACCACGCCGGTCGCAGCGCCGTCCTCCACGACGATGCGCTCCACCAGCGCCTGGGTCACGATGCGCAGGTTCGGCCGCGCCGCCGCCGGGCGCAGATAGCCCACGGCCGTGGAGATGCGCCTGCCGCCCCGGATCGTGCCCTGGACGTGGGCGATGCCGTGCTGATCGCCGCTGTTGAGGTCGTCGCGCCGGGGAATGCCGCTCCGCACTGCGGCGTCGAGGAAGAGCCGGGAGGCTGGGCTGCTCGGCCGCGTGTCGCTGACCCCGATGGGACCGCCCGCGCCGTGGCTTTCGCTCTCCCCGTGCTGCTGGTCCTCGGCCTTGCGGAAGTAGGGCAGCACGTCGTCCCAGCCCCAGCCCGCATTGCCGGCATCGCGCCAGGCGTCGTAGTCCTCGGCCTGGCCGCGGATGTAGAGCATCCCGTTGATGGCGCTGGAGCCGCCGAGCACCCTGCCGGCGGGGAAGGGCATGCGCCGGCCGCCGAGGCCGGGCACCGGCTCCGACATGCGCCGCCAGTTGAGCGTGCGGTGGGTGAGGAGCCGGGTGAAGCCCGCAGGCACGTGGATCAGCGGATTGGTGTCGCGCGGCCCGGCTTCGAGCAGCAGCACCCGGTTGCGCCCGTCTTCCGCAAGGCGCCCGGCGACCGCCGCCCCGCCGGAGCCCCCGCCGATGACGACATAGTCCGCGCGCACCGGCGGGGGCCTCAGGCGAGCGCTGCCGCCAGCGCCGTGGCGTCGTCGACGATGAGGTCCGGCAGGTAGGGGGTCTCGCCGAAGGGCCGGCGGCGGCGGTCGATGAAGGCGGTGCGCATACCGTAGGCCTTGGCGCCGATGCAGTCGAAGGCGTGGTTGGCGACGAGGAGGCAGGCCGAGCGGTCGGCGCCGACGATCTGCGCCGCCTTGGCGTAGGTGCGCCAGTGGGGCTTGAAGGCAGCGGCCTCCTGCACCGAGACGACATGGTCGAAGCGGATGCCGACATGGGGCGCCGCGGCCTCCAGCATGTCGCGGTCGCCGTTGGAGAGGATGGCCAGCGCGTAGCCCGAGGCACGCAGCCGCTCCAGCGCCGCCGGCACCTCGGGGAAGGGTTTCAGCGTCTCGATCCGGCACACCAGCCGCATCACCTCTTCCTGCGTGTAGGCGATGCCGCAGCGGTCCAGCACGTGCGCGAGCGCGCGGTGGCTGATCTCGCGGTAGGGGGTGTGGCCCCGGTCGCAGAGAGAATCGATCATCGAGTTCTCGAAATGGGTGCGGCGCCACCAGGTGGCGAAGCGGTGCGGCGCGCCGTCCCAGCCCTTCTCCCTCAGATAGGGCACGACCGCCTCGGTCAGCCCGGCCTGTATGTCGACGACCGTGCCGTAGAGGTCGAAGATCAGGACCGTCGTCCCGCGCCTGAGAATCGCCGCCCGCGCCATGGCGGCGTCGGGATCAGTCGACAAAACGGGCGGCTCCCGGCTCCAGGTAGGCGCGCCAGGAGTCGGGGAAGGCCAGTCCTGCCTTGACCCTGGCCTCCATCTCGGCTTCCTGGCGCCTGATCTCGGCGACGCCCTTCACCACCGCATCGAGCTTGTCGGCCGGCACGATGACGACGCCGTCCCCGTCGCCCACCACGACGTCGCCGGGGTGCACCGTGACCCCGCCGATGCTGATGGCGAGGCCCACCGTGCCGGGGCCGTTCCGCTGCGGCGAGTTGGGGCTGACGCCGGCGCAATAGACCGGCATGCCCACCCCGATAATGCCCGGCGTGTCCCGCACCGCACCGTCGGTGACCAAGCCCGCGATGCCGCGGTTGAGCGCCATGCCGGCCATCAGGTCGCCGATGACGGCGGTGCCGAGATAGGCCTCCGTGCCGACGACCAGCACGTCGCCGGGTTCCGCATAGCCCAGCGCGCCGACAAGACCGAGCTGGTCCGCCGGGCTGTTCATGCAGGGAAACGCCGGGCCCACCACGCTCTTCATGGCCTGCGGGGCGTCGGCGAGCGGCTTGATCGCCGCATCGAGCGCGCCGAGCCCGCCGAGCGCGTCGGCCACTTGGCCGGTCAGCACACCCTCAAGCGCGGCGATGGCAGCTTGTGGCGGGCGGGTGACGCTGCGGCTTATGGTCAGGGCCGGCGGGGTTTCGAGCATGGTCTGGTCCTTTCGTTGCGCCGCGGCACGGCAACGCCTCAGGCCCCGATACAGCGCACGGGCAGGGATTGGAGGCCGCGCAGCACGATACCGTCGCGGAAGCGCGGGCGGGGGCCGAGCAGGTCGATCCGCGAAAACCGCTCCAGCAGCGTCTCAAGGACGATCCGCCCCTCCAGACGCGCGAGCGGTGCCCCGATGCAATGGTGAATGCCGCGCCCGAAGGAGAGGTGAGCGCCCTCGCTGCGGCCGATATCGAGCCGGTCCGGATCCTCGAACACGTCCGGGTCCCGGTTGGCCGCACCGAGCAGGAGGACGACGTTCTGGCGCCGGCGCAGCGCGAAGCCGTTCACCGCGCAGTCCGCGAGCGTGCGCCGAAAATCCGTCTGCACCGGCGAATCGAAGCGCAGCAGCTCGTCGACCGCCGCCGGGATCAGGCTCCGGTCCTCCCTGAGCCGCTGCAGCTGGTCCGGATGGCGCAGCAGGGCCAGGCTGCCGTTGCCGATCAGATTGGTGGTGGTTTCGTTGCCGGCGATCAGGAGCAGGCGCAGCATGTTCAGCGTCTCGCGCTCGGTCAGGCGATCGCCTTCGTCCTCCGCCTGCGCCAGCGCGCTCACGATGTCGCCCTGCGGCGCGGCGCGGCGCGCCTCGATGATCGGCCGGAAATAGTCGTCGAACGCCCTGGCTGCGGCATCGGCGACCGCGCGTTCCTCAGGCTCGATCGCCGGCTCCAGCACGCGCGCGCGCTGGTCCGACCAGACCTTGAACCGGGCGCGGTCCTCCGGCGGCACGCCCAGCATCTCGGCAATGACGATGACCGGAAGCGGCTGGGCCACCGCTTCCATGAGATCGAACCCGCCGGCAGGGTCGTCGATGTCGTCCAGCAGGGAGCCGAGCAGGCTGCGGATGTGCGGCTCCAGGGCGTTGACCGCCTTGGGCGTGAAGGCCTTGTTGACCAGCGCCCTGAGCCTCTTGTGATCCGGCGGGTCCAGAAACAGCATGGTGAACTCGTCGTCCGTCGGCAGGTTGAGACGTTGCCGGCGCGTGAGCTCGCCCTTGCGCGGGTCGTTGCTGAAGTGCCGGTGGTCGCGCAGGATGGCGTCCACGTCCGAATGCCGCGTGAACACCCAGGCGTTCATCAGCCGGCTGCGGTGCACCGGGTCCCGGTCGCGCAGCGCCGCGTAGGCGGGATAGGGGTCCTGGGCCATCCGGCTCGACAGCGGGTTGTATGCCACCCCGCTCTGCCAGCGCTCCCGCACGAGCACCGCATTGGCGACGACGGAGCGTATCGCTTGGCGCATCGCGCGCATCATCCCCTCCCTGCCGGCGGCGTTCGCGGGGACCGTCCCGTCGCCGCCGCCTCTCCCGCGGCCCCGCCGAGTGGGTGCGTGAGGGAACGGCACAGCGCCCGGAGCGAACGCCGGCATGACCGACAAGACTATACCCCGAACGGACGCTCCGCTCAGTATGCCGGATCGTCGCCGGCCGCCGGCTCCGTTCTTCTGCCGAATTCAGCCCACCGCACAAGAACGTCGACACCGGAAGAGCGTCCGACATGATCTTCTCTCGTAGACTCCAGCAAACTGCGACGCTGAAGCCCCCCACTCCCATGCGCCGGACGATGTCGCGATATGTTTCCGGCGCCTCACGCTCGATCGCGCTGCAAAGCTCGGCCGCAACGCCGGCAACCATGAATTAGCCCGCGTCGCAGAGGCCCCTTCCGAGTCCGCCGATCCGCCGGTCGATCGCGGCGATATCGTCCTTGCCGGCGGCGCCAGGGACCATGTTGTCCAACCGGGCGTCGCCGCGGGCGAACGATCCGGATCCGGTGGCGACGGCGCACAAACGATCGGCCACCCCCGAGCCGTAGGCTTCGGCCGGCCGGCCCGTCTTGCCCGGGAAAAACCAGCCGGAACGCGCCGGGCATGACGCAGGACCTGCCGGATAGACCGGCCGCACCCGGCGCCTCTGTTTCGGACCGGGAGAATCGCGAAACCCGGAAAAGGGCGCTGCGTCCGTCTTGCTTCGATCGCGCCCGTGAATTGCTGCGACCGCCCGGAAGGCCCGCCGCGATGTCATGGGCGCTGTCGCGTGTCGCCCGATCTGCGGTCGTGCCGCCGCGCGGCCGGTCTGCGCCCTGCCTGCCGGTCAGGGCTTCCCCCTGGATTGCCGAATCCCGTTGCTCTCTCGCGAGGGAGGTTTGCGGTGCGCTTCCGCCGACCGCTCGACGCGTGCGGTCGCCCGCCGAGGGTTCGCGAAGACCGGCAACGGCCCCGACCGAATTCGGGGCCGCCTCCAGCGACGCCGGATCGCCGCTACCTGGCCGGCTCGACGATGATCCGCCCGCGGCCGCGTCTGAGCAGGTAGCCGCCGCGCGGAATTGCCAGCGTACCCTGCTGGACGAGAGGCCAGAGCGTATCGACGATCATCGCCGCGTTATCGTCGGTCTTTTCTGCCGGGCGCGACGCCAACCAGTCGGCGAACGCGCGCTCGCCGACCTCGTCGCCGACGGATTTTCGAAGTGCATTGAGTTTGCGGCGCTGCCCCTTGGTCAGGCTGCTTTCGTCTATCCTGGTGGGAGAGATTGAAGTCATGGAATTGCCTTCTGCTGTTGTACCTGCCAAGTATCGCGTCCCGACTGTATCAGCCTCGACGGCAAAAGTCTCCATCTAGTGCGCACGGAATTGCGCAAGAATTGACAATTTTGCGATGAATGTCGACCGGGTTAACCCCGCAACTGCCGAGCGCCGCAGCGGCCGGCAGCAGTGCTGCGTTCGCCTGTGCCGCGGGCATGTCGCCGCGCGCCGCGCTGCACGGCAGGAGGCGACGGTGCGGCGCGACACGGGACGGGACGGGGACCGCAACGGGGACCGTGCGCGGATGCGGCGGTGCCTCTTGACACGGGGAGCGAACTTAACTAGAACACTCTCCTGGCGTTGCGCCTTTGTTCGATTCATGGAGTTTGCCCGATGCTGACCAGGAAGCAGATGGAACTCTTGCTGTTCATCGACTCCTATCTCGACCGGCGTGGGATCGCGCCGTCTTTCGAAGAGATGAAGGAAGCGGTCAACCTCAAGTCGAAATCGGGTATTCATCGGCTCGTGAAGGCGCTTGAAGAGCGCGGATTCCTGCGGCGCCTGCCGCATCGGGCGCGGGCGCTGGAGGTGCTGAGGCGGCCGCCCTCCCGCGCTTCATGCGGGCCGGAGCGGCAACCGGGCCGGCGCTTCCGGCCGAGCGTGATCAGGGGCGATTTCCGCTCCGGGCGGGGGACGGAGCGCCCCTCCGACGACCGGGCGAGCGTGGCGCTGCCGCTCTACGGCCGCATCGCGGCCGGCACGCCGATCGAGGCGTTGCGCGACGACACCGACCAAATCGACGTCCCCGGCGGGATGCTGGGGGCGGGTGAGCATTACGCGCTCGAAGTCGATGGCGATTCGATGATCGAAGCCGGGATTCTCGACGGCGATACCGCCGTGATCGAGCGTTGCGATACGGCCGATAACGGCGCCGTCGTCGTGGCCCTGGTCGACGACAGCGAGGTGACGCTGAAAAGGCTCCACCGCAAGGGCGAATCGATCGCGCTGGAGCCGGCGAACACGCGCTACGAGACGCGCATCTTCGGCCCCGGCCGCGTCAAGGTGCAGGGGCGGCTCAAGGGCATCCTGCGCCGCTACTGAGCCGCTGCCGGGCCGCGCGACCGGGCCGGCACGCGCTCTGCGACCCACGGCCGGGCGCCGCGACTCTGCGCCACGCTCTCGACGCGGATGCCGTCGGGCTCCAGCCACAGCGCGTGGGTGCCGCTGCGCCACAGGTCGAAGCGGTCCACGACCGTTTCAGGGCCTGGGCACAGATCCCGGACCGGGACGGCGCTGACGACGAGCGAGGCGCGGCCGCAGTCCTCGCCGAGCGCGCGCGGGTCGAACACGAACGCGACCGTCCTGCCGCCGCGCCGCTGGATGCACCCCAGCACATCGCAGCGCAGACCCGCGGCCGGCGCGCCGGCATCCGCGCCTGCGCGCGGCCAGACGGGCGTCTCCGCCTGCCCGTCGCGCCTGAGCCAGACGTCGCTCACGAAGCGCGCGCGCTGGCGGGTGGAGAGCCAGAGCAGCCCGTCCTCGCCGCGCACCGCCATCACCCGGGCCGCGCCATCCACCAGGATGTCCGGCCGGCGCTCCAGGCTCGCCAACAGGAGGCCGCCGCCGATGACGGCAATGCCGAGGAAGCGCCAGCGGCTGCGCCAGAGGCAGAGCCACAGCCCGCCGACCGCAATCGCGAGCAGCGCCGCCGGCGGCATCGCCGGCATGAGCGTGACCGCCCCCGGCTGTTCTGCGACCCGGCGCGCGATCCAGACCACCGCGTCGATCCCCCAGCCCATCGGCGTCAGCGCGAGCCATTCGAGCCCGAAGGGCATGAGGACGAGCGCGACCAGCCCCCAGGGCATGATCCAGAAGCCGGTGATCGGCACGGCGCCGAGATTGGCGAGGAGGCCGTAGTCGGCGATGCGGTTGAAGTGGTAGACGGCGAAGGGGCCGGTGGCGACGCCGGCGACCAGCGAGGTGAGCGCCACGCCGGCCCCGTAGACGAAGGGGCGGAGCGCCAGCCCGCCGCGCGCAGCCAGGCGGGCCAGGGGGCCGCGCGCCGCCTCGTAGGTCGCGATCAGCGCAGTCGCCGCAGCGAAGGACATCTGGAAGCTCGGGCCGAGCAGGCTCTCGGGCGCAATCGTCAGCACCAGCAGCGCCGCCCAGGCGATCAGCCGCATCGAGAGGCTCGCCCGGTCCAGCATGATCGCGAGCAGCACGACGCCGACCATGACGAAGGCCCGCTGGGTCGGCACGCTCATGCCCGACAGCAGCAGATAGGCCGCAGCACCCAGCAGCGCCGCCGCCGCGGCCCATTTCTTGATGGGTGCCCGCAGCGCGAGCGGCTCCACCAGCGCCAGCAGGCCGCGGGCGGCGAAGAAGATGATGCCTGCGACGAGTCCCATATGGAGGCCGGAGATCGCCAGCAGGTGGGCGAGGCCCGAATCCCGCAATGCGCGGAGGGTCTTGTCCTCGATGGCGCTGCGGTCGCCGGTGAGCAGCGCCGCCGCGAAGGCGCCCGCCGAGGGTGCGGCGTGCGCCAGGATGCGCGCGGACACCCATTGGCGGATCGGGGAGAGCAGCGCGAAGCGGCCGCCGCTCTCCCCCGCGGGTGCTGCGATCGGCTCCGGCGCGCCGTAGGTGAAGCCGACGGCGCCGATCCGCTGGAACCAGGCCTGGCGTGCGAAGTCCCACGCGCCGGGCTCCGCCGGCCCGGGCGGCGGCCTGAGCGAGGCGCGCGCCCTGAGCCAGCTCCCCGGCGCCGGCACGGCGCCGGGGCCTGCGCGCCGCACGCTGAGCCGCACTCGGCCCGGCGTCTCCGCCGGCGCCAGGCCCTCGATGCGCACGCGATCGAGGAGGTAACGCTGCGGACCGGCGCTGGCGCCGACCCAGACCACGCGGCCGGAGACGTGCGTGTACTCGATCTCTTCGGCGAGCACCGGCGCCCGCACCCGCTCGGTGCGCCAGTCGGCGGCGGCGACGCCGGCGGCAAGCAGCGCCAGAGCCGCCAGCCCGAGGGCAGGCGCGGCGTAGCGGCGCAGCAGCAGCGCGGCCAGCGCGAAGAACCCGGCTGCCGCCGGCGCGGCCCAGCCGACCGGCTCGACCGCCAGGGTCAGATAGAGGCCGCCGCCGGCGCCGAAGAGCACCGGCGCCCAGAGGAAGAGGCGCTGGCGCTCGGCGGCCCAGACCGCGTCCACATGCCGTCGCAAGCCGGCCGCGCGATCCATCACCGCCCCCGCCGCTCGCGGCAGGCGTCCGGCGCCGGTCGCCTGTCGCCGGGCGATGTGCTAAACGCTGGGTCGTTCCGATCCGTGTCCAACGCCTGCGCCTTTTGCCGGGGGTGTGACTGATTATGGGCGATATGGGCGTCGTCACGCGCTTCGCGCCGTCGCCGACCGGCATGCTGCACCTGGGCGGCGCGCGCACCGCCCTCTTCAACTGGCTCTACGCGCGCCACCATGGCGGCGCGTTCCTGCTTCGGCTGGAGGATACCGACGCCAGGCGCTCCACGCCCGAGGCGCTGGCGGCGATCGTCGACGGGCTCGCCTGGCTCGGCCTCGAATGGGACGGCGAGATCGTGCGCCAGTCCGTGCGCAGGGAGCGCCATGCGGCGGTCGCGCACGGCCTGTTCGCCGCCGGCAGGGCCTACCGCTGCTACTGCACGCCCGACGAGCTGGAGGCGATGCGGGCCGAGGCGCGCGCCGCCGGCCGCACGATACGCTACGACGGGCGCTGGCGCGACCGCGATGGGGCGGAAGCGCCGCCCGGCATCGCTCCCGTCATCCGCTTCCGCGCCCCGCAGGACGGCGAGACCGTCATCGGCGATCTGGTGCAGGGGCCGGTCAGGATCGACAATGGCGCGCTCGACGACATGGTGCTGCTGCGCGCCGACGGCACGCCGACCTACATGCTCTCGGTGGTCGTGGACGACCACGACATGGGGATCACCCATGCGATCCGGGGGGACGACCACCTCACCAACGCCTTTCGCCAGACCCAGCTCTTCCGCGCCCTCGACTGGGAGCCGCCGGCCTACGCCCATATCCCGCTGATCCACGGGCCCGACGGCGCCAAGCTCTCCAAGCGCCACGGCGCCGTTGCCGTCGGCGCCTATGCCGCGCTCGGCATTCTGCCCGCGGCGATGCGCAACGCGCTGCTGCGGCTCGGCTGGAGCCACGGCGACGACGAGATCATCGACACCGCCCAGGCAATCGCCTGGTTCGACCTCGACGGGGTGAACCGCGGCGCGGCGCGCTTCGACATGGAGAAGCTCAAGAGCCTCAACGGCCACTACATCCGCGCGAGCGCCGACTCCGAGCTTCTGGAGGCCGTCAAGCCCCTGCTCGCCCCGGATTACCCGTTGGCCGCCACGGACGAAGGGCGCAGGCGCGTAGCGGCTCTGCTGCCGCAGGTGAAGACGCGCGCGAAGACGCTGGTCGAGCTCGCCGACAAGCTGGCGTTCCTGGTCTCGGACTGGCCGCTCACGATGACAGCCAAGGCGGAACGGCTGCTCGACGACGAGGCACGCGCCCGTCTCGTCCGTCTGAAGGACGCGCTGCGGCCTCTCGCCGCGTGGGACGAGGCGGCGCTCGAAAGCGCCGTCCGCGCCTTCGCCGAGGACGACGAGGTCGGGCTCGGCGCCGTCGCGCAACCGCTGCGGGCGGCGCTGACGGGCGCGCATGCCTCGCCCGGCATCTTCGCCGTCATGGCCGCGCTCGGCCGGGAGGAGACGCTGGCCCGCCTCGACGACGCCGTCCGCGCCCGCGCGCCGTATGCGGACACCGGAGGCTGAGGGAGGGGGGGACGATGACGGAGGATCGGGTCGATCTCGCGATCATGGGCGCGCATGTGTGGCGGGAGGAGGCGCCGCGCGACCTCTTCGTAGCCGACGGCCGCTTCGTCGCCCCGCCCGCCGGCGGCCCGGCTGCGGCGGTGCGCACCATCGACGCCGGCGGGCGCCTCTGCGTGGCGGGTTTTCTGGAGCCGCACATCCACCTCGACAAGGCGCAGATCAACGACGATGTCAGGCCCAACCGCTCCGGCACCCTCGACGAGGCCATCGAGATCATCTGGGCGCGGAAGCGCGCCTACACGGTGGAGGAGATCGCCGCGCGGGCGACGCGCACCATCCAGGCATCGGTCGCCCACGGGGTCACCCGCTTTCGCTCCCATGTCGATGTGGACGGCATCGGGGGCTTACGCCCGCTCGAAGGCGTGCTGGAGGCGCGCGCGCGCACCCGCGACATCGCGGACGTGCAGATCGTCGCCTTCCCCCAGGAAGGCATTTTCGGGGACAAGGGAAGCGACGACCTGATGTGGAAGGCGATGGAGGCGGGCGCCGACCTGGTCGGCGGCATGCCCTTCAACGAAGCCTCGGCCGAGGACAGCGCGCGCCATATCGCGCTCGCCTTCGAGATCGCGGCGCATCACGACGCCGACATCGACATGCACGTGGACGAGACCGACGACCCCGAGGCCAGGACTCTGGAGATGCTGGCCGAGCAGACCATGGCGCACGGCTGGCAGGGGCGCGTCACGGCGGGCCACACCTGCGCGCTCGCGGGCTACGAGGAAGACTACGCCAAGCGGGTGATCGGGCTCGTGCGCGACGCCGGCATCCACATGATCGTCAACCCGGCGACCAACCTGATGCTCCAGGGGCGCGGCGACGCGCAGCCGAAGCGGCGCGGCATCACCCGCGTGAAGGAGCTGCTGGAGGCCGGCGTCACCGTCGCCTGCGGCCAGGACTGCATCCGCGATCCCTTCTACCCCTTCGGGCGCGGCGACCCGCTGGAGGTGGCGTTCCTCGCCAGCCACGCGGCGCACATGAGCCGGCCGCAGGAGATCGAGACCGTGTTCGACATGCAGACCGGCGCCGCGGCGCGCACCATGGGGCTCGGCGACTATGGCGCAGACCCCGGCTGCGTCGCGGACCTGGCGATCGTCGACGCGGCCGACCCGCTGGAGGCGCTGACCCGGCGCGCCGACCGCACCCACGTCATCAAGCGCGGGCGCGTCGTCGCCGAGACCGAGACCCGCCGCCGCACCGCCTGGTCCTGACGAGGTCGGCCGCCGCCGCCGCCCCGCAGCCGCCCCGCAGCCGCCTCGCAGCCGAAGGAGAGGAAGAGATGGCGATCGATGTCGCGAAGGTGGAGATCGGATCGGTCACGGACGCGTCCGGCCTGGAGGCGCTGATCGCCTCGGGCCGCATGGCCGCGGATTCGGTCGTCGCCGCGATCGGCAAGACCGAGGGCAATGGCGGGGTCAACGACTTCACCCGCATCCTCTCGGACACCGCCTTCCGCGGCGTCCTCCTCGCGCACGGCAGGCGCAGCGCGGCGGAGGTCGGCGGCATCCCCATGGTCTGGTCGGGCGGCTGCGACGGCGTGCTCACGCCGCACGCCACCGTCTTCGCCCGCAACGGCGAGCGAGGGCCCGAGGACACGGCACGGCTCGCCATGGGAACGGCGATGAGCGCGCCGATCCTGCCCGAGGACATCGGCCGGCCGGCGATGGTCCAGAAAATCGCGGCGGGCGTCCGGGCGGCGATGGCCGATGCGGGAATCGACGATCCCGCGGACGTGCACTACGTCCAGACCAAGACGCCGCTGCTGACCATCGACGCCGTGCGCGAGGCCCACGCAAGGGGCGCGAGCGTCGCCTGCGAGGTCCATGACTCGATGGGGGTCTCCAACGGCACCACCGGGCTCGGCATCGCCTTAGCCCTCGGCGAGGTGGACATGCCCGAGGCGGACGAGATCTGCCGCAACCTCGACCTCTACTCCTCGGTCGCCTCGTGCTCGTCCGGCGTCGAGCTGGAGCGCGGACAGATCGTCCTCTTCGGCAACGCAGCCGGCGCCGGCGGGCGCTTCCGCATCGGCCACGGCGTGATGCGGGACGCGCTCGACATCGACGGCATCTACGACGCCATCCGCAACGCCGGCCTCGCCCTGCCGGAGAGGCCGCGCGCCGCCGACCTCGGCCAGCGCCTCGTCAACTGCTTCATCAAGTGCGAGGCGGACCGCAGCGCCCGGCTGCGCGGCCGCCGCCAGATCATGCTGGACGATTCCGACGTCCACCACCACCGCCACGCCAAGGGCGCCGTGGGGGGCGTCGCGGCGGCGGCGATCGGCGACCCCGCCGTGTTCGTCTCGGTCGATGCCATGCACCAGGGACCGCAGGGCGGCGGCCCGGTGGCAGCGATCGTGGACGCCGGCCCCTAGCCCTGTTCCTGCTCGGGCGGGGGCCAGTGGCGGAAGGCGGCGGATTCGATGGTGCCGTCGGGCATCACGGTGCCGTCGAGGGTGGCCTGGCCGAAGAAGGCGTCCGCTACCTCGGCCCCGCGCAAGTCGGCGCGGATGAGGTCGGCCTCCCGAAAATTCGCCTCGCGCAGATTGGCGCCGGCGAGGTCGGCCGTGGCCAGGCGGGCGCGCCGGAAGCTCGCGCCGGAGAAATTGGCCTCGCGCAGATTGGCGCCCTCCAGCACCGCCTCCTCCAGCTTGGCGAGGCGCGCGTCCACGCGGCCGAGATTGGCGTCCGCCAGGTCGGCGAGGCGCAGGTCGGCGCAGTAGAGCTCGGCGCCGCTGAAGTCCGCGCGTCGGCAGCGGGCGCCGGCGAGTTCGGCCTGCGCGAGATTGCACTCCGAAAGTACCGCGCCGCCGAGGTCGGCGACCTTGAGATCGGTGCTCCAGAGATCGGCGCCGGCGAGGCGCGCGCCTCGCAGGTTCGCGCCCTTGAGGGTCGCGAGGCGCAGGTTGGCGCCGGTGAGGTCGGCGCCGCCGAGGTCGGCGGCCCAGAGATCGACCTCGCGCAGGTTGCTGCCCGCAAGACTCGCCCCGTGCAGGTCGGCGTGGCGGAAGTGGAAGCCGCGCAGGTCGAAGCGCGAGAGATCGGCGTTCGCAAGCGCACCGGCGCGGATCTGGTCCCCGTTCGGCCGCCAGCGCGTCACCCGGCGCTCCCCTCGTCCTCGATGCGGACGGGCGTCCCCACCTGAAGCCCCAGCGCGCAGTCCGCCCGGCCCCGGTTGACCGCGATCTCGACGAGACCGTTGGCGTTCTCGTACCAGAAGGCCGCGCCCGGTGCCGCGTCGGAGAATGTCCTTGAGCGCCGCAGCCGGCGCGCACCCACGGCGACGATCGCATTCGCCGACAGGCGGGCGGCGCGCAGCCCCGTCATCGCATTGCCGTAGGGGTCGACATAGACGATCCGTGCGCAGTCCTCCGGCCAGTCGCTGCCGACCGTGGCGGTAGCGTCGATGGGCTCGCCCGGCACCGGCTCGCCGCGCGCGAGCATGGCCGCCACCGGCGCGAAGAGATCGCGGCCGTGGAACGACGCGGACAGCGACTCCGGACGCCAGGCGATCGCGAACCAGCGTGCATCGCCGGCGCGCCGGGCGACGATGGCGAGAAGGCCGTTGTCGGGCCCGACGAACCAGCGCCCGCCGGCGCCGAGCGCGAGCGGGGCTCTCTCGCTGCCGACGCCCGGATCGACCACGCAGACGAAGACGGCGCCGGGCGGAAAGGCCGCTGCAAGGGCCGCGAGCAGATAGGCGGCGGGCTCCGGCGCGTAAGGCGCGAGGTCGTCGGCGAGGTCGATCACCGGGACCCCCGGCGCCTCTTGCGCGAGCACCGCCTTCGTCTGGCCCGTGTAGGGACCGCCCGGCCCGAAATCGGTGAAGAGGACGATCATGCGCCGCCTGCGCCCGGCGGCGGATCGTCGAGATTGTCCATGCCGAGATAGGTGTCGAAGGCGCCGTCCACGCCCAGGAGCTGGCCGGAGATGTGGCGCCCGGAGTCGGAGCAGAGATAGAGCGCGAGGTCCGCGATCTCCTGCTCGGCGATGCCGGTGCGCATGGCGATGTTGCCGAGGATGGTCGCCTCCATCTCGTCCACCGTGCGGCCGGCGGCCTCGGCCTTGGCGCGGATCACGCGGGCGCCCCGGGCGTTCAGGATGTAGCCCGGCAGGATGGCGTTGACGCTGATATTGGCGGGGCCGAGCTCCAGCGCCAGGGTCTTGGTCAGGCCGGTGATCGCGAACTTGGAGGTCGCGTAGGGGAGCCTGAGCGGGAAGCCGAGCCGGCCGGCGGTGGACGAGATGTTGACGATGGCGCCGCCGCCGCCGGCGCGCATCGGCGGCACCGCGCGGCGGGCGCAATAGAACTGGCCGGAGATGTTGACCGCGATCGTGCGCTCCCAGTCGGCGGGCTCGATCTGCTCCACTCGCGCGGTCGGGCCGGCGATGCCCGCATTGTTGACGAGGATATCGACGCCGCCCATGGCCGCCAGCGCGGCCTCGAACAGCCGGTCGACCGCGGCGGGGTCGCCGACATCGGCCACGACCGCGCCGATCCCCTTGCCGTGCAGGTCGTCGAGCAGGCCGGGCTCGATGTCGCAGGTGAAGACCGCCGCGCCGTTGGCCGCCAGCGTTTCGGCGATCACGCGCCCGATGCCCGAGCCGCCGGCGGTGACCACCGCGCGCCGCCCCTCGCAGGAAATCTGCATGTTCCGCTCCCGCTCCTGAAGTCGGCGCCAGAGTAGCGGGCCGGGCGCGGCTTGCCGAGAGCCGCTGCGCCGTTTCGGCCGCACGGTGCGCCGCATAGAATGCGCGCGATGGAGCGTTGTGACTTCCTGATCGTCGGCGCCGGGATCGCCGGGGCCTCGGCGGCCTACTGGCTTGCGGAACGGGGCCGCGTCGTCGTCCTCGAGCAGGAGGACGTGGCCGGCTACCACACGACCGGGCGCTCCGCCGCCATGTACATGGAAACCTACGGCGGCCCGGTCACGCGCGGACTGGCCGCCGCGGGCCGTGCCTTCCTGGAGGCGCCGCCGGCCGGCTTCGCGGACTCCTCCCTGCTCAGCCCGCGTCCTGTGATGTATGTCGGTCGTGCCGATCAGCGCGGCGTGCTCGACCGCTTCCATGACGAGAACCGTCGGCTGGTGCCGACCCTGGCACGCCTCCACGGCGCCGGCGCGTGCGCGCAGGCGGCGATGCTGCGGGAAGACCGTGTGGCCGGAGCGGTGCTGGAGCCGGAGGCGCAGGAAATCGACGTGGCCGCCCTGCACCAGGGTTTCCTGCGCGGGCTGCGGGCGCGCGGCGGCACGCTGGCGACGGAGGCGGCGGTGACGGCGCTCGCGCGCGACGGCGGCCTCTGGCATGCGGAGACGGCGGCGGGCGCCTGCGCCGCGCCGGTGCTGATCAACGCCGCCGGCGCCTGGTGCGACGCCGTCGCCGCGCTCGCCGGCATCGCCCCGCTCGGCCTTCAGCCGAGACGCCGGACGGCGTTCGTCTTCGACGGGCCGGCGGGCGACGGGGGCGACTGGCCGATGGTGTCCGACATCGGCGAGTCCTTCTACTTCAAGCCCGAGGCCGGCCGTATCCTGGGCTCGCCCGCCGACGAGATCCCGTCGGACCCCTGCGACGCCTACGCGGAAGAGATCGACATCGCCGTCGGTGCCGACCGCATCATGCAGGCGTCGACCCTCGATATCCGCCACATCCGCAGCAAGTGGGCGGGCCTGAGGAGCTTCGTGCGCGACCGGGAGCCGGTCGCCGGCTTCGACGACGGTGCGGAGGGCTTCTTCTGGCTCGCCGGCCAGGGGGGGGCCGGCATCATGACCGCGCCGGCGCTCGGCAGCGTGACGGCGGCGCTGGCCAGCGGCGGGCCCGTGCCCGAAGCGGTCGCGGCGCGCGGCATCGCCGCCGCCGCGCTCGGCCCCGGCCGGCTGCGCTGACGCGCCCGGCCTTCCCGCCTTCCCTCTCTCAGCGTCCGGTGAAGGCGGGCGCGCGCTTCTCGACGAAGGCCGTCACGCCCTCGGCGAAGTCGTCGCTCGCCGCGCAGTCCGCGAAGGCTTCCGCCTCCGCCTGGAGCTGGCGGTCGAGGGAGGCATGGCCCGAGCCGCCCAGCAGCCGCTTGGTGTGGGCGTAGGCGCGGGCGGGGCCGGCGGCGAGGCGCCGGGCGAGCGCCTCGGTCTCGGCCGCCAGCGCCTCCGGCGGGACGACGCGGTTGACGATGCCGAGCCGCTCGGCCTCGTCGGCGCCGAAACGATCGCCGAGGAGCGCCAGCTCCATCGCCTTCTTGAGGCCCACCGTGCGCGGCAGGAACCAGGTCGACGAGCCGTCGGGGCTGGTGCCGATACGGCAATAGGCCATGGTGAAGATGCTGTCGGCGGCGGCCAGCGCGAGATCGGCGGCGAGAACGAGGCTCAGCCCGAAGCCGCCTGCGGCGCCGTCGACGCTGGCGACGACCGGCTGCGGCATCCGCCGCATGATGCGGATGACCGGATGGACCCGGTCGACGAAGCCCTCGAAGTGCCGCCGGCGCTCCTCCGCCGGCCGCTCCAGCTCGCGGTGCATGGCGCGGAGGTCGCCGCCTGCCATGAAGGCGCCGCCGGCGCCGCGCAGCACCACGACGCGCGTCTCGCGCTCCCGCTCCAGCGCAGCCAGCGTGCGCACCAGGGCGTCGCAGAGCGCGGCGTTCAGGGCGTTGAGCACCTCCGGCCGGTTGAGGGTCAGCCGGGCGACGCCGTTCCCCCGCTCGATCGACACCGTGTCGCTCATGTCGAATGCCTCCCACTGGCCTCCTGCCGGCGCTGGCGCGGCCGCCGCCGCCGCATCCCGCGTCCTACCATCAAGCGGCGCGATGGGCGAGACTGTCTCGACAGACTGTCTCGACAGACTGCCGCTTCAACACCGCCCGTGACGGAGGATACCGATGGCCGAGAACGCCGTTCGCATCAGGACCGACCCCGACCCCTACGAGGCCTTCAGGCTGGCGCAGGCCTACCGCGTCGGCGATCTGATCTTCGTCTCCGGGCAGACCGCGATCGCTCTCGACGGCGCCATTGTGGGCGTCGGCGATTTCGACGCGCAGGCCGCGCAGACCTTCAAGAACCTGGCAGCGGTGCTGGAGGCGGGCGGCTCCGACCTCTCCAAGGTCGTCAAGGTGACCATCTTCCTCAAGGACATGGGCAATTTCGGCAAGATCGTGGCCCTCCGCGAGCGCCATTTCACGGCGCCCTACCCGGCCGACACGATCGTCGAGATCACGTCGCTGGCGCTGCCGGAGCTCGAGATCGAGATCGAAGCGATCGCGATGGTCGAAGGCCGGGTCCTGGGCTGACACGGATTTCTGACCATAGTCGTCGTCATGGCGTGGGCTCCCTGGGGCGGACAGGCGGTCCGATATGAGGCAGTCTGAGCCTCCCCGCGGAGCGGGACCGGCCGGCCACGAGACGGAGGCGACATGAGCATCGAAGCACGGTTGGCGGCGCTTGCCATCACGCTGCCCGCGCCGCCTTCGCCCCTGGGCGCCTATGTCGGTGCGGTGGTTACCGGCAATCTCGTGTTCATCGCGGGGCACGGGCCGCGCCGCGCCGACGGCAGCTCTGCGAGGGGCAAGGTCCCGACCGAGGTGAGCATCGAGGAGGCGGTCGAGGCGGCGCGCCTGGCCGGGCTGAACCTGCTGTCGAGCCTCGGGGCGGCGATCGGCGACCTCGACCGGGTGGAGCGCTTCGTCAAGGTTCTCGGCATGGTGAACGCGGCGCCGGACTTCGAGCACCATCCCAAGGTCATCGATGGATTCTCGACCCTGATGATCGACATCTTCGGGGAGCCGGGCCGGTGCGCGCGCTCGGCGGTCGGGATGGGCTCGTTGCCGTTCCAGATACCGGTCGAGATCGAAGCGGTGGTCGCTCTCAAGAGCTGAGCGCCGGCCGCATCCGGTCCCGCTACCGGCAGAAGCGCGCCGACGGCCGGCACGGTACGCGGGTGGACACCCTCCGCGATGCCGCCTAGCCTGGATTTCTCGTCAGGCTCATGGTCCGCACGACATCGGGCCAGCGGCCTGAATACGAGAAATGCAAAACGAACCCAATTCCAAGTAATCCGTTGTTTTTACACACTGATTAAAGCATTTCGCGTTCCTGCCGGCTTCCGGCAGGGATGCCACAGCGTCGCGTGCTACGCTCCCTCGGCAACGGCATGGTGAGCGACATGGCGCCCGGCGAGGCGAAGACCGCGCACGGATCGACGCCTGGCCAGGCGAAGACCGCACAGGAATCGCCGCCGCCGCGTCGGCACCGGCTGGTTTCGTTCGCCCTGCTCATCGTCTGCGGCGGCACCTTCGGGCTGATCTTCTCGGCCAACAAGATCGCCGTCACCGGCGGCATTCCCTTCTTCGCCTACGTCTTCTGGCAGACGCTCGGCGCGGGTCTCGTGCTGTTGCTGTTTGCCGGGGCGCTCGGCCGGCGCCCTGGCGTGGGCTGGCCCCACGTCAGGGCCTGGTTCGTGATCGGCTTTTTCACGCTCGCCTTTCCCTTCGTTCTCCTGGCCTTCATCGCTCCCAGGTTGCCGGCGGGGGTGATCGGCCTGGGCGGGACGCTCAGCCCGACGATCACCTATGTCCTGGCGCTGGCGCTCGCGATGGACCGCTTTCGCTGGCTCCGGATCGGCGGCATCTCGCTCGGGCTCGCGGGCGTTCTGCTGGTGGTCCTGCCGGAGACGAGTCTGCCCGACTCCGACATGGCCGGCTGGGTGCTGCTCAGCCTGCTGGTCCCGGTCAGCTATGCCTCCGGCACGATCGCGGCCGCACGCCTCGCGCCTGCTGACGGCGATTCGCTCACGATGGGGAGCGGGCTGCTCTTCGCCTCGGCGATCATGGTCTTCCCCTTCATGGCGGGGAGCGGGCAGTGGTGGTTCTTCTCCGGCCCGATGAGCGACGGCGACTGGGCGCAGATCGGCGCCATCCTGATCAACGCCGCCTTCTTCTACCTGCTCCTGGAGATCGTCAGGCGCGCCGGGCCGGTCTTCTTCTCGACGCAGAACTATGTCGCCACCTTGGCGGGGATCGGCTGGGGCATCCTGATCCTGGGCGAGAGCCACAGCGTCTACATCTGGGGCGCATTGGCGCTGCTTTTCGCCGGCCTCTTCCTGGTGACCCGCCGCGCTCCGTGCACCGCCTAGTCCGGCCGCGGTGAGAAAGCCGCTCTAGGGTTCGCGCACGAGGTTCAGCAGACGCTGGGTCAGATGCCCGCCCTCGGGCCATGCGAGGCCGCGGTCGGCGAGATAGCGGTGCAAGGCATCCCGCGTCTGCTCGCCGGGAATCCCGTCCGGCGCTCCCGGGTCGTAGCCGTGGGCCGCGAGCCGCCGCTGCAGCGTCTCGATCTGGCCGGGCGAGAGGATCAGGGTGGTCGCCGCCGCGTCGACCGGCGCCTCCTCCGGGCGGGGCGTGAAGCTGTTCGCACGGGCGCGGGCCGCATCCACCGCTTCCGGTGACAGCGCCTCCGCCAATCGGGCGGCGGCGTCGGCCGCCTGCTCGCGCTCGGCACCCTCGCCGTGGCGCGCCGCCAGCTCGAGCCAGTAGAGCGCCGTCTCCGGTTCCGTCGGCACGCCGCGCCCGGTCTGGAAGAGCACCGCCAGGTTGTACTGCGCCGCGGTCATGCCCTGCCCGGCGGCGCGCCCGTACCAGGATGCGGCCTCGGCCGCATCCTCGGCCACGCCGCGTCCGGTCTCGTAGAGCAGCCCGAGGTTGAACTGCGCCATCGCATCGCCGCCTTCGGCGAGCGGCCGCCAGATGTGCGCCGCCTCCCCGTAGTCGCCGGCCTCGTAGGCGGCGGCGCCGTCGCCGAGCAGGTCGGCGGCCGCCGGCCCGGCAGTCGCCGCCCAGACGACCGTCGCGGCGAGCAGCAGGACGGCACGTGCGCGCGTCCGGGGCCTCGTCATGCGATCCGATGCCATGGACCGGGAACACTATCCCGATTCGCCGGGGCGGCAAAACGACGCGACCCCGCTGCCGTGGCCGCGCACCCCGGCAGCCTCTAGAATGCCGCCCGCTGCCGTCCCGGGCGCCGCCGGACGGCCTCGCGATGCAAGGGAGAGATGGATGCCGACAGGTCCAGTGCCGCCGAGCGCGAAGAAGATCCAGGAGTTGGCCGGGTCCTTCGGCTTCGAGATGAGCGACTCGGACGCCGCCCTCTATGCCGAGATGATGGCGGGGACGCTGAAGAGCTACCGGCGCCTCGACGCGATGCAGGAGACCAAGCCTCCGGTCAGGTATCCGCGCGCCGGCTCCAGCCGGCCGGATCCTGCGGAGGACCCGTACAATGCCTGGTACGTGAAGGGCGAGATCGGGGGTGCCGCGGACGGCGTGCTCGCCGGCAAGCGGGTCGGCATCAAGGATGCGATCTGCGTCGCGGGCTTCCCCATGATCAACGGCGCCAAGGGGATGGAAGGCTATATCCCGGACATCGACGCCACCGTGGTGACCCGCGTCCTCGATGCCGGCGGGACCATCCTCGGCAAGACCAACAGCGAGGACTGCTCGTTCTCCGGCGCCAGCCACACCTCGGCCTTCGGCCCCGTCCGCAACCCGCACAAGCCCACCCACTCGACCGGCGCGTCCTCCAACGGCAACGGCGCCGCGATCGCCGCCGGCGATATCGACATGGCGATCGGCGGCGACCAGGGCGGCTCGATCCGGATTCCGGCGAGCTGGAGCGGCATCGTCGGCCTCAAGCCCACCTATGGCCTCGTGCCCTATACCGGCGCCATGATGATCGAGATGACCATGGACCATCTCGGCCCCATGGCCGACACGGTGGAGAACGCCGCCCGCCTGCTCACCGCGATCGCCGGCGAGGACCCGCTCGACCCGCGCCAGCGGGGGCAGATACCGGCGGGGCTGGACATGGACTACGTCTCCGGGCTCGACAAGGGCTGCAAGGGCATCAGGGTCGGCGTGCTGAAGGAAGGCTTCGACCAGGGCGCCGGCGCGGACAGCTGGGGCGATACCGGCCTCCCGCCGGGCGATGCGGTGGTCTCCGAGAAGGTGCGCGCGGCCGTGGAGCGGCTCGCGGGCGCCGGCGCCGATGTGGCCGAGGTCTCCAACCCGCGCCACGAGGACGCCTATCAC
Organism: Alphaproteobacteria bacterium; assembly: GCA_965218275.1. Taxonomy (GTDB): domain Bacteria; phylum Pseudomonadota; class Alphaproteobacteria; order UBA828; family UBA828; genus WTGU01. Next base: position 2,145,733 of record CBDCKM010000002.1, read on the forward strand.
GTGTGGCTGCCGATCTGCGTCGAGGGCGCGCAGTCGGTCATGCTCAAGGGCAACAACACCGGCACCAACTGGGCCGGCTTCTACAACACCCAGCTTCTCGACAACGTGGCGAAGAGCGGCCGCGCGCGCCCCAACGACATGGGCGTGATGGTGAAGTACGTGCTTCTCTTCGGCGAATACATGCAGTCGGCGTACTACAACCGCTACTACGCCAAGGCGCAGAACATCCGCGGCCAGATGCGGCAGAGCTACGACGACCTGCTGGAATCGTGCGACGTGCTGGTGCTGCCCACCACGGCCATCCTGCCGACGCCGATCCCCGACAACGACGCGCCCCTCAGGGAGCGCATGGTGCGCACGCTGGACATGATCCACAACACCTGCCAGTCCGACCTGACCGGCCATCCGGCGATCTCGGTGCCGTGCGGCGTCGCCGACGACCTGCCGGTCGGTTTCATGATCATCGGCCGCCACTTCGAGGATGCGACCGTGCTCCAGGTGGCGGCGGCGCTGGAGGCTGCGGCGGACTGGAAGAGCTGCTGAGGGCGCCATTCTGCCGGCGCGGGCCGGCAGGCGCGCCGTCGGGGCACGCTCAAAGGAACGGGTTGCCCGACAGGGTCTTCAGGAACGTGTCCAGCGTCGAATCGTAGACGGTGCTCTCGCCGCCGTTGCCGAACACCACGAGATGTTCCAGCTTGGGGACCAGTTCTACGCGGTCGCCGATGCGGTGCTTGTGGTGGGAATCCGCCATGCAGTAGAGCCGCTCGCCGTTCTCCAGCCGCGTCAGATACTGATAGTGCGAGCCGCGAAACGATATTTCGACGATCTCTCCCACCAGTTCGCTCGCGTGATCGTGCACGATGTCGTCCGGGCGGACCAGTATCTCCACGCTCTGCCCCAACGCGATGTCGTGGCCATAGTGCACGCTATGGGTGCCGAGGGCGGAGCGCAGCTTGATCCGGTCGATCGCGGTTGCCTCGATCAGTTGTCCTTCGCCGACGAACTGCGCCACGAACTTCGTTCGGGGCAGGTGGTAGAGGACGTAGGGCTCGTCCCACTGATGGATGCGCCCGGCATCCATCACGCCGACCATGTCCGCCATGGCAAAGGCCTCGTCCTGGTCGTGCGTGACCAGGACCGCGCTCATGCTCTCGTGCTTCAGGATTCGTCTGACCTCCGGGATGATCGCCAGCCGAAGCTCGGTGTCGAGGCTGGAGAAGGCTTCGTCCATCAACAAGAGTTTGGGTTTCGGCGCCATCGCCCGCGCCAGCGCGACGCGCTGCTGCTCGCCGCCGGAGAGCGAATGCGGCATGCGCCTGTCGTAGCCCGCGAGCCCGAACAGCGCCAGCAACTCCCCGACCCGGCGGCGCTGCTCGGTCCTGGCCGCCCCTCGCAGCCCGAAGGCGATGTTGCGGCCGACATCGAGATGGGGAAACAGGGCGAAGTCCTGAAACACCATGCCGATCTCCCGGCGCTCGGGCTCCACCACGGAGTCCGGCGTCGACAGGACCTGGCCGTTCATGGACACGGTGCCGGTTACAGGCCGCTCGAATCCGGCGATCCCTCGAAGCAGGGTCGATTTGCCGCAGCCGCTCGGCCCCAGCAGGCTGCCGATCTGCCCGGGCTCCAGCGCGAATGTGGCGTCCGTCACCACGGCCTTGCCGCCCAAGCCGAGCGTCAGCGTGTCGAGGCTCAGCATCGGCCCGCCATGCGGCGTGACGGCACGGGCCTACTCCGCTCTCGCATGGCCGCGCGAAATCGTGCGGCTCAGGACGACCACCGGGACGACTCCCACCAGCACGATCATCAGGGACGGCACCGCCGCGTCCGCCAGCCGCTCGTCGGACGCGAGCTCGTAGGCGCGCACCGCCAGCGTGTTGAAGTTGAAGGGACGGAGGATCAGGGTCGCCGGCAGCTCCTTCATGACATCGACGAACACGATCAGCAGCGCCGTGAACACGGTGCTCCTCATCAGGGGGACGTGGATCTCCGCCAGCACCTCGATCGGCCTCCGCCCGAGCGAACGCGTCGCATGATCGACGCTCGGCTTGATCTTGTCCAAGCCGCTCTGCACGGCGCCGAGCGACACCGCCAGAAAGCGCACCGTATAGGCGAAGAGGAGCGCGACGATGCTCCCCGACAGCACGAGGCCGATCTGCTCTCCCGCCACGAAGCGCGCGAACTCGATCAGGCGATGGTCCAGCCACGCCAGCGGCACGATCACCCCGATCGCGACGATGGCACCGGGAATTGCGTAGCCGAGGCCCGACACCCCGAGCGACGCGCGCACCAGGCGCGTGTCCCGGTTGCGCCGCGCATAACCGAGCACCAGGGCGAATGCCACGGCAATCACCGCCGCCAGCAAGGCCAGGTAGAAGGAGTTCCATATCAACGCCAGGAGCGAGGAGCCGTCCCGCGCCGCATCGTAGAGCGCCCATTTCAGGAGAACGGCACCGGGAAGCGCGAAGCCCAGCACCACGGGCACCAGGCACGAGAGAAAGGCCCACGCCGCCTGCGAGCCGGTCAGCCGCATGCGATGCTCGTGGCGGGCGCTTCCGCCGGTGTCGTAGCGGGCCCGGCGCCGCGAATGGCGCTCCATGAAGATCAGCAGGGCGACGAAGAGCAGCAGCGCTGCCGAGAGCTGGGACGCCGCCGTGATGTCGTCGAAGCCGTAGAAGGCCCGGAAGATCCCGGTGGTGAAGGTGCTCAACCCGAAATACTGAACCGTCCCGTAGTCGGCGAGGGTCTCCATCAGCGCCAGGGAAACGCCGGTGGCGATTGCCGGCCGGGCCAGGGGGAGGGCGAGGCGGAAGAAGCTCTGCCGCACGCTGTACCCCAGTGTGCGGCTCACTTCGAGCGTGCCCGCCGAGCGTTCGAGAAAGGCGGCGCGCGCCAGCAGGAACACGTAGGGGTAGAGGACCAGCCCGAGCATGACGATCGCGCCGCCGAGCGAGCGGATCGGGGGAAACCAGTAGTCGCCGTGTCCCCACCCGGCGACATCGCGGATGAAGCTCTGCACCGGGCCGGGATAATCGAGGAGGCCGGTATAGGTGTAGGCGATGATGTAGGCCGGAAGGGCCAGAGGCAGCGGCAGGAGCCAGACGAAGAGCCGTCGCCCCGGGAACTCGCAGACCGCGGTGTACCAGGCTGCGGGCACGCCCAGGATCAGCGTCAGCGTCCCCACACCGAGCATGAGGACGAGCGAATTGACGACATAGTCGGCGAGAACGGTGTTCCAGAGATGCTCCCACGCGGCCCCGCTGTCGCTGCCGAACAGCGATGCGACGATGACGAGCATCGGCAGCGCCACGATGAAGGCGAGGAGGGGCGCCGACGCAGCGAGGCACTTCGACACGGTGAACGTGGTCGATCGGGTCATCGCATGTCGGGTCGCTGACCCGGTGTCCCGGCCTGCCGCATCAGGGGGCTCCCGACGGTTCCCGCCGCGCGACGGGGTCGGTGTGCGGCGCCGTCAACGCCAGCCGGCGCGGTCCATCAGCTCCACGGCCTGGCGGTTGTTCGCACCCAGCACCGTCAGGTTCAGGGTGTCCTCCGTGAAGGCGCCGAAGGAGGTCAGCGTTTCCGAGACCGGCGCATCGGGGACGACCGGGTACTCGTGGTTGACCTCCGCATACCAGGCCTGCGCCTCTGGCGAGACCAGGAAGGCCACGAGGCGAAGCGCGCTCTCGCGGTTCTGTGCATGGGCGGCGATGCCGACGCCGCTCACGTTCATGTGGACGCCGCGCCCGCCGCTGCCCTGGTTGGGCCAGAAGACCTCGAGCGCGGCGGCGACCTGCCGGTCCTCTTCCCTGGCGCTCGCGGCGAGACGGCCGAAATAATAGGTGTTGGCGATGGCCAGATCGCACTGGCCTGCCGCCACCGCTCGCAACTGATCCGTGTCGCCGCCGGCCGGCGGCCGGGCGAAATTGCCGACGAGTCCCTCAGCCCAGGCTTCGGTCCTCTCGACCCCGAGCGCCTCGATCATGGAGGAGACCAGGGACTGGTTGTAGATGTTGTTGGAGGAGCGAACGCAGATCCGCCCCTTCCACTGCGCGTCCGCCAGACCCTCGTAGGTCGAGAGCGCCGCCGCATCGACCCTGTCCCGTGCGTAGACGATGGTGCGCGCCCGCTTGGAGAGGGCAACCCAGTACCCGTCCGTATCGCGCAGATGCGCAGGCACCACGCCTTCGATGTCAGCGCTCCCGATCTTCTGCAGGACTTCGGCCTTCTTGGCGCGGTACAGGCGGCCCGCATCGACCGTGATGAAGACGTCGGCGGGACTGGCGGACCCTTCCATCCGCAGTCGCTTGAGCAGGGCGTCGGCCTTGCCCGTCACCAGATTGAACGCGATCCCGGTCCGGTCGCGGAACCGTTCCAGGATGGGCAGGATCAGCGCCTCCTTGCGCGCGGAGTAGATGTTCACGGTCCTGCCGTCGTCCTCGGAAAGCACAGCGGGCGCCAGGAACGCGCCGCACAGGAAGACGAGCGCCGTCAGGAATGCGCCGCCGCGTAAGGATCGTGTCGTCATCGTCGTTCCATCCTCCCGGCTGGGCCGGTCGCTCCCCGTCATCGGTCGGGCGGGAGGCATCGCTTCGGGGCTCATGCCGTGGGCTGTGGACGTTCTCGGCGATCGAGCGGCACCATGTCCGGGCACCGCCATGCAACTGCAAGTCATTGTCAGAATAACGGGCGGACGGCCCGCTGTCCATCCCCAGACTCGGCCGGTGACGTGCGCGATTATGTGTCAGGCGGGAAAGGGGTACTCCCTGTGGTTATCCAACAGCCACGAACAGGAGCACCCCGATGCCACAGCGAACTGCGACGATTGAGAGTGTAGCGATGGCCTTTGATGTCGTGAAGGCGATGCAGGCGGACGGCCTGGAATGGGGCGAGGGCTACCGCCCGCTGGGCCGCAAGGCGCTGGCCGAGATCATCCAGGGCCAGATGGCCGATGCGGTCGACCGCTGGCTCGACAGCCTTGATGGCCTTGCCACGCGCGACCGGCGCAACGGCAGCTATCCGCGCCATCTGTTGAGCGCGCTCGGCGACATCGAGCTCAGCGTGCCGCGCACCCGGCGCTTCTGCCCGACCGGGGTGCTGAAGAGCTATGCAAGGCGCGCGCCGGAGATCGACCGCACCATCCTGGCCGGCTTCGTGCTCGGGCTCAGTACCCGCAAGGTGGGCGAGGTCCTGCTGGCCCTGCTCGGCCGCGCGGTCTCGGCCTCGACCGTGAGCCGCGTCGCCAAGACCCTGGACGCCGCCGTCGCCGCCTTCCATGCCCGCCCACTCGCCAACCGCTACAAGGCGCTCATGCTCGACGGCGTGGTGCTGGCGCGCAAGACCGGCGCCGGCGCGCTGAAGCGCCCGGTCCTGGTGGCGCTGGGCATCCACGCGGACGGCAAGAAGGAGATCATCGACTTCCGTCTGGCCGCCAGCGAGAGCGCCGCCGCGTGGGAGCGCTTCCTCACCGATCTCCACCGCCGCGGCCTCACCGGAGAGGGCCTCGAGGTGATCTGTGCCGACGGCGGCCAGGGCCTGATCGCCGCCCTACCTACCGTCTATCCCGGCATCCCCCTGCAGCGCTGCTGGGCGCACAAGATCAGGAACGTCCTCGACAAGGTGCGAAAGGCCGATCGGGACGCTGTCAAGGCCCGCCTCCACGCCATCATGAACGCCCCAAACCGGCCCAGGGCGCTCAGCGCCGCGCGCCGCTTCGCCGACGCCTGGGAGAAGACCTACCCCAAGGCCGTGGCCTGCCTGCGCAACGACCTCGACGACCTCCTCACCTGCTTCCAATACTCAACCCTTGCCGAGCGCAAGCAGGTCAGGACCACCAACGCCATCGAACGACGCTTCCGAGAGGTCCGAAGACGGACACGGCCCATGGGAACCTTCCAGGACCGAACATCCATGGACCGCATCCTCTTCGCCGTCTTCATCCATGAAAACAAATCTCAGGGAGCAAGCACCCCTTTCTCCCTGACACATAACTCGTGACGTTGCCCTCGGCCTCGGCCCCTGTCCCGAATCCCGAAGGGTGGAGAGGCGGACGCCGCCCGGTGAGAAAGCCGCCTCTAGTTCGCGGGGCGGGCCCAGATGGCGGTGTCGTGGAACACCGCGCCGCCGTTGGGATAGCCGGGGTCGGCGGAGGTCAGCGTGTTGATGCCGAGCCCTTCCTCGAAGGCGGTATTGGGCCAGACGCTCTCGACGATGACGGTGCCGCGCTGCTGGCCGTTGCCGGTGCCGTTGCCCGGCGCCTTGCCGTTGCCGCCGGCGATGCGCGCGTGGAGCAGGATGGAGCCGCGCCGGTTGCCGATGCGGATGCGGTCGCCGTCGCCGACGCCGAGGTCGCGGGCGTCGCCGGGATGGAAGAGGGCGGAAGGCCTGGTCTCCTTGGCCTGGCTGGTGCGCGTCTCGGTGAAGCTCGAATTGAGGTAGTTGTGGGCGGGCGCCGTGACGAGGCGGAAGGGATGCTCGGCGTCCGGCGCCTCCGTCACCGCCATGTGGTCCGGGAATTCAGGCATCGCGGCACCGCGCGGCCCCATCGCCGCCCAGTCCGGGCTGAAGCGGAAGCGCCCATCTGGCCAGCCGAAGCCATTGAGGTGGTGGGCGGTCTCGAAGTCCGGCATGCAGTCGTGCCAGCGCTTGGCCTTCAGCGCAGCCGCGTCGGGGTGCCCGGAGCGCTTGAGCGTCGCGTCGATCAGCTCCCACGCGCTCATGGCGAAGCCCGGATGCTCCGCGCCGAGCCGCTTCGCCAGGGCGCGGATCACGTCGTGGTTGGAGCGCGCCTCGCCATGGGGCTCGATCACCTTGGCGCCCATCAGCAGGTAGCTGTGGCCGCCGCCCACATAGATGTCGTCATGCTCCAGGAAGGTCGTCGCCGGCAGCACGATGTCGGCGTAGCGCGCGGTGTCGGTCATGAACTGCTCGTGCACGGCGAGGAACAGGTCGTCGCGCAGGAGGCCTTCGCGCACCCTGGCCGATTCCGGCGCGACCGCCGCCGGGTTGACGTTCTGCATGATCGAGGCGGTGACCGGGGGGCCGTCGCCGATGTCGCTCGCATCGCCGGTCAGCACCGGGCCGATGCGCGACATGTCGAGCAGGCGCACCGAGCGGTCGAGGGCGTCGAGCCCTTCGATCAGGGTGGGATCGACGCGGAAGACGCTCTTGTTGGTGTGCATCGCGCCGCCGCCCTCGTAGCGCCAGGCGCCGGTGACGGCGGCGATGCAGGTGGCGGCGTGCATGTTGGCGGCGCCGTTGCGCGAGCGCGTGAAGCCGTAGCCGAGACGGATGTAGGTGCGCTGGATGCGGCCGATCATGCGCGCGAGCGCGGTGATCTCCTCGGCCGGGAGTCCGGTGATGGCGGCCGCCCAGTCGGGGCCCCGGCTCGCGAGATGAGCTTCGAGCTCGTCCGGGCGATCGGTGTAGCGCGCGAGATAGGCGCGGTCGGCGAAGTCTTCGGCGAAGAGCACGTGCATGATGCCGCAGGCGAGCGCGCCGTCGGTGCCGGGCCTGAGCGCGACATGATGGTCGGCGACCCGCGCGGTCCGCGTCGCGTAGGGATCGACCACGACCAGCGCCGCGCCCCGCGTCTTCCGCGCCCTGGCGATATGGGTCATCACGTTGACCTGGGTCGAGGCCGGATTGCAGCCCCAGACGACGATCAGGTCGGACTTCGCCATCTCGCGGGGGTCGCTTCCGTAATACACGCCGACGCCGGCCTTCCAGCCGTCGCTGGAGAGGCGCGAGCAGATGGTCTCGTCCTGCCGCGAATAGCCCATGACATGGCGGAGCCGATTGATCCCGTCGCGCTGCACCAGGCCCATGGTGCCGGCATAGTAGTAGGGCCAGACCGCCTCGGGACCATGCCTCTCGGTGGCGCGGACGAAGGCCTCGGCGATTCGGTCCAGCGCGTCGTCCCAGGCGATCGGGCGGAATTCGCCCGCGCCCTTCTCGCCGGTGCGCTGGAGCGGCTGCGAGAGCCGGCCCGGATGGTGCACGCGCTCGGCGTAGCGCGCGACCTTGGCGCAGATGACGCCGGCGGTGTAGTCGTTCTCCCGCGCTCCCCTGACGGCGCCGATTTTCCGGGGCGCCAGCCGCTCGACCTCCAGCGCGCAGGTGGAGGGGCAGTCGTGGGGGCAGGCGGTGGCGACGAATTCGCTCGGCACGGCGCGTCCTCCTCGGGGCCGGGGCCGCCCGCATCGCCGCTCGTCTGCCGGCGAGGCAGCGGCCCTCCCGATCCGAGTCACCATGGTAGCTCAACTTGTGCGATCCGGCACAAGCAACACGCGCTTGCCGGGTATGCACGCACAATGAAGCGACCTGCGGCGAATTATGTGCGAATGTGTGCTATGAAGCGCGGTCCTGAGATGACGGTTTGGACAGACAGCGACGCCGCAGCGCGGGCGCGCCTGCGCCAGGCCGGCCTGCGCCCGACGCGCCAGCGCATCGTCCTGGCGCGGCGCCTCTTCGGCGGGCCGCACCGGCACGTCACCGCCGCAGGGCTTCACGCGGAGGTGCTGCGGGAGGAGGCGGGCGTCTCGCTCGCCACCGTCTACAACACCCTGCACCAGTTCACCAAGGCCGGTCTCCTGCGCGAGCTGGTGGTGGACGCCGGCCGGTCCTTCTTCGACACGAACACCAGCCATCACCAGCACTTCTTCTTCGAGGAGACGGGCCGGCTGGTCGACGTGCCGGGCGACCGCATTTCGGTGAATGAACTGCCGCCGACCCCGCCGGGGACCACGGTCTCGCGCATCGACATCATCGTCCGCGTGACCGGCGAGGACTCGGGCCAGGATGTTCCGCCGCCGCCGGGCGGCACGGACACCCTGGAATGATTCCAATCCGTTGACGGCGGCCCTGCGCTGCGTCATATAGGGTGGCGCGTACAGCGGCCATGCCCGCGGCCTCCGACAAGGCGGCGGCGGGGCTCTAGCCGACAGTGAGGGAGAACAGGACCATGCCTGCATTGGGTGGCAGCAAGACCGAGCAGAATCTCAAGGACGCCTTCGCCGGCGAGTCACAGGCCAACCGCCGCTATCTCTACTTCGCCCGCAAGGCCGACGTGGAAGGCCACAACGACGTCTCGGCGCTCTTCCGCTCGACCGCCGAGGGCGAGACCGGCCACGCCCACGGCCATCTCGACTTCCTGGCCGAGACCGGCGATCCCGCCACCGGCCTGCCGATCGGTGTGACCGCGGACAATCTTGCGGCGGCGGTGGCCGGCGAGACCCACGAATATACCGACATGTACCCCGGCATGGCGCGGACCGCCCGCGACGAGGGCTACGACGAGATCGCCGACTGGTTCGAGACCCTGGCGAAGGCGGAGAAATCCCACGCCGGACGCTTCCAGAAGGCGCTCGCCTCGCTCGACTGAGCGCGCGCCCCCACCTCGCCTCGGCCCCTCTCCTCCCAAAGGGCGGAGCGGGAAGCGCGCTGCACCGGCCACGAATATCCGGCGCCTCCAAGGTGCGGGCCGTTGGGAGGACCGGGCCGCGTAGCGGCCCGGCCGGCGCGACCGCGCCGGCGCGCCGCAAGGCGCGTTAGCCAAGCGAGCGGAGCGAGCGCCCGGCGCCTGAGGGAAATGAACAGAGTCCGAGCGCCCGGCGCCTGAGGGACATACAAGGGAATCAATTCGGCAGCCGCCGTCAGGGCGCCGCCAGGAGGTAGATGCCGGCGGCGACCATCGCAACGCCGCCGATTCGCGCCACCCACTCGCCCTTGGGCGCGAGTTTTTCGGCGACGACGAAGACCGTGAGCGCCGCCACCCAGGCGAGGTTCATCACCCCGCCGACGAAGAGGAGCCCCATCACGACGCCGCAGCAGCCCAGGCAGAAGGCGCCGTGGCCGAGCCCCATGCGCAGCGCTCCGGCCCTGCCCGGCCGCCAGTGCCCCATGATGAAGGACATGGGCGAGCGGCAGTGCTTGAGGCAGGCATGTTTGAGGGGCGTCCACTGATAGACGCCGGCGGCGACGAAGAGCGCGCCGCCGAGCACCGTGCTGGTGGCGACCATCATGGGGGAGAGCAGGGCCGCATTCTGCAGCCCCCACTGCATCGCCGTCGCGGCCACGCTGAACGCCGCCCAGACCAGCACGTAGCCGAGCGCGAAGAGCGTGGTCGTGGCGACGCGGCCGCCGCCGCGGGAGCGATCCACGCGGGCGAAGACGAGGATCATCGGCGCCGCGCTCGGCACCATCATGGCGATCATCATCACCGCCCACATGGCCCACATGAGCAGGCCGTCGACGGCGCTCCATGTCTGCATCCGCATCATGGCGCCGCTGCCGCCCACACCGCCGCTCATGTCGAGGGCCATGTCGATGAGGTAGAGCCAGGCGAGCGCAGCGGCGACGGCGAGGCCGGCCAGCACCACCAGCCGGTCGCGTCGCGCGATCGTCTCGATCACAGCCATGGCGGCCACGCCCCCCGCCGAGGCCGGCGGGGCCGCGCCCTCAGGCCGCGCCCTCAGTCGCATTTCGCCGTGAGGCCGCCGTCCACGACCAGATCGGCCGCGGTGACGTAGCCGGCCTCGTCCGAGGCCAGGTAGAGGGCGGCATGGGCCACGTCCCAGCCGCTGCCCATGCGGCCCATCGGCACCTGGGCATGGCGCTTGGCTATGAGCGCTTCGAGGTTGCCGCTGCCGTACTGGGCGGCGAGGCGCGCTTCCACGAGCGGCGTGTGCATGAGGCCGACGGAGATGGAATTGCAGCGCACGCCACGCGCCGCGTATTGCACGCCGACCGCCTTGGTGAACTGAACCAGACCGGCCTTCGCCGCCGCATAGGCCGCGTGGTGGTTGCCGATGAAACGCAGCCCCGCGACCGAGGAGATGTTGACGATGGCGCCGGCGCCCTGCGCCTCCATGACCGGGAGCGCACACCGGGTGGCGAGGAAGGCGCTGGTGAGGTTGAAATCCAGTTGGGCGGCCCAGTCCGCCTCGCTGAGCTCGACCGGCCCGCCGGGCACGGAGCCTCCGACATTGTTGACGAGCACATGGAGCGCGCCCCAACGCTCGACGGAGGCCGCGATCGCCCGTGCGACCTGGGCGCCATCGGTCGCATCCGCGGTCTCGACGACGCAGGCGCCACCCTCGGCGAGGACGATCTCCCGCGTCGCCTCGGCCGCCGCCGGATCGCGGTCGAGGGCGACGACCCGCGCGCCTTCGCGGGCGAAGAGCACAGAAGTGGCGCGGCCGTTGCCCCAGCCGGGACCGACCGAGCCCGCCCCGGTGATCAACGCGACCTTGCCGTCGAGACGCCCTGCCATGGCCGCCACTCTACCACCCCGCGAATGACGGCGCAGGCGGGGTGACCGTATGAACGCCGCCCCATCCGTGGTGCGTGGGGCTCTCCCCCTCCTCACCCCGGCCCTCTCCTCCCCTCGGGGGAGGAGAGGGAGAAGAGGCCGGTGACGCCCGCGTTCCCTCTCCGCCCTTGGGGGCGGAGAGGGCCAGGGTGAGGTGGGGGCTTTTCGCACAAATTCGTGTCGGTCGGGGCAGCATACAGGCGCGCCTGCCGCAAGCCGCACGGGCGTGATAGGGTTCGCGCGCCGTCAGGCGGTCGCGCAGAGAGAGAAGGGTCAAGGCATGAAGGATCAGGCGCGGGTGGTGGTGATCGGCGGCGGCATCGTCGGCTGCAGCGTGCTCTACCATCTGGCCAAACTGGGCTGGTCCGACGTGATGCTGGTCGAGAAGACCGAGCTCACCGCCGGCTCCACCTGGCATGCGGCCGGGCTGCTGCCGCTCTTCAACATGAGCTACAGCGTCGGCCAGCTCCACAAGTACAGCATCGACCTCTATCAGCAGCTCGAGGAGGAGACCGGCCAGGCGGTGAGTTTTCATCGCACCGGCAACCTCCGCCTCGCCACCAATCAGGAGCGGATGGACGAGTACCGCAACTATTGCGGCACCGCGAACACCATCGGCGTGCCCTTCGAGCTGATCGGCCCCAACGAGATCGGCGACCTCTGGCCGCTCGCCAACCTCGACGGGCTGGTCGGCGCGCTCTTTCACCCCCATGACGGCCACGTCGCGCCGGTGGACGTGACGCAGGCGCTGGCCAAGGGCGCGCGCGACCGGGGCGCGGAGATCAACCGCAACACCGAAGTCACCGGGATCGAGCGCACCCGCGCCGGCGAATGGCTGGTCAAGACCGATCGCGGCGACATCACCTGCGAGACCGTGGTGACCGCCACCGGCTCCTGGGCGCGGCAGGTGGGCGCCATGGTGGGCCTCGACCTGCCGGCGATCCCGGTCGAGCACCAGTACCTCGTCACCGACACCATCCCCGAGCTCGTCGAGCGCAGGGAGGCGGGCCTCCCCGAACTGCCGGTGCTGCGGGAGAGCGATGCCTCCTACTACATGCGCGAAGAGCGCCAGGGCCTCATTCTCGGGCCCTACGAGAAGGGAGCGCCGGCCTGGGCGGTAGACGGCGTTCCGCACGGCTTCGGCCAGGAGCTGCTGCCGCCGGATATCGAGCGCCTGGAGCCTCATATCGAAGCCGCGATGAACCGGGTGCCCATGTTCGGCCGCGCCGGCATCAAGGACTGCGTCAACGGTCCCATTCCCTACACGCCGGACGGCAACCCGCTCATCGGGCCGGCCTACGGGCTGCCGAACTTCTGGCTGGCCGAGGGCTTCAGCTTCGGCATCACCGCCGCCGGCGGCGCCGGCTGGCAGCTCGCCGGCTGGATCGCCGACGGCGAGCCCTCCATCGACATGCTGGCGGTGGACCCGCGCCGCTTCGGCGCCTATGCCAACAAGCACTACACCAGGGCCAAGAACGAGGAGGCCTACGCCAACGTCTTCGTCATCCACTACCCGGACGAGGAGCGCCCGGCGGCGCGCCCCGCGAAGACCAGTCCCTGTCACGACCGGCTCGCTTCACACGGCGCCGTCTGGGGACAGCGCTACGGCTGGGAGCGGCCCAACTGGTTCGCGCCCGATGGCACCGCGCCCCGCGACGAATGGAGCTTCCGCCGCAGCAACTATTTCGGCCCCCTCGGCGCCGAGTGCCGGGCGGTGCGCGAGCGCGCCGGCCTGATCGACATCACCAGCTTCTCCAAGTTCAGGGTATCCGGGCCGGGGGCGGAGGCGGCGCTCGACCGCGTGCTCGCCAACCGCCTGCCCAAGGCCGCAGGGCGCATCAAGCTCGCCCATGCGCTCACCGTGACCGGCGGCGTGCGTTCGGAGTTCACGGTGCTGCGCAAGGGGCCCCAGACATTCTATCTGGTGAGCTCCGGCGCGGCCGAGCGCTACGACCACGATTTTTTGCTGCGCCACGTGGCGGGAGACGGTGTGACCATCGAGAACATCACCACCGCGCACGGCGTGCTGGTGCTGGCGGGTCCGCGTGCCCGCGACATCCTGGGAGCGGTGACCGACGCCGATCTCTCCAACGAGGCCTTCCCCTGGCTCACGGCGCAGCCGATCTCCGTCGGCCTCGCGCCCGCCACCGCGATGCGGGTCAACTTCGTGGGCGAGCTCGGCTGGGAGCTGCACCACCCGATCGAGTACCAGAACCGCATCTTCGACGCGCTGGCGGAGGCCGGCCAGGCGCACGGCCTCGGCATGTGCGGCATGAGGGCGATGGATTCGCTCAGGATCGAAAAATCCTACCGCATGTGGGGGCAGGACCTGACCATCGAGTACTCGGCCTTCGAGGCCGGACTGGACCGCTTCATTGCGCACAACAAGGGCGATTTCGTGGGTCGCGAGGCGCTGATGGCCCAGCGCGAGGCAGGCGTGCCGCAGGACTTCGTGACGCTCGCGGTGGCGGCCAACGACGCCGACCCCTGGGGCAACGAGCCGATCTACCACGGGGAGACCATGATCGGCCGCGCGACCTCCGGCGCCTTCGGCCATTCGCTGGGGCAGAGCCTGGCGCTGGGCTATGTCGCGGCTGAGCACGCCGCGCCCGGCCGCGAACTCGCCATCGAGATCCTGGGCGAGCGCAGGCCGGCACGGGTGATCCCCGCCTCGCCGGCGGACCCCACGAATGAGCGGCTGCGCGCCTGAGCGGTCGGCGCGAGGCAGCACGGCACGCGGGATCGAGGAGAGGACATGGCACTCGCCGAGCGCGACATCGACATGGAGGGGCACCGGGTCCACATCTGGGAAGGGGGCGCGGGCTTTCCCATCCTCATGCTGCACGGCTCCGGCCCCGGCGCCGGCACCATCGGCAACTGGCGCCTGGTGCTGGAGCCGCTGGCGGCGCGCTACCGCATCGTCGCCACCGACCTGATCGGCTTCGGCGCCTCCGGGCGTAAAGAGCGAGAGCCCTATTTCGACCTGCCTCTCTGGCGGCGTCAGGCCCAGGCGGTGCTCGACCTGCTGCCGCAGGGCGAGGATGGCGATGCCGGCGTGATCGGCCATTCGCTCTCCGCCAGCATCGCTTTGGGTCTCGCCATGGACAATCCGCACGTCACCAGGGTGATGACGACGGGCGCCATGGGCGCCCGCGCCAGGGTCAACCGCGAGACCGAGATCTGCTGGCGCTTCCCCGAGACCAGGGAGGAACTGCGCGAGGCGGCGGAGATCCTGGTGCACGATCCCACGGTCATCACCGACGCCTTCCTGGATGCGCGCATGGCGATCCTGCACGACGGCGACTACGGCCCCTATTTCAAGAGCATGTTCGCGGGCGACAAGCAGCGCTTCATCGACGCGGCGGTGCTCGCGCCCGAGCGGCTGGCGGCGCTCGACTGCCGGGTGATGATGCTCCACGGCCGCGACGACCGCCCCTTCCCCTGCGACGAGAACACGCAGGTGCTGGCGCGCCGTATCCCGAAGGCCGACAGCTTCGTGATCGCGGCGTGCGGCCATTCGCCGGCGCTGGAACATCCTGATAAGCTGCTCGCGGCAGCGCAGATGCTGTTCGGCTGACGCCGAATGGCGCTTGTCCAGGCGGGGCGATACGACGATGGAGCGGGCGATGCGCAGACATATCAGATGCGGCCGGCTGTTCACCGGCACGGGCGACGGTGCGGAACGCGACCGGACGGTGGTGACCGAGGGCGAGCGCATCGCCTATGTGGGGCCGAGCGCAGGCGCGCCCGTGGCCGCGCCGGGTGACGAGGTGGTCGACCATTCCGGCCATTTCGTGATGCCCGGCCTGATCGACGTCCACGTCCACCTCTCTTACGGCAATGCCAAGACCGAGGAGGACATCGACCTCTACGCGCCGGTGGAGTTCCGCGCGCTGCGCGGGCTGGAGGCGGCGCAGCGGGTGCTCGCCGCCGGCTTCACCTCGATGGCCGACCCCACCACCAGCGGGCGCGTCACGCCCTCGATCCGCGATGCCATCGACGCGGGCCTCTTCACCGGCCCCCGCATCACCTGCTCGGGCCGCCAGATCACCAACCGCCAGGGGCTCTCGGACTGGTATCCGAGCTGGGTGGGCGTGCCCGAGACCTCGATCGGCGTGCTCGCCCGCGATGCCGCCGAGGGGATCGCGGAGATCCGCACCATGGTCAAGGACGGCGTCGACTTCATCAAGATCGCCATGGACGGCGATTCGATGAACCCGATGACCAGCGTCCTCGTCGCCGGCTACAACCAGGAAGAGACCACGGCGATGGTGGCCGAGGCCCACCGGCTCGGCAAGCAGGTGGTGGTCCACGCCAGGGGCGCCGAGGCGGTGCTCTATGCCGCCCGCGCCGGCGTCGATGTGATCCTGCACGCCGCCTGGATGGACGACGCAGGCCTGGAGGCGGTGGTGGAGAACGGCTGCAAGCTCTGCCCGACCTTCAGCCTCGTGGTCAACGACATCGACTTCACCCGGCCGGGCGACGGCTGCTATCCGGGCTTCCCGGACGCGCACAAGCGCGAGATCGAGGCCGCCCAGCGCTCCCTCGTCAAGGCGCGGGACGCGGGCGTCACCTTCCTCTGCGGCACCGATTCCGGCTTCGCGGTGACGCCCTACGGCGAATGGCACGCCCGCGAGCTGGAGCATATGGTGACCTATCTCGGCATCTCGCCGGCAGAGGCGCTCCGCTGCGCCACGGTCAACAACGGCAGCTTCGTGCGCGAGGCCGGCCAGGTGGGCGCGCTGGAGCAGGGCCGCCTCGCCGACATCCTGGTGTTCGACGGTGATCCGCTGGCCGACATCACCCAGCTTCAGGACCGCAGCCGCATCCGCGAGATCGTCCTCGGCGGCGAGAGCGTCAGCCCTGCCATCAACCCAGATGCCAGGCGGCTGCGCAGCGAGTTCTCCTACGAGATGTGGCACCAGGTCTACACCCAGGAGCGGATCGCCGAGATCGGCATGAACCGCCCGGTCCCGGCCGAAGCCGCCGAGTAGCGCCTGCACGACGCTTCGCCGGCGCGCGCCCGGCGAAGCGCCCCCTGCCCTGCACCGGACGACTCGAAACGGGGAGCGAGACCGCCATGCCCGTCATCAACCGCATCGCCGCCATCCACGACGAGATGACGGCGTGGCGGCGCGACATCCACGCCCATCCGGAACTGGGTTTCGAGGAGGAGCGCACCGCCGCCATCGTGGCCGGGAAACTGGACTCCTTCGGCATCCAGGTGCACCGCGGGCTGGCGAAGACCGGCGTGGTCGGCGTTCTCGAAGGCGAGCCGGGGGAGGGCGCCATCGCGCTCCGCGCCGACATGGACGCGCTGCCCATCCTCGAGGGGAACGCCGTGCCCCACCGCTCGGTCAACGACGGCGCCATGCACGCCTGCGGCCATGACGGGCACACGACGATGCTGCTGGGCGCGGCGCGCTACCTGGCCGAGACCCGCAACTTCGCCGGCACGGTCTACTTCGTCTTCCAGCCGGCGGAAGAAGGGCTCGGCGGCGGCGAGGCGATGGTGCAGGAGGGGCTGTTCGAGCGCTTCCCCGCCGGCGCCGTCTACGGCATGCACAACTGGCCGGGGCTGGCGGCGGGCGAGATCGCCGTCCGCACCGGGCCCATGATGGCGGCCTGCGACGAGTTCACAATCACGGTGGAGGGCACCGGCGCCCACGGCGCCATGCCTCATCTCGGCATCGACCCCGTG
The DNA here is from genome assembly GCA_965218275.1 of Alphaproteobacteria bacterium. Lineage (GTDB taxonomy): Bacteria > Pseudomonadota > Alphaproteobacteria > UBA828 > UBA828 > WTGU01. Next base: position 2,162,745 of record CBDCKM010000002.1, read on the forward strand.
GTCGCGGCGGCGCAGATCGTCACGGCGCTGCAATCGATCATCGGCCGTAATGTGGACCCGCTAGAGGCCGGCGTCGTCAGCGTGACCAAGATCCACGGCGGCGACGCCTTCAACGTCATCCCGCAGGCGGTGGAGCTCGCCGGCACCGTCCGCACCTTCAAGCCCCGCGTCAGGGAGACCATCGCCACGGGCATCCAGCGCATCGCCGAGAGCAGCGCCGCGGCGCTGGGCGCCCGCGCGCACGTCAACGTGGAGGCGCGCTTCCCCGCCACCGTCAACACGGCGGCCGAGACCGAGCGCGCCGAAGCCGCCGCCACCGCCGTCGTGGGCGGCGCGCACGTGCACCGCGATATCGCCCCCTGCATGGGCTCCGAGGATTTCGCCTACATGCTCCAGGCCCGCCCCGGCAGCTACATCTGGATCGGCAACGGCCTGGGCCCCGGCGGCTGCTTCCTCCACAACCCCGGCTACGACTTCAACGACGAGATCCTCCCCATCGGCGCGAGCTACTGGGCGACGCTGGTCGAACGGGAGCTGGCGAAGGGGGTCTGACGTACCGCTGCGCCGCCGCGCGGCCCCTGGCCCGGATGTCTCGCCGCGGTCACGGCCTGCGTCGCGTCCAGACGCCGGCCCCGCAGCGGCGCGGCGTCCCGGTCAGGGGCCGGCATCGGTGATATTCGCCAATTGATGTTGTGGAACAAGCGATTACGCGAAATTGGGTTCGATTTGTAATTTGTTGTTTTCCGCCGCCTGGGCCTGGGGCCCGGTCCCTCACGTCACACACCTCGTCGGCCGCCGCATGGCACAGGCTCGGGTTGCCGTCCGTTGAGAGCGGTCGTACGCTCCGGCCCGACTGCCAGCGAGGATCACGATGGAACCCATCAGTGCCACCGAAGTCAACAGGCACCTGGGCCAGCTACTCGATCGCGTCGCGCGCGGCGAGAGCCTGACCATCACACGCCACGGCAAGCCCGTCGCACGGCTGGTCCCCGTGGCCGGTGACCGCGACCGGGCGCAGGAAGCCGCCGCCCGCATCGTCGAACGTCGTCGGCACGTCAAGCGCGTGCCGGTGGCCAGCCTGTTGGCGACGATCCACGAGGGGCACCGGTATTGACGGCCAACGACGGCGCGAAGGGAGAAATCTTTGAAGGGAACGTTCATCAATAGATTCTTTCAGCCCTAGAGCCGCCGATCGCCGTTCAAAGTGCCACAACTCCTTGCAACGTTCGAGATTTGTATTATACTTCACCAATGAAGAAACCTAGTCAGAGATTGACATCCTCATGCCCGCTAGCCGCTGTTGATCGACGGCTACAGGACGCGCATCGGCAATGGCACCAAGCCGAAGAAGCATACTTTCATCCTGAAGAATTTAGAATTGCCATACAGACTGCCATTCAGACCTTACGGACAGTCACCTTCATACTTCAAAAAAGCAAGCATAAAATTCCGGAGTTCGAAGAGTGGTACAGTGTTTGGCAGAGTCGGCTAAAGTCCGATCCATTGATGCAATGGATGGTGAATGCTCGCAACAGGATAGTAAAGGAGGGAGACCTAGAAGTTCACAGTTTCGTTCGCGCAGAAATCTTTGCGTCATACTTAAGTGACGAAGTGCCACACGTTGAAGTGCCAGCGCACCTCTTTGACGGCATTTCCACCATATTGCGTGATCTCCCGCGGGGTGATCTGGGAATTCACATAGTCAAATATGGAGCACTGAAAATTCAGCGTCGATGGGTGGACAACACATTGCCAGAGTACGAGTTACTAGATGCGACTGCAATTGCATACGGAAAAATTGCTGAAATTGTTCATGATGCGCATCGTCAGATCGGTGTTGACGAGCCAGCAACAACGAACCTAAGTACCGGTCAACAAATTGCAATAGGCACTAGAGAAGGGAGATTGCCATGCATGATTGGCCACTCCGAGGCTCGTTCCGTTGATGTCCGGCTGTGCGATGGCCGTCTATTGAGTCTTGAAAAAGTCGAGCAGTGTATCGAGAAAGCGGATGCCGAAGCAGCAGTCGAGCGGTACGGCGGTTTTCAACCAGGCATGTTCGGGCCCTCGAATGCAAGTGAAGAAGAGGTAGCAACTAGCTTGTTTTCTGTTGCCCGAACAATGTTCGAAGCGGACGGTCACCATATAACAATATTCTTCTTGCTGTGTAGTGGTAAACCGGCTCACTTTTTTGAAGCCCGGCTGGAGAGCCAGGCAGAAAAGTACTTGCTTATGAAATCAGTCGCTAATGAGGTGAAAAGGTACGGTGCTGACGCTGTGATTGAGATAGGCGAAATTTGGAGAGCACCTGCAGCATCGCTTAGACCGTTTCAACGTCCCGAAGACTCATCGCAGAGAGAAGAAGCGCTTGTTGCAACACTGGTCTCCAAGCACGGCAAGCCCATGACATTATTTGCCAAGATCCATCGCGATGTTGAACATGTTATCCTCGGAGAAACAGAGATTCATCGAGATGATGTACCCATTATGTTTTCTTCGGTGTACGAAGTTTGGGGGAAACCAATGCCGGCGGAATGGAAGAGCCAAATGACGGAAGTCATTAATGCTTACAAGGCTGCCGAAAATTAACCGATTTCTGCATGTAGTTCACCATGAATTAAGCTGATGTTCAACTCGTGTGGTGACGGAAATACCGAGCGCAAAAGCGCACCCCCCTCACCGCGGCGTCAGCACCAGCGTGCCCAGCGCGTCCTCCTCCACTCGCGCCCGCTCGGTGAGCATGGGGAGGTAGTGGCCGTCGCGCCAGGGTTCCGCGAAATCCTCGTAGTGCGACGAGAGGGGGTTGCCGGACTGGCCGGTGCTGATGATGAAGACGGAGCGTTCGGGCTCGGCGAGGTCGTAGACGGCGCGGTAGCCGGCGCCGTGGTTCTGGGCGAAGGGGCGCTCCGGGTCGTTCACGTCGAAGCCGCCGGCCTTCACCGTTTCCTTCTCGCCGCCGCTCTCCATGTCGATCTCGAACCAGGAGCCCACGGCGGGGACCTCGCCCAGGATGCGGCTCTTCATGTGGACGGCGTGGGCCTCGCCCCAGCGCCACTCCGTCCGGTCGTGGCCGTAGGTGACGGCGAGGAACTCGAGCGCCACGTCGAAGGCGCGGGCCACGACCTCGGCGCAGCTCTCCGCCTCCGGGGTCGTCGTCACGTCGCACCATTGGGGGCGCTCGGTGAGCGCGCGGTGGATGACCTCGGGCCGGATCTTCCAGTAATCCTCGAACACGTCGCCAAGCTCGTCGGCGAAGAGCGCGTGCATCAGCTCCCTAAGCCAGGCCATGTAGATCAGCGGCTCAGCCTGCTCGCGGCCCATGCGGCGGTCCCACGCCTCCAGCATGTCGAAGGCCCGGCGGGCGTCGTCGTCCGAGGCCTCCGCCAGCCCGAGCAGCACCGGCAGCAGGCGTTCCGCCGCGAGCGAGACCAGGTCCTGCTGAATGGCCGCGAGGCTCTCCACGTCGTGCCGTGGCGTGGCGTCGAGCAGCGCCTCGATCCGCCCGGCCCGGTAGGGCGGCGTCCAGTCGTCGCTGAGGAAGTGCGGATAGTCGAGGGGGACCATCCTGTTGTTGGCGTTGACGATGCGGCCCGACTGCGGATTGTAGGCGCGCGGCAGCGCTTCGTGGGGGACCCAGCCCACCCAGTCGTGGCTGCCGCTCCAGCCGGGCGCCGGCAAGTGCCCGTGGCCGGCGGCGCGGATCGGCACCCGCCCCGGCGCGATCATGCCGATATTGCCGTCGCGGTCCGCGAAGACGATGGTCTGCTGCGGCACGGCGAGGTTGCGCAGCGCGTCCGTGAAGCCCACCCAGTCGGTGGCGGCGGCGGCCTGCACCAGCGCCTCGCCGGTGCGGTCGTCGTCGTCCAGCGCGGTCCAGGCGAAAGCCAGGACATGACCGGCCTCGAGGAATTCCCCGCTCTCGTCCACCACGCCGGAGACCACCGGCCCGTGGCGGGTCTCGCGCACCGTGAGCTCGACGGCCTCGCCGCCGCTGACCCCGATGGTCTCGGTGCGGACGGCGAAGGGGAGGCTCCCCTCCGGCGCGAGGTAGCGGGCAGGGTCGTCCGGGTCGATGCGTTCGACGAAGAGATCCTGCACATCCGGCCCGGTGTTGGTGAAGCCCCAGGCGAAGTTTTCGGTGCGGCCGAGTAGCGGGAAGGGCAGCCCCGGCAGCGTGGCGCCCACGATCTCGAACTCCGGCGTGCTGACATGGGCGAGATACCAGACGCTCGGCACCTCCAGCCGGAGATGCGGATCGTTGGCGAGCAGCGGCTTGCCGGAGGCCGTGTGCGCGCCGGAGAGTGCCCAGCCGTTGGAGCCGAAGCCGGACCCGCTCTGCGCCGGCACGGCGGCGGCCAGCGCCGCAAAGTCGATATCGACGGTGTCGAGCGCGGGCGAACGCGCGTCCAGCGCCGGCAGGGGATCGTCCGGATGCTGGGCCCAGAGGTCCTGGAGCTGCGCCGCATCCAGCCGCCCGGCGAGGCGCGCCCGCAGCATCTCGTCGCTGAAATTGTCGCCGAGGTCCCAGGCCATCATCTTGAGCCAGACCAGGCTGTCGGCCGGGCGCCAGGGCTCGGGCTCGTGGCCGAGCAGCAGGAACTCCGGCGGCAGCAGGCCGGATCGCGTCTCGAGATAGGCGTTCACGCCGGCGGCGTAGGCCGCGTAGATCGCCTGCGCCTGCGGCGAGAGCGCCTCGACATTGCGTTCGGCGACCCGGTAGACGCCGAGCGTGCGCAGGAACCTGTCGGTCTTGAGGCCGGGCTCGCCCACCACCTCCGCCAGCCGCGCCTGGCCGATCCTGCGCTGCATCTCCAGTTGCCAGAGCCGGTCCTGCGCGTGGACGTAGCCCATGGCGAAGGCGCCGTCCCTGGGCGATTGCGCATAGATGTGCGGGATCGCATGGGCGTCGCGCACGATCTCCACCGGCGCGTCGAGGCCCGAGACCGTCTCGGACCCGTCATAGGAGGGGAGCGCGAACCAGGAGCAGGAGCCGGCGGCCAGCAGCAGCGCGAGCAGCGCAAGGGCGCCGGCGCCTGCGCAATAGGGCCTCAGTCTCCCGAGCCGTGTGCCCCGGCGAGGGTCCCGGCCCGATGTCGCGGTGCTCATGGTGCCTCTCCGTCGAGGATGGCCGCCCGGTGCTCGTCCAGCGCCGGCGCCGGCGGCCGTTCGGGCGGGTCGGCATAGGCCGAGAGCTTGATCGGGTTGCCAGCCATCCTCACCTCCCCTGCGACCGGGTCCCGCGCCCGGATCACCATGTTGCGCGCCGCGACCTGCGGGTCGGCGAGCACGTCCTCCACCGTGTTGATCGGCGCGCACGGCACGCCGGCCTCCTCCAGCAGCGCGAGCCAGTGCGCGGTGGGGCGCGTGGTCAGCACGGTTTCGAACTCAGCCTCCAGCGCGTCGATATGGGCGATGCGGGCGGCGTTGTCGGCGAAGCGCGCATCCTCGGCGAGCGCCGGCCGCCCCAGCGCGGCGCAGAGCTTGCCGAACAGCGCGTCGTTGCCGGCGGAGATCACGACATGGCCGTCGGCGGTCGCGTAGGACTGGAACGGCGTGATCGAGGGATGGCGCGTGCCCAGCGGCCCCGGCACCTCGCCCGAGGCGAAGTAGCGGGCGAGCGCGTTCTCCAGAATCGCGACTTGGCAATCGAGCATCGAGACGTCGAGCTTCATGCCCTCGCCCGTGAGCGTGCGCCGGTAGAGCGCGCCGTTCACGCCGATGGCGGTGAAGAGGCCGGCGACGATATCGCCGATCGAGCTTCCCACCCGCGCCGGCGGCCCGCCGGGATGGCCGGTCAGGCTCATGATGCCGCCCATGGCCTGCACCACCACGTCATAGGCCGGCCGCCCGGCGTAGGGCCCGGTGTGGCCGAAGCCGGAGCAGGCCGCGTAGATCAGCCGCGGGAAGCGCGCGTGCAGCGCCTCCCAGCCATAGCCGAGGCGTTCCATCGTGCCGGCGCGGAAATTCTCGACCAGCACGTCGGCGTCCGCCAGCAGGCTCTCGAAGGCCTCGCGCCCGGCCTCGTCCTTGAGGTCGAGGGAGATGCTCTCCTTGCCCCGGTTGATCGACATGAAGTAGGCGGATTTGCCGCCGACGAAGGGGCCGAAGGCACGGGAATCGTCGCCGCCCCCCGGAGTCTCCACCTTGACCACGCGGGCGCCGAGATCGGCGAGCACCATGGTGCAATAGGGCCCGGCGAGAACCCGCGTCATGTCGATCACGGTGACGCCGCCGAGCGGTCCGTCCACGGTCATCGCGATGGCTCTCCGTCCTGTCGGGTGCGCGGGCGCCGATTATACACGCGCGGCACGCATCCCCAGCCGGGCAGACGACGGGCGGGGGTCAGCCCCGCAAGCGCCGGGCGATGTCGAGGGCGGCGTAGGTCAGCACGCCGTCGGCGCCGGCCCGCTTGAAGCCCCGGAGCGCCTCCATGATCGCCCCGTCGCCGTCGAGCCAGCCGCGCTCACCCGCCGCCTTGAGCATCGCATACTCGCCGGACACCTGATAGACGTAGGTCGGCAGCCCGAAGGCCTCCTTCACCCGGTAGACGATGTCGAGATAGGGCATGCCGGGCTTCACCATCACCATGTCGGCGCCCTCCTCGATGTCCATGGCGACCTCGCGCAGCGCCTCGTCCCCGTTCGCCGGGTCCATCTGGTAGCCGCGCTTGTCGCCGCCGGCGAGATTGCCGGTCGACCCGATCGCGTCCCTGAACGGCCCGTAATAGACGGACGCGTATTTCGCCGCGTAGGAGAGGATGCGCACCCGCTCGAAGCCGGCGCCGTCGAGCGCCCGGCGGATGGCGCCGACCCGCCCGTCCATCATGTCCGACGGCGCGATCACGTCGCAGCCGGCCTCGGCCTGGACCAGCGCCTGGCGGCACAGCACGTCCACGGTCTCGTCGTTGACGATGTAGCCGTCGCGCAGCAGCCCGTCATGGCCGTGGCTGGTGTAGGGGTCGAGCGCCACGTCGCAGATCACGCCGATCTCCGGCACCGCCGCCTTGACCGCGCGCACCGCCCGGCAGACCAGGTTGTCCGGGTTGAGCGCCTCGTCGCCGTCCGGTGTCTTGGCCGCGGCCGGCGTCTGCGGAAAGACCGCGAGCGCCGGGATGCCGAGGTCCAGGGCTTCGCGCGCCTGCTCGGCCAGCAGGTCGGGGCTGAGCCGGTCGATGCCGGGCATCGAGCCGACCGGCTCGCGCTGGCCCGATCCTTCGCAGACGAACACGGTCCAGATCAGGTCGGCGGGTGTGAGCACCGTCTCGGCGACCAGGCGGCGCGACCAGGGATCGCGGCGGTTGCGGCGGAGGCGGGTTTGCGGATAGCGCCCGAGGGCGCGCACATGATCGGCCATGAGACATCCCCTGCGAGTCTGCGCGGCGGGCGCGGCGGGTGGCGCGGCGCGGACCATAGCGAGCCCGGCGCCCGTCCGCCAGCCATTGCCACGGGCGGCGCGTATCCGCCATTCTCCACCCAGGGCCGGGGCCGCTGCGGTGGCATCTGGGGGCTGGCGCCGGGCGAGTCAAGCGCTGCGCGCGGACATGAAGGAGAGACGCATGGCGGCGGACGGAAACTTCCGGCGGATTCCGGGCTATTGCGCCCTCTGCACCTCCTCCTGCGGCTGCATCTCGGTGGTCGACGACGGCCGCCTGGTCGCGGTCGAGCCCGACCCCTCGCACCCCACCGGCAAGGCGCTCTGCGGCAAGGGCCGGGCGGCGCCCGAGCTGGTCTACCACGAAGACCGCCTGCTCCACCCGCTGCGCCGCACGAGCCCGAAGGACGCCCCGCCCGCCTGGCGGCGCATAAGCTGGGACGAGGCGCTGGACGAGACCGCCGTGCACCTGAAGCGGCTCGCCGCCGAGCACGGGCCGGAGAGCGTCGCCTTCGCCATCACCACGCCGTCGGGCACCGGCATCCAGGACGGCTATCCCTGGGTCGAACGCCTGCGCCACGCCTTCGGCAGCCCCAACGCGCCCTACGGCACCGAGATCTGCAACTTCCACCGGGACGACATCCATGCGCTCACCTTCGGCGTCGACACGCCGATGCCGGACTTCGCGCAGACCGACTGCATTATCCTGTGGGGGCACAATCCAAGCACCACCTGGCTCGCCTATGCCAGCCGCGTCGCCGAGGCGAAGGCGCGGGGCGCCACGCTCATCGTCATCGACCCGCGCCGCGCGGGCCTCGCGGTCAAGGCGGACGCGTGGCTGCGCGTGCGGCCCGGCAGCGACGGCGCGCTGGCGCTCGGTCTCGCCAACCTGCTGCTGGAGGACGGCGCCTACGACGCGGCCTTCATGCGCGACTGGAGCAACGGCCCGCTGCTGGTGCGCGAGGACGACGGCACGCCGCTGCGCGCCGACCACATCGGCCGGGGCGCCGATCCGGCGCTCCGGGTGGCATGGGACGAGGGCGCTGGCGCGCCGATGCTCTACGACCCGGCGACCGGCCGCTACGACGGCGGGGCGCCGGCGCTCGGCGGGCGTTACGAGATCGCGGGCACGGGCGCGGACGGTGGCACGATCCCCTGCCGCACGGCCTTCGACCTCTATGCCGAGCGCTGCCGCGCGTATCCGCCGGAGAGGGTCGAGGCGATCGCCTGGGTGCCGGCCGAGACGCTGCGCGAAGCGGCGCGGCTGATCGCCGGGGCGGACGCGGTCTCCTGCTACAGCTGGTCCGGCGTCGGCCAGCACACCAACGCCAGCCAGACCTCGCGCGCGATCGCGCTGCTCTACGCGCTGACCGGCAGCTTCGACGCGCCGGGGGGCAACGTCCTGTTCGACACCATCCCGGTCGCCGACATCAGGGGCCGGGAGCTGATCGCGCCCGCGCAGATGGCGAAGGCGGTGGGGGGCGCCGGCCGCCCCCTCGGGCCCGAGCAGCAGGGCTGGATCACAAGCGACGACCTCTACCGCGCGATCCTGGACGGCAGGCCCTACCCGATCAAGGGCATGGTGAGCTTTGGCACCAACATCCTGGTGAGCCACGCCGACACGGCGCGCGGCGAGGCGGCGCTGAAGGCGCTCGACTTCGCGGTGCACATCGACATGTTCATGACGCCGTCGGCCGCGCTCGCCGACATCGTGCTGCCGGTCAACACGCCGTGGGAGCGCGAGGGGCTTTGCACCGACTTCAAGGTGGGCGCCGATGCGGCCGCGTTCGCGCAGCTCCGCCCGCCGGCGGTCGACTCGCTGGGCGAATCGCAGAGCGACGTCTGGATCGCCTTCGAGCTCGCCAGGCGTCTCGGCCTCGCCAACCGCTTCTGGGGCGGCGACATCGACGCGTCCTATCGCGAGATGCTCGCGCCCTCGGGCCTCGACCTCGACGAATTGCGCCGCGCGCCGGGCGGCGTGCGCGTGGACCGCGAGACGCGCTTTCGCAAATATGCCGGCGGCGGCAACGGCGGGCCGGCGCCGGGTTTCGCGACGCCGTCGTGCAAGGTCGAGGTCTTCTCCGAGCCGTTGCAGGCGGCCGGCCAGGCGCCGCTCCCGGACCACGTGGAGCCCGCCATCGGCCCGCTGAGCCGCACCGACCTCGCGGCGGACTTCCCGCTGGTCCTCACGTCCGCAAAATCGCTCCACTACTGCCACAGCCAGCACCGCGGCCTGCCCTCGTTGCGCCGGCGCGAGCCGGACCCGGTCGTCGAGATCCATCCCGAGACAGCGGCCGCCCGCGCCATTGCCGACGGCGACTGGGTGCGCCTCGCGACACCGGAGGGGGCGGTCCGCGCCCGCGCCGCGTTCAGCCGCAACCTCGATCCCCGCGTGGTCAGCGCCACCCACGGCTGGTGGCAGGCGTGTTCGGCGCTCGACCTGCCGGGCTACGACGCGACCGGGGCCGAGGGCGCAAACGTCAACGCGGTCATCGGCAACCGCGACACCGACCCGATCTCCGGCTCGGTGCCGCACCGCTCCTATCTCTGCGAGATCACGCGCCTCGGCGCACGCACCTGACGGCGCCGCGCGCCGGCGGTGTCCGGTTTCAGCCGACGAAATTCGTGAACGTGCGGAGCCAGTTGGCGCCGAGGATGCCGGCGACCTCGTCCTCGCCATAGCCGCGCTCGAAGAGGCGCCGGGCGAGGTTGGGGAGCTCGGCGATCCCGCCGAGGCCGGCGGGATAGCGCTGGGTCACGAAGGCATCGACGCTGCCGAAAATGTCCGGCCGGAGCGTGCGCCAGCGGATCGATTCCGGCAGCACGGTCCCGGATTCCTGATAGGCCTCGGTGAAGTCGAGGCCGATGCCGATATGCGCAGGCCCGACCAGCGCCCTGAAATGGTCGATATGGTCGATCAGGTCGTCCAGCGTCGGGTCCGCCGGGCTCACCGAGAGCGGCAGGCAGCAGGCGCCCATCATGCCGCCCTTGGCGACGATGGCGCGCACCGTCTCGTCCCTGGTGTTGCGGTCGTTGGGCACATGGTGCCAGGCGTTGGAATGGGTGCAGACCGGCGCCCTGGCGAGCGGCACCGCCTCGGCGCGCGAGCGATGGCCGGCGTGGGAGAGGTCGAGGATCATCGGCGTCTCGTTCACCGCCGCGATCAGCTCCTCGCCGAGGAAGCTGAGGCCGGCGTCGCGGCGCTCGCCGCAGCCGTCGGCGAAGAGGGTGGCGCCGGTATAGGCGAGGCCGAAGAAGCGGAAGCCGAGTCGCGCCAGGATGCCGACGCGCGCGAGCTCCTTGCCGATCATGCTGGAGCCCTGGGTGCCGGGGATCACCGCGAGCCGGCCGGCCGCGCTCGCCGCCGCGATCTCCGCGCTGTCGCGGGCGAGCGCCAGAACGGGACTGGCCTCGATCCTGGCGAAGCCCTCCTCCACTGCACGCGTGGTCTGGTCCCAGCTGCTCTCCAGCGCGAAGGTCACGTTGCAGACATCGACGCCCGCCTCCAGGCAGCGCGTCGCGTAGGGCTCGTCGAGCACGTAGAAGAGCCCGAGGCAGTCGAACACCGTGGTGGCGCGGGTGAACGAGCGCGCCCGCTCTGCGGCCTCCGCCGCCGCCGTGTCAGTCCCGGCCACGGCCCGCTCCCAGATGATCCGCGAGCGCCCCGAGGTCGCGGGCCGAGGAGAGCCGGTCGAACGCCGCGAAGGCCCCGTCATGCGCCGCCGCCGGCAGGGCGCGCGCGGCGCAGTCCACGAACTTGGCGTAGAGCGCGTCCCGGCCGAGCGGCGCGCGCGGGTGGCCCTTCGGCGCGCGCACCGTTCTCGTGCGCGCGCCGCCGCGGCTGAGCCGCAGCGTGACGGTCGCCTGCTGCGGCGCCTCGTCCACGTTCACGGCACCGGGCTGGGCCGGGTCGGCCTCCATGCGGACCCTCGGCAGCAGCGCCCGCACGTCGGGGCGCGCGAGCGCGCCGTCGCTGAAGGCGTCGAGCGTGAGGCGGCCGTCGGCGAGCGCGCTCGCGAGCAGGTAGGGCAAGCTGAAGCGCGCCTGCATGGCATCGGCCGGGTCTGCGTAAGGGAGGTTCTGCACGGCGATCTCGGGCAGGAGCGCGTCGATCTCCGCCACCGTATCCGGCTCGAGTCCGCCGTCCGCGTGCATGGCGAGCAGGGCATCGAGCGGGCGGTGGGCGCTGGCGCAGCAGGGATAGAATTTCTGCCAGAGCCCGTGACGCTCGATCGCGGGCGGCCCCCCGAAGTCTGCCGTCGCCGCCTCCAAGCGCTCGCGCGGCACGCCGGCGAAGAGATCGACGAAGCCGCGCTCGCCCTCATAGGCGTCGGCGGCCGCGCTGACGCCCGATTCCGCGAGGGTCGCGGCCATGATGCCGTTCTTGGCGGCGAGCCCGGCATGCAGCGGCTTCGCCATGGTGCCGAACTGGCGCTTGGCGCCGGAGGCGAGGCTGGCGGCGAGGCCGAGTGCGGCGGTGGCCCTTGCTGAATCGAGGCGGAGCAGCCGGGCGCAGGCCGCCGCCGCCGCCGGTGCGCCGAGGGTGGACGTGGTGTGCCAGCCCTTGAAGTAGTGGGTCATGTTCAGCGCCTCGCCGAACCGGGCCATGACCTCGACGCCGACGATGAAGGCATCCACGCACGCACCGCCGTCGGCGCCGCGCTCCTCGCCCAGCGCCAGCAGGGCCGGCACCAGCACGGCGCTGACATGGGCGTTGCTGATCTCCAGCACGTCGTCATAGTCCAGCGCGTGGGCCGCCGTGCCGTTGACCAGCGCCGCCCAGGGCGCAGGCAGTCGATGCGGCGTACCGGCGACCACGGCGCCCCTCGCACCGCCAGCGCTCCAGCGCGCGACGCCGCCAAGGGTCGCGCGGGGCGCGGCGTCGTCCGCGCCCGCCAGCATGCAGGCGGCGGTGTCCACGAAGGCGCCGCTCGCCCGCCGCTGCGCGTCGCCGCTCCACGCGCGCGGCGCCTCGGCGACCCAACGGCCGAGCCGCCGGGTGGCACCGGGCGCGGCCTCCGCCTCCGGGAGACTCGTCACCGCCTTCTCCGCTTGCCCTCGGACGCGCCGATGGTACACCGTGGCGGGACGCCTGCAATCGGGAGAGCGCGCATGGCTGTTCTTGTGCTGGTGCGGCTTGTGGCGAAGCCGGGGAAGGGGGCGGCGGTGACGGACCTGCTCGCGCCCCATGTCGGCACGGACACCGGAATGGAGGGCTGCTCCCGCATCGAGCACGCCGTGGATGCCGCTGCGCCGGACCGGTTGCTCATCCTCGAGGAATGGTCCTCGGCCGAGGCGCACAAGGCCCACCTCGCGGGCCTGCAGGCGGCAGGCGGCATGGAGCCGCTGCTGGCGCTGCTCGCCGAAGAGCCCGTGCGCACCTACTACGCGCCGCTCGACGCATGAATACCAGATCGATCCATGCCCGAAGCGGCGCCGGTGCCGTCGGCGAAGCGTCTCGCCGTCCGACCGGCAAGCCACAAAGACCCGAGGACGCCTTTGTCAGGGTTGATGACAAGGAGACGCCCGCGTTCGCATCGATTGAACAGTCCATCCTCATGTGCGGACGCGCGGACTGGGGACTCGAATTGTTGCCGGAGGAGTCGGTGCAGACAGTCGTCACCTCGCCGCCCTACTGGTCCCTGCGCGACTATGATGTCGACGAGCAGATCGGCCGGGATGACACACTCAATGCATACATCGACAGCATCGTAAGCACGTTCGAGAAAATCAGACGGGTTCTCCGCGACGATGGGACCGTATGGCTCAACGTAGGCGATGCGTATACCTCCGGAAACCGACGTTATCGGGCCCCCGACAAGAAGAACCGCGCGCGGGCGATGAGCGTCCGTCCGCCGACACCGGAAGGGTTGAAACCCAAGGACCTGATCGGCGTTCCCTGGCGCCTGGCGCTCGCGCTTCAGGAAAGCGGATGGTGGCTGCGTGCGGAGGTCATCTGGAGCAAGCCCAACGCCCACCCCGAGTCGGTCGCCGACCGCCCCACAAAGGCACATGAGACGGTCTTTCTCCTGTCCAGGAGCCAGAACTACTACTACGACCAGAAGGCGGTACGCGGCCCCAACGGGCGGCGGCTACGCACCGTCTGGGAAATACCGACCCAGCCGCGACGGCGGTATGACAACCACGCCGACGACCACCCGGCAATGATGCCGATGGCTCTTGCACTTCGTTGCATCGCCCTCACGACACGGCAGGGGTGCGTCGTGCTCGATCCCTACGCCGGCTCGGGAACGAGCCTCTTTGCCGCACGGGAGAGCGGACGGAGATGGGTAGGAGTGGAACTCAAACCCTCATTCGCGGACCTGATCGAGCGGCGGATGTTGAAGACGTGAGCGTAGAAGACCTCAAGGCCAAACTCGACGGATTCTCCCCGGTAAAGGTCGAATTCGTAGCGAGGGTCGTCGAGTCGCTATCCAATCCGCCACGCGCCGACATCCGCACGCGAAGCACATGGCTCACCGAATCCTTGGATTGGATCGAATATTTCGGGCTGGCGCTGTCGGTTCACCACGGGGCGACAACCGAACCATTGGGGCTGACGTCGTTCGAGACTGTTTTTCGCAATGCCTGTACATACATGAAGTGGCCGATCGAATTCCCATCGTCGCCGACTCAACGATTCGTCGATCTGGTCGTCCAAACTAAACGTGGTTCGCGACAACGCCTGTCCCTTAAATCGACGGCAGCGAAGAATTTGTCTGAAACAAGCGTTCATATCTCCAAATTGACGGAGGCAGCGTGGATACAGGATGCGCGAACACCGAGGGACAGACGACGGGAAACACTTGCTTTATTCCAAAGCTATCAGGAGGCCGTAACAGCGATCGTCATGCTGCGGGCCTTTCGGGACAAGACAGGGGTTCCGAACCGCTACCAACTTGTCGAAATCCCCGCGAGCCTGTTCGACTCGATCCAACAGGCACCGTTGCGGGCATTCGAGAGGGATGCGCCAATTATCGACTGCAATATAGGGAACCGGACAGTCGCGAGAGTTGCAATTGATAGGTCCGATGCAAAGGTCACGGTACGACGCATTCTGCTTTCGGCGTGTACACTTCACGCTGAATGGACCCGGACATGATCTCCCGGCCTGCCTCGAAGCACTGCGGCCGGTGCCGGTCTTGAAGGAGGTTCCATGAGGGCGCTGGTTCAGCGGGTCGCGGAGGCCCGTGTCGTGACCGGCGGCGAGACGGTCGGCGAGATCGGCGCGGGGCTGCTGATCCTCGTCTGCGCGATGGCGGGCGACGGCGACGACGAGGCCCGCTTGCTTGCGCGCAAGATCGCCAACCTGCGCATCTTCGAGAGCGAGCCGGGCAAGATGAACCTCTCGGTTCTGGCGAGCGGCGGCGCTGCGCTGGTCGTCAGCCAGTTCACCCTCGCCGCCGACACGAGCCGCGGCAACCGGCCGGGCTTCTCGCGCGCCGCCCCGCCGGACGAGGGCGAGCGGCTCTACGAGCTCTTCACGGCCTCCCTCGCCGGGCACGGGGTGACGACCGCGACCGGGTGCTTCGGCCAGGTGATGCAGGTCCACCTCGTCAATGACGGGCCGGTCACGATCTGGCTGGATACGGCGGGCTAATCCCCCGGCTCGTTGCCGGGCAGCGGGATCGTGAGCATGAGCGACGACAGGCTCTTGCCGTGGATGTCGAGCGAACCGGTCGCGGTGACGCCGCCGCCCCGCACCCGCTCGATGACGAAGTTGAGCGCGAGAAGCCGGGGCAGGGCGTAGCGGCGCACGGGGCCGTCGGCTAGCGCGGCGAAGGCTGCGGCAACGCGCGCCTCGGTCAGCTCGCGCCGGAGGCGCTCGTAGCCCGCCTCGTCCCAGGCAATGACCGAGATGGTGACGCTGTGCCCCTTGTCGCCGGCGCGGGCGTGGGCGAGATCGCGCACCCTAAGCATCGTCAGGCCTCCACCACCTCGACGCGCGGGCGCACCAGATCGCGCGGCAGCAGCAGCGACTGCACCGCCAGGATCTCGCGGACGGAGGCCGAATCGCCGGCCCCGCCTGCCGGCCCGTTGGTGTAGAGGGCGGCGACCTCGAAGCCCACCGCCTCGGCCGCCTTGCGCTCCTGCGTGCGCCCGGCGACGCGGAGCCTGACCTCGTAGGGCTCGGGCCGCCCCTCGCCGGGCCCGTGCAGGCTGTCGAGGCCGATCAGGCAGGTGTCGAGCGCGTCGTAGGCGAAGCCGCGCAGGCGCAGCCTCTCGGCCACGATCTCGCCGGCGAGCCGTGCCCTGGCGACCGCGTTGGCGCCGCCGTAGGAGAGCTGCCCTTCGCCCAGCCAGCCGTCGAAATAGCCGACGCTCACCTTGTAGGTCGCCGTGCGCGGGTGCGCGCGGGCGCCGTGGACCGCCACGCGGTCGGGTCCCACCTCGCGCAGGGTGACCCCGCTCAGATCGAGCACGCAATCGGGCGTGACATAGGCCGCCGGGTCGTCGACCTCGTAGAGGAGCTGCTCGGTGCAGGTGGCGGCGTCGATGCGCCCGCCGCTGCCCGCGCACTTGCCGATGGTGACCGCGCCCGCCGCGCTCACGTCGGCGAAGGGGAAGCCCAGGCGGGCCAGTCCCGGCACGTCCTTGACGCCGGGGTCGGCGAAGTAGCCGCCCGTGACCTGGCCCGCGCATTCCAGCAGATGGCCGGCCGCCGTGCCCTGGGCGAGACGGTCGTCCTCCTCGTAGGCCCAGCCGAGGGCGTGGATGATGGGCCCGAGGAAGAGCGAGGGGTCGGCGACCCGGCCGGTCATCGCCACCGGCGCGCCCGTCGCCAGCGCGGACGCCACGGCGTCGGCGCCGAGATAGGCGTTGGCTGCGGCCATGCGCGGCAGGATGCTCTCCAAGGGTGCGCCGGTCTCCATCAGGGGGAGGCCGGGGCGGGCGGCGACGATCTCGCGCACGTCGTCGCCCAGCAGCACCGCGCAGCGCCGGTCGGGGAGGCCGAGATCCGCGGCGATCTCGGCCGTCCTGCGGCCCGCCGCCAGCGGGTCGGCGGCGCCCATGTTGCCGAGCACAGTCACGCCTCGCGCCGCCGCCGCCGGCAGCACCGCGCGCATCCGCTCTTCGAGCTGGGGGTTGTAGCCGCGCCCACGCCCACGCCGCAGGCTGAGGGTCTCGCGCGCGATGGTGCGCTCGGCCAAGCATTCGAAGGCGATATAGTCGAGGCCGCCGCGCTCGACCAGCTCCACCGCCGGCTCCCAGCGGTCGCCCGCAAAACCTGCGCCGGAGCCGATCCGCACCCTGTCTTTCGCCATCGACCCCTACCGCTGCGGCACGGCAGGGGGCGCGGGCATCAGGAGGCCGCGCCGCCGCGTGCCGCCTGGATCATGCGCCAGAGTGAATCGGGTCTCAGCGGGAGCTCCGTGATCTCGATGCCGAAGGGGCCGAGCGCGTCGCAGACGGCGTTGCAGAGCGTGCCCGGCACGTCCGACGGGCGGCCCTCGCCGATGCCGCGGCTCCCCAAGGGCGTGTAGGGGCAGGGCGTCGGCGCATGGGTGACTTTGATATCGGGCACGTCGGCTGCGGTCGCGAGCTTGTAGGTCTCGAAGTCGGCGGTGAGCTGCTGGCCGTTCTCGTCGTAGACGAACTCCTCGAACATGGTGTTCGAGAGCCCCTGGACGATGGCGCCCTGCATCTGGCCCTCGACGATCTGCGGGTTGATGATCTGCCCCACGTCCTCGGACGTGGTCCAGCTCAGGATCTCGAACTGGCCGGTCTCGATATCGACCTCGACGGTGCAGACATCGGCGTTGAAGGCGATCATCGGCTTCTCGGCCTCGAAGAAGGCGGTGTGCTCCAGCCCGCCCGATTCGCCCTCCGGCAGGTTGATCGGCGCCATGATGATGCGCTCGACCGCCTCGCGGAAGGTCTTCTTGATGTTGGTGTCCTTCTGGTAGGTCACGAAGCCGTCCGCGAAGGAGAAGTCGGCCGGAGACGCGTCGGCGAGGGCCAGGTCGTGGGCCATGATGCGCGCGATCTTCTCCTTGAGGACGTCGCAGGCCTGGACCGCGGCGCTGACGAAGTAGGAGCCGGCGCGGGCGCCGACGGTGCCGGAGCCGAAGGGCGTGGTGCCGGTGTCCCCGGTGGTCACGACGATGTCGTTGGGGTGGATGCCGAAGCTGTGGGCGACGGCCTGGGCGACCGTGGTCTCGTGGCCCTGCCCGCCGGGTGCGTCGCCCTCGAAGACCAGCACCTTGCCGCGCGGGTCGAGCCGCACCGTCGCGGCGCCGTAGCCGGGCTGGTTCTCCATCGGCACGAAGAGCTCGGAGGCGACGCCGGAAAGCTCCACGCCGAGGCCGAAGCCGATCCCGAGATAGCGGCCGTCGGCGCGCGCCGCCGCCTGGCGGGCCCGAAAACCCGGCAGGTCGGCGTGGTCCATCAGGTTGTCCCACACCTTGAGGAAGTCGCCGCTGTCGAAATACTCGTTGGTGATCGAGGTGTAGGGCAGCTCGGCAACGAGGTTCTTGCGGCGCACGTCGGCCGGCTCCATGCCGCACTTCTTCGCCACCATGTCGATGGCGCGCTCCATGGCGAAGCGGGTCGGCAACTCGCCGAAGGCGCGGGCCGGCGAGAGCGCCGACTTGTTGGTGACGGCGACCTTCACCTTGATGTCGCCGATCGGCCAGTGATAGGCGTTGGGGAGTTCCACCGAGCCGAGGAAGGGCATCAGGAAGCCCCAATAGACCCCCTCGCAGCCGTCGCCGCAGTCGGCCAGGCCCCGGTTGCGGATGGCGAGCAGGGAGCCGTCGCCCGACGCCGCGACCTCAAGGTCGTGGATCTGGTCGCGCTCCTGGCTCACCGCCATCAGATGCTCCTGGCGGCTCTCGATCCAGCGGATCGGGCGGTCCAGGGTCTTCGCCAGGTAGGCGATCAGGATCGGCTCGCGGTAGAAGGGCGCCTTGACGCCGAAGCCGCCGCCCTGGTCGCGCGGCGCGATGATGCGCATCTTCTCGGCCGGGATGTCGAGGATGTCCGAGAGCGCGAGCCGGTCGATATGCGGGCGCTGGGTGGTGAGCCAGCCGGTCATGCCGTCGGACTCGTCCCACTCGAAGAGCGCGCCGCGGGTCTCCATCGGCGTGACGCCGCAGCGGTGGCAGGTGAAGCGCTCGCTCACCACGACATCGGCGCCGTCGAAGACCTTCTGGACCTCGGCCTCGTGCGCCGCTTGGGCATCGGCGTCGGCGCCGCCGGTAAAATCCATCTCGAAGATGACGTTGTCCTCCCAGCCCTCGTGAACGATGGTCGCGCCTTCCTTGAGCGCGCTCTCGGGATCGCCGACATAGGGGAGCGGGTCGTAGTCCACCATGATCGTCTCGACCGCGTCCTCGGCGACATAGGGGTCGCGCGCGACCACCGCCGCCACCGGCTCGCCGTGCCACTTCACCTTGCCCACGGCCAGCGGCCAGTGGGTGGGATAGGTGGCGGGCAGCGCCGGCTGCACCACGGGCTGCGGCATGGGCAGGATTTTGTGTTTGATGTCGTCCCCGGTGACGACCGCGATCACGCCCGGCATCGCTTGTGCGGCGCTCACGTCGATGCTCCTGATCCTGGCGTGCGCGTGGTCGCTGCGCTTGAACATCAGGTGCAGCGCGCCCGGCTTCACGATGTCCGCGAGGAAGCGTCCCCGGCCGGTGGTGAGCCGATGGTCTTCCTTGCGGCTGAACCTGCTGCCGACCCAGCCTTCGCTTGTCCCGGTCATTCGCTTCTTCTCCGTCACCTGGTCGCCTTGGCGGCATCGCGAACCGCGTCGACGATGTGCGCATAGCCGGTGCAGCGGCAGAGATTGCCGACCAGCCCGCGGCGGATCTCGTCGTCGCTCGGGTCCGGGTTCTCGCGCAGGAACTCGTCCATGTTCATCAGGATGCCCGGCGTGCAGTAGCCGCATTGCAGGGCGTGATGCTCGTTGAAGGCGCGCTGCAGGGGCGAGAGCGCGCCGCCCTGCGCCGCCGCCAGGCCCTCGACGGTGGCGATCGCGTGCCCGTCGGCCTGGGCGGCGACCATCAGGCAGGATTTTACCGCCTCGCCGTCGAGCTGGACCGTGCAGGCGCCGCAGACGCCCTCGTAGGTGCAGCCGATGTGGGTGCCGGTGAGGCCGGCGCGCTCGCGGATGAAGTCGACCAGCAGCATGCGCACCGGCACGGTCTCCTCATGGGCCTCGCCGTTGATCGTCACGGTGATCGTGGTGGTGCTCATTGCCCGGCCTCCTCTCCGCTTGCCCGCGCGAAGGCGCTCGCCGTCGCCTCGGCGCCGAGCGAGCGGATGAGCTGCTTGCGGTAGTCGCTGTCGGCCCACAGGTCCTCCTGGGTCTCGATCTCGCCTGCGGCGGCATCGAGCGCTGCCGCGATGCCGGCGGAATCGCCGGCCGCGACGCCGACCAACGCCGCCTCGGCGGTGCCCGCGCGCTGCGGCCCGCCGCCGAGCCCGCCGACCGCCACGCGCGCGGCGGCGCAGCGGCCTTCCGCCACCTCCAGCGCGATGCAGACGCCGATCACCGGGAGCGCGTCGGTCACCAAGCCCCACTTCTTGTAGGCGGAGCCGGCGTTCCCCTGCGCCGGCGGGAGCGTGATCGCGGTCAGAATCTCGTTCTCCTCCCGCGCCGTCTCCAGCGGGCCGCCGAGAAAATCCTCGGCCGACAGGCTGCGTGCGCTGCCGTCGGCTGCCGTGAGCTCCAGCGTGGCGCCGAGCCCGATCGCGACCGGCGGCATGCAGGCGGCGACGTAGTTCCAGCAGAGGCTGCCGCCGATGGTGCCCCGGTTGCGGACCTGGCGGTCGCCGACCCGCCGGGCCGCATCGCCGAGCGCCGCGCAGGCGCCGGAGAGCCGCCCGTCGCGGGCGATCTCCGCATAGCGGGTCATCGGCCCGATGCGCACGCCGGCGGCGCCGACATCGATGCCGGCGAGGCCGGCCACCGCCTGCAGGTCGATCAGGCAGCGCGGGCGCAGCAGCCGCGCCTTCACCGCCTGCATGAGGCTCTGGCCGCCGGCGATGAACACCGCGTCGCCTTCGTCGTAGCGGCCGAGGGCGGCGAGCGCGTCGGAGACCGTCGCCGGCCGCACATACTCGTCGATCGGTGCTGGATACATTGTGGCTGCTCTCCGTCGCTGGCGGGCGGGTCGTTACGGGCGCGCCATTATAGGTGCGGCGGGCGCCGCCGTGCACCGTTGTTTGAGGCGCCGCTGTCTGGCGCGCCGCCCCCTGCCAATTCTGCTGCCGGAAACGCGTCCCTAGGGCTGTATCCGATCGGACGGGATCGTATCCGGTTTCCGCACGTTCCCTTATTTTGCACGCAATGCGGCCCGAAAAGCCCCCACCTCACCCTGTCCCTCTCCCCCTTGAAGGATTCCTCTGCGAAATCGGGGTAGTTGGTTTGGAGGGAGGGGGATGGCGGCTCGGTGTGTTGATCGTGGTCTGTGCGCCGGTTCCGTTGAGCGGATTGGCGGCAGGCGCCGTCGTTTGCCGGCGTGCATGGGTCTTTCGTGCTGTGAGGTCGGCTCCACGGCGGCCTTCCCTCGGGGGTTTGCACTGCGCTTGCGCCTCAGGCGCCTGCGAGCAGGCTGGCGCGGCGCATGTTGTAGACGGTGGCGACGGCATAGAGGCGGGCGGTGTTCCGCTCGAGGGTGAGGCTCTTGGCCCGCCGCTGCCCGTAGAGGCGCTTCAGCGCCGAGAAGACGGCCTCGACCGGTGCCCGGCGCCTTGCAATGAGGTCGTTGCGGCGCTTCTGCCAGGAGGGCAGCGAGGCCATGTGCTTGTTCCGCCGGTGCATGATGCGGTCCTTGATGCCTGCGGCCTTGAGCCGCGCCCGTCGCGCCTGTTGCTCGTAGGCGCGGTCGCCATAGACCGCCCCCTCGTCGCCGCAGATCAGCCGATCGGCAACCTCGCTCTCGTAGGTCTTGGCCGAACTCAGCACCACGCGACGGATCAGACCGGAGCCCTGGTCGACACCGAGATGCGCCTTGTAGCCGAAGAAGGCGCGCCCCTTCTTCCGGGTCCAGTCCGCACCCGGCTCGCGCGCACTCCCGGCACCCGCGCCGGCCTTGTACGGCGGCGGGCGCGAAGCCGCAGCCACCAGCGTCGCGTCCATCAGCGTGCCCTTGCGCAGGATCAGGCCGGCCGCATCGAGCTGGCGGTTGATCTCCTCGAACGCTGCCTCCAACACAGCGCCTGCGTCCGCGCGAAAGCGGCAGATCGTGGTCTCGTCCGACGTGCCCCCGTCCAGCGCAAAGCCGCAGAAGCGCCGGAACGACAGACGGTCCAGCAGCATCTCCTCAAGACCAGGGTCCGACAGGTCGTAGAGCGCCTGAAGATAGAGCGCCTTCAGCATCGACAACGGCGCATAGGGCGGACGGCCCCGGCGCCCCTCGCGCACCGGTGTGGCCAGACGCTCGAGCGCAGACCAGTCGATCAACCCGTCCAGACGCTCCAGCTTCCGGTTCGTCCCCAGGCCCGCAGACATGAACGCTTCCGCAAATCCCAGCTGATCCCTGCCACTCATCGACTCGACCTCCCCGTCTCGCAGCAACGAATCACATGCCACAAAATCCGCAAACCCCTTTCGCAGAGGAATCCCAGGGAGGAGAGGGAGAAAGAGTCGGCGCCGCCTTGGTTCCCCCTCCTCCTGGATTCCTCTGCGAAATCGGGGTAGTTGGTTTGGAGGGAGGGGGATGGCGGCTCGGTGTGTTGATCGTGGTCTGTGCGCCGGTTCCGTTGAGCGGATTGGCGGCAGGCGCCGTCGTTTGCCGGCGTGCATGGGTCTTTCGTGCTGTGGGGTCGGCTCCACAGCGGCCTTTCCACGGGGGTTTGCACTGCGCTTGCGCCTCAGGCGCCTGCGAGCAGGCTGGCGCGGCGCATGTTGTAGACGGTGGCGACGGCGTAGAGGCGGGCGGTGTTCCGCTCAAGGGTGAGGCTCTTGGCCCGCCGCTGCCCGTAGAGGCGCTTCAGCGCCGAGAAGACGGCCTCGACCGGTGCCCGGCGCCTTGCAATGAGGTCGTTGCGGCGCTTCTGCCAGGAGGGCAGCGAGGCCATGTGCTTGTTCCGCCGGTGCATGATGCGGTCCTTGATGCCTGCGGCCTTGAGCCGCGCCCGTCGCGCCTGTTGCTCGTAGGCGCGGTCGCCATAGACCGCCCCCTCGTCGCCGCAGATCAGCCGATCGGCAACCTCGCTCTCGTAGGTCTTGGCCGAACTCAGCACCACGCGACGGATCAGACCGGAGCCCTGGTCGACACCGAGATGCGCCTTGTAGCCGAAGAAGGCGCGCCCCTTCTTCCGGGTCCAGTCCGCACCCGGCTCGCGCGCACTCCCGGCACCCGCGCCGGCCTTGTACGGCGGCGGGCGCGAAGCCGCAGCCACCAGCGTCGCGTCCATCAGCGTGCCCTTGCGCAGGATCAGGCCGGCCGCATCGAGCTGGCGGTTGATCTCCTCGAACGCCGCCTCCAACACTGCGCCTGCGTCCGCGCGAAAGCGGCAGATCGTGGTCTCGTCCGGCGTGCCCCCGTCCAGCGCAAAGCCGCAGAAGCGCCGGAACGACAGACGGTCCAGCAGCATCTCCTCAAGACCAGGGTCCGACAGGTCGTAGAGCGCCTGAAGATAGAGCGCCTTCAGCATCGACAACGGCGCATAGGGCGGACGGCCCCGGCGCCCCTCGCGCACCGGTGTGGCCAGACGCTCGAGCGCAGACCAGTCGATCAACCCGTCCAGACGCTCCAGCTTCCGGTTCGTCCCCAGGCCCGCAGACATGAACGCTTCCGCAAATCCCAGCTGATCCCTGCCACTCATCGACTCGACCTCCCCGTCTCGCAGCAACGAATCACATGCCACAAAATCCGCAAACCCCTTTCGCAGAGGAATCCTCCTGGGAGGAGGGGGACAGGGGGAGGTGGGTCTCGTTCGGACCGCGCTGATCCCGTCCGGTCGGATAGTGCTCTAGCGCACGAAGGCCTTGACGTAGTCGGCGCCGAGGCCGACCTCCTCGTAGTGGCGGCGGGCGCGGTCGATCCGGTGGAACACGTCCTCGGCGCGGACATCCCGGCCTTCCTCGTCGACGTAGTTGACCGAGCCCGAGATCGCGAAGAAGCAGTGCATCTCCGGGCAGTCGTCGTCGACCACAAGGGTGTGGACCTCGCCCGGCGGCTCGTAGATGTAGGTGCCCCGGTCGGCGACCCAGTCATGCTCCAGGTAGCGGAAGGCGCCCTTGAGCACGAGGCCGTGCACCGGCGCCGGATGGCGGTGGCGCGAGACGAAGCCGCCACCCGTCACCTTCACCACCTCGCACCAGCCGCCCTGCACGGTGTTGAACATCAGCGGGCGCAGCCACACGCCCTCCTTCAGCGGCACCCAGACCCGCTCGTCCTCGGGCTCGGTCGGGAGCACGATGTCGGGCGGCGAGAAGGGATGGGCGCTCGGCGCGGAAACACGGGCGACGGATGCAGCGGCTCGGCTCATCGAAGGACTCTCCTCAGGCTGGCGGCGCGCGAGCCGAGCCTAGCCGATCGGGACGCCGGCGCAAGCGGCGGGAGGGTACGGCCGCGCGTCGGCGCCCGCCGCTTTCCCCGGAGCGGGTCCGTCCCGGACGGACTCAGCCCAGGCCGCGGACGCGGCGCAGCGCACCCGCGGTGCTCCTGCGGCGCCCTCGCGGAGGTGCCGGCATCGGAGAAACTGGTTATTTTATATGTTGAAACAGAGAGTTACGTGAAATCGGGGTCGTTTTGCAATTTTAACAATTCCGTCATCGCCTCCTTGGCCACGCGCTCCGGGCGACAGGAGCAGGAGAAGCCTATAGCGGAATTCCCACGCAGTCCCCCCGGCCCTGGACTCCATTCTTTCCTTCAGGCGCCGGGCGCTCGCTCCGCACTTTTTCCTTTCCCTCAAGCGCCGGGCGCTCGCTCCGCTCGCTTGGCTCACGCGCCTTGCGGCGCGCCGGCGCGGTCGCGCCGGCCGGGCCGCTGCGCGGCCCGGTCCCGTTCACATCCCACACCTGGGAGGCGCCGGGAGCGGGGCCGGCGACCGGGCGGGCGCGCGCCTACCCGCACCCGACCCTGACCACGCGCCCGTCCGGCCCGACGACGATATTCATCCGCTCCGGCCGGCGATCGCCGGTGACCGCGCTGCCGGCACGATAGACGCGCAGAGGGCCGGGCAGCGCGGCGGTATCGATCTCGCCGATCGGCCGTCCGATCATCGACCGATGGCGCGCGGCGGCGCATCCGGGATCGCGCGCCGCGCCCGACCCCGCGCCCGATCCCGCGCCCACGGCCGTCTCCACACCCGCCGCGACGGCCGGGCCGGTGCCGGCGGCCGGGGCCGGGCCCTGGTCCGGACCGCCCGGCGCCGCACAGCCCCAGAGCAGCCCTCCCGACAGCAGGATCAACGGGCCGATGCGGCGCATCGCGCTCCCTCGCCGGTGCGCCGGCTCGCGCCGGCTCGCCTCGGCGTCGCCCCTGCGCCGGGGCGTCGTGTCGGCCGGCATGGCCTCAGAATTCCGCCCGCCACCCCGCCAGCAGGCTGAGCGTGGGCGCAGCGGCGGTGTGTCCCGGATTGTGCGACGCGGCGGCCTCCACCTGCAACGCGCCGCCGAACAGGCCCGTGCGGCGCCAACGGGCCGCGAGGTCGACCTGCCGCGCCGACGGGGCGAGCGCCGCCGAGACCGCCTCGCGCACGACCCTGCCGTCCCCGGTGCGGCCGACCGGCAGGGTGAAGCGCGCGGACCCGTTCTCCAGGCGCAGCGGCTGGGACAGAGAGAGCGTCATCCCGTCGCGCTTCGTCAGGCGCCGGTCGGCCCGGAGCGACAGCGCGCTGGCGAGCAGGGGCGAGAGGCCGTCGATGAGCCCGCCGTCCGCGTGCGCGGCGACCACGCCGATCTCGCCGTCGGCGGCAAGGCGCCAGCCGCCGAACGCGGCCGCCGCCTCGAAGCCGGTGACGAAGGTGTCGGCCGCGAGCCGGCCGAACGCGCCGTCGGCCGTCGAGCCCAGCGCGGACTCGTCTTCTCCCAGCCATCCGGCGCGCACGCCGAAGGACCCGTCCGGCGGCCGCCAGGCCAGCAGGGCGCCCATTTCCCAGGTTCGCCGTCCGGGAAGATGGCCGGTGGTGAAGGCGGTCGCCTCGAGCCCGTCCCGTGTCGAGAGGGTCATGGTCGCGGCGGCCCCCGCCAGGTTGAGCAGGCTGCTCTCTGCGTTCACCGGCGGTTCGTGGAGGCCGACCCGCCAGCCCCCGCGTCGAGCGCTCAGCGCATGAGGGGCGAGCGTGATCCGCGTGCCGTGCGCCGCCGCGCGGTCCGCGTCCTCTGCCGGGGCGACGAGGCCCTGCAGCCGCGCCAGGGCGGACGGCCGGTGCGGGGCGCCGACCAGGCGCGGAAGGTCGAACCAGAACGGGGCGCCCAGCCCGTCGAACGCGGCGATCTCACGGCCGGCCAGCGCGCGCGCAAGCCCGTCGCCGAAGGCCCCGCCCAGCCTGAGATGTGAGTTTTGGATGTCGTGCCCGCCGGTATCGACCCGGTTGCCCGCCGTCACCCGTACGGGCCCCACCGGCGATACCGCCGCGCCGAGATCCATCAACCCCTGCCCGTAGACGGAAGACGAACCGTCGGTCCGGTCGGAGGCATAGATGCCGCTCTTGTTGGCGGTCGCGAAGAGCCGCGAGAGCAATGCCCTGTTGGAGAGCTGGCTGCGGAAGAAGTGCTTCATCAGCGCGAGACCGCCGCTCACCAAGGGCGCGGCGGCGGACGTGCCGGTGAGATCGGTTCGGAAGAGAATCGTCCCGGGTGGGGGCGCTGCGAGACCGAAATAGGCGCCTGTCGCACCGGTGCCGGGCGCCGCGATGCACCACGGCCCGGCAATGCCGCAGCGGTTGGAGAAATCGGCGATGGTGCCGTCGGTATCCACCGCCACGACGACCACGTTGTGCCCCCGCAGCTCCGGCAGCTTGGCGACCGCGCCGCCCTCCGGGCCGGGTGAGGTCGCGTTGAAACTGAACCCCGTGGAACTGTTTGAATCGGCGACGCAGTGCGGATCGCCCTCGTCGCACTCATCGCCGTGGCTGTTGCCCGCGAGCCAGACGAAGATCGTCGGGTTCCTCACGCCCTTCTGCGCGACCACCTGCAAGGGAGGGCCTAACCTGTCGACGGTGCGCAGTTGTTCCACCGTATAGTCTTCGATGATCGTGCCGGGAAAACCGTAGCTCGCGTTCACGACATCCGCGCCGCTCGCCAGAACCGCCTTGTAGGCGGCCTCCCAGTCGAACGCGGGGCGATTCGGAGCATCGGGAAGGTGCGTGCCGACGGGCATCGTGAACACCTTGAAGGTCGCGCCCCAGGCGATGCCGAGGAACCCGGTATCGTTATCCTCCGCGGCCATGATGCTCGTGACCGCGGTGCCATGGGAGTACTCGTCCGCGTCGTAGTCTGCCCTCATCTCGTCGGGCAGGTTCTGGAGGAACGTTTCCGTGATATCCGCATCGTCGAGCTCTCCATGGTCGAGATCCACACCCGAATCCATGACGGCGATCGTCACGCCGGCGCCGGGCTCGACATCCGCGCCGTACTTGACGGCGAGGGCCGCGTGGGCCTCGTGCACATTGATGAGTTCCAGGACCGGCTGACCCGCAAATTCGGTATCCGCAAGCCGGACGGCGGCGATGGGATCGCGGCGCCGCTCGAATTCCTCCTTCGAGATACAGTCGGGGGCGACGGTCGTGACGCAGGGAGGCGGGGACGGCCTGCCGGCGGCGGGGTTCGCACCGGAACCGCCGCCGCCGCCGCAGCCGGATAGCGTCAACGCGAACGACGCTATCGCAATGAGGCCTGCGAATTCACCGAGGCGACAATCCATGCCGGCATCGTAGCGGGAATCGTCCCAGGGTGAAGCCTCGGCAGACTAGAAGCGCGCGGCGCTGCGCAGCATCACCCCGTGTGCGTCGTCGTCGGCACGGCGCTGGCGGCGTTCGGCCTCCAGGCTCAGGGTTGCCGCCGGGCCCAGCGTCAAGCGGCCGCCCAGGCGGTAGGCCCGCCCATCGTCGCTGTCCAGGCTCACGCTTCCAAAGGGCGCGAGCAGGCCCCGGCCGCCAAACGCCGCCAGGCCGTAGCCGACCTCCACATCCAGGCTCCGCGCCAGCGAGTCGTGCGGGGCCGGGTTCGTCGCGTCCTCCTCCCACACGAGCTGCACGCCGCTCGCGCTCTCGCCCCAGCCCTGGGTCAGGCCTACCCACGGGCCGAAGCCGAGCGTGTCCGGGTCGTAGCGGAAGCGCACGGCGAAGCCCGTCTCTTCCGGCAGTTCACTCTCCTGCACCGCAAGCCGGCGGCCGGAGAGTTCCGCGTTCCACCCCTGCTCGATATTGCGGAAGCGCAGGCCGCCGCCGGTCTCCAGGCTGAGGCCGGTTTCGCCGTCGCCGCCGTCGTGGCGCAGGCCGACCTCTGCCCAGGGGGTGAGCAGGCCGACATTGGGAATCACGCTCTTGTGGCTGGCCTCGGTCACGAAGCGCAGCCGCCGCAGGTTCGCCTTCGCCGACCGGAACACAGCACCGGCGCCTGCGACATCCAGACGGGCGAGCGACCACTCGCCCTTCAGCCTCAGGGTCGTCGTCTCGCGCTCCAGCAAGCGGCTGTTGACGCCCACCGTGCCCGTGGTCAGCGTCGCCGCGCTCGCCATGGATTTCACGCGGAGGTCGTCCCCGACCCTGACCCGGAGCTTGCCCTTGGCGAGGCCGACGGTCCCCCATATCTCCAGATCGGGCGACAGCGACCAGCCTGCGTAGGGGTGCACCCCGGTGAGCTGCAGGTCGTACTCGCCGACGAGACTTTCGCTCCCGCCGCCCCCGTCATAGTCGAACGAGCCGCCCGAGCGGGAGACGGCCACGCCCGCGAGCATGTCGGGAGCGACCCGCACGTCGACGCCGAACTGCAGGGTGTGCGCGTCGCCGTCCCAGCGGGCCGCCCCGCCGCCGCCGGACAGGTCGCGGAAGTCGCCGCAGCCCCATGTGGCGACACGAGCCGCGGCGGCGTTCTCCTCGATCAGCGGCAGCAGGAACGAGGACCCGTCGAACACCTGTTCCAGGGTCAGCGACCCGGTGCCGTCTTCGCCCCGCCCGTGCGCGGCCTGCGCGATGGAGAGCAAGGGACTGACAGCCGGCTGCGCGGCGCCCCGCGGGGCACCCGCAAACGCCTGGTCGATGCGGCATCTGACGGCGTTGAACGCCAGCGCCCGCCCCATCTCCGGAAGGATCGTCCGGTTGGCCTGCGCGATGCGCCGCTCCCAGTTCTCGTGCTCGCTGTTGCCTCCGGTGTTCCTGCCGACGTTGTTGTTGCCGTCTCCCCCGTCGTCGTCTTCGATCGACCCCGATCCGCTGTCGTCCGCGAGAGTGGCGTTGTTCGGGCTGCTCAACCTCACGGTGAACGACTCGTCCGGCTCGTCGTCGGTGTCCTCGGTCGTCTGCACGTCTATGGTCTGTCGTGTCGTGCCGACGGTGAACATCAGCGTGCCGTCCGCGCTCACGTAGTCGGTGCCTTCGACCGCCGTCCCGCCAACTGTCCGGTAGTCCACCGTCACCGTCTGCGTGCTCGTGCCGGTCAGCGTCACCTCGAAGCGCGCCGTTCCGCCCTCGACCACGCTCGCATCGTCGATGGAGAGCGTCGGCAAGGTGCTGACCGAGTCGTCGTCGTCTTCGATCGTCCCCGATCCGCTGTCGTCCGCGAGAGTGGCGCCGTTGGGGTTTGTCAGCCGCACCGTGAACGCTTCATTGGGCTCGTCGTCGCTGTCCTCGATCGTCTGCACCTCGACGGTCTGTCGTGTCGTGCCTGCGTCGAATGTCAGCGGGCCGGACGCAGACTCGTAGTCGGTGCCCTCGACCGCCGTCCCGCCGGCTGTCCGGTAGTCCACCGTCACTGTCCGTGCACTCGCGGGGCTCAGCGTCACCTCGAAGCTCGCCGTCTCCCCCTCTTCCACCTCCTCCGCGTCTCCGATGGAGAGCATCGGAAAGGGTTCGTTGTCGGTGATCGTTCCGATTCCCACGTCGTCGGTGAGCGTCGCACCGGACGGATCGCTCAGCTTGACGGTGAAATTCTCGCTCCCCTCGAAAACATTGTCGTCGGTCGTTGGCACGCGGATGGTCCGGCTTGTCGCGTGCGGAGCAAAGATCAGGGTGTTCGACTGACCGCTGTAATCGTCCGGGTTTGCCGACCCCATGACCGTCGTGTGGTCCACCGTGACGGTCTGGCTGCTCGTTGGGCTGAGCGTGACAATGAATTCGGCGGTGCTCCCTTCGACGACCGTCGTGTCCGAGATGGAGAGGGCCGGCTGCGGCGGCGGGGTGGTTCCCTCGTTGTCGATGATGCTTACGGTGACACGGCCCACTTGGTGTATTGGGCACTCGCCGTCTTCGCCCCACACCTCGTGGAGGAATGTCACGGTCTGATCTTCGTCATCGTCGTCCTCTTCCGCATACACTTCAATCGTTTTCCACTGGCGCCAATCACCGCTGACGGTCATGCCCTCGATCTCAAGGGTCTGCACGAATTCCCTGCCGATCGACGGTACCAGCCTGATGTCGGTCTGTCCGTCACCATCGAGATCGTATGTGCCACCCTCGCGCCGTTGGCTGCCGACGTGGACGAAGACCCACCATGTGCAGTCCTGCTGGTTTCCCTCCCCACAGGGCGCTTCTACCCGCATATTGTTTTCGTCATAGGTGTAGTAGATCGGCTCCTCGGACAGCCTCATGCTGTAGGTGGCGCTCTCTCCCTCCGTGATCGTCAACGTGGTCGTCGACACCTCCACCGTCCCGTCCCAGTGCGTGACGGTCTGGGCGGGGGCCGGTGGTGCGGCAATGGCGGA
The DNA here is from genome assembly GCA_965218275.1 of Alphaproteobacteria bacterium. Classification (GTDB taxonomy): domain Bacteria; phylum Pseudomonadota; class Alphaproteobacteria; order UBA828; family UBA828; genus WTGU01. The sequence continues at coordinate 2,192,942 of CBDCKM010000002.1, forward strand.
AAGGAGCGTCGCGCTCGCGATGGCGAAGACGAGGAGACGCGGACGGCGGACGCCGAGGCGCACGTCCCGCTGCCGGGCGGACGCCGACGGCCTTCTTCCGCGAACGGGTCCAAGGGTCAGAGGCAACGGAAACCGGCCAGCGTCAGTGGAGCGACGTTCTCGAAGCTCTCCAAGGAGAGACGAGTCGTTTTCACCCTACCATATTTTGTATACGCACTAAATCAGCCTACTATGCGAAGGGGCTTATACCGCATATCGGATAGCGCTGCGGCGCGCCCTCCCGGTCCGGCGTGGCGGCCTCGCGCACGATCGACGATCGGGTTAGCCCGGCTTTCTCACCATGGTCATGGTCTGCGCGGCGCTTTCCGGCCGACAGAGTAGGAAAGGCGCGCAGCGCGATGTGGGACATCGGGCAAGTGGCTTGACGCACGCTGTCGGCCGGAAAGCGCCGCCCTTCGGGTCGCGCCCAGGCGCCCGCCCGCGGCGTCGCAGGCCTCGACCGTAGTCCCCGCTACGCTTTTCGGCCCGCTCCTTGCGGATCGAACGCCTGGACGCGACGCAGACCGTGACCCTGGTGAGAAATCCGGGCTAAGTTGTGGAGAGATCGCTGCGCCGCGCAGCCGCTTCGTGCGCCGGGCGCCGGCAGGGAATCGACCGTTCATGCCTTCGACGACGCAACGCGACTTCCCGCGCCCTGCGGGGCGGACGCACGAGGGCCGGCCGGCCGGCGAGCGGAACCTGAACGACATCGCCTTCGCGGCGATCAAGGACGACATCATCTCCTGTGCCCTGCAGCCCGGCGAGGAAGTCTCGGAAGGCCTGCTCGCCGCCCGCTACGGCATGGGCAAGGCGCCCATTCGCAGCGCCATGATGCGGCTCCGCCAGGAAGGGCTGATCGTCTCGCGCGGGAGGCAGGGGAACACCGTCTCCCCGGTCACGCTGCGCGACGTGCAGGAGATCTTTCAGCTTCGCCTGGTGCTCGAGGTCGCCGCCGTCCGGCTCGCCGCCGGAAAGGTGGAGGCAAAGCGCCTGCGCGCGTTGAACGAGGCCGCCCGTGCCACCCATGCGGCGGCCGACAGGGCCGGCGAGTCGGCCTATCTGCGGGCGAACCGCGCGTTCCACCGCTATGTCGCGGAGTGCGCCGGCAATCAGCGCCTGGTCGCGCTGGTCGTCGCTCTCATGGAACAGCACGAGCGCATCGTGCACCTGGGCCTGGCGCTGCAGAAGCGCGAGCACGAGTTCCACCATTTTCACGACGATCTGGTGGCCGCGCTGATCGAAGGCGACGGAGACCGCGCGGCAAGGCTGACCGAGTCGGCGCTTCGAGGGAGCCAGCGGAAGGTGATGGAGACGCTCACGGAGTCGACCGCGCAGGTCTCGCTCGGGCCGGTGGACCTCACCTCCTAGCGAGGGTGCCGCGCCGGCCGGCGGCGACGAGGCCACCTCATACGAGGCTATTGACATGTCGATAGACATGTCAATAGCCTCGTCCCATGGCACCCATGAGCGGACCATCCGGGCCGTCCGACGCTCCGGCCGTTTCGCCGGCGGCTGCCGGGGCGATGGCGCTGCCCCGCAGAGGCCGGAAGCGCAGCCCGCTCACGCTGCCGATCCTGGCGTGTGTCCTGTTTGCAGCGGGCGCGTTCGCAGCCCCTCCGGCGATGGCGCAGACGGAGGCGGCCCGGCCGGCCCCTGTCGAGAGCGTCACAGAAGACGGCGGCCCGTTCGCGCGCGCGGCCGCGTTCCTGGTGGACTTCCAGCGCCGTGCGAATGCCGAAGTGTCCTTTCACATGAACGCCATCGAGCGCGGCGACGATCTCGTCGCCTTCCTGCTGGCCCTTGCGGTCGCGTTCGCCTACGGCGCCGTCCATGCGCTGGGGCCGGGCCACGGAAAACTCGTCATCGTCTCCTATTTCCTGGCGCGCGAGGCGCGGGTGATGCGCGGCGCGGTGATGGCCGTTCAGATCGCCATCGTCCACGTCATCGCCGCAATCGTCATCGTCTGGCTGGCCGACATCCTGCTCATGCGCGGGCTCGGGCTCGGACTCTCCGATGTGCCGGGGGTGCGCGCCGCGAGCTTCCTCATCATCGTCGGCATCGGCCTCTTCATGCTGTATCGGGCCGTGCGCGCGTCGATGACGGCGCGGGCCGGCGGCGCGAGCGGCCACGGGCACGGCCACGGCCATGGTCATATCCACGGGCACGGCCATGGTGGCAGGGCGGAAGGCGGTATCCTGGCGCTCGCGGCCGGCATGGTCCCCTGCCCGGGCGCGGTGCTGATCATGCTGTACGCGGTCGCCAACGACATGATCGTTCCGGGCTCCCTGCTGGTTGCGTCGATGTCGCTCGGGATCGGGTCGAGCACCTGCGTGCTCGGCGTCGGGGCGATCCTCGCGAGACGGGCCGCGATCCGGGTCATGGAGCGCTCGGGCGGCGGCGGCGGGGTCGCCGCGCTCCGGCATGGGATGAACTATGCCGGGGCCGGCCTGGTGACGCTGATCGGGCTGGTGTCGTTCGTCGCCTTTCTCGATGCCTCGCACGGCTGACGCGCCGAAGACAGCGCGGCGCTGTCGGCCGCAGCGCGGGAAATCCGGGCCGGCGGGGCCTGCGATGCCGTAGGCTGACCGAGGGCACCAACCCGGATTCCACCGTCGCCGCGATTCAGGCGCGCCTCGCGGACCGCTTCGACATCCGCCACGTCACGGTGCAGATCGAGCTGGAAGGCTGCACCGACGAAACCGCCGCCGTCACCGGTTGACGGCCGTCCGCCCCCGCTGAGGGGCGGGGGCGGGGTTGGGCGGGCGTCGCCGCCTGTGCGGCGGCGTGCGTCCATGCGCCATGTCTTCCGCCTCTTCCGCCGGCAAGAACGCGGGCGTGTGCGGTGCCGCTCACGGACGGCGGGGTGCAAACGCAACATTATTACATTATCATCGGCATGACTGCCGAATACAGGGAGGTGCGGCCATGGGCCGTTCGCCGATCGTGCCACGACGCGTCCCCCTCGCGCTTGCCGCCGCGGCGCTCGTCGGCTGCGCCGCCGCCGCCGGCCCGGCGCCGGCCGGCGACGACGGCCTGCGTGTCGTCGCCTCGATCAAGCCGGTGCATTCGCTGGTGAGCGCGGTGATGGCCGGCGTGGGCGAGCCTCACCTGATCGTCCGGGGTTCGTCGTCGCCGCACGCCTTCGCCATGCGCCCCTCCGACGCGGCGGCGCTCGAGGACGCCGATGTCGTCTTCCTGATCGGCGACGCGATGGAGACCGCGCTCGCCGGTCCGGTCGAGGCGCTCGCCGGGCACGCCCGCGTGGTCGCGCTCGCCGACGCGCCGGGCCTGGTGCGCCGGCCGCTGCGCGAGGGGGGCGCGTTCGAGGCGGACGACCACGACAGCCACGGCCACCGGGAGCAGGACGACGATCTCGACCACCACGACGGCCATGAGGACCATGAGGACCATGAGGACCATGAGGACCATGAGGACCATGAGGACCATGAGGACCATGAGGACCATGAGGACCATGAGGACGGTCCCTTCGACATGCACGTCTGGCTGGACCCGCTCAACGGCCGGGCGATGGCGCGCGCCATCGCCGCCACCCTGGCCGAGGCCGACCCGGCCAACGAAGCGGCCTACGAGGCCAACGCCGACGCGCTCCGCCGCCGCCTGGACGCGCTCACCGGGGAGATCGCCGCGCAGGTGGCGCCGGCGCGCGGCGTACCCTTCATCGTGTTCCATGACGGCTACCGGCACTTCGAGGACCGATTCGGGCTCGCCGCCGCCGGCTCGGTCGTGGTCGGCCCGGAGCGCAAGCCCGGCGCACGGCGCATTTCCGAGCTCCGCGACAAGGTGCAATCGCTCGGCGTCGTCTGCGCGTTCGACGAGCCCCAGTTCGACAGGCGCCTCGTCCGCACCGTCATCGAAGGCAGCGAGGTCAGGGCCGGCAGCGTCGATCCCCTGGGCGCCGCCATCGAGGACGGGCCCGAGCTCTACGCCACGCTCCTGCGCAACATGGCGACGTCGTTCACGGCGTGCCTGGCGCCCGACGCCTGAGGGATGTGAACAGACCCGCACCCGGCGGCCCGAAGGTGCGGGAGATGAGCGGGACCGGGCCGCCAGGCCCGGCCGGCGCGACCGCGCCGGCGCGCCGCAAGGCGCGTAAGCCAAGCGAGCGGAGCGAGCGCCCGGCGCCTGAGGGAAAACAAAAAACCAGCGCCCGGCGCCTGAGGGAAAACAAAAAACCTACTCCTCGAAGGCGGCGATGATCGCGGCGCCGTCGGCACCGGCGGCGGCGGCCCACTCGGCGGCCATGATGGCGCCGATGTCCGCAAGCTCCCCGGCGAGCGTCGCGCCCGGCGCCTGCACGCTCATGCCGTTGGCGGCGAGCTGCACCAGATACCAGTCGGCGCGCTCGCGGGCGCGCGCGGTGCCGGCCGCCTCCGCCAGCAACGCGGTCGCACGCAGGCAGTTGCGGGCGTGGCCGTCGAGCGCTTCGAAGGCGTCCTTGTTCGCGAACACATAGTTGCGCGGCACCCAGGCACGGGTGTCGTAGAAGTGGCTCATATGGTCCCAGACCTCGCGGTCGTAGCCGGTCGCGCCGGACGAGACGAAGGCCTCGGCGGTGCCGTCCGCCAGCGCCTCTCTCAACGCCGCCTCCTCCACGCGCACCGCCGGCATCCCGGCGAGCGCCGCCAGCCGCGCGGTCGCCGCGTTGTTGGCGCGGAACGGGATGCCCTCCATGTCGGCGATGCTGTCGATCGCGCGTTTGAAGTACATCCCCTGCGGCGGCCAGGGCACCGAGTAGAGCAGCACGAGGTTACGGCCGGCGAGGCGCGCGCTCAGCCGCTCCCGCGCCGCCTGCCAGAGCCTGTCGGACGCATCGAAGGAGGGCGCGAGCAAGGGCACCGAGTCGAAGCCGAAGAGGGCGTCTTCGTCCTGGTGTGCGCTCAGGAAGCGCTCGCCGATGGGCGCAGCCCCGCTCTCCACGGCGGCCTTGATCGCGCCGCCCGCGAACAGCGACCCGTTGCCGTGAACCGTGATCGCGAGCGCGCCGCCGGTGCAGACGCCCACCGCCTCGGCGAAGAGCCGCGCGTTCTCGGTGTGGTAGTTGGATTCCGCATAGGCCGTCGGCATGTCCCAGCGCTCGCCCGCCTGCGCAGCCTGCGCCGCGCCGGCGGCGAGGACCAGGCCCGCAGCCAGTCCGATCACCCATCTCATGGTCTTGCCCCCCGTCGTGCGGACTCTATTCATTTGGAGATTATATACGATAGTCACATTCGCCCGGTCACGCCTCCGGGTCTTTCACCACTCTTACTTGGCGTAGCACCGCCCGCGCCACCTCCTCCGGAGTCGCGTCGATGCTTACATCTTCCCGCAACTCCTCGCGGCTCGGCTGATACGAGGAAGGCTTGATTCGGACTATAGGGCGGTCGGGTAGTTCGGGCATGAGTATCCCGTCATGTACCTCTAGTTCCCCGGCGCGTCAACGACCGCGTCGACGGTGTAAATATCCCCTAGCGGCTACCGCGTTCTCGTCGCTCCTTCAGCGCCAGCACCAGCTTGAACCGATCAACGGGGTGCATCTCATCGATTACCTCCATGAGGGCATCCAGGTCCACTGCCTCGCTGGTGGAGGGACTGACCTTGATGGTAACGCTGCTGCCGCCGGTGCTGGCACTGCTGCCGGTGCTGCTGCTGGTGCTAGGACGTGCCGCCCGCGACCGGACACGGTCGCGTGCAGCCTTGAAGGATTTGTAGCCGGAGGATACGGGCGTCGTCGACCGCTTCTGGAGGCTCGGTCGGTTCGGGTACGCTGGACTCGCCGATGGACGGTTCGTCGCCGCGTTCTGATTCAGTATTTCAAGGAGTCGTTTCACTCGGTCGCTCATCTCGGTTCCCCTGCGTATGGAGGCTCCGAGATATTTAGGAGTTCCGCCCTTGGTGGATCAGCTTCAGGTTTCCGACTATGTTTGAGGCTATCTCACTCGAATCCTTGACTCTTCAAGACAATCCAAGCTGTATCCGATAAATATTCCACGCTGCTGTCCAAGTTCATTCCTGCTCGACCAATGGCAATTACAGTATCCATTATGTCTGGTGGTCTAGCTCTGACACGTTTGCGGTGAATACGCCAATACGCCCCGCCAATTAATTTGTTTTTACGTTCAGAGCGACGAACTAGAGCCAGCCTCCTCATGATATCGTCCTCCGTTGATTTCCGCCTAAATACAAGTGGTGACGCCGAGTCACCTTGGACTTCGGGAGAGCACACAGGACCCGCCGAAACGGGACGGCCCTCCACCCGCCACTGGCTTCCTTGGCGCCACCGCTTTCATTCTAGAGACCGACCTTGGTGATCGTCAATCCTCTGTAACCCAGTACCCCCGAAAGGACCCGAAGCCGGGAGAGCCCCGGTCCCCGTGCTGCCTCACGTGCTCGCACTGGTGGCCCCGGTCGGACGGCGGTGGCACGTGCGGCCTGGCGGTAGGGATGAACCGCTTCACTGCCCCCCCCCGGACGAGTGGTGCCCGCAGCACCAGCCACGGGGCCTGCGAGGGGTACCAGTTCGGGCGACTTGACCGCCGGTCCTTTTTCCGCCTAGCCTTCCCCCGTCAACGTCATGGGTACCCGCTCTGTCGGGTCGCCCGCTGAATACAAGAGCCCACTCGGGACCGGGGGTAGCTCCCTCAGTCCTGGCGAATAGGCGGGGCATCACGCAACCCGTGACGTTGACAACGGCCCGGCACCAGCGCCGGGTCCGGGGCCAGCGACGCGAGGTGCGGGCGATGCGGATTCTGTTCAACGTCCTGTGGCACTTTCCAACGCTGGGGTTCATTCCGGCCCTGATGGCGTACATCCTCGGGCTGATTTTCTGCGCCACCGTGGTTCTGTCCCCGATCGGGATGGGACTGCTGGAGTACGGGAATTTCCTGCTCGCCCCTTGCACCCGACAAATGGTCAGGATGACGGCCGTGGCGGGGCCGAGCCGGAGTACGGCATGGTGGGTATGGTCCACAGTAATCTGGGTGATCTACCTGCCCCTCGGCGTGGTGCTGTCGGTGCTGGTGATCCTAGAGACGGCGGCCCTCATCGTGTGGGCGATCCCCACCATCGTCGGGATCCCGGTCGCCGCGTTTCAGGCGTACCTCATCGCCAAGTCCCTCGGCACTCTGCTCAACCCGGTCGGCAAGAAGTGCGTTCATTACCTCGTGGCCGACGAGGCGTCGCGGGAGCGCGCGCGGGAGAGACTGGCGGCAATGCGGGGAGCAGGCGGATGAAGAGACTACTCCTGACTATGGGCGTGCTCGGGACCGTGATCATTGGGGCCGGCGGCGTCACGGGATGCGGCGGTCACAGTGGCGTGAATCGCGACGTCGGGTTCCTTCTCGGCCCGCACACGGCCAACTACAACCAGCCGAGGATCGGTGCCGGCTCTCATTGTCGAGAGACGGACGAGGGAATCCTCTGTCGAGAACACGGCAAGTGGGTGCCGATCTCTGAGGCGCTTGACGACGAGAAGTGATCAATATCGGTCGGCGACGAGGCGACGCGGTCGGGCGATCGGGAGAAGTTGGAAGCTATGCGGGGGTAAGACCCCGCTCAATCATCAAAGGAGGAAAGACTTCATGACTAAACCTGAACCCCACCCCACCAGTATTCCGGCCAACGCCGTTTATGCAATACTAGAATCTCTCGCAGCAACTCTAGCCGCGTCTCTTCGTCGAACGGAAGACTACCCTTTGCACGCGGCGGGGTTAGACTTTCAGGGGTCTCTCGGTCGTGCGAGGGAGAAAGCGGAGTTGTCCGACGCGGAGGACGAGGCGTTCCGTCATCTGCGGGAGCGGTTTTTTGAGATATGGAAGACATACGAGCCCTCTCGTTGATTGCCGTTACCAGAATTATTTAGTACGCGCACCCGACGCAAGTCCGTTGTCCGCGATCAGGTCCGCGTAACGCAGCCGCTTGCCCGTCATCCCCTTCACGATCGCCGTCATCTGGTCGATGGTATCGGCATTCCGGGAATTGTGCCTCCCCGAAAATTCGTCGACGTAGCGCTGGAGGTGTTTGGGGCTCATCTTGTGGTACGAGCCGGTGAACCCCCGGCGCATCAGCGCCCAGAAGCTCTCCAGTCCGTTGGTGTGGGCCTGGTCCCTGACGTACTCCCCGACCGAGTGCTTGACCGCCTCATGGGCATAGGGCATCCCCTTATACGCGCTTGCCTCGTCGGTATATACGGTGGCCTCGGGGGCGGCGTGCTCAGCCAGGAATTCCTGCAAGGTCGCTCGGTCGGTGCTCGCTACCACCCGAGCGCTCACGCGTTTGCTGTCGCGGTCCTTGATGCCGGCGACGGCGGTCTTGCCGACCGTCCCCCGGCCCGCGCGCAGTCTGTTCTTTGCGTGCTTGTTTTTCTCAAGTCCTCCAAAGTACGCCTCATCCGCTTCTATAGAACCGGTGGAGATCACGGGATCGCGCTCAAAGGACTTACGGATCCGGTGCGCCAGTGTCCAGGCGGTCTTCTGCGTGATCTCAAGGTCGCGATGAAGCTTGAGGCTGCTGACGCCCTTGAGGCTGGTGGTGACGAGGTAGATCGCGATGGCCCAAGTCTGGTAGCCGAGGTTCGAGCCCTGCATGACGGTGCCGGTCTTGAGGGAGAACATCGGGCGGTTAGAGCAGTCCCGACACCGGTGCGTCATGGTCCGGTGCTTGATGCCGCTCTGGACGTTGAGGGAACCGCAATGGGGGCAGTGGGGACCATCCGGCCAGATCTGCGCCTCGAACCAGGCGCGGGCGGCATCGTCGTCGGGGAAAAGCCGCAGCAGGGAGACGAGGCCGATGCCCTCTCGGTCCGATTTGCCTGGAGAATTCGTGGCCATCTCTCATCCTCCGGAATTGTGACCGGAGTGTAACTCACCGGGCGGGGCGAGTCAAGACAAACTTCTTTCTAAAACAAGTTGTTAGGGATCGACGGGGCGACACGTGCTCCCGACGATAGGCGGTCAACCGGACTGCGGAATCTCCCAACGATAAATAGCGGCGGAGGGTGAACCTCGGGGGTCCGGGGACTGGATTGCGAATCCAGATGAACGCCAGCCACGTTTCGGGTTCGAGTCCCGCGCCCTCCGCCGTACTCTGATTTAGTCCCGTCGATCAGACGGGGTCAAGGGAGGGTTCCTCAATTAGCGTCCGCCCGAGACGAGGTAGACTGACCAGTTCGCCCGGCCGTTTCGCTGCCCGCCAGGACTCTGTCGGCACCCCCTCGCGCGCGCCTCCTGCGCCTCCCGTGCAGTCGCTTGATCGTAGGTGAGGCCCGACGCGAGGATTTCGGAGTGGATGTGCCCCTCCCGCTCCATCCAGTGACGGATCCGTTCGTGAGGGTTGGTGGACATTCCAACTCTACATGCCATAGCTTTATTGTCTCCCATCATCTAGGGGTGCTCTACACCCATTGACCCCTATTCTAGTGGGAGACACTAGGCTGTCAACCAATTTTCAGGGAAAATTGTGACTATCGTATATAATCTCCATTCATTTCCCTCAGGCGCCGGGCGCTCGCTCCGCTCGCTTGGCTCCGCGCCTTGCGGCGCGCCGGCGCGGTCGCGCCGGCCGGGCCGCTTCGCGGCCCGGTCCCGCTCGCTTTTCTCACCCCCTCAGGCGCCGCTCGCCCCGTCACAGGTCTAGCGCGGTCACCGTGTCGGCGCGGGACTGGATGAAGGCGAGGCGGGATTCGGGGCGGCGGCCCATCAGCGCCTCGACCCGGTGCGCCGTGGCCGTGGCCGCGTCGCGTGCGATCTCGACCCGCAGCAGCGTGCGCCGCGCCGGGTCCATGGTGGTTTCCTTGAGCTGGGGCGGCGGCATCTCGCCCAGCCCCTTGAAGCGGCTGGTCTCGACCTTGCCGGCGCCGGCGAAGTCGGCGGCCAGCAGCCGCTCGCGGTCGGCGTCGTCGCGCGCATAGCGGGTGGTGCCGCCGCGCGCCAGGCGATAGAGCGGCGGCTGCGCCAGGAAGAGGTGGCCCGCGTCGATCAGGCCCGGCATCTGCCGGTAGAAGAAGGTCATCAGCAGAGCTGCGATGTGGGCGCCGTCCACGTCCGCATCGGTCATGACGATCACGCGCTCGTAGCGGAGTTTTTCGGCATCGAAGCGCGCGGCGGTGCCGCAGCCGAGCGCCTGCACCAGATCGTCGAGCTCCTTGTTGCCGCGCAGCTTGTCGGCGCTGGCGCTGGCGACGTTGAGGATCTTGCCGCGCAGGGGCAGCACCGCTTGCGTCTCGCGGTTGCGCGCCTGCTTGGCGGAGCCGCCCGCCGAATCGCCCTCGACCAGGAAGATCTCGGTGCCGGCCGCCGCCTCGCGCGCGCAATCGGCGAGCTTGCCCGGCAGCCGGGTCTTCCGTGCCGCCCGCTTGCGCGCGACCTCGCGGTCCTTCTTGCGCCTGAGCCGCTCCTCGGCGCGCTCGACGACGCGCTCGAGCAGCAGGTTGGCGGCGCTCGGATCCGCCGACAGCCAGTGGTCGAAGTGATCGCCGAGCGCGTTCTCCACCAGGCGCCCGGCCTCAGGCGAGGACAGGCGCTCCTTGGTCTGCCCCTGGAACTGCGGGTCGCGCAGGAACACCGAAAGCAGCGCGCAGGCGCCGCCCGTCACGTCGTCCGCGGTCAACTGGGCGGCGCGCTTGTTGCCCACGAGCGCGCCATAGCTCTTGAGCCCGCGCACCAGGGCCGCGCGCATGCCCGCCTCGTGGCTGCCGCCCTCAGGCGTCGGCACGGTGTTGCAGTGGGAGGCGACGAAGCCGTCCTCGTCCTCGGGCCAGGCGAGCGCCCACTCGACCCGGCCGGCGTCGCCGTTGAGCGCGCCCTGGCCGGCGAAGGGGGCGGGCGTCAGCGTGTGGCGCCTGCCGAGCGTGGCCTCGAGATAGTCCGCCAGGCCGCCCGGATAGTGCAGCACCGCCGTCTCCGGCACCGCGCCGGCGTCCGTGAGCAGCACGGGGTCGCAGGACCAGCGGATCTCGACGCCGCGAAAGAGATAGGCGCGCGTCCGCGCCATCTCGTGCAGCGGTCCCGGCTGGAAGCGCACGCCCGTAGCGAAGATCTCGGGGTCGGGGCGGAAGCGCACCAGCGTGCCGCGCCGGTTGGTGACGGGGCCGGCGTCCTCCAGCAGGCCGGCCGGCAGGCCCTGCGCGTAATCCTGCCGCCACAGGCGCCGGTCGCGCGCCACCTCCACCGTCAGCGACTCGGACAGCGCGTTGACCACCGAGAGGCCGACGCCATGCAGCCCCCCCGATGTCGCATACACCTTGTCGCCGAACTTGCCGCCCGAGTGCAGCGTGGTGAGGATCACCTCCAGCGCCGAGACGTTCTCGTATTTGGGGTGCGGATCGACCGGGATGCCCCGGCCGTTGTCCTTGACCGAGGCCGAGCCGTCGCCGTGGAGCGCGACCTCGATCCGGCTCGCATGGCCGGCGATGGCTTCGTCCATCGCATTGTCGATCAGCTCGGCGAGCAGGTGATGCAGCGCCCGCTGATCGGTGCCGCCCACATACATGCCGGGCCGCCGCCGCACCGGCTCCAGCCCCTCCAGAATCTCGATGTCGTGCGCGGTATAGCCGCCGCCGGGCCGCGCGGGGGACGGGTCCGGCCGCGCTGCCGGCTGTGATGCTGGCTGCCGGTGCTTGCGGCCGGCCGCTGGCGCGGCCTTGCGCCCGGCCTTGCCCTTCTTGGGCGGCGTAGCGGGGGCGCTCTCGTCGAGCCTTGCGAAGAGATCGAGGGTATCGGCCATGGCCTCGCACGGTGCGGCGATCGCAGGGGCGCGCCGGCGCCACTATAGGGAGGAGCGGGGCGCCTGCCAACGATCCTTCGACATGTTGTAGGTAGCGGGTGCAGGGCCACAACAACTGGTTCTGAGTCGGCGCTCCCGCGCGCCTCAGACGGGCGACTCGTCCAGCCCCTCTCTCGTCTCGGCGAGCACCCGATCGACCACGCGGTGCAACGCCTCCTGCGGCGTGCCGCCGTCCAGGAGCCGCAGGCGGTAGTGCTCGGCCTGGCGGTCCGCGCCGCTCCCCTTGCGGATGATGGCGAGCGTCCGGCGCAGCTCCGCCTCGCAGCCGAGCGCGCGGGCGTCCGCCGCAAGCGCCTCCGCCAGCGCGGCCGCATAGTCGTCGATATCCACCCGCCCGCCTCCGGACTCCCTGTCGCCGAAGAAGGCGAGAACGCCGTAGCGCTGGGCGATCCAGCGATCCCCGGCGATGAGCTCGGTGAGCGGCTCGGGCGGGAGGGCGCCGTCGCGGTCCTGGCGCCAGAGCCAGCGGATGAGGGAGGCGTAGAGTGCCGCGACGCTCACCGCGTCCTCCAGGCGCGTGCACACGTCGCAGATTCGCAATTCGATCGTCGGATATGCGTTGGAGGGGCGAATGTCCCACCAGAGCTCCCTGGCGTCCCCGATATAGTCCATGCGCCGATATTCGGCGACGAGCTGCGCGTACTCGGCCCAGGAGTGCAGCGGGCCGGGCAGGCCGGTACGCGGCAGGCCGCCCATCACGGTCAGGCGGAAGGACTTGAACCCGGTCTCGTGCCCATCGTTGAACGGCGAGGAGGTGGAGAGCGCATGGAGCAGCGGGAGGTAGCGCCTGAGAGCGGTCATCACCCGGATGCGTGTGTCCGCATCGCCGAAGCCCGCGTGGATGTGCATGCCGCCGACGACCGCGCGACGCACGGTCTCCTGATACATGGATGCGAAGCGCCTGTAGCGCTCTCCGGGCGTGGGCGCCTGCTCCCGCCACGAGGCGAAGGGATGGGTGGAGGCGGCCAGCACCCGGGCGCCGTGGCGCTCCGCCGCCTCGATGACGAGGCGCCGGGTCTCGCGGAGCGCCTGGCGCACCTCGGCAACCGAAGCGCAGACCCTCGTGTTGGTCTCGATCTGGGAGCGCAGGAACTCGTGCACGATCTTGTGCGGGCCGGCGTTCCTCTCGCAGTCCTCGAAGATGCCCTCGTCCGGGTCGGCGAGGAGATCGCGGGAGTCGGGATCGACGAGAAAGAATTCTTCCTCGACCCCGAGCGTGATGGCGAGGTCGTCGCCGCTATCGACAGCGCTCATGCTCCGCTCCCGGCGCTATGCCCCATCGGTATACCGCATCTTCTCCCGCACGGCAGCGCCCGGCGCAATCGGCTAGTATGGGCGGGCCACAACCGCGAAGAGAGACCGTGCAGCCCGAGACCGAACGACGCCTCGCCGCCGAGGCGCTCGACCGCATCGGCCGCCGTGCCTTGCCCGAGGCCGAGGCGGCCATGGCGGTGGACGGCGCCCGCTATACCAGCCCGGCGGCGCTTGCGGCCGAGATCGCGGCGCTGTTCCGGCGCCAGCCGCTGCCGGCCGTCTTCGGCTGCGAGATCGCCGGGCCCGGCGACTATCTCACCCTCGACATCGCCGGCGTGCCGGTGCTGCTGATGCGCGACGACGACGGCGCGGTGCGCGGCCTGCTCAACACCTGCCGCCACCGCGGCGCCCGCCTGCTCGACGGTACCGGCCAGGTCGGCAAGGCCTTCGCCTGCCCCTACCACAACTGGACCTACGACCGCTGCGGCGTGCTCAGGGCGCAGCCGGGGGCCGAGCATTTTCCCGACATCGCGGTGGGCGAAGAGCACCTGGTGTGCTTCCCGACGGAGGAGCGCGACGGTCTCGTCTGGCTGCTGCTCGACCCCCAGGGTTCGCTCGACCTCGACGCGGCCCTCGGCCCGCTGGGCGCGGAGTTCGCGAGCTTCGGGCTCGGCGGCTACCGCCACCGCGGCAGCCACACCTGGACCAAGCGGATGAACTGGAAGCTGGGCGTGGATACCTTCCTCGAATACTACCATGTGCCCATCCTGCACCGGGGCACCATCGGCAAGACGCTGTTCGGCACGGTCTTCCTCTACGAGGCCTGCGGCCGCCATGCCCGCCTGGTGGCGCCCCGCCGCAGCATCGAGGACCAGCGCGGCGGCGATCCGGCGACATGGCGGGTGGTGCCGCACGCGACCATCGTCTATCGCCTCTTCCCCAATGCGGTGCTCGTCAGCCAGGGCCCGCACGTCGAGCTTGTCCGCTTCTTTCCCGACCCCGAGCGGCCCGACAGCACGGCCTGCCGCTTCAGCTTCGCCTCGCCCGCCGACGACCGCTCGGAGCGCGACTGGGAGGAGATGATGCGGCTCGCGCTCGGCGTGCTGGACAGCGAGGACTTCGCCGTGATGGAGGGCGTGCAGGCCAACCTCGCCGCCGGCATCCAGCGCGAGATCGTGTTCGGCCGCAACGAGATCGGCCTGCAGAACTTCCACGCGATGCGCGACGCCGCGCTCAGCCGCTGAGCGCCACCGCCGGAGCCCGATCATGGCCAGGACCTATCTCTTCACCGTCAACCCGGCGACGCCGCCGACGATGACCATCGACCCCGGCGCCGAGATCGAGGTGACTGTGGACGGCGCCTTCGACGATATCGAGGACATCGCCCGGGTGCCGACGCCGTTCACGCCGGAATCGGAGGGCCATCCGCTTGCGCCGGTGACCGGTCCCATCGCCGTGCGCGGCGCGCGGCCGGGGGATTCGGTGGCGATCGACCTGCTGGCGATCGAGCCCTTCGGCGAGGGCGCCAACGCGGTGCTGCGCGACTTCGGCGTGCTCAGGGAGGAGTTCGCCGAGCCCGCCATCGTCGCCTGCCCGATCCGCGACGGGAAGGCCTGGTTCGCGGGCCGCGTGGCGATCCCGCTTGCGCCCAATCTCGGCACGCTGTCGACCATGCCGCCCGAGGGCTACCGGCCCTCCCACGCCGGCGCTTACGGTGGCGACTTCGACCAGCGCGACGTGGGCGCAGGTGCGCGCGTCCACCTGCCGGTGCTGGTGGACGACGCGCTGGTCTTCATGGCCGACCCCCACGCCGCGATCAGCGACGGCATCATCAGCGGCACCGGCGTCGAGTGCTCGGCGCGGGTGCGGGCGCGGATCGCGCTGGTCAAGGAGAGCCCGGTGTCCCGCCCGATCTTCGAGCATGACGGCACGGTGCAGATCGTGGGCTACGGGCCCTCGGTCGAGGCGGCGACGGAGGATGCGTCCGCCGCCGCGGTCGGCCTGGTCGCCGGCTGGACCGGACTTTCGCGGCGCGAGGCCTACATGCTGCTCGGCATCGTCGGCGAGCTGCGCATCGGCACCTCGCCTCGCCCCACCATGGCGGCGCGGCTGATAATCGACAAGGCGGTGCTCGCCTCTGCGGGCTGGGACGGGAGGGTGGTGCCCACGGCCTGAGAACGGCCCGTATCGCGGCGCCGGCGCGTCTCTGTGCCGCCTACCCGACGAACCAGGGCGCCAGGCCCTGCTGGTTCTCGTTCACGATCAGGCGGCGGCCCGGCGGCGGATAGGCGCGCTGGCTGCAATCGGTGCGGTCGCACAGGCGGCAGTTGATGCCGATCGGCACGGCCCCTGCGGGCCGCTCCGGGTCGAGGCCCGCTCCATAGACGAGGCGGGCGCCGTAGGAGAGCGGGCAGCCGATTGCGACCACGCGCTGCTGGCCCGGCTGCGCATGGCCGGCGCCCGGCCGGGACACCATGCGGGCGATGCTGAGGAAGCGCGCGCCGTCCGGCATCTCCACGACATCGAGGCGCATCTCGCCCTGGCTCTGGAAGGCGCGGTGCACGCCCCAGCGCGGGCAGAGCCCGCCGAAGCGTGCGAAGCGGAAGCCGGCCGCGTCGAAGCGGCGCAGCACATTGCCCGCGCAATCGAGGTGGACGAGGAAGAAGGGCACGCCCCTGGCGCCGGGCCGCTGCAGGGTGACGAGGCGCTGGCAGACATGCTCGAACGACGCGCCGAAGCGCCGGCCCAGGAGATCGATGTCGTAGCGGAGCGCCTCCGCCGCCTCGAAGACGCGCTCGTAGGGCATCACGCAGGCGGCGGCGAAATAGTCCGCCAGCTCGATGACGAGGAGGTCGCGCGCCGCGCCCTCCAGGCCCGAGCGCTCCGCGATATCGTCGAGCAGGTCGCGCCAGCCGAGCAACGCCGCCTGATGGGCAAGCTGGAAGACGCGCTCCTCCGGCGCCAGCGCGTCGGAGAGCAGCACGCGCCTGCCGTGGCGGTCGTAGCGCCGGACCAGATCGTGCATGACATGCGCGGGCAGGATGCGGACCTTGAGCCCGTGGCTGGCCGAGAGCACGGCGCGCAAGCCCTCGTAGAGGCTCTCCGGCTCCAGGCCCGCCTCCTCCCAGAGCCGGGCTGCGGCCTCCTCCAGCGCAGGGACGTAGCAGGAGCGGGCCTGCATGACGTCCTGAACCGCGTCTTCCGGGGCGCGGGCCGCCGTCGTCAGCGCCGCCGCCGCAGGGCCGGGCGCCTCGCCGCCGCCGCCTCGCGCCGGGTCCATCGTGTTCTCCAGCAGGTCGCGATAGGCGCGGAAGAGGACCACGACCGCGTCGCCCAGCACCGGGCTCGCCTGCGCCGCGTCGCGGATGTCCTGGTCGGTCACCTGGCTGCGGGCGAACAGCGGGTCGCTCAGGACTTCCCTGAGCGCGGCGACGACGCGCCCCTCGTCGTCCTCTGCGAAGCGCTGCAGATCGACATCGAAGGCCTGTCCCAGCTTGAGCAGGAAGGGAACGGTGACGGGCCGCTGGCTGCGCTCGATCAGGTTCAGGTAGCTGGTCGAGATGCCGAGCCGGGCCGCCATGCGCGCCTGGGTGAGGCCGCGTTCGCGGCGCAGCCGGCGCACCCGCTGGCCCGCCATCACCTTGCCCTGCATGGTCCGCCCTGCATGGTCCCCCGAGCGCCGCGCCCCGGCCTCCGGCGCGCCCTCGTATTTTTACCTTATCGACAATATAACAACTTATACTATACTAAATGTGACAAAAATACACTATTTTTTCCAATCGGTTATGGACATTTTCGGCGCGGCGGGCAACAGTTCGCCGATATTGCGATGCAACATGGAAGGGTCGTCACGCGATGCAGCAGAGCCAGAGGAAAGACGCCGGCGCAGCCGCCGACGGCGGGGTGAGCATCGCCGGCCCCATCGTTCCCGGTCTGGCCGAGATCCTGAGCGACGAAGCCTCGGCCTTCGTCGCCATGCTCGAGCGCCGCTTCGGGGCCGAGCGCCGGCGCCTGCTCGCCGCCCGCAAGGCGTTCCAGGCGCGCATCGACGCCGGCGAGAACCCGGCCTTCCGGCCCGAGACCAGGGCGATCCGCGACGCCGACTGGACCATCGCAGGCACGCCCGCCGACCTCGCCGACCGGCGGGTCGAGATCACCGGCCCGGTCGATCGCAAGATGATCATCAACGCCCTCAACTCGGGCGCCTCGTGCTTCATGGCCGATTTCGAGGACGCTGCGGCGCCGACCTGGGAGGCGATGATCGCCGGCCAGAGCAATCTGCGCGACGCGGCGCGCCGCTCCATCGCCCTGACCGACCCCGCCTCAGGCAAGTCCTACAGCCTGGCGGACGAGACCGCGACCCTCATCGTCCGCCCGCGCGGCTGGCACCTGGAAGAGGCGCATTTCCTCGTCGACGGCAGGCCCGCGTCCGCGAGCCTGGTCGATTTCGGGCTCTTCTTCTTCCACAACGCAGCCCGGCTCCGTGGCGCCGGCTCCGGCCCCTACGTCTACCTGCCCAAGATGGAGCATTACGAGGAGGCGGCGCTCTGGAACGCGGTGTTCGTGGCGGCGCAGGAGGCGCTGGGGCTCCCGCTCGGCACGGTCAAGGCGACGGTGCTGATCGAGACCATCACCGCCGCCTTCGAGATGGACGAGATCCTGCACGCGCTGAAAGACCACATCGTCGGCCTCAACTGCGGCCGCTGGGACTACATCTTCAGCGTCATCAAGACCTTCCGCAATCGCGCCGACTTCGTGCTGCCGGACCGCGGCCTCGTCACCATGACGCAGCCCTTCATGCGCGCCTACAGCCGCCTCCTCATCGAGACCTGCCACCGGCGCGGCGCCCATGCGATGGGCGGCATGGCGGCGCAGATCCCCGTCAAGGGCGATGACGCGGCGAACGAACAGGCCTTCGCCAAGGTCCGCGCGGACAAGGAGCGCGAGGCCGGCGACGGCCATGACGGCACCTGGGTCGCCCATCCCGGCCTGGTGCCCGTCGCCCGCGCTGTCTTCGACCGCATGATGCCGGACGCGAACCAGGTCTCGCGCCCGCCCGCCAACGTGACGGTGACCGGGGCCGACCTTCTCGCCGTGCCGGACGGCGCGCGCAGCGAAGAGGGGCTGCGCGCCAATATCCGCGTCGGCATCCGGTATATCGAGGCGTGGCTCGCGGGCCGCGGCGCCGTCCCTCTCTACAACCTGATGGAGGACGCGGCGACGGCCGAGATCAGCCGCGCCCAGATCTGGCAGTGGCTGCGCCACGGCGCCACGCTGGAGGACGGCCGCACGGTCGACCGGGCGCTGGTGGAGCGCCTCCTCGCCGAGGAGGTCGCGGGCCTCAGGCAGGCGCTCGGCGAGGTTCGCTTCGAGGGCGGGCACTTCGACCGGGCCGTCGCCCTCTTCAGCGAGGTCGCGACGGCGAACTCGTTCCCGGATTTCCTGACGCTTCCCGCCTATCAGGTTCTGAACACCATCCACGACGGCGCACCGCGCCCGGGGGGTTGAGATGAGCGAGATCAGCGCGAGAGCGATCGAGTCCCTGGTCAACGACGCGGCGCCGGCGCGCTTTGCAGGCATTCGCCGCGACTACGGCGCAGACCAGGTCAGGGCACTGCGCGGCACGCTCCCGGTCCGGCACACGCTCGCCGAACATGCCGCGAAGCGGCTCTGGGAGCTGCTCGCCACCGAGGACTATGTCCACGCCCTCGGCGCGATGACCGGCGGCCAGGCGGTGCAGATGGTCCGCGCCGGCCTCAAGGCGATCTACCTCTCGGGCTGGCAGGTCGCGGCCGACGCCAACAGCGCCGGGCACACCTACCCCGACCAGAGCCTCTATCCGGCCGACAGCGGGCCGGCGCTGGCGCGGCGCATCAACAGCGCGCTGCAGCGTGCCGACCAGATCGACAGCGTCGACGGGCTCGGCGACAGGACCTGGTTCGCGCCGATCGTGGCGGACGCGGAGGCCGGCTTCGGCGGCCCGCTCAATGCCTTCGAGCTCGCCAAGGCCTATATCGAGGCCGGCGTCGGCGGGGTCCACTTCGAGGACCAGCTCGCGTCCGAGAAGAAGTGCGGCCACATGGGCGGCAAGGTGCTGATCCCGACCCAGGCCCATATCCGCAACCTCAGCGCGGCGCGGCTCGCGGCCGATGTCTCCGGCACGGCGACCGTGATCGTCGCGCGCACGGACGCGGACAGCGCCAGGCTCATCACCAGCGACGTCGACGAGCGCGACCGTCCCTTCATCACCGGCGAGCGCACGGCGGAAGGATTCTTCCGCCTGCGCGACGGCGAGGGCATGGCACGCTGCATCGCGCGCGGCCTCGCCTACGCCCCCTACGCCGATCTCCTGTGGATGGAGACCTCGACCCCCGACCTCGCCCAGGCGCAGACCTTCGCCGATGCCATCCACCGCAGCTTCCCCGGCAAGATGCTCGCCTACAACTGCTCGCCCTCGTTCAACTGGCGCGGCAATATCGACAAGGCGACCATCGCCCGCTTCCAGCGCGCGCTCGGCGAGATGGGCTACAGGTTCCAGTTCGTCACGCTCGCCGGCTTCCACAGCCTGAACCACGGCATGTTCGAGCTGGCGCAGGGCTACCGCGACCACGGCATGGCGGCCTATGCGACGCTGCAGGAGGCGGAGTTCGCGTCCGAGGCCGCGGGCTATACGGCGACCCGCCATCAGCATGAGGTCGGCGCGGCCTATTTCGACGCGGTGAGCATGGCGCTGTCCGGCGGTGCGGCGTCCACGGCCGCGATGGCCGGCTCCACCGAGACGGACCAGTTCACGCACCCGGTATCGAGCGCCGCCTGAGAGGCGGGGCGCTCCGGGCGCGGGTCTTTTCCTCCTCACTCCCCCGCGGCGCTGCCGGCGCCGCGGGGATTTTTCAGGCCGCTGCCAGCACGAAGTCGAAACGCGCCTGCCAGTCGCCGCCGGCACGGTCGAGGCGCACCATGAGATTGTCCCGGAAGAGCCGGTCGCGGGCGTTGGCCTCGTGCAGGTCCGGGAAATAGAGCTGGGTGGTGAGCAGGCGCGTCGCCTCCCCCTGCACCTTCACGTGGACGTGCGCCGTGCGTCCACCATAGCGCGTGGGCCGGACGGTCTCGAATCTGAAAGCGCCGGCCGCATCGGTGAACTGGTGCCCGCGATAGCGAAAGCCGCGATTGTCGTAGCGCCCGCGTTCGTCGGAATGCCAGATGTCGATCACGGCGCCTGCGAGCGGCGTGCAGTCGGGCGCCAGCGCCAGGCCTTCGAGAACGAGCGGCTCTCCGCCCGTGTCCGGCTCGCGCAGGTTGCTCCGTCGCGGTGTCAGCGGGGTGTAGAAGGGTCCTTCCGTCAGCGAGAGCGTGCCGGGCGTGCAGTCAGGCGGCGGCACGAGGCCGAGCGCGCGGTCCGCGGCCGGTCCCGAAAACGCGTAGCCCAGGGGCGTCGGGCGGGCGCAGGCGAGGACGGGTGCCAGCGCCGCGCCCGCGGCGGCGATGCCAAGGCCGGCCAGCGCCGACCGGCGTGTCAGCGTGTGCTTCGGCATCGACGCACGATCGCCGGCCCTACGCGGCGGCGTCCGCCCGCGGGGCGGCCTGCGGGCCTCGCACCAGGCGACCGGGGAGCGCGCCGGTCGCCTCGCCGTCGCGATAGACGGGCACGCCGGAGACCAGCGTGGCGGCATAGCCCTCGGCCCGCTGGATGAGGCGCCTGCCGCCGCCGGGGAGGTCGTAGACCGGCTCCGGGCAGTGCAGGGTGAGGTTGTCGTGGTCGATCACGTTGAGGTCGGCCCTGAAGCCCGGCCGGAGCAGCCCGCGGTCGGCGAGGCCCAGCGCCAGCGCGTTGTCGCGCGTCATGCGCCTGACCGCCCAGGGGAGCGGCATGCGCTCGCCCTGGGTCCTGTCGCGGACCCAGTGGCTCAGCATGTAGGTGAACGCGCTCGCGTCGCACAGCATGCCCACATGGGCGCCGCCGTCGCCCAGGCTCACCAGCGTGTGCGGGTGGCGCAGCATCTCCCCCACCGCGTCGAGGGAGCCCTCCGCGTAGTTGCTGACCGGCCGGTAGAGGAGCGCCTTCCCCTCCCGCTCCAGCAGGTAGTCGCAGGCGACATCCTCCGGCGTGCGCTCCGCGCGCGCGGCGATGGCGGCGATGCTCTGCTCGGCGGGCGGCTCGTAGTCCGGCGGCGTGCCGAGGGGATAGAGGCGCTCCCAGCTCGAAACGCGCCTGGCGAGCGACTTGTCCGGGCAGGCCTCGGCGAAGAGCCGCGAACGGAACCCGGGCTGACGCAGGGTCTCCACCTTCTTCGCCAGCGGGAGATGGGCGATCGCCTCCCAGCTCGGCCGGCCAGAGAAGGGGTTCATCGAAATCTCGAAGCCGAGCAGGACGCCGGTGGCGCGGGTCAATGTCTGGCCGATCATGGGGAGTCCGGCGCGATTCGCCTCGGCGATGTGGGCGAGAAGGCGGCGCCAGCCGTCGGGTGCGCGGTCGTGCTGGAGGATGGTGATCGCCATCGGCCGGCGGCAGCGCTCGACCACGCGGCGCAGCATGGCGAACTCGCCGTCGAGATCGTCGAAGTCGGAGATCACCTGCAGCCAGCCCGCGCCGACCGCGCCCATGGCGACGCCGATGGCGGCGAGCTCGTCCTCGGCTGCGGTGAGCGTCGGGATCGGGCGGCCGTCGAGGGTCTTGTGGTTGAGCGTGCGCGAGGTGGAGAAGCCGAGCGCGCCGGCGCGGATGCCCGCCGCCGCAATCTCGGCCATCGCCGCGTTGTCCGCAGCTGTCGCGGGCTCGCGCTCCACGCCCCGCCGGCCCATGACGAAGACCCGGACCGGCGAATGCGGCACCTGCGCCGCGATGTCGAGGTCGTAGGCGCGCGCCTCCAGCGCATCCATGAATTGCCCAAAACTCTGCCAGCTCCACGGCAGGCCCTCGTCCAGCACCGCGCCGGGGATGTCCTCGACGCCCTCCATGAACTCCACCAGCGTCTCCCGTTGGTCGGGCCGGCAGGGGGCGAAGCCGACGCCGCAATTGCCCATCATCGCGGTGGTGACGCCGTTCCAGGACGACGGCGTGATGCGGCTGCTCCAGGTGGCCTGCGCGTCGTAGTGGGTGTGGGGGTCGATGAAGCCGGGCGTCACGATCATGCCGCGCGCGTCGATCTCCTCGTCGCCCGCCCCGAGACCGGGTCCGACCGCCGCCACCCGGCCCCCGGCGATCCCGACATCGACGTCGCGCGGCTCGCCGCCCGAGCCGTCCACGACCGTGCCGCCGCGAACCACCAGCGTGTATGGCCGTGCCACCGTCGTCTCCCCCGGCGCTCCCCTGTTGGCGCCCATTAGCGGGAATTCGCGCGCATCCGCAAGGGTGGCGTGCGCGGGTTGCCTTGCGCGCCGGACGTGCGCGA
Source organism: Alphaproteobacteria bacterium (assembly GCA_965218275.1). GTDB lineage: Bacteria > Pseudomonadota > Alphaproteobacteria > UBA828 > UBA828 > WTGU01. The sequence goes on from CBDCKM010000002.1 coordinate 2,215,402, forward strand.
CACTCGGGCCTTCGCGCGGAGGGAAGGGGAGGCGGCGCCATGTTGACCAGCGAAGACCGGATGCTCACCACCCATGCCGGCAGCCTGCCCCGCCCGCCGGCCCTGGAGGCGCTGCTCATCGGGCGGGAGCGGGGCGATGCGATCGATCCGGCCGCCTTCGAGCGGGCGGTGGCCGACGCCATCGACTGGGTCGTCGCCAGGCAGGTCGAGAGCGGCGTGGATATCGGCAACGACGGCGAGGAATCCCGCGTCGGCTTCCAGACCTACGTGCCGCAGCGCATGTCCGGCTTCGGCGGCGAATCGCAGCGCAAGATGCTGACCGACATGGTCCGCTTTCCCGGCTACGCGGCGATGTTCACCGAGCGCACCTGGAGCCGGGAGAAGGACCGGCCGAAGGTCTTCAACGCGCCGCAGGCCGAGACGGCGGTCGTCTACGAACCCGACCTCGCGGACGTGCGCTTCGAGATCGCGCACTTCGCGGCATCGCTGGAGCGCGCCGCCGGCGGCTTCGCGGAGACCTTCATGACCGCGGCCTCGCCCGGCATCGTCTCCACCACCATGCTGCGCGCGGACGACAATCCCGACTATCCGCGCGACGAGGACTACGTCATGGCGCTGGGCCACGAGCTCAAGAAGGAGTACGACCGCATCGTCGCCTCGGGCCATCTGTTGCAGATCGACGCGCCCGACCTCGCCATGGAGCGCCAGTTCATGTACCAGGACCGGCCGCTCGACGAATTCCTGGAGCGGGTCGCGCTGCACATCAGGGCGCTCAACCTCGCGCTCGCCGACATCCCGACGGAGAAGGTGAGGCTCCACGTCTGCTTCGGCAATTGGGACGGCCCCCACATCGACGACTGCGACCTGGCGCCGCTGCTGCCGCTGATCTACGAAGCCAGGGTCGGCGCGCTCAGCATCGCCTGCGCCAACCCGCGCCACCAGCACGAGTGGAAGACGCTCAAGGCCGCCCCGCCGCCGGCGCCGATGATCCTGATCCCCGGCGTGATCGACGTGACCACCAACTATCTGGAGCACCCGGAGGTGGTCGCCGACCGCATCTGCCTCTACGCCGAGGTGATGGGGGACAAGGGCCGCGTGATCGCCGGCACCGACTGCGGCTTCAGCACCTTCGCCGGCTACCGCTTCGTCGCCGAGGACGTGGTGTGGGCCAAGCTCCGCACCCTCGCCGACGGCGCCGCGCTGGCTACCGAGCGGCTCTGGGGTTAGTGCGGGGCGGCTAGAGCGTTTCCGTCTCACATTGAATGTTCTAGCCATATGTCGCTCTCCTTGCTTCCATCCCTATATTGAAGGGATCCTTGCCGCAGATGGCTACGACTTGGCCTCGCTCTCGCCGCGGAAAGAAAAAGAAAAGCAATCCGTATACAAAGTACGATGCGTTGGCAGCGCGTCGCACTCTGCGCGATGTCTACAGGGCAAGAGATGAGCTCTCTACAGCTCTCTCTTCCGACAACATAGCCACAATACGTCTGCGGTAGATCACAGCAATTACCATTCTAAGAGCGGTCGGCCATACATTGCGGAACATCGATGCATCGCGATCAGCTGCCCTTCAATCGGCAATAGAATCCGCTTGGAACCGTTGGAATTCGCAGCCTTTTCAACATCTTATTTTTCACGAGTTCATAGAAAAAGAGCGCAACAATATACTGAAGGAGTACCGCTCCTCTGTTTTTCCGTCTCCCTCAGAAAAACAGGATTCCTTACAAGTTCCAGAAATCTACTCGACGATATTGGTGGGCGATCGCTCGTATTCTCCTTCGGAAGCAATTAATTCATCTATCAAGTGGTGGGAAATAGAACTGAGTCAGATCGAGGCTCAGGCTGGCAACCCCGACTCGTAGGGTGCTTCCGAGCGCATGGGTAACCCCATCAAGTAGAATCAGGACACTACTTGCCCAGCACCAGGTCCGATCCCTTCTCGCCGATCATGATGGTCGGCGCGTTGGTGTTGGCGCTGGTTGCGACCGGCATGATCGAGGCGTCGATCACGCGCAAGCCCTCCACACCGATGACCCGAAGCGCGGGATCGACGACCGCCATGTCGTCGATGCCCATCTTGCAGGTGCCGGCGGGATGATAGGCCGGCAACGTGTATTGCCGCATACAGGCTTCGAGCGCCGCGTCGCTGCGGTCTCACCCGTCGGGGCGCTGCGGGCGAAGTCGCCGGACTGTGGCGGGAACGGCGCTTGTCGGCGGGCGTTCAGGCCCTGATGCGGCTCGACCGGGGGTCGTAGAGGGGGCGCAGGCTCGCCTTCGCCGGGTAGCGCACGCCCGCCACCTCGATCTCGTAGCGGCCGGCGTTCACATGGTCCTCGTCCACGCCGTCCGCGTGCTCCACATAGCCGAGCGCGACCGCCGCGCCGAGGGTGTGGCCGTACATGGCGGAGCGCACATAGCCGCAGAGCGCGCCGTCCCGCCAGATCGGCTCGTTGTGGTAGAGCAGCGGCTCCGGGTCTTCGAGGAGGAACTGGACCAGCCGCCGGCGCACGCCCTGCTCGCGCTGGCGCAGCAGCGCGTCGCGCCCGATGAAGGGCTGCGCCTTGTCGAGCCTGACCGCGAAGCCGAGGCCGGCCTCGAGGGGCGTGTCGGCGTCGGTGATGTCGTGGCCGTAGTGGCGGTAGGCCTTCTCGATCCTGAGCGAGTTCATGGCGTGCATGCCGACATGGCGGAGACCCGCGTCGGCCCCGGCCTCCACCAGCGCGTCGTAGACGCCCGCCGCGAACTCGGTCGGGATGTAGAGCTCCCAGCCGAGCTCGCCCACATAGGTGATGCGCGCGGCGCGGACGTAGGCCTGGGCGAGCTCGATCTCCCGGCTGGTGCCGAAGGGGAAGGCGTCATTGGCGAGGTCATCGGGGCTCAGGCTCTGCAGCAGGGTGCGGGCGCGGGGACCCATGACGCCGAGCACGGCGAGCCCGGAGGTGACATCGGTGAGCACCGCGTGCGCGCCCTCCGGGATGTGGCGCCGGAGCCAGCGGTCGTCGCGCACCTGGAACTCGCCGGAGGTCACGACCAGATAGTCGTCGTGCCCGAGCCGGGTGACGGTGAGGTCGGCCTCGATGCCGCCCCGGTCGTTGAGCCACTGGGTGTAGACGATGCGATCCCGCGGCACGTCCACCTCGTTGGCGGAGATCCGGCCCAGAACTTTCGCGGCATCGCGGCCCTGGAGACGGAACTTGGCGAAGGAAGTCTGGTCGAGGAGGCCCACGCCGTCGCGCACCGCGCGGTGCTCCTCGGCGGAGAGGTCGAACCAGTTCTGGCGGCCGAAGCTGTAGTCGTAGCGGGGCTCCGTGCCTGGCGCGGCGTACCAGTTGGGCCGCTCCCAGCCGAAGGCCTCGCCGTGGCAGGCACCGCGCGCCGCGAGGCGGTCGTGGAAGGGCGAGCGGCGCACGCCCCGCGCGGTCGCGTATTGGCGGAAGGGCCAGTGATTGTCGTAGAGGAGGCCGAGGGTCTCGCTCACCCGCTCGCGCAGATAACGCCCATTGGTCTGGAAGGGCAGGGCGCGGCGCAGGTCCACGTCCCACATGTCGACGAGCGGCCGGCCCGTCTTGATGCAGTCCGCCAGCACCCGCCCGGCGCCGCCGGCGGACTGGATGCCGATGGAGTTGAAGCCGGCGGCGACCCAGCAGCCGGCGAGCCCCGGCGCCTCGCCGAGATGGTAGCGGACGTCGGGCGTGAAGCTCTCGGGCCCGCAGAAGAAGGTCTGGATACCGGCGTCCGCCAGCGCCGGCATTCGCTGCAGCGCCTGCATCAGCACCGGCTCGAAATGCTCGTAGTCGTCGGGCAGCTGGTCGAAGCAGAAGTCCTCCGGGATGCCCTCCATGCCCCAGGGCTTCGCCACCGGCTCGAAGGCGCCGAGCAGGATCTTGCCGGCGTCCTCCTTGTAGTAGGCGCCGGCGTCGTAGTCGCGCAGCACGGGCAGGTCCGGCGTCGCGCCCTCGATGGGATCGGTCATGACGTAGAAATGCTCGCAGGCGTGGAGCGGCACGCGGACGCCCACCGATGCGGCAAGGTCACGGGTCCACATGCCGGTGCAGAGCACCACCGCCTGCGCCGCAACCGTGCCCGCCCCGGTCTCGACGCCGGTAACGCGTTCGCCGTCGTGGGCGATGGCGGTGACCGCGACCCCCTCGCGAATCAGCGCGCCGCCGGCACGCGCGCCCCTGGCGAGCGCGCGGGTCACGTCGATGGGATTGGCCTGGCCGTCGGAGGGGATGAAGAGCCCGCCGAGCACGTCGTCGACGGCGATCAGCGGGTAGCGCTCCCCGATCTCCTCCGGGCCGATCACGTCGACGCGGAGGTCGAACACCCTGGCCGCCGACGCGTTGCGCTTCAGCTCTTCCAGGCGGCCCGGCGTGGTCGCCAAGGATATGGAGCCGTTCTGCTTGAAGCCAGTCGCCTGTCCCGTCTCCGCTTCCAGGCCGCGGTAGAGCTCGGCCGTGTACCTGGCGAGCGCGGTCATCCGTTTCGAGCCGCGCAACTGGCCGATGAGGCCGGCGGCGTGCCAGGTGGTGCCGCAGGTGAGCTCGCGGCGCTCCAGCAGCACCACGTCGGAGACGCCCGCATGCGCGAGGTGGTAGGCCACGGAACAGCCGACGACACCGCCGCCGACGATGACGACCCGTGCCGAGCGGGGCAGGTCCTGAGCCATCACCGCCCCCCGGCCGCGGGCGCCGGCGCGAGCTGCCTGATCTCGCCCAGCGCGGACTCGAGGTCGCGCACCTCGGCCCAGCCGACCCGCATCATCTCGATCGCAGGCTCGTGCAGGTGCGGCAGCGTGGTGCCGGTGCACTCCTCGATCACGATGGGCTTGAAGTCGCGGAACATCGCGTCCTTCGATGTCGCCGCGACGCATTGATTGGTGAGCACGCCCGTCATCAGCACCGTCTTCGCGCGCAAGCCGCGCAGCACCACCTCCAGGTCGGTGCCGAAGAAGGCGCTGAGCCGCGTCTTCGCGACATACCAGTCGTCCGGCTGCGGCGCCAGATCGGCCAGGATCTCCCAGCCCCAGGTGTCGCGCCTGAGGCCGCCCTCGGCGAGGAAGGGCCGGAGCTGCATGAACGGCCCGCCGTCCTCCGTGCCCCGGATGCCGTGGCGGGTCCAGACGACGGGGATGCCCGTCGTCCGCGCGGCCGCGAGCAGCGCCGTCAGCGGCTCGATGCAGCGCCGCATGTGGCCGATGTCGATCCCCTGCGCCGCGTACCAGCCCTGCGCATGGAGGAAGTCGTTCTGCGCGTCGATGACCACGAGCGCCGTACCCCCCGGCACGAGGTCCCAGTGCGCCGCCTCGAAGGGGGCGGCCTGCGTCTCTCCGTCCGTCATCGCCTGCCTCTCCAGCCCCGGTCCCGCAAGGGTGGCGAGGGTATCACCCGACGCGGGGAAATGAGAGCGCCCCCGCCGCGCGCGGCAGGGCAGCGATGTCGCCTCTCGCCAACGCTCGCATGCCCTCTATCCTGTGCCGATGAGGGGCGGCGCAAGCGACACAGACGATGGGAGCGGGCGGGGTGCCGGCGCGGGGCGGCAGCCCCTGACGCGGGTTTTCGTGGCGTTTCTGATGCTGGGGCTGACCTCCTTCGGCGGGCCGGTCGCGCATATCGGCTATTTCCGCGAGGCCTTCGTCATCCGCCGGCGCTGGATCGAGGACCGTGCCTATGCCGACCTCGTCGCGCTCTGCCAGATGCTGCCGGGGCCCACCTCCAGCCAGGTGGGCATCGGCATCGGGCTCGCCAAGGCGGGGCTCCCCGGCGCGGCGGCGGCGTGGGTGGGGTTCACGCTGCCCTCCGCCGCCCTCATGCTGGCCTTCGGCCATGGCGTGGCGGTTTACGGGGAGGCGATCCCGCCGGGCGCCCTGCAGGGGTTGAAGGCCGTCGCCGCCGCGGTGGTGGCGCAGGCCGTCTGGGGCATGGCCCGAACCCTCTGCCCCGACGCGCCGCGCGCCACGCTGGCGGTGCTCGCGGCCCTCGCCGCCGTGCTGGCGCCGAGCGTCGTGACCCATGTCGCGGTGATCGCCGTCGGTGCGCTGGCCGGCCTGCTCGTCCTGCGCCCGGCCCGGGACGAGCGCCGTGCATCCCTCGGCATCGCCGTCGACAGGCGGCTTGCCGTGCTGCTGCTCGCGCTCTTCCTCGCGCTGCTCGCCGGCCTGCCGATCCTTGCCGCCGCCTGGCCTTCCGAAGCGCTCATGCTGGTGGACGGCTTCTACCGCTCGGCCTCGCTGGTCTTCGGCGGCGGGCATGTGGTGCTGCCGCTGCTCCAGGCCGAGGTCGTTCCCCCCGGCTGGGTCGGGCGCGAGACCTTCGTCGCCGGCTACGGTGCCGCCCAGGCGCTGCCGGGGCCGCTCTTCACCTTCGCCGCCTATCTCGGTGCGATCGCGGGCATCGGCCCCGGCGGGGTGCCGGGCGGCCTGCTCTGCCTCGCTGTGGTCTTCGCGCCCTCGTTCCTGCTGGTGGTGGGCGCGCTGCCCTTCTGGGAGCGGCTCAGGCGCATCGCCGCGGCGGAGTGCGCGATGCTGGGCGTGAACGCGGCGGTGGTGGGCCTGCTCGGCGCCGCCTTCTACGATCCCATCTGGACCGGCGGCATCCGCACCCCGGCCGACCTCGCGCTCGCTCTCGCGGCGTTTGCGCTGCTGGTCTTCTGGAAGGTGCCGCCCTGGGCCGTCGTGGTCCTCGGTGCGCTGGCGGGTTGGGGGAGCGGTGCGCTCGCAGGCTGAAGCTCCGGCGCCGCGCGCAAAAACTCAGCGCAGCGTGTCGATCACTGCGGCCAGCGCCTCCAGGCAGCTCCGGCCGAGCGAGCGGCAGCGTGCCGGCGACCAGCCGTAGCGGGGCTCGGGCGCGTTGGCGGCGTCCTTGAAGGGCTGTTCCAGGGTCATGGCGAGGCAGCCATGGGTCTCCGCCACGTAGTTGGCGCAGATGCCGAGATTGGCCTTGCCGGGCGGGGTCGGCGGATAGCCGTGCGCGGTCTGGAAATCGGGGTTCGCCGCCACGAGCGCGGACTGGAAGCGCGCGAGCTTCCGCGCGAGCGCGTCCGAGTAGGACGGGATGCCCTCGGGCCCGGCGATGAAGGCGTATGGCAGCGCCTCGTCGCCATGCACGTCGAGGCAGAAATCGACGCCGGTGCGCACCATGTGCCGGCTGACGAGAAAGACCTCCGGGCTCTCCTCCATGCTGGGCCGGGCCCAGGCGCGGTTGAGGTTGACGCCCGCCGCGTTGGTCCTGAGATGGCCGCGGCGTGAGCCGTCGGGGTTCATGTTGGGCACCACGAAGAAGCGCGCCTTGCCGAGCAGCGTGCGCGCGAGGGCATCGGCGGGGTCCAGCAGCCGCTCCAGCAACCCCTCCATCCACCATTCGGCCATGGTCTCGCCGGGATGCTGGCGGCCGACGATCCAGCAAGCCCGCTGCCCGCTCCCGCCGATCTGCAGCAGATCGAGCGGTGCGCCGTCGAGGGTGGTGCCGAGAGAGCGCGCCGTGACCAGGCGCGAGCGTCCGGCGCGGGCGATCAGGTCGGCATGGCGCGCCATCGGGTAGGGGACAAAATAGGCGAAGTGCACCCTGTCGCCCGCAGGCCGGTGGCGGACGGTCAGCACCGTCCCGTCATATTCGGTGGCGACGCGCGGCCAGTCCTCGCCGTCCTCCGAGGCGACGGCGCGGTAGCCGCGCCAGCCCTCCGGGTAGGCCGCGGCGGCGGCATTCTCGATGCGGAGCACGCAGTCCCGGCCCGCGGCACCGCTGAGGCAGAAGTGGAACCACTGGAAGAACACGCCGCCTGCGTCGGGCACGATCTCCAGCCTGATTGCGTCGGGCGCGGGCGCGGCGAGGCAGCGGATGTTGCCGCCATCGAAGTCGCTGTCGATCGCAAGCGTCACGGCCGTCCCCGCCGCCGGTCGCGCCCGAACGCCGGCCGGCCGGCGTCAGGTCGCATAGCTGGAGGCGCCGCGCACGCTGGCGGCGATCCCGCCGCTCCGCACGGCGGCCGCGACCTCGGCGAGGTCGGCGAGATAGGCGTCGATGCTCGCCGCGTGCTTCATGTTGAGCCAGAGCAGGATCGCTTCGGGCTCGCGCATGCGGATCGAGCGCCAGCCGCGCGCATTCGTCCCCTCCTCCACCGCGAAGATATCGAAGGTGTCGGCGTAGAAGCTGACGTGGAGTGCGTGCGGGCGGCCGAGCACGGCGAGCCCCTCGATCGCGCCGATGCCGTCGATCAACCGCTCGCGGATGCGCCGCTGGGCCTCGTGGATGCGCAGGAACCCTTCCTCCCCCAGGTGGGTCATCACCGCCCAGGCGCTGGCGACGCCGCCGCCCGAGCGGGTGCCGGTGATGGTGGGCGTGGAATAGGTGCCGGCGGGCCAGCCGTCGAAGGTGGTGCGGTGGTAGCGCTCCAGCGCCTTATCGCGCAGCAGGCAGAGCGAGATGCCTTTGTTGGCATAGCCGAACTTGTGCATGTCCACCGACATCGAGGTGACGCCGGGGACGGCGAAGTCGAAGGGCGGGACCGGATCGCCCAGCGCCTTCATGAAGGGCAGGATCATGCCGCCGATGCAGCCGTCCGAATGCATCCAGAGGTCGTGTTCCCGGGCGAGCGCCGCGATCTCCTCGATCGGGTCGGTCTCGCCGTAGGGATAGGGCGGCGCGGAGCCCGCGATCATGACGGTGTTCTCGGTGATGGCGGCGGCCATGCCGGCGACATCGGCGCGCCAGTCCACGCTGCGCTCCATGCGGACCACCGTCATGCCGAGCCAGGCGGCGCCCTTGTCGAAGGCGGCGTGCGCCGTCTTCGGCACCACGACCTCGGGCGTGCCCGCCACCGGGCGGCGGTCGCGGGCCCGGTCGCGCGCGGCCTTCATGGCCATGAGGATGCTCTCGGTCCCGCCGGCGGTGGTCGCGCCGCCGGCACCGGGCGGCGCGTGCAGGAGGTCGAGCACGCCCTCGATCAGCCCACGCTCCAGCGCAGCCAGGCCCGGATAGGCGCTCGCGGCGAAGAGGCCGTTCTCCGCCCGGTAGGCGTCGTATCCCTCGTTGGCGCAGCGCAGCACGTCCTCGCCGGCGAAGTAGGCGGCGGAAAAACTCCGCTCGTGGCACCAGGGGTCGTCGTCCTCGCGCGCCGCCAGCATCTCGGCCTTGAGCGCCGCCCAGGGACGCCCCGCTGCGGGGAATCCCCGGTTCCGGCGCGTTTCTGCCGCCCGTGCCGCCATCGCCTCCTCCCGCCGCACGCTGCGGCGCCACCCGTGTCCCGCTTCGAGACATATCAGATAAGAACCCGGATGTAAGGCCGGCGGCCGGCGCCCCAGTGCGATAGTGACGGGTTGAGGAAGGCTCGGCCGGGCGCTAACCATGGGAAGCGGCCCGTCCGCTGCGGCGGCGGGTGCTTTCCTGGGGGGAGAAGGCGATGCGGACACGGTTCGGGTTTCTCGGCTTGACGGCCGGGCTGCTCCTGTTGCTGGCGTCCGCCGGCCGCGCGGCGGAGATGCCGCCCGTGGACGGTCTTCGGGAGCGGATGGGGGCACCGGCCGGGACGGTGACGGTCTACGAGCCGCACCTGAGCCTGGGCGACGACCACGTCGTCGTGGACTATGTCGGCTATCCGGCCGTCGATGTCATGGCGCGACTCTTCGGCGCGGACTGGTCGAGCCAGGCCGAAACGGTCGAATTCCGGGCGCTGGACGGCTATGTCTCCCGCATCGCCATCGAGCGCTTCCGGACGGAGGGCGCCTTCATCGTCTTCATGCGCGGGGACGGGTCGCCCTTCACGATCGACAATCTCGCGCAGAACGAGACCGACGTGCCGCTCGGCCCCTACTACCTGGTCTGGGACAATATCGGGAACCCCGCCCTGCTGGCGGAGGGGGCGCGCAACTGGCCCTATCAGGTGGCGACTGTGAACCTCGTGACGCTGTCCGACGCGGCGCTCCTGCCGCAGGGTCTCGACGCCCGCTTTCACGAAGGCGCCGCGCTCGCCAGGACGCACTGCCTGAGCTGCCACGTGGTGAACGGCTTCGGCGGCGAGAAATTCGAGGGCAATCTGGCGGCCATCGCCAAGGACTATGTGGAGGCGGAGTTCGTTCGCTTCGTGCTGGCGCCGCTCTCCGTGCTCGGCGAGACCACGATGCCCGCTTTCTCCGGCCGCCTGCCGGCGCCCGAGCGCGAACGCATCGCCAAGGCCCTGTTCGCCTACCTCAAGGCGTTGCCGGTTGTGCAGTAACGGGCGCCGGCCGCGGCCTGCGGCGGGGCGGGGGCCGGGTCCGTTGCGCGGGCTCTATCGCTGGACGCTGGAGCTTGCCGGCAAGCGCCGCGCCGTCTGGGCGCTCGCGGCCGTCGCGTTCGCGGAAAGCTCGTTCTTCCCGATCCCGCCGGACCTGCTTCTCATCCCGATGATTCTCGCGCGGCGCGCGCGGGCGTGGCTGCTGGCCGGCGTCTGCACGCTGTCGTCGGTCGCCGGCGGCCTCTTCGGCTATGCGATCGGCTATTACCTCTTCGATGCCTTCGGCGGCCCGCTTCTCGCGCTCTGGGGCAACGAGGAGAAGCTGGCGACCTTCGAGCGCTATCGCGACGAATGGGGCGCGTGGATCGTCGTCGCCGGCGGCTTCACCCCGCTCCCCTACAAGCTGATCACCATCGCGAGCGGCGCAGGGCGCCTCGATATCGGCGTCTTCGTCCTGGCCTCGCTGCTCGCGCGGGGCCTGCGCTTCACCATCGTGGCGGCGCTGCTCTGGCACTTCGGCCCGCCGGCCCGCGCCTTCATCGAACGGCACCTGGGCCTCGCGGCGGTGGGGGCCTTCCTGATTCTGATCGCCGCCGTGCTGGCGATCCGCCTTGCCGCCTGAAGCGGCCCCGCCTACAGAAAGACCGTGCCGCCGTCCACCATGAGGGTCTGGCCCGTGACCAGGCCGCTCGCGTCTGAGGCGAGGTAGAGCACGGTGCCGACCACATCGTCGGTCGTGAGATTCTTCTGCAGGCTCTGGCCGGCGGCGACGGCCTGGAGGAGCTTGTCCTTCTTGGGGCCGAAGAACGCGTCGGTCCCCTCGGTCAGCACCGCGCTCGGCGCGATGGCGTTGACCCTGACCCAGTCGCGGCCGAGCTCGCGCGCGAGCGCGCGGGTCATGCCGATGACCGCCGCCTTCGAGGTCGCGTAGTGGAGGCCGAAGGGCATCCCGTAGACCGCGGCGAGGGAGGCGATGTTGATGATCGAGCCGCCGCCCGCCTCGCGCATGACCGGCACGCACGCCTTGCAGCACTGCCAGACGCCGCGCACGTTGACCGCCATGGTGCGGTCCCACTCGTCCTGCTCGATCCTGTCGAAGCGGCCGCCCTGGATGTCGCCGTAGAGCGCGGCGTTGTTGACGAGCACGTCGATGCGCCCGAATTGGGCGACCGCGTGCGCCGCCATGGCCGCGCAGCTCGCCATGTCGGCGGCGTCGAAGGCAATGCCGCTGGCGCGCCCGTTGGTGGCGCCGATGGCGGCGACCGTCTCGGCCGTGTCGCGGATATCGGCGGCGACCACGGCGGCCCCTTCGCGCGCCAGCGCCTCGCAATAGGCGCGGCCCAGGCCCCGCCCGCCGCCGGTGACGACGGCGACCTTCCCTTCAAGCTGCGACATGGGGTCTCCCGCTTCTCTCGCATTCTCGTGCTCGCCGGCGCGGTTGCGCCGCCGCCGGCGGGCACGGAATAGGCCACAACAGGCGCCGCCGCAAGCCGGCCGCTGGCCGCCGTTCTGCCCGTTTCGTCGCGCGTGGTGCTAGAATAGCGCGCAGACGCCCGAAAGCGGCCCGAACGCGGGAGGAGAGGATGGCGACGACCGAGATCGTGGAACTGCCGGACGTGATCGCGCGCGTGCTGCGCCGCAAGGACGACCGGGGCGTGACGACGCTCACGCTCAACCGGCCCAAGTCGGGCAACAGCCTGTCCCACCGGCTGGTGCACGAGCTGCAGGACGCCCTCGACGACATCAGGGACGACCGCTCGGTCCGGGTGGTGATCCTGGCGGCGGCCGGGCGGCTCTTCTGCACCGGCCACGACCTCAACGAATCGGTCGAGGCAATGCAGGCGCCCGAGACCAAGCGGGCGGCGACCGCGTCGTGCTCGCGCATGATGCAGAGCCTGTTGCGTCTGCCCCAGCCGGTGATCGCCAGGGTCCACGGCATCGCCACCGCCGCCGGCTGCGAGCTGGTCGCGAGCTGCGATCTGGTCTACGCCTCGTCGGAGGCCCGCTTCGCGACGCCGGGTGTGAACATCGGCTTCTGGTGCCACTCGCCCCAGGTCGCGGTGAGCCGCGCCGTCGCGCCCAAGCACGCGATGCAGATGCTTCTCACCGGCAAGCTGATGGACGCCGAGACGGCCTTCCGCATGGGGCTGGTCAGCGCGGTCGTGGCGCCGGACAAGCTCGGCGAGGCGGTAGACGAGGTGGCGCGCGATATCGCCGCGAAATCGGCCTATGCCATCGCCCAGGGCAAGGAGTCGTTCTACCGCCAGCTGGAGATGGACCGCGGCGCGGCCTACGACTATGCCGGCGAGGTGATCTACCGCACCATCCAGGCGGACGACGCCCGCGAGGGGATCACCGCCTTCCTGGAGAAGCGGGAGCCGGCCTGGAAGGATTCCTGAGCGCGCCTCCGCCTACAGTCCCCTTCGCGAGGTTCGCAAGCTCCTGCGCGGTCCCTCCGCCACGTCATGGCCGGACTGGTTCCGGCCATCCATGCAGGCGCCTACCTTCCGACGTACCCGGCGGCACGAGATGCCCGGAACAAGTCCGGGCATGACGGGGTCGGGGAATGGCCGCGGTGGACTATTCGGGCTAATCCCTGGGCGGATACCAGTAGAGCGGGTCCGGGCGACGGTAGCCCTCGGGGCGGTAGATCAGCTCCAGGGTCGTCTTGAGCGCGTCTTCGGTCTGGAAGTAGCAGAAGCGCACGCCGCGCCAGCCGCCGCCCATGACGCGTGCGAAGCCGCGCGCCTCCATGTCGGCGATGCAGGCGTCCCAGTCGAGGCCCGTGTCCTGCAGCAGGAAGCCCACATGCTGCAGCCCCTCGCCGTGCTCGTCGAGGAACTCGTGGTAGATGCTGGGCCCCTCCAGCGGCTGGATCACCTCCCAGTTGAGGTCGCCGGTCCAGGCCAGCGCGAGGCGCATCGAGAAGCGGCCGGGGCTGCCGCGAAAGTGGCCGTCGTGCAGTTCGGGCGGCGCGTATTCCTGGACCCACCAGGGGCCGATCCCCATGCGGTCGGCATAGTTGCGGATGCAGGCGTCGAGGTCGCGGGTGACGATGCAGATCTGCCGGGACTCGCCGATGATGCTGTTGGGCAGGTCGCTGAAGACGTGGTCGGGGAGTGCGGCCATGAGCGTCCTTCCGGTCTTGGTTGGCCTGAGATACCCGGTGCTTGAGGTATGCGAACCGGGCCGTCAGGCCCGGACGGCGCGACTGCGCCGCGCGCCGCCAGGCGCGAAAGCCAAGCGAGTGGAGCGAGCGCCCGGCGCTTGAGGGAACATGATTAAGCTGTGATGAGCGCGCGCCAGACGCGCTCCGGCGTGAGCGGCATGTCGATATGGGTGACGCCGCGCTCCTTCAGCGCATCGAGGACGGCGTTCACCACAGCCGCCGGCGCCGGGATCGAGCCGGCCTCGCCGCAGCCCTTGATGCCGAGCGGATTCTGGCCGGTAGGCACGCCGTTGGTTGCCAGCGCGAAGTCGGGCAGGTCGTCGGCGCGCGGCAGGCAGTAGTCCATGAAGGAGCCGGTGAGCAGCTGCCCCGAGTCCGCGTCGTAGACGCAGTTCTCGAACACCGCCTGGCCCAGCCCCTGCGCCACGCCGCCGTGCACCTGGCCATCGACCAGGACCGGGTTGACGATGCGCCCGAAGTCGTTGACCGCGGCGTAAGCAACGATGTCCAGCGCCCCGGTCTCGGGATCGACCTCGACCTCGCAGATGTGGCAGCCGTTGGGGAAGGTGCCGTCGAAGGTCTCCGTCCGGCCGTCCGCGTCGAGCCCCGGCTCCATGCCCTGCGGCAGGTTGGCGGGATCGATCGCCTGCAGCGCCAGCGTCATGATGTCGATGGCGCGGTCGGTGCCGGCGATGGCGAAGCTGCCGTCGGCGAAGCGGATGTCGGCGGGCGCCGCTTCGAGCAGGCTGGCGGCGACCCGCGTGCCCTTCTCGATCACTTTGGCGGCGCCGTCCTCGATCGCCAGCGCCACCATGTAGGTGGAGCGCGAGCCGCCGGTGCCGCCGCCGGCCGGCAGGTCGTCGCTGTCTCCCTCGATGAGCTCGACGGCCTCGAAGGGGATGCCCAGGCTCTCGCCGAGGAGCTGGGCATAGGTGGTCTCGTGGCCCTGGCCGGAGGCGCCGGTGCCGGCGCTGAGGCTCACGCCGCCGTCGGCGCGGAAGCGGATGGAGACATGCTCCGCCGGGTCGCCCACGGTCGATTCGACATAGACCGCCATGCCGATGCCGCGCAGCCTGCCCTTACCCGCCGCCTCCGCGCGCCGTGCCGCGAAGCCCGACCAGCCTGCGAGCGCCATGCCGTCCGTCAGGTTGCGGGCGTAGTCGCCGGAATCGTAGGTGATGTCGAGCGGCACCTGGTAGGGCATCGCCGCCGCCGGAATGAGGTTGCGCCGGCGGATATCGTCGGGTGCGAGGCCGAGCGCAGCCGCGGCCCTGTCGACCAGGCGCTCGACGACGTAGTTCGCTTCCGGAATGCCGGCGCCGCGGTAGGCGTCGGTGAAGACGGTGTTGGTGAGCACCCCCTCGACCTCGGCATGGATGGCGGGCGTGCGGTAGGCGTTCGCCAACATGCGCGTGTACAGCAGCGTCGGCGAGATCGGCCCGAGATTGGAGACGTAGGCGCCGAGATTGGCGAGCGTGCGCACGCGCAGGCCGAGGAAGCGCCCGTCCGCGTCCAGCGCCAGTGCCGCACGGGTCACATGGTCGCGCGCCTGGGTGTCGCTGAGGAAGCCCTCGGCCCGGCCGCTCAGCCAACGCACCGGCCGCCCCAGCCTGCGCGCGGCCCAGGCCACAAGCACATGCTCGGGGTAGGTGAAGTACTTCATGCCGAAGCCGCCGCCGAGATCGTGGGACAGGATGCGCAGGCGCTCTTCCCCGATCCCGAGAATGCCGGCGACGATGGCGCGTGCGCCGTGCACATGCTGGCTGTTGATGTGGAGGGTGTAGCGCTCGGTCTGCGGGTCGTAGACGCCGAGCGCGCCGCGCGGCTCGATGGTGTTCACGACCAGGCGGTTGTTGACCAGCTCGATCTCCACCGCATGGGCCGCGGCCGCGAAGGCCGCCTCCGTGGCCGCCCTGTCGCCGTGCTCCCAGACGCAGGAGAGGTTGCCCGGCGCCTCCGGCCAGAGCTGGGGCGCACCCGCCTCCCGAGCCTGCGCCGCGTCCACCACCGCCGGCAGCGGCGCGTAGTCCACGTTCACCAGGTCCGCCGCGTCGCGTGCGGCGGCGAGGGTCTCGGCCACGACCATGGCCACCGCCTCGCCGACATGGCGCACGCGGCCCACGGGCAGCATCGGGTTGGGCGGATAGCAGGCGGGGCTGCCGTCCGGGCGCTTCAGCTCGACGAACGCGTCGGCGATGCAGGGCAGGGTGCCGAGCCCGTCGGCCGCCACCTCGTCTCCCGAATAGACGGCGAGGACTCCCGCTGAGGCCGCCGCCGCCGAGGTGTCGATCGCCGCGATATCGGCGTGGGCGTGGGGCGAGCGCACGAAACAGGTGTGCACCTCACCCTCCAGCGAAACGTCGTCCTGGAAGCGCCCGAGGCCCTTGAGCAGGGCGTCGTCTTCCTTGCGCGGCGCCGACTGACCGATGCCGAAGCGTGCCATCGTCCCCTCCAACTATCCTCCGGGTCCATGATAGAGAACGCGGCGGCAGGCGTCATCCGGCACAGTCCGCGACTGTGGTAAGAAGTCCGCGCCGGACCGGCGGCGGGCAGGCGCTGCCCGCGCCCGCGAAGCGGAGGAGGATGCGATGACGTTTGAGGAGAAGGTCGAGCGGCTCAGCGCGATCGAGGATATCAAGCAGCTCAAGGCACGCTACTGCCAGCTCTGCGACGCCGGCTACGATCCCGACGGCATAGCGGCGATGTTCGTGGAGGACGGGATCTGGGACGGCGGCGAGAATTTCGGCTGCCATGCCGGGCGCGGAGAGATTCACAGCTTCTTCTCCGGCATCTCCCACGACATCGTCTTCGCCGCCCACCTGGTGCTCAACCCGATCATCGCGGTGGATGGCGACAGCGCCAACGGCAAGTGGTGGCTGATCATGCCGTGCACCACCGCGCTCGGCGGCGGGCCGAAGGAGGCGCGCTGGCTGCTCGCGGAATATGACGACGACTATGTCCGCATCGACGGTACCTGGTATTTCAAGCACCTGCGCATCGACCTGAAATTCTTCACCCCGCACAAGGACGGCTGGGTCGACTCGTAAGTCCCGCGCAGGCGTCCGCGCCGGGGACGGGCGCGCACGCCCCGTCAGCGCCCGATGAGGGCGCGCGGGGCCGGCAGCGGCAATCAGGACTGGCGCCTGAGCGCGCCCTCGGCGCTGATCTCGCCCTTGAAGGGCCAGTAGAGCTCGGCGTTCCGGGTGAGTCCGCTGCGGCGGAAGATGATGATCAGCATCATGACGACGCCCACCACCACCCAGGTGCTGCTGGTGGGGAGCTGGAAGCCGTCCCTGCCGAACATCCCGCTCTCCAGATTCTTGAGCAGGTCGATCACGACGGTCATCACCACGACGCCGACCACGGCGCCGGAGAGGCTCTGCATGCCCCCGATCACCAGCATCGCGAGCGTGATGAGGGTCAGGTTGAGGAAGAAGGTGTCGACCGTGAGCATCCCGAGGAAGTGGCCGAAGAGGCCGCCGGCCATGCCGCAGAAGAAGCCGCTGATGACGAAGGCGAGCAGGCGCTGGTTGAAGACGTTGACTCCGGCCGCCTTGGCCGCGACCTCGTCGTCCCTCGATGCCCTGAGGGCGAGGCCGAACTTCGAGCGCGAGTAGAAGAAGGCCGCGAGGATCGTGACCACGGCATAGGCGTAGGCGACCCAGGGCGTGGTCGTCTGCGGCAGGCCGATCACCGAGCTCGCGCCCGAGGTCCAGGTGCTCCAGCGCAGATAGACCGAATACATGATCATCAGGAAGGCGAAGGTGCCGATCGAGGCCGCGATTCCCGACAATCGCATCAGCGCGATGCCCGCGACAAAGGCCACGAAGGCGCTGAGCAGCCCCGCCAGGAAGATTGCCAGCACGAAATGGTGGCTGTTGTTCAACAGATAGTACGGCAGCCCCGGCATGAACATCTCGCGGGTGAACTCGCAGCAGGTCTGCCAGCCGGTGGCGTAGGCGCCGACCATCATGAAGCCGATATGGCCGAAGGACATGATCCCGGAGTTGCCGATGAACATGTAGAGCGCGACGACGATGACGACCCGGATCATGCCCTCGGTCAGCGTCCGGGCCATGATCCTGTCGTCGAGCGCGACCACGATTGCGGTGATGACGAGCAGGCCGATGCAGAGATTGACGAGCGGCCAGAAGTGCCGGATGCGCTGCATGAGCGGTGTGGTGGCGTCCAGCGGCCCCTCGTAGAGCAACCCGGCAAACCGCGGGATGCGCCGCATGAGCGGTGTGGTGGCGTCGAACATCACACCCGTTCCTTGAAGGCCCTGGTCGGCACCAGCCCCTGGGGCCGGGCCAGCAGGATCACCACCACCAGGCCGAACACGAAGGCGTCGCGGAAGCCGCGCATTCCCTCGGGCAGGACCGCGATCAGGACGGTCGAGAAGATGCCCACGACATAGCCGCCGACCACGGCGCCGATGAGGCTGCCCATGCCGCCGATCACCGTGGCGATGAAGGCGTAGAGCATCAGGAAGACGCCGCCGCGGAAGTTCAGGATGCCGGTCTGGGTGTGGTACATCAGCGCCATGATGCCGGCGAGCGCGCCGCTGATGACGAAGGCGAGCGCGATCACCCGGGTCGCGTTGACGCCGAGCATCCGCGCCATCCTGAAGTCCTCGGCCGCCGCCCGCATCTCCACGCCGATCGGCGTGCGCCGCAGGAAGAGCGTGAG
This sequence comes from Alphaproteobacteria bacterium, assembly GCA_965218275.1. GTDB lineage: Bacteria > Pseudomonadota > Alphaproteobacteria > UBA828 > UBA828 > WTGU01. Next base: position 2,233,469 of record CBDCKM010000002.1, read on the forward strand.
CAGGATCAGGAGGATCCAGGTCACCGCCACGATCACCAGCTGAAGGATGGGCACCTGAAGCTTGCCCGACAGCTCGATCACGCCGGTGAGCTCCGGCCACAGGCCCACCGCCTTGGGCCGGCCGCTGTAGATCATGATGACGAGGTTCTGGATCGAGAAGCTGAGCGCCACGGAGGCGATCATCAGCACGGCGGGCGGCGCCGTCTGAATATGCCGGAAGAGCAGGAAGTAGGAGGCGAGCGCCCACACGATCACCACGCCGATCACGCATACGACCAGCACCACCGGGTGGAAGTCGAGAAGCAGGGGCACCGCGACCACCGCCGTCGCGGGCACGATCAGCGAGAACCCGCCCACCGTGATGAAGTCGCCATGGGCGAAGTTGATCAGCCTGAGCACCCCGAAGAGCAGCCCGATGCCGAGCGCGCCGAGGGCGTAGAAGCTGCCGAGGCTGAGGCTCGAGATGATGGTCTGGACGACGACTTCCATCAGAAGGTTGCCTCGCCCACGTGCTCGACCCCTTCGGTGAAGCCGAAATAGGCCTGGCGGACCCGTTCGCCGTCCTGCAGCGACGCGGCGTCGCCTTCGAGCTGGATCTCGCCGCTGCGCAGCACGTAGATGCGGTCCGCCGCCTTGAGCGCGCGCTCCGAGCTCTGCTCGACGATGAGCAGCGTAAGCCCCCGCGACTGCCTGAGCTCGAGCAGAACCTCGTAGACCCGGTCCACCAGATTGGGCGCGAGCCCGAGCGAAGGCTCGTCGATGGTCATGATGCGCGGGTTGGTCAGCAGGGCGCGGCCGATCACGAGCATCTGCTGCTCGCCGCCGGAGAGCTTGCCCGCCGCCCCCTTGCGGCGCTCCGCCAGCACCGGGAAGAGTTCCAGCACCCGCTTGAAGTCGGCCTCGATCTCGCCGCGGTCGCGGCGCATCCGCGTGCCCAGGCGCAGGTTCTCCTCGACGCTGAGCGTGGTGAAGACGTGCCGGCCTTCGGGCACCTGGGAGATGCCGCGCCGCGCCACCGCCTCGGGCGTGAGGCCGACGATCGATTGGCCGTCGAAGTTGATGGCGCCGCGGGTCGGGCGGAGCACGCCCGAGACGGTGAGCAGCGTCGTCGACTTGCCGGCGCCGTTGGGGCCGACGACGCAGACGATCTCGCCCTCGCCGACGCCGACGGAGACGCCCCGCACCGCAGGCACCCGGCCATAGTGCACGTGGATGTCCTCGACCGAGAGCAGCATTCGCGTCACTCGTGGCCGAGATAGGCGGCGATGACCGCCTGGTTGCTCTGCACCTCGTTCGGCGTGCCGCGGGCGATGGTGCGGCCGCTGTCGAGCACGTGGATGCGCTCGCACACGCCCATGATGACGCGCATGTTGTGCTCGATCAGCAGCACGCCGCAGCCGAAGCGTTCCGGAATCTCGCGCACCAGGTGCATCACGTCGTCGCATTCGAGGTCGGACATGCCGGCCGCCGGCTCGTCCAGCAGGACGAAGGCCGGGCTCATGGCGAGCGCGCGGGCGATGCCGACCCGGCGCTCGTCGGTATAGGGCAGGACGCCGGCGGGGTCTGCGGCCTGGTCGGCGAGGCCGATCCACTCCAGAATCTCCATCGCCTGCGCGTGCGCCTTGCGGCGCGAGAGGCCGAGGCTCACCGCGGCGACCTCGACATTCTCGCTCACCCGCATGTCGCGGAAGAGACGCCCGGCCTGAAAGGTGCGGGCCACGCCGTGGCGCCTGATCCAATGCGGCGTGAGCTTCGAGATCACCTTGCCGCCGAGCAGCACCTCGCCGGCGGCGGGGACCTGGAACCCGGTCATGGCGTTGACCAGCGTGGTCTTGCCGGCGCCGTTGGGGCCGATCAGGCCCAGGATCTCGCCCTGGTGCAGCGTCTCGTCGACGCTGTCGACCGCGGTCAGGCCCTCGAAGCGGACGGTCACCGCGCGCGCTTCCAGAGTCGCGCCATTCTGGCGCGCCACGGATGACGCGCCGTTCTGCCGCTCTGCCTCCGATCCGGCGTTCCGTGGCACCAGCCACCCTCCGCTGCCCGACGCGATTCCGCACGCCACCGACATGATAGCGCGGCCGTGCGGGCGCCCGCACGGCCGCAATCGTATCGTTAGCTACCGAACGCCGGGGTGCGAATCAACGGGAATTCGTATCGCGCCGCGCAATCGGGCTTGCAAATGCCGGCTCCGCGTTGACAATGCGCCGTCGGAGGGGGCTCTGCATGGGGCGGGCGCCCCGCGTCCACTTTCGATGTCGCCAAGAGGGAGGTCAGTCGGATGAAAAAATTCGTGTCAATCGCCGCGGCCGGCGCGCTTGCGCTGGGCGTGGCCTCGGCCGCGCCGGCGGTGGCGGACGACCACGAGGTCGTCTTCGGCTTCGCCGGATCGTCGTCCGGCTGGATGCAGGCCTATAGCGGGCCTTCGACCAATGCCGCCTTGATCGCGATCGACGACTGGAACGCCAAGGGCGGCCTTCTGGGCAAGCCGATCAGGCCGGTCTTCGCGGACGCCAAGACCGACAGGGCGGAGAGCGCCAAGGCCGGGATCTCGGTCATCAACGACGGCGCCATCGCCATGGCGGTGGACTGCGACTACGACTACGGCGCGCCCGCGGCGCTGCAGGCACAAAACGCAGGCCTGATCTCGATCTTCCTGTGTGCGGAGAGCGTGCTCGCCGGCATCCAGGGGATCGGCAAGTATTCCTTCTCGAGCTCGATCCTCGCCGCGGTGCAGGGCGCGACGATCGCCGAGTGGGGCTACAAGCAGAAGGGCTGGCGGACCGCCTACCTGCTGCTCGACGACGTCCTCGAGTACAACAAGGGCATCTGCTACGGCTTCGACTGGATGTGGAAGGAAGTGCTCGGCGGCGAGATCGTCGGCCACGACGTGTACCAGAACGAGGATCCGAGCATCCAGGCCCAGGTCGACCGCATCAGGGCGCTGCCCGAGGAGCCCGACATCATCGAGAACTGCAGCTACATCCCCGGCGGGGCGAGCGCGATCAAGCAGATTCGCGCGGCGGGCATCACCGCTCCCATCGGCGGCGGCAGCTCGATGACCGGGATCTACTGGCAGGATTCGGTGCCCGGCCTCTCCGGCCACTTCGTGCCCGAGCAGGCCTCGATCTACGGCGACGATCCGCGCCCGGCGGTGCAGGAGTTCCTCGCGAAGTACGAGGCCAAGTTCGGCGAGAAGGTGAACAACCAGTACGCCTTCCCCGGCTACGTCGTCTTCGAGATGTGGGCGAAGGCCGTCGAGAAGGCCGGCACCTTCGACAGCGACGCCGTCGTCGAGGCGCTGGAGAGCTTCCGCGAGGAGCCGGTGCTGGTCGGCACCCGGACCTTCACGGACCAGCTCCACCATCAGAACTTTGCGCCCTACCTGATCGTGGAGACCACCGACAACCAGCCCAAGGTCATCGACTCCTGGACCATCTCGGAGCCGGTGCCGATGGATGTGCTGTTCGGCAAGCGCTACACCTACATCGCCCGCTGACCGGGCGTGGTGAAATCGCCCGCTAGAGGGGGCGGGGTGACAGGCGGAGGCTGAGGCTTACGCGCCGCAGCCCCGTCCTGCCGCCGCGATACGAGCGCCCCGTCCGGGCAACCGGGCGGGGCGCTTCTTCGCTGGCGCAACACCGCCGGGACATGCCGCCGGCACACGCGGTTGTCACCCCTGCGTCGCTTTGCGATGATTGGGACGCGGCAGGCGGCGGCGGATCGGGCGTGATGGAAGCTGGCGGCGAACGCGGCGAACGAGGTGCGGGGCCCTATCTGGAAGGGCAGTTGCTCGTCGCCATGCCGACGATGGCGGACCCCCGCTTCGCGCGCAGCGTCATCTACCTCTGCGCCCATTCGGACGACGGGGCGATGGGCCTCGTCGTCAACAAGCTCCTCGAATCGCTCAGCTTCTCCGACCTTCTCAAGCAGCTCGAAATCGAGGCGGAGAGCGTGGACGCGCGCATCCGGGTGCATTTCGGCGGGCCCGTCGAGGCCGCGCGCGGCTTCGTCCTCCACTCCACCGACTACGCCCACGACGCCACCATGCGGGTCGACGAGGGCTTCGCGCTCACCGCCACCATCGATGTGCTGAAGGCCATGGCCGAGGGCCGCGGCCCCAGGCGCAGCATGCTGGCGCTCGGCTACGCGGGCTGGGCGCCGGGCCAGCTCGACCGTGAGATCCAGGAGAATGGCTGGCTCACCGTGCCGGCCGACGAGGAGCTGGTCTTCGACGGGGCCGAGGGCGGCAAGTGGGAACGCGCCGTCGGCCGGCTGGGCATCGATCCCGGCAATCTCTCCGGCGTGGCCGGCCGGGCCTGAACGGGCGCGGCCGCTCTCACCGCTCCCGGCTCAGCCGCCGCCGCCGCCGCCGTCCAAGGCCCGGTCGCGCGGCGAGAGCGCCGCGTACAGCAGATGGTCGCGCCAGGTGCCGGCGATCCTGAGATAGGCGCAGGCGTAGCCCTCGCAGCGGAACCCGGTCTTCTCCAGAAGCTTCCGGCTCGCGTCGTTGTTCGGCATGCACGCGGCCTCGACGCGATGCAGCCCGAGCGGCCCGAAGCAATGGCCGAGCAGGCCGGCCAGCGCCTCGCTCATGTGGCCGCGCCTGGCGTGAGGCCGGCCGATCCAGTAGCCGACGCTGCAGGACTGCGCCGCGCTGCGCTGCACGTTGCCGAGCGTCATGCCGCCGAGCAGCGCGTCGTCCGAGCGGCGGAAGAGGAAGAAGGCGTAGCCGATATCGTCCTGGCCGTCCTTGAGCTGGCGGCGGATGCGCCGACGGAAGGCGCTGCGGGTGAGCGCATCGGAAGGCCATGTCGGCTCCCAGGGGCTGAGGAACTCGCGCGAGAGCGCCCGCAGCTCGGCCCAGGCGCGCCAGTCGCGCATCTGCGGCGGCCTGAGGTAGAGCGCGCGCGTCTCCAGCGCCGCCTCGCGCGCCGCATCGTGGGCGGGGCGGAGGAAGGCCATCAGCCGGACCTCCTGATCCTGAACGCGTAGGTGCCGGCGCGCTCGCGCCAGCCCAGCAGCTCGTTGGCCGTGGTCTCGCAGAAGTGCCTGAAGTCGATGACCGCGGCCGGATCGGTCGCCAGCACCTCGAGAGTCGCGCCGGGGGCGAGCCGCTTCAACGCCTTGCGTGCCTTGAGCACCGGCAGCGGGCACATCAGGCCGCGTAGGTCGAGCGTCTCGTCGGCAGCCGCCGCGTCGCCGGGCCGCTCGTCCGCCAGGGCATCCGGCTGGGCGTCCGGCGGCATCCCGGCGCCGCCGTCAGGCGAAGCGGGCGGCGATGGCGTCATGGCTTTCCAGCCGGCCGATGGGGCCGAGCGCCGCGACCGTCGGCCGGCATCCCTTGAGGATGCGGCCCGCGATGCGGCGCACCGCGCCTGAGTCGATGGCATCGACGCGGCCGATCATCTCCGCGATCGGCAGCGGGCGGCCGAACAGCAGCATGTGGCGGCCGAGGCGCTCGGCGCGCGCCTGCGTGCTCTCCAGCGACATGAGCAGCCCGGCCTTGAGCTGGGCGCGGGCGCGGGCGACCTCGTCTTCGCTCAACGCCTCGCAGGCCGCGATCATCTCGTCCGCCATCACCGGCACCAGCTCGGCGAGGTCGCCCTCGCCGGCGCCGGCATAGACGCCGAAGACGCCGCCGTCGGCATAGCTGGAGCTGAAGGTGAAGACCGAATAGGCGAGGCCCCGGCGCTCGCGCACCTCCTGGAAGAGGCGCGACGACATGCCGCCGCCGAGCAGCGTCGACAGCACCTGGAGCGTGTAGAAATCGGGGTCGTCATAGGCGATGCCGTCGAAGCCCACCAGCAGGTGCGCCTGCTCCAGGTCGCGCGCGATGCGGCAGTCGCCGCCGCCATAGACCGCCGCGGCGGGCGCCGCCACCGGGCCGTCGGGCAGTGCGGCGAAGGCGGCCTCCGCTCCGGCGACCAGCGCCTCGTGATCGATGCGCCCCGAGCCCACGAGCACCATGCGCGTCGCCCGGTAGTGGGCGCCCATATAGGCGGCGAGCGCATCCCGCGAATAGCCGCGCACGCGCTCGCGCGGGCCCAGGATGCTGCGGCCGATGGGCTGGTCGGGGTAGGCGGTCTCCTGAAAGCGGTCGAACACGAGGTCGTCCGGCGTGTCGTTGACCTGTGCGATCTCCTGGATCACGACCGCGCGCTCGCGCTCCAGCTCGTCCGCGTCGAAGGTCGAGTGCTGCAGGATGTCGGCGAGGAGGTCCAGCGCCAGCGGCACGTCCTCCTTCATCACCTTGGCGTAGTAGGCGGTGGTCTCGCGCGAGGTGTAGGCGTTGAGGTGGCCGCCCACCGCCTCGATCTCCTCGGCGATGTCGCGGGCGCTGCGCCGCGCAGTCCCCTTGAAGGCCATGTGCTCCAGCAGGTGGGAGAGGCCGTTGGTCTCCTCCGTCTCGCAGCGCGCGCCGACATCGACCCAGAGGCCGAGCGAGGCCGTCTCCAGGTGATCCACGGGATCGCTCACCACGCGGAGCCCGCTGGCGAGCCGTTCCGTCCGCACGTTCATGCCACCCGCTCCCGCACGCGCGCTCGCGCCACCCGCTCCCGCACGCGCGCGTGGACCCGGTCGCGGACGAAGCGCTTGAGCAGTTCCGCGTCGGCGGGGAGCTCCGTCACCCGCTCGGGCTTCGCCGCAAGCGCGGCGAGGCGCGGCGGCAGCGCCGGGCGGATGCCGATGGCCCGCTCGATCGCGTCGGGGAACTTGGCGGGATGTGCCGTGGCGAGGCTCACCATCGGCGTCGTGCCGCTGACGTGGCGGCGCGCAGCGTGGACGCCGGCGGCGCTGTGCGGGTCGATCGTCCGCCCTGTCGTGCGCCAGACCTCGGCGATGGCGGCGAGGCAGGCGTCGTCGTCGGCCCGCGCCGCGGCGAAGTGCGCGCGCGCCTCTGCCAGCCGGGCGCCGTCGAGCGTGAATTCGCCGTCCCGCGCGAGGCCGGCCATCCACGCCTGGACGGCGGCGCCGTCGCGGCCCGCGAGGTCGGCCAGCAGGCGCTCGAAGTTGCTCGCGATCTGGATGTCCATGCTGGGGCTCAGCGTGCGCTGCACCGTGCCCTTGGCGTAGCGGCCGCTCGCGAAGAAGCGGCCAAGAATGTCGTTCCGGTTGGTCGCCACCACCAGGCGCTCGATGGGCACGCCCATGCGCCGCGCGGCGTAGCCGGCATAGACATTGCCGAAATTGCCGGTGGGCACGGCGAAGCTCACGGGTCGGCCCGGCGCGCCGAGGGCCAGCGCGGCGTAGACATAGTACGCCGTCTGCGCCGCGACGCGCGCCCAGTTGATGGAGTTGACGGCGGCGAGGCCGATCTCGTCGCGGAGCCTCAAGTCGGCGAAGAGCGCCTTCACCAGCGCCTGGCAGTCGTCGAAGGTGCCGGCGACGGCGACATTGTGGATGTTGGGTTCCGGCGCGGTGGTCATCTGGCGGCGCTGCATCTCGGAGACCCGGCCCGCCGGATGCAGCACCACGACCGAGACCCGCGCCCGGCCGCGAAACGCCTCGATCGCCGCAGCGCCGGTGTCGCCCGAGGTGGCGGCGAGGATCGTCGCCGTGCGCCCGCGCCGAGCGAGCACGTCGTCCAGCATCCGCGCCACCATCTGCAGCGCGAAATCCTTGAAGGCCAGCGTCGGCCCGTGGAAGAGTTCCAGCAGCCAGAGGCCCGGCCCGAGCTGCACCAGCGGCGCGGTCGCGGGGTGGTCGAAGCCGGCATAGCTCTCCGCCGCGATGGCCTCCAGCCGCGCCCGCGCGAAGGCGCGGCCCGTGAAGCGCGCCATCACCGCGGCGGCAACCTCGGCGTAAGCGCGCCCGCGCAAGCCTTCGAGCGCAGCCGCGTCCAGCGCCGGCCAGCACTCCGGCACGTAGAGCCCGCCGTCCGGCGCGAGCCCCTGGAGCAGGGCGTGCTCGAACGAGACCCCCCGCCCCCCGCTCTGCCGCGTGCTGATATAGCGCAAGCCGCGCTCTCCGTCCTCTCAGGCCTGTCGCCAGCCTCAGATGAGCCTACACGCGCGCGCCGTCAAGCGGCAAGGAAGGGGCGGAGGCGGTAAGGGGGTGCGGGGTACGGGAGGTGAGGGGAAACCAGCGGTGGCAGTACAGGAGTTGATCGTTCCGGAGACCCTGCACGCCATACACGCACGACGGCATCTCCGAACCCAGGCCACACCACTCCGGGTGGAAGGGATCGCCGCCCTCAGAAAACAAAGCGCTGGTGTCAGGTGATAACCCTCACGGCACAGATTGAGACTAATTCGGGATTGTGTTCTTGTAAGCGCTCCACGTATCACTTAGCATTTTAGAATACGGGGTCGATTCCAACGTAATATCGTCTTCGATATTCTTGATCAAAGCTTCACGAACGTTCTCATTAGATTCCTGCAATATCCTTTCGAACGCCTCGGAAAACCTTTTTAGCTCACGTTGCCGACTTTCTATTAGTGCACCTCTGTTAAGATCAATTTCTGAAATTGTAATCGTGCCATCCCCCGTTTTCCCCCTTGCTATATGTCCAAAAAAAAATATGTGGTTCCCGGGTTCCTCCTCATAAGGATCCAAGACATCTTCACTAGTAGCCTTCCTTTGATTACATATTTGGCAGGCAAATGTCAGATTGTCCCAATCGAATGTCAATTTCGGTTTCAAACTCTTTGCGGTAATGTGTTCGATATCCCCGTGAGCGACAGCCGTCACGAAAGCTTCGCAATATGCACACTTATCGTGTGTTTCGTACCTCAGAGCTGTTTTAATCTCGCCATGATTGTACCTGCTCTTCTTGTTGCGTATTTCTTTTGCATCCCCCCTTTGCAATGCGTCCAATAGCTCGTCTGTCCATCTTTTCGCATTCCGCCTCAGGACATCAGGTTTAGGGCCTTTTACAAGTCTAATCATCGAGGCAACCTCGCTATCGCTGTCGGAAAATATTTTCTCAATCCAGCATGTTCAAGTCGCTCCTTAAGTTTCTGAATGGACGCGTCGGTCAGATCGTTCTCTGCGAAGTCAGCTATTATCTGGGTCAATTCAGCCTCCGCCCAAATGGGTATTGTAACAGAGACACCTAGTACACTGTCCAGTATCTCCGAAGCTGACCCCCCCTTCTCTTGGAGGTCTACCTGTGTCGCAACTACCGCGTTGGCCATTTCTTCGGAAATAGGGTTTGAAATTGGTTGAAAATTTAGCGCATAGATGCTGGATTCCCTAACTGACGCGACAATAAAAGGGCTGTGAGTAGCCACAACGAACTGTACATTAGAAAATGTATCTGAGAGCTTGCCCAGAAAGTCACGCTGAAGAGACGGGTGAAGGTGATTCTCTGGTTCATCAAACAAAACCACAAATGCTCCTTGATGAACTTGAGTGAACAGGAATATTTGCCACGTTGCTTGAATTAGAGCCATCAGTCCGCCGGAAGCGCCATCGACTGGAAATTCCCCTGTAGATGATATAATCACAATTTCAGAGCCCCGCACTTCCAAGCGCTGGAAGCCAATTTCCGCGGGCAATGTCGATGTCAGTTTGTTCTGAAAACTTTCGAACAGGCCTGCTAGTTCTGGTGTTGCTCTCATATTGGGATTGCCGCTGCCGAATGCCGCAAAACTGATGAGAGTTTCCTTTAACGGCGCAACTGGGTTAGTCACTTGTTGGCGCTCACTACGCTGATAAGTTTGACCTTGATCAAATCCATGCTGAACTCTCCTATAGTACTTAAATGCATCTTTGGGTAAAATCCCCGATACGGGCAAATAAGCTACTTTCTGATAGGTAGGCAGTGCAGTATGAGACCCAATTCTAAACCCGGGAATGTGGCGACTGGAAGAGACTTGCACGTCGTACTGCAAGGAATTGTGGTTAGGAATGGTAATGTCCGCGACAATATTGTCAGTGTAACTCAATTTGCCAATTTGATGGTGAGGCGGAATCGGTTCTTCTGGCTTCCTCTTGAAAGGATTGTACTTATCAAATAACGTGCCAAGACTGAAGGAAGATTGTTGTGTTTTTTCATCGTGAACAGGAGTCGCCAAAAAACGCGTGGCTGTGTCATCAGTGAGGCTGTGTGCAACAACGGCCAAAATCGTGCTTTTTCCCGATCCGTTTGGTCCTGTAAGTATAGTCAACTTAGGGTGAAAATCAATTTCAACATTATCGAACTGGCGCCATTCTTTCAACGAGAGAGACTTGAGGCGGATGTTCGTACTCATAGCGAATTTTCCTCAACAAGTATTAGGAAGGCATTCAAGTGGCAAACTCTGTGGCACTGACTAAAGCACACATTAACGGTGGTTACCAATTGGGACGCTTCCTCGAGGCGCGCCGGCCTGGAAAACCGACCTCCTCTTATTCCCTATAGCTCGCATCAGTCTGGTCGAGCATACGCATGAACGCCTGGAACTCCAGCGCGCCGATGTCGGTGACGTGCTGGGAGAAGGCGTCGATCTCGCGGGCGGATTTGGCGCACACCGCCTCCGGCACATGGAGCAGGTCCGCGTTCATCGCGAGGGCGTCGACTTGCGTGCGGCAGGCGGTCTCCAGGCGGTGCAGGTAGAGGAAGGCTTCCGCGATGGTGCGGCCCACCGTCACCAGGCCGTGGTTGCGGAGGATGAGGGCGCGGTTGCGGCCGAGGTCGTGGACCAGCCGCGCCTTCTCGGCGTCGCTCACCACCGCGCCTTCGTAGGCGTGATAGCCGACGGTGCCGTGGAAGAGGGTCGCGTCCAGGCTGATGGGGAGCAGGCCGCATTCCAGCGCCGCCACCGCCATGCCGGCGGGTGAGTGGGTGTGCATGACGCAATGCGCCTCCGCCGCGCCCCTGTGGATCGCGCCGTGGATGGCGTAGCCGGCGACGTTCACCGACCACGCGGTCTCGCCGACGATGGCGCCCTCCAGCGTGATCTTGACCAGGTTGGACGCCGTCACCTCGCCGTAGCGCAGCCCGTAGGGGTTGATGAGGAAGTGCCGCTCCGGCCCCGGCACGCGCACAGTGAGGTGGCCGTAGATCGACTCGTTCCAGCCGAAATGCTCGACCAGCCGGTAGGCGGCGGCGAGCTGCACGCGGAGTTCGGCTTCCGCAGGCTGGGCCTCGGCCGCGATAACCTCGGCAGTGGATACGCTCATCGCTCTCTCCTCCCCGTGCGTGCCGGTTCTTCGTGAGCCCCCACCTCACCCCGGCCCTCTCCTCCCCAGGGAGGAGAGGGAGCGCAAGCCGGCGCGGTCACGTCCCCCCTCCGCCCTTCAGGGAGGCACAGGGGGAGGTGGGGTCGGGTGCAGGCGGCCCGGCCACCGGGCAATGGTGGCGGTCTTGTCAGAGCGAAGCAAGCTGTCCCGACCGCCCAGCGCCGGGTCAAGCCCTCCCCTATGCCTCGAACTGCACTTCGGCCCGGCCGATGGGCCCGAACTCGGCGGTGACGGTGTCGCCGGGCTTGCACTGGACCACGTCGGCCGCGCTGCCGGTGGTGACCACATGGCCGGCCTCCAGCGCGAGGCCCCTGGCGCGGAGGTGGTTGGCGAGCCAGACCATGACGTTCCACGGGTCGCCGAGGACGTTGGCGCCTGCGCCCTCGCTCACCACCTCGCCGCCCACGCGCACCACGACCGGCTGGCCGGCGAGGGCGCGGCCGAGCCCGCCGGCGGCCGCGGGCCCGAGGCAGAGCAGGCAGCCGATGGCGTTGTCGGCGATCAGGTCCTCCGCCTTCATGGAGAGCCAGTCGCCGTAGCGCGAATCCGGGACCTCGATGGCGGGGTGGACGCTCGCGACCGCGGCCCGGACCTCGGCCTGCGTATAGGGCGCGGCACGGGGCCTGAGCGCCCGGCCCATGACGAAGTCGAACTCCGCCTCGATGGCGTGGAAGTTCACGCTGCCTGCCGGCACCCGCAGCGGGCTCTCGCCCACGAAATCGGCGAACAGGCGGCCGGAGAAGGGAGCGTCCACGCCGAAGCGCGCCTGCACCTGCGCGTTGGTGGCGCCGATCTTGTAGCCCGCGACCCTGAGGCCCGCGCTTTGCACCAGCCCGTCCTGCACGGCGTAGGCGTCGGCCATCGTCTGCGGCCGGCAGTCGTCGGGCAGCGCGCCCAACTGCTTGCGCTCGCGCCAGGCCTCCCACAGAAGCGCGCCGCCGCGTGCCATGTGTTCCGCGCGCGTCCCGCGCGACGCTTCTCGATCCATCGCGTCTCTCCTCGCGGTCACGCGGCCGGTCGCCGCGAATCATGCGCCCTGCGCGCGTTCCGCGCGTCATGCGCCCTGCGCGCGTTCCGCGCATCGTGCGCCCTGCGCGCGTTCCGCGCGACGCCGGCGTCGATCAGGTCCAGGAAGTTGCGGAAGAGGCGTGCGCCGTTGGCGCGCAGCGTCTCCTCGTGGCGGGCCGTCTCGGCGACCATCCGCTCGAAGGCGCCCGCGCCCTGCTGCCGCTCCAGCGCGGCGACATAGGCGGGGAAGGCCTCGGTGGCGCGCACCAGGGCGGCGTCCACCTCCATGTGGAACTGCACGCCGTAGGCGCGTGGCCCGAGGCGAAAGGCCTGCACGGCGCAGGCGTCGGAGCGCGCCAGCAGGACGGCGCGCCGGGGCAGCGCAGTGACCGCGTTGAGGTGCCATTGCATGGCGAGCGTCTTGCGCCCCGCGCGCGTCCCGCGCGACGCCGGCAGGCCGGCGAAGAGCGGGTCGGCGCGGCCTTCGGCCGTGAGCGAAACATCGAGGATGCCGATCTCGGCCTCCGCGAGCGGCGCCACGCTGCCGCCGTGGGCGTCGGCGAGCAGCTGGCAGCCGAGGCAGACGCCGAGCAGCGGCAGCCCCCGCGCCACCGCGTCCCGCAGCAGCGCCTTCTCGGGCCCGAGCCAGGGATGCAGGCGCTCCTCGTCCGCCTGCTGCGGGCCGCCCATGGCGAGCACCGCGTCGTAACCCTCCAGCGACGGCAGCGCCTCGCCCCGCCAGGGATCGCAGGCCCGCCAGGCGATCCCCGCCTCGTCCATCACCGCGCCGAAGACACCCGGAACGTCGATCTCCGAATGCCGGATGACGAGGACCCGGCCCGGCGCGCCGGCCGCGGCCATCCGCTACCAGAGCCGGTCGGAGGCCAGCGCCGCGCCGTCGGCGAGCGTGCGCAGCTTGGCGTAGCAGATGGCGGGGTCGATCTTGCCGTAGCCGGCGAAGGTGGCGAAGCCGCAGTCGGCGCCGGCGATGACGCGCTCGCGGCCGACGATGCCGGCGAAGCGGCAGATGCGCTCCGCCACCAGCGCCGGGTGCTCGACGAAGTTGGAGACCGAATCGATGACGCCGGGGATCAGCACCTTGTCCTCGGGCACGCCGCGCTCGGCGAAGACGCACCATTCGTGGGCGTGGCGCGGGTTGGCGGCCTCGAAGGATATCGCCTGCGGCTTGGCCTTCATCACCACGTCGTAGATCGCGCCGAGCTCGATGTCGCAGACATGGGGCCCCTCATAGTTGCCCCAGCAGAGGTGGAGCCGCGCGGCTTGCGCCGGAACGTTGCTCAGCGCGTGGTTCAGCGCCTCCACTTGGGCGGCGGCATGGGCGAGGAAGTCTGCGTCGCTCGCGTCCGCGTACATGGTGTGCCGGCCCATGGCGAGGTCGGGGCAGTCGAGCTGGATCACGAAGCCGGCCGCGTGGATCGCCTCGTATTCCACGCGCATGACGGCGGCGAGCGCCTCCAGATAGGCGTCCTCGCTCGCATAGTGCCGGTTGGGCTGGAACACCGAGATCACGCCGGGGGAGGCGGCGTTCAGGAACCCCTCGGCCGCGCCGGCGCCGGCGCCGGCCATGGCCGAGCGCATGTTGGCGAGGTCCGCCTCCAGCGGGCCCTCGTCCTTGATGGCGATCTCGCCGGTGCACATGGCGCGCTTGATCCTGGGCGTCTGGCCCTGGGCCGCGATGCGCTGCACATAGTCGGGATAGAGCGCGAGGTCCGCCGGCACCCGGCGCGGGCTGTCGCCGGAGAAGCCCTCGAGCCGGTCCTTGATGTAGGTCGAATAGCCGATCTTGCTCATCTCGCCGTCGGAGACGACATCGACCCCGGCCTCCACCTGCCTGCGCACGACCTCGGCCACGGCGCCCGTCATGCAGGCGTCGAAGGCGCGCTCATCGGCGAGGGTGCCGTCCTCCCTGGCGAGCAGCATGGCGGAGACGTCCGGCGGCCGCGGCAGGCTGCCGACATGGGTCGTGAGCACGCGCTCGCTGCTGAGCTTCACGCCGTCCCCCCACCCATCCCCATAGAGGGAGCGGGCATCCATGTGAACCGACCGGACTATAGCCGATGGCTCCGCCCCCCGCGACCTCTCGGCCCGCAGCCGGATCGCTCGCCCCCACCGGTCTTGACCGGCATCCAGGCCCGGCGTAACCCATCGTCGGCACTCCGTGGGTCACGGCAACGGCATGAGCATGGACGAGCAGCAACGGGCGGGACCGAAGGACGGCGCCGGCGGCGACGCGAAGGGCGCCTTCCGCTTCTACGACAACCGCCAGAAATATCTGATGTTCGTCAACACCTGCAGCGAGAAGTGGGCGGTGGGGGAGCGCGCCGGGATGGAGCTCGGCCTCGTCCGCCCGCGCCCGCCTGCGCTGCGGATGTTCGATGCCGGCATGGGCGACGGCACCGTGCTCACCGGGGTCATGCGGCAGATGCACCGGCGTTTCCCGACGATGCCGTTCTACATCGTCGGCAAGGAGATCTCGGTCGAGGACGTCCGCCTCGGCCTCGAGAAGATGCCGGACCGGCTCTTCGAGCACCCGGCGACGGTGCTGGTGGTCACCAACCTCCACTACACCGAGGCGCCCTCGCTGACGCCGCGCTCGATGCAGGCGGCGGCGACGCTCAACTGGATGGACATCCCGCTCGCCGGCAACACGGCCCACGAGTTCCACGAGCAGATCGCCGCCCTCCAGCCGGCGCTTGCCGAGACCTGGCGGGTCAGGGCGAGCCCGAAGACGGGCAACCCGCTCTACGTCCGCGCGTCCGTGCTGGTGCTTTACCGCGAGGACCACCGCTTCCTGCTCGACCAGGTGATCCCGCGCCCCGGCCGCGCCGGCGACGGCTACGACCTGATCCTCGCCTCCCAGCCCTACCGCGCGCGGATGCCGGTGGACTTCAAGGTGCAGCGGGTTCTGGCACCGCTCTCCCGCAGCCTCGCGCCGGGCGGCCGGCTGCTCTGCATCCAGTCCCACGGCGGCGACCCCGGGCTCGAGATCGTCCGCAAGCTCTGGCCTGGCGAGCAACCCTTCCGCACCGACCGGCACATGCTGCTCAAGGCGCTCAAGGCCGAGATCGGCAGGAGCCGGCGCGACCTCAACTACAACGCCTATTCCGACCGGCGGGCGATCTTCCGCTACGACATGCACACGCTCCCGACCGAGATCGAGGACTCCAACATCGGCACGTCGACGCTGTTCGCGGCGTGGAATGCGGCGATCTATGTCGCCCAGATCGAGGATGCACGGCTGGAGGGCGTGGTCGCCGACGGCTCCTATCTCGATGCCACGCGCGAGGTCCTCAGCGCTTACGGGGGGCTTTGGTTCTACGACGAATCCTTCGTCGTCTCCCGCCGCCGCGACTGAGGGCGGCGCTCACCCGCTCACATCCCGTCGATCGGCGCCGGCGTCTCGTCGATGCGCGGCCGGGTGAGGACCGGCCAGTAGGCCGCGAGGAAGAGGGCGAAGGCGCCCGGCCAGAGCAGCGCCGAGGCGGCAAGCGCGTGGGGCTCCGCGTCCGCGCCGGCGAGCGGGCCGAACACGCGGAGCGCCGCGCCCGTGTGAACCAGGATGTAGGCCGCCCACTCCACGCCGCCGGCGGCGAGCGGCCGGCCCGTGTGCCCGAGCGCGCTCCGCGTCATCATCCCGAGCATGAGTCCGCCCATCGCGCCTGCGCCGAGGGCATGGAGGGCAGGGGCCGCCGGTACGCCGATATCCGCGAGCCACAGCGCGCGCAGGATCAGCGATACCGGCAGCCACGCGTAGGAGAGCGGCAGTATCCAAAGCAGCGGCTCGCGCAGCG
Organism: Alphaproteobacteria bacterium; assembly: GCA_965218275.1. GTDB lineage: Bacteria > Pseudomonadota > Alphaproteobacteria > UBA828 > UBA828 > WTGU01. The sequence goes on from CBDCKM010000002.1 coordinate 2,249,455, forward strand.
CGGGCGCGGGGTCCCAGAGCCAGAGCCGCACGCTGTGGGCGAGCGCGCCCGCCGCCGCCACTACGGCGAGCCACGGGCCGCCCGGCAGCCAGGGGTCGAGGGGGCCGGCGATCAGGATGACGCCGAGCGTGCCGAAGGCGGCGGCCTCCACGTAAGCGTTCCGCCGGGGCCTGGCCGCGGGCACCGCGTTGGCGGTGAACGCCGGGATCACCCGTCCCGCCATCAGCGCGACGAGCAGCGCGAAGAGGTCCAATGCCAGCAGCGCGCCGCCGCTCGCCCGCGCGAGCGCGATCCAGCCCGCGTGGTCCAGGTGGAACAGCAGGTTGGCCGCGCCGAGCAGCGCCGGCAGCGCCGCCACCGCGAGGTTCCGACGGTTCCGCGCCCGCATGACCGGGAGGCCCACGGCAAGCGCGACGCAGGGCAGGAACAGACCGTCGACCGCAATGGCCGGGAGCGCCGGCCCGGTGACGACCAGCACCCGCCCCGCTGCCCAGAGACCGGCCAGCGCCGCCAGCCGCCAGCCGGCCGGCGTGGCGCGCCCGGTCCAGGCCCGCGCCGCCGTCAGCAGGAAGCCGCTCATCACCGCGGCGGCGAAGCCGAAGACCATCTCGTGCGCGTGCCACGCCGGCCCCGCCAGATACGGCTCCCAGGGCAGCAGGTCCGGGGGCGAAAAATGCCAGACGGGCAGCGCGACGGCCGCGAACGCAGCCGCCAGCAAATAGAAGGGCCGGAGGCCCATCGTGAGCACGGGCACGGGCACCGTCCGCCCCCGCTTGCGCCTCCGCCTCCGCTTGGGCCCCTGCGTGCCGTTCCCCTGCGTGCCGTCCATCGCCGTCACATAGAGCCGGGGTCGCGCGCCGGTCAATCGCCCAACCGCCCCGCCCGCCCGATCCGCCCACACCGCGCCCTCCTGCGGATGGCCCATTCGGAGGTTGCGCACCATAATTGTTTCATATAGCAGTCAGAGTAGAACCATATGGTTCGATTCGAAGAGCGGATTGCGTGGAAACGGCCGAGGATCCGACCCTCCAGGCGGCCCCAAGTTGCACGGTTCATGGCTTCGCAACCGCAATCCATGGACAGAGAGCTTGTCCGACGAATGACGAAAGGAAAATGAAGTGACGGAGACATGTTACGGATCGAATGGCGACAAGTGGGAGATATACGAGGACAACAAAGGGGAATGGCGCTGGCGAAGAACTTCCAGCAACGGAAACATCGTCGGTGCGTCGACTGAAGGATATGTCAACAAATCCGACTGTATTGCGAACGCCACGCGGAACGGGATGGACTGCACCCCTTCATGACGCCGCTTGTCCCAATCCGGCGGGCCTTCTGTAGCGATCGGCGGGCTCGCCGGACGGGATGTCCCAGCGCCGATGCCCGGCATCGGCACTCGATAGCGTAGGGGCGGCACCGTGACTGCCGAGGCCGGTGCGCCGAACTGGTCCAATCAGACCATCTGGACCGGAGACAACCTCGACATCATGCGGGGCATGAACAGTGCCTCCGTCGATCTGATCTACCTCGACCCGCCCTTCAACTCCAAGGCCAACTATGCCGCGCCCATCGGTTCCAAGGCGGCCGGGGCGGCGTTCAAGGATACCTGGGGCCTTAACGACGTGAATCTCGCCTGGCATGGCGAGATCAAGCATGAGCATCCGGGTCTGTACGACCTGCTCAACGCGACACGCCGGATCAACGGCGACTCCATGATGAGCTACCTGATCTACATGGCGATTCGTGTCATGGAGATGAGGCGGCTGCTCAAGCCGACCGGCTCGATCTACCTTCATTGCAACCAGGAGGCCGGTCACTACTTGAAACTGTTGTTGGACTCGCTATTTCAACCGAAGAACTTCATTAACGAAGTCGTCTGGAATTACGGCACACCGTCCGGCGGCAGGGCCGGAGGAAGGAAGCCCATTAAAGCGCATGACTGCTTGCTGGTCTATGCCAAATATTATGGGAAGCACTTCTATAACCGCCAGCATACTCCCTATAGCGACAAGTACATCAGGGAATGGTTCCGGCACAAGGATGACGATGGCCGTGCCTACCGCACACGATCGCGCCAGGGCGTCATCATAAGACAATATCTTGACAAGAGTCCCGGCATTCCGTTGTCCACTGTGTGGTCGGACGTCATGCAGTTGTACGGCTCGTCCGGCTGGTTCCCGGCAAAGAAGAAAGAAAGTGTGGGCTATCCTACGCAAAAGCCACTCGCTTTGCTTCGCCGCATCGTCCGCGCGTCCAGCAACGAAGGAGACATAGTCCTCGACCCCTTCTGCGGCTGCGCGACGGCTTGTATCGCGGCGGAACTGGAGCAGCGGCAGTGGGCTGGAATCGACATCTCGTCCAAGGCGGCTGATCTTGTGAGAGACCGCATGAAGCGTGAAGTCCGGCTGTTCTACCAAGGCGCACACCGAGCCGATATCCCGGAACGGACGGACATCGGGAAACTCATCCGCTACAACGCCGAGCGCAACAAGCGGATGCTCTATGGCGAGCAGGGCGGCTACTGCAACGGCTGCGAGCATCACTTCGAGCTGCGCAACTTCGATGTCGATCACATCATCCCGCGCGCCAAGGGCGGAACGGATCACATCAGCAACCTTCAATTGCTGTGCGGCGCCTGCAATTCGATGAAGGGTACGCGGTCGCAAGAGGAGCTTCTCGTGCGCCTCACGGACAAGGGATTCATCAAGCGCAAGAAGGCGGCATAGGGAAGAACGTCAGGGCCGCCGGCAAGCCGGCAGCGCGTGTGGCGCTTCAGCCCATGACCGTCAAGATCACGAGCAAGGCCGAGTGACGGGACAATCGTGACTCGGGCATAAAATCCCCATTCGACCGATCTTGGAGGGCGCCGGTCCGCGCTCCGGCCGGCGCGGCGTCGCTGCGAGGGACGGGACGCAGATTCCTGTTGACAGCCGGCACCGGGCGGGCGCATCGTTATCGAGTTGCGGAATAAGTTTCCGATTATCGAAATCACTGAGGCTGCCGCACGCGGCGCGGCCGCCGCGATGGCCGGGAGGCAGGCGGCCTGACGACCCGGCATCCGGAGGCGCTCTCATGCCGATGGGATGGCAAGTCGGTATCGACCTCGGCGGCACGTTTACCGACGTGATCGCCGTGCACCGGGCGCGCGGCGAGGTGCGGGTCGCGAAGGTCCCCTCCCGCAGCGACGACCGCGTCGCCGGGCTGGTGGCGGCGCTCCGTGCCGTGGATCTCGCCTGGCCAGAGGTGGACGATCTGATCCACGGCACCACCATCGTCACCAACGCCATCGTCCAGGACGACCACGCCGATGTCGCGCTGATCGCGACCCGGGGGTTCTCGGACACCCTCGCGATCGGGCGCCAGAACCGGCGCCACCTGTATCGCCTCGACCTGCCGCCCAAGCTCGCGCCCCAGGTGCCGGCCGAGCGGCGCTTCGAGGTGACCGAGCGGCTCGACCATGACGGCCGCGTTCTCGTCGCACTGGACCCGGACTCGGTGGAGGACGCGATCGCGCGCATCGAGGAGAGCGGCGCCCAGGCGGTCGCCGTGTCGCTGCTGCACGCCTACGCCAACCCCGCGCACGAGGAGGCGCTGGGCGAGAGGCTGCGCGCGCGCTTTCCCTTCGTCGCGCTCTCGCACCGGGTCAACCCGGAAGCGCGGGAGTATGAGCGCATGGCGACGACGGCGCTGAGCGCCGGCGTCATGCCGCTGGCGGCGTCCTATCTCGACGATCTGGAGGGGGCGAAGCCGCAAGCGTCCCGGCTGCACCTGTTCCATTCCGCCGGCGGCATGGCATCGCCGCAGGCGTTGCGCGGCCTGCCGCTCGGCCTCGCCGCGTCCGGTCCCGCCGCCGGCGTCGCCGCCGCCGGCCGCATGGCCCGCGCGCTCGGGCTGGAGCGCGCCATCAGCTTCGACATGGGCGGTACCACCACCGATGTCTGCCTGATCCTGGACGGCGAGGCGCAGATCGCGAGCGACCGCTCCCTCGGCGGGCGGCCCCTGCGCCAGCCCATGGTCGCGGTGGAGTCCATCGGCGCCGGCGGCGGCTCCATCGCCCGGCTCGATCACGGCTCCCTGATGGTGGGACCCGAGAGCGCCGGCGCCGCTCCGGGGCCCGCCTGCTATGCCAAGGGCGGCGACCGGCCGACGGTGACCGACGCGAACCTGGTGCTCGGCTACATGGACCGGGAGCGCGTCCTCGGCGGCGGCCTGCGCCTGGACACGGGCGCGGCCCGCGCCGCCCTCGCGCCGCTCTCTGCGGCCATGGGCATGAGCGTGGAGGCCGCGGCGCTGGGCGTCGTCAGGGTGGCCAACGCGGCGATGCTGCGCGCGCTGCGCCGGGTCACGGTGGAGCGCGGCGTGGACGGGCGCCGCTGCACCCTGCTCGCCTTCGGCGGTGCGGGCCCCATGCACGCGGTGGCGCTGGCGCGGGCCTTCTCCATCGCGCACGTGGTCGTTCCCGCCCACTCCAGCATCTTCTCGGCGCTGGGCTGTGTCGGTGCGGAGATGAGCTACGCGCAGCAGCGCACGCTGCGCATGGCGGGCGACGATTGGGACGGGGACCGCGTGAAGCGCGTGCGGCGGGCGCTGCGCACGAGCCTCGCCGCGCCGCTGGCGGCGGCCGGCCATGACGACGGCGACCTGAGCGTCGAGGAGGTGGCAATGGTCCGCTACCGGGGGCAGAGCTACGCCATTGAGGTAGCAGGCCCGGATTTCGACGACCCGGCTGGCGTGGGCCGCGATTTCAGGGAGCGCCACCGGGTGCTCTACGGCTTCGCGACCGAAGAGCCGTGGGAGCTGGTGTCGATCCGTGTCCGGGTCTCCGCCCCCCGCAACGGCGAGGTTCATCTCCCCGCCCCCAAGGCGAACGAGGCGCCGTCTCCCACCAAGATGCTCCGGTGCACCTTCGAGTCCGGCGAGGCGGCGATGACGCCGCGCTACGACCGCGCCGGCCTCTGTCCCGGCGACCCGCTGGAGGGGCCGGTGGTGGTCGAGGACGCGTGGTCGACCATTGTCGTTCCCCCCGGCGCGACGCTCACCGCCGACGGCGCCGGTCATCTCCACATCGCCACCGGGGCCGATCCATGAGCGGCTCGGTCGATCCCGTGACCCTGGAGGTCATCCGCCACGCGCTGACGGCGACGGCGGAGGAAATGTCGCTCGTGGTCATGCGCGCGGCGCGCTCGCCGCTGCTGCGGGAAGCCGGCGATCTCTCCTCGGCGCTCACCGACGCCGACGGGCACCTCATCGCCCAGGGCCGCGACATCCCCATGCACATGGGGGTCATGAGCTTCACCGTCCGCGAGTTCCTCAAGCGGGTGCCGTGCGAGCGTCTGGAGCCGGGCGATGTCTGGTTCCTCAACCTGCCGGAGGTGGGCGGCAACCATCTCCCAGACGTGAAGGCGATCCGGCCGATCTTCGCGGATGGCGGGATCGTGGCCTTCGCCGCGAGCCTCGCCCATTGGGCGGATATCGGCGGCGCGGTGCCCGGCAGCTACGTCGCCGGAGCCACCGACGCCTGGCAGGAGGGGCTGCGCATTCCGCCCTTCCGCCTCTTCAGCGCCGCCGGCCCCGACCGCGAGAAGCTCGACATGGTCTGCGCCAACGTGCGCGGCGCGGCGGAGCGCGAGGGCGACATCCTGGCCCAGGTCGCAGCCAGCCGGGCCGCCGAGGAGAGGGTGCACCGCATCGTCGCCGAACACGGGAGCGAGACGGTGACCGCCGCCATCGCCGCCATCCACGACCGGGCCGAGGCGCAGATGCGCGCGGCCCTCGCGGCGATTCCCGACGGTGCTTACGAGGGCGAGGACTGGCTCGACGACGACGCCGGCGGCGGCGGCCCCGTCGCCGTCCGGGTGCGGGTGACCGTCGCGGGCGATCACGCCAAGTTCGATTTCTCCGGGACCGACGACGCGGCGCGGGGGCCGGTGAACACCACGCCCTTCATCGCCGCGGCCTCGGTCTTCTACGTGGTGAAGGCGCTCTTCGGTCCCGACATCCAGCCGAGCGGCGGCTGCTACCGCCCGCTGGAGATCGTGACCCGCCCCGGCTCGCTGCTCGATCCGGGCCCGGAAAGCCCGGTGGTGGGCGGCAATCACGAGACCTCGCAACGGATCGCCGACGCCGTGTTCCGCGCCTTCGAAGAGACCGGGCCGGAACTCCTCTCCGCCGGCGGGCCCACGACATCGGGCCTGGTGCTCTTCGGCGGCAGGCGGGCCGACGGCGCCTGGACCACCCTCTACGAGGTCCACGGCGGCGGCGAGGGCGCCAGATGCGACCGCGACGGCGCGCCGGTGGTGCGCGTCCACATGTCCAACGTGATGAACACCCCGGCCGAGGTGGTCGAGGCCGAATACCCCATCCGCATCGAATGCCAGCGCCTGCGCCGGGAGTCCGGCGGCGCGGGGCGGCGGCAGGGCGGCGAGGGGCTGCACCGCGAATACCGGGTGCTCAGCGACGACATGTCGGTCACGTCGATGTTCGAGCGCCGCGTGGTGCCGCCCTACGGCCTGCAGGGCGGCGAGGCCGGCGCGCCCTTCCGCGTCACCATCGTCCGCGCGGACGGCCGCCGCGCGGAGATGCCGGGCAAGGCGAACCTGCGGCTCGGCAAGGACGACGTGGTGGTGGTCGAGAGCTGCGGCGGCGGCGGCTACGGGCAGCCGGAGACGCCGGGCCGGTGAACGGACGAACGACGCAAGCAAGGGGAACGATGCAGTGAAACTGGATGGAAAGAAGGCCATCGTCACCGGCGCCGCGAAGGGCATGGGCGCGGCGATCACGACGACGCTGGCGCGCGAGGGCGCCGATATCGTGCTCACCGCCCGCGACGTGCCGGCGCTGGAGCCGGTCGCCGGGGAGGTCCGTGCGCTCGGGCGCGGGGCCCATGTGGTGGCCTGCGATGTCACCGACGCCGCGCAGGTGGAGGCGATGGTGGACCGCGCTCGCGCGGCCTTCGGCGGGCGCATCGACATTCTGGTCAACGTCGCCGGCGTCACCGGGCCGATCGAGACGCCGGTGCAGGATATCGACGTGGCCGACTTCGACCATGTCGTCGCCGGCAACGAGCGCGGCACCTTCCTGCCCATCAAGTACGTCGTGCCGACCATGATCGCGCAGCGCAGCGGCAAGATCGTCAATATCGGCGGCACGTCGGGCCTGCGCGGCTACGCCATGCGCACCGCCTACAGCGCGTCCAAATGGGCGGTGCGCGGGATCACGCGGACGGTCGCGCTGGAGGTCGGCCAGTACAACATCAACGTCAACGCCGTCTGCCCCGGAATCGTCGAGACGCCGCGCATGAAGAAGCTGTGCGAGGAGAAGGCCCGCGTTCGGGGCTGGATCATCGATGAGGTGTATGACGAATACGTGCAGGAGATGTGCCTGAAGCGCGTCACCACGCCGGACGACGTGGCCAACGCCGTGCTCTTCATGGCGAGCGAGGACAGCCGCCAGATCACCGGCCAGGCCATCACGGTCGACGGCGGCTGGGACGTGTGAGGCGGCAGCGCAGACGACAGCGGGAGGCATCGCGACATGTACGCGCCCTTCGAACTGGACATGCCTGAGGACCTGGCCGGCGCCCTGGACGCGCTCGCGAACGGGGAGGGCGAGACCGTTCTCCCCCTTGCAGGCGGCACCAACCTGATCGTCGACATCCGCGCCAGGCGGGAGCGGCCGGACCGGATGGTGGGCCTCGGCGCGGTCGACGCGCTCAAGGGGATGGAGTTCGGGCCCGAGCGCATCGCCATCGGCGGCCGCACCACGGTGAGCGAACTCCTGCGCGCGCCCGAGATCGCCCAGGCGGCGCCGGCGCTGATCGATGCCGCCCGTCTCTTCGGCGGCCTGATGGTGCGCAACACCGCGACGGTCGCCGGCAACATCGCCAGCGGCTCGCCGGCGGCGGACCTGGTGCCGCCGCTGCTGGCGCTCGACGCGGAGTTGACGCTGGAGAGCGCCGCGGGCACGCGCACGCTGGCGCTGGACGACTACTATCTCGGCTACAAGCGCGATGCGCGGCGGCGGGACGAGCTGATTACCCGCATCTCCTGGCCGCGCCTGCCCCAACGATCCGTCAACACCTTCTACAAGCTGGCGCGGCGCAAGGGCGATGCGATCACCGTCACCGGCGTCGCGCTGACGCTGGCGCTGGCGGGCGGCCGCTGCACCGTGGCGCGCATCGCGCTGGGGTCCGTCGCACCCGTCGTGCGCCGCGCCAAGGAGGCCGAGGCGCTGCTCGAAGGTCAGGCGCTGACGCCCGCGCTGATCGACGAGGCGGCGGCGGCGGCGGCGCGCGCCTGTACGCCCATCGACGACATCCGCGCCTCCGCCGGCTACCGCCGCCACACCGCCCGCGCCCTGACCCGGCGCCTGGTCGCCCAGGCGTGGGAGCGGCTGGCCCGGGGGAGTGACGCCCATGCCTGAGATAAGGACCATCGCGCTCCGCATCAACGGCCGCGCGGAGGAGGGACGCTTCCCCGCCCATCGCACCCTGCTGGAGGCGCTGCGCCAGCTCGGCCACGTGGAGGTGAAGTCCGGCTGCGAGAAGGGCGACTGCGGCGCCTGCGCCGTGCTCCTCGACGGCATGGCGGTGGACAGTTGCCTGACCATGGCCTGGCTGGCGGCGGGCAAGGAGGTCACGACGGTCTCGGGCCTCGGCGACCTGGAGGCGCCCCATCCCCTGCAGACGGCGTTTGCCGAGAGCGGCGCCGCCCAATGCGGCTACTGCATTCCGGGCATCATCGTCGCGGCCAAGGCGATCATCGACGAGAACCCGGAGCCGAGCGAGGACGACATCCGCTTAGGCCTAAGCGGCAATCTCTGCCGCTGCACCGGCTACACCAAGATTTTCGAGGCCATCGCCGAGGCGGCCGCGGCGATGCGCGCAGACGGAGGCGAGCGATGACCCGCAGCGAGAGCGACGCAGGCGCGCTGGCCAACGTCCGGTTCCGGCAGGTCGGCAAGCCGCTGACCCGCACCGACGCGCCGGGCAAGGTCACCGGGCGGACGCCCTATGCCGGCGACTATGCAATGCTGGGGATGCTGCACATACGGGTGCTGCGCGCCGATATCGCGAGCGCCCGGCTGGCCCGCCTCGACGTGTCCCGCGCCAGGGCGCTGGCGGGCGTCGCCTGCGTACTCACCGCCGCCGACATGCCCGACCGCACCGCGGCCACCGACATTCCCGGCCAGACCGGCCAGAAGCGCCTGGATACCGACCAGCCGATCCTGGTCAAGGAGCGGGTCCGCTATTTCGGTGAGCCGCTGGCACTGATCGCGGCGGAGACCCGCGATCTCGCCGAGCAGGCGGCGGACCTGATCGAGGTCGAGCTGGAGCCGATCCCAGGCGTCTACGACCCGCTGGAGGCCCAGAAACCCGGCGCAGCGCTGGTCTACGGCGCCGACAACGTCGTCGCCGAGCGCAGGATCAGGAAGGGCGATATCGAGGCGGGCTTCGCCGCGGCCGACCTGATCGTCGAGAACACCTACCGCACGCCGTTCCAGGAACACGCCTTCCTGGAGCCCGAGGTCGGGCTCGCCTGGGTGGACGAGAACGATGTCGTGAACATCCGCGTCTCGACCCAGGTGATCGAGCATTTCCGCCCCATCGCCGACGCCATCGGCGTGCCGCACAACAAGGTCCGCGTGCGCGGTGCGCTGGTCGGCGGCGGCTTCGGCGGCAAGGAGGACATGACCGTCGAGGTCTACCTGGCGCTGCTGGCGAAGCACACCGGGCGGGCGGTGCGGCTGGAATATTCCCGCGAGGATTCCTTCGTGGGCCACGGGAAGCGCCACCCCTTCGTGCTCACCTACCGCACCGGCGTCACGAAGGAGGGCAGGATTACGGCGCTGGACGTGCAGATGACTGCCGACGCAGGCGCCTACGTCTTCCTCAGCCCCTACGTCATCCTCTACGCGCTGGTCGCCGCACCCGGCCCCTACCGCGTCGACAATCTCACCGTCTTCGCCCGCGCGGTGGCGACCAACAACATGTACACCAGTGCTTTTCGCGGCTTCGGCGCGTTGCAGGCCTGCGCGGCCTACGAGCAGCAGATGGACGAGATCGCCGCGGCGCTCGGCCTCGACCGCCTGGAGCTGCGGCGGCGGAATTTTCTCAAGACCGGCGAGCCCATGTCCACCGGCTTCGTGCCGCCGAGCGCCATCTGGACCGAGCAGTGCGCGGAGCAGGCCTGGGCGGCGCTCGGCGAGGCCGCCGCATCCGACAGCGACGGGCCGATACGGACCGGCCGCGGCCTCGCCTGCTACCAGCAGAGCTACGGCCGCCTCACCTTCCTGCACGACACCTCGGAGGCCTGGGTGGGGGTCGAGATGGACGGCACCGTGGTGGTGCGCTCGGGCGTCACCGACATCGGCGCCGGCCAGATCTCGGCGCTGGGACAGATCGCGGTGGAGGTGCTCGGCGTCACCCTGGACAACGTCGTCATCTACAACAGCGACTCGGCGGTCACCCCGCTCGCCGGCACGACCACGGCGACGCGCGCGCTCTACATGACCGGCAATGCCGTCAAGCAGGCGGCAGAGGGGCTGCGCGCCCGGCTCGCCGCGCGCGCCGCCCGGCACTTCGGCGTCGGGCCGGAGGAGATCGACATGGGCTTCAACGAGGTCTTCGTCATCGACAAGCCGGAGACGGCCATGCCCCTCGTCGAGCTGGTGCGGACCTGCGCGGCCGAGGGCATCCATCGCTCGGAACTGGCCATCTTCCGCGCGCCCTTCTCCGATTTCCTCGATCCCGAGACCGGCCAGGGCCAGGCGCATCCGGACTATGTCTACGGCGCCCATGCCGTCGAAGTCTCGGTCGATGTGGACACCGGCGAGGTCGAGGTGCTGAAGAGCGTCGCCGCCCACGATGTCGGCCAGTGCATCAACCCGGCCGCCGTCGAGGGCCAGATCCAGGGCGGCGCGCAGAACGGCCAGGGATACGCGCTCAGCGAGGAGATGCTCTACGAGGAGGGCCGCCTGGTCACGCCGTCCTTCAGCGAATATCTCATGCCGACGGCGATGGACATGCCCAGGGTCGAGTGCATCGTCCTCGAATCCCGCAGCGGCGTCGGGCCCTACGGCGCCAAGGGCATCGGCGAGCCGGCCATGACCGCCGTGGCACCGGCCATCGCCAACGCCGTCGCCGACGCCATCGGCGTGCGCGTCTTCGAAATGCCGATCACGCCGGAACGGGTGGTCACGGCGCTGAAGCGGCGCGATGCCTCTGCCGAGACCGGGCCGCGCGAGTGATGGCCGCCGGCAACGACAAGCCGCTGGGCCGGTATATCCGGGTGCTCGAGACGGTCGCGCACGCCAGGACGGGCCTGACCCTCACGGAGATCGCCAGGGAACTGGGCCTGCAACCGGGAACGGCGCACCGCCTCATCCGCGCTCTCGTCGATCTCGATCTGCTGCGCAGTCCCGCCGGGACCAAGAGCTATGTGACCGGGTCCCGGCTGCAGACGCTCCTCCACGCGACCATGGAGCGTGCGGGCTATGCGGGGCTGGCCGCGTCGGTCCTGGACGGGCTCGTGCAGGAGTTCGGCGAGACCGCCCATCTCGCGCGGCTCAACGGCGACTTCGCCGAATCCGTGCTGATGAAGCAGCCCGTGGGCTCCGACCGCGCCTTCGTGCAGCCGGGCCGGCAGCTCCCCCTGCACGCGGCGGCGTCGGGCAAGGCGATCCTGGCATTCCAGGACGAGGACTTCGTCGCGCGTTATCTCTCCCGCCCGCGCACGCGCTACACGGACAGGACCAGGACCGACGAAGCGGATATCCGCGACGAGCTCGCACAGATCCGCGAGGACGGCGTGGCGGTCTGCGACAACGAGCTCGACGCCGGCGTGCTGAGCTACGGACACCCGATCCGGGTGGGCGGCGGCTACGTCCTCTATTCGGTCGGCATCACCGGCCTCGCGGACCGCTTTCGCCCCATCGCGCGCACCAGGATCAAGCAGAAACTGTCCGAAGCCGCGGCCGATCTCGGCAGGAGGCTCGGATTCGCAGGCTGAGGCAGGCGCCCCGCAGACCGGGGCTCCGCAGGCCGGGCCGTCGCCGGGCGCCCGGCGGACCCCGCCGCTGACCGGGAGGCGCATGGTGGCCGAGGGACGCATCGCGATCGAGGTCCGCAACGCGGTCAAGCGCTTCGGCCCGGTGACTGCGCTCGCCGGCGCGAGCCTGACGATCCGGGACAACGAGTTCTTCACGCTGCTCGGCCCCTCGGGCTGCGGCAAGACCACCCTGCTGCGCCTGATCGCAGGCTTCGAGGACATCACCGAGGGCGCGATCCTTCTCGACGGCGAGGATATCGGGGCGCTTCCTCCCAACAAGCGCCCGATCAACACCGTCTTTCAGCACTACGCGCTCTTTCCGCACATGTCGGTGGCGGAGAACGTGGCCTTCGGCATGAGGCGGCTCGGCTGGAGCAAGGACGATATCGAGGCCGGGACCGTGCGCATCCTGGACCTGGTGAAGCTGAGCGAGCTCGCGGCCCGCAGGCCGGCGCAGCTCTCCGGCGGGCAGCAACAGCGCGTGGCGCTCGCCAGGGCGATGGCGCCGCGGCCGAAGGTGCTCCTGCTCGATGAGCCGCTGTCCGCACTCGACCTGAAGCTCCGCCAGGCGATGCGCATCGAGCTGAAGCAGATTCAGAAGGACACCGGCATCACCTTCGTCTTCGTCACCCACGACCAGGAAGAGGCGCTGACCATGTCGGACCGCATCGCCGTGATGGCGGCGGGCGAGATCCGGCAGGTGGGGACGCCGCACGACATCTACGAGGCGCCCGTCGACCGCTTCGTGGCGGATTTCATCGGGGAGACCAATATCCTCGAGGTGACGGTGGAGCGGGGGCCCGGCGGCGCCTGCCATTGCCGTCTGGCGAACGGTTCCGGGTTCCCGTGCCACGCGGAAGCTCCGCCCGAGAACGGCTCCGTCGCGCATGTGCTGATCCGCCCGGAGCGGCTCTCGCTCATGGCCGAGGCGGACTGCGGAAGCGGCCTGACGGGCGCGGTCGAGCAGGCCGTCTATCTGGGCACCGACATCCAGTACGGCGTCCGCCTCGATGGGGGACCGGAGGTCGCGGTCCGCGCGCAGAACGCCGGCGGCCGCGCGGCGCCCTTTCGCTCCGGAGACCGGGTCGGGCTCGCCGTCGCCGCCGGCGCCGCACGGCTTCTGGTGGACCGATGACGGCCGAGTTCGGCAGCACGCGCGCGGCGTCCCGCACCTTCGCGCCGGTGCGCACGGGACTGCTGATCCCGACCTGGGTGACGATCGGCTTCTTCCTCCTGGCTCCGGTGCTGATGATGCTCGTCTACTCCTTTCTGACGAAGGAGTTCCGGGGCGGCGTGATCTGGGAATTCTCGCTGGCGGCCTACGACCAGTTCATCTTCGACCGCGGCCTCTTCGGCGACGAGGCGCCGAAGATCGAGTGGACCTATATCGTCATTTTCGCGCGCTCCATCGCCCAGGCCGCGGTGGCGACGCTGCTCTGCCTCGTCATCGGCTTCCCGACGGCCTATTTCATCGCGACGCGGTCGCCGGCGACACGCTCGATCTGGCTCTTCCTGGTCACGATCCCCTACTGGGTGAACCTGCTCATCCGCACGGTCTCGATGAAGTTTCTCATCCGCGACAACGGGCCGCTCAACGAGGCGCTTCTGGGCCTGGGTGTCATCGACGAGCCCATTGCGCTCATCAACACCGATTTCGCCGTGCAGCTCGGTCTCTTCTACTCCTACCTGCCCTTCATGGTGCTGCCCATCTATGCCTCGGTGGAGCGCTACGACTTCGCGCTGTCGGAGGCCGCGGCCGATCTCTATGCCGGGCGCTGGACGATCCTGCGCCGGGTCATCCTGCCCATCGTGCGGCCGGGCATCGTGGCCGGGTGCATCCTGGTCTTCGTGCCGAGCCTCGGCGCCTTCCTCGCCCCCGATCTCCTCGGCGGGGCCAAGAACTTCCTGATCGGTTCGCTCATCGAGGAACAGTTCAAGGGCAATGCCGGCAACTGGCCCTTCGGCGCGGCGGCGTCGATGATCCTGCTCTCCCTCGTGCTCATCGCGCTCCTCATCTATGCGCGCCGGCAGGCGCGGCGCAGCGCGAAGGCCGCCTGAGATGCGGCACAGGCTCGACGTCAGGCGCTATCCCGGCTTCCTGCCGGTGACGATCCTCTGCCTGATCGTGCTCTACGCGCCCCTGCTCGTGGTGATGGTCTACAGCTTCAACGACTCGCTCTCCATCACCCGCTGGGGCGGGTTCAGCTTCCGCTGGTACATGGACATCTTCACCGGGCCGGAATCGGCCAAGTTCAAGGACGCGGCGTGGAACTCGCTCACCATCGCGCTCAGCGCCGCCGTCGCCAGCACCACCATCGCCACCGCCGCCGCCGTCGCGATGGTGCGCGGCGGCGCCTTTCGCGGCAAGGCGCTGAACCTCGCGCTCATAAGTATGCCAATTATGGTGCCGGAAATCGTCACCGCGGTGGCGACGCTGGTCTTCTTCAGCGCCATCGGCTTCGCGCTCGGCTATCTCTCGATCCTGGTGGCGCATATCGTCTTCTGCATTCCCTTCGCGTACCTGCCCATCGCGGCCCGCCTGCAGGGTATCGACGGCTCTTACGAGGAGGCCGCGCAAGACCTTTATGCCAGCCGCTTTCAGGCGTTTCTGCGCGTTCTCATGCCATTGATGGCGCCCGGAATTCTCGCGGGCTTCTTGCTGGCATTCATCATCTCGCTGGACGATTTCATCATCACCAATTTCATCAAGGGCGCCGGTATCGAGACCCTGCCCACGGCGATCTTCGGAGCCGTGAAGCAGGGGATAAAACCCAACATCATGGCGCTCAGCACACTCATGCTCTCCGTCTCGATCCTGATCGTCACGCTCTCCTATTTCATCAGTCGTTACGGGCGCCAGGGAACGAAGGCGGAGGCTTAAGTTTCGTTCCAACCCAACCAAGGAGGATCATCATGCGAACCATGCTCAAGGCCGGAATGGCGGCCATTGCACTCACCTTTGCCGTGAGTGCGGCCCACGCTCAGGAGAAACTCTCGATCTATCACTGGTTCGAGTACATCCCGCAGGAACTGCTCGACAAGTTCTCGGCGGAGACGGGGATCGAGGTGACCATGGACACCTTCGATTCCAACGAGGCGATGCTGGCTTCGCTCAAGGCCGGCAAGCTCGGCTCCTACGACGTGGCGGTGCCGGGCGACTACATGGTCGAGATCATGATCGGCGAAGGCATGCTCGACACCATCGCGGACGGCGAGCTCGCCAACTTCGCGAACATCGAGCAGCAGTGGGTGGACGTGCCCTTCGACCAGGGCCGCATGCACTCGATCCCCTACCAGTGGGGCTCGACCAGCTTCTCGGTGAACCGGGACGTCTATCAAGGCGACATCAACGACACCGGCATCGTCTACGACCCGCCGGACGAGCTGAAGGGCAAGATCAACGTGCTCGACGCCCAGGGCGAGGTCATGCTGCTGGCCTCCCTCCATCTCGGCATCCCGCAATGCTCGACCGATCGCGAGCAGCTGAAGTCACTCGACGCGCTGCTGCAGGCGGCCAAGCCGCACTGGGCCTCGTTCAACTCCGACGGCGCCAAGGACGTGCTCGTCTCCGGCGACGCCGCGGTGGGGATGATCTGGAACGGCTTCGGCGCCAAGGCGCGCGCCGAGGGCGCCAACATCGAGTACGCCTATCCGCGCCAGGGCTACGTCATCTGGATGGACAATGTCGTGCTGCTCAAGGACGCGCCCAACCGGGCCAGCGCGATCAAGTTCATGGACTTCCTGCTGGAGCCGGAGAATATCGCTGCGGTCACCAACTACGCGCGCTACGCCGCCGGCGTGAAGGGCGTGGCACCGCATCTGGATCCGGAACTCGCCTCGGCGCCCGAATCCGTTCCGCCGGTCGATGCGCCCGCGGGCACCTTCGTCGCGGTGTGCGATCAGGCGACTCAGGAGGTCTACGACACCGTGTGGACCCGGCTGAAGAAGTAGACGTCCGTTTCCCATGGCCGGGCGGCGCGCTCCATCGGGGTGCGCCGCCCTGGCCAAACCTGCCGTGGCCAGTCGGGTGATTCCATGAGCCAGGACACGCCTTTCGACATCCTGTTCCAACCCATCGAGATCGGGCCTGTCACCGCCCGGAATCGCTTCTATCAGGTGCCCCATTGCACCGGCATGGGCTATCGCGACCCGACGGCGCTTGCCCACATGCGTGGCGTCAAGGCCGAGGGGGGCTGGGCAGTCGTCTGCACCGAGCAGGTCGAGTTCCACTGGAGCTCCGAGATTACGCCCTTCATCGAACTGCGCCTCTGGGACGACCGGGATATTCCGATGCTCGCCGGAATGGCGGATCGAATCCACGCGCACGGCGCGCTCGCCGGGTTGGAGCTTGCCTATAACGGCCTGACCGGACCCAACCTCTATTCGCGTGAGGTGCCGATGGCGCCGACGGGCTTGCCGATTGCAAGCTTTGCCTGCGACCCCGTACAGGCGCGTACCATGGACAAGGAGGACATCCGCAACGTCCGTCGCTGGCACAAGGCGGCGGCGCTCCGCGCCAGGCGTGCGGAGTTCGACCTGATCTACGTCTACGCGGGCCATGCACTGAGCTTCCTGCACCACTTCCTTTCCAGAGAATTCAACCACCGCACCGACGAGTATGGCGGCTCGCTCGAAAACCGCGTCCGGCTTCTCAAGGAACTCCTGATCGACACCAGGGAAGCGGTGGGCGACCGTTGTGCCGTTCCCTGCCGGCTGTCGGTGGACGAGCTTCGGGGAGCGGACGGGCTGGAGAGGGCCGAGTGCGAAGACATGATCGGGCTCGTTGCGGAGATCCCGGACCTCTGGGACGTCTGCCTCGCCGGCTGGGAGAACGACAGCCAATCGTCCCGCTTCGGCGAGGAGGGATGGCAGGAGCCCTTCATCGCCGGCGTGAAGACACTGACCACGAAACCCGTGGTGGGTGTCGGCCGCTATACCTCCCCCGACCGCATGGCTTCCATCATTCGCAAGGGCATCGTCGATCTGATCGGCTGCGCGCGCCCGTCCATTGCCGATCCGTTTCTGCCTCGAAAGATCGCCGAGGGACGCATCGAGGACATCCGCGAGTGCATCGGCTGCAACATCTGCGTGTCGGGCGATTTCACAATGTCGCCTATTCGCTGCACCCAGAATCCGACCATGGGAGAGGAATGGCGCCGGGGCTGGCATCCGGAATACATCCGGCCGAAGGAGAGCGACAAACCCGTCTTGATCGTCGGCGCGGGTCCCGCCGGCCTTGAGGCTGCGCAGGCCCTGGGCAAGCGCGGCTACGACGTGATCCTGGCCGAGCAAGGCAGAGAACCGGGCGGACGGGTTGCCCGGGAATGCCGTCTGCCGGGGCTTTCCGCCTGGGGCCGGGTCCGGGATTACCGCGTCGAGCAGCTTCAAAAACTTCCGAATGTGACGGTCTATCTGGAGTCCCATCTCGATGCGGCGTCCATTCTTGAGTTCGCTTGCCCCCGCGTCGTCGTCGCCACCGGCGCGCGTTGGCGAATCGATGGCGTCGGCCGCCACTGGACAAGACCCATGCCGATTGCCGAGGGATCGCAGGTTCTTACGCCCGACGATCTAATGAACGATCGCCTGCCCGAGGGAAAGCGCGTCATCGTCTGGGATGACGATCATTACTACATGGGAGGCGCGATGGCCGAGCTCCTTGTGAACAAGGGGTTTGAAACAACATACGCAACACCCGCGTCGGAAGCGTCCACTTGGACCCGCAACACGATGGAACAACATTTCATTCAGACGCGTCTTCTGGAAAAGGGCGTGCAAATCACGGCGCTCCGAACCCTGAACCGTATTTCACCGGGCTGTGCCGAGATTTCATGCGTCTACACTGGCCGGACCGAAGAGGTGGAGACCGACGCGGTGGTTCTCGTCACCTCCCGGATTCCATCGGGTGGAATTGCGGCTGACCTGGCGCGGCAAACGGACCGCTGGTCGGATGCGGGCCTTGAAGACGTGAAAACCATCGGCGACGCTCTGGCACCGGCAACGATCGCTCATGCCGTATACGCCGGCAGACGCTATGCGGAAGAGCTCGACAGTTCTGACAATACCGGGGATAGCGTCCCCTTCAGGCGCGATGTCATCGGCTAGCGTCCTCATCGAGAAGTTTCCATGTTTTAATGCCGCGTTTCCCTCCCGTCATGGCCGCACTTGTTCCGGCCATCCACGCATTCACCCAGTGTCCGCCCGGCTTGGTGAGCGATTTCGCCTTGGCGGCGGTTAGAGTCCCCATGGTTTCACCGAACTCCTTCCCACCACCTTTCCCACCATAATTGGCGGGAAGACACTGGATTTCGCGGAAACATGCAAGACCGCAGGATAAGAAAAACCCCTGGATTTCCGGGGGTTAAGAGTGATTTGCGGGAACTCTCTGGTTCCCAAAATGGTGGAGCCGAGGGGAGTCGAACCCCTGACCTTCGCATTGCGAACGCGACGCTCTCCCAACTGAGCTACGGCCCCGACGCGGCGGCCGGCGCATTCCGCGCCGGCCGAGAAGCGGCCGGATCATGCGGCGGCGCAGGCGCGCCTGTCAAGCCGCGCCAGGGCACCCACCGCGAGCGGCCGGCGCCTCCCAGGTGCGGGAGATGAACGGGACCGGGCAGCGCAGCGGCCCGGCCGGCGCGACCGCGCCGGCGCGCCGCAAGGCGCGGAGCCAAGCGAGCGGAGCGAGCGCCCGGCGCCTGAGGGAAATGAACAAAGTGCGAGCCCCCGGCGGCCGACGAGGTGGGGATGTGAGAGGGACCGGGCAGCGCAGCGGCCCGGCCGGCGCGACCGCGCCGGCGCGCCGCAAGGCGCGTAGCCAAGCGAGCGGAGCGAGCGCCCGGCGCCTGAGGGAAATGAATAAAGTGCGAGCGCCCGGCGCCTGAGGGATATAAAAAGAAGGCTCAATTAGTGAATCGTATGCGTTACTTCATCACGGCGGCGGCAAGGCAGGCGCGATCATTGGCGCCGGGGGCGAGGCCGACGAGGTGGAACCAGCTCAGATAGTTGTCCAGATAGCGGGTGGCGACGCCGCGGCGGGGTCGCAGGAAGTCCTTCCAGCGGCTGTGGCGGCTGTTTACTGTCTGCACATGCAGATCGCCCCGGACCCGTTCCCCCATCGACCGGTTGAGGCTCTCGTGGCTCACTCCGAGCGCGGCGGCGCACGGCGGGTAGCTGGCGCCGCCGTCGGAGACCAGCAGGGCGTCCCTGGCGACCACCGGATCGAGGGCGGCCGTGAGCACCATCGCATCGACCCTGGGCAGTACCGCGCTGAACGTCGTCCCGCCACGGTCCACCGCCATGAGAACCGGCACCTGCTCGCGCGAGAGACCGCGCTTCTTCGCCTTGCCGCCGCGCCGGCGCGCCTTGCGCCCCAGCTTGCGCGTGCCCTTCCGGCTCTCCAGCATGTACGTCTCGTCCGCCTCCACGATGCCCTTGAGCACCCCCGAACCACCCCGCGCCGCCGCCAGAAAGCGATGACGCCAGCGGAACGCCGTGCTCACCGCCACATCGCACCGCTCCGCCGACGCCTTCACCGTCTCGCCTTCCGCAAGCGAGGCCCCGAACGACAGCCAGCGCTCCTTGTGGTGCAGGCCCGACAGCGGCGTGCCGGTCAGCGCGTTGAAGGTCTTGCCGCAGCCCTTGCATTGGTAGCGCCGAAGACCGCGCGCCTTGCCCCGCGAAACCGCCCCCTCGCGCGCGCAATGCGGACAGCGCCGGGCCTCGTCCACAGCGAGTTCGATCGCCGCCTTCGACGCCTCGCCCTCGGGTCGGCCCGAAAGCACCGCAAGCGCCTCGCGCACCTGTGGGCGCGTCAACTCGTCCGCCGCCGAAAGCCACTCCTGGAACCCCTTGCTGTCCATAACCCAACCTCCTGAACCCAACCCCTTGAAGTTCCCGGAACTATACCACAAATGCATACAATTTACGAATTGAGCCAAAAAGAATCTACTCACTCCTCCGGCGCGAACTCCATGATGATCTGGTCGGCGGCCAGGCTGTCGCCCACTTGCGCGTGGACGGCGACGATGCGGCCGTCGCGCTCGGCGCGGAGCACGTTCTCCATCTTCATGGCATCGACGATGGCGAGCGGCTGGCCGGCGCGCACCTCGTCGCCTGCCGCTGCGGGGAGCGCGACCACCAGCCCCGGCATGGGCGAGAGCAGGAAGCGGGAGAGGTCCAGTGCGGCCTTCGCCGGCATCCTGGCGGCGAGCTCTGCTGCGCGCGGCGTCCGCACCCGGGCCGTCACCGCGCAGCCGCGCCAGCGCAGCGAGAGCGCCGTGCCCTGGCGCGCAACCTGGACCGTGACGGCGGCGCCCGCCACGCTGCCGGCGAAGAGGCGCTCGTGGGGCTGCCAGTCGCTCGCCACCGCGACGGCCCTGCCGTCATGGACGACCGTGATTCCGTCCTGGCCTTCGTCGATCCGCACCGGGCGCGGGGTCTCGCCGAGATCGACCACCCAGTCGCCCGCGTGCCGCAGCGGCGCCACGCCGTCGAGCCGGCCGGAGATGCGCCCCGCGCGGGCGGCGATGCGCGCGTGCACCAGCGCCGCCACCGGGACCAGCACCCGGCGGGTCTCGTCGGTGAGCGCGGCGGGATCGTAGCCCGCGCCGAACTCCTCTTCGATGAAGGCGGTCGAGAGCCGCCCCTCGGCGAAGCGCGCACGCCCCAGCACCGCGTTGAGGAAGCCCCCATTGTTGGCGACGCCCTCGAGCTCGTAGCGATCGAGCGCATCCCGCATGGCGGCGATCGCCGCCGGCCGGTCCGCGCCGTGGACGACGAGCTTCGCGATCATGGGATCGTAGAACATGGAAATCTCGGAGCCTTCGTCGACCCCGGCATCGACGCGGCACGACTCGCTCGCCGGCGGCTCGCGGTAGCGCGAGAGACGGCCGATCGAGGGGACGAAGCCCCGCGCCGGGTCCTCGGCGTAGATGCGGCATTCCAGCGCCCAGCCCTGCCGCGCCACGTCGTCCTGGCCGAAGGCCAAAGGCTCGCCGGCGGCGATCCTGATCTGCTGCTCCACCAGGTCGATGCCGGTGATCATCTCGGTCACCGGGTGCTCGACCTGGAGCCTGGTGTTCATCTCGAGGAAGTAGAAGTTGCGGCTCTGGTCGGCGACGAACTCCACCGTGCCGGCGGAGCGATAGCCCACCGCCTGCGCCAGCGCGCAGGCCTGCGCCCCCATCATCGCCCTGGTCTCCTCGTCGAGCAGCGGGCTCGGCGCCTCCTCGATCACCTTCTGGTGGCGGCGCTGGATCGAGCACTCGCGCTCGCCGAGATGGACGGTCGTGCCGGCATCGTCGGCGAGCACCTGGATCTCGACATGGCGCGGGTCCTCGATGAAGCGCTCGACGAAGACGCGCCCGTCGCCGAAGGCCGACGACGCCTCGTTGACGGCGGACTCCATGCCCTCGCGCAAGCCCTCCTCGTCCCGGACCAGGCGCATGCCCTTGCCGCCGCCGCCGGCCGCCGCCTTGAGCATGACCGGGTAGCCGATCTCCCCTGCCGCCGCGAGCGCCGCGTCGATGTCGTCGACCGCATCCTCCGTGCCGGGAATGACCGCGACGCCGGCCTCGGCCGCGATCCTGCGAGCGGCGAGCTTGTCCCCCATCGCCGCGATCGCGCTGGCCGGCGGGCCGATGAAGGCGATCCCCTCCCTGGCGAGAGCCTCGGCGAAGTCCGCGCTCTCGGAGAGGAAGCCGTAGCCGGGATGCACCGCCTCGGCGCCCGTCCCGGCGATCGCTGCGAGCAGGGCATCGACGTTCAGGTAGCTCTCGGCGGCGGCGGCCGGACCGATGGCCACGGCCTCGTCCGCCATGCGCACATGGAGCGCCCCGTCGTCCGCCTCCGAATGGACCGCGACGGTCGCGATCCCGAGCCTGCGCGCCGTGCGGATCACCCTGCAGGCGATCTCGCCACGGTTTGCGATCAGGATCTTGGAGAACAACGCCGCCTCTCCGGCCCTACAACGGGATGTTCCCGTGCTTCTTCCACGGGTTCTCGAGGCGTTTGCTGCGCAGCGTCTCGAAGGCGCGGGCCACGCGGGCGCGGGTGTCGCGCGGGCGGATCACGTCGTCGATGAAGCCGCGGCTGGCGGCGACGAAGGGGTTGGCGAAGGTGCGCCGGTACTCCTCGGTCCTGGCCTCGGCGGCGGCCGGGTCGTCGAGCGAGCCGCGGAAGATGATCTCCACCGCGCCCTTCGGCCCCATCACCGCGATCTCGGCGGTGGGCCAGGCATAGTTGAGGTCGCCGCGCAGGTGCTTCGACGCCATCACGTCGTAGGCGCCGCCATAGGCCTTGCGCGTGATGACCGTGACCTTGGGCACCGTCGCCTCGGCATAGGCGTAGAGCAGCTTCGAGCCGTGGGTGATGATGCCGCCATATTCCTGATCGGTGCCCGGCAGGAAGCCCGGCACGTCGACGAAGGTGAGCAGGGGCACATTGAAGCAGTCGCAGAAGCGCACGAAGCGCCCCGCCTTGCGCGACGACGCGATGTCGAGACAGCCGGCGAGCACCGTCGGCTGGTTGGCGACGATGCCGACGCTGCGTCCGCCGATGCGCCCGAAGCCGGTGACGATGTTCTGCGCATGCGCCGGCTTCAGCTCGAAGAAGTCGCCCTCGTCCACGACCTTCGCGATCAGCGCCTTCATGTCGTAGGGCTCGTTGGGATTGGCGGGGACCAGCCGGTCGAGGGCCGGCTCCTCACGGGTCACGGGGTCCGCGCTCGGCCACGAGGGCGGCTGCTCGCGGTTGCTGGCGGGCAGGAAGTCGATGAAGCGCCTGGTCTCGGCGAGCGCCTCGACGTCGTTCTCGAAGGCCCGGTCGGCGACGCCGGAGCGGGCGGTGTGCGTCGCCGCGCCGCCGAGCTCCTCATGCGTGACCACCTCGTGCGTGACCGTCTTCACCACGTCCGGCCCGGTCACGAACATGTAGGCGCTGTCGGCGACCATGAAGATCGCGTCGGTCATGGCCGGCGAGTAGACCGCGCCGCCGGCGCAGGGGCCCATGATGACGGAGACCTGCGGCACCACGCCCGACGCCAGCACGTTGCGCTGAAACACCTCGGCATAGCCCGCGAGCGAGGCGACGCCCTCGTGGATGCGCGCACCGCCGGAATCGTTGAGGCCCACGATCGGCGCGCCGACGCGCATGGCGTGGTCCATGATCTTGCAGATCTTTTCCGCATGGGCCTCGCTGAGCGAGCCGCCGAACACGGTGAAATCCTGGCTGAAGACGAAGACCAGGCGCCCGTTGACGGTGCCGCGCCCGGTGACGACGCCATCGCCCGGCACGCGCTGCTCCTCCATGCCGAAGTCGCTGCAGCGGTGCTCGACGAAGCTGTCATATTCCTCGAAGGAGCCGTCATCGAGCAGCAGGTCCAGGCGCTCGCGGGCGGTAAGCTTGCCCTTCGCGTGCTGCCGCTCGATCCGCGCCTCGCCGCCGCCAGCCCGCGCGCGGGCGCGGCGCTCTTCGAGCGTGCGCAGGATGTCGTCCATCGCCTCCCTTCCCGGCGACGCGGGCAATTGCACTGCCGCCTCCCGCTCTTAGCACGAATTGCCCCGGCCCGGCGACCGGAGGGCATTTGTCGAGACCGAGTTTGCTGTACCGTTTCCGGTCTCTGGATACTGCATGACGCGAGCCCTACGGTACAGAGACCTGCCGCGCCCCCACCTCACCCCGGCCCCTCCGCCCCTAGGGGCGGAAGGGAAGAAGCGGAGTCCGAACCTCTAAGATCCATCGCATGGCTGGCCTAGCCACGAAACCCGTCATGTACTACAATTTCAGCTTAACTGATCGCCCGGGACCGATCAAAATGTAGGTTCATCTGAACACCTTAGGCGGTGCGACTCTGCAAAGTTGCTGGTGAGTATCTGGAGTGAGCATGAATAACTGGTTCCCATTCACAGATTACGATTTTTACGCTTACCTTACCGCAGGCATGATTGTGCTGTTTTCGCTAGATTATGGAGTAAGCGGGGGAGAGATCGCGTTTCGAGAGAGTTGGCCTCTTGTACATATTGTATTTGCCATTGCGATTGCTTACCTAACGGGACAGATTGTTGCAGCGATTGCTTCGATCCTGTTAGAACACTGGATGGCTAGGCGAGTGTTGCGACATCCCGTTGCCATAATGCTGAAGCTGGGGGAACCACGAATCGCTGAACGATTCATAGGCCGCTGGATAGTAGGTAGGTATTATGAACCCTTGCCGGAGAATCTTCGAGTTTTGATACTGGATGAGGTGGGAAAGAAGCTCAACACAGCCACTACAGCAATCACTGATCCAGAGGACGTATTTCAGGTTGCCTTTCCGGAAGTATGTAAAGTGCAAAGTTCTGCCAAACGTTTGGATGATTTCCGGAGGGCATACGGATTTTCGCGAAACATTACTCTTGCCGGATTTGTAGGGGCTGGGGCGATTGCCTACCGCGGTGGAGCCATTGACAGACCTGACCTGTACTGGTGGGCGTTGATCGTGTTCTGTGTGTCGGTAATGATGTACGGTAGATTCCTGAAGTTTTACGCTGCCTATGGTGCAGAGGTGCTGCGAACATATGCGAGTCTAGGTAGGGATGGAAAACATGAAGGTTGAGATATTTGATGTCGAGCATGGAATGTGTGCGTTGGTGACCGCGGACACTGGCGCACGGATGCTGATCGATTGCGGCTCAAATTCCTCAACCGGTTGGGGACCTTCAACCCACTTGCTAAACAAGGGTGTGAGGTCCGTTGAATTGTTTGTGGTGACAAATTATGACGAAGATCATGTTAATGATCTTCCAAACTTGCGACGGGCTAGTTGGGATGGTGAGCCAACGGTACGGCTAAGGTCTCTGCTCCGTAATAGAACAGTATCTGCGCATGCGCTTGCAGAAATGAAAAGCGAAAGTGGAATGGGAAACGGCATACAAGAGCTAGCCTCGATGATAGACATATACACGGGAGGGCCGCTCAGAATTGATTGGGGCGCGCTGTCACACCGAGCGTTTTGGAACTCTTATCCTAGTGATTTTCGGGATACGAACAATTTAAGCGTCGTGTTGTTTATCCATTATCATAATTTGCATGCTATTTTTCCCGGAGACATCGAACAAGCGGGGTGGGAAAAGCTTCTTCAAAACGTGGACTTCGTCAACGAGTTGAAATCGGTCAACGTCTTTATTGCATCGCATCATGGGAGACAGAATGGTTGTTGTGAGGCGGTGTTTCAGGTAGAGGGGGTCCAGCCGGAGATAGTGATTTTCTCAGATGCAGGCATGCAATATGATACTCAAAATACGGTAGATTGGTACCGACGGCGTACTAGTGGTATTGATTATGATGGGCAACGGAGACACGTCTTTACAACAAGACATGACGGGACGATTGTGCTTGAAGCCCAAGCAAAATCAACAACTATTTTCACGGGGCAGTAATGGAGCAAGGGTGATCGCATGAGAGGGTGCGTAAATTGGTGGCGGGCGTTCTCTGCGAGAAGCAGATTTGTTGTTCGTGTTGTGTGGCCACGCAGACTGTAAAGATAGGGTAATCGCCTGACAGTTGCCGCTCCTGTTGGGGGAGAGATTCAGGCGGCGAGCAGGCGGAACAGGCGCGCGGCGGAGGCGGCGTCGCGGGCGACGCCGGCGCAGCGGAGGCTGAGGTCCGCATCCTCGCCCCAGCGCTCGATCTGATAGCGCTCGTCCACCAGCGCGGCGTCCGCCGCGGCGTCCGCGTCGAGCCGCCCCTCCCGCAGGCCGAGCGCGATCACCACCGAGCCGAAGGCCCTGGTCGCCATGCTCAGCCCGGCGAGGGCGATGTCGTCCTCCGCCGCCGCCGCTACCGCCGTGCGCAGCGCCGCGACCGCCTCCGGCGCCTGCGCAATCGGGGTCAGCGACGTGGATGTCGCGAGGCGGGCGCCGTAGCGCTGCGCCGCCCAGGTCAGCAGCGGCTCCCAGGCGGCGGCCTGGCGGCGGGCGAGGGCCGGCGGGTCGGCGCAGCGGTAGCAGACGAGATCGGTCTCGGCGTAAGCGCCGACCTCGGCCACGATCTCCGCCCGCCGCTCCGGCACCAGGTCCAGCGCGGTGCAGACGAGGCGGGTCAGCGGCATG
This sequence comes from Alphaproteobacteria bacterium, assembly GCA_965218275.1. Taxonomy (GTDB): domain Bacteria; phylum Pseudomonadota; class Alphaproteobacteria; order UBA828; family UBA828; genus WTGU01. The sequence continues at coordinate 2,275,586 of CBDCKM010000002.1, forward strand.
GTCTCGCGGTCGATGGTCTCTCCCTGCGCCGCCCACTCCTCGGCGAGTGCTGCGGCGAGCGCGGCGCACGGCAGCGCCAGCGGCCGGCCGGCCGGGGTAAGCATAGGCGTGCCGTCGAGCGCGATTCCGTGCCCGCCGGCGGCGGCGACCGCGCGCGCGGTCCGGTAGAAGCGCTTGGGCCGGGCGGCGCTCACGGTGCCGCCTCGAAGGGCGCGAAGTCGTCGCCGGCCGGCGCCCGGTCGAAGCCGAGGAAGCGCCACGAGGCGGCCATGTGCGGCGGCAGCGGCGCGGTGAGGACCAGCGGCGCACGGCCCTTGCGCGGCAGTGCCAGCGCGCGGGCGTGGAGGTGCAGGCGCGGCTCCAGGCCGGGCGGGAACGCCGCCTCGCCGCCGTACTTGCCGTCGCCCACGATGGGGTGGCCGAAGACCGATGCGGTGTGGGCGCGGAGCTGGTGGGTGCGGCCGGTGCGCGGCATGAGCGCGAGCCATGAGAGGCGCCGGCCGGCGGCCTCGATCAGCGCGTAGTCCGTCACCGCACGCTGGCCGCCCTCGGCCGTTGCCACCACGCGCTCGCCCGCGCCCGCCTGCCGCTTGGCCAGCGGCGCGTCGATGCGCCCCTGCGCGGGCCGCGGCACGCCGATGACCAGCGCCCAGTAGAGCTTTTGCAGCCGGCGTGTGCGAAAGAGCGCGGTGAGCGCGCGTGCCGCCGCGGCGTGGCGGGCCAGCAGGAGGATGCCGCTGGTGTCGCGGTCGAGGCGGTGGACCAGGCGGGGCGCCTCCGCCGCCTCGAAGCGGAGCGCAGCCAGCATCCCGTCGAGGTGGCGGCCGACGCGGCTGCCGCCCTGCACGGGCAAGCCGGGCGGCTTGTTCAGCGCGATCAGGTCGTCGTCGCGGTGGATCACCGCCGCCCGCACCATCTCGGCGTCGGCGTCGTCCGGCGGCGGCGCGGGGCGGGGCGCGCGCGCCGCGCCGCGCTCCGGCAGCGGCGGCACGCGCACGCGGTCGCCCGGCGCAAGCCTTGTGCCGGCGCGGACGCGCTTGCCGTTCACCCTGATCTGGCCGGTGCGCAGCAGCTTCTCCAGCCGGCCGTGGCCGAGGGCGGGATAGTGCCGCCTGAACCAGCGGTCGAGCCGCTGGTCGCCGTCGTCGGGCGCGATCTCCCTGGTGGCGACGCCGCCCGCCATCAGAGCACGCCGCGCACCAGCCGGAGCCCGAGATAGAAGCCGCCGACCGAGAGCACCACCGACAGCACGATATAGAGCAGCGCCCGGCCGATATCGCCGCGTTCCAGCATGGCGATGCTGTCCGCCGAGAAGGCGGAGAAGGTGGTGAAGCCGCCGAGCAGCCCGACGAAGAGGAAGCGCTGCACCACCACGCCCGCGTCGAAGGAGAGCGCCAGCCCCTGCACCAGCGCGCCGAGGATGAAGGAGCCCGCGACGTTCACCGTCAGCGTGCCGTAGGGGAAGCCCGCGCCGATGAGCGATGCGAGCCAGCGCTCGGCCGCGCCCATGACGTAGTAGCGCCCGACCGAGCCCAGTGCTCCGCCCAGGGCGATGGCGAGCGCGATCTTCACGGGTCTTCCTCCGCCTCGGAATCGCCGGCGCCTTCGCGCAGCTTGCGCCAGTAGGCGAGCCGCTTCAGCACCTCGCGCTCGAAGCCGCGCTCCTTCGGCGCGTAGAAGGTGTGGCGCGGCATCTCGTCGGGAAAGTAGTCCTGGCCCGAGAACCCCTCCTCGGTGTCGTGGTCGTAGACATAGCCCTTGCCGTAACCGAGGTCCTTCATCAGCCGCGTCGGTGCGTTGAGGATGTGCTTGGGCGGCGCGAGCGAGCCGGTCTCGCGCGCTGCCTTCATGGCGCGCGAGAGCGCGCGGTAGGCGGCGTTCGACTTGGCCGCGCTGCCGAGATAGATCACCGTCTGGGCGATGGCGAGCTCGCCCTCGGGCGATCCCAGCCGCTCATACGCCTCCCAGCCGGCGAGCGCCTGGGGCAGCGCCTGCGGGTCGGCGAGCCCCACATCCTCGGCGGCGAAGCGCACCAGACGGCGGGCGATGTAGCGGGGGTCCTCGCCGCCCGCCAGCATCCGCGCGAGCCAGTAGAGCGCGGCGTCGGTGTCCGAGCCCCGCAGCGACTTGTGCAGCGCCGAGATCAGGTTGTAGTGGCCCTCCTGCGCCTTGTCGTAGAGCGGCGCGCGGCGCTGCACGGTCTCCATCAGCGCCGCCACGTCGAGCGGTCGGTCCGCGCCGGATGCGAACAGCGCCTCGGCCATGTTGATGAGGGCGCGGCCATCGCCGTCCGCCATGGCGCGCAGCATCGGGCGGGCGTCCGCGCCGAGCGGGAGCGTGCGGCCCTCCGCCGCCTCGGCGCGCGCGAGCAGGGTCTCCAGCGCGCCGTCGTCGAGCCGGTTGAGCACCAGCACGCCACAGCGCGAGAGCAGGGCGCCGTTGAGCTCGAACGAGGGGTTCTCCGTAGTGGCACCCACGAGAATCACGGTGCCGTCCTCGACCACAGGCAGGAAGGCGTCCTGCTGCGCCCGGTTGAAGCGGTGGATCTCGTCGACGAAGAGCAGCGTGCCGGTGCCGCCGACGCGCCGGTCGCGGGCCTCGGCGAAGACCTTGCGCAGCTCGGCGACGCCGGAGAAGACCGCGCTCAGCGGTGCGAACAACATGTCCGTGTGATCGGCGAGCAGGCGGGCGATGGTGGTCTTGCCGCAACCCGGCGGCCCCCAGAGGACGGTGGACGCCAGCGCGCCGCTCAGCACCATCCGCCCGAGCGGGCCGTCGGCGCGCAGCAGGTGATCCTGCCCCACCACCTCGTCGAGGGTGCGCGGCCGCAGCCGGTCGGCGAGCGGGCGCGGGGCGTCGGCTTCGAACAGGCTGGGCGCGTCGTGGCGCTTCATGGGCCGAGTCTACGCGCTATGCGGCGCCTTGTGCGACCTCTGGGGCGACCTCTGGAGCGGCCGTCAGCGCGCCGGCAGGTTGACCGCGACCACACGCCAGGCGCCGCCCCTGGCGGGCCCGTCCACATGGTCGATGCGGGTGATCGAGAGGTTGTCGATGCTGAAGGCGAGCGCGCGTTCCGGATCGAGCCCCAGTGCCAGCGCGAGGGCGGCGCGGATCGAGCCCCCGTGGGCCACGGCCACGATGTCCCCGCCGGCATGGCGCGCCGTCCGGCGCTCGACGGCGGCGACGACCCGCTCCATCACCGTGGCGAAGCTCTCGCCCTCGGGTGGAGTGACGTGGGCCGGCGCGACCCAGTATTTGTGGGCGGGGCCGCCGCGCTCGCTGGCGACCTCGTCCCAGGTGAGGCCCTGCCAGGCGCCGAAATCCTGCTCGTCCAGGTCGGGCTCGACGCCCCGCGCCGGCACGGCGTGGCCGGCGGCGGCGATCGCGTCGGCGGTCTGGTGGGTGCGCAGCAGGGCGCTCGTGAGCCATGCGGCGCCGGACGGGAGCGCAGCGGCCAGCGCGTCGAAGGGGGCCCGTTCGCCGGTGTTGGCGGGGACGTCGCTGCGGCCGTAGAGCCGGCCGCCATGGTCGGTGACGGGCGCGTGGCGCACCCACCACCAACGGGTCACGACGGTGCCGCCGGTCATCGGATCGCCGCAAGCGTGAGGAGGAACAGGACCTCGGCCATCTGCTGGACGCCGCCGAGCACGTCGCCGGTATGGCCGCCGATCTGCCGCTCGGCAAGCCAGGCGACGCCGGCGGCGGCGAGGCCGGCGACGAGGAAGGCGACCAGGCCGCTCCAGGTGAGCAGACCCACGGCGAGCACCGCCGCCAGGGCGAGGCCGGTCCACACATGGGTGGCGGGTGGGCGCCCGGCGTCGGCCGCGAGGCCGTCGCTCCGCGCCGGCGCCAGCCACAGCATGACCGCCGGCATCGCCGCGCGCGAGGCGGCCGCGGCGGCGGTCATGGCGGCGATCGCGAGGCCCGTTGTCCCCAGGTCGGCGCCCAGATCGGCGATCGCGCCCACCTTCGCCGCCAGCACCACCACCAGCGCGATCACGCCGTAGGCGCCGATGCGGCTGTCGCGCATGATGGCGAGCTTGCGCTCGGCCGAGTCGCCGCCGCCGAAGCCGTCGGCCATGTCGGCGAGGCCGTCCTCGTGCAGCGCGCCCGTGACCAGCGCGCCGGCGCCGACGGCGAGCACCGCCGCCACGATCTCCGGCAGGCCGAGGCCGCCGGCGAGCCCGTAGACGAGCCCGGCGGCGAGCCCGATCAGCGCGCCGACGAGGGGAAAGGCCCGCACGCCGCGGCCGAGCGGCGGGCCGTCGCCCCCGGCACGCGCCGTCCTGAGCGGCAGCCGGGTGAGGAAACGGAGGGCGGCGCGAAGGTCGCTCCACCAGGCGCGCGCCATGCGATAGACTGCCCGTTGAAGGGGGAGTTCGTCGCCGTCGTCGTGCCGCATGTCACCCCTTGTCCGGACCGCGCCGCCCCGGCATCCTGCCTGCGCCTTATAGGACAGGGTGCCACCTGCGCCAAGAATGGCCGGCAGGCCTCCGCCCCCGGCCGATGCCCGCGAAGAACAGCCATGCACGATGAGTCCCGGCTCGGATCGTTGAGCGCCTTCCGCGCGCGGGTGGCTACCATGCCGGGGCCGGACGAGGCGGCGGCGGAGCGGGCGAGGGCGCACGATGCGCACCTCACCAAGCCGGCAGGCGCCCTCGGCCGGCTCGAATCGCTCGCCGCCTGGGCCGCCGCCTGGCAGGGGCGCCATCCGCCCTGCGCGCAGCGTATCCATGTCCTGGTCTTCGCCGGCAATCACGGGGTGGCGGCGCGCGGCGTCTCCGCCTATCCCGCCGCGGTGACCGCGCAGATGGTGGCCAATTTCGAGGCCGGCGGTGCGGCGATCAACCAGCTCTGCGCCGTGCTCGGCGCACGCCTGACCGTGATCCCCCTCGATCTCGACCGGCCCACCGGGGACATGACGCAGGCGCCGGCGCTCGACGAGGCGGGCTGCGTCGCGGCACTGGAGGCCGGGACGGCGGCGGTGGGGGACGACGCCGACCTGCTCTGCCTCGGCGAGATGGGGATCGGCAACACCACCGCCGCGGCCGCGCTGGCGGCCGCGCTCTTCGGCGGCAACGGCGCGTCCTGGGTGGGGCCCGGCACCGGCGTGGACCGCGCCGGGCTCGCGCGCAAGGCCGCGGCCGTCGATGCGGCGCTGGCCCGGCATCCGCAGGCCCGCCGCGACCCGCTCGCCGCGCTCGGGCGCGTCGGCGGGCGGGAGCTCGCGGCGATTGCCGGCGCCGTCGTCCAGGCGCGGCACCGCCGCGTGCCCGTGCTGCTCGACGGTTTCGCCTGCACCGCGGCGGGTGCGGTCATCGCCCGCCTGCGCGAGGGCGGTCTCGACCACACCCGGTCGGCCCACCGCTCGGCCGAGCCGGGGCACACCCGGCTGCTGGAGGCACTGGCGCTCACGCCCCTGCTCGACCTCGACATGCGCCTCGGCGAGGCCTCGGGCGCCGCCCTTGCCGCCGCCCTCGTGCGCATGGCGGTGGCGGCGCACAACGGCATGGCGAGCTTTTCCGCAGCCGGGGTCAGCGGGCCTATGGATTGAGCCCTATTCGCCGATCTGGTGCAGCAGGCCGCGCTTGCGGGCGCTGCGCAGGAAGGCGAGGAAGGACGCGATCCCCGCAGCCAGATAGGCGATGTTGAGCAGGCTCGCGCGGAGCATGAGATCGGCGCGGAAGGTGCCGTCCACCATGAGCGCGCGCATCCCCTCGAAGACATGGGCCGACGGCAGGGCGGCGGCGACCGGCTCCAGCCAGTCGGGCAGGATCGAGAGCGGATAGTAGATGCAGCTGATCGGCGCCAGCGCGAAGATCAGGAACCAGGCGAGGCTCTCGGCGCCGAGGCCGAAGCGCAGCACCAGGCCGCACACCACGAAGCCCACCGCCCAGCCCATCACGATCAGGTTGGCGAAGAAGCCGATCAGCGCGAAGCCGAGGTCGAAGATGGAGAACGCGTAGAGCAGGTAGGCGAAGCCGACCGCGCCGCTCATCCCGATCACGGTGCGCATCAGGCTGATCAGCATGAGCGCGAAAATCAGTTCCCACGGGCGCAGCGGGCTCGCGAAGAGATGGCCCAGGTTGCGCGACCACATCTCCTCGATGAACACCAGGGAGAGCCCGAGCTGGCCGCGGAACATCACGTCCCACAGGATGACGCCGGCGAGCAGAACCCCGCCCGCCTGCGCGATCCAGGTGCTGTTGGTGGCGAGGAACATGGTCACCAGGCCCCACAGGATCATCTGCACCGTGGGCCAGTAGGCGAGCTCCAGCAGGCGCGGCCAGGAGCGCCGCAGCAGATAGGTGTGGCGGAGCACCAGCGCGCCGATCCGCCGCGCCGGGCCGCGCCAGGGCGGGGCCGGCACGGCGTCGCCGCCGATCATGTCGCTGCCGATCATTGCGCCGCCTGGCCGAGGCCGGCCGTGCCCCGCACGATGTCGAGGAAGACCTCCTCCAGCGTGCTGCGGCCGTGGCGTTCGATCATGCCCGCGGGCGTGCCGCTGTCCGCGATGCGGCCGTCGCACATCACGAACACGCTGTCGCAGAGGCGCTCGACCTCGGCCATGTTGTGGGAGGCGAGCAGGATCGTGGCGCCGCTCCCGGCCCGGTAGCGCTCGATGACGCCCCGCACCCAGTCGGCCGTGTCGGGATCGAGCGAGGCCGAGGGCTCGTCGAGCAGCAGCAGCTCCGGGTCATTGAGCAGCGCCTTGGCGAGCGCGACGCGGGTGCGCTGCCCGGCGGAGAGCTTGCCGGTCGGCCGCTTGAGAAATCCGCCGAGATCGAGGGTCTCGGTCAGCCGCTCGATGCGCCGGCGCACCCGGTCGAGGCCGTAGAGCCTGGCGTAGACGGTGAGGTTCTCCCGCACCGTGAGCCGCTGCGGCAGGTCCGTGTAGGGCGAGGAAAAATTCATGCGCGGCAGCAGCGCGTAGCGCTCTCTGGCCAGGTCGCGGCCGAAGATGCGCACGCTGCCTGCGCTCGGCAGCAGCAGGCCCAGGATCATCGCCATGGTGGTGGTCTTGCCGGCGCCGTTGGCGCCCAGCAGGGCGGCGGTCGACCCGCGCGCGACCGCGAAGCTCACCGCGTCGACCGCCCTCAGCGCACCGAAACGCTTGGTCAGGGCCTCGACCTCGAGCACCGGCCCGCTCATCGCGGCACCCGTGACGGTGCGGTGCGGGGCGGCGCGGGGCGGCGCCGCGCTCAGAACGGTGCCGGATCGGCGAAGCGGCGCAGCACGTTCTCCGACATGCGCGAGACGTTGTTGTCGTGGTCGTTGTGGGCGAGGCTCCCGCACCAGGCGATCGAGCTGGTCGAGAACACCGCGCCGCCGTTCGCGGTCTCGTAGAACACGATGTCGGCGCGCACCAGCGGGTCCTGCGTGCCGTCGCAGTTGGGCCGGTTCACGTCGAGCTCCTCGCAGACCACCAGATAGAGGTCGGTGTGGCCTTCGGAGGTGGCGAGCACGTGGGCGTTGGGCGGCGTGCCGAGCAGCGGGTCCGCCCGGTCGAGCTCCAGCCCCGCCGCGCCGCCGCCGATCAGCCCGAAATCGCCGATCCTCTCGTCCGCGCCGATGCCGTCGAAGATCCAGGCGACCTCCGGCTTGAAGCTGTCGGGCTGGCGCACATAGTAGGACGAGATGTCGAAGCCCTGAGCGCTGAATCCGGTGCCGAGCATGACCTGCGGCGGCCGCCCGTTGCGCCGCCAGAGGCCGCCATACTCGCCGGTGAAGCTGTGATAGTACTCGCCGGGGCGCGCGATCCAGGTGCGGATGCCGTCCTCGGCGCGGCGCACCTCGATGCAGCCCGGCACCTCGGTGTGGAAGGCGACGCGCCAGTACCAGCCGTTGGCGCCCATGTACATGAGCCGCCCGCCGCGCTGCTGGTAGGCCTGCATCGCGTCCCACATCGCCTTCGAGTGGTATTCGGGATGCGAGCCGGTGACGACGACCGTGTAGTCCTGGATGGCGGCCAGGCCCTCATAGTGCAGGTCCTCGTCGGTGACCACGTCGTAGTCGAAGCCGCGCGCGTCCAGCCACTCGGTGAGGTGGGTGTCGGCGTTGAACTGCCAGAGCGTGGATTCGGTGCCGCCGATCCATTCCAGCGCCTTCGGGCGGAAGTTCAGGACCGGCCTGAGCCGCGAGGAGTAGCAGACCCCGCTGCCGTCGATGTGGCTGTCGTAGAGCGAGGTGCCGTATTCCCGGTGCTCGGCTCGCTGGAGGTTCTTCTCGTTGAGGACCGTGAGCCGGCCGGTGAGGAGCTGCGCCGCGCCCATGTTGGTCGACATGTTGGTGTTGGCGTAGGCCATGTAGCTCACGGTGGGCAGCAGGAAGCAGATCTTCGCGCCCGGTGCGCCGCGTGGGGCGCGGATCGCGAAGGGGATGTATTCCTCGGCGCCGCCGCCCCGGAGCCGCGCGGCATAGACGCCGCTCTTGAGCCGCTTCGGGACGGTGAGCGAGAAATCGACCTCCCAGCGCGCGTCGTAGAGATCGTCCTCGTGGAAGTGGATGGCGCCGTACTGCGCGGGCGTGTTCTGCCAGTTCATCTCGCTGCCGTCCCAGTTCCAGCCGGTGACGGCGCGCGTCGGCAGGTTGACGAGGCTGCCGTGCAGCGCGTTGGCGGAGAGATCGGTCGCCGCGGTCGTGGTGATGCCTTGCGAAAAATCCCAGGCGCCGACGATGGCGCTGGCGAGCGCGCCTTCGACCGGGCGGGTCTTGGCCAGCTCCATCTCCGCCGGCGTCAGCACGCGGTTGGCGACGCGCGGGCTGTCGATGCGCCCGTTGTAGAAGCCGCCGCAGACCGTGCGCCCCTTGTCGACGCGCCTGAAATAGGCGCCCATGGTGAGCGGGGCGTCGTGCCTGCCCGGCCCGCTCAGGGTGGACTTCTTCTTCAGGGTGCGGCCGTGGTTCACCGTGGGGTACTCGTTGAGCGGCTGCTGCACCAGGGTGACCTGCTTCGTCCCGGCGTCGTAGGTCGCGGCGACGAAATACCACTGGTGCGCCAGCATGGGCCGCTTGGTGGCGATCACCTCGATCCCGCCCTTGCCGTCGCCGAGGCAGAGCGCGAGCGAGCCGTCCTGCTTGGTGACGATGAGCGCAGCCCCCGCCTTGTCGCGATCGCGCCAGTTGGCGATCAGCGCCTGGGTGCCGCGATCGGGCGTCGTCGGCCAGACGAAGGCCTGGAAGGTGAAGCTCTCCAGGCCCTGGATTTCCGGGTGGGACGGGACTTCCAGGAAGGAGCCGTCGTAGCAGACCTGGCGGCGCCCCCTGTAGGTGCCGGAGGCGGCGGTCCTGACCGCCTTCTCCTTGAGGCCGGGACCGTCGGGGTTCTCGTCGCCGCAGATGATCCGGACGATGTCGCATCTGTAGGAGGGGGCTTCGCAACTCACCATGAAGTCGATGGTCTCTCCCGGCGTCACGCTGACGCGGTCGGCATAGCCCGCGATTCTGGTCATCGATAGCTCCCCCAGGGACTGGCGGCGTGTTGATTGTCGTGCAGAGGGCCGCGCGCGCGGCGGTGAGTGCGGCGCCTACTTGGGCAGTGCCTTGCCCGTGTGCTGCTTCCAGCGCAGGCGGAAGACATGGCGCTCGGCGTCCTCGATATTGTCGAAGGTCTTGTCGAGCAGCTTGACCGGCTTGCCGCGCACGCCGGAGAGCGTGGCCAGCCGCCACTCGCGGCCGGGCTTTGTGCAGACCAGGCAGTGCTTGCCCTTCACGTCCGCGCCCCTGAGCGTGTTGAGCACGCGCTGCAGGTCGGGGCTGTGGTGGCCGATCGGCCTGGCCATGAACTCGTCGACGACGTAGAGGTCGTCTTCCGTGACTCGGTAGGCCATCGCTTGCTCCCTGTCGCGCGCCGCCGGCTGCCGGCGCGTCCCTCTAGGCGGGGGGATTAGAGCGCGACGCGCAGGCCGAGACAACTCCCGCGTTGTCGTCCGCCTGGATGCCCGCCTCGCCCTATTCGCCGCGCTCCAGCCGCCGCCGGCGGCGGACGATCAGGACCATGTAGCCGCCGAAGAGGATGGCGATGGCGCCGAACACCGAGAGCGCGCCCATGGTCGGGATCATCGGCGTGTAGCCGGAGCCCATCTTGGTGTAGAGCCACTCGGTCACCGTGCTGTCGGCGCCGGTGGTGAAGGTCGACAGCGGGAAGTTTCCCCAGGACAGCAGGAAGGCGAAGAGCGCGCCGGAGAAGAGGCCGGGCGCCAGCGCCGGCAGCGTCACTTCGCGGAAGGCCTGCCAGCGGTTGGCGCCGAGATCGTAGGCCGCCTCCTCCTGCGCCGCGTCGAAGCCGTAGACCTGGATCGAGATCACCAGCGTCACGATCGGCACGATCCAGACCAGATGGGCGAAGACCGCCGCCTCCCAGCTCGGCAGCACGCCGACATAGGTGAACCAGAGCAGCAGCGCGAGGCCGAGCACGGCCTGCGGGAAGAAGATCGGCAGCATGATGAGGCGCTGATAGAACTGGCGGCCGCGCCAGTCGTAGCGGGCGAAGGCCAAGGCGCCGAAGAAGCCGAGGACGACCGCGATCAGGGCTACGCAGCCGGCGACGTAGAACGAGGTGAGGTGCAGGTCCGTGGTCAGGTTGGCGCCGAGCGTCTCGTCGTACCACTTGGTGCTCCAGGTCTTCACCGGAAAGCGGAAGTAGCGGGACTTGCCGAAGGAGCTGGCGATGACCGAGAAGATCGGGATGTAGAGGAAGAGTACGATCGCGCCCGTCCAGACCGCGATCAGGCTCGTGACCCAGCGCTTGTTCTCCATCTCAGCGCCCGCCGCCGCGCCTCATCGTCGGCCCAGCAGCCGGTCGAGGTCGAGCCGGCGCATCACCAGCACCACGAGGATGCCGGTCACGACGATGGCGATGATCGAGATCGCAGACCCCAGCGGCCAGTTCTGGGCGTAGGTGAACTCGTGCTGGATGTCCTGGGCGATGACCGGCGTGTTCTGGCCGCCGAGGAACTTGGCCTCCGAGATCGCGCCCACCGCCAGCACGAAGGTCAGCAGCGCGCCGATGAGGATACCGGGCATGGCGATCGGCAGCTCCACCTCGCGGAAGATATGGAAGCGGTTCGCGCCGAGGTCGCGCGAGGCCTCCACCTGGTCGCGCGGCACCATGGAGAGCCCGAGCACGATGGGGAAGAGGGTGAAGGGCAGGTAGACGTAGATCATGCCCATCAGGATGGTGCCGGGCATGTAGAGCATCGTGCCGGTGTCGATGCCGAAGGTCTTGAGGCCGCCCGCCAGGATGCCGCCGCCCTTGATGAGGAAGAGATACCAGCCGAAGAGCCGCACGTTCTCGGAGACGAAGAGGGGGATGACGAGGACCAGCATGACCGGCGCCGCCCAGCGGCCGAACAGCTTGGAGAGGCCGTAGGCGATGGGGTAGCCGATCAGGAGGTTGCAGGCGACGGTGAGCGCGGCCAGCGCGAACGACCAGATGAAGGAGATGTAGTAGCTCTCCGTGAAGATGTGGCTGTAGTTCTCGGTGGTGAAGCCAGCGCCGAGGTCGAAGGTGCGCTCCGGGGTGAAGCTGAAGGCCAGCACGATTACCAGCGGGCCGACGAAGCCGATCAGGAAGAAGACCAGGACCGGCGCGGCGCTGAGCACGCCCGGCGAGCGCAGCCAGTCGAGCAGCAGCGAGGCGGCGCCCGGCTGCGGGACGATCGCGGATGGAGCCTGCGCGCGCTTAACCCGCATGTCTCACCAGGGTCACGGCCTGCGTCGCGTCCAGGCGTTCGATCCGCCAGGAGCGGGCCGAAAAGCGTATCGGGGAATACGGTTGAGGCCCGCGACGCCGCGGGCGGGCGCCTGGGCGCGACCCGAAGGGCGGCGCCCTCCGGCCGACAGGGTGCGTCGAGGCGCTTGCCCGATGTCCCCGCATCGCGCTGCGCGCCTCTCCTGCCCTGTCGGCCGGAGGGCGCCGCGCAGACCATGACCCTGGTGAGACATGCGGGTTAGCCATCAGTCGGTCACGAGCACGCTGTCCCTGGCGTCCCAGCCGATCAGGACGTCGTCGTTGAGCCCACCCCGATAGGCCTGCTCGCGGAGCTTCTCGACGACGAACATCATGTCGCCGGCGCTCACATGGTATTGCACCCGGGAGCCGAGCGCGTATTCGTTGAAGAGCGATCCCTGGATATGGTTCTCCGCATCCGAAGGGTCGTTCAGGAAGCGCATCGATTCGGGCCGGATCACGAGATGACCGCCGGCGAAGCCCTCGGGCCAGGCCGGGCTCGTGAAGCGGCGATCGAAGGCGGGACAGTCGATGGCGCCGTCCGCGCCTGCGCGCACCGAGAGTATGTTCACCTCGCCCATGAACTCGGAGACGAACTTGTTGCGCGGGCGCAGGTAGATCTCGTTGGGCGAGCCGATCTGGATCAGGCGCCCCTCCTGCATGATGCCGATGCGGTCGCTCATCACCATCGCCTCCTCGAGCGAATGGGTGATGTAGACGAAGGTCTTGCCGGTGGTGCGGTGGAGGTCCTTGAGCTCGATCTCCAGCAGCTTGCGCAGCCGATAGTCGATGGCGGACAGCGGCTCGTCGAAGAAGAGGATGTCGGGGTCGGAGGCCAGCGCCCTGGCAAGCGCCACGCGCTGGCGCTCGCCGCCCGAGCACTTGGTCACGGACTTGTCGTAGAAGTCCTCGGGTAGCTGGACCAGGTTCATCAGCGAAAGGCCGCGCTCGCGCCGGGCGCGGCGGCTCTCGCCCCGCATCTTCAGCGAGAACTCGATGTTCTGGCCGACCGTCTTGTGGTTGAAGAGCGCGAGGGACTGAAAGACCATGCAGGTCGGGCGCCGGTTGGCGGGCACCCTGTTGACCCACTCGTCACGCAGGAAGATGTCGCCTGCGCTGGGCTTCTCCAGGCCGCCGAGCATCCGCAGCAGCGTGGTCTTGCCGCTGCCCGAGGGCCCGACGATGGTAAAGAACTCGCCCTCCTGGATGTCGAGGGACACGTCGTTCACCGCGGCCAGGCGGCCGAAATGCTTGGTCAGGCCGACCATGCGCAGGATGGGCGCGGCATCCGCCATGACGCTCGTCTCGATCCTCTCGCTGCACGTGCAGCGCCGCCCGGCCGGGGGTGGCCGGGCGCGCGGTCGGCGCAGGGGCGCGCGGCCGCCGCCGCCCGCCCCCGTCGCCGCCGGCCGGGTTTACGACTTTTCGCGCCGCGCCGCCGTATAGATGTCGTAGAGCCGGTTGTAGTCCGGCACCACGTCGTACTCGACGGAATGCTCGATGCGGTAATCGAACTCGTCCCACTGGAAGGAGTCGAGCTCTTCCGCCGTGAACTTGGCGAGCAGTTCCGGCTGCGCCATCTGCCCCACCGGGAGCCGGAAGCCGCCGGCGGTCGCCACCGCGTAGGAGGTGTCGGGCTGGAGGATGTATTCCATCCAGTCCATCGCCTTGGGATGGAGGTCGGGGTTGTTGACGACCGAGCTGAGCTCGATCCAGTTGATCCCGCCCTTGCCGTCCGCCGGGCCGCTCTTCGGCACCACGTGGTAGAGGTTGGTGAGCCCGTCGTACCGCGCCGACGAGATCGAATAGGTGCCGCCGCCGAAATACAGGTCGATCTCGCCGTTGACCACGGCGAGATTCACGGCGACGAAGTCGTCCGAGATCATCTTCGCGCCGTTGATCAGGCGCCGCGCCGCCTCCTCGAAGGTGGCGACCTGGTCGTCCGTCTTCTCCTTGAAGGGGTGCAGGCCGGCGGCCATGCAGATGTGCATGATGTTCCAGTTGTCGTAGGCGAGGATGCCGTAGCGGCCGGCCATGTCGGGATTGTTGAACAGATCCCAGCCCTCGTCCTTCGCCATGTCGGCGGAGATGACATCCGTGTTGACCACGAAGTCGAAGGTGTCGACCCGCTGGCAGACCCCGAGAAGATGCTCGTTGTCGAGGCTCATCGCCCATTTGTAGGGCGGATGGAACATCGGCAGCATCGCCTCGAAGTAGGGATCGAAGCGGGCCCGGTCGAGCTCGACGATGAGCCCCTCCGGCCACATCATCTCACGCGCCCACGGGTTGTTGAGGTTGATGATGTCCCAGATCCTGGTCTCGCCGGCACGGAGCTTGTTGACCGAGTCCGGGTCGGAGGTGTGCAGCTCGTAGTCGATCCCGGTGTCGTACTGGTCGGTGAAGCCGTCGAGCACGCGCGGGTCCACATAGCCGTCCCAGGTCAGCATCGCGAGGTTGTCCGCCGCCCGGGCGCGGCCAGTGAGCGCGCTGCCCGCGCCAAGCGCGAGCGCGCCTGCGCCGATCCCCTGCAGCACCTGGCGCCTGGTGGCGGCCGCGCCGCGCACCGGGTCGTGCCGCACCATCTGCTTGAGCAATCGTTCCTCGTTCATGGTCGTCTCCCCTGTGGCGCCGCGCTGCGGGGGGCTCGAGTCCGAGCCCGTTCAGGCGGCATCGGTCGTGCATGATGCGCCGGACGGCCTCCGCATCGGCGCGGAGGCGTCGATCCGCCTAATCTAAGCACAATCGCCGCGGCGGCTCACCCCGAATTCGCCCGCCCGAATTCTCCCACCGGCGCCGGAGGGCGCCCTGCGCCTGCGCCCGCCCGCAGGCGGGGGTCAGCCGGCGCTCGCCAGCAGGTCGGCGCGGGCGCGGTCCATGTGGGAGACGACCACCTCCACGGCGCGTTCGGCATCGCGGCGGGAGAGCGCGGTCAGGAGGGCGCGGTGTTCGTCGTTGTAGGCGGCGATCTGGCTCGGCGTCAGGATCTTGTTCTTGAGCGAATCCCACTGCTGGTGGGCGCGGACATGGTTGATCCGATGATAGATGTCGACGACGAGCGGGTTGTGGGTCGCCTCCGCCAGCCGCAGGTGGAACATCTCGTCGGCCAGCGAGAAGCGCTCGGGGTCCACCACCCCCTCCATCGCGGCGAGCGCGCGTTCCAGCGCCGCCATGTCGCGCGCGGTCGCGTTGAGCACCGCGAGCCGGGCCATCTGCGGCTCGATGGCGGCGCGGACCTCGACCAGCTCCAGCGGCGAGATGATCTCGGAGACATCGGCCTCGCCGGCGTCGGGCTCGTAGATCACGAAGGTGCCGCTGCCCACCCGGCGCGCCACCAGCCCGCGCGCGGAAAGCGAGCGCAGGGCCTCGCGCACCGTGCCGCGCGAGGCGGAGAAGGATTCGGCCAGGCTGCGCTCGGGCGGCAGCCGGTCGCCGACGGTCAGCGAGCCGTCGAGGATGCGCCGTGCGAGCTGCGCCGCGATCGCGTCGGCCGCCGAGTCCGGCGCCCTCGGCGCGCTGCCGTACTCCCGGTCGAGTTGCGTGGCTTCTGCCTCCATCGCTCCAGCCCATCGCTTGCCGCGAAGCGGCCTGCGGCCGGCCAAGGGCGGCGCAAGCCGCGAGGTCGGCCACTGGCGGCCCTCATTGCTTTAACCCATTTCTGCGAGTCGCTCAACCATTCATTCACATTGGTTCATAATTGGTCATTCCGGTCGAGCCAGAATTGGCTTGACAAATGTAGGGCCCCCGGCTTGAGTCCGCCCCCGGAATCGCAAGAGCAACGCAGGGGGCGGACGGATGGCGCTTCCGGCCCACGTCAAGTATCTCATCATCGGTGCCGGCATCCACGGCCTCAGCACGGCCTACCATCTGGCCCGTGCGCTGGAGGCCAGGCGCAGCGGCAGCGGCGCCGATATCGCGGTGGTGGACAAGACCGCGATCGCCGCCGGCGCCTCCGGCATCGCCTGCGGCGTGGTCCGCAACAACTACTACCAGCCGGCGATGCGCGCGCTGATGGCGGCCTGTGTCGAGGAGTGGGAGAGCGATCCCGAGGCCTACCACTACCATCCCGTGGGCTACATGCAGATCAGCCCGGAGAGCATGCACGAAGGCGTGGCCGAGATCGCCGCGCAGCAGCGGGCGATCGGCTACGAGTCCGAGTTCATCGAGGGCGAGGCGGACTGCACGCGCTACATGCGGCAGCTCTTCGGCGACTGGCAGACGCCCGGCGTCACCTCCATCCTGCACGAGAAGAAGGGCGGATACGCCAACAACCGGGCCTCGATGCTGGGGCTCGCGGACAAGGCGAAGGGGGCGGGCGTCAGCATCCTCACCGGGGTCGAGGTCACTGGCTTCGCCTTCGGCGCCAACTCCAAGGCCGTGACCGCGGTGGAGACCACGCGCGGCCGCATCGGCGTCGATCAGGTCGTCGTCGGCGCCGGCCCCTGGGTGCCGCGCATCTGGGAGATGCTCGACCTGCCCGAGCGGATCGACGTGAACGATGGCAACGGCGCCCTGCACCGCGACGTCCCGATGTGGCGCTTCTGGTGCCTGGAGGAAGGCACCCTCGGCGTCGAGCCCGCCTTCGGCATGACCGACGCAGGCGCGATGCCGCCGGTCATCCATGTCGATTCCGACGAGCCGCTCTACTCCGACGTGGACGGCAGGCTCATCACCGACAGGATGTGGGGCATCTACTACAAGCCCGATTTCAATTTCGGCGGCATCCAGGGCGGCGCCGCGCCCTACAGGTTGGAGACGCCCGCGGCCGACGTGGCGATCGACCCCTACGGGCCGGAGTCGCCGGAATTCGTCGTCGACGATGCCTTCAAGGAGATGTGGTGCTCGGCGCTCGCCTTCTGCCAGAGCCGCTATCGCGGCCAGATCGGGCGCTGGCACGACGAGCCCTCGGGCGGGATCGGCGCCTTTAGCGCCGACAACTTCCCGGTGTTCGACCGCTTCCGCGAGAACTGCTACGTGGTCGCCGATTCGAACCACGGCTACAAGATGCTCGCCGTCGGCAAGCTGGTCGCGGACGAGCTGCTGGGCCGCGAGAGCGCCCTGCTCGCGCCGTTCCGCTTCTCGCGCTTTGCGGAGGGCCGCCTGCACCCGGTCTCCAGCAGCCCCTTCCCGTGGAGTTGACGGGACCCCGCCGACCTCCAGGGAGAAAGCGCCCATGACCGATCTCGAAGCCCATGTGACTCGCGAGGGCCGCGCCGAGCAGGTGCGCGAGGTGCGTGCCAGGATCGACCGGCTCGGTGTCACCTACATCTACTATCAGTTCGTCTCGGTGACAGGGCGGATCGTCGGCAAGGGCGTCCCCGCCGATCACTGGGAGCAGATCGCCGAGCGCGGCTTCCAGCTCGTCTACGGCTCCACCGCAAACCTCTTCACCGACCGCCACTCCAACTATATCGGCTACGGCGCGGAGGCGTCGGAGCTGGTCGGCATCCCCGACCCCGAGACCTTCGTCCAACTTCCCTGGGACAAGCGCGTGGCCCGCGTCTTCTGCACCTGCTTCCGCAACCGCGAGGAGCGCGAGAACCCCGGCGGCCATCTGACCTCCGACTGCCGCGGCAACCTGCGGATCCTCCACGAAGAGTTCCAGGCCCGCCACGGGATGCAGATGCGCACCGGCACCGAGCCGGAAATGATGTGGCTCAAGCGCGGCCCGGACGGCAAGGCCGACGGCGGGGTGACCAAGCCCAACTGCTATCACATCGACCAGTTCGAGGAGCTGCGGCCGATCTTCATGCGGGTGATCGAGTATTCCCAGGCCATGGGCTTCGACATGATCCAGGGCGACCACGAGGATGCGCCCGGCCAGCTCGAACTCAACTTCACCTTCGACGATGCGCTCAGGACCGCCGACCGGCTCACCACCTACCGCCAGATCTGCGCCCAGGTGGCGCGCGAGCACGGCGTCATCGCCTGTTTCATGGCGAAGCCTTTCATGGGGGTCTCGGCGAGCGGCTGCCATCACAACGTCTCGCTCTGGCGCGGCGGCGCGCAGCAGGTCAACACGCTGCATCAGGACCCGCCCGCCGGCCTCGACGGCGCGTTCAGCTACTGGAAGGGCGGCGACAACCTGTTCATGCCGGATCAGGCAATCGATCCCCGCAAGCCCGGGCCGGTCGGCCTGCACTGCATCGGCGGGGTGATCGAGCATCTCGCCGCGTTGACCGCGCTCGGCTCCTCCACGGTCAACTCCTACCGGAGGCTCTGGGATACCGGCTTCTGGGCGCCGGTCTTCGCCGACTGGGGCTATCAGAACCGGACCTGCGGCCTGCGCGTCTCGGCGCCGGGCCGCTTCGAGTACCGCTCGGTCGATTCGATGGTCAACCCATACCTGATGGCCGGCGCGATTCTCAAGGCCTTCGACGACGGCATCACGCGGGAGCTGGACCCCGGCGAGCCCGAGGAACGCAACATCTACGAGGCCATGGAGGCCGGCAAGCAGGTGAAGAAGCTGCCCATGTCCCTCGGCGATGCGCTCGATGCGCTGGAGCGCGACGAGGTGATCAAGGCCGCCCTGCCGGACGAGATGTTCCGTGTCTTCATGCACTACAAGCGCGACGAGTGGGAACGCTTCAACGCCACCGTCACCGATTGGGACGTCGAAACCTATCTCGACTGCCTGCCCTAGCGTCCTGTCCGAAAATGAACACAATCGGCACCCCCTTCACGTCATGGCCGGGCTTGTCCCGGCCATCCACGAGAGCACCCAGGTCTGGTCCGATGCGACTGGATGCCCGGAACAAGTCCGGGCATGACGGTGGGGGGCCAATGTTGCTCATGCGAATTTCCGGAACGCGACACTAGCCCGGAATTCAACCAACGCGAGAGACGAGGCGCCCATGTGCGGGATAGCAGGACTGATCCACCGGGGATCGAGCGGCGACATCGGGGCGGAGATGACCGCGATGCTCCAGGCGCTCAAGCACCGGGGGCCGGATTCGACCGGCTTCGCCGTCTACGGCCATCCGGTCGGGACCGACCATGTGCTGCGCTTCAAGGTGGCGGAGCAGGAGGACATCGGCAAGGGCTTCGACATCCACCGCCAGATCAGGGAGCGCAAGGCCGAGGTCGATGCGCGCATCCGCAGCATGGAGGTGGAGATCGTCGACGAGGACGCGGCGACCGAGTACGCCTTCCGCTACCGGCTCCGCTTCGCCGGCGACGGTGTAGGCGACAACGGGGGCGGCCGGACCCGGCTCAAGCGCTTCGCGGACTACATCGAGGACGTGGAAGGGGCGGAGATCCTCTCGCTCGGCCGCGCGCTGGAGCTCGTCAAGGACCTCGGCGACGCCACCATCGTGAGCGAGCAATACGGCCTCGCCGGGTTCCAGGGCACCCACGCCATCGGCCACACGCGGATGGCCACGGAATCGGATGTCGACATCCGCTCGGCCCATCCCTACTGGGCCTATCCCTTCACCGACATCGCCGTGGTCCACAACGGCCAGCTCACCAACTACTGGAAGTACCGCCGGGCGCTGGAGCATCGCGGCCACCGCTTCTTGTCGAGCTGCGATTCCGAGCTGATCGCGGTCTACCTCGCCGACCGGATCGAGCAGGGCGATGCGCTCAAGGACGCGATGGAGCGCTCGGTGAGCGAGCTCGACGGCGTCTTCACCTATCTGGTGGCGACCGCGGACAGCTTAGGCATGGCCAAGGACACGATGGCGGCCAAGCCCATGGTGCTCTACGAGAGCGACGACCTGGTGGGCCTCGCCTCCGAGGAGGTCGCGATACGCAGCATCATGCCCGACGAGATCGACACCTGGGATCCCTACGAGGGGGAGGTCTTGGTATGGCAGAACTGAGCCCGTCCGACCGGCACAAGTCCCATGACATGGGGCTGC
This sequence comes from Alphaproteobacteria bacterium, assembly GCA_965218275.1. Classification (GTDB taxonomy): domain Bacteria; phylum Pseudomonadota; class Alphaproteobacteria; order UBA828; family UBA828; genus WTGU01. The sequence goes on from CBDCKM010000002.1 coordinate 2,295,176, forward strand.
ACGCGGAGCAGCTCGCCGGCCGCACCCAGCAGGTCTTCTTCTACGCCGAGGAAGGCGACAACTACACCTATCCCGAAGGCTTCGACGTCGATGTTTCCAGGACGGCGACGATCGATGCGGCGGAGATGGACGCAGGCCAGGTCAATCTCCGCATCCGCGCGTTGATGGGGGAGGGCTACGGCCACATCGTGGTCAAGAACCCGCTGGCCAAGCACTCCCTCGGCGTCGGCATCCTGAACCGCCTCAAGCTCGACTTCGAGGGCAGCCTCGGCTATTTCGGCTGCGGCCTGATCGACGGCCCCAATGTCCGCATCAAGGGCCGCGTCGGCTGGTCCTGCGCCGAGAACATGATGGCCGGGGTCGTGGTGGTCGAGAAGAACGCGGGCTCCACCTTCGGCGCCGCGCTGCGCGGCGGCGACCTGGTCTGCATGGGCGATGTCGGCTCGCGCACCGGCATCGACATGAAGGGCGGCACCATCCTCATCGGCGGCCGCGCCGGCGCCTTCACCGGCTTCATGATGCAGCGCGGGCGCATCGTCATCCTCGGCGACGCCGGCCCCAATCTCGGCGATTCGCTCTATGACGGCACGATCTTCGTCGGCGGCTCCATCGCCTCGCTCGGCGTCGACGCGGTTCCGGGCGAGATCACCGACGTGGAGATCGGCTGGCTGGAGAGGAAGCTCGCGACCTACGGGCTGGAGGCGCCGAAGGGCATCGAGAACCTGACCAAGATCGTCGCCGGCAAGCAGCTCTGGAACTACGACAACCTCGAACCGGCCGAGAAGAAGATCGCGCTGTGAGCGCGGCCTTCCGCTAGCCTGCAAGGAGCCCGTCATGGCCAGCGACCGACGTAAAGCCGTCGCCAACCGGCCCAGCCGCAACCGCCACATATTGGGGCGGAGCAGCATCTTCCCGCCGGAGGTGATCGACGACATCCACATCAAGGCCGAGCTCGGCCGCTACCGGATGCGCGGCTTCTCGCTGTTCAAGAACATCCCGACCTTCGACGACCTGACCTTCCTGCCGGGCACGCTGACCCGCTTCGTCATCGAGGGCTACCGCGAGAAGTGCACGACCGCGACGGTGATCGGGCCCCAGGCCAAGCGCCCGCTGGTGCTCGACATTCCGGTCTACATCACCGGCATGAGCTTCGGCGCTCTCTCCTACGAGGCCAAGACCGCGCTCGCGCGCGGCGCCACCATGGCCGGCACCGCCACCTGCTCCGGCGAGGGCGGGATGATCCCGGACGAGCGCCGCTATTCCGAGAAGTGGCTCTACCAGTGCATCCAGTCGCGCTACGGCTTCAATCCCCACCACCTGCGGCTCGCGGATGCCTGCGAGTTCTTCATCGGCCAGGGCTGCAAGGTCGGGCTCGGCGGCCATCTGATGGGGCAGAAGGTCACCGACCAGGTGGCCGAGATGCGCTCGCTGCCGGCCGGCATCGACCAGCGCTCGCCGGCGCGCCATCCCGACTGGCTCGGGCCTGACGACCTCGCGCTCAAGATCAACGAGATCCGCGAAGCCACCAACGCCGAGATCCCGATCCAGCTCAAGCTCGGCGCCGCCCGCGTCTATGACGACGTGCGCATGGCGATCAAGACCCACCCGGACAGCATCTACATCGACGGGATGGAGGGCTCCACCGGCGCCGGCCCGCACCTCGCCACCGAGGAGACCGGCGTGCCCGGCATCGCCGCGATCCGCCAGGCGCGCAAGGCCTTCGACGATCTCGGCGCCACCGGCCGCATCAGCCTGGTCTATGCCGGCGGGGTGCGCAACGGCGGCGACATCGCCAAGGCGCTGGCGCTGGGCGCCGACGCGGTCGCCATCGGCCATTCGGTGATGATGGCGCTGAACTGCAACAAGGACATCCCCGAAGCCGACTTCGAGGAGGAGATCGGGGTCGAGGCCGGCTACTGCTATCACTGCCACACCGGGCGCTGCCCCGTGGGCGTCGCCACCCAGGACCCCGAGCTCAGGAAGCGGCTCGACCCCGACGAGGCGGCGGAGCGGGTCTACAACTTCCTCCACACGCTCACGCTCGAATGCCAGATGATGGCCCGCGCCTGCGGCAAGACCGACGTGCACAGCCTGGAGCCGGAGGACCTCGCCGCGCTCACCATGGAGGCCTCGGCCATGGCCCAGGTGCCGCTCGCCGGCTCGCAGCACACCGTCGGCCGCCCCGACATGAACCGTTACTAGTGTCCTGATCGAGAGGTTCCCATGATTAGGTACCATGTCACCCTCTCGTCATGGCCGGGCTTGTCCCGGCCATCCACGCCCCGCCGCCGCGCTCGGCCCCAGTGGATGCCCGGAACAAGTCCGGGCATGACGGCAATGGTGGCTGGGCCGCAGACAGCGAACGCCCAAGGCGAAATCGTGCGAACTTCAGAAGCACGACACTAGGACTCGGAGAGGCGCCATGAGCGACAAGACCGGCGACGTCGACTACTATCTGAGCCAGAGCGGCCTCGACAGCGAGCGCGAGAAGGAGATCGGCCAGCATATCGGCTACCGCTACGACGTGAACCTGGTGCCGGACTACGCGCGCCTCACACCCTTCCTCAAGCGCTATGTCGAGACCATGGGCTGGCCGGACCTGAACTGGCTGGAAGACGTCCACATGGGCTACGAGGAAGGCCGGCCGGCGGTGTTCGACCGCAACATCAACGGCTGGGTCACGGTGCCGGAGGACCTGGAGCTGCCCGACAACCAGCAGGACCGCGACATGCTGGCCCGCGAGCTGCTCGTGAAGTTCCAGATGTCGCCCCGCCACCCGATGGCCGACCTCAACGGGGTCTACCGCAAGTTCTAGCCCGGAGGCATGGGGCCAGCGGCGAACAGCAAGAATCGCAAAACCAACCCAATTTCGCATAAGCCATTATTCTACAACATAAATTCCCCCATCTCCCCCTGTCCCCCTTCCACTTCTTTCATTTCCCTCAAGCGCCGGGCGCTCACTCCGTTCGCTTGGCTCCGCGCCTTGCGGCGCGCCGGCGCGGTCGCGCCGGCCGGGCCGCTGCGCGGCCCGGTCCTCCTTGCAGTCGCGCCCCGTGTGCCGCCGGGGGAACGCAGGCGGCACCGGCGTTCTCTCCCTCTCCTCCCCTCGGGATTCCTCTGCGAAATCGGGGTAGTTGGTTTGGAGGGAGGGGGATGGCGGCTCGGTGTGTTGATCGTGGTCTGTGCGCCGGTTCCGTTGAGCGGATTGGCGGCAGGCGCCGTCGTTTGCCGGCGTGCATGGGTCTTTCGTGCTGTGGGGTCGGCTCCACAGCGGCCTTTCCACGGGGGTTTGCACTGCGCTTGCGCCTCAGGCGCCTGCGAGCAGGCTGGCGCGGCGCATGTTGTAGACGGTGGCGACGGCGTAGAGGCGGGCGGTGTTCCGCTCAAGGGTGAGGCTCTTGGCCCGCCGCTGCCCGTAGAGGCGCTTCAGCGCCGAGAAGACGGCCTCGACCGGTGCCCGGCGCCTTGCAATGAGGTCGTTGCGGCGCTTCTGCCAGGAGGGCAGCGAGGCCATGTGCTTGTTCCGCCGGTGCATGATGCGGTCCTTGATGCCTGCGGCCTTGAGCCGCGCCCGTCGCGCCTGTTGCTCGTAGGCGCGGTCGCCATAGACCGCCCCCTCGTCGCCGCAGATCAGCCGATCGGCAACCTCGCTCTCGTAGGTCTTGGCCGAACTCAGCACCACGCGACGGATCAGACCGGAGCCCTGGTCGACACCGAGATGCGCCTTGTAGCCGAAGAAGGCGCGCCCCTTCTTCCGGGTCCAGTCCGCACCCGGCTCGCGCGCACTCCCGGCACCCGCGCCGGCCTTGTACGGCGGCGGGCGCGAAGCCGCAGCCACCAGCGTCGCGTCCATCAGCGTGCCCTTGCGCAGGATCAGGCCGGCCGCATCGAGCTGGCGGTTGATCTCCTCGAACGCCGCCTCCAACACTGCGCCTGCGTCCGCGCGAAAGCGGCAGATCGTGGTCTCGTCCGGCGTGCCCCCGTCCAGCGCAAAGCCGCAGAAGCGCCGGAACGACAGACGGTCCAGCAGCATCTCCTCAAGACCAGGGTCCGACAGGTCGTAGAGCGCCTGAAGATAGAGCGCCTTCAGCATCGACAACGGCGCATAGGGCGGACGGCCCCGGCGCCCCTCGCGCACCGGTGTGGCCAGACGCTCGAGCGCAGACCAGTCGATCAACCCGTCCAGACGCTCCAGCTTCCGGTTCGTCCCCAGGCCCGCAGACATGAACGCTTCCGCAAATCCCAGCTGATCCCTGCCACTCATCGACTCGACCTCCCCGTCTCGCAGCAACGAATCACATGCCACAAAATCCGCAAACCCCTTTCGCAGAGGAATCCCTCGGGGGAGGAGAGGGAGAGGGTGAGGTGGGGGCCCTCGCCGGCTTTCCTCTGAACAGTGAGCGTGGACGCTGAACCCACCCCGCGAGACGCCGTCGCGATTCAAACCCGGTCGGATCGCGCTCCAGTCCTGGGGCCAGGCGCAGCCGCGTCTACCGGGCAGGCGCAGGGTCGAGCCAGGCGGCGAAGGTCTCGCGGATCGCCCTGTCGCGGGCACCGGCCATCAGCAGGAGCGTGAGCAGAAGGCGCGCCTTGAGCCCGTCGAGCCAGCCGGCGCTGATGAGCCCGCGCGCCAGCAGGTCGGTTTCCGAGCCCTTGAAGTCGTAAGTTGCGCGCAGCATCTCGCCGGCCCCGGTGCGGGACGCCATCACCACCGGCACCTGCGTGGCCGCACTCGCGAGCGGGTCGGCGACCCAGCCGGCGGCATGGCCGCCGCCGGTGCACTCGATCACGATCCCCCGGTAGCCGGCGTCGAGCGCGCGCTCGATCAGCCTTCCGTCGTCGCCGAGGGTCACGGTCAGCAGCGCGACCGGCACCGGCGCCGCGTCGCGTGCCACCGCAACCCCGTGGCGGGGGCCGGGGCTCCCGCTCAGGCGCACGGCGCCTTCCGCGAACCAGCCGAGAGGGCCTGCGGGGCCTGAGCGGAAGGCGGCGGGGTTCGAGGTCTCGGCCTTCTGCACGAAGCGTGCGGCGTGGATCTGGTCGTTCATCGCGACCGTGACGCCGAGGCCCTGCGCCGGCCCGTGGGCCGCGAGGCGCACGGCGTTGAGCAGGTTCGCCGGGCCGTCCGCGCCGGCCATGGTCGGGTTGCGCATCGCGCCGGTCAGCACCACGGGCGCATCGAGGGCGAGGATGCGGTCGAGCACGAAGGCCGATTCCTCCATCGTGTCGGTGCCGTGCGTGACCACCGCCCCGTGGGCGCCGGCCGCCACCGCCCGCTCGATGGCGTCCGCCAGCGCGAACAGGTCCGGGATCGTGACCTCCGGGCTCGGCAGCAGGCGGAAGGTCTCGGCCTCGACGGCCGCCACCTTGTCGAGCTGCGGCACCGCGTCGACCAGCGCTGCGGCGTCGAGCGAGGGCTGGACGCCGCGCGCGCCCCTTCCTGCCATGGCGATGGTCCCGCCCATGGCGAAGACCGCGACCTTCGGCAGCATGGCGCGCGGCGGCATGGCGCGCGCCTCAGCCGCGCAACCAGGTCTCGGACCAGGCCAGGCAGCAGGAGGTGGCGGGATGCCCGGCGAGGGTGTTTTCGTAGGGCGCGCCCCGGGCACGGAGTCCTGCGACCTCCAGGGTGGCGCTGCGGCACGGCGTGAGGCAGCTGTAGACCGCCCACGGCCCGGTGTCGTCGTTGTCGGCGGGCAGCGTCAGCTGGAAGGGCTCGCCCATGTCCGACCAGTTCATCACGATGCGGCCGTCGGCGGTGTCGACGATCTCGCGCCAAGTGGCGCCGAAGCTGCCCTCGCGCGAGAACGCCGCTTGCGCGATCGGCATCGCGGTGTCGGCGAAGGGCGGGTTCAGGATCGCCTCCAGCTCGCCCTGGAGCCAGCGCGCCATGTCGACATTGTCGGCGTAGAGCCTGACCGCGTCCCCGGTCGCGTCGGAGCGGAGGAAGAGGCAGGTGCCGGGGCCGCCCGGCGAGATCAGGGCGCGCCAGTGGGCGCAGACGGTGGTCTCGGGCCCGTCGGCCTCGGTCTTGAGCCGCAGGAAGGAGTTCTCCCCGGTGAAGTGAACCTTGTTGGGATCGACGGCGGTCATTTCGGTCCTCGTCTCTTTTGTGCGATACCCTCAGCTTAGGGCCGCAGGCGCCGGCTGCGAAGGGCGCCATGTGCGAAGGCCGGCGGCGGCGCCGACGCGAGGGAGGACGGCATGACGGGCAACCACGTCGATCTCAGGAGCGACACGGTGACCCGGCCGAGCGCGGCCATGCGCCGCGCCATGGCCGAGGCCGAGGTCGGCGACGAACAGCGCGGCGAGGACCCGAGCGTCAACGCGCTCCAGGCCCGCGTGGCCCGGCTGCTGGGCAAGGAGGCCGCGCTCTTCCTCCCCTCCGGCACCATGTGCAACGAGATCGCGCTGCTGGTCCATTGCCGCCCCGGCGACGAGGTGATCTGCGATCGCACGGCGCACATCGTCACGGCCGAAGGCGGCGGCCCGGCGGCGCTCGCCGGCGCCATGGTGCGCGCGCTCGACGGCGAGGGCGGCGTCTACACGCCCGAACAGCTTGCCGACGCGGTCCGTAGCCCGAGCCGCTATGCGCCGCGCTCACGGCTCGCGGTGGTCGAACAGACCTCGAACCAGGGCGGCGGTACGATCTGGCCGCTCGAGACCGTCGAGGCGGTCGGCGAGGCGGCGAAGGCGCACGGGCTCCTGCTCCACATGGACGGCGCGCGGCTCATGAATGCGGTCGTCGAAACCGGCGTCGATGCCGCCCGCTACGCTTCTCCCTTCGATTCGGTCTGGCTGGATTTCAGCAAGGGGCTGGGCTGCCCGGTGGGCGCGACGCTGGCCGGCTCCGCCGCCTTCATCGAGGCCGCGTGGCAGTGGAAGCAGCGCCTCGGCGGCGCCATGCGGCAATCCGGCATCCTTGCCGCCGCCGGTCTCCACGCGCTCGACCACCATGTCGCGCGCCTCGCCGAGGATCACGCCAACGCCCGCCGCTTCGCCGATGCGGTCGGCGCGCTGCCAGCCCTGGCCCTCGATCAGCCGCGCGTCGACAGCAACCTCGTCTTCTTCGACTGCGCCGGCACCGGGCTCAGCGCCGATGCACTCTCCGGGGCCCTGCGGGCCAAGGGTGTGCTGATCGGCGCCACGGGCCGCCACCGGCTCCGCGCGGTCACCCATCTGGACGTGGACGCGGCGGCCATCGACGCGGCGGGCGAGGCGCTCGGCGCAGTGGTCGGCGGATAGGAAGGCGCGGGACGCGCCAGCGGCCTGTCGCGAGCCCGTCCGGGACGGACTCGCTCTAATTGCACCAGCCGCGGCGCTTGCCGCCGTCATAGGGCCTTCCGTGGCCGGCCGCGATCAGCGCCGATGACAGCGAGCGGCCGTCGAACACGAGGTTCGCGACGACGCGGCCGCCCCATTTGCCCCACTCAGGATCGCGCACCACGATTGCCGAGGCCCCGGCGAGCGCCGCTTCGGTGAACGCCGTCGCCGCCCGGCCGGCGCTGCGCTCCACATCGCACTTCGCACGACCGCCCTTCTCCGGCGTGTCCACGCCGCGCAGGCGCACGTGGATGCCGGCCAGCTCGCGCGGCATGTCGGCGGACGCATCGACCGCCACCGTGTCGCCGTCGATCACACGGACCACCGGCCACGCATAGTCGTCCGCCTGCGCCGGAACGGCGCCGAGACAGAGCGGGACAATGCCGAGCGCAAGCACAACAGTCCGCATCGATCGCGCCCTCTGTCGACGGTCGCCAGGAGAGCATCGAGTCAATCCATGGTTCGGGGCCGTGTGTCAACCGTTTGTTCCCAAACTGTTCACATACCGGATTGTTTGTCTCATATGCGGGAATGGCGTCGCCGCCGCGGCCGCTTGCGGGATCGGGCGCATCCGGGCGCGGCCTACAACGGACGGGGCCGTGCGAGAGGGCGGGGGGGCAGCAACGGTGGCGACGGTCGACCTTTGGGGGAGGGAGCGGCACCCGCCGCGCCCCTCAGCGCAGATAGACGTGCAGGTATCGTCGGATCGCCTGCTCCAGGCTGGCGTTGTAGTCGTTGAGCAGGGCTTCGACGATCTCGTCGTAGATCAGCTCGCGCTCGGCGAGGGTGATGCCCTCCGGCAGCGTGCGGGAGCGCGCTGTATCGACGGTGGCGCTGCCGCGCACGGTGCCGCTGCCGTCGAGAGCCTCGATGGTGACGCGCAGCCGCGCGTCAAGCTGTTCCGACTGCTCTCGCGTCAACAGGCCCTCGAAGTCGGTGTTGGTCGCGAGCGGCGTGATCCTGGCGCTGGCCTCTTCGACCGTGACCCGCAGCAGGCCGGCGCTTCCGCTCGCCCGCAGCCGGTCCTCCACCCAGAGCCGCACGGCCACCGCCGGCGGGGTGGGAAGGAGATGATCGACGTCGGACGGGTCCGGTACGGCGGGGCTCTCGACGACCTCGATCCGGCCCAGATCGAACACCAGCGGCGGATGGCCGGCGAAGGAGAGGGGGGCACGCTGCGGAGGACTTGGCGGGCTGACATCGCAGCCGGCGGCGATCGCCACGGCGGCGAGCAGCGCGCTGCCCGCGAGACCCGCCCGGATGAATCGCTTCCCCATCGCCAGGAGCCGCTCCCGCACCCCCGTGCCGTTCATGTCAGGCTCCTTTCGAGATACCGCCATTCTCGCGCGAGATCGCGGACTTTGCCAGTTGCTCCTTCCCCGGAGGTGGGAGCGGACGCGCCGCATGTCAAACCGCATCCCCGGTCGCGGCGTTCTCGGACGCGACGCAGGCCGTGACCATGTTGAGAAATCCGGGCTAGGATCGTCCCGGCGACGGGGGAGCACGCCATGGTGCCGATGCAGGCCGAGATCGAGGCCTATCACAGCGACGGCGCGGTATGCCTGCGCGGCGTGATCGACGCCGGCTGGATCGAGCGCCTGCGGGAGGGCGTCGCCGCCGACATGGCCGCGCCCGGCCCCCATGTCGAAATCTACACCGGAGAGTCGGACCCCGGCCTCTTCTTCAACGATTTCGACCTCTGGCGTCACCTGCCGGTGCTCGAGGAATTCGCCTTCGAGGGGCCGTGCGCCGCGATCGCCGCGGCGCTCTCGGGGGCGTCCACGGTCACGTTCATGTACGACCAGGTGTTCGTCAAGGAGCCCGGCACCGCCGGCCTCACCCGCTGGCACCAGGACCAGCCCTACATGGCGGTCGCGGGCAGCCAGCTCTGCTCCAACTGGATTCCGCTCGACCCGATCACGCCGGAGACGACGCTGGAGTTCGTGCGCGGCTCCCACCGCTGGGGGCGCTGGTTCGCACCCTTCGACAGCATGACGGACGGCTCCCGCCATCCGGCCACCGGGTTCGAGCGCTGCCCGGACATCGAGGCCGCGCGCGGCGACTACGACATCGTTTCGTGGGAGCTGGAGCCGGGGGACTGCATATTCTTCCAGGGGCTGGTGGTGCACCAGGGCCGCAGCAACCCCACGCATGACCTGCGCCGCCGCACCCTCACCCACCGCTGGCTCGGCGACGATGTGCGCTTCATCCTGCGCGACCCGCCGGCCGAGTTCCCGAAATACCCCACCACGCTCGGCACCGGCGACCCCTTCCACGACGATCCGCAGTTCCCGATCGTCTGGCGGGCGTGAGGCGCGCGCGCTTTCCCGGCGCCGCCGCATCTGCTAGGGACCGCGCCAGGCAGGCGGGAGGGGTGGACGGACGATGAGCGGCGGCGGAAACGGCGGCGACCTGGTTCTGGTGCACACGGTGCCGGGACTGACTGCGGTGTTCGACGCGCTGCACGGCGAGCTGGGACCCGATGTCCCGGTGCGCCATGTCGTGCGGCCGGCGCTGCTGACGGACGCGGTTGAGGCCGGCGGGCTCACGGACGAGATCCGGGCACGCGCGCGCCTGGCCCTGCTGGAGGCCGGCAGCGGCGCACGGCTGGTGCTCTGCACCTGCTCCACCGTCGGCCCCGGCGCCGACGACGCTGCGGCGGAGGCCGCGTTGCCGATCCTCCGCATCGACCGGCCCATGGCCGAGGCGGCGGTCGCGGCGGGCGCACGCATCGCCGTCGCGGCCACTCTTGCGACCACCATCGGCCCCACGGTCGACTTGGTTGCCGACGCCGCGCGGCGTGCCGGAAAGGAAGTCGAGATCAACTCCGTCGTCTTCGCGGACGCCCGCGCGCGGCTGGTGGCGGGCGACGAGGAGGGGCACGCCAGGATCATCGCCGACGGCCTGCACAGGGCCGCGGCGTCGGCCGACGCCATCGTGCTGGCCCAGGCCTCCATGACGCCGGCGCTCGCGCTCTGCGCCGATATCGCGGTGCCGCTGCTCACCAGCCCGCGCTCAGGCTTCGAAGCCGCCATCGCCCGCTACCGCGCGGGCGTGTAGCGGCGCGGGGGAGGGAAGAGGGGGCGCGATGCCCGCGGCCAAGACGCTCTATCTGGCGAACCCCTACGGCTTCTCCGCCCAGCAGCGCGACGGGCCGCTCATCGCGCTCACGCAGGCGCTGGAGGCGCTCGGCGCCGAGGTGTGGGAGCCCTTCGCCCGCAACAACCAGATCGACAAGGCCGCTTCGGGCTGGGCCTGGCGGATCGGCCAGGCCGACCTCAACGACGTGCGCGATGCCGACGGCATCTTCGCGGTGGTCAATGGCTGCCCGCCGGACGAGGGCGTGATGGTGGAGCTCGGCATGGCGATCGCCTGGGAGAAGCCGGTGTTCCTGTTCCGGGACGACTTCCGCCGCTGCACCGACAGCGAGGCCTATCCGCTCAACCTGATGGTCTTCACCGGCCTGCCGCAGGCCGGCTGGGAGGCCCACTGGTACGCCTCGGTGGACGAGATCGCCGATCCCGACAAGGCACTCGCACGCTGGCTCAAGGAGTCCGCGCCGGTCTGAGCGGGTGCCATATCACTCCACCCGATTCCAGGTCTGCGTCTTGCAGAGAAACCACACGCAGCCGCTCACCTCGAGCGTGTCCGCGTCGATTTCTTCCACTTCGGCGTCGTAGGTCTCCCCGTCCGTGGGGTTGTAGATCTCGCCATCCCCCCACTCGCCGTCGCTCTCGTCCTCCATGTCCCAGATCACACGGAGGCCCAGGACCGGCCGGTGGCGGAGCGATTCATCCTCGTTGTGGATGTCGCGCCGCGGCTCGCCGTCGTCGCCGAGGGGACGCCTGAGCCAGATGATCTTGCCGCACAGCCTGTCCTCGTCGTCGATGCAGTTGTCGATCTTCACGTGCGACTTGCCCGACACGGTGAGCCAGACGCCCCTCGGGTCGGCGAGCGCGCCGCCCGCGAACCCGGCAACCAACAAGGCTGCGGCCAGCCCGCCGCACAGCCACAAGCTCCCTCTCTTCACTTCCGCCAGCCTCCCCGCAGCCCGCACCGCTCGCTATCGCGCCCGATCCGGTCCGCCAGACGCGACGCTGGCACCGGCAGGCGCAGGCTGTCAAGACGGCCGGGCGGTCCTGCGCCGTGGGTTGTACGGTTCAATTGATTTGACAGATTGGATAACGATGGTGCATATGACTTGTACGGTTCCGCTGGCCCATGGACCAGACCGTATTCGACAGGAGCCAGGATGCGTTTCAGTGCCGTCGCGACCGACGGTTTCGAACCCGGAGCGCCCACCACAAGGTCGCCCCGCCCGGTGCGAGCCGCGCGTGCAGCGATATCAGAGGTCGCCCTTCCCTGCGGGCGCAGCACCATTTCAGGAAGCGCCCGAACCGGTGGCGTGGCGCCACCGTCGCTTGGGTGCACGCCAAATTACCGCGGCAGTCAACGAACGCTGGAGGATGAAACGATGCGTAGACTAGCACTTGTGGTCGCCGGACTGTTTATCGCTTGCGCCGTCGTGGCGAGTGTTGGACCGGAGGTCGAGGCGAATCCTTGCGAGCGAGATCCTACGATTTGCCAGTAGCGCGCCTGAAGTGTAGCCACCAGCCAAGTAATCCGAAGAATTACAGGCGGGCATAACTGCACCACTTTCCAGGTGCAGGTCAGGCTCGTTCCGGGCGAGGGAGAGCGCAAGTCCGCTGCTGAACGTGAAGATGGTTGCCCGAATTATCCGATCCATTGTCAGATTCATTGTTAAGTACAGCCGTGTCGCTCAGGCGTTCGGTGCAATAGGAGTGGTATTTATTGGTGTTATGGCATATTTTATTCAAAGCGAAGTCGCCGAGCAGGAACGAGAACGAGCGGCGAGCGAACGAGCCCTGGCGCTTTCCGATTACTTCGTCGAATCGTCGGCCATACTGGCACTAAAGAATACGGCTGCCGACATATACAGGAATTATGCTGGTCTTAGGCGGAAAGGGGTACCGCCCGAGCTCCAGCATCGGTTCACGATGGTGGAGGCCGTTACGAGTGTCCTCTTTGGCGAATCGGATGGAGGGTCGGGCAAGGCGGCAAACGGGGAGCCGGCCAGGGAGAAGGGTGGCTCGACGAGTGAGGCTGGAGAGCAGTCGCCGCCTGACGCTCATTCCGGAGACCCGCATGTCGCCGGCTCGGATCGGGCGCCCGATAGTGCGATCGGCGAGAATGCGAAGAACGGGAATCCGGGAAAGGAAAACATTTACATACATCTCGTTGGGTTGTTCGGTGAGATCAAGCGTATATCGAATTGCGGCAATTATCACAACTTCTATTTCGACGACGGCGTCATCCACGAAAAGCCGAGGGATATCTACAACGACAGCGGCAGCAGCAGTCCGCCCTTGTGTGATCGTTTCACGCTGAGAACCTTGATAATGGATGAGATGAGCGAGCTGTTCTTCGCGTACAGGTTTATGTTTTATTGCGATGAGCATATCAGTAAGCAGTACTTCAAGCCCATCAAGCTGTTCGAGAAAATGATAGGGATATTTTTGTTGTACGAACATTCGCGTCATCCCAATCCCGCCGATAGAAACTGGATGGTCTTTCTGGACGACCGGGACAGGGAGCGCGCCATAGATGACGGGATTTTGCGCAGGAAATCGCGGGAATTTTACATTATTCGTCTACCATATGAATCGAAACACTGCTATCATTTCCGCGACCGCGTAAAGCGCTCGCTCGCGACGCAGAAAGAGAAGACCGCCACCTGATGATTTCCGCGCGCGTGGGTCGCGTGGGTCATGCGCTGGCCGGCCGCCGTTACGCGCCGCCCGTGGCATGGTTGAAGGCGGCACGTCGCCTCCCCGGCGGGGCGCTGGCGCCGCACCGGCCGCACAGCCACGGGAGTGGACTGCCCTCTCGGCATCTGCGCAGCGAGGCTGACGACCCGGAATCCATGGCCCCATGCATCGCTCCGGCATAGTCTTGGGCAAGCCGCGCGAGCGCGGCCCGAGAGAGGCCGGAGGGGGCGATGGCGGGTGACGTGCTGACGGCGGATTTTCGGGCCACCCCCTATTGGTGGGACCTGGCGCCGCGCCCCGACGTGACCGACGAGAGGCCGCCGGCGGAGGCCGAGGTGGTGGTCGTGGGCGCCGGCAATGTGGGGCTTTCCGCCGCGCTTACGCTGGTGCGCCGGGGGCGGGGCGTGGTGGTGCTCGATGCCGAGGCCGCCGGGCACGGCGCCAGCACCCGCAATGCCGGCTATCTGGGGCGCCAGGTCTGGTGCAAGTATGGCGAGATGGTGCCGAAGCTCGGGCGCGAGCGGGCGGCGCAGGTCTGCCGCGCGGCGATCGCGGCCCACGACCATGCGGTCTCCCTGATCGAGCGGGAGCAGATCGCCTGCTTCTACCGCAACACCGGCCGCTTCATCGCGGCACCGTCCAGGCGCGTGTTCGACGGGCTGGCGCAGGACCTCGCCATGATGCGGGACGACGGCGTCCCGGTGGATGCGGAGATGGTGGACCCCGCCGCGGCGCCGCCCGCCTACCGCGCGGGGCGCTATCACGGCGGCCAGATCCTGCGCGGCAACGGCGTGATCCATGCGGGCCTCTACCATGCCGGGCTGCTGCAGCGGGCCGCGCGGGACGGGGCGCGGATCGTCGGCCACTGCCCGGTGCAGGCCATCGCGCGCGACGGCAACGCCTTCCGCGTGACCACGGCGCGGGGCAGGGTGCGCACCGGCCACGTGATCGTCGCGACCAACGGCTATACGCCCAGGGCCGCGCAGTGGCTGCGCCGCCGCGTGGTCCCTGTCGATGCCTTCATGATCGCGACCGAGCCGCTGCCTGCGGAGCGCGTGGAAACCATCGCGCCGGCCGGCCGGCCAATGGTGGAGCACTGCCACTCCCCCTGCTGGATCAGGCCCAACGAGGACGGCACGCGCATACTCTTCGGCGGGCTCAGCGCCGAGCCGCCCGCCGCCCTCGAACGCAAGGCGCGCACCCTGCGCGACGCCATGGTGCGGATCGTGCCTGCCCTGGACGGCGTGAAGATCAGCCATTGCTGGACCGGCAAGACAGCCTTCACCTTCGACATGCTGCCCCATACCGGGAGCCACGACGGTGTCGAATACGCCCTGGGCTGGTGCGGCTCCGGCGTGCCCATGGGGACCTATCTGGGCTATAAGACCGCGCTCCGGGTGCTCGGCGACCCGGAGGCGGAGAGCGCCTTCGACGGGCGGCCCTTCCCGGCCAGGCCCTTCTACACCGGCCGTCCCTGGTTCCTGCCGCTTGCGGTGGCCTGGCACAAGCGCAAGGATCGGAAGCTGTTCAAGGGGTAGAGACCGGATCGGACAATCGGCTCGCGCCGCGTGCACCGGGATCGACCGCGCAAATCCGACCATGACCGAGAACAGCGTCACGCCCGTGTCGAGACGGGCTCGCGGGCCGATCCGACGGCTCTACGACTTGGCGCTGCACATCGCGGGCACGCGCCATGCCGTCTGGGCGCTCGCCGGGCTCTGCTTCCTGCAGAGCCTGTTCCTGCCGGTGCCGCCGGACCTGCTTCTCATCCCGATGGTGCTCGCGAAGCGCGCCAAGGCCTGGCTCTTCGCCGGCATCGCCACGCTCTCGTCGGTCTCGGGCGGCCTTGCCGGCTATGTCATCGGCTACTTCCTCTACGACGTGCTGGGCGAGCCTCTGCTGTCCCTGTGGGGCCACGACGCGAAGATCGAGACCTTCGAGTATTACAGGGACACCTGGGGCGCATGGATCGTCGCCGCCGGCGCGCTGACGCCGCTCCCCTACAAGCTGGTGGCCATCGCCAGCGGCGTCGCCCGGCTCGATGCCGGCGAATTCATCCTGGCATCGCTCGTCGCCAGGGGCATGCGCTTCTACGTGGAGGCGGCGATCCTCTGGTATCTGGGCCCCAAGGCCCGGCGGCTGATCGAGCACCGTCTCGGCGCGGCGCTGCTGATCGGCCTGGTCGTGGTCACCGTCGCCGCCGTCGTGCTCGTGCCCGTCCTCACCTGAGCGCGCGGACCGCCTGCGCCGGGGCCGATCCCGGCCGGGGCTGTTCCGGCACCCTCAGTCCTGGCGCGTGATCCGGCCCTCGATCACGGGCGCGACCGTGCCGGCGGCGGCGATGTGATCGATCAGCTGGCCGGCCATCGGTGTGCCGGACGCCGGGTCGATCAGCATCTCGCCGGCCTGGAACACGGCGTAGCCGTCGCCGCCCCGCGCCATGAAATCGTTGGTGGCAAGCGTGTAGAACTTGCCGTCCCCCAGCGGCACGCCGCCGACCGTCACCCCGGTCACGCGCGCACCGGCCGGCTCGCGCGCATCGAACGAGAAAACCAGGCCCGAGACCTGCGGGAAGCGCCCGCTGCCATGCTCGGCCCGGCTCACGCCGTTCTCCAGAGCCTGGCGCACCTGGGCGCCGGTGAGGCGGAGCACCACGGTCTTGTTTCCGAAGGGGAGCTCGGTCAGCACCATCTTGCGGGTGATGCGGGTGCCGGGCGGATAGACCGTGTCGCCGCGGATGCCGCCGCCGTTGGAGAGCGCCATGCCGGCCCCCGTCGCCAGCCGCATGGCGTCGGCCAGCAGGTTGCCGAAGGCCGTCTCGCCCGACCCCGACAGGAAGCCGCGCGTGTCGAGTTCCGCCGCGGTCTCGCCGATCACGACGTCCAGGGTTGCGTCGAGGTGCGCCCGGTAGCCGTCGACCTTCGCGGCGAGCGCGGCGTCGCCCGCGATGCCGGCGGTCGAGCGGAGGCGGAAGCCCGGCGTCCAGACCACCCTCGGCACGCCGCCGCGCCCCTCCACCCGGTCGATGGTGAGGGTGAGGACACCCACATGGCGGCCCTGAGAACCGGCCTTCATCACCGCCTGGCGGCCGTCATGGCGGGCGACGAGCAGATGATCGTGGCCGCCCAGCACCACGTCGATCGCGTCCACCGTGCGCAGAAGCTCGAGGTCCGCCCCGAGCCCCTGGTGGGTCAGCGCGATGACGATATCGACGCCGGCCGCTTTCAGCGCGTCGGCCGCAGCGGTACCCGCTTCCAACGCGGGCGCGAAGGCCACGTCAGGGCCGGGACTCGAGATCACAGGGGTCTCCGGCGTGACGAGGCCGAGGAAGCCGATCCGCCAGCCGTCCCTCTCCACCATCCACGTGGCCTCGGTACCGGGGAAGCCCCCACCGCCCATGCTCACATTGGACGCAAGCCAGACCGTCTCCGACTCCGCGAGCCGCTCCTGCAGAACCTCCGGCCCGAAGTCGAACTCGTGGTTGCCGAGCACCGCGACATCGAAGCCGATGGCGTTGGCGAGGTCGATCATGTGCGCGCCCTTGTCGATCCCCGAAAGGAGCGACGGCGAAATCATGTCGCCGCCGAAGGTCACGACGGCAAGGCCGCCCTCGGCCTCGGCCCTGGCGCGCTCTTCCGCCACGACGGCGGCAATCCTGGCGCCGCCGCCCGCCCCGTCTATGCCGGCCATCCGGTCCCAGTCGTTCACGTGGACGAGCGTGAGCGTCAGCGGCGCGGCCGTGGCGGGCGCAGCCATCGCGCCGAGTGCCATGGCTGCCACTGCGGCGAGCGTCAGGTCTCTCAGGCGGCGGCGTGTTCGCACGGCCTATTCTCGCATATCCCGTCGGCGGCGCGCGCCAAGGGTGACGGAGCACCGCGCCGCTGTCACTGCGCGTCTGCCGCCCATCCCGATACAGGGCCGTCCATAGCAATTGCCGGCGTGAAAGCAGAATGCTAGCATAATGCTTTCACGCCGGACCGGAGGCGAACGATGGGCACCGTGACGATCCGAAACCTCGACGATCGGGTGATCGATGCGTTCAAGGCGCAGGCCAAGGCGAACGAGCGCTCCCTGGAGGCAGAGCTGCGTTACGTTCTCAGCCAGGAGGTAAACCACCGCCTCCGCATGATCGAATCGCGGGAGCGCACGGCCCGAATCGCCCGCGCGCCGGCGGAAGTACCCCAAACCGACAGCGTTGAGCCTGTTCGACAGGATCGTGACCGGTGAAGCCGACCGTCGCTGCCGGCGTCGTCGTCAAGCGGTCCGTGTCCGGGACATATTCGGAGGACGCACGTCTGTTGCTGCCCACGATCTCTTTCCAGCGACCGACGAGAATGTTCGCTCCGTTCTCGGTGCTGGCAGAGATGGCTTGCAAGGTATCGGACATGAGGATCAGTTGCGCATTCCGCACGCGCCTGCAGGTAAACGCCCGGAAGGTTTTTCCTCAAGCCGAGCGATGAAGAGCGCATCGACCTGCGCGGGCCGGGCTGACTGGGCCGGGGACGGTCAGGCACCGAATGGCCGCCGATTTTCGAGCGGGTCTGTGCAGACGTCGACGGGTATGCCGATCGTAAGCGGGACTACGTTCCTGGCTTGGGTGCATGGTGGCGCGTTGGGTTTGAGCGACCGACGGGCATCTCCATTTGAAGGATCATGCCGAGGCGACCGTGTGAAGCACGCACACCCGTCGACTCCTATTCAGCCGTCCCCTTGGCGCGTTCCCTGAGCGAGCGGTTGAACGGGCACTGCGGCTTCAACGCGATGCGTTCGTTCGCCAGCGCCTGGCTGAGGCCGTGCTGGCCGTCGCGTAGCGCGGACTCGATCAGTGTGCGGTGGACGATGTCGCGCTGGGCGTGGCTGCCGCCGAAGGCCTGGGCCCGGTAGCGCGCGGGCATCAGCAGATCCACGGCGTCGCGGTAGCGCTCGGCGCCGAAGGCGCGGATCGCACGCACGATGGAGAGGCCCGCGTCGCGGGTCATGCGGGCGTTGCTGCCGGTCCCTTCCGCCGCCGCTGCCGCCGCCCGTTCCAGCGCAGCGGCAGCCTCGTCGCGACCGGTCGCGGCGTAGGCCATCATCGCGTGCATGTCGTTGAAGGCGTAGAAGCCGTGCTCGGCCAGCCGCTCGTAGGTCGCGGCCAGGGTCTCGAAGCGGTCGCCCGTATCGACCCGGCGCAGGTGGAGGCGCCAGAGCAGCGCGGCGGCATCGAGCATCTCGAGCTGGACCTCCGAAGGCTCGGGCCGGATCGCCCTGTCGTGTATCTCGAGCGCCCGGTCGTAGCGATCGTTATCGAGATTGAAGAGCGAGACGTGCCACCAATTGTGGAAGGCGAAGGTGTTGTCGTGCTGCGCCCAATGCGCCCGGCGCCCCTCCATGAAGGCGATGCCTTCGTCCTGCCGTCCCTGCATCTCCATCACGTGGCAGAGCGCATGCTGGGCCCAGCAGTCGTCCGGCTCCAGCGCGATCGCCTGCCGGCCGCTTTCCTCCGCCGCGCCATAGTCGCCGCATTCCTCCAGGCCGAATGCGGCCATGCCGAGCAGGAAGCCGTAACCGGGGTCTTCCCGGGTCCAGGCCGGCAGGGAGCGGGCGATGCGGCCGCGCAGGTTCTCCCGGTCGCCCTGGAAGAAGTCGCCGAGGTGGCCGACCTGGAGGGCCAGCGCATCGCGCGGCTCGTCGGCGAGGACCCGGTCGAGCCGTGCCCGCATCCCGTCCCAGTCGCCGGCGGCCCAGTCCGCGATGGCCGCGACGTGCGCCCGTTCGCGCTCCGTGGCCTTGCCTTCGAGCGCCTTGAGACGGCCGAGACCCGCCTCGACTTCCGGGAGCACGCTCTTCTCCCAGAGCATGGCGTGCAGTTCGGCGCGGAAGACATGCCCCGTCACGAAGTCCGGATCGTCGGCCAACGCCCGGTCGATGGTCTCGACGGCATCGCCCCGATAGCTCTGGAACTGACGCATGGCCGTCTCCAGTATCTCCAGGCTCCTGGGATCGGTCGCCGATGTCTGCACGCCGCGCGCGTCGCTGAGGGCCACGGGTTCTGTCCTTCTCATCGAACTCAGGCGCCGTCGAGGCCGGTCCCTTGCCCCTTGCAGGGCGGCAGACCCGCCGCAGCGAAGAAAGACAGGAATATGGCGATCCGTCCAGCCGTTTCGCGGCGAAGGCAGGGCCGGGATGACGCGGTGGGAGAGGACCATGTATGAAAACAGATAATTACCGTATCTGTGCGCATCCTTGCGCGCGTGCCGGAGTGTCGCTGAGCGATGTCCCTCTTTCACACCCACATCGTCGTCGACTGGTCGGCGCGCTCCCGACCGAGTCCGGCGACGCCCGGCAAGGACGCGATCTGGTGGGCTGCCGCCCATGCATCCCGCCGCGGCGTCGTCGTGCAGGAGCCGGAATACGCCCGCACCCGCCATGACGCCGTGGGCCGCCTCGCCCGCATCGTCGCGGATGAACTGGAGCGGGGCCGGCGCGCACTGGTGGGTTTCGACTTTCCCTTCGGCTATCCGGCGGGCGTCGCCGAGCGTGTAAGCGGCCGGGCCTGCGCCCTCGCGCTCTGGGACTGGCTCGCGGCGCGCATCGAGGACGCCCCGGACAACGCCAACAACCGCTACGCGGTGGCGGCGGCGATCAACGGCGCCTATCCTGGCGTGGGCCCCTTTTGGGGCCGCCCCGGCGCCTGGCCCTATCCCACGATCCCGGTGCGGCAATCGGCGCGCACGCGGCGCGAGGGCCACCCACCGGAGCGCCGCATCGCCGACCGCCATGCCAGGGGCGCCAAGACCGTCTGGCAGTTGGCCTACGCCGGCTCGGTCGGCTCCCAGCTCCTGCTGGGCCTGCCCGCGCTCAAACGCCTGACCGCGCACCCGCTGATCGGCGGCCGCGCGGCGATCTGGCCCTTCGAGACCGGCCTCGGCGCGCCCGACGCCCAGGCGGTGATCGCCGAGGTCTATCCCTCCCTTCTCAGGACGGAAATCCGCCTCAGCAGGCACGGCAACGAGATACTCGACCGCGCCCAGGTGCGCGTGAACGCAGAAGCTTTCGCCCGGCTGGACGCGGCGGGCGGGCTCGCCCCCCTCTTCGCCGGCGTGCCAACGCTCACCACCGCCGAACGACGGCTGATCGAGGCCGAGGAAGCCTGGATCCTCGGCCTCGGTCACGAACACGCGCTCGGGGAAGCTCTCCCTCCGCGCTGACGGGGCGGGGGTGACGGGGCGGGGGTGGACGCTCCCTGGGCCCCGCGATAGTGTCGCGCCGCCAGCAGGGAGTGCCCTTCCATGCGTCCATCGGGCCGCAGACCAGACGAAATGCGCGCGGTGCGCCTCGAGCCCGGCGTGAACAGACATGCCGAAGGCTCCTGCCTGGTCGGCTTCGGCGATACCCAGGTGCTGTGCACGGCGAGCGTCGAGGAGCGCGTGCCGCCCTTCCTCCGCAACAAGGGGCGGGGCTGGGTCACCGGCGAGTACGGGATGCTGCCGCGCTCGACCGGGTCGCGGACCGGCCGCGAGGCCGCGCGCGGGCGCCAGAGCGGCCGCACCCAGGAGATCCAGCGCCTGATCGGGCGCTCGCTCCGCGCCGTGACCGACCTCCGTGCCCTCGGGGAACGCCAGATCACCCTCGACTGCGACGTCATCCAGGCCGACGGCGGCACCCGGACCGCCGCCATCACCGGCGCCTATGTGGCGCTCCACGGCGCGCTCGCCGGGCTCGTCGCCTGCGGGGCGGTCGAGCGGCTGCCGCTCGCCGACCAGGTCGCCGCCGTGAGCTGCGGGATCGTGGGCGGCGCGGCGCTGCTCGATCTCGACTATGACGAGGACAGCAGCGCCGACGCCGACGCGAACTTCGTGCTCACCGCCGGCGGCGGGATCGTCGAGGTCCAGGGCACGGCGGAGGGCGACCCCTTCAGCGACGAGCAGCTCCTCGCCATGCTGGGTCTCGCCCGCTCGGGCGTGGAGCGGCTCTTCGCCCTGCAGCGGAACGCTCTCGGCGTGGCCGGCTAACCGCCATGGCCCGTCGTCTCGCCGCGGCGGCGCGCCTGATCGTGGCGAGCCACAATGGCGGCAAGGTGCGTGAGATCGCGGCGCTGCTCAGCACCCTCGGCATCGAGGCGGTGGGCGCGGCGGCCTATGGCCTCGCCGAGCCGGAGGAGACCGGCGCAACCTTCCGCGCGAACGCGGCGCTCAAGGCCCGCGCGGCGGCGGAGGCGAGCGGCGCGCCGGCCCTTGCCGACGATTCCGGCCTCGCAGTGCCGGCGCTGGACGGCGCACCCGGCATCTATTCCGCCCGCTGGGCGGGGCCGGGAAAGAATTTTTCCGTTGCGATGGCCCGCATCGACACCGAGCTTGCCGCGCATGGCGTCGAGACCGGCGCGGCCGCCGCCTGTTTCGTATGCGCGCTCTCCCTCTGCTGGCCGGACGGCCATTGCGAGACCGTCGAGGGCCGCGTCGACGGGATGCTGACCTATCCCCCGCGCGGCACCCACGGGTTCGGCTACGACCCGATCTTCATCCCCGAAGGCCATACGCGCACCTTCGGGGAGATGACGCCGCAGGAGAAGCAGCCGCTGACCCACCGGGCGCGGGCCTTCGAACAACTGGCAGCGTCCTGTCTGCCGCCCGGACCGTGACCGCCGCCGCCGGCCCGTCATCGGCGCATGGGCGCGGGGCGCTCGCCCTCTATGTCCACTGGCCCTTCTGCCTCGCCAAGTGCCCCTATTGCGACTTCAACAGCCATGTCAGGGACAGCGTCGATCAGGCCGGGTGGCGGCGTGCGCTGCTGCGCGAGCTGGATCATTTCGCGGCGCTGCTGCCGGGGGCGACGGTGACCAGCGTCTTCTTCGGCGGGGGCACGCCCTCGCTGATGCCGGCCGGGACCGTGGCGCGCGTCATCGAGCGGGCGGCGGCGCGGTGGACGCTCGCGGCGGACGCGGAGATCACCCTCGAAGCCAATCCGACCTCGACCGAGGCCGCGCGCCTGCACGATTTTCGGGCGGCCGGCGTGAACCGGGTCTCCCTCGGCGTCCAGGCGCTGGACGACGATGCGCTGCGCTTTCTCGGGCGCGGGCACAGTGCGGCGGAGGCGCGCCGCGCGGTCTCGCTTGCCCAGCGCATCATGCCGCGCAGCTCCTTCGACCTCATCTACGCCCGTCCCGGCCAGGGCCTCGCCGCCTGGCGCACGGAGCTGGCGCAGGCGCTGGCGCTGGCCGGCGACCACCTCTCGCTCTATCAGCTCACCATCGAGAAGGGCACGCCCTTCTGGCGGCTGGAGCGGGAGGGCGCGTTCGCGATCCCCGACGATGACAGCGGCCGCGCCCTCTACGACCTGACTCAGGACACCATGGAGGCAGCCGGCTTCGTAGCCTACGAGGTCTCCAACCACGGGCGGGGCGGCGACGCCTGCCGCCACAATCTCGCCTACTGGCGCTATGACGACTATGTGGGCATCGGGCCGGGCGCCCATGGCCGCATCGCGCCGGCGGGCGGCGGGCGGCGGGCGCTGCGCCAGCACGCGGGGCCTGAAACCTGGCTCGCCGCCGTCGAGCGCGCCGGCCACGGTACGGCCGAGGATCGCCCGCTCGATGCGCTCGAACAGGCGCGCGAGATGCTGATGATGGGCCTCCGGCTCGCCGACGGGGTGTCGGAATCGGAGCTGCGCCGGCGCACCGGGTGCAACCCCGACCGCGCGATCGACCGCGCCGGCCTCGCCCGGCTCTGCCGGGCGGGCTATGTGGAGCGCCGCGGCGGGCGCCTCAGGGCCACCGACGCCGGCCGGCCGCTCCTCAACGGCCTGCTGGTCGAGCTGCTCGCTTGAGCGGCCAATTGCCTCACGGCGGGCTTTGCGGTCCGCGCGTGCGCATGGGGTGCGCGGCCTCGCGCGCGGCCTCGCGCAGGCGCCGGAGCAGCCCAAGGTCGGGCGGGCGGAAGCGGGCGAGGCGCGCGCGCATCGTCTGGATGCGCATCACGTCGGCGATGCGGCGATCGAGGAAGGCCCAGCTCGCTTGCGCGCCCTCCGAGCCGTCGTTGAGCCAGTAGAGCAGGGTGGAGAGGTAGACGCCGGCGAGCAGGGCGCGCTTGCTGTAGAAGCCGAAGTCCGTGGTCCGGTCGCCGACCGCGAACCAGATCGTGTCCACGGTGCGGTAGAGGGAATGGAGTGCGGGGGGGCCGTTGGCCGGCTGCGCCAGAACCGGCAGCGCGGCCCGGATCGCCTCGCGATGGGGCGCGTTCGCTTCGAGCCTGAGACGCACGGCATGGGCGATGCGCTCCCGCACCCGCATCGGCGCGAGGTCGCTCTCCTTCAGCGCGTCTTCCATGCGGCGGTCGGCATAGGCCGCGTGATAGGTAACCAGCGCGGCGGGGCCGCCGGGGAAGGCCTGGCGCGCCGCCTCGGGATCGAGCGCGAGGTCCGCGGCAGCCGCCGCGAGCGCCGTATCGGACCAGCCGTCGAAGGGCACGTGGGGCAGCGCCGCCAGCAGCAGCCGGTCGCGCGTCTCGTCCGCCGGCAGCGCGCGCCACACGGCTCAGGCCTCCGCCGGCCGGGAGCGGCCGAGCTCGCTCGTGAAGACGAGAGTGGAGAGATCGGTCATCCGCATCGGGTAGAGAATACCGTCCAGATGATCGCACTCATGCTGCACCACGCGCGCATGGAAGCCCCGCGCCTCGCACGCGTGGGGCCGGCCCGCGCCATCGCTCCAGCGATAGCGGATACGGTCGTGGCGCGGCACGATGCCGGCGAGGCCCGGCAGCGAGAGGCAGGCCTCCAGGTCCTCCACCATGCGTTCGCCGAGCGGCTCGATCTCGGGGTTGATGAGGACGGTCGGCGCTTCCTGCTCGGATGGCGCTTCCGCCTCGCCGCCGCCGCCGTCGTCGTCCTCCGCCGACTCGCGGCCGGGGGGCACGCGGAAGAGCACCACCCGCAGCGGCACGTGCACCTGGGGCGCCGCGAGGCCGGCGCCGTTCGCGTCCTCCAGCGTGTCGACCATGTCCTCGATCAGGCGCTCGATCTCGGGCGCGGTCGGGTCGGGGACGGGCGCTGCGGGGTGCCGCAGCGCGGGATGGCCCATGCGGGCGATCTTGAGTATTGCCATGTCCCCTATATGGCCTGCGCCGGGCCCGCCGTAAACCGCCTCGCGCCGATGCGGCGGGTAATGGTATTAACCCATCGGGCGTCGGCGGCCGCCCGGCCGGCAGAGCGCGCGCGGTCGGGAGATTCACTGTCGGGAGATTCGCTGGCGGCGGCGCGTCGATTTCGCTATCCTCCGACCCCTCTGCGGAAAGAATCCCTGAGGCCATGATCGGACGAACCAGCGCGAAGACGGCTTTTCTCGTTCCGGCCCTCCTGTGCGCCGCGCTTCTCGCCGGCCCGCAGGGGGCGGACGCGCAGGTCAAGCCTGAACCCTTGGCGTCGAACGCCACCTGGAAGGCCCACAGCTTCGTCAGGGACGGCGGCAGGGTGTGCTACATGCATGCCAAGCCGGCGAGCTCCAAGGGCAACTTCAAGCGGCGCGGTGCGCCCAACGTCATGGTCACCCGGCGCCAGGGCAGCAGGACCACCGAGGAGGTGAGCGTGACCTCGGGATATCCCTATCCCGATGGGAAGGCCGTCAGGGTGACCATCGACGGGCGCCGCTTCGACTTCGACCTGACCCATGGCGAACATGCGTGGGTGAACGATGAGGCGGCGGACGCCACCGTCGTCAAGGCGATGATCCGCGGCCGCGCGTTGAAGGTCCGGGGGGTTTCCCTCAAGAACACCTATTCCGAAGATACTTACTCCCTCATCGGCTTCACGAAGATCCACAACGCCATCAGGAAGGCGTGCCCGTAGACCGGGGCTCCGCCGCGCACTTCCGTCCCGCTGCCGGCGTTCGAGACGCCCTCGAGGACAGCACCGTGGGAGACGAGCGAGAGAGCCTGATCGGGCTCACCCGCGACGAACTTGTCGATCGCCTGCTTGGCGTCGGCGTGCCGGCGGAGCGGGCGCGGATGCGGGCCAAGCAGCTCTGGCATTGGATCTACCACCGCGGCGCCGCCGATTTCGGCGGGATGACGACCATCGGGGGCGGGCTGCGCGCCGCGCTCGCCGAGCGCCACACCCTGGACCGCCCCGAGACGGTGGCGGAGCAGCGCGCGGCGGACGGCACGCGGAAATGGCTGCTCCGCTTCGCCGACGGACGGGAGGTGGAGAGCGTCTACATCCCCGAGGAGGAGCGCGGCGCGCTCTGCCTCTCCTCCCAGGTCGGCTGCACGCTCTCCTGCACCTTCTGCCACACCGGAACCCAGCGTCTGGTGCGCAATCTGGACGCCGGCGAGATCGTCGCGCAGTTCCTCGTGGCGCGCGATTCATACGGCGAATGGCCGTCTCCGCGTGGGCCGCGGATGCTGTCCAACATCGTGATGATGGGCATGGGCGAGCCGCTCTTCAATTTCGACAACGTCGCCAAGGCGCTCCGCATCGTCATGGACCCCGAGGGGATCGCGCTTTCGCGCCGGCGAATCACGCTGTCCACCGCCGGTGTCGTGCCGATGATCGAGCGCTGCGGCGCCGAACTCGGCGTCGGCCTCGCGGTCTCGCTCCATGCGGTGCGCGACGACCTGCGCGACACGCTGGTGCCCATCAACCGGAAATACCCGATCGCAGCCCTGCTCGACGCCTGCCGCCGCTACCCCGGCGCCAGCAATGCGCGCCGCATCACCTTCGAATATGTCATGCTGAAGGGCGTGAACGACTCGGCCTCCGACGCCCGCGCGCTGGTCCGCCTGATTGCCGGCATCCCGGCCAAGCTCAACCTGATCCCCTTCAATCCCTGGCCGGGCGCGCCCTACGCGTGCTCCGCGCCGGAGGCGATCGAGGCGTTCGCCGCGATCGTCAACCGGGCCGGCTACGCGGCGCCGGTGCGCACGCCGCGCGGCCGCGACATCCTGGCGGCCTGCGGCCAGCTCAAATCGGCGAGCGCGCCGCGCCCACGCCGGCGGAGCGCCGCCCTGCAGCCGGCCGGCGTACCGGCGGCCTGAGCCGGCATAGAAGGGCCGCCGCGCGTCAGGCGGCGCGTGAGGCTGCCCGGTCGAGGTCGCCGAACCCCCGGTCTTCGGCCGCGAGGCGGCGGAGCAGCGGCGCCGGCTCCCAGTAGTCCTGGCCCTCGCCGAAGCGCTCGATGGCGGCGAGGATGGTGTCGAGCCCGATCCGGTCGGCCCAGTGCATGATGCCGCCGCGCCAGCGGGGGAAGCCGTATCCGTTGATCCACACGATGTCGATGTCGCTGGCGCGGAGCGCGATGCCTTCGTCGAGGAGTCGCGCGCCCTCGTTCACCAGCGGGTAGAGCAGGCGTTCGACGATCTCGTCGGCGCCGATGGCGCGGCGCGCAATGCTGCGCTCCGCCGCGACCTCGGCGATCAGCGCGTCCACTTCGGGATCCGGGATCGGCGTGGGGCTGCGGGGCTCGTAGCGGTAGTAGCCGGCGCCGGTCTTCTGGCCGAAGCGGCCGCGCTCGCACAGCCGGTCGGCCACCGCCGAATAGCGTTTCGACGGGTCGCGCAGATGGGCGTCGGCCTTGCGCTGGCGCCAGCTCACGTCGAGGCCGGCGAGGTCGGCGACGGCGCACGGCCCCATCGCCATCCCGAACCCGGTGATGGCGGCGTCGATCTCGGTCGGCGACGCGCCTTCCTCCAGCAGGAAGCGCACCTGCCGCGTATAGCCTTCGAGCATCCGGTTGCCGATGAAGCCGTGGCAAACGCCGGCCACGACCGCGAGCTTGCCGAGCCGGCGCGCCAGCGCGAGCACCGTCGCCAGCGTCTCCGGCGTGGCCGAGTCGGTGCGCACCACCTCCAGCAGCCGCATCGCATGGGCCGGGCTGAAGAAGTGCATGCCGAGGACGCTCCCCCGGCGCCGGGGGAGCGTGTCCGCCAGGCGGTTCACGTCGAGATAGGAGGTGTTGGAGGCGATGATCGCGCCAGCGTCGCATACGGCGTCGAGGCTGCGGAACACCTCTTCCTTGAGCGGCATCTCCTCGAACACCGCCTCGATGACGAGATCGGCGCCGGCGACGCGCTCCATCGTTTCGATGGGCTCGATCAGCGCCACGCGGGCCTCGGCCTCGACCGCGCCGAGCCGTCCGCGCGCGACGCGCCGCTCATAGCCGTCGCGGATCGCCCCGAGCGCTTGCGCGAGGGCCTGCGGGTCGGAATCCATGAGGCGCACGGGGATCCCGGCATTGGCGAAGCAGGTGGCGATGCCCCTGCCCATGGTGCCGGCGCCGATCACGGCCGCCCGGTCGATCGACCGCGTGGGCGTATCCCGGCCGATGCCCGGCACCCTGCGCGCCGCCCGCTCCGCGAAAAACACGTGGCGGAGCGCCACCGATTCCGGCGACGCCATGCAGTCTTCGAAGATTTCGCGCTCCTTGCGAATCCCCTCGTCGAAGGGGAGCGTCAGCGCCATTTCGACGCATTCGAGGCAGGCGATTGGCGCCCGCTGGCCGCGCGCCCGTTTCGCCAGCCTCTCCCGCATGGCCGCGAAGAGGCCAGCATCCTCCAGCACCGGCGTGCGTTCGCGCGCGAGCGGGTGGGGCGGCCCGGCGGCGATGCGCTCCGCCGCGAACGCCAGCGCGCCGGCGAGCAGGTCGCCGTCGATCACCCGGTCGAGGATGCCGTGCGCGGCCGCCTCCGGGGCGGGGACGCGGGTGCCGTCGACGATCATCGCGAGCGCCGTGGCCACGTCCGCGACGCGGGGCAGGCGCTGGGTGCCGCCGGCGCCGGGCGGGAAGCCGAGCGCCACCTCCGGCTGGCCGACGTCGGTGTCCCGGCTCGCCACCCGGTAGTGGCAGGCGAGCGCCATCTCGAGCCCGCCGCCCAGGCAGTAGCCGCTGAGCGCGGCGATCACCGGCTTGGCGGAGCGCTCGATCGCCGGGATCACCTCGCGCAGCGTCGGCTCGCCCTCCGGCCAGGGCTTGCCGAACATGGTGATGTCGGCGCCGGCGAGCGCGCCCGTGCCCGCGCCGCGCAGCACCACCGCCTCGATGGCGTCGTCGGCCTGCGCCTCCGCCAGCCGCTGCACGATCGCGCCCGGCACGCCGGGGCGCATCGCGTTCACCGGCGGGTTGTCGATGGTGATGACGCCGACCGCGCCCTCGCGCTCCAGGCTCACGCCGCCCATGGCTCGCGTCCTTCTATCCCTCGGTGGAAGTCGTCGTCGCCGCCGCCGCCGCCGCCGTCAGGCTGCGCACACCTCGTCGAGCAAGCGGCGCATGAAGGTCTCGCAAGCGCGAACCTGGCTCATCTCGATATATTCGTTGGGCTGATGCGCCTGGCGGATGCTGCCGGGCCCGCAGATCACGGTCGGGATTCCGACCTCCTGGAAGAGCCCCGCCTCGGTGCCGTAGGCCACCACTTCGGTGCGGTTGGTGCGCGCCAGCGCCATCACGATCGCCTCCGCCGGCGAGCCGTCCTCGGGCACGAGGCCCGGCACATGGGAGCGCAGCTCGGTGGTGATCGCGGTGGCGGGGTCGACCGCGCGCATACGCGGCAGCACCGTCTGCTCGGCGAAGCGCTCGAAACGGGTGCGGATCTCGTCCGGGTCCGCGCCCGGCATCAGCCGGTATTCCCAGCTGAAGGCGCAGTCGAGCGGCACGATGTTCTGGGCCGTGCCGCCGTGGATGGTGCCCACATGGACCGTCGTGTAGGGCGGGTCGAAGCCGCTCTCCGGCTCGGCGCGCGCGGCCATCTCGTCGGCCATTTCGGCCAGGAAATGGACCAGTGCCGCGGCGTACTGCACCGCGTTCACCCCGCGATGGGTGGCGCTGGAATGGACCTCGAGGCCGCGCACGTGGGTCTTGAAGGCGTAGACGCCCTTGTGGGCGTTCACCACGGCCATGTCGGTGGGCTCGCCCACGATCGCGATGTGCGGCTTGACGCCCAGGGCTGCGCCGAGCTGGGCGATCATCAGCGGCGCGCCGAAGCAGCCGACCTCCTCGTCGAAGGAGAGCGCGAAATGGATCGGCGTCTTGAGCGTCCGCGCGCAGAACTCCGGCACGAGGGCGAGCGCGATGGCGCCAAAACTCTTCATGTCCGACGTACCGCGCCCGTAGAGGCGGCCGTCCTTCTCCACCATCGAGAAGGGATCGCTGTCCCAGGGCTGGCCGTCCACCGGCACCACGTCGGTATGGCCCGAAAGCGCGATCCCCGGCACGTCGCGGGGGCCGACCGTGGCGTAGAGATTCGCCTTGTTTCCGCTCTCGTCGTGAATAAGTGTAGAATCGACCCCGTGCGAGGCGAGGTAGTCGCGCACGAAATGGATAAGCGCGAGGTTGGAGTCGCGACTGGTCGTGTCGAAAGAAACGAGCCGCTCGATCATCTCGACGGGCTCGTAACGGGTGCCGGTCATGCGTCTCACCGCCGTATCCGGGGCGGCGATTGTCGCCGCGCCGCGGCGTTGGCACAAGGCCGCGCGTGATCGCCCGCCGACGGCCGGCACGCGGCCCGGGCCGCCGAGACGCAACGCACGAAGCACCCCGTAACAAGGAAACGAGGAGGGAGCGCGCCTTTGTCCCGCCCCCGCAGCCGCCGGATCCTGAAGATCGCGCTGCCGCTGGCGACGCTGCTGTGCGCGGTGCTGGCGGTCGGCTATCTGCAGGCGACGCGGCCGCAGATCGAGCGCTCAGGCCCGGAGGAGCGGGAGCGGCCGATCGCCGCGGCCACCGTCAGCATCGCCGACATTCAGCCCTCCATTGCGGCCTTCGGCGAGGTGGTGGCGCACCGCGACGTGGAGTTGCGGGCGCTGGTGGCGGGTCCGGTGGTGGCCGTGGGCGAGAGCTTCGTCAATGGCGGCACGGTGCGCGCGGGCGCGCTTCTGGTTGAGATCGACCCCTTCGAGTATCGGGCTCGGGTGACGGAGGCGGAGGCGGCGCTGGCGGAGGCGCGGGCGCTGCTGGCGGAGACCGAAGCCGAGCTCGGTGCGGAGGAGGCCGGACTGGTGGAGGAGCGCATCCAGCTCGCCATCGCCGAACGCGAGCTGGCCCGGCGGCAGGACCTGCTCGCCAAGGGCAGCGGGGCGGAGAAGGCGGTCGACGATGCCTCGATGCGGCGCAGCGAGCGGGCGCGCGCGGCGACGTCGACGGAGCGCCGGGTCGCGGGCCTGCGTGCCGGCATCGCTCGCCAGGAGGCGGTGATCGCGCGCACGGCCGTCGCCCTGGAACGGGCCGAGCGCGATCTCGCGAACACGCGGCTGGTGGCGCCCTTCGACGGCTATCTGACGGGAATTTCGGCTGCGCTGGGCAAGCGCCTCGGGGTGAACGACCCGGTGGTACGGCTGCTCGACCAGGGACGCCTCGATATCCGCATCCATCTGAGCGATGCGGACTACGGCCGGCTGGTGTCGTCTGCGGCGGGGCTGCGGGGCCGCCCGGTGGAGGTGACCTGGCGCGCGGGCCGGAGCAGCTTCCCCTTCCACGCGGTGATCCAACGGGCGGACGGAGAGGTCGATGCGGCGAGCGGCGGTGTCACGGTCTATGCGCGGATCGACCATGCGGAAGCGGTGCCGCTGCGGCCCGGCACCTTCGTCGAGGTTCAGATCCCCGACCGGGTCTACCGCGCGGCCGCGCGCTTGCCGGAGACGGCGCTGGTCGGCGGCGACACGGTCTATGCCGTGGTCCAGGGCCGGCTCGAGCGCCGGCCCGTCGTGCTGCTCGCCCGGGTGGGCAACGATGTCGTGGTCTCCGGCGAGATCGCCGACGGCGAGCGCATCGCCACCACCCGCTTTCCCGAGATCGGACCCGGCGTCAAGGTCGAGGTGCGATGACCGTCCCGCGTCGCGGTCTGATCGCGCTGTTCGCGCGCCATCGCACGGCTGCCAACCTGCTGATGGTGCTGATGATCCTGTTCGGCGCGCTCGCGCTCTCGCGCATGAACACCCAGTTCTTTCCGACCTTCGCCGTCGACTGGATCTCGGTGGGCGTGACCTGGCCCGGCGCCAGCGCCGAGGATGTCGACGCCAACATCGTGGCGGCGATCGAGCCGGAGGTCCGCTTCCTCGACGGGGTCAAACGCGTCGTGTCCCAGTCCGTGGAAGGCATCGGCTCGATCGTTGTCGAGTTCGAGCCGGGGACGAATCTCGATACGGCGCTCGCCAATGTCGAGAACGCCGTGGCCCGGGTCGAGACCCTGCCGGAGGAGTCCGAGAAGCCGGTGGTGTCCCGCATCTACGTCTACGAGGGCATCGGCAACGTCGTGATCTCGGGACCCTTCTCGGAGTCGGCGCTCCGTGCCCATGCCAAGGACATCCGGGAGCGTCTTCTGGCTGCGGGCGTCGACAAGGTCGAACTATTCGGAAGCCGGCGCGAGGAAATCTGGGTCGAGGTCGGCGAGGGGCGCCTGCGCCAGCTCGACCTCACGCTGGGCGATATCGCCGCGCGGATCGGCGGCAGCTCGGTCGACCTTCCCTCCGGTATCGTGCCCGGCGGCACCAACAAGCAGATCCGCAGCATCGGCCTCGCCAGATCGCCCGAGGAGATCGGCCAGGTCGAGGTGATCGCGCGCGAGGACGGGGCCAAGGTCCATCTCCGCGACATCGCCGCCATCAGCGATCGGTTCAACGAACGCGATGCCATCGCATTCAGGGCGGGCTACCCGGCTGTCGAGCTGCAGGTCCGCCGTGCGCCCACCTCCGACTCGCTGGAGCAGGCGGCCATTCTCGAGGAATTCATCGAGGAGTTGCGGTCGACGCTGCCGCCGACGCTGGTGGTCGAGCACTACGACGATGCGGCGGAGCTCATCGACGACCGCATCGACATGCTGCTCCGCAACGGTGCCAGCGGCCTCGCCCTGGTGATCCTCGTGCTGTTCGTGTTTCTGAGCGCACGGGTCGCCTTCTGGGTCACGGTGGGCATTCCGGTCTCCCTGCTGGCCACCCTCGGCGTGATGATGCTGACGGGCCAGACGATCAACATGGTGAGCCTGTTCGCGCTCATCATGGCGATCGGCATCATCGTGGACGACGCAATCGTGGTCGGCGAGCACGCGGTGACGCAGCGCGCCGCCGGCGCCGGTGCGGTCGGGGCGGCCGAGCGCGGCGCGCGGCGGATGCTGGCGCCGGTGATGGCGGCGACGCTCACCACCATCGCGGCCTTTCTGCCGCTCTTCATGGTGTCGGACGTGATCGGCGAGATGATCCGCGCGATCCCGCTGGTGGTCGTGGCCGTGCTCGTCGCCAGCCTGATCGAGAGTTTCCTGGTGCTGCCGGGCCATCTGCGCGGCGCCCTCAGGGTCGATCCGCGCCGGGAGAACCGCTTCGCGCGCTGGTTCAACCCGCGCTTCGATGCCTTCCGCGACGGGCCTTTCGCCCGCATCGTGCGCGGCTGCGTCTCCTGGCGCTACCTCACCGTGAGCGTCGCAATCGCGCTCCTGCTGCTGTTCGTGGGTCTGGTCGCGGGCGGCCGCATCTCCTTCGTCTTCTTCCCGTCGCCGGAATCCGATGCGGTGCTCGCCAATGTCACCTTCGTCGAGGGCACCCAGCGCGAGACCACGATCGCCATGGTCGACGAGCTCGAGCGCTCGCTCCAGGAGGCCGAGGCGGTGCTGACCGGCGGCGCCGGCGGCCTCGTGGTCATGAGTCTCGGCCTGGTCGGCAAGCCGGCGGCGCGTCCCAACACCTTCTTCCTCGGCACCGGCGATCATGTCGGCGGCATGCGGGTGGAGCTGCGCCCCTCCGACCAGCGCGCCATTCGCACCCAGGAGCTGATCGAGGCGTGGCGCAGCCGCGTGCGTCCGCTGCCGGGCCTCGAGACCATCACGATCCTCGAGCGCCAGGCGGGGCCGCCCGGCCGCGAGATCGACATCCGCGTCACGGGCGACGATCTGCGGGCGCTCAAGGCGGCGGCCGGCGAGGTCCGGACGCTGCTCGCCCTCTTCCCCGGGGTCAGCGACATCGAGGACAACACGCCCTACGGCAAGCAGGAGGCGATCCTCACCGTGACCCCGCGCGGCCGCGCCCTCGGCTTCACCACCGAGAGCGCCGCCCTCCAGGTGCGCGCGTCCTTCGAGGGCGTGATCGCGAAGCGCTTCGCGCGGGGCGACGAGGAAGTCGCCGTCCGTGTGCGCCTGCCGAAGGAAGGCCTGACCGAGAGCGATCTCAGACGCAGCTACTTGCGCAGCCCCGCCGGAGTCGCGGTGCCGCTCGCCGAAGTGGTCAGCTTCGACGAGAAGACCGGCTTCGCGAGCATCCGCCGCGAGGGCGGCCAGCGCATGGTCGCCGTCACGGCGGAGATCGACGAAGCGGTCACCACCACCGACGAGGTCCTTGCCGCGCTCCAGGCCGAGGGGCTGCCGGAGATCGCCGGGCGCCACGGCGTCGGCATCCTGCTGCGCGGCAAGGCCGAGGAGCAGGCGACCACCATGGGCGACATGGCGACCGGTGCCATCGTCGGCCTGATCGCGATCTACCTCATCCTCGCCTGGGTCTTCGCCAGCTACATGCGGCCTCTCGCCGTCATGGCCGTGATCCCCTTCGGTGCGGTCGGCGCCGTCTTCGGGCATTTCGTTCTGGGCTTCGACCTCACCGTGCTGAGCATGGTCGCGCTGCTCGGGCTCAGCGGCATCGTGGTCAACGATTCGATCATCCTGGTGCGTGCGATCCAGGACCGGCTCTCGGCCGGCGAGGCGTTGATGGACGCCCTGGTCGGCGGCGCGCGAGATCGTCTCCGCGCGGTCATCCTGACCTCGGCGACCACGATCTTCGGCCTGCTGCCGCTCCTCTTCGAGACCAGCCTGCAGGCTCAGTTCCTGCAACCCATGGCAGTCACCATCGTCTTCGGCCTCATGGGCGTGACCCTGATCGTGACGATCCTGGTGCCGAGCCTGCTGGCCATCCAGAGCGATATCGCCGTCCTCTTCGGCCGTGCGCCCGCCGCGGGCGAGGGCGCCGCGGGGAACGGCGCTCTGTCCCGCCTGCAGTATCGCGAAAGCGGCGGTTGATCGCCGCCGCAATGACGACTAAACAGCGCGCCTGCCGCCGCCCGACATGCGCAGCGGGGCGCAGCGGCGGGCACGGGGAGGGACGGGCGTGAACGACATCCTCAAGGGCCTGCGCGTGGTCGAGGGCTCGGCCTTCGTCGCCGCGCCGCTCGGCGGCATGACGCTGGCCCAGATGGGGGCGGACGTGATCCGCTTCGACCCGCTCGGCGGCGGCCTCGACTATCGCCGCTGGCCGGTGACGCCCGAGAACGAGAGCATCTACTGGGCCGGCATGAACAAGGGCAAGCGCTCGTTTGCGGTCAATCTGCGCGAGGCCGAGGGGCGCGAGCTGGTCGCAGCCCTCATCGCCGCGCCGGGGCCCGAGGCCGGCATCTTCCTCACCAATCTCCAGGTGGGCGACTGGCTCTCCTACGAGACTCTCAGCGTCCGGCGCGCCGACCTCATCATGCTCCGCATCGTCGGCAACCCGGACGGCACCGTGGCGGTCGACTACACGGTGAACGCGCGCATGGGCTGGCCCTTCGTGACCGGGCCGGCGGCGCTGGAGGAGCCGGTCAACAACGTCCTGCCGGGCTGGGACCTGACCTGCGGGCTGACCGCTTCCGTCGGCCTGCTCGCCGCCGAGCGCCACCGCAGCCGCACCGGCGAGGGGCAGGAGATACGGCTCAGCCTCGCCGATGTCGCCTATCACATCACCGGCTCGCTCGGCTATCTCGGCGATGTCGAGATCAACGGCGCCGAGCGGCCGCGTATCGGCAACGACATGTACGGCACCTTCGGCGGCGATTTCGCGACCCGCGACGGCCGCCGGGTCATGCTGGTGGTGGTGACGCCGCGCCATGTCAGGGCGCTCGGCCAGGCCACCGGGCTTGCGGAGACTTTCGCCGCGATCGAGGCGGAGCACGGCGTCGATCTCGCCGACGAGGCCGACCGCTGGACGGTGCGCAGCCCCCTCCGCGCGGCGCTGGAGCCTTGGTTCGCGGCGCATACCCTGGCGGAGGTGGGCGCCCGCCTCACCGAGGCCGGCGTTCTCTGGGGGCCCTTCCGCACCCATTCGCAGATGGTGGCGGAGGATCCCTTCTGCTCGACCGCGAATCCCCTGTTCCAGAGGGTCGATCAGCCGGGGATCGGGTCCATGCTCACGCCGGGCTCGCCGCTCGATTTCGCCGCCGCTCCCCGCTCTACCGTGAAGCCGGGGCCGCGCCTCGGCGAGCACACGGACGAAATCCTGGCCGAGGTGCTGGGCCTCGGCGACGGCGCCATCGGCGCACTGCACGCGCGCGGCATCGTCGCCGGGCCGGCATAGCGCTCAGGCGCCCTCGACCAGCACCGCCTCGATCGGCCCCTGTCCGTCCACCGATCCGTGCCAAGCCGCCGCCGCCGCGCGGTCGTCGAATTCGAGCACGGACACGCGCGCGCCGGGCCAGGCGCCTTCCTTGACCTCGGGCGCCCGTGCCGAGACCAGGATGCGCCCGCCTCGGGTTGTGGCGCCCGCGAGATCGGGGCCGGAAGCGTCGGACCCGTGGCGGGCGATCAGGAAATGGCCGCCGGCACCCGTCGCCGGTCCGTCTCCTTGGACCATGACCAGGCTGCCGGTCGAGGCGCGCTGGCGGATCGCCCTGGCGCGCACGTAGGCCGGCGAATCGTACCAGGCCGCCGCCCGCGCCGGACTGTCGAATTCCAGAAGCACCAGCCGCCCCGGCGTCCACGCGCCCTCCAGCACCTCGTGGTCGCCGCCCCTGACCAGGAAACACCCGCCGAACGCCGCGATCGTACCCGGCGTCAGCGCCCGGTAGCCGGCATAGGTCTCGGGATCGGTCACGGTCACGTCGGCGATCACGTAACCCGGCATGTCGTGCGTCCTCAGAACGGCGTTGGGTCGGCGAAGCGGCGGAGGACGTTGGTGGTGAGCCGGGCGATGTTGTTGTCGTAGCCGTTCCACGGCAGGCTCGCGGGATAGCAGATGGAGCCGACCGAGAACACCGCACCGCCGTTCGGGGTCTCGTAGAAGACCATGTCGGCGCGGACTTTCTCGTGCTCGGTGCCGCCGAGCCCGGAATGGTTCACCAGCACCTCCTCGTTCACCACCAGATAGAGGTCGGTATGGTTCTCCGAGGTGGCGAGGATCAACGCGTGCGGGGGCGTGCCGAGGCGGGGGTCGGCGTAGTCCAGCTCGTTGCCGGCCGCGCCCTCGCCGTGATAGCCGAAGTCGCCGAGCAGCTCGTCGTCTGCGATCCCTGCGAAGACGAAGCGCGCGCGGGGGTCGAAGCTCGCCGGCGTGCGCCGGTAGTAGGAGGACTTGTCGAAGCCTTCGGCGACGAAGCCGACGCCTGCGAGCCGCTGCGGCGCGGTGTCGCCCTGATGGCGCCAGATGCCGCCATATTCGCCGGTGAAGCTGTGATAGTACTCGCCGGGGTCGGCTTCCCAGGTGCGGATCGCGGCCTCGCAGCGGCGCACCTCGATCACGCCCGGCACCTCCCGGTGCATCGCCACCCGCCAGTAGAAGCCGTTGCCGCCGAGATACATCAGCCGCCCGCCCTGCTGGGTGAAGCCGTGCACGGCGTCGCGCATGGCCTTGGAGTAGTATTCCGGGTGGCCGCCGGTGATCAGCACATGATAGGGCTTGAGCAGGTCGATCCCCTCGTGGTGGACGTCCTCGTCGGTGATGACGTCGTGCTCGAAGCCGAAATGGGTGAGCCAGTCCACCACGTACATGTCGAGGATGAACTCGCGCGCATTCGTGGCGTCCTCGCCGGCGCAGGCCCAGGGCGTCTCCACCTTGGGCCGCATGTTGAGGATCGGGCGCAGCCGCGACGAATAGCAGACGCCGCTGCCGTCCGAATGGGTGTCGTAGAGCGAGGCGCCGTATTCGCGATGCTCGTTGAGGAAGAGCTGGTTGGCGTTGAGCGCCGGGAGCTGGCCGGTGAGAAGCTCGCCGAGCGTGCCGTCGAAGGCCAGGTGCTCGTTGGCGTAGGCCATGTATTCGACCGTCGGCAGCAGGAAGGCGATGCGCGCGGCGCGGCCCGGCGCCGGCAGCACCGCGAAGGGCACATACTCCTCGGCGCCGCTCGCCCTCAGCCGCGCGGCATAGACCCCGCTCGCCATGCGCGCCGGCACGGTCCATTCGAAATCGACCTCCCAGCCGGCGTCGTAGAGATCGTCGTCGTGGAAGTGGATGGCGCCGTATTCGTGGCGCGCGTGGCGCCAGCACATCTCCTCGCCGGAAAAATTCCAGCCGGTCATGCCGCGCGCCGGCAGATTGACGATCTCGCCGTCGCAACGATGGGCGGAACGATCGGAGATCTTGACCGACGTGATGTCGCGCGAAAAATCCCAGGCGCAGAGGATGTCCGGGGCCAGCGACGCGGGCAGCGCCTCGTTCCGCACCCGCTCGATCTCCAGCCGCTCCAGGGCGCGGCCCACCAGCCGGGGCGAATCGATCTTGCCGTTGTAGAGCCCGTCGACCAGCGTCCGGCCCTTCGCCCGCCGCTTGAAGATGCCGGCCATGACGATGGGCGCGCCGTTGCCCGCGGCGGCCGGCCCCAGCGTGCGCTTCGCCGTGCCGCCGTCCTTCGCGCGCGCATAGGGGAGGAGGGGCTCCTGGTGAACCGTGACCCTGCCCGTCCCGGCGTCGTAGCTCGCGGCGGCGAGATACCAGTGGCGCTCCAGCAGCGGCTTGCCGACGGAGACCGTCTCCACCGTGCCGGTCTCGACCGTGCCGGTCTCGACCGTGCCGTCCGCCATGCCGAGCCGGAGCGCGACGGCGCCCTTGTCGTCGATGACCAGGGCAAAGCCGGTGCGGCTGCGCGGGTCCCACTTGGTGACGATGCCCTGCTCGCCCTTGGCCGGCGTGGTCGGCCAGATCATCGCCTGGACGGTGAAGCTCTCCAGCGTCTCCAGCAGCGGCCGGCTCTCCACCAGGGCGCAGGAGCCCGCATGGATGGCCTGCCTGCGCCCCTTGCGGCGCTTGCTCACCGGGGTGCGGACCGGCCGCTCCTTAAAGCCCGGACCGGACGGCGTGCCGTCGGCGCAGATCAGGCGCACGATGTCCGCCCGATAGGTCGGGTGCTCGCAGTTGACCATGAACCTGACGGTCTCGCCCGGTCTCACGCTGAGCCGGTCGGAATAGCCCGTGATCGTCAACATGCCGCGCTCCCGCGCCGTGCCATTCTCTTGCCGCCAGCATAGTCAGCGCCCGGAGGGCGAACAACAGACGGCCCGGATGCGTTCCTGTGCAGGACAGGCAGGATATGCATGATAGGCGCCCGGTCGGGGACGGGGCGGCGCTGCCGCCGCGGCCGGAGCGAGGGGAGTGAACGATGGAGACGCTGACACTGCATGGCACACCGCTGAGCACCTACGTCCGGACCTGCCGCATGGCGTTGATGGAGAAGGGGGTGGCCTACGAGCTCGATCCGCTCACGCCCCAATCGCCGGAGCAGTTGAAAATGCAGCCGTGGGGGTCGGTGCCGGCCATGACCCACGGGGCGGTGCGCATGTACGAGACGCTGGCGATCTGCTCTTACGTGGACCGTGCCTTCGACGGGCCGCACCTGCAGCCGGCCGACCCGCTCGCGAACGCCCGCTGCTGGCAGTGGACGTCGGTCTTCATCCAGTATCTCTACCGGCCGGCGATCGACATCGTGCTACAGCGCCTGGTGGTGCCGGCGCAGGGCGGCGAGGCCGACGAGGGGCTGGTCGCGCGCAGTATCCCGAAGTCCGACAAGGCGCTCGGCGCGCTCGACGGTGCGCTCGACGGCCACGCCTGCTTCGCCGGCGACGAGGCCTCGCTCGCCGACTATATGGTGCTGCCCGTGCTCCACTATCTGAAGATGACGCCGGAGGGCGAGACCCTGCTCGCACCCAGGGCCAATATCGCCCGCTGGCAGGCCGCCATCGACCAGCGCGAGAGCGCGGTGCAGACGGTGCCCCAGTTCGGCTGAGGCTGCCGCGCGCCGCTCAAGCGGCGAAGGCGTAGCCCGCCGCGCGCACCGTCCGGATCGCGTCGTCCTCGCCGTCCCCGTTGAGCGCCCGGCGCAGGCGGCGGACATGGACATCCACGGTGCGCCGTTCGATATGCACCGCACGTCCCCACACGGCTTCCAGCAGGTGGTCGCGCGAGAGCACCCGGCCGGGATGCTCCATGAAGTGGCGCAGCAGGCGGTATGCCGTCGGACCCAGGTGGATCGGGCGTCCGTTGCGGCTCACGCGGTGGCTGGCGAGGTCCATGACGATGTCGCCGACGGCGAGCGACGCGGCCCCGCTCGGCGGATCGGCGCGGCGCAGCACCGCGCCGATCCGGGCGATGAGCTCGGAGACGCCGAACGGCTTCACCACATAGTCGTCGGCGCCGCAGTCGAGGCCGCGAATCCGGTCGTTCTCCTCGCCGCGCGCCGTGAGCAGGATGACAGGCAGGTCGTGGGTCTCCGGCTCGCGCCGGATCCTGCGGCAGATCTCGATCCCGGAGACGCCGGGCAGCATCCAGTCGAGCAGCACCAGGTCGGGTTTTTCCGCACCGATCGCGCCCATCGCGTCGGCGCCGTTCCCGATCGCCGCGACGCGGAATCCGCGGCTCTCCAGGTTGTAGCGGAGCAGGGTCGTCAGCGAGGCTTCGTCTTCGATCACGAGGACGAGCGGGCTATCCGTCATCGCATGGGCCTCTCTCGGCCGTTGCCCGCCGGTAGCGGACGGGCACGGCGCCCGCTCCAGGCCGGGAGGGGGCCCCGCTACATGGAGAGCAGAGCCAGACCGGTGGCCTCGGCGCGCATCGACTCGCGGTCCGCATCGGGGAGCGGGATAAGCCCCTTGTCGGCGAGATAGCCATAGGGTCCCCAGGCGTCCTCGTCGGTGAAGGTCTCAATATACCCCTCGATGCCGGGAATCACGCCCACATGCGCCCTCTTCACGTAGAAGTACATGGAGCGGGAGACCGGATAGCTGCCGTCTGCGATGGTGTCGAACTCGGGCGCGACGCCGTTGACGGAGCTGCCCTGGACCTTGTCGCGGTTCTGGTCGAGGAAGCTGTAGCCGAAGATCCCGAGCGCGCCGGGGTTGGCTCTCAGCTTCTGGACGATGAGGTTGTCGTTCTCACCCGCCTCGACGAAGGCACCGTCTTCGCGGATCGAGTGGCAGACGACCTTGTACAGCGTCGCGTCCTGTTCCTCGAGCGCCTCGATGGCGGGGAAGGTCTTGCAGCCGCCCTCCATGGCGAGCTCGACGAAGGCGTCCCGCGTACCCGATGTCGGCGGCGGGCCGAGCACCTCGATCCTGGCCGCCGGCAGCGACGCGTCGATGTCGCTCCAGCTCCGGTTGGGATTCGCCACCATCGCGCCGTCCTGGGGAACATCCTTCGCGAGCGCGAGGAAGAGCTGCTGCAGGGTGATGGAGAAGGGCTCGGTCCCCTTGGAATTGGCGAGCACGATCCCGTCGAAGCCGATCTTGACCTCGGTGATGCCGGTCACGCCGTTCTTGGCGCAGCGCTCGACCTCCGAGGACTTGATCCGTCGCGAGGCGTTGGCGATGTCGGGATGATCGACGCCGACGCCGGCGCAGAAGAGCTTGAGCCCGCCGCCCGAGCCCGTGCTCTCGACCACCGGCGTCTTGTTGTCCGTGGTCTTGCCGAATTCCTCGGCGACGGCGGTGGAGAAGGGAAACACGGTCGACGAGCCGACGATTCTGATCTGATCGCGGGCCTCTGCGGCAGCGGTCAGCGCCACGGACGCGGTCAGCGCAAGCGCTGCCGCCGCGGCGATGGCGAGGGGTGTCCTGGTCACGGCGCTTCCTCCGGGTTCGCTGGCATCCCGACGGTCGTGCCCGCGCGCCCGCGCGGCCGCCGAAGATGGCCGGCGCAGGCTAGCCGCGCTGCGACGATGGAATTAAGACGGATTTGTGACAGTTCGTTGACGCAGGCCCGCCCGTTCGGCCGCCGGCGTGGCGCCCGGCCGGCGCGCTACTTCATCTCCACTTCGATGAAGATCACGTCGTCGCTGTCGCTCGGGTTGATGACGTCGTGCTCGACTCCTTCCTCGCGGAAGTAGGGCGTGCCCAATACGATTTCGATGGTGCGCTCGCCGTCGGGTTCCTTCAGATGGAGCTTGCCGGTGGTCACCGGCACCACCACGTAGTCGAACTCGTGCCGGTGCCAGCCCGTGGCCTCGCCGGGCCTGAAGCGCCACTCGGTGACGCGCACGCGCTCGTTGTCGATCAGCCGGGTTGGCGTCGCCGCGCCCATGGCTCCCTCCGCCGCAAGGAATTCTGGTCGCGAAGCGTCGCAGGTCGGCGCTTCCTGCGCAAGCCCGTGCGCCCGTCCCCGCGCGCCCGTGCCGGCGGATTCAGCTGTCGTCCTGCTCGGCCTGCACCAGCGATGCCGGATCGACCGCGACGCTCTTGACGAGCGCATAGACCGCCGTGCCGGGGGCGAGGCCGAGCGTGTCCGACGAGCGTGCCGTGATCCGCGCCGTCAGCCGCGCGCCGATGTCGACCGCCACATCCACCGAGGCGCCGCGGCGCGGGCCGATTTCGGCGACGTGGCCGCGAAAGACGTTGAGCACGCTGGTCTCGCGCGGCTCCGCCGTTGCTAGCGCCACGTCGCGCGCACGCACGCGGACCCTGAGCCGCCGTCCCGGCGGGAGCCTGAGCCGGGGCACGCGGAGGATGCCGCCCGGCACCGCCAGCAGGGTGAGCCCGTAGGCCGCGTCGTGGCCCTGCACGGTCGCGTCCAGCACCGCGCCGGCCGCCTCGATACCGGCCAGCGGGTCGAGATCGAGCCGCGCCATGACCTCGGCGGCCGGGCCCGTCGCCGCGACCCTGCCGTTCGCCATCACCACGATGGTGCCGGCGAGCCGCGCCACCTCGTCCACCGCGTGGCTGACGAATACGATCGGCACGCCGATCTCGTCGCGCAACCGCTCGATATGGTCGATGACCTGGGCCTTGCGGGGGAGGTCGAGCGCGGCCAGCGGCTCATCCATGAGGAGCAGTTCCGGCTGCGCCATGAGCGCCCGGCCCAGCGCCACGCGCTGGCGCTCGCCGCCCGAGAGCGTGCCCGGCCGGCGCCGCAGCAGCGCCTCCAGCCCGAGCAGCGCCACGATTCGCTCCAGCGTGGCGTAGCGCCGGTCGCTCGGCGCGAAGCGGCGCCCGTAGAGCAGGTTCCGGCGCACGCTGAGATGCGGGAAGAGCCGCCCATCCTGGAACACATAGCCGATCCGGCGGCGCTCCGGCCGGAGGTCGGTCCCAGCCTCCGAATCGAAGAGCACGCGGTCTTCGAGCACGATCCGCCCCGCCTCCGGCCGCACGAGGCCGGCGATGGCGTCGACCAGCGTGGTCTTGCCGGCGCCCGAGGCGCCGAACAGCGCGACGATGCCGTCGGTCTCGGCGCTGAAGCTGGCGTCCAGCGTGAAGGCGCCGCGCGCGTGCCGTGCGTCGACCGTCAGCATCACCCCTCCAGCCGGCGCCTGAGCGCACGCGCCAGCAGCTCGGAGCCCACCAGCGCGGCGAAGGCGATGACGATGGCGATCACCATCAGGCGAAAGGCGCCGTCCAGCCCGCCCGGCACCTGCGTGTAGGTGTAGAGCGCGAGCGGCAGGGTGCGGGTTTCGCCGGGGATGCTGGAGACGAAGGTGATGGTCGCGCCGAACTCGCCGAGGCAGCGGGCGAAGGCCAGGATGGTGCCGGTCAGCACGCCCGGCGCCATCAGCGGCAGGCTGATGCTCGCGAAGACCCAGAGCGGCGGGGCGCCGAGGGTGCGCGCGGCGGTCTCCAGGCGCCGGTCCATGCCCTCGATCGAAAGCCGGATCGCGCGCACCATCAGCGGGAAGGAGACCACGGCCGAGGCCACCGCCGCGCCTTGCCAGGTGAAGGCGA
This sequence comes from Alphaproteobacteria bacterium, assembly GCA_965218275.1. GTDB lineage: Bacteria > Pseudomonadota > Alphaproteobacteria > UBA828 > UBA828 > WTGU01. Next base: position 2,338,101 of record CBDCKM010000002.1, read on the forward strand.
GGGTTATGCCGAACCAGTCGTCGAGCCAGGCGCCGAGCGGCCCCTGCCTGCCCAGCAGCAGCAGCAGCACGAAGCCCACCACGACCGGCGGCAGCACGAGCGGCAGGTGGACCAGGCCGTTGAGGAGGGCGTGGCCGGGGAAGCGATGGCGCGCGAGCAGCCAGGCGACAGCGATGCCGAGCGGCAGACTCACCAGCACCGCCCACCCGGCGACCCGCAGGCTGAGCCGGATCGCCTCCACCTCGAGCGGCGTCAGCGCCACCGCTTCAGTCGACGATGAAGCCGGCGCGGGCGAACGCCGCCCGGCCCGCCGGCCCTGTGAGGAAGGCGAAGAAGCGCGCGGCAAGCGGCGAGGCGCGGCCGCGCACGAGCGCGACCGGATAGACGATCGCCTCGTGCAGCGCCGGCGCGATCGCTGCGATGCGATGCACACCGGGCGCTCGCGCGATGTCCGTGGCATAGACGATGCCGAGCGGCGCCTCGCCGCGCGCCACCAGCGCGAGCGCCGCCCGCACGTCGGCCGTCGGCGCGAGGCGGTCCTGCGCCTCGGCCCAGAGGCCGAGAGCCTCCAGCGCCTGGCGCGCGTAGAGGCCGGCCGGCACATGGTCGGGATTGCCGAGCGCAAGCCGCCCGCCCGCGAGCAGCGCCCCGAGATCGAGCGCTGCGGACGGGGTGAACGGCGCGATATCGTCGCGCCCGGTGACGAACACCAGGCGATTGCCGGCGAGCGGCCGCCGGCTGCCGGGCTCGATCAGGCCCTGCGCCTCCACATGGTCCATCCATAGCGCATTGGCCGCCAGGAATATGTCTGCCGGCGCGCCGCTCTCGATCTGCCGCGCGAGCGCCGAGGTGCCGGCGTAGGACGCGCTCACCCGGCCGCCGGGCCCGGCGTCGAATTGCGCGATCACCGCGTCCACCACATGGGCGGTGCTTGCCGCCGCGAACACGGTCGCACGCTCGGCGGCGGCCGCCCCCGCCCCGCAGCAGACGATGAGCCCGGCCAGCGCCAGCCCCGGACCGAGTGTCCGGCGCAGCGCCGGCCGGCGCTGCCGCCGTTCGTTCCCTCCATGCCACACGTCGCGTGTCGCGGCCCCGGCGGGGCTCGCCCTCCTCCTGCGCCGCCGCCTTCAGGCGGGGGCGAGATTGCGCGGCGTCCGGCTCAGGCAGTCGGGGCCGTCGTCCAGGACCGCGTAGGTTTCGCCGAGCGTCATGGCGAGCCCGGCCTCGCTGTTCGCAAGGATGATGTGGACGAAGAGGACCATGCCGGGCGCCACGGTCTGCGCGTTGCCGGCATGGAACATCGGTCCGTCCATCCATGTGGGGGCGAAGGTCGCGCCCAGGCTGTAGCCGCAGGCGTTGAGCCGGTGCGCGCGGTAGCCCGCCCCGTCGAGCACCCGTGCATGGGCATCGAAGACCTCCCCGAAGCTACGGCCGGGGCGGAGCGTGTCCCGGCAGGCGTCGAGGGCGTCGCTGCACGCCCGGTGCATGGCCTTGTGCTCATCGGACACCGGGCCGATCGCGAGCGTGCGCATGAGCGCGGCGTGATAGCGGCAATAGGCCCCGGCAAACTCGATGGTGAGCTGGTCCTGCTCCGCGAGCCGCCGCCGTCCGGCCTTGTCGCGGCACAGCAGGGCGTCGGGACCGGAGCTGAGGATGAAGGGGTTTCCGGGATACTCGCCGCCGCCGCGGAAGACGGCACCCTGCATGGCCGCCAGGATGTCGCCCTCGAAGGCACCGGGGACGGCCAGCCGCTCGGCCTCCGCCAGGGCGTCGTCCGCGAGCGCGGCCGCCCGGCGCACATGGGCGAGCTCGCCCGCGCTCTTGACGAGGCGGAACGCCGAGACCAGGTCCGACGCGTCCTCCAGCGTGCAGAACCCCCGGAAGGCCTGCTCGACCCTGAGCCAGTTAGCCGCCGTCAGCCCGTGGGTGTCGCGCTCGATACCGATGCGCGCGCCGGCCCCGCCATGGCCGGCCACGATGTCGCGGAGCGCGCCGGCGGGATCGGCGCCGGCCTCATCGACCCAGACGCGGATGTCGTCGAGGATCGAGGTGTGCTGCGCCTGCCGCAGGTCCGGCGCGCGGGTGAGCAAGGTCATCCGCCCGTCGCGGCCGAGCCAGAGGCACTGGAAGAAGCAGAACCCGAAGGTGTCGTAGCCGGTCAGGTAGTACATGCTCTCCTGCTTGAAGAGCAGCAGGCCTGCGAGGCCGCGCGCCGTCAGCGCACGGACCGCCGCCTCGCGACGCCTGTCGAACTCGGCTTCTTCGAAATGGATCGCCATCGCCCGCCGCGCTCCGCCGGGTCTCAGCCAGCGTCGCCGTGGTAGATGCGCGCGATATCCGCGCGGCGGCAAATCCACACGTCGTCGTGCTTCAGGACATGCTCCAGAAAGCGGCGCAGCGCCGCCAGACGCGCCGGCCTTCCGACGACGCGGCAGTGGAGCCCCACCGAGAGCAGCGAAGGGCTGCCATCGACACCCTCCCGGTACAGCTCGTCGAAGGCCGCGCAGAGATAGTCGGCAAAGGCCGTCGGCGAGGCGAAGCCGTTCGCGGTGCAGAATTTCATGTCGTTGGTGTCGAGCGCGTAGGGAATGACAAGGTGGCGGCGGCCGTCTTCCAGCTCCAGCCAGTACGGAATGTCGTCGTCATAGGCATCCGAATCGTACAGCAGGCCGCCGCAGGCGATCGCGAGCCGGCGCGAGTTCGCGCTCACCCGGCCGCAGTAGAAGCCGACCGGCGCCTCTCCCGTGAGCTCGCGGATCGTATCCTTCGCTTTCAGGATGTGCTCGCGCTCGATGTCCTCGGCCACGTCGGCATAGTCGAACCACCGCCAATTGTGGCTCGCGATCTCAAGGCCCTGCCGCGCGCATTGACGGCCGACCTCCGGGTTCAGCGCGAGCGCCTTGCCGACGCCGAAGACGGTCGCCGTGACGTCCAGCTCCTCGAACAGCCGCAGAATGCGCCAGACGCCGGCGCGTGCGCCGTAGCCGTAGAGGCTCTCGGTATTCAAATCCCGGCTGCCCGCGCGCCCCTCGATGCCGGTGAGTTCGTGGACGTAGGTCTCCGAGGTGGCGTCGTCGTTCAGCACCGTCCGCTCGGCGCCTTCCTCGTAGTTGAGGACGAGACTCAGCGCCAGCGGGCTTCGCTCCCGCCAGGGCGGACGCGGGCGCGAGCGGCCATAGCCGACGAGGTCGCGATCGTCGGCGGCGGTCATGGGCAGGAGCCTCCCGGCGACGCTGCTTCGGACAATTCGTGCCACGTCGCCGCCGCGCTGAAGGTGCGGTCGAACCCGCCTCCGTTCCAGGTGGTCATCTTTCGCGCGTGGACGAGAAAGGGCTCTCTGGCAAAGCCGAACGTCGATTCGGCGTAGGCCACGCCCGGCGCGCCGAGATAGCGCTCCGCCATCTTGCGGGCCGGTGCGATCCAGTCGAAATCCTCCGGCAGAAACTCCGCCTCGCCGAGGACGCTCACCCGCATGTAGGGCAGCGCGGGATTGTCGACGAGGAGGCCGCAGCGCGGGTCGCGGTGCAGGTTCTGCACCATGCTGGTGCGCGCCTTGCTGACCACGAGGAAGGCGCGATCCTGCGCCAGCCACTCGAACCAGACCGGGCTTACGACCGGCCAGCCGCCGGCCATGGTGGTGGCGACCTTCGCGAAGATCGCGCCCGAGGTAAGGAACGCATCGCGCTCGTCTGCGGTCATCCCCCGCCCGCTGTTCGATGTCATCGCCATGGCGCGTCCCTCCGCTCCCGTCGCGCGCATGCGCACCGCATGGACCGGATATCGCTCGGGCGGCGAGCATAAGCGTGGCCGGTTGCCATTGCACGCCGACGCTGACCGGAGACTACCGCTTGCCGGCGTTTCCCGATATTGAAGGCAGCCTTGCCACAGGCACCCCACCGAGCCAGGAAGGACGCCCAGGGAAGGTGCAATGCACGATCGTTTCGAGTTCGACCGGGTGGCCCGCGTGCCGACGGCGGGAGACAATGTCGCGATTGCGACGCGCCGCCTTGAGGCCGGCACCGTCATCGCGGACGGGGCGGGCGAACTCCGCCTCCCCCACACCGTCCTCGAAGGGCACCGCTTCGTCCGCGTCCCCGTCGCGCAGGGCGCGCGCCTCACCTCGTGGGGCCTTCCCTTCGGCATCGCGGCCCGTGCCCTTGAGCCCGGCGAGTATGTCTGCAACGACAGGATCCTGAGCGCATTGGCGGAACGCGACATCGACTTCGTGCTGCCCGGGGCCGCCAACTTCGCGGACACCATCGAGACCTGCAGGCTGGACGACGCCTGCTTCACCCCCGGCGTCCAGGTCGCCCAGGCCGACTCCGGCGCCACCTTCGACGGCTTCCGCCGCCCCGGCGGGCGCGGCGTCGGCACCCGCAACGTCGTGGTGGTGCTGGCCACCACGTCGCGCGCCAACGGCTTCGTGCGCGCGGTCGCGGACCGGGCCGCGGCCAAGACCCCCGCCGGGGTCGACGCCGTGGTCGCGGTGACCCATACCGAAGGCGGCGGCGCAGGGCGGCCCAACAATCTGGACCACGTGCTCAGGGTGCTGGCGGGGTTCATGGTGCACCCCAATGTGGGCGCCGTGCTCGCGGCCGACGACGGCACCGGCGCATACGGCAACGACGACCTGCGGCGCTTCATGGAGCGCCGCGGCGACCCGCTCGACCATGTGCCGCACGGATTCTTCCGTATCGAGCGCAGCCACGAGGCGGAGGTCGCGCGCGCAGCCGCGTGCGTCGAAGGCTGGCTGCCCGCGGTCGCCGCCGCCCGCCGCACGCCGGAGCCCGTCGGCGCGCTCCGCCTCGCGCTGCAGTGCGGCGGCTCGGACGCGTTCTCCGGCGTCTCCGGCAACGCGCTCGCCGGCTGGGTGGCGAAGGAAGTCATCCGCCACGGCGGTTCCGCCAACCTGGCCGAGACCGACGAGCTCATCGGCGCCGAGCCCTACATGCTCGAGAACGTCCGCGATGCCGCCACGGCACGGGCCTTCCTGGAGAAGATCGAGAGTTTTAAGCGCTACGCGGCGAACCACGGGGTCACGGCGGAAGGTAATCCCACGGGTGGGAACAACTTTCGCGGCCTCTACAACATCGCGCTGAAGTCGCTCGGCGCGGCGCGCAAGAAGGCCCCGCAAGTCCGGCTCGACCATGTCATCGACTATGGCGAGCCCATGCGCCCGCCCGGCTTCTATTTCATGGACAGCCCCGGCAACGACCTAGAGAGCATCGCAGGCCAGGTGGCGGCCGGCTCCACCCTCATCCTGTTCATCACCGGGAACGGGTCGATCACCAACTTCCCCTTCGTGCCGACGCTCAAGTTCGTGACCACCACCGGCCGCTTCGAGCTGATGGCGAACGAGATGGACGTGAATGCCGGGCGCTACAACGACGGCATGGCGATGGACGCGCTGGGGGCGGAGACCTTCCAGCTTGCGCTCGCCATCGCCTCCGGGCAGCGCAGCAAGGGGGAGCGCGCGGGCCACGCCCAGGTCTCGGTCTGGCGCGACTGGCCGCGCACGGGAAGGGACGGGCTGGAGGAGGTCCGCCGCCGGCCCGTGCCCAACGGCCGCCCGCTGGCGGTGCGGGCCGCGCCGCCCCTCGCACTGGCCTTCGATGCGGTGGTCACCGCCGAGGGCGTCGCATCCGAGCAGATCGCCCTGGTCATGCCGACGAGCCTGTGTTCGGGGCAGGTCGCCCGCCTCATCGCCGCGGACCTCAACGCCGCTCCGCCGCCCTGGAGCGACGTGTCGCGCTTCGTCGCCCTCGTGCATACCGAGGGGTGCGGCTCGGCCAACGGGGCCGGCCTCTATCTCGACACGCTGGCCGGCCACCTCGCGCATCGCAGCGTGCGCCATGCGGTCCTGCTGGAGCACGGCTGTGAGATGACCCACAACGATGCGGTGCGCCGCCATCTCGCGGCGCGGGGCCTCGCCGTGGACCGATTCGGGTGGGCCAGCGTGCAGCTCGACGGCGGGATCGCGCGGGTGACGGAGAAGGTGGCCCGGCAGCTCGAAGCCATGGCGGCCCGCGCCGCGCAGGCGGATGCGCCGGCGTTCGAGAGGCGGCGCATGGGCGCGGCCGCGTGCCGCGTAGCCCTCATGGCGGACGGCCTCCTGGCGGACGCGATGGGGGAGGCCTTCGGCCGGCTGGCAACGGGCCTCGCCGCCGCCGGCGCGACCGTGGTGGTACCGGCCGAGGTCGTGCCAGACGACGCGGGGCTGCTCGGCAACGACGGGTTCCGGGGCGCCGTGTTCCCGGACGGCGCGGCGCCCTCCGCGTCGCTCGCCTTCGGCCGGCCGGCGGCGGACGCCGGGTTCCACCTCATGGAGACTCCGACGGAGAACCCGGTGGAGACATTGACGGGGCTCGGCGCGACGGGGGTCGATCTGATGCTCTGCCACATCGGCCGGACCCCGCTGCAGGGGCATCCCATGCTCCCCCTCGTCCAGGTGAGCGCCAGCCCGGCTGTGGCGGAGCGCTACGCCAGCGACCTCGATGGGGTCTTCCCCTCCGGAGGCGACGGCGGCGCTGTCGTCAGTGCGCTGGCGGCGCTCGTCGCGGACGTGGCGTCATGCCGCTACCGGCCGCTGCTCTGGTCGCGCGGGGTCACCGAATTCCAGCTCACCCGCGGCCGCCTCGGTCTCTCCCTGTAGCGTCATGGAGCGGAGGCGAGCGCAGGCCTGCGGCCGATCCAGGGCCGTGCCGCTTCGAGCTGGGCGGCCAGGCGGAACAGCGTGGCCTCGTCGCCAAAGCGCGCGACCGCCTGCACCGCGACCGGAAGGCCGCTCCCGGTCACGCCCAGCGGGATCATCATGGCCGGCTGGCCGGTGAGGTTGAACCAGACCGTGAACGGGCTGAAGCGGAACACCCGGCGCCAATACTCCTCCAGATCGTCCATCGTCATGTCGAGCCAGCCGAGTTTCGGCGGCAGCGTGCCGAGGCCGGGGGTGAGCAGCACGTCCCAGTCCTCGTGGAACGCCGCCATCTGGCGGCCGATCCGGTGCGCCGTGTGGACCGCGGCCATGTAGCTCGCGCCGTCGATCCCCTCGGCGAGCCTGGCCGTGTCGGCGACGACGGTCTCGAGGTCGCCCGGCGCGGGCGCGCGGCCCGAGGGATGTCCGCGCAGCAGGTAGAGAATCTGGATCGCGCTGATGGTGCGGAAGGTCGGCACCACGTCGGCGCCGTCGATCGCCGGATCGGCTTCGTCCACGCGATGGCCGAGGTCTTCGCAGAGCGACGCGGCCTCCGCCAGAACCCGGAGCGGGTCGTCCTCCACGGCTGCACCGTTGGGCGCCTTGCTGGTGACGGCGATGCGGAGCGAACCCGGATCGGCGCCGACCTCGTCCAGGAAGGGCCGGGCCGGCGGCGGCGCGACATAGGGATCGCCCGGGGCGGGGCCTGCGGTCGCGTCGAGCAGCGCCGCGCTGTCCCGCACCGTCAGCGATACCGCGTGCTCGATGGCCAGCCCACCCAGCGACTCGCCGAAATAGGGCGCCATGGTGTTGCGCGCCCGTGTCGGACGCAGGCCCACCAGGCCGCAGGAGGCGGCGGGCGCGCGGATCGAGCCGAAGCCGTCCGAGGCATGGGCGATCGGCAGCAGGCGCGCCGCCACCGCCGCCGCGGCGCCGCCGCTGGAGCCGGCGGGCGTGCGCTCCAGGTCCCAGGGATTGCGCGAGGGGCCATAGAGTTGGGGCTCGCAGGTGAGGCTGAGGCCGAGCTCGCAGCTGCTCGTCTTGCCGTAGATCGCCATGCCCGCCTGCTTGAGCCGGCTGACATGGAGGCTGTCCCGGGTCGCCGGCGGCAGGTCGGCGAAGAAGCGGCTGCCCCGCGCGGTCCTCGCGCCGGCGAGCGCCGAGCCCAGGTCCTTGAGCAGGAAGGGCACGCCGGTGAACGGCCCCTCCGGCAGGCCCGCCGCGATGGCTTGCGCCGCGTGGTCATAGAGCTCCATCACCACCGCATTGATCGCCGGGTTGCGCGCCTCGACACGGGCGATCGCGGCTTCCAGCACCTCGGTCGCGCTGACCTCGCCCGCCTTCACCAGCGCCGCGAGACCCAGCGCGTCATACGACTCGTAGTCCGCGAAGCCGCCCATCGTTCCCTCCGCCGTGCCGCCGCATCGCGCCAACCGCGCCGCAAGTGTCGCACAGGTCAGGCCGGATCGGTGCCCCCGTCAGGAGCCGGCATCGGAGAAATTGGCAATTTCATGTGTTGAAACAGAGAGTTACGTGACATTGGGTTGGTTTTGTAATTTCAACAATTTCGTCCTCGCGTCCTTGGCCACACGCTCCAGACGACAGGAGCCGGAGGAGCCTATAGCGGAACTCCCACGCGGTCCCCCTGGCCCTGGACTCTTTTTGTTTTCCCTCAATCGCCGGGCGCTCGCTCCGCTCGCTTGGCTACGCGCCTTGCGGCGCGCCGGCGCGGTCGCGCGACGCGCCGCTGCGCGGCCCGGTCCCGCTCATTTTCCGCACGCTGGGGCCGCCGGCGCGGTCGCGCCGGCCGGGCCGCTGTGCGGCCCGGTCCCGTTCACATCCCACGCCTGGGAGCCGCCGGGCGCTTGCTCCGCTCTATTTCCCCAGGATGGCCGGCAGGCGCAGGCCGTGGCGGCGGGCGCAGTCGATGGCGTCCTCGTAGCCCGCATCGGCATGGCGCATGACGCCGGTCGCCGGATCGTTCCAGAGCACGCGCTCGATGCGCCGGTCGGCGTCCGCCGACCCGTCGCAGCAGATCACCATGCCGGCGTGCTGCGAGAAGCCCATGCCGACGCCGCCCCCGTGGTGGATGGAGACCCAGGTGGCGCCCGAGGCGCAGTTCAGGAGCGCGTTCAGGAAGGGCCAGTCGGAGACGGCGTCGGAGCCGTCGCGCATCGCTTCGGTCTCCCGGTTGGGCGAGGCCACGGAGCCCGAGTCGAGGTGGTCGCGTCCGATCACCACCGGCGCCCGCAATTCGCCGGAGCGCACCATGGCGTTGAAGGCGAGGCCGGCGAGATGGCGCTGCCCGAGGCCGAGCCAGCAGATGCGGGCCGGCAGACCCTGGAAGGCGATCCTCTCCGACGCCATGTCCAGCCAGCGCAGGAGGCCGGCCTCCTCGGGGAAGAGCTCGCGCAGTTTTTGATCGGTGCGGTGGATGTCCTCCGGGTCGCCCGAGAGGGCGCACCAGCGGAAGGGCCCCTTGCCGACGCAGAAGAGGGGACGGATGTAGGCGGGCACGAACCCCGGAAACGAGAAGGCGTCCCGAAGCCCCTCCTCCTTCGCCACCTGCCTGATGTTGTTGCCGTAGTCGAGGGTGGGGACGCCCCGCTTCCAGAACCCGAGCATGGCCTCCACGTGGCCCCTGATGGAGGCGCGGGCCGCCGCCGCGACCTGCTCGGCATCCGTCTCGCGGCGGCTTCTCCATTCGCCGAGGGTCCACCCCGCCGGCAGGTAGCCGTTGGCGGGATCGTGCGCGGACGTCTGGTCGGTCACGAGGTCCGGCAGGACGCCGCGCCGCAGGAGTTCCGGGAACACCTCCGCCGCATTGCCGAGGAGCCCGACCGAGCGCGCCTGCCGCTTCTCCGTCCACGCCGCCACCATGGCGAGGGCCTCGTCGAGGTCGCCGCTGCGTTCGTCGAGATAGCGCGTGCGCAGCCGGGCTTCGATGCGTTCCGGGTCGCACTCGACCGCGAGGCAGGCGGCGCCTGCGAAGGCCGCGGCGAGGGGCTGCGCGCCGCCCATGCCGCCGAGCCCGGCGGTCAGGATCCAGCGTCCCGCCAGGTCGCCGCCATAGTGCCGGCGCCCGGCCTCCACGAAGGTCTCGTAGGTGCCCTGCACGATGCCCTGGGAGCCGATGTAGATCCAGCTTCCCGCGGTCATCTGGCCGTACATGGCGAGTCCGCGCCGGTCGAGTTCGGCAAAATGCTCCCAGGTGGCCCAGCGCGGCACCAGGTTCGAGTTGGCGATCAGCACCCGCGGCGCATCCCCGTGGGTGCGGAATATCCCGGCCGGCCGGCCGGACTGCACCAGCAGGGTCTCGTCGTCGTCGAGCTCCCTGAGGCTTCCGACGATGCGATCGAAATCCTCCCAGCTCCGTGCCGCGCGGCCGATGCCGCCGTAGACGACCAGGGTCTGCGGGTCCTCGGCGACCTCCGGGTGGAGGTTGTTCATCAGCATCCGGAGCGGCGCCTCGGTCTGCCAGGATCGGGCGCTCAGCGCCGGCCCGGTCGGCGGGATGACGGTGCGGGCATTGGCGCGGTCGAAGGTCATTGCGGTGCCTCCAGGGGCGGCAGGCGGTGGGGTCCGCAGGCGTCAAGCAAGGCCCCGCCGCCGAGCAGAGCGCGCGCCCTTTCGATGTCGTCGCTCAAGGGGCGGTCGGCGGTCAGCGGCGGCACCGCCTGCCGCAGGGTGGACAGCGCCTGCCTGAGCGGGCGCCGGTCCGCCGGGGCGCGCGCTGCTCCACGCCGGCGGCGGCCGCGATCCATTCGATCGCCAGCAGGCGTTCGAGATTGCGCACCATGCGCTGCAGGCGCCACGCCCCGTGGGCGGACATGGAGACATGGTCCTCCTGGCCGGCGCCGGTCGGGATCGAGTCGATGGAGCAGGGATTGGCGAGATGGCGGTTTTCGCTGGCGAGGGCGGCGGCGCCGATCTCGGCCGACATCAGCCCCGAATGGGTGCCGGGGTCCGGCGAGAGGAAGGGCGAGAGCCCGGAGGAGAGCGCCGGGTCCACCAGGACCGCCACGCGCCGCTGCGCGATGGACCCGGTCTCGGCGACGGCCATGGCGATCTGGTCGGCCGCGAAGGCGACCGGCTCGCCATGAAAGTTGCCGCCGGAGGCGATGCGGCCGGTCCCGGCCAGGACCAGCGGATTGTCGGTCGCCCCGTTGGCCTCGATGCGCAGAGTCCCGGCCGCCTGCCGGAACAGGTCGATGCAGGCGCCGAGAACCTGCGGCTGGCAACGGATGCAGTAGGGGTCCTGCACGCGGCTGTCGTTCTCGCGATGGCTCTCGCGAATCTCCGATCCGGCGAGAAGCGCCCGCGCCATCGCCGCGGCCTCGCACTGGCCCCGGTGGCCGCGCAAGGCATGGATTTCGGCGAGGAGCGGCTCGGTCGACCCCATCAGCGCATCGGTCGAGAGCGCGCCGGTCGCGACGGCGCTCTCCGCCGCCCGCCAGGCGTCGAACAGGGCGGCGAGCGCGCAGGCCGTCGAGAACTGGGTGCCGTTCAAGAGCGCAAGCCCCTCCTTCGGGCCCAGGGCGAGGGGCGCGATGCCGGCCGCTTCGAGCGCGGCCCCGCCCGGCATGGGCCGCCCGTCGAACGACGCCTTGCCCTCGCCGATCATCGCCGCCGCGAGATGCGCGAGCGGCGCGAGGTCGCCCGAGGCGCCCACCGATCCCTGAACGGGTATCTCCGGCAGGACGCCGCGCGCGAGCATCGCTTCGAGACAGTCGATCAACGCCGGCCGCACACCCGATGCACCGCGGCCGAGGGCGACGAGCTTGAGCGTCATCATCAGCCGCACATGCGCATCCGGCAGGCACTCCCCCAGCCCGGCGCAATGGGAGCGCACCAGGTTGCGCTGCAGGGCCTCGATCTCGCCGGGCGGAATGCGGATGCCGGCCAGCTTCCCGAATCCGGTGTTCACGCCGTAGATGGCCCGGTCCTGCGCCGCGCCCTCCCGGAGCAGCGCGGCCGCGGCGATGACGGCCTGCCGGCTGTCCCGATCGAGGCGCACCGCCGCGCCCGTGCGATAGACGCGCTCGAGCACGGCGAGGGAGGTTTCGCCCGACCGCAGCGTCTCGGCCGGCCTCCCGGTCGGCGCCTCGGTCACTGGGGGCGGGCCCCCAAGAGGGTGACGGTCATGGCTGCCTGCTGCCCGTCGGGCTGGACATGGGCGAATATTATGTATACACATAATAGGGCGTCGTCAACGGCGGGGCGCTATGGAACCGGAAATGCGCGGCATCCCTTCGGGCGCGGGCGCGGGCGTGACGGACGCGCCGGGCGTGTCGGTGCGCGGCTGGCGGGAGGTGCAGGCCGAAGTCCGCTGCCGCATCGATCGCGGACTGTGGAAGCCCGGCGAGCGAATCCCGAACGAGGCGGCGCTGGCCGCGGAGTTCGGCTGCGCCCGCGCCACGGTCAACCGGGCGCTCAGGGATCTGGCGGGCCAGGGATTTCTGGAGCGCCGCCGCCGCAGCGGGACCCGCGTCGCGGCCGCGCCGGTGCGCCGCGCCGTTCTCGATATCCCGATCATCAGGCTGGACGTGGAGGGGATGGGTGCCGCGTACGGCTACCGGCTTCTGCAGAGGGAGCGGCGCAGGCCCTCGGCGCGGGTCCGCGACGCGCACGGCCTGGCCCCGGACGAGGACATGCTGCACCTGCGGGCCCTGCACGCGGCGGACGGGCGGCCCTTCGTGCACGAGGACCGGTGGATCGTGGTGTCTTCGGTGCCGGCGGTGCTCGACGCGGATTTCGGTTCGCTCAGCGCCAACGAATGGCTGGTGCGGAACGTGCCCCTCGTGCGCGGCGAAATCGCGTTGGCTGCGGTCGCGGCGTCGGCGGTGGAGGCGCGCGCGCTGGGAACGCGGGCGAAGGCTGCGCTCTTTCTCGTCCAGCGGGCGACATGGAACGCGGGAGGGCTGATTACCGCCGTGCGCTTGACCTATGCGCCGGGATACCGGATGCGAACGACGCTGTGATCCGGGAAGGGCCGCAGGACGATCGGACCGGGGCAGCGGAAGGGGGACGGATGCGCTACGCAAGTCTGCCGATGTACGGCGAGCAGGAGCTGCACCCGGCAATAGAGCAGTGGTGGGCCGGCATCGCCCGCCATCTGCGCGATCGCGGGATCGAGTCGGTGCCCGACGCCCTGACCTGGCCGGATGACCTCTACGCGCTGTGGCGCTCGCCGGACCTCCTGTTCGGCCAGACCTGCGGTCATCCGCTGGTGCACACGCTCTCGCGCTCCCTGACGATCGTCGCCACACCCCACTACGACGCGCCCGGATGCGACGGACCGCATTACAGGAGCCTCATCCTGGTACGAGAAGACACGGCGGCGCGGAGCGTCGGCGAGCTGCGCGAGAAGTCGCTCGCCGTCAGCAGCACGGATTCCTATTCCGGCTATCACGTGTGGCGCCGCATCCTGTCCGGGTCGCGCGGTGCCACGGACATGTTCGGCGCCATCGTGCTCACGGGCTCGCACCGCGCGAGCATCCGCAGCGTGCGGGAGGGCCAGGCGGAGGTCTGCGCCGTCGACTGCGTCACGCATGCGTTGCTGAGCGACCGCATGCCCGACGAGCTGGCGGGCACGCGCATTCTGGACCGCTCGCCGCCGGCGCCGGCGCTGCCCTTCATCACCGGTGCGGCGACGACGCAGGACGAGCTCGTGCAGCTTCGCGACGGACTGTTCGCGGCGCTGGACGATCCGAGCCTGGCGAAGGCGCGCGCCGCGCTTCGCCTTGCGGGCGCGTCCGTATTGACCGGGGAGGACTACCGGCAGGCGTTCGCGGGATAGGGAGTCCTTCGGGCGTCACGGCGCTTGCGCCGAGCAGGGGTCCTCGTTGAACACCGGCAGCGGCGAGCAGGGCGGCGGTATCGAGATGGCCTGAATGATAATCTCGGGCGCGCGCAGATAGTCGCCGAGCGCGCGCTCCCCGGCGCTGCGGTCCGGGGTCTCGATATGCGTGCCCAGGCGGCGGCCGAAACGGACCAGGGAGCGGCCTTGGCGGACCCGCTCCGCATCGTAGAGGGAGAGCGCCTGCGCCAGGTCGCCGGGGAACGACCCGACGGCATCGGCGAGAAACACCGCGTCCCCGGTCGCCTTGACCACCCCCAATCCGGTGTGGGGCCGCGCCGCAAAGGCAGCATCGCCCAGCATGGCCACGCGCCCCTGCACCATTTGCGGCGTCTCAAGGTCCACGATCGTCTGGAAGAACAGTTCGGGCGAGCCGATCATCGCCTCCGCGAGCATCGGCGGCAGGCGGCTCTCCGCCGCGCGCCTGATCTCGTCGATCAGCGAAGGGACGATGAGGGCCGGCGCAATCCCGGCCTCGTGATAGCGGCCGGAGGCGTCGGTCTGCATGTCCTTCAGCCGCTCGGCCGTGGCCAGCCTGTACCAGACGATGTTGAAGCGGCGCCTGCCGGGCCTCACGTCGCCGTCCGCGGCCGCCACCGGGTAGCCGACGACGTGCTCGCCCGGCGGCAGGCAGACGACGAAGTGCTCCATGAGAAGCCTGCGCGTCTCCGCCGAGAGCCGGTCCTCCTCCACCAGGCCGCGCCAGGCGACGTACCCCGCGTACTCCGGCGCCGCATCGGGCCAGAGCTGGGCGCGAACGGTGGAGCGCACGCCGTCGGCGCCGATCAGGAGATCGGCCTCGACGCTGGTGCCGTCGGCGAAGTGCGCGCGCACGCCGGGGCCGCGCGGCTCGACCCGCGTGAAGGTGGCGCCGGCGACGTAGCGCTCGGCCGGGAAGATGCCGAGAAGCAGGCGGTAGAGACGCCCCCAGGTCGACTGGATCTGCGGCAGGCGATAGCGCGCGAGGATGCGCCCGTCGGTTCCGAGCGTGATGCGCTCCTCGAGCCTGATGCCGAACGCATCGTCGATGGGAATGCCCAGGCTCTCGAACGCGGCATGAAGCTCCGGGTGGGTCGCGATGCCGACGCCGCGTTCGGCAAGCTCGGTGCCGATGCGCTCGTGCACCGTCACGTCGCAGCCGGCGCGGTGCAGCATGTTGCCGGCGAGCAGGCCGCCCATCGACCCGCCGACGACGACCACGCGCAGGCCCTGGGCAGCGCCCCCGGCAGGACTGCGCGTCGTCAGGATGCGCTCGTCGCCGGTCTTCATGGGCGTCGCTCCCCTTGTCTCAGCGGCCGCCGCGCGGCGCACCGGCCGCTACGCCTGCGGGAAGCCGGTGGGGCGGGTGCCGTGGGCGTCGGCGCCGCCGGCGCTGCCGGGGTTGCTGTAGTAGATGGTCATCGCGTGGATCAGCCCGGCGCGGCAGCGGAAGAAGTTGCAGTTGCGCAGGCGCTGCACGCCGGCGTCGCGATAGGGCGAATCGGGCCTGGGCTCGAGCGTCACCAGAAAGGTCGCGGCGCAGCGTTCGCCCACCGGGTCCACATAGTGGACGAACTCGGTGAAGCGGGGTTCGTAGTTGGCGAGCAGATGCTCGAAGAAGCGCGCCAGCGGGGTCTCGCCGGCGCCGGGATTTGCCTTGAAGACGCGGGGCTCGGCGTCGCCGTGATAGATCGTCACCGTGGCGTCGCCGCTGAAGCAGGCCACCACGGCGGGGATGTCGCCATGCGCGACGTTGCCGAAATAGCGCCTCTCCACCAGGTGGACGTAGTCGTCCCTCGTCATGGCGCTGCGTCCGTCCGACGGCGCCGGTGTCCTGTTCCGTAACCAAGGATGAATGACGGCAGCGCCTCTTTCACGTCATGGCCGGGCTTGTCCCGGCCATCCACGAGGGCGCCTCGGACTCGCCCGGTACGACGAGATGCCCGGAACAAGTCCGGGCATGACGGTGGGGGACTAACGGCATTCATGCGCTTGTCCGTGGCGTTACAGCAATATCTCGACGAAGCCGATGGCGACCAGCACGGCGACGATCAGGATCAAGGCCACGATACCGCCGACCCGCACCACGCGGCGCACCGGGTTCCGGGTGTTGGCGAAGGGGACGAGATTGAAGGTCAGCCCGCCGGCCACCACCATCACGCAGCCGGCCGAGTAGAGCGGCCGCCACACGGGCTGGAAGATGAAGACGATGGCGAGCAGGCAGAGCGCGATGATCGCGAGCACGATCAGCCGCGCCGTGCGCCGCGACATGTTCCGCCGGGCAGGCTGGGTCGGCGCGTCGCTCATGAGGCGATCCTCATGCCGTCATGGTCGAAGAGATGGACCTGCCCCGGCGCCGGCGCGACGTGGAGGGTGTCGCCGACCGCGACCGGGTGCCCGCGACCCGTCACGACGCGCAGGTCGTTCTCGCCGATACGGAGATGAACCAGGGTTTCGGCCCCCATCGGCTCGATCAGGTCGACCCGGCCCGAAATCGTGGCCGCGCCGGCTTCGGGCACGGGCGAGAGGCCGCGCGGGCGCACGCCCACGGTGATCGGGCTGTTGCGCCGCCCGCCGACGCCCTCGCCGACGCCCGCGCCGGCGTACGCGTCCAGCGGCAGCGCCACCTCCTGCCCGAGCATGGCCACGGTCGCGCGGCCCGCGCCTGCGTCGACCACCTGGGCTTCGACCAGGTTCATCTGCGGCGTGCCGATGAAGCCCGCGACGAAGACGTTGGCGGGCTTGGCGAAGATGTCGTGAGGACTGGCGACCTGCTCGATGAGGCCGTCGCGCATGACCGCGATCCTGTCGGCGATGGTGAGCGCCTCGATCTGGTCGTGGGTCACGATCACGGTCGCCTTGTGCAGGCCGTTGAGAAGCTGCTTGATCTGCCCGCGCATCTCCTGGCGCACGACGATGTCGAGGCGGCTGAGCGGCTCGTCGAAGAGGAAGCACTGCGGGTCGCGGATGATGGCGCGGCCGACGGCGACGCGCTGCTTCTCGCCCTCGGCGAGCCGTCCGGGAACCCGGCCGAGCGCGTGGCTGAGGTCGAGCAGGCCGGCAATCTCCTGCACCCTGCGGTCGATCTCGTCGGTGCCGATGCGCTCGGCATGGAGCGGGAAGGCCAGGTTCTCGGCGACCGTCAGGCTGGGATAGAGCGCGTAGAACTGGAACACCATGGCGATGTCGCGGTCGCGCGGCGCGAGGTCGTTGACCCGCGCACCCGCGATGAAGATGTCGCCCGCCGTCACGTTCTCCAGCCCGGCGATCATGCGGAGCGTCGTGGTCTTGCCGCAGCCAGACGGGCCGAGCAGGCACACCACCTCGCCGCCCTCGACATCGAGGTCGATGTCGTCGACTGCGGCGAGGGAGCCGAAGCGCTTGGTCAGGTTGCGCAGCTCGATGTCGGCCATGCGCGCCCCTACCGCCTGATGGTGCCGAAGGTGACGCCGCGCAGGAGCTGGTTCTGCAGCAGGAACGTCGCGACCACCACCGGGATCAGGAAGAGCGTCTCGATCGCCGCCAGCAGCCCCCAGCGCACGCCGATGTCGCCGCCGATGGTCTGCGCCATGGCGACCGGCACCGTGCGCGTGTCGCGGCCGGTGAGCAGCAGGGCGAAGAGGAACTCGTTCCAGGTCAGGATCAGGCCGAACACCGCGGTCGCCGCGATGCCCGCCTTCACCTGCGGCAGGCAGATGCGGAAGAAGATCTTCATCTCCGAGCTGCCGTCCATGCGCGCCGCGTCCTCCACCTCGCGCGGTATCTCGTCGAAGAAGCTCTTCATCATCCAGATGGTGAAGGGCAGGTTGAAGGCGGCATAGAGCAGGATGATGCCGATATAGCTGCCCGACAGCCCGCTCACCCGGAACATGATGAAGATCGGGATGATGACGATGATCGGCGGCAGCATCCGGGTCGTGAGGATGATGAAGAGATAGGTCTCGTTGCCCCTGAGCGGCCAGCGCGAGAAGCCGTAGGCCGCGACGGTGCCGAGGATCAGCGCGAGCGTGACCGAGGCGCCGGCGATGAAGATGCTGTTGAAGAAGAAGAGGTCGAAGCCGGTGTCCACCGCCGCGCCGCCGCGCTCGTAGGCGCGCGAGAAGACGTTGGCGAAGTTCTCCAGCGTCGGCGTGAAGATGAACTCGGGCGGGGTCGAGAGCGCGTCGGTATGGCTCTTGAACGCGGTCAGGATGATCCATAGCACCGGGAAGAAGTAGATGAAGCTGATGACGGCCGAGAGCGCGGTCCGCCGCCATCCCGCCTTGCCGATCTCGCGCCGCTTGCGGGCCATGGCCTACTGCTCCTCCGCCCGTCGCCTGACGAAGAAGAGATAGAGGTTGGTCAGCACGATCACCACGAAGAGCAGGATATAGCCGAGCGCCGCCGACTGGCTGGTCTTGAAGTACTGGAAGGCCACCCGGTAGACGTAGACGGCGATGGTCTCCGTCGACGTGCCCGGCCCGCCCTCGGTGATCAGGAAGACGATGTCGAAGAGCTTGAACGCCTCGATGGTGCGGAACAGGATCGCCAGCAACAGCAGGCCCCGGATATAGGGGAAGGTGATCGTCCAGAAGCGCCGCCACCACGAGGCGCGGTCGATCTCGGCGGCTTCGTAGAGGTGCTTCGGCACGCTCACGAGGCCGGCCAGCACCAGCAGCATCACGAAGGGCGACCACATCCAGACGTCGGCGAAGATGATGCCGGCAAGCGCGCCCACCTTGGAGCCGAGCAGGATGAAGGGCTCGCCGGTGACCGCCTTGACCGCCTGGCTCAGCAGCCCGAAGGTCGGCTCGTAGTAGTAGCGGAAGAAGGCGCCGACCGCGACGAAGCTCAGCATCATCGGCGTCAGCACCAGCATCAGCAGCACGCGGCGGCCGGGGAAGGTCTTCTCGAAGAGGAGCGCCAGCAGGAAGCCCACCACGAGCTGCAGAAGCACGTCGACCGCCACGATGATGGCCGTCGTCTGGAAGCGCTCCCAGACCACGGGGTCGGTCAGCACCTTTTCGTAATTCTTGAACCAGACGAATTCCGGTTCCTTCACGCGGTTCGCCCGGTAGCGGTAGAAGCTCAGGCCGAACGACCAGAGCAGCGGAAAGATGTTCATGATGACGAGCACGGCGAGCGCCGGCGCGACCAGAAGCGGCCCGCGGTTGCGCTCGAAGAAGCGCTCCATAAGCGTGCCGTGCTGGGTGTGGTAGGCGGTGGCCAAGACTCAGGAACCGGTCGCTGGCTGTCGTTTGGGGCTGTTGCGCGGGGAAGCGGCGGGACGAAAAGGGGGCGGCCCCGCGCCGGGAGCCGCCCCCGATGCCGCCTTGACGGCTACTCGATGCGTCCCGCTTCGCGCAGGAGCGCATCCTGGAAGACGGCGATGTTGTCCAGCGCCTCCCTGGCGGAGAGCTGACCGGTGATCGCCTTGTCGAACTCCTCCTGCTGCTGCACCAGCAGCTCGAAGAACTCGGGGATGTGCCAGACGTCCCTCTGCCAGTCGAGGCTCGGGCCGAAGGCGTGGTTCCACGGCCTGTACTCCATGTACTCGGGCGTGGTGTAGACGCTCTTCAGGCCGCTCTGGCCGCCGCGCGAGGCGAACTCGTGCTGCACGTCGGAGGACAGCCACCACTTGCAGAAGTCGAGCGACTCCTGGACCACCGAGTCGCTGTTCCAGGTGGTCAGCACGAAGGGCTGCCCGCCGATGTTGGACCAGCGCACGATCTCGTCGCCCACCTTGAGGCCCGGCATCCGCGCAAAGTTGACCTTGTCGCTGACCTTCGAGGTATCCGGCGAGATCGCCGATTCGCCGAAGCCGATCCACTGGATGATCCAGGCGACCTTGCCCTCGCGGAACAGCTCGTCGACCTTGAAGATGTCCATCGAGCCGGTCTGGACGACGGGCGGCATGTGCTCCGTCAGCGAGAGATAGTGCTCGAACGCCTTGACCGCGATGTCGGAATTCACGACGCCGAGCGCCTGGCCCTCGGGCTCCTGGGTCTCGTCCCAGATGCTGCCGCCGTGCTGCCAGATGAAGCCGTTGATCTGCATGCTGGAGAAGTCGTAGCCCTTGCCGGCCTGATAGGCGATTCCGTAGAAGTCTTCGTTCAGGGTCTCGCCGCCCAGGGAATCGCCGGAACCGCGGCGGAAGAACTCGCCGAAGTCAGCCACCTGGTCCCAATGGACTTCGTTGTGTTCCTCGGGCGAGCAGGGCAGGTCGTAGCCGTACGTCTCCTTGAACGCGGCCATCTCGCCTTCGTGGCAGAACAGGTCCTCGCGGTAGTAGACCACCAGCACGTCCGGCATCTGCGGGAAGCCGTAATAGTTCTCCGTGCGGTGCGGATAGGTGGAGTAGGACGCCACCAGGTTGGGATGCAGGTCCGCGAACACCGCTTGCAGACCGGGGTCCGCATCGATGAACTCGTTGATTTTCATGTAGTAGCCGCCCTCGATGTTGGCGCCCAGCCACTGGCTGTCGCTGACGGCCATCTGGTACTTCTCCTCGCCCGAGGTCAGCGAGGCCGCGAGCCGCGTGTAGTAGTCGGGCCACGGGATGAAGTCGATCACGAGCTTCACACTGTTGCCGGACGGCGCCTGGTAGCTCGCGTTCGCCATGTCCTGCATGATGCGCGTCGGCGGCCAGTCGGGCGCCGCCAGGTTGATGGTGATGTCCTCGGCCTGGGCCGGGCCTCCCCACATGGCGGAGCCGACCAGCGCCACCGCGCCGGCGAGCAGTGCCGCCTTACCCTTCGTCATGACTCTCATGCTGATCTCCCTTGTCGGTCTGTTCGCATACCGCGACGCTGCCGGCCGTCGATCGTGTCGGCGGGTCGTTCCGGCGGGCGGGCCGTTCCGGCGGGCGCGCCACTCCGGCGGGCACGCCGCTGCGGCGGCCCGCCGCATCCTACGCCACCATCGTGCCGGAGTCGCTCAAGAATAATCGGGTGTCGGAGCCTGCGAGCGCGACGCGCACCCGGTCGCCGGCGCTGTAGCGGGCGCCGGTCGCTTCCGCCACGACCATGCGCAGCGGCACGCCCGCCGCCTTGAGGTCGAGAATGGTGATGTCGCCCTGCGGCTCGGTGATCTCGACCGTCGCCGCCACGCCGTCTGCGCCGCCTGCGCCGCCTTCGTCCACCAGCGCCAGATCGTGCGGCCTGATGCCGACCAGGAGCTCGGTGCCGGCGGCGAGCGCCTGCAGCGGCTCGCGCCAGCGACTGCAGTCCAGCTCCATGAAGGGAAGCTCGATGGAAGGCCCATCGGCCGCGCCCGGCTTGAGCGTGCCCTTGACCAGATTGATGGGCGGGTCGCCGATCAGCGAGGCGACATGGCGATCGACCGGCTCGGCATAGAGCCGGTCCGGGGTGCCGACCTGGGTGATGCGCCCGTGCTGGATCACGGCGACGCGCTCGCCGATGCTGAGCGCTTCGAGCTGGTCCGGCGTCGCGTAGAGCGTCGTCGTGCCGAGCTCGCGGTGGAGGCGTTTGAACTCGGCCCGCATGTCGTGGCGCAGCTTGGCGTCGAGGTTGGTGAGCGGCTCGTCGAAGAGGAAGAGGCGCGGGCGGCGGATGATGGCGCGCCCGATGGCGAGGCGCTGCTGCTCGCCGCCGCTGAGCGAGGCCGGCTTGCGCTCCAGCGTGTGGGTGATGCGCAGCAGCTCCGCGGTCTCGCGCACCCGCGCGTCGATTTCCTTCCGGCGCAGCTTCATTTCCCGCAGCGGATAGGCGAGGTTCTGATAGGTCGAGAGGTGGGGGTAGAGGGCGAAGCTCTGAAACACCATCGCCATGTCGCGGCGCTTGACCGGGACCCTGGTGAGATCGTGGCCGTCCACCGTCAGCGTGCCGCCGTCCGGCTTCTCGAGACCGGCGACGACGCGCAACGTCGTGGTCTTTCCCGCCGCGCTCGGCCCGAACAGCACGAAGAACTCGCCGTCCTCGACCTCGAGGTCGACGCCGCGAAGCGCATGGACCGAGCCGTAGCTCTTGGTCAGTCCCGTGAGGCGAAGCTGCGCCATTCCATCAGTCCGTCGTGGCCGGCGGGCGGCTGCGATGCGGCACGCTTTCGCGCTCGCGTGGCCGCCTTCCGCGCCCCGCCACAATAGCATTCCGGCTACGCCTGCCAAACGCGGCGCGTGCGTTCTTCCGCTCCTTCGGGCGGGTTGCTTGCCGGCGCTGCCGGAAACGCGCTTAACAAACCCTCCCCACTGTGCGACAAACCGGCCCCGGCGGCCGCTTGCCTGCCTGCGTCCCGTTCCGCCGCCTTCTGGATCGATAAAGCAGCGCCCTCGCCCATGGTCAAAGAAGACCTGCTCGAATTTTCCGGCACGGTACGCGAAAAGCTGCCGGACACGATGTTCCGCGTGGCCCTCGACAACGGTCACGAGATCATCGCGCGCCCGGCGGGCAAGATGCGCAAGTTCCGCATCCGCGTGCTGGTCGGCGACCGGGTCGATGTCGAGATGACTCCCTACGATCTGTCGAAGGGCCGGATCATCTTCCGCCACAAGTAGGCGCTGAGCGCAGAGGCGGACGGACGCAGGGCGCGCCGGCAGCGGGCGCCGGCACCGGGGGGAGCAGGGGCATGGCCCATCCACGCTTCGGCGATATCGGGGCTTGCGTCTTCGACGCCTACGGGACGCTGTTCGACTACAACACGGCGGCTTCGCGCCACGGCGCTGCGCTCGGCGACAAGGCGGCGCCGCTCGCCGAGCTCTGGCGTCTCAAGCAGCTTCAGTACACCTGGCTGAGGAGCCTGATGGGCCGCTATGCGGGATTCTGGCAGGTCACCGGCGATGCGCTCGACTACGCCATGGCGGCGCTCGACATCGAGGATGAAGAGCTTCGCGCGGGCCTGATGGACGCCTACCGCACCCTGGATGCGTACCCGGAAGTGCCGGAGACGCTGGCGACGCTCCGGGCGCACGGGCTCAAATGCGCGATCCTCTCGAACGGCGAGCCGGGGATGCTCGACTCGGCGGTCGCGGCGGCGGGGATTGCGGACAGCCTCGATGCCGTCCTCTCGGTGGACGAGGTCGGGATCTACAAACCCCACCCCTCGGTCTACCAACTGGCGGTCGACCGGCTCGGCGTGCCGGCGGCCAGCGTGAGCTTCCAGTCCTCCAACGCCTGGGATGCCAACGGGGCGGCGGCCTTCGGCTTCCGCGTCGCCTGGTGCAACCGCTTCGGCCAGGGGCCGGAGCGCGTGCCTGAGGCGCCCGACGCCGAGATCGCCACGCTCGCCGCGCTTCCCGCGCTGCTGGGAATCGGCTGAGGTGGGCGCCATGCGCCTGCTGCGAGCCCTCGGCCCGATCGCGGTCCTGGTGGCCATCGGGTCCGCAGCAAGCGCCGCACAGGCCGCTTCGCTGGGCGGGCAGGTGCTGGTCGCAAGCGAGGCCATGCCGGACCCCCGTTTCCAGGAGACCGTGATCTATCTGATCGAGCACGATGCGAGGCGCGCCTTCGGGCTGGTCGTCAACAAGCCCGGCGGCAGCGCCCCCATCGCGGCGCTCCTCGACCGGCTCGGCATCGAGCCCGGCGAGGACGGCGACGACGGCGACGGCGGCGATGACGTGCAGGGCTCCATCACCGCGCACTATGGCGGTCCCGTCGAGCCCCGGCGCGGCTTCGTCCTCCACTCCGCCGACTACGCCGTGGACGGGACCTGGCGCGTCTCCCCGGACTACGCGCTGACCGCCAGCGAGGACGTGCTGCGCGACATTGCGCTGGGCCGCGGTCCGCGCCGCAGCCTGCTGCTCTTCGGCTATTGCGGCTGGGGGCCGGCGCAGCTCGAGGGCGAGCTCGCGCGCGGCGACTGGGGGGTCGTCCCCGCCGACCCGGAGCTCGTGCTGGGCACCGACCACGAGAGCAAGTGGCGCCGCGCGCACGGCGGCGGCATGGACATCATCATCTGAACCGCTGCCCGCGGCGTCGCCTGCAGGCCGGCGTCCCGGGACGGGGGAGGGCGCCTCAGGCGAGCGCGCCGTGGCAGCGCTTGTACTTGCGGCCGGAGCCGCAGGGGCAGGGTGCGTTGCGGCCGACCTTGGTCCAGGTCTCGGGATTGCCCGCGTCGAACGCCGCGTGGCGGACGGTGACGCGTCCCGCCATTGCCGGGCCGGGCTCGGCCGCTTCGCGCGGCGCGGGCGCAGCGCCGCCGCCGCCGGCACCGTTGGCGCCGTTGCCGCCGCGGGCCGGCAGCGCAGCCCGCTCGCCGGCGAGCGCGCCTGCGCCTCCTGCGCCTCCTGCACCTGCGGCGGCGAAAGCCGGGTCGCGGCGGGTCTCCTGCATCTGCGGTGCCTGCCGCTCCGGCTCGGGCGAGTCCCCTTCGTCGGGGCCGGCCAGGCGCAGCTCGACATGGCTGAGCAGCTGGGTCACCTGCTCGCGCAGGCTGCCGAGCATGCTCTCGAACATCTCGAACGCCTCGCGCTTGTATTCGTTGAGCGGGTCGCGCTGGCCGTAGGCGCGCAGGCCGATGCCCTGGCGCAGGTGGTCGAGGGTCAGCAGATGGTCCTTCCAGCTCTGGTCGAGGATCTGCAGCAGCAGGCTCTTTTCCGCGATCCGCCAGACCTCGGCGCCGTAGTTCCCGAGCTTGGCGGCGGCGTGGACGTCCGCCTCCCTGGCGATGCGGTCGCGGATTTCCTCGTCGGCGATTCCCTCCTCGGTGGCCCAGTCCCTGACCGGCAGGTCGAGGCCGAGCAGGCGCCGGCAGGAATCGTGCATCCCGTCGAGGTCCCACTGCTCGGGATAGGCCTTCTCCGGGATGTGGTCGTCGACGATGGCGTTGACCACCTCGTGGCGCATGTCGGCGACCGTCTCGGAGACGTCGTCGATGCGCATCAGGTCCTTGCGCTGCTCGTAGACCACCGAGCGCTGGTCGTTCATCACGTCGTCGAACTTCAGAAGGTTCTTGCGGATCTCGTAGTTGCGCGCCTCCACTTTCTGTTGCGCCTTCTCCAGCGCCTTGTTGATCCAGGGATGGACGATCGCCTCGCCTTCCTTCAGGCCGAGCTTGGAGAGCATCGAATCCATGCGCTCCGAGCCGAAGATGCGCATGAGGTCGTCTTCGAGCGAGAGGAAGAAGAGCGAGGCGCCGGGGTCTCCCTGCCGGCCCGAACGGCCGCGCAGCTGGTTGTCGATGCGCCGCGCCTCGTGGCGCTCGCTGCCGAGCACCAGCAGCCCGCCGGCGGCGAGCACCTTGTCGCGCCCGGCCGCGACCTCGGCACGGATGCGGGCGGTGATCCGCTCCCGCGCGGCCTCGTCTTCGCCGTCGCCCTGCTCGACCGCGATACGGAACTCGGCGTTGCCGCCGAGCTGGATATCGGTGCCGCGGCCGGCCATGTTGGTCGCGATGGTGAGCGTGCCGGCGCGGCCGGCCTGCGCGATGATGCGCGCCTCCTGCTCGTGGTAGCGGGCGTTGAGCACGCTGTGCTCGATCGATTCCTTCTTGAGCCGCTCGGACAGGAACTCGGACTTCTCGATGCTGGTCGTGCCGACGAGGACCGGCTGGCCCCGCTTCTGGCAGTCGCGCAGGAGGTCGACGATCGCCTTCCACTTCTCGGTCGAGGAGCGGTACACCTCGTCGTCGCGGTCCTCGCGGATGCAGGGCTCGTTGGTCGGGATCTGGATCACGTCGAGGCCGTAGATGTCGCCGAGCTCGGCGGCCTCGGTCGCCGCCGTGCCGGTCATGCCGGCGAGCTTGGGATACATGCGGAAGTAGTTCTGGAAGGTGATCGAGGCGAGCGTCTGGTTCTCCTGCTGGACCGCCACGTGCTCCTTGGCCTCCAGCGCCTGGTGCAGGCCCTCCGAGAAACGGCGGCCCGGCATCATGCGCCCGGTGAACTCGTCGATGATGACGACGCGCCCGTCGTTCACGATGTAGTCGGTATCGCGCTCGAACATCTTGTGGGCGCGGACCGCCTGGTTCAGGTGGTGCACGACGGAGACGTTCTCGATGTCGTAGAGATTGGGGCTGTTCAGGAGCTCGTGCCTGGCGAGCAGCGCCTCGACGCGCTCCGCACCGTCGTCGGTGAGCGTGGCTGCGCGGGCCTTCTCGTCGATCTCGAAATCGTCCGGCCCGAGCTCGGGGATCACGCGGTCGACCTTCTGGTACATGTCCGAGCTGTCCTCGGACGGGCCTGAGATGATCAGCGGCGTGCGCGCCTCGTCGATCAGGATGCTGTCGACCTCGTCGACGATGCAGAAGCTGAAGGGGCGCTGGACCATGGTTTCCAGCGTGAACTTCATGTTGTCGCGCAGATAGTCGAAGCCGAACTCGTTGTTGGTGCCGTAGGTGACGTCGGCGTGGTACTGCGCGCGGCGCTCCGCATCGTCGAGCCCGTGCACGATGCAGCCGACGCCGAGGCCCAGGAACTGGTAGATCTCGCCCATCCAGGCGGCGTCGCGCCGGGCCAGATAGTCGTTCACCGTGATGACGTGCACGCCCTTGCCTTCGAGCGCGTTGAGATAGACCGGCAGCGTCGCGACCAGGGTCTTGCCCTCGCCGGTCGCCATCTCCGCGATCTTTCCCTGATGGAGGACGATGCCGCCGACGAGCTGCACGTCGTAGTGGCGCTGGCCGAGCGTGCGTTTGGCGGCCTCCCGCGTGGTGGCGAAGGCTTCGACCAGCAGGTCGTCGATGGTCTCGCCCGCGGTGATCCGCTCCTTGAATTCCGAAGTCCTGGCGCGGAGCGCGTCGTCGCTCAGCGCCTCCAGCGATCCTTCGAGGTCGTTGATGGCGCCGATTTGCGCGGCATGAGCCTTGACGATGCGCTCGTTGACCGTGCCGAACAGTTTCTTGGATAGCCCCTGAAGCATGGCGTGATCCCGACACACGGCGCCCGCCGCCTCGTGCGGCGGCAGTGACCGAGAGATAGGGAAGCGCCCCATCCCTGTCAACGCAGCCTGCAATCTTCATGTCGTTCCCGCTTCGCGGGTCCTGTGATCTTCCTCTCGTTCCCGCTTCGCGGGTGCGGCCTTCTTCTCGTTCCCGGTCTGCCTGTATGGTGGGCGCGCTTCCCCATCTGGCCTGTCAGGAGAGGTCGATGACCGCGATATCCCCCTTAGCCCCTGCGCGCTTCCCCGCTCTGCCGCCGGTCCCCGGCGTGTCGCTCGCCGCCGCCGAGGCGCGCCTGCGCTACCGCGGCCGTCCCGACCTGCTGCTCGCGACCTTCGCGCCGGAGACCGCAGTGGCGGGCGTTCTCACCCGCTCCCGCACCGCGGCGCCGCCGGTCGAATGGTGCCGGGCGCTGCTGGGTGAGGGCGACGGGCGCGCGCGCGCGCTGGTGGTCAACGCGGGGAACGCCAACGCCGCAACCGGGGCGCAAGGCCGCGCCGCCGTGCGCCGGACGGCGGAGGCGGCGGCCGCGCTCGTCGGCTGCCAGGCGCGGGCGGTCTATGTCTGCTCGACCGGCGTGATCGGCGAGCAGCTTCCCGTCGAGCGCCTGAGCGCGGCGCTGCCTGCGCTCCACGCACGCCTTGCGGACGACGCCGGCGCCTGGCCCGCGGCCGCAGCGGCGATCATGACCACCGACACCTTCCCCAAGGGCGCCCATGCCGGGGCCGAGATCGACGGCGTGCCGGTGGTGGTCGCCGGCATCGCCAAGGGGTCGGGCATGATCGCGCCGGACATGGCCACCATGCTCGCCTTCGTCTTCACCGATGCGAACCTGCCGGCCGGCGTGCTGCGGCCTGCGCTCCGGCTTGGCGCGCGCCGCTCGTTCAACGCGATCACGGTGGACGGCGACACCTCGACCAACGACACCTGCCTCCTCTTCGCGACCGGAGCCGCAGGCAACCCGCCGATCGCGCGCGCCGGCGACCGGCGCCTCCACGGCTTCCGCGTCGCGCTGGAGGCGGTCCTGACCGATCTCGCCCGGCAGATCGTGCGCGACGGGGAGGGCGCGCAGAAATTGGTCGCGATCACGGTCAGCGGCGCGGCGTCGGAGGCGGCGGCGCGCCGGCTCGGGCTCACCATCGCCAACTCGCCCCTGGTCAAGACCGCGCTGGCGGGCTCGGACCCCAACTGGGGGCGCATCGTCGCGGTGGTGGGCAGGGCCGGCCTGCCGCTCGACCAGGAGCGGCTTTCGATCCGCATCGGCGGCGAGCGCGCGGCCGTGCACGGCGTCGCCGATCCTGCCTTCGACGAGCCTGCGGCGGCCCGCCACATGCAGGGACGCGCGGTCGAGATCGCCGTCGAGATCGGCGCCGGTCCAGGTTCTGCCACCGTCTGGACCTGCGACCTGACCCACGCCTACATCGACATCAATGCCGACTACCGCTCCTGAGGGCGCTCCTGAGGGCGCTCCCGAGGGAGAGAAGCCGCTGGTCCTCGTGGCCGCGGCCGCGCTGGTCGATGCGGACGGGCGGGTGCTGCTGGCGCGGCGGCCCCCCGGCAAGGCCATGGCGGGGCTCTGGGAGTTCCCCGGCGGCAAGCTCGGGCCGGGCGAGACGCCGGAGCGGGCGCTGATCCGCGAGCTCCGGGAGGAATTGGGCATCGATGTCGAGCGGAGCTGCCTCGCTCCACTGGCCTTCGCCTCCCACGGCTACGACGATTTCCACCTCCTCATGCCGCTCTATGTCTGCCGGGTGTGGCACGGGACGGCGACGCCCAGAGAGGGCCAGGAGCTCCGCTGGGTCCGGCCGGCGCGGCTCGGCGACTTCCCCGTGCCGCCGGCCGATGCGCCGCTGATCGCCGTGCTGCGCGACCTTCTCTAGCGCGTTTGTCGCTCACGGCAGCCGGCCTCCGGCCGGCGCCTCCGCGAGGGCGCCGCAGGAGCGGCGGGCCGCGGTCGCGGCCTGTCGCGAGTCCGTCCAGGACGGGCTCGCTCTGGCGCAATGAACTTTGGCGGGCGTGGCGCCGGCCGGTGCGGGCGGGACAGCGGGATGACAGGGGCGCGCAAGCCCGCCATGATCCGCAGCCCGTTCCACCATCGCCGAGGGACCGACGGTGACAGACGATCTCTGCTTCACGCCCGCCACCGAGCTCAGCCCCCTGATCCGGCGCAAGGCGCTCTCGCCGGTCGAGCTGATCGACGCCGTGCTGGCGCGCATCGAGGCCTGCGAGCCCCGCATCAACGCCTTCGCGACGCTCACCGCAGAGCGCGCGCGGGACGCCGCAAGACGTGCCGAGGCCGCGCTGATGCAGGGCGACGCCGCCGGCGCGCTCTTCGGCCTGCCCGTCACCATCAAGGACCTGACGGAGACCGCCGGGATTCCGACCGAGCGCGGTTCCCATGCGCTGAAGGGTCACGTGCCCACCCTGGACGCGCCGGTGGTGAGCCGGCTGGAGGCCGCCGGCGCCATCATCCTCGGCAAGACCGCCACGTCGGAGTTCGGCTGGTCGGGGGTGAGCCGCAGCCCGCTCACCGGCATCACGTCGAACCCCTGGAAGGTGGGCTACAGCACGGGCGCCTCCTCGGCCGGGGCGGGTGCCGCCGCCGCCGCCGGCTACGGGCCGCTGCACCAGGGGTCGGACGGCGCCGGCTCGATCCGCATGCCCTCGCACTTCAGCGGCATCTTCGGCCTCAAGCCGACTTACGGGCGGGTGCCCAACTGGCCGGTCCCCAACAACGACCAGGTCTCCCATGTTGGGCCGATGACCCGCACGGTGGCCGATGCGGCGCTGATGCTGCAGGCGATGGCGGGTCCTCATCCGTGGGACCACACTAGCCTGGAGGCCGCGCCCGCCGACTATCCGGCGCGGCTCGAGGACGGGATCGCGGGCCTCAAGGTCGCCGTCAGCCCCGACCTCGGCCACGCCAGGGTCGACGCGGACGTGGCCGCGCCGGTGCAGAGCGCCGCCGAGGCGTTCGAGACGCTGGGCTGCACGGTGGAAAGCCCGGCGCTGCCCTTCGGCCCCGACGGGCCGGAGATCATCCGCCTCCTCTGGCCCATCCACCTCCACGCCTACCGCCCCCTGCTCGCGGAGTTCGAGGACCGCATGGACCCCGGCCTGGTCGCCTGCATCCGCGCCGCCGACGGGGTGACGGGCGTGGAATACATCGAGATGCGGGCGCGCAAGCTGGCCTACGTGGAGGCGGTGCACCGTTTCTTCGAGGAGTGGGACCTGCTGCTCACGCCGGCAGTCTCGGTGGCGGCGTTCCCGGCCGAGCGGCTGCAGCCAGCGCACTGGCCCTCCCATCCCTGGGACTGGATCATGTGGGCCGAATTTTCCTACCCCTTCAACTTCAGCGGCAACCCCGCCGCTTCCGTGCCCTGCGGCTTCACCGAGGCGGGCCTGCCGGTCGGGCTGCAGATCGTGGGCCCGCGCTTCGCCGATCTGAGCGTGCTCCAGGCGGCGCGCGCCTTCGAGCAGGCGAGGCCCTGGGCGGAGCGCCGGCCGGCGCTCTGAGCGGGCGCGGAGCCGACGCCAGGGCGCGACGGGGCCGCCGCACGCGGCAGCCGCGGCACGCGGCAGCCGCATCGCTTGCCGGCCCTCGGCCCTTGGCGCTATAAGGTGCCCGCGCGGGGGCGGGGACGCGCCCGCCCGCGTCATCGGTCGGAGTGTAGCTCAGCCTGGTAGAGCACCGTCTTCGGGAGGCGGGGGTCGGTGGTTCGAGTCCACTCACTCCGACCATTTTCCCGGAGAGTCGGCTTGTGCTGTCAGCGGCTCGCCTCCGGGCGGCGGGACGGAACAGGGGAGAGATGCCGGATGAAACCGCCACCCTTCGACTATCGCTGTCCGGAGACCCTGGACGAGGCGCTGGGGCTGCTCGCCGAGCATGGCGAGGACGCCAAGGTGCTGGCGGGCGGCCAGAGCCTGGTGCCGATGCTCAACCTGCGGGCGCTGCACCCGGCGCTGCTGATCGACATCAACCGCCTGCCCGGCCTCGACCACGTGCGGATCGAGGACGGAGAGCTCAGGATCGGCGCGCTGGCCCGCCACAGGGCGGTGCTGGAAGCGGCCGCCGTGCGCGAGGCGTCGCCGCTGATGGCCGCCGCCTACCCCTACGTCTCCCACGGGCCGATCCGCAACCGCGGCACCCTCTGCGGCAACCTCTGCCACAACGATCCCGCCTCGGAGATGCCGGCGGTGGCGCTGGCCAGCGATGCGGCGATGGTGCTGCGCAGCGCCTCGGGCACACGCACCGTGGGCGCGGATGACTTCTTCACCGGCGTGCTGAGCACGGCGGCAGAGGCGGACGAGCTGCTGGTCGAGGTCCGCGTGCCGCAGGCGCCGGCCGGCCAGGGCGCGGCCTTTCACGAGGTGAGCCCGCGCAAGGGCGACTTCGCCTATGTCGCGGTGGGCGCGACGCTCGCGCTCGACGGCGGCGCCTGTAGTGGGGCGCGGATCGTCTGCGCCGGCGTGGGCGACGGGCCCTACCGGGCGCGCGCCGCCGAGGACGGGCTCGCCGGCGTGGCGCCGGGCGAGGACGCCTTCCGCCGCGCGGCGGAGGCGGCCGCGGACGGCATCGAGCCGGCTGAGGATTTTCACGCGGACGCGGACTATCGGCGCGATCTGGTGCGCAGCCTGACCCGGCGCGCGCTTGCCGACGCCGCCTCCCGCTGTCACTGAACGAGGGAGGTGGAGATGACGACACCACGCACCGTCGAGCTTGCGGTCAACGGCGAGCGCCGCAGCGCCGACGCCGAGCCGCGCACGCTCCTCAGCGACTTCCTGCGCGAGGGCCTCGGGCTCACCGGCACCCATGTCGGCTGCGAGCACGGGGTCTGCGGCGCCTGCACCGTGCTGGTGGACGGCGAGAGCGTGCGCTCCTGCCTGATGCTCGCGGTCCAGGCGGCGGGCTCCAACGTGCGCACCATCGAGGGGCTGGGCGGCGCCGACGACATGCACCCGCTGCAACAGGCGTTCTGGGAGAAGCACGGCCTGCAATGCGGCTTCTGTACGCCCGGCATGTTGATGACGGCGGTCGAGCTGCTGGAGACCACGCCCAAGCCGGGCATGGACGAGATCCGCGAGGCGATGTCGAGCAATCTCTGCCGCTGCACCGGCTACCAGACCATCGTCGAGGCGGTGCAGGCCGCGGCCGAACGGATGCAGGGAGAGGGGCAATGACCCGCGAACGCCATTACATCCCCGAATCGCGGCAGCGCGAGAAGCCGAAGTCCAAGTACTTCGCCATCGGCCACAGCATGAAGCGGGTCGAGGACACCCGCCTGCTCACCGGCTCCGGCACCTATGTCGACGACGTGACGCTGCCCAACATGGCCCACGCGGCGGTGCTGCGCAGCCCCCACGCCCACGCCCGCATCGTCGGCATCGACAAGTCGAAAGCCGAGGCGCTGCCCGGCGTGCTCTGCGTCATGACCGGCGCCGAGGCGGCCGAGGTCACGGGGCCCTGCGCCGATTTTTCGAGCCCGCCGACGACGCAGTACTGCATCGCGGTCGACAAGGTGCGCCATGTCGGCGAGACGGTGGCCGCCGTGGTGGCGGAGAGCCGCTATATCGCCGAGGACGCCTGCGAGCTGATCGAGGTGGAGTACGCGCCGCTGCCCGTGGTGGTCGATCTGGAAGAGGCGGTAACGTCCAGCGGCGACGCCGTGCTCCACCCGGAGCGGGGCGACACCAACGTCGCGCTCCAGCGCACCATCGACTTCGGCACGGTGGACGAGGATTTCGCCGCCGCCGACCTGGTGATCGAGCGCAGGCTGCGCTGGCCGCGCTCGGGCGGCACGCCGATCGAGACCGTGGGCGCTACCGCGCATTTCGACCGCGGCACGGGCAAGTTCACGATCCACGCCAACACGTCGATGTACAACTATGTCGGCTGGCTGATGGCGGTCTCGCTCAAGGTCGATCCCCACCGGCTCAACATCGTGCCCACCGATGCCGGCGGCAGCTTCGGCAGCAAGCTCTTCTGTCACAAGGTCTGCACGCTCGCCGGCACCCTCGCCCGCGCCGCAGGCCGGCCGGTCAAGTACCTGGAAGACCGTATCGACAACATGACCAGCGGCGACGCCCACGGCTCGGACCGCCTCTACGACGCCCAACTCGCGCTGAAACGCGACGGCACCATGCTGAGCATGAGGCTCAAGGTCATCGACGACTACGGCGCCTATTTCCAGTACGGCGTCGGCCAGCACGGCAACGCCATGGCGCAGGTGACCGGCCCCTACCGCATCAACAGCGTCCAGGTCGATCTCACCGCCGTCTTCACCAACAAGTGCCAGCAGGGGGCCTATCGCGGCTTCGGCTCCGAGGTCGGCAATTTCGTGATCGAGCGCCTGGTCGATGCGGCCTGCGACGAGCTCGGCATCGACCCGGTGGAGATGCGCAGGCTGAACCTGATCGGCAAGGACCAGTTCCCCTACATCATGCCGACCGGCAACATGTACGACAGCGGCAACTACCAGGCCGTGCTCGACGAGGCGCTCGGCATGATCGACTATGACGGCTGGCGCGCGAAGCAGGCCGAGGCGCGCAAGCAGGGGCGCCACATCGGCATCGGCATCTCCACCTGCCAGGAGCGGAGCGTCTTCAGCGCCACCGAGTTCTGGATGTGGAACCCCAACGAGACCCCCGGCTTCACGCTCTCCAGCTCGCCCGAGAGCGTCGCCGTCAACATCGACCCCACCGGCAAGGCCTTCATCACGCTGAACGCGCCCTTCTGGGGCAACAGCCCCGAGACGATGGCGGTGCAGGTGCTGGCCGAGAAGCTGGAGATGGACCCCAAGGACATCGCCGTCGGCTACGCCGATTCCGACAAGGGCTTCAACTCGTCGGGGCCGGGCGGCAGCCGCTTCACGGTGATGATCGCGGGCGCCGTCAGCGGCGCCGCCGACGTGATCCGGGAGAAGATGCTGCGCGTCGCCAGCCACATGCTGGAGGCGGACCCGAGCGATCTCGAGTTCCGCGCCGGCACGATCGGCGTCCAGGGCGTGCCCGGCAAGGAGAAGACCCTCGCCGAGGTGGCGCTGCACGCCCACTATTTCAGGCTGAACATGCCGGAGGACCACGACCTCACCAGCGGCATCGACGCGGCCTATGTCTATGACCACCCGGTCACGACCATGCCGTCGGAGGACCGCGCCGATCTCGGCATCTTCTATCCCATCGTCGGCCACATGGTTCACATGCCCGTCGTCGAGGTCGATGTCGAGACCGGCAAGGTCGATTTCCTGGACTATGTGGCGGTCCACGACTGCGGCACCATGGTCAACCCGATGACGCTCGCCGGCCATGTGCGCGGCGGCACCGTGAACGGCATCGGCAGCGCCCTCTACGAGCACTTCCACTATGACGAGAACGGCCAGCTTCAGAACGCGCTGCTGAGCGACTATCTGCACCCGACCCTGATGGAGACGCCGGTCGACATCCGCGTGGGCCACGTCGAGACGCCGTCCCCCTTCACCGAATACGGCATCAAGGGCGGCGGCGAAGGCGGCCGCATGGGCGCCCCGCCGGCGATCGCGGCCGCGATCGAGGACGCGCTCCGCCCCTACGGCATCAAGGTGGATTCGCTCCCGCTCACGCCCAAGGTGCTGCGCGGCATGATCCGCGAGGCGGAGCAGCGCGGCTCCGTCACTAAGTTCCCATAGCCCACTCGACAGGACGGAGCCAATGCCCGCCACCGCCTTCGATACACTCAAAGCCACCAAAGCGTTGATCGCCGCCGGCGTTGATCCGCGTCAGGCCGAAGCCCATGCTGAGACCTTGCGCGATGCCGTCACTGAGGGCATCGTCACCAAGGCTGATATCGCCGAAATTAAGAGCGATATCGCTGGTCTTGAAACACGAATGGTTAAGTTTGGTTTTGGGCTTGCCTTCACCATTGTAGCGGCCAACACGGCCTTAATCGTCGGCTTGTTACGTGCATTCGGAGGTGGCGATTGATTTCACCCGATTTCTTTGTCAGGTCCGTTCTTGCGGCTCCACAAGCCCGCCACGAGTCGCGTGCGTTTGCCGTTCACCATCTAGTGTCGTGACCCGGAAATACGCATGAGTATTGTTGGCTTCCTACCGTCATGCCCGGACTTGTTCCGGGCATCTCGTCGCGCAGGACGCAACCGGGGAGCCCTCGTGGATGGCCGGGTACCCGGAACGAGTCCGGACAAGCCCGGCCATGACGGGAAGGGGACGCTGGTATTATTCGCCATGAGTTCCGGGACACGACACTGGTCACCTGGCACTGAAGTAAGATTCATCGTATGCGTACGGAGCTGTCTTCCTAAGCCACTGTGTTTTAGGACAATTCGGCAAACAGCACAAAGCTGACTTATACCACGAACTTTAGATTCGGATGACTAGATCATGTACTCTTTAACGCAGTACGTGTTTGAACTCATAAGATTTCGCAATTTCCTAGAATAAGGTCGTCACAAAAGGTTCAGGGCTGCGAATGCAGCCATCAAGCAGAAACCGAGACCGGCCCCAATCCTCTTGATAAGAGGCGCGTTTCCCCAGAACGAGAACACGGCGGGGCTAATCAACAAGACGATACAAAGGATCGCAAACGCAGCGAGGCCAGGAACAACGAAGGCGTAGAAAAACACATCAAGCGCGGTACCCACCCAACTCGGCAACTCCATCATGGATCAGCTCGAATTGTAGAGACCTTGCCCAACGCGGCGAACCTCGCCACGGCGGTAAAGCGTGGTCAATCCGCGGCGGATCGCACATTGATAGTTGGGCTGACCGTTCTTCCATAGCTCCCTGTGACGAGGCGTTACCAATGGGTGCTGTTCGATTTCTTGATAGATTTCTTGTAGCGAGATCACACCGGCTTGTTCCCTGACAATCCGCAAAATTGCCTCGTTCCAAGTCTCAGACATCACTCATCGTCTCCGAGCGCGAGCGGAATTTGCTCATCCCGCTTCGGATAGGCGCGTTGTAGGGCGCGCTTGAACGCTGACCAATTTGGCGCGGCGCGCATCAACGCCACGAGCCTCATAACTGTCCCTCGGACGCTGACGATCGCCCGTATACGGCCGGTGCGTCGACGCAAAGCCGCGCCAGCGGGGAAGCCACTCACGGCCTGGTGGTTGTTCGAGAAATCTCCGGTCCTGTGCCGCCAGTCCCTCGGGTCGTATTGCGCGGCGTGGCCCCACATGTCGCGCTGGGCACGTTGCGCCTCCAGCTCCACGTGCCTGTAGCGTTCGCCGTAGGCGGCGATGGCATAGCCGTTGCGAACCAGCCATTCGCCCACGTCCTTGCCGTTGCAGGTCACGGTGCCGAGGACGCGTTCGTACCTGTCGTATCCCTCGACGGTGACCCTGACGATCTTCCCGCCGATCTTCTCTATCAGCGCGCTCTTGACGCGCTTGCCCTGCTTGAACCAGTAGCCGTCCCGATGTTGCGCCACCTGGTCCACCTCGGGCGCGTCGAGGGCGGCGAGGCGGATGGTGCTCCCGGATACCCTGATGGTGTCGCCGTCGATGACGAAGGCCTTGCCGTCGATGGTGTCTCCGGGTCGAAATGCCGTCCGCCTGGCGGACGTGCCGCGCCGTCTCCGCAGCAGCACGATTGCGAGAAAGGCGACAACGGCCAATACGGCAACGAACTCCATATCCAAATCCACCTCATTCAATCAGCGGCCGCCCGGCCTGGCGGAGCAAGCGTCAATGCCCCCATTTGAACTGTCGCCAGCAAGTGCCTCCAGCCGGTTGTCTTGTAGCACAGATGACCATGAGCTTGAGCGGTGCCTGGCCGGCGGGCTGCTCATGCCGCGAGCCGTCCCGATGGAGCATCGTGCCGACACAGGGCTTGCGCGGGCGCCGGCGCCAGTGGGCGCCACACCGGAGGCGCCACACCGGAGGCGCCACACCAAACCGGACAACGCGTGTGCTGCCTGAAGCGGACGCATCATGTGCCGGCGCTGGATGCGTGGGGTCTTGTATTGAGAGCACTCCCCGCGCAGCCCATGCCGGGCGCCCGGTCCTGCCGGCGGGCCGCCGCTCCGGCGCGGCGCGGTGCGGCGCCTGCGCTGGCGCGGCGTGAAGCACGACCGGCTCGTGCTCCGCGAGCCCGGGACCGGAGCTCTCCGTACCGTCTGTTGCCCCGGCACCCCATGGTGATAGTGTTGCTCGCCGAAGCGAGCCGCAAGCGCGGGATGACCGCCGGGAGGGGCGCATGTATGTCGGTCAGCCGATCCGGCGGCGGGAGGACGAGAGGCTTCTGCGCGGGCGCGGCCGCTATGTCGAGGATATCACCCTCGACCAGCCCATCGCCCATGCCGCCTTCGTCCGCAACCCCCATGCCCACGCCGCGCTGACGCGCGTCGATACCGCGCGGGCCGCGGCGATGCCGGGGGTGCTCGCGGTACTGACCGGCGCGGACTGGAGCGCCGCCGGCTATGGCGAGGCCGAGGGCGTCTGGCCGGTCAAGGACATGAGCGGGGCGCCCGCGCGCACCGTCAACCGGCCCTTCGTCTGCACCGACGGGGTGGTGCGCTGCGTCGGCGAGATCGTCGCCATGGTCGTCGCCGAGGACCGCCACCAGGCGCTCGATGCCGCCGAGGCCGTCGCGGTCGACTATGAGGAGAAGCCGGCCAACACGGTCACCGCCCGGGCGCTCGATCCCGAGACCCCGCTCGTGCATCCGGCGCACGGCACCAACGAGGTACTGGTCACCGAACACGGCCTGAAGGAAGAGACGGCGTCAGCGCTCGCCCGCGCCCATCACGTCACCGAGGTGGTGGTGCCCACCAACCGCGTCACCGCCGCCTCCATCGAGCCCCGCTGCTACCTGGGCCATTACGACACGGTCAACGACCGCTACACGGTGTGGACCACCAACCAGGCGCCGCACATCGTGCGCCGCTACTTCACCAGGTCGCTCGGCATCCCCGAGCACAAACTGCGGGTGATCGCCCCCGATGTCGGCGGCGGCTTCGGCATGAAGCTCTACCACTATCCCGAGGAGCCGCTGGTGCTGTGGGGCGCCATCGTCTCCGGCCGGCCGGTGCGCTGGACGGGCACGCGCTCCGAATGCCTGCTGGGCGATACCCACGCTCGCGACCACTACACGGTGGGCCGCATGGGCTTCGACGAGGACGGCAGGATCCTCGGCGTGCAGTTCGAGACCCTTGCCGCCTTCGGCGCCTACGAGAGCCAGTGGAACGCGAGCATCACCAACGCCTATCACTTCTCGATGCTGTCGTGCGCCTACGACATCCCGGCGATCCACACCACCGTGCGCGGCGTCTACACCAACGCGACGCCGGTCGACGCCTACCGCGGCGCCGGCCGGCCCGAGACCGTCTATCAGGTCGAGCGCCTGATCGAGAACGGGGCCCACGAGATGGGCGTCGACCCGCTGGAGCTGCGCGCCCGCAACCTGATCCCGCCCGAGAAATTCCCGTACAGGACCGCCATCGGCATCACCTACGATTCGGGCGACCCGCCCGCACTGATGGAGAAAGCGAGCGCGCTCTCCGGCTACGACGCGCTCCGTGCCGAGCAGGCCGCGCTCCGGGCGCAGGGGCGCTGGATGGGCATCGGCATCGCGGCCTTCTTCGACATGGCCGGCGCCGGCCCGGTCAAGATGATGAACGACCTCGGCGCCAGGATCGGCTGCTACGACGTGGCCAGCGTGCGCGTGCACCCGGACGGGCGCATCACAGTCTTCGCCGGCAGCCACAGCCACGGCCAGGGCCACGAGACAACCTGGAGCCAGATCGCCGCCGACCGCCTCGGCTGCGACATCGACCATATCGACCTGGTGGAGGGCGATACCGACCGGGTGCCCATGGGCATCGGCACCTGGGGCTCGCGCTCCCTCTCCACCGCCGGCATGGCGGTCTACACCGCCGCCGACCGGGTGGTGGCGAAGGCCAAGCGGCTGGCGGCGCACATGATGGAGTGCGCGCCCGAGGACCTCGACCTGGCCGACGGAGAATTCACCGTCAAGGGCACGGACAGGAAACTCTCGTTCGCCGCCGTGGCCAATGCTTCCTACCATTCCGGCGACCGCCCGCCCGATCTGGAGATCGGCCTGGAGGAGACCTCGTTCTTCGATCCCGCCGACTGCACCTACCCCTCTGCCGTCCACATCTGCGTCGTGCTGGTCGATCCGGAGACCTGCGCGGTCGCGCTCCGCGACTACTGGGCGGTGGACGATGTCGGCACGGTCATCAACCCGATGGTGCTGGAGGGCCAGGTCCATGGCGGGCTGGTCCAGGGCATCGGCCAGGCGTTGATGGAGGAGTGCAGCTACGACCCCGAGACCGGCCAGTACCTCGCCGGCACCTTCATGGACTATGCCGTGCCCCATGCCGAGGACGTGCCCTCCTTCGGCCTGGACTCGCACTTCACCAGGGCGCTCGGCAACCCGCTGGGCGCCAAGGGCGCGGGCGAGAGCGGCACCATCGGCGCGCCCGCCTGCGTCGCCAACGGCGTCGTCGACGCGCTCTGGCATCTCGGCGTCAGGCAGATCACGCAGCCGATGACGCCAAAGAAGATCTGGCGCGCCGTCGAAGACGCGAAACGGGGTCACTGATGCTGCCGGCAACAGGAGCGGGGGAGAGGCGATGGACGAGGCGTCCGTAAGCTTCACCGTGAACGGCCGGGAGGTGACGGCCGCGCTCGATCCGCGCACCCTCCTGGTCCACTTCCTGCGCGAGCGGCTCAAGCTCACCGGGACCCATGTCGGCTGCGACACCAGCCAGTGCGGCGCCTGCACGGTGCACCTGGACGGCCGGCCGGCCAAGTCCTGCGCGCTGCTCGCGGTGCAGCTCGAAGGCGCCGAGGTGACCACGATCGAGGGCATCGCCGGGCCTGACGGGCTGCACCCGATGCAGGCCGCGTTCAAGGAGCATCACGGCCTGCAATGCGGCTTCTGCACGCCGGGCATGGTGATGATGGGGATCGACATCGCGACCCGCCACGAGGCGCCGTCCGCGGCGACGATCCGCAGCGAGCTCGAAGGCAACCTCTGCCGCTGCACGGGCTACCACAACGTCGTCGAAGCGATCGCCGCCGGCGCCCTTGCGATGCGCGGCTGAGGGGAGGGGAGCGATGTATCCGTTCACCTACCACCGCCCGGCCTCGCTCGACGATGCCAAGGCCCGCCTGGCTGCATCCGAGGACGGCCGCCCGCTCGCCGGCGGCATGAGCCTGATCCCGACCATGCGCTTCCGCCTCGCTTCGTGTGCGGACCTGGTCGATCTCAACGGGATCGAGGCGCTGGCCGGGATCGAGCGGCGCGGCGATGGGGTGCGGATCGGCGCGATGACGCGCCACGCGGCGGTGGCGGCCTCGTCCGAGGTGGGGGCGGCGGTCCCGGCGCTGGCCGCGCTCGCCGGCTCCATCGGCGACGTGCAGGTGCGCAACCGCGGCACCATCGGCGGCTCGATTTGCTTCGCCGACCCGGCGGCCGACTACCCGGCCGGTCTGCTCGGTCTCGGTGCCACCGTCAACACCGACCGGCGCAGCATCGCCGCCGACGATTTCTTCACCGGGCTCTACGAGACCGCGCTGGAGGACGGCGAGATCGTGGTCTCGGTCGATTTTCCGGTTCCCGAGCGCGCCGGCTGGGCCAAGTTCGGCAACCAGGCCTCGCGCTTCGCCGTCGTCGCGGTGATGGTGTCGTGCACGGGCGGCGAAGCGCGCGTCGCCGTCACCGGCGCGAAATCCCACGTCTTCCGCGTGCCGGAGATGGAGGCGGCGCTGGCCGCAAACTTCGCCGAAGCGGCGCTCGCCGGCATCGCGGTGGCGAGCGAGGGGCTGAACGAGGACCTGCACGCGGACGCGGCCTACCGCGCACACCTGGTCGGCGTGATGGCGGCGCGCGCGGTCCGCGCCGCCCTCGCCGCATGAAGCCGGCGCGCTTCCGCTACCTCCGCGCCGCCAGCATCGACGCTGCGCTCCAGGCGCTCGCCGACGACCCCGATGCGCGCGTCCTCGCCGGCGGCCAGAGCCTGATCGCCATGATGAATCTGCGTCTGGTCAAGCCCGCCTGCCTGGTCGACATCAACCGCATCCCCGACCTGGGCCACATCAGGGAGGGCGGCGGCGGCGGCGGCATCGCCATCGGCGCGCTCGCCCGGCACAACGACGTGAAGCATTCGGCGCTGGTCCGGGCGCGCTGCCCGCTGCTGACGGAGGCCTACGAGTCCATCGCCCACCACACGGTGCGCAACCGCGGCACCCTCGGCGGCAATCTCTGCCATGCCGACCCCTCCTCGGAGGCGCCGGCGGTGATGATCGCCGTCGGCGCCGTGATGGTGCTGCGCAGCGTGCGCGGCAGCCGCGAGGTCGCAGCCGAGGACTTCTTCCTCGGGCCGTACGAGACGGCGCGAAAGCAGGACGAGATGCTGGTCGAGATCCGCCTGCCGGGCTTGGCGCGCGACGGCTGGGCCTTCGCCGAGATCAGCAACCGGCACGGCGACTTCGCCATCGCCGCGGTCGCGGCCACGCTCCGCCTCGCGAACGGACGCTGCGCGGCCGCGCGCGTGGTCGCGAGCGGAGTCGGCGAGCACGCGGCACGGCTTGCACCGGCGGAGGACGCGCTGACCGGCGGCGGCGGGCCCATCGACGACGCGCGCATCGAGCGAGCGGCGGCGGCGGCCGCGGCTGCGGTCGATCCGCACAGCGACAGCCACGCCGACGCGGCCTACCGGCGGGACGCGATCGCCGCACTCACCCGGCGGACCCTGCGCCGGGCCGCCGGGCGCTGCGGCTGAGGGGAGAGCGATGGAGCGCGAGACGATCGGCGTCACCGTCACCGTCAACGGCAGGGCCTGCGAGCGCACGGTCGAGCCGCGCCGGCTGCTCAGCGACTTCCTGCGCGAGGATCTGCGCCTCACCGGCACCCATGTCGGCTGCGAGCACGGCGTCTGCGGCTCGTGCACCGTGATGATGGACGGCGTCACCGTCCGCTCGTGCCTCACCTTCGCGGTGATGGCGGACGGCGCTGCGATCGAGACCGTCGAGGGCCTCGGCACCGTCGAGGCCATGCACCCGGTGCAGCAGGCGTTCTGGGAGAAGCACGGCCTCCAGTGCGGCTTCTGCACGCCGGGGATGCTGATGACCGCCGTCGAGCTCCTGAAGCGGAATCCCGATCCCTCGGTGGAGGACATCCGCGACACGATCTCCGGCAATCTCTGCCGCTGCACCGGCTACCAGACCATCGTCGACTCGATCCTTCACGCGGCGCGGCTGATGCGGGAGGACGGCCCATGAACGAGCGCGGCCACATCCCCGCGAGCCGGCAGCGGGAGAAGCCCCGCGCCGACCTGAACTGGATCGGCAAGAGCATGAAGCGGGTGGAGGACCCGCGTCTGCTGGTGGGGAAGGGGGTCTACGCCGACGACGTGACCTTGCCGGAGATGGCGCACGCGGCGGTGCTGCGCAGCCCCCATGCGCATGCCAGGATCGTGTCGGTCGACGTGAGCAAGGCGGCGGCGCTGCCCGGCGTCCTCTGCGTCATGACCGGCGCCGATGCGGCGCAGGTGTGCGACCCGCTCCCCACCTGGGCGAGCCCGCCGGTGCTCCAGCCGGCGATCGCCCACGAGCGCGTCCGCCATGTCGGCGAGGCGGTGGCGGCGGTGGCGGCCGAGGACCGCTACATCGCCGAGGATGCCTGCGACCTGATCGAGGTGGTCTACGACCCGCTGCCGCCGGTCGTCGATCCCGAAGAGGCGCTCACGTCGAGCGGCGATGCCGTCCTGCACCCCGCGCGCGGCGACACCAACATCGCGCTGGAGCGCACGCTCTCCTTCGGGCCGGTGGAGGAGGATTTCGCCGCCGCCGACCTGGTGATCGAGCGCCGCCTGCGCTGGCCCCGCTCCGGCGGCCAGCCGCTGGAGACGGTGGGCGCCGTGGCGCGCTTCGACGAGGGCGCGGGCCGCTTCACCATCCAGTGCAACACCTCAATGTACAACTATTGCGGCTGGATGATCGCGAGCACGCTGCGCGTGCCGCCCCACAAGCTCAACATCGTGCCGACGCTGGCCGGCGGCAGCTTCGGCTCCAAGATGTTCGTCCACAAGGTTCCGGTCCTCGCCGCTGTGCTGGCGCGCGCGGCGGGCCGACCGGTCAAGTTCCTGGAGGACCGGATCGACAACACCACGAGCTGCGACAACCACGCCTCCGACCGGGTCTACTATGCCAAGCTCGCGCTCAGGCGCGACGGCACGCTGCTCAGCCTCAAGACCCGCATCGTCGACGATTACGGCGCCTATCTTCAGTTCGGCGTCGGCCAGCACGGCAACGCGCTCTCGCAGTGTGTCGGCCCCTACCGCATCAACAGCGTCGAGGTCGATCTCGCCGCGGTGCTGACCAACAAGTGCCAGCAGGGCGCCTATCGCGGCTTCGGCTCGGAGGTCGCTAACTTCGTCATCGAGCGGCTGGTGGACGCAGCCGCCGACGAGCTCGGCATGGACCGGATCGCGCTCCGGCGCCAAAACTTCATCCAGCCGGACCAGTTCCCCTATCTGATCCCGACCGGGAACATGTACGACAGCGGCAACTACCAGAAGGTCCTCGACGAGACGCTGAAGCTCGCCGACATCGACGGCTGGCGGGCGAAGCAGGCCGAGGCGCGGTCGCAGGGCCGCCATATCGGCATCGGCGTCGCCACCTGCCAGGAGCGAAGCGTCTTCAGCGCCACCGAGTTCTGGATGTGGAACCCGGAGCCGGGCGTCGAGTGGACCAGCGCGCCGGACGGGGTCTCGGTCAAGATCGACCCCACCGGCAAGGCCTTCGTCACCCTCCACTCGCCCTTCTGGGGCAACAGCCCGGAGACCGTGGCCGCCCAGGTGCTGGCCGAGCAGCTCACCATCGACCCGGCGGACATCGAGATCACCTATTCCGACACCGACCAGGGCCTCAACTCGACCGGGCCGGGCGGCAGCCGCTTCACGGTCATGGTGACCGGCGCCATCGTCGGCGCCGCCGGCAAGATCCGCGAAAAAATGTTCCGTATCGCCGCCCATCTGATGGAGGCCGATGTCCGCGACCTCGCGCTCGAGGACGGCGCGGTGCACGTCAAGGGCGTGCCCGGCATGAAGATGAGCATCGCCGAGCTCGCCGACAAGGCGCACTACTACCGGCTCAGCCTGCCCGACGACCTCGACCTCACCAGCGGCCTCGACGCGACCTGCGTCTACGACCACCCGGTGACCACGCTGCCCGACGCCGACGAGCGGCACATGGGAATCTTCTATCCGATCATGGGTCACAGCTGCCACATCCCGGTGGTCGAGGTGGATATCGAGACCGGCCAGGTGCACTTCCTCCACTACGCCGCGGTCCACGACTGCGGCACCATGGTGAACCCCATGACGCTGGAGGGGCACATCAGGGGCGGCACGGTGAACGGCATCGGCACCGCGCTCTTCGAGGAGTTCTCTTACGACGAGTCCGGCCAGCTCACGACCGCGCTCTGGACCGACTACCTGATCCCGACCGTCAAGGAATCGCCGGTGGACATCGTCGTCGGCCATGTCGAGACGCCGTCCCCCTTCACCGAATACGGCGTCAAGGGCGGCGGCGAGGGCGGGCGCATGGGCGCCCCGCCGGCGATCGTAGCCGCCATCGAGGACGCGCTCAGGCCCTTGGGCGTCACCATCGACAGCCTGCCGCTGCCGCCGAGCCGGCTCCGCGCCCTCATCCGCGAGGCGCAGGCGAAGCAGGGCTGATCCCGCCGGCCGGGCCGGCATTGTCCGGCTCCGCCGGCCCGAAGTGGGCCGCCTCCCAGCCCAGCATCGCGCGCTTGCGGGCAGGCCCCCACTCGTAGTTGGAGAAGCGGCCCGTGCGCCGGATCACCCGGTGGCAGGGGATCAGGTAGGAGACCGGGTTGGCGGCAACGGCGCCGCCCACCGCGCGGGCGCTGCGCGGCAGCCCGAGCGCCTGGGCGAGCGCCTGGTAGGAGGTGATGCGGCCGGGTGGGATTCGCAGCAGCGCCTCCCACACCTTGAGCTGGAAATTGGTGCCGCAGAGGGCGAGGCGCACCGCGTCGCCGCCCGCCGCCCGCGCCTGGAAGATGCGGGCCGCAACCGGGGCGGTGGCGTGCGCGTCCTCGTGGAAGCGTGCGGCGGGCCAGCGGCGCTCGAATTCGGCGCGGACGGCCTGAATGTCGCCGTCGGCGTCGCCGGCGGCGAAACCGAGGGCGCAGATGCCGCGCTCCGTCCGTCCGACGAAGCAGGGGCCGAAGGGGCTCGGATGCACGCCCCAGGCTATATCGACCCCGGCCCCGCCCCGCTTGAAGGTGCCGGGGCTCATCGCCTCGTAGGTGACGAAGAGGTCGTGCAGCCGGGACGGACCCGAGAGGCCGGCGTCGTAGGCCGCATCGAGGATCGAGGCGGAGGCTTCGAGCTGCGCCCTGGCGTAGTCCAGCGTCAGGAACTGGCCGAAGCGC
The DNA here is from genome assembly GCA_965218275.1 of Alphaproteobacteria bacterium. Lineage (GTDB taxonomy): Bacteria > Pseudomonadota > Alphaproteobacteria > UBA828 > UBA828 > WTGU01. Next base: position 2,382,863 of record CBDCKM010000002.1, read on the forward strand.
TTGGGCGAGATGCCCGCCCAGCGCCGGAACAGGCGCTGGAAATGATGGGGGTCGAGGCCGGCTTGGCGCGACATCTCGTCGAGCCTCGGCTGATCGCGGAAGTGTTCCTCCAGATAGAGGATCGCCGCTTCGATGCGGGCGTAGTCGCGCGCGTTCTGCGCGATGTCCGGAGATGAGGATGTTGTCATGGCGGCCCTCCTGACCCGCCACCCTAGGGAGCCAGTGCACGCCCGGCCACCCGATAGTTGCGCCGCCCGCGCTGGCCGAAATCGACAGTCACTCCTGGAGTCGAGCCGAGCCCCGTGCAGTTTTCGGGACAACACCGCAATCGGGCGGCTATGGGGTCGAACGGAATTAGTGTAGTAACATAAATCATGCCGGTTGAGTTCGATTCGGCGAAGCGCGCAGCCACCCTGGGAGAGCCAATGAGCGGGAACGAGCACTCTACAGCCCGTAACGCCGACTGGGATGACTTGCCGGACCTTTCCAGGGACGGCTGGCCCGAGAAGTTCGCCAAGGCTGCGCTTCGCCGGGGCCGGCCGCCGCTCGCCAGACCGAAGGTATCGACCACGATCCGCCTCTCGCCGGACGTGATCGACCACTTCAAGGCCGGCGGCCGAGGATGGCAGACGCGGATCGACGAGGCGCTTCGCGAGTGGATCGGGAAGCACGGCGCCGCGTGATTGGCAGCGCACGCGGCATCGCGGCAAACGACGGCGGCGGGGCGGCGTCGAGAACGGTTGCAAGTGCTTGCCGGGCCTACGCCTTGGGCGTCACCGTCACCCCGTGATTGAGCGGTCCGTGGCCGGCGCCATAGCCCGGCGCGGCCTCGATCGCCGCGCGCAGATAGCGGCGCGCCCGGTCCACGGCATCGACGAGGGGCATCCCCTGCGCGATCCCGGTGGCGATGGCGGCCGCGAGGGTGCAGCCGGTGCCGTGGGTGTGGCGGCTCTCGATCCGGCGCCCGTGGAAGCGCTCGATCCCGCCGGGATGGCTCAGCAGGTCGGTGATCCGCGCCGATGTCAGGTGGCCGCCCTTGACGAGGACCGCCTTGGGCCCGAGGCGATGGATGCGCTCGGCGGCGCGGGCCATGTCGTCGACCGTGGCGATGGCGAGCCCGGTCAGCCGCTCCGCCTCCGCTATGTTGGGGGTCGCGAGGTCCGCCCGGCCGATCAGCGTGGTTGCGAGTGCGTGCATGGCCGCGGGCTCCAGCAGGGCGGCGCCGCCCTTGGCCACGAGGACGGGATCGACCACCAGCGGCACGCCCGCGCCGTGCCGCGCCAGCGTCTCGGCGACCGCCTCGACGATTGGCACGCTGTGGAGCATCCCGGTCTTGATGCAGTCGGCGCCGATGTCGGCGAGGACGACGCGCATCTGCTCCGCCACGAAATCCGCCGGCACGGGATGGACGCTGTGCACCGTGCGCGTGTCCTGGGCGGTCAGCGCGGTGATCGCGGTCGCGGCGTAGCCGCCGAGCGCGGTCACGGTCTTGATGTCCGCCTGGATGCCGGCGCCGCCGCCCGAATCGGAGCCGGCGGCGATGAGGACGCGACCCTTCATCGCGCCTGAGCGCTCGCGCTGTCGCCCGCCTCCTTGGCCGCCTCTTCGGCCGCCTCGACCAGCGCCGCGGCCACGTCGTCGATCACCGACGAGACCAGCGCCGCGTCGTCGCCTTCCGCCATCAGGCGGATCACCGGCTCGGTACCGGACTTGCGGACGACCAGGCGGCCGTGTTCGCCGAGCCGGGCGCTGGCCTCGGCGATCGCCGCCTTGGCCCGCGCGCTCTGCAGCGGATCGCCGCCGGCAACGCGGATGTTGCGCAGCAGCTGGGGCAGCGGCTCGAAGAGCGCGGTCACGTCGCTCGCGCGCCGCCCCGTTTCCGCGAGCGCCGCCAGGGTCTGGAGCGCCGCGATCAGGCCGTCGCCGGTGGTGGCGTGGTCGCTCATCACGATGTGGCCCGATTGCTCGCCGCCCAGGTTGAAGCCGTGCGCCCGCATATGCTCGACCACATGGCGGTCGCCCACGCGGGTGCGCGCGAGGGTAAGGCCCAGTCCCTTCAGATAGCGCTCGAGGCCGAGATTGGACATCACCGTCGCGACCACGCCGCCGCCGCTGAGCCGCCCCGCATCGGCCCAGCTCGACGCGATCAGCGCCATGATGCGGTCGCCGTCGATCGCGGCACCCGTCTCGTCGCAGAGCACGACCCGGTCGGCGTCGCCGTCCAGCGCGATGCCGATATCCGCGCCGCGCTCCACCACCGTCCGCGCCAGCGCCTCCGTGTCGGTGGAGCCGCAGCCCCGGTTGATGTTGAAGCCGTCGGGCTCGGCCCCGATCGTGACGACCTCGGCGCCGAGCTCCCATAGCACCGTGGGCGCGACCTTGTAGGCGGCGCCGTGGGCGCAGTCGATCACGACACGCCTGCCTTCAAGACCGAGCGGCCCGGAAAAACTGTTCTTGACGAACTCGATGTAGCGGCCCTCGGCGTCGTCGAGGCGCCGTGCCCGGCCGAGCGCGTCCGGCGCCGCCAGCCCGTGCGCCCCGGCTGCGACTCTCGCCTCGATCCGCGCCTCCATCTCGTCGGAGAGCTTGTAGCCGTCCGGCCCGAACAGCTTGATGCCGTTGTCGGCGTAGAGGTTGTGCGAGGCCGAGATCATCACGCCGAGATCGGCCCGGAGCGCGCGCGTGAGCATCGCCACCGCCGGCGTCGGCATCGGGCCGACCAGGACTACGTCCATGCCGACCGAGATGAATCCGGCCGTCAGCGCCGATTCGAAGAGGTAGCCCGAGAGGCGCGTGTCCTTGCCGATGACGATGCGGTGCCGGTGGTCGCCGCGCAGGAAGAGGCTGCCGGCGGCGGCGCCCACCTTCAGCGCGGTCTCGGCGGTCATCGGCGCCTGGTTGGCGACGCCGCGGATCCCGTCGGTCCCGAACAGCGTGCGCGGCGCCGCGTCGTCGCCGGCGCGGCTCAACGCAGTGCCTCCGCGGCGGTCGCGGCGGGGTCGCGGATGCCGCGCCACAGCGCGAGCGCCTGGCGGGTCTCCGCGACATCGTGCACCCGCAGGATGTGCACGCCTTCGCCGAGCGCGTGCAGCCCCGCCGCGAGCGAGCCCGGCAGCCGCGCCTTTGGCGCCTCGCCGGCGCTGAGCCGTCCGATGAAGGCCTTGCGCGAGACGCCGGCCAGCAGCGGGCAGCCGAGGCCGTGGAACAGCGCAAGGTCGCGCATGATCTCCAGATTGTGGCGCACGGTCTTGCCGAAGCCGATGCCGGGATCGACGACGATTCGGCTGCGGGGAATGCCGGCCGCCTCGGCCGCGCCGACCTGGGCCGCCAGCGCATCGAACACGTCGAGGCTCGCATCGGCGTAGCGGGGCGCGCGCTGCATCGTCTCCGGCGTGCCCTGCATGTGGGCGAGCACCACCCATGCGCCGCGCCGGGCCACGACGGCGCGGGCGCGGGGGTCGTGGCCGAGGGCGCTGATGTCGTTCACGATCCGCGCGCCGGCCGCGAGCGCGGCCTCCATCACCGCGGCGCGCCGGGTGTCGACCGAGACCGGAAGTCCATCGCCTGCGAGGGCGCGGACCACCGGGACCACCCGGCGCATCTCTTCCGCCTCGTCGGGTGCCTGAGAGCCGGGCCGGGTCGATTCGCCGCCCACATCGACGATGTCGGCGCCGGCCTCGGCCATGGCGCGGCCCTGCGCCAGCGCCGCCTCCCGAGCGGCGAAATCGCCGCCGTCGGAAAAACTGTCCGGCGTCACGTTGAGGACGCCCATCAGGCGCGGCCGGTCCAGCGCGAGCCCGCAGACCGGGCCGCGCGGGGCTGCGAGGCGGGCGCTCAGCCGGGCGATCTCGTCGGCCGCGCCCGGCGCGTTCTTCTCGGCCCAGCGGTCGAGCACGGCCTGCTGAAGCCGCACCCGCCGGCGTTCCGGCCGGCCCCGGAACAGCACGTCCACCAGGTCGAAGGCCAGTGCCGCACCGGGGACCGGATTGCAGGGCCTGAGATAGATGCCGCCGGCCAGCGGCTCCGGCGGAGCGCCGTCCTCGGCCTCCTGCTCTCTCAGAGGTACCGCCGGCATGGCGGCCCGGCTGCGGTCACGAGCCCGGTTGTGGATGGGGTTCGAGATCGGGCGGTGTCTTGCCCTTGCGCCGGCTGGAGGAGGGCACCGTCCCGCGCCGTCCCTGGGTGACCACCGCATCGTCGTCGTCCGGGCGGACCACCGGTTCGCCCTTGAGGACCGCGGCGATGTCCTCGCCGTTCAGGGATTCGTATTCGAGCAGCGCGTTCGCGATCCGGTGCAGCGATTCCAGGTTCTCGGAGAGGATGCTCCGCGCCTTCCCATAGGATTCGTCGACGATCTTGCGGACTTCGAGGTCGATCTTGTGCGCGGTCTGCTCGGAGACGTTCTTCTGCTGGGTGATCGAGTGGCCCAGAAAGACTTCCTGCTCGTTCTCGCTGTAGCTGAGCGGCCCGAGCTCGTCGGACATGCCGAACTGCGTCACCATGCTGCGCGCGATCTGGGTCGCCATCTTGAGGTCGGACGAGGCGCCGCTGGTCACCTTCTCGTAGCCGAAGACCATCTCCTCGGCGATGCGCCCGCCCATGGCGACGGTGATGTCGGCTAGGAGCTTCTCGCGGCTCACCGAGATCCGGTCTCCCTCGGGCAGCCGGACCACCATGCCGAGGGCGCGGCCGCGCGGGATGATGGTCGCCTTGTGGATCGGGTCGGAGGCCTCCAGATGGGCCGCCACCACCGCATGGCCGCCCTCGTGGTAGGCGGTCAGCCGCTTCTCCTCGTCGGTCATCACCATGGAGCGCCGCTCGGCCCCCATCATGACCTTGTCCTTGGCGTCCTCGAACTCGACCATGGTCACGACGCGCTTGCCGCGCCGGGCCGCCAGCAGCGCCGCCTCGTTGACCAGGTTCGCGAGATCGGCGCCGGAGAAGCCGGGCGTGCCGCGCGCGATCGTGCGCGGCTTGACATCCGGCGCGAGCGGGATCTGGCGCATGTGGACCTTGAGGATCTTCTCGCGCCCGAGCACGTCCGGGTTGGGCACCACCACCTGACGGTCGAAGCGGCCCGGCCGCAGCAGGGCCGGGTCCAGCACGTCCGGCCGGTTGGTGGCCGAGATCAGGATCACGCCCTCGTTGGCCTCGAAGCCGTCCATCTCGACGAGGAGCTGGTTCAGCGTCTGCTCGCGCTCGTCGTTGCCGCCGCCGAGGCCTGCACCCCGGTGCCGGCCGACCGCATCGATCTCGTCGATGAAGATCAGGCAGGGCGCGTTCTTCTTGCCCTGCTCGAACATGTCGCGCACGCGGCTCGCGCCGACGCCGACGAACATCTCGACGAAATCCGAGCCCGAGATGGTGAAGAAGGGCACGTTGGCCTCGCCCGCGATGGCGCGCGCGAGCAGCGTCTTGCCGGTGCCGGGCGGGCCGACCAGCAGCACGCCCTTGGGGATCTTGCCGCCCAGGCGCTGGAATTTCTGGGGGTCGCGCAGGTACTCGACGATCTCCTCCAGCTCCTGCTTCGCTTCGTCGATGCCGGCCACGTCGTCGAAGGTCACCCGGCCCTGGCGCTCGGTCAGCAGACGGGCGCGGGACTTGCCGAAGCCCATCGCCTTGCCGCCGCCGGACTGCATCTGGCGCATCATGAAGATCCAGACGCCGATGAAGAGCAGCAGCGGGAACCACGAGATGAGGATGCCGATGATGCTGAGGCCGCCTTCGTCGACCGGAACCGCGGCGATCTGCACATCGTTGGCGCGGAGCGTCTTGACCAGCTCGGGGTCGTAGGGCGCGTAGGTGTTGAAGGCGCTGCCGCTGGTGTAGTGGCCGGTGATGGTGTTGCCCTGGATGGTCACGTCCTGGACCTGGCCGGCCTCGACCTCGGCCAGGAATTGCGAGAAGGCGAGGTCGGTGGAGGTCTGTCGCGTGGACGAGCCCTGAAAGACCTGGAACAGCGCCACCAGGACCAGACCGATAATGATCCACAACGCCAGATTCTTGCCGAAGCTACCCACCGCTCGGGCTCCAGTTGTTCCCGCTCTCGCACGGCGTCGCGGCTGTTGCCGCGCCAGGACGCCGGCCGCGCGCCGATCGAAGGCGTACGGCCGCCCCAGTGTACACGACATTTCTCTCACGGGCGATCAAGAGTCTCGCCGATAGTTCCGTCACTGCTTCCATCCTGCTCAAGCATCACGCGAAGGGTCGCCGGAAGTCCCGGTGCCAAGGGACGCGCCGGCCGAAACTGGGCGGTGAACGCTCCTGCCCCTGCCCCGCGGCCGTCCCGCCACGATGCCCGCCTGAACTCCAGGTGGGGAGCGGCGAGCGGGCCGTCAAGGCCGAACAGTGCCGGCAGCGCGGGACGCGCCGGCGCCGGAATGCGATCGCTCCGCAACGGCGTGCCTGCCGCTTGCGCGAGCGCACGGGCCCGGGCCAGGCCGTCCGTGCCGAGCCGGCGCACGAGGAAGGGCCCCGGCCCGGCGGAGCGGCCGAGAGAGACGACGAAGCGGCGGTCCCAGAGCGCGCTCTCCCCCGGCTCCAGCGTGCGGACCTGCGCGGCCGCCGCCGGCTCGCGGCAAATGACGATGCGCCCGTCCTTCGGCACTACGCGGCAGCCGCCGAGCGTTGCCGCCCTGGCACCGTCGTCGAACAGCCGGCGTGCCAGCCGCTCCAGCCGCTCCAGCCGCGGCGGATGGGGGGCGCCGGAGACCGTGGCGAGGGCGCTGCCGAGCGCACGCAGCGCCAGCGCCGGCGGCGCCCGCCGCAGGGCGCCCGCATCCACGCTCACGAAGCCGGCCGGCGAGGGGTGCGCGCAGGCGGCCAGCAGATCTGTGCTGAGCCGGTCCAGCGCGGCGCGGTCGCCGGCGGCGCGTCCGGCGCTGCGGGCGAGACGCGCGGCGCTCAGCCCTTCCGCCCCGAGTCCCGCCAGGGCCGCCGCCAGACGCGGGCGTGTGTGGCGCGCATCGCGGTTGGAAGGGTCGTCGATCCATGGCTGGTCCCCCTGCGTCAGCGTCGCGATCAGCGCCGCGCGGGGCACGGCGAGAAGGGGGCGAAGCAGGCGGGTGCCGCTCCCCTCCGGCTCCAGCGCCAGGCGCAGCGGCGCCATGGCGGCGAGCCCGTCGATGCCGCTGCCGCGCACGAGGCGCTGGAGCGCGGTTTCGGCCTGGTCCTCCCGCTGGTGGCCGAGCAGCAGGTGGAGTACCCCTGCCCGCCGGCACCAGCCGGTCAGCAGCGCGAGACGCGCGGCCCGCGCCGCCTCCTGAATGCCGCTGCTGCGCCGTGCGCCGGTCCAGCGCAGGGTCCTGTGAGCGATGGCGCGGGCGGCGAGCCAGCGCCGCACCTGGGCGGCTTCGGCGCCCGATTCGGGGCGCAGGCGGTGGTCGACGGTGAGCCCGAAGACCATGCCGCCGCGCGCCCGTGCCCAGCGCTCGGCCAGCAGGCAGAGCGCCATGCTGTCGCAGCCGCCGGAGACGGCCACGGCGATGCGGGGCGCGGGCTCGAAGGGGCCGAGCGCTGCCATGAGCGCCTCGAAGGCGGGCGCATCGACGGGTGCGCTGCGGAGAACAGCCGCCCCCTCGGGCGTGACGATGCGGGGCGCGGCCACGGGCGGAACGACCCCGGCTGCGCTCAGGGGCAGCTTGCCTGCTGCCGCCCCTGCTGCGCCGCCCTGCGGATGCGGAGCGGCGGGTCGGAAAAGGCCTGATCGAGCTGCGCGAAGGTGCGGCACGCCTCCTCGCCGCGGCCGAGCTTGAGCAGCGCCATGCCGAGCTTGACCATGTTGTCCGGCGCCTTGCGGCCCTCCGGGAAGTGCTGAAGGTTGGACGCATAGGATTTTGCCGCCTCAAGGTACATCTTCCTGGCGTACAGGCTCTCGGCACGCCAGTAGGCGGCGTTCTCCACGAGGGCGTGCGCGGGGTTGGCGGCGATGAAGCGGGTGAACGCCTCGTTCGCCTCTTCGTAGCGCGACGCCTCGAGCAGGGCAAACGCCCCGTCATACTGCTCCCTGGGCGTTTGCCCCGGCGGCGGCGCGTCGTCGGGTGCCGGGTCCGCCGGTATGGTACCGAGGTCGCGGGGGGCGCCCGACGGCTCGTAGTCCCCGTCCAGCCCAGGCGCGGTGCCGGCTTCGCCCTGCGTCGCGGGCGCGGGCGCGGCCAGGTCGCCGGCGCGGGCATCGTTCGCGGCTGCCGGCGCCCGCTCCAGCCGTCGTTCGAGGGCCCCCAGCCTGAAGTCCACATCGGCGACCAGCCGTTCGATACGGCCTTCGACGCGGCGCATCATGTTTTCGAGCTCCTCGAAGCGGCCGGTGACGCGGCGCTGCCATTCCTTGACCTCGTCGATGTCGCTTTCGATCTCCACCAGTCGCCCGCGGTTCCGCTCGGCGAGCTTGCTCGCGGGCGCCGCGTCAGGCGATGCGTCGGGTGCGGCGCGGCGCGGCGCGGCGCCCGTATGGACTTCCTTTTCGAGATCGCTGAGCTGGGCGCGCAGGCCCGCGACATTGTTGTTGAGGGTGCTGATCTGGTTGCGGAGGGTGTTGATCTGGCTATTGAGACCGGCAACGGACTGGGCATCGGCCGCCGTTGCCGCCAGCAGCACCGCCACTGCCGCCAGCAGCGCCAGCGCCGCAGCAGGCAGCGGCACCGCCGTCCACCACATTCCTGGGCACATTCCTGGGCACATCCCCGGGCACATCCCCGGGCGCCGCCTGGGACGGGCTGCGCCCATCGGCGGCGCGGTCGCTCCGCCGCGCATCGCTCTCCCCGGCTCTCCCGTCTCCTATTCGACGACGGAGACGGAGCGTTCGACGACGGAGACGGAGCGCCGATTGAGCGCCCACGCCTCTTCGTTGTGCGTCATGGCGTAGGGCCGCTCCTTGCCGTATGAGAGCGTCCTCAGCCGCGACGGCTCGACGCCCTGTGCGATCAGATATTCACGCACGGCATTGGCGCGGCGCTCGCCCAGCGCGAGGTTGTACTCGCGGGTCCCGCGTTCGTCGCAATGGCCCTCGATGACGAATTCGACCTCCGGGAAGAGCTCGAGCCAGGTGGCCTGCCGGTCCAGCGTCCGGCGCGCTTCCGGGCCGAGGACGGCGCTGTCGAGTTCGAAGAAGACGCGGTCGCCGACCTTCTGGACCAGGTCGTTCTGCGATCCCGGTATCGGTTCGTTCGGATCGAACGTGTCGACCTCCACCAGCGGTTCCGGCTCGGTCTCGACGATGATGTCGTCGTCCGCGTCGCCCACGGTCGCTACGACCGGTTCCTCGAACCCGCCGCCTGTGGTCGAAGAGGTCTCGTCCGGCGTGCTCTCGCAGGCCGCCACGCCAAACGCCAGCAGAAGCGCCAGGATCATTCTCAGTCGCATTCACACGCTCTCCTTCGTCAATAAGCGGCGGCGGGACTGTCGGCAGCCCGTCCGTGCCTGACCGGCATCCCACCCTTCCCTGTGCGGCTGGGCGCGGCGCGGCGCGTTCCTGCGGGCCGTAGAGTCAGTGCCGCCGCCGGGGCGGTCGTCCCGGCGGATGGCACGGCGACTATAGCTTTGCGCCGTTGCCATATCAACGGCGACCGGGCGTGATCAGCGGCGACCAGGCCGGGTCGGACGCCGCCGTGCTCGTGAACAGGATGCGCTCGTTGCGCCCCGTCAGGTCGATGCTCACCAGCTCTGCGCTGTCGGGATCGCGCGAGGTCGAGCGGAAGAACATGAGCACGCGCCCGTTCGGCGCCCAGGTCGGACCTTCGACCAGATAGTCCTGCGCCAGAATACGCTCGCCGCTTCCGTCGGGCTTCATCACGCCGATGGAGAATTGGCCGCGATCGCTGTTCGTGAAGGCGATCAGGTCGCCGCGTGGAGACCATACCGGGGTCCCGTAGCGTCCTTCGCCGAAGGTGATGCGCCTCACGCCGCCTCCGTCGCGCCGCATGACATAGATCTGCTGGCTGCCGCCCCGGTCCGACTCGAAGGCGATGAAGGCGCCGTCGGGTGAATAGGAGGGTGCGGTCTCGATGGCCGGGTTGTCGGTGAGCTGCGTGACCTCGCGCGAGCGCAGGTCCATCTCGTAGATATCCGAATTGCCGCCCTCGGCGAAGGTCATGACCACCTGATTGCCGTCGGGCGAGAAGCGCGGCGCGAAGGTCATGCCCGGGAAATCGCCGAGCACCTCCTGCTGGTCGGTATCGAGGTGGCGCAGATAGACCTTGGGCACGCCGCGCTCGTAGGAGAGATAGGTGATCTCCTGTGCGGTCGGCGAAAAGCGGGGAGTCAGCACCAGATGCGCGCCGTCCGACAGGTAGCGCAGGTTGTGGCCGTCCTGATCCATGATCGCCAGCCGCTTGACGCGCAGGTCGGGCGGCCCGGTCTCGGCGATATAGACGATCCGGGAGTGGAAGTAGCCGCTCTCGCCGGTCAGCCGCTCGTAGATCTTGTCGGACATGATGTGGGCGATTTTGCGCCAGGCGTCGGCCGCGCCGCTCAGCGTCAGGCCCTCCAGATGCTCTTCGGCGAACACGTCCCAGAGGCGGAACTCGACGGTGAGCAGGCCGCGGTCGCCGGGCACGATGCGCCCCGTCACGAGCGCCTGCGCATTGATGATGCGCCAGTCCTGGAAGCGCGGCCGCACCGTCATCCCGCCGACCTCGCCGATGAAGGCGGCCGGCTCGATCGGGCGGAACAGGCCCGAGCGCTCCAGATTGCGGACGATCACCTTGGTGACCTTTCGGCCGATCTCCGCATCCGCCTCGGTCGCGCCGGCGAGATCGACGATCGCGATCGGGAGCGGCTCCACCAGGCCGCGCGTGATGTCCACCTGCAGCTCGGCCCTGGCGCCGGCGCCGAAGAGTGCCAGCGCGAGGACGATGGCGGCAGGCAGGGACATGGCGCGGCCGGCCGCGCGTGCAACGAGTCCGCTCATTCTCGGCAATCGTTTCATCGTCGCACCGTCGCTTCCTTTGTTTCGGTCGGGCCGATCCATGGCGGATAGCTTACACCGGCGGCTTGAAAGTCATCTCGATGTCGCTCCAAAGGTCGTAGCTGTCACCATGCCTCTTCAAGAGGTCGAACGGGCTTGCCTTAAACACGGCGCGGCGGCCGCTCTCCGCCATGGTAAGGTAATTGACGCCCTTGTCGCCGCCGACGATCTCCACCCCGCGGACGGAACCGTCCCGCTTCAACTGGATTCTGAGCGTCACCACCAATTTTCCGGCGTCACGAACGCCGACCGGGACGCTCCAGTTCAGTTCGACCTTATGCTTGATGGCATCGCCGATCGTCTGTCCCAACCGCGCCTGCGCCTTGGCGTCAGCGGGCGACTCGTCCTCTTCCCCGGTGAGCCCCGCCAGGATGGCGTCGAAGGGCACGTCCTCTTCCGCCTTCTCCGTCTTCGCCGGTTCAGGGGGCGCTGGCGCCGCCGGCGCCGTCTCCTCCTGGGCGAGGTCCTTCAGCAGGGTGTCGAAGGGCTTCGCCTTCGCGGGCGGCTTGGCGAGGGGCACCGGCAGCGGTGCGTCCTGGACCGGCGCGGGCGCAGGCGCAGGCTCCGGCTCCGGCTCGGGCGCTTCCACGGCCGGCAGGGGCTCCGGCTCCGGGGCCGCAACCGGCGCGGGCGCGGGCGCCGGCTCCGGATCGAGCGCAGCGACGACCTGCGGCTCGGGCTCCGGCGCGGCGGCCGGCAGGGGCTCCGGCGGAGGTTCCGACACCGCCTCGGGGATCGGCTCCGCTTCGGGGACCGGCTCCGGCTCGGGCGGCGGCGCGCTCGTTTCGTCGGCGATCTCGACGATGCCGACCACGATCGGTCGTTCGCTGGCGTCGAGGGGATCGCTCTCGAACACCTGCGGCAGCCCCAGCACCGCGGCGGCGATCACGCCGGCGTGCAGGAGGGCGGCGAGGAGCCAGCTAGTCTTGCTCATCGTTCCCGATCGTCGTCCCCCGATGGGGGGCGCGGCGACGTCACCAGCGCGACGTTGTTGAAGCCTGCACCGTTGAGCGCGCCCATGACCTCCATGACGCGCCCATAGGCGATCTCGCGGTCGCCCCGGATGAAGATGCGCAGATCGGGGCGGCGTTCGGTGATCGCACGGAGCTTGGGGATCAGCTCCTCCACCGCCACCTCGCTTTCCTGAAGATAGGTGGTGCCGTCGCGGGCGATGGTGATCGCGAGCGGCTCGTCGTCTCCGCCGAGCGGCGGCGAGTCGGTCTCCGGCAGATCGACCTCGACTCCGACGGTGAGCAGCGGCGCCGTGATCATGAAGATCACCAGCAGCACGAGCATCACGTCCACGAAGGGCGTGACGTTGATCTCGCTCATCGGCGCCCGCCGGCGTCGCCCGCCGCGGCTGCGGCTGCCGAAGGTCTGGCCTCGCACGGCTGCCATCAGTGGGCGCGCTCCTCGAGCTGGCGGCCGAGAAGGGCGCGGAACTCGGTGCCGAAGGCTTCGAGCCGGCCGGCATAGCGATCGAGGTCGCTGCTCAGCTTGTTGTAGGCCACCACCGCCGGTATGGCGGCGACCAGGCCGAGCGCGGTCGCGAACAGCGCCTCGGCGATGCCGGGCGCGACCACGGCGAGCGAGGTGTCCTTGCTCGCCGCGATCGACTGGAAGCTGTTCATGATCCCCCAGACGGTGCCGAACAGGCCGACGAAGGGCGCGGTTGCGCCCACCGTGGCGAGAAAGCCGAGATAGCGCTCGAGCTGATCCAGCTCACGGTTGAGCGCCGCGTCCATGGCATAGGCGATGCGGCGCTGCAGGCCTTCCAGCCGGTCCACCGACAATTGCGTGCCGCGGCTCGCGAAGCGGCGCCACTCGTCCATCGCCGAGGCGAACAGCACGGTCATCGGGTGGCTGCGACCGCCTGCGATGTCCTCGTAGAGCTGATCGAGGGAACCGCCGGACCAGAACGCCTGCTCGAACTCGAAGGCCAGCCTGCGGACGCGGGCGTAGCGCAGCGACTTGTCGAAGATGATCGCCCAGCTCCAGAGCGATGCGATCAGCAGGACCACGATCACCGCCTTGACGATGCCGTCGGCCTGCAGGAAGAGGCCCCAGAGGGAGAAGTCTTCGGCCACCGCGCCGGCGCCGATCTCGACGGCGCGAAAAATGTCGGAGTCCATGGGTTCCCGTTACTCCCGGTCCGCCTGCACCAGTGGAGAGAGCGCCCGGCGCAGCAGCGCCGGCAGCCGCACCGCGCGGCCCGTCTCTCCGACGCAGCCGAGCCTGAGCCCGATGGCGGCCAGCAGCGTGCGCTCGCGCATGACGCGCTGCGTGGCCTCGACATGCGCGCCCGCCACCGCGCTTATCGTGGTTCGCACCTCGATCCGGTCGTCGAGCAGCGCCGGCCGCCGGTAGTCCACGACACACCGCCTCACCACGAACGCGGCGCCGTGGCGTGCGAGGAGCGTGCCGTGCGAGATGCCCGCGCCGCGCATCATCTCGGTCCGCGCCCGCTCGGCGAACTTGAGATAGTTGGCGTAGTAGACGATGCCGCCGGCGTCCGTGTCCTCATGGTAGACGCGGAGCGGATAGACGTGCGCGCTGCCCTCGAAGCGGCCGCCGGGAGCCGATCCCGCCGCCGCCTCGGCCGCCGCTGCGTGCCGTTCAGCGGCTGCCATGGCCTTCGTCGAGCAGGGTGAGCTGGCGCTGCGTCTCCTCCGGCAGCGCCAGGCCCAGATGGTTGAAGCCGTGCGGGGTCAGCCGCCGGCCGCGCGGCGTTCGCTGCACGAAGCCGAGCTGGATCAGGAAGGGCTCGATCACTTCCTCCAATGCGTCCCGTTGTTCCGAGAGTGCCGCCGCGACGGTCTCGATCCCCACCGGGCCGCCGCCATAGTTCTCCGCGATGCAGGAAAGATAGCGCCGGTCCATCGAATCGAGGCCGCGCTGGTCGACCTCGAGCCGGTCGAGCGCCCGGTCGGCGACGCCGGCGTCGATGGTCCCGGCATCGGCCACCGCCGCGAAGTCGCGCACGCGGCGCAGCAGCCGGCCGGCGATGCGCGGCGTGCCGCGCGAGCGGGCGGCGATCTCCGCGGCTCCGTCGGCGCTCAGCGCCACCTCCAGAAGGCGTGCATTGCGGGTCACGATCTCGACCAGCTCGTCGACCTGGTAGAAGTCGAGCCTGAGCGGGATGCCGAAGCGCTCGCGCAGCGGCGTCGTGATGAGGCCGGTCCGGGTGGTGGCGCCGACCAGGGTGAAGGGCGGCAGGTCGATGCGCACCGAGCGCGCACCCGGCCCCTCGCCGATGATGAGGTCCAGTTGCGAATCCTCCATCGCCGGATAGAGGATCTCCTCGACCGCCGGGTTGAGCCGGTGGATCTCGTCGATGAACAGCACGTCGCGGTCGTTGAGGTTGGTCAGGATGGCCGCCAGGTCGCCGGCGCGCGCGATCACCGGGCCCGAGGTCACGCGGATGCCGACGCCGAGCTCGCGGGCGACGATCTGCGCCAGCGTGGTCTTGCCGAGGCCGGGCGGCCCGTAGAAGAGCACATGGTCGAGGGCCTCGCCGCGCTCCGCCGCCGCGGCAATGAAGATGCGCAGGTTCTCGCGCAGCGCGCGCTGGCCGACGAAGTCGTCGAGCTTGCGCGGCCGGAGGCCGGCGTCGAGCCGGTCTTCGGACTCCGCCGCGCCGGCGACGATGCGCTCGTCGTTCACTGCGCGAGCTCCTTCAGGCCGGCCCGGATCAGCGCCTCGACGGGGGCGTCGGCGCCGAGCGTGCGCAGCGCGCCCGAGACCGCGCCATGGGCCTCGGTGGGCCGGTAGCCGAGATTGACGAGCGCCGCCACCGCATCGGTGTTCGCCGCGCCGCCTGCGCCCGCAGCCAGGGGCGCCGCACCCGGCAGAGCCGGCGCCTTGTCCTGGAGCTCGCTCAGGATGCGCGCCGCGAGCTTGGGTCCCACGCCCGGTGCGCGCGTCAGCCCCGCCTTGTCCTGGGCGGCGATGCAGGCGGCGAGCTCCGGCGCCGGCAGCGCGCCGAGGATCGCGAGCGCCAGCCGGGCGCCGACGCTCTGCACCGTCTGCAGCAGGCGGAACCACTCCCGCTCCTGCTCGCCGGCGAAGCCGTAGAGATGGATGTGGTCTTCGCGGACCACGGTCTCGATGGTGAGGCTCACCGGCTGTCCGCGCGGCGGCAGGGCGGCGAGGGTGCCGGCGGAGCAAAAAGCGAGATAGCCCACGCCGCCGACATCGACGACCGCCCAGCCGTCGCCCAGGCTGTCCAGGACTCCGCGCAGCTTGGCGATCATCGGCCCGGCTTCGGCGCTGCCGCGTCCGCTGCCGGCTGCCAGCGCGCGTGCGTGCCGGCGGCATGGGCATGGCAGATCGCCGCGGCCAGCGCGTCGGTCGCATCCGCCGGCGCGGCGCCGAGGCCGGGCAGGAGGTGGCGCACCATCAGCGCGACCTGCTCCTTGTCGGCATGGCCGGCGCCGACCAGCGCCTTCTTGATCCGGTTCGCGGCGTATTCGTGGACGGGAAGCCCGGCGAGCGCCGGCGCCAGCAGCACCACGCCGCGCGCGAGCCCGAGCTTGAGGGACGAGTCGGCGTTGCGGTTGACGAAGCTCTCCTCGACCGCCGCCTCGTCCGGCGTGTAGTCCGCGACGACCCGCGCCAGGCCGTCGTGCAGGGCGCAGAGGCGCTCGGGCACGCTGGCTGCGGCATCGGTGTCCACGACACCGTGGCCGACATGGCGCAGCCGGCTGCCCGCGGACTCGATCACGCCCCAGCCGGTCCGCCGGAGGCCGGGATCGAGACCGAGGACCCGCACCATGCCGCCGGCTCCCGCTCAGGCCGAGAGTTCGCGCAGGACATCGTCGCTCACATCGTAGTTCGCCGATACCTGCTGTACGTCGTCGCTGTCGTCGAGCGCCTCCAGCAGCTTGAAGACGGTCTCCGCCCTGGCCCGGTCGATGGGCACCGTCGTCTGCGGGCGCCAGACGATCTCGATCCGCTCCGGCGTTCCGAAGCGCGCGGTCAGCGCCTCGCCGGCTTCGCTCAGCGATTCCGGCATACAGACGACCTCGTGCCCGTCCGCTTCCGACTCGCATTCATCGGCGCCGACCTCCAGCGCGGCCTCGAACATGTCGTCGCCGCTCGCGGCATCCGCCGGGTAGCGGATCACACCGACCCGGCGGAACAGATAGGCCACCGAGCCGGTCTCGCCGAGCGTGCCGCCGTGCCGGCTGAAGATGGAGCGCAGCATGGCGGCGGTGCGGTTGCGGTTGTCGGTGATCGCATCGACGATGACGGCCACGCCGCCGGGCCCGAAGCCCTCGTAGCTCAGGGTGTCGAAGCGCTCCTGACCGCCGTCTCCGCCCGCCGCCTTCTTGAGCGCACGTTCGATATTGTCCTTGGGCACGCTCTGCGCCCTGGCCGCCGCGATGGCCGTGCGCAGGCGCGCATTGTGGCCGGGGTCGGGCACGCCCTCCCTGGCAGCGACATAGACCTCGCGGATCAGCTTGGTGAACCGCTTGGCCCGCCGGGCGTCCTGCGCGCCCTTGCGGTACATGATGTTGGCCCATTTGGAGTGGCCGGCCATGGGCCCTACTCGATGACGTGGGAAGATTCGGGCGGGTGCCGCGAATCGACGGAGTCTGTCATTGCCCTGCGTAGGCGGTCAATGTGGCCAGATTTGGGCAGGCTGATTCCGCTCGCTCAGATCACGCAATGGCGCCGGTCTCTGGCGCCCGGAACGGCGCCGGGGTCGATGCGGGCGTCGAACGTGACGAAGCGCCCTCGTCGCGCGACGGCGAGGGCCAGCAGATAGAGATCGGATATCTGCCTCGGTCCGACGATTCGGCGCCAATCGACGACGTCCGGGCTCAGAAGGCTCACCTCGTCGGGCCAGAATCGGTGGTGGGCGGTGGCTGTCGCCTCGCGGAGGCGCTCGGCGACGCGGGACGCCGGCAGGCGATTGGGGTAGGCGGGTTGCGCCATGATCCGCACGCATCCGATTTCCGTCAGGGGGCAGGTCGCCCATCCATCGTCGATATTGTCCCGCAGCCAGAGTCTGGCGGCCTCGTGGTGCAGATGGTCGGCGTCCAGCAGGGCGATCAGGACGTTCACATCCAGCAGCGCCCGCATCAGTCGCCGGCTTCCTCGCGCAGCCGGTCGATCAGCTCGTTGGTGACGATACGGCCGCGCTTGGGAAACGGGCGGAAGCCGAATTCGGGGTCCTTTCCACGATCCGCCGTGCCGTCCGCATCCCCGCGCATCAGGGATCGGCGCAGCAGGCCCGACATCACGGCCCCCGCCGATCTTGCCTCGCGTCTGGCGAGTTCCTTTACGGCGATGAGCACATCGTCGTCGATGTTCAGGGTGGTTCGCATGGCAGTTCCCGATCAGACATGCATGTGCTGTGATGCTACCTCATCAAGCATCACGCATCAACCTGCCCATCGCCCGCCACTCTCACGGCGATGAAGCGGAGCCGCGTGTAGTCGGCCACCCAGCGGCCTTCGGGGCAAAGGTGCGCCTGGGTCAGCGCCACCGTGCGTTCGACGACCGCCCGCGCCCGCCCCGGCGGCGCCGCGTCGGTGAAATTCCGGCCGAACATGGCGATCCAGTCGGCGAGCCCGTTGGGGCAATCGTCGAGCGGCGTCGGGCGGGCGAAGTAGTGCAGGCGCGAGACCTCGAAGCCGCCGTCCTCGAGCAGGCCGACATAGCGGCTCGTGCGCGGAAAGTACCAGGGGAAGTCGACCGATTCGGCCGCCACGCCCTCCTCGGCGAGTGCCCGGTAGAGCGCGTCGGTGATGATCCTCACGTTGCGGTGCGCGCCCATCTCGGCGACGAATCGGCCGCCCGGCCTGAGCGCGCGCGCGACGCAGGCGATCACCGGCTCAGGCTCCTTCATCCAATGCAGCGCGGCGTTGGAGAAGACGGCGTCGGCCGGGCCCTCGATGGCGAAGTCGCGCCCGTCGGCGTGCTCGAAGCGCAGGCGCGAGTGACGCGCGCGGGCGCGCTCGACCATCGCCGCATCGCCGTCGATGCCGATCACGTCCGCGCCGCGCGCCGCGATGGCCGCGCTGAGCGTGCCCGTGCCGCAGCCGAGATCGACGATCCGCTCGCCCGGCTCCGGCGCGAGCAGATCGACCATGTCGCTGGCGAAGGCCGAGACGAAGCCGAAGGAACGGTCGTAGAGCGTGGCGTCCCAGGCGGCCCACCCTCTCATTGCCGCGCCCCGCGCCGGCGCCGGCTAATCGTCCGCATCCTGGTGGGCGGCGGCGGCGTCCATCATGGCGCGGATCATCTGCGGCCGGGGCACCGCCGGCCTGGGGTGCGCCACCGGGCTGTGGCTGTGGCCGAGGCCGAGCACCGTCTCCACCATCTTGAGCGCGAGCGGGCCCGGATTGACCACGGGCACGGGCAGGGTCTCGGAGAGATAGGGCCCCGCCTGGGAGAGCGTGGTGGAGCCGAGCACGATCACGTCCGCGCCCTTGGCGAGGCCCTTCTCGCAGGCGGTCTTCATGGTGGGGAAGACCTCCGCCTCGCGGCCGGTGAACAGCGCCTTCATGTCCGATTTCGCCTCGAAGAGCTCGATCGAGGTGCAGAACTGGGCGACCTCGAACTTCTTCATCAGGTTCTTGTAGAAGGCGAGCCAGGCGTCGGTGTACTGCGGATAGGCCGGGTCGGTCTGCGCGATCACCGAGAAGCGGGTGCCGAGGGTGAGCGCGTAGAGCAGCGACGCCTTGCCGTTCGAGACCACGGGGATGTCCAGCACCGCGCGCAGCTCGGCGACGCCCGAATCGCTCAGCGTGTTGACCGTGATGGCGTCATAGCCCTGCTCGGCGAGCGCGATGCCCGCCTCGAAGATGGCGAACTCGACCAGCATCTCGTCATGGCGGCCGATGAAGTGTTTTGGGCCGGCCTTGAGCGGCTTGTAGTCGAAGGCGACGTTGCCCGAGAGTTCGACCTGCGCCATCTCGGCGCGCCTGTAGTCGAGGCCCTCCTCGTCGAACGGAAACGGCACGATCACCGCGGCGCGTGGCATGGCGTGTCCTCCCTCTGCTTGCTGCTGCTTTTCGTCTATTCGATGCGTGCCGGTTCGGCCCGGCCCTGCACGGGGTGCTCGGCGAGCCAGCGCGCATGGACGCGCACGCCGTCACTCCTGCGCTTTGCCTCCCCGCGCAGCGTGCGGCGGGGCGGGCGAGCGCGTCAAGCGCACCGCGCCCATGCCGCCGGCTCGCGATGACCGGGGGCCATGGACTACAATGCTCTTCCACAACGCGACCATGGCGCCGATGACCGCCCGCCCGACACGCAATCCCGCGACCATCAGGCAGCGCCTCGAGAAGGAGCGCGCCGAGCTGCTCGCGCTGAGCGAGGCGGCGGCGGACGAGCGCCGCCCGGTCGTGCTCGATCAGCAGAGCGTCGGCCGGGTGTCGCGCATGGACGCCATCCAGGTGCAGGCGATGGCGCAGTCGGTGGAGGCGCGCCGCCGCGCCCGCCTGCCGCTGATCGAGGCGGCGCTGCGCCGCCTCGATGCGGGCGACTACGGCTACTGCACCGATTGCGGCGAGCAGATTCCGGCCAAGCGCCTCGCCATCGACCCGACCATCGCCCGCTGCGTCGACTGCGCCGGTTGAGGCCGCCGGCCCGGCCCGGCCTCGGCCGTCCACGGGGATGGTCGCGTGCTATTCGGGCGAAATGGTCGCGTCCATGTACAGCACCGCGCGCCCGGCGATGGAGACGCGCGCGCCGCGGTCCTCGCACACCATCCGCCCGCCGCGTGCGGACAACTGCCGCACGGCAAGGCGCCGCTTGCCCAGCCGGCCGGCCCAGTAAGGCACCAGCGCGGTCTGCACATTGCCCGTGACCGGGTCTTCGGGCACGGCGTTCTTCGGCGCAAAGAAGCGCAGCACATAGTCCGCGTCGCCGTCCTCGCCGGGCGCGGTCGCCACGACGCCGCGCCGGTCGAGGGTGGCGAGCAGCGCCTGGTCGGGGGCGAGCCCCGCCACCTGGGCCGCGCTCTCGAACACCGCGATCCAGTCGGCGCCGGCGAGCACCGCGGCCGGGGCCGCGCCGAGCGCCTCGGCCAGCAGTGCGGGCGGCGCCGCCGGGTGCGCCGGCTGCGCGGGAAAATCCATCGCCAGGTCCGCGCCCTGGCGGGCAACCGTGAGCCGGCCGCTGAGGGTCTCGAACGCGACCCGGTCCGTGCCCGGCCTGAGCGCCTCGAACACGACGAAGGCGGCGGCGAGCGTGGCGTGGCCGCAGAGCTCGACTTCGACATTGGGCGTGAACCAGCGCAGGCGCCAGCCCTCGCCCCCGCTCCCGCCCTCCGGCACCATGAAGGCGGTCTCCGACAGATTGTTCTCGGCCGCGATGGCCTGCATCGTCGCCTCGTCCAGCCAGGCGTCGAGGGGGCAGACCGCAGCCGGATTGCCGCCGAGCACCCGGTCGGTGAAGGTGTCGACCTGAAGCAGCCTGATCGCCATCCGCTCCTCTCCCTTACCCGTCCTGCGCGCGCCGGCGGCGCTTGGACCAGGTGAGCAGCGCGAGGCCCGTCAGCAGGAGCGCCGCCGCGATCCATGCCGCGCCGCTCAGGCGCTCGCCGAAGATTGCCGCCCCCCAGCCGAATCCCGTCAGCACGATGATATAGCCGAATTGCGAGAGGAAGAGCGGGCCGCCGAGGCGGAGGATCTCGAAGATCAGATACCAGACCAGCGCGGTGACCGCCGTCGCGCCCAGAATCGCGAGGTCGCCGGCGAGCAGCGGGCCGGGGAAGAGATAGGTCTCGCCCGTGCCGAGCATCACCGGCACGAGGACGACGGCGCCGCCGAGCTGGATGCCGCAGGCCAGCCCGAGCGACCGTGCCTTGGGCGGCCACAGCAGCGCGCCCGCGATGTTGAAGGCGGCGAAACAGACGGGCGCCAGCAGCGCCAGCAGCAGCCAGCTCGCCTCCGCGAAGCTCGGCAGCGTGATGCCCGGCACCACCAGGATCAGGATCCCGGCAAGGCCGAGCAGCACGCCCCCGGTGCTGAGCAGCCGGAAACGCTCCATGCGCAGCGCCATCGCCATCAGATAGGTGCAGGTCGGCGAGAGGGACGTGACCATGACCACGAGGCTTGCCGGCAGCCTGGGCGCGACATGGGCGAGCAGCGACACCGGGATGGCGATGCCGACGGCGCCGGCGACCAGGTAGAGGCGCAGATGCGCCCGGTCCAGGCCGACCGGCGTGCGGGTCACGACGCAGCCGAGCCAGAGGATCAGCCCGGCGCCGAGGGTGTGCCAGAAGACGTAGGCCAGGCCCGGCACCGCGTTGGTCGTCGCGACCTTGTTGATCGAGAACAGGAGGCCGTAGAGGGCGCCCGCCACCAGCAGGTAGACGACCGCCCGCGCCCCGATCCTGGGCGCGCCCGCCCCGGCGGCGCCCGCCCGTGCTTCGCCCGCATCCGCCATCGACAGAGTACCGGGAGACAGGTGCGCTATGGTGGGCTGCGGTGCGCTACGGCGAAAGCGCCGGCTCCGGCCGGTGCGTGCCGTCGCCGGCGCCGGCGCGCACCCCTACCAGGCCGCGTGCTTGTAGCGTTTGGCCCAGTCCACGCCCTGCCAGGTCAACTGCGAGTCGGGCCGCAAGAAGATGAGCCAGCGGGGCTCGACCAGCGTCGGCTCCAGATATTTGGGGCCGTTCTCGCCGAGATAGCGCAGCGACATCTCGGTGGCGATCCCGACCCACCGGCCGCCGGTATTGGGCTCCTCGACGATCTCGGCCCTGCCCCTGGCCATGACCTTCTGCATCGTCTCCCAGATGTCGATGCAGAGGTGGACCCGCGGGTCCCGCTGGATGTGCCGGGCCCAGACGGAGCGCGCGCGGGGGATGACATAGAAGCCGCCGTCGCGATGCTGATACCAGAGCGGCACGATGTAGGGCCAGCCCTCCTCGTCCAGGCAGGCGAGCCGACAGAGGTGCGGTCCCTTGAGGAACTCGTCGACCTCGCCGTCGCTCATGCCGCCGACCTTGCCGCGCCATGCGTCCGCTTCCGCCATGCCCGTCTCTCCTCCTGAGTGCCCGATGCGCGGCGTGTCCGCCGATGTCCGACAGTGGGTGCCGCGCCGAGCGGGCATGATAGCATGAGCGCCGGCAAGCGGCGGCCGGGCCGGCCGTGCGCGCAACCTGGATCGAGGGAGGCTCCGAATGCAGCTGGGCGTCGTATTTCCACAGACCGAGATCGGCAACGATCCGGCGATCGTGCGCGACTACGCGCAGGCGGCCGAGGGCCTGGGCTACGCGCATGTCCTCGCCTTCGACCACGTGCTCGGCGGCAACGAGGCGACGCACACGCTGAGGGGGCCCTACAAGCACACCGACGCCTTCCACGAGCCCTTCGTGCTGTTCGGCTTTCTCGCCGCCGTCACCCAAAGACTCGAATTCGTCACCGGCATCGTCATCCTGCCGCAGCGGCAGACGGCGCTGGTGGCCAAGCAGGCGGCGGCGCTCGACGTGCTCTGCGGCGGCCGGCTCAGGCTCGGCGTCGCCATCGGCTGGAACCATGTGGAGTACGAGGCCCTCGGCATGGATTATTCCGACCGCGCGCGGCGCATCGAGGAGCAGGTCGAGGTCATGCGCCTGCTCTGGACCAACGAGCTCGTGACCTTCGAGGGGCGAGACCACCGCATCACCGATGCCGGGCTGAATCCGCTCCCGGTCCAGCGGCCGATTCCGCTCTGGTTCGGCGGCCACGCCGATGCCGTGCTCAGGCGCACCGCCCGGCTCGGCGACGGCTGGTTCCCCCTCCTCGCGCCGGACGACGAGGGCGCGGCCGAGGTCGAGAAGCTGCGCGGCTATATCCGCGAGGCCGGCCGCGACCCGGCCCGGATGGGGATCGAGACCTGGCTCAACATGGAGGACAAGACGCCCGAGCAGTGGCGCGCCGAGGCGCAAGGCTGGAAAAAGCTCGGCGCCACCCATTTCTCGGTCAACACCATGAATTCCGGTCTCGCCTCGCCGCAGGCCCATATCGAGGCCATCGGGCGGATCAAGGCGGCGCTCGCGGACATCTGAGCCAGGCGGCGGCGTTGCGCCATGGGCGGGGACGGGGCGAGGGTCCTCGGGGACGACGAGCGTGCCTTCCTGGAAGGCCGGCGTGTCGCGCATCTCGCGACGGCGGACGCGGCCGGCGCGCCCCATGTCGTGCCGGTCTGCTTCGCCCTGGCCGGCGACAGCGTCTACATCGCCATCGACCGCAAGCCGAAGAGCGGCAGGCGGCTGAAACGTCTCCGCAACATCGCCGGGAACCCGCAGGTCGTGCTGAGCGCCGATCGCTATGACGACGAAGACTGGAGCAGGCTCCGCTGGGTCATGCTGCGCGGCCGGGCGGCGCTGCTGGAGAGTGGCGCCGAGCACGACGGGGCGCAGCGTCTGCTGCGCGCCAGGTACCGGCAGTACCGCGCGATGGACCTGGCGCCGCTGCCGGTGATCGCCATCCGCATCGAGCGGGTCACGAGCTGGAGCGCGGCCGGCGGGAGCGGCGGGGCGCCGTGAGCACAGGAGCATCGCGCCCCCGCGCGCTCTCGCTCTTCGCGCTGCCGGGCATTCCCATGGTCCAGCCCGGCGACGACCTCGCGGCCCTGATCGCCGACGGCTACGCGCAAGCCGGCGAGGCGGCGGCGCAGGGCGACGTGCTGGTGGTGGCCCAGAAGATCGTGTCGAAGAGCGAGGGGCGCTATGCCGACCTCGCCGCGGTCCAGCCCGGCGCCCGGGCGCGCGACCTCGCCCGGCGCACGGGCAAGGACCCGCGCCTAGTCGAGCTGATCCTGGGCGAGTCCCGGCGGGTGGTGCGCCATCGCCCCAACGTCATCATCGTCGAGCATGAATTGGGTTTCGTCATGGCGAACGCCGGCATCGACAGCTCCAACGTGGAGCCGGCGGGCCCGGACCGGCGGGACGACGAGCGGGTGCTGCTGCTGCCCCGCGACCCCGACGGCAGCGCGCGGCGCCTGCGCGAGGGGATGCGCGCCCGGCTCGGTGTCGACTGCGCGGTCATCGTCAACGACAGCGTCGGCCGGGCTTGGCGGGTCGGCACCGTGGGCCTCGCGCTCGGCGCCGCCGGCCTGCCGGCGCTGCTCGACCTGCGCGGGCGCGACGACCTCTTCGGCCGCCCCCTCGAAGTCACCCAGGTGGGGCTTGCGGACGAGCTCGCCGCCGCCGCCTCGCTGCTCCAGGGCGAGGCCGACGAGGGCATGCCGGCGGTGGTGGTGCGCGGCCTCAGCCCCGCCGGGCCGGACAACGCCGGCGCGGCGCTGATCCGCGACGAGGCCGATGACCTCTTCCGCTAGCGAAGTGTTGCCGATGTTCGTATGCGTGAGTGCGGTGTCCCCACCTCGTCATGGCCGGACTTGTTCCGGCCATCCACGCGGGCACCCCGCTTTCTCCCGGCGCCATTGGATGCCCGGAACAAGTCCGGGCATGACGGAGTAAGGGAGTGGGGTCGAAGAGAACGCGAACCGAACCAGGGACACCGAGACGTCTGGAACGGGACACCAGCTATGTGGCGCTCTCGGGCGGTGTCGGCGGCGCCAAGCTCGCGCTCGGGCTCTGCGACGTGCTGGACGACCCCGGCCGGCTCACGGTCGTGGCCAACACCGGCGACGACTTCGAGCATCTGGGCCTGAAAATATGCCCCGATCTCGACACGCTCGCCTACACCCTCGCCGGGCTTGCCAACGAGGAGAGCGGCTGGGGGCGGGCAGGGGAGAGCGGCGCCTTCATGGCGGCGCTGGCGGCGCTCGGCGGCGAGACCTGGTTCTTCCTCGGCGACAAAGACCTCGCCATCCATGTCGAGCGCACACGCAGGCTCCGGGCGGGCGAGAGCCTGAGCGCGGTCACGTCTGCGCTCTGCGGGAAGCTCGGCATCGGTGCGCGCATCGTGCCCATGAGCGACGATCCGGTGCCGACCGTCGTCGAGACGGAGGACGGCCCGCTCGCCTTCCAGCACTATTTCGTGCGGGAGCGCTGCCGGCCCCGTGTCGTGGGCTTCCGCCACGAGGGGGCGGAACGGGCGCGGCCCTCGGCCGCCTTCCTCGACGCGCTCGCCGCGCCCGATCTCGGCGCGGTCGTGATCTGCCCGTCGAACCCCTATATCAGCATCGACCCGATCCTCGCCGTCCCCGGCGTGCGCGCGGCGCTGACCGCCTGCCGAGCGCCGGCGATCGCCGTCTCGCCCATCGTCGGCGGCCGTGCGGTCAAGGGGCCCACGGCCAAGATGATGGCCGAGCGCGGCATCGCGCCGAGCGCGGCCGCGGTCGCGGAGCACTATGCCGGGCTGATCGACGGCTTCGTGCTCGACGAGGCCGACCGGACGCAGGCGGACGCAATCGCCGCACGCGGCGTCGCGGTCGAGGTCACGGGCACGGTGATGACCACGCGCACCGACAAACAGGCCCTCGCGCAAGCGGTGCTCGCGCTTGCCGGGCGGATCGGCCCTCAGTCGAGCTCCACCGCGTAGGCCGAGGCCGGCAGCGCCTCCGGGATCAACCCCTGGGCCTGGAGAAAGGCCGCGAAGCGCTCGTAGCGCGCGCTGTCGAGCGCCGCCGGGCGGAGCGCGAAGCGCGGCAGGGTGTCGCGCCAGGCGCGCTTGTTGAGCTCGTCGTCGAGCTCCTCCCGCCCGCGCAGGAAGAGCCGCCAGGACTCGTCCGGGTGGTTGATGAGGAACTGCACGCCGCGTTCGAGCGCGTCGACGAAGTGCCGCAGCACCGGGTCGCCCAGTCGCTCCGTGTTGGCGACGACGATCAGCTCGTCATAGGGGGGCACGCCCTCCTCCTCGATATAGAAGGCGCGGCCGGCGTGGCCCTCGATCTCCATCTGGTTGAGCTCGAAGTTGCGGTAGGCGCCGATCACCGCATCGACCTGGCCCGAGAGCAGCGACGGCGAGAGCGAGAAGTTGACGTTGACCAGCGTCACGTCGTCGAGACGCAAGCCGTGGCGCTCCAGCATGGCGCCGAGCAGCGCGTCCTCGAAGCCGCCGACCGAGTAGCCGACCGTGCGCCCCTTGAGGTCGGCGATGGTGCGGACCGGGCCGTCGGCCAGCACCAGCAGCGTGTTGAGCGGAGTCGCCACCAGCGTGGCGACGCGCACCAGCGGCAATCCCTCGGCTACCTGGAGGTGGAGCTGCGGCTGGTAGGAGACCGCGAGGTCCGCCTTGCCGGCGGCGACCAGCTTGGGTGGATCGTTGGGATCGGCCGGTGCGATGAGCTCGACCTCGAGGCCCGCCTCGGCGAAATAGCCCTTCTCCAGCGCCACGAAGAGGGGCGCGTGGTCGGGGTTGACGAACCAGTCGAGCATCAGGGTGAGCGTCTCGGCGGCGCCCGAGGGCCGCGGCGCCAGCGCCGCCGCCGCGAGGCACAGGGTGGCCGCGACCAGCAGTGTCTTCGTCGTCGTCCGCATCATCCGCATCGTGCAGACTCCTCTTGCCGTTGCAGGATCAGGTGTCGGGTTGCCACCGGAGAGCCCGGCGCATCAGGTGGTCGAGGATGAAGTAGAGCGCCACCGCGAAGACCGCGAGGGTGAGCAGCGCGGCGAACATCAGGTCGATCTGCATGCGCCCGTTGGCGTGCAGCATGAGGAAGCCGAGGCCTGCGCTCGACCCCACCCATTCCCCCACCACCGCGCCGATGGGCGCCACCGCGGCTGCGACCCGGACGCCGGAGGCCAGTGCAGGCAGCGCCGCCGGCACGCGGATGCGCCAGAGCGTCGCCCACGGGCGCGCGCCCATGGCGCGGGCGAGGTCGAGCCAGCCCGGCTCGGTCCGCCGCAACCCGTCGTAGAAGTTCGCCGCCACGGGGAAGTAGATGATGAGCGTCGCCATCGCGACCTTCGACGCGATGCCGTAGCCGAGCCAGAGCACGAGGATCGGCGCCAGCGCGAAGACGGGCACGGCCTGCGAGGCGACCAGCACCGGCAGGAGCCAGAGCCGCGCCGGCCTGACATAGGTGAGCACGAGCGCGCTGACGACGCCCAGCAGCGTGCCGAAAAGGAGGCCGAGGGCGATCTCCAGCAGGGTGGTCTGGGCATGGCCCAGGATCAGCCCGGCGTGCTCCCACCAGGTCGCGGCCACCCGCGCCGGCCCCGGCAGGATGTAGTGCGGCGTCTCGGCGAGCCAGACGACCGCCTGCCAGACCAGCACCAGGAGGCCGCAGATCGTCGTCGGCCTGAGGGCGCGCATTCCCGGCCTCCATCACCGGGGCCGCAGCTCGGCGTGCGACTCGTCGGCCGCGCTGAGGCGTTCGAGCAGCGCGGCGTGCAGCGCCAGCAGGGAGCTGTCGCCGAGGCTGCGGGGCGGCGGGCCGTCGGGCGCGGGCGCCGGCTGCAGCGACGCCGGGCGGCCGGCCATGACGTAGATGCGATCGCCCAGCCGGAGCGCTTCCAGCGGGTCGTGGGTGATGAGCAGCACCGTGCGCCCGGCGAGCAGGCTCGCGGCAAGCGCCTGCAGCCTGGCGCGGGTGATGGCGTCGAGCGCGGAGAAGGGCTCGTCCATGAGCACGATGGGCCGGTCTTCCATCAGCGTGCGGGCGAGCGCCACCCGCTGGCGCATGCCGCCGGAGAGGGTGCGGGGGAGCGCATCCGCCTCCGCGCCGAGGCCCACGCGCTCCAGCAGCGCGCGCGCCCGCGCCCGGTCGGGCCTCTCGCCCCGCAGGCGGGCGCCGAGGGAGACGTTGCCGAGCGCGCCCAGCCACGGCATGAGCAGGTCCTGCTGCGCCATGTAGGCCACGGCTGCGCCGCCCGCGCCACCGCCGCCCGCGCCACCGCCGTCCGCCACGCTCAGGCTGCCGGATTCGAGCCGCTCCAGGCCGGCGATGACCCGCAGCAGGCTCGACTTGCCGACGCCGCTCGGCCCCAGCAGGCAGGTCCAGCGGCCCCGTTCCAGGGCGAGGTCGAGGCCGTCGAAGAGCAGCGTGCCTTCGAAGCCGAAGCGCGCGCCGCGCACGCGGACGGCGGGTTCCGACTTGGGATGCTGGTCTTCTGGCGGGCTCACGTCTCGTTTCCTACGCCGGTCCTAACCGGATCAGGTTCGAGGGGTCGTCGGGTTGGGTCCGACCTCTCAGCCGCGCACGGCTCCCCCAGAGCGGCGTCGATCATGGCGGAGGGGCGGGTGCGTTGCAAGCGCGCCAGCCGCGCGGCACTGTCTCGACAGTGTCTCGACAGTGTTTCGACCGGGCGCGCGAGCGGCGCCGAGTCGGGAGCAGGCGATGGAATGGAGCGATACGGGCATCGTCCTCTCCGCCCGCCGCCATGGCGAGCATGCCGCCGTGGTCTCGCTGCTCACCGCCCATCACGGCCGCCACGCCGGGCTGGTGCACGGCGCGCGCGGCCGCCGGGCGCGCGGGCTCTACCAGCCGGGCAACACGCTCGCGGCCCGCTGGCAGGCGCGCTTGCCTGAGCATCTCGGCCGCTACACCTGCGAGCTCGTGCGGGCCCGCGCGGGCGTGCTGCTGGACGACCCGCCCCGCCTCGCGGCGCTCGCCGCCGTCTGCGCGCTCATCGACGCGACGCTCCCCGAGCGGCACCCCTATCCGCGCGTCCACGGCGCCGCCGTGCGCCTGCTCGACGCCATCGAGGCGGGCGAGCGCTGGGCCGAGACGGTGGTGCGCTGGGAGCTCGCGCTGCTCGGCGAGCTCGGCTTCGGCCTCGACCTCTCGGCCTGCGCGGCGACGGGTGGAACGCAAGCGCTGGCCTACGTGTCGCCCCGCAGCGGCCGCGCCGTGTCGCGCGACGCGGGTGCAGCCTATGCGGAAAAGCTGCTCCCGCTGCCGCCCTTCCTGCTGCGGCCGGAAGGCGCCGCCGGGGATGCGGCCGCTGCCGCCGATATCGTCGCAGGACTGCGGCTCACCGGCTGGTTCCTGGAGAAGCATGTGTTCGCCGGCCAGGGCGGCCGCATGCCGCCCGCCCGCGAGCGCTTCATCGATCGCCTGCAGGCAGGCGCGGAATCCTAAACGGCCCCGCGCCTGTGCTATAGCGGCGGCCATGGCGCGACTCGGACACGAAGGCGAAACGGGAGGCAAGGTCCAGCCCGTGCCCTTCGGGGACGCGCTGAGCGAGCGCTATCTGGCCTATGCGCTGTCGACCATCACCGCGCGCTCGCTGCCCGACGTGCGCGACGGGCTCAAGCCGGTGCAGCGCCGGCTGCTCTACGCGATGCGGGTGCTGAAGCTCGACCCCGACTCGGGCTTCAAGAAGTGCGCCCGCGTGGTGGGCGACGTGATCGGCAAGTACCATCCCCACGGCGATTCCGCCGTGTACGACGCCCTGGTGCGCCTCGCGCAGACCTTCGCGGCGCGCTACGCGCTGGTCGAGGGGCAGGGCAATTTCGGCAATGTCGACGGCGACAACGCCGCGGCCATGCGCTACACCGAGGCGCGGCTGACGGCGGTGGCGCAAGCCCTGCTCGACGGCCTCGACGAGGACGCGGTCGATTTCCGCGAGACCTATGACGGCGGCGACGCCGAGCCGGTGGTGCTGCCGGCGGCCTTCCCCAACCTGCTCGCCAACGGCGCGACGGGGATCGCCGTGGGGCTGGCCACCAGCATCCCGCCGCACAATGCCGGCGAGCTCTGCGACGCGCTCACTGCGCTGCTCAGGGACCCCAGGCTCTCGGACGACGCCCTGGCGGCGCTGGTGCCGGGCCCCGATTTCCCCACCGGCGGCGTGCTGGTCGAGGACCGCGCGCAGATCGCAGACGCCTACGCGACCGGGCGCGGCGGCTTCCGCGTTCGCGCTCGCTGGGAGAAGGAGGAGCTCGGCCGCGGCCAGTACCGGATCGTGGTCACCGAGATCCCCTGGCAGGTGCAGAAGGCGCGGCTGATCGAGCGCATCGCCGAGCTCCTCCAGGCGAAGAAGCTCGCGCTGCTGGCCGACGTGCGCGACGAATCGGCCGAGGACGTGCGCATCGTGCTGGAGCCCCGCAGCCGCAGCGTCGAGCCGGACCTGCTGATGGAGGCGCTGTTCCGCCAGACCGAGCTGGAGACCCGCATCGGCCTCAACATGAACATGCTGGACGCGGCCGGCGTCCCCCGCGTGATGACGCTGAAGCAGGTGCTCCGGGCCTTCCTCGACCACCGGCGCGAGGTCCTGCTGCGCCGCACCGCCCATCGGCTCGCGGCCATCGCGCGGCGCCTCGACATGCTCGGCGGCTACCTCGTCGCCTACCTCAACCTCGACGAGGTGATCCGCATCGTGCGCGAGGAGGACGAGCCGAAGGCGGCGCTGATGGCCGCGTTCGGGATCGGCGACGTGCCGGCCGAGGCGATCCTCAACATGCGCCTGCGCGCGCTGCGCCGGCTGGAGGAAGCGCAAATAAGGCGCGAGCACGAGGCGCTGGAGGCGGAGCGCGAAGGGCTGGAAAAACTCAGCAGCAGCACGCGCCGCCAGAAGACAGTGCTCCTCGCCGAGATCGCGGAGATCGAGACGCGCTTCGGGCAGGGGACCGACCTCGGCGCGCGGCGCACCGCCATCGGCCGCGCGCCCACGCCGCAGGCGATGCCGGCGGACGCGCTGGTGGAACGCGAGCCGGTCACGGTGATCTGCTCGGCCAAGGGCTGGATCCGCGCGGTCAAGGGCCATGCCGGCGCGGAGACGGCGATCCGCTACAAGGACGGCGACCGCGAGCGCTTCCGCTTCCACGCCGAGACCACGGACCGGCTCCTGCTCTTCGGCAGCAACGGGCGCTTCTACACGCTGGCAGCGGAAAAACTCCCCGGCGGGCGCGGCTTCGGCGAGCCCGTGCGGCTCATGGTCGAGCTCGGCAACGACCACGAGCCGGTCGCGCTCTTCCCCCACCGGCCCGGCCGGCGCCTGCTGGTGGCGGCCAGCGACGGGCGCGGCTTCTTCGTGGCCGAGGACGATGCGGTGGCCCAGACCCGCTCCGGCCGGCAGGTGCTCAACCCGGCGGCGGGCGCGGAGGCCGCGGTCTGTGTCGAGGCCGCCGGCGACACGGTGGCGGTCGTGGGTTCCAACCGGCGCCTGCTGCTCTTCCCCGCCGCAGACGTGCCCACCATGGCGCGGGGACGGGGCGTGATCCTGCAACGCTACCGCGACGCCGCGCTCTCGGACGTGCAGGTGTTCGACGGCGCGGAGGGCCTGCGCTGGCGCGCAGGCGCCGGCGTCCGCACCGAGACCGATCTCGATACGTGGTGCGGCAAGCGCGGCCAGGCCGGCCGTGCCGCCCCACGCGGCTTCCCCGCCGCCAACCGCTTCCTCTGAGGGCTCAACAAGGCCACTCAGGCGCTGAAGAGGCAGCAGGCGGCAGTGCGTGTTATCGTCGACGTCCACTCGCCCGCGAGCGGTCGTCCTATGACGTTGTGCCCTCTGAATTTTTCGCACTGTATCGCTTATTCAGTTGCCCCGCCAGCCTCTTCAGCTCAGAATGTTTTTCCACGATTACCTTGTCTGCCAGAGCGATAAGACCGTTTATGTTTCGCTCAGTTGTATCGTCCATATCGTCGTTCGCACCTTTCAGCTCCTTGTCGAAACGGAAGTAGCGCTGTTGCCTCCTGACGGGTGGCAGTAACCGTTGCGCCAGATAGTTGGCGGAGTCCGACATACCGTCCATCATTACAGACAGGACTGGCTCAATCCAGCCGAGCATTCCCCAGTCTTTAGCGTCACTATATGAAATCTTTCGGTTGTTGGTTCCTGTGCCGATCGAACACAGCAGTATCCCGTTCATTTTGGTGCCGGAAAACAACGCTTCCGACAAGGCGATCATCGACGGATTATTGGCGAACACTCCGCCGTCTATCAGAGCGCGTGACCCCTGCTCGCCAGACCACTGGCTGTCATCGAGCAGTAACGGTTCGAAATAGGTCGGTGCCGCAGAGGTCGCCCGCGCGACATGGCGGAGCAGGTGGTTGCGGTCGCCGTTCGCATCTCCGGCCTTGCTTGTCTTGAAGTAGTAGGGTTTTCGCCGCTCGATGTCGTACGAGGTGACGACGATGTCGGGGTGCGTATTCTTCAGCTCCGAATCGCCCAGCAGTTCTGTCAGTATCGATTCCAGCGGCCCCTGGTCGTAACGCTCGTCGGTGAGGCCTTGGACGCTTGTCGCACGCTTCCACAGAGACCGGGAAAAAATTTCATCTCCGCGGTCCGTATAAAGTTTAAGCATGTCGGCGGCGGTCAGCGGGTTATCGCCCTTTGTCAGGCCGACAGAAAGTATGCCGCCCGTCGACGTGCCGACAATCAGGTCGAAGAGTTGGTGGATTTGTTTGCCCGTCAGTTTTTCGATTTCAACGAGGAGTTTGGCTGCTATCACGCCGCGTATGCCGCCCCCGTCAAGGCTCAAGATCGTCCTGTAGTGAGACATTGTTGCTACTCCGTTTCGATATTCGTCCCCTGTAGGCCGCTCAGCCGCCGAAGAGGCCGAGCGCCTCGGCCAGCGGCGGGGCCGCGCGCCAGGGAGTCGGACCGGCGGGGAGGCGGGGCAGCAGCGCAATGGGGAGCGGGCCGGCGTGGCGCGCGATGGTCTGCGCGGTCTCCTCCAGGGGCACCGGGCTCTCCATGGATTCGCTGATGACCAGACCCGCGATCTCGACGCCGCGCCCGCGTATCGCTGCGAGCGTGGTGAGGGTGTGGCTGATGGTGCCGAGATAGCTGCCGGCCACCACCAGCGCGGGTGCGCCGAGTTCCGCGATCCAGTCGAGCACCGTGTGCGCGTCGTCGAGCGGCACCATGGCGCCGCCGATGCCCTCGACCAGCAGCGGCTCGCCCTCTGCCGCGCGGCAGAAGGCGAGGATCTCGCGCAAGTCGAGGCGGCGTCCCTCGCGGGCTGCCGCCATGTCGGGCGAAAGCGGGGCGGCGAAGCGCCAGGGTGCGATCGCTGCCACCGCGCCGTCCGTGACCGGCTCGCCGAGGCTCGCGAGGAGGACGCCGGGGTCGCTCTCGTCCCGCGCCGCTGGGTCGTAGCCGCTCAGCACGGGTTTCAGCGCCCGCACCGGCCGGCCCGCCGCGCGAAGCTCGCGGCAGAGCGCGGCGGTAACGATGGTCTTGCCGATCTCGGTGCCCGTGCCGGTGACGAAGAGCGTGCTCATCGCTCCAGAATCCGCGCGCGCACGATCTCCGCCAGCCGCTCGATGTCGGCGTCGTCGTGGCCGGCGCTGAAGGTGAGGCGCAGCCGCGCGGTGCCGTCGGGCACCGTCGGCGGCCTGATCGCGGTGACCAAAAAACCCTCGTCCTCCAGCAGTTTCGAGGCCGCGAGCGCGCGCTCGGGCGCACCGAGGAGGATAGGCACGATGCAGCTCTCCGGCGCGGCCAGGTTGAGCCGGGCGCAGAAGAGCGCCGCCTTGCGCATGGGTGCTGCGACCAGCGCGGAATCGTTCGCGATCAGATCGAGGGCCGCGATGCTCGCCGCCACCGCGCCGGGCGGCAGGCCGGTGGAGTAGATGAAGGGGCGGGCGCGGGTGCGGATCAGGTCGATCACCGGCTGCGCGGCGCAGAGATAGCCGCCGTAGCTGCCCACCGCCTTCGACAGCGTGCCCATCTGCAGCGGTACCGCGGCCTTCGCGCCGCCCACGAAACTCGAGCCGCGGCCGCCGCCGACCACGCCGATCCCGTGGGCGTCGTCGGTCATCAGCCAGGCGTCGTGGGCCGCGGCGATCTCGGCCAGCGCCGCGACCGGGGCCAGATCGCCGTCCATGCTGAACACGCCGTCGGTGAGCAGCAGCGCGCGCGCGTGTCCGGCGCGGTGTTCGGCCAGCAGGGCCTCCGCGTGGCCCACGTCGTTGTGGCGGAATATCTCGACCCTGGCGTGCGAGAGCGCCGCGCCCGCGTGCAGGCAGGCATGGCTCAGCGCGTCCGCGAGGATCAGGTCGCCGGCGCCGGCGAGGCAGGGCACGATCCCGAGATTGGCGAGATAGCCCGAGCCGAAGACGCAGGCGTCGTCGGTGCCCTTGAGCCGGGCGAGGCGCTCCTCCAGGCCTGCGAAGAGGGGGTGGTTGCCGGTCACCAGGCGCGACGCGCCGGCGCCGGCGCCCCAGCGCCCGGTGGCCTCCGCCGCCGCCCGCTTCACCGCCGGATGCTGCGAGAGGTTGAGGTAGTCGTTGCTGCAGAACGAGATCAGCCGGGTCCCGCCCCGCTCGACATGGACGGGTCCGTGCGGGGCGGTCTCGTGCAGGGTCCGGCGCAACTGCCTCTGCGCCAGGGCGGTGAGCTTCGCCTCGGCGAAGCGTTCGAGCGTCTCCATGCGCACTCCCGCGCCGACGCTTGCGGGCGGGCGCCGGCTCTGCGGCTAAAGCTCGCCCTCGCGGCGCAACATGCGGATGGTCTCGCGGAAGGCGTCGACGGTGATGGGGAGGTCGTCCGCCGTGTTGGCGGCCGAGGCCATGCCGCCGGGCCAGCCCTGGATGTCCACGCCGTTCACCAGCAGGCCCAGGCGAATCTTGTTCACCAGCGCCGGCGGGCGTTCCTTGAGCTCCGCATAGTCGATGGCGAGGGGATCGAAGGCGGCGGGACGGATCGCGCGTCCGCGCGGGTTCATGAAGAGGTGGAAGGAGGAGAAGGTGCCGTACACCGCCCAGGGCACGCCTTCCTCCTCCAGCACCGCGTTGAGGCCGGCGCGAAGTTCGGCGCCGAAGGCGTTCGCGTGCTCGCACGCGTCCGAGTCCCGCACGATGGCGAGCGCGGCCCTGCCGGCGGCGGCGGAGACCGGGTTCGCGTTGAAGGTGCCGGGATGGAAGATTTTTTCGCGGCCGCGCTCCCTGGCGGCGGCGAAGTCCAGGTCGTCGAGGATCTCCTTGCGCCCGGCCACGGCGCCGCCCGGCAGGCCGCCGGCGATGATCTTGGCGTGGGTGCTCATGTCCGGCGTCACGCCGAAATGCCCCTGCGCGCCGCCGGGGGAGACGCGGAAGCCGGTGATGACCTCGTCGAAGATCAGCACGACGCCGTGCTCGGCGGTGAGCGCCCGCAGGAAGGCGAGGAAGTCGGGCGCATGCGGCACCAGGCCGAAGGAGCCGCCCGTGGGCTCCAGGATCAGCGCCGCGATGTCGTCGTCGGCCTCGAAGGCGGCGCGCGCGGCCGCTTCGTCGCCGGGCGGC
This sequence comes from Alphaproteobacteria bacterium, assembly GCA_965218275.1. Classification (GTDB taxonomy): domain Bacteria; phylum Pseudomonadota; class Alphaproteobacteria; order UBA828; family UBA828; genus WTGU01. The sequence continues at coordinate 2,417,847 of CBDCKM010000002.1, forward strand.
AGCAGGATCACCTGGGCCGCGAGGGCGGGGAGGACGCCTGCGGTCGGCGCACCGTCGAAGTGCGAGCTGTAGCCCGAGGTCATGTGGTCGTGCCAGCCGTGGAAGTGGCCCTTGAAGCGCACGATCTTGTGCTTGTCCGTATGGGCGCGGGCGAGGCGGAGCGCCATGTGGGTCGCCTCGGTGCCGGACGAGGTGAAGCGCACCCGCTCGGCGCAGGGCACCATCTCCCGCACGATCTGCGCCCAGCGCACCTCGCGCTCGTGGTTGGCGCCCGGATGGGTGCCGTCGGGCAGCGCATCCTGGATCGCGGCGAGGACCTCCGGCCGTCCGTGGCCCAGCAGCAGGGCGCCGTGGCCGCCGGCATAGTCGACATACTCGTTGCCGTCCCGGTCCCACTTGCGCGAGCCCTCGGCCCGCGTGACGTAGATGCCGTAGGGCTCCAGATAGCGCGCATCGTGGACGATGCCGGAGGGGAAGAGCTCCCTGGCCTCGGCCGCGAGCGCCGCCGAGGCCTGCGTCTTCGCCCGGTAGGCCTGGACGATCCCCGAGTTCGAGGCGCGCATGTCCTCGCCCGGCCTGGCGCGTGCCTGCGTCGTCACCGCGCTCATCCCTCGTGCCCGTCGATGTAGGGGGAGACCGCCTCGCGCACGGCCCTGGCGACCGCGACCGCGCCGGGCGTGTCCGAATGGACGCAGATCGTCTCGGCCCTGGTCGGCACGTCCTTGCCGTTGACCGAGCGGATCACGCCGTCCCTGACCACGCGCATGATCTGCTCGACCGCCTGTTCCGGCGCCACCGACTTGTGCTCGCGGGTGATGATGCAGCGGCCCTCGTCGTCATAGTCGAGGTCGGCGAAGATCTCCCAGACCACGTCGGTGTAGGTGGGCCAGACGGTCTCGTGCATGGTGCCGGTCGTGCCGTACATGGGGATGCCGAAGGCCTGCGCCGCCTCGGCGCAGGCGGTCGCCACGTCCTCGTCGACCCAGGCGGCGCCGTAGAGCGCGCCGTGCGGTTTCAGGTGGTTGAGCTCCATGCCCTCCATGTCGAGGAAGCCCTTGAGGGCGCCCACCTGATAGATGACGGCGTCGCGCAGCTCCTTGCGGTCCATCTTCATGTAGCGCCGGCCGAACCCGTCCCGGTCCGGGAAGGAAGGGTGGGCCCCCACCTTCACGCCGTGCTTCTTGGCGAGCAGGACGGTGTCGTGCATGACCCCCGGATCGGAGGCATGGAAGCCGCAGGCGACGTTGGCCGAGGTGATGTAGGGCATGATCGCCTCGTCATCGCCGCATGTGTAGATGCTGTAGGCCTCGCCCATGTCGCAATTGATGTCGATCCCCATGGTCTCCCCCGCGTTTCGCCGCTCGGCCGTCTGTCGCGAGCGCGCAACGAGCACAGTCGGCCAAACCTAACAGGAATGCGCCCCGATCTCGATTCCCGCACCGTTCGATATGGCTCCCGAACACTTCGCTGCCTTTCCGTGCCGGGGCCATGCGGTTATATGGCGAGGGAAGCGGAGCCCGAGTCGCCATGAATCCGCCCGCCGACGCCGAGACCAGGGCCGGTCGCCCAGCGCCGCGCGCGCTCGCCCGGCTGAAGCGAAACAGGCCGGTGGCGGGGCTTCTCTCCTTCGCCGCTCTCGTGCTCGGCACCCTGCGGGACCTGGCGCCCATCATTGCGGTGGTTGCGGTCTTCCAGGTCGCGGTCCTGCGCCAGCCCTTCCCCGATCTCGGCGGCATCCTCGGCGGGCTCGTGCTCGTGATGCTGGGGCTCGCGCTCTTCGTCAAGGGCCTGGAGATGGGCCTCTTCCCCCTCGGCGAGGGCATGGCGCAAGGGTTCGCGCAGAGGGGCAGCCTGTTCTGGCTTCTCGTCTTCGCCTTCGCCCTCGGTTTCGGGACCACCGTCGCCGAGCCTGCGCTGATCGCGGTCGCAGCCGAGGCAGCCCGTGTCGCGGCGGACGCCGGCGTCATCGCCGGCGATGCGGACGCCCGGGATTCTTACGCGCTCGGGCTGCGCTACACGGTCGCGGTCTCGGTCGGCGTCGGCATCACGCTGGGCGTGCTGCGCATCCTCAAGGGCTGGCCGCTCCACTTCTGGATCATCGGCGGCTATATCGTCGCGGCCGGCCTCACCTTCCTGGCACCGGACGAGATCGTCGGCATCGCCTACGATTCCGGCGGCGTCACGACCTCCACCATCACCGTGCCGATGGTGACGGCGCTCGGCGTCGGGCTCGCGGCAGCGATTCGCGGGCGCAATCCGCTGATCGACGGCTTCGGCCTCATCGCCTTTGCCAGTCTCACGCCGATCGTCTTCGTCCTCGTCTACGGCATCGTGACCTGAGGGGCGGCATGGTCGATCTGCTCGCCGTCCTGCCCTCCGTCGGCCTCGACACGGTCCGCGACATCGCGCCGCTGGTTGCCCTCGTGCTCTTCTTCCAGCTCGTCGTCCTGCGCCGGCGCCCGGCGAATCCGGGCCGCGTGGTCGTCGGCTTCGCCTATGTCGTGGTCGGGCTGGTTCTCTTCCTCATCGGGCTGGAGGAGGCGCTCTTCCCCCTCGGCAAGACCATGGCCGCGCAACTGACCGACCCGGCGTTCCTCGGTCTCGCGGCAGGCGCCAGCGCCCACTGGCTCGACTATGGCTGGGTGTACGCCTTCGCCGCCGCCGTCGGCTTCGGCACCACCATCGCCGAGCCCTCGCTGCTCGCCGTCGCCAACAAGGCCGGCGCCGTCTCGGGCGGGACGATCAGGCCCTGGGGCCTGCGGATCGCCGTCGCCGTCGGTGTCGCCGTCGGCGTCGGGCTCGGGAGCGTCCGCATCGTCATCGGGCTGCCGCTCCACTATCTGTTCATGGCCGCCTACGCGATCGTGATCGTGCAGACGGTCTTCGCCGCCCGAAGGATCATCCCGCTCGCCTACGATTCCGGCGGCGTCACCTCGTCGACCGTGACCGTGCCGCTGGTCGCAGCCCTCGGCCTCGGCCTCGCCGCCAACGTGCCTGGCCGGAGCCCGTTGCTCGATGGCTTCGGCCTCATCGCATTTGCTTGCGTCTTTGCCGTCATCGCGGTGCTGGGCTATGCCCAGCTGTCGTCGGTGCTGGAAGCCGCGCGCAAGCGTCGATCTTCCCGGAAAGGAGCCTGAGCTATGCGCTTCAAGCTGATCATGGCCCTCGTGGACGCCAGCGAGACCGATGCCGTTCTCGACGCCGGCCGCCGTTCCGGCGCGACCGGCGCCACCATCGCCACGGGCTGCCGCGGCGAGGGGCTCGAGCCGCAGAGGACCTTTCTCGGCTTGCGGCTGAGCGGCCAGCGGGACATCCTGCTCTTCATCGTCGAAGAACATATGAGCCGGGCCGTTCTCGAGGGAATTGCGACGGCCGGGGCCTTCGAGGAGAAATCGGGGACCGGCATCGCGTTCCAGGTCGCCATCGAGGACGCCGTCGGCCTCTCCAGCCAGATCGCCGAGATCAAGCACGAAATCGAGGACCAGATATGAGCAGGAACGCGAGCACCGCCAGGGCGGACCCGAAGGAGGTCCGCTTCAACACGGTGCGTGCCGTCATGTCGCCCATGCCGGAGCCGATCGACGGCGTGGCCACGGTTCACGAGGCCCTCGAGCGGATGCGCGAGGAAGGGGTGCACTCGCTCGTGGTCCGGCGCCGCCGGCCCGGCGACGAGTACGGCCTCGTCGTGGTCTCCGACATCGCCAACAAGGTGATCGCGCACAACCGTTCGCCCGACCGCGTGAACGTCTACGAGATCATGTCGAAGCCGGTGCTCAGCGTGAGCGCGGACATGGAGATCAAGTACGCGATCCGGCTTCTCGGCCGTTTCGGCCTCTCGCGCGGCGTGGTGGTCGACGGCAACGAGGCGGTCGGCTTCGTCACGCTGACCGACATGGTCTTCCGCTACTACGAACAGGAGGCGACACGGCAGGAGACGGGTGGGTAGGGGCCGCCGGCAATGGCTGCATCGGAGGCAATGCCGCGGGCGGCTCTGGTCACCGGCGGCGCGGCGCGCATCGGCCGCACCATCGCGGAAGCGCTGGCGCGCGACGGCTGGGCGGTCGCGGTGCACCATCGGGAGTCGGGCGACGCCGCGCTCGGCGTCGTCGCGGAGATCGAGAGACAGGGCGGGCGCGCCGTGGCGCTCAGGGCGGACCTCGCCGAGGAGGCGCAGGTCGAGGCCCTGGCGGCACGGGCGGCAGAGGCCCTCGGGCCGCTCGGCTGCCTCGTCAACAACGCCTCCCTCTTCGACCATGACGACATCGAGAGCGCGGACCGAGCGAGCTGGGAGCGCCACATGGCGGTCAACCTGCGCGCGCCCTTCGTGCTGATGCAGGCCTTCGCGGCCGCTCTGCCGGCCGGGGCGGAGGGCTGCATCGTCAATCTGCTCGACCAGCGCGTCTGGAACCTCACGCCGCACTTCATGTCCTACACGCTCAGCAAGGCGGGGCTCTGGACGCTCACGCAGACGGCGGCGCTTGCGCTCAGCCCCCGCATCCGGGTGAACGGCATCGGCCCCGGCCCGACGCTCCCCAGCGTCCGCCAGAGCCCCGAGCACTTCGCCGCCCAATGCGCCGCCACGCCGCTGAAGCGCAGCGTGGCGCCCGCCGACATCGCCGACGGTATACGCTTCATCCTTGCGGCGCGCGCGCTCACCGGGCAGATGATCGCGCTGGACAGCGGCCAGCATCTCGGCTGGGCGATGCCGCAGGGAGAAGGGATCCTGGAATGAGCACGAATACGCCGTCGCCGGCGCGGCGCTGCCTGCTCATCCGCGATCTCGTCGTGCCCTGCGCCATCGGCGTCCATGCGCATGAGCGCCGCGGCACCCAGCGGGTGCGCATCAACGTCCGGGTGCAGGTGGCGGACGACGAAGGGCCGCTCGGCGACCGCATCGCCAACGTCGTCTCCTACGAGACCATCGTTGACGGCATCCGCGCCATCATCGCGCGTGGCCACATCAATCTGGTGGAAACGCTGGCCGACCGCATCGCCGATCTCTGCCTCGCCAACCATCGCGTGCGCGGCGCGCGGGTGCGGATCGAAAAACTCGATCTCTACCCGGATGCCGCAGGCGTCGGCGTCGAGGTCGAGCGCAGCCGCTAGCGTTAGTGGCCGGGTCTGAGAGGTCACACGCCCAAACCAAAATCTTGCGAAATTCAGAAACCGAACACTAGTTGTTTGTCGAAAAATGCACTTTGATCGGGTTTGTTGAACATATGGAGGAGCGTACTGATATTGCCGCCAGCTCTGGGTTGAGCTTGCGTAAACATCTGTGCTACATCGTATCAGACAATAGGGTGCAAACAGTCTGAAACACCTAGGGTCAGCATTGTGCCGACACTGCACCGCTGCAAGTCCCATGACAGTCTGTTCTTGACAGTCTGCTCGCTCATGGAGAGCCAGCTTTGACAAGTCGACCCGCAACAGAAACGAAACAGACATACTCCGCAACTATCTATCGATATCGACAATTGCCCTCCATTTTGCACCAGCCAACCTCTCAATTCGTGACGATCTGACATTATCAGTTACTTTTATTTCCTCAATCCAGTCCTCTGCCTCTTTTTTGGTGTCAAACTCACGAGATACAGTTGACATAGAGACCCTCCTTATTAAGTCCGAGGTGAAGACCTCTTCACGAGGTTCCCGAGTGGAAGTCATGCTTGTCCAAAATGAGCTTGCGCCATGCGGATAAGTCCGAACAGTTAATCAGCTCCCAATTGGTCATATCTGCAACAAAGTCCGCTTTGATTATCGACTGTAGCGTGTTCTTGTTTTTCGCATCCCCCTCTAGCCATTGCAATATTACTTTCGACGCGCCATCGCGACCTTCAACGCAATCGATATTGCGAATACTCAAAGCGCTTTCCGCTTCTTTCGCGAAGGCCAGTCTAATGTCCGCCCGTTCAGCTAACTTCTCTGCGGCATCACCTGTGGCAAAGAACTGAGATACCCCCGTCCCAGTTTCCTGAAAGCTCTTGTTTGCAATATTTAGGTCAAAAGAAGCCAACACCGAAGGGTATACATCCTCACTTCCATCAACAAGCCTCCTGTCTACCTCACTTCCATCAGAAGACCCCTTGTCTGCGACGGACTGTTGGCCCTCAGCATTTCTCGCATTAGCCTGCCCAGACCGTGTGTTTGAGTTGCCGATTGGGATGAGTGAAAACTCTTGGCGCTTGTAACCCAAACTGAAGGCCGGTGCGTCTGTCGAGAAGCTGGCCTTCAGTCCGTAAGTGGTGCCAGTCCCAAAATACATGATCGCTCGACGTCCGTTCAAGGGTTTGTCCTGCCATTTAGCATCGCGACCAGAGGCCAATCGAGCCGCATCGCCAGTGGCGTAAATTTGGCTGACCTTAGGATCAGAAATCGATAAATTGGATTCTAACCTAGCGATTACTGGTGGTACACCACCGTTCTCGTACCCCGGCCCAACGTAACCTTCGTATCGTTCAAAACCAATACTGGCACTCTGTGATTTTGTGTCGGCATCGATACCGAGCTGTGTCGTGGTCAAAAAGAGAACTCGGTTCGGATCACCGCTGCAGCCTGAGAATGCGAGAGCGAGCAACGCCAAAAAGGGAAAAAACTGTGAGGTTATTCGCGAGTCATCTCTTTGCATTGACGGTGTGCTCCTTGATCGGACTTTGGCTAGATTCGGAGTGGACCGCATTTTCCTTCGGCAATAGCGTGAACACCTAGCGCATGAGAAGTGACGTTTCGAACGTCGGACAGTCTCTTTGCGCCCGGCCGAGCTTTACTATCACGTCATTTTCTATTGATAGTAGGGTTGAGCGAGAATAGCCAATGAGAACATCCAGTCCTTGAAGTTGCTGCGTGAATGCTAGTCCAAGCACCTCGGTGTCACTTAACGTGCCAGCAGGTTTGTTTGCGACAGCGGACGCCGGAACTCTTGTTCCGAATAAGTCAAAAATGGCCCTACCAATGTCGGACCCTTGGCGATTCGGAACATAGCGCTCATCTGTCATTTCTGTCGGAGTCGCAACGTTCCGCGACAAATGGCGGTGCGTATGGGTTGGACCACAGTCGCGCAAGAAGGCCTGCGTACGCTTATAGTACCCGATCACGAGATCTGTAGTGGCCTCCATCAAGTTTAGCGTCAGTCCCAAAGCGCGTATGGTAACGACATCTCCTGTTAGACCGATGGAATGACCGGCCGGTATCACCTCAATGTCGGCTAGTCCCATGACTCGGTGACTTCCATCAGGACCTGCATTAATGATCGCACAGGCGGACAAGCACAACGTTATCGCGAACATCTTTGACGCAATGCACGCTAATGACAAACCCTTTCATCCTTTGGCATCGATCGGAGACGACGAGCCGATCCTGTGCAGATCCTGAACACTTCAACGCTGACCTCGACAACTGATGACGACGGTATTCGAGGCGCCTGTCCGTGGCTCTGGTCGCATTGGATTGTTGCGTAGGCGCGCTGTCTCGGCTACGATCCATAAGCTTGCGCGAGTTTCTCTCATATGCCTGCTGCAAGATTTTGGCAGGTTAGTAGTCCGCCAAGTGTAAACAGGGTCCCGTCGAGAAGCAAAGCGCGTGTCCTAGACATCATGGATTGACCTGCCTTGGCCTCGAATATCGTGGGTTACGCTCGGGGTCAAGCGACGCCGAGGGCAGAGCCACATCGAGGAGGGCACGTCTAATCCAAGATGTCTAGCCATATTTTTGCTCATGGCAGCCGGCCTCTGGTCGGCGCGTCCGCGAGGGCGCCGCAGGAGCGGCGGGACGCGGGCGCGGCCTGTCGCGAGCCCGTCCAAGACGGACTCCCGCTAGCCCAGCACGCGGCCGGCGACGGCGTCGAGGCGCTTCACCAGCGCCGGGTCGCGGGCCTCCGGTGCCGTCATCAGCGCGTTCTCCAGCGCCCGGTCGCAGCCGGCGGGGCAGGGGCCGCGGCGAGCGGCGAGCGCCGCCGCCAGCGCCGCCACCAGGCGCCGCGCGGCTGCTGCGTTCTCGTTCAGGGTGCGCACGATGGCGTCCACCGTGACCGCGGCGTGGTCCGGGTGCCAGCAGTCGTAGTCGGTCACCATGGCGACGGACGCATAGCAAATCTCCGCCTCGCGGGCGAGCTTCGCCTCCGGCATGTTGGTCATGCCGATGACCGCACAGCCCCACTGCCGGTAGAGCGCCGATTCGGCGGCCGTCGAGAACTGCGGCCCTTCCATCGCGAGATAGGTGCCGCCCCGCACGATCTTGAGCCCGAGGCTCGTCCCCGCCGCCAGCAGGCGGTCGCCGAGCCTGGGGCACACCGGCTCCGCCATGGAGACATGGGCGGCGAGACCGGCGCCGAAGAAGCTCGTCTCGCGGGCTGCGGTGCGGTCGATGAACTGATCGACGAGGACGAATTCCCCCGGCGCGATGTCCTCGCGCAGGCTGCCCACGGCGCTCAGCGAGACGATGTCCGTCACGCCCGCGCGCTTGAGCGCGTCGATGTTGGCGCGGTAGTCGACCGCGCTTGGGCTCAGCCTGTGGCCGCGGCCGTGGCGCGGCAGAAACACCGTCTCGGTCTCGGCGAGGCGGCCGAGGAGCAGAGAATCGGAGGGCGTGCCGAAGGGAGAGCGGACCTCGATCCGCTCGGTCTCGCTCAGTCCCTCGATCTCGTAGAGGCCGCTGCCGCCGATGACGCCGAGGCGGACCGGGGTGGACTGGTCGGCGACGGCGGCCACGGCTCAGCGCCGGCCTGGGCTAGCCGAGATGGCGTGCGAGATGCGCGAGGCTGCGGTCGCGCGCCAGTGCGGCGGCGTCCGGATGGTGGTCCGCCCGCTGGTCGCAGTTGAAGCCGTGGCCTGCGCCCTGATAGACGTGCACCGCGACATCCGGGTGGGTGGTCTTGATCTCGTCCACGTCGGCCATCGGGATGCCCGCATCCTCGGTGCCGAAGTGGAGCATCGTCGGGCAGGCCGGCGTCTCGCCCACGAACTCGATGATCTGGCCGCCGTAGTAGCCGACCGCCGCATCCAGCTCCAGCCGGCAGGCGGAGAGCCAGGCGAGCGAGCCGCCCCAGCAGTAGCCGACCACGCCCACCTTGGGCGCGCCTTCGAGCGCATCGACGCCGGCCTTGATGTCCATGACGGGCCCGTCCCAGCCGATATCGCCCTTGAGCGCGCGGCCCTCGTCCACCGTCTCGGCGCTGTAGCCCAGCTCGATCCCCGGCCCCTTGCGGTCGAAGAGGGCGGGCGCCAGGACCAGGTAGCCCTGGGCCGCGTAGTCGTCGCAGACGCCCCTGATGTGGCCGTTGACCCCGAATATTTCCTGCACGAGGACGAGGCCCGCGCGCGCTTCGCCGTCGGGCGCGGCGCGGTATGCGTCGAGAACGTGACCATCGTCCGCGGTCAGCCGGACAACTGCGCCCATCGGGGGTGCCTCCCTGATCCTGCTTCGTGCCGCGCGGCTTCGCGCGCTTGCTCTTCACATAGCAGATGGGACATGACCGCGCCAATCATTGAACGCCCTACATATAGCCGAGCGCGGCGGCGCGCTACACATTGAAGCGGAACAGGATGACATCGCCGTCGCGCACGACGTAGGAGCGGCCCTCCTGGCGCATGCGGCCTGCGTTGCGGGCGGCCTGCTCGCCGCCGACGGCGATGAGCGCGTCCGCCGCGATGGTCTCGGCGCAGATGAAGCCGCGCGCGAAGTCGGTGTGGATGCGCCCGGCCGCCTCGACCGCGGTGCTGCCCTGGGCGATGGGCCAGGCGCGTGCCTCGTTGGGCGCGGCCGTGATGAAGCGGATCAGGCCGAGGAGGCGATGGCCGGCCCGGATCACGCGGTCGAGGCCGGGGGCGCCGAGCCCGAGCGTGTCCAGGAAGGCGGCCTTCTCGGCCGCATCGTCGAGCGCGGCGATCTCCGCTTCGATCGCGGCGGAAATCTCCACATGCCCGGCGCCCGAGGCGCCCGCGGTGGTAGCATGGGCGGCGACCGCCCGGCTCATCCCGTTGCCGGACGCCGCGCTCTCCTCGTCGACATTGCTGACATAGAGCACCGGCTTGGCGCTGAGCAGGTTGAGGGCCGCGAATGCGCGCCGGGCCGCAGGATCGGGCGGGTCGAGCGCGCGCGCCGGGCGGCCGTCCTCGATCAGGGCGAGCGCCGGCTCGATCGCTGCCAGCCGCTCCTTCGCCTCCGTGTCTCCCCCGCGCGCGCGCTTGACCGCGCTCTCGCGCTGACGCTCCAGGCTCTCCATGTCGGCCAGCATGAGCTCGGTCTCGATCAGGGCGATGTCGTGCAGGGGATCGCCGCCGCCGTGGCCGTGCGCGACCTGCTCGTCCTCGAAGCAGCGGACCAGGTGGAGCAGCGCGTCCACGTCGCGCACATGGCCCAGGAAGCGGTTGCCGAGCCCCTCTCCCTTGCTGGCGCCGGCGACGAGGCCGGCGATATCGACCACCTCCAGCACGCTCGGCACGGTCCTGGCCGAGCCCGCGAGGCGCGCCACCTGGACGAGCGCCTCGTCCGGCACCGGCGCGAGCCCGACATTGGGCTGCACGGTACAGAAAGGATAGTTGCCGACCTCGGCCGCGCCGCCGGCGACCAGCGCGTTGAAGAGCGTGGACTTGCCGACATTGGGCAGGCCCACGATGCCGCATCTAAAGCCCATCCGGCGGCTCCGGCTTCTGCCTGCCGCCCGCCTCCGCCGGGCTCGGTCCCGGCGGCGGGGCGCGCAGCGCGACGCGGCTCATGAAGGCGCTGGCGTCGCCCGCCACGAGCAGCGGAAACGCCTCGACGATGGCGTCGAGCGTCGGCGGCAGCCATGTGGCCCGGTCCGCGGCGCTGAAGTCGGAGAGCACGTGGCGCCGCATCCGCTCGCGGTCGTCGGGACGGCCGATGCCGATCCGCACCCGCCAGAAGTCGGCGCCGGCATGGGTGCGGATGCTCCTCAGGCCGTTGTGGCCGGCGACGCCGCCGCCGCATCTGGCGCGCACCTTGCCGGCGGCGAGGTCCACTTCGTCATGCAGGACGATGACGGCTGCGGGTGCGAGCCGGTGGAAGCGCATGGCGGCGCCGACGGCGCGGCCCGACTCGTTCATGTAGGTCCCGGGCTTGAGCGCGAGGATCGCGTCGTCGCCCACGCGTCCTTCGGCGATGTCGGCATGGAAGCGGGTGCGCCGCCTGAACGGGCCGAACCCGTGCGCCGCCGCCAGCGCGTCGAGCGCCATGAAGCCGACATTGTGCCGGTGCCGGACCGCATCGGCCCCTGGATTGCCGAGGCCGACCAGCAGATGGGCAGGTGCCCCCACCAGAGCGGCGCGGGGCCAGAGGCGAAAGGCCGTGTCTAGGACTCCTCGCCTTCGCCCGCCGCTGCCGCCTCGGCATCCTCCTCGGCAGCCTCTTCGCCTTCCTCCAGCTCTTCGCCTTCCTCGCCTTCCTCTTCCTCTTCCGGCTCGACCGAGACCGTGGGCGCGGCGATGGTGGCGATGGTGAAGTCGCGGTCGGCAATGGCGGGCGTCACGCCCTCGGGCAGGTCGATGTCGCTGATATGGATGCTGTCGCCGATCTCGCGGCCGGCCACGTTGGCGACGATATGCTCGGGGATCAATTCGAGCGGGCACAGGAGCTCGACCTCGTGGCGGACGATGTTGAGCACGCCGCCGCGCTTCAGGCCCTCGCTTTCCTCCTGGCCCTCGAAGCGGACCTCCACCGAGACCGCGAGCGTCGTGCCCGCGACATAGCGGATGAAGTCGATGTGGAGCGGCGCGTCGCTGACCGGATCGAGCTGAACGTCGCGGGGGAGCACGCGAATGGTGTCGTCGCCCAGCTTGAGATCGTAGAGGCGGGCGAAGAAGCCCCGCCGGCCCAGCTCGCGTTCGAGCGCGCTGTGGTCGAGGGAGACGCAGAGCGGCTCGCCGCCGCCGCCGTAGACGATGGCCGGCATCCGCCCGCCGCGCCTGAGCGCCCGCGCACCGCCCTTGCCGCGCGCTTCGCGCGGCGCTGCATCGATGACTGCCTGGTCGCTCATGGTCACGCTTCTCCGGAAAGCTGGTCGCTCGCGTCAGTCGAAGAGGCTCGAGACGGAGGATTCGGAACTGATACGGAGGATCGATTCGGCCATCAACTGTGCGATCGAGAGGACGCGGATATTGTCCGCGCTCTGCACGGCATCGGTCGTCTGGATACTGTCCGTGACGACCAGCGATTCGAGCGCCGACGACGAGACCAGCGCCGCCGCGTCGCCCGAGAGCACCGCGTGGCTGACATAGCCGTGCACCGCCTTTGCGCCCGCGTCCATGAGCGCGGCGGCGGCGTTGCAGAGGGTGCCTGCCGAATCGACGATGTCGTCGACGATGATGCAGCGCCGCTCCGTGACATCGCCGATGATGTTCATGACCTCCGACTGGCCCGCGCGCTCGCGCCGCTTGTCGACGATCGAGAGGTCGGCGTCGAAGCGCCTGGCCATGGCGCGCGCGCGCAGCACGCCGCCGACATCGGGCGAGACGAACATCAGCGGCTCGTTGTTGTAGTTCTGTCTGATGTCCTCGACCATGACCGGCGCCGCGTAGAGATTGTCCACCGGGATGTCGAAGAAGCCCTGGATCTGGCCGGCGTGCAGGTCGAGGGTGAGCACCCGGTTGGCGCCGCTCGCCTCGATCAGGTTGGCGACGAGCTTGGCCGAGATCGGCGTGCGCGGCGCCGACTTCCGGTCCTGCCGGGCATAGCCGAAATAGGGCATCACCGCCGTCACCCGTTGCGCGGACGCGCGCTTGAGCGCGTCGAGGCAGACCAGGAGCTCCATCAGGTTGTCGTTGGTCGGCGTCGACGTCGACTGAATCAGGAAGACATCCTCGCCGCGAACGTTTTCGAGGATCTCCACGAAGATCTCGGAATCGGAGAAGCGGCGGATCGACGTTCGGGTCAACTGCGTGCCCAGCGCCGCCGAGATCGCCTCAGCCAGCGGCCGGTTGCTGTTCCCGGCAACGAGCTTCATCGATGACGGTTCCCTGGAGCGTGTGCGGCAGGATGAAGCCGGCCGGGCCGCGCCACAGGCCCCGACGGCGCGCGGACTGTATCAATCTGACCATGCCCTGTAAACGACGTTACCGAACTCGTCCCGAGACCGCGATCGGCGCCTCGACGCTTGCCGGGGGCGCGTGCGGCGCCTCGGCGCTGATCCAGGGTGCAATCGGTGCCTTGAGCGTCACCGCGCGCGCGACCGGCGCTTCGGCCGATACCGAGGGTGCGAGCGGCGCCTCGACCGTCACCGCGGCTGCGATCGGCGCTTCGGCCGATACCGAGGGTGCGATCGGCGCCTCGACGATCAGCGAGGGTGCGGGCGGGGCTTCGCGCGTCGGCGCCTCGTGGCGTGGGGCGAGCCGGAGAAGCTGGGCGATGCCGGGCGCGCCGGCGCGCGCCACGGTCTCTGCCAGCAGGCCCCAGGGGCCGGCCAGGCGCGCCGCCGACACGTGGTTGCTCTGGGTGACGGTGCCGATCCTGGTGCCGTCCGGCCGCAGCACCGTCCATGCAATGGCGACGGTCGCGCTGCCCGGCGTGATGTCGCTCGGCGCGACCGAGACGCGGCCCTCGACGAGAAGCGCCGCCTCGTCCGGGGACTGGGCGACGGTGAAGCCGTTCCGGGCGAGGGAATCGCGCATGGCGTGCACGAGCGAAATCCCGCCGTCGCCGGGCGCGCCGCGAACGGCGTCGAGGACCACGTCCGCTCTCGTCGACGCACCGCCGGAGTCGTGGCCCTGCTCTTCCAGGGCGGCGGCGATCTGCCGGGCGGCCCGCGCGGCCGCGGCATCGAGATCGGGGACCGTCGCCCGGCGCCGCGACGCCCCGCCGGGCGACGGCGCGTCGAAGCGGTGCACGGTCTCGCCGCCGGGCGCGACCAGCGCCCATCGCAGCCTGTCGCTCACGACGGAGAGTTTCCCCTCCAGCACGATGCTGCCGCGGCTGGCAGCGTGCGCGCTGGCCAGGATGGCCCGTGCGTGCAGCGCCTCCACGACCTTGCCCGCGAGGGCCGCCGAGAGAGGTGCGGGCAACCCCTCGACCGGCCGCACCAGGATGCTCCCCCAATTGGCGGGTCCGGCACTGACCCAGACCCGCGTGCTCTTGGCGGCCGGCTGGAAGGGCTGGGGCAGGTCGCCGCACGCCGCGAGCGCGGTAGCGAGCAGCAGGAGCAGGGCGCATCGCGCCGTCGCCGGCCGCCGGGCCGTCATGGGTTCGATACCGTCAGCACGCAGCTCGCCACCAGCCCGACGAACAGGAGCACGCCGAAGACGATCGCATAGGGCATGTCAGGGGCCGAGCGCCACGATGGAGATGTTGCGCCCGTAGTCGGGCTCGCCACGCGCGAGGCTCCGGCGGTAGCTGAAGAAGCGGCCCGCCTCGGCGCAGGTGTCGCCTCCGGTCGCGGCGACCGCCGCGAGGCCGCGCTTGCCCAGGCGGCGCTCCACATAGCCCGCGATGTCGAAGAGGAAGCGTCCTCCCTGCCGCGCCGGCCGGAACAGGTCTTCGTCCTGCGCGCTGCGGGCGAGGAAGGGCGCGGGAAATTCGGGGCCGACCTCGTAGGAGGCCGCCCCGATGGCGGGGCCGATCGCGGCCCGGATGGCGTGCGCCCGCGCGCCGAGGCCCAGCATGGCCTCGACCGCGGACTCCAGCACCCCGTTCAATGCGCCGCGCCACCCGGCGTGGGCCGCGCCGATCACGCCGGCCTCGCGGTCGGCCAGCAGCACCGGCACGCAATCGGCGCTGAGAATCGCCAGCGCCAGGCCCGGCGTCGCCGTCGCCATGGCGTCGACCCGCGGCGCCGCGTCGCGCGTCCAGGGCGCGGTGACCGTCAGCGCCTCGGCGCTGTGGACCTGATAGGCGGTGCAGAGGGCACCCGGTGCCATGCCGCAGGCGCCCATCGCACGCGTGCGATTCTCGCTCACCGCCTCGGGATCGTCGCCCGAGCCGTAGCCGCAGTTGAGGGAGCGGTAGAGGCCCTCGCTGACGCCGCCTTCGCGACCGAAGAAGCCGTGACGGATGCGCCCGCCCGGGTCCTCCAGCAGCGCGTGGCCCCAGGGCGCGGGCGAGAGCGCGGGCGCGGACGCGGTCATGGTCGCGCACGCCCGCAGGGTCGTGCGCGCAACCGCAACGGCGCCGCCGCGCCCGGCGGCGCCTCGAAGCCGGGCGGCGTCTCCAGCGCCGGGTGGGCGATCGCCAGCGCCTTGAACAGTGCGCCCATGGCGTGCGCGCCCGTGAGACGGCGCAGCGCGGCGTCGATGGTCCGTGCCTCGGCGGCGCCGGCACCCCGCCCGAGCGCAGCCGCGCGCTCGCCGATCCCCAACGTGCGGAGGAAGGCGCCCTGGCTCACCGGGCCGAACGCGCGGGCGCCGGCGCGCCGCGCCGCCGCGGCGAGTGAGCGGAAATCCACGTGCGCGCTGAGATCGGCGCTGCCGGGATCGTCCAGCACGTCGTGGCGGCGGTGCCGCCTCAGCGCCTGCAGCGTATCGCCGGTGCCGGGCCGCTCGTGCCCGTAGTCCACGATCAGCGCCGCGCCGCCGTCTGCCGCGACCCGCGCGGCAAGGGCGGCGGCGAGCGCGTCGCGCGCCGGCGCCCGCTCGACGATGGCGCCGGCCGGCGCAAGCGCGGGGCCGGCGCTCCCGGCGCAGGCGGTGCCGGCGGCGGCGAAGCGGAGCGCATCGGAGTCCGGCGCGAGCGCGACGACGCGTTCCCGCCAGCCGCCGCCGACCCGCTCGAACTGACGGATCGGGAGCGCATCGAAGAACTCGTTGGCGACCACCAGCAGGGGGCCGGGCGGCACGCTCTCGAAGCGCGCGTGCCAGGTCGGGCGGGCGTCGGCGAGACGGGCGCGCTGCTCCGCACGCAGGCTCTCGCTCGACTCCACCAGGTGCAGGTCGAGCGCCGCGCGGAAGGCCGGCAGCCTGCGTGCGGCACGCAGCGCATCGGCCATGAGGGTGCCGCGGCCGGGGCCGAGCTCGACGAGGTTGACGCGCTCCGGCCCGCCCATGGCCTGCCACAGGGCCGCGCACCAGAGGCCGATCAGCTCGCCGAACATCTGGCTCACCTCGGGCGCGGTGATGAAGTCGCCGGCGGCGCCGATCGGCCGTGCCCGCCGGTAATAGCCGAGCGTCGGATGGGTCAGGCAAAGCGCCATGTAGGTGGCGACGCTGATCGGCCCCTCGCGCCGAATCCGCTCCCGAATTTCCGCCGCGAGCGCGGTCATCGCCCTGCCTGCCCGCCCGCCGGCGGCACCGGGGGTACCGGCGGGATGCGGAGGATGAGGAAGAGACCGAGCACGATCATCGGCAGCGAGAGCACCTGCCCCATGGTGATGCCGGGCGCGATGAAGCCGAGGAAGGCGTCCGGCTCGCGGAACAGCTCGCCGACGATCCGGGCGACGCCGTAGCCGGCGAAGAAGAGCCCGGCGATGGTGCCGGGCCGCCCGGCCAGGCGCTTCACATGCACCGCGGCGGCGAGCAGGGCGAACAGGATGAGGCCTTCCATGACCGCCTCGTAGAGCTGGCTCGGGTGGCGCGGCTCGGGCCCGCCCGCCGGGAACACCATGGCCCAGGGGAGGTCGCTCGCGCGGCCGTAGAGCTCGCCGTTGATGAAATTCGCGATCCGGCCCAGGAAGAGGCCGATGGGCACCTGTGCGCAGAGCGCATCGCCCATGGAGAGCAGGTTGATGCGCCTGGCGCGGGCATAGAGGAGGGCTACCACCAGCACCCCCAGGAGGCCGCCGTGGAAGGACATGCCCCCCTGCCAGATCAACAGGATCTGCGCCGGGTTCGCGAGGTAGAAGCCCGGCTGGTAGAAGAGCACGTAGCCGAGCCGTCCGCCCAGCACGACGCCGAGGGTGCCCCACACCACCAGGTCGTCGGCGTGGCGCTTCGTCAGCCCGGCGATACGTCTCCCTGCGAGATAGCGGACATATTGCCAGCCGAGCAGCAGGCCGAGGACGTAGGAGAGCGCGTACCAGCGGATGGTGAGCGGGCCGATCTCGACGGCCACCGGGTCGATGGCGGGGAAGGCGAGGGCGAGGGTCATCGGTAGGGGTCCGCCTGGCTCAGATAGTCCTCTACATAACGGCCGACGCCCTCCTCGATGCTCGCGAAGGGCCGGTCGTAGCCCGCGCGCCGGAGGCGCTCCATCCGCGCCTCGGTGAAATACTGGTAGTGCGCGCGCATCGGCGCCGGCATCTCGACATACTCGATCGACGGCGCCCGCCCGAGCGCGGCGAAGAGCGCATGGGCGAGGGCGGAAAATCTCCGTGCCCTTCCGGTGCCGACGTTGAACAGGCCGCTGACCTGCGGATTGTCCAGCAGCCAGAGCATGACGGACACGCAATCGCCCACCCAGACGAAGTCGCGGCGCTGGCCGCCGTCGGCGTAGCGCCGGTCGCAGGACTTGAAGAGGCGCACCGGCCGGCCCGCGGCGGCGTCCGGGTAGATGGTCGCGACGACGCTGCGCTGGCCGCCCTTGTGATACTCGTTGGGCCCGTAGACGTTGAAGAACTTGAGGCCCGCCCATTGCGGCGGCCGCGCCGCGCCCCGTGCCAGCGCATGGGCGATGCGGCGGTCGACGAGATGCTTGCTGCGGCCGTAGGGGTTGAGCGGCTTCAGCCGGGCGAGCGCCGGGACCGAGCCGTCGTCGTCGAAACCGTGGGCGCCGTCGCCGTAGGTGGCGGCCGAGGAGGCGTAGATCAGCGGCACTTGCGCGCCCGCGCACCAGTGCCAGAGGTCCAGGCTGAAGCGGTAGTTGTCGCGCGCCAGCAGGCGCGCGTCGGTCTCGGTCGTCGACGAGATGGCGCCGAGATGGAAGACCGCGCGAACGGCGCCTGCGCAGGCCGAGAGCCAGGAGCCGAGCGCGTCCGGCTCGATCACGGCCTCCAGCCTGCGCCCGGCGACGGTGCGGCCGTCCCCGCCCGCGCGCGGCCTGTCGCAGACCGCGAGCGGGCCCGCGCCGCGCTCCTCCAGGGCGGCGACGAGGTTCGAGCCGATGAAGCCCGCGCCGCCGGTGACGACGATCATGCCGCTGCCTGCCTCTCGTTCCACTTGGCGCGGCCGGTTATAGCCCGGAATTCTCACCACGGTCATGGTCTGCGCGGCACTGTCCGGCCGACGGGGCAGGAAAGGCGCGCAGCGCGTCGTGCGCCCCCGCGCGCGTCCCGCGCGACGCGGGCCTCAACCGTAGGCCCCGCTACGCTTTTCGACCCGCTCCTGGCGGACCGAACGCCCGGACGCAGACGCGCTCGCGGACATCGCCATCGCCTCGGCCGGGAGCGCCGAGCGGCTGCTCGGCGGCGGCGGCGGGGCCGCTAATGCGTCGATGCCATAGACGATTCGATGTCTCGAATGCGACGGTCGGCCGCCTTCACGACATCCCGGCAGACCAACTCCATCTTGCGGATTTGTTCGATGCGTCCGGCGGCACTCTTCAGCTCCTGGCTGGAAAGCAGGCCCTCGAAGATGCCGCATGCGTCCGCAAGGGAAATGATGACGATGTCGCGCACATCCGGAATCTCGTCGCTGAACAGCACCCCCATGATCCGCAGCTTCACCTCCCGCATGGTCCGGTTGTCGATGATCGGATAGCGCCGCGTCCGGAACCACCACAGGAAACGGTCATCCTCCTGGCGCAGAATGCCGCGCTCGATGAGACGGGCGAGGGAGCGCTCGCGGATTGGGCTGGTATATCTGAGCGTTTCCTCGATCCAGTAGTAGGTGTCGCGTGTCTCCGTCGATCGCACGATGCGGGCGAGCACCGGGTCGAGCAGATCGTCCCCGAGGGGTGACGGATCGATCACGGCGAGCCGTTCCGGATCGGTATCGATCCGGCGTTCCAGAGCAAGGTCCATCAGAACCGCGCCGGCAAGCGCGTAGTGGAGTGGCAGCTTGGGCACGTCCGCGAACTTCCCGCCCTTGTCATCGAGCATGAGCAGCATGATCTCTTCGGCGAATCTCAGCATGGGTGCAGCCTCCCGACCCGAGGGTACGAACAGCCATGACGATTTCCCATCATTGCATTCGAGATATTGCTCCGCCAAGACGGCGCCTATGAAGGGCGCACGTCAGATATTCGAGATTTTTGGGATGGCTGGTCTTGGCCAGGGTCACGCCGCCGCAGCCGGCAAGCACCGTGCGCCGGCGCGGGCGCGCGCCGGATCGGGCGATCCGGTCAGATTGTCCGCAGCAGCCCGCCCACCACCAGGCGCAGTTTCTGGGTCGCGCCGAACCTGATGCGTGCGCCCGCGACGGGAAAGCCCGCCCGCTCGATCCGGTCGAGATAGGCTTCGTAGATGCTGCGCATGAGGATCGCGGGCCGCATGGCGCGGCGTTCCGAACGCGGCAGCGCCTCGCTTGCGGCGCCGAAGTGGCGCCGCGCCATCCCGCCGAGGGCGCCGCAGACCTTCTCCACGCCGGGGGTGCGCACGATCGCCTCGGGCACGATGTCCGCGAGGCCGTGGCGCTCCAGCAGCTCCTGCGGCAGGTAGATGCGGCCCCGCCTGGCGTCCTCCTCGACATCGCGGAGGATGTTGGTGAGCTGAAAGGCCTGGCCCAGGTGGCGGGCGAAGGTGGGGATGGTGTGCGCCCGGTACTCGAAGATCTCGACCGAGAGCAGGCCGACGCAGCCGGCGACGCAATGGCAGTAGCGTTCGAGCTGGGCGAGCGTCGGGCGCAGCATGGCGCCGCCGCCGTCCATCTCGAAGCCCTCCAGGATTTCCATGAAGTGCCGCTCGGCGAGGCCGAAGCGCTCGACCGGGCCAGCCAGCGCGCGGGTCACCGGATGGCGCGGCGTCCCCCGGTAGAGCGCCCGGATCTCGCCCCGCCAGGCCTCGATCAAGGCGCGCGACTGCGCCGGGTCCTCGATCTCGTCGGCCACGTCGTCGGTCTCGCGGCAGAAGGCGTAGAGCGCCAGCATCGCCTCGCGCTTCTCGCGGGGCAGCAGCATCATCGGCAGGAAGAAGGAGCTCCCCGACGCCCGGGTCAGCGCGGCGACGTAGCGCTTCGGGTCGGGAGCGTCCGGGATCGGCAGGGTGACTGCTGCGCCTACCATGCGCCTGCGATGCCGCGTAGCGCGAGGCTCACGCGGGCAGGCGCGGGCACCCTGATGCGACCGGCGAGGGGGTCGCCCCGAGCGAGCCTGCGCTGCAGCGCCCAGGCCAGCCTGACGATCACCGCGCACTCCCAGCGAAAGCGCCGGCGGCGGACCGAGCGCGGCATCGCCTCGGCACGGCGCAGCAGGCCCGCGGTGCCGTCGAGGCAGCGGTCGATGGCTCGCCGCACCGCCGGTGCCGCCCGACGTTCCGCCAGCATCTCGACGCCGCCGCCGGCGTCCCTGAGCCAGGCCTCGGGCAGGTAGACGCGGTCGAGCGCCAAAAAATCCTCGCGGCAGTCCTGCAGGTGGTTGAGCACCTGGAGGGCGTTGCAGAGCGCGTCCGAGCCCTCGATGTCGGCGTGCCCGCTTTCGCCGTGGATGTCCATCATCACCCGGCCGACCGAGGCCGCCGAGCGCCGGCAATAGTCCATCAGCTCGTCCCAGTCGGCGTAGCGCCGCTTGGTCGCGTCCTGGATGAAGGCCGACAGAAGGTCGCGCCCGTTCTGCACCTCGCATCCGGTCTCGACCAGGCTGCGGTGATAGGGCACGGCCCAGTCGGGCAGCGCCGCTTCGTCGTGGCCGAGCGCGTCGCGCGCGGCCTGCAGCCGGGCCACCTTCTCCGCCGCCGGGATGGTGGGCGAATCGGCGATGTCGTCGGCCTTGCGCGCGAACAGGTAGAAGGCATGCACATGGGGCCGGCAGTCGGGCGGGATCAGGAAGGAGCCGACGGGAAAGTTCTCGCTGTTGGCGCGGATCAGCGCGCCGATGTTCTCCTCGCGCGTCGCCGCGCCCCGGTCGGGCGCCTGCGCCGCCGCCGTCGCAGAGAGCGTCATGCGCCGCGCCGCCGCCGCTCAGTTGGCGCCGGCGAGCAGACGCTCGGCAAGCGCGCGCGCGGCGCCGTCGATCGCGTACACGTCGTCGAGTGCGGCGACGGCGCGGTGATCGGTCCGCTCCAGGCAGCGCTCGACCGTGCGGGCGATCTCCAGGAAGCCGATGCGGCGCTCAAGGAAGCCGCCCACGGCCACCTCGTTGGCCGCGTTGAGCACGATCGGCGCGCTGCCGCCCTGGGTCAGCGCCTCCCGCGCGAGGCGGAGGGCGGGAAAGCGCTCGTCGTCCGGCGGCTCGAAGGTGAGGCGGCCGAGCGCCGCGAGGTCCAGTCTCGGCGAGGGCGCCGCCATGCGCGCGGGCCAGGCGAGCGCGTAGGCGATCGGCGTGCGCATGTCGGGCGTGCCGAGCTGCGCCAGCACCGAGCCGTCCACGTAAGCCACCATGCTGTGGATCACCGACTGCGGATGCACCAGCACCTCGATCTGCCCGGCGTCCACCGGGAACAGGTGAAAGGCCTCGATCGTCTCGAGGCCCTTGTTCATCATCGTCGCCGAGTCCACCGAGATCTTGGCGCCCATGTCCCAGTTGGGGTGGGCGACCGCCTCCTCCGGCGTGGCCTCCGCCATGGTCTCCATCGAGGCCTCGCGGAAGGGCCCGCCCGAGGCGGTGAGCACGATCTTCTCGACGCTGTCTGCGCGCGCGAAGTCGAACACCTGGTAGATGGCGTTGTGCTCGGAATCGACCGGCAGCAGCGTCGCCCCGCCGCGCTCCACCTCGGCCAGCATGAGCGCGCCGGCGCAGACCAGGCACTCCTTGTTGGCGAGGCCGATGACGGCGCCGCGCTCGGCCGCGGCCAGGGTGGGGCGCAGCCCGGCCGCGCCGACGATGCCGGCCATGACGAAGTCGGCGGGCGCGGCGGCGGCCTCGACCAGGGCCTGCGCGCCGGCAGCGACGGCGGTCCCGCTATCGGCGAGCGCCTCCCTGAGGGCGCCGTAGAGCGCAGGGTCGCCGATGACCGCCTGCTTCGCGCCGACCTTGCGCACCTGTTCGGCAAGCCGGCCCACGCTGCTCTGGGCGGTCAGCGCCTCCACCTCGAAGGCGCTCCGGTGGCGCGCGATCAGGTCGATGGTGTTGCAGCCGATCGAGCCGGTCGAGCCCAGGACGGTGACGCGCCGGGGCGTTGCTCCCTCACCGGCGGCGGCGAAATGCCGCTCGGGCGGGACGTCGACGGCGGCATCCATCGGCGCCATTCACGACAACCCTTCGTCAGCCGGAGACCTGGGATGGCCGCGTCTCGCGCGGCCTCGATCTGCGTGATCTGCCGTTCAACAGGGCCCTCCCCCGGTCCCTTCGAAGCGTACAGGCGGCCGGGCGCGCTGTCGACAACCGATGGCCGGGCCGCCATGCCCCGGTGAGGTGGCCCCGGAAAATCTGACAGCCTGGCGGCTGGGTCAGGGTGTATTCCGGTTGTCGTTCAGGCCGCCAGACTGTCCGAAAAGGCGAGGCCACCTCGGTATTCCACGCTTGACAACGATCTAACCTCGCTGGCGATCGAGGAACTCGCGCAGTGCCGCGAAGTAGGCGCCGGGCTCCTCGAAGAACGGCGTGTGCGAGCTGTTCGGAAAGACGATCGTCGTCGCGTCCGGCAGCGCGTCCTGCATGAGCAGGGCTCCTTCCGGCGTCAGTTCGTCGTGGAGGCCGCTCACGATCAGACAGGGCACGGCGATGCGCGCCATGTCCGCGAGCCTGTCCCAGTCCTTGAGGCTACCGACGCAGCAGAACTCGTTGGGTCCCCACATCGTGCCGTAGACCGCCATGTTGATGCCGTCGAGCGAGCGTTGCAGCGGCGCGGGCCAGGCGTCGAGGCGGCAGAGGTGCCTGCGGTACAGGATGGTGACGGCGGCCTCGTAAGCGGGGTGGCCGGTCGTTCCCTGCGCCTCGTGGCGCTGCATCATGGCGACCGTCTCGGCTCCGAGAGCAGCGCGCAGACGCTTCATCTCCGAGAGCGTATGCGGCACGCTGCCCGAGCCGTTGGCGATCACGTAGGATGCGACGTTCTCCGGGTATTTCAGGCAGTATTCCGTGCCCAGCCACGTACCCCATGATTGGCCGAGAAGGTGGACACGACCGAGCGCGAGCGCGGACCGTACCGCTTCGACCTCGTCCACATAGCGGGGCACGTTGAAGAGCGATGTGTCCTCGGGCTTGTCCGACCGGCCACACCCGAGCTGGTCGTAGACCACCACCCGATAGCCGTGGTCCGCCATCACCGAATGGCTGTCCCGCACATAGTCGCAGGGAAGGCCGGGGCCGCCATGCAGACAGAGCAGGACCCGCTCGCCCGCCCCGAAGCTGTAGACGGCCACCTCGCCGCCGTCCACGGCGACCCGGCATGTCTCGTCCGGCTGTCTCGTCCCGGTCATCGCTCCCCTCGCCCTACCGCCCCGCGCCGCCGTAAGTATCGCGAAACGCCGCATACATGCGCTCGTAGCGTTCCGCGTTCATGGTGGAATAGATGCGAAAGTCGAAATCGATCGGCTTGTCCATCACCTCGGAGACGAAGCTCCAGGTGGTCTCGCGTATGGCGGCGGCGACCGTCGCAGCTGCGAAGCGGTAGCGCAGCTCGTCGCTGACCGGGGCGTCGATATAATTCTCGAGAAAGTGGTCGATCTCCCCGGCTCCGATCTCGATATTCATCGCGAGAACGCCGAGATCGAAGAGATCCGCCACGAAGCCGGCGAATTCCCAATCGACGAACCAGAGGCGCTCGCCATCGTCCATGATGTTTTGGGGATTGAGATCGTTGTGGCCGAAGACGACGTTTGCCGGACCCAGCGCGTGTTCGAGCTCCTCGTTCGCCGCCGCGAGGCCCGGCAGCATGTCGCGCCAGCGCTCGTAGAGCCGATCCGAGCGCCGCTGCAGCAAGCGTATGTGCGAACGCTGATGCTGGAACGGCCAAAACATGAAGCCGGTCGAATCCAGGTGCTTGTGCGCTTCGTCGTGGAGCCGGCGAAAGAGACGGGCCACCTTGGCAAGGCACTCCGGCGCCCGCACATCGGCGGGCAGGAGCGAGCGGCCCTCGATGAAACGGATCACCATCAGGCCCGGCTCGCCATAGACGACTTCGGGCGCGACGCCTGCCGCATGGGCCGCCCGGAAGGCCAGGAGCTCATGGTCGCGAAAGACGCCGAAGACGGGTTCGTCTTCGCCAACGCGAATGACGTAACGCCGGCCCGCGTCATCGACCGTCAGGTTGATGTTGCTCAAGCCCCCGCTCAACACGGCGGGCTCGACCGCGCCGGACCAGATCGGCAGCGTGCGCGCGCGTTCGATCGCCGCGCCGCTGCGCGCCTCCATACCGCGCGCGCCCCCGATCAGCGCGTAGACCTCATCGTCGGATGTGGGCGTCCTTGTCATGTGCCGCGGGTCCCTGTCCCGTCGCCGATCGTCGCCGCCAACGCCCGATCGAAGAGCCTGAGGTTCGTCGGCGAGAGGCCGATCGACGTTCGCCTGGCGACGGCCAGTGTAGCAACGCACCGTGCCGCGTCGAGCCATTCAGTGGGGCGCCCGGGCCGCGGCGGTGTACCGCACCAAGGCCCGATGCTATGGTCGATGCGGGCGAAGAAGCGCCCGCCGGCCAGCCGAGCCGTACTGTGCGAGGTGCTCGCCGAATGCCTCTCGATCGCCCCAACCTGCGCGCCTCTCTTTGGGCGGTTCTCTATTCGTTTCTGGTCGTGATCGTCTGTGGGGCGATGATCGAGGTCGACATCTCTCCCTTCATTGTCGTGCCGATCGCTCTATTCGCCCTCCCGTTGATTGCGAGCGTGCCGTTCCTGTTCGTGCTCCGAGCAGACAAGACCGCATCGGAAACATAACTGTGCTGGAGCACGTCGTCGTCTTTGCCGTCTGTGCGCCGTTTCAGCTTCTTCTCGGGATCTGGAACTCACGCAAGCGATGGCTCACGCCCGGCGAGGTCCGCTTCTGGGGCGTGGCGCTCTTCGTGGCGGCCGAATTCATCTATCTGGGGGCCTTGTGATGACCGCGGTGCGGTTCGAAGGCCTCACCAAGCGCTTCGGTGCCGTGGCCGCCGTCGATGCCGTCGATCTCAGTATCGAAAGCGGCGAGTTCGTCGTCCTGGTCGGGCCTTCGGGCTCGGGCAAGACGACATGCCTGCGCATGATCGCCGGATTGGAGGCGGTCACTTCGGGAAGCATCTTCATCGGCGACCGCGACGTGGCCAGCGTTCACGCCAAGGACCGCGACGTTGCGATGGTGTTCCAGTCCTACGCCCTCTATCCGCACATGTCGGTCGCCGACAATATGGGCTTTGCCCTGAAGCTCAGAAAAATGCCGCGCGACGAGATCGAGCGCCGCATTCGCGACGTGGCAGCCATCCTGGGCATTGCCGAGGAGCTGCCGCGCAAACCGAAGACGCTATCGGGCGGGCAGCAGCAGCGGGTCGCGCTGGGACGGGCGATCGTGCGGGATCCGGCGGTCTTCCTCTTCGACGAGCCGCTCTCCAATCTGGACGCCAAATTGCGGATGGCGATGCGGGGCGAGCTGATCAAGCTTCATCACAGGCTTTCGGCGACGATGATCTATGTCACGCACGATCAGACCGAGGCGATGACCATGGGGGACCGCATCGTCGTC
Source organism: Alphaproteobacteria bacterium (assembly GCA_965218275.1). Classification (GTDB taxonomy): domain Bacteria; phylum Pseudomonadota; class Alphaproteobacteria; order UBA828; family UBA828; genus WTGU01. The sequence goes on from CBDCKM010000002.1 coordinate 2,443,398, forward strand.
ATGAACGAGGGGCGCATCCAGCAGACAGGCACACCGCTCGCCGTTTACGACGATCCCGACAACAAGTTCGTCGCGGGCTTCATCGGGAGCCCCACGATGAACCTGATCGATGGTGCGATCGAGCGGGACGACGCCTCCCTGGTCTTTCGCGCCGGCGATCTCACGCTCAGGCTGCCTGCCACGCACGATGCGGCGCCGGCGCGCTCCGTCACACTTGGTATCCGCCCGGAATTCCTCGCACCCGGCTCGGGCAGCGACGGGGTCGGGCTGGAAAGCCGGGTCGAGGCCGTCGAGCATCTCGGCGCCGAGACGATCCTCGAGCTCTCCTCGGCGGGCCTGCCCCTTACCGCCAAGACGATACGCAATGACGCGATCCGCTACGGCGATACGATCAGGCTCGTGACCGATCCCCTCAAGGTGCTCGCGTTCGATAGCGAAACCGGCGAGCGCCTGCGCGCTTGAGCGCCCCCCCCGGCGTCCCGTTTCCGACACGCGCTCGATGTCGGATCGGAGCGTCCTCCCTCCGCCCCGGTCGCTCCCTCACGCCGTCATGGCCGGACCTGCCCGGACTTGTTCCGGGTATCCGGCCATCCACAGGTTCGCCCACTCTCCGACGGAGCTGGCCGATGGAGATGCCCGGATACCCGGAACAAGTCCGGGCAGGTCCGGGCATGACGTGCGGGGGGAGGCGTCGGGCCGCCGCCCGGTCCCTAACCCTTGACCGCGCCGAAGGTCAGGCCCTGCACCAGCTTCTTCTGAATGAAGAAGATAAAGACGAGAACCGGGATGCTCTGAATGATCGAGGCTGCGGCGACCTGACCCCAGAGCGTGCCGGTGTGCAGCACCAGGGATGGAATCATGACCGGCAGCGTTCTCGTCTCTCCGCCGGAGAGGATCAGAGCGAACAGCAGCTCGTTCCACGAAAAGATGAGTACGAAGATCATGACCGCGACGAGACCGGGGTAGGTCATGGGGATTGCAAAGCGCCAGAACACCCGAAAATGCCCGCAGCCATCCAGATAGGCCGCTTCCTCGATCTCGCGCGGCACATCGTTGAAGAACGAGCGCATCATCCAGACGACGAGGACGAGATTGAAGGTGCTGTGGGCGAGAATGACCGCAAAGTGCGTGTTGACAAGACCGAAGGCGTCAAACACCAGGTACATCGGCAGGGCGTAAGCAACCGGCGGCCCGAGCCGGGTTGCGAGTATCAGGAAGAAGAGATGATTTCCCGCAGGAATCTTGAAGCGGGAGAAACCGTAAGCCGCCAGAGTGCCGACAATCACCGTGAGAGCGGTGCTGGAAAAGCCGATGACAATCGAGTTCAAGAGGAAGCGGTCAAAGCCCTTGCCGAAGATTTCCACATAGTTCACGACCGTGGGCTCGAACACCCACTTCGGGTCCGGCGTGATCAGGTCCACCCGTTTCTTGAAGCTCGCGAGCAGAATCCAGATGTAGGGAATCAGCGCAACGCCGAGCAATAGGACCAGGGGAATGAGGAAGGTGATCCAGTTGCGGCGCAGCATCTAGTGTCGTGTCCCGGAACTCATGGCGAACAATACCAGCGTCCCCTTCCCGTCATGGCCGGGCTTGTCCCGGCCATCCACGAGGGCACCCTGGTCTCGCCGAGCGCGACGAGATACCCGGAACAAGTCCGGGCATGACGGTGTGAGGCCGACATTGCTCATACGTATTTCCGGGACACAGCATCTAGGCCGCCTCCGGCGTTGGCGCCTTGCCGCTGACGATCTTGAAGAAGAGTGCCGCGACGACGAGCGACGCAAAGGCGAGGACGAGGCAGACCGCCGCGCCGTAGCCCAGGTTCCATGTCAGGAAGTTGGTGCGATAGGCGAAGGTGGCGATGACCTCCGTGGCGTTGCCCGGCCCGCCGCCGGTGAGCACGTGGATCGTGTCGAAGATCTTGCTCGCGTCGATCGCGCGCAGCATGAGCGCGATGACGATCAACGGCACCAGCATGGGAAGCTCGACGTGGCGCAGGATCTGCCAGCGCGACGCGCCGTCGAGCGTGGCCGCCTCGATCGGCGCCCTCGGAACCGCCGAGAGCCCCGCCAGCATGATCAGCATGATGAAGGGGGTCCACTCCCAGATATCGATGATCATCAAGGCGCCGAACGCGGTCACGGGGCCGGAGAACACGCTCGTCTCCTCGAACAGCCCGATCCGGTTGAGGTAGACGGTGAGAACGCCGAAGCTCGGCATCAGGAAGAAACGCCAGATCATGCCGACCACCACCGGCGCGATCATGGTCGGGATCATGACGATGGTCAGCACGAGGCGGCGGCCGGCGAACTCGCGATTGAGCCAGAGTGCGACCATGAGCCCCAGAACGAACTCCACCGGCACCACGATGGCCATGAAGACCGCCGTGTGTGCGATGGCGGTATAGAACTTGGCGTCGGTTCCGATCAGATCGCGGTAGTTGTCGAGGCCGATGAACTGGCCCCGCTTCGTCAGGCTGGTGAGCGAGAGCTCGCGCAGGCTGTCCACGACCGCGAGCGTCATGGGCGCGATCGCCACGATGAGCAGGAACAGGAGAACCGGGCCCATGCAGACCCAGAGGAAGGTTCTGGTCGACGCTGAATCGGCCAGAACGCCGCCGCTCACGGCACGATCGGTCACGGCGAACCGGCATCGCCGCGGCGCGCCGCCTCGAGCAGCGCTCCGAAATCCTCGCGGCCCATGATCGCCTTGCAGCGGGTGAAGCGATCCATCGCGTAATCCCGATAACTGGCGAAGTGATAGGCGGGCGCGGGGTTCCTGTTGACCTCCTGCAGCAAGCCCCAGAGGGTCCAGAGCAGGAAGGCCATGGCCTTGTAGATCACGAGCCGTGCTGCCATCCCCTGCGAAGGCGGGCCGCCGCAATAGGCCTCGAGCAGGATCGTGTCCTGCTGCTCGCTGAAGCCGGTCTCCACCGAGAGATCCGCGAGATCCCACATGGGATCGTTGTTCCCGGCGAACTCCCAATCGACGATGTAGACGCGGTCGCCGGTGTAAACCAGATTCTCCGGCGCGGGATCGTTGTGACAGGGTGCCTGGGCGATGTCGGCCTCGATCAAGGCCCGGCGCACCGCCTCGGCCTCCCTCTTCGCCTCGAAATAGCCATCGGGCAGGCGGGCGTCGCGACGGCGAAGAACGTCGAGATACTCGTCCATCTTCTCGAAGCTGTCGAAGCGGCCGAGGAAGGGAGTGCCGCAGTCGTGCAGCCTGCGGAAGGCCTGGGCGGCGAGCCTGACCGCCTGCGGGTCGCGCAGGACCTCGGCGTCCATCGGTGCGCCGTTCTCGATGAACGCCGTCACCTGTATGCCGCTCTCCCGGTCATAGTGGACGAGCGGTGCACCGACGCCGACTTGCGCCGTCACGCGCGCGGCATGCTCGTCCACTTCGCGGTCGATATATTCCTCCGTGCCCTGGCCCGCGATCCTCAGGACGTAGTCGCGGCCATCGACGCAGACCCTGAAACTCTGGTTGGTCATGCTGGCCAATCTGACGATCTCGCCGACCTCGGCCGCAGGCCCGAACGCCGGTATCTCGGCCACCGTGGCACGAACGAGCTCCTCCACCGTCGTCTCCCCGCTCCTGTCGAGAGTTCAGGCCGGCTGCGCGTCCCTTCCGGATCGTAGAGCGGCTCGTCGTGGCGCAGCGCGGGGATCGGGCGGGAGAACGCCTCGATCTCGCAGTCGCGCTGCCGTGCCTCCGCTGCCGGAACGTAGCCCATGGCAATGGGCTTTCCAATCGCGTGGCCGAAATTGGCGCTCGACGTGACGCCGGGGACCGCGCGCCCGGCGCCTGAGGGAAAACAAACGAAACCCGCCCGGCAGCCGACGAGGAGGGGATGTGAACGGGACCGGGCCGCGCAGCGGCCCGGCCGGCGCGACCGCGCCGGCGCGCCGCCAGGCGCGTAAGCCAAGCGAGCGGAGCGAGCGTCCGGCGCCTGAGGGAAAGCAAAAAAAACACCCGGCGCTGGAGGGAAAGAAATAACCGCCGCCCTCAATAGAACTCCGCCAGCGTGGCGGCGCGGGTGCCGGCGGTGGCGCCTTCGACCGTGACCGGGCCGATGCCGGCGGCGGCGATGCAGGCGAGTGCCAGCGCCCAGAAGCGGTCGGCATGGCCGTCGGTGCCGCTGCGCTCGGCGAGGAGGCGCGGGGCCCCCGTGGGCCCGGCCTCGGCGCGGACGGCGTGGAGGTCGCGGCGCAGGCCGTCGTCGGCCGGAATACGGAGCCTGCGGTCCTCCACCGCCTCGCGCAGCGCCGTCGCCGCGTCGAGCCGGCGCGGCCCGGTCATCAGCACGCCCTCGACCATGGACGTGCCCAGGTCGTCCTGCAGCTGCTCCGCCACCGCCTCGCCCATGCCGGTCTGGTCGACGGCGATGCGGACGGGGCGGTAGCGCGCCGCCAGGTCGCCCACGATCGCCCGCTGCGCGCTGAAGGGGATGCCCTGCCGCACCACCAGCTCGCGCAGCCAGAGCACGTCGCCCACGCGCTCGAGCACCGCCGCGACCCAGAGGTCGCGCCGCCTGGCCACGTCCACGCCGATGGTGCAGGTGCCGCCGGCGAAGGCGGCGGGGTCGCCGGCCAGGGGGTCCTCGCAGGCGCGGATCGCCTCCCAGCCGAGCCAGGCGCCGGCGCCGGCGGCGGGGATGCAGTCGAGCTCCTCGCCCGCATGGTGGCCGTATTCCGCCCTGAGTTCGGCCTCCCACGCGGCCTCGGCCGCGGCCGACCAGGGCCGGCCCGCGCCCTTGCAGATGCGGCGGTAGAGGCCTTCGGCCAGCGCCTGGGCGAGCGTCACGCGGTGCAGCGAACCCGGCCGTGCGCCCTCGCGCAGGTCCCGGCAGAGATTGGCGAAGGGGTTGGCCTCGCCGTTGTGGGTGCTGATGACGTGCGCCCGCCCGCCCCAGACGCGGAAGGCCAGCACCGCCTTGAGTACCTCGGCGAGATCGTCGACGAAGGCCGCCTCGTCGACGATGGCGAGGTCGCCGGGCCGGCCCTTGGAGCGGAAGGCACGCGGTGTGCTCGTCATGGCGAGGATCTCGCAGCCCGAGGGGAAGGCGATGCGGAAGACCCGGACGGTCTTGCCGCGGTCCTCGATCAGGGAGTCGCTGAGGGCGCCGGCGCCGATCTGCAGCGCCCGCGCCCAGCCGGCGCAGTCCTCGATGAAGCCGCGCGTCATCTCCTGGTTGTAGGCCTGGTAGTAGACATTGCCGCCGGCCGCGGAACCCGCGTGCATCACCGCGTGATAGGCTTCCGCCCACGAGACGCCGATGCGCCTGGACTTCTCGATCACCTTGAGCCCGGCGCCGTCCTTCACCCAGCGGGTCTGGTAGGGGAGGAGGGTGAAGTTGCTCTTTTTCTCTTCCCTCAATCGCCGGGCGCTCGCTCCGCTCGCTTGGCTACGCGCCTTGCGGCGCGCCGGCGCGCCGGCGCGGTCGCGCCGGCCGGGCCGCTGCGCGGCCCGGTCCATCTCATCTCCCACATCGCGTGGCTGCCGGGTGTTCTTGTTCATTTCCCTCAGGCGCCGGGCGCTCGCTCCGCTCGATCGCGCGCTTCCGCGCGCGTGGACGCGCGACGCTTACGCGCCTTGCGGCGCGCCGGCGCGGTCGCGCCGGCCGTGCCGCTGCGCGGCCCGGTCCCGTTCACATCCCACACCTGGGGGACGCCGATCTATTCTTCCCTCAGGCGCCGGGCGCTGGCCCTGGATCGGGGCCCTCGATGGCGCGGCGGATGGCGGCGACGGTGTCCGCGGACAGCCCGGCCTTGCGGGCGGCCTTGCCGGCGCGGGCGGCGGCCTTTGCTTCGCTCTCGGCCGCGATGGCGCGCTCACGCTCGTCGCTGAGCCTGCCGGCACTCTCGATGCGGCTCAGCGCGAGGGCGAGGCGGGCGATCTCCTCCGGCGCCGCAGGCTCGTCGCGCTCGCCGATCGCGGCGGCAGAGAGCAGCGCCAGCGTCCGCAAGGTTTCGATCGCGAAATGGCCGATGCGGCCGTTGGGCCGGTCGCCGAGCTCGCGCACCCAGACTGCGGCGATGTCGTCGGCCTCGCGCTGACGCGCGACCAACGCCCGCGCTTGCGCGCTGTCGGGGGGAGCGACCCGGCCCCGGCGCGCGCGCTTATCAGGCCCCGTCGTTTGCGTCATGCCCATTAAGCATGGGGAAATGCCTGTTCTTCATGGCCGCGCCGCGCAATAATGCCGCGTGCCGCTGTCGGTGTCCCTGTCCTCGCCGGGCCGGGCGCATCTCTATCCAGGCGATGCGACCCGCCTCGGGCCGGCGGCGGACGAGGCCCCGGCGCCGCTGGGTGCGGACGGAGCACCGGCGCTGCTTGCGGCGGACCAGGCTCCGGCGCCGCTTGCGGCCGTCGCTCGCCCCCCGTGCGCGCGGCCTTCATGCGGCGCCGGGGCCGGGCCTGCGCACACCGGGAATCTCGGCGGCGCCCGCCTGGGCGTCATGGCCGCTCTCGGTGAGCGCCGCGATCATCACCCCTCCGATCTCCTCGATCGAGACGAGGCCGCGCTCGGCGAGCCAGGCGAGCTCGCCCCTGAGACCGTCGCGCGAGGCAACGTGCCCCCACTCGCGCAACAGGGTGCGGAGCAGATATTCGTTCGCGCGGTAGCCGCGGGCCTGGACCAGCAGGGTGAGGGCGGTCAGCCGCAGGTCCTCGGCGGGGATATTGCCGACTGCGCTCATCGGCTGTCGGCCAGCAGATGGGCGTTGATCTGGTCGAGCTGCTTGTCGAGGCCGGTGATCATCTTGTCCATGCCGTCCAGCGTTGCGCGGAGCGCCGCGATCTCCCCTTGCAGGGCCGTGGCCGTGCGGCCGAGGGCGGCGAACTCGCGGGCGTCGGGGAGGGAGTCGAGCGATGCCGAGAGCTTGACCAGGCCGCGCTCGACGGTCTCCATGCGCGCACCCAGTGCGCCCACGCCCGTGTCGCGCGACTCCAGGTCTCCGAGGCTCTTGCTGGTTACGGCGCCGATCGATTCGAGCCGGCGCACCCTCACGAAGAGTCCGACGCAGGCGGCGACGACGGCACCCACCACGCCGCGCGCGACCCAGGCCTCCAGATCGGCCATCGGCCGGCCGTGTCCGCGCTCCAGCTCCGGCGCGCATGCCGTTTCTCGATCTGACGGGCGCCGAACCACCAGAGAACCGCAGCGGTGAAGAGATAGAGCACGGTCTCGACGATGCGGGGCCTGAGCGTCTCGGCGGTGAGCTCGGAGGCGCCGAGCACGAAGTAGATCGCGCCCACCAGCGCGAACAGGCTCCAGGTGAGCGCAGGACGCGTGAGACCCCGCACGACATCGACGAGCTGCATCGACCAGCCCTCGCCGGGGCGGGACCAGCGCCGCGAGGCCTCGCGGTAGGAGGCTTCCAGGGCCTCCCACTCGGCGCGCTCGCGGGCAGCCTCGGCCTCGATGGCGGCGTGCGCGAGGGCGCCCTCGGCCTCGGCATGCGCAAGCTCGATGTCGAGGCGGCGGAGGTCCAGCTCCTGCCGGTGCCGCTGACGGGACTGGAAGAAGTCGATCACACCGGAGACCGCGGTTCCCAGCAGCCCGGTGGCGCCGCCGGTGAGTACGGAAGCGCCGAGGTTCAAGAGAGTCTCAAGCATGGTTCATCGTCCCCTCAGTCGACACGCGCGCGGGCGCGCTGCCCGGCTCTCGTCATGTCTCGTATCCGTCGGCCGCCGGGCCGGCGGGGCGATCGTCGCGAATGTCCAGCACGAACGGCCGGCCGGCGGCCCATTCCATGAGCCGGCGCAGCGCCGGGCGCGAGGCGAGCACCGCCCGCTGGCGCCGCCCGCCCACACTCATCTCCCCCCGGCGCAGGCCCGGCAGCAGGCACCCCTTCGTGTGGGTATGCCAGCCCCGCTCCACATCGCCGCCGAGGTTGCCCGCGTGGAAGAGGATGTGGCTGCGGCCCGGCACCTGCGTCACCAGCAGGCAGCGTCGGTGGCGCGGCGAGAGGTGCGGCACCACCTCGTAGAGGCCCGCCGGGATGCAGGAGCGGTTGCGGCGATTGCCGCGCCAGGGGGGTTCCATGACGGGCGTCGGCGGCAGACCGGGAGCGCAAAGCACGCCGACCGTGCCGTGCTCCCCCGACCGTTCCCGGCTGAGAATCGCGTGCGACATGGGCCGATCATGGACGCGGCCCTGTGGCCTGTGCACCGCACCATGGTCAGGGGGGAGCGGGCTACGCTGTGCTATGCGCACCTAAATGCGCGCGGGCGCGCGATGCGAACGCCCGGCGCTTGAGGGAAAAACACCCGGCAGCAATCCGGGCGTGAGAGTTGAGCGGGACCGGGCCGCGCAGCGGCCCGGCCGGCGCGCCGCAAGGCGCGTAAGCCAAGCGAGCGGAGCGAGCGCCCGGCGCCTGAGGGAGAAAAAAACGTCTTCAGCGCGGCGCCTGGGCGTGGGCCTCCACCAGCCAGAGGTTCTTGTCGATGTCGCGTGAGACTTCGACGAAGAGGTCCTCGGTATCGGCGTCGCCGGCCTCGCCGGCCTCCGCGATGGCGGCGCGCACGCCCTTGCCGAAGGCGGCCAGCGCAACGCTCACCGCCTCCACATGGTTGGCGCCCGATTGGATATCCAGCGGATAGGCGGGCAGGGCCGAACTCGCCGCCGCGACCTGCGCCGTGCCCCGTGCCGTGCCGCCGAGCGCGGTGATGCGCTCCGCCAGATTGTCGACATGACCCTGGACGGCGGCGTGGATGCCGTCGAAGAGCTCGTGCAGCGCGATGAAGGACGGCCCTTTGACGTTCCAGTGCGCCTGCTTCATCTGGGTCGCGAGGTCGACCGCGTCGGCCAGGCGGGCGTTGAGCAGGCCGATCATCGCGGCGCGGGTGTTGTCGGCAAGGTCGATCTTCGTGGGGTGCAATATCTGGGACATGACGGCGTACCCTTTCCTGTCCTGCTAGCTCCGGCGGCTGCCGCTCGACGGACCGATCGTCCGCGCACGGCCTGTCGCCGATCGCGCGGCGGAGAGGCGCGTCCCCGCGGGGATGCGAACTCTAGGCCGCCAAGGGTGATGTGGCCATGGCGCGCCGGGCGTGCAAGCGGGCGCACCCGGCTCCCCGGTCATACCCGTCATGCGCCGGGTGCTTACGGCGCGCCTAAACCGCATTTGTGCGCTGTTGTGGTCGAACGTGCAATGAGGTTGGACGCTCTCGCTTAGACGACCCAAAGGTCGGCGAGGAATCTAAGCTTACCGATTGGTCGAGGCACCAGATCCAATGGAGGCAAGTCGCGGAAGCCCGGGCCCATGTCTTCCGCCCAAAATTGATGTGGATATGGGTCTGCAACCCAAGCCGCATCGATATTGCGAAGTTGACAGCTTACTTCCGGATAGTATCGTACGCCAATTAAAACCATCATGTGTGATTGGTTGCAAATGACCAAAGGGCGTTCGTTGCGTAGCGATCCAATGATGTCACAGTTATTTAGCTGGGATACTCCAAGGTCGGCTGAGAAAATACGACTGCGAACACTGAATGGTTCACGATAATCGTCATAGTATCCTCGATTCGTTGCTCGTAGCAATCGAAGAGGGTCTATTGTGGTCGGAATTGCGGCCCCATATGTTTGCGTTACCAAGTGTTTCTGGGAAACCTGCCTTCCATGCCAAGCAAATATCATTTGCAGGACAGCGGCCCAGCACCAAACCATTGTTTCCTGATAGGCGCCGACATGACGAAAGTCATAGCTCCTAATGCCAACATGACAAAGTTCTCTCCCAAAATTGTTTATCTCGCAGTCCCGATACGCATGAGCCCGGTGCGCCATTGGTAGAATGCTCAAGCCACCGGAGAGAAGCGCTAGAAATGTGCGCCTTGAGATTGTCCCAATCATCGCTACCTCGCCCGATTCAATTTCAATTTCGAATACGATCAGGTTGCCTGTTTGTGTTACTTGTCTATGACGGATCCGAAATACGAACTAGGGGTTTTCTTGTGCGGTACTCCTCGTGCCGGCATCGCCCGCTCTCGGCTTGTGGCAACAATGTTCGTCTTGCGGGCCGAACAAAGAGCAACGCCAACGCCCCGAGGCTCTGCGCTCGCCGCTGTCATCACGCCCAAACGCCTCTCGTAGGTACCAACTACACATCATACTACTATTAATATTATCACAGTTGTCAAAAACACAAAAGGGCGAAAGTGCGACGACGTCTTGCAGTCGGTTGTGTTGTCGAAGGATGGCGACCACTCGCGCTCTTGACCCAGGTGTAGTGCCTCACGGCGCGCCGCGGGCGTAGCGCCGGGCGGCGCTGGGGGAGAAGGGCGAGGCGGGCGGCGATCTCGGCCGGGGTGGCGCCGGCGGCGGCGAGGTGGACGGCACAGGCGCGCCGCGCGCGCGGCAGGTAGACGCTGCAGCCGCCGAGATAGTCCGACACCTGCCGGGCGGTTCCCTCGGCCTCCAGCAGGCGGGCGAGGGGGTGTTCGGGATGGCGGGCGAGATGGCGCGGCTTCGGGATGTGGATCTCCCGCCCGCCCCAGACGAGCGCCATCCTGATCGCGGTCGCCCGCCCTGCGACCTCCTCGATCTCCTCCAGCACGCCGGGGAGGGGGGCTTCGTATTCGCTAATCGCGACCGTTGCGATTGCCGTTCTCCCCCGCGTCTGCGGTCTTCGCCTGCCGGGCGCCCGATGCCGCGCAGGCGGGGCGACACCCGGCCCGATCGAAATCGTCAGTCACGGGCCGGCGCGAAGACGTCGTGGAGGGCCGCCGCGCGCGCCCGGCGGCGCTCGATCCGTTCCTCGCGCAGGGTCGAGAGCGCGCCGGACCTGGCGGTCCGGCTCTCCTCATGCTTCCCGCTTGCGGCGCGGAGGCGCTTGCCGAGGTGGCGGATCAGGGCGTCGGCCTGGGGGGCGCTCAGCACGAGGTGCGAGTCGAGGCGGCCGAGCCCCGCATGGCGGGCGGCGTAGGCGCTGAGCGCCGCCAGACTCGCGATCCGCACGAGTCCCCGGCGGTGCAACAGGCGCCACTGCGCCTCCAGCACCCGCGCCCGGGGGCGATGCATCTCCCGCACCCGCCCGTTGCGGCCGAGGGAGAGATGCGGCCGCCAGTCCACGCCTGCGGCGCGCGCGAGCCAGGCTTCGAGCGCATGTACGGCGCGGGCGAGGTCAGCGGATGTCTCCCAGGCGGCGCCGGGGCCTGCCCGGCGACGAAGCCAGGCGGCAAGCGCTTCGTCCGAGCGGTCGCGGCTGACGCCCAGGTGAAAGGCGGAAATCCAGAGCGCCCGCAGCTTGCGCGCAGCCGGGTCTTCGGGGAGGAGCCCACGCGGGCGGGGGCTGCCGGTTATATCCTGCAAGTGCTGGAGGCCTGCCGCGCGGCCCTTTGTCTCCTCCACCGCGCGGCAGAGTTCGGCGAGGCTCATCTCGCGCCGGCGCTCCCTGCCGGCGTCGCGCCCGCTCATGCCGCCTCCGCCGGGGCAGCGTCCTCGAGCAGGGCGGCGACGAGGCGGTCGAGATCGCTCGGCGCCCCGGCGACGGTGACCTCGTCCGTGGCCTTCTCGATGGTGACACCGATCTGCGCGAGCGCGGCGGCGGGGAGCCGGCGCAGCGCCTGGCGGTCGAGCGTTTCCCGCACCCGGATCAACGCCTCGGCCCGGCCCGGCAGGCGCGCGCGCAGGCGCCTGATCGCCTGAGCCTCGTCGCCGAGCGCGACGGCGCCCGGTTGCTTGCGAAGGCCGAACCTGATGCCGTCCACCGCGACCGTGCGCGGCCGGACGAAGAGATCGGGCCGGGCCCGGATTGCGGCGCGCAGGGCCTCCTCGCTGGCCGCCTGCTCGGCGACGCGGCTGCGGAGCGCACGGAGCCGGCCGCTCAAGGCCTTGCGCTGCACCGCCCTGATGTCCTCGGCCAGCGTCTCCGTCGCCTCCCGCGCGGCCGCGAAAGCCCTGGCGAGGGCGACGATGTCCTGCATCGCCGCCGGGGGCGATGCGGTGGATGCGGTCATGGTGTCCTCCCTTTCACGCCTATCGTTCTCTCTCGGGCCCTTCATCGGGCCGCCCCCCGCCCGTCCTCGGCGCGGCGCTCGGGGCGGGGAATGCCGGCGGGCCAGGCGAGACCGGCGGGCCAGCGCGCCGACGCGCGGGACAGGATGGTCTCGGAGCGGCGCGCGGTGATGCTCATGCCGCCAACGACGCGGTCCACGGTATCGCCGCTGCCGGTGAGCAGCCGCGAGGCGTAGGAGACGGAGATGCCGCGCACCGCCGCATAGGAGCGAATCAATGTCACGAGGAGCCTGTCATTATGCACCATCAGGCATATATGCATGATCGAGCACGAACGAATCAAGCACTTTTCTGCATGGGCGTTTGTGCTATATTGTGCACATGGCGGCTCCGACTCGACCGAGCGAGAAAATCCGCCGCGCCGTGCGCGATGCCTTGGCGGCGGCGGGCGTGGGCGCGCGGCGCTTCGAGGCGGCGCAGGGGCTTCGGCCCTGGGCGCTGCGTGGGATTCTGGATCCGACACGGCGGCAGGCGCCCTCGGTGGACCGTGCGGCCGATATCTGCGCCGCCCTCGGGCTTGCGCTCTCGATCGGGCCGGCGGGCGAGGGGAGCGAAACGAGCGGGGCGAGCACCGGCGATGCGGGCGGCGTGGCGGCCGCTGCAGGGGTCAGGCTGTTGCGCGAGCCGCCTGCCGCCGGCTTGTCGGGGGAGACGCACGCCTTCCCTTCGGTCCCGCTGGGCGGTCTGGAGGGTGCGGTGCGGGACCTGGTGCGGCTCGTCGCCGAGGCCGGGGGCGATCCGATCCCCGCCGGGCTTGGGCCGACGCCTGCGGTGGGCTTCGCCGGCGGCGACGTGCGGCCGGTCGCTGCGGCGAACGAGGACGGCGAGCCGCCCGGCGCGCGCTCGGTAAGGACCCGCGAGGTCGAGGCCGCGGCGGGCGCGGGCGCGGTCAATCTCGACGAGGCGCGGGTCAAGGGGCCGGTCTGGTTCCGCCGCGACTGGCTCGACGGTCACGGAATCGACCCGACGCGGTGCGTGGTGATCTCGGTGCGGGGCGAGTCGATGGAGCCGACGCTGCCTGCCGGCGCCAAGATACTGGTGGACCGGGAGCGCACCCGCCGCCGCGCCGGGCGAATCTTCGTCGTCGACACGGGCGAAGGCCTGCTCGTGAAGCGGCTCGGCAAGGACGGCCGCCGTTGGCTCCTGCTCAGCGATCACCCGTCATGGGAGCCGGCTCCCTGGCCGCGCGAGGCGGAGGTGATCGGCGAGGTGCGCTGGGCGTCGCGCACCTTCGAGTGAGTGTGGGCGAATGAGCGTGGGCGCCGACGCGCGGTCCCGCGATGGCGGGCATCGTGAGAGCGGATGCGGTGGAGGCGAAGGCGTGGACGATGTGAGCGACGGCGCGATCTGCCAAGTGTGCGGCGGCCGAGGCCTGCCCTATGTGACCCATGAGGGCATGGTGCTCCGCCGCTGCCCGGATTGCGGTCTCGTGTTCATGGACCCCATGCCCGACGCTGCGACGATCAGCGCCCTGTACACCGACGCCTACAAGGAGGCCACGGAAGGCTATTTCGCAAAGGTCGAGTCGAGGATGCGTCGGTGTCGTGGCCGCGCCCGGTGGCTGGCACGCCGCGCCCCCGGCCGGCGTTTCCTCGACGTGGGCTGCAACGGCGGTTTCATGGCCGAGGCGATGCGCGAGCGCGATTTCGAGACCCTCGGCATCGACCCCGACCCGGTTTCGATTGCCTGGGCGCGGGAGCACTATCCGGGCAATCGGTTCTACATCACCTCGGCCGAGCGTTTCGTCCCAGAGGGCGAGCCGTTCGATGTGGTCTATTGTTCCGAGGTCATCGAGCATTCCGCCGACGTAAACCGCTTCGTCTCGTCGATTGCAGCGCTGATGGCGCCGGGCGGGGTGCTCTTCCTGACGACGCCCGACATCAGCCACTGGCGCCGGCCGCGGGACCTTGCGGAGTGGGACGGCTTCGCGCCGCCCTCGCACTGCCTCTATTTCAGCCCGTCCAACCTGGCGCGGCTGCTGTCCAGGCACGGTCTCCGCATCGTCCACCACCGCCCCGCATTCAAGCCGGGGATCAAGGTGCTCGCCCGAAAGGCCGGTGGGTGAGGGCCGGGCGGCAGGGGTGAGAGCAAGCGACGCCATACGGGCGGCCGTCTTGGCCCTCGCCGCGGCGGCGCTCGCCGCCTGCGCCGCGCCCACACATATCGAGGGGCACGCGATTCGCGCCGTCGCAGGGTATGCCGACGATCAATCGGCACTTGCGGACGGTCTGCACCAAGGTGCGCCGGCCTGGTTCGAGGACTGGTGGCGTGCGTATCTGCGCCATGCGCGCGGCGGCCATGCCGTGCTCGCGCTCGACCGCAACGGGCGGGGCGGCTGGTACGTCTATTGCGCTACGGCCGGCTGCCATCGCCTCACCCATCCCTTCACCCGATCCGTCAGGGACCTCCACTACACGCGCCGGGCGCTGGAGCGCTGCCGCGCGCGCGTCGGCGAGGCCGACCCCGCCGCCCGGCCCGACTGCGCCCTCTACGCGATCCGGAACAGGATCGTCTGGAAGGGCCCCCTGCCCTGGGAAGAGGGCCGCGCTCTCGCGCCGTCCGCTCAGGGAGGCGCGGCCGTCGGCGCCTCGGCCGACATGATCGGCGTCCATGTGGCGCGCGACATGCTCGAATTCTGGCGCTGGGGCGGAATGATCCCCTGACGCCGGGCCCCGGCCGGCCTCGGAGACCGCGTCGCCGCGGGCGGCGAGGAGGGTGACGGGGGCTCCCTGACACCCCGGACCATGGTGCGATGCACAGGCCGCGCAGGCCGGGGCATTGTCCGCGCCATGAACACGCCGAACGCTTCATCGCCCACCCACCACGCCACCCGAGGCGTGACCCATCGAGTCCACGCGCACAGGAGCGTGCGTCGCGCGGAACGCGCGCGGAGCGCAAGATGAGCGCGCTGGACGGGTGGATCGACATCTGCCGGGCGGGGACCTGGCGCGACATGGCGGGCCGCGCCGTGCCCCTCGATGCGGACCGGCTGGACCGGATCGTTGCGGCCCATGCCGCCGCCGACCCGGCGCCCGTCGTGGTGGGCCATCCCGAGACGGACGCGCCGGCCTATGCCTGGATCGACGGGCTGCGGCGTGTCGGCGACCGGCTGCAGGCGAGGCTCCGCGACATCGCGCCGCCCTTCCGCGAGGCGGTCGAGGCCGGGCGCTACGCCGGCCGCTCGATCGCGCTCGAGGGCGACCGGCTCCGCCATGTCGGATTCCTCGGCGGCCGCGCGCCGGCGGTGCCGGGGCTCGCGCCGACGCGCTTCTCTTCCGCGCCCGAGACCGTGGTCGCCTTCGAGCGCTACGACGACGAAGCCCCGCGCCACGCCGCGGTCCTGTCGGCGCGCGAGGGTGTGGACGGAACGTATGACGACGGCGGGACGGGATCCCGGAAAGACCTGTGCCCGCCTCACCCCGACCCTCTCCGCGCCTCAGGGCGGACAGGGGACGAAGACGGCGCAAGCCTCGTCCCGCTCTCCGCGCCCGAGGAGCGGGGAGGGGACGGCGCCCCCGACGCCGACTCCTCCGACACCGGCGACGATCGGTCCGACCTCGCAGCCGGGCACGAAGAGGACGGGGCTGCGGAGCAGCCCGGAGCGAGCGCCCGGCGCCTGAGGGATATAGAAGAACGCGAGGCGCAGCTCCTCGCGCGCGAGGCGGCGCTGGCGGGAGACGAGAGCAGGCGCAGCGCGGATGCCGCGCTCGCCCCCCATGTCGAATCGGGCCGCGTCCTTCCCGCCGAGCGGGCCGGGCTTGCGGCGCTGCTCGCCGCGCTCATCCAGGAGGACGGCGACGGGAGCGGCGGGAGCGGCGACGCTGCGTGCCGCACCATCGCCTTCTCTGCCGCAGACGGCAGCGAGGTGCGGGCGCGGCCCGCCGCCATCCTGCAACGCTTTCTCGCGGGCCTGCCGAGTCGCGTGGATTACCGGACGCTCGCGGGCGGCCCGGTGCCGGGCGCGCCGGGGGCTCCGGGCTCTCTCGATCATGTGGGCGAGGACAGCGAGCGGATCGCCGCCGAGGCCCGCGCCCTGATAGCGGCGGAGGCGGCGAGGGGCATGACGCTCTCGCCGGCCGATGCCGTCGACCGGGCCCGCGCCAGGCGCGGCCTCGGCAATGGAGGAGGACGATAACGCAATGAGTCACGTGTTGATGTGGCGGGCGGCGGACGCCGGCGGCGCCGTCGCCCCGCACCGAATCGTCAAATATGGCGACGACGACGGCACGGTCGTGCAGTCGGCGGCCGCGGCGGACGCCCATGTCGGGGTCTCCGGCCGGGCGGCGGCGGCGTCCGGCGGGCGCGTCGAGATCGCCCGCGCCGGTATCGCCGACGTCGAATATGGCGGCAATGTCGCGCGCGGCGCGCTGCTCACCGCCGACGCCGACGGCAAGGCGGTCACGGCCGCCGCCAACAACCGCGTCATCGGCATCGCCGAAGTCTCGGGCGTCGCCGGAGACATCGGCCAGATGCTGCTCGCGCCCAGCCTCCACTAGGGAAGACATCATGGATCCGCACACCGCCCAGCTGGCCTCCGGCCCTTACGAGGTCCAGACCCGGCTCACCCAGATCGCCCAGGCGGCGATGCCCACGGGCCTCATCGCCGACGAGGTCTGCCCGCGTGTCCGCACCGGGTACAGGTTCACCTACACGACGCTCAGCGAAGAGGACCTGCTCACCATCCCGGACGTGCGCGCCTCCCGCGCCGGTCGCCTGAACCAGGTCGAGTTCGGTGCCGCGGACACCACCGCGAGCGTCGTCGACTACGGCCTCGAGGACCCGGTTCCCTCCCGCGACATCGAGGAGGCGCGGGTGCAGGAGGTCGCCTACGACCCGCTGGAGCAGGCGGCGGTCTCCACCGCCGAGCTGGTGAAGCTCGCCCGCGAGAGGCGCGTCGCCGACCTGGTGACGGCTGCCGCCAACTACGCGGACGGCCATTCCACCGCGCTCGCCGGCAACGCACGCTGGAGCCACGCCGGCTCCAATCCGCGCAAGGCGATCCTGGAGGCGCTCGACGTGCCGCTGGTGCGCCCCAACACCCTGGTCTTCGGCCAGAAGGTGTGGACCGCGCTGCGCCAGCACCCGAAGATCGTCGAGGCGGTGGCCGCCACCGGCGCCGGCGACCAGGCCTCCGGCATCGTCATGAAGGAGGCGGTGGCCGCTCTCTTCGAGGTCGACCGCGTGCTGGTGGGCATGGCCTGGTATCAGAGCGCCAAGCGCGGCCAGGCGGATTCCTTCGCCCGCCTCTGGGGCAGCCATGCCTGCGCCATCCACGTGCGCCAGGACATGGCGTCCGCCCGCGACCGCATGCCCAAGTTCTGCTGGACCGCCGATGCCCTCGGCGGGCTGCAGGTCGGCACCTACGAGGAGCCCGCGAGAGGCGTCAACCGGGGCTCGACCGTGGTCAAGGTGAGCGAGTGCGTCAAGGAGCTGGTCGCCTATGGCCGCGCCGGCTATCTCTGGCGCGACGCCGCGGCCTGAGTGCGGCTCATGTGGCGGCGGCTTCGTTCCCTGATCGCGTCCCTCCTTCGCCGTCTTCGCTCCGCGTCCGCCCCGCTGCCCCGCGAGGGCCGGGGCGAGGCGGGCGAAGCGGAGGAGGCGGGGGAGGGGACTCCGATCGACTGGCCGGCCGAGTGGACGGACCGGCACGGGCGGACGCGGCGCTTCGCGCAGCCGGTCTCGTTCTACGACGAACGCTACGAAAAGCTGATCCCCGCCGACCCGTCGGTGACGTGGATCTCCGCCCGCCGTATTCAGCAGGTGACCGGGAGCTTCATCGAGCGGGTGCTGAAATACCACCTGCTCACCGGCCCGGACGGCACGACGCTCCCCGACTGGTGGCGCTGCACCGAGCACTACGACTATCACGTCGCTGAGGACGAGGCGCGGCGGATCGTTGCGCGCATCCGCGATCACGAGCGGAGGAGCGCCGCCCGCAGACGCCGGCTGCGCGCATGACCTACGCCACCTCCCAGGACCTCGCGGCGCGCTTCGGGGCGGACGAGGCGCTGGACCTCGCCGGCACCGGCGAAGCGCGCATCGACGCCGCGCTCGCGGATGCGGCGGCCGAGATCGATGCGGCGCTCGCCGCAGCCTATCGCCTGCCGCTCGGGGACGGGGACGGGTCGCGCGGAACGCGCGCGGAGGACGAGTTACGTGGCACGCGCGGGGGGAGGACCTGGCCCAGGCTCGTGGCCATCGCCTGCGACCTGGCGCGCGCACGGCTCTACGACGACGTGTCGTCGGACGAGGTGAGCGCGCGGGCCGACCGCGCCAGGGCGACACTCGTGCGCCTCGCCGCCGGCGAGGAGGCGCTGCTCGACGCCGCCGGCCGGCCGCTCTCCCGGCGCGACAGGGCCGCCGGCAAGGGTCCCACCCCGTCCATGTCCCCCGACTCCCTGGCGGGGCTGTGATGTTCGGACGGCGAACGGGCATCGCGGTGGAGGCAGCGGCGGCCCGTGCGGGGCTTGCGCGTGTGGCGGAGGTGCTGGAGAGCCCGCGCGATGCCATGGACGAGATCGGGCGTCGCCTGGTCTCTGCCGCGCTGCGGCGCTTCGAGAGCGAACGCGGGCCGGACGGCAGGCCCTGGCTCAGGAGCGCGCGGGCACTCGCCGAGGGCGGGCGGACGCTGACCGACAGCGGCCGGCTGCGCGCCTCGATCACGCACGCCGTCGCGGCCGATGGGCGCGCGCTTGTCGTGGGTTCCGATGTCGCCTACGCCGCCATCCACCAATTCGGGAGCACCGGCAAGGGACGCAGAGGGCAACTCCCGGCCCGGCCCTATCTCGGCATCGACGAGAGCGACCGCGACGCGATCCGGCGCATCCTCGCCCGCGCCATCGCCCGCGCCAGCGAAGGGGCGGCGGCATGACGGGCGCGGCGCTGGAGATGCACCTCGCCGACGCCATCGCGGCGCGGCTGGCGGCGCTCGCGGGCGAGGATGGCGCGCCCCTCTTCGCCGCCGTGCTGAGCGCCCTCGATGCGGCGGCGCTCACCGCCTGGCCCAAGACACCGGCGGCGCTGGTGCTGCCGGTTTCCGACGAGGCCGAGGAGAGCACGACGCGCCGGGTCGAGAATGCGCCGGTACAGCATGTGGTGCGCATCGGCGTCTCGGTGATGGTGGCGGCCCCCAACGACCGCAGCGGCGCGCGCGGGCGGGAACGGCTCTCCGCCCTGCTGGCGCAATCACGCCTCGCGCTCGCCGGCTGGGCGCCGCCGGGCCAGCGCGAGGTGCTGTCCTTCCGCCGCGGGCGGCTGGTCTCGCTCGAGGACGCCCGCCTCCAGTGGCTCGACGAGTACGAGATCCGCCGCGTCGCCCGCGCCGGCGTGGTGGAGACAGGCTAGCGATGGACGACAACCGCTCCCGCCTCCCCCGGCCCCTGAGCGAAGACAAACAAGACCAGCCCGGCGGCCGGCGAGGTGGGGATGTGAACGGGACCGGGTCGCAAAGCGGCCCGGCCGGCGCGACCGCGCCGGCGCGCCGCCAGGCGCGGAGCCAAGCGAGCGGAGCGAGCGCCCGGCGCTTGAGGGAAATTAAGAGGAGAACAGCACAATGACCGCGCGAAGCATCGACAGGCGCACGGACAATATCGTGATCGGCGCCGGCGAGGTCTATTTCGACCTGCTGGATGGCGCCGGCGCGCCCACGGGCGAGCGCTATCTCGGCGACGCCGTGGGCGCCGCGCTCGAGATCGCGACGGAGGAGACCACGGTCTTCTCCGGCTCGGGCCCGGTGGCGGTGGAGCTCACGCGCGTCGCCCGCAGTGTGGCCCGCACGGTGACGCTCACGCTGCACGACATCAGCCTCGAGAATATGGCGCTCTTCACGGTGGGTGCGCTGAGGCGGCTCGACGCCAGCGGCCCGGTGCGCGACGAGCCGGCCGTGCTCTGCCCCGGCCGCTGGTATCAGCTGGGCGGCGCGGCGCGGCCGGCGGGCGTCCTCAGGCTCGCCCGGCCGGCGGACAAGGCGGCGGCGCTCGCGGCGGTGAGCGTCGCATCGACCGCGCAGCAGCCCGTGACGGCGGCCCAGGCCGTCGCCGTCGGGCGCTTTGCCGCAGGCGCGACGGAGACGGAGCAGAAGGGCCAGTACGCCGTCGACTACGCCCGCGCCCGCATCTTCTGGCTGCCCGAGGACCACGATCTCCATGCGGCACTGGCCGGCATCGCCGCCGGGACCGAGGTGCATATCGACTACACGCCGGACGATGCGGCCCGGCCCCAGGTGCAGAGCGCGCTCACTCAGGTGATCGGCGCCTTCCGCTATATCGAAGATGCCGCCGAGGGGCAGGGTCGGAACATCTACGCGCCGCGCTGCTCGATCCAGCCGGCAGGCGGGCTCACGCTGCTCGACGGGCGCTCGTCCGAGCAGCAGATCAGGCTCGCCGTCTCGATGCTGGAACCGGGCGGCGGCAGGCCCGCGCTCTATGTCGACGGGCAGGCCGCGTGATGGCGGCGGAGGGCGCGGGCGCGGATTATTGTATTCCCTCAGGCGCCGGGCGCTCGCTCCGCTCGCTTGGCTTACGCGCCTGGCGGCGCGCCGGCGCGGTTGCGCCGGCCGGGCCGCTGCGCGGCCCGGTCGCGCTGATCTCACACACCCCGTGTGCCGCCGGGGGCTTGCTTGGCTCCGCGCATTTCGGCGCGGTGCGCGGTCGTGCGCTCCGGTCCTTCAGCTGACCTGCGATGAGTGACGCGGCCGAGCTTGCGGTGCTGTTCCCGGACCGGGAGGTGACGGTGCGCGATCCGAATTCGGGCGCACCCGTCACGCTCTCGCTGCGCGAGTTCCGCTTTCGCGAGGGGCTGGAGGCGACGGCGCTCGCACGGCCGCTGATTGCCGCGCTGGCGGCTCTGGTGCCGGACGGCGAGGACGCCGAGGGGCCGGACGCGCTCGCGGTCGAAGGGGTGCTGGCGGACCACGCCGGGCTCTGGTTGGCGCTTGCCGGCCGCGCGTGCGGCAGGGAGCCCGCCTGGCTCGCGCGCCTGGGCGATGCCGACGGCCGCGTTCTCTCCGAGGCGATGTGGGCGGCGAACGGCGGGTTTTTTTTGCGCCGCGTGGTGGCCCAGGTGGCAGCGAAGGTGGCGGCGCAGGCGCGCCCGCCGCGCCCGTACCGCTCCACCGGGTTCTCGACACCCTCGTCCGCGCCGGCCACGGACGCGGCCATCTCGACCTCGCCGAGCGCCTGACATGGCGCCAGATCGTCCTCTTCTACCGCGCCGCGACGGAGCGAGCGCCCGGCGCCTGAGAGACATGAATGAAGACCGGGCTGCGCAGCGGCCCGGCCGGCGCGACCGCGCCGGCGCGCCGAAGGCGCGGAGCGTCGCGCGTCCACGCGCGCAGGGCGCGCGATCGAGCGGAGCGAGCGCCCGGCGATTGAGGGAAATGAAAAACCGGCGCCCGGCGCCTGAGGGACATGAATAATGCCCGCTGACCTCGAACTCGCGCTCCGTGTGCGCGCGGACGTGCGCGCGGCGCTCCAGGGGGTCGGAGCGCTCAACCGCACCCTCGGCGATACCGCCCGCCAGGGTGGCGATGCAGATGCGGCGCTGAAGGGCGCAACGGGAGCGGCCCAGGCGCTTGCGGTGGCGTTCGAACGCGCGCCCCGTCCGGCGGCGGCCGGGGGCTGGGTCGCCTCCATGCGGGGGGCGCTCGACGCGCTCGGCCGGGAGACGACGGACTGGGCCGAGCTGGCGAAGCAGGAGACGATCGACGCCTTCCGCTCCATGGAGGACGCGCTGGCCGGATTCGTGACCACGGGCAAGTTCTCGTTCCGGGGCTTCGCCGACTCCGTCATCGCCGATCTGGCGCGCATCGCGGTGCGCCAGGCGATCACCGGGCCGCTCGCTGCCGGGATCGGCAGCCTGTTCGGCGCCGGGCCGGGCGGCGCCGGCGTCACCGGAATCCAGACCATACAGGCCGGCGTCGGCCATGCCGGCGCCATCGCCGGCGCAGCGGGCGGGGTCAGGCGCGCCGTGCCGCCGGCCCTCTTCGCCGGCGCGCAGCGCTACCATGCCGGCGGCATCGCCGGGCTGCGCCCGGACGAGGTGCCGATCATCGCCGAGCGGGGCGAGGCCATCCTGCCGCGCGGCACCGCCATCGCGCCGCCGCCGATCGAGATCAACTTCCACAACGAGGGCACGCCGCAGCGCGAGGTCCGCCGCGAAGTGCGCCTCGATCCGCGCGCCGTCATCGTCGATGTCTTCACCGACGACATGCGGCGCGGCGGGCCGATGCGGCGAACCATCGAGCGCGAGCTCGGCGGCGGAGGACTCCCGTGAGGACGGTGAGGGGCCGGGCCGCGAAGCGGACCGGACGGCGCGACCGCGCCGCGCGCGTAGCGCGTAGGCAAGCGAGCGGAGCGAGCGCCCGCCGCCTGAGGGGGATGAACAAGTGACCGCCGCGCTGGTCTGGCCCGACTATGTGGCGGTCGAGGCCGAGGGTTACGGCGTCAGCGACGACAACAATGTCGACCGCACCCCCTTCGACGACGGGCTGATCCGCCAGGAACGGCGCTATTCGAGCGCCATGACGGCCCTCAGCCTGACGGTGCTGATCGACGGCGACGCCGACTATGGGCGCTTCCGCGCCTGGGCGCGGGCGAACGCCCATCGCTGGTTCGCCTGGACGGCGCCGGAGACCGGCGCGGTGCACAAGGTCCGCGTGCGCGGCGGCGCCGGCGGCATCGGCTACAGCGCGCGCGTCGGCGGCGACGGCCGGCGCTCGTGGGAGGCGACCCTCGCGCTCGAGGGCGTCGGGCTCTAACGACGGAGGTCAAGGAGAATGCCGATTGCAGCGGCGGAACAGAACCGGGCGGTGCTCGCCATTGCCGGCGCCGGCGACGACTGGCTGGCGCTTGCGAGCGCCGACCCGACGGCGGCCGGTAACAACCTGATCGCGGCCGCCGGCCGGGTGCAGATCGACCTCGGCCGCGAGGCCGGCGATGCGGCCGGCGAGGCGAAGAACCTGGCCGCCGTGGACTTCGCGCCGACGGGGCTGGTCGAGAACGCCACCCACTTCGCCATCATGACGGCGGAGGCCGCCGGCACCGTGCGCGCCTGGGGCCGGCTGGTGGACGAGAACGGCGACGACGCGAGCGTCTCCCAGGGCTCGGCCGACGACATCCTGCGGGTGCCCGCCGGCGCCGTCGTCGTGCACATCCCGTCGGGCGCCTGATCCGGCGCGGCGCCGTGTCTGGTGACGTCGTACTCACGCTCGACGAGGCATTGCGGTGAGCGCGATCCGGGGCATCGCCGCCGCCGGCGTGCCGGCAGCGACCGCGCACGTCGAGAGGCAGGTCTCGCCCGCCCTGCGTTTCGCCCGCGCGCTCCACGACACCGCGCCGGCCGACCGGCTGCTCACCGCGCTGGAGATCAGCCATCCGGCGGTCGCCGTGCCGGTCCGCGTCATCAACGACACCGTGAACCGGGAGATCGAGGGCGAGGACTATGTGGCGCTCCGCTTCGACGCGTGCCTCGCCGACGACGTGGACGGGCAGGTGCCGCAGGCGGAGCTCGCCATCGACAATGCGGGGCGCGCGCTCACGCAGTGGATCGAGGCCGCGCACGGCGGCGTCGGCGCCACCGTGCGGGTCATGCTGGTGCTCGACATCGACGACCCGCCGGTCGAGTGGGAGGTCACGCTCGACGTGGCCGGTATGAACGTGGGCCAGGAGCGCGTCACCGCGCGCCTCGGCTTCGACCCGCTCCTGGGGCGCGCGGCCGTGGCGCTGCGCCACGACCCGCAGACCTCGCCGGGGATGTTTTGATGTCGACCCCCACCTCACCCCGGCCCTCTCCGTCGACCTTTTCATTTCCCTCAAGCGCCGGGCGTTCGCTCCGCTCGATCGTGCGCCCCGCGCGCGTGGACGCGCGACGCTACGCGCCTTGCGGCGCGCCGGCGCGGTCGCGCCGGCCGGGCCTGCGGCCCGGTCCTGGAAACGGCCGATGACGCGGGACACTCACTGGGCCGAGGCGTATGTCGGCCGGGCCTATGTCGAGGGGCGCTACGACTGCGCCGACTTCGTGGTTGAGGTGCTGCACGAGCGCTTCGGGCGCAGGGTGGCGCTGCCGGCCCATGCCGCGTCTTGCTCCCGCGCGCCTTCCGGCGACTCTTGCTCCCGCGCGCCTTCCGGCGACCCTTGCTCCCGCGCGCCTTCCGGCGCGACCGTGCGCGGCTGGGACGCGCAGATCGCGGCGCTGAAGGACGAGTATGCCGTGCCCACCATCTCACCGAGGGAGGGCGACGGGGTGCTGATGCGCGCGGCCGCCAGACGGCGCAGCGTCGGCCACCATATCGGCGTCTGGTGCGCCGTCGCTGGCGAGCCCCACGTCCTCCACTGCCTCAGGGGCGTCGGCTCGATCCTCCATCCCATCCGCGAGCTGCGGCTCCGCGCGCTCGATCTGGAGGGAGTCTATCGGTGGTTGTAGCGACCGATGGCCGCCGGCCCGTGACCGCCCTCATGCAGCGAAGCGGTAGGGCGGACGACAACGCCCTCATGCAGCGAAGCGGTCGCGCCGAAGGCGCGCGGATCGACAATAGGGCGACCATCACAACCGATCTCTGGCCCCATGGCCTCACCGCCGCCGGGCGCGCGCTGCGCGCTGTCGCGCTCCCCGCGCCGGCCACGTTGGCCTCCCTGGTGGCCCGCGAGTGGCCGGGCGCACTTGTCGATCCGCGCGCCTCCGGCGCGACCGGGGCGGTGGCGGCGGCCGTGGACGGCCGCCCGGTGGCCCGCGCGGACTGGCACACGACGGTGCTGCGGGGCGGCGAGATCGTGACGCTCCGCACCGTGCTCGCCGGCGGCGGCGGCGGCGGCGACAAGAACCCGCTCGCGACCGTCCTCCAGATCGGGCTCCTGGTGGCGTCGATCTATGTGCCGCCGCTGCTCACGAGCAACCTGTTCCTCAAGGCGGGGATCGCCGCTGGCATCGCCGTGGCCGGCGGCCTCATTATCAACGCCATCGCTCCGCCCAGAGGCCCCGACCGCCCCGCTCTGCCCCGCCCCGGAGGGGCAGGCGCCGATCCGCTCTACAGCCTCGCCGGCGGCGCCAACCGGGCGCGCCCCTATCAGCCCCTGCTCCTGGTGCTCGGCGCCCATCGCGTCTTCCCGGACCTCGCCGCCGCCGAGTACAGCGAGGTCAGGGGCGGGGAGCACTACCTGCACCAGATATTCCACTTCGGCCTCGGCGATCTCGCCATCGACACGCTCCGCATCGGCGAGACGGCGCTCAGCTCCTACGGCGAGGTCGAGACCGAGTGGGGCGGCGCCCAGGGCCGCATCGCGCTTGTCGCCGGCAATGTGGACAGCATCGCCGGCGGCACGCTCGACGACACCGGCTGGATCGAGCGCACCACCGCCGCCGGCACGCGGCGCATCGGCATCGACCTCGCCGGGCGCATCTTCCGCGTGGACGGCAAGGGAGCGATCGTCTCCAACAGCGTCGGCGTGGAGATCGAATGGCGGAACGACGCCGGCAGCGTCGGCCGGCGCGCGCTCACGCTCTCGCACGCCAGCCAGGCGCCCTATCGCCGCACGCTCACCTACGACCTCGGCCGCGCCGACGCCTGGACGGTGCGGGTGCGGCGCACGGCCGGGCCCGCCGACTCCGATCGCATCTACGACGATCTCGCCTGGGCCGCGCTCCGCGCCTATCAGGCGGACGAGGGCGACTATGCCGGCCAGACCCGGCTGGGGCTGCGCATCCGCGCCACCGGCCAGCTCTCCGGCCGCCTCGACCGCCTCTCCGCCATGGTGCGCCAGCGCGTGCCCACCTGGGACGGCGCCGCCTGGACCCCGGCGCGGGCGTCCTCCAACCCGGCCTGGCTCTTTCGCTGGTATGCGCGGGGCGTGCGCATTGGCGCGCGCCTGGTCGCCGGCGTCGGCCTGCCGGACTCGCGCATCGACGAGGAGTCCATCAAGGCCTGGGGCGCCTGGTGCGCCGCCCAGGCGCTCGGCTGCAATCACGTCCTCGATCGCCCGATCTCCCATGCCGAGGTGCTGGCGCTGATCGCCCAATGCGGCCGCGCGAGCCCGACCTGGCAGACCGGCCGGCTCGGCGTGGTCTGGGAGGACGCCGGCCGCGCGGCGACGGCGCTGATCACCCCCGGCAACATCGTCGCCGGCAGCTTCGCGGCCGGCTACGCCACCGGCCAGGCGGCGGACGAGATCGCCGTGCGCTACATCGAGCCCGCCCTCGACTGGCAGTACAACACGCTCCGCCGCCGCGTGCCGGTCGCGCCGGAGGCGCGCGACTCGACAGACGTCGCCGGCCCGCCGGCCTCGACCGCGACGCTCACGCTGCACGGCGTCACCGACTCCGCGCAGGCGGCGCTCGAGTGCAACCTCCAGGCCGCGCGCCAGCTCTACCACCGCCGGCGCCTCAACTGGGAGATGGCGGCGGAGGGCCTCTCCATCGCCCGCGGCGATGTCGTGCATATCACGCACTCCCTCATCGACGGCGGCAGCACCGGCCGCCTCGCCGGCGGCACGGAAGCGCGCGTGGTCCTCGACCGTGCGGTCGATCCCGGCGTCGCGCGGGACGCGCGCGGAAATCCTGCCGGATCCGCGATGCTGTTCCGCCTGCCGGACGGCAGGGTGCACCAGAGCGCCGTCTCGCGTCCGCCGGGCGTCCAGGGCGAGACCGCCGAGGTGGACCTGGCCGCGCCGCTGCCGGCGGCGCCGGACGCGGACGGCATGAGCCCGCTCGACACCCTCTGGCGGCTCTACGACGAGAGCGCCCCGCCGGTGCGCGCGCGCATCGTCGCGGTGGAGCCCGCGTCAGACCGGCGTGTGCGCTTCTCCGCGATCGACGAGGCGGCGGCCTACCACGCCGCCGCCACCGCCGATCTGACGGCGCCCTTCCCGGCGCTCAGCCCCCGCGCCCCGCGGGTCCTCGCCGTCACCTTCGCCGAGACCCTGGTGCGCGTCGGCGCGGGCTATGCCGTGGAGATCGCGGCGGCCCTCACGGTCGCCGGCGACTGGCGCGGCGGCGTCGTGCGGGCGGCGGTGGACGACGCCCCGGCCCGCACCGTGGCCCGCCTCCTGGACGGCGAGACCGGCGCACACTGGCTGGCGCCGCCCGCCGGCACGCTCGCCGTCACCGTGACCCCCGGCACCGAGGCCGTCTCCGCCGGTGCGCCCTTCGCGGCCGAGCACGAGATCGTGGGTTTTCTCGCCCCGCCCGGCCCGCCGACCAACTTCCTGATCGACGCGCTCGGCGATGGCACTAGGCGCCTGCGCTGGACGCCGCCGCCGGACGCGGACCTCGCCGGCGTCGCGATCCGCTACGCGCCCGAGGCCGCCGGGGCGGCCCCCGCCTGGGACGACATGACCCCGCTGCACAAGGGCCACCTCACCGCCTCGCCGCTGGAGACGGTCGAGCCGCCGCCCGGCGGGTGGATATTCGCGGCCCGCGCCGTGGACACCGGCGGCCGCCTCTCGGCAGACGACGTGCGCATCGTCGCCGCGCTCGGGCCGCAGCGGCTCGGCGACGCCCTGCTCTGGCGCTGCCCCGGCGCGCTGAGCTGGCCCGGCACCATCACCGGCGCCGTCCGCTCCGACGACGGCCGCGATGCGCTGGAGGCGCCGCCCGATTACACCTGGGACGATCTCACCGCTTGGGACGATTGGCAGTCCTGGACCGCCGGCAACGGGGCGGGTGCGGCCGCCGAGATCGCCTACACGAGCGACCCCTTCGATATTGGCATCTCACTCGACGTGGCGCTGCGCTGGTCGGCCGAGGCGACGGGCGACGTGACCTTCGAGGTCCGCAAGGCGGCGATGGAGGCGGCGCTTGCCGCCGCCGCCTGGGCGGCCTATGCGCCGGGCACCACCGTCGCGGGACGCTGGTTCCAGCTTCGCTGGCGTTTCACCGGCGACGGGACGCGGGTGCTCTTCCTCGACCATCTGTGCTGGTCGGTCCATGCGCCCTCGGCCGAGCGCAAGCTGCTCGACCGCGACACCGCCGAGTGGGACGGCTCTGCGGTCGCCGGCCGCGTCGTGCCGGTGGACCTGAGCCTCGTCACCGATATCCACGTCACCCTGCAATCGGTCGGCGCCGGCTGGTCCTGGACGCTGATCGGCAAGAACGACCCCACCCGGATCAAGATATTCGACGGCGACGGCAACGCGGCGGACGCAGTCGTGGATGTCGTCGTGCGCGGCATTGCCGCTTGAGGCAGGAGGAGGCCCCATGCCCTGGCCCGTGGACGATCTCTCGACCGCCGGCGTCGATTCAGGCGCCGACAAGCCGCCCCGCGCCGAGTTCTTCAAGCTGTTCCAGCGCGTCAAGGCGATCATCGTCGCGCGCGGCCGGGCAGACGGCATCGCCGGCCTCGACGCCCGCCGCCGCGTTCCCGACGCCGAGCTCGGGCGCGGCGTCGCCACCGGCGTCGCCGCCCTCGACGGCACCGGCAAGGTGCCCGCCGCGCAGCTCCCGCCGCAGCCGGTGCCGGTGCTGTGGAAGCCGGGCGACCTCAAGGTCCATGCCGGCGCCGCCGTCGAGGCGGGATGGTTGGCCGCCGACGGCCGCGCCGTGAGCCGCAGCGTCCATGGCGCGCTGTTCGCCGCCATCGGCACCGGCTGGGGCCAGGGCGACGGCGCCACCACCTTCAACCTGCCGGACTACAGCGACCGCATGATCCTCGGCGCGTCCGCCACCCGCCCGGTCGGCACCACCGGCGGCGAAGAAAATGTCGCTTTGACAGAGGCACAAAATGGGCCTCACGACCACCAGATGTTGCGGGGCTATGTCTCGGGCGGGGGCGCTGGCACCCTCACCGCCGACAGCATGGTGAGCGCCAGATCGTCGCGAGATGGAGATGAGAAATACAGAATGCGACGGCCCAATCTCGATCTTGGCGATGCGTGGGTCGGAAGAAGCAACAGTTCGGGGGCAGGCGAACCCCACAACAACATGCCCCCCTTCGCCGCCGCCCTCGTCGTCATCAAGACCTGAACGGCCGGCCTCGCCCTGAAGGGTGAAGGGAGAAGCACCCGTCGTTCCTGCTCCCCTCGGCTTGCGGGTATGGGCAGTTCCCGATCTGCCCTATGCTCGGGCGACGATGGCGACCCGCTGCGCCGGCTGCGCGGGCGTGCATACGGGGAGGGGGCGATGAGAACGATCGCGGCACTGGCGCTGGCGCTGGCCGTCACCATGGTTCTGTACAGGAGCGCGGAGGCGGCCGAGGCGCGTATCGAGAGCTTCGCCTTCGTCTGCGAGACGGCCGACGGGCAGACGCTCAAGCCCAGGCACGGCGACGTGGCGGGCGTGGTCTTCGCCGACCTCCCGGCGCAGCGGGAGCAATGCCTGGAGACGATCGATTTCAAGATCGCTCTCTGCCGCGAGAACAGGGACTTCGGGTCCGGCATCGACGGCGGGACGCATGGCGCCTGCCAGCCGGTCTTCGAGCAGCAGGCGAAGGCGTGCATCGGCCATTTCACCTTCGAGCGGGACAAGTGCGACGCCTCGGGCAGCGGAGCGGAGGAGGCCGCACCGGAGCCCGCCTACACGGTCGATCCCCTCGACACGGTGATGGAGGCGGTGGAGCGGGCGAACCTTCGCGACGGCCCCGGCACCGAACACGCCGTCGTGGGGACCCTCGATGTCGGCGCCAGCGTGCGCGTGACCGGCACGGTCGAGACCGGCACGGTCGAGACCGGTACGGCGCAGGGGCGCGACTGGCTGCGGGTCGAGCTGCCCGAGGACGGCGGTGCGGCCTTCGTCTACGCGCCCTTGCTGAAGGAGGTGTTGACCGCCGCGTCGCTCGGCCCCGATTGGATCGCCACCGAGAACGACGCCTGCCTGATGCACAACCCCAGGCCGCAGCCGGACGAAACGGCTACCTGGTCGGGCGCGTGCGTCGATGACAGGGTCTCGGGCGAGGGGCGTGCGGTCTGGCGCCACGGCGGGGGCACGGAAACCTACGAGGGGAGAATGGAGGCCGGCAAGCGCCACGGCCAGGGGACCTTCGTCTCCGCCCAAGGCGACCGCTACGAAGGCGCGTGGCGCGACGGCACCATGGACGGGAGCGGGACTTATACCTGGTCCAGCGGCGACCGCTACGAGGGGAGCTCGCGCAACGGCACATTCCACGGACGCGGGACCTATGCCTGGGCCGACGGCAGCCGCTACAAGGGCGAGTGGCAGGACGGCAAGGCGCACGGATACGGCACCAACGTCTGGCCGGGCCGGGGCTACTACGAGGGCGAGTGGCAGGGCGGCAAGGCGCACGGACAAGGTATTTTCACCGACAATGGCGGCACCGCGTTCGAGGGCCGGTGGCGCAGCGGCTGCTTCGAGGATCGAGAGCGATACGAGGACTGGGTAGGAGCGACGACACCGGGCTCCTGTGCCGCCGAATAGAGGTTTTTTGGTTGGCTCAATTAGTGAATCGTATGCGTTACTTCATCACGGCGGCGGCAAGGCAGGCGCGATCATTGGCGCCGGGGGCGAGGCCGACGAGGTGGAACCAGCTCAGATAGTTGTCCAGATAGCGGGTGGCGACGCCGCGGCGGGGTCGCAGGAAGTCCTTCCAGCGGCTGTGGCGGCTGTTTACTGTCTGCACATGCAGATCGCCCCGGACCCGTTCCCCCATCGACCGGTTGAGGCTCTCGTGGCTCACTCCGAGCGCGGCGGCGCACGGCGGGTAGCTGGCGCCGCCGTCGGAGACCAGCAGGGCGTCCCTGGCGACCACCGGATCGAGGGCGGCCGTGAGCACCATCGCATCGACCCTGGGCAGTACCGCGCTGAACGTCGTCCCGCCACGGTCCACCGCCATGAGAACCGGCACCTGCTCGCGCGAGAGACCGCGCTTCTTCGCCTTGCCGCCGCGCCGGCGCGCCTTGCGCCCCAGCTTGCGCGTGCCCTTCCGGCTCTCCAGCATGTACGTCTCGTCCGCCTCCACGATGCCCTTGAGCACCCCCGAACCACCCCGCGCCGCCGCCAGAAAGCGATGACGCCAGCGGAACGCCGTGCTCACCGCCACATCGCACCGCTCCGCCGACGCCTTCACCGTCTCGCCTTCCGCAAGCGAGGCCCCGAACGACAGCCAGCGCTCCTTGTGGTGCAGGCCCGACAGCGGCGTGCCGGTCAGCGCGTTGAAGGTCTTGCCGCAGCCCTTGCATTGGTAGCGCCGAAGACCGCGCGCCTTGCCCCGCGAAACCGCCCCCTCGCGCGCGCAATGCGGACAGCGCCGGGCCTCGTCCACAGCGAGTTCGATCGCCGCCTTCGACGCCTCGCCCTCGGGTCGGCCCGAAAGCACCGCAAGCGCCTCGCGCACCTGTGGGCGCGTCAACTCGTCCGCCGCCGAAAGCCACTCCTGGAACCCCTTGCTGTCCATAACCCAACCTCCTGAACCCAACCCCTTGAAGTTCCCGGAACTATACCACAAATGCATACAATTTACGAATTGAGCCTTTTGGTTTTCCCTCGAGCGCCCTGGACGCCGCCCCGGAAAGCCGCATCCCGCCGTACCCATCCCGTCCGCGCGGTTGCGCGGGTCGGGTGAGTGTGCTACCCATCCGCCGCCTTGTCCGGGACGGGCGCCCGCGAGGCTTTTTTTGCGGCCGTGGCGCGCGGGAGGCGTGCGCGGCAGCGCACCTGAAGCTGACCCAGGCGAACTCAGGGAGTAGCGGTGGCTGGGCAATCGGTCGGCGGAGCCGGTCTCGCGGATCGCTACGCGACCGCGCTGTTCGAGCTTGCCGTGGAGCAGGGTGCGCTCGACGGGATCGAGCGCGATCTCGACGCCATCCGCGCGCTGGTCGCGGGCAGCGACGACCTGCGGCGCGTGGTCCGCAGCCTCACGCTCTCCCGCGCCGAGCAGGCCAAGGCGCTGGACGCGGTTCTGGAGCGGCTGGGCACAAGCCGCTACGTCAGGAACTTCGTGGCGCTGCTCGCGCGCAACCGGCGCGTCTTCCTGCTCGTCGACATGATCGCCGCGTTCCAGGCGAAGCTCGCGGCCCATCGCGGCGAGGTGTCGGCCGAGGTGACCTCGGCGGTGCCGCTCAAGCCCGCCCATGTGGAGGCGGTGAACGAGGCGCTCCGCGCCATCGTCGGCCGCGAGGTGGCGCTGGAGACCCGCGTCGATCCCGCGCTGATCGGCGGGCTCACGGTGCGCGTCGGCTCGCGCATGCTCGACAACTCGCTTCGCACGAAGCTGCAGAATCTCGAATTGGCGATGAAGGGGATCTGAGATGGATATCGGCGCCGCCGAAATTTCGGCAATCCTGAAGGAGCAGATCGCCAATTTCGGCTCCGAGGCCGATGTCGCCGAGGTGGGCCAGGTGCTCTCCGTCGGCGACGGCGTGGCCCGGGTCTACGGGCTCGACAATGTCCAGGCCGGCGAGATGGTCGAGTTCCCCGGCGGTATCCGGGGCATGGCGCTCAACCTCGAGACCGACAATGTCGGCATCGTGATCTTCGGCGAAGACCGCGACATCAAGGAAGGCGACATCGTCAAGCGCACCGGCACCATCGTGGACGTGCCGGTGGGCAAGGGGCTGCTGGGGCGCGTCGTGGACCCGCTCGGCAACCCGCTCGACGGCAAGGGCCCGATCGAGAGCGCCGAGCGCCGCCGGGTCGAGGTCAAGGCCCCCAGCATCATCCCGCGCCAGTCGGTGCACGAGCCGGTGCAGACCGGCCTCAAGGCGCTCGACGCGCTGGTGCCCATCGGCCGCGGCCAGCGCGAGCTCATCATCGGCGACCGCCAGACCGGCAAGACCGCCATCGCCATCGACACCATCATCAACCAGAAGACGGTCAACGCCGGCGACGACGAATCGCGCAAGCTCTACTGCATCTACGTCGCCGTCGGCCAGAAGCGCTCGACCGTGGCGCAGATCGTCAAGACCCTGGAGGAGAACGGCGCGCTCGACTACTCCATCGTCGTCTCCGCCTCGGCCTCCGAGCCCGCGCCGCTGCAGTTCCTCGCCCCCTATGCCGGCTGCACCATCGGCGAGTATTTCCGCGACAACGGGATGCACGCGGTCATCTTCTACGACGACCTCTCCAAGCAGGCCGTGGCCTACCGCCAGATGTCGCTGCTGCTGCGCCGCCCGCCGGGGCGCGAGGCCTATCCGGGCGACGTGTTCTACCTCCATTCGCGCCTGCTCGAACGCGCGGCCAAGATGAACGAGAACAACGGCTCGGGCTCGCTCACCGCGATGCCGGTGATCGAGACCCAGGCGAGCGACGTCTCGGCCTACATCCCGACCAACGTGATCTCCATCACCGACGGGCAGATCTTCCTGGAGACCGAGCTCTTCTATCAGGGCATCCGGCCCGCCATCAACGTCGGCCTCTCGGTGAGCCGCGTCGGCTCCGCCGCCCAGGTGAAGGCGATGAAGCAGGTGGCGGGGCGGATCAAGCTGGAGCTCGCCCAGTACCGCGAGATGGCGGCCTTCGCGCAGTTCGGCTCCGACCTCGATGCAGCGACGCAGCGTCTGCTCAACCGGGGCGCGCGGCTGACCGAGCTGCTCAAGCAGGACCAGTTCGCGCCGATGGCGGTGGAGGAGCAGGTGGTCTCGATCTTCGCCGGCGTGCGCGGCTATCTCGACGGCATCGAGGTCGGCGACGTGACCCGCTTCGAGAGCGAGTTCCTCGGCGAGATGCGGGCCAACCACGCAGACCTGCTGGAGCAGATCGCCGCTGCGCAGGAGCTAAGCGACGAGGCCGACAAGGCGTTGGCCGCCGTGCTCGACGAGTTCGTCAAGAAGTTCGCGTAAGAACCAGAGGGACAAGAGAAAACAGGCCCCGCCATGGCGAGCCTCAAGGACCTCAGGGTGCGCATCAACAGCGTGCGCCAGACCCAGAAGATCACCTCGGCGATGAAGCTGGTCGCGGCCTCCAAGCTGCGCCGCGCGCAGGAAGCGGCGGAAGCCGCGCGCCCCTTCTCCGAGCGCATGGAGCGGATGGTGGGCTCGCTCGCCGAGGTCATGGGCGAGCGCGAGGACGCGCCGGCGATGATGCGCGGCACCGGCAAGGACGAGACCCATCTCTTCGTGGTCGCGACCGCGGACCGGGGCCTCTGCGGCGGCTTCAACAGCTCGATCACGCGCGCGACCCGGGCGCGCCTCAAGGAGCTCGCCGAGCAGGGCAGGACGACCAGGATCATTTGCGTCGGGCGCAAGGGCCGCGAGCAGCTTCGCCGCGATTTCGGCTCGATGATCGTCGATCACGTGGACGGGATCGGGCGCTCGGGCGGCCCCACCTTCGAGGAGGCGGACCGCGTCGGGCGCGGCCTCGCCAGGCGCTTCGAGGACGGCGAGTTCGACACCTGCACGGTGGTCTACAACCGCTTCAAGACGATCATGAGCCAGGTCGTCACCTTCCAGCAGCTGATTCCCTTCAGCCCGCCCGCAGCGGCGGCGGGCGCTGGCGCTGGTGGTGGCGAATCCGACGGCGCAATCTACGACTTCGAGCCCGACGAGGAGATGATCCTCTCCGACCTCCTGCCGCGCAACCTGTCGATCCAGATCTTCCGCTCCCTGCTGGAGAACGCGGCCAGCGAGCAGGGCGCGCGGATGACGGCGATGGACAGCGCCACGCGCAATGCCGGCGAAATGATCGACGAGCTGACCCTCCACTACAACCGGACGCGCCAGGCGCAGATCACCAAGGAGCTGATCGAGATCATCTCCGGTGCGGAAGCGCTCTGACGGCGGGCCCAACGAGTTCGAGCGGGAGCAGAGCAAGATGGCGACGAGAAACGCGGTGGGCAGGATCACCCAGGTCATGGGCGCGGTCGTGGACGTGCAGTTCGAGGGCGAGCTTCCGGCGATCCTGAACGCGCTGCACGTCGACAACCAGGGCAACCGGCTGGTGCTCGAGGTGGCGCAGCATCTGGGCGAGAGCACGCTCCGCTGCGTCGCCATGGACACCACCGACGGGCTCGTGCGCGGCGACGAGGCGACCGATACCGGCGAAGGCATCACGGTGCCGGTGGGGCCGGAAATGCTGGGGCGCATCGTCAACGTCGTCGGCGAGCCCATCGACGAGCGCGGCGCGGTCGAGGCCAGGTCCAGCCGGCCGATCCATGCACAGGCGCCGGCCCTCGTCGAGCAATCGACCGAGGCCGAGATTCTGGAGACCGGCATCAAGGTGGTCGACCTGCTCGCGCCCTACGCCAAGGGCGGCAAGGTCGGGCTCTTCGGCGGCGCCGGCGTCGGCAAGACCGTCATCATCATGGAGCTCATCAACAACATCGCCAAGCAGCACGGCGGCTATTCGGTGTTCGCCGGCGTCGGCGAGCGGACGCGCGAGGGCAACGACCTCTACCACGAGATGATCGAATCGGGCGTCATCGACCTCGAAGGCGACCAGTCCAAGGTGGCGCTGGTCTACGGCCAGATGAACGAGCCCCCCGGCGCCCGCGCCAGGGTCGGCCTGACCGGGATCACCCAGGCCGAGTATTTCCGCGACGAGGAGGGGCAGGACGTGCTGCTCTTCATCGACAACATCTTCCGCTTCACCCAGGCCGGCTCCGAGGTGTCGGCGCTGCTCGGCCGCATTCCCTCCGCCGTGGGCTACCAGCCGACGCTGGCCACCGACATGGGCACGCTGCAGGAGCGCATCACGTCCACGCAGAAGGGCTCGATCACCTCGGTCCAGGCGATCTACGTGCCGGCCGACGACCTCACCGACCCGGCGCCCGCCACCTCCTTCGCCCATCTCGACGCGACCACGGTGCTGTCGCGCCAGATCGCCGAGCTCGGCATCTACCCGGCGGTGGACCCGCTCGATTCCACCTCGCGGATGCTCGACCCGCGCGTCATCGGCGAGGAGCACTACGGCGTCGCCCGCGAGGTGCAGCGCATCCTGCAGACCTACAAGTCGCTGCAGGACATCATCGCCATCCTCGGCATGGACGAGCTCTCGGAGGAAGACAAGCTCACGGTCTCCCGCGCCCGCAAGATCCAGCGCTTCCTCTCCCAGCCCTTCTTCGTGGCCGAGGTCTTCACCGGCACGCCGGGCAAGCTCGTGGACATCAAGGACACCATCGCGAGCTTCAAGGCGATCTGCGAAGGCGTGTACGACGACCTGCCCGAGGCCGCGTTCTACATGGTCGGCCCCATCGAGGAGGCGGTGGACAAGGCCAAGCAGATGGCCGCCGAGGCCGCCTGAGGAACGCGGCCATGGCCGACACCCTGCAATTCGAGCTGGTGGCGCCGGAGAGGCTGATCTTCTCCGGCGACGTCGAGATGGTGGTGGTGCCGGGCGCCGAGGGCGATTTCGGCGTGCTGCCGGGGCATTCGCTCCTGATCTCCACGCTGCGGCCGGGCGTCATCGAGATCTACGAGAACGAGAAGCCGAAGGACCGCTACGTGGTCGCCGAGGGCTTCGCCGAGGTGACGGCTGAGCGCTGCACGGTGCTCTCGACCGAGGCGTTCGAGGCCGGCGCCATCGACCGCGCCGAGGCCGAGGCGCGGCTCGAACGCGCGCAGCTCGGGCTGAGGGACGCGGACGGCGACGAGGAGCGCGCGCGGTACGAGCGCGAGGTCGAGCTCGCCGAGCTTCTGGCCGCCAACGTCGGCTGAGCCGGCCGGACATCGGGCCCGCGCGGCCGGTGGCGGAAAACAAGAGAATTACAAATCGAAGCCAATCTCATGTAATCCATTGTCATACAATGGAAAACATCAATTTCTCCGGCTCCCGTAGGGGACGCCGCACCTGGCGGAGCGAAGAGGGGACGCGCTCGCTCAGCCCGGCGCCGGCCGCGCCCGCTGGTTGTAGAGGAGCCTCTTCCTCCGCGCCTTCTCCTCGTCGGAGAGGGTGTCCGGGTCTTCGGCCAAGTCGGCGCCGGCCGCCATGCCGCGCTGCACCGCCTCCCGCGCCGACAGCGCCTCGTACCAGCGCTTGAAATGCTTGAACTCGTCGATGTCCTGGCCGTGCGCCTCCCAGTACACGGTCCACGGGTAGCAGATCATGTCGGCGATGCTGTAGTCGTCGCCCGCCAGCCAGGGCCGGTCGTAGAGCCGGTTGTTCATGACGCCGTAGAGCCGGTTGACCTCGTCGGTGAAGCGGGCGAGGGCATAGGCCTGGTCGCCCTCATCGACGCCGAGCCGGCGGAAGTGGCCGCACTCGCCGCATTTCGGGCCCTGGTTCGCCATCTGCCACATGAGCCACTGGTTGACCTCGTAGCGGCCGCGCAGGTCCTGCGGATAGAAGCGCCCGGCCTTCTCGGCGACGTACATCATGATCGCGCCGGATTCGAAGATGCTTGCCGGCGCGCCGCCGCCCGCCGGCGCGTGGTCCACCATGGCGGGCATGCGGTTGTTGGGGCTGATCCCGAGGAAAGCGCCCTCGAACTGGTCGCCCCGCCCGATATGGCAGGGAACCAGGCGATAGGCCATCCCGCATTCCTCCAGCAGGATGGTCACCTTCTTGCCGTTGGGCGTCGGCCAGTAGTGCAGGTCGATCATGGCTCTCCCTTCCCGCCGGGTTCGGCTGCCGGGTTCGGTTGGTGGGCTCAGTCGGTGGGCACGGTCGCGGCGACGCTCGGGCGGCCCAGCATGTCCTCGTACCACGCGGTGAGACGGGGGCAGTCCGCCCGCCAGGCGGCGTCGTGGCGGAATTCCAGGTGGCCGATGCCGCAGACCGCCGCGATGTGATCCATGCGGAAGGGTGCGGCGGCGAGCGCGTCCGCCTCGGCGTCGAGCGCGGCGGCGATGCGCAGCACGCGCCTCTCGTAGTGGCTCTTCATCCGCTCGCTCTGCTGCGCCGCCGGCAGGCGCTTCTGGAACACCCAGGCGACGCTCGCCTCCGCAAGCGCCGTGCCGAGGGTCGCCCGCCGCTGCCAGTCCCACTTGTCTGCTTCCGGGTAGAGCGTGGGGCCGCTGCCGATCTCGTCGAGACAGGCGCAGATGACGTGGCTGTCATAGAGCACGCTGCCGTCGCCCGGCTCCGCCACCAGCACCGGGATCAGCCTGACCGGGTTGAGCCGCTCCAGCGCGTCCGAGTCGAAGGGGTTCACGTTGACGATGTCGAGCGCGATGCCGTGCTCGCGCGCGACGATCGCCGCCTTCCGGCCGAACGGCGTGGCCGGGCTCGAATAGAGTTTCATGGACCGCCCCTCCGTGCTGGCGTGCGGGTCTTAGACCGGACCCGCGCCGATGTACAGCGCGGACGCTGCGGTAGCCCTTGCCGGCAGTCCGCGATAGGCTGCCCGGCCCAGAAGCTGCGGTTGTGGCGCGGCGCGAGAGGAGGGGGCGATGAGGGCGAATTTCACGCAGTACGACAATGAGGACCTCCGGCAGAAGGACCGCGACCACAACATCCATCCCTGGACCGACTTCGCGACCTTCAAGGAGGAAGGCTCCGAGGTCATGGCGGAGGCCGACGGCGTCTACGTCTACAACGCCGAGGGCGAGCGCTACATGGACGGCATCGGCGGCCTGTGGAGCGTCAATATCGGCTACGGCCGGGACGAGATGGCGCAGGCCATCGCCGACCAGGTGCGCCGCATCCCCTACTACTCGACGTTTACGCACCTGACCACGCCGCCGGCGGCGGAGCTTGCGGCGAAGCTCGCGGAGGTCGCGCCCGCCTCCATCAACCACGTGTTCTACGGCACCGGCGGGTCGATGGCGAACGACACCGCCATCCGCGTCATCCACTTCTACTTCAACCGCCTCGGCAAGCCGGAGAAGAAGAAGATCATCTCGCGGGTGGACGCCTATCACGGCTCGACCTATCTGGCGATGACGCTCACCGGCGTGAAGTCCAACCATGTGGGCTTCGACCTCGCGCCCGGCCTGGTGCACTACATCCCCGCGCCCCACACCTATCGCCGGCCCGACGGCATGAGCGTGGAGGAGTTCTGCGACGAGAAGGTGGCGGATCTCGAGAACAAGATCCTGGAGCTCGGGCCCGAGAACGTCGCCTGCTTCATCGCCGAGCCGATCATGGGCGGCGGCGGGGTGATCGTGCCCCCGCCCGGCTACCACGCCCGCACCAAGGCGGTGTGCGAGAAATACGAGGTGCTCTACATCTCGGACGAGGTGGTGACGGGCTTCGGCCGCCTCGGGCACTTCTTCGCCTCCGAGCCGGTGTTCGATCTCACCCCCGACATCATCACCTCCGCCAAGGGGCTCACCTCCGGCTACATCCCCCATTCGGCGACGCTCTTCTCGGATGCGATCTACGAGGTGATCAGCGTGCCCCAGGAGGAGGGCGCGCTCTTCACCCACGGCTTCACCTATGCCGGGCACCCGGTCTCCTGCGCCGCCGGCCTCAAGAACATCGAGATCATCGAGCGCGAGGACCTGTGCGGCCATGTGCGCGAAGTCGGCCCCTACTTCGAGGCGCGTCTGAACGAGCTTCTGTCGCTGCCGCTGGTCGGCGACGTGCGGGGCAAGCAGTTCATGATGTGCGTCGAGGCGGTGAAGAACAAGGAGACCCGGGAGGTCTTCGAGGCGGACGCCAAGATCGGCGCGCGCATCACTCGCCACTGCCAGAGCCGCGGCCTGCTGGTCCGCCCGCTCGGCCACATGAACGTGCTCTCGCCGCCGCTGACGCTGACCCGCGAGCAGATCGACACGCTCGTCGACATCCTGCGGGAGAGCATCATCGCCACCCAGAACGACCTCGTCCGCGAGAATGTCTGGGCCGGCTGAAGAGTGGATCGACATACGGCCGGGCGCCCGCGCGGCCTGAGAGGGAGATGGAGACGTGGCACTACCGCTCGCACCGCAACTGATCGTCAACAGCCGCATGCTCTATTTCTGCTGGGTGCCGGAGGACCCGGCGGCGGCCGCCGCCCTGCTGCCCGATGGCCTGGAGCCGGCCGAAAACCGGGCGATCTTCATCAACCAGTATGTCGTGGACGGCGACACGCAGACCTCGCATTTCGGCGCCTATTCCCTCACCTATGCCGGGCTGGACCTCGCCGGCCTCGATCTGGAGGACGGGACGCCCGGCCGCTGGTGGACCCACTATCTGAATTCGAACCCGATGATGCGCGACTATGCCGCGATGCGCGGCGTGCCGGCGGCGCCCGGCCGCACCGCGCTGACGCTGGAGGGCGACCGTCTCACGGCCACGACCTTCGCGGACGACCGTCCCGTCATCCGCAGCGTGGCCCGCGTCGGCGCAGGAATCGCCGATACCGCGCGCGGCCACCTGCGCTATATCACCGCCGTCGATGGCCGGCTGATGAGCGGCAACTACGCCTATGTGGGGGAGCTCGCGGACGGGTTCGAGCTTCTCTCGCTCGAATTCCCGGCGCCGGACCATTCGTGCCACGCGCTGCGCCCGAAGTCGCCGCTGGAGGTCACCTTCGGCTTCTACGCGCCGCGCGCCTCGTTCTGCTATCCGGGCGGCGACGGGCCGCTGGACCCGGACTGACCCGGACCCGCCCGTACTACTCGGCCGGCTCCGGCGCATGGCCGGGGCAGGTCACGTGGACGGGCTCGGTGCAGCCGCCGGTGAGCTCGCGCCGGCGCTTCTGATAGGTCCAGGCGCGCACCGCGTCGTAGTGGTCGGCGGCGTGCTCGGACAGGAAGTCGACCGGGTCGATCACCTCCTCGCGGCGCACGAGTCCCTCGCCCAGGCCGAGGGCCACGCGCTCTGCCGGGTCGAGCAGATAGGTGCGCGGGTCGAGCAGGGCATCGGCGCCGAAGCCCAAGGCGTCGCGCGCCGTGGTCGGGCCGAAGATGGGCAGCACGAGATAGGGACCGTCGCCGACGCCGTAGCGGTGGAGCGTCTGGCCGAAGTCCGCATCGTCCGCCGGCAGGCCCATCCCGGTTGCAACGTCGAAGAGCCCCGCCGCACCGAGGGTGCTGTTGACCAGGAAGCGCCCGACGCTGGTCGCCGCACTGTCGAATTCGAGCTGCAGCAGGTGGTTCGCGGCGACGACCGGCTCGGCCAGGTTGGTGAAGGCACGGCTGACCGCCTGCCGCGCCTCGGCCGGCATCGCGCCGCGATAGAAGCGCGCGAGCGGCTCGAAGACGAGAAAGTCGAACGCGCCGTTGACGTAGAAGATGGCGCGGTTCACCCCCTCGAAGGGATCGTCATAGCCGTCCGCGCCGCCCTCGCGCGGCAGCACCGGCCAGCCGCCGGGGCGCTCTTCGACCGGCGGCGAAAGGCTGGCCGCATCCTCCAGCGTGCGCTCGCTGCACCCCTCGGCGAACGGAAGCGCGAGAAGCAGCGCCATCAGCGCCGCCGCGAACCGGCCTCCCGTCGAGGCGCGCGATCCCATGCGCTCAGGCGGCGGCGAGAGGGTCGGCCCGCTCCAGGACCGCTGCGAAGGTGGCGGGGTCGACATTGCCGCCGGAGAGAACCGCCACGACCGTGCGCCCGGCGGTCTCGATCCTGCCTGCGAGCGCCGCCGCGAGCGCGACCGCGCCACCGGGCTCGACCACCAGCTTGAGATGGAGGAACGCGGCGCGCATGGCGGCGCCGACCTCGGCGTCGCTCACGGCGACGCCGCTCAGCACCCGTTCTGCGTTGATCGGGAAGGTGAGTGCGCCCGGCATCGGAGCCAGGAGCGCGTCGCAGAAGCTCTTGGGCCCCGCGCCGGGCACGCCGGTGCGGCGGCCCCGTTCGAGCGACATGGCGTGGTCATGGTAGCCCTGCGGCTCGGCCGTGTGAAGGTGGGTCCCCGGCCAGGCGTCGGCGACGGCGAGCGCCGTGCCGGCCATCAGCCCGCCGCCGCCGGCCGGCACGATGACGGCATCGGGCCGGCAGCCGATGGCGGTGCATTGGCGGACGATCTCGCGCCCCACCGTCCCCTGGCCGGCGATGACGTGAAAATCGTCATAGGGCCTGACCAGCGTCGCACCGCGCTCGGCCGCGAGCCGCGCGCCGAGCGCTTCGCGCGCCTCGGATCGACGGTCGTAGAGCACGACCTCGGCGCCGTGGCGGCGGGTGCCTGCGATCTTCACCGCCGGCGCATCCCTCGGCATGACGATGAGCGCCGGCACGCCGACGAGGCGCGCGGCAGCCGCGACGGCCTGGGCATGGTTGCCCGAGGAATAGGCCACCACCCCGCCGCTCCCGGCGCCGGCATCGAGCTGCGACACGCGGTTGTAGGCGCCGCGGAACTTGAAGGAGCCGGTGCGCTGGAGCGGCTCCGCCTTCAGCAGCAGGCGCCCGCCGATCCGCTCGTCCAGGGCGTCCGCCCGCAGCAGCGGCGTCTCGACCGCGCATCCCGCCAGGCGCTCCGCAGCCTGGCGCACATCGTCCGGCGTGGGCAGCGGCCCGGGCGGGACCGCCTCCGGCCCGGGGTCGTGCACAGGCGTCATGGGTCCTCCCGGCGCCGCCGTCCCGCACGGCGGCCTGCGCCCCGCTTCGGGCGGCTGGCGGGCAGGACGACGTCTCCCCCCGAATAGCGGCACAGCGTCCGGAATACGACACGGCCGGGCCGCGCGCCGCCGTCCGCTGCGCAATGGGCCGTCACGGTCCGCTCGGACATGCCGCGCGCGAGGTCGCGTTCGAGGCTCGACGCCGTCGGCCGCCGGCCGAGCTGCCAGCGATACGCCTGGGCCCCTTCGAGGACCCGCTGCACATAGTTCCGGGTCTCCGGCAGCGGGATCATCTCGATCCAGTCGACGATGTCCACGTCCGGGTCGTGGCGCGGATCGCCGTTCGCCGCGATCCAGCGGCCGACGTTGCGCGGCCCGGCATTGTAGGCGGCCAGCGCCAGCAGGTACGAGCCGCCCTGGCGCGCGATCTGATCGCCGAGATAGCGGCTGCCGAGCGCGACATTGTGCGCAGGCTCGGCCGTGAGCCGGGCGCGGGAGCCGCGCAGGCCCATTCTGCGGGCGAGGCCGCGCGCGGTCCCCGGCATGAGCTGCATCAGGCCGAGCGCACCGGCGACGCTCCGCGCCTTCCGGTCGAAGCGGCTCTCCTGGCGGATCAGCGCGAGGACCAGCGCATGTTCGAGAGCGGCGTCCTCCTGCGAGAACGGGACGTCGACCAGCGGAAACAGCCTGTCGACCGAGACATAGCCGTCCCGCGCGGACCGCTGGGCGGCCTGGATCGCTTCGTCCGGCCGCCCGATCTGGAGAGCGAGCGCCGACACCATGGCATGGTCCGCCCGATTGCGCGCGAGCGCGCTGAGGCGGTCGAAGAAGGGCGGGAGCAACCCGTCATGGCCGAGGAAGGCCAGGAAGCGAACCGCGGCGATGAGGGGATGGCCTCTGAGTGCCGCCGCCGCACCGTCCTCGGCAGCGGCGAAGAGCGGCGCATCGGGTGCGGCGATGCGGGCGAGCGCCAGTTGGCCGTAGAAGGCGCCCGGATACTCCGCCGCCTTGCCGTACCAGAGCGCCGCGCCTTCGGGGTCCTCCATTGCCTCCGCCGCCCGGCCCGCCCAGTAGGCCGCCCTGGTGCGGCTGATCGGCAGGGTCACCGCGTCGTGCATGCGCGCGAAGTGGGGAAAGGCCGTTCGGGCATCGTCGAGAAAGCGAAGGGCGATCCAGCCGGCCAGCCACTCGGCCTCGGAGAAGGTGGAGGCCGAGGTCTGGCCGTGACCGGCGGCGAGCGCGTAGGCTTCGGCACTCAGTCCGTCCTCGAGCGCTCGGCGCGCGAGGATGGCGCGTTCCCGCCACCACAGCTTCGGCCACGGGCCGAGGCGCTCCGGCGCCTGGCGCAGAAGCGCGCGCGCGTCTTCGTCGCGGCGCTTCGCCCGGCGCCAGCGCAGCCGCTCGTAGACCAGTCCTGCGTCGTCGCGGAGCGCTTGCGGCACCCGGCCGATCGCCCGGTCCACGCCGCCGGCGCGGGCGCGGAGCGCGAGCCGCGCTTCCGCCAGCTTCTGCTGCCCGTCGTCGACATGGCGGAACATGCGGCGCGCGTCGCGTGCGCGGTTGGCCCACACCAGGCGGTCGAGACGCGCGATATGGTCCTCCGGCCGCAGCAACGAACGGTGGCGGCGCCAGGTGTCGCGGAGTTTCCCGGCGCTGAACGACCCCTCGATCCATGCCGCGCGGACGAGCGCGGCCGCGCGCTCGCTCTCGCCGGCGCCGAGCAGGGCCTCGGCATGGCGCAGACGGCCGTCGCGGCTCACCGGATCGCGCCAGCGATACCAGGCGAGGACCTCCGCATCGGACACCCCCACCGCCAGCGCCGACTCGGCATTCGCCTGGAGCGCGTTGCGGGCCG
This sequence comes from Alphaproteobacteria bacterium, assembly GCA_965218275.1. Classification (GTDB taxonomy): domain Bacteria; phylum Pseudomonadota; class Alphaproteobacteria; order UBA828; family UBA828; genus WTGU01. The sequence continues at coordinate 2,487,502 of CBDCKM010000002.1, forward strand.
GCCAGTCCGGGTGCTCGTCGATGAAGCGCGCGATCTCGGCGAACGAGGCGTAGGTGTAGGGGCGGCTGTAGTCCCACCAGCGCAGGATCGTGGCGCCGAGCGGGTCGTGGGCCCGGCGCGCGAGGCGGTGAGCCCGGCGCCAGTGGCTTTGCGACGCCGCCCTGAAGGCTTCCGCGTAGACCGCGATATCGGACTTCGACACGGCCGGCGGCATCGGCGGCCCGGAGTCCGCGTACGCCGGTGCGCCGGCAAGCGCCGAAGCCAGCGCCAGTGTCAGGGCGAGAAGCGTCCGCCGCGCTCCGCTCACCGTCCGCCGCCCCGCGGCGTCCCCCGCGGCGTCCCCCGCGGCGTCCACTGCGCGCGGCGGCGGACGGACTCGAGACGCGGCCTTGTTCCCATATTGCAGCCAACCTATTCTCGCCGACGTGGCAATGCACGACCATGGGAGCCAGGCATGTTCCGGGGATATCTGACGGCCCTGATCACGCCGTTCCGCGATGGCAAGGTGGACGAAGACGCCTATCGTGATTTCGTCGACTGGCAGATCGAAGAGGGTGCCGCCGGGCTCGTGCCCTGCGGAACCACGGGTGAATCGCCGACCCTCAGCCACGACGAGCACCGCCGGGTGACCGAGTTCTGCATCGAAGTCGCGGCTGGGCGGGTTCCGGTCGTGGCCGGCACGGGCTCGAACTCGACCGAGGAGGCGATCAGCCTCACCCGCCACGCCAGGGACGCCGGCGCAGACGGCGCGCTGCTGGTCATGCCCTATTACAACAAGCCGACGCAAGAGGGGATGTACGCCCACTACAAGGCCGTCAACGACGCCGTGGACATCCCGCAGATCATCTACAACATCCCCGGCCGCAGCGTCGTCGACATGTCGGTGGAGACGATGGCGCGACTCGCCGCGCTCCCCAACGTCATCGGCGTCAAGGACGCCACCGCCGACCTGACCCGGCCCACCCGCACACGAATCGCCATCGGCGAGGAATTCTGCCAGCTCTCGGGCGAGGACGGCACGATTCTCGGCTTCCTCGCCCAGGGCGGCGACGGCTGCATCTCGGTGACCGCGAACGTGGCGCCGCGCCAGTGCGCCGGCTTCTTCGCCGCATGGGCGCGGGGCGATGCGGGGGATGCGCTGGACCGGCACAGCCGGCTGATGCCGCTCCACGATGCGTTGTTCGTCGAGAGCAACCCGATCCCGGTCAAGCACGCCGCCTCGCTCCTCGGCAAGTGCGGGCCGGAGGTGCGGCTGCCGCTGACCGCGCCGGGCGAGGCCAGCCGCGGGCGGATCGAAGCGGCGATGCGCCGGGTCGGCCTCCTCAACTGAACGCGGCAGCGGGCCCGCGTCACGCGGCCGGCAGCGACCGGTGAGCGGGAGCGCCGATCCCGGCGGCCGGCGAATCGCGCAGAACCGCAAGGCCCGCCGCGACTATCATCTCGAGCGCCCCTTCGAGGTGGGCATCCAGCTCACCGGGACCGAGGTCAAGTCGCTGCGGGCGGGCCGCGCCAACATCAACGACTCCTACGCCGCCCTGCGCGGCGGCGAGGTCTACCTGCTGAACGCCCACATCTCCCAGTACGATGGCGCCGGCCCCTTCAACCACGACCCCATGCGGCCGCGCAAGCTGCTGCTGCACAAGCGCGAGATTCGCAAGCTGGTGGGGGCGCTGCGCCGCGGCGGCGTGACCCTCGTGCCGCTCGCCCTCTATTTCAACGCGCGCGGAATCGCCAAGCTCTCGCTCGCCATGGCGTCGGGCAAGCGCAAGTACGACAAGCGCGCCGACGAGAAGGCGCGCGACTGGCAACGCCAGAAGGAGCGGCTGGTGCGCGAGCGCGGGTAGCGGCCCGCCCGCTCAGGCGGGCGGTTTTTCGAGTGGCGCGCGCGTGGCTTTCTTGGTGGCGCGCGCGACCCTTCGGGCGCGCGCGACCTTCAGGCGCGCAAGACTTCTCAGACGCGCGCGACTCCAAGGGCCAGGGCCGCGCGGATCGCGGCGAACACGCTGGCGAACATCGCCGGGGTCAGTCGGCCCGTGTTCGTGTTGAGGCGCGAGCAGTGGTAGCTGTCGAACAGGCGCAGGCGGTCGTCGAGGGAATGGTCGTGCGCGCCCGAAGGGTCGCGCGCGCCAACCGAAAAGTCCTGCGCGCCCGAAGGGTCGCGCGCGCCAACCGAAAAATCCTGCGCGCCCGAAGGGTCGCGCGCGCCGACCAAAATATGGACCGCGCCGTGGGCGAAGGGGAGTGCGCCGGCGCGCAGCCCCAGCGTTCGCAGCACCGCGCCATGGGCGACCCCACCCAGCGCGAGGATGGCGCGGAGCCCGGTCATGGCCGCAATCTCGGCCGCGAGGAAGCCGCGGCAGGCCGCGATCTCGGCCGCCGTCGGCCGGTTTTGCGGCGGCACGCAGCGGACGGCATTGGTGATCCGGCAGTCGTGGAGCGAGAGCCCGTCGCCGGGCTCGGCCCCATAGGCGCCGCGGGCGAAGCCGAATTCGCCGAGGGTCCTGTAGAGCAGGTCGCCGGCAAAGTCGCCGGTGAAGGGCCGGCCGGTGCGGTTGGCCCCGCGCCGGCCGGGCGCGAGGCCGACGATCAGGAGCCGTGCGTCAAGGCCGCCGAAGCTCGGCACCGGCGCATTGTGCCAGTGCGGCTCGGCCGCGCGCTGCTCCTCGCGGTAGGCGACCAGCCTGGGGCATCCGCCGCAATCCCGGTGCGGTACGGGCAACGCCGGCGTCGGCGCGCTCACGCCGTGCTTTCGACCTCGTCGGCCGGCCCGTCCCCATCGTCGTCGCCATACTCCTCGAACTCGTCGTCGCCCGGCTCCCTGATGCTGCGGGCGCGCTCCTGCCGCCACCTCGGCTCGCGCGCGATCAGGGGTTCGAGCTCCTGAAGTTCGATGAAGCTGTCCGCCTGACGGCGCAGCTCGTCGGCGACCATCGGCGGCTGCGAGCGGAGGGTGCTGACGACCGACACCCGCACACCCTTGCGCTGGATCGCCTCGATCACGCGGCGAAAATCGCCGTCGCCGGAGAACAGCACGATATGATCGAGGACCTCCGCCATCTCCATCATGTCCACCGCGATCTCGATGTCCATGTCGCCCTTGATCTTGCGGCGCCCCATGGAATCGGTGAACTCCTTGGCCGGCTTCGTGATCAGCGTGTAGCCGTTGTAGTCGAGCCAGTCGACCAGCGGCCGGATCGGCGAATACTCCTGATCCTCGATCAGAGCGGTGTAATAGAGGGCGCGGACGAGGCGGCCCTTGCCCGCGAACTCCTCCCGCAAGCGCTTGTAGTCAATGTCGAATCCAAGCGAGCGGGCAGCGGCGTACAGGTTCGCGCCGTCGATGAACAGGCCGATCCGCTCTTGCGGGTTGAATTCCATCAAGGTCTATCCTTCCGGGTGGAGTGAGGCAATATAGCGGGGAGACGACGGTCTCCAAGTATTTACATTCTTGATAGGATGCCATGTCAAGGTTGCAAGGCCCACGTCACATTACTTAGAGACTCGCGGGGGGAAGAACAAGTGCCCGAGAGCGTGCCGCGGCGATGATTCTGATTGCGCTCGGCGCAAACCTGCCGACGGCGCGCCACGGCACGCCGGCTCGGGGACTGGAGGCGGCGCTCGGCGCGCTTGCCGATTGCGGGATCCGCACCCTGTTGCGGTCGCGCTGGTATCGCAGCGCGCCGCTTCCGCCCTCCAGCGGCCCCTGGTTCGTCAACGGCGTGATCCGGGTCGAGACGGTGCTGGCCCCCGTCCCTCTCATGGCGCGGCTGCTGGAGGTCGAGGCGGGATTCGGACGGCGGCGGAGCGTCGAGGGCGCGTCCCGGCCGCTCGACCTCGATCTGCTCGACTATCACGGCCGCATCGTCGATCACGCCGGCGGCGAGGCCGCCAGCGATGGTGACGGCGGCGGCCACGGCGGCGGCCACGGAGGCGGGGGCGGGCCGGCGCTCGTCCTCCCCCACCCGCGGCTCGCCCGGCGGGCGTTCGTGCTGGCTCCCCTCATCGAGGTGGCGCCGGACTGGCGGCATCCGCTGACCGGCGCCAGTGCCGTGTCCCTGCTTGCGGCGGTGGCCGCGCAGCAGAGCGTCGAGCCGCTCTCCCCCGCCCCGCAGCGCGATTGACGGCCGGAGAGAGCGCCGGCACGCCGGCGTGGATGCGCCGCCGCGGCAGCCGGCAGGCCGGCCGCTCGTATGTCGCTGTTCATATTGATAGTCTTTGATAGTCTTCGATGGCGAGGGATATCATGTCCGGCCCGGCGGGACCGAGGTCGGCCGGCACAGCCCGGCCGGCGGGGACGGCGGCAGCCGCCGGAGAGGCGGCGACATCGTGGCGGGGCCTTCCGGCGAAGGCTCCGGAACCGCGCCGGCATGGCGTTCGGCAAGCGGCGCAACGCTCGAAGGACAGGATGCAGAGAATTCTAGCGGTCGGCATCGCCGGCCTGATGACGATCACCCTCCCGGCGCTCGCGCTGGCCGAGGAGGACGCGGAAACCTACCGGCAGCTCAACCTGTTCGGCGACATCCTCGAACATGTCCGCGACGACTATGTCGAGGAGGTGAGTGCGTCGGAGCTGATCGAGGCCGCCATCGACGGCATGATCAACGCGCTCGACCCTCATTCGAAGTATCACAATCCCAAGAGCTTCAGGGAGGTCCAGGTCCAGGCGCGTGGCGAGTTCGGCGGCCTCGGCATCGAGGTGACGATGGAGAACGGCTTCGTCAAGGTGATCTCGCCGATCGACGACACGCCCGCCCAGCGCGCCGGCATCGAGCCGGGCGACCTGGTGACCCATCTCGACGACGAGCCGGTGCTCGGCCTCACCCTCGAGCAGGCGGTCGAGAAGATGCGCGGCCCCCCCGATTCCGTGATCACGCTGACGGTCCGCCGCAACGGGCTGGATGAGGCCCTCGAGATCCCGATCACCCGCGCGATCATCAAGATACGCTCCGTGCGCGCGCGGATGCTGGACGACGACATCGTCTTCGCGCGCATATCGACCTTCTCCGAGCACACGGCCGACGATCTCGACACGGTCCTGGGCGATCTCTGGGACGAGCAGGGGGAGGGGGTGCTCGGCGCCGTGCTCGACCTGCGTAACAATCCCGGCGGCCTCCTCGAACAGGCCATCGCGGTCTCGGATGCCTTCCTGGAGCGGGGCGAGATCGTCTCGACCCGCGGGCGCCGGCCCGAAAGCGTGCAGCGCTTCAACGCGGAAGCGGGCGACATCATCGACGGCGTGCCGCTGGTGGTGCTGATCAACGGCGGCTCGGCATCGGCATCGGAGATCGTGGCGGGCGCGCTGCAGGACCACCGGCGTGCGCTCATCCTGGGCACCCGCTCCTTCGGCAAGGGCTCGGTGCAGACCGTGCTTCCGCTCGGCGCACGCGGTGCGCTGCGCCTGACCACGGCGCACTACTACACGCCGTCGGGCCGCTCGATCCAGGCGCAGGGCATCGATCCCGATATCGTCGTGGAGCGGGCCCGGCCGGAGCCGGCGGCGGCGCTCGAACGCCGCGAGGAGAACTTGAGGGGGCACCTCGACAACGCCGAGCCGGGCGCGGCCGAGGACGGAGACGCGCCGCCGGACGCAGCCGCCGTCGACCCGTCGGAGAACGACTACCAGCTGGCCCGCGCGATCGACCTCCTGCACGGCTTCCACCTCCTCTCGGGCGCCGCGATCGTCGACTGACGCGCGGCCTCGGGCTCGGCCGGCCGGCGCGCCATGACGGACCACCGCGCTCTCCCCTACCGGCCCTGCGTCGGCGTGCTGCTGCTCAACCCGCAGCGGCTGGTTTTCGTCGGCAGGCGCATCGACATGGTGCAGGAGGCCTGGCAGATGCCGCAGGGCGGGATCGACCGGGGCGAGACGCCCCGCGATGCGGCGCTGAGGGAGCTGGAGGAAGAGACCGGCGTCGCGCCCGATCGGGTGGAGCTGCTCGCGGAAGCGCGCGCCTGGCTGCGCTACGATCTGCCGCCGGCCCTGATCGACCGGGTCTGGCGGGGGCGCTACCGCGGCCAGGAGCAGAAGTGGTTCGCCGCGCGCTTCCTCGGCAGCGACGCCGACATCGACATCGCGACGGCGAACCCTGAGTTCAGCGACTGGCGCTGGTCGCCGGCGGACGCGCTCTGCGCGAACGCGGTCTCCTTCAAGCGGGCGCTCTACGAAGCGGTGATCGCGGAGTTTCGTCCCTATCTCTCACCCACGCCAGACGGCGGACATAGAGCCTGAGCACGCGCCAGGTCAGCGCGGCGACGGTCCGGCCGAGCCGCCCCTGCGGCTTGATGCCGACCGCCTTGAGCGTCATGCCCACCCCGCGCTGGACGTGATCCCGCCGGTAGAGCGGGAGCGTACGCGCCGCATAGGCGAGGACCGCGCGGCGGCGGACGTAGGGGTCCGGCTCGCCGGCGCCGCAGTGGTAGGCGTAGGACAGCTCGTCGTCGCTCGATTCCCAGAAGCGCCCGAGCGCCACCCTGGCCCGGCCGAGCGTCCCGAGCCCGTCGGCCTCCCGATAGCGCTTCATGGCGCTGTAGAAGAGCTTGTAGTGGCGGAACTCGTCGCCCGCGATGCGGGTGCAGATCGCCTTGAAGACGGGCTCCCGCGCAGCATCGCGGAGCGCGCTGTAATAGGCGGAGGTGCCGACCTCGACGATGCAGCGCGCCACCAGCTCGCCGCAGCGCGAGCCGCGAATCGACTCGCGTGCATCCACGTCGATGGGATGGCCCGCGACGAAGCGCGCGAAGGCGGCGTCGAAATCGAAGGCCGGGTCCGCGAGCTCGGCGTAGCGGCGCAGGGCGCTGCCGTGCTGGACCTCTTCCTCCGCCCAAGCGACCGCGTCGGCGCAGAAGGCGGGGTCGTCGTGGAACACGCCGCAGAGATACTTGCCGTAGTCGGCGCTGTGGTGCTCGACCATGCACGCCGCCTTGGCGACCTTGACCATCGCCGGGTCGAGCCTGGAGCGGTCGAAGCGATCCCAGGGGATGTCGTCAAGGGTCCAATTGGCCACGCTCCGCTCTCCGCTCAGCGACGATTCTGCCGACTAGTATATTCGGACAGGCGGACGCGACAACGCGCGAATGACAGGGATGTCGCTAGCACATGATGTGTCCGGTTTAGGTAGCACGCGAGTTGTCCGGTTCGGTGTCTCCGCGAGGAGGGACCGCGATGAACCGGACGACGCCACCTCAGAGATCTACTCGGCCTTCCTGGTCGAGGAGGAGGGCACCGCGTCCACCTTCCGCGCGCTCAAGCAGGTGTTCACCGACAAGGGCCTGCCCAGTGGCCTCTACACCGACCGAGGCAGCCACTACTTCCACACGCCTGAGGCGGGCGGCAAAGTGGACAAGAGCAACCCGACCCAGGTCGGCCGCGCCCTCCACCGGCACCGTCGCCGGTCGCCGAGCCGCCGGACTGTCCGAAAGGGCGGGGCCACTTCACGTCCGCGAGGGCGAAGTCAGGCACCGCTATGGTGATTGCGTTGGGAGGAACGGGTAAAGGTCGCCGAAGCCGGGGGCCTCTTCGGCAAAGCTGAAGGTGCCCTGTTCCCTGATCTCCCGCGCCGCCCGGAGCAAAGCGCCGAGTGCGACCCGCGAGAGCGCCGAGCCGAGGCTGATCCGCGTGACTCCGGCCCCTGCGAGCTGATCGACCGACAGCGTCGCGCCAGCGAGACCCATCACGACGTTGACCGGCTTCGAGACCGCGTCGCAGAGTGCGTCGATCGTCGCGAGAGTGCGCAGGCCCGGCGCATAGAGGACGTCCGCGCCCGCCGCCTCGAACGCCTGGAGCCGAGCGATGGTGTCGTCGAGATCGGGCCGGCCATGCAGAAAATTCTCGGCCCGTGCCGTGAGAGTGAAGCGGAAGGGGAGTTGGCGCGCCGCCTCGACTGCGGCATGGATGCGCTCGGTCGCTTCACCGGCATCGTAGATCGGTGAGTCACGATCACCGGTCGCATCCTCGATCGAGGCGCCGACAAGGCCGGCCGCGGCCGCGTGGCGGATCGTTTCTGCACAGCCCTCGGGCCGGTGATCGTAGCCGTTCTCAAGGTCGGCGGAGACCGGAAGCGGTGTCGCGTCGACGATGCTGCGGCAATGGGCGAGGGCTTCGTCGCGGGTCACGGCGCCGTCCCGTCGGCCAAGCGAGAAGGCGAAGCCCGCGCTGGTCGTTGCCAGCGCTTCGAAGCCCAGTCCGGCGAGCATCCGCGCCGTACCGATATCCCACGGATTGGGGATCACGAAGGCGCCGGGCCGATCGTGCAACGCGGCGAAACGCGCCGCCTTGTCGCTCTGCAATGCGCTCATGGCTTGGCTCCCCTCGCAACGGTGCGCACGGCGGCCTGCGCGACCCTGACGTCAGCGTCCCGGTCGGGGACCGCATCGCCCCTCACGCGGTGCACCGCGTCATAGCCGGTCGCCGGATGCGCCTGGAATGGTTGCCGGGCTTCGGCGCCGCCTCCCCACGATCCCAGGCAGTCTCCACAGCCAATCCGCCGATTGCGCTCACTCGTCCCCAGTGCCGATCCGGTCGGCGATGGCCACGATCCGGCGCATCTCGCGCAGAACCGGCTTCTCGATGAGCTTGCCGTCGATGACCACCAGCCCAGTATCGGCTGCCTCGAACTCGGCGATGATGCGGCGGGCCCGGGCAATCCGGTCGGCGGAAGGTGTGAACACCCGGTTGAGCGCTTCGATTTGCCTGGGGTGCACCGCGCCCTTGCCGCAAAAGCCCAGATCTCGCGCCTGGACTGCGGCGCGCGTCATGCCGTCCAGGTCCTCGAGATCGAGATAGGGCACGTCGATCGCATCCAGTCCCGCGCTGGCGGCGGCATGGATCACGCGCGAGCGGGCGTAGAGCAGCGGCTCCCACTCGTTCCGACAGCGCAACTCGGCGGCCATGTCGACGCCGCCGAAGAACATCGCGTCGATGCGCGGGCTGCAATGGGCGATGTCATAGGCAGCCTCCAGCCCGGCATTGGTCTCGATGATCACGTGCAGGCGGGTGTCGTGGCCGCGCTCGGTCAGCAGGTTGTCGAGCATCACCACCTCGTCCGGCGTGCGCACCTTGGGCATCATCAGCGCCGGCGGGGGCGTGTCGGCGGCCAGGACCGCCTGCACATCGGCAATGCCGAAGCCTTCGCGCAGCGCGTTGATGCGCACGATCCGCTCGATCCCGTCACCGGCCTGCGGGCTCTCGAAGAGCTTCATTGCATTGGCCCGCGCCGCCGCCTTGTCCTTGGGTGCGATCCCGTCCTCGAGCTCGACACAGACGATATCCGCCCCGGTCGCCAGGGCCTTCGGAAACATCTCGGGCCGCAAGCCCGGTGTGAAGATGAACGACCGGCGGGGGCGAATGCTGGGAGCGGGCATGTGGGAGAGCTTCTCTGTCGTGCGGTCCGATGGATCGGTCGCCCCGACGGCAGCGTCTATTGGGGCTGTGCGTCGGCCGGCGCCCAGGGGGCGAGCGGCGCGCCGCCGCCGATCTCGCCGACCACCTCGCGCACGGCGACATAGTCGTATTTGGTCTCCTTGGGCGCGAGGGTCTGGAGCACCGCCGCCTTGACCGCAATGCGGATGGCTTCCTGCGTGTCGGCGGGCGTGCCAGAGGGGACTTCGACGCGAATGACGGGCATCGGCGAGGTTTCCTGCTGTCGTCATTAGGGAGTCGGGCGCGATCCGCTCTTGGAAACACCGTGTTGCCCCGGTTCGAACGAATATTCAACCCCGGCGAGGTATTCCTGAACGACCTGGCGCCAGGAATCGATGCTGAGGGTTCGGTAATTTCCATCGGCGCTGATCCTTTGAATGCCCGATGCACCGGTCAAATCAGTTCAATCCGCCCGTCCGACCCAAGGGGCCCGCTTCGAGTCAAGGACACCACTCAGTCGCAGCGTCTCCGCAAGCGCGCGATCGGTGGATTGTCGACATCGGCCTCGGGCCTGGCCAGCATCAAGTCGACCAGCAGGTAGCCGTCGCGTATGACCGCCTCGTCCGGCTGGCCCAACGCCCGTGTAATGCGAAGCGTGTCGGCCCGCTCCTGCACCCCCAGAGGCTTGCGATAACGGACAGGTCCGGAACCGAGATTCTCGGTGCGATACCTCCGCTCGGCCCACAGCGTGTTCAGCGGCGTCCAATCCACGTCGGGACGAGGGCTGTATAGAAACCAGGGCCGGCTCCCGTCATCGCCGCAGTCGAGAATGCGCTCGAACACCACCGGCAGCAGTCCGCCCACGGCGCCGCTCTCGACGATCAGATCGACACTGCGAAGGAATCGCATCAACCCATCGCTGGGAGAATGGTCGACAAGATTCTCGTGGAAGGCCCGATCAAGAAATCCCTGGGCCGCCGCGTATTCGAGAGCGACTCCGGCAATATCGACACCGCCGATCTCGAACGCCACCGACTCCGCACGCCGGGCCGCATAGAAGGCAGCGTCGGCGGCCCAATGGCGCCGGGCATCGACCGGCCGCCAGCGCCGCTCGCCGTACCGGGCATAGATCTCCGGCATGGAGATGTCATGACGCAACAGTGCCCCGATAGCACCGTAACCGCAGGCGAAATCCAGCACCCTCGGCGTATCTCCCGCGTCTCGCGCGGCACACAACGGACGATGGATGTCCTTCAGTGCTCCGGCCAACACCGCCGGCATGCGGTAATCGGACGGTCTCAATGCGGTGAAATAGGGGCTCGGGTCTTCGACATCGTAGACCCGGTCAAAGTCGTTCTTGTGCCTGGGGAGACTATCGGAATGATCGCTCATTCGGGGCTCGGCTCTCGATGCGGTGGATCCGATGAACGCCGCCGCGCCGCCGCGCGCACCGTCACGGTGGCGCTGCTTGACACCGCAGAGCTCATCCGCAGCGATACCGTGCGCCCGCTCACCGTCACCGGATCTGCCGAGCGGAGGTTCCGCGTCCTGCCGTCCACCGTCACCGTGAACGCGCTCGTCGCCGGCACCGAGCCCTCGTCCAGCAAGTCGTCGTAGGTCAGCATAAGCGCCGTACTCTGTGCCATCCTGGCCTTCGGCAGCACCGGCACCGCGGTGTCGCCCGTGATGTTGTACACCGGGTGGCCGGTGGGCGCCGTGGCATCGTTCTCCGCCGCGTCCTGGATCGGGTGGGCCCGCCCGGCCTTGTTTCCATCTGCCCGATCTGAAATTCTGGCGCGGCAAGGGAGGGGCTCGGCGCAGCCGGGCCGGCGCAGCGAGGGGACGATGGGGCGCCTGTTGGAACTCGGGGAGCGGCTGGAGCTCGTCTCCATGGACCCGCACTTCCACGACATCAGCATTTCCCTCTACCGCAACGCCGGCGAGGGGGATGCCGCGAGCTTTCTCGCCCACAGCTACAGCGCGAAAGAGGGCACCGCCGGGCGCCTCGGCTACGTGATGCAGGCGATGGCGGTCATGGGCGGCATGGGGCCGGCGCCGGGCCGGCCGGAGCGCCTCGCCTTCGCCTGCGGGGACGAGCACCGGGCGGCGGTGAAGCGGCTCTTTCTCGAAGCCTGCAAGCGGGCAACGGGCACGCAAGTCGCGGCGCAGCCCATGCGCATCTACGACAAGAAGAACGACCTCACCATCGACGCCACGAATGTCGGCAACGGGCGCTACCGGCTCGCGGCCAGCGGCGGCGACGCGAACGAGAAGGCGGCGCAGCGCGTGGACGGCATGACCAGGGGGCTGATCAAGCTCGCCGAGATGGAGGCGGGCCCGCAGGCGGGCGAGGCCCGCTTTCCCTGCGGCCATGCCCATGACGCGCTGGTGGGCCTCCTGCTCGGCCGGGCGCTCAACGTCCGCGCCGCCATGCGCGAGGCGGAGGCCGCGGCGGCGCGCGGCGTCCTCGCCGCGCCGAGCGCGCAACAGCAGACCTGAGGGTCGGGAGCGGAGACGATGACGGACCTATCGGCAGCACCCTCCATGACCAGCCGCGAGCGGGTACTGGCGGCGCTCGGCCGCGCGCCGGTGGACCGGACGCCGGTGTGCAACCCGACCTCGGTCGCGACCGTCGAGCTGATGGACCTGGTGGACGCCAACTTCCCGCTCGCCAACCGCGACCCGGAACTGATGGCACGCCTCGCCGCCACCGGCTATACCGAGCTCGGCTTCGACAGCATCATGCCCGTGTTCTCGATCATCCAGGAATCGTCCGCGCTCGGCTGCAACATGCAGTGGGAGCAGAAGGACAACTGGCCGACCGTGCGGATGCGCGAGCCGATCTGGGAGGACGTGGACGACATCCGCATCCCCAACGACTTCCTCGTGCACCCGGACATGCACTGCGTGATCGAGGCGATCCGCCTGCTCAGGCGCGAGTTCGGCAACGAGGTGGCGATCATCGGCAAGACCATGGGGCCCTGGACCCTCGGCTATCACTGCTTCGGGGTCGAGCCCTTCCTGCTCATGTCCCTCGACGATCCGGGCAAGACCAAGCTCGCGCTCGACCGCATGAAGGAGGCGACCGTGATCTTCGGGCTGGCGCAGATCGAGGCGGGCGCCGACGCGCTCACGCTCCCCGATCACGCCACCGGCGACCTGGTGAGCGCCGACTACTACAGGCGCTACCTCAAGGACCTCCACATCGAGTTCGTGGAGCGCCTGCCGGTGCCGCTCATCCTCCATATCTGCGGGCGCACCGTGGACCGCATGGGCTACATCGCCGAGACCGGGATCGCCGCCTTCCACTTCGATTCCAAGAACGAGCCGGCCGAGTCCATGGCGGCGATGGACGACCGCGTCTCGCTGGTCGGCAACATCAACAACCCCGAGACCCTCTTCGCCAAGGGGCCGGAGGACGTGCGCCGGGAGGTCTATGCCAATCTCGATGCAGGCGTGCAGGCGGTGGGGCCGGAATGCGCCATCCCGCTCCAGACCGCGGTCGAGAACCTGCGCGAGATTCCGCTGGCGGTGCGCGACTGGCACGCCGAGCACGGCCGCCCCCACTGAATGGCCGTGACACCCCGCCGCTCCGGCCGCTGAGCCCCCATGCCAGAACTTTCCGACATCGCCAACGCGGTGATCCGCGACGAGATCGAGGAGTTTCTCGAGCGCGCGGACGAGATCGAGCGCAACGTCGCGCTGTTCGCACGGGTGCGCCCCGAGATGCAGGACATCGCCGCGGCGCTGATCGAGGGCGACAATCACACGGTCGACGCGCTCACCGCCAAGGCGCTGGCGGACGGCATCGAGGCGCTGGAGATCATGGACGACGGGCTGATCGCCGGTATGGGCATCGTCGGCATCAAGTTCCGCGAGAACTTCATCTTCGTGCCCGAGGTGCTGGCGTGTGCGCGGGCGATGAAGGCGGGCATGGCCCATATCGAGCCGATCCTGTCTGCCGCCGGCGTCGAGCCCATCGGCACCGTCATCATGGGCACGGTCAAGGGCGACCTCCACGACATCGGCAAGAACCTCTGCATCATGATGCTGGGCGGCGCCGGCTTCGAGGTGGTGGACCTCGGCGTGGACACCTCCGAGGACGAGTTCATCGCCGCACTGGAGGAGCACAAGGCGCCGATCATGGGCATGTCGGCGCTGCTGACGACGACGATGCCGAACATGGGCAGGACGATCGAGGCGCTGATCGACGCCGACCTCCGCGACGAGGTGATGGTGATGGTGGGCGGCGCGCCGGTAACGCAGGAGTTCGCCGACGACATGGGCGCCGACGGCTACGGCAAGGATGCGCTCTCCTGCGTGGCGCTTGCCAAGAAGCTGATGGAAGAGCGCGGATAGGCCGGGCCGTTGCGCAAGATCAGCCAGCAGGACTATCAGCAGCGGCTCGACCGGCTCAGCGAAATCTTCGCGGATATCGTGAGCCATGCCGACGAGCAGGCCTCGCAGCGCTGCCCCTACCGCGATGCGCGCGACCGCTGCACGGCGGCCTTCTCGTGCCGCAACCAGGTCCCCGCCCAGGTCAAGGGCGAACCCGCGACCTGCGGCCACGACGGCGCCTTCGACTATCGGCTCGCGTGGGAGAGCGACCCCGCCGCCGGCGAGCGCGCCGGAAAGAAGCTCGGCGAGATCAGGCGGAGCGCCGCCGCGCGGCGCGAGGGGGTTACCGCCGAGGCGGGGCCGGGCACGGTCTCCCACGACGGCAAGACGCAGCCGCTCGCGCTGGGCATGACGCTCTTCGACTGCGCCGACGAGCTCGCCGTCGAGGTGCCGACCTCGTGCCTGCGCAACGGCCGCTGCCACGAGTGCGTGGTCGAGGTGAGCGCGGGCGCCGACGCGCTGTGTGCGCGCACCGAGGCCGAGGGGTTCCTGCGCCCCCCCTACCGCCTCGCCTGCCAGGCGGCGGTCGAGCGTTGCGACATCGACGTGGCGTTCGCGCCGCTCCGCCGCCGCCCCCGCATCCTGACCGCCGGCCCGGCGGAGGCGGCGGAGGCGCCCAAGGCGTTCGACCCCGTCGTCACCCGGCGGGGCGCCGACGTGCTCTACGACGGCGTGGCGGTGGACCGCTACCGCGGGCGCATGCTGGGGCTCGCGGTCGATCTCGGCACCACCACCGTGGTGCTGGACTTCGTCGATCTGGAGACGGGGGAGAGCGTGCACGGCGCCGCCTTCGAGAACCCGCAGGCCTTCGGCGGCAGCGACGTGATGCACCGCATCTCCTACGACCGCGACGACAAGGCCGGCGAGCTGCAGAAGGCGGTCGCCTCCGCCATCAGCCGCGCCATCGCGAACGGCTGCGCCCGGCTGGGCGTCGGCCGCCAGGCGATCTACGAGGTCGTGGTCGCGGCCAACCCCACCATGCGCGACATCCTCTTCAAGCTCGACGTCCAGGGGATCGGCCAAAAACCCTACAAGTCCTCGGTCGAGCACGCATACCTCGCGGGCGAGCGCGCCGACACGGCGGTCTCGGCCCTGGCGCGCCGGCTGGGCTTGCGCGCCAACCGCGAGGCGCGCGTCTATGGGCTGCCGCTGATCGCGAGCCATGTCGGCGGCGACGCGGCGGCCGCCCTGGTGGCGCTGGAGCAGGGTTTTTCCGGCGCCGACACGGCGATGCTGGTGGACATGGGCACCAACACCGAGGTCGTGCTCAAGCACCGTGGCCGCCTGCTCGCCGCCTCCTGCCCGGCGGGGCCGGCCTTCGAGGGCGGGCTGGTGCGCTACGGGATGCCTGCGGCGGACGGCGCGATCGAGAGGGTCAGCCTCAGGCCCGACGGCGCGGCCGCTTACGAGACCATCGGCGGCACGCCGCCCGCCGGGCTCTGCGGCTCCGGCCTGATCGACCTGCTGGCGGAGCTCCGGCGCACAGGCACGCTCACCGCCAAGGGCGTCTTCGCCGCCGACCGCAGGCAGCGGGAGATGACGGTGGTGCCCGAACACGGCATCACCTTCTCGAAGGAGGACGCCAGCAATCTCGGCCAGGCCAAGGCCGCCAACTATTGCGGCCAGTATATCGTCATGCGCGCGCTCGGCGTCGATCCGGCCGGGATCGAGCGGCTCTATCTCGCCGGCGGCTTCGCCAACTATGTGAACGTGCGCAACGCCGTCGCCATCGGCCTGCTGGCGCCGGTGCCTCCGGCGCGCATCGTCAAGGCCGGCAACGCGGCGGCGCGGGGCGCGCGGGCGATCCTGCTGTCGCGCACCCGGCGCCGGGCGCTGGAGCGCGAGGTCCAGGCCATCGAGCATATCGAGCTGGAGACCACGCCGGACTTCTTCGACCTCTTCGTGGACGGCTGCCAGTTCAAGCCGATGCCGCAGCGCTTCACCCCGGAAGGAAGCGCCGCATGACCGCAGCGCCGCTCACCGTCATCGGCGAGAACATCCACTGCACCCGCGTTGCGCTGCGAAAGGGCAGGCGCATCGCCGAGCGGGACGGCGCCGAGGCGATCCTCTACGAGACCGCAGACGGCGAGGCGCGTGCGCTCCCGGTGACGGCGCAGGCGAAGCGGACCAAGGACTACGAAGAGGGGCGGGTCAAGCACGTCCAGGTCGCGATCGAGACCGCGATGGGCGGGGCCGACGAAGCGGGCGATCCGGCCGAGGGCGTGCGCTATATCGAGGCGCTGGTCCGCCATCAGGAACGCGCCGGCGCGGCCTTCCTCGACCTCAATGTCGACGAGATCTCGCCCAGGCTCCCGCTGCAGACCGGCGCCATGGCCTGGCTCGCGGCGACGGTCCAGGGCCTGACGGACCTGTCTCTCTCGATCGATTCCTCCAGCGTGGACGTGATCCGCGCCGGCCTGGAGGCGATCGCGCCGGCGCGCGCCCGTCCGATGCTGAACTCCGCCTCGCTGGAGCGGCTGGAGGCGCTCGACCTCGCGCGCACGCACGGCTGCCGCGCGGTGGTGACGGCGGCAGGCGAGCGCGGGATGCCGGACGGCTCGGAAGCGCGGGTGGCGAATGCGTCCCGCATGGTGGAGGCGGCGCTGGCCAGGGGTCTTGCGCCCGGCGACCTCTACATCGACCCGCTGGTCTTCCCGATCTCGGTCGATTCCCGCTACGGCCGCCACTGCCTCGACGCCATCCGCGAGCTTCGCGCGCGCTTCGGCGGCGACATCCACATCGCCGGCGGCATGAGCAACGTCTCGTTCGGGCTGCCGGCCCGAAAGATTCTCAACGACATCTTCGTCCTGCTCGCGCTGGACGCCGGGGCCGACGGCGGCATCATGGACCCGGTGGCGAGCCCGCCCCAAAAAATCCTCGCCATCGACCGCGAAGACTCCCGCTACCGCCTCGCCGAGGACGTGATGCTGGGCCGGGACGAGCACTGCAGGGCCTATATCCGCGCCTGGCGGAAGGGCCGGCTCGCGGCCGCATGAGCCGCCGCCGGAGGAGGAGACCCCCCCCAATGACCGAGACCGCCGAGACCGCCGGGACCGACCGGCCGCCGGATACCGAGCCCGCGCTGCGCACGCTCGCCATGCCCGCCGACGCCAACCCCAACGGCGACATCTTCGGCGGCTGGGTGCTGGCGCAGATGGACCTGGCGGGGGGCGTCGTGGCGGCGCGGCGCGCCGGCGGGCGCATGGCCACCGTGGCGGTGGAGGCGATGCGCTTCCACGCGCCGATCGCCATCGGCGACCTGGTGACCTGCTACGCCCGGGTGGCGAAGACCGGGCGGACCTCGATCACCGTCGCCATCGAGACCTGGGCGCGGCGGCGGCGCGGCAGCGAGGAGGTGAAGGTCACCGAGGGCACCTTCATCTATGTGGCGATCGACGAGGAGGGCCGCCCGCGGCCGCTCTCCGACGACGCGGCGCGAGGCTGAGAGCGCATCGGCGCCGGCCGCCGCCCCGACGCAGCCGGGGCGGCACTTCTCAGCGCCGCCCCGCAGCCGGCCATCGTGTGGCCTGGACGGGTCGTCTTCGCTCCCGGTCCTACTCCAACACCCGCCAATGCTCGCCGTTGTTCGACGCGACGCGCAGGCAGTTGAGCATGATTCGCTTGGTTTCCGCCGCGGTGTCCTCGCTGCCGCTGGCGAAGGCATCGACCAGTCCCGTGATGAGCCCGGTTGCAGCGCCGATCAGCGCCTGCTCGCCGACATCGACGTCGCCTCCACCGATCACGTCGCTGATCATGTCGAAACTCGATCCTTGCTGCACGCCTGCCGCCGCCCCTGCCGCGGTGGAGCGGAGCGTGCCGGTCAGCGTCTTCAGTTGCGATTCCTGCGCCGAGGTCATCTGGCGATTGAGGGCGGCCTGCCGGCAAATGCCCAGCACCTGCTGGTACATCCCCTCATTCCCCGGGATCACGTAGACGGCGGGGATGTATTGCCCGGCCCCCAGTCCGCTATGGTCGACGACCCCTGTGTAGGCGGATCCGCACCCGGCAAGGACGAACAGACTCAGGAGGCCTCCCGCTAATTTGCGCATGATGTTGCTCCTCATGTTGGCAGGTGGAAGCAGAGGGAATCACAAAGACGGGGGCATGGCAAGGGGGGCATCCCGGCATTCCATTTTCGGCCATTTCCGGCTGTTTCCGGGACGGATTGCGGCCCGGCCACAGCGCGTTCGCGCGATCGACCGCAGCACGGAACGCCATTCGAATTGGCCGGGTCATCGCGATTCCGCCCCGCGCAGACGCCGCACCGGACGGCCCGTGTTACCGACACGCCGCCGGGGCCGGCGTTCACCTTTGCGCCGCGATGCGCTATAGTGCCGGGTAGGAGGCCCGATGACGAATGTTCACGCGATCCTGGGGGCGACCCCCGCCACCAGGGAGTCGAACACGAAGCGTGCGCGCGGCCCGCAGGGGGCGCCCGCCCGCCCGCACGGCGGCTTCCAGGCGCTGACGCGGCGCCATCTGGACACGATTTCCCAGCTCGGGAGCGTGACGGAGGACGAACGCTTCGCCATGCGCGTCGTCAGCGCCGTGTTGCCGTTTCGCACCAACCGCTATGTGATCGACCATCTGATCGACTGGGACAGGGTCCCGGACGACCCGGTCTACCGGCTGGTGTTTCCGCAGCAGGGGATGCTGGAAGACGGCGACTTTCGCCGCGTCGCCGATCTCGTCGTGCGCGGGGCCGAGAGGCAGGAAATCGAGCGGGCAGCCGTGGAAATCCGCGCCGGCCTCAATCCGCATCCGGCCGGGCAGCAGGAGTTCAACATACCCAATGAAGACGGGGAAATTTTTGAGGGTTTACAGCATAAATACAGGGAAACCGTCCTGTTTTTCCCAAGCCAGGGCCAGACCTGCCATGCCTACTGCACCTTCTGCTTTCGCTGGGCGCAATTCGTCGGCGAAAAGGAGCTGAAGATCTCGTCGAAGGATGCGGTCGGGCTTCATCGTTACCTCGCCGACCATCCCAGGATTTCCGACGTCCTGTTCACGGGCGGCGACCCGATGATCATGAAGACCCGGGTCATGGACCGCTATCTGAGGGCCTTCATCGACAATCCCGCACTGGCCCACGTGCAGAACATCCGCATCGGCACCAAGGCGCTCACCTTCTGGCCGCACCGCTTCGTCCAGGACGAGGACGCGGACGATCTGCTGCGCCTGTTCGAGGATCTGGTCCGCGCGGGCCGTCACGTCGCAATCATGGCCCACTTCAATCACTGGCAGGAAATGCGGACCGACGTGGTGCGCGAAGCGATCCGCCGCATCCGCAGCACGGGCGCGGTCATCCGCAGCCAGGCGCCGCTGCTCGCCAACATCAACAACGATCCCGACATCTGGGCGCGGATGTGGCGCGAGCAGGTCCGCCTCGGGGTCATCCCCTACTACATGTTCGTGGAGCGCGACACCGGCCCCAGACAGTATTTCGAGGTGCCGCTCGTGCGCTGCTGGGAGGTCTTCAGGGGCGCGGTCCGGCAGGTGTCGGGGCTGGCCCGCACGGTCCGGGGCCCGAGCATGAGCGCGACGCCGGGCAAGGTCGAGGTCCTGGGCGTGCAGGAGGTCGCGGGCGAAAAGGTGTTCGTGCTGCGCTTCCTGCAGGGCCGCGATCCCGACTGGGTCGGCCGGCCCTTCTTCGCGCGCTTCGATCCGAAGGCGACCTGGCTCGACCAGCTCGAACCCGCCTTCGGCGAAGAGCCCTTCTTCTTCGAGGACGGCCTGCGGGCGCTCACCGGGTAGCCGGGAGGCCGCGGGCGGACTTTCCGGCACGGGCGAGGCCCGGCCCGCGCACGGCCCGCGCCCGCCGCTTCCCCCACAACGCCGCGCTCCGCCGGCGCACCGCCGGAACGATGCAACAAGCGGTCGCGGGCGGCGCGCAAACAAAAAAAGGGAGCGGCCGAAGCCGCTCCCTAAACGTGTCGACGATGTCGACGGCGACTAGAAGTTGAACATGGTCCCGAGCAGGATCTGGGAGTAACCCATCCCGTCCGCATTGTCGCCCGTGGCGTACACAGCCCCGACATCGACGCCCCCGCCGAGGTTGTAGTTGACGTTGAGCGACGTGGAGTCGGCATCGCTGCCGCCGCCCGCGTCGTTGCGGCCGTACTGGACGCCCAGCATCAGCGGGCCCTGCGACCAGGAGACGCCGAAATCGGACTTCGTCGTCTCGCCGACCGGATCATCGCCGCCGCCGCTGTCGTGCTCGTAGACAGCGCCGCCGATCGAGATCTGATCGATGCTGACGGACACGCCGTAGCGCAGGCCCTCGGGGTCGCAGAGCATCATCGGCCCCGAGACGCAGGCTGCGCCGTCATCGCTCTCGGTCGAGGTCCTCTCGATGCCGACCATGGCGCTGAAACTGCCGCCCATGAGATCGCTGCCGTAGCTGACCGCGGCGGTGACCTGCTCGCCGTGCTCCCCGTCGTCGTCGTTCATGCCGCCATAGTTGTTGTTGGTGGGGTCGGGGGAGTAGCTGACGCCGAGCGAGATGCCGTTGAAGCTCGGCGAGAAGTAGACGATCTTGGGAGAATCTTCCCAGTGGTTGGCGGACGTCCACATGCCGCCGATGCCGCCGAACCAGGGCGACTTGATGCCGCCGATCGGCACGGTGCCGCCCGGCGCCCAGACCGTCATCTGCTGCGAGGCCGGCTCGATCATGCCGATGTGGAGCCCGCCGAACGAGCCTGTGAAGAACACCTCGGTCTCGGAGATGTTCAGGTCATCTCCGGATGCAGCGCCAGCGGTGTCCCCGTGCGTGTGCGCGGCGGCGTCGCTTAGGTCCGGTGGTCCGAAAGTCTCTTCGTAGTCGTCGGCATCTGGAGCGCGACCACCGGCATCATCCACGAGCACGTTCGTCACCCCGCCGGTTGCGCCGTGCTCGTGGGAGGAAAAATGACCGCCGTGGGTGTTGCCGCTGATCCGGACCCTGATGCCGGCGGTGATGCCGTTGTCCAGCTCCGCCACCGCCCGGCCCTCCAGCTCGATGTTCTGCTGGATCGCGTGGCCCCGGTTGCTCACGCCGTCCGTCGATGTGGATATCCCGGCGATGGTGTAGTAGCCGCCGAGCTCGAGCGGCTGCATGCCCACCATCATGTCCTGGGCCTGCGCGGCGCCGATGCCGGCGAACGCGCCGGCGGCCACGAGAGCCGTCGTTCCCAACAGTACCTTCTTCATGCATCCGTGGTGACATACGGGCGCGCCCTGGTACGAACATGCATAAGTGAACTGTAAATAAATAGCCTCTATGAAACTAAACGCAATCCGACCGGAACCGCCCGTGATGGAGCCGTAAGCGCGCGAAGCGCAACTCATTCCACCGTGCGACAGACCGCGGAAACCTGTCATATCGGCGCTTTCCCCCGGACTGTTGCGAAAATGCCACGCTCGTGGACCGCCCCCTCGCCGCCCTCCGGCAGGGACGGAGCGCCCGAAGGGGGACCCGCCCCCTGCCTTCGGGGGCGGCCCGGGAACCATCGCCGGGCAGCGCGATCTTGAACGTCGTGTCAAACGACGCATATGATACCCCCTCTCATCGGGATATCTGGGGGGATGATCATGCACGTCTCCAAATGGGGCAACAGTCTGGCCATCCGGCTGCCCAAGGCATTGGTCGAGGATCTCGGCCTCAAGCCCGGCGACGAGTTGGAGGTCGTCTCCGCCACGCCCGCGCGCATTGCCATCGCAAGGGATGAACGCCGAGCGCAGGCGGTCGAACGGATGCGGGCACGGGCTTGGCCCATGCCCGAAGGCGATGCCTTCGATCGCGACGACGCCAACGCCCGGTGAGCGCATTCCTCGATACCAACCTTCTGATCTACGCCCAAGGGACGGGGGCCAAGAGCGAGGTCGCGCGGCAGGCGATCCTGGCGGGCGGCGTCATCGGCGTTGAGGTGTCGAATGAGCGCGCCGCCGTCCTTCGCCGCAAGTTCGGCTTCGAGCGGGACGATATCGCGCAAGCCATCGCCGACGTTCGAGCGGCGCTCGATCCCGTTCGTCCCATTGACAGCGACACGCACACCAAGGCCGTCGCCCTCGCCCCGGCGCGCGGTCCGTGAGGATGGCGATGGTCGTAACGGTCCGCATGAGCGCCGTACCCCCATTCCCGTTCATCCGGCCCGTCCGCTCCGCGATGGTGCGCCTGCGCCGGAAGGCGCCGCGTCGTGTCGGCGATGTCCGTTAGATAAGCGCAGGAGTGCGCAGGCGTTGGAATGAGTTCGCTTCCTACACGCTTACGGCAAATCACGGGCGGTTCCGCAGTCGGTTGGTTTAGTTTCATATAACTATTTATTTACAGTCACTTATTATGTTCGTAACAGGGCGCGCCCTGTATGTCACCACGGATGCATGAAGAAAGTTCTTCTGGGAACGACGGCACTCGTGGCCGCAGGCGCCTTCGCCGGCATCGGCGCCGCGCAGGCCCAGGACATGATGGTGGGGATGCAGCCGCTCGAGGTTGGCGGCTACTACACCATCGCCGGGTTATCCACATCGACGGACGGCGTGAGCGACCGGGGCCACACGATCCAGCAGAACATCGAGCTGGAGGGCCGGGCAATCGCGGAGCTGGACAACGGCATCACCGCCGGCGTCAGGATCCGCATCAGCGGCAACACCCACGGCGGCTTTTTTTCCTCTCACAAGCACGGCGCAACGGGCGCGCCGGTCGATCCGAGTGACGCAGTTGACAATGATGGCAATAACATTCCCATCACTCCGAGTGAGGCCAGCGACGTGATGCACACCCACGGGGGCGCCGATGGCGCTGCATCCGGCGACGACCTGAACATCTCCGAGACCGAGGTGTTCTTCACGGGCTCGTTCGGCGGGCTCCACATCGGCATGATCGAGCCGGCCTCGCAGCAGATGACGGTCTGGGCGCCGGGCGGCACCGTGCCGATCGGCGGCATCAAGTCGCCCTGGTTCGGCGGCGTCGGCGGCATGTGGACGTCCGCCAACCACTACGAAGATTCGTCCAAGATCGTCTACTTCTCGCCGAGCTTCAACGGCATCTCCCTCGGCGTCAGCTACTCACCCGACGACACCAAGAACAACTATAACGGCATGAACGACAACGACGGGGAGCACGGCGAGCAGGTCACCGCCGCGGTCAGCTACGGCAGCGATCTCATGGGCGGCAGTTTCAGTGCCATGGTCGGCATCGAGAGGACCACGACCGAGAGCACGGGCATGGCCCGCGCGGCCTGCGACACGGCGGCGGGGATGCTCTGCGACCCCGAGGGCTTGCGCTACGGCCTGTCCGTCAGCATCGATCAGATCTCGATCGGCGGCGCCGTCTACGAGCACGACAGCGGCGGCGTCTTGCTTAAGGACGGCATGAGCAGGAGTCCGCTCGTCGAGACGACGAAGTCCGATTTCGGCGTCTCCTGGTCCCAGGGCCCGCTGATGCTGGGCGTCCAGTTCGGCAGCAACGACGGGGGCGGCGGCGCAGAGAGCGACTCCACGTCGCTCAACGTCAACTACACCCTCGGCGGGGGCGTCGATCTCGGGGCCGTGTACGCCACGGGCGACAGGTACGACGCAGACGCTGGTATGCAGCGCGGCTACTCCGAGATCCTGCTCGGGACCATGTTCAACTTCTAGTCACCGTCGACATCGTCGACATGTTTCGGGAGCGGCTTCGGCCGCTCCCCCTTTTTTTGTGTCCGCCCCAGGGCGTGTCTGCCTCTCAGGTCGTTTCGGCGTGCGCTCTCGCGACGGAACGCGCGGTCCGCAGCGGCGGCAGCGGCCCCGACGCCCGGTGCGGGGCTCGATCGACGGGGGCCTGCGGCAGCCAGCGGCGCGTCGCGGACGCTCGAAGAGGAGACCGCTCCCGCAGAGGGAAGCGCCCGCCCGGCACACAGGCAAGCGCAGCGGTCAGGGATCGACGCGGTGCGTGGCGGTCCCGGCCGTCCTGCGATGCCTGTACAGGTCCGCTCCGATGCTGGCGGCGACCCTGGCCGCCGATTCCCCGACCGAATCCCGCGCCAGGTGCGCGTACCGCGCGGTCGTCTCCACCTGCGTGTGACCGAGGAGCCTGCCGATCATCGGCAGGCTCTCACCCAGAGCCAACGCACGCGAGGCCCAGGAGTGGCGCAAGTCATGGAGTCGCACGTCGCTCAACCCGGCGCGCCTGCGGACGATGTCCCACGGTTCGTTGATGTTGCGCATGTGCGTGCCCGGCTTCCTGCCCGCGATAACCCAGGGATTGCCCGTGACGCGCGACAGGTCCGCAAGCACCCTCGCCGCCGCCGGCGACAGCGGAACCGCCCGAGGACCCGTCTTGGAATCTGCGAGATGCAGCACCCTCGCCTCCAAGTCCACATCCTTCCAGCGCAAGGCCAGGACTTCATTGCGCCGGCACCCCGTCAACATCAACAGGCGCAGCGCCGCCACCGCATGCGTCGACACGCCGCCCTTGGCCGCAGTGTCGCTCAGTACCCGGCCCAGACGGCGGAACTCCTCATCGGTGAGGAAGCGTTCGTGCCTGCGCGCCTTGTACCTGGGAAATGCGCGGCACGGGTTGATCCCATCCGGCACCGCGCCCCACGCTTCGGCTTGATTGAACATCCGCGACAGGGTGCCGATCGCGTGGTTCGCCGTGGTCGGCCTGTCGCGCAGTCGGAAATGAAGTTCGGCCACATGCTTCCGTTCCAGTGCCGCGACGGGAAGCTTGCCGAGCGCGGGAAGGATATGGTTCGCAAGCAGCGAGCGGCACATCTCCGCCGTCCTTGGCTTGCAACGTACCGCCACATGCTCCCGCAGATAACGCTCCGCCAGCGCAGCGACCGTCAGCCCGTCCGGCTTGGATGCCATACGCGCAGGCAGCGGCTCCGCTCCCGCCTTGATGCGGGCGATCATGAGCGCCGCCCGCTGGCGTGCCTGCTCCGCCGTCAGCACCCCGTGCCGCCCCACCGTGACCCGCTTCGACCTGCCTCCCGCCCGGCTCTGGACGATGTACGCCTTCCTTCCCGACGGATAGACCCGCACGCCGAAGCCGGGGAGGCCGCGGTCCCAGAAGATCGTGTCCTTCTCGACCTGGAGTGCCTCGACCGTGCGCCGCGAGATGGACTTGTAATGCAGCTTGGCCATGCCTTCCGTCTTCCTCGAACGTTGCCGATCCCTTTGGGCTCGCGCGGCCCCGGCACTCTACGGCATGATGTCGGCCTCGATGCTGTCGGCCACCTTGGCTGCCGAGGCAATCTCCGTATCCCGCGCCAGATGGGCGTAGCGCGCTGTGGTCTGGATCTGAGTGTGGCCGAGAAGTCTGCCGATCATCGGCAAACTCTCTCCCAACGCCAGCGCCCTGGATGCCCAGCTGTGGCGCAGGTCATGGAGGCGCACGTCCTCCAGGCCGGCTCGTGCTCGCAGGCGCTGCCACCGATCGTTGACGTTCGACAGGTGCCTGCCCGGCTTCTTGCCCACAATCACCCACGGATTGCCCGGTACGCGGGGGATGGCGTCCAGCACGGCCGCTGCTGTGGGTGTCAGCGGCACCATCCGGCCGCCCGTCTTTGATTCTCTGAGACGCAACTCCCCCGCGGTCCGGTCCACATCGTCCCAGCGCAGGGACAGGATCTCGTTGCGCCGGCATCCGGTCAGTATCAGCAGGCGGATTGCAGCGATGGCGGGGGGCCAGGCCGAGCCCTTGGCTTCGGCCTCGTCCAGGACCTGCCCCAGCCGCTCGAATTCTTCGGCGGTCAGGAAGCGCTGGCGCTGGCGCTCCTTGTACTTGCGCACCGACCGGCACGGGCTCCTCCCCGGCGGATGAAGGCTCCATACTTCGGCCAGGGAGAACATCTTGGCCAAGATATCGACCGCCATGTTTGCCGTGCGCGGCTTGTCCCGAAGCGTGTAGTGCAGCTTGGCGACATGTTCGCGCTCGACCGAGCCGATCGGCATGGCTCCGAGGGCTGGGAGGATGCTGTTGTCGAGCACCCCCCGATAGCGCACGGCAGACGATGGCTTGCAGTTGACCGCAACATGCGCGCGCATGTAGCGGTCCGCCAAATCGGCCACGGTCGGTTCCGCTTCCTGCTCCGACAGGACGGGAAGCGGCTCCAGCCCCGTCTTGATCCGGTCGATGATCGCTGCCGCCCGCTTGCGCGCCTGATCGGCGGTGATATTCCCGTGCCGGCCGACGGTGACCCGCTTCGAGCCGTCCGGCCCCCGGCTCTGGACCACATATACCTTGTGTCCCGACGGATAGACGCGCACCCCGAAGCCGAGCAAGTCACGGTCCCAGACGATGGCGTCCTTGCCCTGGACGGACAGAGCGTCAACGGTTCGCTTGGAGATTGTGCGCTTATGACGCGCGGGCATATGGTCCTTACGAGGTCAGCTTTCGCGGGGCACCACGGGGCATCGATGATACATATCCGTAAGCGATACGCAAGCGGATGAACTCGCAAGGGTGCGCGCATCGGTCTAAGAATCGATACAGAGACTAAAGTGTGGGGCGCTAAATATTATCATAAAAACATATAGTTAGAAAATTCCGGCATAGATGTGCGCGCGAATGGCCGGCAAGAGACTCACTTACAGAACAAACGTCATGCTTCCATCTTCCTCATTCGCGCGATCGGTTCGTTCCAGGCATGGGTCCTCGACAGTGCGCCCTTGAACCCGGCACTGTCGCTTCCGTCAGTAGACCTGCGCGTACCGTTCGCACATGCGTTCGGGGCGCGCCTCTGTGTAGAGCCGCATCTCGTGCCGCTTGAGCGCGCCATAGGCCTCCACCATGGTGGGCGAGAACCAGCCTTCCACGCACGGGTCCTGCGCGAACGCGTCGAGCGCCTCCTGGAGCGAGGCGGGCAGTGTCTTCACGCCCAGCGCCTCTCTCTCGCCGTCGCTCAGGTCCGCCGGATCCCGGTCCACCAGGGCCGGGCGCGGCAGGCGGTCGCGGATGCCCTGGAGGCCTGCGCGCACGATGACGCCGATGGCCAGATAGGGGCTCGCGGTGGCATCGGTGAAGCGGAACTCGATGTTGAAGGCGTCGCCGCGCAGCACCGGGTCGGCGGCCGGCGACGGGCAGATGCGAATGGCGGCCTCGCGATTGTGGACGCCGACCGCATCGTAGCCGCAGCTCCAGTGATGGGGGCCGAGGCGCAGATAGGAAATGGGGCTCGGCGCGGTCCAGGCGCACAGCGCCGCGACGTGGCGCTGAACGCCCGCGACGAAACTTGCGGCGACGGTGCTGAGCTCTCCGGGGGCAGCGGCGTCGTAGGCGGCGGCCCTGCCGTCGCCGTCCCAAAAACTCAGGTGAAGATGGCAGCCGTTGCCGACGGCATCCGGGGCCGGCTTGGGGGCGAATGTCGCGCGCAGCCCGCAGTGGCGGGCGGCCTCGCGCACGACTTCCCGGGTGAGCACGACACGGTCCGCGCCGGCGAGACCGGCGGCCGGCCCGCAGGTCACCTCGAACTGCCCGACGCCATATTCGGGCTCGAAGGTCTCGATGCCGAGCCCGGCGTCGATCAGGGCCGCCACGCAGAGGTCGGCGAAGGGGGCGATCCGGCGCACGGCATCCAGCGAGAACGGCGCCGCCCAGCCGAGATCGTCGCCGAACAGCGCGAACTCGTTCTCGTAGGCGATGTGCAGGTCGAGGCCCGTCTCCGCCTTGAGATCGGCCAGCGCCGCCGCCAGGAAGCGCCGCGTGCAGCATTCCCAGGGACTGCCGTCGGGGTTGAGACTGTCGCACAGCACCAGGTGAAGGGGCGGGCGATCGGGCCCCAGCACGATCCGCCGGCGCGTCTCGTCATCGGGCGTCTGCCGCACCTCGTCCATCGGCCCCCAGGGGTTGTCGGCGATGTCCTCGAAGGGAGTCATCGCCTGCCCCGCCAGCGCCCAGCCGAGGCCGTGCTCCCTGCGGCGCTCGTACTCCGCGACCGGCACGCCGCGCGTGCGCGAGAGCCCGACCAGGTCGTTCCAGACCAGGAAGATCAGCTCGCCGCAGGCCACGGTTCCCGTTCCACAGGCCCCTGCGGATCGTCCCGCTCGTCCCGCGCATGGCCGTCACGGAACAGCCGGGGATCGCTGACGCGCACGATCGCAGCTCCCCGCATTCTGTCGGCGGCCTCGGCGGGGCAGGGGGGCGTTCAGCCCTTCGCGCCGGGGAGCACCGGCGGGGGATCGCTCAGAAAGGCCGGCACATGGTTGCCGAGGCCGGTGACCGGGCCGGTGACCGGGCCGGTGACCGGCTCGTCCTCGCGGGGCGGCGCGCTCTGCCTGGCCGGCCGGCGGCGGCGGCTCTCGCCGTCCTCCGCAGCGCGCGTCCGCTTCGGCGCGGGCCGTTTCTGCGCGGCCTCCGCACTGCGCGCCGGCTCTCTCGTGCGCGGCTTCTCGGCCGAGCGCGGCTTCTCGGCGGTGCGCGGCTCCTCGCGGCGGCGGCGGCCGCGGCGGGGGCGCGCCCGCTCGCGCGGCATGTCGTCGAGCGCGGCCGGGGCGCCGTCCGGGGTCGTGAGCGGGATCGCGCACTTGACCAGGGCCGAGATCGCGTCGACCGCCTCTGCCTCCTCCGGCGTGACCAGGGTGATCGCCCGCCCTGCGCGCCCGGCCCTGCCGGTGCGGCCGATGCGGTGGACATAGTCCTCGGGGTTGTACGGCACGTCGAAGCTGACGACGAGGGAGACGGCCTCGATGTCGAGGCCGCGCCCGGCCACGTCGCTGCAGACGAGAAAGCTGACCTCGCCGCCCTTGAAGGCGGCCAGCGTCTCCGTCCGGCGGTGCTGCACCATGTCGCCGTGCAGCGCGCGGACATCGAGGCCGTGGCGCTTGAGCGAGGCGCAGACGATGTCCACGTCCCTCTTGCGGTTGCAGAAGATCAGCGCGCTCTGCACTGCCTCGTCGCGCAGCAGGCTGCGCAGGACGGTGCGCTTATCCGCCGGGTCCACCAGGATCATGGCGTGGCTCACGGTCTCGGCCACCGTCGCCGGCGGGGCGACGCTCACCTCCTTGGGGTTGATGAGGAACTCCTTGCCGAGCCGCTTGATATCGGGCCCGAGCGTGGCGGAGAACATCAGCGTCTGGCGGATGCGCGGCAGGGTCTGGACGATGCGCTCGACATCGGGGATGAAGCCCATGTCGAGCATCCGGTCGGCCTCGTCGATCACCAGGACCTTGACGCCGCTCAGCATGATCCGGCCGCGCTCGAACATGTCGATGAGGCGGCCGGGCGTGGCGATGAGAATGTCCGGGTCGCGGGCGAGCGCGGCCTCCTGAGCCGAGAATCCCTCGCCGCCGATCAGCAGCGCCCGGCGCAGGCTGTGCCGGGCGCCGTAGATCGCGAAATTGTCGGTGATCTGCTGCGCGAGCTCCCGCGTCGGCGCCAGGATCAGGCTGCGCGGCATACGCGGCTTGCCGCTGCCGGAGCTCAGGATGTCGATGATCGGCAACGCGTAGGACGCGGTCTTGCCCGTGCCGGTCTCGGCGCAGCCCAGCAGGTCCACGCCGCGCAGGACGAGCGGGATGCCCTTCTGCTGGATCGGCGTCGGCGCCGTGTATCCGGCCTCGGCAACGGCGGCGAGCAGCGGCTCGCTCAGCCCGAGATCCGCGAATCCGTCAGTCAATTCCACTGGATTTCCTCCATCGGGACACTCAGGGAGCACCCTGCGCCCGACCCCGTGGGCCTGCGCGCGGCCGCGCAGCCGCGCAGGCGCGCCGCACATCACGAGCAGGGAGAGGGTGCAGGGTTGTGCTCCTTACACCGGCGGGGCGGCCGTGAGACGGCCTGCGGGAGACCCGCCGTCGGACCCGCAGCCGGACATGCATCCGGCGCGGCGTCCTTCATCGCTGCTCCCTCCTACCCTCGCCGCAGGCCAGCGTCAATCGCCATCTGCCGGGAGGAGGGGGCGGGCGCTGCGCAGACGCCGCGCAGGGCGCGGGACCGGGCGCCCGGGAACAGGGCGCGAATGGAGCGGGGATGCGCCTTGTGCGCGGGCCGCGATCGCGTAGTATCCTGGGCGCATCGGGCGCGGTGCAGGCGGGCGTAGCTCAGGGGTAGAGCACAACCTTGCCAAGGTTGGGGTCGTGGGTTCGAATCCCATCGCCCGCTCCAGCCCCCGGCACTTGCCGACGTGTGGGACGGGGCGTTGCCGCCGCGCGCCGGAGAGAATGCCGCGATGCCCGCGCCGCCGTCTTCCACGCCTGCCTTCCCGCCGCCGGGCTGCGGCCCGTGAGCGTGTCGCTCGAGAGCGTGTCGCTCGAGAGCGCGCTCGTCACCCATTCGGGCGGCTGCCACTGCCGCGCGGTGCGCTTCGCGTGCGAGGCGCCGGCGGCGATAGAGGTGGTGGACTGCAACTGCTCGATCTGCCGGATGACCGGCTACCGCCATCTGGTGGTGCCAAGGGCGCGCTTCACCCTGCTCTCGGGCGCCGGCGAGCTGCGCCGCTACCGCTTCGGCACCGGCGTGGCGGAGCATCTCTTCTGCGCGGTCTGCGGCATAAAATCCTTCTACGTGCCGCGCTCGGCGCCCGACTGCGTCAGCGTCAACGTGCTCTGCCTGGATGCGGGCAGCGTGACGGGCGAGACGGCGGTCCTCCTCGACGGCGCGCACTGGGAGCTGGACGACGGGGGACCGCCGCCACCGCGCCGTCCTCAGACCGAGAGGTGAGCGGCGACCAGGTCGTCGGTGAGCTGCGCGATTTCGCCGGCGACGACGATTCGCCCGTTCTCCATGATCGCGAACTGCTCCGTGACTTCGCGCACGAAGAAGAGGTTCTGCTCGACCAGCAGGATCGAGCAGTTCCGCTCCGCATGGATTCGGCGAATGACCTCGTCGATCTCCTCGACGACCGAAGGCTGCAGCCCTTCGGTCGGCTCGTCGAGGAGCAGCAGATCCGGTTCCTGAACGAGGGCGCGCGCGATCGCCAACTGCTGCTGCTGGCCGCCGCTGAGCACGCCGCCGCGCCGGTTCATCAGGGGCCCGATCATGGGAAACAGGTCGAAGACGAAATCCGGCACCTTGGTGGAGCGAAGCCCCTTGGCGACCATCGCCACTTCGAGATTCTGGGCGACCGTCATGTCGGCGATGATCTCGCGCCCTTGCGGAACGTAGGCGACTCCGAGCCGGGCGCGACGGTAGCTGGTCATTCGGGTGAAGTCGCGGCCGTTGAAGGTGATGCTCCCCCTGCGCGGCGGGTTGAGCCCGATGATGCTTCGCAGCAGCGTGCTCTTGCCGGCGCCGTTTAGCCCGAGGACGCTGATCATGGCGCCGTCGGGAATGGTCAGCGACAGATCGTGCAGGATGTGGCTGGTTCCGTAGAACGTGTTGATCTTGTCGATCTCAAGCACCGCTGAACTTCCCCTGCCCGAGATAGACCCGCCTCACCTCGTCGTTGGCGACGACCTCGTCGAGCGGGCCTTCCGCCAGGATGGCGCCCTGATGCAGCACGGTGACTAAGCGGGCGAGACTGCGCACCACGTGCATGTCGTGCTCCACCAGCAGCACCGTGTGGCGCTCCGCGATCCGCTGGATCAGGTCGGCGGTCTTCTGCTTGTCCGCTCCGGTCATGCCGGTGGTCGGCTCGTCGAGCAGGAGCAGCTTCGGGTCCGCGGCGATCAACATGCCCATCTCGAGCCATTGGCGCTCGCCATGGGAGAGCGCATCCGCCGGATACCCGGCCTTCTCGGCGAGCCCGATGAACTCCAGTATCTCGACCACCCGCTCCTGGTCCTGCGCGGTGTGCTTGTGGAACAGGCACTGGGCGACGAGCCTGTGGCCGGCCAGCGAGATCATGACGTTGTCGAACACCGACAGGGTCTCGTACATGTTGGGAACCTGGAACTTGCGGCAGATCCCCCGCTTGAAGATCTTGTGCGGCGCCAGCCCCGTGATGTCGCGGTTCTCGAACATGATCTTGCCGCCGTTCGGCTTGTAGCGGCCGGAGATCATGTCGATCAGCGTCGTCTTGCCCGCGCCGTTGGGCCCGAGGAGCACGCGCAGCTCGTTCTCCCCGACCGTGAAATCGAGCCCGTCCAGAATCGTGTAGCCGGAGATCCGCGTGACCAGACCGGTGATTTCAAGGATGTTTCCGGTCATCGGCGATCCCTCGACTCCAGCTCCCCCGGTCCCACCTCGGCCGCGCCCTCAGTCGCGCCGGCCGTTGCGGCCGAACAGATAGTCCGCGAAGCCCCGGCCCCCGCCGCCGAAGGCCTCCCGCAGCCGCTCGACAACGGACATGGGACCCGACCGGAAGGCGTCTCGGGATTCGGCGTAGGCGTCGCGCTGGCGGCCGCTCGCGATGGTCTTGCCGATCGTCCCGATGATCCCGTCGGGCATGAACTTGACGACGAAGATGAAGAGCAGCCCCATCACCAGCTGCCACGCCCAGGCCAGCTTCGCACTCAGGAAGAACTCCGCACCCTTGACCAGGAAGGTGCCGACGAAGGGGCCGATGACGGTCGCGCGGCCGCCCACAGCGGCCCAGATCACACCCTCGATCGAGAGGATGGGGCCGGTATCCAGATGCGAGACGATACCCATCCACGCCGCGTAGAGGCCGCCCGCGATCGCCGCCATCATGGAGGCGACGCAGAAGACGAAGATGCGGTAGTTGGCGACCTCGTATCCGTTGAACTCGGCACGCACGTCGTTGTCGCGCACGGACTTCAGCACGGTGCCGACACGGGAGTGGGTCAGCAGCCTGGCGACCGCGAAGAGTGCAACCGCCATGGCCAGAATGACCCAGAGGAAGTACATGTCGTTGTAGGTCTCATAGTCGGTAATGCCGTTGAACCCGCCGGTGTAGACCTGATACTCGATGATGAATTCCTGCAGGATCAGCGCTTCGGCGAGCGTGATGACGGCGCAGTAGACGCCGTAGATGTGGCGCTTGAAGGTGATCACTCCGAAGATGAACGCGAGCAGCGTGGGGAAGAACAGCAGGCAGACGATCGCGACCTCGATATGCATGAGCGGCGCCATCATCGTGGGCACCTCCTCGAGGCCGTTCCATTCCATATAGTCGGGAATCGTCCCGCCGTAGCGGGTCGGGTTCTCGGCGGCGTAGCTCAGCTTGAGCGACAGCGCGATGAAATAGGCGCCCATCCCGAAATAGATCGCCTGGCCCAGGCTCAGAATCCCCGCGAAGCCCCAGATGAGGCTGATGCTGAGCGCGAAAATCGAGAAGCACACGAACATGCCGAGCAGGTTCATGACATATTCGGTGCCGTAGAGCGGATAGGTGGCGAGGACCGCGATCACGGCGGCGACGCCGGCGATCGACCAGAGCGGGAACATCGGCTCCCGCAGCAGGCCGGCCCTGGCCACGCCGGTGCTGACGGTCGTCATGGCCGGCGGCTCCCGCCGGATGCGCGCCCGCTGCTCACCGCCTGTGCCCCAGCGTTCGTTCCTGATAGCCGAAGATGCCGCGCGGCACGATGCGGATCACGAGCACGATCAACAGGAACACGAGCAGCTTGCCGATCACGCTGTTGAACAGGAACGAGAGGATGGTCTCGCCCTCGCCGATGATCGCGGCACCCACGGGCACGCCGAGCAGGTTGCCCACGCCGCCCAAGACCAGGACCATGAAGGAATCGACGGCATACGGGAATCCCATGGTCGGAGAGACCGTCTTGATCGGCGCCAGAACCGCGCCGGCGACACCGGCGAGGCCTGAGCCGAAGCCGAAGATGAGCATGTCGACGCGGGTGGTGTTGATGCCCATCGCCGCGCTCATCGAGCGATTGCGCCGCACGGCCCTGACCGCCAGGCCGAACTTGGTGCGGAAGAAGAGCAGATAGGTGAGCACCAGGAGAAGGATCGCCAGCAGGATCAGGAACAGCCGATACCACGGGAACGGCAGGTTGCCCGGCGCCGGGAATCCGCCCTGGAGCATCTCCGGCGAGCCCACATAGTGCAGCTCGGTGCCGAAGATCATCTTGATGATGACGATCAGTATGAGCGACACCCCCCAGGTTGCGAGGAGTGTCTCCAATGGTCGTTCGTAGAGTCCTCGAATCACCGTTCGTTCGACCACGATGCCGAGCAACCCGACGGCGACGAAGCAGATCGGAATCGACCAGAAGGTGTTGCCGCCGAGGCCGCTCTGCACCACCGAGGCGACATAGGCGCCGACCATGATGAACTCGCCATGGGCCATGTTGATGACCCCGGCGACCCCGAAGATGATCGCAAGGCCCAGCGCCGCGATGATCAGAATCGCGACCAGGCTGAAGCCGCTGAAGAACTGCGTGAGGACTGCGTCGCCCATGTCAGGTCGCGCTCAACCGATGTCCGTGCATGCCAACTGGTAGGTGCCGGGCCGCCCCGAATCGAAGCGCCCCGGCACCCGGTGTTGATTGAGCGTCAAATTTCGATCGTTCCCGAACGATCCCTGTCGCCCGACTTGATACGATCGATCACACGCTGGTCGGTGAAGTCGCAGTCCCTGTCGGGGTAGAGCAGATCGACCCAGGGATCGGGCCGGATCCAGTCCTCCGACTTCCAGACGATGTCGAACTGCCCGTCCTCGCGGGCCTTGCCGATACGCGCCCACAGGTAGGTGTGGTGGTTCTTCTCGTCGATCTTGACCTTGCCCTGCGGCGCCTGGAACTCCTGCCCCGGCAGGCCCTCCGTGATCAGCGCGTCGGCGTCGGTGGTGCCGACCTTGTCGAGCGCCTGCGCCAGGAAGTAGGTCTGGAAGTAGGCCGCCTCCATCACCGCGTTGGTCACCTCGTCCTCGCCGTAGGTCGCCTTGTAGCGGGACACGAAGGAGTCGTTCTCGGGCGATTCCACCGACTGGAAGTAGTTGAAGGACGTGTAATGGCCGAGCGCGTATTCCGGCCCCATGCCCTTGATTTCCTGCTCGGTGGTGATCGGCGTGCAGATCGGGATGTCCTCGGCGGTGATGCCGAACTGCTTGAACTGCTTGTAGAAGGCCACGATCTGATCGCCCACCAGGGTCGAGAACACCACGTCGGGCTTGAGAGAGGCGATCTTGTTGATGTTGGTGGCGAACTCGGTATGCCCGAGGGGTGCGTACTCCTCGGCCAAGGTCTCGCCGCCGTGGTTGTCGAGCAGGGCCTTCCACTCGCGGTTGGTCTCCTTGGGATAGATGTAGTTGGCGCCGATGAGGTAGTGCCGGCCACCGAACTTCTCGATCACCCAGGGGGCGAAGTCGTCGAGCTGCTGGTTGGGCACGGCGCCGGTGTAGAAGCAGTTGTAGCTGCATTCCTGCGCCTCGTAGAGGGTGGGATACAGCAGGATGCCGTTGTTGTTCTCGAACTCCGGCAGCACCGACTGGCGGCTGGCCGAGGTGTAGCAGCCCAGCACCGCCACGACCTTGTCCTGCAGCAGCAGCTTCTTGGCCTTCTGGCGGAACACGCGAACCATCGATTCCGGGTCTTCGACGACGGGCACCAGCTTCTTGCCGCCCATGACGCCGCCGTTGGCGTTGATCTCCTCGATCGCCATCAGCTCGGCATTGTGCAGCGACCGCTCGATGATCGCGATGGTGCCGCTCAAGGAGTGGAGGATGCCGACCTTGACCTCGTCGCTTTCCTCGGCCTTGGCGAACTTCTGCGTGTAGAAATAGGGGAACGCGGCAGCCGTTGCGCCCGAAAGGGCCGCGTTCTTGAGGAACCTTCGCCGGTTGATTCTCATGCTTCGTCTCCTCCCTGTAAGCTTTCCATCCCGCTGCCTGCGGGTTTGAGACACGACCTTCCGTGGCGGCGCGCCGCGAGACGGAGATCGCTTCGGATCGCGCCCGGCGGCGCTGGCCGCTCGACCGGCCGATCCTCTGCTCCGTTCGCCCGCGTGCCGTACGGCGCCTCGATGGGGGCGACCCTCTCTCGGCGCCGACGCGCGCACACGCACCATGCCACTCTCCAGACGACATACTCTAGCACCGGTCCGTCCCCCGCAAGCACTTGTCATGCTGCGGTGCAACCGGGACGCCGGCGTCTTGTCGGCCTACGATCGCTTCAGCCGGGCCTCGATCGCATCCCACACCAGGGCTTCGAGGCGGGTGCCGTCGAGGCGGCCGATCTCGCGGATGCCGGTGGGCGAGGTGACGTTGATCTCGGTCAGGTAGCCGCCGATCACGTCGATCCCGGTGAAGATCAGGCCGCGCTCCCGCAGCGCGGGCCCGATGGCCGCGCAGATCTCGCGGTCGCGATCGCTCAAGCCGGCCTTCTCCGGGCGGGCGCCGACAT
The DNA here is from genome assembly GCA_965218275.1 of Alphaproteobacteria bacterium. Classification (GTDB taxonomy): domain Bacteria; phylum Pseudomonadota; class Alphaproteobacteria; order UBA828; family UBA828; genus WTGU01. The sequence continues at coordinate 2,523,422 of CBDCKM010000002.1, forward strand.
GCATGTTGGCGCGCGCCTCGCCGGCGGGGGGCACGCGGTTCACCGCACCGGCCGGCTCGCCGTCGACCAGGATGATGCGCTTGTCGCCGGCGCGAACCGCCGGCAGATAGGCTTGGGCGATGATCGGCTCGCGGAAGAAGGTGCCGAACATCTCGATCATCGCGTTGAGGTTCTCGTCCTCCGGGCCAACGTGGAACACGCCGGCGCCGCCATTGCCGAACAGCGGCTTGAGGACGATGTCGCCGTGCGTCGCGCGGAAATCGACGATCATGTCGCGCTCGGCCGTGATCAGGGTCGGCGGCATCAGCTCCCTGAAGCGGGTGACGAAAAGCTTTTCGGGCGCGTTCCGCACATGGACCGGGTCGTTGACCACCAGGGTTTCGGGGTGGATCTGCTCCAGAATGTGGGTGGCCGTGATGTAGGCCATGTCGAAGGGCGGGTCCTGACGCATTAGGACGACGTCCATCGTGGCCAGAGCGACGGTCTCGGGCGCACCCAGCGTGGCGTGGTCGCCGGCCCGGTCGCGCACGCGGAGGGGGCGCACGGCCGCCACCGGCCCGGCCGCCGTCAGCGAGAGCTGGCGCGGCAGGTAATGGTAGAGCCGATGGCCCCTCGCCTGCGCTTCGAGCGCGAGCGCGAAGGTGCTGTCGGCCTCGATGTCGATGGTCTCGATCGGGTCCATCTGGATGGCCACGGTGAGGCTCATGGCAGTGCCGCCTCGCGCCGCCGCCGGCTCAATGGAGGCTCGCCGCCAGTGCCGCGAGCGCGGCCTCGGCGCGCGAGCGGGCGGCGTCGGGCAGGCCGCAGGCGAGGCCCCGCTCCAGCGCCTCGACCGCGCCCTTGATGGTGCCGAGCCGGGCGCGCAGCAGGCCGAGCTCCTGCCAGAGGCCGCCTGCTTCGGGCGCGATCAGCAGCATCCGTTCCAGGATGGCGGCGGCGCGCGCGCCGTCCCCTGCCTGGAGCGCCCGGCTCTTGATGTTGTTCTGGAGCCTGAGGAGGATCGCCCGGTTGCCGACCGGCGCGTAGTGGATCGGCTCGAGCTCGGCGTCGGCACCCTGGAACTGCTTGAGCAGGCCGCGCAGGTGGCCGGCCTCGAGCGCTTGGCCGCGATGGAAGGGATCCACGATCACGCGGCGGTCGCCGTCGTCCATGCGCACCAGGAAATGACCGGGGAAGGCCAGCCCGTCCACCGCCCAGCCCTGGGACCGGGCGGCGTGGACATAGAGGATGCCGAGGCTCACCGGCAGGCCCAGGCGGCGGTCGATGACCCGAAGGAGGTTCGCGTTCTCGGGCGCATCGTAGCTCTCGGCATCGCCGGCATAGCCGTGCGCTTCGAAGAGCACGGCGTTGAGGTGGCGGCGCCGGCGCTCCAGCGGCTCGTCGGCCCGGACGCGCGCCGCCAGGTCCGCGCCGAGCCGGCCGACATGGGCGCGGTAGCGCTCCAGCGGCGCACCCGACAGGTCGAGGGCGCCGAGCAGCAGCGCGCTATCGGCCAGATCGATCGCGTCGTCCGCAAGGGCGCCGACCGCGCGGAGCGCGCGCTCGATCGCCGCGCCGGTCATCAGGGCGTCGCCTGGCGCCTGGGATCGTCCTTCATGACCACGTGGCTCACGACGCGCTTCACGCCCCCGATATCGCGGGCATACTCCATCACCCGCTCCAGCTCGGCCTCGTTCTGCGCGATCCCCATGAGGTAGATCGTGCCGTTGACCGTCTCGACGCTGTAGTTGATGGACAGGACATCGCCGTCGAAGAGGAGCTTGGCCTTGAGCTGCGTCGAAATCAACGTGTCCCGCGCAAAGTCCAGGAGCCCGCTGTCGTCGGTCACCTGAATCTCGTTGATCACCTCGCGCACGCCACCCGCCTGCCAGGCGAGCTGGAGCGCGCGGACCCGGTCCTCGGGCGTCGGCACACTGCCTTTGAGAAGCACGCGGCCCTCGATCACGCTGAACGACACGTCCTGATAGAGATCGATATTTTCCTGGAAAAAGATATGGTTGAGCTCACCCCGAATGGTCAGATCGTCGACCGCAGTGCCGACCGAGCGCTCCTCCGCAACGGTAAGGCCCGTGGTCGCGGCCGCACCGAGGAGGACCTCGGCACAACCAGAGAGGCAGAGGGAGCCGGCCAGCAGCAGCGCGAGCGTGGCTGCGGGGCCCGCACGCAGGCGGGGGCGCAGGCCTCCGCCGCCCCAGCCGATGCGGCGCAGAGCGGCCATGGTCAAGGGATAGTGCCGGTGCGGTCGGGACGCCAAGCGTCCGGGACGTGGTACGGCCATCGCCATGGGCTCACCACCATCACATCGAATCGGAGCGAAAGCTTGCGCCAATTCGGATGGCGCGACAAGAAAATGCTCGCCGCATTCTCGATGCGCCGCCATTGACGCGCGGTGAGCGTCTCGAGCGCGCGCTCGCGTGCCGTGCGCTGCTTCACCTCGACGAAGGCGATCAGCGCGCCGCGCCTGGCGACGATGTCGATCTCGCCTGCGGGAGTCGCGAAGCGCCGGGCCAGGATACGCCAGCCGGCCAGCCGCAGGCGCAGCGTGCACAGCCGCTCCGCCGCGAGGCCCCGGCCGTGGGCGGCGCGGCGCGCCGCTAGGGATCGGCCGCGCATGTGCCGCGAGAAGCCAGGGATCGGGCGCGGGCCAGCGCCCGGGCATAGACCTCTCGGCGCGGCAGCCCGGTCTCGGCGCTGAGCGCCGCCGCGGCGTCGCGAACGCTTCCCGAGGCGAGCAGACCGTCGAGTCGCCGGTCGATCTCCGCGTCGGAGAGCCCGGGCCGGGCGCTTCCGCTCCGCCCGCCGACGACGACGACGACCTCGCCCCTGGGCGCGCCGGCGTCACCATAGTGGCGGGCGAGCGCATTCAGGGTGCCGCGCCGCACCTCCTCGTGCCGCTTGGTCAGCTCGCGCGCCACCGCCGCCGCACGCGGGCCCAGGGTCGCCGCCATATCCGCGAGAGCCGGCGCCAGCCGGCGGGGCGATTCGAGGAAGACGAGCGTCGCGTCGAGCGGCTCGAGCGCGGCCAGCGCCCGGCGCCGCGCACCCGGCCGGGGCGGCAGGAAGCCGCCGACATAGAAGCGGTCGGTCGGCAGGCCGGAGAGGACCAGCGCCAGCAGCGGCGCGCTCGGGCCCGGACAGCCGGTCACGCGAACGCCGGCGTCGAGCGCGGCACGGACCAGCTTGTAGCCGGGGTCGGAGATCAGCGGCGTGCCCGCGTCGGCGACCAGCGCCACGGAGGCGCCGCCCCGGAGCGCGCGGATCAGCGCCGGGCGCACCCGCGCCGCATTGTGCTCGTGATAGGAGACGAGGCGGCCCGCGATGCGATGCCGGGCGAGGAGCCGCGCCGTGCGCCTCGTATCCTCGCAGGCGATGCGGTCCACCGCGGCGAGCACCGTGAGCGCCCGCTGCGAGACATCCTCCAGATTGCCGATCGGCGTCGCCACCAGCCAGAGGCCGGGTTCCGCGCCTGCGCGCTGTTTACGCGCCGGGTCGGGGTCCTTAGTCTGGCGGCGGCCTGCGGTCGTCGCGGGAGTTTCCTCGGGCATGGATCGACTTCGCACCCTCTCCGCAGCCGGCCGGCGCCGGCGCTTGCGCCCGGCAGGGGCGATCGTGTCGCTGATCCTCCTCGCCGGCGCCTGCGCCGCGCCGAGCCTAGCGCCGCCGCCGCCGGAGGACCAGCCGACGCCGGCGGCCGAAGCCCCGGCTGCGCTGCCGGCGGCCCCGGCGGCCCCGGAGATCATGGTGACGACGACGCTCGACCCCGCGCCTGCGCCGCCGGCCGTTGCGGACGAGCCTGCTGCCGGCGAGGACGGCACGGCGGCGGCTGAGGAGGAGATGCCGGCCGGCGCCAGGGTCGGGCTCCTGCTGCCGCTCTCCGGCCGCTACGCGGCGGAAGGAGAGACCTTGCTGCGCGCGGCGCAGCTCGCGCTCTTCGACGTCGCCGACGAACGCTTCACCCTGCTGCCGCGCGATACGGCGGGCAGCGCGGCGGGGGCGGAGACGGCCGCGCTCGCGCTGCTCGACGACGGTGTCGATCTCATCCTGGGTCCCCTGTTCGCCGAGGGGGTGAAGGCCGTCGCCGCGCACGCCCGCGCCTGGGGCGTGACGGTGGTCGCCTTCTCGACCGACCGCTCGGCGGCGAGCGAGGGTGTCTATCTTCTCGGCCACACCCCGCGCGCGCAGATCAGGCGGGTCTTCGCCCACGCGGCGGCGAAGGGCTACCGGCGAATCGCGCTGCTTGCGCCCGATACGCGCTACGGAGCGACGGTGGCGGATGAAGCCGCCGCGGCCGCCGCGGCGTTCACCGGACTCTCCCTGGTTCGGGTCCGCACCTACGCCCCGGATGCGTCCGACGCGGCCAACGTGGTGCGCGGCCTCGCCGAGTACGACGAGCGCTCCCGGGCGCTAAAGGACGAACGCGCGATGCTGGCCCGCCAGGGCGACGCCGCCGCCCGCCGCCGGCTGGACCGGCTGGCCACGCTCGACACGCTGGGCGCACCGCCCTTCGACGCGCTGCTGCTGGCGGATGGCGGCGCCCGGCTGCGGCAGGTGGCGCCGCTGCTTCCCTACTACGACATCGACCCCGCCAGTATCCGCCTGCTCGGCACCGGCCTCTGGGCGGAGACGGCCACGCTCGACGAAGCGGCGCTCGCGGGCGGCTGGTTCGCCGGCCCCGACCCGGCCGCGCGGCGGGCCTTCGAGGCGCGCTACCGGGGGGTCTTCGGCGCGCCGCCGGGCGCGATCGCCACCCTCGCCTACGACGCGACCGCACTCGCGGCGGCGCTGGCGCGCGCGGGCGCGCCCTTCGGGCCGAAGGCCATCGGCAACAGCGGCGGCTTCCTGGGCGCCGACGGCCTCTTTCGCTTCGACGCAGACGGGATAGCGGAACGCGGCCTCGCCGTCTTCGAGGTCGCGGGCGGCGGCAGGACGGTCGTGGTCAGCCCGGCGCCCGCGCGCTTCGACGCGGCTGCGCCCGGCGCGGCCGGCGCTACAGGATCTGGCTCAGGAACAGCTTCGTGCGATCCGATCGGGGATTGTTGAAGAACTCGCTCGGCGTGTTCTGCTCGACGATCTGGCCTTCGTCCATGAAGATCACGCGGTCGGCGACCTGCTCGGCAAAGCCCATCTCGTGGGTGACGACGAGCATGGTCATGCCGCTCTCGGCAAGGTCCACCATGACTTCGAGGACCTCCTTGATCATCTCGGGATCGAGGGCCGAGGTCGGCTCGTCGAACAGCATGATGTTGGGCTTCATGCATAGCGAGCGGGCAATCGCCACGCGCTGCTGCTGACCGCCGGAGAGCTGGCCGGGATATTTTTCCGCCTGCTCCGGGATCTTGACCCGCTCGAGAAGATCCATGGCGAGCTGCTGTGCCTCGGCCTTCGGGGTCCTGCGCACCCAGATCGGCGCGAGCGTGCAGTTCTCCAGCGCCGTCAGGTGCGGAAACAGGTTGAACTGCTGGAAGACCATGCCGACCTCGCGGCGGATGGCGTCGATGTTCTTCAGGTTGTGGGTGAGCTCGGTACCGTCGACGACAACCGTGCCCTCCTGGTGATCCTCCAGCCGGTTGATGCAGCGGATCAGCGTCGACTTGCCCGAGCCCGAGGGCCCGCAGATGACGATGCGTTCGCGGCGCTCCACCACGAGGTCGATGTCGCGCAGCACGTGGAAGGTGCCGAACCACTTGTTGAGGCCGGTGATCTCGATGATCGGGTCCTCGGTTCCGGCTGATGCTGTTTCCGCCTCCGCCATGGTTTTCCCCTAGCGTCGCTCGGTGTCCAGGCGCTTCTCGAGATTGAGCGAGTAGCGCGACATGCTGAAGCAGATCACGAAGAAGAACAGCGCCACCACGACGAAGGTCGGGTAGTCGACCTTGCCCAGCCAGTACTGATTGGTCTGGAGCTGACGCGCCTGGCCGAGCACGTCGAACAGGCCGACGAGGTAGATCAGCGTGGTGTCCTTGAACAGGCCGATGAAGGTGTTGACGATGCCCGGGATGGAAATCTTCAGCGCCTGCGGCAGGATGATGAGCCGCATCGACTGCCAGTAGCCCAGCGCCATCGCCTGGCCGGCTTCGTATTGTCCCTGGGGGATCGCCTGAAGCCCGCCGCGGATCACCTCGGCCATGTAGGCGGAGGCGAACACCGTGACGATGATCATCACGCGGATCAGCGTGTCGAGCGAGACCTCCGGCGGCAGGAAGAGCGGCAGGAGGATAGCCGCGACGAAGAGCAGCGTGATCAGCGGCACCCCGCGGATGAACTCGATGAAGGCGACCGAGAGCCAGCGGATGATGGGCAGGCGCGAGCGCCGGCCGAGCGCCAGCAGGATGCCGATGGGCAGCGAGAGCGCGATGCCGACGAGGCCGGCGATGAGATTGAGCATGAAGCCGCCGAACTGGTCGGTGGTGACGACCTCGAGGCCGAGGCCGCCGACCAGGAGAAAGCCCGCGATCACGGGATAGGCGAGGGAGAACCAGCGCCCGTAGCGGGCGTAGGGCAGCTTGTTGAACAGCAGATAGGCGAGTGCCGGCACCAGCAGGACCAGGCAGAGGTTCACGCGCCAGTAGGAGTCGGACGGATAGGAGCCATAGAAGAACAGGTTGATGCGCTGGTCGAGCCAGGCCCAGCACGCGCCCTCGGCCGGGCAGTCCTTGCCGACGTCGCCGGTGAGGGTGGAGTCGATAAACGCCCACTCGATCAGGCCCGGCACGATCAGAGCCAGAGCGGCGATCGCAGCCAGCGTGAGCGCCGCGTTCGGCCAGCTGGAGAAGAGGTTGGCCCGCATCCAGCCGATAACGCCGACGCTTGTGATCGGCGGCGGCCGCTCGGGCACCATCTCCGCCAGGCTGCGATGGAAGGCGTAATCGGTCATCGTTCCACCAGGGCGATGCGCTTGTTGTACCAGTTCATGAATGCCGACGTGAGCAGGCTCAGCACCAGATAGAATGCCATGTAGAGGGAGATCACCTCGAGTGCCTGGCCGCTCTGGTTGAGGATGGTGTCGCCGATCGAGACGATGTCCTGATAGCCGATGGCGACGGCGAGCGAGGAGTTCTTGGTCAGGTTGAGGTACTGGCTCGTCATCGGCGGAATGATCACGCGCAACGCCTGCGGCAGGATGATCTTGCGCATGGTCAGCCCGCGCCTCAGCCCGAGCGCGCCGGCGGCCTCGGTCTGCCCCTTGGAGACCGAGAGAATCCCGCCACGCACGATCTCCGAGATGAAGGCACCGGTATAGGTGGAGAGCGCGATCCACAGCGCCACCAGCTCAGGCGTGATGTGGATGCCGCCCTTCAGGTTGAGCTTCTCCTTGACCGGTATATCGAAATCGAGCGGCTGGCCGACGGCGAAATAGACGATCACGGGGATGCCCACGATCAGCCCGAGCCCGGCCCAGCCAACCGGGAAGGTGCGGCCCGTCGCGTCCTGACGCTTCCTGGCCCAGCGCCTGAGCGCGATGGTTCCGACCACGCCGACCAGGATCATCGCCAGCACGATCGCCGAACCGTCCTCGAAGATGGGCGCGGGCAGGCGCGCGCCGCGATTGTTGAGATAGATCGACTCGCCGATCGTCATGCTGTCGCGCCACTTCGGCAGCGCCAGCAGGATCAACCACCAGAAGATGATCTGGAGCAGCACCGGGACGTTGCGGGTGAACTCGACCCAGGCCCCCACGATGCGGCTCACCAGGAAGTTGTTGGAGAGCCGCAGCACACCCGCCACGAAGCCGATGATCGTCGCGGCGACGATGCCGAGTGCGGCGACGAGGATCGTGTTGAGCGCGCCGACGACCAGCGCTCGCCCGTATGCCGAGGTCGACGAATACTCGATGAGTCGCTGGTTGATGTCGAAGTTGGCGGTGTCGGAGAGGAACCCGTAGCCGGAGGAGAGGCCGGCCTTCTGAAGGTTCGTGATCGTGTTGAAGACGATGAAGGCGACGAACAGGGCCAGCGCGAGGACCAGTAGAAGCTGGAAGGCGACGCCGCGGGCGCGCTCGTCGGTCCAGGCGCGGCTGATATCGAACCCGCCGCCAGCGGCGGGCGGCGCTCTCTCGGTCACGGCCTCATCGCCCGGCTCGGATGCCGGCGAAATGACCGCCCCGCCCGTCTCGGCGGGCGGGGCGGTCTATCGGCGATGCTAACGGATCGGCGGCGAATAGAGGATGCCGCCGTCGCTGTAGAGGGCGTTGAGGCCACGCCCGAGGCCAAGCGGGCTGCCAGCACCGATGTAGCGTTCGAAGATCTCGGCGTAGTTGCCTTCCGCCGCGATGGCGCGGGCAGCCCACCCTGCGTCGAGACCGAGCATCTCGCCCATCGAGCCTTCCGTGCCGAGCATCCGGTTGATCTCGGGATGATTGCCCGGCGCAGCCGCCATCTCCGCCACGCTCGCCTGGGTCACCCCGAGCTCTTCCGCGGAGATCAGCGCGTTCAGTGTCCAGCGCGCGATGTCCGCCCACTGGTCGTCGCCGTGACGCACCAACGGCCCGAGCGGCTCCTTCGAGATGATCTCGGGGAACACCATGTGCTCATCGGGGTTCTCGAAAGTGGTCCGCGTCGCTGCGAGACCGGAAGCGTCCGTCGTGTAGACGTCGCAACGCTCCGCCTCGTAGGCCGCGCGGGCCTCGGCATTGGTCTCGATCGGCACCGGCTCGTAGGCGATGCCGTTGACCCGGAAGAAGTCCGCCAGGTTGAGCTCGGTGGTGGTGCCGGTCTGGATGCAGACCGAGGCGCCGTCGAGTTCGGTCGCGCTGGAAAGGCCCAGCGACGTCCGGCCGATGAAGCCCTGGCCGTCGTAGTAGCTGACGCCGATGAAGGTGAAGCCGAGGTCGACATCGCGCGAGAGGGTCCAGGTCGTGTTGCGCGACAGCACGTCGACCTCGCCCGAGGCCAGCGCCGGAAAGCGCGTCTTGCCGGTCAGGTTGACGAAGGTGATCTTGTCCGCATCGCCGAGGACGGCCGCCGCCAGCGCCCGGCAATAGGCGACGTCGAAGCCGGTCCAGTTGCCTTCGTCATCGGTGTACGCGAAACCCGGCAGGCCGGTGTTGATACCGCATTTGACGGTACCGGCAGCCTTCACGTCGTCGAGGGTCGCTGCCTGGCCCGGCATCGCGCCCGTGACCACCAGCGCGCCGGCCACCGCCACGGCGCCGGCTATCATTTTCAATCTCATCCCTGTCCTCCGGTTCCGAATGTGGATACAGCGCACGCCTGCCGCGCGTGGCCTTTTCTAAGGTGTAACGGACGCCTGCGATCGCTACCCGTGCACCTAGCGCGCGTGGAATTCCCAGTCTAGGAAACGGGAACACGGGGAACAAGTATCAGATTTGTCGGGTCCTATAGTTTTTGGGCACTTGGAATGCCGAATGGTATTAGTCCAAGTCCATCGAGCAATGCGTGTGCATCGGCGCTTGCGCGCGATGCCGCGCCGCGCCCGGTCGGCGCGGCCCCTTGAGACCGGACGGCCGGGGCGGGATGATGCGGGCGGCGGAATGACGGGCGCTTCCCCGGCCGCTTGTGGCCGGAGAGGACGAGGGCAGGGGCGGTCGTGACGAATGCAGCGGGACCACGGGCGGGGCCGTCCGGCAGCCCCGAGCCGCTGCCCCGTCGCGGCTTTCTCCTCCTGGCGGTGCTGACGCTGCTCTGGGGCGTCAACTGGCCGATGCTCAAGCTCGCCCTCACCGAGCTGCCGGTCCTGACCTTCCGCGGGATCTGCCTCTTCTGCGCCGGGCTGATCATCCTCGCCCTCCACCGGGCGCTCGGCCGGTCGCTCCACGTGCCGCGGCGGCAATGGCGCCCGCTGCTCGTCTCCGGCTTCTTCAACATCACCCTCTGGCATATCGCGACCGGGTTCGGGCTCATCTACACGACCTCGGGCCGCGGCGCGATCATCGCCTACACGATGCCGATCTGGACCGTGCCGGTCGGCTATGTCGTGCTCGGCGAGCGCCCCGGCTGGCGCCGCCTGACGGCGCTCGCGCTCGGCGCGGCCGGGCTCGGCGTGTTGATCGGGAGCGACGCCGGCACCCTCGGCGCCGCGCCGCTCGGGCCGCTGCTGGTGCTGGTCGGCGCCATCGGCTGGGCCTGCGGGACGGTCGCGCTCAAGCGCGTCGACTGGCAGGTCTCCATGTGGGTGCTGGTCGGCTGGCAATGCCTCGTCTGCGGCGTGCCGATCTTCGTCGCCGCGGCCGTGGTCGACGCGGACGCGCTGGCATTCCCGTCGCTCTGGCCCCTGGTCTCGGTGATTTACAACATCCTCGCGCCCTTCGTGATCTGCTACTACCTCTACTATGAGATCGTGCGGCTGTTCCCGACCGGGGTGGCGACGGTCGGCACCCTCGGCATCCCCATGGTCGGCCTGTTCACCGGAGCCGCGATCCTGGGCGAGCCGCTGGGCTGGACCGAGTTCACGGCCCTCGGCCTGGTCATCGCGGCGCTCGCGGTGCCGGCGGTGACGCGGCCCGAGAGCTTCAGGCGCGGCAGGTGACGGCCGCGATGCCCCGTTGCTGGGTGCTGACCGAGGGCATCGCCGGCACCGAGAACCAGTGCCTCGGCCTCGCCGAGGCGATGGGGGAGACGCCGCTGGTCAAGCGGGCCGCTCCGGCCCCGCCATGGCGGCACCTTCCGCCGTTCTGGCCGCCATCGTGGCTCACGCCGCCGCTCCATGCGCTCACAGAAGGTGGCGACCTGCTGCAGCCGCCCTGGCCGGACCTGCTGATCGCCGGCGGGCGCAAGGCGGTGGGGCTGACGCTCCGGCTCCGGCGCAGCGCCCGCTGCTTCACGGTCTTCGTCCAGGACCCGAGGATCGCGCCCGCGCGCTTCGACCTGGTCGTCGCCCCGGGCCATGACCGGCTCGGCGGCCCCAACGTGGTCGTGACCCGGACCGCACTGCACCGGGTCACGCCGGCGCGTCTCGCCGCCGCGCGGCAGCGCTTTGCGCCGGACCTCGCGCACCTGCCCCGGCCGCTGGTCGCGGTCCTGGTCGGCGGCGCCAGCCGCCGCCACCGCTTCGCGCCGGCGGACGGGGCGGCGCTCGGCCAGGCGCTCGCGGCGATGGCGGCGGACGCGGGCGCAGGCCTCGCGCTCAGCGCCTCGCGGCGGACGGCGCCGGCGAGCATGGAGGCGCTCGTCCGGGCGCTCGCCGGCGTGCCGCACGCGCTCTGGCGGGGCGCGGGCGAGAACCCCTATTTCGGCTATCTCGCGCTGGCCGATGCGCTCGTCGTCACCGGCGATTCGGTCAGCATGACCTCGGAGGCCTGCGCCACCGGCAAGCCCGTCTACGTCGCGCCCATGGCGGGGCGGGGGTCGCAGCGGATCGAGCGCTTCTTTCGCGGGCTCGCGGAAGACCGGCTGATCGCGCCGTTCGCCGGCCGCATCGACGACTGGGCGCCGCGCACACCGCTCGACGAGACCGCGCGCGCCGCGGCCATCGTGCGACAGCGCTTCGCGGCGTGGAAAAGCTCCGGAGACGCCCCTTGAACGGCCGGCGTGGGCACCCCTATGTTTGACTCCGGCGCGGCCGGCGCCGGCGCCGGCTTGCACGGGAGACGCGCATGGCGACGACCCATCGCAGCAAGGTCCTGATCATCGGTTCCGGCCCTGCCGGCTATTCCGCGGCGATCTACGCCGCGCGCGCCAATCTCGAGCCGATCATGGTGCAGGGCCTCGAACCCGGCGGCCAGCTCACCATCACCACCGATGTCGAGAACTATCCGGGCTTCGCCGATATCGTCCAGGGACCGTGGCTGATGGAGCAGATGGCGGGCCAGGCCGAGGCGGTGGGCACGCGGCTGATCCACGACATGGTGGTCAATGTGGACTTCGGCGAACGCCCCTTCGTCTGCACCGGCGATTCCGGCGACACCTACGTCGGCGAGACCGTCATCGTCTGCACCGGCGCGCAGGCGAAGTGGCTGGGCCTGCCGAGCGAGCAGCGCTTCATGGGCTTCGGCGTCTCGGCGTGTGCGACATGCGACGGCTTCTTCTTCCGCGGCAAGGAGGTCGCGGTGATCGGCGGCGGCAATACGGCGGCGGAGGAGGCGCTCTATCTCACCAACCACGCGCGCAGGGTCACCCTCGTCCACCGCCGCGACGCCCTCAGGGCCGAGAAGATCTTGCAGGACCGCCTGTTCCGCAACGACAGGATCGAGGTCCTGTGGGACCATGTGCTGGCGGAGATCGAGGGCGAGAGCGAGCCGCCGGCGGTGACGGGGGTCGCGCTCAGCCACGTCAGGACCGGGGCGCTCCGGCGGGTGCCGCTCGCAGGCGTCTTCATCGCCATCGGGCACAGCCCCAACACGGCGCTGTTCGCCGGCCAGCTTGCGATGGACGACGAGGGCTACATCGCGACCTCGGCGGACAGCACCAAGACGAACGTCCCTGGCGTGTTCGCCGCCGGTGACGTGCAGGACAAGGTGTTCCGCCAGGCCGTGACCGCCGCCGGCACCGGCTGCATGGGCGCGCTGGAAGCCGAGAAGTTTCTCGCCGAGGCGGAGACGCCCGAGGCGGCCGCGGCCGCATAGGCGCCGACACGGCGCAGGGCGCTTGCCATGGACTGGAACCGGGTGCGGATCTTCCAGACGGTCGCGGAGAACGGCAGCTTCACCCGTGCCGGCGACATGCTCGATCTCAGCCAGTCTGCGGTGAGCCGCCAGATCGCGGCGCTCGAGAACAGCCTGGGCGTGGTCCTGTTCCACCGCCATTCGCGCGGCCTGCTGCTGACCGAACAGGGCGAGGCGCTGTATCGGGCGGCCCGCGAGGTCTCGGCCAAGCTGACGATGACGGAGGCGCAGATCGCCGATTCCCGCGACCGGCCCTCCGGCCCGCTGAAGATCACGACGACGCTCGCCTTCGGCTCCGTGTGGCTCACGCCGCGGCTCCGCGCCTTCCACAACCTCTATCCCGAGATCGTCATCACCCTGCTGACCTCGGACGACTTTCTCGACCTCTCCATGCGCGAGGCGGACGTGGCGATCCGCATGAGCGAGCCGACCGAGCCGGACCTCGTCCGCCGCCATTTGATGACCGTCCACTGGCACATCTACGGCTCGCCCGACTATCTGGCCAGGTACGGGCCGATCGAGACGGTCGACGACCTCGCCCGCCAGCAGCTCATCGTCTATGGCCAGGGGCCGCTCACCGCCATTGCGGACCCGGGCTGGCTGATTGCCATCTCGGGCGATCCCCACGCCGACGGCCGCATCGTGCTGGAGGCGAACAACATCTCCTGCATGCGCCAGGCTGTGGAGAGCGGACTCGGGATCGCCGCGTTGCCCGACTATGTGGCATGGGACAGCCAGCGCCTGCGGCGGGTGCTGCCGGACCATCAGGGTCCGCCCTTCGACGCCTTTTTCACCTATGCGGAGGAGCTGCGCCACTCCAAGCGCATCGGCCTCTTCCGCGACTTCCTGCTCGACGAAGTGGCCAAATGGCGTTTTTAGCGGCCCTCCAGCCATGCGTGAGACGCATGGCTGGTCTGCTTTAAATCCTCTAGCGCCGGCCCGTCATACACCCTACATATTGCATTGCAGCATGGCGTGGCTGCCATGCGTCAAGGATTTGCCGGGGTGTCCATCCCGGCGCATCGTCTTCAGGTGCAAGGCCTGGAGAGGGTCCTCGGACCCCACGTCTCCCAGACGTGAAGCCTCCCTGTTAGACTGGCCGGGTCTTCGGACCCGGCCTCTTTTTTGCGCACCGCACGCAAGCGGCGCGCCCGGCCCCGGCCATGCGCCGAACGCGCGGTCGAGCCGCCGGTCGCGCGACGGCCGGCACGGCCGGTGGGAGGGGAGAGGGGAGGCGGGCGCGGTGCATCGCGCAAAGCGCGCGCGCGCCGACCGCAACAGGCGGGATGCCCCGCACCCCGCCTGTCGTGCGTGCTACGCGAAGAGCCGTTCGCCCTCCATGCCATCGTAGAGCGACGCGACCTGCGCGGCATAGCCGTTGTAGAGCTGTGTCGGCAGCCGATCCTGCCCGTCGGGCCCGTAGAAGCGCTCGGACGCCTGGCTCCAGCGCGGGTGCGGCACTTGCGGATTGACGTTGGCCCAGAAACCGTACTCGTTGCCGGCCAGTTCCTCCCAGAACGAGACCGGCCGTTGCGCGGCGAAGCTGAGGCGGACGATGCCCTTGATGTGCTTGAAGCCGTACTTCCACGGCACGGCGAGGCGCAGCGGCGCGCCGTTCTGCTTCGGGATCGGCTTGCCGTAATAGCCCGTGGCGATGAAGGCGAGCTCGTTCGTGGCCTCCGCCATGGTGAGGCCTTCGATATAGGGCCACGGATACCAGAACTGGCGCTGGCCCGCGGCCACGTCGTCGTCCTCGAAGGTCTGCATGATCAGGTATTTCGCGTCGCCGAGGGGACGCGCGAAGTCGACGAGCGCCTTGAGCGGGAAGCCGCTGTAGGGCACGGCGATCGACCAGGCCTCGACGCAGCGGTGGCGGTAGAGACGCTCCTCGAGCGGCATCTTCGCCAGCAGGTCGTCGATACCGACCGTCATCGGCTCCTCCACCAGCCCGTCGATGGCGACGGTCCAGGGCCGGATCGCGAGCTTCTGCGCCTCCTGCCAGATCTCCTTGTAGGAGCCGAACTCGTAATAGTTGTTGTAGGTGGTGGCGATGTCCTCCGGCGTGAGCGGGCGGTCGAGCGTGTAGCTCTCGTTGCGTGCGACGGGGTAGAGGCCGGCCGAGGGGTCTTCCGCCTCTTCCGCCGACGCCGGGCGCAGCCCGCCCGCGAAGGGCACCGCCGCCCCGGCCGCGAGCAGCGGCCCTGCCGCCAGTCCCTTGAGCACCGTGCGCCGATTCCAGAATACCGATTCGGGAGTTGCGGCGGAGTCCGGCAGCTCCCAGCCGCGCTTGATCTTGATCAGCATCGCGGGCCTCCGCTGTTGCCGTTCCTGTCCTGCCCCGACGCCTCGACGCGGGGTGCGTGCGGAGACAGATGACACCGGAGGCCGCTCACGGCAACTCAAGGCTGCGTGAGCGTGGTGAGAGGCCGGGCTACGACAGCGCGCCCGCCGCCCGCTGGATGCGCAGGCAGGCCTCGGCCAGCGCCTCGGTGGAGGTGGCGTAGGAGATGCGGAAATGGGGCTCGAGGCCGAACGCCGCACCATGCACCACGGCCACGCCCTCCGCCTCCAGCAGATAGCGGGCGACATCCTCGTCGCTCTCCAGCGTCTCGCCCTCCGGGGTCTTGCGGCCGATCATCCCGGCGCAGCGCGGATAGACGTAGAAGGCGCCCTCAGGGATAGCGCACTCGATGCCCTCGACCTCGTTCAACAGGCGCACCACGAGATCGCGGCGTTCCTGAAACACTGCGCGCCGCTCGGGTATCGCGTCCTGCGGGCCGTCCAGCGCCGCAATGGCGGCGTGCTGGCTGATGGACGTGGGGTTGGAGGTCGATTGCGACTGGATCTTGGCCATGCCGGCGATCAGCTCGCGCGGCCCGCCGGCGAAGCCGATGCGCCAGCCGGTCATCGCATAGGCCTTGGAGACCCCGTTGATGGTGAGCGTGCGCGCATGGAGCCGGGGCTCCACGGCGGCGACGGAGTGGAACTCGAACCCGTCATAGACGAGATGCTCGTAGATGTCGTCGGAGAGGACGCCCACATGGGGATGGTCGAGGAGCACGGCGGCGATGGCGGCGATCTCGTCCCGCGCGTATGCGGCCCCGGTCGGGTTGCTCGGCGAGTTGAACATCAGCCATCGGGTGCGCGGCGTGATCGCCGCGGCGAGCGCCTCCGGCCGGAGCTTGAACCCGTCCGCCGCGCCGGCCGACACGATCACGGGCGTGCCTTCCGCGAGCCGCACCATGTCGGGGTAGGACA
Source organism: Alphaproteobacteria bacterium (assembly GCA_965218275.1). GTDB lineage: Bacteria > Pseudomonadota > Alphaproteobacteria > UBA828 > UBA828 > WTGU01. The sequence goes on from CBDCKM010000002.1 coordinate 2,539,239, forward strand.
CCCAGTAAGGCGCCGGCACGATGACCTCGTCGCCGGGGTCGAGGCCCGCCATCAGCGCGTTGTAGAGCACATGCTTGGCGCCGGAGCCGACGCTGATCTGCTCCGGCGCGTAGTCGAGGCCGTTCTCCCGCGCGAACTTGCGCACGATCGCCTGCTTCAGCGCCGGCATGCCGTCGACGCGGGTGTACTTGGTCTCGCCCGCCACGATGGCCTGCATCCCGGCCGCCTTGATGCCGTCGGGCGTGTCGAAGTCCGGCTCGCCGGCGCCGAGGCCGATCACGTCCTTGCCGGCGGCCTTGAGCTCCGCCGCCATGGCGGTGATCGCCATCGTCGGCGACGGCTTGATGAGCGAGAGGCGCTGCGCCAAGTGAACCATGGAAGTCCTTGCATTCGGGGGCATTCAGGGCCGCCGCCAGCCTACGCGCCGCCGGGTCGCCTCACAAGCATCCGTGCAGGCGCAACGTGCTAAGCTCGGGCTCGGCCGAGGCCGAGCCGAGGCCGGCCCGAGGAGGCGCGCAACGCCATGAACGACGCAGCGACCGCAGCAGCGACCGCCCCCCGCCCGGCCGGGAGCGAAGAGCAGCTCAGCGCCCTCGATCTCGCGGTCATGGCCAACCGCATGGATGCGATCTGCCGCGAGATGACCAACACCGTGCTGCACAGCGCGCGCTCGGCGGTCATCGGCATCGCGCGGGACTTCTCCTGCGCCATCATCACCGCCGACCACGAGGTGCTGGCCACGGCAGAGGCCATGCCGATCCACGTCTTCGGCATGAACATCCAGACCGCCATCATGGCCGAGAGGCACCCTGCTTTCCGCGAGGGCGACGCCTTTCTCGACAACGACCCCTATGGCGGCAACAGCCACGCCGCCGATCACACCATCCTGGTGCCGGTGTTTCACGAGGGCGAGCACCTCTTCACGGTCGGCATCAAGGCCCACCAGGCCGATGTCGGCAACAGCCAGCCCACCACCTATTTCGCAGCCGCGCGCGACGTCTATCACGAGGGCGCGCTGATCTTCCCCTGCGTCCAGGTGCAGCAGGATTTCCGGGACATCGACGACATCGTCCGCATGTGCCGGCGCCGCATCCGGGTGCCCGATCAGTGGTTCGGCGACTATCTCGCCGCCATCGGCGCAGCCCGCATCGGCGAACGGCGGCTCACCGAATTCATCGCCAAGTACGGCGCCGGGGCGGTCAGGGCCTTCATCCGCGCGTGGCTCGACTATTCGGAGCGCCGCGCCCGCGAATCGATCAGGACGCTGCCCAGCGGGCGTCTCGAGAACAGCGGCTGCCACGATCCGATCATGCCCTTCCTGCCCGACGGCATCCCGATCAAGGTGCAGGTGGACATCGACGGCGAGGACGGCTTCATCACCGTCGACCTGCGCGACAACCCCGATTGCGTCGACGCCGGCATGAACCTCACGCGCGTCACCTCGACCATGGCGGCGGCGCAGGCGGTCTTCGCCTGCCTCGACCCCGACATCCCGCACAATGCGGGCAGCTTCCGCCGCCTGGAGGTGCTTCTCAGGGAGAACTGCGTGGTGGGCATCCCGCGCTTCCCCCACAGCTGCTCGGTCGCCACCACCAACATGACCGACATGATCATCAACCTGATCCAGTCGGCCTTCGCCACCCTCGGCGACGGCTACGGCTTCAGCCAGGGCAACTTCTGCAACGGCGCGGGCACCGGCGTCTGCTCGGGCAAGGACTGGCGCCGCGACGGCGCGCCCTACGTCAATCAGATGTTCATGTCGGCGGGCGGCATGGCGGCCTCGGCCCGGACCGACGGCATGCACGGCCTGGTCAACCCGGTCAGCGTCGGCCTCGTCTACCGCGACAGCATCGAGGTCAACGAGCAGCGCTTCCCGTTTCAGGTGGAGTGCGTGCGCGCGCTGGTCGATTCATGCGGCGCCGGGCGGCGGCGCGGCGGGCCCGCGTCCGAGGTCATCTTCGGGCCGCGCCACGACCCGATGCTGGTCATCAACATCTGCAACGGGCTCACCATCCTGCCGCAGGGCGTGCGCGGCGGCCTGCCCTCGCAGGCGGGCTATCAGGCCAGGATCGCGGCCGACGGGTCGCGCGAGGTCTACGAGACCGACGCCTACTGCCATCTGGAGCCCGGCTCGCGGCTGCACGCCATCGACAATGGCGGCGGCGGCTACGGCGATCCGCTGGAGCGCGAGCCGGAGCGAGTGCTCGACGACGTGAACGAGCGCTACGTCTCCCGCGCCAAGGCGGAGGCGCTTTACGGCGTGGTGATCGTGGGCTCGGAAGAGGACGACAACCTCGCCATCGATCAAGCGGCGACCGAGGCCCTCCGCCGCCAGAGACAGGGCGACCGGGAGCAAGCGGGCTAGGCGGCGAGCGCCTGCCGGCGCCGGGCGAGGTAGAGCACGATCGCGGCGTTCAGGATGTTGAAGGCGATCGCGTTGATGAAGGACGCGGTGTAGGAGCCGGTCAGATCGTAGAGCGCGCCGGCCATCCAGCCGCCGAGCGCCATGCCGGCGAAAGTGAAGAGCATCGCCCAGCCCACCCGCCGGCCCGCCTCGTGGGCGGGAAAGAAGGTCCTGATGATGATGGTGTAGGACGGCACGATCCCGCCCTGGGAGAGGCCGAACACCGCCGAGACCACGTAGAGCAGGGTGAGCGTGTCGGCGCCGAGAAAGGCGACAAGCGCCAGCGCCTGCAGCACCGAGCCGAGCAGCAGCGTGCGCAAGCCCCCGATCCGGTCCGAGATGAAGCCGGAGGCGATGCGGCTCACGATGCCGGTGCCGAGCATCAGGGACAGCATCTCGGCGCCGCGCTGGGCGGCGTAGCCGAGATCCGAGATGTGGGCGACGATGTGCACCTGGGGCGCCGCCATCGCCACGCAGCAGCCAAGCCCGGCCACGCAGATCAGGCCTTGCAGCGTGCCGGGCGCCATACTGAGCGGCCTGCCTGCACCGGGCGCCGTGCGCGCCGCCTGTGCCGCCGTGAGCACGGCCGGCTTGCGGTAGAGCAGCGCGGTGAGCGGCAGCATCACGCACGCCATGACGATGGCGACGATGACGAAGGTCTCGCGCCAGCCCCGCGCATCGAGCGAAGCCTGGACGATGGGCGGCCACAGCGCGCCGGCGAAATAGGTCCCGGTCACAACGATGGCGACGGCGAGCCCCCGCCTGCGGGTGAACCAGTGCGAGATGTCGGCGGCCAGCGGGGCGAACATGGCCGAGATTCCGAAGAGGCCGGAGAGCACGCCGAGCGACACGCAGAACTGCCAGAACTCGGTGGCAAAGGCGGCGCCGACCATGCCGGCGGGCAGCCCCACGCACCCGATCAGGACCGGCACCATCACGCCGGCGCGGTCGCTGAGGCGCCCCATCGCGACGCCGCCGACGCCGCCCGTGATCATGAACATCATGTAGGGGAGAGAGGCCACGCCCCGGCTCACGCCGAACTCGAAGGAGACCGGCTTCAGCACCACAATCACCGCGTACATGGAGGCGCCGCCGACTGTGACCAGCATCAGCGCCGCGATCAGGCGAACCACCGGATAGACGGAGGACGCCGCGCCCGGCATCGTGTGGTCGGTCTCGTTCATGCATCTTCCACGCTGCGGCCGGCCACGCGCCAGGCGGCGTTCGCTGCGTACGCTCTTATCACGCGGCGGGCGCCGGGTGCGAGGCGGCGGCGCCACCCAGGTGGAGCCCGGCCAGGCGCGGACGGCCGCCCGGCCGCCTGGCCCTCCTCAGAGGCGAACTGAGCGTTTCCGGCGCCGGCGACGAGTCGCTCAGCCGATCGAAGTGGGCGCGAGGCGGGAGAGCTTGCGGGTCTCGGCGGTGATGACGTCGACCACCGCCGGCCGGCCCTCCCGCGTGGCGCGGATTCCACGCTCCAGCGCGGGCCTGAGCGCCGCCGCCTCGGTCACCGTCTCGGCATGGCAGCCGAGGCTCCGGGCGATGGTCGCGTAGTCGCCCTGCTGCCTGTTCGCCCGGTAGCGCGCCGACGCCTCGGGGATGTTGCGGTCGTAGCCCGAGAAGATCGAATCGTGCTTGACCACGGTGAGGATGGGGATCTCGTTGCGGGATGCCGTCTCCCAGTCCATGCCGGTCATGCCCACGGCGGCGTCGCCCATCACGTTGACCACCAGCTTGTCCGGGTTGGCGAGCTTGGCGCCCATGGCGAGCCCGAGCGAGAAGCCGAGCTGCGAGGACTGGCCCCAGCCGAGATAGCTGCGCGGCGGGCCGGCCTCGTAGAAGACGCTCTGGATGTCCCGCGAGGCACCCGACTCATGGGTGAGCATGGAGGTCTCGGGGTCCAGCAGGGCCCACAGCTCGCGCATCATGCGGTAGCCGTTGATCGGCTCCGACTCGTCGGCGAAGAGGGGCTCGTACTCGGCGCGCCAGTCGCGCTTGAGGCGGGCGATGGTCGCGGCGGTCTCGGCCCGCCGCTCAGGCCGGCCCTCGCCCACCTTGCGCCGGAGCTCGGCGGCGAGTTGCGCCAGGAAGAGCCTGGCGTCGGCGACCATGCCGAGGGCTGCCGCATATTCCTTGTTGATGTCGATGGGGTCCGCGGTCGCGTGGAGGATCGTCTTCCCCTCCGGGATCACCGGCGTGAAGGGCGCGCGCGTCAGGCTCGTGCCCACCGCGAGCACGGTGTCGCTCGCCTGCAGATAGTGGGCGGTCATGGCGGTGGTGGACAGCGCGCCCACGCCCGTCGCCAGCGGATGCGCCTCGGGCATCGCGCTCTTGCCCTGCAGCGTCGTCGCCACCGGCGCGCCCAGCAGCGCGGCGACCTCGGCGAGTTCGGCGCTCGCCTCCGCATAGAGCACGCCCTGGCCGGCCCAGATCAGCGGCGTCCCGGCCGCGAGCAGGCGCTCGGCGGCCTCCCGCACCGCGCCCTCGTCGGCCGCAGAGCGCATCCGCCGCACCGGCGCATAGGGCAGGCCGTCGTCGACCTCGGCGGCGCAGACGTCGCCCGGCAGCTCCAGCATCACCGGCTGCGGCCTGCCTGAGCGGAGCGCCGTGAAGGCCTGGCGCAGCTTGATCGGCAACTGATCGGCGGCCAGCACCTTCTGCGCCATCTTCGTCGTCGCGGCGTAGTTGGCGGTGCTCTCGAAGGTCGGCGGCTGGTCGATATAGGAGGTGCCGGGATGGCCGGGCAGGAAGAGCAGCGGCGTCGAATCCGTGTGCGCCTGGGCGACGCCGGCGAACGCATTCTCCGAGCCCGCCAGCGCCTGCACGGTGAAGACGCCGATCTCGCGGCCGTTGGTGGAGCGCGAGACGCCGTCCGCCATGTTGCCGGCGACGCGTTCCTGTCGCGTGGTGATGACGCGCAGCCCCGCCCGCGCCATCGCCTCGATGATCGGGCTCATGGGGAAGCAGAAGCACTGGCGGATACCCTCCGCCTTCAGAATCTTCACCAGGAGGTCGGCGCCGGTCATGCTGGTCTCCCCGATATCCGGTATCCGCGCGCGCCCGGCCCCGGTGGGGCGGCGCGCTCTGGCGCGGCGGCGGTCGAGCACTCAGAGGGCGGCGACGGCCTCGAGTGCGCCCAGGTCCGGCGCCGCGCTCCCGCCCGGATCGAAGGGCTGGATGCAGACGTGGCTGGCGCCGGCGTCGAAATGGTCCCTGATCCGCCCGCGCAGCGCCTCCGCACTGCCCCAGGCGACCATGGCGTCGAGGAAGCGGTCGCTGCCTTGGCCGCTCAGGTCGTCTTCGCCGAAGCCGAGGCTGAGCCAGTTGTTGCGGTAGTTGGCGAGCGGCAGGTAGATCGCGAGCGCTTGCGCCGCGACGGCGCGGGCCTGCGAGGCGTCGGTCGTGAGGCACACCTTCTGCTCGACGCAGAGCCAGGCGTCGGGCCCTACGATCTCTCTCGCCCGCGCGGTGTGCTCGGGCGTCACATTGTAGGGGTGCGCGCCTCTGGTCCGCTCGGCGGCGAGCGCCAGCATCCGGGGGCCGAGGGCGGCGAGCACGACGTTCCGCTCCGGCGTCGGGATGCTCAGCGCGGTCGCCTCCATCGCGTCGAGATAGGCGCGCATGGTCGCAACCGGCTTCGCGTAGGTGTGCCCGCGAAACCCCTCCACCAGCGGCACGTGGGAGACGCCGAGCCCGAGAACGAAGCGGTCGCCGTGGAAATTGTTGAGGGAATCGTGGCCGGCGATGGCGGCGATGGCGTCGCGCGCATAGATATTGGCGATCCCGCTGGCCGCACACAGCCGCTCGGTCTCGGACAGCACCAGGCCGGCGAAGCTGAAGCTCTCGTAGCCCGTGCCCTCGGGATACCAGAGCGCGTCGTAGCCAAGACCTTCCGCGGCCTGCGCGAAGGTTGCGATCTCCCGCGCGGATTGCGAGTCCGGGAAAATCCAGACTCCGAGCCTGCCGATGTCCTTCATGCGCCGATGCTCCCCCCTTGCCGCCTGCCCTGGGCGCCGCAGGGTAGCATGGAACGGCGCGCGATGGCCGGCGCGCGCGGCGCGGGCTATGCTGGCCAGCGCCCGTCGGCGACCGGGAGGAGGCACCCATGAGCGGGGAGAGCGCCGCACACCACGACAGGGACAAGGTCTACCACGAGCGCTTCGACGCGCACCTGCGCGCGCACCTCAGAACCTTGGTCACGCCGGCGCTCATCGAGGAGCACCGGGCGCGGCCGCTCGGCCGGCACTCGGATTCTCTGGAGCGTGTGCTGAACTATTTCCGCCGCGAGCCACTCGGCGGCAAGTACGCGCTGTTCGAGCTGGAGCCCGACCGCAAATACAAGATCGTGACCACCGCAGGCGCCGACGGCACCCTGCCCGAGGACGTGGACGGCACGGTCTACACCGACAAGAACGCGGCCGTGCACGCCATCTTCCTCAGGCGCGTGCACGCGCTGATGGAAAGCGGGTCCTGAGGGCCGGGAGGACGGTTGGAGCGATGGCGAGGATCACTCTGGCGGGCTATTGCGACCGCTTCAGCGTGCGGCCGGGCGAACGGCTCGACATCATGGTGAGTGCGGAGGGCACGGACCGGGCCGCGCTCCAGCTCGTGCGCCTGATCCATGGCGACGAGAACCCGGAGGGGCCCGGCTTCGTCGAGCGCGAAGTGGAGGCGCCGGTCAACGGCGTCCATGCCGTCCGCAAGCAACAGACGCAAGCCGGCAGCTTCGTCCGCGTCGCCGACCCGGCCGGCCGGCTTGGGCCTGCCGGCCCCTGCACGCTCTGGGCCTATATCTGGCCCCGCACGCCGGCGAAGGGCCGGCAGGGGTTGCTGACGCGCTGGCAGAGCGCCGACGGCAGCGGCTACGCGCTCGGCATCGGCGAGGGGGGCGCGCTGGAGTTCCGTGTGGGCGACGGCAGCGCCGCGGACGCGCTCACGGCCGACATCCCGCTGGTCGCGCGCCAGTGGTATCTGGCGGCCGCCGCCTACGACCCGGCGAGCGGCGAGGCCACGCTCTATCAGGAGCCGGTCGAGAACCGCTACAACAACCATCTCTCGAAGATCGTGCCGCTCGCGCTCTCCTGCCATGCGAGCCGGCGGCTCGGGGTGAGGCCGGCTGCGGCCGACGCCGATTTTCTGTGGGCCGCCGCCCAGGAGCGCGATCCTGAGCGGGGCGCCGTCGCGACCCAGCTCTACAACGGCAAGATCGACCGCGCGGGCGTCGCCGATGGGATGCTCGGCCGCGCTGCGCTCGACCGTGCGCGGGAAGCCGGCGCCATGCCGGCAGCGGGCGATGTCGTCGCCGCCTGGGACACCACGGCCGGCTACGGCGCGGGCGGCATCGGCGATACCGTCGTCGACACCGGCCCGCACGGGCTCCACGGCACGGGCGTCAACCGGCCGGTGCGGGGCATGACCGGCTTCAACTGGAACGGCCGCGACGACTGCTTCCGCTTCGCACCCGCCCAGTTCGGCGGCATCGACTTCCACGAGGATGCGATCGCCGACTGCGCCTGGGAGCCCACCGTCTCCATGGAGGTGCCGGCGCTGAAGAGCGGCGTCTACGCCGCCCGGCTCAGGGCGGGCGAGGCGGAGGAGCATGTGGTCTTCTTCCTGAGGCCCAAGGCGCCCAGCGCGCCGGTCGCCATGCTGATGCCGACCTGCAGCTACCTCGCCTACGCCAACGAGCGCATCGGCCTCGGCACCGGGATCGCCCAGGTGCTGAGCAGCCAGGTGACCGTGATCCACGAGTGGGACCTGGAGCTGCAGCGGCACCCCGAATACGGCGCCTCCTGCTACGACAGCCACCGCGACGGGGCGGGGATCTGCTATTCGACCCGGCTCAGGCCGATCCTCAACATGCGGCCCCGCCACCGCATGGCCCCCACCGTCGTGCCCTGGCAGTTCCCGGCGGACCTCTCGATCGTCTACTGGCTCGAGACCATGGGCTACGACTACGACGTGATCACCGACGAGGACCTGCACCAGGAGGGCCTGGCCTGCCTCGAGCCCTACAACGTCGTCATCAACGCCACCCACGCCGAGTACTATTCCGAGGCCATGATGGACGCCACCGAGGATTACTTGGCCTCCGGCGGCCGGCTCATGTACCTCTCCGGCAACGGCTATTACTGGGTCGTCTCCTTCCGCGCGGGCGACATGGACGTGATGGAGGTGCGCCGCCTCGACATGGGCACCAGAGCCTGGAACGCAGCCCCCGGCGAGCACTACATGGCAAGCAACGGGGAACGCGGCGGCCTCTGGCGGGCGCGGGGCCGCGCGCCGCAAAAGCTGCTCGGCACCGGCTTCGCCTCCGAGGGCATGGACGAATCCAGGCCCTACCGCCTGATGCCCGATGCCGGGGACCCCGCCGCCTCATGGATCTTCGACGGCGTGGAGGGCGACATCGTCGGCGATCGGGGACTGGGCATCGGCGCCGCCGCCGGCATCGAGTTCGACCGCTACGACCTCGCGCTGGGCACGCCGCCGCACACGCTGATCCTGGCGTCGTCCGAGGGCCATTCGGACAACTTCCCCCTGGTGGTCGAGGACATCCTCTGCAACTACCCCGGCATGGGCGGCACCCAGGACCACCGCGTCCGGGCCGACATGACCTACTTCACCACACCCAATGACGGCGCGGTGTGGTCGGCAAGCTCCATCGCCTGGGGCCAGGCGCTGCCCATCAACGGCTGCGACAACAGCGCGTCCAAGGTAACCGCCAACGTGCTCAACGCCTTCATGCAGGCGGGGTCCTTGCCGGGCGGTGGCGAAACGGCAACGAAATGATCTTGACCGGCATATAACGGCATTTAGCGGCATATAAGGGCATGTCGCGAGACAGGCGGCGCCCGGGGGCGGGACGGCAAGCTCCATCGCCTGGGGCCAGGCGCTCCCCTGCAACGGCTGTGACAACAGCGCCTCCCGCGTGACCGCCAACGTGCTGAACGCGTTCATGCAGGCGGGGCGTCGCCGGGGGGCGGGTCGGAGTAGGCCATCCCTGTAGCTAAGCGGGCCTCGCCCCTTGGGCTTGCAATTGATGCCCCATTGGGTTATATATTCGTCATGCGGACGGTGGTCGAGACCCCGACATTCTCCCGCCAGACCGACAAGCTGTTCAGTGAGGAGGAAAAGCGCGAACTGATCGACGTGCTCGCGGCCGATCCGCTGGCAGGCGACGAGATTCCGGGGACCGGCGGCGTTCGGAAGGTACGGTTCGCAGTCTCCGGGCGCGGCAAGCGCGGCGGCGCGCGGGTGATCTACTACTATCTTGACGATGCCATGCCGGTCTATGCGCTGCTTGCCTATGTGAAGGCCGCGAAGACCGATCTGACGCCGAAGGAACGGCGTGTGGTGTCGGCCATCGCGGCGCAACTCAAAGCCGCATGGAAGGAGATGAGATGAGCACCTTCGGCGACGATCTGATCCAATCTCTCAATGAAGCGGTCGCTCACGCAAAAGGCGAAGGACCCGGCATCGTACACGTGCCGGTAAGCCCGCGCGCGGTGCGTGAGCAGGCGAGGCTCACCCAGGCGCAGATGGCGCCCTTGATGGGCATGAGCCTTTCCGGCTACCGCAAGTGGGAGCAGGGAACGCGGCGGATCAGCGGTCCGGCGGAGACTCTCCTGCGCGTGATCGAGAAAGAGCCGGACGCTGTCAGGCGCGCGTTGTCGCACTGACTGAATCCAAACGCCAGAGACAACACGTCGGGAGACATCGGTGCGTCCCCTCACCTTGTGCCGATACGCCCCTCGCCCAGGCGGCGGAGTGCTTCGTTCATCAGGATCAACGGACCAGTCCCCACTCGCCCGACGCACCGCCGCCGCTTTGAGCGGTCGCGGCTCTGCCGCTATGGTACGGCCCGGCGAGGCGAGCAGCGGGAGCCTGAGGGATGAGCGAGGCGGCAAGCGGCCCTGTACGTTTCACGGGCACGAGCGGGGAGGTCGTCGACTGGCTGCGCGAGGGCGGCGTCCAGCGCGTCCGCGTCGAGTATTGCGACTATGGCGGCGTCGCGCGGGGCAAGGCGATGGACCTCGCGCACTTCTTCGAGCATGCGCTCGATCACGGCATCGCCTTCTGCGCCACCGTCATGGCCTTCGACATGGCCGGCAACGTGGTGCCGGGCACCGACTTCGGCGAGACCATCGGCTACGCCGACTTCATCGCCAAGCCCGACCTCTCGAGCCTGCGCATCCTGCGCCACGAGGCCGACACGGCGCTGGTGATGGGCACGCTCACCTGGCCCGACGGCCGGCCGGTCGAGGGCGACCCCCGCAACGTGCTGCACCGTGTCGCCGGGCGCATGGAGGCCATGGGCTACGACGCCCGCTGCGCGCCGGAGTTCGAGTTCTTCCTCCTGGACGGCGACCACGAGATGGTCGATGTCGGGGTGCAGTGCTACTCGATGCAGAAGCGCACCCAGTTCCTCGCCGAGGAATATTCGCTGCTGGACGCGGTCGCCGCCCACGGGCAGCTCGAATGCAGCCACTATGAGTACGGCCCCGGCCAGTACGAGGTGAGCATCCGCCACCAGCCCGTCCGCCAGATGGCCGACAACGGCCATCTCTTCCGTGCCACCGCGAAGGAGGCGGCGATGCAGATGGGCCGCCGCGTCACCTTCATGGCCAAGCCCTTCGACAAGATGACCGGCAATTCCTGCCACTTCCACATGTCCCTGGTGGACAAGGACGGCAACAACGCCTTCGCCGCACCGGATCAGCCGCACCACATCAACGACACCTGCCGGCACTTCATGGGCGGCGTGCTCGCGAGGCTGACCGAGCTCACCGCCGTCTTCTTCCCCAACTCGAACTCCTACCGCAGGCTGGTGCCCGGCCTCTTCGCGCCGATCTCGCTCGCCTGGGGCGTGGACAACCGCACCGCGGCGATCCGCCTCATCAACGAGAGCCCGGCGGCCACACGGCCGGAACTCCGCGTCTGCGGCGGCGACGTGAACGTCTACCTCGCGCTGGCCGCCCTTCTCGCGGCCGGCCTCGACGGCATCGCCAACAAGACCGATCCCGGCCCGCCCGCCGAGGGCGACCTCGACCTGCAGGACCTGACCCGGCTGCCGGACGACTGGGGCGAGGCGCTCGCGAGGTTCGAGGCCTCCGCCTGGGTCAAGGACTGGTTCGGCGAGGAGTTCTGCCGCAACTACGCCGTGGTCAAGCGCTACGAATATGACGACTTCCGGCGCCAGGTGCCCGAGACCGAGCGCGCGCGCTACGTGGAGTGGCTTTAGAGCGGGCCCGTCCTTGCCAAACTCGCGGCAGGCGGCGGCAAAAACAGGAAATTGCAAAACGAACCCAGTTCTCGATAACTAGTTGATATAGAACATTAATACTCCGCCCAACCGGGTCGCTCACATGCTCCTTCACGGCGCTCCGGGCTAGAGCGGCTCGCCCCGCGCCAGGCGCGGCAGATCGCCGGCGAGGCCCATGGCGTGGCGCATGAAGAAGCGCTTGAGCGGCGGCATCTCGTTGACCGCCGCGAGGCCTGCGTCGCGGAGCAGGCGAAGCCCCTGACTGTCGTTCGAGAAGAGCCGGTTCAGCCCGTCGGTCACCCCGATCAGAACCACGGAATCGAAGCGCCGCCGTCGCTGATAGTGCGTGAGCACGTCGCCCTCGCCGATGTCGAGGCCGAGGCGCGCCCGGTCGACCACGAGCTCGGCCAGCACCGCGGCGTCGCGGATGCCGAGATTGAAGCCCTGGCCCGCCAGCGGGTGGATCGCATGGGCCGCATCGCCGACAAGGGCCAGGCGGGGCGCGACATAGCGCTTCGCATGGGTGAGCGCGAGCGGATAGCTCCAGCGCGGACCCGTGGGCTCGAGCGCGCCGAGGAAGTCGCCGAAACGGGCGCGGAGCTCCTGCGCGAAGGCCGGAGCCGGGGCCTCCAGCAGCGACGGCGCAAGCGCAGCGCTCTCGGTCCAGACCAGGGACGAGCGCTGGCCGGTCATGGGCAGGATGGCGAAGGGGCCGGCCGGCAGGAAGCGCTCGTGCGCGATGCCCCGGTGCGGGCGGGCGTGCGCCACGGTGCAGACGATGCCCGTCTGCGCGTAGGACCAGCGCAGGGTCTCGATCCCGGCGGCGGCCCGCAGGCCCGAATTGGCACCGTCGGCGGCGACCGCAAGCCGCGCACGAATGCGCCTGCCGTCCGCGAGCACGGCCTCCGCCGCGCCGCCGCTGTGCTCCACCGCCTCGATGAGCGCGGGCGCGAGTTGGCGGAGCGACGGGAGCGCCGCCGCGCGCTCGATCAGGGCGGCGCGGATGGTCCGGTTCTCGACGATGTAGCCGAGCGGACCGGCGCCGACGGCCTTGTGGTCGTAGTGCAGGAAGAGCGGCGCATCGCCGTCGGAAACGCGGATTTCCAGGATCGGCTGGGCAGCATCGGCCAGTGCCGGCCACAGGCCGATGCCTTCGAGCACGCGCTTCGAGCCGAGCGCGATCGACGACACCCTGCCGTCGAACGCGGCGGCCTTCACCGCCGCCGTCGGGGCGGCGTCGACGACCGCCGTCTCGATCCCGGCGCCGGCCAGCGCCGTGCCCAGCGTGAGCCCCACGAGCCCGCCGCCGGCGATGACGACATCGCACTCGATCCGCCCGTCGATGTCGGCAGCCGCCGTCATGGCCGGTCGCACTCCCATCCGAAGCGTGGACGGCCCATTCTAGCGTGTCCTGATTCCAAGGTTCCGATGGTTTTCCTCTGACGTTCGGCGGTTTCGAGTGTGCGCAGGCAGAGCGGTTTGATGGAGGCGAGGATGCACCCCAACCGAAATTTCCAGCAAGTCCAGGCCTTCACCCCCGGGCGGGGGACGCTGTCACTCTTGCTCAGAGCGTTCGCGGGGCGCCGACCCACGCATAGATTTCCCAGAGATTTCCGTCCGGATCGCTGAAGTAGGTGGTGCGCGCATTCCAGGCGTGCGTGGTCGGCGCCTGGACTATGGTCACGCCTTTGGCCGCCAGCTCGTCGTAGAGCGCATCGACGGCGTCGGCCCTTTCGACGCGGACCGCCACCATCGCGGAGAGACCCTGGCGCGGTGTCTCAGCGAGTGCGAGCGCCTGCGTCACGTCCGAGACCTCCCAGAGCGCAAGACCGACCCCGTTGGTCTGGAACTCGGCGAAGCCGATGTCGCGGCGCTTGAGTTCGAAACCGAGCGTCTCGTTGTAGAAGGCGACGGCGCGCTCCATGTCCGAGACGAAGAGACCGATGTCGGTCAGATTGCGCAGGGGGTCGAGGCTCATCGGCGTCCTCCTCCGCTTAGGGCGCGCGCCGCACCGTCGGCTAATCCGAGCAGGAGCGCTCGCCGATGGGAGCGTGGCGGCTGCGCTCCTCCTGCATGGCGGGAGTCTTCTCGATGAGGGCGGCCCACTCTCCCAGAAGCGTGCGCCCTTCCTCGCCGAGCACGCGTTCCGCCGGCGTGGTCCGCTGATGGATTGGCTTGCCGACATCGATACGCAGCGGCGTGAAGTCGGAGCCGTGCTGCAGGCAGTCGTCGAGCGAGGCGCCGTAATAGACCTTGGCGATGTTGGTCAGCCAGATCGCGCTGGAGCAAAGCGAGCAGGGCTCGCAGCTGGTGTAGAGCTCGCAGCCGGACAGGTCCATCGTGCCGAGCCGCTTGCAGGCGTCGCGGATAGCCACGATCTCGCCATGGCCCGTGGGGTCGAGCGAGAAGCCCATGTCGTTGCAGCCCTCGCCCACGACCTCGCCGTCCCTGACGATGAGGCAGCCGTAGGGCCAGTGGCCGCGGCCCTCTAGCATCTTCTCCCGCGCCAGGTCGATCGCGCGCTGCATGTAGTCGTTCTTGTCCATGGCGCTCTCCTTCCCTCGGCCGCGGCGCGCGCTTACGCCGTGCGGCGTCTCATGAACAGCGGAATGATCAGCAGCTCGGCGCCGAGCAGGGTCAGCAGCAGCAGGCCGAAGACGATCGTCCCGATCGCGTTGAGCGAGGGCTCGTGCGTGGCGATCATCACGTTGTAGATGGCGACCGGCAGGGTCGGGTCGAAGCCCGAGACGAACCAGGCGATGATGAACTCGTCGAACGAGAAGGTGAAGGCCAGCAGCCAGCCGCCGGCGATGCCGGGGAGCGCCCAGGGCAGCACCACGCGCCAGACGGTCTGGAGCTCGTTTGCGCCGAGATCCCAGGCGGCCTCCTCCAGCGTGGGCGGCATCTGCGCCAGCCTGAGCTGGATGATCGCCATGGCCGGCGCCGTCAGCAGCAGCGTATGCGCGAGGATGACGCTGTAGAGCTCGCCGTGCAGGCCGAGGCGGGACAGCAGGCCGAGCAACGACACGCCGAGGATGAGCGGCGGGATCAGGATCGGCAGGATCAGGATCGTCGCCGTCAGAATCCGGCCGGGAAAGACGAAGCGGTTGAGCGCATAGGCCGCGAGGAAGCCGATGACCGAGGCCCCCGTCGCCGCGATCGGCGAGACGTAGAGGCTGTTCAGCAAGGCGTCGAAGAGGACGCCGTCGTACACCAGCTTGTCGTACCACCGCAGGGTCCAGCCCTGGAGGGGGAGCGAGGAGTAGACGTTCTTCTGAAACGAGAAGAGGATCAGGAAGGCGATCGGCAGCAGGAGGAAAATGAAGCCGAGAAAGAGATAGACCCGCCCGGCGAGGCGATAGCCGTTCTCGCGAAAGTAGAAATTGAGGCGGCCCATGGTCACGCCATCCGGTGTCTGGCGCGGTCGGCCAAGCGGTAGGCGACCACCAGCATCACCACCATGATCACCACCATGATCGTCGCGAGCGCGGCGGTGCGGGGCAGATTGGTGTAGCTGTTGTAGTCGGCCATGATCATGTTGGAGTAGAGCGGATAGGAGCCGAGCCAGGACTGGCCGATTCCGCCGCCCACCAGGAAGCCCGAGAGCACGTCGCCGAAGCTGACGATCACGCCGAAGCCGAAGGCGAAGATCAGCCCGAGCCGGCTGAGCGGCACGATCACCCGCCAGAACGCCTGCAGCCGTGTCGCGCCCAGCTCGCGCGCCGCCTCGACCAGGTTCCGGTTCACGTTGATGAGCGTGACGTAGAGGATGATGATCAGGATCGGCGACAGGTAGTGGACGAGGCCGATGCGCGTGCCGATCTGCGTGTTGGTGATGATCAGGGGATCGTCGAGGCCAAGCTCGCCAAGAACGTAGTTGAGCGCCCCCTTCTGCGCCAGGATCAGCTGCCAGGAGAAGAGCCTGAGGATGTAGCTGCTCCAGAATGGCAGGATCGCGAGCACGAGGAAGAGCCGCTGATAGCGCTCGGGGATGCAGAAGACGATCCCCATCGCCAGCAGGTAGCAGAAGATGACGGCGAACACGCTGGTGGTCACCGCGACATAGACCGACTGGATCAGCGCAAAGCCGAAGCGCGAGCGGCTGAAGAACTGAGAGAAGATGTCGACGTAGTTGCCGACCGAGAACTCGGCGACGATCTGATAGTCGCGCACGATCCAGAAGCCGAGAACGATCAGGAACGCCAGCGGCGCGAGGAAGAAGATCCCGTAGTACGCGATCGGCGGCGCCAGGAAGGTGAGCTTGAGGGGGCTCTTGTTGGAGGCGGGAATGGCGGTGCTGTCGGTCACGGGCCCCTCGTCCTCGCCGGGTGATCGGGCCGCCGCGGTCACGGCTGTTCTGCGTCCCGGTGGCCCAGGATCACGGTGTCCTCGGGCGCCCAGCAGAGCTCCATTTCCGAATTGATCTCGGTCCCCTCGCCCTCGGTGAAGGGCTCCTGAAGGACCATCTTGACCACGTCGCCCTCAGCGGTCTCCAGATAGTAGATCACCTGCGAGCCGGTGAATTCGCGGCCCTTCAGGACCGCGCGGATCGTGTTGTGCCCGTCCTCGCCCGCGCGGCGCCGGCGCAGCTTGTCCGCCTGCACCACGAGCTCCACCGCGGCACCCCGGTCGAGCGCGCTCCCGTGGCCGCGGATGCGCACCGGGCCGTGGCTGCAATCGACGAGGATCGCCCCGTCCGCGCTGTCGGCGACCCGGCCCTCGAAGATGTTGTTGGCGCCCACGAATTCGGCGACGAAGTGGCTGGCCGGGCGGTTGTAGATCTGCGCCGGCCGGCCGCTCTGCTCTACCACGCCCTTGTTCATCACCACCACCCTGTCCGCCATCGCGAAGGCCTCGCTCTGGTTGTGGGTGACGTAGATGAAGGAGATGCCGAGCTCCCGCTGCAACACCGTGAGCTCGCTCTGCACCTTGATGCGGAGATGCGCATCGAGCGAGCTCAGCGGCTCGTCGAGGAGGAGGATCTCCGGCTCTGTGACGAGCGCACGGGCTATGGCGACCCGCTGCTTCTCGCCGCCGCTCAGCGCGCCGATGCGGCGCGAGAGCAGATGGCTCAGGTGGACCTGCTCCGCCACGGCCTCGACCTTGCTGCGCACCGCCTTCTTGTCGTGGCGCTTGAGCGTCAGCCCGAACTCGATGTTCTTGCGCACGTTGAGGAAGGGGAAGAGCGAGTAGTCCTGCCAGATCAGCCGGGTGCTGCGCTTGTGCACCGGCACGTCGCTGATGTCCGCGCCGCGCAACAGCAGCGTGCCCGCATCCGCCCTCTCGAGCCCGGCGATGATCCGCAGCAGCGTCGTCTTGCCGCAGCCGCTCGGGCCCATGATCGCGACGAACTCGCCGCGCTGGACGTCGACATCGACCCGCTCGATGGCGACCACGGAGCCGAAGCGCTTGGCGATGCCGCGCACCTCCAGGTCGGCGACCGCGCCTTCCGCTCCCGCGCCTTCATGCACCATCGTCATGCCTGTCATCGATCAGGCGTGGGGTGGGGCCGGCGCCCGCCGTCCGCAGCCGGATGAGGCGGCGGTCGGGCGTGGCGGCGCGCCGGCTCCCGCAACACGTCGTTGCTTGCCGAGGCTCTGCGTCCTAGCCCGTCTTGAACTCGTTGAAGATGTCGATCCAGGCTTTCTCGTCCTGCTGGACCGGGAGGTCGCGGCCGATGCTGCGGTCGATCAGCGTCTCCACCCACATCTGGCTGCTGTTGTTGGGATCGGGGTAGTAGCCCATGAGCTGGTTCTGCTCCTCGTCCCAGTGCTCGGCGATCTTGAGGTTGGGACCGCGCGCCTTGAACGCCTTGGTGTAGGCGAGCTTGGCCTGGACGTGGGCCTGGCTCATATACTTGATCCACTCGAGGGCGAGCTCCTTGTTCTCGCTCTGCTTGCACATGGTGGCGACTTCCTGCCAGCGAATGCCGCCCTGCACCGGGATCGTCGACTCCTGGTTCGTGTAGCCGGCGAGCTTCAGATCGATATCGAGATCGCCGATCATGGCGGCGTCGACGTCGCCGTTGATCATCGCCTGCACGATGGGCTGCGCGCTGGAGCCGAACATGTTGACCTGGGGCCTGAGCTTGAGCAGCCACTCCCGGACGGCGCCGAGCTGCTCGTCGGTCAGGTCGTAGGGGTTCTCCTTGTTGGGATGAACCGCGAGGCTCGCATTGCCCATGTTCGGCAGATACCAGTCGAAAATGCCGATCTTGCCCGTGAACTTGGGCAGGAACAGCGAGTTCCAGTCGCCGCTCTCCTCGAAGCTCATATGGTCCGAATTGTAGGAGATGGCGTAGAAGCTGAAGCGCGTCGGCGTGCCCCAGACCATCCCGTCGCCGGCCTGCACCTGGTACATGTCGGTGAATTTCGGGTGATAGTTGGCGAGTTCGGCGATCTCGCCGGCGCTGTAGGGCTCGATCGCGTCGAGGGCGGCGAGCTTGCGGATGTACTCGGCGTCGACGAGCACGTTGTCGTAGGTCCCGCGCGGCGTCTGGCTGAAGAATTGCAGCATCTGCTCGCCGCCGATATAGATCTTGAAATCCACGTTGACGCCGTGCGTGTCCTCGAATTCCTGGATCACGTCTTTCTCTTCGTAGCCCGGCCAGGTCAGGACCCGCAGCCGGTCGGCGGCCCGCGCGCTGCGCGAGAAGATGGTGAGCGAGCCCGCCGCCGCGGCGCCCGCCGCCGCCGCGCCCCCCTTCAGCAGGGTCCGTCGATTGACTTTGGGGCCAGTGAGTTCGGTCTTCTTCGGTTTATCGCTGTTATTCATCGGAGCCTCCTTGCCGCAACCGCTTGTCGAGGGACGGGCCGCTGCGCATTGCTGCAATGACGAGCCGCCGCTCTATTGGAGCGGTGCCGTTGATGACGCCACCCGACGCGGAATGATCGCTCCGGTACCCCGACACCGATCAAATTCCGTCTCCCAGGCTGGTCTGGACCCGCAGGCATGGCGCCTCAGTCATTTGAGACCGTTAGCGCCGAGCCTGTCAATGTGTGGCCGACAGGCGCGGCCGACTCCGGCAGCCCTTAAGGCGTTCGTCGGCGCTTGCCACCGCCTCGCGCGGTCAGCTCGCGCGCTTGGCTTCCATCAGGGCGTGCTGCATCTCGACGAGCCGGGCTTCGATGTGGGCGCCCGCCAGTACGGGCGGGTATTTCGGCGGATCGTCGGCGCCGGTACAGCTTTCGAGGCAGCGGATTTCGGTGTCCACGTTGGAGCCCATGAAGAAAGGGATGGAATAGCGGTTCCGCCCGGTGCGGTTGGCGGCGCGGTGGATGTTGGAGGTAAAGCGGTCGTTGGTCCAGCGCGCCATGAGGTCACCGATATTGACGACGAAGGTGCCGGCGACCGGCGGGATGTCGATCCAGCGCCCGACACCGTTCAGGACCTGGAGGCCGGGATTGGCATCCTGCGCCAGGATCGTGAACATCTCGTAGTCGGTATGGGCGCCGACGCCGAGCCGGGTCTCGTCGGACGGCCGGGGCGGATAGTGCAGAAGCCTGAGAGCGCCGGCGGCGCGGTCGAACTTGTCCAGAAAATAGTCCTCGGGGAGAGCCAGGGCGAGCGCGAAGGCGCGGAGCAGCGCGTTCGAGGCTTCCAGCATAGCAGCATAGTAGGCCTCCACGGCCTCGCGAAAGCCCGGCATGTCCGCGGGCCACAGGTTGGGGCCGTAGAGGAGGCTGGCCTCGCATTCGGGCGGGTCGCCGGGCTGGTTCTCGCGGCCGAAGTCGATCACCTCATGCGGCTCGTAGTAGTCCGTCGTGGCGTCGTGCTGTTCTTCGAAAAGCCCGGAATAGCCGCGGAAATACCGCGATTTGCTTGCGTGGATACGGCGCTTCGCGTGCTCGGGCAGGGCAACGAAGCGCGCCATCTGCCGGAACGTCTCGTCGACGGTCGCCTGCGGCACGCCATGATTGCGGATGTAGAAGAAGCCGACGTCGATACAGGCGTCGCGCACAGCGTCGCCCACACGGCGGCGGGCCTGCCGCTCCTCGCCGAACATCGGTCCGAGGTCGATCTGGGGCACTTCCTCGAACGCCGCGACGTGCACCCGACCCGCTCCGACCTCGTCCATGGCTCTTCTCCGTGCCGGCACAGGCGCGGTGCCCGCGCTTCCTCGTCCATTCTCCACCATATTTCGCCCTCCTCAAGCGCTCGTGGGCAACGTCACGAGTTGTGTGTCAGGGAGAAGGGGGCGTTGGTGACCGGCCCATAGGATCTGAAATCAAGGGCCTCGCCACGGCACAACGAAGCCTTTACGCCCTACCACACGGATCGTCGGGCTGCAGCGACCAAGGCGCGCAGGAAAGCGCAGGCGTTGCAGTGGATCCGCTGACAATACGCTTACGAGATATTGCGTGGCAATTCAAAATGGTAGAGATTTGAGTGCCTATAACCGTTAGGGAAATATGGGCCAGAAAAGACTTGACGCGCGTGTCAGGTTTCCGAATCGTGGAACATGACACGCGTGCCGGTTTTGCCGATGCAGGGGGGCATGCGGACCCCATGGCGATGAAACTGAGAGCGGCGCTCCGGGAGACGCTCGAGGGCTGGCAGGCGGACATCGCTCCGTCCTGGCGCCGCCTCATCGGCGATGTCGCGCTGGGCTTCGAGCAAGTGGACGCCACGCTCGAACTCGAGCCCTGGGAGCCGATATTTCCCGCCCGGCGAGGCCGGACGCTTCCGGGTGCACCGGCGGGCGCGCACATGCTCCGCGCCTTCGACGATCTCGCGCCCGAGGAGGTGCGTTGCGTGATCCTGGGCCAGGACCCCTATCCCTGCGCCGCTTTCTCGACCGGGCGGGCCTTCGAGGCAGGCAACGTCGCCTGCTGGCGGGAGCTGGAGAAGATGCTCTCCCCCAGCGTGCGCGCGCTCATCCAGCTCATCGTGGCCGCCCGGACCGGGGAGGCGCATTACGCCCGCAGCTTCGCGCAGTGGCCGGCGACGCTCGCGGCCATCGAAAGCGGCGCGGTCGAGTTGGAGGCGCCCGGCGCCCTTGCCGGTCGCTGGGTGACGTCTGGCGTGCTGCTCCTCAACAGCTCGCTCACGCTCACGCGCTTCCAACGCGAGGTCGATCCGCATCAGGCGCGGGGGCACCTGCCGCTCTGGCGGCCCCTCATGGTTCGGGTGCTTGACCGTCTCGCGCGGCGGGATACGCCAACCGTCTTCCTCGGCTTCGGCGACGCGGCGGCGCAGGCGCTCGATGATGCGGGCCTGGGCGGATCGGATGCGGGCGCCGCGGGGCGCGTCATCCTCCGCCCGCACCCCGCTGCAGCCGACGAGGTCCTCGCGCAAGAGAACCCGTTTGTCCTTTGCAACCGGCGTCTGCGGGCGATGGGCGCCGCAGCGGTGGACTGGTAGGCGATGACCCGCGAACGGTCTTTCGACACCATCGTCGTCGGCGCGGGCTCCGCCGGTTGCGTGCTCGCCAACAGGCTCTCGGCCGATCCCGAAAGGTCGGTGCTCCTGGTGGAGGCCGGCAGCAAGGACCGCAATCCCTTGTTCCGCCTGCCCATGCTGATGGGCAAGCTGTTCCACTCCGGCATCTACAACTGGCGCTATCAGACCGAGCCGGTGCCGAACCTGGACGGCCGCTCGCTCTACTGGCCGCGCGGCAAGGTGCTGGGCGGCTCGTCGACCATCAACGGCATGATCTACGTGCGCGGCAATCGCCACGACTACGACCGTTGGGCGCAAATGGGCCTTGCCGGCTGGTCCTACGACGAGGTGCTGCCGGCCTTTCGCCGCTCCGAAGGGCATGTGGAGCGCGACGGCGCCTTTCACGGGCGTGCAGGCGAGCTCACCGTCTGCCGGGCGCGCAGCGGCAACCCGCTGTTCGACGTGTTCGTCGAGGCGGGCCGCCAGGCCGGCCATGCCGTCAACGACGACTTCAACGGGCCCGAGCAGCAGGGTTTCGGGCGCTACGACTTCACCATCAGGCGGGGCAAGCGCTGCTCCACCTCCGCCGCCTTCCTGCGCCCGATCCGGCACCGGCGCAATCTGTCGGTCGCCACCGAGTGCCTGGTGCGGCGGATCGTCGTCGAGGGGCAGCGAGCGACCGGAATCGAGATCGCGGACGGCGCCCGCGCACGCACCATCCGGGCGGAACGCGAGGTCATCCTCTGCGCCGGCACCGTCAACTCGCCCCAGCTCCTGATGCTTTCGGGCATAGGCCCCGGCGATGCGCTCAAGGAGCACGGCATCGAGGTCGTCCACGAGCTCCCCGGCGTCGGCCGGAATCTCCAGGATCACGTCGACTGCGTCATCGCCTACGCCTGCACGAAGCCGATCACCCTCTACCGGGACCTGAGGGCCGACAGGCTGATCGGCTCGGTGGCCCAGGGGATGCTGTTCGGTCGCGGGGTCGCAACGACCTTCCCCTACGAGGCCGGCGCCTTCCTCAAGAGCCGGGCGGAGACGGTGGCGCCGGACATCCAGGTGCACTTCATGCCGGCGCTGGAAAACTCTGCGGACCTCCACGTCCCCAATCCGTTCAGGAAGGCGCCGGCGGAGGACTCTCACGGCTTCAGCATGCGCGTGGGGCCGGTCAATCCCGAGAGCCGGGGGTGGATCGGCCTGCGCTCCGCCGATCCCGCGGCGGCGCCGCTGATCCAGCCCAACTATCTGCAGGACGACGCCGACTGCCGGACGACGATTGCCGGCATTCGCATGGTCCGCGATGTCGTCGAGCAACCGGCCTTCGCCGCCTATCGCGGCCGGGAGATCGCGCCCGGCGCGGATGTGCGGAGCGACGCCGATCTCACCCGCTGGCTCCGCGCCAGCGCGATGACGACCTTTCATCCCGTCGGCACCTGCCGTATGGGCACGGACCCGATGGCGGTGGTGGACGCCCGGCTCATGGTCCACGGCATCGCCGGGCTCCGGGTCGCCGACGCGTCCGTCATGCCCGTCATCGTCAGCGGCAACACCAACGCGCCCGCCATCATGATCGGCGAGAAGGCGGCCGAGTTCATTCAGGGGGTCGAGATATGATCGTCGAGCACCGGACCTACACCTTTCGCCCCGGCATGGTGGACGGCTGGCTCAAGAAGTGAGGTGGCTCCGCCTTTTCGGACAGTCTGACGGCTCGTTTAAGGTGTATTCCGGTTGTGGTTCAGGCCGCCGGAATCCCCTTGAATCGATCTTCCTGCTGCTGCTGTTGCGCCTGTGGGTAGGGGGCTTGCCGGAGCGACCCGCCACGAGTCCGGTGGAGGCAAGCCGGCTATCCACAGGGTCACTGAGCAAGACTGACTACCGGGCATCCTTCATCTTCATCTCGTCGCGATCCATATCGGCGCCGTGGTCCATCGTCTCTCTGTGCATGTGTTCGGTTTCGCCGGAGGCCGCGCCGAAATCCAGTTTCTTGACGACACGGTCCCGGGTCGGGCCGCTGACATCCAGAGTCAAGGCCCACTCGCCGTGCATATCCAGCTCCAGCTGGGCGCTATAGTGGCCGGCCATCGAGCCGGGCGCCGCCTTCACGGGCGGCACGTTGTGCGCCAACGGCATGGACGGCATGTCGGCCTTGACGACAACCTCGGCGCCCTCCACGGGCGTGCCGCTCTTCTTGCCCTTGAGCATGATCATGCAGTCATAGTTCAGCCTTTCCGCCGTCGCCGTACAGCTCACATCGGCCGCCACGCGCTCACCCGCCGAGGCGGCTACGCTCGCCATCAGCATCGCCGACAGCGCAATACTCGCGGTCAAGAGACGCATCGCTCACCCTCCCCGTTGCAGCCCCAGGTAAGCACTGACCAGCAGCTCGTGTTCGGCAAGCTGCGCGGCCTTGCCGTCCAGTATGATCCGCCCGCTTTCCAGGACATAGCCCCTGTCCGCGATCGCCAGGGCCTGACGGACGTTCTGCTCGACCAACAGGATCGTCACGCCCGAGTCTCGCAACCTGGCGATCAGGGCAAAGACCTCCTGCGCGGCGATCGGGGCGAGGCCGAGCGAGGGCTCGTCGAGCATCAACAGCTTCGGCCGGGCCATCAGCCCGCGCGCCAGAGCCAGCATCTGGGCCTGGCCGCCGCTCAACGCCGCGCCGCGCTCGTCGAGCCGGTCCCGCAACATGGGGAAGAACTCCAGCACCCGATCGATGTCCGCCTCGGCCTTGGCGCCGCCGGCCACGTTGTAGGCCCCCAGCCGCAGGTTTTGCGCGATGGTCAGCCCGCCGAAGATCAAGCGTCCCTCCGGCACCTGCACGATGCCGCGGCGCATGATCCTATGCGGCGGCAGGCGAGCGATGGGCACTCCCAGAAAGCGAACCTGCCCGCCGGCCGGCCGCTCGATGCCGCACACCGCGTGCATCGTCGAGCTCTTGCCGGCGCCGTTGGCCCCGATCAGGGCCACGATCTCGCCCTCCCCGACCTTGAGCGACACGCCCTGGACGGCGCGCACCTTGCCATAGCTGACATGCAGGTCGCGGACCTCAAGCATCGATCGCATCCCGCCCGAGATAGGCTTCGAGCACGTCGGATTGCTGCAGGACCTCTTGCGGTACGCCGTCTGCGATCTTGCGGCCGAAATTGAGGACGCACAGGCGCTGGCACAGCTCCGAGATCAGGTCGAGCTTGTGCTCGATGACGATACAAGTGCGCCGCGGCACCGCGATCTCCCGAATGAGCGCGGCCATTTGCGCCGTCTCCGCCGGGGTCATGCCGCCGGCCGGCTCGTCCAGCAGCAGCAACGACGGCGAGCGGGCGAGCGCCCGTGCCAGTTCGAGCCGCCGCTGATCGGGCAGCGGCAGGCTGCCCGCCAGAGCGTCTCGCCGATCCGCCAGGCCGACGGCGTCGAGCAGGTGCTCGACCTCGGCCCTGCGTGCCCGTTCGGCCCCGGATCGGGTCGACAGAAGCCCCATGAGTCCGACCTCGGGCAGGCTGTGCTGCGCCACCCAGACATTGTCGAGCACGCTCATGCGGTGGAAGATGCGCAGGTTCTGGAAGGTTCGCGCGACGCCGCGGCGGATGATCCGTGCCGGCGTGTCGCCGGCGATGTCCTCGCCGCGCAGCAAGACGCAGCCCGAATCCGCGGCATGGATTCCGGTGATCACGTTGAACAGCGTCGTCTTGCCGGAGCCGTTGGGGCCGATGAGCCCGACCACCTCGCCCTCGCCGACTGCGAGATCGAGCGCGTCCAGGGCGGCGACGCCGCCGAAGGAGCGGCTGAGGCGGTCAATTGTCAGCACGCCATATCCCTCGCCAACGCCCGCGCAACCAGTGCACGGCGGCTTCGTCCAGCAGCCCGCGCGGCCGCACGATGAGCAGCAGGGCGACGAGGCCGCCGAAGACGATCATGCGATAGCCCGAGATCGCCCGAATCGATTCCAGCAGGCCGATATCGATGGCAACGCCGATCAACGGTCCGAACGCCGTGCCCAGGCCGCCGATCAGGCCGTAGGCCAGGCTGTGCACGCCAAGCATGACGTTGAATATCTTGGGCTCGACGTAGGTCGTGAGGTGGGCGTAGAGAGCGCCCCCGATGCCGGCGATGACACCGGCCGTGACGACGGCCAGAATCTTGTAAGCGGTGACGTTCAGCCCCTGCATCTCGGTCAGCATCGGGTCCTCGCCGATCATCCGGAAGATGGCGCCGAGGCGGGAGCGTTCGAGGATCAACATGCCGATGAGGACCGCCGCCAACAGCCCGTAGATGATCAGCATGTACTCGAACGCCGAGACGTTGCTGTCGTAGATGGCGCGGATATCGCGAAACCCGTCGGAGCCGTTGGGGCCCACCAGCTCGCCATCGATTTCCACCTGATAAGTGAAGATCTCGAAGATCAGCCGCACCATCTCGGCGAAGGCGAGCGTCGCCACGGAGAAGTAGAGGCCGCGCAGCCGAACCGTCGGAATCGCCACCGCCAGTCCCGCTGCCCCGGCCAGCAGTGCGCCCCACACCAGGCCGAGCCAGAACGGCCAGCCCCACATCGCGGTCGCGATGCCGGAGCCGTAGGCGCTGACGGCGAAGAAGGCCTGCTGACCGAACGAGATTTCGCCGACGACGAGCAGCAGATAGGCCGAGAGCGCGATGAACGAGATCATGCCGATGTTGGAGAGGACCGCGACGAGATAGGCGCCTTCCATCGCTCATACCCGCCGCGTCGCCGCCTGTTCGCGCTCGACGGCGAGCTGGCCCATGAGGCCGCCGGGCCGGAACACCAGAAACAGGAACAACAGGAAGTAGGCGGAGAGATCCCTGTATTCCGCGCCCAGATACCAGAGGCTCTGGGCTTCGACGAAGCCCAGCAGCAAGCCACCGAGGATCGCGCCCGGGATCGATCCCATGCCGCCGAGCATCATGGCGATCAGCCCCTTGAACGTGGCCCAGAGGCCGAAGAGGGGCGTGATCTGCCCGTCCGCGCTGACGATCAGATAGGCGGCGACGCCGCCGAAGGCGGACGCGATGACGAAGGCCAAAAACATGACCGCGCCGACATTGATGCCCATGAAGCGCGCAGCCCGCGGGTCTTCGGAAACGGCGCGCACGGCCAGACCGAAACGCGTGTGCTGCAACAGCCAGTGGAGCCAGACGGTCATGACGGCCGCGCAGGCGAACATCACGACGTTCTCCAGCTTGAAGAAGAACGGGCCCAACTCGACCGGATCGGCCGTGACCAGGGGCGGGAAGGGATAGGTCCGATCCGGAAACACCACGGTGACGGCCTCTTCCAGCTGCATCCATATGACGAAGCTCGAGACCATCGCCGCCGCCGCCGCACCCTGGCGAATGGCCCGGAAGCAGAGACGCTCGACATAGATTCCGGCAATCACGGCGCCGGCCACGGTGGCTGCGGCGATGGCAACGGCATTGGCCTTGAACTCGACATAGACCAGCGTGCCGACGAACGCGCCGACCATGATCGAGGGCCCGTAGGAGAGGTTGAGCCGGCGCATGACGCCGAAGATCAGGGTGAACCCTATGGCGAGCAGCGCATAGGACGAACCCAGCATGATGCCGTCGAGGCAGTTCTGGATGAAATCAACCACCGACTTCGTTCCGCCCCCCTGTCGGAGGTCCGGCCATCGGCCTCAACCGTTCTATAGCGTGGTCCCGTCGGGGCGGCCCCGATCCCCGGCAGGCAGATCGCGATGCACGTTCTTTCCCAGATAGGCGCGCTGGATCACTTCGTGCTCGGAGAGCTGGCCCGGCTTGCCGCTGAACGTCACCTGCCCCTGTTCCAGGAGGAAGAAGTGATCGGCCACTTGCAACGCCATATGCGCGTTCTGCTCGACCAGAAAGATCGTGGTGCCGTCCGCACTCAGGTCGCCGATAATCCGAAAGATCTCCTCGACGATGAGAGGTGCCAGGCCCAGCGACGGCTCGTCCATCATCAATAGTCTGGGACGCGCCATCAAGGCGCGGGCGACGGCCAGCATCTGCTGCTCGCCGCCTGAAAGCGTGCCCGCCAACTGCTTCGACCGTTCCTGCAATCTGGGAAAGCGAGCAAAAGCGTGGTCGATGTCCTGCTGCACCTGCGCCCGGCTCTTGCCGAGCCGGAGATAGGCGCCGGCGACGAGGTTCTCGTGCACGTTCATGTCGGGGAAGACGAGACGGTTCTCCGGAACCAGTGCGATACCCCGCCGCACGATCCCGCTCGGCTTCATGCCGGTAATGTCTCGATCGAGGAAGCTGATGCTGCCACGCCTCGGCTTCAGAATGCCGGCGATGGTCATCATCAGCGTCGTCTTGCCGGCGCCGTTCGGGCCCAGCAGGCAGGTGATCCCACCCTCTTCGACCGAGAGCTCGACGCCGCGCAAGGCCTCGATGTTGCCGTAGGCGGTGGCGATACCCTTCACCTCAAGCATGCGCCGTCTCCACGCTTCCGCCGAGATAGGCCTGCTGGACCGCTTTGTCCTCCCGGATCGCGGCTGGCAGGCCTTCGGCGATCTTGCGCCCGAAGTTGAGCACCGCGATGCGGTCGGTCACGCCCATGACCAATTCCATGACATGCTCGACCAGGATGATCGTCATGCCCGCCCGTTGCAGGGCGCGCAGGCGTCCGTCGAGCGCGTGCACCTCCTCCAGGTTCATTCCGGCGGCGGGCTCGTCGAGCAGCAGGAGCCTGGGCTTGGTGGCAAGGGCGCGGGCCAGCTCGAGGCGGCGCTGCTCCCCGAATGCGAGGTTGGCCGCGAGCTCGTCCCGCTTGCCGGTCAGCCCTGCGAAGGCGAGCTGTTCATCCACCGCATCGCGCGCCGCGCCGGCACCGAAGAACCATCGTTTCGCGAAATTCTCCCGGCGTCGGTCCGCCACCGAATTCTGCGCCACCCACAGGTTCTGCCAGACCGTAAGGTGGCCGAACAGGCGGATGTTCTGAAACGTGCGCGCCACGCCCGCCGCCAGCACCCGGTGGGGTTGCGCGCCGGTGATGTCGCGATCCTCGAAGGTGACCCGTCCGCCGGTGACCGACACGACACCGCAGATCAAGTTGACCGTGGTGCTCTTGCCCGAGCCGTTGGGGCCGATCAGGCCGAAGATCTCGCCCTCTTCGACCGCCAGGTCGAGCTCGTCGACGGCATGAACGCCGCCGAAATGCTTGCTGAGAGATGTGAGTTGCAACATCGACACCGCTCTAGTCTCGGGTGAACAGCCCGCGGACGAGCCGCACGGAGCGCTCGTCGATGAGCCCGCGCGGCTGGACGTTCATGACCAGCACGATCAGCGCCCCGAACAGCAGGTTTCGCCAGTCGCCCATGAAGCGCAGGCCTTCGACGAGAATTCCCTGGATGAAGATCACCGCCACGAGCGTGCCGAAGACGTTGCGGAGTCCGCCCAGGATCGGGTAGGCGATGGCGAAGGTCGCCAGCATGACGCCGAAGTTCAGATGCTCGATGTGCGTCGTGTAGTGGGCGTAGATCGCGCCGCCGATACCGGCGATGAAGCCGCCGGCGGCGAAGGCGCCGACCTTCACCGCGGTCAGGTTGATGCCGACGCTCTGCGCCGCCAGCTCGTCCTCGCCGACGGCCCGCAGAACGGCGCCCGCGCGTGAGCGATCCGTCCACCAGAGCGCCAGCATGACGAGGGCGACGATCACCCAGATGAATATCGCGACATCCAGCGTGCTCCAGCCGTTCTCGGGAAAGAAGCGGATCTGCTTGAACCCTTCGCCGCCCTGCGGTCCGACGGTGATGCCCTCCTTTGCGATCTGGTAATCGAAATTGAACCAGAACAGGCGGATGAATTCGCCGAGGGCGATGGTCGCGACCACCAGCATCAGGCCCTTTATCCTGAGTACCGGGAAGCCGACGATGCCGGCCACGATACCGGCGACCGTGGCAGCCACCAGAAGCGCCGGGACGATGTGCCAGCCCTCCAGCACCGTGAGCATGGCGGAGACGTAGGCGCCGATGGCGAAGAAGCCCGCCTGCGCCAGCGTGACCTGGCCGGTCTGCAGAACGACATAGGCGGAGAGCCCGAGGATCGTGTGGACGCCGATGATCTGAGCGAGCCCGAAGAAGAAGTCCATCGCCCTCTCCCCCGCTCAGTCGCGCGCCACCGAGC
The DNA here is from genome assembly GCA_965218275.1 of Alphaproteobacteria bacterium. Taxonomy (GTDB): domain Bacteria; phylum Pseudomonadota; class Alphaproteobacteria; order UBA828; family UBA828; genus WTGU01. The sequence goes on from CBDCKM010000002.1 coordinate 2,568,404, forward strand.
GCGAGAAGATGCCGCCGGGCCGAAACACCAGGAACACGAACAGCAGCAGCATCACGTACATGTCCCGTTCGGTGACCCCTCTGAAAGCCAGGAAGAAGTTCTCGAAGGCGCCGACCGCGAGGCCGGCGACGATCGCACCCGGGATGCTGCCGAGACCGCCGATGACGCAGACGATCAGGCCCTTGACGGTGATCGGCACGACCAGCAGGGGCGAGAGCACGCCGACCGAGGCGCCGATCATGGCGCCGGCCAGCCCGCCCAGCAGGCCGGTGATGACGAAGGTGAGCGCGTTCGTGCGGTCCAGGCTGATGCCGGCGAGCTGGGCTGCGACCGGCTGTTGCGCCACCGCGCGCGTGGCGATGCCGAGCCGCGTGCGATAGAGCATGAACATGAGCACGACCGTGGCCACCAGCGAGAGGAAGAAGATGAAAAGCAGATCGCCACGCAGGCCGAATTCGCCGAATTCCATATAGACATCTGCGAACAGGGCCGGGTAGGGCTGGGGCATGCCGTCGGTCGCGTGGACGATGACCTCGTCGATCAGGATCAACATGCCGACGGTCGCCATCAACGTGGCGAGCGGGCTGGCCAGCGGTATGAATCGGAAATTGGCGAGGTAAATCAGGAAAGCGATCGCGCCCGAGCCGATGGCGGCGACGAGGAACGTGACCAGGGCGGGCAACGGCACATAGGCGGCCACGGCGATGCTGACATAGGCGCCGGCGATGGAAGCCGCGCCATAGGCCAGGTTCAGCTTGTGCATCACCCCGAAAATGAGGGTGAAACCGATGCCGATGAGCGCGTAGATGGAACCGAACAGCAAGCCGTCCGTGATCGACTGAAAGAAGTCGAGCAGGTCCACCCGATCATCCCCCGCCCGAGAGGCGTCGGCGAAATGCGAGCGGGCGGGCGCCGGCCAGGCCGGCGCTCACCCGCCCGTGGACGATTACTGCGACGGGTCGTGGAGGATGGCCCACTGCCCCGCCTGGGCGTGCACGTAGAGGTAAGGCTTGATCGCCTCGCCCTCATCCGTGCGTTGAATCTTGCCGAGGAGCCCGTCGGTTTCCTTCAGGCCTGCCAGCCCGTCGCGGATCTTGCGCCGGTCCGCATCCACCGAATCCGAGTCCGCCGTGATTCCCTGGGCTTCCATGACATCCTTGAGGATCATCACGATCTCCCAGGCGGCAGCACTGTGCAGGTCCGCGCTCCCGTCGAACTTGGCCGCTGCGTCGGCTGCGGCCTTGGCGGCCGGCGTGACCGGCGCGAAGCTGGTCGGGATGATGATGCCCTCCGCCTGCTCGGCGCAGCCCTGCAGCGTTTCCATGCTCGACGAGCTGGTGAGCCCGACCAGCAGCTGCGGCTTGACGCGCTGGCGCTTCATCTCCTTCAGCACCCCGCATGTCGTGAAGGGATGCGCCGAGATGGCGACGATGTCGGCCTTCGCCTTCTTCATCTGGCGCACCTGCGTGGTGAAGTTGGTGTCGTTCAGGAGCCACTTGGACTCGCCGAGGACCTCATAGCCCGCCTCGGGCGAGCGGGTCTTCATCACCTTGTGCCAGGTGAAGCGGGAATGGGCGAAATCCTCCTCGACGCCGCCGTAGACGGTCTTGAGATCCGGGTGCTCCGTGCTGATCCACTGGAACAGCGCCTTGTACATCTGGCTCTCGTTGGGGACGTTGCGGAACGCCCACTGGGAAATCTTCGCCAACCCGCCCTTGATGGCGGTATCGGTGAAGACCGGGATTTGAAGCCCTGAATCGCCCGCATCGTCGACCGTCTTCTGCAGGATGCCGAACAGGGGTTCGGCAACGTTCGAGCAGGTCGGACCGATGGCGACGACCGCATCGCTGCCGGCGATGCGGCGCAACACCGAAATACCCTCCTCGGCGTTACAGCGGTCATCGTAGAACGACAGCTCCAACATCGCCATGGAGCCGTCGCCCAGCGTGACGCCGCCGCCGGCGTTGACGGCTTCGATCGCGCCGTTCAGCACCGCTTCCGTGTTGATGCCGAACGAGCGAACGACGCCGGACTTGGCGCCGAAGCCGGCGATCTGCACCGTCTCTTCGGCCGAGGACACTTCGCTATGCGTGCCAAGGCTCGCAGCCACGGCAAGCGCGGCGACGGCGCCAAGCCTGACTAGCTTCTTGCTATCCAACATCTGCCCCTCCCTCTTGCGATGACGTCCGAGAACGATCCGACCGACCCCGAACCTCTCGCGGGTCGTGTCGCTGCCCGCCACGACCGATCGGTCGACCGTGGCCGGCACGTCATTGGCTCGATCTTATACCCGCCCCGCTGTCGGAGTCAGCGAATACTTGCCGGCAACGAGGCGTTCTTCCCCGTCAGCGGCAACTGGAATGGCTATCGCCTCGGTGCCGGCTGACATTCACCGGCGCGGTGACGCCGGAGCACGACGCGGTGTGACCGGCCCCCTTTCGGCGGTCCAGCTTGATTGTCGGTAGAGCGGATTCCGTCCGGCACCGCGCCTTCCTCCAGCCGCTCGCAGAAAATGGTAAAGAAGGCCGGGATTGCGGCTTCGGGCCGCAAGTCGAAGCGGGAGAAACCATGAGCAACAAAGCTGCCGTCATTCACGAAAAGGGCACGCCCGACGTCTTCCGCTGGCAGGACTGGCCGGCCGGCGAACCGGGACCGGGCGAAGCTCTGATCCGGCACGGCGCCATCGGGGTGAACTATATCGACACCTACAACCGGCGCGGCATGCCGCATCCGTGGCCGGTGCCGCCGCTGCCCTTCGTCGTGGGCATCGAAGGCGCAGGGACGGTCGAAGCGGTCGGCGACGGCGTGACCGAATGCGCGGTCGGCGACCGGGTCACCTATGCCAGCCCACCGCACGGCGCCTATGCGCAGCGCCGGGTGATGCCGGCCAGGCGTCTGGTCAGGCTGCCTGACGACATCTCCGAGGAAGACGCCGCCGGCATCACGCTCAAGGGTCTCACCGCCCAGTATCTCTTACGCCGAACCTACCGGGTGCAGCCGGGCGATCCGGTGCTGGTCCATGCGGCGGCGGGCGGCATGGGGCTGATCCTGTGCCAGTGGGCCAGGCACCTGGGTGCGACCGTGATCGGCACGGTCTCGACCGACGAGAAGGCGGAGCTCGCCAAGGCCTACGGTGCCGACCATGTCGCCGTCTATTCGCGCGAGGATTTCGTACCGCTGGTCATGGAGGTCACCGAAGGCAAGGGCTGCCCGGTGGTTTACGAGAGCATCGGCAAGGACACGTTCACCCGCTCGCTGGACTGTCTGCGCCCGCTCGGCATCCTGGCGAGCTACGGCCATGCCTCGGGCGCGCCGGACCCGGTCGATGTCGTGGATCTGGGCGCGCGCGGCTCGCTGTTCGTCACCCGTCCGGCGCTCATGCACTATGTCGAGGAACGCGAGGACCTGCTCGCTTCGGCGCAGGAATTGTTCGACGTCCTTTCGTCGGGGGCAGTGACGGTCACCGTCCGCAACCGCTACCCGCTGCGCGAGGCCGCTGACGTGCACCGCGCGATTGAGGAGCGGCGCACCACCGGCTCGACGGTGCTTCTGCCGTTCGCGTAGCGCAATTCGCATCCGGACGGCGCAGCCCGCCTCCGGCGAAACGCCGGGCTATCTGTAGCAGGCGGGCGCGGTGGCGTAAGAGGCAAAGGTCGGCGGAGGCGGAGTAGTGGAAGCCCTTGGCGCAAAGGTCTCGCCGTCGTGGCCGACGAAGATCTCGGCGTCACGCTCCAGCGCCACGTCCTTGAGGCGCCGCATCGACGCGACCGCCTTCACCGGGTCCAGGTGGAAGCTCGGGATGATCTCCTGCTCCAGTCCCTTGCGCGTATACGCCGCGTCGGCGGTGAACAGCATCGGCCGGCGGCCGGCGAGCTCCACCAGCAGGCTGTAGTGCCCGGCCGTGTGCCCCGGCGTCTCGATCAGGTGCAGGCCCTTCGCGATCTCCCGATCGCCGCTCACGAGCTCGACGCGCGGGGTCCAGATGTCGCTCTCCGGGTCCTCCGGCAGCGTGCGCCCCTCGCGCCGCAAGCGTTCGCGATAGAGGTCGGCGTGGAAGCGCATGTCGGAATAGCCCAGCGTCTCGAAGGGCTCGGGCGAGGCGCACTGGGCGAACTCCAGCGCATGGCAGACGGTGCAGGCCTCGCGCAGATGGCGGTTCCCGCCGCAATGGTCGAAGTGGTAGTGCGAGTTGACGACGTAATCCACATCCTCCGGTAATCCACATCCTCCGGCCGGTAGCCGGCGAGCGCGAGGGCGCCGAGAAGCGTCTGTTTTTCGGACTGCAGCGGCTTCTCGAAGGGCAGCACGGCGTTCACGTGGTCGCAGTCGAAGCCGGTGTCGAAGAGATAGAGCCCGTCGGCATGGTCGATCAGCACGCTGTAGACGGGGAAGCGCACCTCGCCGGCCGGCCCCCGGTTCCAGTAGATGTGGAAGCCGTCGATCACCAGGGTGCCGCCGTCGAGGATGAAGACCCGGGTCTCTTTCATCGCCTGGCTCCCTTGCCTGCTCCCGCTCCAGTCTAACGCTCGCCGCGCACGTAGGGCAGGCCGAGCGCCGCCGGCAGGCTGGCGCGGCGGGCGAACAGCACCAGCACGATCATCACCATGAGGAAGGGCAGCATCTGCACCACGTCCGTGGGCACGTTGACGCCGCCGACCTGGAGCGCGGTGGTGAGCGAGAGACTCGCGCCGAAGAGCAGGGCGCCGATCAGCACCCAGATCGGCCGCCCTCTCGCGAGCATCGCCAGCACGATGGCGATGAAGCCGGCGCCGCCGGTCATGAAGGGGACGAAGATGCCGGCCCCGATCATCGCCATGTAGGCGCCGCCCAGCCCCGCCATGACGCCGGTGAAGAGCACCGACCAGGTGCGGGTCGCGACCACGCTGATGCCGGCCGCATCGAGCGCGTCCGGCTTGTCGCCCGCGGCCTGGAGGTTCAGCCCCACATGGGTGCTGCGGAAGAGGCAGGCCAGCACCAGCACGAGGACGAGCGCGATGTAGACCATCGGGTGCCGGGCGAAGAGGCTGGGCCCGAGGATCGGAATCTCGCTCAGGCCCGGAATGTCGATGGTCTCGACGCGGGGCAGGCGCGGATAGGTGCGGCTGAACTGCACGTGGTGGAGGAGGGCGGTGATGCCGTCCGCGCCGAGGGTGAGGGCGATGCCGATCACGATCTGGTTGAGGCCGAGGCGGACGCAGAAGAGCGCCATCAGCATGGCCAGCACGAGCCCCGCCGCCGCGCCGGCGAGGAAGCCGAGCCAGAGCGAACCGGTGCCGTAGGCGGTGGCGAAGCCGGCATAGGCGCCGAAGAGCATCATCCCCTCGATGCCGATATTGAGCACGCCGGCTTTCTCGGACACCTGCTCGCCGAGCCCCGCCAGCAGCAGCGGCACGCCGGCCGCGACCGCGCCCGCGACCAGCGAGATCAGGAAGGCATCGCTGAGCAGGCCCGAGGACATGGCCGCTCAGCGCCCGCCGGCCGCCTGGCGGCGCTGGCCCAGCCATTCGGTCAGCGCCAGGAAGATCAGCATGAGCGCCACCAGCACCAGGATGAAGTAGTTGGGCAGCCCCGCCTTGCGCGACGCCGTCTCGCCGCCGATCGAGAGCACGGCGAAGAAGAAGACGAAGCCCACGACCGCGATGCCGTTGAAGCGGGCGAGGAAGACGAGGGGGATGATCATCAGGCCATAGGCCGGGTTCCAGTCGGCCCGCACATTGCCCCAGACGCCGAGAATCTCGACCGCGCCGGCAAGCCCGGCGAGGCCGGCGCTCAGCGCGAACACCGCGATCATCAGCGCCCCCAGCGGCAGGCCCACATGCACCGCGGCGCGCGGGTTCGCCCCCACGACGCGCAGGCGCAGGCCGAAGGCGGTCCGCGTCATCAGCCAGTGGATGAACAGGATCACCGCCAGCCCCACGATCACGCCCACATTGATGGTGCTGCCGAAGAGCCGGGGCAGGCGGTCGTCGGTCGCCAGCGTCGCGGTCTGCGGCACGGTCGTGGTGGGGTCGTCGAAGGGCAGCTTGATGAGCACGTTGGCGGCGCTGATGCCCAGAAAGCTCATCATCAGCGTGGTCACGATCTCGTTGACCCCGTAATAGGCCTTCAGCACCGCCGGCAGCAGCGACCAGACGGCGCCCACGGCCATCGCCGCCAGCATCACCAGCGGCAGCACCAGCCACACCGGCAGCACCGTGACGAGGGCCGGCGCGAGCGCGGCGGCGATCACCGCGGCAAGCAGGAACTGACCGTCGATGCCGAGGTTCCAGAGGCCCGCGCGGAAGGCGACGATCAGGCTCGCGCCCAGCAGCAGCAGCGGCGCGCAGCGGGTGATCGTGTCCTGAAGCCCGATCCAGCTCAGCAGGCCGCGCTTGACGATGTTGTGGTAGAAGGCGCCGGGGTCGGCGCCGAGGACCAGCAGGATCAGCGCGCCGACGCCGAGCGCCAGCACGATCGGCAGCAGCGCCGCCGTGGCCGGCGCGATCCAGCGGCGTATTACCGCCCTCGCGCCGGTAAGGCGCGGCGCCCGCGCGCCGGGGCCGTGCTGCTCCTCCTGTGCCGTGGGCGCCTGCGTCATCGCGCGCTCAGGCCTGGACGCCCACCCCGATCATGAGCTCGCCGATCCGCCGCGCCGCGTGGTCGCCATTGTCCACGATGCCGACCATGCGGCCGTCGAGCATGACCCCGATGCGGTCCGCGAGCTCGAGAATCTCGTCGAGGTCGGTCGAGATCAGGATCGTCGCGACACCCTGGTCGGCGCGCGCGCAGATCGCCCGGCGGGCGCGACGGGTGTTGTTCAGGTCGAGCCCATAGGTGGGCTTGTTGTAGATCACGGCCATCGGCTGGTTGTCGAGCTCGCGGGCGAGCAGGGCCTTCTGCACGTTGCCGCCCGAAAGGTGGCCGAGCGGGGTCTCCGGCCCCGGCACGCGCACGTCGTGCTCGGCGATCAGGGTGCGCGCGTGGCGCTCGACCTCGGCGTTGCGGACGATGCCGTGGCGCCAGAAGGGCACGTCGCCGATCCGCTTCAGCAGCAGGTTGAGGCCGACGGGGAAGGCCGGGACCGTGCCCTCGCCGAGGCGGTCGTCGGTCACGTAGCGCAGCCCCGCGTGCTGGCGCTGGCGCACGCTCAGGCCCTCGATGGCCGCGCCGTCCAGCAGGATGCGGCCGGCCTCGGCGGGGCGCTGCCCCGCAAGCGCCTCGGCGAGCTGCTTCTGGCCGTTGCCGTCGACGCCGGCGATCCCGAATATTTCCTTTTCGTGCACCGCGAAGGTCACGCCGCCGTCCTCCGCCGCAGCGGGGCCGCCGGCCGGGCGGAGGCCGTCCACCGCGATCACCTCGCGTTCGCCCGGCGCGGCCTCGCGCTGGGCGCGGCGGCGCTCCGCCCCGCTGCGGTCGGCGGCCTGGCCGAACATGAGGTCGACGATATGGTCGATCGCCTCCTGGGGGCTGAGCCTGCCGAGGGTCTCCGGCGTCAGCGAGCCGACCTTGCGGCCTTGCCGGAGCACCGAGACCCGGTCGCCGAAACGCACCGCCTCGTGCAGCTTGTGGGTGATGAAGAGGACCGCGATGCCGGCGTCGCGCAGCCGCCCGATGACGCGGCCCAGGTCCGCCACACCCTGCGGCGTGAGCATCGAGGTCGCCTCGTCCAGGATCAGCACCTTCTCGCCCCGCCACAGCGCCTTGACGATCTCGACGAGCTGCTGCTGGCCGAGGGAGAGCGCGCCGAGCGGCGTGTCCTCGGGCAAGGCGATGCCCAGCAGGGCGGCGATCTCGTTCAGCCTCGCGCGGGTGGCCGCGCGGTTCATGGGCGCCCGCCACGAGGCGCCCAGAATCAGGTTCTCCAGCACGGTCAGCGTCGGCACCAGGGTCGGGTGCTGGTAGACGGTGCCGATGCCGAGGTCGAGCGCGGTGCGCGGGCTGGCGATCCGCATCGCGCGGCCGCGAACCTCGATCGTGCCCCGGTCCGGGCGCTGCATCCCTGAGAGGATCGAGATCAGCGTGGACTTGCCGGCGCCGTTCTCGCCCAGCAGCGCATGCACCTCCGCCGGGTAGACGGAGAGCGAGACGTCGTCGTTGGCGATGACTCCGGGGAAGCGCTTGGTGATGCCCCGCAGCACGACGATGGGCTCGGCCGTGCCGGCCTCGGCCGTCGCAGCGGCGCGCTCGGGCGGGCGGGACGCCATGGTCAGGCCGCGTGCTCCCGGTCATGCAGGGCGGCGGCGCGGCAGCCGCCGGGGAAGGGGGCGGGGGTGCCCGGCGAGCGAAACCTCTCCGCCGCCGGGCGCCGTCCGCGTTCTGTGAGTGCGCTACTCAGCCGCCTCGACCGACGACATCATCGCGCGCACGTCCGCGGCCTCCCAGACTGCGGGCACCTCGATCTCGCCCGCGACGATCCCGGCCCGGGCGTCCATCAGCCCGCTCCAGACCTCGTCCGAGATGTGCGCGGTGCGCAGGAGCTGGACCGAATCGTCGGCGAGCTGGATGGCGTAGTTCACCGTGCCGAAGGCGCCGCTCTTCAGGTCCTCGATCATCGCGGTGTAGACCGGCACCAGGTTCCAGACCACCGACGAGAGCAGGTGGCCCTTGTCGATCTCGGTCTTGTCGCCGATCACGTCGATGAAGAGCACCTTGCCGCCGTCCGTGGCGGGCACCGTCTCCACCGCCTGGAGCATGCCGAAGGTGGAGCCGTCGCCCTGGCCGAAGACGATGTCGGCACCGGCTGCGATCAGCGATTCCGTGACCCGCTTGCCGCCTGCCGCATCGGCGTAGGCGGCCGGCCCGATCACCGCGTAGAGCAGCTTCACGTCGGCGTTCGCCGCCCGCGCGCCCATGGCGAAGCCGGCGGACTGCGAGTTCCACGACGGCGGCTCGCCGGAGACGACGATGCCGAGCGTGCCCGTGCGCGAGAGCTGCGCCGCCAGCATCCCGGCGAGGTAGGCGCCCTGGTGCCCGCTCACGGTGTAGTCGGCGACGAGGCCTGGCGCAGCGGCGCCGGGATTGTCGACGATCGCGACCGCAACGTCGGTCTCGGCGGCGATCTCGGGCGCTGCGGTGTTGTAGCCGCTGGCGTGGGCGATCATCAGGTCGGCGCCTTCGGCCGCAAGCTCGCGCAGCGTCGGCCGCACGTCGCCGTAGCCGAGGCCCTCGGCCGAGACCACCTCGATGCCCATGGCGCTGCCGACCGCCTTGGCCGCGTCGACGCCCTGCTGGTTCCAGCCGTAGTCGGTGCCTTGCTCGGGCACCAGCACCGCGATCTTGTCCACCTCCTGCGCCCCTGCGTCGGCGGCGAGCGCGGCCATGCCGGCCGCGGCGAGGGCCGGTGCAAGCGCCAGCGAGACCATCCTCTGCAACATCCCAGCCATCGTGTGTCCTCCCCTTCATGCATGGCGATTCGGGGCCCCGCCATGCCGAGGCGCGGCGGAGCCCCGTTCGGTCGTCGTCGGCGGGGCCTGCGCTTGTCCGCCGGCCCCGCCGGTTGATGCGGCTACAGAAGCTCCATGTCGCTGAGCAGCTTCTGGATTGCCGGCTCGTTCATGTTCTCCAGCGTCACCACCTGCGCCGGGATCGCCACCGTGCGCGGCTCCACCGTCCCGCCCTTCAGAATCGTGTCCATGGCATAGACGCCGTCATAGCCCATCTTGTACGGGTCCTGCAGGATGAGGGCGTCGATGAAGCCCTCCTTGAAGAGCTCGAATTCCTCGGCCGAGCTGTCGAAGGCGACGATGCGGAGGTCGAGTTCCTTCTGCTTGGAGAGCTGGCCGGCGCCGGTGCCGGCGCCGTCGCAGGCGCCGTAGAAGCCGACCAGATCGGGATTGCCGGTGTGCATGTCGGTCGCGATGTTCAGCGCCTTGGCGGGGCTGCATCCCGAATACTGCACTGGCAGCACCTCGATGTCGGGGTGGTTCTTGATCTCCTCGAGGAAGCCGTTCTCGCGCTCGTAGCCGGTCTGGGAGCCGGCGGTGATGCCGATATCGCCGACCTTGCCCTTGCCGCCGATCAGCTCCGCCAGCGTCTGCGCGGCGAGTCTGGCGGCACCGATATTGTCGGTGGCGATGTAGGCCAGCGAGGTGTCGGGGTCGATGCCCGAATCCACCGTGATCACCGGCACGCCGGCCTCGATGGCCCTGGTGACCGGGTCCGACAGAGCCTTGGCATCGGTCGCGGCGATGAGGATGCCGTCGATCCTGCGCGTCACCATGTCGTTGACCAGGTTGATCTGGCCCGGGATGTTGGTCTGGTCCTGCACGCCGACATAGAGGACCTCGTATCCGAGTTCCTCGCCGGCCTTCTCCGCGCCGCGCTTGATGGCGAGCCAGAACGACGAATCGGTCGATTTCGGAATCCAGGCCAGGGTCTTGTCGGCTGCGATGGCATCGGAGCCGAAGCCTGCCGCCGCCACAGCGGTCATCACGGCCGCGGCCGCGGCCGCGCGGAGCGTCTTCGCAACGGGTGCGCACATGATCATGTTTTTTTCCCTCCTTGACGGCTCTGCCGCCCTTGTCCGGCGCGGCCTGCTTATTCTTCTCCGCCGCGCCTCAGCCGCCGCCAATTGTCGACATAGACGGCGCCGATGAGGATAGCACCGATGGCCACAAGCTGCCAGAAGGCGTAGACGCCGAGCACGTTCAGGCCGTTGCGCAACGTGGCGATGATGAGCGCGCCGATCAGCGAGGCGATCAGGCTGCCCTGGCCGCCGAACAGGCTGGTTCCGCCGATGACGACGGCGGCGATCGAGTCGAGCTCGTAGCCGACCCCGCCCGCCGGCTGCCCGCTGCCGATCCGCGAGGCCTCGGTCAGGCCCGCGATGGCGGCGGTGACGCCGCTCAGGCCGTAGATGAAGATCAGATAGAGCGGGATGTTGACGCCCGAGACCTTGGTGGCCTGCTGGTTGCTGCCGATGGCGAAGGTGTAGCGCCCGAGCCGGGTGCGCAGCAGCACGAACACGCCGATGGCGTAGAGCGCGAGGGTCGCGATGGTCGGCACCGGCACCACGCCCCCGAGCCGGCCCTGGCCCAGCACCTCGAAGCCGTCCGCCACCCTGAAGATGGGAATGCCTTCGGTGACGATCAGGGCATAGCCGCGCGCGATCCCCATCATGCCGAGCGTCGCGACGAAGGGCGGAATGCGCAGGATGCCGACCGCGACGCCGTTCGCCGCGCCGAAGAATGCGCCGCAGAGGAGGCCGGCAATGACGCCGGCCGGGAGGCCGTAGCCGGCGTCCATGACCATTGTCGAGGTGACGGCGGCGGCAGCGAGGATCGCGCCGACCGAGAGATCGATCCCCTTGGCGAGGATGACGAAGGTCTGTCCCACCGCGATCAGCGCGATCACGGCGGCCTGCACCGTGATCTCGAACAGGTTGCCGACGGTGAAGAAGTAGGGCGAGAGCTGCGACAGCACCAGCCACATCGCCAGCAGGATGCCGGCCGTGAAGACGGTGGGGCTGTCGATGACCGCGCGCTGCGCGCCGCCAAGGATGCGCCCCGCGGGCGAATTGGGGTTCAGGCGGGGCGTCAGGTGGAGACCGGCCAAGGGGTGCCCTCGCGCAGCGTACCGACCTCGAGTCTATGCAAGACCGCCGACCCGCGCAATTTCGGCCCCATGCGGCCCCGTGCGCATCGTCCTGGCCCGGCCCGGTCCGGCCGCGAGAGGGGCGCCGGGGCGTGCGGGGATGAGTTGCGGTCGCGCCGGGAAGCGCTATATCTCTTGTCCCCAAGTCGTGCGGCGGACAATTTGCGCGTCGAGGGACGGAAGCGGCGCCCGAAGCGATGAGGTCGGTCACATGCAGCTGACGCGATACAGCGACTATTCGTTGCGGGCTCTCATCTATCTGGGCCTCAACGGCCACCGGCGCTGCACCACCCGGGAAATTGCCGACGCCTACGGCATTTCGGAAAGCCATCTGACGAAGCTGATCCACCGCCTCGGCCAGAGGGGCTTCATCGCGACGACACGCGGAAAGAACGGCGGCCTGGCGCTCGCGATGCCGGCGAGCGAGATCAATCTGGGCGAGGTCTTCCGCGCCACCGAGGGCAATTGCAACCTGGTCGAGTGCTTCGCGGGACGGGAAGGGAACACCTGCCCGATCGCGGGGCCCTGTGCGCTGACCGGTGTCCTGGAGACGGCGCTGCAGGCCTTTCTCAACGTTCTGGACGGGCACACGCTCGCGGATCTGCTGACGCCTGCGCCCGCGCTGCAGCGCATATTCGCGGCCAGGGAAGAGGCCAGGGTCTGATTGCAGCCGATCGGCGTGCGTGCGGCAGCTACGACTCCTGCACCACGCGAAAGCCGAAATTGGCGGGCATGGGCTTCACCGAGCAGCCGCCGGTGGAGGTCTGGCGCACGAAGGTCGGCATGTAGCTCTTGTGCTCGCCGCGCAGGACCCTGATGCCGCAGTTCTCCCTGGAAACCCGGCCGGCCGAAGGGCCGAACATCCTGCGATCCGTCATGCGCTGCGCCTCCTGTTCGATTGCCGGGAGCGAAGCGGTGGGCCGCTCCCGGAAATGCGGGAGCGGCCCGGATGAAGCGGCGGCCTACGCCGTCATCATGGTCGGAGGCTGCACCTGCGTCATCAGGTCGTGGTCCCACTCGCCCTGCACGGCGACGATGGCCAGCGCACCCAGCTGGACGGCCTCGATCAGGTTGTGGGAGAGGTACACGTAGGCGCCCGACTGGCGGAAGGTATAGAGCGCCGCACCGGCCGAGCCGCCGCGGATGAACCAGGTCTCGAGACCCGTCGCCGGCGGATCGGCGAAGGAGCCCTGCTCCCACACATAGTCGCCGTGCCCGCCGATCAGGTGCGGCCGCGAATCGCGGTTGGCCTGGGAGTGGATGAAGAGCACGGTCTCGCCGACATTGGCCGTCATCGCGTTGTCGCCGGTGAGCGCGCCGACCCTGCCGTTGAACACGACGTGGGTGGGCGTGAGCGTCTGCATGACGTCGAACATGTCGGCCATGCCCTCGCCGTGGTCCGGGTAGTTGATGAAGTTGCCCTCGGCATCGCGCGGCACGTAGTAGTCCTGCTCGCCGACGTAGTAGGCCCGGTCGTAGCGCAGCGGGTTGCCGTCGCGGTCCTTGAGCCCGTCCCTCGGCAGCACCATGACCGCCCCGTTCATGCCGGATACGACATGGAAGGGGATCATCGAGCCGCCCGGTGCGCAGTGGTAGATGTAGGTGCCCGGCTTGGTCGCCTTCCAGCGCAGCTTGACCTGCTCGCCGGGCGAGATGAGCGTGAGCGCGCCGCCGCCGAGGGCACCCGTCGACGCGTGGAAGTCGATGTTGTGCTCGAAGACGTTGCTCTCCGGGCTCTTCAGCGTGAGCTCGACGTAGTCGCCCTCGTGGCAGACGATCAGCGGCCCCGGGATCCAGCCGTTGAACGAGAGCGTGTTGAGAACGGTGCCTTCGTCGTCGATCTCCCGCTGGTCCTCGGTGGAGATGAGCTCCACCTCGATGATCTTGGGGCCGCCGCTGGCGACCTGCTCGTGCGCCGGCACGAAGGGCGGGGCGACGAGCTCCTGCTTGACCCGCGGCAGGCCGCTGAGGTCCGCCTCGCTGGCCGAGGCCATCACGACGGGACTCATGGTCGACACGGCACCGAGCGCGCCGCCGGCCTTCAGCAACTGACGCCTGTTCACCTGTAGCATGGCTGCGATCTCCTATCGGCTGTTGTCTCAGGGCCTGGATTCGATGCGCCCGAACGCGGATCGGCTGTGCAACCGGTGCATCCGGCGACCCGCGCAGGCGACCGACGGATATCAGAAGATGTATTCTGGATGAAGGTTCAGGGGCGTCAAGCAGGAACTCGCGCGCGCCACGCGCGCCGACACGGGCGAGGGCGCGAGGGCAGGGTTAGAGCGTGGCGCTCAGCGCTTTCGCCGCCTCGATCTCTTTGGCGGTCATCAGGGCGGCGACGGAATCGAGAATGAGACGGGCGTTCGGGCTCTCGTTCTCGACCGCTCGATTGAGCCAGGCGTAGGCACGCACGAGATCGCGCGGCACGTCGGCGCCCCGCGCATAGATCGTGCCGAGCAGGATCTGTGCCTCGGTCACGCCGGCTTGCGCCGCCTGCTCGTACCAGGGCACCGCCTGTGCGGACCGGCCCATGATCTGAAAGGCCATGCCGAGCGCATAGGCGGCCTGGTGGTCGCCGGCCTCGGCGAGAGGCTGCCACGCGCGCACCGCCGCCTCGTACTCGCCTGCCGTGAAGGCGCTCCAGCCGGCCGCCATGTCCGCCCGTGCGCCTGCGGGCTGGAGCACGAGTGCGAGCGCGAGCGTCAGCGCAGGCAGCAGGCCCGCTACGGTCGTGCGCACAGCGCCGGTCCCCCGGCGTTGCCCTGCGGATGACACGAGGTGCCCTGTCGGCTCTACTTGATCTTCGATTCCTTGAAGACCACGTGCTTGCGGGCGACGGGATCGTACTTGCGGAGCGACAGCTTCTCGGTCTGGCTGCGCGGGTTCTTGCGCGTCGTGTAATAGAACCCGGTTCCCGCCGAGCTGACGAGCTTGATGAGGATGCTGTTGGCCTTGGCCATCGGGTGCGCCCGGCTCTTGCTGGCGTTGCAGGAGGGGCGACATTAGCGCCTGGTCAGCGGCTGTCAAGCTGCGCCGGCAGGAGGCCGTCCCTCTCTTCGGACGCCCCGGACCGTCGCCCCCGGCGCCGGTCGGGCGTTCGGGCCGTGCGCTCAGGCGCCTTCGAGCACCACGAGGTCGCCATTGTCGTCGAGGCCGATGCCGTGACGCCGCGCCTCGTCGATGGTCTCGTCCGGCCAGCGCACCTTGCCGGGGTCGGTGCCGCCGACCACCGCCAGCATGAGCGCCGTCTCGTCGCCCGCATTGCGGAAGCCCCGGCTCGCGCCGATGGGGACCGACACGGTGTCGTAGGGCTCGAGCACGACCTCGTGCCGCTGCCCGTCGCTGTTCTGCCAGTAGATGCCCCACTTGCCGGTCAGCGGGATGAAGACCTCGTTGGTCTCGTGGATATGCAGCGAGGCGCCCTTGCCGGGCTCGCACTTGATCAGGCCGACGTTGAAGTCGCGGTTGTCGGTGATCGGCGGCTTGAGTTCCTTGTCCTCGACGACGCCGCGGCCGATGATGTTGTAGATATCCCGCTCATACCCCGGAATGAGCGCATCGACGAACGCCTTGGCGCTCGATTTCAGGTCCGCGAAGCGCGCGACGCGCTCGCTCTCCATATAGTCGGGGCTGACGTCGATCCGTTCGACCATGGCGAAGCTCCTGTTGCCGGCCGCTCCCTAGTAGAGCTCGGTGCGGTAGTTATCCTCGACGAACTCGTCGGTCTCCTTGACCGTCTCCTCCGTGGGCGGCTCGGCCGGCGGCGCCGTCTGCTCCAGGATCATGCGGCCGAGCGACGGCATTTCCTTGCGGTCCTGCCTGCTTTTCTCGTCCCACAGCCGCGAACGCTTGAACGCCTTGGCGCAGTGCAGGAAGGCCTCCTCGACCTCGACCCTGATGCCCACCTTCGGCTCCTTGCCGTTGATCGCGGCGGACTGTGCCAGCGCGTCGTCGCGGACGATGGTCGCCTTGCCGTTCACGCGCAGGGTGTCGTCGAAGCCGGGGACCAGGAAGAGCAGGCCGACATTCGGGTTCTCGATGATGTTGGTCATCGTGTCGAGACGGTTGTTGCCGGGCCGGTCGGGGATGAAGAGTGTGTTGTCGTCGAGCACCTGGACGAAACCGGGCGGGTCGCCGCGCGGCGACACGTCGGCGCGGCCGCCGACGCCGCTGGAGCCGATGCAGAGGAAGGGCGAGCGTTCGATGAATTCCCTGCAGTGCCTGTCCAGCGAGGGGATGCACTTCTTCACCGAGATCTCCATGGTCTCGCCCATGGTCTCGCGCAGATCGGCCTCGGCCCGGTAGGTCCGTCCCTGTTCGTGCTCGTCCATGGTGCCCGGCTCCCGCTGCATTCGGCAGATCGTCGAGTCTAGCAAAGCGGACCCGACCGAGTCATCTGCGTTCCAACGTCCTGGAGGGCATGATTACTCAGACCCTCATCGAAACCCGCCATGGGGCAAGTCTTCGCCGTCGCTCCGATCCCGGCCGGCGATCTTCCTGCCTTTGACGTAGACCGCCCGCACGGCGCGGTCGTCGCCCAGCATCATCAGCGCGAACAGCATGTCCTCCAGGCTCTCCGAGAGCTCCTGGCGGGCGGCCAGCACCGGCGTCGCCTTTGGGTCGAGGACAACGACATCGGCCCAGCGCCCGGCATCGAGCGTGCCGATCTCGGCATCGAGACGAAGGCCGCGCGCATTACCCAGGGTGGCGAGGTAGAACCCGTCGAAGGCGCTGAAGGTGCAGCCCTTCTGCCTGGCGGTCTTGTACGCCTCGGCGAGCGTCTGGAGCAGGGAGTAGCTGGTGCCGCCGCCGATATCGGTGGCCACGCCGACCCTGACCGGACGCCGTGCCGCGCCCACATGCCCGATGTCGAACAGGCCCGATCCCAGAAAGGCGTTCGAGGTCGGGCAGTGGACGACCGTCGAGCCGGCGTCGTGCAAGGCCTGGCATTCGCGTTCCGAGAGATGGATGCCATGGGCGAAGACGGCGTTCTCGCCCACGAGGCCGAAGCGCGCATAGACATCGGTGTAGTCCTTCGACCAGGGAAAGAGCCGCTTCACCAGATCGATCTCCGCGGCGCTCTCCGAGAGATGCGTGTGGAGCAGGCAACCGGGATGGTCCGCCAGGAGCTCACCGGCAAGTCGAAGCTGCGCTTCGCTCGACGTGACGGCAAAACGCACCGTGAGAGCGTAGCGCAGGCGTTCGACCCCGTGCCACGACGCGATGAGCTCGGCGCTCTCCCGCGCGCTCGCTTCGGCCTCCTGCGTCACGGCCGGGGGGGCGTTGCGGTCCATCATGGTCGCCCCCGTTATCAGGCAGAGGCCGCGCCGCTGCGCCGCCCGGAAGAGACAGCCGGCCGCCTGCCCATGCACCGAGGAGAAGACGAGGGCGCTGGTGGTGCCGTGGCTCACGAGCTTGTCGAGGAAACTCTGCGCGGCAGCCGCGGCATGGTCCTCGGAGGCGTATCGCGCTTCCTCGGGGAAGGCGAAGCGGTCGAGCCATTCGAGCAGGTCGTGCGCGGGCGCCGCCAACATGCGGTGTTGCGGGAAGTGAACGTGTGCATCGATCAATCCGGGCAGGATGACCGCATCGTCATAGCGCTCGCACGGGGCCTCGGCGTGCGCGCGCGGCAGGTCGGCGAAGCCGCCGTGCCAGAGGATGCGGCCCTGCTGGCCCACCACCACCGCGCCGTCGTCGTGGCTGCGCATCGCCGCCTCGGGGCCGACGACGCGGGGATCGTCCCCAAAACTCAGCGTGCGGCCGCGCAGAATGCGCGCTGCGGCATCGGCGCCCGTCGTCATCCCGCGACCCGATCCTCGATGCGGAATCGCATGATGCGGCAGACATGGTCGGTCGCGTTCTCGAGCTCGACCTCTCGCCCGTTGGCGCGGCGCTCTTCGAAGGCGGCGAGGATCGTCTCCTTGGTCGCGCCCTTGACCGCGAAGATGAAGGGTATCCCGAAGCGCTCCCTGTAGGCGGTATTGAGCGCGCTGAAGCGTTCGAATTCCTGAGGCGTCAACCGGTCGAGGCCCGCGCCCGCCTGTTCCCTGCGGGATGTCCCGGTCAATGCGCCGACCACCGCCGCCCGGCCGGCGAGATCCGGATGCGCGCGCAGCACGGCCAGTCGCTCCTCCCGCGCCGCGCCGCGCAGGGCCGCGGCGAAGGCATCGACGACCCCGTCCCGGCAGGCGAAGGGACGGGCGCCGGCGGCACGCTCGGCGATCCAGGGCGAATGCTCCGCCACGTCGCCGAACCTGGCGGTGAAATCGGACACGGCCATCCGGTTGAGATCGGCGACGGAGAGGAGCATGCCTGCCGCCCCTAGTCGTCTCTGTCGTCGATCCAGGCGCCGAGCTGCCGGCGCTCCTCGTCCGTCATGCCGGTCTCGTTGCCCAGCGGCATGGCGCGGGTCTGGACCGTGAACTTCGCCACCTGTTCCGCGTGACGGCGCAGGTCGTCGACGGTCTCCAGCAGGAGATCCTTGGGCGGCGTGTCGAAGCCTTCATGGCTCGGGCTCGCGGCGTGGCAGGAGACGCAGTGCCTGTCGACGATCTCCATGACCTGCACGTCCGAGACATCGAGGTCCGCCGTCTCCCGCTGCTGCGGCGAGGTCATCCACACGGCTGCGGCGAGGGCGACCAGGATGACGGGCAGGGTCCAGGCATAGCCGGCGAAGGGGGCGCCGGTCTCGTGGCTGATCAGGGCGTGGCGCAGGCAGGCGCCGCCGACGAGGACGAAGGCGACGATCAGCCAGGCTTCGGAGTGCGCCGACAGCATCGGGTAATGCCCGCCCACCATGGTCACGAGCACCGGCAGCGTCAGATAGGTGTTGTGGACCGAGCGCTGCTTGCCGATGGCGCCGTACTTCGGGTCCGGCGCCCGCCCCTCCAGCAGGGCCTTGGTGATCTTCTTCTGGTTGGGAATGATCGCGGCGAACACGTTGGCCGCCATGAGGGTGCCGATGAAGGCGCCGACATGGATCAACGCGGCGCGGCCGGAGAAGACGTTGGTGTAGACGTAAGCCGCTAGGAGAATCCACAGGAATGCCGCGATGGCGAGCAGGGTCGGCCGCCTGCCGACGGGCGAGCGGCACAGGCCGTCATAGACGAACCAGCCGACGGCGAGGCTCGCCACCGAGATGCCGACCGCGTGCAGGGGCTCGATGTCCAGGATCGCTGGATCGATCATCCAGGCGCCGGCATCGAGGTAGAACTGCACGACCAGGAGCAGGAAGCCGGTGAACCAGGTCAGATAGGCTTCCCACTTGAACCAGATCAGGTCGCCGGGCAGCTCCTTCGGCGCGACGGTGAACTTCTCGACATGGTAGAAGCCGCCGCCATGCACCTGCCACGCAGTCCCCAGCACGCCTTCCTTCATCCTCTCGCGCTTCTTCAGCGCGAGGTCGAGAGCGATGAAGTAGAAGGAGGTGCCGATCCAGGCGATACCGGCGATCATGTGCGCCCAGCGTAGCAGGAGATTGAGCCAGTCGACGGCGAAGGCGCTCAAGCGGGTGGCTCCCCGTTCTCACGCCGGCCGGCGCGCCGGGCCTGCGTCGCGGCAGGAACGGTGCGCCGGCCGGTATCGGAAACGCCCTATTCCGGCAAGGTGTCGTCGACGCCCTGGACGTACCAGTTGATGCCCGCCAGGGTCCCGTCGTCCATGATCTCGCCTTCGGGCACGGCCAGCGTGCCGTCCTGCTTGTACACGGGACCGGCGAAGGGGTTGAGTTCCCCGGAGGCGATCATGGCGGCCGTTTCCGTCGCCATCGCCGCGACGTCATCGGGCATGTTGGTGTAAGGCGCCATCACCACCGTACCCGCAGCCATGCCGTTCCACGTGTCCATCGACTCCCAGGTCCCGTCGAGCACCGCTTTGGCGCGCGCAACATAGTAGGGGGCCCAGTTGTCGATGATCGACGTCAACTGCGCCTTGGGGGCGAAGTGGATCATGTCGGACGCCTGGCCGAAGCCGAGCACGCCTTGTTCTTCGGCGATCTGCAGCGGCGCCGTCGAATCGGTGTGCTGGGTGATGATGTCCGCGCCCTGGCCGATCAGCACCTTCGCGGCATCGGCTTCCTTGCCCGGATCGAACCACGTGTTGACCCAGACCACCTTGAGCTTGAAGTCCGGGTTCACGGTCTGCGCGCCGAGCAGGAAGGCGTTGATGCCCATCACGACCTCTGGAATGGGGAAGGACGCGATGTAGCCGGCAACCCCCGACTTCGACATCCGCGCGGCGATCTGGCCGATGACGTAGCGGCCTTCATGGAAGCGCGCGTTGTAGGACGCGGCGTTCTCGGACTGCTTGTAGCCGGTCGCGTGCTCGAACTTCACGTCGGGAAAGCGCTCGGCGACCTTGATCGTCGGGTTCATGTAGCCGAAGGACGTGGTGAAGATCAGCCCGACGCCTTCGCGCGCCAACCGCTCGATGGCGCGCTCGGCGTCCGCGCCCTCCGGTACGCTCTCGACGTACACGGTCTCGACCTGATCGCCGAGTTCCGCCTCGAGCGCGAGACGGCCCTGGTCATGGGCGTAGGTCCAGCCGTGATCGCCGATGGGCCCGACATAGACGAAGCCGACCGTCAGCTTGTCGTCGGCGGATGCGGCGCCCGCGGCGAACGTCATCGCCAGCGCGACCGCGACCATTCCAATGAGCTTCTTCATGATGACTCCTTTCGTTTCAGCAGGTGTCCGTGCGGTGAAACATGTCATTCCGCCAACGCGCACCGTAACGCGCCGGCGGCTTCACTACCCCCTCTACCTCTCGGGCGCGAAGGGCTGCCCGATCATTGCGGGCGTGTTCATCCTGATCAGAGACCTGTTCCCTGAAATGATGACCAGCACCGCTATCGTGACGAGGTAGGGCAGGGACGACAATAGCTGCGACGGGATTCCGACGCCCAGACCCTGGACGTAAAGGCCCATGATCCAGACCGTCCCGAAGAGATAGGCGCCGACAACCAGACGCCGCGGCAGCCAGGTGGAAAAGACGACCAGCGCCAGCGCGATCCAGCCGCGGCCCGCGCTCATGCTCTCGATCCACTGCGTGGTGTAGGCGAGCGCCAGATACGCGCCGGCGAGGCCCGAGCAGGCGCCGCCGAAGGCGATGCAGGCATAGCGCACCCTGATCACGCCGTAGCCGAGCGCATGGGCGGAATGGTGATTGTTGCCCACCGCGTTGATGACGAGGCCGGTCCGGGTGCGAAACAGCACATAGCCGACGGCCGCGATCAGCGCCAGGGAGGCGTAGACCAGGATGTCCTGGCCGAACAGGATCGGTCCGATGAAGGGAATCTCGGTGAGCAAGGGGATGTGGATCGATTCGAGCTTCACCCCCGGCAGCCCCGTGAACCCCTCGCCGATCAGGCCCGAGAGCCCCAGTCCCAGCAGGGTGAGCGACAGCCCGGTCGCCACCTGCGAGGTCATCAGGGTCTGGGTCAGGAAGGCGAAGAGCAGCGACATCATGACGCCCGCGTAGAGCCCGGCCAGGATGCCGATCAGCGCCGAGCCGGTCGTGTAGGCAGCGGCGAAGCTGCATACCGCGCCCATGATCATCATGCCTTCGACGCCCAGGTTGAGGACGCCCGAGCGTTCCGTGACGAGCTCGCCGGTCGCCGCCAGCAGCAAGGGCGTAGACGCCGTGATGATCGTCAGAATGACGGCTTCCAGGGCTCCCATCGATCGCTGCTCAGACCTCCTTGGCCATCGTCTAGGTGCGAACGAGCCTTATGCGGTAACGGATCAGCGTGTCGCAGGCCAGGATGAGGAACAGCAGCATGCCCTGGAACACCTGAGTCGTCTTGTCGGAGATGCCGAGCACGATCTGCACCCCCTCTCCGCCCATGTAGCTGATCGCCAGGAGGACGCCCGCGAAAAGCACGCCGATCGGGTTCAGGCGACCGAGAAAGGCGACGATGATCGCGGTGAAGCCGTAGCCGGGCGAGACGTTCGGGGTCAGCTCGCCGCTCGGGCCGGCGACTTCGCAGATGCCGGCCAGCCCGGCGAGGCCGCCGGACAGCATGAAGCAGAACAGGATCACCCGCTTCCCCTTGAAGCCGGCGAACGAGCCGGCGCGCGGCGAGATGCCGACCACGCGGATCTCGAACCCGCGCAGCGTCCGTCCCATCATGAAGGCGACGACGATGACCGCGACGACGGCGAAGATGGCGCCGATATGCACCCTCCCCTCGCCCAGAAGCGGCAGCTCCTGCCAGCCCTCGAAGGGTATGGACTGCGGAAAATTGTAGCCGTCGGGGTCTCGCCATGGCCCGCGCACCAGCCAGTCCAGCAGCAACTGGGCGACGTAGACGAGCATCAGGCTGGTCAGGATCTCGTTGGCGGCGAAACGGTTCTTCAGGAACGCCGGGATGGCGGCAAAGAGCGCACCGCCCACGCCGCCGAGAACGAGCATGAGGATCAGGACCAGCGGCGACTGCCAGGCAGGGAAATAGACCGGGATGGCCGCGCCCAGCAGGGCGCCGGCAGTCAGCTGGCCCTCGGCACCGATGTTCCAGACATTGGCGGTGTAGCAGACGGCGAGGCCGACGCCGATGAGGATGAGCGGCGCGGCCTTGACGATCACCTCCTCGACCGACCAGACGCTGGTCAACGGCTCGATGAAGTACATGTAGAGCGCTTGCGCCGGATCGAATCCCAGGGCCGTGAACATGATGGCCCCGAGGACCAGCGTGACCGCGATCGCCAGCAACGGGGACAGCAACGCCATCAGCGTCGAACGCTGGCTGCGCCTTTCCAGCCTGAGGATCACGCCTCTGCCTCGCGCCCGGCATCCCGGCCGGCCCTCTCATGGGTGCCCGCCATCAGCAGGCCGATCCGTTCCGGGCTGAGCTCTGCCGCCGGGTAGGCTTCCGACAGCTCGCCGCGCGAGATCACCGCAATGCGATCGGCGATCTCGAAGATCTCGTCGAGATCCTGGCTGATCATCAGGACCGCCGCGCCGCGCCGTGCCATATCGATCAGGGACTGGCGAATGACCGCCGCCGCGCCCGCATCGACTCCCCAGGTCGGCTGATGCACCGCCAGGATGCGGGGATTGCGCTCCAGCTCGCGGCCGACGACGAACTTCTGGAGGTTGCCGCCGGAAAGCGCGCTCGCCTCGGGATCGGGCAGGTTCTTGCGCACGTCGAATTGCTCGGCGACCCGGGCCATCACAGCCTGCGCCGCGCCGCGCTTGATCAGGCCGCCCCGCACGACCCCTTCCCCCACCGCATGATGGGTGAGGACGACGTTCTCCGAGAGCGGCAGGTCCGAGACGGCGGCGTGGCCGACGCGCTCTTCCGGCACGAAGGCGGCATCGCGCCGGCGCCTCCGCGTGATGGTCTCGCGACCGCAGGGCTCGCCCGCGAGCTTGACCGCGTCGGCGGACGCGCTCGTCCGCTCGCCCGAGATGGCATCGAAGAGCTCCGACTGGCCGTTGCCCGCGACACCCGCCACCGCGACGATCTCGCCGGAGCGCACCACGAGATCGATGCTCTTCAGCGCAACGCCGAAGGGGTCGTCGGTCGGCATGGAGAGGCCGGCGAGCTCGAGCAGGGGCGCGCCGGGTTCCGCACCGCTCCCCGACTTGAGCGCTGCGACCTCGCTGCCGATCATCAGCGTGGCGAGGGAAGCGGCGGATTCCTGCTGCGGATCGACCCGCGCCACCAGGCGTCCATGGCGCAGGATCGTCGCGTCGTGGCAGAGGCGTTTGACCTCTTCCAGGCGATGGGAGATGTAGAGCAGCGCGCAGCCTTCGCCGGCCAGGCGCTCCAGGGTGACGAAGAGCTGATCTGCTTCCTGCGGCGTCAGGACTGCGGTGGGCTCGTCCAGGATCAGCAGGCGCGGCTCCTGCAAGAGGCAGCGCACGACCTCGATGCGCTGGCGTTCGCCCACCGAAAGATCGGCCACGAGAGCGTCGGGCCGAAGCGGGAGGCCGTAGTCGGCGGAGATCGTCTTGATCCGGCCGGCGAGCGCCGCCATGTTCCTCTCGCCTGCGAGCGCAAGCGCGATGTTCTGCGTGACGGTGAGCGCATCGAACAGCGAGAAGTGCTGAAACACCATGCCGATGCCCAGCTCCCGCGCTGCGGCCGGATTCGAGATCGTCACCGGAGCCCCCTGCCAGAAGAGCTGCCCCGATGTCGGCTGCAGGGCACCGTAGACGATCTTCACCAGGGTGGACTTGCCGGCGCCGTTCTCGCCCAGCAGCGCGTGGATCTCGCCGGGCTTCAGGCTCAGGTCGATATCGTCGTTGGCCCGCAGGTCGCCGAAGAGCTTGACGATGTTGCGGGCTTCGAGAATGTACGCGCCCGCAGCCGGTGCGTTGCCGTCATCCGATCGCATGGCGCTCATGCTCATCCGTCCCGGACCCGCGGCATGAGTCCCTAGGACGAGGCTTCCGCGCTGTGCGCCGCAGGCGCCATCGCGTCCCTGCGGCGCAGCAGGTCCGCGACCGCCGAGGCGGCAATAGCCGCCGGCTGCTTCGATGCGATGCCGTCGATGCCGATGGGACAGACCAGCCGCTCGATATCGTCATCCTCCAGGCCCGCCTGCCGCAGGCGGCTCCTGAAGCGGGCCTTCTTCGACGCCGAGCCGATCAGGCCGACATAGCCGAAGCGCCTTGCCCGCAGAGCGGCGAGGACGACGTCGAAGTCAAGCGCATGGCTGTGCGACATGACCAGCACGAAGGCGCCGTCGGGCACCGCGTCCAGCGCGGCCGCCGGCGCCGCCGCCTCGACCACGCGCACGTCGCCCGGCACGATGGAGGGGAAGGCGTCCTCGCGCGGATCGATCCACACCACGCTCAAGTCGAGCGGCGCGAGCGCGACGATCAGGGAGCGTCCAACATGGCCGGCGCCAATGAGCGCCAGGACCTGCTTCCGCGTCCCGAAGCGCTCCAGCAGGCGTCCGTCGGCCGCCAGCAGGCTGCCGTCGCCGCCCGGGAGATCGCGATTCAGGACGGTCCGCTCCACGCAGCGCTCGGCGATGCGGCCCTCGGTGACGAAGAGTCCTGCCTTTTCGGCATCGGCGAGCGCCTGCACTTCGGCGCGTCGTCCGGGCGTGAACACTTCCAGGAGGAGGCGCACCGAGCCGCCGCAACACTGGCCGAGGTCGGGGCCGAGCGCCATTCGGGCAAGGTCCACCGGCGGCGGGGCCCCGCCTGCGCCGGCCTTCGCCACAGCGGCCTGGGCGCGCGCGATCGCCTGCCATTCCAGCGCACCGCCGCCGATCGTGCCGGTAAACGAGCCGTCCTCCAGCACGACCATGCGCGCGCCGGCTTCGCGCGGCGCCGAACCCCTGGCTTCGACGATGCTGACCATGGCACAGCTCTGCTCAGCGCTGAGCGCCCGGCCGATGGTTGCCCAGGTGCTCATCTCATCGCCTCATGGGGCCCGCATGGAGCGGACCGCGCGGGCGATCGCTTCCGGCGTCGCCGGCGCGTCGAGCGCCGGTACCCGTCCGGGATTGAGGCTGGCGACGGCGTTCGAGATCGCCGAGAACACCGATATCGCCAACATCAGGGGCGGCTCGCCCACCGCCTTGGAGCGATGGATGGTCGCTTCCCTGTTGCCCTTGGACTCCCACAGCGCAACCCTGAAGTCCTCCGGCACGTCGCTCGCGACCGGTATCTTATAGGTGGACGGCGCGTGAGTCGTGAGCCGGCCCTTCGCGTCGAACACCAGCTCTTCGGCGGTGAGCCAGCCCATGCCCTGCACGAAGCCGCCTTCGATCTGACCGATGTCGATCGCGGGGTTGAGCGATTTGCCGACATCGTGCAGGAGATCCACCCGATCCACCCGCATCTCTCCGGTCAGGGTATCGATCGTCACCTCGGAGCAGGCGGCGCCGCAGGCGAAGTAGAGGAACGGCCGCCCGCTCGCCGACGCGCGGTCCCAGGTGATCTTCGGTGTCGCGAAGTAGCCGGTCGAGGAGAGCGAGACCCGTTCGAGGAAGCAGGTCTTCGCCAGCTCGGCAAAGGATATGGTCCGACTGCCGATCGCGACCATGCCGCCGGCGAAGCGGACCTGCGCCTTGGGCTCCTGGTAGAGCCGACCGGCCAGAGCGGCCATGCGCTCCCTGATCGTAGCGGCCGCCCGCCGTGCCGCCATGCCGTTCAGGTCGGACCCGGACGACGCGGCGGTCGGCGTGGTGTTGGGCACCATGTCGGTCTTCGTCGCGGTGATCCTCACCCTGTCGAAGTCGATGCCGAACTCCTCCGCCACGACCTGCGCAACCTTGGTGTGGAGACCCTGCCCCATCTCGGTGCCGCCGTGGTTCACCAGCACGGAGCCGTCGGTATAGACATGCACGAGCGCGCCCGCCTGGTTGAGGTGCTTCAGGGTGAAGGCGATCCCGAACTTGACGGGCGTGAGGGAGAGCCCTTTCCTGAGAAAGCGGTTGCTCTGGTTGAAAGCCGCGATGCCCTTGCGCCGCTCCCGGTAGCCGCTGCTCCTCTCGAGCGCGCGCACCAGCCGGGACAGGGTGTCGTCGCCGACCTTCATGCCATAGGGCGTCACGTCCCGCCCGCGGCCGTAGAGATTGCGCTTGCGCACGTCCAGCGGGTCGAGGCCGAGCCGGCAGGCGATGTCGTCCATCATCCGTTCGGCCAGCATCATGCCCTGCGGCCCGCCGAATCCCCTGAACGCCGTGTTCGAGACCGTGTCGGTCCTGACCCGCCGCGAAAGGATCCGCGCGCTCGGATAGTGGTAGGCGTTGTCGGCATGGAACATGGCCCGGTCGCAGACGCCCATGGAGAGATCGGCCGAGCAGCCGCAGCGTGCGTTGAGCGCGGCGTCGACCGCCAGCAGCCTGCCCCTCTCGTCGCAGCCATAGCTGTAGTCGACCCTGACATCGTGGCGCTTGCCGGTCATGATCATGTCGTCGTCGCGGTCGAGGCGGAGCTTTGCGGCCGAGCCGGTCACGCTCGCCGCCAGCGCGGCGAGGCAGGCCCATTGCGCCGCCTGGCTTTCCTTGCCGCCGAAGGCGCCGCCCATGCGCCGGCATTCGCACACCACGTCCGAGTCCGGCTTGGCCAGCATGGCGGCCACGAGGTGCTGGATTTCCGTGGGATGCTGCGTCGACGAGAGGACGTGCATCGCACCGTCCTCGCCGGGGAGCGCCATGGCGACCTGTCCCTCGAGATAGAAGTGCTCCTGACCGCCGACGTGGAGAGAGCCCGACGCGGTATGCCGGGCCCGTTTCATGTCCGCACCCGGCTCGCCGCGCAGGAAGCGGTAGTCGGGGAGGACCGTCTCGCCCGAGGCGAGGCCTGCCTCGACCGAGACACGCGGTGTCTCCTCCTCGACCGCGATGCGCGCCTGGCGGCAGGCGCGGCGGGCCTCGTCCCGGCTGAGCGCCGCCACCGCGAAAACCACCTGGCCGTGAAACGCGATGCGGCCTTCGGCGAGGATCGGGTCGTCGCCGAAGACCGGGCTGCAATCGTTCCGTCCGGGGATGTCGGCGGCGGTCAGGACCGCCACGACGCCCGGCGCGGCCCGGACCGCATCGAGGTCGAGCGCGGCGATCCGGCCGCGGGCGGCATGGACGGCATGGCCGGGCGCGACATGTACCAGCGCCGCCGGCTCGGGAACGTCGTCGATGAAGCGCGCCGTGCCCTGGACGTGCCCCAGCGCGCTGTCATGGGCGAGCGCCCGCCCGACAGAGCTGTTGCCGTCGACGGGCGCGGTCCGGTCCGCTTGAGCGAGGTCAGGCGGCACGCTCCGTCCCCACGGGCCGCAGGCCCACAAGCCGGGTCGCGGTGCTGGTCTCGCCGCCGGCCTCGTGCAGGGCCTTGCGCAGGAGCGCCTGCGCCGTCTCCAGCCGGTACCGGGCGCTGGCCCGCATGTCGTCGATGGGCTGGAAATCCGCCGCCAGGGCCTCGCAGGCGGCGTCCCGGTCATGCGGGTCCGCAAGGCGCAGGCCCGTGAGGGCGGCTTCCACGGCGGCGGCCCGTTTCGGCGTGGCCGCCATGCCGCCGAAGGCGACACGCGCAGCGACGACGCGGCCCCCCTCCAGGGTGAACCTGAAGGCGCCCAGGAGGGCGGAGATGTCCTGATCGAAGCGCTTGGAGATCTTGTAGCAGCGGAAGACCTGGTCGGACTCGAGGCGCGGCACCTCGATAGCGGTCACGAACTCGCCTGGTGCGCGGTCCTGCTTGCCGTAGTCGATGAAGAAGTCCTCGAGCGGCAGCGAGCGCGTCGCCTGGCCCCGGCGCAGGTACAGTGTCGTGCCGAGCGCTATCAGGGCTGGCATGGTATCGCCGATCGGGGAGCCATTGGCGATGTTGCCGCCAATCGTCCCCACCGCGCGGACCTGCTTGCCGCCGAAACGGCGGAACAGCTCGACGAGATCGGGATCGATCGCCGCCATGGCGCGTTCGGCGCGCGCACAGGTGACGCCGGCGCCGATGGTGAAGCCCCGGTCGGTCTCGCGCACCTCCGCCAGATCGGCCGCCCTTCCTAAGTGAACGATCTTCGGCAGGGCCCGCATCTGCTTGGTGATCCACAACCCGACATCCGTGGCGCCCGCGACCAGCGTGGCGTCCGGGTGCCGCGCGTAGAGGCGGGCCAGGGCATCGACCGTGGCCGGTGCCGCCAGGAAACCCGTCGCCTCGTCGCCGATGAAGAGGTCCTCGCCATCGTCCAGGGCCGCCAGGCGCTCGACGGTAGCTGCGCGGCGCGCCGCGAATGCGTCGCGCGGCGTCCCGGCGCACGCCTCCAGCGCGGCATCGACGATCGGCCGGTAGCCGGTGCAGCGGCACAGATTGCCGGCGAGCGCGTCGTTGACTGCCTGCCGGTCACGGCGCCCGCCACCATGGTAGAGCGTGAAAAGGCTCATCGCGATGCCCGGCGTACAGAAGCCGCATTGGCTGCCGTGATGCCTGAGCAGCGCGTCCTGCACGGGGTGCAGCGCGCCGTCCGGGCCGGCCAGGTCTTCCACGGCGACCAGCTCCTTGCCGTCGATCATGCCGAGAAGGCAGATGCAGCTGTTGACCGGCGCGTATTCCAGCCTGCCGTCGCGGAGCGTGCCGAGCGCCACGGTGCAGGCGCCGCAGTCGCCCTCGGCGCAGCCCTCCTTGCTGCCGCAGGCATGGCGGCGCAGCCGGAGATAGTCGAGCAGGGTCTCGTTCGCGGCCACATCGCTCAGCGAGACGACCTCGCCGCGGTGGATAAAGCGGACCGACGAGCGCGTCATGCGTCAACTTCCGCGATAGGTGGAATAGCCGAAAGCCGAAAGCAGCAGCGGGACGTGGTAGTGGCCTTGCGCATCCGCCACGCCGAAGCGCACCGGCACGACATCGAGGAACAAGGGTTCGGGAAAGGGCCCGCCGTCGCGCCGCCGATAGTCGCCCGCCATGAAGCGCAGCTCGTAGGTCCCGGCGGCAAACGCGTCGCCTTCCAGCAAGGCGCCCTCAACCCGGCCGTCGCCGTTCGTCACGACCGTCTTGAGTCGTTCCGCCGCCGCGCCGTCCAGGCGCCAGAGCTCCAGCTTCAATCCCCGCGCCGGCGTGCCCGACGTCAAATCGAGGACATGTGTGGTCAAGCGTCCGATCGCTCTTCACTCCCCGGCTCCCGCAGGCCGCTTTCTCGTCTCTTCGAGACAGGCGGCGATTGTCCACGATTTCATGAGCTTGCAAAAGAACGCTATTTCGTGAACGGGCGTGTGCCCGCCCGAACGGGGTGACGCAGGTCCCATCGTTCGGGCTGAGGCACGGTTCGACGGCGGCGGCGCGTGACGGACGCGGCGCCCTGTGGCATCTATCGAAGGTCCGCACCCTGCACCGAGTCGATGGGGCACCGCACAGGCACCGCAATGGCCCACGCCGATTTCGTCCACCTTCGGGTGCGCAGCGCCTATTCGCTGCTGGAGGGCGCGATCAGGATCGACCGGCTCGTCGAGACCTGCCGCGCCTGGCGGATGCCGGCCTGCGCCATCGCCGACCGCGGCAACATGTTCGGCGCACTGGAGTTCTCCGAGGTCTGCCGCAAGGCAGGGGTGCAGCCGATCGTCGGCTGCGACCTCGCGGTCGGCACGCGCTCGGAGCAGCCCGGCCAGCCGGGCCGCGCGGCCTCGTGGTTGCTGCTGCTCGCCCAGAACGAGGTCGGCTACCGCAACCTGATGGCGCTCACCAGCAGCGCCTTTCTCGAAGACGACAACGGCGGGCAGCCTCTGGTGACGCTCGACGCGCTGGCCGCGCGGGCCGACGGGCTGCTCGCGCTCACGGGCGGCCCCGCCGGCCCGGTCGGGCGCCTCCTCGTCGACGGCCAGATCAAGGCCGCGCATGCGCTTCTCTTGCGGCTGAGCGAGATGTTTCCCGGCTGCCTCTATGTCGAGCTCATGCGTCACGGCCTGGCGGAGGAGGAGCAGATCGAGCCCCATCTGATCGCGCTCGCCGACGAACTCGACCTGCCCCTGGTCGCCACCAACGACGCCTACTTCCTCCGCGCGGAGACCTACGAGGCCCACGACGCGCTCCTCTGCATCGCCCAGAACAGCCATGTCGAGGACGAGAACAGGCGCCGGCTCACGCCGCAGCACCGCTTTCTCCCGGCCGACAAGATGCGTGCGCTCTTCGCCGACCTGCCGGAGGCCGTCGACAACAGCCTGGTCGTGGCCCGGCGCTGCGCCGTCATGGCGCCGACACGGAAGCCGATCCTGCCGGTCTTCGCCACCGCCGGCGCAGCCAGCGAGGCGGACGCCCTGCGCGCCCAGGCCGAGGAAGGGCTGGCGCGCCGTCTCGACGCCGAGGTCTACCGCGCCGGCATGGGCGCGGAGGAACGCGCGGCCGCGGCGGCGCCCTACCGGGAACGTCTCGACTACGAGCTCGGCGTCATCATCGACATGCACTTTGCCGGCTACTTCCTCATCGTGGCCGACATCGTGCGCTGGGCGCGGGGGGAGGGGATTCCGGTCGGCCCCGGCCGGGGCTCCGGCGCGGGCTCCGTCGTGGCCTGGGCGCTGACCGTCACCGACCTCGATCCGCTCCGCTTCGGCCTCCTGTTCGAGCGCTTCCTCAACCCCGAACGGGTGTCGATGCCCGATTTCGACATCGACTTCTGCCCGGACCGCCGCGACCGGGTGATCGACTATGTGTGCCGGCGCTACGGCAAGGACCGCGTCGCCCAGATCATCACCTTCGGCAAGCTGCAGGCGCGCGCCGTGCTGCGCGATGTCGGCCGCGTTCTCGGTCTCGGCTATGGCCGCGTCGATCGGCTGTGCAAGCTGGTCCCCTACAACCCCGCTAACCCGGTGACCCTGCAGCAGGCGCTGGACGCGGAGCCCCGCCTCGCGGCCGAGCGCGACGGCGACCCGGCGGTGGCGCGGCTGATCGAGATCGCGCTGCACCTCGAAGGGCTGTACCGCCATGCCTCGACCCACGCCGCGGGAATCGTGATCGGCGACCGCCCGCTCAGCGAGCTGGTGCCGCTCTACCGCGACCCGCGCTCCGAGATGCCGGCGACGCAGTTCTCCATGAAGTATGCCGAGATGGCGGGGCTCGTGAAGTTCGACCTGCTGGGCCTCAAGACGCTGACCGTGCTCGACCACGCGGGCGCGATGCTGCGGGATGCCGGCGTCGAGCTCGACATCGATTCGCTTCCGCTGGACGACGGGAAGACCTACGCGATGCTGGGCGCCGGCGCCGCCATGGGAGTCTTCCAGCTTGAAAGCGCCGGCATGAGGGACGCGCTGCGCAACCTCAAGCCGGACTGTATCGAGGACATCATCGCCCTCGTCGCCCTCTACCGTCCGGGGCCGATGGACAACATCCCCCGCTATATCGCCTGCAAGCACGGCCGCGAGCAGCCGGACTACCTGCACCCGATGCTGACCGGCATTCTCGAGGAGACCTTCGGCGTCATCATCTACCAGGAGCAGGTGATGGAGATCGCGCGGGTCCTCGCCGGCTACAGCCTGGGCTCCGCCGATCTCCTGCGGCGCGCCATGGGCAAGAAGATCAAGGCGGAGATGGACGCGCAGCGGGAGACCTTCGTGAACGGCGCGCTGGCCAACGGCGTCACGCAGGCCGATGCGAGCCGCATCTTCGAGCTGGTGGCGAAGTTCGCGGGCTACGGCTTCAACAAGTCCCATGCCGCGGCCTACGCGCTGGTCGCCTACCAGACGGCCTATCTCAAGGCCAACCACCCGGTCGAGTTCCTGGCCGCCTCCATGAGCCTCGAAGTCAACAATATCGACCGGCTGGAGCTGTTCCGCCGGGAGCTCGACAGGCTCGGGATTCCCCTGCTGCCGCCCGATATCAACGCTTCTCGCGCGACCTTCTCGGTCGAACGGCGGGACGACGGCGGCAAGGCGATCCGCTACGCGCTCGGCGCGATCCGGAATGTGGGCGCCCAGGCGATGGCGGCGCTGGCCGAGGAGCGGACGGCCAACGGGCCCTTCCTCGATCCCTTCGATTTCGCCAGCCGCGTGGATGCGCACCAGATCAACCGCCGCCAGATCGAGAACCTGGCGAAGGCGGGCGCCTTCGACGGGCTGAGCCGCAACCGGCGGCAGATCGTCGAGGCCGCCGACATCCTCCTCGCCTTCTCCGGCGCGGCCCGGCTCTCGCGCGAGCAGGCCTCGCTCTTCGACGGCGACGATGCGGCTCTTGCGCCGCGGCCGAGCCTGCCGGAGCACGAGGACTGGGACCAGAACGAGAGGCTGGCCGCCGAGCACGAGGCCGTCGGATTCTATCTCTCCGCCCACCCGCTCGATTCCTACCGGGCGGCGCTGGAGGGGCTCTCTGTCACCCCGTCCGCGCAGGTGGCGCAGCAGGTGAAGGCGGGGGTCGTGCGCTTCCGCCTGGCGGGGGTGGTGCTGTCGGTCAGGGAGCGGGGGCCGGGCGCGAAGCGCTACGCCTTCATCCAGCTTTCCGACCCGAGCGGCAGCTTCGAGGTGGCCGCCTTCCGCGAGACCTACGGCGACGGGCGCGCCGTGCTGGAGCCCGGCAGGCCGGTGCTGGTGACCGCGCAGGCGCGTATCGAGGGCGAGGAGGTGAGGCTCTCCGCCCAGGGCTTCGACGATCTGGATGCGCGGCTCGCGAAGAGCATGACCGGGCTTGCGGTGTACCTGGACGATCCCGCCGCGCTGGAGCCGCTCGCTGCGCTCCTCGCGAAGCGGAAGGAGGGCGCCGGACACATCGCGCTCTTCGTCGAGACCGGCGGCGGCACGGTCGAAATCGCGCTGCCCCGGGCCTACGCGCTCAGCCCCACCCTCGGCGGCGAGATCGGCGCGCTGGCCGGGGTCTCGACGGTGCGGGACCTCGCGGAGGCGCGCGGGGGCTGAGGCGTAGGCTGAGGCGTAGGCCGAGGCGTAGGCCGAGGCCTCTTGCGCGCCGGGTGCGCCGGCGTTATCAAGCGCTCACCTGCCCGACGCAGGAATTCACACGCGGAAGACGGCATCGAATGGTGTGCCGTTCCGGTGCCCGGCCTCGCCGGGACGCAATCCGCGGAGGACGAACCGGAGAAAGGACGGCCAATGGCCCTGCCAGAGTTCACCATGCGCCAGCTTCTCGAAGCCGGCGTGCATTTCGGGCATCAGACCCGGCGCTGGAACCCGAAGATGCGCCCCTACCTGTTCGGCGCGCGCAACGGCGTCCACGTCATCGACCTGGAGCAGACCGTGCCGCTGCTCCACCAGGCGCTCGTCGTGCTCCGGGACACGGCCGCCCAGGGCGGTCGCATCCTCTATGTCGGCACCAAGCGCCAGGCATCGAAGCCGATCGCCGACACCGCGCGGCGCTGCGGCCAGTACTACGTCAATCACCGCTGGCTGGGCGGGATGCTGACGAACTGGAAGGCGATATCGGGCTCGATCAAGACCCTCGCCGATCTCGAAGCGACGCTCGACGACGAGTCCGCCGGCCTGACCAAGAAGGAGCTCCTGCGACTGGTGCGCCGCCGCAACAAGCTCGAACTCGCGCTCGGCGGCATCCGCGACATGGGCGGCGTGCCGGACCTGCTGGTAATCATCGACACCAACAAGGAGGACATCGCCATTCTGGAGGCGCGCAAGCTGGGCATTCCGGTCGTCGCGATCATCGACAGCAATTGCGACCCCGCCCTCGTCACCCATCCGGTTCCCGGCAACGACGATGCGATCCGCGCGATCAACCTCTATTGCGACCTGTTCGCCCGCGCCGTCATCGACGGGCTGCAGCAGGAACTCGCCGCGTCGGGCGCCGATATAGGCGCCGCCGCGGAAGGGCTGGCCGAGGACCTGCCGCCGGCCGATGCGGCCGCGCCCGCCGAGGCGCCCGCCGAGGCGCCGGCCGAGACGGACGTGCCTGCCGAGGCGCCGGCCGAGGCAGAAGCGGCGGCCGATGCCGACACGCCTCCTCCCGATACGCCCAAGGAGCCCGATGCGCCCAAGGAGCCCGATGCGCCCAAGGAGCCCGATACGCCCGATGCGCCCGAGGCAACGGAGAAGAGCGGCGACGCAGAGCTGGCGGCGGGCGCGTGAGCGCGCCGCACGGCGGGGAGTAGCGAACGATGGCTCAGATCACGGCCGCGCTGGTCAAGCAGCTGCGCGACAAGACCGGCGCCGGCATGATGGATTGCAAGAAGGCGCTGACCGAGACCGGCGGCGACCTGGAGGGGGCGGTCGACTGGCTGCGCACCAACGGCCTCGCCCAGGCCGCGCGCAAGGCCGGCCGGACCGCGGCGGAAGGGCTGATCGGGGTGGCGACGGCACCGGGCAGGGCGGCGCTGGTCGAGATCAACGCCGAGACCGACTTCGTCGCGCGAAACGCCGACTTCCAGGCGGTCGTCCGCGGCGTTGCCGCGCTCGCGCTGGACTGCGGGGGCGATCTCGAACGCCTCTCCGCGGCGCCCTATCCGGGGACCGGGCGCAGCGTCGCCGAAGAGATCACCGCGCTTGTCGCCACCATCCGCGAGAACATCCGGTTGAGGCGGACCGCGTTGCTGTCCGTGCCGGCAGGCGTCGTCGGCCACTACGTTCACATGCCCGCCAGCGAGGGGCTGGGCCGGCTCGGCGTGCTGGTGGCGGTGGAATCCGAGGCTCCCGCCGAGAGCCTCGCGCGCCCGGCCCACGAGCTTGCCATGCACATCGCGGCCGCGAGCCCGCAGGCGGTCTCGCCCGACTCGCTCGACCGGGCGACGGTCGAGCGCGAGCGTGCGGTGCTCGCCGAGCAGGCGCGCGCCGAGGGCAAGTCCGAGAAGATCGTCGAGAAGATGATCGAGGGCCGGCTGCGCAAGTTCTTCGAAGAGGTCGTGCTCCTGGAGCAGACCTGGATCATCGACGGCGAGAGCCGGGTGAAGGCGGTGCTGGAGCGGCTCGCCGGCACGCTCGATGCGCCGGTCACGGTGACCGGCTTCGTCCGCTACCGGCTGGGCGAGGGGATCGAGCGGGAGGACAAGGATTTCGCCGCCGAAGTCGCCGCGCAGCTCGCGTCGTGAGCGCCCGTCTCCTGCCCCGGCGCCGGCCATGACTGCCCTCCCCCCATTCAAGCGCATCCTGCTCAAGATCTCGGGCGAGGCGCTGCGGGGAGATGCGCCCTACGGGATCGACGGCGAGGCGGTGGAGCGGCTGGCCGGCGAGCTCGCCGAGGTCCACGCCAAGGGCGTGCAGGTCTGCGCCGTCGTCGGCGGCGGCAACATCTTCCGCGGCTCCTCCGACGCGGCCGCCGGTATGGAGCGGGCGACCGCCGACCATATCGGTATGCTGGCGACGGTGATGAACGCGGTGGCCATGCAGCATGCCCTGGAGCGTCTGGGCACGCCGACGCGGGTGCTGTCTGCGCTCCCGATCGCGCCGGTCTGCGAGCCCTATATCCGCCGGCGCGGCCAGCGCCACCTGGAGAAGGGGCGGATCGTGCTGTTCGCCGGCGGGACCGGCAATCCCTTCTTCACCACCGACACGGCGGCGGCGCTGCGGGCGGCGGAGATGGGGTGCGACGCGCTGCTCAAGGGCACGAAGGTCGACGGCGTCTATGCCGCCGACCCCGAGGTCGACGCCGCTGCGTCGCGCTTCGAACGGCTCTCCTATCTCGACGTGCTGTCGAAGGACCTGAAGGCCATGGATGCGTCGGCGATTTCCCTTGCCCGGGAGAATGCCATTCCGATTGTGGTATTCTCCATCCGCCGGAAGGGCGGTCTAGCCGCCGTGATGGACGGCAACGGACCCTTCACGGTCATCTCGGACTAGGGTTGCGGCCATGGCCGATCCGGATATCGCCGACCTGGAACGCCGCATGAACGGTGCCGTCGAGGCGTTGCGCAAGGAGCTGGCGGGGCTCAGGACCGGGCGCGCGTCGCTGGGCCTGCTGGAGCCGATCACCGTCGAGGCCTACGAGACGGAGATGCCCCTCAACCAGGTCGCGACCATCAATATCCCGGAGCCGCGCATGCTCACGGTCCAGGTGTGGGACCGCAGCCAGGTGAAGGCGGTGGAGAAGGCGATCCGCTCGTCCGACCTCGGGCTCAACCCGATCGTCGACGGCCAGACGCTGCGCATCCCGATCCCGGAGCTGAACGAGGAGCGCCGCCGCGAGCTCGCCAGGGTCGCCGGCAAGTATGCCGAGCAGGCCAAGGTGGCGGCCCGCAACGTGCGGCGCGACGGCATGGACCAGCTCAAGAAGATGGAGCGGGCGGGCGAGCTCGGCGAGGACGACTCGCGCCTCTGGGCCTCCGAGATACAGGAGATGACCGACGGGATCGTCAAGAGAATGACCGAGATGGTCGAGGCCAAGGAACACGAGATCATGCAGGTCTAGCCATGGCGCTGGCGCAGTCACTCCCCTCCGGGCAGGCGTCCTCCCTCCATGTCGGCATCATCCTGGACGGCAACGGGCGCTGGGCGCGGGCGCGCGGCCTGCCGAGAAGCGCAGGCCACCGGCGCGGTGCCGAGGTGGTGCGGACCATCCTGCGAGGCTGTCCCGAGCGCGGCGTCCGCTACCTCACCATCTACGCGTTCTCCTCGGAGAACTGGAAGCGGCCGGTGGTCGAGGTCGAGGACCTCATGGGGCTGCTGCGGCTCTACCTGCGGCGCGAGGTCGCCGAGCTTCGCGGCAACGGCGTGCGCATCGCCTTCATCGGCGACCGCTCGCGGCTGAGCCCGGAGACCAACGGCCTGATCGCCGAGGCCGAGGAGAGCACCCGTCACAACGCCACGCTCACGCTCACGGTCGCGCTCAACTATGGCGGCCGGCAGGAGATCCTCGATACCGCGCGCCGGATCGCCGAGCAGGTCCGCGACGGCGTGCTCGACCCGGCCGAGCTCTCGGAGGAGACCTTCCAGCGCCACCTCCAGACCCGCGACCTGCCGGACCTCGATCTGGTGATCCGCACCAGCGGCGAGCAGCGCCTCAGCAACTTCCTCCTGTGGCAGTCGGCCTATACCGAGCTGGTGTTCGTGCCGACGCTCTGGCCCGACTTCACGCTCGACCATCTGGACCGGGCGATCGGCGAGTTCCAGCGCCGCGAGCGCCGCTACGGCGGGGCCCGCAGCTAGTGTCGTGCCCCGGAACTCATGGCGAATAATACCAGCGTCCCCTTCCCGTCATGGCCGGGCTTGTCCCGGCCATCCACGAGGGCACCCTGGTCTCGCCGAGCGCGACGAGATACCCGGAACAAGTCCGGGCATGACGGTGTGAGGCCGACGTTGCTCATACGTATTTCCGGGACACAGCACTAGCCCGCAGCGGCGCGGTGCGGCAAGGCCGGGGGAGAACATGGTCCTGACCGTCCGCGAGCTCTGCACCGTCACCGCCACCGAGGCGCTTGCCGCGTTCAGGGCCGGGACGCTCTCGCCCGTGGCGCTCATGGAGGCGGTGCTCGCGCGCATCGACGCCGTCAATCCGGTGCTCAACGCCTTCACCGAGACCTGGCCCGAGCGTGCGCTGGAGCAGGCGCGGGCGGCCGAGACCGCTTACGCGCGCGGGAAGGCGCGGCCGCTGGAAGGCATTCCCGTTGCCATCAAGGATTTCCACGCGGTCGCGGGCGAGGTCACGACCTTCGGCTCGAAGGCCTTTGCCGACAACCGGTCCGTGCGCAGCGCGCCGACCGTCGCCCGCCTGCTCGATGCCGGCGCCGTCATGCACGCGCGCACGACCACGCCGGAGTTCGCCTATGCGCCGATCACCGCAAGCCCGCTCTGGGGCGTCACCCGCAACCCCTGGAGCCTGGAGCACGCTCCCGGCGGCTCGTCGGGCGGGGCCGGTGCTGCGCTTGCCGCCGGCATGACGGTGCTTGCCGACGGCACCGACGCGGGCGGCTCGGTGCGCATCCCCGCCGCCGCCTGTCACGTGGTCGGCTACAAGCCGCCCTTCGGGCGCAATCCCCTGGACGTGGACCATCCCATCGAATCGCTTCTCCACTACGGGCCGATGGCGCGCAGCGTCGGCGATGCGGCGCTGATGCAGAACGTGATGTCGGGCGCCCACGGCGACGACATGTGCTCGCTCAGGGAGCGGGTCGTGCTGCCAGAGCGCTTTCCCCCGCTCGACGGCTGGACGGTCGCCTTCTCCATGGACCTCGGCCTGTTCGAGATCGACCCGGAGGTCGCCCGCAACACGGCGCAAGCGGTGGAGGTCTTTCGCCGCCTCGGCTGCAGCGTGCGCGAGGTGAGCCCAGACTGGGCCGGACTGGACCTGCCCCATCCCTACCAGCGCTACTGGGAGGGCATGGCCGCCGCCAGCCTCGGCGGGCTTCTCGACCAATGGCGCCAGGCGATGGACCCCTACATGGTCCGCATCATCGAGAACGGCCTCTCGCACTCGGCGGAGACGCTCTACCGCTGCAACCTCGTGCGCGGCGCGATGTACCGCTCGCTGGCGCCGATCCTGGAGAGCTGCGAGGTTCTGGTCTGCCCCTCGCTCGCCGTGCCCACGGTGGCGGCGGAGCATGACTGCGGGGCCGGGGATTTTCGCGTCAACGGCAAGCCGGTTCACGCCTATCTCGGCTGGAACCTCTGCTACCCCTTCAACATGGTGAGCCAGTGCCCGGTGATCGCGCTGCCGAGCGGCCTCACCCCTGCCGGCCTGCCCACCGGGATTCAGATCGTGGGGCGGACCTACGACGATGCGCGCGTGTTCCAGGCCGCCGCGGCCTACGAAGCGGCCAATCCATGGCGGGACACGATCCCGCCGCTCTGACACGCGCCGCAGGCGCGCAGCGTGAGATGGACAACCGGGACCGAGCCATGACCGATGACCTGCTGGCCCGCGACGGGCGCGTTATCGCCGATATCGAGCGGCTCCGCTTCTTCCCCGCGGCGCCGGTGGGGGGCAGGGGCTCCTACATCGTCGAGGAGGGCGGCCGGCGCGTACTCGACTTCGCCGGCTCGTGGGGCGCGGCGAGCCTCGGCTACAGCCACCCGGCCGTGGTCGAGGCGGTCGGCGCGGCGGTGGCCGACATGGCGTCGGCCAGTCTCGCGTCATACGCCGTGGCACCCGCCATCGGCCTGGCGGAGGACCTGCTGGCGCGGCTCCCCGGCGACCGTGAGCGGCGGGTCTGGTTCGGCCATGCCGGCTCCGACGCCAACGACGCGGTGGTGCGGCTGCTGGAGGCCGCGACCCCCCGGCGCGGCATCCTCTCCTTCGTCGGCGCCTATCACGGCGGCAGCGCTGCCTCGATGTCGGTGTCCGGCCACAGTTCCCAGAGCGACGCGCCGGCGCGGCCGGGCCTGACGCGGCTGCCCTATCCCGATCCCTACCGCCCGCAGTTCGCGCCGGATCTGGTCGAAGGCGCCCTCGCCGATCTCGACCGGCGCTTCGAGAGCGAGATCAGGCCCGACGAGATCGCCGCGGTCTTCATCGAGCCGATCCAGTCGGACGGCGGCGTCATCGTGCCGCCCGCCGGCTTCCTCAAGGGGCTGGAGGCGCGCTGCCGGGCGCACGGCATCCTGATCGTGGTGGACGAGGTCAAGGTGGGAATGGGACGCACCGGCCTCTACCATGCCTTCGAGGCCGAGGGCCTCAGCCCCGACATCGTCGTCTACGGCAAGGGCCTCGGCGGCGGGCTGCCGATCTCTGCCGTGATCGGCCCGGCGGAACTGATGGACCTCAAGCCCGCCTTCGCCATCATGACGGCGGCGGGCAACCCGGTGTGCGCCGCCGCCGGCCGCGCCGTGCTGCGCACTATCGCCGACGAAGGTCTGACCGCCAGGGCCTCCCGCGTGGGTGAGCGCCTGCTGTCCGGGCTGGCGCGGCTGGCCCAGCGCCATGCCCTGATCGGCCATGTGCGCGGGCGCGGCCTCGCCTGCGGCGTCGAGCTGGTCCGCGATCCGCTGAGCAAGGAGCCCGCGCGCGCCGAAACCGCGAAGGTCGTCTACCGTGCCCACCAGCTCGGGCTGATCCTCTTCTATGTCGGGATGGAGTCCAACGTCCTCGAGTTCACCCCGCCGCTCACCATCTCGGAGGCGGAGGTGGACGAGGGGCTCGCGATCCTCGACCGGGCGCTCGAAGATGTGGCGGCGGGCCGCGTCGCCGACGAGGACGTGGCCCGCTACGCCGGCTGGTAGCGGCCCCGCGCATAGCGCGAGGCCGCCCACTCCTGCGGATCAACCGTAGCGGTAGGGACGCCCCGCCTTCTCCATGTCCCCGTTGTACTGCTTGAAGATATCGACCACCTTGGCCTTGATTTCCGATTCGGCCGCGATTTCGTCCCAGAAGACGCGGGCGGCGGCCTCGACCTGCGCCCATTCCTCGTCCGGGATCGAGGTCAGCTGCATCTTCGTGCCGTGAACCCGCAGGCTGGCCTCGCCGCCCCAGTACCACCATTGGCGGTAGTAGTGCGACTGGTCGCAGATGACGCGCAGGAGGGTCTGGAGATCCTCGGGAATCTCGTTCCAGCGCTCCATGTTGGCGTAGAAGGAGCCGATCCAGGCACCGGAGATGTTGTTGGTGAGGAAGTAGTTGGTCACGTCGGCCCAGCCGACCGTGTAGTCCTCGGTAATGCCGGACCAGGAGACGCCGTCGAGCTCGCCCGTCTGCACGGCGACCTCGATGTCTTCCCAGGGCAGCGTGACGGGGACCACCCCGAACTGGGTCAGGAAGCGGCCGGCGGTGGGGAAGGTGAAGACGCGCTTGCCCTCCAGGTCGGCGAGCGAGTTGATCGGGTCCTTGGTCGCGAAGTGGCAGGGGTCCCAGGCGCCCGCCGAAATATGCTTGATCCCGACCTTTTCGTATTCCGCGCCCCAGATCTCGTTCAGGCCGTACTGGTTGAAGAGCACGGGAACGTCGAGGGAGTAGCGCGACGCAAAGGGAAAATATCCGCCGAAGACGGTGACTTCGGTCGGCGAGGCCATCGAGTCGTCGTCGGACTGCACCGCATCGATGGTGCCGCCCTGCATGGCGCGGAAGAGCTCGCCCGTCGGCACGAGCTGATCGGAGTAGAAGAGCTCGATCTGCATCCGCTCTCCCGCGATCTTGTTGAACATGTCGATGGCCGGCTTCACCACATGCTCGGCCAGGGCGGGGCCGGCATAGGTCTGCAGCCGCCAGGTGATCTGCGCCTGCGCCACCGCAGGCGTCGCCAGGGCAGCGCCGGCGGCGACCGGCGCGACGGCCGCGGCCTTGAGAAGGTTACGACGTGTTGTCATAGTGTTACTCCTTTCAGTTGAGAGTGCCGATGAATTGGCGCACCGGTCAGTTGCCGTAAACGTGGCCCGGAAACCACAGGGCGATTTCCGGGAAGATCATGACGAGCATGAGTGCCAGGATCATGACGCCGACAAAGGGGATGATCGAGCGGTAAATGTCGTGCAGGGTGATCTCGGGCGGCGCCATGGCGCGCATGAGAAAGAGGTTGTAGCCGAAGGGCGGCGTCATGTAGGCGACCTGCGTGGTGATCGTGTAGAGGACACCGTACCAGATCAGGTTGAAGCCCAGGGCGTCGACGAGAGGAACGTAGAGGGGCGCGACGATCACCAGCATCGCCGTGTCGTCGAGGAAGGTGCCCATCACCAGGAACGAGAGCTGCATGAGGACGAGGACCATCCACGGCGACAGGCCCATCTGGGCGGTGAACAGGTCTTCGATCGCGTGCGCCGCGCCGAGCCCGTCGAACACCGAGCCGAAGGCGAGCGCAGCCAGGATGATCCACATGAACATGCAGGTGATGCGGAGCGTGTTCCGGACCGAGTTCTCCAACACCACGCGGTTCATGCGGCGCCTGACGACGGCGGCGAGGAAGGCGGCAAGCGCGCCGATGGCGGACGATTCGACGAGCGAGGTCGAGCCGCTGACGAAGGGCACGATCATTACCGCATAGATGAACAGCGGCAGCAGCCCGGCACGGAGAAGCCGGTACTTCTCGGCCCTGGACACCGCGCGTTCGGCCTCGGGGAGGACGGGCCCGAGACTGGGGGTGATCCAGCAGCGCACCCCGATATAGAGGACGAAGAGCGCGGCCATCATCAGCCCCGGAAAGATCCCCGCGAGCCAGAGCTGCCCCACGGGCTGCCGCGCGATCATGGCGTAAAGGACCAGGACCACCGAGGGCGGCACGAGGATGCCGAGCGAGCTTCCGGCCTGGATGACGCCGGTCACCATGCGCTTGTCGTAGTTGCGCTTGAGAAGCTCGGGCAGCGCGATGGTGGCGCCGATGGCCATGCCCGCGACGCTGAGCCCGTTCATCGCCGACACCAGCACCATGAGCCCGATCGTACCCATGGCGAGCCCGCCGGCCATGCCCCCCGTCCAGACGTGGAACATGCGGTAGAGGTCGTCCGCGATCTTCGATTCCGAGAGCACGTAGCCCATGAAGATGAACATCGGGAGCGTCAGCAGCGGATACCATTTCATCAGCTTCATGGCGGCGGCGAAGCCCAGGTCGTAGCCGCCCCGGTCGCCCCACAGCAGCAGCGCGGACAGCAGGGCGACGAAGCCGATGGCGGCGAAGACGCGCTGGCCGGTGGCCAGCATGAGCATCATCAGCGCGAACATCAGGACGGTGATGAACTCGTAGGGCATCAGATGTCCTCGCGCCGAAGCAGCAGGATGTCCTTGAAGAACTCGGAGAAGGATTGAAGGATCATCAAGACGATGCCGACCACCATCACCACCTTGATCGGCCAGAGATAGGGACGCCAGGCGCTGGGACTGCGCTCGCCGCCGTACTTGAAGCTGTAGATGGTGGAATCGATCCCGCCCCAGAGGAGAACCGCGAGGAAGAACAGGAGGCACATCACCGTGACCACGTCGGACCACGCCTTTCGCCGGCGGGACCAGGAGCCGTAGAACAGGTCCATCCGCACGTTCGCGTCCGTCTGGACGGCATAGGGGCCGCCCAGGATGTAGTAGCCCACCATCGCGAACTGGGCCATCTCCAGGGTCCAGAGCG
Organism: Alphaproteobacteria bacterium; assembly: GCA_965218275.1. Taxonomy (GTDB): domain Bacteria; phylum Pseudomonadota; class Alphaproteobacteria; order UBA828; family UBA828; genus WTGU01. The sequence continues at coordinate 2,611,269 of CBDCKM010000002.1, forward strand.
AGGGGTTGAAGAAGGTCTTGGACAGCGACGACCAGAGCAGGATGGCCATGATCGCGAACATGCCGTACATCACCACGCGCCCGACGCGGCGGTTGACCAGATCGACCACCCGAATGTAGCCGCGCATGGCTGTGGTCACGCCCGCAATTCCCTCGGTGGGCTGCTGCACGACTCGAGCACCGGGGCAAGGCTCATCGCGGGGCGCAGGCCCTGATGGTGGCCTCGGCCACTTGCCTGGCATCGGGGCCGGCGGCCATGGGCGCGATCATCGGCAGGTCGATGCCGGACGCGTGGAAGGCCGCGATCCGCTCGCGGCAGCGTTCGGGCGTGCCGACGATGCAGGCCGAATCGATCAACTCGTCGCTCACCGCCCGGATCGCCGCCTCGTGGTCGCCGCGCGCCCAGGCCTCTGCGATCGCCGCCGCCTCGGCGCCGAAGCCCTGCTCCGACGCCAAGCGGTTATAGCGGGGGAAGAAGCCCGTATACATGGCGACGCCGGGCCTGAGCGCGTCGAACGCGTCCGCCGGATCGTCGGCGGCCGCGGCGGGGAGGAGGGAGGTCACGTCGACGTCGCCGGCGTCGCGCCCTGCCGCCCTGGCGCCGGCGGCGATGTGCCGCCGCGCCTCGGCCCCGACATCGAGCGTGGTGCGGGTCAGGATCACGCCGTCCGCCTCCTCCCCGCAGACCCCGATCATCTTGGGGAAGACGGCCGCGAAATAGATGGGGATGCGGGGGCGGAGCGGCGCGAACCACAGCTCGTAGTTCTCGATCGCGACCGTCTCGCCCCGGTAGGACACGCGTCCGTCCCGCAGCAGTTGGCGCACGACCTCGGCGGTCTCGCGCACCCGCGTCACCGGCTTGCCGTAGGGCAGGCCGTGCTCGGGCTCGACCTGGACCTTGTGGCTGGAGCCGAGGCCGAGGATGAAGCGGCCGCCGGAAATCTGGTCCACCGTCGCTGCGGCCATGGCGATGGTGGGCGCCGAGCGCACGAAGACGCTCGAAATGCAGGTGCCGAGCGCCACCCTCCCGGTCTGCGCCGCGACCGCCGAGAGCACCGCGAACTGATCGCCGCCGTGCCCCTCCGCCATCCACACCGAGTCGTAGCCGAGCGATTCGGCGAGCCGTGCGCAGTCCACGATTTCGGACGCGTTCAGCCCGCCCGAGAACGCGACGCCGATTCTGCTCATTTCGTGTGCCTCCCCATCTGTCCGGCGGCAGCATCCGGCGCCTCTCCCGCGCCGGCATTCGCACCTCAGGGCAGGGCATCGGGGCACCCCCCGGTTGCCTCGCGCCGCGGCGGATCGTACAGAGGGCCGGAGGCGAAGCCAAACGCGAAACGGCGCGCGCAGCGGCGCTCCGGCGGAGAGGCGGACGGGCAGGGGAGGCACGGACATGGGCGGATATCTGATCGCGGGCGCACGCCTGCTCGACGCGACCGGCGCGGCGCCGGCGGACGGCCTCTCGCTGCTGGTGGAGGGCACGCGCATCGGCAGGATCGGCGCGCACGCGGAGGTTGCGGCCCTGGCCGAGGCGCGCGGCGGCTACGAGACCATCGACGCCGCCGGGCGCACCGTCATGCCCGGCCTTATCGACGGCCATTGCCACATCTCCTACGGCGACATCCTGTCCTTCGAGGAGCTCGACCTCTACGGCAGCGTGGAGTACCGGACGCTGCGCGCCGCCAACAATGCGCGCAAGGTGCTGCGCGCGGGCGTCACCGCGTTCTCCGATCCGGGCTCCACCTGGAACATCTCGGTGGCGGTCCGCGACGCCATCGCCGCCGGGCTGATCGAGGGGCCGCGCATGGCCTCGGCCGGGCGCTACATCACCACGTACAACGCGATCGGCTCGCCCTGGCCGACCTGGATGGAGCACCCGCGCTCGTCCTTCGCCGTGCTCTGCAACACCCGCGACGAGATGGTCACGGAGGCGCGCCGCGAGATCAAGGACGGCGTCGATATCGTGAAGGTCGCCGGCGACGGCGACGTGCTGACCGGCGAGGCGGAGCTTGCCGGCAGCATCGGCCTCGACGATCTGCGCGCCATCGCCGAGGTGACCCACCGGCTCGGCAAGGTCTGCACCATCCACGCGCGCTCGGGCCGCGCCGCGGCGGACGCGATCAGGGCCGGCTTCGACTGGATCATCCACGGCTCCTACATGGCCGACGACGACCTGGACGTGCTCTTCCGCAACCCGACGCCGCTGATCCCGACCTTCTCGCTGCTGGTGAACACGCTCGACTGGGGGCCGGACCTCGGCACCTCGGACTTCATCCTCGACGCCTACAAGGATGAGGTCGAGCGCCTCGCCGCCGTCGTCGCCCGCGCCCGCGCCGAAGGGATCACCATCATCGCCGGCACCGACAGCGGCCAGGGCTCGGTCCCCTACGGCGAATGGCACGCCCGCGAGCTCGAGCACCTGATGACCTATGGGGGGCTCAGCGCCATGGAGGCGATCCGCGCCGGCACCGCCGATGCGGCGCTGACGCTCGGCATGGAGGACGAGATCGGCACCCTGGAGGAGGGCAAGCGCGCCGACATCCTGGTGGTGGACGGCGACCCGCTCGCCGACATCGCGGTGCTGCAGGACCGGGAGCGCCTCGCGCTGGTGATGAAGGACGGCGCGGTGGTGGATACCGCGACGCCGATCCCCGAGCCCGCGCGCTATAATTGGGAGAAGCCCAAGCTCTACTGGGCCGATGCGCGGATGCCGACCCAGCAATTCGTCCGCGAGCACGCGACCAGCAAGCCGCGCTGGATGCGGCAGCAGCGCCGCCTCGACGCCGCGGAGTAGGGGAGCGGCCCGCTGCGGTCTGCCTTCAACCGGGCGGGAACGCGGGCAGGGGGCAGTCGGGCGGCGCACCGGGTGCGTCCCGGTAGTCGAAATAGCCCCAGACGGCGTAGTGGTCGGAGAGGTCGCAATAGTCCTCGCCGCGCACGACGGTGAACAGCGCGCGGTCCTCGAAGTCGTAGCGGGTGCGGAAGACCATGGGGCAGTTGCTGCCGTAGCGCGGTTCCCGAAACCCCTTCTTGGCGAGGACGTAGTCGACATAGCCGTTGCCGCGCCGCGCCCAGTCGTTGCGCGATTCGCGGGTGTAGCGGTAGCCGCGGAACACCGGCGCCAGCGCGCCCAGCGTGTCGTCGCGGAGCAGGCTCTCGAACTCGTGGCGGAGGATGTTGAAGTCGCCGCCGACGATGACCGGCTCGGTGCGCGGGATGTCCGACGGCCCCTCGATGTAGCGCAGGATGGCGCGAAGCTGCGCCGCCTTGGCCGTGCGCTGCTCCTGGCCCCAGCCGAACTGCGCGTGGGTGCCGATGACGTGGTAGCGCCTGGCGCCCTTGTCGATGCGCGCATGGACGAAGCCCTTGGCCGCGTTGCAGTCGCGCTCGACGCACGCGGCGTAGATCGATTCGCTTGCGGCGCCGATCGGGTGCCTGCTCGCGATCAGCACGCCGCCGTCCTCCCCGAACCAGGTATCGCCCTCGCCGCCGCGCGGGTCTTCGGCCCCGAGGGATTGCCGGTAGACCGCGCCCTTCTCGCAGCGCGCGGCGGCCCGGCAGGCGCTCCCCAGGATGCGGGTGGCGTAGCGGAAGCCCTGCGCCCTGAGCCCCGCCAGCAGAAGCGCGCGCGCGTCGTCGTCATAGACTTCCGACAGGATCACGACATCATAGGGCGCGAGGAAGGGCGGGATGCGCACGGCGCGCTCCTCCTGGGCCAGGGCGAAGCGTTCGCCCAGGAAGGGGACGGCACGGACATGCGAGGGCAGCAGATAGACATTGTAGGCGAGGACGCTCAGCACCTCGTCGGACGCTGCCGGGGGCGGCAGATGGTTGATCCCCGGCCCCTCGCAGACCCGCGCCGCCTGCGCACCGCCGGCCGGCGCCAGCACCAGGGCGAGCGCCAGAGCCAATGCCCTTACCGCCCACAACGCTGCGCCGGTCCAGCAGCGCCGCCTCTCGCCCGCCCTCATGGACAGTGCCGCACTCCTCATTACCGCCCGAGGGTCCGCCAAGCGCCGAGCCTGCGCAAGCGTCGCCGAGCGCGTGCAGATGTCAATCCAAAACTTCAAGGCTATGCTAGACTTGCTCGAGCGGTCTAACGAGAGCCTTGGCTGCGCGAGATCAAAGAAATTGGCTGTTGCACAATGAATTGGAAGGGGGGGCCGATGTATCAACGTGTGCCGCATATGATAGTTCGATTGGCACTTGTTGCAATTGTGTCGATTGTAGCAGTTAGTTGCTCAGGAGAAATGCAGGGAATAGTCAGGGGCGAAGGAACCCCCGTTAAGTTCTGGTATGAGCAGGAAATGAGTTCTGATCTTTATTTCTCCGTAATTGACGGCGAGAGATTCCAAGGCCGCGCGGTGATGGTGGGGGCCGAAGAAACATTTGGTACTGCGTTCGGAACTGCTTTTGGTGCTCAAGGCACTCCTAATGTTTCGAGCTTCATGATCGCGCATTCCGCAACAGGTAAAGTCAAGGCCATCCTGCTTGGGAATCGGGGCTCCACACTTCGATGCCTAATGCAATATGCGGATAGTAGCGGATTCACAACTCCAGGAGGTATTGGGGAGTGTATTCACAGTGACGGCCGTACAATAGATGTAGTTTGGTAAAGTATGGCATTAACATCTATGCAGGTGATGACAATGTGCCTGTGCAGTAAGGAGTATCGCGTGCCGGCAATCAGGAGTGTTGGCGGTGACTGAGGTAGAAGCGTGGCTTGAGTTCTTGCCGTTGGCGCATCGCCTCGCCGATGCGTCGGGCGCGGTCGTCATGCGCTATTTCCGGCAGACGCTGGCGGTGGACGACAAGGACCATATCGCCGGATTTTCGCCGGTGACGGTGGTGGCCGACCGTGAGGCCGAAGCCGCCATCCGCGCGCTGATCGAAGAGGCCTGCCCGGATCACGGCATTCTCGGCGAGGAGCACGGGCACGCCCGGCCCGACGCCCGCTTCACCTGGGTCATCGACCCGATCGACGGCACCAAGGCGTTCATCTCCGGGATGCCGACCTGGGGCACCCTGATCGCGCTGCAGGACGGCGGCAAGGGCATCGTCGGCATCCTCGACCAGCCCTTCCTGCGCGAGCGCTTCGTCGGTCATGGCGGCGGCGCCTTTCTGGGCGGACGCCGGCTCACGACGCGGCCCTGCGCCGAACTCGGCGCGGCGGTCCTCTACGCGACCGAGCCCGACATGTTCACGCCGGCCGAGGGCGCCGCCTTCGCTGCGCTCGCCGCCCGCGTCCGCCTGCGCCGCTTCGGCGGCGATTGCTACGCCTACGGGATGCTCGCCTCCGGCTTCATCGATCTGGTCGTGGAGGCGAGCATGAACCCCTGGGACATCGCGGCGCTGATCCCCATCGTCGAGGGCGCGGGCGGCCGCGTGACCGCCTGGGACGGCGGCCCGGTGGGGGCGGACGGACGAGTGCTCGCGGTCGGCGATCCGGGCCTGCACGCGCCCGCAATGGACATCCTCGCCCCGGCTGCCGGCCCTGGAGGCTCGTGAGCGCATTTGCAGGCCGACATGCGCGGCAAGGTCCGTGTCGTCACCGGCGCGAGCTGTGGGAGGCGAGCGAAGCGCTGACGGCGCGCGATGCCCGACTCCGGGCGTCGGCGTGCTACGGTCCCGCCTCGTCGGCGCCGTCCGGCCGGCGCAGGACGGGGACGCGTGAGGGAAGGGGAGGGCGGCCATGCTGAAACTCTCGGATTTCGCCGGCCGGGTGCTGCGCGAGGACGATCTCGACGAGCTGGGCCGGCCCACCGGGGAGGTGATCGCGGACGCGATCGACGAGGGCCGCACGGACGACGCCAAGACGCTGGCGCGCAACCTGATCCACGAGTGGAAGGGGCTGCACGATCTCTACTGCGACTGGATCTGGGACATGCTGACCAGGATCGCGCACAGGTTCGGCGAGGCCGAGGTCTACGCCATGCTGCGCGCGACCCAGGAGACCTGGATGATGAAGCGGACCTGGAAGGGGTTCCGCAGGATGAGCGTCGAGCGCCAGGTCACGCTCACCACCGAGATGATGCGCGCCCATCGCTGCGGGCCCCGGCAGGAGGGCGATGTCGAGGTGCTGGAGGACGAAGAGCGCTACACCATCGTCATGGACCCCTGCGGCAGCGGCGGGCGGATGCGGCGCGGCGACCCGATGGACAAGACCCCCTCCCGCCTCGGCCCGCCCTACAATTTCGGCGCGACCCGGGAGGCGCACTGGTGGAGCTGGGGCCGCAAGGACGTGCCCTATTACTGCGTCCACTGCGCGGTCAACGAGATCCTGCCGATCGAGTGGGGCGGCGCGCCGCTCTGGGTCACCGACTTCGACCCCGATCACGCCAAGCCATGCCGCTGGCACTTCTACAAGAAGCCCGAACTGATCCCGGCGGAATACTGGACCCGCCTCGGCAAGGAGAAGCCCGCGCAATTCGACGACGCGTGACGTCGACGACGCGTGACGCGCGCCGGGCCGGAAGGGTCATGGTCGAAATGACGAAGCGATGCCGGCGGGCCGCCGCAGGCGCGCTGTTCCTGCCGTTGGCGCTGAGCGCATGTGCGGCGACCGGCGAGCGCAGCGGCCACCAGACGGTGACCGCGATCACCGCGCCGCCCGGCGCCGCCTGCACCCTGAAGCGAGGGGGCGCGACGGTCGCTGTCGCACGCCCAACCCCTGCCAGGGTGTCGCTCGACAAGAGCAGGCAGCACGTCGTCGTAATATGCCGGAAGAGCGGCTATTTCAATGCGGTGGCCGTGCTTCCCAGCCGCTCCAGGGCCCGGCCTCCCGGCAAGCTCAGCATCGGCGCGATCGTCAACATCGAGATCGATATTCTGTCCGGCACGACGCATGACTATGCCGACAGTGTCACGGTCGTCCTCGCGCCCGAGGCATTCTCCACGGCGAAGGAGCGCGACGCGTTCTTCGATCTCCAGCGGGCGCGGATCGAGAGCGAGACCGAAGCGGCAGCGGCGAGATTGAAGGAGATATGCGATCGGAAAATGCAAGACTGCGAGTCGATTGCGCGCACCGTCGTCGAAGCCCGCGACGGCGAGCTGCGGGCGCTGGAGAGGCAGCGCGAAGCGACGCGAATCGGCGATCGGCTTCATTAAAGCCTTCTGAAGACGAGGGAATTTATGTTCGGGATGACAAGTCGTTCTCCAAAGCGCAGGATACCCAAAGTAAGGAATCTGGAGGACATGATGCGGTATTGGAGGGCTGCGACAGCCGTGCTCCTTTCGTCGTTGGTCTTGAGTGCCTGCGTATCGATCATCTGAGGCAGCGCGAAGCAGCGCGCATCGGCGCCGGCGAGTGAGGTCCAGGCCGGGATCGGCCTGCGCCCTTGCGCCCCGGCGATCGAGGCGGGAGAGCGTCTGCAAGGAGTTGTGGGCAGAGGCGGCCGAATTGGACTAAACTGCGAACATCCGGTCGTTGCAGACCGAGCCGCCTACGCCTGCGCCCACATCTCAGCCCATGTCCGTGTCTCTATCCACGCCCGCCCAGCTCGCGCTCGACATCGCGCGGCCCTGCGTGGCCGAAGGCCGGGCCGAGGGGCTCGCCCGTGGCGTGTGCCGGCTGCTGGACGCCATGGGCGTCAGCCCGCTCATCGAGGTGCCGCTCGGCTCGGGCCGGCGGGCGGACGTGCTGGGCCAGGACGGCAAGGGGCGCTTCGTCATCGTCGAGATCAAGAGCGGGCTTGCCGACTTCCGCGCCGACTCCAAGTGGGAGGACTATCGCAGCCATTGCGACCGGCTCTATTTCGCGGTCGGCAACGGCTTCCCGCTCGACGCGCTGCCGGCGAGCGCCGGTGCGATCGTCGCCGACCGCTTCGGCGCCGAGATCGGGCGCGAGGCGCCGCTCCGGCCCATGGCCCAGGGGCTGCGCCGCAGGCAGGCGATCCGCTTCGGCCGCATCGCCGCCAACCGGCTCCGCTTCTTCCACGAGGCGCCGGGCTGAGCCGCTCGCTTCCGCACCGCCTCGCGCCGTGGTAAAAGCCGCTCCGCTTGGGGCGTAGCCAAGTGGCAAGGCAACGGGTTTTGGTCCCGTGATCCCAGGTTCGAATCCTGGCGCCCCAGCCATTCCCAGCGCCGCCATGTGAGGAGCGCTCCGATCCCCCGTCGCGACATCCCATGATCCCGCGCTATTCACGGCCGGAGATGGCCGCGGTCTGGGCGCCGGAGACCCGCTTCGCCATCTGGCTGGAGATCGAGCGCCATGCGCTCGATGCCCAGGTCGCGCGCGGCCGGGCGCCGCAGGCCGCGGCGGACGCGCTCGCGCGCGCGATCCGCACGGACCATGCCGCGCTGGTCGATCCCGCGAAGATCGACGCGATCGAGCGCGAGACCCGCCACGATGTCGTGGCCTTCCTCACCAACCTCGCGAGCCATGTGGGGCCGGAGGCGCGCTTCATCCACCAGGGCCTCACCTCGTCCGACGTGCTCGACACCTGCCTCGCGGTGCAGCTCGACCGGGCCGGCGCCCTGCTGGAGGGCGGCGTCGGCGCCGTGGCCGCGGCGCTCGAACGCCGCGCCTTCGAGCACAAGCGGACCCTCTGCGTCGGCCGCAGCCACGGCGTCCACGCCGAGCCGACCAGCTTCGGGCTCAAGCTCGCCGGCCACTATGCGGAGTTCGCCCGTGCCGCAGAGCGGCTGAAGGCGGCGCGCCGCGAGATCGCGACCTGCGCGATCTCAGGCCCGGTCGGGACCTTCGCGAGCGTGGCGCCGGAGGTCGAGGCGCATGTGGCGGCGCAGATGGGGCTCGCGCCGGAGCCGGTCTCGACCCAGGTCATCCCGCGCGACCGCCACGCCATCTATTTCGCCGTGCTCGGCGTCATCGCCGGCGCCATCGAGCGCCTCGCGGTCGAGATCCGTCACCTGCAGCGGAGCGAGGTGGGCGAGGCGGCGGAGGCCTTCGGCAAGGGCCAGATGGGCTCGTCCGCCATGCCCCACAAGAAGAACCCCATCCTGAGCGAGAACCTGACCGGCCTCGCCCGCATCGTGCGCGCAGCCGTGACGCCGGCGCTGGAGAACATCGCGCTCTGGCACGAGCGCGACATCAGCCATTCCGCGGTCGAGCGGGTGTTCGCGCCCGATGCGACCGTTGCGCTGGATTTTGCGCTGGTCAGGCTCGCCGCCGTCGTCGACGGCCTGGCGGTCGACGAGGCCGCCATGCGGCGCAATCTCGATAGCCGCGGCGGGCTGGTCCACAGCCAGGGCGTGCTGCTGGCGCTGATCGAGCGCGGGATGTCGCGCGAGGACGCTTACGCCATCGTGCAGGCGCTCGCGCTCGACGTCTGGGAGAACGGCGGCGACTTCGAGGCGGCGCTGGCCGCCGACGCGCGCATTGCGGCCGTGCTCGACGGCGCCGCGCTCGCCGCGCTGTTCGCGCCCGAGCCGTACCTCATGCACGTCGATACGATCTTCGCCCGCGTGTTCGGGCCTTCGGCGAACGAATCAAGCGACAATGAAGGGAGTGGACGTTCATGATCGAGATGCAGGACCACATCGCCGTCATCACCGGCGCCGCCAGCGGCTTCGGGGAGGCGTCGGCGTTCCGGCTCGCGCGGGAGGGGATGCCGATCCTCTGCCAGGACATCAACGAGGACGGCGCGCAGCGCACGGCGGACAAGATCTGCGCCGGCAATGGGCGGGCCGAGGCGGTCGGCGGCGACGTGTCCAGCGAGGCCGACGTGAAGGCCATGTTCGCGGCCTGCCGCAAGGCCTTCGGCGACTGCACGCTGCTCTTCGCCAATGCCGGCTACGCCCGGCTGTCGCCGTTCGCCGAGATGACGACCGAGGAGTTCGACCGCATGGTGGCGGTGCTCCTGCGCGGCGTCTTCCTGTGCGACCGCGAGGCGCTCGGCCCGATGCTGGAGAAGGGCGAGGGCGTGATCATCAACACCGCCTCGCAACTCGGCCACAAGGGCGCCAACGAGATGGCCCACTATGCGGCGGCGAAGGCCGGCGTCATCGGGCTCACGAAGTCGCTGGCGCTGGAAGTCTCGAGCCGCGGCGTGCGCGTCAACGCCATCGGCCCCGGCCCCTGCAACACCCCGATCCTCGACGACATCTCCGACGAGTGGAAGAAGGCGAAGGCCGCCGAGCTGCCGCTCGGGCGCTTCGGCGAGGCCTGGGAGATCGCGGAGACGGTGGCCTTCCTCGCCGGCCCCGGCGGCGCCATCTATGTCGGCCAGACCCTCGGGCCCAACTCGGGCGATGTCATGCTGTGATGCGCGCCTCGGGCGCGCGGCTCATGTGTCCGCCCGCTTCGGCAGCGCGGCGCCTTCCTTGCGCGCGCTCTTCTGGCGCTTGCGCTCGCGCAGGTTCGCGCGGAGCGCGGCCGCGAGCCTCGCTTCGCGTTCCTGCCGCTTGCCGGGGGCGCCCGTGGCGGGCTTCTGCTTGCGACCGTCGGTCGTCATGGCGCTTGCGAGCGTAACACAAATGGCGGAGCTTCCCGCCGCACGGCGCCGGTCGGGATGGCAGGGCGCCGGGGAGACAGGGCGATGGCCGACCCGCTGGCCTTCAAGCGCGACACGCTGAGCCTGCACGCGGGCCAAAAACCCGACCCGGCGACCGGCGCGCGCGCGGTGCCGATCTACCAGACCACCTCCTTCGTCTTCGACGATACCGAGCAGGCGGCCTCGCTCTTCAACCTGGAGCGCGCCGGCCATATCTACTCGCGCATCTCGAACCCGACGGTGGCGGTGCTGGAAGAGCGGATCGCAGCGCTCGAAGGCGGCGTCGGCGCCGTCTGTACGGCGAGCGGGCAGGCGGCGCTGCATCTCGCGGTGGCGACGCTGATGGACGCGGGCGGGCACATCGTCTCGTCGGCCTCGCTCTATGGCGGCAGCCACAATCTCTTCACCCACACCCTGCCGCGCTTCGGCATCGAGACGAGCTTCGTCGATCCCCGCGACAGCGAGGGGTTTCGCCGGGCGATCCGGCCGGAGACGCGCCTCCTGTTCGGCGAGACGCTGGGCAATCCCGGCCTCGAGATCATGGACCTGCCGGCGGTCGCCGCCGTCGCCCATGAGGCGGGCGTGCCGCTGATGATCGACAACACCTTCGCCACGCCCTGCCTCTGCCGCCCCTTCGAGCTGGGCTGCGACATCGTGATGCACTCGGCCACCAAGTTCCTGGGCGGCCACGGCATCGCCATCGGCGGCGTGCTGGTCGATGCCGGCACCTTCGACTGGGAAGCCTCGGGCAGGTTCCCGACGCTCACCGAGCCCTACGCCGGCTATCACGGCATCGACTTCGCCGAGGAGTTCGGCCCTGCCGCCTTCATCGCCCGCGCCAGGGCGGAGGGCCTGCGCGACTTCGGCGCATGCATGAGCCCCACCAACGCCTTCCACATCCTCCAGGGGGTGGAGAGCCTGCCCGTCCGCATGGCGCGCCACGTCGAGAACGCGCGGAAGGTCGTGGCCTTTCTCGACGGCCACGACGCGGTCTCGTGGGTGAGCTACCCCGATCTCCCCTCGCATCCCGATCACGCGCGCGCCAAGGTGCTGCTGCCCGACGGCGCCGGCGCGATCTTCTGCTTTGGCGTGAAGGGCGGCCGCGCCGCGGGGCGGGCCTTCATCGAGGCGGTCGAGCTGCTCTCGCACCTCGCCAATGTGGGCGACGCCAAGAGCCTCGTGATCCATCCCGCCAGCACCACCCATCAGCAGATGGACGCCGCGGCGCTGGAGGCCGCAGGGGTCGGCGAGGACATGGTGCGGCTCTCGATCGGCCTGGAGGACCCGGACGACCTGATCGCCGATCTGGAGCGCGGCCTCAGGGCGGCCGCGCGGGCCACGGGGCGCTGAGCGTGGAGCTGCAGGTGGACGGCGCGCGCGCCTTCGCCGCCACCGGCGGCAGGCCCTTCGATCCCCGTCTGCCGGTCACCCTCTTCGTGCACGGTGCCGCCTTCGATCACACGGTGTGGAAGCTGCAGGCGCGCTATTTCGCCTGGCACGGCGGCAGCGTGCTGGCGCTCGACCTGCCCGGCCACGGCCGCTCGGCGGGGCCGCCCAGGCGCGCGATCCCGGCGATGGCGGACTGGCTGGCGGCGCTCATGGACGCGGCAGGGGTGCGCGAGGCCGCCCTGGTCGGCCACAGCATGGGCGCGCTGGTGGCGCTGGAGGCCGCGGCCCGCCACGGCGCGCGGGTGCGCAGGCTCGCGCTGCTGGGGGCCGCCGCCGCGATCCCCGTCAACGACCTGCTGCTCGGCCGCGCTGCGGCGGACGACCACCACGCGCTGGAGCTGCTCACCGGCTGGGGCTACGGCCGCCGCGCCCACTATGGCGGCCATCGAATGCCGGGGATCTGGATGACCGGCGGCGGCCTGCGCACCCTGGAGCAGGCGGCGCCGGGCGTGCTGCACACCGACCTGGTCGCGACCAACGCCTATGAAGGCGGGGAGGCGGCGGCCGCGGCGGTCGCCTGCCCCACGCTGGTGGTGATCGGCGCACGCGACCTGATGACGCCGGCGAAGCGCGGACGCGCCCTGGCCCGGCGCATCGCCGGTGCGACCACGGTGGTGATTCCGAAGGTCGGCCACATCATGCTCGACGAAGCGCCCGACGAGACCCTCGACGCGCTCAGGGATTTTCTATCCGGCGGGGACGAGGCCGGCGCGCCTTGAGCCACGGCGCCGGCGTGGGCGCGGGGTGCCGCGCCTACGGCGCCAGGCGGTAGCCGCCGCCCTCGGTCACCAGCAGGCGGGGATCGGAGGGCTCGGGCTCGATCTTCTGGCGCAGCCGGTAGATGTGGGTCTCCAGCGTGTGGGTCGCGACGTTGGCGTTGTAGCCCCACACCTCGCTCAGCAGCACGTCGCGGGCGATGGCCCGGTCGCGCGCCCGGTAGAGATATTTGAGGATCGCCGCTTCCTTCTCCGTGAGGCGTATCTTGCCCCTGCCGTCGGGCCGGATCAGGAGCTTCGACGCCGGCTTGAAGTTGTATTGGCCGATCGTGAAGGTCGCGTCCTCGCTGTGCTCGTGCTGGCGCAGCTGGGCGCGGATGCGGGCCAGCAGCGCGCCGAGGCGGAAGGGCTTGGTGACATAGTCGTTGGCGCCCGAGTCGAGGCCGAGGATGGTGTCGGCCTCGGAGTCGGCGGCGGTCAGCATGATGATCGGCACCGCGACCCCGTTCCGCCGCACCAGCTTGCAGACCTCGCGTCCGTCCATGTCGGGGAGGCCGATGTCCAGCAGGATGAGGTCGAAGCCGCCGCTCTTCATGGCCTCCAGCGCCGCCCGCCCGGTTGCGGCTTCGCTCGCCGCGAACTCCTCGTACATGTGCAGCTGCTCGGCGAGGGACTGGCGCAGGGCCCGGTCGTCGTCGACGATCAGGATGTGCTTCCGCGCGCTCACGGCGGCGTTCCCATGGCGGCTTCCCGTCTGTTACCCATCGACCGATGGCGCCCCTCGACCGGCGGCGCCGTCGCCGGGGGCGCTGCGCCGCGGCCCGGGAGCGTCGGCGCGCCGGCGCTACCGCTGCGCGCGGAGTGGTGGAGCCAGGGGGAGTCGAACCCCCGACCTCTTGAATGCCATTCAAGCGCTCTCCCAACTGAGCTATGGCCCCGCGATTCCGGGCGCGCCGCGCGGCGGGGGAAACCCTAGTGGCTACGCCGCGCACGACGCAAGATCAAATAGTCGCGGCCCGCGCCCGCTCACGGCGTGCTTGGCGCGGGCCTCGCAATGTCCATGTCCCCGACCGGATCGTCGTCGCCGCCGCCGATCATCTCGTTGCTGCCCTCGTCGGGCGTCTCGTCCGGCGCGCACAAGGGATCCACCGCGTCCGCCGCGGCCGCTACACCCACTGCGCCCGCCGCGCCCGGCGCCGCGGCGGCGGTGGCGTTGGCGGGCGGCGGCCGCTCCGGCTGCGCCGACGGGCGGCGCCGGTTCGGCCGTACCGCGGTTTCGACTTTGACCACGCTGCCGCATCCGGGGCAGGCGATCGGGTTGCGATGCAAGTCGTAGAACTTCACGCCGCAGTCGTCGCATGAATGCTTGGCGCCCCATTCCCGCTTCGCCACGCCAGCTCCTCCCTGCATGTCAAGGCCATCGCAGGCGTCGCCAATGCCAGTTTGGCGCTTCCCTGTCAAAAGCAAAATCGCGCCGCTTGACGCCGCCCGGCGCTGTGCTTAGAGACGGGGCGTGTCCGACGCCATGCCCACGCCACGCGCGCGCCGCGCGGTCTGCGCCGGAGAGCGGAAGCCGCACCCCCTGGTCTCGTCGCCCGCCGCTCCCCTCAAGGGACGCTGCGCGGTGCCGGGCGACAAGTCCATCTCCCACCGCGTGCTGATGCTGGGCGCGCTGGCGGTCGGCGAAACCCGCATCCGCGGCCTCCTGGAAAGCGCGGATGTGGCGGCGACGGCGGCCGCCCTGCGCGCGCTGGGCGTCGCCGTGGAGCAGGAGGGCGACGGAAGCTGGTGCGTGCACGGCGTCGGCGTCGGCGGGCTGGCCGAGCCCGGCGGCGTGCTCGACCTCGGCAACTCCGGAACCGCGCTTCGCCTCCTCGCCGGGATCTGCGCGAGCCATGGCTTCACCACCTTCATGACCGGCGACCGTTCGCTCCGCAGGCGCCCGATGGGCCGGATCATCGAGCCGCTGGAGCGGATGGGCGCGCGCTTCGAGGGGCGCAGCGGCGGCCGGCTCCCGCTTGCGGTCATCGGCGCCGCCGACCCGATGCCGCTCGACTATCGGCTGCCGCTGCCCTCGGCGCAGGTAAAGTCCGCCGTGCTGCTGGCCGGCCTCAACGCGCCCGGCGAAACCCGGGTCGTGGAGCCCGTGCCGAGCCGCGACCACACCGAGCGCCTGCTGCGCCGCTTCGGCGCGACGGTCAGGGTCGAGACGGACGCAGGCGGTGTCGGCACCATCGCCGTCAGCGGCCATCCCGAGCTCGAACCCTGTGCGCTCACGGTGCCGGGCGATGCCAGTGCCGCCGCCTTTCCGCTCGCCGCCGCGCTGATCGTGCCCGGCTCGGACCTCGCGATCCGCGACGTGGGCGTCAATCCGGGCCGGACCGGGCTGCTCGAGACCCTGCGCGACATGGGGGCGGCGGTCGAGCTGGGTCCGGTCCGCGAGCAGGCGGGCGAGCCTGTCGCCGACATCGCGGTGCGCGCCGGGCCGCTCCGTGCGGTCGAGGTGCCGGCCGGGAGGGCGCCGCGCATGATCGACGAGTATCCGATCCTGAGCGTGCTCGCCGCGTGCGCCGACGGCACCACGCGGCTCAACGGCCTGGCCGAGCTCAGGGTCAAGGAGAGCGATCGGCTGGGCGCGACCGCCGCCGGCCTGCGTGCCGCCGGAATCGCCGTGACCGAGCGCGAGGACGGGCTCGATATCGTCGGACGCGGCGGCCCGCCGCCCGGCGGCGGCCTGGTCGCGACCGAGCTCGACCATCGCATCGCCATGGCCTTCCTCGTCCTCGGCATGGCCTGCGAGAAGCCGGTGACCGTGGACGACGGCGCGATGATCGGCACCAGCTATCCCGGCTTCGTCGCCGACATGAACCGCCTGGGCGCCTCGATTGCCGCGTGCTGAGCCGGCAGCGCTGGTCATCGCGGTCGACGGGCCGGCGGCCTCGGGCAAGGGCACGCTGGCGCGCCGCCTGGCGGCACGCTACGGGCTGCGGCACCTCGATACCGGCCTGCTCTACCGCGCCACGGCGCTCCGCCTGCTGAGGGCGAACGGCGACCCGGCGCAGGCGGCGGACGCAGCAGCCGCAGCCGGCGGCATCACGGACGGCGACCTCACGGACCCGGCACTCCGCGCCGAGGATGTGGGCCAGGCGGCCTCGGTGGTGGCGACGCATGGCGCCGTTCGCCACGCTCTGCTCGGGCTTCAACGCGCCTTCGCCGCCCGGCCGCCCGGCGCCGTCCTCGACGGGCGCGACATCGGCACGGTCGTCTGCCCCGGCGCGCAGGCGAAGCTCTACCTGGAGGCGTCCGCCGAGGTGCGTGCCCGGCGCCGCCTTTGTGAGTTGCGGTCGCGCGGCGTCGAGAGTATAGAATCCCGCGTTTTGGATGAAATAGAGACCCGCGACGCCCGCGACCGCCGGCGCAGCGCCGCACCCTTGAAGCCGGCGGCGGACGCAAGTCGGATCGACACCAGCGCCCTCGACGCGGACCAGGTGTTCGCGCGGGCGGTGGCGATCGTGGACTCGCGTCTTTCTTCCCCGTAGCGACGGGACCGGAGCCCGCGCCGCGGCGCCGCGCTCACCCGTCGCAGACTGCGCGCAGGCTGCGGCCGACGCGGGGCGCGAGACCCGCGCAAGAGCGCCCACCGACCATGCTGGAGATCAGATGACGGCAGAGACAGCAGAAGCGACCGGGCAGGCGAGCGCCGCGAAGGAGACCTTCGCCGACATGCTCGATGCGTTCCTGGACGCCACGCCCCGCTTCGAGGGAGGCGTGGTCAAGGGCACCGTTCTCGCCATCGAGAACGACGCCGCCTTGATCGACGTCGGGCTCAAGGTGGAGGGCCGCGTGCCGCTCAAGGAGTTCGCCACGCCCGGACAGGCGGCCGAGGTGAAGGTCGGCGACGAGGTCGAGGTCTATATCGAGCGTTTCGAGACCGCGCGCGGCGAGGCGTCGCTCAGCCGCGAACGGGCGCGCCGCGAAGAGGCGTGGGAGAAGCTCGAACAGGCCTACAAGGACGGCGAGCGGGTGACCGGGGTCATCTTCGGCCGGGTCAAGGGCGGCTTCACCGTCGATCTCGACGGGGCCGTGGCCTTCCTGCCCGGAAGCCAGGTCGACATCCGCCCGGTGCGCGACATCGCGCCCCTGGTCGGCACCGACCAGCCCTTCCAGATCCTCAAGATGGATCGCCGGCGCGGCAATATCGTCGTCTCGCGGCGCGCCGTGCTGGAGGACACGCGCGCCGAGCAGCGCAACGAGCTCATCGCCAACCTGCACGAGGGGCAGGTGCTCGAAGGCGTGGTCAAGAACATCACCGACTACGGCGCCTTCGTCGATCTCGGCGGCGTCGACGGGCTGCTCCACGTGACCGACATCTCGTGGCGCCGCGTCAACCATCCGGCGGACTCCCTGCAGATCGGCCAGACCGTCAACGTCCAGGTCATCCGCTTCAACCCGGAGACCCAGCGCATCTCGCTCGGCATGAAGCAGCTCGAAGCCGACCCGTGGGAGGGCGTCGAGGCCAAGTATCCGGTGCGGACGAAGTTCACCGGCCGGGTGACGAACATCACCGACTACGGCGCCTTCGTCGAGCTGGAGCCCGGCGTCGAAGGCCTGGTCCATGTCTCCGAGATGAGCTGGACCAAGAAGAACGTGCATCCGGGCAAGATCATCTCGACCAGCCAGCAAGTCGAGGTGATGGTGCTCGACGTCGATCCCGAGAAGCGGCGGGTGAGCCTCGGCCTCAAGCAGTGCCGGGACAATCCCTGGATCGTCTTCGGCGAATCGCATCCCGAGGGCACGGTGGTCGAGGGCGAGATCAAGAACATCACCGAGTTCGGCCTGTTCATCGAGTTGCCGGGCGAGATCTACGGCATGGCGCACCTCTCCGATCTGGACTGGCTCACGCCGGGCGATGACGCCCTGAAGCGCTTCAGGAAGGGCGACGAGGTGAAGGCCAAGGTGCTGACCATCGACACCGAGAAGGAACGGGTCGGCCTCGGCCTGAAGCAGCTCGACGACGATCCCTTCCAGGGGGCGGAAACCCGGCGCGGGCAGACGGTGACCTGCACCGTCACGGCCGTGCACGACCACGCCATCGAGGTCGAGATCTTCGGCACGCTGCCGGGCGACATCAAGCGCTCGGACCTCGCCCGCGACCGCGACGAGCAGCGCCCCTCGCGTTTCGCGCCGGGCGACAAGGTCGACGCGAAGGTGATGCAGATCGACCGCACCCAGCGGCGGGTCACCCTCTCCATCAAGGCTCTCGAGGTTCAGGAAGAGAAGCAGGCGATGGAGGAGTACGGCTCGACCGACAGCGGCGCCAGCCTCGGCGACATCCTCGGCGCCGCGCTCGTCCGCAAGACCCAGGAAGAGGCCGCGCGCGCGGCGCAGGCCGACGGCGTGGACGATGCGGGTAACGCGGACGATGCAGACGTTGCGGCGGACGCAGACGACGCAGACGATGCGGGTAACGCGGACGATGCAGACGTTGCGGCGGGCGCAGACGACGCAGACGATGCGGCGGGCGCAGACGTTGCGGCGGACGCAGACGACGCGGGAGCCGCGGACGACGCGAACGATGCGGAGGACGCGCCCGACAAGGGTTGAGGGGCGCGTGCCGTAGCGCCCCAGGGCACGCGCTGCGGCGCCTGCGCGATCCGGGAGGGAGATGGCGAGCCTGGACCCCGACAGGTTGCTCGACCGCCGCCGTCTCAAGCGCGGCGTCGCGGTGTGGCGGGCGCTCGCCGTCGCCGCCCTGGTCGCCGTCGTGCTGGTGGCCGCGGCGCCCTTCGTCTTCGAGGGCGGGGAACGCGTCGCCCGGCTCTGGGTCAGCGGGCTGATCGAGGACGACCCCGCGCGCGACCGCCTCATCGCCGAGCTCCGCGACGACGATGCGGTCAGGGCGGTCGTGCTGCGAATCGACTCCGCAGGCGGCACGGCGGTCGGCGGCGAAGCGCTCTATCGCAGCCTGCGCACTCTCGCCGAGGTCAAGCCGGTGGTCGCCGTGCTTGGCACCACCGCCACGTCGGCGGCCTACATGGTGGCGCTCGCCGCCGACCATGTGCTGGCCCGCGAGGCCTCGCTGACGGGCTCGATCGGCGTCCTCTTCCAGACCGCGGAATTCACCGCGCTCCTCGAAGAGATCGGGGTGCGCGCGGAAGCGATCCGCAGCGGTCCCCTGAAGGCCAAGCCCTCGCCCTTCGAGCGGCTGGACAACCCCACGCGCCGGGTCATGCGGGGCGTGGTGGCCGACATCTACGACTCCTTCGTGCGCCTCGTGATGGAGCGGCGCTCCCTCGATCGCGACACGGCGCTCACCCTTGCCGACGGGCGCGTCTTCACCGGCAGGCAGGCGGTGCAGGCGGGGCTGGTCGATGCGATCGGCAGCGAGGACGAGGCGCGCGCCTGGCTCGCGCAGGTGCACGGCGTGCCCGAGACCATGCAGGCCACGGACGTGACGAGCGGCGGGGACGGCATGCTGCCGGACCTGATCGGCGCCGCGCTCGATCGCGCCCTGCCGGCGCGAACGCTCGCTCTTGACGGCCTGATCGCCGTTTGGCACCCTGACATATCGGATTGAAAAGACGGCGTTCTTGGCGGTCGAACACGCACGCCGGGGGACGGCGGGCGGATGGCGGGAGGCAAGGCGACTCCAGCATGACCAAGTCCGAGCTCATCCAACGGCTGGCGGAGAAACATGCCGACCAGCACCTCTACCACCGCGACTACCAGCGCGTGGTGAACAGGGTTTTCACGGAGATCAGCGATGCGCTCGCGCAAGGCGACCGGATCGAGCTTCGCGGTTTCGGTGCGTTTTCGGTCCGCCCGCGCGGGGCGCGGGTCGGCCGTAACCCGCGCACGGGCGCGACGGTTCGGGTCGACAGGAAGTTCCTGCCCTTCTTCAAGACCGGCAAGGAGCTGCGCGAGCGGCTCAACCGCGATTGAGCGGCCCGGCTTGAACGGCGCGCGGCGGCCGCAGGACGCTGCCGCCGGACGGCGCGGCTGACCGGCCGCGCGGCGGGGCGGGAAGAGCCGGCCCATGAGAATACTCGCCTGGACGATCGCGGCGGCGGTGGCTCTCGTCGTCATCGCCTTCGCCGTGGCCAACCGCGGCCCCGTCACCATCAGCGTCGCGCCGCTTCCCTACCGGCTCGACATCCCCGTCTGGGCGCTGGCGGTCGGCGCGCTGGTCGTGGGTTTTCTCGCCGGCGCCGCGGTGCGCTGGCTGCTCGACCACAAGCTGCGCCGCGCGGCGCGGCGCGGCCGGCGGCGCACGCGCGCGCTCGAGAAGGATCTCGCGCGGGCGCGCGAAAAACTCGACGAGGCGGTGCGGGCCCAGCGGGCGGCGCTGCCTGCGTCCGCGTCCGCGTCGCTGTCGCCCAAGGAACTCGCCTAACCCGGATTCTCACCATGGACCGGCTCTTCTGCGCCATCGATAGCGGCGACACCGCCTCCGCCTGCGCGCTGGTGGAACGCCTCGACGGCAGCATCGGCGGCGTGAAGCTGGGCGCGGCCTTCGTGATGCGGAACGGCCTGGCGAGCGTGGGCGCCGTCGCGGGCCTCGGCCTGCCGGTGTGGCTGGACCTCAAGCTGCTGGAGATACCGCGCGAGGTGGCGCGCGCTGTGCGCGCGGCGAGCGAGAGCGGGGCGGCCCTGGTGACGGTCCATGCCCTCGGCGGCGCCGCCATGATGCGCGCCGCGATGGCGGCGGCGCTCGGCGCCGCCGACGCGGGCGGCAGGGAGCGGCTCAGGATCGTCGCGGTGCCCCTCCTGGCCGACATGGAGGACGACGATGCGGCTGCGCTCGGCACGAGCGGGCCCATCGCCGATCGGGTGTACCGGCTCGCCGATCTCGCCCGGACGGCCGGAGTCGATGGCGCCTGGACCTCCGCCGACGATCTCGCCGTCGTGCGGGAGCGCTGCGGTGCCGATTTCATGCTCGTCGTGTCGGGCATTCGTCCGGTCTGGTCCAAGAGCGACGACTGGCGGCGCATCGTCACGCCGGGGGATGCGCTGCGGCGCGGCGCCGACTATCTGGTGGTCGGCCGGCCGATCACGCAGGCCGACGACCCGCGCGAGGCGGCCACGCGAATCGCCGAGGAAATGGCGGCGGCGATCGGGTAGGGTGCGCCATGCCCGTTGCCGTGAAGACCTGCGGACTGAGCGACCGGCGCGCCGTCGATGCGGCGGTCTGCGGCGGCGCGCGATTCCTGGGCTTCGTATTCTTTCCGCCCTCGCCCCGCGATGTCGCGCCCGGCCGCGCCGCGGCCCTGAGCGCGGGCCTGCCCGACGGCACCGCCACCGTGGGCGTCGTCGTCGATCCCGACGACGCTTTTCTGGACGGAATTCTGGCCGAGATGCGACTCGACTATATTCAGCTTCACGGGAAGGAGAGCCCGGCGCGGGCGCGAGCGCTTCGTGCGCGCACCGGCTGCCGCATCATCAAGGCGATCAGCGTGTGTGAAGCGTCCGACATCGGCCGTGCCGCGGACTACCGGGACAGCGCCGACCTGATCCTGTTCGACGCCAGGGCGGCGGCCGGTGCCAGCCGCCCCGGCGGCAATGCGCAGGCCTTCGACTGGCGCCTGTTCGCGGCGGCGCCGGCGCCGTCGACCGGCTGGCTGCTCTCCGGCGGGCTGGACGCGGGCAATGTCGGCGAGGCCGTCAGGATCACCCGCGCGCCCGCCGTCGATGTCTCGTCCGGGATCGAGTCCGCACCGGGGCGCAAGGACCCCGACAAGATCGGCGCCTTCCTCGCCGCCGCGGCTGCCGCAGAGTCCGCGCCCCCCCCAGTTCCGCACGGGGCTTCGGCGTGAGCGCGCGCGGCGCCAACCGGCCCGGCCCGGACGCGGACGGCCATTTCGGCATCTATGGCGGCCGCTACGTCGCCGAGACCCTGATGCCGCTGATCCTCGACCTGGAGACGGCCTACGAGACGGCCAGGGACGATCCCGACTTCGCCGCGGAGTTCGAGCGCCTGCTCACCCACTATGTCGGCCGGCCCAGCCCGCTCTACCATGCCGCGCGGCTCACCGAGCATCTCGGCGGCGCGCGCATCTATTTCAAGCGGGACGAGCTGAACCACACCGGCGCGCACAAGATCAACAACTGCATCGGCCAGATCCTGCTGGCGCGGCGCATGGGCAAGACCCGCATCATCGCCGAGACCGGGGCCGGCCAGCACGGCGTCGCGACGGCGACCGTCTGCGCGCTCTTCGGCCTGCCTTGTACCGTCTACATGGGCGAAGTCGACATCGCGCGGCAGCAGCCCAACGTCTTCCGCATGAAGCTGCTGGGCGCCGAGGTCGTGCCCGTGAACTCGGGCTCGCGCACCCTGAAGGACGCCATGAACGAGGCGCTGCGCGACTGGGTGACCAATGTCGAGACGACCTTCTATCTGATCGGCACCGTCGCGGGCCCGCATCCCTACCCCGCCATGGTGCGCGACTTCCAGTCGGTCATCGGGCGCGAGACCCGCGAGCAGATCATGGCGGCGGAGGGCCGCCTGCCGGACACGCTGGTGGCCTGCGTCGGCGGCGGCTCCAACGCGATCGGCCTGTTCCATCCCTTCCTCGACGACGACAGCGTGCGCATGGTCGGCGTCGAGGCCGCCGGCCTCGGCGTGGACACCGACAAGCACGCAGCCTCGCTCAGCGCCGGCCGGCCCGGCATCCTGCACGGCAACCGGACCTATCTGCTCCAGGACGAGCACGGCCAGATCACCGAGGCCCACTCGATCTCGGCCGGCCTCGACTATCCCGGCATCGGGCCGGAGCACGCCTGGCTGAAGGACGCGGGCCGGGTCTCCTACGTGCCGATCACCGACGAGCAGGCGCTGGAGGCCTTCCACCTGTGCTCGCGGCTGGAAGGCATCATCCCCGCCCTCGAACCCGCTCATGCGCTGGCCCATGTCGCCGAGTTGGCGCCCGGCCTGCCGGCGGACCACATTCTCGTGATGAACATGTGCGGGCGCGGCGACAAGGACATCTTCACCGTCGCCGACACCATGGGCGCCGACCTGTGAGCGCGCGCATCGAGCGGCGCTTCGCGGCGCTCGCCGGAGAGGGGCGTGCAGGACTGGTGACCTTCACCATGATGGGCGACCCGGACATCGAGACCTCCTTCGCCATCCTCGAAGGGCTCGCGGACGCCGGTGCCGACATCGTCGAGATCGGCTCGCCTTTCACCGATCCCATGGCCGACGGGCCGGTGATCCAGCGCGCGGGCCAGCGCGCGCTCAAGGCCGGCATCACGCTCACCCGAACGCTCGACCTGGTGCGGCGCTTCCGTGCGCGGGACGACACCACGCCGCTGGTCCTCATGGGCTACTACAACCCGATCTACATCTACGGCGTGGAGCGCTTCCTCGCCGACGCGCTGGCCGTGGGGCTCGACGGCATGATCGTCGTCGACCTGCCGCCGGAGGAGGATGGCGAGCTGTGCCGGCCGGCGCTCGACGCCGGGCTCTCCTTCGTGCGGCTGGTGGCGCCGACCACCGACGAGGCGCGCCTGCCGGCGGTCCTCACCAACACCAGCGGTTTCGTCTACTACATCTCGATCACCGGGATCACCGGCGCGGCCGGCGCCGCGGCGGACGCGACGGCTGCGGCCGTCGCGCGGCTGCGGCGCCACACGGCGCTGCCCGTCGCCGTGGGCTTCGGCATCAAGACGCCGGAGCAGGCGGCCGAGGTCGCGCGCGTCGCGGACGGCGTGGTCGTCGGCTCCGCCCTGGTCGCGGCGATCGAGGAGGGGCTGGATGCGGCGGGCGGGGCGACGCCCGCCTGCCGCGACAATGCGCTCGCACTGGTGCGCGCGCTCGGCGCGGGCGTGCGCCGGGCGCGCCGGGAGGCTGCATCGTGAGCTGGCTCGAACGCTTCGCCCGTCCCAAGGTGAGCGGGCTGTTCCGCAAGCCCGACATCCCCCACGACCTGTGGGAGAAGTGCGACAAGTGCGAGCAGATGATCTTTCACCGCGAGCTGGAGAGCAATCTCCGGGTCTGTCCGCGTTGCGATCATCACATGCGCCTCGGCGCCGACCAGCGCCTCGCGCAGCTCTTCGACCCGGACTACCGCACCATCGAGCTCCCCGAGGTCGAGGACGACCCGCTCAGGTTCCGCGACCGCAAGCGCTATGCGGACCGCCTCCGCGAGGCGCGCAGCAAGACCGGCCATGACGATGCGATCGTGGTCGCACACGGCAGGATCGGGGATGTGCCGGCGGTGGTGGCCGCGTTCGACTTCGGCTTCCTCGGCGGCTCGATGGGCTCCGCGGTCGGCGAGAGCCTGCTCGCCGCGGCCCGACTCGCGATCCTCCAGGAGGCGCCGCTGATCGTGATTCCCTCGTCGGGCGGTGCGCGGATGCAGGAGGGCGTGCTCTCGCTGATGCAGATGGCGCGCACCACCATCGCGGTCGACGAGCTGAAGGAGGCGGGCGTGCCCTATATCGTGCTGCTCACCAACCCCACGACCGGGGGGGTGACGGCGTCCTTCGCCATGCTCGGCGACATCGCCATCGCCGAGCCCGGCGCCGTCATCGGCTTCGCCGGCCCGCGCGTGATCGAGGAGACGATTCGGGAGAAATTGCCCGAGGGCTTCCAGCGCGCCGAATATCTGCGCGATCACGGGATGGTCGACATGGTGGTGCATCGCCGCAAGCTGCGCGAGACGCTGTCGACGCTGCTCTCCCTGCTGCGGAACAGGACGCCCGCGGCGGAGGTCGTCGCCCTGCACGGGGACGCGCCCGACACGGGCGAGGGCACGGACGAGCCGACCGCCGCCGACGCCGGCTGAGACCCGCGCCGGGCGTGCGCCGCGCCAGGCCGTGCGGAGCCGGTAGCGTGAACGAGTCTTCCGAAGCGGCGGCGCCGCGCGCGAGCGACGCGATCCTCGACCGCCTGCTCGCGCTCCATCCCAAGGCCATCGACCTCTCGCTCGGGCGCATGACCCGGCTGCTCGACGCGCTCGGCAACCCGGAGCGCGCCGCGCCGCCGGTCGTCCACGTCGCCGGGACCAACGGCAAGGGCAGCGTCGTCGCCTATCTCGAAGCGATGCTGATTGCCGCCGGCTATCGGGTGAACGGCTACGTCTCGCCGCACCTGGTCCGCTTCGCCGAACGGATCAGGCTCGACGGCAGGCCGATCGCGGAGGAGCCGCTGCGCGCGAGCCTGGCCCATTGCGAAGCCGTCAACGACGGCGCGCCGATCACCTTCTTCGAGATCACCACGGCCGCGGCGTTCCACGCCTTCCGGCACCATCGCGCGGACCTGCTGCTGCTGGAGGTGGGGCTCGGCGGCCGGCTCGATGCCACCAACGTGATCGCGCGCCCGGCGCTCAGCGTCATCACCCCGGTCTCCATCGACCACACGCATTATCTGGGCGAGACCCTCGCCCTCATCGCCGCCGAGAAGGCCGGCATCCTGAAGCAGGGCGTCACCGGCGTGATCGGACGCCAGGAGGCGGAGGCCGCCGCGGCCATCGAGCGGGCGGCGGCAGCGGCCGGCGCGCCGCTCGCGCGGTTGGGGCGGGAGTGGTCCTTCGCGCGCGCGCCGTCGCACCTGGAGGTGCAGGACGCCCACGGCGCCGGGCGCTATCCCCTGCCCGCGCTCGCCGGCGCGCACCAGGTCGAGAACGCGGCGCTGGCCGCCGTCTGCGCCCGCCGCCTCGAGCAATTCGCCATCGGCGACGCCGCCATCGGCCGGGGGTTGCGGGAGGCGCGCTGGCCCGGCCGGCTCCAGCGCATCCCCTGGTCCGGCCTCGCCGAGGCGTGGGAGCTCTGGGTCGACGGCGGCCACAACGAAGCGGCCGCGCGCGCGCTGAGCCGGAGCGCCGAAGGCTGGGCCGACCGGCCCCTCGATCTCGTCGTGGGAATGCTGAACACCCGGCGTCCCGCCGATTTCCTGCGGCCGCTCGCACCGTCGGCGCGGCGCCTGGTCGCGGTGCCTGTTCCCGATCAGGCCGCGAGTGCAGCGCCCGACGACATCTGCACGGCCGCGCGCTCCCTTGGCATTGTCGCGGAGACGGCCGCCGGCGTCGGCGAAGCGGTCGCGCGGCTCTCGGAGGGCGCGGCCCGGCCCGGCCGCATCCTGGTGTGCGGCTCGCTCTATCTGGCAGGCGACGTGCTAGCCGCCGCCGGCGTGCCGGCCGCCTAGTGTCCTGTTTCTGAAGTTCGCATGACTTCGGGGTGGCTGAGCGATCTCCCCGGTCCGGCCAATCCTCCCGTCATGCCCGGACTTGTTCCGGGCATCTCGCTCGGCCAGATCGGTCGAACGCCCAACAAACACGTGGATGGCCGGGACAAGCCCGGCCATGACGTGACAGGGGCACCTCGTCAATGCATACAAACTTCTCGATCAGGACACTAGTGTTCTGCATCGCAAGTTCTTTATCATAATGGGCGATCATGCTACCGTCTATTCTCGCCACTTTCCGAGGGGTAGACGATGGCGAACCACCATACACGAACGGTTCCGCAGCTTTCGGCGGGCGAGCGCGCGGAGTTGGAGCAATGGGTGCGTCGGCCGAAGACATCGCAGGCGCTGGCGCTACGCGCCCGGATCGTGCTTGCCGGTGCCGCCGGGGAAAGCGACATCGCGGTCGCGGAGCGGTTGGGCACGACGCGGGTCACGGTCGGCAAGTGGCGGCGGCGCTTTGTCGCGGCCCGGTGCGACGGCCTGCTTGACGAGGCGCGGCCCGGGGCTCCGCGCAAGATCGGCGACGCGGACGTGGAGCGTGTGGTGACGATGACGCTGGAGTCGATGCCGCGGGACGCCACTCATTGGAGCACGCGCTCGATGGCCAGGGCGAGCGGGCTCAGCCCGGCAACGGTCGGTCGCATCTGGCGGGCGTTCGCCCTCAAGCCTCATCGGGTCGAGACCTTCAAGCTGTCGCGCGACCCGCTTTTCATCGAGAAGGTGCGGGATATCGTCGGGTTGTATCTCCATCCGCCGGAGCGCGCCGTGGTCCTGTGCGTCGACGAGAAGTCGCAAATCCAGGCGCTGGACCGGACCCAGCCGCTCCTGCCGCTGAGGCCGGGGATGGCGGAACGGCGCACCCACGATTACAAGCGCCATGGAACCACATCCCTGTTCGCCGCCCTCAATGTGGCGACCGGCGAGGTGCTGGGCCAATGCCATCGCCGACACCGCGCGGTCGAGTTCCGCAAGTTCCTCCGCTCGATCGACAAGGCCGTGCCCGCCGATCTGGAAGCCCATCTGGTGCTCGACAACTACGGCACCCACAAGACCGCCATGATCCACCAGTGGCTGGCCCGCCATCCCCGCTTCCATCTACACTTCACGCCAACCAGTGCCTCTTGGCTCAACCTCGTGGAGCGCTGGTTCGCTCTTCTCTCCGAAAAACAGATCCGGCGCGGCACCCACCGCAGCACGGCGCAACTCGAAAAGGCGATCACCGACTATCTCGACGTCTACAACCAGGACCCCAAACCCTTCCTGTGGACCAAGTCCGCCGACCAAATCCTCGACACCCTCAAATCATACTGTAAAGTAATCTCTGATGCAGAACACTAGAGCGGCTTGCTCAGCGCGGTCATGGCTTGCACAATCGACTTATTAGTATTGTGAAACAATAGGTTACGCGAAATTGGGTTCGTCTTGTAATTTCCTGTTTTTAGCTCAGACGGCATCGCGCAGCCACGCGGCGAGTTTGGCCTTGGGCAGCGCGCCGACCTTGGTGTCGGCGACCTCGCCGTCCTTGAAGAGGATCAGCGTCGGGATGCCGCGGATGCCGTAGCGGGCCGGCGTGGAGGGGTTCGAGTCCACGTCCACCTTGGCCACCGAGAGCGAGTCGCTCATCTCGCCGGCGATCTCCTCCAGAGCCGGGGCGATCGCCTTGCACGGCCCGCACCACTCCGCCCAGAAATCGACCAGGACCGGGCCTTCGGCCTTGAGAACCTTCTCTTCGAACTCGGCGTCGGTGACGTGGGTCACGCTCATCGGGACTCCTCCGCGGGGGCTACGCCCGGAATGTAGGGAGCGCCCCGGAGTCCGTCAACGGGCGCTGTCCCGATGGAGCGGGCCGACAGCCCGGGAGGCGCGCGGGGCAACGACTCCACGACTCCGTGGCGATACACTCAAGGACCGTTAACGATAGGATGACACAACGGCAAATCCGTGACGGAGTGGTTCGAATGCCGAGTGCCTACCCCAGCGAACCTGTCGAAGTCATCGAATTCAACTATGAGAGCGATCTTTTCCTGACTCGCAAGATCGAGCGTGTGAAGGCTCGTCGCGGAAAGGATGCGAATTACGTGGTCGCCGAGGACTATCGTGCAACGGTCCGGATCAGATCGCCCGAGAATGGTTCCGAGCGCGACTTTCCGATTCGCGTGCCTGCGGGCCTGGTGACCGACCTCTGCTCGGTGCCGCCCATTGCCAGATGTTTCGTCTCGCGGGTGGGCCCGCACCTCGAAGCCAGCATCGTTCACGACTGGCTCTATGTCGCCTGGCAGGTGGAAGAAGGCGAGGGCAAGACCGAGACGAACAGGAAATTCGCGGACGACGTGTTCCGTGCCGCCATGAAGAAGGCGAACGTCAATTCGTTCAAGTGCTGGGCCATGTACCGTGCCGTCCGTTGCTTCGGTGGGTCCGCGTTCTTCGACGAGGATTGGCCCGTCTTCGCCGAGGGATACGGTCCCCCCGGCAACTGACGGGAAGACCTGGCCTGCCGGGAAACCAACGACGAGAGCGACCGACGGCGCGCCCGATGCGTCGGCAATCTCGGCGGCGCGCCGGCGGGCGTCAGCCCTCGGACAGCAGCGCCGTCGCGATCCCCCGCCATTCCTCGCGGAGCGCCCCCTCCGCCGCCGGCCGCCCGGCGCGCCGGTACCAGTAGCCCGCGTTGCGCAGGTTGCCTTCGACGCGGTGGAGATAGGCGTGGACCCAGGCGCCCTCTCCCCCCTTGTCGGCCTGGGCGAGCGCATGGGCCGTGTCCCACGCGCCCTTCGCCTCCTGCCAGAGCGCCTGGAGCGGCGTGCTCAGGCCCTCCGGCGGCGCGGCATCCGCGAGCGAGCGTTCGAAGCCTGTCAGGTCCATGGCGCGTCTCCCGTCCGTCCTCGCCTCGTCATTCTCACGCTCCGTCCATGCCGGGGGCCAGGGCAATCGCGAAATTGCCGTAAGCATCGACCGCGAGCGTCTGCGCGGGATGGACCACCACCGTGGTGACCTCGGTGTCGATCACCGCGGGCCCCTCGATCCGGTTGCCGGGAACCAGGCGGGCGCCGTCGTAGATCGGCGTCTCGGCGCGGCGGCCCCATGCCGCCCAGTAGACCGGGCGGGACGGGCGCGCCGTATCGGGCGCGGGCGCCGCCGCCTGGAGGGTGGCGGCCGCGCTCAGCCGGGGCTTGGGGGTGAGGCCCGAGGCGCGGCAGCGGAAGGTGACGATCTCCAGCTGTGCGTTCGGCAGCGCCGCGCCGCGCCCGTAGAGCGCCTCGTAGCGGCGGCGGAACTCCTCGTGCAGCGCGCCGACCTCATCGTCAGCGACGCTGTCGCCGGCGAGCTCCACCTCGACCTCGTTGATCTGGCCCTTGTGCCGCATGTCGAGGGTGAAGCGGTAGTGCCGCTCCGCCGGGTCCACGTCGTCGGCCGCGAGATCGGCGGCGCCGAGCGCCTTGAGCGTGCCGAGCATCGCGTTGATCGTCCCGGCATCGAAGGGCGAGCGCATGATGTTGACGCGCTCGTGGACGTGCAGCAGGTCGGCCGCCGCGGCGCCGAAGGCGCACCAGACCGAGGCGGTATCGCGCTGCGGCACGATCACCGTCGAGACCCCCAATTCCCGGGCGAAGACCCCGGCATGGACCGGGCCTGCGCCGCCGAAGGCGAAGAGCACGAAATCGCGCGGGTCGTGGCCCTTCTGGATCGTCACCTTGCGGATCAGGTCGGCCATCTGGAACTCGGCGATGCGGGCGATGCCGCTCGCCGTCTCGTCGAGCCCGAGGCCTAAGCGCTCGCCCAGGGGCGCCAGCGCCCGCACCGCGGCATCGCGGTCCAGCCTGATGGCGCCGCCCGCGAAATTGTCGGGATCGAGATAGCCGAGCACCAGGTCGGCATCGGTGACGGTGGGCACCGTGCCGCCCCGGCCGTAGCAGACCGGGCCGGGGTCGGCGCCGGCGCTGTCGGGGCCGACGCGAAAGGCGCCGGTGGACTCGTCGATCCGCGCCATGCTGCCGCCGCCGGCGCCGATCGCCTGGATGTCCACCTTGGAGAGGTAGTACTCGTACTGGTGGACCAGGCTGCGGTAGGAGAAGGCCGGCTCGCCGCCGTGGATGATGCCGACATCGAAGGAGGTCCCGCCCATGTCGGTGGTGATGACGTTGTCGTAGCCCATGATGGCGCCGGCATAGCGCGAGCCGGTGACGCCGGAGACCGGACCGGAATCCAGCGTCAGCAGCGGCGACGCCATCGCCTTGGCGACGGGGATGGTGCCGCCCGCGCACTGGGTGATCTGCAGGGGATGGCCGTATCCGAGGCCGGTCGTGCGCCGGTCCATGCGGGCGAGATAGCCGGTGACGAGCGGGCCGATATAGGCGTTGAGCGCGACCGCCGCGGTGCGCTCGTACTCGCCCCACTTGGGGACCAGCTCCGACGAGCAGGTGACGAAGAGGCCGGGGGCGATGCGCTCGACCATCGCCTTGACCCGGCGCTCGTGGTCGGGCGCGAGGAAGGACCAGAGGAAGCAGATGGCGATCGCCTCCACGCCGTCGCCGACCAGCCGGCGGATCGCCCGCTCCGCCTCCTCCTCGTTCAGTTCGACGACGGTCTTGCCGAAGCAGTCGACCCGCTCGGACACGCCTTCGATCAGGTATTTGGGCACGATGGGGTCGGGCTTGCTGCTCTCCGGGATGTGGACGACGAGGCGGATGTCGCGGCCGGTGAGCCCGCGCGAGCCGCGCATGATGTGGATCACGTCGTTGTGACCCCTGGTGGTGATGAGGCCGACCTTCGCGCCCTTCTTCTGGATGATCGCGTTGGTGCCGACGGTGGTGCCGTGGGCCAGCACCGCGGTGGCGCCGCAGAGCGTCTCCAGCGTCATCCCGAGCTTGGCCGCGACGATGGCGAGGGCGGCGATCAGCCCTTCGCCGAAATCGGCCGGCGTGGACGGCGCCTTGCCGGTGGTGACGCGGCCCTCCTCATCGACCACCACGCAGTCGGTGAAGGTGCCGCCGATGTCGATGCCGCAGAGAAAGGCGCTCATGTGAAACCTCGGGGCGCAGTGGAGACTCTTGATTCGCGCACGGGTTTGCGCGTTAGAATGGCGTCATGGCCATCCTGCGCACCGTGCTCTGGTCGCTTGCGAAGCGCGCTGCCGCCGATCCGCGCGTGCGGAAGAAGGCGGGGCAGGCGCTGGGCACTGTCGACCGGGGCATGGACAAGGCCGCCGACAAGGTCGCGGATGTCGCCGTCTCCAGGGACCCCGCGCGCGAGGCGGGCCGGATGCTCGGCGCCTTCCTCTCGGGCGAGCGGGGGCGCAAGCGCTGAGCGCCGGCCGGCGTCCGCCCGTCTCCATCTGGTGCGGTCGAGAGGACTCGAACCTCCACGGGGTTGCCCCCACTAGCTCCTGAGGCTAGCGCGTCTACCAATTCCGCCACGACCGCCAGGTCAGATGGTGCGGCTGAGAGGACTCGAACCTCCACGGGGTCGCCCCCACAGCGCCCTCAACGCTGCGCGTCTACCAGTTCCGCCACAGCCGCGAGATGCCGATGCTCGAAGAGCCGGCGGGGCGGAGAAAACAGGCTAAGGGATCGTCTTGTCAAGCCGCCATCGGCAGCGCCTTAGTCGCGGCCGGCTCCAGCCTCGGGCCTGAGCGGACGGGAGAGCAGGCCGCCGATCGCGTCGTCGACCGAGGCACCCCGGTGAAGCACCGCATCCACCGCCGCGGCGATCGGCATCTCGACCCCGAGCCCGGCCGCCATCGCCGCCACGGCCGGCGCGCTCGTCACGCCCTCGGTAAGCGCCGCGCCGCCGGCGGGCGGCTCGCCGTCCCCGCCGCCGCCGTCGCCGCCGCCGATGGCGCGGCCGAGGGCGTAGTTGCGCGACTGCGCGCTGGTGCAGGTCAGCACGAGATCGCCCAGGCCGGCGAGGCCGGCGAGGGTCTCCGGCCGCGCGCCTCTGGCGACGGCGAGGCGCACGAGCTCGGCGAAGCCGCGCGCGACGATGGCGGCGCGGGCATTGTCGCCGAGGCCCCGGCCCACGGCGATGCCGGCGGCGATCGCGATCACGTTCTTGACGGCGCCGCCGATCTGCACGCCGATCAGGTCGTCCGTGAGATAGGGGCGGAAGGCCGCGCCGCCCAGCGCGTCGGCGATCGCAGCACCCAGGCGCGGGTCCGCGCAGGCGAGCGACACCGCGGCGGGAAGGCCGCGGGCGACCTCGCGCGCAAAGGTCGGGCCGGAGAGCGCGGCGAGCGGCATGTCCGGCGCCGCCCGGCGCACCGCTTCGCTCATCAGCGCGCCGCTCCCCTGCTCGATTCCCTTGGCGCAGATCACCGCCGGCGGCACGCCGTCGGCGGCCCGGGCCACCCGCTCCGCCGTGGCGGCGAGGTGCTGTGCCGGCGCCGCGAGGAGGAGGAGATCGGCGCGCACCGCCTCGCTCAAGTCCGCCGTGGCCCGGATGGCGGGGTCCAGGGCGATGCCGGGCAGGAAGCGCCGGTTCTCGTGCTCTCCGTGAATGGCGGCGACGACCTCCGGCTCGCGCGCCCAGAGCGTCACCCGGCGCCCGGCGCGCGCCGCCGCCGCCGCAAGCGCCGTTCCCCAGGCGCCGCCGCCGATGACGCCGATATGCTTCATCGCCCCGCGCCGGGCGGGAGGTGTCCGCATCCCATGAGGAAAGGTTTTACGGAGGCCGGCGCATCGAGGGCAAGGTGCCGCGATGGACGCTGCGGGTAACGGCGCGCACAATCATCTGTGAACGGACGCCGGCGCAAGGGGAGGAGAGTCGCATGATGCACGCAGGCGCGCGACTCGGGCGCCCGCTCGCGGCCCTCACGGTCGTGCTGGTTGCGACGGCGGAGTCGGTCGGCGCGGGCCGGGCTGCCGCTCCCTTCGAGATGGTCGATATCCCCGGCGGCAGCTTCGAGGCGGGCGATGCGCAGCGCCGGCCGGACGAGGCGCCCCGGCCGGTGACGGTGGCGCCCTTCCGGCTCATGCGCTTCGAGGTCTCGAATGCCCGCTTCGCCGCCTTCGTCCAGGCGACCGGCCACGTCACCGACCCTGAGCGACGCGGCTTCGGCTACGTCTGGCCGGGGCGCTGGGTCAGGGTGCCGGGCGCCGACTGGCGTCACCGCAGCGGACCGGCCTCGGACCCGATCGGCCTCGACGATCATCCCGTGGTCCAGGTGAGCTGGCAGGACGCGCGCGCCTTCTGCCGCCACCACGGGCTCCGCCTGCCCAGCGAGGAGGAGTGGGAATTCGCCGCCCGCGGCACCGACGGCCGCATCTTCCCCTGGGGCGCGGAAGCGCCGGACGCGGGCGGCGCCAGGCGCGCCAACTACGGCACCGACGAATGCTGCGCGGCGGACATGACGGACGGCTATCACGAGACCGCCCCCGTCGGCTCCTATCCGGCGGGTGTCTCGCCCTTCGGCCTGCACGACATGGCCGGCAATGTCTGGGAGTGGACGGCGAGCCCCGACGGCGACAGCGGCAACTACGTGATCCGCGGCGGCGGCTGGGGCAACAATCCCTTCTGCCTGCGGGCGAGCTACCGCCACAGGAACCCGCCCGACATCGGCCTCGACATGGTCGGCTTTCGCTGCGCCGGCGATCCGCCGCGCAGCGGTTGCCGGGTGCTCAGGCGCGCGGCCCGAGCCGTCCCGGCGTTCCGGCGCCCTCGGCCGGAGCGGCTGCCTCGTCGAGCGGCCAGCGCGCGCGCGGCGCCGCGTCGAGCGGGTCGGTCAGCCCGCGCGACAGCCGCTCGATCCCGGCCCAGGCGATCATCGCCGCATTGTCGGTGCAGAGCCGGGGCGGCGGGATCGCGAGCGGCAGCGCGCGGCTCCCGGCCAGCGCCTCCATGCGCCGCCGGATTTCGCCGTTGGCCGCCACGCCTCCCGCCACCACCAGCGCCGTCGGCCGCCGCCCCTCGTCGTGCAGCAGCGCGATCGCATTCGCCGTGCGGTCGACCAGCACGTCGGCGACCGCCTGCTGGAACGAGGCGGCGATGTCGGCGCGGTCGCGGTCATCGAGCGTGCCGAGCGAGCGGACGGCGTGCAATACCGCCGTCTTGAGGCCCGAGAACGAGAAGTCGCAGCCCGGCCTGCCCAGCAGGGGCCGGGGCAGGGGGATGCGCAGCGGATCGCCGTCGCGCGCCGCCCGCTCGATCGCAGGCCCGCCTGGATAACCCAGATCGAGCAGCATCGCGGCCTTGTCGAAGGCTTCCCCCACCGCGTCGTCGATGGTGGTGCCCAGGCGGCGGTAGCGGTTGACCTCCTCGACCAGGAGAAGCTGGCAATGCCCGCCCGAGACCAGGAGCAGCAGGTAGGGGAATTCGAGCGCGCCGTCGATCAGGCGCGGGCTCAGCGCGTGCCCCTCCAGGTGGTTGACGGCGAGCAGCGGCAGGTCGTGGACGGCGGCGATGGCCTTGCCGGTCATCAGGCCCACCATGACCGCGCCGATCAGGCCGGGGCCGGCCGTGGCGGCCACGCCGTCGAGGGCGGCGAAGCCGACGCCGGCCTCCTCCATGGCACGGGCGACGAGGCCGTCGAGATGCTCGACATGGCTGCGCGCGGCGATCTCCGGCACGACCCCGCCATAGGGCGCATGGTCCGCGCACTGGGAGAGCACGAGGTCGGCCAGCACGCGGCGCTCGCCGGTCACGAGCGCGGCCGCGGTCTCGTCGCAGCTGGTCTCGATGCCGAGGACGATCATGGGCCGAGCCTTAGCCGACGGGGGGCGGCACCGCAACGCTCGCCGCCGTGACGTGAATCCGCTCGCATCCCACTGGCTCGCTGTGTAGAAGGGGCGACCACGCCCCGAAGCATCGAGTCGACGTGCGCCTGCCAATCACCGTCGGGACGCGGGGTAGCCCGCTCGCCATCGCCCAGACCCGCCATGTCTGCGACCGGCTCATGGCGGCCCATCCCGTGCTGGCCGATGACGGTGCCTTGGTGACGGAGGTTATTACCACCTCGGGCGACCGCGTCAGCGACCGGCCGCTCGCCGCCATCGGCGGCAAGGGGTTGTTCACCAAGGAGATCGAGGAGGCGCTGCTGGATCGGCGCATCGATCTCGCCGTCCATTCGATGAAGGATGTCCCGACCTGGCTGCCGGATGGCCTGGAGATCGCCTGCATCCCTGAGCGCGAGGACCCGCGCGACGTGCTGATCCTGCGCGACGCGGGGGAGGGGCAGGGGGCCGGCCTCGCCGGCCTGCCGGCGGGCGCACGGGTGGGCACCGGGTCGCTGCGCCGCCAGGCACAGCTCCTGGCACGGCGCCCCGATGTCACGGTCGTGCCCATGCGCGGCAATGTCGGGACCCGGCTGCGCAAGCTCGCGGACGGCGCGGCCGACGCCACGCTGCTGGCGCTCGCGGGCCTCAAGCGCCTCGGGCAGGATACGGCGGCAATGACGGTGCTCGCGCCCGAGGACATGCTGCCGGCGGTCGGCCAGGGCGCGCTCGGCATCGAATGCCGGGTGGGCGACGCGGCGGTGGCGGCGCTGCTTCAGCCGCTCGTCGATGCGCCGACGGCGGCCGCCGTGGCCTGCGAGCGGGCGCTGCTGGCGGCGCTCGACGGGTCCTGCCGGACGCCGATCGCCGGCCTCGCCGTGCCCGACGGCGCCGGGGGGCTGCGCCTCGATGCCCTGGTCGCCCGGCCGGACGGCAGCGCCTGCCACCGGCTCGCGCATGCCGGCGCCATGGCGGACGCGGCGGCCATCGGGCGCGAGGCCGGCAGCGCGCTGCGGGCGGCCGCCGGGCCGGACTGGCGTTTCGCGCCGTGAGCGGCCCCCGCCTGCTGCTGACCCGCCCGCGCCCCGACTCGCTCGCGCTCGCGCATCGCCTGAAGGCGCATGGCGTGGAGGCGCTGATCGAGCCGATGACGACCATCCGCCTCGACGACACGGCGCGGCTCGACCTTTCCGGCGCGCAGGCGATCCTGCTCACCAGCGCCAACGGCGCGCGGGCGCTCGCGGCGGCAGCGCCCGGCCCGGAGGCACGGCGCTTGCCCGTTCTCGCGGTGGGTCCGGCGACGGCGCAGGAGGCACGGGACGCCGGCTTCGGCAGCGTGAGCGCGGCGGGCGGCGACGTGGACGCGCTGGCGGCGCTCGCCGCGGCCCGGCTGCGCCCGGATGCGGGCCGTCTGGTCCACGTGGCCGGCCGGGTGAGCACGGGCGATCTCGTGCCCCGTCTCAGCGCCGCCGGCTTCGAGGCCCGGCGCGTGCCGCTCTACGAGGCGATCGCCGTGCGTGCGCTCTCAGCCCCCGCCCGCCGGGCGCTGGAGGAGCAAACCCTGGCCGGCGTTGCGCTTTTCTCTCCCCGCACCGCGCGCCTCTTTGCTAGACTCGTGCGCGAATCGGGGCTCGAGGCGGCAGCGCGCGCGCTCACCGCGTTCTGCCTGAGCCAGGCGGTGGCCGCGGCGGCGGCGCCTCTCTCCTGGCGGCAGGTCTCCGTGGCCGCCGCGCCGCGCCAGGATGCGCTTGTCGCGTGCGTGGCGCGCGCGCTCGCGCCGGGCCGGCGCCGGGCGGGCCGCGGCTAGCACGGCGAGAAGCGAATGGCGGCGCCGAAGGACGATGGCCAGATGCCGCCCGGGGGCGGCCGGCGGGCGGTGATCTGGCGCCTGCCGGCGACCCGGAGTGCGGACGACTCCGCCGGCGCCGGCGCCGAGGCCGAGGCAGAAGCCCCCCGGAGCGCCCGCTCATCCCGCGGCCGCCGCCCACCCTGGCCGGTCGTCTGGGGTCTGGTCGCCGCCGTCGTCATCGTTGGCCTCTACGCCGCGTGGTCCGTGGTCGGGCGCGACATCTGGAGCACGCGCGCCTCCCCGGATGGGACCTCGGCCTCGGTCTCCGCCTCGGCCCCTGCCTCCGCTCCCGCCTCCGCAACGGCGCCGCTTGCCGCCACAGGCGCCAGTGACACGCCGCCGGGCGGGGGGGACGCGACCGCGCCGCCGCCCCGCGCCGCCGACGGCGCCCGGCTCGCCGATGCGGAAGAGGAGGCGGGCGCCGAGGGGGCGGAGGCGCGCTCTTCGGGCGGCGCCGCGCCGGTCGCCGGGGAGGGTGCCCGGGAGGATGCCGGGACCGCTCCGGCGGACGCGGCCGAGTCCGCGCCGCCGGCGGCGCAGGCGCCTGCCGACCCTCCGCCGCAGTCGCCGTCGGCGCCGGCCGCCGGCGACGGAACACAGGCGGCTGCGCCGGCGCAGGCCGCGACCGGCGACGACGCGCTGTCCGCGGCCCCGGCTCAGGCCCGCAACACCGCCTCCGCCGACTCCGGGCCGGGCGGGCTCGACGCGCTCGCGGCCAGGCTCGCGGCCCTGGAGGCGCGGGCCGCCGGCGCTCGCGTCGCCGGCGCCGGCGTCCCTGCCGACGCGGTGGCCGCCCTGGAGCGCCGGGTCCGCTCGCTCGAAGACGATCCCGCGCGCGACGCGCTCGCTGGCGCGCTCGGCGAATGGGCCGGGCAGCGGGCCGCCCTGGAGGCCGAACTCGCCGCGCTGGGCACGCGGCTCGAACGCTTCGAGGCGGAGGCGGCGCAGCAGGCCGCCGCCGACGGGCGGCTGGTGGCGCTGGTGCTGGCGACCGGCGGGCTCACGGCCGCGCTCGGCTCGTCGCGGCCCTTCGCGGCGGCGCTCGACATGCTGCGCGGGGTGGCCGGGGCCGGCGGCGACCCGGAGATCGGGGACGCCCTAGCGCGCCTCGCGCCCCTCGCCGCCACCGGCGTGGCGACCCTCGACGGGCTCCGGGCGCGCTATCCTGAGGCCGCCAATGCCGTCGTCCGCGCCGCCCCTGCGAGCGACGACGCCGACTGGATCGACGAGACCGTGACCAAACTCAGCCAGCTCGTGACCGTTCGCCGGACCGGCGGCGCCATCGATCCCGCAAGCCTCGACGGCCGGCTGGTCGCGGTCGAGGCGGCGCTGGCCGCCGGCGACCTCGCGCAGGCGATCGCCGTCTTCGAGACGCTGATGCCGGGCGGCAGCGGGGACGGCCGCGCCGCAGAGTGGCTGCGCGACGCCCGCGCGCGGCACGCGGCCGACGCCGCTCTCGCCGGCCTGGTCGATACCCTGCGCGCGCGTGCCGGCGCCCGCTGGGCAGCAGGCGCTGCGCCGCCATGATCCGCATCGTCGCCTTCCTCGTCGCGGTCGTCGTCGTTGCCGCGGTCGCGACCTGGATCTCGGAGCCGCCCGGCCGGGTCGAGATCGCCTGGGGCGACTATGCGGTCGAGACCTCGCCGGGGATCATGGCGGCCTTCGTCGCGGTGGCCGCAAGCGTTGTTCTCCTGATCGCCGCCCTGGTGCGCTTCGTCTGGATCGGCCCGCGCCGCATCGCCCTGGCGCGCAGGCGCCGGCGCGAGCGTCTCGGCTACCGCGCGCTGACCCAGGGACTGGTCGCCGCGGCGGCGGGCGATCCCAGGCGGGCACGGCGCTTCGCACGGCGCGCCGACCTGCTGCTGGACGAGCCGCCGCTGACGCTGCTGCTGTCGGCCCAGGCGGCGCAGCTCGAAGGCGACGACCACGCCGCGCGCGGCTATTTCGAGGCGATGCTTGACCAGCCGGCGACGGCCTTTCTCGGGCTGCGCGGCCTGCTCGTCCAGGCCGAGCGCACCGGCGACACGGCCGCCGCCCTCGAACTTGCGGAGCGCGCCTTCGCGCTGCGCCCGGAGACTCCCTGGGTGCTGACCGCACTCCTTGAGATGCAGACCCGCGCGGGCCGCTGGTCGGATGCGCTCGTCACGGTGAAGCAGGCGCTGCGCCACGGTGCGGTGAGCGAGGACGCCGGGCACCGCCGTCAGGCCGGGCTGCTGTTCGAGCGTGCCCGCTCGCTGCGCGAGCAGGGCGAGGAGAAGGAGGCGCTCCGCGTCGCCGACGCGGCGCGTGCGGCGGACCCGTCGTTTCTGCCCGCGGCGCTGCTCGGCGCCGGCCTCGCCAAGGAAGCGGGCCGCACCGCCGCGGCGACGCGCACCGTCACGGAAGCCTGGCGCCATTGCCCCCATCCCGCGCTCGGCCGGCTCTTCGTCGCGCTGCTCGACGACCGCTCCGCGGCGGAGCGGCTGAAGCGGGTCGAGACCCTGGCGGCCGAAAATGGCGGCCATGCGGAGAGCCACATGCTGCTCGCGCATCAGGCGCTCGACGCCAGGCAATGGGGCCGGGCGCGGCAGCATCTGGAGAGCGCCGCCGGCGTGCGCCCCACCGCCGCCGTCTATCGCCTCCTGGCACGCCTCGAAGAGGCCGAGAACGGGGACGGGGAGGCGGTGCGCCAGCGCCTTCGGCAGGCGAGCGAGGCGCCGCCCGACCCGGCCTGGCTGTGTACCCGCTGTGCCGGCGCGGGCCAGGCCTGGTCGATCGTCTGCGAGCGCTGCGGCGCCGTCGATTCGGTCGAGTGGCGCGCGCCGCCCCGGCCCGAAGCGGCCGCCCTGCCCGGCGACGGCGTCGCGGCGGAGGACGAGGCGGACGCGCCGCCGGTCGCCGCAGCCGCAGGCGGCGCCGCCGGCTGAACCCCTCCGCAGGGGCGACGCCGCCGGCGCGCGACTGGCGCCTTTACAACCCGGACCGGCTTGACGATAGTCGCCGCGCACAGGGCCGCAGTAGCTCAGCCGGTAGAGCAATGCATTCGTAATGCATGGGTCGGGAGTTCGAATCTCTCCTGCGGCACCGAGCCCCATTGTCAGCAGGCGGGTCATGCCGGCCCCACTGGCCCGAAACGTTCACCGCCGTCACCGCCCGCCATCGGAACTGCCGCCTCTCCCGGTCTCGCCATATGCATCGGCGAACCCGCGCAACGCGGCGAAAAGCTCCCGGTCGTTGACGATGCGGGGCACCTTGTTCTGCCCGCCGAGCTTGCCGCGGCTCTTCATCCACGCGGCGAAGCCGCCGGCGGGGAGAATGCGCACACGCGCGGCATCCATGCCGTAGCCGCCCGCGCGGTGGCTGGCATAGTCGTCGTTGAGGCGGCAGAGCGTCGCGTCGAGCTCGGCGGCGAAACGCGCGTGTCGCGCGGCGTCGCGGCCGCCCTCACCGAGCTCCGCCCCCAGCTCGACGATGTAGAGATGTCCGCCGCGTGCGCCGGTTTCCTCCGGAAACAGGCTTCCGGCGGCGAAATCGCTGACCGTCGCGCCGATTGCTCTTGCGGCCTCGGCCACGGCGCGCTCGACCTCGACACCGATCACATGCTCGCCGAAGGCGGACAGCGTGTAGCTCGTCCGCCCGGTGACGAGAACGCGCGGGGGCGCGCGCTCGACCACGGTCACCGTGTCGCCGACGAGGTAGCGCCATAGGCCGGCGCAGGTGGTCACCGCCAGCGCATAGTTCACGCCCGGCTCCGCATCGCCGACCCAGCGGCAGTCCGGGTGCGGACTGTCGAGCTGGTCGACGGGGATGAACTCGTAGAAGATCCCGTTGTCGAGCAGAAGCCGGAGGCCCTCGCCGTCGGCACCGTCGGCGATGGCGAAGAACCCCTCGCTCGCCGGATAGATTTCCCGGGTCTCGGCGCGGCTGCCTTCGAGCAGGGCCGCGAAGCGGTCGCGGTAGGGCGCCCAGGCGACGCCGCCGTGCGCCAGCAGTTCGAGCGCGGGATAGACGTCGGCGATGCGGCGCGGCATCCCGCCCCGCCTGGCGCCGGCGACCTCGGCCAGGCGCTCGAAATAGATCAGCAGCCAGCTCGGCGTGCCGGCGACCGCACTGATGTCCACATCCAGGGAGCGTTCGGCGAAGCGGTCGATCTTGATCTGCCAGTCGGCGATGCTCTCGAGATCGCGCGGCGGGAAGTAGCGCAGCCGCGCCCAGCCGGGCATGGCCGCCGCCGCGATACCGCTCAGGTCGCCGCTGTAGACTCCCCGCGCCTGGCGGACCAGGCCGGTCGAGCCGCCGAGCATGAAGACGCGCCCGGCGAACAGCCGGCTCTGCGGCCGATTGGCGAGGTGGAAGGTCAACAAATCGGCGCCCGCGCGCCCGTTCGACCGATGCATCTCCCGGCTCACGGGAATGTATTTCGTGGTCCCGGTCGTCGTTCCCGACGAGACGGCGAACCAGGGAACGAGGCCCGGCCAGGTGCAATCGGCGAGGCGGGGGAAGGGCGCACGCCAATAGGCTTCCCAGAACGCATCGTAATCGCGCAAGGGCACGCGCGAACGGTAGTCGTCGAGGGACCAGGCCGAGGAGAACCCGTGGTCTCGCCCGAATGTCGTGCGCCGCGCGCGTCCGATGAGGGACGACAGAACGCGGCGCTGCGCCTGCTGCGGGTCGATCCCTGCGAGGTGTCGAAGGCGCCGGCGGGCATAGAGCCGCAGAAGCCAGGTTGCGTCGTACATGGTTCGGTTGCGGGCGCCTCCGGGCCGCCGGGTCAATTCTCGAGCGAGAGCGTGTGGGGAAAGCTGTTGCGAATCCCGGCGAGCGTCAGAGGCACGCGAACGTAGTCGCCGCGGCGCCACAAGTCCCATTGATCCAGTACGGTCGTGCTGTTGAACCAGCCATCCTGCCCGCCCAGCAGGACGAAATAGTTCTCGTCCGGGTCCGTCATGTCGGAGATGTGCCGCGCGTTGGATCCGTAGTTGACCTCATGACGTTCGGCGGAGGTCTCGTGCGCGGTCTTCATCAGCGTGTCCGAGCTCCCGCCGACGCCGGCTTCGGCGAATTCATAGCGCCCGCCGATGAGCGGAATGTAGGCGAGAGGATGGGCGAGGCTGAGGCGGTGCATGTCTCCCCAGTCCGCGAACGAATCGAGGCCGTCGACAGCCGCGCCCAGCCCGGCGGTGAGCGCCGCGCGCAGCGTCTCCTCGTCGGCGGCGGCGATGTCCTCGCCGAGCAGCGCCGTGCGCCGGCCGACTGAGGCGAATGACTCCGCGTCGTCCTCACCATGGAGCAGGACGTAGAGCCTGGCGGTGAAGCCGTGACGGAACTGCTCGAACGTGACCGCCCCGATCGAGTCGACCCGGTATTCTCCGTTCCAGTTGCGCAGCCGGCCGATCGCCTCGGCGCCGTCGGCATCGGCCGCCGCGGCGATTCCCAGCGCATCGAGCTTGGCGACAAGGAGATCGCGCAGCGCCACCGACGAGGACATGTAGACGTCCTGCTGCAGCGCCTTGAGCGTCTCGACACCCACCGCGGTCTCGGCCTCGATGAGAGCGGCCATTCGCTCCACCCGGTCGTCGCGCGAGAAGAAGAATCCCACCGGCATGCCTGTCGCCGACGGCCGGTTGTTGGCGGAGACCAGATAGCCCGAGTCCGGGTTGTAGCTGTAGGGCAGATCCGCGGCGGTGCGCAGCGTTCCCCAGGTGGCGTCGTGGCCGGCCGTGTCGAGAGCGATATCGGCGGGCGGGCCGCTGCGGCTGGGAAGCCATACCGCCATCACCTGGCCGATATTCCCTTCGCTGTCCGCGTAGAGCATGGTCTGACCCGGCACGGCGAAGCTGTCGAAAGCCGCGCGGAACTCGGCGAAGGAGCGCGCCCGGCTCACCGCGAGCATGGCGCCTATCTCGTCGCTCGCATCGTGGCCGGTCCATCTCAGCGCGAGGGGCGGCAGGTCCAGGTCGGCGAGAAGCGGCACGTCGGTCACGATCGGCCCCCACCGTGTCTCGCGCACGGTCACGTCGCTGTCGAACCACCAGCGCACGCCGATGCTCTCGCGCCGTTCGGCGATCTCCGCTGCCGGCACGTCGCTGACATCGTAAAGGTCGCTCGAGGCCGCGCGCATGTTGGTCCCGCCCCAGGCGATGTGCGCGTTGCGGCCGATGGCGAAGATCGGCAGCCCCGGCGCCATCAGCCCCACCGCGTGATAGGAGGGCGAGTGCACGCCGGCGATCAGCCAGACATTGGGCACGAGAATCCCGAGATGGGGGTCGTTGGCGATGAGCGCGCCGCCGGTATCGGTGCGATGGCCCGCCACGGCGAGGCTGTTGCTGCCCGAGCGCGAGAGCCCGCCGAGCCATCGCTGCGCCTGGGCGGTGTCCTGGTCGCCGTCGAGACCGGATAGCGACACCTGTCCCTCCCGCATCAGACTGGCCCAGAGCTCGTGCCAGCCGGCCCGTGCGCGCAGGGGGAGCAGGTCTGCCCAGACCAGCCAGTTCACGTCCGTGCCGGCGAGGCGCCCCATGGCGAACACGTCCGCGGCCGTCCAGGGCTCGGGCTCCAGGCCGAGAACGCCGAACTCGTGCGGCAGCTCGGCGGCAGTGTCCTGGTAATGGTTGAGGCCATCCACGAAGCGCCGGACCCAGAGCCGCGTGGCCGCGTCCATGCCGTGCTCGATCTCCTCCGCAGCGCGCGCGTAGGAGAGGGTGCGCAGGCCGCGGTCGATATCGACGCCGAAGGGACCGATCATCTCCGACACGCGCCCCCGCGCGATCATGCGCAGTGCCGCCATCTGGCCGAGCCTCAGATGCGCGTGCACGAGGCCAAGCGCAAACGCCGCGTCGTCGTCGCTCTCCGCTTCGATGAAGGGAATCTGCCGCTCGCTCCAGTGGATCGTCACCGGATTGTCGAGAGGCAGGCCGCGAGTGGGGAACGCCCCCAGACGCTCAGCGACATCCTTTTGCTCCGGCAACGGCGCAAGCAGCGCGCAAGCGGCGAGCGCGAGAGCCGCTGCGCCGGCGGCAAGCCCCACCGCGACGAAGGGGAACCAGGAACGCATGCTGCCCTCCAGTCGGCGTGGTACGCGACTCACAGGGGCTACGCCTCTTGTCCCGAACGGGCAAGGACCAACGGCCGGGCGGGGGCGCCCTCATTCCCCGAGCAAGGCGCTGGCCCCGGCACCCGCTGGCCCATGCTTCGGCGGAACTTGCGTTGCAGGCCCGCGCTTGTTATATCTTTGTATAACAATGGAGACGGCCATGCATACGACAAGCCTGCGCAAGGTCGGCGGTTCCATCATGCTCGCCGTGCCCCCGGCCCTTCTCGACCTCCTGAAGCTCGGCGTCGGAGCCAAGGTGGAAATCGACGTGGAGAACGGTCGCCTGATCGTCGAGCCCAAGGCGCGTCCCAGCTATTCGCTCG
The DNA here is from genome assembly GCA_965218275.1 of Alphaproteobacteria bacterium. GTDB lineage: Bacteria > Pseudomonadota > Alphaproteobacteria > UBA828 > UBA828 > WTGU01. The sequence continues at coordinate 2,655,019 of CBDCKM010000002.1, forward strand.
ACGAGCTTCTGGCACAGTGCGACGAGACCGCTGCCCCTTCCACAGAGGACCATGCCTGGATCGAAGCGAAGCCGGTCGGCAACGAGCTGCTGTAGTGAAGCGGGGTGACATCTGGCTTGTCGGCCTGGATCCCACTGCCGGCCATGAACAGCAGGGGACCCGGCCGGTCCTGATCGTATCCCCTGCCCCTTTCAACAGGCTGACCGGGACACCGGTGGTCCTGCCCATCGCCACGGGCGGGAGCTTCGCACGCAGGCGTGGCTTCGCTGTTTCGCTCGACGGCGCAGGAACCCGGACGACCGGCGTGATCCGCTGCGACCAGCCACGCGCCCTCGATCTCGCTGCCCGGAATGGAAAGCACGTCGATACCGTCCCGGAGGACATCATGGACGACGTGCTTGCCCGCCTCGCCACCATCTTCGAATAGACGGCGTGGCCGGTTCCGGAGCGGCTGGCGCCCGTTCGTGCTTGCCTCTCAGCCCTTCGTCGCGCCGGTCAGCCGCCGCGCAGCCGCTCGGTCGCCTCCCGGTCGAGCGCGCCCGACCCGTCGAGGACCACGCCATAGGTCTCGCGCGCGGTCTCGGCGGTGACCCAGCGCTCGCGCACATCGACGGCCACCTGTTCCGCCGGCCGCTCCGTCGGCGCGCCGTAGCCGCCGCCGCCGCAGGAGTAGGAGACGATGGTGTGGCCTTGCGGGATGATCGCCTGGGCGCAGGGGTCGAGCTGGTGGAGGTCGCCGTTGGCATCGCGCCTGAACTGGTTGGCCCGCCCGCCCGCCGTGCCGCCGCGCGCGCCCTCGGGCGCGGTCACGTTGCCGTCGCTGACATAGCCGACCTCGAGATCGCCCTCGGTCGGCCCGAACTCGCAGTAGACCCCGGCGCCGCCCCTGGTGCGGCCGTGGCCGCCGCTGTCGGTCAGGAAGTGCCGGCCGCGCACGGTGAGCGGGAAGCGCATCTCGTCGAGCTCGATGGAATCCTGGTAGGACATGCCGGCATTGCCGAGATGGCCGATGGAGAGCCAGGCGTCGGCTTGCGCGCTCGCCGCGCCGCCGCCCCAGCCCAAAAAAATCTGGTTGACGTAGGCGCCCTTGGTCTTCTCGCTGGTGCCGGAGATGACGCCGAGGGAGGGCGGGATGATCGAGCCGGTGCTCGCCATGCCGTAGCCGTCGCCGAGATCGGCGATGGCGCGGCTGACCGCGTTGCCCACGCGGTCGGCGAGATTGGTCGTCGCCACCGAGCAGCTTGTCGGGTGCCGGGGGATGCCGGCGACGCTGTTCTCGCGCAGGTGCATCCGCACGCGGCGGAAGGAGCCGGTGTTGGTCGGCACCGCGTCGGGGATGCCGTTGAAGACGCCCAGCAGCAGCGTGCTCTCGCAGCAGGCCTGCGAGAGGTTTAGGCCGCAGGGCATCGCGTCCGGGTTGTCGCGCAGGTCGATGTCGATCATCGCCTCGGCCGTGTCCACCTCGACCACGATCTTGACCGGGATGCCGTCCTCGGCGTTGGGGAAGGGGTCGTGCATCGAGGCGGTCTCGGCGCGGCCGCCCGGCATCTTCCGCACCGCGGCGATCATCAGCTGCTCGCTGTAGTCGAACCACTGCTCGGCGAACTGGGCGAGGGTGTCCCAGCCGATCTCGCGGCCGAAGGCCAGGATCTCGCGCTCGCCGATCCGCGCCGCACCCAGCGCCGCCAGATAGTCGCCCCACCACTGGTCGGGCACGCGGATGCGCAGGCGGCACATGCGCACGATGTCCTCGATGTCCTCATGGTCGCGCTGGATCTGGACGGCCGGGAAGATCAGCGCGCCCTCCTCGTACACGTCGCGGGCGCTGCCGTGGTAGGTGGTGGCGATGGAGTTGCCGCAGTCGGCCTGGTGGGCCTTGGCCACCATGGTGAAGCGGTGCACGCCGGCGTCGTCCACCACCGGCACGAGCGTGGTGTGGTCGGCGGGGTGGGAGCAGCCGTGATAGGGCGAGTTGTGCAGGTAGGCGTCGCCCCGCGTGAGGTCGGGGTGAAACTCCTGCATCGACTCGCACATCATGTCGGCGCCGCGCAGCACGTGGATCGGCAGGCTCTCGTTGACCGTGAGCAGGCGGTTCTCCGCGGTCACGATGCAGCAGGAGAAGTCGCGCGCGCTGTTGAGCACGCCCGAGCGCCCGGTGCGCAGCAGCGTGTTCGCCATCTTGGCGCAGATCGCCTCCATCCGCTTGTTGACGATCGCCATCTGCACGCCGTCGAGCGTGCCGTCCTCGTTCAGGGTCAGTGCGTTGCTTGCCATGGTTCGCCTGCCTCGATCAGGGCGTTATCAGGAGACTGCCCGAGGGCCGGCGCTCGGCCTTTGCCCCGGGGTCGATCACGACGCTGGTGAAGGACGATTCGATGATCGCCGGCCCGGCCACGGTCTCGCCGGCGTCCATGCCCTCGAAGCGCACTACCCGCGCCTCGACGAAGCCGGTATCCGGGAAATGGACCGAGCGGTGGCCTGCGATCTCCGGGCCGTTCGCTGCGCCGTCCACGCTCAGGGTGACGCCGTCCCTCAGGCGGCAGCGCACGTTGGCGCGCCAGCCCACGGTCTCGATCGCCGATTCGCTGTCGGCGAAGGTGAACAGAGCCTCGTGGGTCTTGTGGAAATCCTCGACGAAGCCCGCGAGCGCCTGCGCGTCCTCGATCCGGTCTGCGCGGAGCGGCACCTCGATCTCCCAGATCTGGCTGGGATAGCGGGCCTCGGCGGTGAACTCCACCGCCTGCTCCAGCGAGCCCGCGCCCGGCCCCTCGATGAAGGCCCGGCACTTGCTCTCCAGCGCCTCCAGCAGCGCGTTCACGCCGTTGAAGTCGAAGCCGCCGGTGGAGGTGTAGAGCGTGCCGCTGTATTCGGCGCGCAGCTCCGAGATGAGCGCGCCGTGGGCGCTGAGCGCGGCCGCCACCTCCGGCAGGATCACCTGGGCGCAGCCGAGCCTGCGGGCGATGGCGACCGCGTTGAGGCCGGCCGCACCGCCGCCGCCGACGATCGCCGCCTCGCGCGGGTCGATGCCCTGGTTGACGGTGATGTCCTCGATGGCGTGCACCATGTTCTCGGTGGCGACGCTCATGATCGCCGCCGCCGCCTCGTGCAGCGAGAGCCCGAGTTTTTGGGCCACCTGGGTCTCGATGGCCGACGCGGCGGCCTCGGTCTCCAGCGCCATGGCGCCGCCGAGGAAGTAGGCGGGGTCGATCCAGCCGAGCACCACCGAGGCGTCGGTCACCGTGGGCTCGGTGCCGCCCGCGCCATAGCAGACCGGGCCGGGAACGGCGCCGGCGCTCTGCGGCCCGACATGGAGCAGGCCGCCCCCGTCGACCCAGGCGATGCTACCGCCCCCGGCGCCGATGCTCTTCACGTCCACCGCCGGGAAGCCGGTCATGTGGCCGCGATAGGGCTGGCCGATCCAGGTTTCGCGGGTCCAGGGTATGCGCCCCTCGCGCACCAGGCTCACGTCGAAGGTGGTGCCGCCGGTATCGGCGACGATCGCGGTGTCGGCGCCGGTATCGGCGTCGGCGTAGGCGCGCCCGGCGATGGGCGCCATGGCCGGGCCCGAGTTGATCGAGTGGATCGGCGCGTGCGCCATGTCGGCCGCATCCATGGCGCCGCCCTGGGTGGTGACCACCAGGACACGGCCGCCGAAGCCGGCGTCGTGCAGGCGCGCTTCCAACCCGCCCAGATAGTCGCCCATGAGCGGCTTGAGCGAGGCGTCGATGCAGGTGGACGACGCGCGGCGATATTCCCGCAGCGAGGGGTTGAGCACGTGCGAGAGGGTGTAGGGCACGCCCGGCAGGTGGCGCTCGAGCAGCGCGCCGACACGGCGCTCGTGCGCAGGGTTCACGATCGACCAGAGCAGGCAGACGCCGACCGCCTCGATCTCCTGGCGCTTGAGCTCCTCGACGATCCCGACGACGGCGCTCTCGTCCAGCGCCTCGGTCACGCTGCCGTCATAGGCCACCCGCTCGGGCACCTCGTAGGTGAGCGAGCGCGGCACATAGGGCTCGGGGTAGGGCACGGTGAAGTTGAAGGGCTCGATGCGCCCGCCCTCGCGGAACACCAGCACGTCCGGATGCCCCCTGGTGGTGAGGAAGGCGGTGCGCGCGGTGTTGCCGGTCACGATCGCGTTGATCGCGTGGGTGGTGCCGTGGATCAGCATCTCGCCGCGCCCGAGCAGGGCGTCGCGGCTTTCGCCCAGGTCTTCTGCGGCATGCGCGAGCGTCTCCAGCACGCCGGCGACCGGGTCATCCGGCGTCGTCTGCGCCTTGTACATGCGCAGGCCCCCGTCGTCGGATTCGACGACGAGGTCGGTGAAGGTTCCCCCGGTATCGACCGCGAATCGCATGGCTCTCCCGCCGTGTCTTCTACCCGCTGCGCCCGGCAGCCGCTGCCGCCGGGCGGGCGCGACCCTAGCCCGAATCGGCGCCCGGCGCCACGCCGCGCCTGCAGCGCATCGGGGCCGTGCCGGCGGCCGGTCCCGGCGCGGTCGCGGCGGTCTCAGGGGTCCGCATATTCGAGCAGGAGGTCCTTGGCTTCGACGGACTGCCCGGCGGCCACATGCAGGGCGGAGACGGTGCCGTCCCGCTCGGCATGGAGCGCCGTTTCCATCTTCATCGCTTCGATCGTCATCAGCAGGTCGCCGGCCATGACCGGACGCCCGGTGGCGACCGCCAGCGAGGCCACGACGCCGGGCATCGGGGCCGCGACGTGGCACGGGTCGGCGGGATCGGCCTTGGGCCGGCGGACGACGCGCTGCGCCGCCTCCCGGTGCTCCACCTTGACCGTGCGCGGCTGGCCGTTCAGCTCGTAGAACACCCTGACGGCCCCCTCCTCGTCGGTCTCGCCGACGGCGAGGCAGCGGATCACCAGGGTGTGCCCGCGCTCGAGCTCGACCGACGCCTCGCGCCTCGGCGGCAGGCCGTAGAAGAACACGTCGGTCGGCAGCGCCGATACCGGGCCGTAGGCTGCGCGCTGCGCCGCATGGTCGGCGAAGACCCTGGGGTAGAGAAGCCACGAGTAGAGCTCGTCGTCCGAGAGCGACCAGCCGGTCGCCTCCTCCGCGCGCGCTCGCTCGGCCGCCAGGTCCGCCGGCGGCAGCACCGCGCCGGGGCGGCCCTCCAGCGGCTTCTCGCCCTTCAGGATCTTGCGCGCGAGCGCCTCGGGGAAGCCGCCCGGCATCCGGCCGAGATCGCCCCGGAAGAGGCCCACCACCGACTCCGGGAAGGCGATCTCGCGCTCGGGGTCCTCCACGTCGGCCCGGCTGAGCCCGCCCGAGACCATCACCAGCGCCATGTCGCCCACCACCTTGGAGGTGGGCGTCACCTTCACGATGTCGCCGAACATCCGGTTCACCTCGGCGTAGGCGTGGGCCACCTCGTGCCAGCGCTCGGCGAGGCCCAGCGCACGCGCCTGCTCGCGCAGGTTGGTGAACTGCCCGCCCGGCATCTCGTGCAGGTAGACCTCCGACGCGGGCGCCCGCATGTCGGTCTCGAAGGCGGCGTACTGCGCCCGCACCGCTTCCCAGTAGTCGGAAATCTCCCGCACCCGTGCGGGATCGAGTCCGGTGTCGCGCGGCGCGCCGCGCAGCGCCTCCACCACCGACCCGAGGCAGGGCTGCGAGGTGAAGCCCGAGAGGCTGTCCATCGCCAGGTCCACCGCGTCGGCGCCCGCGTCGACCGCGGCCAGCACGCTCGCGCCGGCGATCCCGGAGGTGTCGTGGGTGTGGAAGTGCACGGGCAGTCCGGTCTCCTCCTTGAGCGCGTGCACCAGCTCGCGGGCGGCGGCGGGCTTGACCAGCCCCGCCATGTCCTTGATGCCGACGATGTGGGTGCCGGCGTCGCGCAGGTCGCGAGCCAGGCCGAGATAGTAGGCGAGGTCGTAGCGGCTGCGGCGCGCATCGTGGAGGTCGCCGGTGTAGCAGATCGCCGCCTCGCAGAGCCGCCCCGTCTCCAGCACCGCGTCCATCGCGACGCGCATGTTCTCGACCGCGTTCAGGGGATCGAAGATGCGGAAGAGATCGACGCCCGAATGCGCGGCCCGCTCCACGAAGCCCCGGACCACATTGTCCGGGTAGTTGGTGTAGCCGACCGCGTTGGAGGCGCGCAGCAGCATCTGCAGCAGGATGTTCGGGATCTGCGCGCGCAGGCGCCGGATGCGCTCCCACGGGCACTCGTCGAGGAAGCGCATCGCCACGTCGAAGGTCGCCCCGCCCCAGCATTCGAGCGAGAAGAGGCCGGGCAGGTTGTGCGCGTAGGCGTCCGCCACACGGCAGAGATCGTAGGTGCGCATCCGGGTGGCGAGCAGCGACTGATGGGCGTCGCGCATGGTGGTGTCGGTGACGAGCACGCCGCTCCGCTCCCGCATCCAGGCCGCGACCGCCGCCGGCCCCTCGGCGTCGAGCAGCGCCTTCGCGCCGGGCGCGGGCGTGGCGGCCTGCAGCCGGGGCGGGTGGGGAGTGCGGGCATGAGCCGGCGGTGCGGGGCGCTCCTTCACCTGCGCGTGGCCGTTGACGGTGGTCTCGGCGATGTAGCGCAGCAGCCGGCTCGCCCGGTCGCGGGGGCGGGAGAAGGTGAGCAGTTCCGGATTGTCGTCGATGAAGCGGGTCGTCACCTGCCCGCGCCGGAAGGCCGCGTCGTCCACGAGGCGTTCGAGGAAGGCGATGTTGGTCGCGACGCCCCGGATGCGGAACTCCCGCAGCGCGCGCCGCATGCGGTCGATCGCGGCTTCGCGCGACGGCGCCCAGGCGGTGACCTTCTCCAGCAGCGAATCGTAGTGGCGGGTGATGACCGCGCCCGTGTAGGCGGTGCCGCCGTCGAGGCGGATGCCGAACCCGGTCGGCACCCGGTAGGCGGTGATGCGCCCGTAGTCGGGGATGAAGCGGTCGAGCGGGTCCTCGGTGGTGATCCGGCACTGCACGGCATGGCCACGCAGCGCGATGGCGCCCTGCGGCGGACAGGCGTCGTCGGGGCCGTCGCCGATGGCGCCGCCTTCCGCAATGCGGATCTGCGCGCGCACGAGATCGACGCCGGTCACCTGCTCGGTGACGGTGTGCTCGACCTGGATGCGCGGATTGACCTCGATGAAGTGAAAGCCCCCGCCGTCGAGGTCGTGCAGGAACTCCACCGTGCCGACGTTGAGGTAGTCCGTCGCCCGTGCCAGCGCCAGCGCGTATCCGGTGAGCGCCGCGCGCTCGCCCGCGCGTAAGCCCGGGGCGGGGGCGCACTCCACGATCTTCTGGTTGCGCCGCTGCACCGAGCAGTCGCGCTCGAACAGGTGGACGATGCGGCCGCGCGAATCCGCCGCCACCTGCACCTCGATGTGGCGGGCGCGCCGGATGAAGCGCTCGAAGTAGATGTCGTCCTTGCCGAAGGCGGCGTTGGCCTCGCGCCGGGCCGTGAGCAGGGCCGCCTCGAACTCGTCCGGGCCGTCCACCACCCGCATCCCGCGCCCGCCGCCGCCCCAGCTCGCCTTGAGGATGCCGGGGAAGCCCAGTTCCTGCACGAGAGCGAGGGCGGCCGCGGGATCGGCCGGCAGGGCCCCGGTCGCGGGCACCGTGGGCACGCCTGCGGCGGCGGCGATGGCGCGGGCGGAGACCTTGTCGCCCAGCCGGCGCAGGGTTTCCGGGCGCGGCCCGATGAAGGCCACGCCCGCCGCCGCGCAGGCCTCGGCGAGCTCCGGCGATTCCGAGAGGAAGCCGTAGCCCGGATGGATGGCGTCGCTGCGCGTCTCGACCGCGACGGCGATGATGTCGTCCACCGCCAGGTAGGCGGTGACGGGGCCGAGCCCTTCGCCGATACGGTAGGATTCGTCGGCCTTGAAGCGATGCAGGGCGAGCCGGTCCTCGTCCGCGAAGATCGCGACGGTGGCCTTGCCCATCTCGTTGGCGGCGCGCATGACGCGAATCGCGATCTCGCCGCGATTGGCCACGAGGATTCGCTTGAATCCGCTCATCGCTTCGCCCGTCCGCCGTGCCGTCCGCCCCGTGGTCCACCGTGCGGCCGGGTCTCCGGGTTGCGCGGCGCGGGGCTCAGAGGGCGTCCGTCTCGATGATGTCGACGCCGCGCTGGCGGTCGATCAGGTAGAGCAGGCCGCGCTCGTCGACGGTCACGTCGTTGGAAGAGGCGCGCGCGCAGCCCTCGGGCGGGTCCGGGACGTAGCGTGCGACCTCGCGCGGCGCGAAGGGGTCGGCCACGTCCACCAGGCGCAGGCCCTGGGCGAACCAGGCGAAGGGCACCACGTTGCCCGTGAACCTGTCCGAGGGCTGGTGGCAGCCGGTCATGGCGGGCTGGGGACTGCCGTCCTCGTCGACGCCCGCCACGTGAATCGTGCTGATCGGAATGGGGCAGCGCTCGTCGCTGATGTCGTAGACCCAGGCGAAGGCCGGCGGCGCCGGCCACAGCTTCGCCACGTCCTCGTCCGCCACCACCATGATGCGCCGGCCCTTGAGCGGGTAGGGGAAGGGCAGGCAGGTGTGGGTGGGGTGGGGGAAGGCGGGGCTGGTGTTGACGCCTGCGATCAGCCTGGGCCGCGCCATGTCCTCGATGTCGAGGATGAAGAGGCCGTGGTGCCAGTAGCTGACATAGAGCCGGTCGCCGAGCCTGAGCGGATGATGGCAGCGCGGCGCCACCCAGTCGGCCCAGGGATAGTCCTCGCCGCCCGCCTGCCACTGGCCGGGAATCCACCAGCGGCCGACCTCCTGCGGCGCTGCCGGGTCGGCGAGGTCGAGAATCATCACGATATTGCCGACATAGCCCTCCGCGGTCGGCGAGATGTAGGCGTAGCGCCCGTCGAAGGTGAAGCGGTGCACGCCCTTGCCCGCCGTGAGCCATTTGGTGACGAGGCGCGGCTTACCGGGGTTCGACACGTCGTAGATGCCGAGCCCGCCGCCGAAATCGTCCGCGCCATCGCTCCCGTTGCCGCCGTCGCTCCCGTTGCCGCCGCCGCCGAGGCGCTCGTGATTGACGAGCATGATCCCGTCCGCGGCGCGCACCTTGTGCGAGTGCCAGCCCTGCGGCAGCAGCAGCCGTGCGAGGGTGCGCGGGTTGGCGGGGTCGGCCACGTCGACGATCGTGGTCCCCGACGGCCAGCGCATGTGGCCGATATAGAGGGTGGTGCCGTCGACCCAGACCTGGCCGCCGCCGGGGCAGTCGATATGGGCGAGGCGGCGGGTGCGGTGCGCGTCGGCCATCGCCTCTCTCCGCCCGCCGCGCCGCCCGCTAGGAGCGTCCCTCCAGCGCCCGGCGGACGGCGACGAGCTGCCCCGCCCGCTTGCCCTGCAGGGCTTTGATGTCGTCGGGCGTGTAGGAGAAGATGCCGGTCCCGGTCTTCATGCCGAGCTCGCCCTTGCCGGTCTTCTCCGTGACGTAGCCGCTCACGTCGGCGCGGTTGCAGAGGTCCGCGTTCAGGTAGCTGCCGACCGCCTGGTAGATGTCGAGGCCGGCCATGTCGAGCAGCGACATCGGCCCCACGACCGCGAGCTTGTAGCCGATCCCCCAGGAGACGCAGGTATCGAGGCCCTCCGGCTCGATCACGCCGTTCTCCACCAGGTCGCAGGCCTCGCGCATGATGGCGTAGAGGATGCGGTTCTCGACGAAGCCGGGCACGTCCTTCTTGACCACCACGGGCAGCAGGTTGAGGTCCTTGACTGCCTGGACCATCCGGTCGACCGTGGCCTGGCTGGTCCCGGCGCCGGCGATGACCTCGATGACCGGGATGATGAAGGGCGGGTTCGACCAGTGCATCCCCACCACCCGGCCCGGCGCCGAGTTGCCCTCCTGCAGCGTCGTCACCGGGATGCCGGAGGTGTTCGAGGCGAGAATGCACTCCTTCGACACCAGCCGGTCCAGGTCGGCGAACACGGCGCGCTTGATGTCGGCCTTCTCCGGCACGCTTTCGAGCACCAGGTCGGCGCCGGCGACGGCGTCCGCCAGCGTGTCGTGGTAGCTGATCGCCTCGGCTCCGCCGCGCTCGGGCATGCCCAGCTTCTCGAGCACGCCGAGCGCGATGCCGGCGGCGGCCGGGGCCTTCTCGAGCTGCGCCGCCTCCGTGTCGAAGGCGCGTACCGTAAGCCCGCCGCGCGCGAGCGTCGCCGCCATGCCGGGGCCCATCGTGCCCAGGCCGATCACCGCTGCCGTGGTCATTCTTCTGGTACTCCCTCTTGTCGCCGCGTCGTGTCGGCTCGCGTCCGGCCCTAGTGTCGTGTCCCGGAACTCATGACGAATAATACCAGCGTTCCCTTCACGTCATGGCCGGGCTTGTCCCGGCCATCCACGAGGGCTCCCCGGTTGCGTCCTGCGCGACGAGATGCCCGGATACCCGGAACAAGTCCGGGCAGGTCCGGGCATGACGATGAGAGGAAAACGCTATTCGTGCGCATTTCCGGGACACTTCACTAGACGAGGCGGACGGTATCGCCGCTACCGTCGCGGCCCCATTTCCTGAACAGTCCGAGTTTTTCGAGCGTCGGCCGGTCGCTCGCCACGAAGAGGATGGCGGGCTCGCTCGCCGAGTCGTTGACGTGCCGGCACCAGGCGCCGCCGGGCACGGCGAGCGTGTCGAAGGGGCGCCAGTCGAAGCGGGTCTCGCCGACGACGCTGTGGCCGCGTCCTTCCAGCGGCGCCACCAGCAGGCTCGCGGTCTGGCGCAGCGGCTGCGTCCTCTCGCCGGGGCGCAGCATCTGCGCGAAGAATGTCATCGTCCTGAACACCGGGCCGCCGCGCGCGGGGTCGACATATTCCACCATCAGGGCCTCGTGGGGGTCGCCGTCGCGGTCGCGGTGCGCGTCGAGCATCGCGCGCATCGGCTCCCAGCGATAGACGTACATGGGCGAGGCCCGGCCGTTGCCCCGGTCGTGCGGCACGAAGCAGGGCATCAGCCCGCCGGAGCCGTAGACCTTGGCCGAATGGTCGGGGTCGAAGCGGGCGGACTGCTCGCGCGCCAGGACCGCGCGGCCGCCCTGCTCCTCCGTGTAGTCGTGCTCGAAATGAAGGGCGTTGAGGACCTCCACCAGCGGCAGGTCGAGCACGGAGAGGTTGACCGCCGGCTCGTCGCCCTTGTTGCCGTGATTGTGCCAGGTGTCGTTGGGCGTCAGCACCATGTCGCCGGGGCCGAAGACGATATCCTCGCCCTCCACGCCCGTGAAGTTCATCGCGCCCGTGAGGCCGAGGCGGATGGCGTTGGGCGAGTGCCGGTGCGGCGGCATCACCTCGTTGGGGTCGTTGAGGCGGTAGGCGGTGTACATGGTGGAGACCGTGGCGCGCGTCGGCGCCAGGCCGGGATTGACCAGGATCAGCGAGCGGCGCTCGGAATCGGCCATCGAGACCAGCGCCGCCGAACGCCGCAGCAGGGGCTCGATCTCGCTCTCGTAGCGCCAGAGGTGGGGGAGGGCGCTCCGGCCGCCCACGAGCTGCCTGATCTCGTCGTGAGCGACCTCGGTGGTGGTCGCCCAGAAGGGAAACATGTGGCTGCGGTGGACATCGTCGTAGAGCGCGGCGAGCGCCGCCTCACGATCGTCCGTCTCGATCCCCGCCGGCTTCGCCTGGGTCATCTTCGCCCGCCGTCTCCCGCCCGCCGCCCGCGCCGAGCGGCCCTCCGTGGGGCCTAGATTATGTGGCGCGTCCTCTCCCGGCAACCGGACACACATGCCCTATCGGGCGATGCCGAGGAACACGAGAATCGCCCGGTCGATCCGCCGCATGTCCGTGTCGGAGAGGGAGCCGATCCGCCGGCTCAGGCGCTCCCGGCGAACGGTCGCGATCTTGTCGACCATCACGCGACAGTCCTCGTGAAGACCGTTCCCGCGGCTGGGAGAGAGGACGATGCGAAACAGCGGTGCATCCGTAGGGTCGCCGGTCAGTGCACAGACCGTCACCGAGTGCGAGGCCTCGAAACGGTCATCCTGAACGATCACGACGGGCCGGGGTTTTCCGGTATAGTCGCCGCCCCCCGCCGCGACCCACAGCTCGCCCCGCCTCACCCGGCGTCGATCTCGCTGATAGCGTCGACAAAGGCTTGATCGCTCTCGGCGTGCCCGCTGCCGGCCACCGCCAGCGCCTGTCTGCGTGCCTCCTCCGGGAAGCCTGGCGCGCGCGTATCGGGCACCCAGATCTGCAGCGGTCGCAGCCCTTGCTGCCGCAGCCGGCCGCGGTGCCGGCGAACCTTGTCCCGTGCCGTCTTCGATCCTTGCGGAGTGCTTGCCACGGATCACCCTTCCGAAAGTGACATGTAACCTAGTCTCTTGCGTGGCGTAGCGCAAGCGTGCGGCGCCACACCGGACGGACTCTGCATCGTCGTCCGGCAGGGAGCGCGTCGGCCTGTCGGAACTCGTGCTCAGCGGTGTGCTTCGGGTCTTGACGCACGCCCGCCTTTTCCACCCGCCGACGCCCGGCGAGGCGGCCGTTGCTTTCGTCGATGCGCTGCTCGCCCAGCCGGGGAGCACGACACTGCGGCCGCGCGACGGTCACTGGCGCATATTCCACGGCCTGGCCGTCACGCTCAGCCTCACGGGCAATCGCTTGCCGGATGCCTGGCACGCCGCTCTGGCCATCGAACACGGCTGCGAGTGGGTGACCCTGGATCGCGGCTTCTCGATCTATCCTGGGCTACACACCGTCAATCTGCTCGATCGCTGACCGGCCGGGCCCAGGCCCCGCACACGGTCGCGAGACCCGGCCGTTCGTGCCATCATCGCGGCAGGGGTTTGTCGCCCCGGCGACACGAAGCGGGAGAGGGGACAACATGGCGCGCAAGGTCATCGTCACCTGCGCGGTGACGGGCTCGGCGGACACGGTCGCCAGGAACCCGGCGGTGCCGGTGACGCCGGACGAGATCGCCCGATCGGCGCTCGACGCGGCCAAGGCGGGCGCCGCCATCGTGCATGTCCACGTGCGCGATCCCGAGACCGGGAAGGCCAGCATGGCGCTCGACCGTTACCGCGAGACCGCCGGCCGGATTCGCCAGAGCGAGACCGATGTCGTGCTGAACCTCACCACCGGCTACGGCGCCCGCCTCAGCCCCGGCGTGGACGACCCCTTCGACTACGGCCCCGGCACCACCTTCGCGTCGCCTGCGCGGCGGATCGCCCATGTGCGCGAGCTGCGGCCGGAGATCTGCAGCCTCGACGTGGCGACCATGAACTCGGGCGGCATCCGCGACGACAGCGTGATGATCAACTCCCCGCCCCACCTGCGCTACATGGCCGACGCCATGCGCGAGGCCGGCGTCGTGCCGGAGCTGGAGGTCTTCGACGTGGGTCATGTGCGCCTTGCCGCAAGCCTGATCGAGAAGGGCCATGTGCAGGCGCCGGGCTTCTTCCAGCTCTGCCTCGGGATCGAATGGGGCGCGCCGGCGACGCCCGAGGCGCTCTCCTACATGAAGAGCCTGCTGCCCGCCGGCGCCCACTGGGCGGCCTTCGGCATTTCCCGCGACCAGCTGCCCATCGCGGGCCTCTCGGTGCTCCACGGCGGCCACGTCCGCACCGGCCTCGAGGACAATCTCTATCTCGCGAAGGGCCGGCTCGCTCCGTCCAACGCCGCCCTGGTGGAGCAGGCGGTGACGCTGATCCGGATGCTGGGGGCGGAGCCGGCGACGCCGGCCGAGGCGCGCGCAATCCTCGGGACGCGCAACTGAGCGGCCGGGTGCGTGGCCCCCGCGACGAAGGCAGAGAGCCCATGATCCCGCTGATCGACATCGACCCCTTCCTGCACGGCTCGGCGGCCGACAAGGCGCGCACCGCGCGCGCTCTCGACGATGCCTGCCGCGAGATGGGCTGGCTGGTGATCGCGGGCCACGGCGTGCCGGGCGCGCTCGTGGACGAGATGCACGCCGTCAGCCGCGCCTATTTCGCGCTGCCCCACTGGGAGAAGATGAAGCACAAGGTGCCGGCGGACCGCTATCGCGGCTACACGCCGCCGGGGACGGAAAGCCTCGCCTACAGCCTCGGCGAGGAGCGTCCGACGGATTTGAAGGAAGCCTACAACATCGGGCCGGTGGATGCCGCCTGCGACGAGTACCACTACGGCCCTGCCGGCACGCGCTATTTCGCCCCCAACGCCTGGCCGGACAGGCCTGCGGACATGCGCCGGATCTGGGAAGACTACTACCGCGAAATGTGCCGCCTCTCATTCGACATCATGCGGATCTTCGCGCTCGCCCTCGACATGCCCGAGGACTACTTCGAGCCGAAGATCGACGAGCACATCACCAATTTCAGTGTCATCCACTATCCGGCGCAGCCCGACGCGCCGCTCCCGGGGCAACTGCGCGGCGGCGCCCACACCGACTACGGCAGCCTTACCCTGGTGCACAGCGACACCGACGTGGGCGGCCTGCAGATTCAGAGGAAGGACGGCACGTGGGAGGACGTGCCCTGGTTCTCCGACAGCTTCTCGGTCAATCTCGGCGACCTCATGGCGGAGTGGACCAACGACCGCTGGCGCTCGACCATGCACCGCGTCGCCAATCCGCCGCGCGACAAGGCGCATCTCGACCGGCAGTCGCTGATCTTCTTCCACCAGCCCAACTACGACGCGGTGATCGAGTGCCTGCCGAGCTGCGTGAGCGCCGACAACCCGGCGCGCTACGGCCGAACGACCTCGGGCGAGCACATCACGACGCAGCTCACCAAGCAGCGCGCGCCGGGGCTCGAGGCGGAGGCGGCCGGCAAGCCGGCAGGGCGGCCGAAGGCGTGGCTCTATCCGCCGGAACAGGAGGAGCGCGCCGGCTAGAGCGTGTCCGTTTCACACGCAAACGCCCCAGAAGTCGCCATCACCGAAATGTGACCGCCTCCGGGGCATGAGGCCGGGCCGGCGTGTTACCATCCCGCCATGTTCGAGACACTGGCATTCGAGAGACTGAAGCCGGGCGCTCTGCTCCTCGCCGCGGCGCTCGCAGTGATGCCGGCGGCGGCGTGCGCAGGCGACCAGCGCCCGGGCGGCGAGGCCGGCGACCGGCGCCAGGGCGGCGAGACGGTGGTCCTGGAGCTGTTCACCTCCCAGGGCTGCTCGTCATGCCCTTCCGCGGACGCGTTTCTCGGGGAGCTGGCGGCCGAGCGGGACGATGTCGTGGCCCTCTCGTTCCACGTCGACTACTGGGACTATATCGGCTGGGAGGACCCCTTCGCGACGGCGAGGATGACGGCGCGGCAGAAGGCTTATTCGAAGGCCCTCGGCATCGCCTATGTCTACACGCCCCAGCTCGTGATCGACGGGGTTCGCCATGTGACCGGGTCCGACAGGCGCGCCGTGAAACAGGCGATTGCGCTATCGCGGTCGCGGCAGGCGACGCGGGCGCCGGTGACGCTCAGGGAGAGCGCTCCCGGCCGGCTCACGGTCGAGATCGGCGCCGCCGAGGGCTATCACGGGGCCGCCGCGGTCCTGCTGGTGTCCGTCGACCGGCGGCACACGACGACGGTCGATGCCGGCGAGAACCGGGGCCGCACGCTGGTCAACCACCACGTGGTGCGCAGCTACCGCCCCATCGCCTCGTGGACCGGCAAGGCCATGACGCTGGAGCTGGAGCCGGACGCGCTCGGCAGCGTGGGCGACGGCCGTGCGGTCCTCGTCCAGACGCGGGAGGGGCGCGGCCGGATCATGGGAGCGGACATGGTCTGGCTCGACGAGGCCGACGGGTAGCACCGGCCCCGGCCCTGCGGGGCCGGGGGGCGCATCAATCCGTCAGCGCGCGCGAGACCAGGCCCGAGAGGCGCCGGGCGAAGGCCGCAGGGTCGGGCACCGGCTCGCCTTCGAGGATGAGCGCCTGATCCATCAGCAGGTGGGCGGCGTCCTCCAGCGCCTCCGTGGCGCCCTTCTGCCCGAGCATGCGCGTCAGCGCACGGGTCAGGTCGTGTGACGGGTTGATCTCGAGCACGCGCTTCTGCACCGGGAGCTCGTGCTTGTGCTGGCGCAGGAGCCGCTCCAGGTGCATGTCGAGGTCGCCCTCGTCGGCGACGAGGCAGACCGGGCTGTCGGTCAGGCGCTCGGAGGTGCGCACGTCCTTGACCGCATCGGCCAGGGTCAGCTTCACCAGGGCGATCAGCTTGTCGATCTCGCCCGGCGCCGGCGCATCGGCCGCAGCCTCGTCCTTCTCGCTCACCGCGAACCTGTCCAGGTCGGAGGCCCCCTGGGTGACCGAGCGGAAGGGTTTTTCCCTGTAGGCGCCGACCATCGGCAGCCAGAACTGGTCGACCGGGTCGGCCATGAGCAGCACGTCGACCCCGCGCGCGCGGAAGCCCTCGACGTGCGGGCTGCGCCTGAGCGTGGCGGGATCGTCCCCGCTCACATAGTAGATCGCCTCCTGCTGCTCCGGCATGGCCTCCACATAGTCGTCGAGCGAGAGCCAGCGCTCGCCGCCGCCCACGGACTGGAAGCGCACCAGCGGCAGCAGCCGCTCCTTCTGTTCGGCGTCCTCGTAGAGCCCTTCCTTCAGCACCGCCCCGAAGTTCTGCCAGAACGCCGCATACGCGTCCGGCTCCTTCTTCGCGCGCTTCGCAAGATCGGAGAAGACGCGCTTGACCAGACCGGCCCGGATCTTCGCGAGGATCGGGTCGTGCTGCAGGGTCTCGCGGCTGACGTTGAGCGCGAGATCGCTGGAATCCACCACGCCCCGCATGAAGCGGAGCCAGGACGGCAGCAGCCCCTCGCACTCGTCGGTGATGAAGACCCGCCTGACATAGAGCCGCACCCGGTGCCGGCGCGCCGGGTCGAACAGGTCGAAGGGCGGCGTGTCCGGCACGAAGAGCAGCGCCGTGTACTCGATCCGCCCTTCGGCATGGAGGTGGATCGTGTGCCAGGGGTCGCCCGGCATGTGGGCGATGTGGTGGTAGAACTCGCGGTACTGCGCCTCGTCGATCTCGCTCCTGGGCCGGCTCCAGAGCGCCGAGCCCTCGTTCACCATCTCCTTCTGGCCGTCCTCGTTCTCGAGCCAGATCGGCAGGCCGATATGGTCGGAATAGGCCTTGACCACGGTGCGGACGCGGAGCGGCTCCAGGAACTCGCGCGCGTCCCTGCGCAGGGAGAGGGCGATGCGGGTGCCGCGTCCGGCGTCGGCCGCCGGCGCGATGGTGAAGGAGCCGCTCCCGTCGGACTGCCAGCGCCAGCCCCCGGCCTCGTCCGCCCGGCGGGTCACCACCTCGACCTTCTTCGCGACCATGAAGGCGGAATAGAAGCCCACGCCGAACTGGCCGATGAGTCCGGCGGAGCGGCCGTCCTGCCGCCCGTCCTGGCGATCCTCCCCGTCTTCGGCGGCCGCCTCGGCCATCTGGTTGACGAAGGCTTCGGTGCCGGAGCGCGCGATCGTGCCCAGATTGTCGATCAGCTCGTCCCGGCTCATGCCGATGCCGTTGTCGGCGACGATCAGGACGCCGGCCTTCTTGTCTGGCACGATCGTCACCTGGAGCGCGGCGTCGTCGCCCAGCAGGTCGGGCTGCGTGATCGCCGCGTAGCGCAGCCGGTCGCAGGCGTCCGAGGCGTTCGAGATCAGCTCCCGCAGAAAGATCTCCTTCTCGCGGTAGAGCGAATTGGCCATGAGGCCGAGCAGCTTGCTGACCTCGGCCTGGAACGCGTGGCGCTCCCCGTCCGTGTTCGCCATCGTTTCCTCCGCTGCGCCCGTCGCCGGCGCCTCGGGGCGCTATATGCGGCGAAGCGGCCGGCGGTTCAAGCCCGCCTGCCGCGCCGGCAAGGCGCCGACATGCGGCCGACATACGGGGTTGCCAAATCGGGCGGGACCGCCAATCCTCCCGCCATGGCTCGGCACAATGCCGAAGACGCCTCCGTCACCGCGCTGCTCGGCCCGACCAACACGGGCAAGACCCACCTCGCGGTCGACCGCATGCTGGCCCACCGCACCGGCATGATGGGCTTCCCGCTTCGCCTTCTCGCACGCGAGGTCTACGACCGGGTGGTCGCGGAGAAGGGGGCGGAATCCGTCGCCCTGGTGACGGGCGAGGAGAAGCGGGTTCCCGCCAATCCGCGCTACTTCGTCTGCACGGTCGAGTCGATGCCGCTGGAGAGGCCGGTCGAGTTCGTCGCCGTGGACGAGATCCAGCTTGCCGGCGATGCCGAGCGCGGCCACGTCTTCACCGACCGCCTGCTGCGCGCGCGCGGCACGGCGGAGACCATGCTCCTCGGCGCCGACACCATGCGCCCGCTGATCCGCACGCTCGTGCCCGAGGCGCGCTTCACCAGCCGGCCCCGGCTTTCCACCCTCACGCACGCGGGGCATTGCAAGCTCGGGCGGCTCGCGCCCCGCAACGCGGTCATCGCCTTCTCGACCGAATCGGTCTACGCGCTGGCCGAGCGCGTGCGCGGGCTCAGGGGCGGCTGCGCCGTGGTGCTCGGCGCCCTGAGTCCGCGCACGCGCAACGCCCAGGTGGCCCTCTACCAGGCCGGCGAGGTGGACAGCCTGGTGGCGACGGATGCCATCGGCATGGGGCTCAACCTGGACCTGGAGCATGTCGCCTTCTCGGCCTGGCGGAAGTTCGACGGGCGCGTCTCGCGGATGCTCGGCGCCGCCGAGATCGCGCAGATCGCCGGCCGCGCCGGGCGCCACCTCAGGGACGGCAGCTTCGGCACCACCGGCGCCGCCGCGCCCTTCGAGCCTGCTCTGGTTAAGGCGATCGAGGATCACCGCTTCGCGCCGGTCGAGCGGGCCTGGTGGCGCAACGCCGACCTTGCCTTCGACTCGCTGCCGGCGCTGCTCGACTCGCTGGCCGCGCCGCCGCCGCTGCCGGGCCTGCGCCGCACCCACGATGCCGACGACCACCGCACGCTGCTCACGCTCGCCCGCGATCCGGCGGTGGCGGCGACGCTCACCGGCGCCGACCGGGTCGCGCTGCTGTGGGAGGCGTGCCGGATCCCCGACTTCCGCAAGACCATGGCGGAGGATCACGTGGCGCTGGTGCGCCGGGTCCACCTCTCGCTGGCCGGGCGCGGCCGCCTCCCGCACGACTGGGTCGCGCGCTCGATCGAGCGCCTGGCGCCGACCGAGGGCGACATCGACACGCTGACTGCGCGCATCAGCCACGTGCGCACCTGGACCTACGTGTCCCACCGTGCGGACTGGGTGGACGACGCGCGCGGCTGGCAGGAACGGACCAGGGCGCTCGAAGACGCGCTCTCCGATTCGCTCCATGCGCGGCTCACCCAGCTCTTCGTCAAGCGCAAGGCACGCCTGCCCCGGCACGGCCTGCGTATCGACGAGTCGCTCTTCGCCTTCGTCGGCGAGGGCGGCGAGGTGACGGTGGAGGGCGAGCGGGCGGGCGTCTTCGACGGCTTCCGCTTTCGCGCCGACGCGGCGGCGCGGAGGGACCGCGTGCTGCTCGCGGCGGCGCACCGCACGGTCGAGCGCGAGGTGGCGCGCCGGGTCGCGGCGGCGGTGGCGGACGGCGACGATGCCTTCGCGCTCGGCCTCGAACCCGGACGGGACGGCGCGCCGCGCTGGGGCGACATCGCCTGGCGCGGCGCCGCGATCGCCCGTCTCGGCCGGGGCGACACTCCGCTCAGGCCGCAGATCGCGCTTGTCGGCGAGGACCATCTGAGCGCTGCCCAGCGCGAGCGCGTGCGCCGGCGCCTCCAGTCGTGGCTCGACCGCCGCCTCGCGCGCGACGCGGGGCCGCTGCTGGCGCTGCGCGAGGCCGCTCTCGCAGGCCCTGCGCGCGGCATCGCCTACGCGCTCACCGAGGCGCTCGGCTGCCTGCCGCGCCGGGCGCTGGCGCCCCAGATCGCCGCACTCGACGGTGACGGGCGGCGCGGACTCGCCGCGGCCGGAGTGCGCCTCGGCGCGCTCAGCGTGTTCGTGCCGGCCATGCTGAAACCGGCGCGGATGCGCTGGGCCGGCCTGCTGTGGTGGGCCTGGAGCGGCGCCCCCCGGCTGCCGCCCGTGCCGGGCTCGGCGGTCTCGATGGCGCGCGACGGCGCCGTGCCCGACGCCTGCTACGCGGCGCTCGGCCTGGTGCCGCTGGGCGCGCAGGTGTTGCGCGCGGACATCGCCGAGCGCCTGGCTGCGCGCCTGCGCAGGGCGGCCCGCCGCGAGCCCTTCGCCGTCGACCGCGGGCTGCTCAAGCTCGCGTCATGCAAGCGCACCCGCTTCGACGACATGCTCGGCGCCCTCGGCTATGCGCCGGTGGGCATCGGCACTGACGGCCTGGCGCGCTATGCGCGCAGCGCCGCAGGCCCGCGCCGGGCGGCAGGCGCAGGGCGCCGGGAGGGCAGGGGGATGGACCCCGATTCGCCCTTCGCCAAGCTGCGCGTGCTCGCCACCGGCAGCGCCCGCCCGTCGTGACGCGGGACGCGCCCGCCCCTGCGGCGATCCGGCTGGACAAGTGGCTCTGGTATGCGCGCTTCTTCAAGACCCGGGGACTGGCGCAGAAGGCCTGCGAAGCCGGGCGCATCCGCGTCAACGGCCGCCGTATCGCCAAGGCGCACCGGACGGTCGCTCCGGGCGACGTGCTCGCCTTCGTGCAGGGCAGGATCGTCAGGATCGTCCGCATCCTGGCGCTGGCGGAGCGGCGCGGCCCGGCGCCCGAGGCGCAGCGCCTCTACGAGGAAATCGGGGCCGAGTGAGGCGCGCAAGGTCCGGGGCGTATCCGGGAGCGGCCTGTCCCGGTAGCCTTGAGTCGGCCGCCGCCGGTATGATACGGAGCGGCCGTGATCGATCGCATCAAGACCCTTCTGAGCGCCGGCGCCGCCGGCGGCGGCGGCGGCGCGGATGGCGCCTGGCAGGCGGAGGCGGAGACGCCGCAGCTCGCGGCGGCGGTCCTCCTGGTCGAGGCGGCGTGCATGGACGGAGAGTTCGACGGCGACGAGCGCGAGGCCATCTGCGCGGCGCTGGGCGCGCATTTCGGGCTGAGCGAGGCCGAGGCCGGCACCCTGATCGGGGAGGCGGAAAGCGCCCACCATGAGGCGACCGACCTGCACCGCTTCACGCGGACCATCAACGACCGCTACGACCATGCGGAGCGGCTCGCGGTGATGGAGATGCTGTGGCAGGTGGTCTACGCCGACGGCCGGCTCCACGCCTACGAGGCCAATCTGATCCGCCGCGTCGGCGGCTTGCTTCACATCACGGACCGGGAGCGCGGCGACGCGCGCAAGCGTGTGCTCGCCCGCGCCGGACATGGAGCGGAGCGCCCGGCCGCTCCCTGAGGGAGCGGCGGCGCCACGGACACGAACGGAGCACGGAGCGAATGACCTATCTGGTGACCGAGGCCTGCATCCGGTGCAAGTATATGGACTGCATCGAGGTGTGCCCGGTGGATTGCTTCTACGAAGGCGACAACATGCTGGTGATCCACCCGGACGAGTGCATCGACTGCGGCGTGTGCGAGCCCGAATGTCCGGTCGAAGCGATCATCCCCGATACGGCGGGCGACGACGCCTCGGGCAAGTGGCTGGAAATCAACACCAAATTCGCCGATATCTGGCCCAATATCACGCGCAAGGGCGACCCCCCCGACGACGCCGACGACTACAAGGACGAAGACGGCAAGTTCGAAAAATACTTTTCGGACAAGCCCGGGGAGGGATCGTAGCGCGAAGACGGTCCGCTGGAAATTGTAACGCGGCCAGGGCCGTCCGCTGGAAATTGCGGCGGTGCCGTGCTAAAGTGCCTGGACTTACGGCGGTAACACAGGCCGGTGCCCCGACCGTCGCAGGCACAGGCCCTGCGGCTGTAGCCGGCCCGCAACTCTCCAGGAACCGCCGGACACTATCGGATAGGGATCAGCAGGTAAAGTGAGCAGCAAAGCACCGCCCAAATCGAAGACCTCCGCCGCAAAACAGACCGCCAGCAAGGCTCGAAAAGGCTCTTCCGCCCCGTCGGGCAGCGCCGCGCGAGCGAAGGCGTCGGCGCGCTCGCGCGTGGCGGCCAAGAAGGCGAGCGCAGGCGCGGGCGCAGCACGGCGGCCCCAGTCGCCCCAGTCGCCGCGCGCGGCGAAGCAGCCGGAGGGTAAGGAGGACGACTCGGTCAAGCCCGGTTCGGCGGCCAGGCGCGCGAAGGGCGCCAAGGCCGCCAAGACGGCCGGGAGCGGAGCCGGCAAGGCCAGGCGCTCCGCGAAACCGGGCACTGCGCGCAAGTCGGGCGCCGCCACGGAAAGGCGGCGGAAAAAGAAGGCACCGACGAAGATCAACGGATTCGCCATCGGCGATTACGTCGTCTATCCGGCTCACGGTGTGGGGCGAATCACCGGCATCGACGAACGCGCGGTGGCCGACCAGACCCTGCAAGTGTTCGTGGTGGCCTTCGTGAAGGACAAGATGACCCTCCTGGTGCCGACCGACAAGGTCGACTCGGCCGGTATGCGCCGGTTGAGCTCCCGCGAGACCATGGATGCGGCCATCACGACGCTGAAGGGCCGTGCGCGCACGCGCCGGGTCATGTGGAGCAGGCGCGCTCAGGAATACGAGGCGAAGCTCAACTCGGGCGATCCGGTGTTGATCGCGGAGGTCGTCCGGGACCTGCACCGCAATGTCGGCCAGCCGGACCAGAGCTACAGCGAACGCCAGATGTACGAGGCGGCGCTGGATCGTCTGGCACGGGAGTTTGCCGCGGTCGACGATACCGATACCGAACAGGCCGCGACCAGGCTCGAGGACGTCCTACGCGCGGCGTAGGAGCCTGCCTCACCGCAAGCAGTGGGCTGCCCCACAAACGAACGGTTCGTGACGATCCACGCCGGCAGCCGCATCTGGGCGGTCGGCGCGATTCACGGTGAGGCGGCGAAGCTCTCCGGGCTGCACGCCGCGCTGGAGGAGCGCTTCCGGCCCGGGGACCGCATCGTCTATCTCGGCAACTATCTCGGCGTCGGCGCCGAGGTTGCCGCCGCCCTCGACGAACTGATCGCCTTTCGCGGTGCGCTCCTCGCGGTGCCGCACATGCAAGTCTGCGACGTGGTCTACCTGCGCGGCAGCCAGGAAGAGATGTGGCAGAAACTGTTCCAGCTCCACCTCTCCGTCGAGCCGGCGAGCGTGCTGCGCTGGATGCTGGGCCGCGGCGTGGGCGAGACGCTCGCGGCCTATGGCTGGCCGGCCGGCGAGGCCGAGGGCCGGGTCGGCGACGGGTCCCAGGAGATCGCGCGCTGGACCAACGAGGTGCGGGCCGGAATGGAACGCCATCCGGGGCATCGGGAGCTGCTGGCGAGCGTGCGGCAGGCGGCCTTCACCGATGACGGCGCGCTGCTCTTCGTGAACGCAGGCGTCGATCCCACGCGCCCCATCGACGCCCAGACGGACGCCTTCTGGTGGGGCAGCGAGCAACTCGCGACGCTCACCCCGCCCTATGCGGACTTCAAGAAGATCATCCGCGGCTTCGATCTGTTGCGGGGCGGTGTGAGCCTCGACGACTATGTCGCGACGGTCGATGGCGGCGCGGGCTTCGGCGGCGCGCTGACCGCGGTCTGCTTCGACGCGGACGGGCGCGCGCTCGAACGGATCGACAGTTGACCGGGACCGCCGCCGGCGGCGAGGGAAGGGCCGTGGCCTCTGCAACGCGATCCAACGACGGCATCGACGCCGCGATCCGCGAGCGGATGCAGGCGGCCACGGTGTGGGCCCTGCCGGCGCGCTGGTACGCCGACCCCGAGATCTACCGGGCGGAGAGACAGCACATCTTCGCGCGCCACTGGCTCTGGGTCGGCCGCGAGGCCGAGCTTGCCGAGCCGGGCCGCTACATCACGGCCGCACCCGCCGGCTTCCCGCTCTTCGTGCGCCGGGCCGAGGACGGCACGCTCCGCGCCTTCCACAATGTCTGCCGGCACCGGGCCTCCCGGCTGCTGACGGCAGCGAGCGGGCACTGCCATGCCATCCAATGCCCCTATCACGGCTGGCGCTACCGCTCCGACGGCGCCCTCGACCATGCGCCGCTGTTCGGCGAGGCGGCGGATTTTCCGAAGCGCGAGCTCTCGCTCTTCCCCGTCGCCGTCGCGGTCTGGCGGGGCCTGGTCTTCGTCTGCCTCGACCCGGCGGCGGCGCCGCTCGTCGAGTGGCTCGGCCCGATCGTGGACGAAGTCGAGCGGACCGCACCGGCACACGCCAGCTTCGGGCGCGAGCTGACCTTCATGGTCGACTGCAACTGGAAGACCTATGTCGACAACTACCAGGAGGGCTACCACATCCCGCCGCTGCATCCGGGGCTGAACCGCGACCTCGACTGGAAGCGCTACCGGGTCGTCAATTTTCCGGGCGGCAGCCGCCACGAAGCGCCGCCGAAGGGTTCCTCCGTGCACCCCGGAAGTTTCGGTTGGCGTTTTCCCAATTTCACGTTTAACTCGTACCCGGATGGGCTTTCCTTCATGCGGATGGAGCCGGTCGGTCCCGGGCAGACGCGCCTCGTCTATCATTTCTGGCAACCGGACCCGGTCAGCGCGGAGGACTTCGAGGCGACCGTGGCCTATGGCAGTCTGGTGTCGGAGGAGGACCAATGGATCGTGCCGCTCATCCAGCAGAACCTCGAGGCCGGCGTGTACGAAGCGGGGCCGCTGAGCCCGCGCCACGAGAACGGGGTCTTCCACTTCCACGAGATGGTGCGCGCGGCCCTCGGCTCCGCAGCGTCAGGCGACAGCCACGCTCCATCCGAGTCGCCTGGGACGACGGCGCCGACGGCACCTTCCACCACCTCTGGCTGAGGGACAATTGCGGCTGCCGGCAGTGCCGGCACCCGGAGACCCTGGAGCGGATATTCGATCCGCTCTCGGTGCCGGATCGCCTCGACACCGCGTCGGTCGCGCTCACCGGCGACGGCGGGCTGCGCGTCGAATGGCGTCCCGAAGGCCATGTCAGCGTCTACGACCCCGGCTGGCTCAGGACGCAGCGCGACGCGGCCGGCAAGGTCGACTCGCAGCGCGGCCCGGCGCCCGTCACATGGGACGCCTCGCTCTCCGCCGCCATGCCGGGCATGGACCACGACGCGGTCGCAGCCAGCGACCACGGTCTCCTGCACTGGCTCCGTCGCTTGCGCGATTCGGGCGTCGCCGTCCTGCGCGGCACCCCGCGCGAGCCGTTGTCCGTGCTCGCGCTCGCGCGTCTCATCGGCCCCATCCGCGGGACCAATTTCGGCGAGCATTTCGACGTCGTCTCGAAGCCTGACCCCAACAGCAACGCCTATACGGCGCTCGGGCTCCCCTGCCACACCGACCTGCCCAACTGGGAGCAGCCGCCCGGCTACCAGCTCCTGCATTGCCTGGAGAACGGCGCGGAGGGGGGCGACTCGATCCTCGTGGACGGCTTCCGGGCGGCGGAGACGCTGCTCGAGAGGGAGCCCGCGGCCTTCCGGCTGCTCAGCCGCTCGCCCATCGACTTCCGCTTCCAGGACCGGGAGTCGGACATCCGCTTCCGCGCGCCCGTCATCGCCCTGGACGAGGCCGGCGCGGTCGTGGAGGTGCGCTTCAACTTCGCCGTGATGGACGCGGTCCGTGCGCCGGCGGAGCGGATGGGAGCGCTTTGCCGCGCCTTGCGACGCTTCGCGGCCATCGTTCGCGACCCGGCGCTGGAATGCCGCTACCGCCTGCGGCCCGGCGAGCTTCTGGTGTTCGACAACCGCCGCGTGCTGCACGGCCGCGCCGCCTTCGATCCCGCGACCGGCAGCCGCCATCTGCAGGGCTGCTATGTGGACCGGGACCAGCTTCTCAGCCGCATTCGCGTTCTCGAACGCACGACGCAGTGAGGGCGGAGCGGCGGGTCAGTCGAACTCGCGCTCCAGGGCCTCCGCCAGCGCGAAAATGTCCACGCAGGCGCCGTGGTGGGCGACGTTGAAGATCGGCGCCTCCGGGTCGGTGTTGACCGCGATGATGGTGTCCACATGCTTCATCCCGGCCAGGTGCTGCACGGCGCCGGAGATGCCGAGCGCGATGTAGAGCGAGCAGTTGGCCGCGATCGTGCCGGACTGGCCGACCTGGTGGGCCTTCGGCAGCCAGCCCGAATCGGCGACCGGACGCGAGCAGCCGAGGGTGGCCCCGAGGCGCTCCGCGAGCGCCGCGAACTGCGGCAGGTTCGCGTCCTCCTGGACGGCGCGCCCGACCGAGAGGATGAAGTCCGCCTTGCCGATGTCCACGTCGGCGGGCGGGGCCGGCAGGTAGTCGATGTGACGGGCGGCACCGGGCACCGAGTCCAGCGCGATCGCGAAGGGCGCGCGCGCGGCGCTGCCGGCAGCCGCGGGCGCCTTGAAGGTGGCGCCCCGCAGCGTGAGCACGATCACCGGCTTGCCGGGGAACACGAGGTCCATGGCGACCTTGCCGCCATAGCCGCCCCGGCTCGCGACGAGTTCGCCGGCGTCGAGCGCGAGCCCGAAGACGTCGGATGCGAAGCCTGAGCCGAGACGGGCGGCGACCGCGGGCCCGAAGGCCATGCCGGCGGCGCTGTGGCCGATCAGCACGAGCCGGGCCTGGCGCGCCTCGGCGACCGCGCAGACCGCCTCCTCGTAGAGCGCGGGATCGAAGTGCGAATCGGGACATGCGACCGTGACGATCTCGTCGACGTCTTCCCGGTTGGCGGCGGCGGCGAGCGCCTCCAGGTCCGCCTCGTGCCCGATGACGAGAACGGCCAGCGGGCCGCCAATGCCGGCCTTCACCTCCGCGGCGGCGCCGATCATCTCCAGCGCGATGTCCCTGAGCGCGCCGTCGAAATGTTCGGCGACGACGAGGATTCCGGCCATCACGCCTCTCCCCGCTTTTCCCGGACGATCCCGGCGATGGCCGCGGCGACCGCTGCCGCATCGCCCTCGATCATCGCCGCGCGCCCGGCCTTGGGCGGCTCGTAGAGCCGGCGCACCGCAGCGCCCGCCCGGTCGAGGCCCACGCCTGCCCCGTCGACCACGGCGAGGGGTTTTTTTCGCGCCTGCTTGATCATGCGCATGGTGGCGTAGCGCGGCGTGCTGCCCCCGGTCTGAACGGTGAGCAGCGCCGGCGCCGGCAGGGCGATCCGCTGGCGCATGCCGCCTTCGAGCTCGCGGGTCACCGTCATCGCCGCGCCGCCGTCCCACTCCACGCCGAGGACGACGGCGGCATGGGGCAGGCCGAGGATGCGGGCCAGCAGCGAGCCCGTGGCGCCGTGGCCGAGGTCGGCCGATTGCGCGCCGGTCAGCACGATATCCGGCGTCTCCTGCGCGGCGACGCCGGCCAGCACGCGGGCGACGGTCACGGGATCGGCGTCGCGCAACGACTCGTCCCACACCCTGACCCCCCGGTGGGCGCCCTTGGCGAGCGCCCGGCGCAGCGTGTCCTCGGCACCCTCCGGCCCGATGGTGACGGCCACCACCTCGCCCGCGCCGAGCCCCTCGGTCAGCAGCAGCGCCGCCTCCAGGGCCGCCTCGTCCCACTCGTTGAGCTCGTGCTCGAAATATTCGTCCGCGATGGTGCGCGCGTCTTCGTCGATGGCGAAGTCCGCGATCAGCTCGCCCACCCGCTTGACCGCGACCAGCACGCGCGGGCCCTCCTTCGCCGGCACTTCGTAAGCCGGCAGCGTCGCCGCGCCGACCGGCGCCGCGCGCCATTCGCCGGCAACGGGGGCGGGCGCTTCCTGCTCGACGACAGGCGCCGGCGCCTCCGGCGCCACGGCGGGCGCGGGCTGCGCTGCCGAGGCGGCGGCGAGCGCGGGCGCCCGGTCCCCGAGTTCGCTCAGCACCCGGTCCGCGACGGCGCCGGCGATGCGGTCCGCCACGGCGTCGGCGATGCGGGCCGCGGCGGCCTCGGCGATGCGATCGACCAGCGCCGGCACCTCCTTGAGGTCGATGCTCTTCAGGTCGATGGCCTCGGCCACCAGTTCCGCCAGGTCCTGGACGACGAAGTCGCTCTCGTGGCCGCTGGTCTTGCGGGCGTCCTCGAACATGGTCATGTCCTTGGGACAACAGACGACGAAGGCGTCGAGATTACCGAGGGAGGCGGCTTCGTGCATCCGATTCTCGGAAGGCCGCTCCTTGCCGACCGGATCGGCCATCCAGATGCGCCCGCCGCCGGCGCCGCAGCAGAACGAGTTGTCGCGGCAGCGCGGCATGTCGGTCAGTTCGCAGCCGATCAGCTCCAGCACCCGGCGCGGCTCGTCATAGTGGCCGTTGAGCCGGCCGAGATGGCAGGGGTCGTGCAGCGTCACCCGCTTGCCGAGGGGCTTGACCACGCTGAGCCGCCCGCTCTCCAGCAACGCGGCGAGGATGCTCGAATAGTGGCGGATCTGCGCGACCTCGCCGAAGTCGGGATATTCGTTGCGTATGGTGTTGTAGCTGTGGGGGTCGGTGGTGACGATCAAGTCGAACTGCTGCGCCTCGGCCATCGCCGCCAGATTGTGCTCGGCGAGGGATTCGAAGAGGCCTTCCTCGCCGACCCGGCGCACGTCGTTGCCGGCGGTGCGCTCGCTCTCGTAGAGCAGGCCGAAGTCGAGGCCGGCGGCGCGGAAGAGCCGGGCGACCGTGCGCGACACGTCCTGGTTGCGCGGGTCGTAGGAGGCGTAGTCGCCGACGAACCAGAGATGCTCGGCCGCCTCGGCACGGATGTCCTTGACCGGGAACTCCAGCGCCGCGGTCCAGCCGCCGCGGCTGCGTGGGCTCTCGCCGAAGCTGTTGCCGCGGTTGGCGATGGTGTCGAGGGTGTCGCGCAACTGCTGCTCCATGGCGCCCTCCTCGACGAGGTGGCGGCGCATCTGCACGATCATCGTCGGGTGCTCGATCCCCACCGGGCAGATCTCCATGCAGGCGCCGCAGGAGCGGCAGGACCAGAGTGTCTCCGCGTCGATCACATCGCCGACCAGCGCCGGGCCCGCCGCGCCGGGCTTCAGCGCGCTGCGCGCCGCGTGGGCGCGCAGGTCGAGGATCAGGTCGCGCGGGCTCAGCGGCGCACCGCTGGCGGTGGCCGGGCAGGCCTCGTGGCAGCGGCCGCACTTGGTACAGGCGTCGAGGTTGAGAAGGTCCTTCCACGAGAACTGCGCGATGCTGGCGATCCCGACCTCGGGCTCGGCATCGTCTGCGTCGTCCGCGACGGCGGCGGCCGCGGGGAGGGGCCTGGGCAGGCGGCTGAGCGCGTGCGCGTCGCGGGTGCTGAGCGAGCCGAGCACGGCGATCAGGTGCTTCGCCTTGGTCCAGGGGATCGCGGCGATGAAGGCCAGCGCGGCCACGCCGTGGATCCACCAGTTGGCCCGGCGCACCGCGGCCGCCGCGGCCTCGTCCATGCCGAGCCCCAGCATGACCTGGGCCAGCACCCAGCCGCCCGGCGACCACGGACCCCACGCCGGCCGGTCCATGGCCAGCCGCACGCCTTCCTGCAGGAAGCCGGTCACGGCGATCAGCAGCAGCGCCCACAGGAAGAGCGCGTCGTCGCGCAGCCAGGCGCGGGCGAGGGGCCTCTCCCCGGTCTCGCCGCGATAGTCCCGCCGGTAGGCGAGCTTGGCGGGCCGGACCTTCCAGCGCCGCCACATCATGTAGAGCACGCCCGCGATCAGCCCGAGGCCGGCGAGATCGGCGATCAGGCTGAAGGCGAGATAGAAGGGGCCGTGCCAGAAGGTGAAGCCGAAGAAGGGCTCGGAAATGTCGTACTCGACCGTGATGATGCTGGTGGCGGCGAGCAGCAGCAGGAAGCCGTACATGATCGGCGTGTGCGCATGGCCGGCGGCGCGGTCGCGCCGGCGCACGGTGCGCTGCGAGACCACGTCCGCCAGCATCCGCCACAGGCCGCGCCAGGGATGGACCGGGACCGGGCTGCGGCGCGCCCGCGCGTAGCGCCAGACGTGCCAGGCGACGCCGGCCGCGCACACCGCCATGGCGGCGCCCGCCACGACGAAGAAGAGCGTGTGGCCGAGGGAGGATATCTCCCAGAAGAGCTCGCGGGTCTCCACAGGGTCACCCGGCCTACATGAATCCTAGCCGCCGAGATAGACCTTGCGGACATGCTCGTCGTCGTGGATGCGCTGCGCCTCGCCTTCGAGCGCGACGCGGCCGGTCTCCAGCACATAGGCGTAGCGCGCGAGCCTGAGCGCGAGTTCCGCGTTCTGCTCGACCAGCACCACGGGCACGCCGCGCGCGTTGATGTCGACGACGATCCTGGCGATCTCCTGGACCATCACCGGGGAGAGCCCGAGGGAAGGCTCGTCGAGCAGCAGCAGCCTGGGCCGCGCCATGAGCGCGCGGCCGATCGCCAGCATCTGCTGCTCGCCGCCGGAAAGCGTCTTGCCGTACTGGGAGCGCCGCTCCTTGAGACGCGGGAAGCGCTCGTAGACCCGTTCGAGGTCCTGCTTGATCCCGTCCCTGTCGCGCCTGAGGAAGGCGCCGGTGTTCAGGTTCTCGTAGACCGTGAGCTCGGGGAAGATGTGCCGGCCCTCGGGCACGTGGGCGATGCCGCGCTTGACCACCTCGTCGGGGGCGAGCGTGTCGATGCGCGCGCCGTCGAACCAGATCTCGCCGGCGCTGGCCCGGACCAGGCCGGAGACCGTGCGCAGCGTCGTGCTCTTGCCCGCGCCGTTGGCCCCGATCAGGGTGACGATGTCGGTCTCGCCGACCTCCATCGAGACCCCGCGCAGCGCCGTCACCTTGTTGTAGCGGACGGTGAGCGACTTGATCTGGAACAGCATTCAGGCGCTTCCCAGATAGGCTTCGATGACCGCCGGGTCGGCGCGGATTTCGGCGGGCGTTCCCTGCGCCAGCAGCTCGCCGAAGCTCAGCACGGTGATCCGCTCGCAGAGCCCCATGACGGCCTGCATGTCGTGCTCGACCAGGAGGATGGTGACCCCTTCGCTGCGCACGCGCTCGACCAGCGCCATCATCCGGCGCGTCTCTTCGGGGTTCATGCCGGTGAAGGGCTCGTCCAGCAGGATCAGCTTGGGCTCGGCGGCGAGCGCGACGGCGATGCCGAGGGCCCGTTGATGGCCGTGCGGCAGGTTCACCGTCTCGTCGTCGCGGCGGTCACCCAGGCCCATGAACGCGAGGATCTCCGCGGCACGCGCCTCCGAGGCCCGTTCGGCGCTCCGGCTGGTCCCGAGCAGCGCGCTGAAGGGACCCACCTGCGAGCGCATGTGACAGCCGATCAGCACGTTCTCGAACACGGAGAGTTCCTGGAAGAGCGTCGTCGCCTGGAAGGTGCGGACCACGCCCCGCGCGGCGATGCGGCTCGGGCGCAGGCCGGAAATGCTGCGGCCGCCGAACAGCACCGCGCCCGCGCTCGGTCTGTAGAAGCCGCTGATGACGTTGAAGGTGGTGGTCTTGCCGGCGCCGTTCGGGCCGATCAGCCCGTGAATCTCGCCTTCCTCGACGGTGAAGGAGAGGTTGTTCACGGCGGCCAGGCCGCCGAAATGCCGTGACAGATCGCGAACTTCAAGCAGGCTCATCGGCGCCGCCATCCCCGGGACTCGCTGCCGTGTCGGCGCTCGAACTCTAAACGCCCGCCGGCCTTCGCGCCAGCGCCTATCGGCGGCGGCGGCGCGTCAGCCCGCCGCCGCATCGAGGGCGTGCGCGAGATCGGCCCGCAGGTCCGCCTCCGCTTCGAGCCCGACCGAGAGGCGCACGAGGCCGTCCCCGATCCCGAGCGCGGCGCGAACGTCCGCGCCGAGCTTCCGGTGCGTGGTGCTGGCGGGGTGGGTGGCGAGGCTCTTGGCGTCGCCCAGATTGTTCGAGATGTCGATCAGCGCGAGCGAATCGAGAAAGCGGAAGGCCGCCTGCCTGCCGCCCGCGAGGTCGAGCGCGATGACGCTGCCGCCCCGGCTCATCTGCCGCGCCGCGAGCGCGTGCTGGGGATGGCTCGGCAGGCCCGGATAGTGGACCGCGCCCACTGCCGGATGGGCTTCGATGAAGGCGGCGAGCCGCGCCGCCGTGTCGCACATGCGCTCGATGCGCAGCGCCAGCGTCTCCAGGCCCTTGAGCATGACCCAGGCGTTGAAGGGGCTCATCACCGGCCCGGTGGTGCGCATGAAGGGCACCAGCTCGCCCGCGACGAATTCCTTCCCGCCCAGGACGGCGCCGCCGAGGCCGCGGCCCTGGCCGTCGATATGCTTGGTGGTCGAATAGATCACGATGTCGGCGCCGAGGGCGAGGGGGCGCTGCACCGTCGGCATTCCCAGCACGTTGTCGACGATGACGCGGGCGCCGACCCCGTGGGCCAGCGCCGAGACCGCGGCGATGTCGACGATCGTCATGGTCGGGTTGCCGGGGCTTTCGAGGAAGACGCAGCGGGTCTCCGGCCGAAGCGCCCGCTCCCAGGCGCCGAGGTCGGTGCCATCCACGAGGTCGCTCTCGATGCCGTAGCGCGGCAGAAGCTGGTCGATCATCGCATGGCACGCCCCGAACATGACCCGCGAGGCCACCACATGATCGCCCGCGCGCAGCTGGCACATGAGCGCGGCGAACAGCGCCGCCATGCCGGTCGCGGCCGCCTGGCAGGCGTCCGCCTCCTCGATCAGCGCGAGCCGCTCCTCGAACATGGTGACGGTGGGGTTGCCGAAGCGGCCGTAGACGTAGCCCGCCTCTTCGTCGGCCGTGCGCGCATCGCCCTGCGCCGCCGAGTCGTAGACGAAGCCCGAGGTGAGATAGAGCGCCTCGCTCGTCTCGCCGTGATGCGAGCGCTCGCTCCCGCCCCGCACCGATTGGGTCGCGGGTGCCCACGCCCGCTCGCGTTCCTTCCGCCCCATATGCAAAAAACCCCGACCGCGCGGGCCGGGGTTCCTCCCATCGACCTTTTAGCGCGCATCTTTAGCGTGGCCGCAAGCCGGTCGCTCAAATCGCCACGTTGACGCCTAGAAAGCACGGCACGGGGCGTGCGTCAAGGTTTGGCAGTTGTCGACATCCGTCAAGCGCGGGGTAGTGTTTGTTCATATCCCTCTTGCGCCCGGCGCCTGGGAGATATGAATAGAGCGCGAGCACCCGGCGAGCACGCGGTGCGTATAGTGAACGGGACCGGGCCGCAGGCCCGGCCGGCGCGACCGCGCCGGCGCGCCGCAAGGCGCGTAAGCCAAGCGAGCGGAGCGAGCGCCCGGCGCCTGAGGGAAATGAACAACCCACGGTTGGCCGGGCGCGAGGGCGGGCGTTATAGTGCGCGCGGCCCGGCGGCGTGCGGGCCGGTCGGAGCGTGGCGCAGCCTGGTAGCGCACTTGACTGGGGGTCAAGGGGTCGGCGGTTCGAATCCGCCCGCTCCGACCATCGACCCGCCCATGGCGGGAATGGGTGCCGCATCGGAGCGCCTGTCTTCGACGCGACCGGGGAGCCAGTGCCGGCTCCGCCAGCCATCGCACCGCCGCTGCGCCGTCCCTGCATTGAGTGCAGAAGGGGCCGAAACGCGCTCCACAACAAGAATCGCCCGTACACGCGAATACCGGCTCCGGCCCTGGCGCGAGGTATCTGGTGGACCCCCTACGCGCGTCCCGAGCGCCCTGAGGCCGATTCTGTGGCGCGTGGCACCGTCATGGGCTACCGTGGCGCCATGCCGAGCGCGACCTTCGACACGCACGAAGCCGTCAAGCGGCTGACCGATGCCGGAATCGGCGAAGCCGAAGCCATCACGGCGACGATGCGCGATGCCGTCGCCGAAGGGGTGGCGACCAAAGCCGACCTGCGAGCCGAACTCGCCGCGCTGGAATCCCGCCTCACGATCCGCATGGCCGCGTTCGTGCTTGCGGGCGCCGGCCTCACGATAGCCTTGCTCAAGCTGCTATAGCCGGATGCGCCGGCGGCGGGGCGGTGCTGGCGCGCCCGGCAGGACTCGAACCTGCGACCCCTTGATTAGGAATCAAGTGCTCTATCCGGCTGAGCTACGGGCGCCTGGCGCCCATCGATAGCGGCGGCGCGGCGTTTGTCAATCGGTGGGACGGAGGGTGGCGCGTGCGCTCAGGCGTCGGCGAGGGCCGCGGGGCTCTCCGGGAGGATCTGCCCTCCGTCGAGCACCAGCGCCTGGCCGGTGATGTAGCGCGCCTGGTCGCTGGCGAGGTAGACCGCGGCATAGGCGATGTCCGCGCTCTCGCCGATATAGCCGGCCGGGATGCACTTGACGAGCTCCTCGACATGGTCGCCGCCGAGCTCGATGAGGCCCTGGGTCATGATGCTGCCGGGAGAGATCGCGTTGACCGTGACATTGTGCCTGGCGAGCTCCAGCGCCGCGCCCCTGACGAAGGCGTTCACGCCCCCCTTCGACGCCATGTAGTGGGCGAGCCCCGGCCAGCCGACATTGGGGCCGGTGATCGACGAGATGACGACGATGCGGCCTCGCGCTTGCCGCTTCATCTGCGGGATGCAGGCCTGCACGCCGTAGAACACGCCCTTGAGGTTGGTGTCGATCACCTCGTCCCAGACCTCGTCGCTCATGTCGGCGATATGGGAGGTCGGAAAGACCCCGGCGTTGAGGCAGAGGACGTCGATGGCGCCGTAGCGCTCGATGCAGGTCGCCGCCATCCGCTCCATGTCGGCGCGCGCCTTGACGTCGGCCTGGAGGAACGACGCCGCGCCGCCGGCGGCGACGATCTCCCCGGCCGCGGCCCGGCCTGCGTCGGCGCTTCGGTTCACCACCAGCACCCGCGCGCCTTCCTGCGCGAACACCGCGGCGATGCCCTTGCCGATGCCGCGGCCCGCGCCGGTCACGATCGCCGCCTTGCCCTGCAACGTGATCGCCATGCTCTCCTCCCACCCCGATCGCGAGCTTGCCGGCGGACGATAGCACGGAGCCGCGCCGCGCAGACCATGACCCCGGTGAGAAAGCCGGGTTAGAGTGGCGGCGCGGCGAGACGGGGGCGCGGATGAGGGGCGAGGAGCTGGTCTTTTTCGGGTGGCCCGACCTGGCCGGCCTCATGCGCGGGCGCGCCTTCCCCGCGGCCGACCTGGAGCGGCGCCTCGACAAAGGGATCGGCTGGGTCCCGGTGGCGCAGGCGATAAGCCCGCTCTCCACGCTCGCGCCGAGCCCCTGGGGTGCGCTCGGCGATGTCTGGCTGGTCCCCGACCGGGAGGCCGGCGCGCGGGTCGATCTCTGGCCGGAGCGGCCGCCCTTCCACGCCTATGTCTGCGACGGCGTGGCACCCGACGGCGCCCCCTGGGAAGCCTGCCTCAGGGCCTTTCTGCGGGGCGCGCTGGACGATCTCGAACGCGGCTTCGGGCTGCGCCTCCTGGCCGCCTTCGAGCAGGAGTTCTATCTGGTCGAGGGGCTGGACCGGCCCGGCCCCAACTACAGCATCATCGCCCATGAACGGGCCCTGCCCTTCGGCGCCATGCTGGTCGCGGCGCTGGACCGGGCGGGGCTGGAGCCCGAGACCTTCGAGCCGGAAGGCGGCCCCGGCCAGTACGAGGTGAACTGCCGCCCTGCCATGGGCCTCGCCGCCGCCGACCGGGCGCTGCTGGTGCGCGAGCTGGTGCGCGCCGTCGCCGGGCGCGAGGGGCTGCGCGCGAGCTTTGCGCCGATGATCGCGGCGCAGGGCTTCGGCAGCGGCGTCCACGTGCATTTCAGCCTGCAGGATCGTTCGGGCGCGCCGGTCTCCCACGACCCGGCGCAGCCGGGCGGCGTCGCGGCCGGCGCGGGGAGCTTCGTCGCCGGGATCATGCGCCGCCTGCCGGCGCTCACGGCGTTCACGGCGCCGTCGCCGGTCTCCTACCTGCGGCTTGCGCCCGGCCACTGGGCGGGCGCGGCTACCGCCTTCGGCGCGGACAACCGGGAGGCGGCGGTGCGCATCTGCGCCGGCCGGCACGACCTCGGCCGGCACGACCTCGGCCGGCACGACCTCGGCCGGCACGACCCCGGCCGGCATGACCCCGGCGGCGTCGATGCAAGCCAGTACAACTTCGAGTTCCGTGCCGCCGACGCCGCCGCCTCGCCCCATCTCGTCCTCGCGCTCCTGGTCCATGCCGGGCTCACGGGCCTGCGCGAGGCGCTGCCGACTCCGCCGCTCGTGGCCCGCGATCCGTCGGAGCTCAGCGACGAGGAGCGGCAAGAGCTCGGCGTGCGCTGGCTGCCGCGCTCGCTCGAAGAGGCGCTCGCGGCGGCGGAGGCCGACGACGAGATGCGCGGCTGGTTTCCCGCAGCGCTGTGGCTGGCCTATGTTGCACTTAAGCGCCACGAGCTCGCGGCGGTCGCCGAGAGCACGCAGGATTCCGTCATCAGGAGCTATCTCGATGCCTATTGACGACGTATGCGAGACGCTGCCGCTGATCGACCATCACTGCCACGGGATCTTTCCCGCGGACCTGGAGGACGCGCGGCTGGAAGAGTCGCTGAGCGAGGCCTACGCGCCGGCACCGCCCGGCACGAGCCACTGGGACAAGCCGGTCGCCCTCAGCCTCCGGCGCTGGTGCGCGCCGCTTCTCGACCTGCCTCCGCTCTGCCCACCCGCCGACTACGCCGCGCGCCGCCGCGCGCTCGGGGCGGCGGAGGTGAACCGGCGCTTCCTCGGCGCGGCGGGGATCGGCACCTATCTGGTGGATACCGGCAACCGGCCGGAGGAGCTCTGCACGGTGTCCGATCTCGGCGCGATCGCGGCTGCGCCGGCGCGCGAGATCGTGCGCATGGAAGCGGTGGCCGAGGGCGTCGCGCGAGGCGGCGTCTCGGCCGCCGGATTCGGGCAGGCCTTCGAGGCGGCCCTGCGCGCCGCCGTCGCTGGCGATGCCGTCGGCCTCAAGTCGATCCTCGCCTACCGCGCGACGCTGCGCATCGACTACGAGGCGCCGGGCGCCGCCGAGGTCGAGGCGGCGGCCGGGCGCTGGCTCGCCGAGATCGAGCGGGGAGGGACGGTGCGCCTCAGCGACCCGGTGCTCGAGCGGCACCTGATCTGGACCGGCGCCGATCTCGCGCGGGCGCGCGGCTTCCCGATCCAGTTCCACATCGGCATCGGCGATCCCGACATCGAACTCAACCGGGTGGACCCGAGCCATCTCACGCCCTGGGTCAAGGCGGTGGAGCCGTGGGGCTTCCCGATCACGCTGCTCCACTGCTATCCCTTCCAGCGCGAGGCGGGGCTGATGGCGGAGAACTTTCCCGCGGTCTATTTCGACGTGGGCTTCGCGCTCAACTGGGTGGGGCCGAGCTACCGGCGGATCATGGACGAGGCGCTGGAGCTTGCGCCCTTCACCAAGCAGCTCTTCAGCACCGACGGGTTCGGCCTCTCGGAGCTCTACTATCTGGGGGCGCGGCGCTTCCGCAGCGCTCTCGCGGGGGCGCTCGGGCGCTGGATCGAGGAGGACGAGTGCAGCGCCGCCGATGCCGAGCGGATCGCCGGCCTCATCGGCGCCGGGAACGCGCGCCGCATCTACGGGGTCTAGCCGCCATGGCCGCGCCGCTGCTGGGGCCGGGCGATGCGCCGCCCTTCGACTCGATCAATGGGCGGAGCGCCTCGCGGGCGCTGCTCGTCTGCGACCATGCGAGCTGCAGGATACCGGAAGCGCTCGGCAGCCTCGGCCTGAGCGAGGCCGCCCGCACCGCGCACATCGGCTGGGACATCGGCGCGGCGGCGCTGACCCGGCGCCTCTCTGCGCTGCTCGACGCGCCGGCGATCCTCGCCGGCTATTCCCGCCTGGCGATCGATTGCAACCGCCCCGTCGGCGCCCCGGACCGGATACCGGCCGAGAGCGACCGGGTGCCGGTCCCCGGCAATGCGGGGCTGGACCGGGCGGCGGTGGACGCACGGGTCGCTGCGCTCTTCGCGCCCTACCACGAGGCGATCGCCGCCGCCCTCGAACGCATGATCGGCGCCGGCCCGGTGCCGGTGCTGATCGCTGTCCACAGCTTCACGCCGCAGCTTGCCGGCGGCGACCCGCGGCCCTGGGAGATCGGCATCTGCTGGAACAACGACCGGCGCATGGCGACGCCCATGATCGAGCGCCTGCGGGCCGAGGGGCTCAGCGTCGGCGCCAACCAGCCCTACGATTTTGGCGTTCTCACCGACCATACCGTGCCGGTGCACGCCGAGAGCCGGGGCCTGCCCTCGCTCCTCGTCGAGGTCCGCAACGACGGCCTGCGCACGCCCGAGGGGATCGAGACCTGGGCGGCCCGCCTCGCCGGCCACATCGCCGCCCTGCTGGCCCGGCTTTCGCACCGGGGTCACGGTCTGGGCGGCGCTTTCCGGCCGACGGAGTAGGAAAGGCGCGCGGGCTGCATGGGACCGGACGCTATCGCCAGGATCGGCCGTGTCGGACGGATCAGGCGGTAGCCCCGGCGCCGTATGCCGGCACCCGTTCGAGTCTTTCGGCCAGGCGGTCCTGCGCCCGCTCCAAATCGTACTGGCACTGGAGACCCGTCCAGAACTCCGCGGAGTTGCCGAAGAAGCGCGAGAACAGAAGCGCCGTCTCCGCGCTGATGGACCGCTCCCCGTGGACAATCGCATGAACCCGCCGGGCATCGACGCCGATCGCCCGGGCCAACCGATATTGGGTGATCTTCATCGGCACGAGAAACTCCCCGTTGAGAATCTCCCCTGGGTGAACGGGGGGCAACTTGTCGCGCCGGCGTACCGTCGATCTGGTCATGTCCCTGCTTCCTTCCGGCTCTGGTCCTTGCGTCTTCAGTGGTAGTCAACGATCTCGACGCCGTGCGCATCCCCCCGCCTCCAGGAAAAACAGATCCGCCAGCGGTCGTTGATGCGAATGCTGTGCTGACCCTTCCGGTCCCCCGAGAGCGCCTCCAGGCGATTCCCCGGAGGCACGCGCAGATCGTTCAGGTTCCTGGCGTTGTTCAGCATCATCAGCTCATTCGGGTGCGCCCCTCACTCGAAGGGGAGGGGGTCGAGGGCGGCGCCGGGTTCGATCTCGCGATCGGCGGGGCGAAGCCTGCGCTTCAGGTAGCGGCGCAGGAACGCCTCCTCCCACTCCTTGGTGCGCCGGATCGCCTGCGCGATCTCGGGCTCCTCCATCGTCATCATCACGACATAGGCGTAGTTCTCGGCCGCCGCGCCGATCTCGCGCAGGTTGGCCTCCGGGTCGCCGGCGATGATCGTCGCGGTGCTGAGCAGGAAGAGCGCCTCCACGTCGTCCTTCGGTACGCCGAGGCCGCGCGCGTGGAGGACGCCGAGATTGAAGCGGCTCGCCGCATCGTCCTGCTCGGCCGCGCGGGCGAACCATGCGGCGGCCTCCGCATAGTCGCGCTCGACGCCGAGGCCGCCGGCATGGAGGGTGCCCATGTTGAACTGGCCGGTGACATCGCCCTGCTCGGCGGCGAGCCGCGTCCAGCGCAGCGCTTCCGAATGGTCGACGGGCACGCCCGTGCCGTGGATATGGAGGCTGCCGAGCGCCGCCTGCGCCCGCGCGTCGCCGGCCTCGGCGAGCGGCCTCCACGCCTCCAGCGCGGCGGCGACGTCGCCCTTCTCGAACGCGGCCTGTCCCCTCTCCCACGCGCCGCCGGCGGCGGAATCGATAGCAGGCGCGAACGCTGCCGACGCCGCGAGCGCCAGCGCGATCGCCGCCCGGCGCCAGGTATGGCGCGGCCGCTTTCTCATTCCCATTCGATCGTCCCCGGCGGTTTCGAGGTCACGTCGTAGACCACGCGGTTGATGCCCGGCACTTCGTTGACGATGCGGTTCGCGACGGCGCCGAGGAAGCCCATGTCGAAGTGATGGAAGTCGGCGGTCATGCCGTCGGCGGAGGTGACGGCACGGAGCGCGCAGACATGCTCGTAGGTGCGCGCGTCGCCCATCACGCCCACCGTGCGCACCGGCAGCAGCACCGCGAAGGCCTGCCAGATGGCGTCGTAGAGGCGGGCGCTGCGGATCTCCTCGATCAGGATCGCATCGGCCCGGCGCAGGATCGCGAG
Organism: Alphaproteobacteria bacterium; assembly: GCA_965218275.1. Taxonomy (GTDB): domain Bacteria; phylum Pseudomonadota; class Alphaproteobacteria; order UBA828; family UBA828; genus WTGU01. The sequence continues at coordinate 2,694,692 of CBDCKM010000002.1, forward strand.
CTTCTCTTCCGTCACCGCGCCCGGAATGCGGATCGCGAGGCCGGGGCCGGGGAAGGGATGGCGCCCGGTCAGCGCGTCGGGCATCCCGAGGGTGCGGCCGAGGGCGCGCACCTCGTCCTTGAAGAGCGCGCGCAGGGGCTCGACGAGGCGCAGCTTCATCCGCTCCGGCAGCCCGCCGACATTGTGGTGGGACTTGATGACCGCGCTCGGGCCGCTGACGGAGACCGATTCGATCACGTCCGGGTAGAGCGTTCCCTGCGCCAGGAAGTCGGCATCGCCGGCACGCTTTGCCGTGTCCTCGAACACGTCGATGAAGGTGGCGCCGATGATCCTGCGCTTCTCTTCCGGATCCGTGACGCCGGCGAGCCGCTCCAGGAACAGGTCGTGCGCGTCCTCGTGGACGAGCGGGATGTTGTAGTGCCCGCGGAAGAGGCGGGCGACCTCCTCCGCCTCGCCCGCGCGCATGAGGCCGGTATCAACGAAGACGCAGGTGAGCCGCGCGCCGATGGCCTCGTGCAGCAGCACCGCCGCCACCGACGAATCGACGCCGCCCGAGAGGCCGCAGATCGCCCGCCCGTCGCCCACCTGCTCGCGAATGGCTGCAATGGCGCCGGTGCGGAACGAGGCCATCGACCAGGTGCCCTCGCAGCCGGCGACGCGGCGCGCGAAGTTCTGCAGCAGCGCCGCGCCGTGCGGGGTGTGCACCACCTCGGGGTGGAACTGGAGGCCGTAGAAGCCGCGCCGGTCGTCGGCAATGGCGGCGAAGGGCGCCGAGGCGGTCCGCGCCACCGCGCGAAAACCCTCCGGCAGCGCCGCCACCGCGTCGCCGTGGCTCATCCACACCTGCTCGCGCGCGCCCACCGGCCACACCCCGTCGAAGAGCGTGCAGGGCTCGACGATGTCGAGGAAGGCCCGCCCGAACTCGCGCCGGTCCGCGGACTCGACGGCGCCGCCCAGCGCCGCGCACATCGCCTGCTGGCCGTAGCAGATGCCGAGCAGCGGGATGCCGAGCGCGTAGAGACCCTCGTCCGGGCGCGGCGCCTGCGCCTGCGTGAGCGATGCCGGCCCGCCCGAGAGGATGATGCCTTCGGGCGCCAGACGCTCGATCTCGGCTGCCGGCGTGGCGAAGGGGCGGATCTCGCAATAGACCCCCGCCTCGCGCACGCGCCGCGCGATCAACTGGGTCACCTGCGAGCCGAAGTCGAGGATCAGGATCTGCTCGGTCATGGGTCTCCGTCACACGAGGCGCAGGTCGAGGGTGCTGCGCCGGGGTATCGTATAAGTCGTCGCCGCAGGAATCGACATGCCCGCTTTCCGGGAGCCGGCCGGATCCGGATGGCGCGCCCGGCCGCCGTCGACGCGGGCCGAATCGGCAGGGCCGAATCGGCACGATGGACCATGAGGTGCCGGCCGCCTATGCTGAAGGGTCCCGAAGATCGACAAGGTCGTGCTCGTGGATGATGTGCCGGCTGCCCGCTCGAGAGTGTCCGCAAGGCCGCGGCCAAGGCAAGGCGCCCCGTCCCGGAGACTTGAGGACCGCCCGCCGGGCGCAGGCGGGACCGCGCTGAAGGTCGCCGGGGCCCTGGCATGGCGCGGGCGGGCGCTGCTTGCCTGCGGGGTGCTGGCGGCGACGCTGCTGTGGTCGGGGCCGCTCGCCAGCGACCAGATCGACGATGCGCTGGCGCTGGTCGCTCAGGAACGTTATCCGGAAGCACGCGAGGCACTCCAGGCGCTGCTGGAGGGTGAACCGGACGCGCCGCGCGTGCGGGTGCTTCACGGCATCCTGCTGGCGCGGGAAGGAAACTTCGTCGACGCGATCGCCGTATTCGAGGGCCTTCGCGACGAGCACCCCGACATGTTCGAGGCGTACAACAACCTTGCGGTGCTCTATGCCGGGCTGGGCCGGCTCGACGACGCGCGCCGCGCGATCATCGCGGCATTGAAGCTGAGGACGGACGCCGTGGTGTACGCCAACCTCGGCGACGTCTACATGCGACTCGCGCAGCGCGCCTATACGCGCGCCCGGGAGCTCAGCCTCGAAGACGCCGCAGCGACCGAGCCGGGCGGCGGCGACGCAGCAGCCGTGTACCCGGTGAAGCCGGGCGAGTCGTTTGCTGCGCCGACGACGGAGGACGGGGAGCAGGAGCCGGTCGCGGCGGCGCAGGAAGCCGAAGGCGCAGGCGGGTCCCCGCCCGCATCGGCCGACACGTCGGCCGATGCGGCGGACGCCGTGTGCGTGCGCGCAGGCACTTTCGAGGACCTTCTCACGGCCACCGAGGCGGCGGAGTGGGTGCAGACGCACGGCGCACGGGTGCTCGCGATACGCCACGAGCAGAACGAGACGTTCAGCAACTACCGGGTGTACCTGCCGGCGGCGTCCAGCCGCGAGGCGGCGGCCGCAACGGTCAGCGAGCTGCGCGACCGGGGCGTCAGCGATGTCGCGGTCATCGAACGGGGGCCGCTGACCAACGCGGTTTCCTTCGGCGTGTTCCGAAACGAGAGCAACGTGCGCCGCCGTGTCGCCGCGCTGGATGCGCTGGGCTATTCCGTGTCGACGGTGGCGAACACGAAGGTCGAGGACGAATTTGCCATCGAGGCGCGTGCGGACGGCGATGGCACCGCCTTCGACGACGCCTGGACGGCGGCGTTTCCGGAGCAGCCGCTCCGCCACATCGATTGCGACGATCGACGCTGAGGGCCGTTCCGAAGGGAACCCCGCCGGGCTCCGCGCTACTTCGTGGCAGGTTGGTGAAGTGGAGAGAATGGGATCATGACGTAGATGGACAGCCAAATATCGACTTCTACAAGACAATTAACCCCTGGTTTTCACAAGAGAGTAGTGGTCATAAATCTGCTAAAACACATGGCAACACTAAGCTTAGCTGCCATCGCTCTAATTGCAGGTTTTCTACACACTCTAACAGACATATATGGGAACAAGACCATATTTCTCGTGATTACATGTGGGTTTTTTGTCTGCATAGTCGCGTCTGTTTCGTTTTGCTTTATCGCTCTCACAAGAATAGAGGACTGGACAAGTACATATGGCACAAGGACTCATTTCTGGGCAGGAATGAGCTTATTTCTGTCAATAACAGGATTCATTGTTGGCGCAATCGGTTTGTTCTACTTTGTGTTGACCAGTATCGTCTGATAACTTGCGGATTTCATGAAGCGTCCCTCCCACCATCGCGGCGGCGGGCGCTCCGTCCGCCGCAAGCCGTCGAAGGTGTATGCTGGCGGCGGCGAAGCGAGGCGGGACGATGCGGCTTTGGAACTATGCGCTCAAGGTGGCCGACCTCGACGCGGCGGCTTCGTTCTACACCGCCACGATGGGCGGCGAGTTGCGCCTTGCCGGCCGCGTGTTCGGCTGCGACTACCGGGTCCTCCGCCTCGGCGGCACGCGGCTGTTGCTGTTCACGAAGGCGCCCTATGAAGACCTGTTGGATGCGCCGCTGCCCCTCGGCTTCCTGCCCGTGGTCTTCGAGGTCGACGATTTCGACGCCGAGGTCGCCCGGCTGCGCGGCGCCGGGGTCCCGTTCATTCTTGAGCCGCAGGAGATCGAGTCCGAGTTCGGGCGCCGGCGGATCGTCTTCTTCACGGCCCCCGACGGCGTGCGCACCGAGTTCATGCAGATCGTCAGCGACACCGGCATCGCCTGAGCCGGCGGCCGGGCGCACGCCGGGACGGATAGCTGGGCCTGGAGGGAGGAGGCCTGCCCGATGGAGCGATGCAGCGTGCATGAATGGCGCACGCCGGCGGCCGGCGACGCGGCGCTCGTCTGCGATCTGTGCGAAAGCCGGCTCGACCTCGTGCGCGACATCACGCCGCAGCTGCGGACCGACATCCTGCGCGACTATCGCCGGCGCTGCGGCCCCCTCGTCGGCCGGCATTTCGAAGAGGCGCTGGTGGCGGCCCTGACCGAGGCGCGCCGGCGCGCCGGGGGCAGCCCGCCGCCGTCGCCGTCTCCGGGGGAGCGGGGCGCCTGATCCGCGGCGCATTCTGGCGGCGCTTCCTGAGGGACGCCGCCGTCGCGCTCTTCGTCGGCGCCGTCCTGGTCGCGTTGACCATGGTCATCGACGACTCGCCCGACGACCCGCCCGCACCCGCGCCGGCCCAGGAAGATCCGGCGCGTTAGCGCAGCCCTCACGCCTTCAGGCGGCTGCCCAGATGGTCGACGGCCGCCGAGACGCCGCCCTTCCCGTGCGGGATGTCGAGCGCGGTGAGTCCCGCCTCGATGCTGCCCAGGGTGCCGAGGATCGTCGGCGCATTCACATGGCCCATGTGGGCGATGCGGAAGGCGTGGCCGGACAGCGGCCCGAGGCCGATGCCGAGGGTGACGTTGCAGGTCCCGGTGCACCAGTCGAGCAGGCGGCTCAGACGGGGCTCCTCCATGAGGATCGTGGTCACCGTGGGGGCGCGTTCGGCGGGCTCGGGGATGTTGAAATCGAAGGCCCCGGCCGTGCACCAGCGCTCGACCGCCGCATGGGTGGCGCCGGCCAGCAGCGCGTGGCGGCGGAAGGCGTTCTCCAGGCCCTCGTCGAACAGCATGTCGAGGGACTTGCGCAGGCCGAAGAGCATGTGCTCCGGCGGCGTGCCGCAATATTTCATGTAATGGAGTTCGCCCTCGCGCAAGGTCCAGTCCCAGTAGCGCGTGCGCAGGCCGGCCCCGGCATGGGCGGCCAGCGCCTTCTTGCGCGCGGCGACGAAGCTCAGGCCGGGCGTCGTCATCAGGCCCTTCTGCGCGCCGGCCACCGCGACATCGACGCCCCAGGCGTCCATCTCGAAGGGCATCGAGCCCAGCGAGGCGATGACATCGACCATGAAGAGCGCCTCGTGGCCGCTCGCCGCGACGGCCCGCCCCAGCGCCGCGATGTCGTTGACGACGCCTGACGCGGTGTCCACCTGCACCACCAGGACGGCCTTGATCTCGCCCGCACTGTCGGCGCGGAGCCGCGTCTCCAGCGCCTGCGCCGACACCGCGCGCCGGGGCCGCTCCGCCAGCACCTCGACCTCGATGCCGAGCGCCTCGGCCATCTCCCCCCAGCCGAGGGCGAAGCGTCCGCTCTCCAGCACCAGCACCCTGTCGCCCCGCGAGAGCACGTTGGAGAGCGCGGCTTCCCAGGCACCGTGCCCGTTGGCGATGTAGATGTAGGTGCGGCCCAGCGTCGTGCGGAAGACGCGGCGCAGATCGTCCAGGCAGCCGTCGGTCATCGCCGTCAGCTCGCCGCCATAGATGTCGACGGCCGGCCGGTGCATGGCCTGAAGCACCTCGTCGGGAACGGTGGTCGGGCCGGGAATGGCCAGGAATTCGCGGCCGCGGCTTACGGTCATGGCATACCTCGACGGGTTGAGCGGCCGCACGGGCCGCCGCGTCTTGCCCTACCCGTCCCGCAGCGCTTCGGCAAGCCCGTCTTCCCCGCGCCCGGCGGCAAGGGGCAGGAAGAGCCCGCGCGGGATAGGTAGCGCCTCCCTCACAAGCCCATCTGGGCGAGCGCGGCGCGGGTGAGCGCGCTGCCGGGGCGGCCCATCTCGCTCACCACGGTGTAGTGGTTGAGGCCTTCGATCTCCATGATCCGGGCGTCGAAGCCGCGCGCAGTCCAAGCCTCGGCGAAGGCCCGGTTCTGGGCGAGGAACGCCGCCGTCTCCGCCGCGCCGACGGCGGCGATGAGCGGGGCGATGAGCGGGGCCCCCGCAGCCGGCAGGTTGTGGAGCGGGCTGTTGCGCCGCGCCGCCTCGGCGTCGAGCCGGATATCGTCGTTGATGCTGGTCTCCATGAGCGGCGCGAGGTCGAAGATGCCCGAGATCGCGGTGCCGCCCTTCACCAGGCCGGCCGCACGCCCGCGCGCGGCCCAGTCGGTGCAGAGCATCATGGCGCTGAGGTGCCCGCCGGCCGAGTGGCCGGAGACGAAGATGCGGGCCGCATCGCCGTTCAGCCGCCCGGCATTGTCGGCGACCCATTCGAGCGCGCTGCGGCACTGCTCGACGATGGTGTCGAGGGTCGCCGCCGGCGCCAGCGTGTAGTTGAGCGAGACCGCCGCGCCGCCGGCGGCGACGAAGCCCTCGGCCGGGAAGGAGTGGGAGGCCTTGTCCATGGCGCGCCAGTAGCCGCCGTGGATGAACACCTGGATCGGCGCGCCGGCGGCAGGCGCCGGGAACAGGTCGGCGGTCATGTCGGGGCCGGCGCCGTAGCGGATATCGAGGGTGCAGGCGAGGGCGGCGCGCACCCGCGCGCTCTCCGCCTCCCAGACCGCGAAATGCGCCGCGTGGTCCGGGTGGCGCAGGCGCAGATTGTAGCCCGCCTCCTGCGGCAGCTCCCGTTGCGCGCTCATCCTCTTGCTCCCGTGATTCGTCTGCTTCGTCTGCGGCGCTCAATCCGCCTCCCGCAGCACGTCGAAGGCGATGCTGATGCGCTCGCCGGCACCGGCGAAGGGGAGGGTGCGGTGGAAGGTGTAGGAGGGGAAGAGCAGCATCAGCCCTTCCTCGGGCCTGACCAGCCGGGTCTCCGGTTCCGCCCGGATGCGGAAATCCCAATAGGGGCGGCCGAACTCGATCCAGCCTGCGGGCGAGTCGCCGCCGGCGCCGAGGGAGGCGGGCAGGGCGGCGTAGTAGACGCCGCTGAGCCAGGCCGAGGGATGGATGTGGGGCACCTGATAGGCGCCCGCGTCGAGGATGACGCCCCACGCCGTGATGCGGACGCGTTGCGGGATGTCGGCCAGGAAGGGGTGGTCCGTATCCCGAGGCAGCGCCGCCCTGTAGGAATCTACCGCACGCGCCGCCAGCGTGCCGAAGGCCGCCGCCGTGCCGCCGCCGGGCAGCAGCTCGCCGGTGCTGCGGCCGCGCTCCATCGAGTAGCTCTCGGGCGCGTCCCGCAGGGTCGGATGCTTGCGGACATGGTCGGCCAGCGCGGCGTTGAAGGCGCCCATGTCGGCGAAGCCGGGCGCCTCCGTGCAGCGCTCGCGGCGCAGCAGGCGGTCCAGGCCGAGCAGCGTCCTTGCCGCGGCCTTCTCGCCCGCCTCCCAGAGTGCCACCGCCTTCATCGCCAGCGCGCCGCTCTGGCCCGGCCGCCGCGCCAGCAGGTCGTCGCAGGCCGCGAGCGCCTGGCGCGTGTCGCGGCGGTCGAGGTGGGCGTGGACGTGGCGCGGCTTCCCCACCTCGAAGGAGGCATCGAGGATGTCCGCCCGGAGCGCCGCCGCCTGCCCGTAGGCCGCCACCGCCTCGTCGAGCCTGCCCTCAGCGTAGAGGACGTTCGCCAGGGCGAAGTGGGCCTCGGCGTTGTCGGGCTCGGTGTCGATGACTCGGCGGAAAGTGCGTGAAGCCTCGTCGAGATCGCCCCTGGCATGGTGGACCAGCCCGATGCGGAGCATGGTGCCGGCGTGGCCGGGGCGGAGCGCGGCGGCCCGGCCGAAGACCTCGGCGGCGCCCTCCAGGTCCCCCCCGGCACGCAGCGCCTGGCCGAGATTGAGGTGCGCCTCGGCCCGCGCCGGGTCGATCTCGATCGCCCGGCGGTAGGCGGCGAGGGCGGAATCGAGGCGGCCTGCCGCCTGGAGCACGTTGCCGAGGTCGTTGTGGGCGCCGGCGTCCCCGCCGTCGAGGGCGACGGCGCGCTGCAGGAGCGCCGCCGCCTCGTCCAGTGCATCGAGCCGGAAGGCGACCAGCGCACAGCCCTTCAGCGCCTCCCCGTGGTCCGGCCGGGCGGCGAGGACGCTGCGGTAGAGCGCCCGCGCTTCCGCGAGCCGCCCGGTCCGCCCGTAGAGCGCGGCGCGGCGCATCGCCTCGCGGACGCGCGTCGGCGAGAGGCGCTGCCTCCCGCTTCTGTCCGCTTCGCGCCTGCCGCCCCTCAAGGCAACGCCTCCGCCGCTCGCGCGCTGGGCGGCGATGCTAGCATGACGGCTGCCGCGCCGGCGCGGGCCGGTGGCGCGCCGCATGGCGCACGAGCTTCCTGGTGAGCGTCGGCAGGGCATGGTCGGAAAAGCGGGACGGGAGGCACCAGAGTCCGTCATCGCCGCCGCCCTTCTTCGCCTCGGCCGCAGCCACCAAAAACTCGATCTCGAAATGGGTGAAGCCGTGGCGGACAGACCGAGGCAGCGCCTGCCAGGGGCCGGCCTCGGGCTGCGGCGCATGGGCCGTTGCCTCCGCCAGCGCCCACGGCTCGGCCCGCCAGGGTGTGGACGGCAGCTCGATCATCCCGCCGAGCAGGCCCTCGTCCGGCCGGCGCCGCAGCAGCACGGCGCCGTCGCCGCGCATCAGCCAGAAGGCGACGCCGTGGCGCAGCGGGCGCGGCCGCTTCGGCGTCCGGCGGGGCAGGTCCTCCGCGATGCCCTGCGCCAGGCCCGCGCAGGCTTCCTGCCAGGGGCAGGCGAGACAGCCGGGCCTGCGCGGCGTGCACACGCCTGCGCCCAGGTCCATCAGCGCCTGCGCGTAGTCGCCGGGCCTGGCGAGGGGCGTGAGTTCGGCGGCGAGGGCGTAGAGCGCGGGCTTCGCCGCCGGCAGCGGCGTCTCCACCGCGCGCAGGCGGGCGATCACCCGCTCGACATTGCCGTCGACGACGGTCGCCGGCCGGTCGTGGGCGATGGCCGCGATCGCCGCGGCGGTGTAGCGGCCGATCCCCGGCAGTGCCCGCAGCGCCGCCTCCTCGGCCGGGAAGCGCCCGCCGTGATCGTTGGTCACGCGCCGGGCGCAGGCGTGCAGGTTGCGGGCGCGGGCGTAGTAGCCGAGCCCCTGCCAGGCATGGAGCACCTCGTCGAGCTCGGCATGGGCGAGCGTGTCGAGGGTGGGCCAGCGCGCCAGGAAGCGCCCGAAGTACCCGGCCACGACGGGGACGGTGGTCTGTTGCAGCATGATCTCGCTGAGCCAGACCCTGTAGGGGTCGGGCCGCACGCCGGGCGGGGCGCGCCAGGGCAGGCGCCGGCGGTGACGGTCGTACCAGTCCAGCAGCGCCCCGGCCAGGCGGCCGGGCGGGGCGGGCCGCGCCGCAGTCATGGGACTCGGGGGCGCCGCTTCACAGACGGCGTCATTGGGCGTACACCTTGGCCCGACCCCTGCGAGTCACGGCCCCGGACATGCGCAAGACCCGCCAGGCGCAGCCGCTCTCCTCGCTGATCGGCAGGATCGCCGCCAGGTCCTTCGAGGCGCGCGGCCTCGCGGCGGCGGGAATCGTCGCCGAATGGCCTGCGATCGTGGGCCGCTCCGTCGCCTCCTGTTCCTGGCCCGAGCGCCTGGGGCGGGACGGCACGCTGCGGGTCTGCGTCTCGGGGCCGGTCGCGGTCGAGCTGCAGCATCTCGAACCCCAGATCCTGGAGCGCATCGCCGCCTATTACGGCTACCGCGCGGTGACGCGGCTCGCCTATGTGAACCGGGCACCGCAGCCGCCCGCGCCCGCCGCAGAGCGCCGGCCGCCGCCGGCCGACTCGGAATCGGCCGCGCGTGTCGAAAGCGCCGTGGAGCACACCCGCGACCGCGGTCTCAAGGCGGCGCTTGCGGACCTGGGACGCGCCGTTCTCGCCCGCACGCAGAGATAGTAACTCATTGATAATGCGCATCTATTCCGGCTAGCACGGAGGCGCGCCGCCGCCCACCCGCGCGCCCGGCCGGCCCCTCGTTTCGACGAACTATACTTTTCGTTGCGTGCGTGCGTACAGTCCGGCCCGGAATGGTCGACGAGGCCGCCTGAGTGGATGGACGATGCCGCGCAAATCGCAGCAGCTCGCAGAGACCACCGACACCTCCACAGACACCCCGACGGCGACGGTCTTCTCCGGTGAAAGGACCGTCCATACACCGCCGCCCGTCCTGCCGGACGCACTGAAGCCGAATGCCCGGCAGCAGATGGACGGTCTCGACTTCCTTGCCATGCTCCAGCCCAGCACCATTCCGGTCGCTTTTCTCGACCCGCAATATCGCGGCGTCCTTGAAAAATTGGCCTACGGGAACGAGGGGAAGGATCGTGGCAAGAGACGCTGTGCCTTAGAACAAATGACCGAATCTATGATCGGGCAGTTCGTGCGCGGGATAGACCGCGCCCTGATCGAGTCTGGCCACCTCTTCCTGTGGGTGGACAAGTTCCATCTCTGTCAAGGCGTGCGGCATTGGTTCGACGGAACGAGCCTCGATATCGTCGATCTGGTGACGTGGGACAAGGGTACACTCGGTATGGGCTATCGCACCCGCCGCCGCGCGGAATATTGCGTCGTGCTGCAAAAGCAACCGCGCAAGGCCAAGGGCGTGTGGACGGTCCACAACATTCCCGACGTTATTTCGGAGGACATTCCCGAGGTTGTCCCTGAGCGAGTTTCGCGGCGCGAGCATCCTCACGCCAAGCCGATTGACCTTCAGGCAGAACTGTTGGCCGCAGTCAGCCACGAAGGGGATTTTGTGATCGATCCCGCCGCGGGCTCGTTTTCCGTCCTGCACGCCGCACAGAAACGGCGGCGCAACTTTCTCGGCTGTGACCTGAACGGTTAGCCGTCATGGCCCGTATGCGAGACGCCCAGCCCAAGAACACGTCTGGCTCATACGAGAGGCTGCTTGGCAACGATGCGTTAGGTGAACTCTTCAGCAAGGTCCAGTCCGCCGTGATTTCGTCCGGCTCCGAACTGGAGAAGATGATTGCCAATCTCGTGCCCAACATTCCCGATCTCGATACGTTCCTTGAGCAGGAGATCATGCCGGACGGCGTGCTTCTGGCTCGCAAGAGGCAGATCAAGCGGAGCAACACGTTGGACTTCGCCGGACCGGAGCCGGACTTCATGGTGTTCAAACGCCGAGGCGGCATTCAGAAATGCCACATCATCGAGTTGAAGGACGGCCATGTGTTTGACACCAAGAAGGCCAGCGCGGAACGCCAGTCCATGCACGGGTTCATCGAGCAAAACGCGCAACATATCCAGTATCGATTTCAGGCGCACTTCTGCGCCTTCAACCAGCGAGACCGAGAAGCGATATGGGAGGGTTTCAAGAGACGCATTACTCGCGAGGAAGTGATGACTGGACCTGAGCTCTGCGAACTCTTGGAGATCGACTACGACGCTATTGTAGCAGTGCGGCGAGCCGACGGACCCGATAACATGGAATTCTACCTATCTGAGTTGGTCATAATCGAGCCTGTCCGTCGGCGATTGCTGGAAATGCTCAATGGCTAGGATCGCACATAAATCCCGTCGTTCTCGGTCATGGAGGCGTGCCGGCAGAAGGGCCGCAGCTTCCTCGGATGCGACATCAACGGATGAGGGTATTCCCATGATTTCGCGTCGTTTCCTGATCCGGTCCATGGCGGTTGTGGCGGCTGTCCCGGCCGTCGCGCTGCTGGCGCCGGTGCCCCGTGCGCGGGCCGGCGTCGGCGAGAGGCCGGGCGACATGGCCCTCGGCGACCCGGACGCGCCGGTCACGCTGATCGAGTATTTCTCGCTCACCTGCCCCCATTGCAAATGGTTCCACGAGAACGTGTTCCGGCCGTTCAAGGCGGACTATGTTGATCGCGGCAAGGTGCGCTACGTGGCCCGCGACTTCCCGCTCAACCAGCCCGCCGTCGAGGCGGCGATCCTCGCGCGCTGCGCCGGTGCTGAGCGCTACTTCACCTTCATCGACGTGCTGTTCGAGACCTTCGACGACTGGACGGGCACACGCGCCTACACCGACGCGCTCGGGCAGCTCGGCGAGCTGGGCGGGGTGAGCCGGGACCGCTTCGCGGCGTGTCTGGCGGACAAGAGCCTCGAAGACGGGATCTTCCGCTCCATGAGCGCCGCCCAGGCCGAGTACGACGTGAGCAGCACGCCGACGCTGATCGTCAACGGCAGGCGATACGAGGGCAAGATGCGCTACGAGGCGCTCGCCGAGCATCTCGACCGTCTTCTCTCGGGGTCCTAGACGGAGCGGCAACCCGTGCAGGTCACGAAGCTCAGGATCGCGGGCTTCAAGTCCTTCGTCGAGCCGTCGGAGCTGCATATCGAGCCCGGCTTGACCGGGATCGTCGGCCCCAACGGCTGCGGCAAGTCGAACCTGGTCGAGGCGCTGCGCTGGGTCATGGGCGAGACCGCGCCCCGCCAGGTGCGCGGCGGCGGCATGGAGGACGTGATCTTCGGCGGCACCGCACGGCGCGCGCCCCACAGCGTCGCGGAGGCCACGCTCAGCCTCGACAATTCGGACCGGACGGCGCCGGCGCTGCCGGGCCTGGGCGATGCGCCGGAGATCGAGGTGACCCGCCGCATCGAGCGCGGCGAGGGCTCGGCCTACAGCGTCAACGGCAACGAGGTCCGCGCCCGCGACGTCCAGCTTCTCTTCGCCGACGCCGCGACCGGCGCGCACAGCTCGGCGCTGGTCGGCCAGGGGCGCATCGGCGACATCATCGGGGCGAAGCCGGCCCAGCGCCGGGCCCTGCTCGAAGAGGCGGCCGGCATCACCGGCCTGCACGCCCGGCGCCACGAGGCCGAGCTCAAGCTGCGCGCGGCGGACACCAATCTGGAGCGCCTCCAGGACGTGATCGGCACCCTGGAGGCGCAGCTCCGCGATCTCGAACGCCAGGCGCGTCACGCCAGGCGCTACACGCGGCTCTCGGCCAGGATCCGCGAGACCGAGGCGGCGCTTCTCCTGGTGCGCTGGAGCGCGGCCCGGAGCCGCGTCGAGGACGTGACGCGCCAGGCGGAGGACGCCGCCCGCCGGGTCGCGGAGGCGACGGAAGCGGCGGCGCAGGCCGCAGGCCGCCAGGCGGACGCGGCGGCGCTCCTGCCGGAACGGCGCCGGCACGAGGCCGAGCGCGCCGCCGCCCTGCACCGGCTGCGCATCGAGCATGAGCGGCTGGCCGAGGAGGAGGAGCGCGTCGCCCGCGCCCGCGAGGAGAACGCCGCCCGGCAAGCCCAGATCGCCGCCGACATCGAGCGCGAGGAGGCGCTCGCCGCCGAGGCCGAAGACGCGCGGCGACGCCTCGACGAGGCCTGCGCGGCGCTCGCCCGCGAGGCCGAGGGCGACGCCGCCGCCGAAGCCGCGGCGCGCGCCGCCCAGGACGACGCGCGCGCCGAGGTCGAGGCGGTCGAGCAGCGCCTCGCCGCGCTCGCCCAGGCACGGGCACGTGCAGAAGCGGAGCGCGACGGCCTCGGCAGGCGGATCGACGAGGCGCAGGGCCGGCGCACGCGGCTCGAGCACGATCTCACGCAAGCCCGGGAAGAGCACGCGGCGCTGGAGCGGGGCGCCTCTGCCGGCGACCGCCTGGCCGAATGCGAGGCGGTGGAGCGCGCCACCGTCGCACGCTTCGAGGAGGCGCGCGCGGCGCTGCGCCGGGCGGAGGAGGCACGGGGGGAGGCCGAGGAGCGCGAACGCGCGCTGCGCGAGACCCTGCGCGCTGCGGACGCGGCGCTCGCCGGCAGCGAGGCCGAGCGTGCCGCCCTCGCCGCGTTGCTCGCCGACCCGGCCGCAGGCGCCGACGCGGCGCTCTGGGATCAGGTCACGGTCGAGCCCGGATTCGAGGCCGCCCTCGGCGCCGCTCTCGGCGACGACCTTCAGGCCAGCACGGACGAAGCCGCGCCGGTGCACTGGCGCACGCTGGCGCAAGCGTCCCTCGCGCAAGCGTCCGCTCCCGCGCCGCTGCCGCCGGGCGCCGCAGCGCTGGCGGACGCGGTGAGCGCGCCGCCGGCGCTGGCCGCGCGCCTCGGGCAGATCGGGGTGGTGACGGAGGCGGACGGCGCCCGCCTCCAGGCCCTTCTCCGCCCCGGCCAGCGCCTGGCGAGCCGGGAAGGCTCGCTCTGGCGCTGGGACGGCTTCACGGTGGCGGCGGAGGCGCCGACCGCTGCGGCGCGCAGGCTGGAAGCGCGCAACCGCCTGGCGGCGCTGGCCGGGACCTGCGTCAAGGCCGCCGACATGAAGCGCACGGCGGAGCAACGGGTCGCAGCCGCGGCGGCGGCCAGGGTAGAGGCGGAGGCCGCCGGGGAGCGCGCCCGCAGCGGCGCGGACGAGGCGGCGGAGGCCCTGCGGGCGGCGCGGGAGGCGCGCGCGAGCGCCTCTGCCGAGGCGGCGGCGGCGCGCTCGCGGCTCGCCGCGCTGGTCGAGACCGCGACGCGGCTGGCGCAGGAAATCGCCGAGGCCGGGGACGCCGAGCGCCGGGCGCAGGCCGCGCTCGACGCGATGCCGGCGGAGGGAGCCGGGAGCGAGGAGGAGAGCGAGGGCGGGGGCGCGGATCTGCACACCGCCCTCGCCGTGCTGCGCAGCCGCTACGAGGAGCTTGCGCGCCACCACCACGAGGTGGCGCAGGCAGCCGCCGGGCGCGGCGCCCGGATCGCCGACTCGATGCGGGAGAGCGCGGGCTGGGCGTCGCGCGCAGAGAGTGCACGGCGGCGCCTCGCGGAGCTTGCCGCGCGCCGGGACCGATGCGAGGAGGAAGCCAGCGCCCTCGCCGCACGGCCGGCCGCGCTCGACGCGCAGCGGGCCGGACTGCTCGGCGCCATCGAGCGCGAGCAGGGAGCGCAGCGCAGCGCCGTCGACGCGTTGGCGAAGGCCGACGAGGACGCGAAGGCGGCGTCGCGTGCGCTCAAGCAGGCCGAGACGGCGCTGGCGGAGTTGCGCGAAGGCGCGGCCCGGCTCGAAGGCCTCATGGCCGAGGCGAGCCAGGGGGAGGCCCATGCGGCGCAGCAGATCGACGAACGCCTCGGCGTGACCCCGGAGGAGGCGCGGGCGGTCGCCGGGCTGAAGGACGACGCTGAACTCCCCGATCCCGAGGCGGTCGAGATCAGGCTGCAGCGGCTGCTGCGCGAACGCGAGAATATCGGCGCCGTCAACCTGCGCGCGGAGGCGGAAGCGGCCGAGCTCGACGAGCGCATCCGCACGATGCAGGACTCCCGCGCCGACCTGCTGGAAGCCATCGGGCGCCTGCGCCGGGGCATCGCCAGCCTCGACCGCGAGGGGCGGGAGCGGATGCTGGCTGCCTTCGAGACGATCGACGGGCACTTCCGGCGCCTCTTCACCGAGCTCTTCGGCGGCGGCAAGGCCCATCTCGCGCTGGTGGATTCCGACGATCCCCTTGAGGCCGGGCTGGAGGTCGTGGCAAGTCCGCCCGGCAAGCGCCCGCAGTCGCTCTCGCTGCTCTCCGGCGGCGAGAAGGCGCTGACCGCCATCGCCCTGCTCTTCGCCACGTTCCTCACCAACCCGGCGCCGATCTGCGTGCTCGACGAGGTCGATGCGCCGCTCGACGACAGCAACGTGGAGCGCTTCTGCTCGCTCGTCACGGCGCTCGCGAGGGATAGCGACACGCGCTTCGTCATCGTCACGCACCACCGCATCACCATGGCCCGCGTCGACCGGCTCTTCGGCGTCACCATGGTGGAGCAGGGGGTCTCCGAGCTCGTCTCGGTCGATCTGGAGCGCGCGGTGCGCTTGCGGGAGAGCGCCTGAGGGGGAGCACCTTCGACGGGCCCCGCCCGAGTATCCCGGGTGCCTGACCGACGTGAGGTCGACGCAGAGCGCCGGCATGTTGCCTGTCGGGCGGTATTGGGGCACCATCAACCTCGCGGAAGGAACTCAAATGGGGGCATCTCAAATTGGAGAATGGCCTCCCAGACACCGCCCACTCACCAAATTTAGGCTATCGGAAGGCTACGGAGGGCAAACCATGACAATGCGTGGCAATCTGGGTATGATCGCCATGGACTTGAAGCCTATCTGGGAAATGTCGGTTCATATCTGAGCAAATTGGTGCTCGGTAGGAGAGGAAAGTATGAGCGCAACTTGGTATAGACTCGGACCTCTGGTACGGTCGAGAAATTACGGTACGAACTTCCTACCAATGCTAGCAGTAACTCTATCTTTAGTATTTCTCGTGGGATGTACCGCCGATGCGAACCGCAGTTCGATCTTTCGCACATATCAGCCGGCGACTGATCAAAAGACACAGACAGCGCTTGTAGACGCCAAACAACGAGCTTTGTTTTCTGCTCCGGGCGATTTCGACGAATTTGATTTAAGCAGGAAGTATATTATTTGTGCTGAGCCAAGTCCTGATGCTGTCTCCGCATTAAGTAGTGCTTTCTCAACCTCTTTCGATGCCGGTTTTCTTAGTTCGGGTACTGGTAGTGGAGCTCTGGCTCAAGCACTAAGCGAAGCGGTTGGAAAACTTGGTAAACGAAACGCTACAATTCAGCTCTTGCGAGATAGCTTGTATCGTCAGTGTGAGGCCTATATGAACGGCATGATTTCCAGCTACGACTATATCCGAATCTCAGATCGTTATGTTGATGCCATGGTTACCCTTCTCGCAATCGAACAAGTTACTTCACCGGGTGCTGGAGATAAACTACTTTCGATACAAAGCGCCGGTGTGTCCGCAGATTCAGATATCACCACCCGACCGACCAATGATACAAAGGGACCTGTCCCTTCGGCGGCTGATTCCAAGGAGACGCTAGGGAAGGATCCAAAATCAGGGAGTTCCAATGGGGCGAAACATGTCGTTCAGGAGACAAATGCGAAGACCATCGTTAAGGCGGGCGGTGGCGTTGAGCTAAATCTCTCCGAGCTGGCTTCGTCGACAATCAACGAAAACGTCGCGAAACAAGTTACAGAAATGCTTCGTATTTTTCTTGGAAAAGATACACGTGATCGATGCATAGAAAGACTAGATGGGCTATTAAATGAACTAGGTCATGATGATGATCAGGAGATTACTGAAGAAGAAAGAAAGTTGATCGGGGCTTTTGTCGGCTTGTGCACAAAATTATTTGGCGACGAATTCAATTTCAACCCAACGCTGTCCGGCGTGCCTAATAGCGAGACCTCGGGGAACTGAACCATCGATGCCGGTTAAGACAGCACTAGTTCTTGCCGGGGGTGCCAGTTGCTCCCGCACGCGCTGCGTAAGAGCGTGCGCCAACGCCACCCACGCCACGATCCGATAGCGTTTCGGGAACCTAAAGCCAAGAAGATCGGCATTGAAAGGGTCCGACGGCTCCGGTAGCCGTTCCGATGAGCTGGCCATTGCGGGGGCTGTCGGGCGTTCCAGCGGCTTGACAGCCTCGGGGCCGGCCAGTACGGTGCGCGCCGTTTCGATCGTGGGCCTGCGCGCGCCCTGGCCGAGCGGGTTTGCATGAACGACAAACCACGGCCATCCCTGGAGGATCTTGGCTCCCGGCTGCGCAAGGCCCGAGGCGACGATGAGCCCGACAATCGCGGTCGATTGCCGGGCACGCGCCTTGGGCAAGCGCTGCACCTCGCGATCGAAATGGCGGCCACGCTGGCCGTCGGCGGCGGTATCGGCTGGCTGCTCGACGAGTGGCTCGGAACCAAGCCGTGGCTGCTCGTGGTCTTCATCTTCGTGGGGATCGCGGCCGGCATCCTGAACGCGTTTCGGGCGGCGCAGCGAATGGGGGCCACGCCGTTGTCCCGCGCGGACGCGGGGCGTCGGGGTGCCCAGGGCGACGACCGGGGCGATGATCGGGGTGCCCAGGGTGACGAAGGACGGGACGGGCGAAGCCAGGAGTAGGACGGTCAGTGGCAACGACGGATAACGGCGCCGCCGGGCACAACGGCGACGCGCATCACGGCCCGCTCGATCAGTTCGCGATCAACCGCTATGTCGAGATCGACCTCGGCGGTTTCGACGCGTCGTTCACCAACTCCGCGCTGATGATGTGCGTGACGGTGCTCGCCATCACGCTTCTCACCACCGTCGGCATGGGCCGCGGCCGCATGGTGCCGGGACGGCTGCAGTCGATCGTCGAGATGAGCTACGAGATGATCGCCCGGATGCTGGGCGACATCGTGGGCGGGCGCGGCGCGCAGAAATTCTTCCCCTTCGTGTTCAGCCTGTTCATGTTCCTGCTTCTCGGCAACGTGCTCGGGCTGGTCCCCTATTCCTTCACCTTCACCAGCCACATCATCGTGACGCTGGCGTTCGCACTGGTGGTCTTCGTCGGCGTGACGATCCTCGCCATCGTCATCCACAAGCACCGCTTCCTGACCTTCTTCCTGCCGCCCGGCGTGCCGATGTGGATGGCGCCGCTGCTGGTGCCGATCGAGGTGGTCTCCTACATGGCGCGGCCGATCAGCCTCTCGGTGCGCCTCTTCGCCAACATGATGGCGGGGCACTCGATCCTGCACGTGTTCGGCGCCTTCGTCTTCGTGCTCAGCTTCGCCGGCGTCCTGCCCTTCGCGTTCATCGTCGCGCTCTACGGGCTTGAGCTTCTGGTCGCCGTGCTCCAGGCCTACGTCTTCACCATCCTGACCTGCCTCTACATCCGCGACGCGATCGAGCTGCATCACTGAGCGGCAGACAACGGGTCGCACGCCACAATCTCCGAACAAAGTCTCCGAACAAAGCGAGGGAAACGGGATCATGGAAGCAGATGCAGCGAAACTGCTCGGTCAGCTCATCGGCGGCGGGCTCGCCACGATCGGCGTGGCCGGCTCCGGTGTCGGCATCGGCATCATCTTCGGCAACTACGTCTCCGCCGCGGGGCGCAACCCGGCGGCGGCGCCGAAGCTGTTCGGCAACGTGCTGCTGGGCTTCGCGCTGACCGAGGCGATCGCGCTGTTCGCGCTCGTGATGGCCTTCATCATCCTGTTCGGCTCCTGAGCGGCGGCCGAGCGGCTGCCCGAGGCCAAGGCGGGAGGCGCCCGATGCCACAGCTCGAGATGGGGGACTACGCGCCCCAGATATTCTGGCTGGTCGTCACCTTCGTCGCGCTCATGCTGATCATGTGGTCCGTGGGCCTGCCGCGCATCCGCCGTGTCATCGAGGCACGCGAAGGCAGGATCGGCGACGACCTGGCCGAGGCGGAGAGCATGAAGGGCAGGGCCGAGGACGCCCTCAAGGCCTATGATGAGGCGCTGGCGGAGGCGCGCTCCAGGGCCCACGGCGTCCTCGCCGAGACCCAGGCGAAGCTCGCCGCGGAGGCGGGCACGCTGCGCACCGAGCTCGACGCGGACCTCGCCGCCAGGGGGGCGGAAGCGGAGGCGCGCATCCAGGAGACGCGCGCCCAGGCGCTCGCCAGCCTGCGCGACGTGGCCGGCGAGGTGGCGCGCGCCGCCACCGAGAGGCTGGTCGGCATCGCTCCCTCCGAAGCCGCCGCCCGCGCGGCGGTGGACGCGAGCATGGGCGAGGGGCGCTGAGCCGTGAAGAAGATGGTCCGCAAGCCCGAGTTCTGGATCATCGTGGCCGCCTGCGTCTTCGTCGTCGTCGGCAGCCGGATCACCGAGGACGCCAATTTCTGGATCCTCATCGCCTTCATCACCTTCGTCGGCGCCTTCGGCCGCGCCGCCTACAGGAAGGCGACCGAGGTTCTCGACAGGCGGGCGGAGAGGATCAGGAACGAGCTCGACGAGGCGGCGGCGCTCCGTGCCGAAGCCCAGGCGCTGCTGGCGGAGCATGAGCGCAAGCGCCAGGAGGCCGAGGAGGAAGCGCGCCGCATGGTCGAGCACGCCCAGGCGGAGGCGGAGCGGCACGCGGCGGAAGCGCGGATCGCGCTCGAGGAGACCATGAAGCGCCGCGCCGCCATGGCCGAGCAGCGCATCGCCCGGGCCGAGGAGGAGGCGCTGCGGGAAGTGCGCCAGACCGCCGCCGCGCTCGCCATCGAGGCCGCGCGCCGCCTCATCGGCGAGACGGTCGACGAGGCCCGTGCCGACCGCATGATCGAGGACTCGATCCAGCAGGTCCGCGACCGGCTCAACTGACCCCCGCGCCGGCCCGTCGCGACCTCATCCTACTCCCGCTAGTGTCCTGGAACTGAAGTCGGGCTCGTGTGAATGAGCCCATTGCACCACACTCTCGTTTCGTCATGGCCGGACTTGTTCCGGCCATCCACGGGGCTGCCTCGCCTCCGCTTCGCTGGTGTCATGGAGAGCATGCCCCCGAGTTAATGCGGGGACGGCGCAACGATCGCTGCCCGCCTTGCTACCCTCGGAGGATGGCGCGACCACGTGGATGCCCGGAACAAGTCCGGGCATGACGGCGGGAGAGTACAGCCGGGTCGGAACCATGACGTGCTCGAACCGGAATCATGCGAACTTCGGTTCCATCGCACGACGGGAGGCGCATCCGTGTACAAGGGCATGTACACCTATCCCTGGGACCTGGTGGACGAAGGGATCGGGACCGCCGTCGGCCGCATGCGCGATTGCGGCATCAACACGGTCACCCTCGCCGCCAGCTACCATGCCGGCAAGTTCCTGCGCCCCCACGCGCCGACGGGACGGGTCTACTTCCCCGAGGACGGCGCCGTCTACGTGCGGCCGCGGCTGGAACGCTACGGCGCCATCGAGCCGATCCAAAGCAAGCTGGCCGCCGAGCGCGACCCCTTCGCCGAGCTCAGGGCGGAGGCGCCCGACATGGGGCGCGTCGCCTGGACGGTCTGCCTGCACAACACGCCGCTCGGCATGCGCCACCCCGATCTCACGGTGCGCAACTGCTACGGCGATTCCTACCCCTACAGCCTGTGCCCGGCCTACGACGAGGTGCGGCGCTACGTCGTGACGCTGTGCGCCGACATGGCGGAGCGCTACGAGCTCGACGGGGTGGCGCTGGAGACGCCGGGATTCCTGCCCTTCGACCACGGCTTCCATCACGAGTTCTTCCTGCTGCCGATGAACCGCTGGGCCGGCTGGCTGCTCGGGCTCTGCTTCTCCGAAGGCACCATCGCCGCGGCCGAGGCGCGCGGCATCGACGCCGAGCGGCTGCGCTGGCAGGCCTGCGCCGCGCTGGACGCGTTCTTCGCCCGGCCGGAGCCCGTGCCCGACCGCGTCGCCGCCGAATGGTGGATCGCGGACCTGATCGCGGACCCGGAATGGGCGGTGTTCCTGAGCTGGCGCTGCCAGCTCGTGGCCGACCTGGTGGCCGAGGTGCGCGCGGCGCTGCCCAGGGAAACCGCGCTCGCGGTGATCCCGACGGTGCAGCGGCCGAGCGCCGCGGCGTGGTCGGAGGGGAGCGACCTCAGGCTGCTCGCCGAGGCGGCGGACACGCTGGAGGTCCCGGCCTACGAGGCGAGCGCGGCCGCCGTGGCGCTGGACGCAGGCGACGTGCGGCGCCGCGCGGGCGCAGGTGCGCGGATCAGCTACATCCTCCGCCCGGCCCATCCCGACCTCGCCAACGGCGCGGAGACCGCGGCGGCCGTCCGCGCGCTGAAGGCACGGGGACTCTCAGGCATCGCGTTCTACAACTACGGCCATGTCGCGCTCAGCGCCCTCGACCGGGTGCGCGAGGCGCTCGCCGTGCTGGAGGAGGCGCCATGATGCGCTACTTGGGAAAGGCCGCGCTCGTCACCGGCGGGGGCGGCGGCATCGGCGGGGCGATCGCCGAGCGGCTCGCGTTCGAGGGCGCGGCGGTCGGCGTGCTCGACCGGCGGGGCGAGGCGGCGGCGCAGGTGGCGGCCCGGATCGAGGGCGGCGGCGGCCGCGCGCTGGCGCTCACGGCCGATATCACCGACCCGGACTCGGTCGCCGCCGCGCTGGCGCAGATGGCGGAGACGCTCGGCGCCCCGCTCGGCGCCCCGCTCGGCGCCCCCGACGTGCTGGTCAACAACGCGGCCTGGGCGCTCAAGGGCGACCTGGAGAGCACCGATCTTGCCGACTGGCGGGCGGAGATCGAGATCGACCTCGACGGCCAGTTCGTCTGCGCCAAGGCCGTGTTGCCCGGCATGGTCGCGCGCGGTGCGGGCGCCATCGTCAATATCGGCTCGGTCAACGGCCTGATGGCGCTCGGCAACCCGGCCTACAGCGCCGCCAAGGCGGGGCTGCTGAGCTTCACCCGCTCGCTCGCGGTGGAGTACGGGCGCAAGGGCATCCGCGCCAACATGGTCTCGCCCGGCACGGTGGAGACGGACATCGAGACCTGGCGCATCCGGCGCGAGAAGAACCCGAAGATTTTCGAGCAGCTCACCCGCTGGTATCCCGTGGGCCGCGTCGGCCGGCCCGAGGACATCGCCGCCGCCGTGGCCTTCGTCGCCGCCGACGAGGCGGCCTTCGTCAACGGCGCCAACCTGGTCGTGGACGGCGGCCTTACGGCCGGGCTCCCGGTCATGATCGAGGAGCTGGTCCTCGAGTAGGCGCAGCCCCTCACCGTGCGCACTCTTCCGCTGTGCCATTTGCTGTTGTTCGAGGGCATTTCCTGCCATAAGCGGCGCTCAAGCAGGCTCAACCCCTCCGTTCCCTGCCGGAGGACGAAGGAATTCCATTCGGGAGGTCGCTATTCATGGCCGAGACTCTCTCCGGCGGCTGCCTCTGCGGCGACGTGCGCTACAAGGTCAACGGTGCACCGGTGTACGTCTTCCATTGCCATTGCTCGATGTGCCGCCGGGCGGGCGGCACCGCGTTCCAGACCTGGGCGGGCTTCGAGGCCGACGCCCTCACGGTCACGCGAGGAGCGACGGAGACCTACGAGTCGTCGCCAATTGCGACCCGGAGTTTCTGCGAACGTTGCGGAGGACAGCTGTTCTACAACTACACCGCGGGGCAGAGCCCGCCGGTGTGGGTCACGGTGGGAACGCTCGACCACCCGGAGTCGATGACACCCGAACGCCACGTCTTCGCCGCCGACGGCGTCCCGTGGCTGCATATGGCGGACGGGTTGCCAAGGACCGAAGGGGATCCGGAACTCTAGCGCCCTGTTTCCTAAGGTCGCATGAATTCGGAGTGGGCGTCTTAACCATACGAACCATCCAACTCCATCGTCATGCCCGGACTTGTTCCGGGCATCCACGTCGGTCAGGCACGGTGAAGAGTCGTGGATGGCCGGGACAAGCCCGGCCATGACGTGGTGGGGTGCGCTTCGTCAGCGAACAGGAACTTCTCAATTACGACACTGGCGTGGAATTCTCACCAGGGTGACGGTCTGCGTTCCGACTGTTCCGACTACTCCGCGGCCTGGTCGAGCTCGGCGATGGCGTCGTTCCAGTGGGCGGCCGAGCGCCTCTTCATCATCGTGCGGAACTCGGCGGTGGTCTTGGGGAAGTACTCGCCCGTGCCCCAGTCCACGATGACGCCGTAGCGGCGCACCATGTCGAACTGGTCGAGCTCGCCCGCGCGGTAGCGCTCGGCGACGGCGGCGCCGTCCTCCTCCAGCCAGCTGCGCCTGGCGCGGGCGATGGCGGCGCGCGCGGCACGCGTGGCCTCCACGTCCACCTCGTAGCTGGCGAGGTCCGCGTCGATCACCGTGAGCACGACGCCGTAGTCCTTGCGCGCGCGCCCGAGCGAGACATAGTCGTCCTCGACATCGCGCATCACCGCCTCAGGGTCGCGCTCGAGCGGGTCGCCCAGGCCGCCGCCGCCCGCGGTCGGCCGCGAGAACACGTCGCCGGACTCGATCGGCACGTCGGAGAAGATCGACCCCAGCCACTCGCGCTCGTTCGAACCCTTGCGCAGGATGTGGAGCCCGTGCGGCATCGACGGCAGCCCGCCCTTGATGCCCCAGACGATGGCGCGCTCGCGGTCGCAGATATAGGAGATGACCGTGCTCTCGGCGTCCTGCAGGGTGCTGGTCTTGACCACGCCCGCACCGCCCCGCCACTTGCCGGGGCCGGGCGAATCGGTCTGGATCTGATACTCGTTGGCGATGATCGGGCAGAGCCGCTCCTGCCCCTCCACCGGCTGGGTCATCAGCCCGGTGCCGAAGCAGGCGGTGGTGACGTTGCAGCCGTCCTTGCCGTTGCGCCCGCCCCAGCCGCCCGGCAGCCAGTCGTAGAACATGAAGATGTTGCGGTCCGGCGTGCGCAGGTCGCGCCCCCCGGTGAGCAGATATTCGAGGTTGAAGGCGCAGGCGATCGCGCGCTCGGGCATGATGTCGGACCAGATCTCGTAGATCGAGTTCATGATCTTCTCGAAGGGCATGAGGAAGCCCGTCACCGCGACCGGCCAGCGCGCGTCCACGATCGAGTTCTCGGGCGCGATCACGTTGATCGGCCGGTAGAAGCCGGAGTTGAGCGGCAGGTCGGGGAAGTAGGTCTTCATGCCCGCGACCACGGCCGAGAAGGTGCCGCCGAAGGCGGAGTTGTAGAGCGTGCTGATGGTGCCGTGGCTGCCTGAAAAATCGTAGGTGACCTCGTCGCCCTCGATGGTGAGCTTCACCCTGATCGGGATCAGCCCCTCGCCGCACGCCGGGTCGCGGTCGATATAGTCGACATTCTCCCAGGTGCCGTCGGGCAGTTCGGCGATGCGCTGGCGGGTCGCCAGCTCGACATAGTCCTGCACCTCCTTGGCCCCGGTGACGACGGTGTCCTTGCCGTACTTCTGCACCAGCCTGAGGATTTCGCGCTCGGCGACGCGCGTCGCTTCGGCCTGCGCGTTCATGTCGCCGATGATGGATTCGGGATCGCGCGTGTTGGCGGCGATCATGTCGGCGAAGTCTCGGCGCCACTTGCCCTCGTCGATCAGCCGGGTCGGCGTGATGCGGATGCCCTCGCGGAACATCTCCTTGGCGAGCACGTCGAAGGAGCCGGGCGTGCTGCCGCCCACGTCCGACCAGTGGCCGTTGGACTGGGCGAAGGCGATGATCTCGTCGCCCACGAAGACAGGCCGGATGATGCGCACGTCGTTGAAGTGGGTGCCGCCGGCGTAGGGGTCGTTGGTCATGAACACGTCGCCGGGCCGCATGTCGTCCTTGAAGGTGTCGATGACCGCCTTGCAGGTGTAGTGGAGCGTGCCGACGTGGACGGCGATGTCCATGTTGCCCTGGGCGATGGAATCGCCGTTGGCGTCGTTGAGCGCCGACGAGAAGTCGCGGTTGTAGATGACGAAGGAATAGCAGGTCCGCAGGATCTGCTCCGCCATCTGGTCGACGGTCGTGATGAACGAGTTCTTCAGGACCTCGAAGGTGACCGGATCGAGCGTGATGCCAGTGCCTTGCCTGCTCATGTCTTCGCCTCCGCAACGTGGATCCGGATATTGAGCCACTCGTCCACTTCCGCCCGCACGCCGGGCGGAACGACCGTCGTCGAGTCGAGCTGCTCGACGATCGCCGGTCCCTCGATCACCGCGCCTGCCGGCAGCCCGTCATGGGAGTATATCGGGGTCTCGACGCCTCCCTCAAGCTCGTCGAAGTGGACCATGCGGGAGGAGTCCGCCACCGCCCTGGCGCCGTTCGCCGCATGGCGCATCAGCTCGGCCTTGGCCACCGTGCCGATGGCCGCGAGATTGAGGCGGAAGAGCTCGACCGGCGTGTCGTCCCGGCGGAAGGCGTATTCCCGGTCGTGGTCGGCGTGGAAGGCGCCGACGGCGTCCGGCACGGAGGTGAAGGGCGAGGCCACCGGCACCTGGAGCGAGCGCCACTGGCCCTGGTACATCATGTCGATGCTGCGTTGCAGCAGCATGTCGGCCTCGGCGACGCCTTCCTTGACCAGCCGGCCGTGCGCCTCCGCCTCCATGGCGCCGAAGCGGGCCTCGATGTCGGCCGGGTCGGCGGCGGCCGCCAGCGCGAGATAGGTCTGGGAGATGTCGTGGCGCACGTCCACGAGCAGGCAGCCGAGCGCCGAGGTCACCCCCGGATTGGGCGGCACGATCACGGTCGGGATGGAGAGCTCCTTGGCGAGCGCCACGCCGTGCAGCGCGCCCGCGCCGCCGAAGGCGACGAGCGCGAAGTCGCGCGGATCGTAGCCGCGGCTGATGGAGATCAGCCTGACGGCATCCGCCATGTTGGCGTTGGCGACGCTGACGATGGCCTTGGCGGCGGCCGTGGAGTCCATGCCGAGCGGCTCGGCGACGCCGCTCTGCACCGCGGCCTCCGACGCTGCCCTGTCGAGCTCGATCTGCCCGCCGGCGAGCGAGGTGCCGAGGCGGCCGAGCGCCAGGTTCGCGTCGGTGTTGGTGGGCACCGTGTTGCCGCGGCCGTAGCAGGCCGGGCCCGGATCGGCGCCCGCCGACTGCGGCCCGTTGTGCAGCGAGCCCGCGTCGTCGATCCAGGCCAGCGAGCCGCCGCCCGCACCGATGGTCAGCACCTCGATGCTGGGGAAGCGGATGGGATAGCCGAACTCGATGTGCCAGTCCTTGGTGACGCGGGATTCGCCGCCGAACACCAGCGACACGTCGCAGCTCGTGCCCCCCATGTCGAGGCCGATGGAGTTCTCGTAGCCGCACAGCATGGCGATGTGGCGGCTGGCGATGGCGCCGGCGGCGATGCCGGAGCCGGCGAGGCGGCCGGCGAACTGGCCGGCGGTCGCCGGCGTCATCACGCCGCCGCCGGAGTGCAGCATCAGCAGGTCGCTGGCGTAGCCGCCCTGCTGCAGCGCCTCGTTCATGCGGGCCACATAGCCGCCGACCACGGGGCTCAGGATGGCGTTGACCACCGTGGTCGAGAAGCGCTCGTGCTCGAAGATCTCGGGCAGGGTCTCGGACGAGGTGGTGATCTCCACCCCCGGCAGCTCCTCCTGCAGGATCTCCTTCACCCGGTTCTCATGCGTGGGGTTGATGAAGGAGTTCATGAAGCAGACGGCGACCGCGTCCACGCCGCGCTTGCGCAGGATGCGGGCCTTCTCGCGTGCGTCCGCCTCGTCGAGCGGGGTCGCGATCCTGCCGCCATGGTCGATGCGCTCGCGCACGGTCAGCCGGTCGCGGCGCCTGATATAGGGCTGGGCCACGTCCTTGTAGGTGTCCCAGAGGTCCTCCTTGTTGGAGCGCCTGATCTCGATCACGTCGCGGTAGCCCTCGGTGCAGATCATCGCCGCGGGCGGCAGCCGGCGCGTGATGAGCGCGTTGGTGGCGACCGTGGTGCCGTGGGAGAAGAGCGTCACGTCCCTGAGATCGACGTTCGCCTCGCCCAGCCCCCGCATCGCGCCCACCAGGGGGTCGTCCGGAGTCGATGCCGTCTTCGCGACGCGGAGTGCGCCCGAGTCCTCGTCGAGAATGCAGATGTCGGTGAACGTGCCGCCGATATCGACCGCTACCCTCAGCTTCGTCACGAATTCCTCCCGCCGCTATTGCCGTTGCCGCCCGTCACCCGCCACTCTACCCGTTGCCGTCCGTCAGCGCCCGCCATGGACCGCCATGCCGGCGGCGCCGCAGTGGCCCTGCCGTCTCCGCCGCCGCTCCCGGCCTCATCCCACGGCCGACATTTCGCTCTCGTCGAGGCCGAGGTCCGACGGCAGGACCGTCCGCGCGTCCACGGTCGCCGCGTCGAGCTGCGCCTGCGTCAGGTTGCGCGCCGCGCCCAGGTCGGCGCCGGAGAGATCGGCGCCCGCCAGCGCCACGCCGCCGAAATAGGCGCTCCTGAGCGAGGCCTCGCGAAAGCTGGTGCCGGGGAACTCGGCGCCGATCAGCATGGCGCCTTCGAGGTTCGCCCGCTCCAGGCTGGCGCGGCCGACCCAGGCGCCGTGCAGGTCGGCGCGCGCGAGCGTTGCGTGTTCCAGGTGCGCGCGGCCGAGCCACGCCCGCTGCAGGCTGGCCTCCACCAGCGAGGCGTTCTCCATGCGCGCATCGCCGAGCGCCGCGTCCGAGAGATCGGCCCCGTCCAGCACGGCGCCCCGGAGCGTCGCGCCGGCAAGATCGGCGCGCTTCAGGTTCGCGCCCGAAAAATCGGCCTCCGAGAGCTCGGCACCGGCAAAGTCGGCGCGGAAGAGGTTCGCCCCGGCGAAGCGCGCCCGGCGCAGGTCCGCGCCGGGGAAGCGCACGTCCGCAAGCGCCATCCCGGAGAAGTCGGCGCAGACGCCTTCCGCCCCGCCGCTCTCGAGCCAGCGCGCGTGCTCCACCCGCATCCGCGCGATTGCGTCCACGTCGGGCTCCCCCCCCGTCGCCGCGCCCCCAGGCGGCTGCACCATGGCGCACACTCCCTCGCCCCACGCAGCCACGCCCCAGCGCCGCGCAGGGTCTCCTAGCCGAATGAGGCTATCCAATAGCGGGAGAGCGCGTTTCGATCAACGGTGGAAGGGGGCGGGGCGCCGGCCAGGGACCGCGCGGCCGGCAAGACGCCCTTCGCGGCGGCGGTCTCGACCGGCACCGAGGGGCGCCCGCGCAAGCTGAAGCTGGCGCCGGTCAGGGGCTTCCGCAAGCGCGAGATCGCGCGCGGCGCGGCGCACTGGCTGGCTCCCCGATCGGAGGTCGTGACCGACGGCCTCGGCTGCTGGAGGGCGCTCGACGAGGGTGCGTACAGCCATCGGGGATCCGCACCGGCTCGGGACCCGGGGCTGCCCGCGTGGCCTCGTTCAAGTGGGTCGATACGACGCTCGGCAACATCAAGAGCGCGATCGCCGGGACCTGCCGCAAGCTCGGCCCCGACCATGCCGAACGCTACCTCGCCAGCTTCGCCTGGCGCTACAACCGCCGCTACCACCTCCAGACCATGATCCCGCGCTTCGTCCATAGCGCCGCACGAACCAGACCCATGCCTATCGAATGCTCATCGCTGGATGAAGATCACGGATAAACAGGATGCATTTTATACATATGTGTCATATCATTTGTGCATACCCCTATGGTCTGATCGCATACCTCCCCTGGCGCGTGCGCTTCATGCCCCACGGGTTGAGACGGAATGGAGAAGCGACGCCCTCATCGATGCGCGATTCGGCCTGTCCAGGTCGTCATTCCGATGCTGGCCGCCCTGTCCCTGGCAGCCGCGTGCGGCGGCGGTCGGGGCGGCGGCGATGGCGAGGCCAGACCGCAGACGACGGCATCCGCCGAGCCGCCCCTGGAGCCGCCGCAACTCCAGCGGGCCTGCATCGGGACCGTCCTCGGCTGCCTCGAGCCGGCCCCGGAGCTGCCGCAACTCCAGCAGGCCTGCATCGAGACCGTCCTCGGCTGCCTCGAGCCGGCCCCGGAGCTGCCGCAACTCCAGCAGGCCTGCATCGAGACCGTCCTCGGCTGCCTCGAGCCGGCCCAGTACGCAGAAGAGCAGGAGGCCATCGAGGCCGCCCATGAAGGCGAGGACGACTTCAGGAGCCAGTGGGGCCTGAAGACGATCCGGGCGGACAAGGCCTACGCACGGCTGGAGCTGAAGCGCGGCATCGACACGGCGCCGGGCGCCGGCCAGACGGTCGGCATGATCGACACCGGGCTCGATACCGGGCACCCGGTGTTCGCCGGCAAGAAGGCGACCGAGGTGCTTCTGGTGAGCGTAAACGACCGCACCAACACCAGGCGCATGCATGGCACGGCGGCCGCGAGCATCATCGTCGGGCGGCGAGACGCGACATTCTCCGACCCCGATGCCGAACCTGCACACGGCATCGCCTGGGGTGCCGACGTCACCCTCTTCGCCACGCTGACCGGGATCGACAATGCGAGCCGCAGCCTCGCCGGGGGCGACACGTCACTGCTCGACAACTACGACGCAATCTGGAAGAAGAGAATCGATACCGTGCTCGACTGGTCGCGCACCGGGCAGACGCTCGATTTCGTCAACGTGGGCCTCACTCTCGGCGCCTCCATCGAGCAGTACAGCGAGCAGGAGCTCCGCGACCATTTCGGCGATGCGATCGCCGCGCTCGCGCAGGCCAGCGAGGATGACAGGACCGTCTTCGTATTCGTCGCCGGCAACGGCCACGGCCTCACCTGCAACGCGGCCGATTTCACCGACAACCCGGACCTCTGCGTGGACGGACAGGTCAACGGCAGGTCGGTCGACGACCTGCCCGGCCTGGCGGCGCGCATTCCCGAGCTGCGGGCACACACGGTCGCCGTCGTGGCGGTCGGCGAGGACGGCGACATCGCCTCCTTCTCCAACCGCTGCGGCATCGCCGCCCGATGGTGCATCGCGGCGCCCGGCGTGAACATCAGGGTAGCCTATGTCGGGCCCGACCCCGACGATCGAAGCCGGGTCGTCCGCGGTGTGGACAGATTAAGCGGGACCTCGTTCGCCGCGCCGATGGTCACAGGCTCGCTGATCGTGATGAAGCACTACTTCCGCGGCCAGCTCTCCAACACGGGGCTGCTCTCGCGGCTGCTGGAGACGGCCAACGACCGTGGCATCTACGCCGACAGCGCCGTCTACGGCCATGGCATGCTGGATCTGGACGCCGCGCTCTCGCCCCAGGGCGAGACCCGCGTCTCCCTCGGCGGGCGGGTGGATGGCTCAGGCATCGACCTGACCCGGACCCGCCTCGCCCTCGGCGGGGCGCTGGGCGACGGGCTGACGCGGTCGCTCGCGGGGCGGGAGATCGCGGCCTTCGACAATTTGGGCGCGCCCTTCTGGTATTCGCTCGGCGCCTTCGCCCGCAGCGCGGAGGGCCCCGCGCCGATGACGCGGCTGCAGGGTTTCATGGCGCGGCCGAAGACCGATCGCGACTTTCTTGTCTGGCGGCCCACCCTCGGCGCCGTCGAGAGCGGGTTCGCGAGCGCCCACCGCACCGGACTTCGACTGGGCATCCTGGACGCGCCGGCGCAGGACGCGGGCACGGGGCATCTTTCGCTTGCCGGGCAGGCACCGGGCGTGGTGGGCACGGCAGGGGGTCTCGGCGTCGCCGCCTTCTCGACCGAGGGACTGGAGGGGCGGGCGCCGGTGTCGGGGGCCATGCTCTCGTGGCGGCCGGAAGGGGCGCCGTTCGGCCTGCGGGGCGGCCTGGTGGGCGAGCGGGAGACCATGCTCGGCAGCCGGAGCGCGGGCGCCTTCGGGCGCATGGGGGCGGGTTCCGCCTTCGTCGGTCTCGAGGGCAGCGCGAAGATCGGTGGCTGGCGCCTCGGCGGCGGCGCCGAGGTGGGCACGGTGAAGGCGTCCGCACGGGGCGGACTGATCGCCGACCTCCTGCCGCTCACCACCAGCGCCTTCGCGCTGCGGACGGAGCGGTCCTTGGACGAAGAAGGGGCCGGATTCACGCTCTCGCTGTCGCAGCCACTGCGGGTGGAGGCGGGTCACGCCCGGCTCTCGGTCCCGGTGGGCCGCACCAGGGAGGGGCAGGTTCTGCGCCGGTCCGTGGCGGCCGATCTCGAACCCACGGGCCGCCAGATCGAGGTATCGGCGGCGTGGCGTCGTCCCGTGGGGCCGGGGAGCACGCTTCGCCTGGGCGCGGTCTGGACCCGCCATCCCGGCCACGCGGCGGCGCGGGACCCCGACCTCACCCTCCTCGCCGGCTGGCACCACACCTTCTGACACTGTTCCGGGCAGAGCGTCGCCGGCCGGGGCGCAAGCCGTTCCCCGAGCACCTGCCGCTCTTCGCCGGCCACCTCGCCGTGATACCGTGCCTCACCAACGCGCTCGGCGTGAAGGGCTGCGGCGAGGCCGGCGCCATCGCCGCGCCGCCGGCGGTGATGAACGCGGTGGCCGATGCGCTGCGCGACCATGGCGGCCACGACGCGCTCGAGATGCCGGCCACGCCCGAGGCGGTCTGGCGCATCCTGCGGCGCGCCGAGGGGCGCCGGCCATCGAACTGAACGGAAGGAAGCGGCGATGACGAGCTGGCGCAACCGCAAGACCCTGATCCTCAGCCGCACCGACATGATGGGCCTGCTGCAGCCCGGCGAGTATGTCGATTGCGTCGAGACCGCGTTCCGCCGCCACGGCGAGGGGCGCTGCTACCTGGAGCCCAAGGGCCATATCGTGCTCGACAAATACGCGGGCGAGTGGGAGGTCATGCCCTCCTACATCGAGGAGCCGGCCGGCGCCGGCGTGAGCGAGGCCGCCGCCTGCAAGTGGGTCTCGATCCGCGAGCACAACCGCGCGAAATTCGACCTGCCGACGGTCTTCTCGATCCTGGTCTATACCGAGCCCGAGACCGGCTTTCCGCTGGCCATCGTGGACGGCAGCTACCACACCATGATGCGCACGGGCGCCTCGGCCGCGGTCTCCATCCGCTGGCTCGCGCGCAAGGATGCGCGGGTTCTGGCGCTGGTGGGCGCGGGCGACGTGGGCATCGGCGCGCTCCGCACCTGCGCCGGCGTCCGCGACTGGGCGGAGGTCAGGGTCTGGAGCCGGACCCAGGCGACCCTCGACGCCTTCATGGCAAGCGAGGCGCCGCGCCATCCCGGCCTCGCGCTCACGCCCTCCACCGATCTGGAGCAGGCGGTGCGGGGCGCCGATGCGGTCGTGACCGCCACGACGGGCGCGGCGCCCGTGGTGCGCGACGCGTGGATCGCCGACGGCACCCACATCGCCGCGCTCGGCTCCGACCTCGCCGGCAACCAGGAGCTGGAGAGCGCCATCGCCGCACGGGCGCGCATCTTCGTGGACGACATCCGGCAGTGCGTGCCCGACGGCGAGATCAACGTGCCGATCAGGGAGGGCGCGATCGCGGCCGACGACGTGGCCGGCGAGATCGGTGCCGTCATCTGCGGCCGGCTGGCGGGCCGGCGGGGCGACGCCGAGGTCACGCTCTTCGATTCCACCGGAATCGCGATCCAGGATTCGGCCACCGTCCCGCTCGAATACCAGCGCGCGGTCGAGGCCGGCGTCGGCATCGAGAAGAAGATGATCTCGACCTGAGGCCCACCTCCCCCCGGAGGGGGACGGGGCGCAGGCGGCGATGGCGGTGCTCACTCCCTCTCCGCCCTCGAGCGCCCGGCGGCCAACTGGGCATCAGAGCTGAGCGGGACCGGGCCGCGCAGCGGCCCGGCCGGCGCGACCGCGCCGGCGCGCCGCAAGGTGCGTAAGCCAAGCGAGCGGAGCGAGCGCCCGGCGCCTGAGGGAAATGAAAAAGTGCGGAGCGAGCGCCCGGCGCTTGAGGGAAAACAAGAAAGTGCGCCATTCACCCCGCACCATGGTGCGCTGGCCGGGCGCGGCGGCGGGGGCCACGATGGTCCGTTTCGGTCCATGGGAAAGGAAACATCGTGGCCACCAAGCGACAGATCGCGGCCAACCGCCGCAACGCCCGCAGGAGCACCGGGCCGAAGACCGCCGCCGGCAAGGCCGCCTCGTCTGCCAACGCGCTCCGCCACGGCCTCGCCGCCGCCCGCGCGGTGGTGCTGCCGGACGAGGACGGCGAGGCCTACGAGAGGCTGAGGCAGGGCGTGATCGCCGACCTCGACCCGGCCGGCGCCCTCCAGGAGGCGCTGGCGCAGCGCATCGTCGTGCTGCTCTGGCGCCTCGACCGCGCCGCCCGGCTGGAGGCGGAGCTCTTCGTCCACGGCCGCCTCGCGGTGCAGCGCAAGGAAGTGGCGGCCTCGGCGGTGCGCGAGTCCGCCGCGGCCGGACTCGCGGCCTTGCTGGGGGAGGCGGACGGCGCGCGGCGGGAGGCGCGCTTCCAGGCCAAGCGCGCCATCGACGCGGACATCCGCTTGCAGGCGCCCTCGTCCGAGGCGGCCTCGTCTGAGGCGGCAGCGGCGGAGGAGGCACCGGCGGAGGCGGCGCCCGGTCCGGTCACGGCGCCACCCGGCGGCGCAGGCCCGGCCGCGCCCCGTGGTCCGGCGGCCCTCGCCGGCGAAGACGCTTTATTGCAAAACGAAGCCAACTCGGCACAAAGCCTTGAAGCGGCGGCGGAACCACGCGCCGGCGCCGGCGCCGACCCGCCGGCCGGCCCGCCCGGCGGCCAACCGGGCATCGGAGCCGAGCGGGACCGGGCCGCGCAGCGGCCCGGTCGGCGCGACCGCGGCGGCGCGCCGCCAGGCGCGGAGCCAAGCGAGCGGAGCGAGCGCCCGGCGACTGAGGGAAAGAACAAAAGTGCGGAGCGAGCGCCCGGCGACTGAGGGAAAACAAAAAACACTTCGCCCGGTGTCGCGCACCCGCGCGCGGGCGCAACCGACACGGGCCGTACCGCGCGGCCCCACCTCCCCCTGTCCCCCTCCTCCGAGGGAGGAGGGGGAACGCAAGCGGCACCGGCCCGTTCTCCCATTCCTCCCCATGGAGGGCGGAGGGGAGGATACAGGCGGCGATGGCGGCCAACCGGGCATCGGAGCCGAGCGGGACCGGGCCGCGCAGCGGCCCGGCCGGCGCGACGGCGCCGGCGCGCCGCTAGGCGCGGAGCCAAGCGAGCGGAGCGAGCGCCCGGCGCTTGAGGGAAAGAATAGGCTCAATTAGTGAATCGTATGCGTTACTTCATCACGGCGGCGGCAAGGCAGGCGCGATCATTGGCGCCGGGGGCGAGGCCGACGAGGTGGAACCAGCTCAGATAGTTGTCCAGATAGCGGGTGGCGACGCCGCGGCGGGGTCGCAGGAAGTCCTTCCAGCGGCTGTGGCGGCTGTTTACTGTCTGCACATGCAGATCGCCCCGGACCCGTTCCCCCATCGACCGGTTGAGGCTCTCGTGGCTCACTCCGAGCGCGGCGGCGCACGGCGGGTAGCTGGCGCCGCCGTCGGAGACCAGCAGGGCGTCCCTGGCGACCACCGGATCGAGGGCGGCCGTGAGCACCATCGCATCGACCCTGGGCAGTACCGCGCTGAACGTCGTCCCGCCACGGTCCACCGCCATGAGAACCGGCACCTGCTCGCGCGAGAGACCGCGCTTCTTCGCCTTGCCGCCGCGCCGGCGCGCCTTGCGCCCCAGCTTGCGCGTGCCCTTCCGGCTCTCCAGCATGTACGTCTCGTCCGCCTCCACGATGCCCTTGAGCACCCCCGAACCACCCCGCGCCGCCGCCAGAAAGCGATGACGCCAGCGGAACGCCGTGCTCACCGCCACATCGCACCGCTCCGCCGACGCCTTCACCGTCTCGCCTTCCGCAAGCGAGGCCCCGAACGACAGCCAGCGCTCCTTGTGGTGCAGGCCCGACAGCGGCGTGCCGGTCAGCGCGTTGAAGGTCTTGCCGCAGCCCTTGCATTGGTAGCGCCGAAGACCGCGCGCCTTGCCCCGCGAAACCGCCCCCTCGCGCGCGCAATGCGGACAGCGCCGGGCCTCGTCCACAGCGAGTTCGATCGCCGCCTTCGACGCCTCGCCCTCGGGTCGGCCCGAAAGCACCGCAAGCGCCTCGCGCACCTGTGGGCGCGTCAACTCGTCCGCCGCCGAAAGCCACTCCTGGAACCCCTTGCTGTCCATAACCCAACCTCCTGAACCCAACCCCTTGAAGTTCCCGGAACTATACCACAAATGCATACAATTTACGAATTGAGCCAAAGAATAAAAGTGCGGAGCGAGCGCCCGGCGATTGAGGGAAAACAAAAAACACTTCGCCCGGCGCCTGAGGCCGCGCGACAGGGGGCTAGTGGCTCTGCCACACCGTCTTCGGGTAGGGCACGACCCAGGAGGCCTTGAGATACCAGGTTTCCAGCACCTCCACCGGGGCGAGCCTGTGCAGGTGGGGGTAGAGGCCGGACTTGGCGAGCTCCAGATGGCCGGGGCCGGACCAGATCTCGTGCAGGACGAAGTCCTCGGGCGGGATCAGGAGCACCTGCCTGATCGGCGTGCCGTTCTCGTCCGGCGCCGGGAGCTTGCGCAGCTGCAGGAAGTCGCCGTCGATCAGCGCGCCGAAGCGGTCCTCGATGGCGCTGTCGCTGCGGCGTACCGGCGGCGGGCTGGTCACGTTCATGCTGAGCCGCATGAGGCGCTCGCCGGCGCGGTCGCAGTGGCCGATCACCTGGCTGCCGTAGAAGGTGAGGGGAGTGGTCTCGCACAGGTTGGCGGGCCAGCCGTAGATCTCGCGCTCGAAGGTGAGCGCCATGTCGTTATCGACCCAGATGTAGTTGATGTACCAGCCGGTCCATTCCTTGAAGCGGACCTGAATGCCGGTCAGGCACTCGTGATAGAGCTCGACCGAATGGGTCGGCTGGCCCATGTCGCCGATCCAGGCGAGCATCAGGTTGGGCTCGACCGGCTCCAGCGGCTCCGGCACCTCGAAGGCCACCGCGGCCGGGTCGGCGCGGTAGGCCATCATCATGATGCGGCTGTCGGGCGTCGCGTAGAAGGGCGGCCTGGTGTAGGTCGGCGCCGCGAGCGGCATCGAATAGCCTTCTTCGTGCTCCTTCATGGTCTTCCTCACGTCGTTGGCTGCGGCGGCTGGCCTGGCACGGCGAGTGTGGGGGCGGCGGCGGGGCCGGTCAATGACCGGCGGGGGCGGTCAGTATGTGGCGCGCCCGCCGGAGAGGTCGAACACGCCGCCGGTCGAGAACGAGCACTCCTCGGAGCAGAGCCAGGCCACCAGGGCGGCGATCTCCGCGGGCAGGCCGAAGCGCCCGAGCGGGATCTTCGACAGCATGGAGTCGATATGGGTCCGGGTCATCTGGTCGAAGATGCGGGTCTCCACCGCCGCCGGCGCCACGCAGTTGGCGAGGACGCCGGAGCCCGCGAGCTCCTTGCCGAGGCTCTTGGTGAGGGCGATGAGGCCGCCCTTGGCGGCGCTGTAGGCGGGCGCGTTGGGATTGCCCTCCTTGCCGGCCACCGAGGCGATGTTGACGATCCGCCCGTAGCCGGCGTCGCGCATCTGCGGCACGACCGCCCGGCTGACCAGGTAGGGGCCGGTGAGGTCGATGTCGATCACCCGCCGCCAGTCCTCCACCGCATACTCCCAGGTCGGCATGTTGGGGCCGGAGATGCCCGCATTGTTGACCAGGATGTCGATGGCGCCGGCGCTCGCGCGGGTCTCGCGGAATGCCGTCTCGACCGAGTCCGGGTCCGCGACATCGGCCTCGATCCACCCGGCCGGGCCGTCCGCCGGCCAGTCCGCCCGCGCCGCCGCCATGGCGGCGGGGTCGCAGTCCCAGACATGGACGGCGGCGCCGGAGGCCTGGAGCCGCTCGGCGATCGCCCGCCCCAGCCCCTGGGCGCCCCCGGTCACGATGGCGCGGCGGCCGTTCAGGTCGATTGCGTTCATGGAACTCTCTCCCTCGCCTTCGGGTGCCCGGCGTCAGCCCTCGGCCGGCAGCCGCGCAAGCAGAAGAACGCACCGCGATCAGGAAGCAAGCGGGTCGCCGTCGTCATCGCCGTAAAACGCATTCTCCGAGGCCGGCGGGAGCGGCGCGTCGAAATCGTCGGCCATCCAGAGCCGTCCCTCCCAGCCGCCGGGCTTGCGCGGGGGCGGGCGCGGGCGCGGCGAGGGTTCCAGGGCGACCAGGCGCGCCACCGGCCGGTTGTGCTCGGCGATGACGATCTCCTCGCCGCCCGCCGCCTCCTCGACGAGGCGGGACAGATGGGTCTTTGCCTGCTGGATGTCCACCGTACGCATGGCGCTTAACTAAGTCCGACCGAATCGGCCGTCAAACCCCAGCTTGTCACGGCCGCGCACGCCCTGGCGCCGGCGCCGGTCTCGGGCCACCATATGGCCACTATGGACGGAATCGTCGACGCCCACCATCACATCTGGCGCCAGCGCGACCTGCCCTGGCTCGAGGGGCCGATGCTGCCGCGCATCTTCGGCCCCTACGATGCGATCCGGCGCGACTACCCGATCGAGGAGTATCTGGGCGACATCGCGGGGAGCGGTGTCGCGCGATCGGTCTACGTGCAGGCCAACTGGGCGCCCGCGCGGGCCGTCGACGAGGTGGCGTGGGTGCAGGCGGAGGCCGAGCGCAGCGGCTTCCCCCACGCCATCGTCGGCTATGCCGACCTGCGCGACCCGGAGGTGGGGTCGGTGCTGCGGGCGCAGGCCCGCCATCCCCTGCTGCGCGGCATCCGCATGCAGCTCCACTGGCACGAGAATGCGCAATACCGCTTCGCCGACGGGCCGGCGCCGATGCGTGATGCGGCGCTGCGCCGCCATGTCGGGCTGCTGGCGGACCACGGCCTCCTCTTCGAGCTGCAGGTCTTCGCCGGGCAGATGCAGGACGGCGCCGCCTTCGCCGAGGCATTCCCCGAGGTGCCGATGGTGCTCGCCCATTGCGGGATGCCCGAGGACCTGCGGCCTGCGGGGTGGGCCGCCTGGCGCGCAGGGCTAACGCGCCTCGCCGCCGTGCCCAGCGTCTTCGTCAAGCTCTCGGGCCTCGGCACCTTCATCCATCGGCTCGGTGCGGCCCATGTCGAGCGCACGGTGCGCGAGACCGTCGCCCTCTTCGGCCCGGAGCGCTGCCTCTGGGGCAGCAACTTCCCGATCGAGAAGCTGTGGACCGACTATGCGAGCCTCATCGACGCCTACCGCCGGGCGCTGGCTCACTTGAGCTCGGCGGATCGGGCGGCGATCTTTTCCGAGACCGCGCGCCGGCTCTACCGGCTCTAGCCCGGCCCCCCCCAAACGCCGCAGGCACAAGCGAGCCGCCGGCGGAACGAGGAGAGAGGGAGGAGCGACCATGACGATCGAAC
Organism: Alphaproteobacteria bacterium; assembly: GCA_965218275.1. Taxonomy (GTDB): domain Bacteria; phylum Pseudomonadota; class Alphaproteobacteria; order UBA828; family UBA828; genus WTGU01. The sequence goes on from CBDCKM010000002.1 coordinate 2,732,671, forward strand.
GCGTGCTGACGCCCCATGTGGCCGAGCCGTCCCCCGGCCTCTGGTCCAACTGCCTGCGCCACGGCAAGCAGGTCTATATCGCCGGCCTCGTCGCCGTGGACGCGGACTTCAACGTGCTTGCCGTGGGCGATCCGGGCGAGCAGACGCGCATCGTCTTCCGCAACATCCGGCACTATCTGGAGGCGGCGGGCGGCAGCCTCGCCGACGTGGTGCGGATGCGGGTGTACCTGCAGAATCTCGCGCGTGACCGCCCGGCGTTCCTGGCAGCGCGCCGGGAGTTCTTCAGCGGCGACTTCCCGTGCTCGACGCTGGTGGAGGTTTCGGCGCTGGTCCTGCCGGAGATGCTGGTCGAGGTCGATGCCGACGCCATCCTCGGCGCCGGCGCGGCATAGCATCGGGCGCGCGCCGTGATAGGATCGGCCCGCACCCGGCGTAAGCGAGGCGCGCCGTCGCAGAGGGAGGGGACAGGATGATCGAGGTCAATTCGCCGCGGCTGCTGGATCTCGTGGCCGAGGACGCAGCGGTCGAGCAGATCTGCACGGGCTTCCAGTTCACCGAGGGGCCGATCTGGCACCCGGTCGAGCAGTGCCTCTATTTCAGCGACATTCCGGCGGACATACGCCGGCGCTGGAGCGCGGCGGACGGCGTGCGCGAGGTCAGGAGCCCGAACGACAAGGGCAACGGCATGACGCTGGACGCCGGGCTCAACCTCTATGTCTGCGAGCACGTGACCAGTTCGCTGATGCGCGAGACGCCTGCAGGCGAGCGCCAGGTGCTGGCCTCGCACTACAAGGGCCGTGAGCTGAACAGCCCCAACGACGTGGTGGTGAAGTCGGACGGCGCGGTCTATTTCTCCGATCCGAGCTACGGCCGGATGCCGGTGTTCGGCCTGGAGCGCGAGCAGCAGCTCGACTTCCAGGCGGTCTTCCGCATCGCGACGGACGGCACGCTGCACTGCGAGGGCGACGACTTCGACCAGCCCAACGGCCTCTGCTTCTCGCTGGACGAGAGCCTGCTCTACGTCAACGACACCACGCGCGGCCACATCAGGGTGTTCGACGTCGGCACCGGCGGCGCGCTCTCGAACGGGCGCATCTTCGCCGAGAACATCGGCGACGGCGTGCTGGAGAACGGCGTCGTCGACGGCATGAAGTGCGACGAGCACGGCAATGTCTACGTCACCGGCCCGCGCGGGATGTGGGTCTTCGGGACGGACGGCGAGCATCTCGGCGTCATCGGGATGCCGGAGCACGCGGCCAACCTCAACTGGGGCGGAGCGGAGTGGAACGAGCTCTACTGCACCTGCTCGACCTCGGTCTACCGGGTCGCGCTCAAGGTCGCCGGCAATCGCCTGAGCTACATGTAGGAGGGGACCCATGGCTTTCGAACTCGACCCGGCAACCAGCGCGCTTATCGTCCAGGACCTCCAGAACGACGTGATCGCGGAGGGCGGCGCCTTCGCCGATTCCGGCGCGCCGGCGCACGCCCTGTCGCAGAACGTGGTGGAGAACGTGAAGGCCCTCGCCGAGGCCGCACGCGCGGCCGGCATGGCGGTCATCCATGTCCACTACATCGTCGAGGAGGGGGCGCCGGGGCTGAAGCTGAACGCGCCCCTCTTCCAGGGCCTGGCGGAAGCGAAGGCGATGGTGCGCGGGACCTGGGGTGCTGCGGCGGTGGCGGGACTCGAACCGCAGGATGGCGATCTGGTGGTCGAGAAGATGCGCATGAACGCCTTCCACGACACCCACCTGGAGACCATCCTCAGGGGACTGGGCGTGGACACCATCGTGATCGCCGGCGCCTGGACCAACTTCTCGGTCGAGCACACCGCCCGCCACGGCGCCGATGCGGGCTACCGCGCCGTCGTGCTCACGGACGGGACCTCCACCATCAACGACGAGTGGCACAATGCCGGGCTCAACTACGCGCTCGAGAACATCGCCGAGCGCGTGACCTGCGCCGAGGCCGCCGCGGCGCTGGGGGGCTGAGCCGGGCGACGGTCTTTCGCCGGCTCACTGTCTCGACTCCCGTCGCGCCTCCACGAGAACGTTGCGAATTGCCTGAAAGGACGGGTAAAGGCGCAGCTCGTCATCCATGATCGTTCCAGCGGCGTGCTGTGGAAAGAACCCGTCGCTCCGTGTAATCCAGGAGTACCGGTCGGAGAAATCCCAAAGCATCACATCCTTGATCGACGGACTCCGGAGCGCGGCTCGGAACACAGTTTCATAGATACGTGCCTGTTCCCGGAGCTTCTCCGCCGTCAGCGGCTCTGGTATGCGCACGTCCAGTTCGGTGATGTGGGTGCTGAGCCCGAGGGCGTGGTAGCGCGCCATATTGTCGAGGATCGAAGCGACGCTGGGATCGTCCAGTCCCACTTCGAGATGGAATTGAAATCCGACTCCGTCGAAGGGCGTGCCTTGCTCGAGCAGGTGGACGACCAGGTTGTAGTAGCTTTCGACTCGATCGTGACGGTTGGACAGTTTCCCGATGTAGTCATGATCCTGCCCTATGTAGTCGGCGCCCCATTCGTTCAGAATCAGTGTCGCATCGGGATCGACGCGGCGCGCGTGCTCGAAGGCGAGCTTGATGTAATCCAGCCCGATCTTTTCCAGCCAGACATTCGGAGCCAGTATCTGCCCGTCGATCTTGCGCGCGCCGAACTGCCCTCCGAGCGGCTCGTTCACGACATGCCATTCGTCGATCTTGCCGGCATAGCGATTCATCACCGCTTCGATGTGATCGCGCATCACGGCGATGGCCTCGTCGCGCGGCATGTCTCTGTCATGCACCCAGCGCGGCGTTGGGGTCCAGGATATCCGGCCCTCGGCACCGAACAGATCGTGACGCCGAGGCACGCCCCAGATCAGGGCATGCCCGCGCAGGGTCAGACCTCGTCCCTCCGCGAAGGCGACGACCGTATCCGCCTCGGTAAACTGCCAATCCCCCGGTGCAGGCTGAGTGTGTGACATGTAGAGCCCGTATTCCGGCGTGACATTCGAGAAATGACGCTCGAACAGCGCCAGATAGTCCTGGTCGAAGCCGCTAAAGAAGGCTCGCGGACTCAGTGCGGACCCGATGCCGAGCCCGACGTCCGCGGCGAGCTCACGCAGCGTCTCGCCTTCATCCTCCAGCGCCCCGGGTCCGGGTTGAGGGGGAGTCGCGGGCGCAACGCAGGCAGCCAGGCACACCAGGCACAGACCGAAGAGGGCCCCGCAAAGAGCGCGTCGGCGGATGGGTTCAGCCCCAGCGCGCATGGCAATTCCCCAGCGCTTGAAGCACCGAATACAGGGGAATTGTATACGGGAGTGACTCCGAATGCCCCATTTGCCGCGACGATCGCTTGATCACATTATTGGAAGCGGCGCGCGCCCGGCGCTCGCGCGCCCCCCACCTCACCCCGGCCCTCTCCTCCCCAGGGAGGAGAGGGAGAAAAAGTCGGCTCTGCCTGGGTTCCCCCTCCTCCTGGGAGGAGGGAGACAGGGGGAGGTGGGCATGCTCGGATTGCGCCGCACGCGGAAGCGGCCGCGTGCGGCAGCCGGACCTGATCCAACCACACCAGATCACGCCCTTGCCCGGCGCGTCGATGCTGCCGCGTCAGTCCGCCAGCGGCGCGAGGAGGTCGTTGCGGCCGCCGAGGAAGTTGACCACCACCCGCATGTTCTCCTCGGTGTTGTCGAAGAGAGTCGAGTGGTTCGAGCCCCGGATCACGTGCTTGACGGCGTTCGGGATGTTCTCGGCGAGCCAGCTCTGCCCGGCGCCGCTGGCGCCCACCTCCCAGGGCGTCATGATGTCCTCGTCGCCGCCGATCACCAGCGTCGGCGCCTTGATCTGCGCGGCGTGGGGGCGCAGGTCCATCTCCATCATCGCGCGGCAGGCCCGCTGGTAGACCTCCCTGCGGTTGGAGCGCTCGAGAATGTCCTGGATCATGTCGACGGCGCCGGCGCCGTCCGGCCCGTCGAGGAAGGTTCGCGAGAGCGCCTGGACCGCGATCAGCTCGGCGAGCGTGCGGCTGCCGCAGCCATAGGCCTCCGAGATGTCGATCCAGTTCTGGAAGGTGAGGCGCCCGGCCAGGTCGAGCTTCGCGGCCGAGCAGTTGAGGACGAGCCGGTCGGTGCGGTCGGCGTAGCGGGCGCCGAAGACCTGGGCGACCATGCCCCCCATCGACGTGCCGTGGATGTGGGCGCGCTCGATCTCCAGCGCGTCCATGAGGCCGGCGACATCGTCGGCCCAGACTCCCATGTCGTAGCCCTGGATGGGCTTGTCGGACTGTCCGTAGCCGCGCATGTCGAAGTCGATGCAGCGGAAATAGCTGGACGCGATCGGCGTCGCCGTCGCGAAGTTGAAGTGACCGAAGCCGGCGCCGTGGATGTGGACCACGGGCGCGCCGTCGCCCGTCTCCTTGTACCAGAGCCTGACGCCGTTGACCTCCGCGAACGCCATGACCGCCTCCCTGCGCCTGCTTCCCCTGCCGCGAGCAGGCGATCTTACACCGTCTCGCCCGCGAATGGTGCTGCGCTCGTCATGGCGGTCGTCATGGTTCCGGGCGATTCCGTTTGCCATCCGGGGGCGTTGCGACCACAGTCCCGCCGGCGCGGTGCGACGGAAAGGGAGGAGGGCCCGGCATGGCGGACGACGCGCGCTCCCGGTTCCGTCGCAGCCTCCCCACCCGTGGCGCCGCTGCGGCCGCCGCCTGCGCGGCCGGCTGAGCGGGGGACGCCGTGGCACGGCCGGACCTGCCGCCCGAGACCGGCGCAGCGGCCGAGAGGGGCGGGCGGGAGGGTCTCTACGGCCTCACCACCGAACTCGTCGGCGCCGTGCGCGCGGCGCTCGCGGCCTCCGACGGCGCGCGCCTGCGCGCCCTGGTCGCGCCGCTGCACGAGGCCGACACCGCCGATCTGATCGAACGCTTCCGCCCGGACGAGCGCCGCCGCCTCATCGCCATCGCCCATGACGTGCTGAGCGGCGACGTGCTCGCCCAGGTCGAGGACGAGATCCGCGAGGAGCTGATCGGTGAGATCGGGGCGGAGCGGGTCGCCGAAGCCATCTCCGACCTGGACAGCGACGACGCCGTCGCCGTGCTGGAGGACCTCGACGACCCGCAGCGCAAGGAGATCCTCGACGCCATCTCGAGCGAGGAGCGGGCCGGCGTCGCGGCAGGCCTCACCCATCCCGAGGACAGCGCCGGCCGCCTGATGCAGCGCGAACTGGTGGCGCTGCCGGCGTTCTGGACCGTGGGCCAGACCATCGACCACATGCGCGAGGCCGGCGACGACCTGCCGGGCGATTTCTACGAAATCTACGTGATCGACCCGCGTCACCGGCCGATCGGGCGGATTCCGCTGCACCGGCTGCTGCGCACCCGCCGCCCGGTCCTGCTGCGCGACATCATGGCGACCGACCTCAAGGCGATCCCCGCAGCAACCGACCAGGAGGAGGTGGGCCACGTCTTCGAGCAGTACGACCTCGTGTCGGCGCCGGTGATCGGCGAGTCAGGCCGCCTGATCGGCGTGATCACCGTGGACGACGTGGTCGACGTGATCCAGGAGGAGGCCGGGGAGGACCTCCTGCGCCTCAGCGGCGTCCGCGAGCCGGACATCTACCGCGCGGCGCTGCGCACCGCCTCTGGCCGCTTCACCTGGCTTCTGGTCAATCTCGGCACGGCGATCCTGGCCTCGCTCGTGATCTACCAGTTCGACGGGACCATCGACCAGATGGTGGCGCTCGCCGTCCTCATGCCGATCGTCGCCTCCATGGGCGGCAATGCCGGCACCCAGACCATGACCGTGGCGGTGCGCGCCATCGCCACCAAGGACCTCACCACCGCCAACGTTCTCCGCGTGCTGTGGAAGGAGGTGCTGGTCGGCGGCCTCAACGGCGTCGTCTTCGCCGTCCTCACCGGCGCCGCCGCCGCCGGCTGGTACGGCGACATCGCGCTCGGCATCGTGATCGGCGCCGCCATGATCATCAACATGGTAGTCGCGGGCTTCTTCGGCCTGGTGATTCCGGCGGCGCTGTGGCGGCTCGGGATCGACCCGGCGACGGCGGCAGGCGTGCTGCTCACCACGATCACCGATGTCGTGGGCTTCCTCGCCTTCCTCGGCCTCGCCGGGATGCTGCTGGTGTGAGGGCGGCCGGCCGGCCTACTCCTCCCGCAGCCAGCGCCTCGCGTGCGCGGGCTCGTGCGTGGGGTCGAACTCGAAGAGCTCCAGCAGCACGTCGTCGGGGGCGGCGCACATGATGTAGCGCCAGGTGCCGAACTCGCGGATCCCGCTGCGGAAGGGCACGCCCTGCTCCTTCATGCGCGCGACCAGGGCGCGCAGGTCGTCGCTGCGGATGCCGATATGGTGGACCGCGCCGCGGCCTGAGTCGCGCGGCGGCTGGTCGTAGAGGTGCAGCCCGCCGCTGCCGACGCGCATGAAGACGTTGCGGGCGCCGGCGAGCCTCCCGTCGTGGACCACCTCGCCGCCCAGCATGTCGCGCCACCAGGCGACGGTCGCGTCGATGTCGCGGGCGAAGATGTGGACGTGGTGAAGGCTCTCGGCCATGGCGCGGGCGGGGCGTGCGCGGGGCCGGTCTAGGCGGCGCCTGCGACCTGCGGCGCCACCTCTTCGGCGAAGAGCCTCATGCTGTCGGTCACCTGGGCGTGGGGCATGCCCACCCAGTCCATGCCGAGGATGAAGGTGGTGATGCCGAGGCGGCGCTTGTAGCCGGCGATCTGCCCGGCGACCTCCTGCGGAGAGCCGAACAGGAAGCGGTCGCGCATCAGCTCCTCGAAGTCGAGCGAGAGATCGTCGTCGCCGGCCGGCATGGCCTTGTCCTGACCCCACGCGTGGTAGGTCTTGTACTTCTCCTCCAGGTAGGGCCGCGCCAGCCGCTCCGCCTCGGCCCTGGTGCGGGCGACGAAGATCTCGCGCATCAGCGGCAGCTCGGCGGGGAAGGGTTTTTGGGCCTCGTCGAGGGCGCGGCGGTAGATCGCAAGCTGGCGCTCGGTCGTCTCCATGCGCTGGTGGGGGTTGATGAACCAGGCGTCGCCGAGCCGGGCCGCGCGCTCGACCGCAGCGTCCGCGTTGGCGCCGAGCCAGATCGGCGGGTGCGGCCGCTGCATCGGCTTGAGCGAGAGAGTCACGTCGTCGAGCGTGAAGTGCGAGCCCGCCATCGTCACGCCGTCCTCGGTCCAGAGGCGGACGACGGCTTCGAGGTTCTCCTCGAGCCGCGCCACCCGCTCGGCCTGCGTGGTCCCGAAGCCCTTGAACTCCACCTCGCGGTAGCCGAGGCCGGCGCCGAAGATCATGCGCCCGCCCGACATCACGTCGAGGGTGGCGACCTGCTCGGCCATGTCGAGCGGCTTGTGCAGCGAGAGCAGGACGATCCCCGGCAGCAGGCGGCAGCGCGGCGCCTCGGCCATGAGGCGGGCCAGCAACGGAATCTGCTGATACTGCTGCAGCGGGTAGGCGGCATAGTGCATGCCGGTGGCGAGGATATCGAAGCCGAGCGCGTCCGCGAGCCGCGCCTGGGCGCAGAGGTCGGCGAAGCGCGCGTTCATGTCCTCGCCGCGGCGGAACTGGCCGCGGATGAAGAAGCCGTATTTCACGACGCCGCGTCCGCCGTCAGGGTGTGCAGGCAGTCGTCGCCGAGCGGCTCGATCGCCGACCAGTCGCGGGTGCAGTGATGCTCGGCGCGCTCGAACCTGGTGGGCGGGTTATCGACCGCGGCGACGTTGAGATAGAAGATGCGGCGCGGCCAGGGGGTGATGTTGCCCGCCGAGCCGTGGACCATGTTGGCGTGGCTGATCAGCACCGACCCGGCCGGCGCGATGACCGGCTCGATCCCGCCCGCGTCGACGATGTGGGCGAGGTGCTCTTCCGGGATGTGGAAGAGCGTGTAGCCGGGCGATTCCCGGTTGTCCGCGGCCTCGGAGATCAGTCCGTAATGGTGCGAGCCCGGCACCAGCATGAGCGGCCCGTTGGCGGCGTGGGCCTCGTCCAGCAGGATCGCCACCATGAAGGCGCGGGGCTCGCGCAGCCCGTCGCGGTCCGACCAGGTGGCGTAGTCCTGATGCCAGGCCCACGGGCCGCCGTGGAACGCGGCCTTGGGGTTGAGGCGCGACTGGTGGATGTAGACCGGCCCGCCCATCAGGGCCTGGACCGGCTCCAGCCAGCGCGGATGGCGCGAGAGCCGGTGGAACGCCTCGTTGAAGCGGTGGGCGCCGTAGACGAGGCGCACGGCGTCCGACTCCGGCTCGGTCACTACCTCGGGGCCGTCCCTGGAGACGACCGTCTCGACCTCGGCCCGCACGGCGGCGACCTCGTTCTCCGAGAAGAGGGCAGGGAGCAGCAGGTAGCCGTGATCCTCGAATTCGCGGCGCATGGCGTCGCTGAGCGCGGGCATGGCCTTACCAGTGTCCCGTTCGCGACGTTCGAGCGCACATGCGTGCTATCCCCGCCGCGTCATGGCCGGACTTGTTCCGGCCATCCACGCCCTGCCGCCGCGTGTGGCCGATATGGATGCCCGGAACAAGTCCGGGCATGACGGCGTGTGGAAGTGGCTGTGTCGGAGAGTCTTTGCACCGGGCCACTATCGTGCCAACGAACTTCGGAAACACGACTCTAGCCGCCCATGCCGACGAATTCGCCGATCAGATCGGGGTCGGAGAGCTGCGCCGGCGAGACCTCGCTGGTGAACTGCCCGCGCTGGATGATGAGCACGCGCTGCGACAGCGCGGCGATGAATTCGAGATTCTGCTCGACCAGGACGACGGTGAGCCTGCGCCTTGCCTGCAGGGTCTTGAGGATCTCGACGATCTCCTCGACGATCGAGGGCTGGATGCCTTCGGTCGGCTCGTCGAGGAGGATCAGCCGCGGGCGGGCGCAGAGGCAGCGCGCGAGCGCCAGGATCTGCTGCTCGCCGCCGGAGAGTACGCGGCCGGCGCGGTCGAGGAGGGGTTTCAGCCGGGGGAACTCCTCCAGCACTTCCTCCAGGATCGCCTGCTCGTCGACTCTCTGTACGGCGAAGCCGAGCCGCAGATTGTCGCGCACGCTCACATTGGGGAAGATCTCGCGCCCCTGCGGCACATAGCCGATGCCGCGCCGGCTGCGCCGGTGCGGCGGCTCCCGGGTGATCGCCTCGCCTTCGAAGGCGATCGAGCCGTGGGTGGTCTTGACCAGGCCGATCAGGGTCTTGAGCAGGGTGGTCTTGCCCATCCCGTTGTGGCCGAGGATGCCGACGAACTCGCCCTCCGCGACTTCGAGGTCGATGCCGTGCAGGATGGGGATCCTGCCGTAGCTCGCACGGATGCCTGCGGCGCTCAGCACGGGTCAGGCCGCATGCTGCTTGCCGAGATAGATGTCGCGCACCTGCTGGTTCTTCTCCAGATTGGCCATGGTGTCCTCGATCAGGATCGCGCCTTGATGGAACACGGTGACGCGCTTGGCGATCGCCTTGATGAACTGCATGTCGTGCTCCACCACGATCATCGACGTGGTCCTGTTGATCTCGCGGATCAGGTCGGTGGTCTGGTTGACCTCCTCGTGGGTCATGCCCGCGGTCGGCTCGTCGAGCAGGATCAGCTCGGGCTCGCCGGTGAGCACGGCGCCGAGCTCCACCCGCTGGCGTTCGCCGTGGGCGAGCTGGCCGACGGTGCGCCGCGCGAGGCCGCCGAGGCGGAGCCGCTCCAGAATCCCGTCGACGATGCGGTTGGCTTCGCGGCGGCTGTGAAGGCGGCGCGCCGCGACCCAGATGTTCTCGTGCACGCTGAGCCCGTCGAAGACGCTCGGCACCTGCGTCTTGATGCCGATGCCGCGGCGCGCGATCTGGTAGGTGTGGGAGCCGGTGATGTCGGCGCCGCGGAAACGGACCCGCCCCGCGGACGCCTTGTACTGGTGGGTCAGGCACTTGAAGAAGGTGCTCTTGCCGGCGCCGTTGGGGCCGATCAGGCAGCGCAGCTCGCCCTCGGCCATGGAGAAGTCGACATTGTCGACGGCGACGACGCCGCCGAAGCGCATCGTCAGCCCGTGCGTCTCCAGGAAGGGCTTTTCGCCTGCCGCTGCATCGGTCGCTGCGTCGGTCATTGCGCCACTTCTCGCCCAGACGCGCCGCAGCGTAGGCGCACGCCGCCGCCGGCGCAACGGCGCGGCCTATCGCACGAAGCCGAGGGTCCGCTCGACGAAATTCTGCAGGATCAGCGCCGCGTCCACCATCTCGGCGAGCGGCACGAATTCGTTGGCGGCGTGGCTCACGGCGCCGTCGCCGGGGCCGAAATTGACGATCTCGATGCCGTCGCGGGCGAAGAAGCGCCCGTCGCTCGCGGCGAGCGCGTTGAGCACGGCGGGCGGGCGGCCCTGCCGCGCCTCGATGGCGGTTGCCAACGCCGAGACGAAGGGGCCGTCGAGGGGCGCGGAGAAGCCGTCGGTGCCGACCGGCCGGCGCACCGTGTAGGAGCCGGCGGGCTCGCCCGCGCCGGCCAGCACGGCCTCCATCTCCGCCACCGCCGCCTCCACCGGCTCGTCGGGCAGCAGGCGCCGGTCGATCCGCGCCGTGCAGCGGTCGGGAACCACATTGGGGTTCTCGCCGCCGTGGATGGTGCCGATGTTCATGGTCGAGACCTTCTCGCCGCGCCGCCGCGCCGCGAGCGTCGGCCCCAGCTCGGCGCGGAGCCTCTCGAGCAGGCGCATCATGCGCAGGATGGCGTTGTCGCCGGCCGGCGGGTCGCCGCCGTGGGCGGCCCTGCCGGCGGTCTCGATCTCCAGCCACAGGATGCCGCGCTCCTCGACGATGAGCTGGTTCTCCGTGGGCGCGCCGAGCACCAGGGCGTCCGGCTCGATCAGCCCGTCCTCGCGCAGGAAGGCGGTGCCCTCCGGGCCGAGACGCTCCTCGTCGCCGGCGAGCACGAAGGTCAGGCTTCCCCGCGCCGGCCCGCCGCGCCGCGCCGCCTCGCCGGCGAGCCAGAGATGCACCGCCGCCGAGCCCTTGCAGTTGTTGGCGCCGAGCCCGTGGATGCGGCCCTCTGCCATGGTCGCGGCGAAGGGGTCGCTGCGCCAGGCCGCGCGGTCGCCGGCGGCGACCGTGTCGATGTGCGCGTTGAACACCAGGGACGGCGCGCCTGCCCCGAGCGTTGCCACCAGATTGGCGATCGGCGGGGTCCGCATCGGCATGGAGACCGCGCAGCCCGCGGCCTCCAGGTGCGCGGCCGCGGCGGCGCAGATCGCCTGCGTGTCGCCCGGCGGCGTGGTCGAGGGAATGGCGATCAGCTCGGCGAGGAGCGTGTGCAGCGTCTCCGCGAGAGACCCGCGCTCGCCCGTCACGGCGTCGTCTCCGCGTCGGCGCGGACGATCGCGGTGCCGCCGAGCGAGCGCGGGTCGCGCGCCTGCCAGCGGCCGTTCTCCACTTGGGCGAAGAACGACGCGCAGGCCCGGTTGAAGGCGTCCGGCTCCTCCAGGTTGATGGTATGGCCGGATTTCGGGATCACCAGCAGGCCGGCGGCGGGGATCGTGCGCTTGAGGTAGAGGTTGGCGTCGAGGCAGGGCTCGTCCTCGTCGCCGGCGATCAGCAGCGTCGGCACGGTGAGCGCGGCGAGGCCCTCTTCCAGATCGTAGAGCGAGGGGCGGCGGGCCTGCACGCCGCGCAGCGTGTTGGCCGCGCCCCGTGCCGAATGGTCCGTCAGCCGGTCGCGGAAGGTGGCCCAGCCGCGCGGGTCCTTGGCCTCGAACTGCACACGCGTGGGCCCCAGCGCATAGTCGGCGCCGACCGGGCCCGCGCCCTCGCGCTCCAGGCGTGCGGCCACGGCTTCCGTCTCGCGGCGGAACCCGGCGCGGGCGTCGCGCGGCGCGCCGTAGCCGCAGCCGGCGACCACCAGCGCCGAGGCGCGCGCCGGATGACGCAGGCCGATGTGAAGGGTGGCGAAGCCGCCCATGCTCAAGCCGACGACATGGGCGCGCTCGATGGCGAGACGGTCGAGCACGGCGATGGCGTCCGCCACCGCATGGGCCTGGCTGTAGGCGCCGGCGTCCGCCGGCACGTCCGAGGGGGGATAGCCGCGGGCGTTGTAGGCGATGCAGCGGTAGCGCCGCGCGAAATGGCAGAGCTGAGGCTCCCAGCTCCGAAGGTCGCCGGCGAACTCGTGGATGAAGAGCAGCGGATGGCCGGTCCCGGCCTCCTCGTAATAGAGACGGGTTCCGTCCGGGGACCGTGCATGGGGCATGGCTGATCTTCCTCCAGAGCGGACCATGATAGCGAAGCGGCGGCGCGCGAGCCCGTCTTTCGTGGTATTATGCGCCTCTGACATGGATGGATCGGGATGGCGCGCATGTGCGGGATCGCGGGTGTGATGTTCAAACACGGGGAGAGCGGGTTGGCGGCCGGTCGGGCGCTGATCGACATGCTGGACGGCTGCCAGCACCGGGGCCCGGATTCGACCGGGTTCGCGCTCTATGAGGAAGCCAGAGAAGGGGAGCTGAAGCTGCGCTTTCTGGTCGAGGAGGAGGGCGCGGACGCGGATGGAGGCGCCGACGATGCTGCGGAGGCCTCGGTCGCGGGAATCCGCGCCACCCTGGAGGACCACGGGGCGGAGATCGTGGACGACGAGCGCGCCGGCAACAGCTACCGGGTGGTGGTGCGCTTCACCGGCGACGTGCGCAAGCTGGCCTACGACATGGAGCACGCGGCGACGCTGATCTCGATCGGCGAGAGCCTGGACATCCGCAAGGACGTGGGCAGCGCGCACGATGTGGACGAGCGTTTCCACGTGCGCGAGGTGCGGGGCACGCACGGGCTCGGCCATGTGCGGCTCGCGACCGAATCGGAGGTGAAGCCCGAGGCGGCGCATCCCTTCTGGGCGACCGGGTTCACCGACATCGCCATCGTCCACAACGGGCAGATCACGAACTACTGGAAGATGCGCCGGCGGCTGGAGCGGCGGGGCTTCGAGTTCCACACCGACAACGACAGCGAGCTGATCGCGGTCTATCTGGCGGACAAGCTGGCCAACGAGGTGGTGCTGGAAGACGCGCTCAGGACCTCGATCGACGATCTCGACGGGACCTTCTCGTTCCTGGTCTCGACCAAGGACGAGATCGGCTACGCCAAGGACAATCTCGCGGCGAAGCCGATGATCATGTACGAGAACGACGACCTGATCGCGATCGCCTCGGAGGAAGTCTCGCTCAACCGCCTCTTCCCGGGCCGCGCGCTCGACACCAGGGAACCGCCGCCGGGGAGCTACGGCACATGGTCCAGATCGACCTAGGGCGCGTCTCGGTCCGCGACGCCAACGAGCAGATCCGCGACCGCGGCGCCAGGGGGGAGGACATCGAGGTCCTCAACCCCGATGCGCGCCACCATATCGGCGTCGGCCTGATCCACCCGGTGACGGTGCGGGTGCGGGGCTCGGCGGGCTATTTCTGCGCCGGCCTCGCGGATCGTGCGCGCTTCGAGATCGACAACAATGCCGGCTGGGGCCTCGGCGACAACATGTATGCGGGCACGGTGACGGTGCGCGGCAATGCGGGCGCGATCGCGGGTGTCGCGATCCGGGGCGCGGAGATCGTGGTGCACGGCAATGTGGGCTCGCGCGCGGGCCAGGTGATGAAGGCGGGCACGCTCTGCTGCGCCGGCAACGCCAACTTCATGGCGGGCTACATGATGTATGGCGGGCGCATCGTCATCCTGGGCGACTCCGGCGAGCGGGTGGGCGAGGACATGGCGGCCGGCGACATCTATGTCGGCGGCGCGGTGCGCTCTTTGGGTTCCGATGCCGAGATCGGCGACATCGACGAGGCCGAGATCGACGACATCCGCGCCTTCCTCGACCGCCACGAGATCGCCTTCAAGGGACGCTTCCAGAAGATCGTGAACGCCGGCAAGCGGCTGCGCTACGCGACCAGCGAGCAGCAGGTGCGCAGCATTCCCTTCTTCACCTTCTCCGGCGCGTCGGAGTACTGGAACCCCAAGGTCCAGGAGGACGTCTACGTCAAGGCGCAGATCGGGCGCTACCGGGTGCGCGGCTATGGCGGCGCGCGCGCGCTGCCGCACCTCTCCGACCTGGCCTTCAAGCGCGACCTCTCGGGCGCCGGCACGGCGGGCGATCCGGTGGCGGCGGTGGAGATGGGGACGGAGATCGGGGGCCTGAACGGGGCGAAGCCGCTGACGCTCTCGATGCCGGTGATGATCGCGCCGATGAGCTACGGCGCCCTCTCGCGCTCAACCAAGCAGGCGGTCGGCATGGCGTCGAGCATGGCGGGGATCGCCGAGAACACAGGGGAAGGCGGCATGAGCGACGCCCAGCGCGGCGCTGCCGAGCAGCTCGTCTTCCAGTGCCTGGGCGGGCGCCTCGGCTGGAACATCCACGACATGAACCGGGCGGACGGGCTGGAGATCTACATCAGCCAGGGCGCGAAGCCCGGCTTCGGCGGCCAGCTCATGGCGAAGAAGGTGACCAAGGAGCTTGCGACCATCCGCGGCATCCCGAGGGGATCGACCTGCGCTCGCCCTCGCGCCACCCCGACATCCTCGGCGCCGACGATCTGGTCATCAAGGTGGAGGAGTTCCGCGAGGCCACGGGCTACCGCATCCCGGTGAGCGTGAAGCTGGGCGCAGGACGCGTGCGCGACGACATCAAGATCGCCTACAAGGACGGCTTCGACTTCGTGGAGCTCGACGGGATGCAGGGCTCGACGGGCGCCGGCGGTGCCGAGGTGATGGAGCATGTGGGGGTGCCCACGCTCGCCGCCATCACCCAGGCGATCGAGGCGCTGGGGGAGGTGGACGGCCTCGGCAAGATGCAGATCGTGCTGATGGGGGGCATCCGCGACGGCATCGACGCGGTGAAGGGCCTCTGCCTGGGGGCGGACGCGGTGGCGATGGGCACTGCCGTCATCATCGCCGGCGGCTGCATCGCCTGCATGCAGTGCCATGTGGGCCAGTGCGTGACCGGAATCGCGACCCAGGACCCCGAGCACGAGCGGCGCTACAACCCGGTGGCGGAGGCGCGCAACATCCACCGCTATCTGGAGGGCGTGCGCTGGCAGATCGCGGCGCTGACCCAGGCCATGGGCCATGGAAGCACGGCCGCTCTCGGGCGCGACGACCTGGTGGCCGTCACCCGCGACGCGGCCGCGATGACGGGCCTCGCTTA
Source organism: Alphaproteobacteria bacterium (assembly GCA_965218275.1). Lineage (GTDB taxonomy): Bacteria > Pseudomonadota > Alphaproteobacteria > UBA828 > UBA828 > WTGU01. The sequence continues at coordinate 2,747,798 of CBDCKM010000002.1, forward strand.
CGCGCCGGAGTATCGCGAGCGCGAGCGGGCGCTGCGCAGCAGGATGGGCTGAGCGATGGCCGGCGGCGAGACGACGGGCGGCGGGATGGCGGCGGGCGGGCAGCTTCTGGCGGAGCTTCCCGACGACACCGACGACGCCCACTTCGTGCCGGCGCCGTGCCAGATCGCCTGCCCGGTGGGGACGGACGCGCCGTCCTATATCGCCTACATCTGGGAGCGGAAGTTCGCGGACGCGTTCGAGGCGATCACGGCGACCAACCCGTTCAGCTCGATCTGCGGGCGGGTGTGCGACGCGCCCTGCGAGCCGGCCTGCCGGCGCACCGATTCCGACGGCCCGGTGCAGATCCGCAACCTCAAGCGCTTCGTCATGGACGAGGTGGGTCACGACCACGACCCGCCGGCGGCGCCGGTGCGGCACGAACAAAGCGTCGCCGTGGTGGGCTCGGGCCCGGCGGGGCTGACCGCGGCGCAGGACCTCTCGGTCGCGGGCTACCCTGTGCATGTCTACGAGATGACGGACCGGCTCGGCGGCATGATGATCTGGGGCATCCCGGCCTTCCGCCTCCCGCCCGGGATCATCCAGGAGGACATCGACCGCATGATGCGGCGCTGCCCCGGGATGGAGGTTCATCTCGACGCGGCGCTCGGGCGCGACGTGACGCTGGACGAGCTCAAGCAGCGCCACGACGCGGTGATCCTCGCCATCGGCGCCTGGTGGGGCAAGAAGATGGGCATTCCGGGCGAGGACCGCGCCAGCGTGATCGACGGCGTGCAGTTCCTGCGCGACGTGAACGAGGGCGCGCGGCCGGAGATGCCGGAGACGGTGGTGGTGGTGGGCGGCGGGGACGTGGCCATGGACGCCTGCCGCGTCGCGAAGCGGCTGCCGGGCTGCAACCATGTAAAGGTGATCTACCGGCGCGGTCCTGCGGAGATCCCGGCGCGCAGGATCGAGCTGGAGGGCGCGGTCGAGGAGGGGATCGAGTTCATCTACCACACCCAGCAGACGGCGATCGTGCGCCAAGGCAACGGGCTCGCCGTGCGCTGCGTGACGACGACGCTGGGCGACCCGGACGAATCGGGCAGGCGGGCGCCGGTCAACGTGCCGGGCACGGAGCATGACATCGCCTGCGGCATGGTCATCGCCTCGGTCGGCCAGGAAGGGCTCTGCGACGACCTCGACCGGCGCGGCCTGATGGCGGGCGACCGGGTGCGCACGGCATGGGAGGGCATGGGCACGAGCGACCCGCAAGTGTTCGCCGCCGGCGACGGGGCCTTCGGCGGCTCCACCATCGTGATGGCGATGAACCACGGCCAGCGGGTGGCGTACTACGTCAAGGCGTACCTGGAGGGGCGCGGAGACCCGCTGCCCTACCGCACGCCCTACCGCACGCGGCGGGTTCCGGTGGCGCAGGACCTGGAGTGGGAGCTGCTGCCGGTGCAGCATCCGGATTTTCTGGGCCTTGGCGAAGACCCGGTGGCGTTCCCGGAGATCGAGACCACCTATGGCTGGGAGGCGGCGCGCAAGGAGGCGGCGCGCTGCTACCGCTGCGACGCCGAGACCGGCTCCGCCGACTACGCGGTGGACCACCGGGAGGACATCTTCGCGATGGCCCGCACCGGCCCCGCCGACACGGCGCAGCAGCGGGCGATGCTGGAGAAGCGCCTGGGCGAGCGCGACGACCCCTTCCCGGCGGAACGTCCGGGCATTCTCGACGATCTCGCCTTCCTGCCGGCCAACCTGTCGCGCCTGGTGATCGACCCCTACCGCGAGGCCTGCCGCATCGGCACCTCGGTGGGCGGCAGCGATCTGGCGCTGCCCCTCATGGTGACCGGCTTCGACGATGCGCCGGACGAGGTGCGGGCGGCGGTCGGCAAGGGCATTGCGGAGGCGGATGCGAGCTATCTGGGGCTCAGGCCCATCGCTGGCGGCGCGCGCTGGTTCCAGCTCGTGCTGCCGGGGCAGATCGCGCCGCGCGCGGACGCGGCGGGACTGGTCCATGCGCTGGGCCACCGCTTCGCCCCGGTGGATACGGCAGGGGCGGGCGCGGACCAGGTGCTGGGGCTCTCGGTCTCCTCGCCGGCAATACTGGAAGAGGCGATCCCCTATGCGCTCGACGCGGACTTCGGGATGCTGCTGCTGGACGGCAGCGCCGGCCTCGGCGCGCCCTGGGCGGAGCTGCAGGGCGCGCCCGACCTCACCATCCTGCGCGACGCCGTGGCGATCCTGCGCCGCCTCGACCGCGAGGAGGAGATCGACCTGGTCTACTTCGGCGGCGTGCGCTCGGGCACCGACGCGGCCAAGGTGATCGCCCTCGGCGCTGTCGCCGTGGTCCTCGGTGTCGCCGCGGGGCTTGCCGCCGGCGGCGCCATTGCCGGCACCAGCGAGCTCGCCTTCACGGCCGACCGCAGCGGCGAGGACCGGGCGCAGGGCATCGCCAACATCCTCAAGGCCAGCGCCTCCGAAGCCTCGATGATGGCGCGCTGCACCGGCAAGACGAACCTCCAGAACGTCGAGCCCGAAGACCTCCGCGCCCTCACCGTCGCCACCGCCGACGCCACCGGCATCCCCCTCGCCGGCACGCGGTAGCGGGGAAGGCAGGCAATCCAGTGGGCCGAATCGTCGTAGAGACGCAGGTCACCAACCTGTTCGACGAGGACAAGTCCATTCGCTGTGGGATGCTGGTCGACACCGGAGCGGGCGCGCTGATTCTGCCGGCAGCGTGGAAGGGGCGCTTCGGGGAGTTCAAGCGGTCCGAGACTGTCTCGCTCCAGCTCGCCAATCAGGACGTTCTCGAAGGGGAAGCCTGCTGGCCGGTTGAGATCGAGATCGAGGGATTCCGCCCGGTCTCGAACGAGGTCATCTTCGTCGAGATGGAGGCCGGCGACGACGATGGGTACGAGCCGCTACTCGGATACGTCATCCTGGAGCAGGCCCAGGCGGCGGTGGATCTGGTGGGGCACCGGCTGGTGCCGGTCAGATACATCGACATGAAATAGGGCCATGCGCGTTCATCTGAACTACGGCCGGGGCCAACGGGCGGTGGACCTGCCCGACGAACTGGATGTCACCGTGATCGCCAAGCAGGCGATGCCGCTGCTCGCCGACCCGGCGCGGGCCATGGCGGCGGCGCTGGCTGCGCCGGTGGACTGCCCGCCGCTCGGGGAAGAGGCCGCGCGTGCCGCGAGTGCCTGCATCCTCATCTGCGACATCACGCGCCCGGTGCCCAACGGCGTGATCCTGCCGCCGCTGATCCGCACCCTGCTCGATGCCGGGATGGAGCCGGACCGGATCGCGGTGCTGGTGGCGACCGGGCTGCACCGGCCCAACAAGGGCGCGGAGCTTGCCGCCCTGGTCGGCGATCCCTGGGTGCTGGAGACGGTGGACGTCGCCAACCATTTCGCCCGCGCCGACGCCGATCACGTGCTTCTCGGCACGACCCGGCGCGGCACGGTGGTGCGGCTCGACCGGCGCTTCGTCGACGCCGACCTGCGCATCGCGACCGGCCTGGTGGAGCCGCACTTCATGGCCGGCTGGTCCGGCGGGCGCAAGGTGATCGCGCCCGGCGTCGCCCATGCCGAGACCATCACCACCTTCCACAGCGCGCGCTTCATGGAGCATCCCAACTGCACCAACTGCGTGCTGGAGGGCAACCCGCTGCACGAGGAGCAGCTGGAGATCATGGCCATGCTCGGCGCTGCGCGGGCGGTCAACAGCGTCATCGACGACGAGCGCCGCGTCGCCTTCCTCAACTACGGCGAGGTCGTGGCGAGCCACGCGGCGGCGGCGCGCTTCGCGGCGCGCTACGCCACCGTCGCCGTGGACGAGCGCTTCACACCGTGCTGACGAGCGCCGCCGGCCATCCGCTGGACGCGACCTATTACCAGACGGTGAAGGGCATGGTCGGGCCGCTGGAGATACTGGCGCCGGGCGGCGACCTCATCGTCGCCTCGGCATGTTCCGAGGGCTTCGGCTCGGACCACTTCGCCGACGCCCAGCGCCGCCTCGTGGCGCAGGGTCCGGAGCGCTTCCTCGCCGAGATCGGCGGCAAGAGCCACGCCGCCATCGACGAGTGGCAGACGGAAATGCAGCTCCGCCCGATGCGGGCCGGCACGGTCCACCTCTTCACCGAGGGGCTGGCGCCGGAGGAGCGCGCGCTCACCGGCGTCCGCATGGCCGACTCGCTCGCCGGCGCGGTGGCCGAGAGCGCCGCCTGGCACGGCGACCGGCGAGTCGCGGTGATTCCGGAAGGCCCCTACGTGGTGCCCGTCCACCGCCCCGCCGCCGCGTAGCGGACCGGCGCTGCCCGCGCCGACCGGCTGTTGCCGGCAAGCAGTCCCGTGCGCTCTTCACGGCGCATCGACGGCATGGAACCCCGGCCGCACCCGGCCGTCGCTGCGCAGGATCGGGCACCCGACACCCCGCACCATGGTGCGATGCACCGCGCCGGGCGCCCGTGCCAGGGTCGCCCCATGCAGCGCGAGAGCACGCACCGCAGTCTCCCGCCGAATTCCGCATTCGGTCAGCCTTCCCCCGTGCGTCGCAAGGAGAGCGCGAGAGGGGAGGGCGCGAGCGGATCGCGGCGGCCCCGGCCGGAAATGCCCGAGCGGACGGCGCCCGTGTTCCCCGAGCCGGACGGTCCCTGTGCCGGTGTCGTGCCTGCGCGGACCGGCTTGGCGAACGAAGCACTGCGGAGTACCTTCCCGCCATTCGGCCCGGTACGGCCGATCGACAGTTCGGAGGAACTCATGGCTTGGCAAGGCAGACTGTTGCGTGTCGACCTCACCGTCGGCACCTGTACGGAGGAGCCGCTCAACATGGCGTGGGCGCAGTCCTACCTGGGCAGCAGGGGCCTTGCCACCAAGTATCTCGCGGAGGAGATGGACCCGAAGGCGGATCCGCTCTCGCCCGACAACAAGCTGATCTTCGCCACCGGCCCGCTGACCGGGACCACGGCGCCGACCGGCGGACGCTACACGGTCGTCACCAAGGGGGCGCTGACCAACGCCGTCGCCTGCTCCAACTCGGGCGGCTATTTCGGGGCTGAGCTGAAGCTCGCTGGCTGGGACATGGTGATCCTGGAGGGCCGCTCGCCGCGCCCGGTCTATCTCTACATCAAGGACGACCACGCCGAACTCATCGACGCGGAAGGCTTCGTCTGGGGCAAGTCGGTGTGGGACACCGAGCCGGCGATCAAGGCGCGCCACCAGGACGGCGCCATCAAGATCGCCTCCATCGGCCGGGCTGGCGAGACCCTCAACCGCTACGCCTGTGTGATGAACGACCTCGACCGCGCCGCGGGACGCTCCGGCGTCGGCGCCGTGATGGGCTCCAAGAACCTGAAGGCGATCGCCGTGCGCGGCACGCGGGGCGTCGCGGTCGACGATGACGCCGCCTTTGCCAAGGCCTCGGGCGACGCCGCCGCCGCGCTGGCCGCGAGCCAGACCCGCGCCGACCTCGCGCGCACGGGCACGCTCTCGATGATCGACGTGACCCAGGCCTTCGGCAGCCTGCCGACCCGCAACAACCGGGACGTGCAGTTCGAGGGCACCGGCAAGCTCGGCCCCGACGCGATGACGGCGGTGCGGCGCTCGGACGGCGCCGCCAACCTGGTCGCCAACCGGGCCTGCTTCGCCTGCACCATCGGCTGCCAGCGCGCCTCCAAGATGGACCCCGGCCATTTCGCGATCAGGGACAGGGACCGCTACAGGAAGGTGAGCGGCGGGCTGGAGTACGAATCGGCCTATTCGCTCGGCCCCATGGTGGGCGTGGACGATATCGAGGCCGCGACCTTCGCCAATTTCGTCTGCAACGAGGACGGGATGGACCCGATCTCCTTCGGCGCGACCGTCGCGGCCGCGATGGAGCTCTACGAGACCGGCGCCATCGGCGACGCGGAGACCGGCGGCGTCGCCTACAATTTCGGCTCGGCGGAAGCGCTCTGCCACGCGGCCGAGGAGGCCGGCACGGGCACGGGATTCGGCAAGGACCTGGGGCTCGGCGCCAAGCGGCTCTGCGAGAAGTACGGCCGTCCCGAGTTCGCCATGGTCTCCAAGGGGCAGGAGTTCCCCGGCTATGACGGCCGCTCGATGCAGGGCATGGGGCTCGCCTACGCCACCAGCAACCGGGGCGCCTGCCACCTGCGCGCCGACCCCTACGAGGACGATTTCTCCGGCGGCAAGCTGGAGGGCAAGGCGAAGATCGTGAAGGACAGCCAGGATTCGAACGCGGCCATCGATTCCGTCGGCATCTGCGCCTTCCCCATGATGATCTGGGGGCTCGACGAGGTCGCCAACATGGTCGATGCCGCCTGCGCGGGCGACTGGAGCGTGGACCGGCTGAACGAGACCGGCGAGCGCATCTGGAACATGGAGCGCCAGTTCAACCTCGACGCCGGCATGACCGCCGCCGACGACACGCTGCCGCAGCGCATCCTCAAGGAGACGGTGAAGAGCGGCTCGGGCAAGGGCAAGGTGTGCGAGCTCGACACCATGCTGCCGCAGTATTACGCGCTGCGCGGCTGGAGCGCGGACGGGCGCCCGACGGCGGAGACCATGCAGCGCCTCGGACTCGGATGAAGGTGACGGTGGAGCTCGTCGCCATCGAGCTCCCCCAGTTCAGCGGCGCCAGAAGCCGCGCCCTCGATCTCGCGCCCGGCGCGACCATGCTCGACGCGCTGTCGGCGCTCAAGGTGGACGGCGACCCGGCGATGCTCGCCATGATGAACGGCGAAGCTGTGCCCCGCGATCAGTGGACCGAGACGCCGCTCTCGCCCAACGACACGATCAGCCTGTTTCGGCCCTTCAAGGGGGGGCTGAGGTCCCACGCTCCCTGAGTTTTGTCAGCCGGGGTTTCTCAGCCAGTTCATAAGGTTGGAGCGGTCAGTTTCCGGTGGTGTTGAGGTCGCGCACCGCCTCCAGCACGTTGTCGACATGGCCCGGAACCTTGACCCGGCGCCACACCTTGCTGACGCTTCCCTCCGGGTCGATCAGGAAGGTCGCGCGCTCGATGCCCATGTAGGTCTTGCCGTAGTTCTTCTTCTCCACCCAGACGCCGTAGCGCTCGCAGATGTCGCCGTCTGCGTCGGAGACGAGGGTGAAGGGGAGGGCGTATTTCGCCCTGAAGCTCTCGTGCCTGGCGGCGCTGTCCTTGGAGACGCCGACGATCTCCGCGCCCGCGTCAGCGAACGCGGGCAAGGCTTGCGTGAACTCCTGCGCCTCCCGCGTGCAGCCCGGCGTGTCGTCGCGCGGGTAGAAGTAGAGCACCACGGCGCGGCCGCGCAGGCTTTCGAGGCTCAGCGAGCCGCCGTCGTCGGTGGGCGCCGTGAAGGCCGGTGCCGGGCTGCCGGCGTCGATCGCCGTCGTCATCTGCGTTCTCCTCTCACTGCCGCTCTCGCTCCAGCGCCGCGGCGGGGTCCGCGATCAGGCGCCGGTAGACGGTGCGGACGCGATCCTGAACGGCGACGATGTTTGTCTCAAGGGCGTCGAAATCCGCGGCCCCCATCGCCCGCGCCAGGGTCTCGCGGACGCCGGGCGTGAAGCGCTCCACATCCCGGTTGGTGCCGACCGTGAGCCTGAGCAGTCCCTGGAGGCGCTGGAGAAAGGCTGCCATGCCGGCGAGTGCGGTCGCCTCGCCGGTGTCGAGAACGCCGGCCTCCCCCAGCCGTCGAAACATCGCCTGCGTCGATTGCACGAGGATCGACGGGTGCTGCGCTGCGTGGCGCAGCAGGTGGAACTGGGCGATGAATTCGAGGTCGAGCAGGCCGCCGCGCACATGCTTGAGGCGCCACCTGTTGCCGGTTGCGCGCTCGCAGGCAACGCGCTCGCGCATCGCCGCGACATCGGCAAGCAGCGACTCCGGCTCGCGGGCCGTGCAGAGCACCGCTCCGATCCCCTCCATCACCGCCGCCGCGAGGGACGGGTCGCCGGCCACCGGCCTGGCACGGGTGAGCGCCATGTGCTCCCAGGTCCAGGCATCCTTTTCGTGGTAGCGGCGGAAGGCGGCGGCCTCGGTGGCGATCGGGCCCGAGGCGCCGGAGGGGCGCAGGCGCATGTCGATCTCGTAGAGCCGTCCCTCGGCGGTGAGTGCGCTGACGGCGTGCGAGAGGCGCTGGCTGAAGCGGGTGTAGTAGTGACTCGCCGCGAGCCCCTGGTCGCCGTCGGATTGCGCGCCGATACCCTCCGGCGTGCCGTAGAGGAAGACCACGTCGAGGTCGCTGTCGAAGGTCATCTCGCGGCTGCCGAGTTTGCCCAGACCGAGCACGGCGAAGGCCGCCCCCGGCACCCGGCCGTGCCGCCCTGCGAATTCCTCCTGCACCCGGGGCAGCAGCGCCGCGATCACCGTGTCGGCGATGTCCGAGAGTGCGCCGGACAAGCGGTCGGCGGCCACGTCGCCCCGCAGGATCTGCATGCCCACCTGGAACTCGCGCTCGTGTTGCCAGCGGCGCACGCCGTCGAGCAAGGCCTGCGTGTCGCCGGCCGGCGCCAGCGCCCGGTCGAGGTCGTCGCTCAGCTCGTCCCGCCCCGGCAGCCGCTGGTGCAGGTCGCCGCTGATGAGCCCGTCGAGCAGGTGCGGGCTGCGGCTCAGATGCTCGGCGATGCGCGGCGCGCTGCCCATGATCTCGGCCAGCCGCGCCAGCAGGCCGGGATTGTCGTGGAGCAGCAGGAAGGGCTGCACCCCGGACGGCAGCCCGCGCAGAAACTCGTCCAGCTTGCGGAACGCCGAGTCGGGGTCGGCGGTATTGGCGAAGGCGCGCAGGAGCGCCGGCATGAGCTCGGTCAGCAGCTCCCTGGCGCGGGTGCTGCGGGTCGCCTGTATGCGGCCATGGTGCCAGCGGCGCACGGTCGCCGAGACCGCGGCGGCGTCGCCGAAACCCATGCGCCGGAGGCTCGCCAGGGTATCGGGGTCGTCGTCGGTGCCGGTGAACACCAGATTGCCGCCCTCGCCGCCGAGCGCCGGCTCGTCCTCGAAGAGCGCGGCATAGTGCTCCTCCACGGTGCGCGAGTGAGCCTGCAGCGCATCGGCGAGAGCGGCCTCGCCGGGGAAGCGCATGAAGCGGGCGATGGCGTCCAGGCCATCCGCGTCGTCCGGGAGCCGGCCGGTCGGCTTGTCATCGACGAGCTCCAGGCGGTGCTCGAGCCGGCGCAGGAAGCGGTACGATTCGATCAGCGCGTCCGCCGCCTTTTCGTCCGCACGTCCGGCGGCAGCGAGGGCGCGCAGCGCGTCGCAGGTCGCGCGCGCGCGCAGCGACGGGTCGCGCCCGCCCCAGATGAGCTGCTGCGTCTGCGCGTAGAGCTCGATCTCGCGAATGCCGCCCCGGCCGCGTTCGATATCGTGGCCGGCGATCTCGACCGGGCCGCGGTCGGGCTCGACGCTGATCTGCCGCTTGATCGACTGGATGTCCTGGATCGCCGCGAAATCGAGATACTTGCGCCAGACGAAGGGCCTGAGCCGCTCCACGATGTCGGCGCCGACCGCCGGGTCGCCGGCAACCGGGCGCGCCTTGATCATCGCGGCGCGCTCCCAGTTCTGCCCGTGGCTCTCGTAATATTGCTCGGCGGCCAATGTGGACAGCGCGAGCGGCGTGCCCCCGGTGTTGGGCCTCAATCGCAGGTCGGTCCGATACAGGCTGCCCTCGTCCGTGCGTTCGCCGAGCAGGGCACTGAGATCGCGCACGAGGCGGTGCATGGCCTCCGTCGGCTCGCCCCGCCCCCGGTGGCGCACACGCTCGGAGTCGAAGAGCACGACCAGGGCGAGCTCGCTCGCATAGGTGAGCTCGCGCGCCCCGAGCGGGCCCAGGCCGAGCACGGTGAGCCCGCAGGCCGCCGCCGGCTCGTCCGGGTCGGAGGCCGCGAGGACGCCGCGGGCGACCGCCGCGCGAAGCAGATGGTCGAGCGCGCCGGCGAGCACGGCATCCGCGATGCGGGTGAGGGCCGCGGCGACCGTCTCCGGCGGCCAGGCGCCGGCAATGTCGGCAAGGGCTGTGATGAGCGACGCCCGCCGCCTGGCCGCGCGCAGCCGCAGGACGACGCTGCGGCGATCGCCGCCGCGGCAGGCGGCGCCCGCCATGCCCTCCAGCGCGCCCTCGAAGGCAGCGTCGGGGCCGCGCTCGGCCATGATGCGAAGCTGGGCCGCTTCGCGGGCCAGCGCCCGGCCGAGGGATGGGCTGTTGCCGAACACGGCGGCCAGAAAAGCGCGCGCCTGGCGCTCGCCCGCGAGGGCGGCGGCAAACGATTCGTCGGCGCCGCCGAGCGCGGCCGCGGCCGCAAGCCAGGCCTCCCGGCCCGCATCCGCGCGCTCGGGGCAGGCCGGCTCGGGAGGCGCCGCATCGTCCTGGAGGAATGGCAAGAGGGACACCGCGCGCCGATTGTATTACAAGGATCGACTCGGGGAACAGGCAAAGGAGGCTGCACGGGCGCGGCAGGGGCGGCCGTATCCGGTTCATCGACATGAGATCGACGGCCCGAATCGCTCTCCGGGTGCTCGGTGCCCTGTTCGCCGCGCTCGCCATCATTTTCGCCCTCGGGGCGTGGCGGCTGTCGAGCGGCCCGCTCTCCCTCGCTTTCCTGTCGCCCTATATCGAGGAAGCCTTCGAAGGCGAGGATCTCTCCTATCGGATGGAGTTCGACGACACCGTCCTGGTCTGGGCCGGCTGGGATCGTGCACTCGAGGTGCGGTTGACCGGCGTGCGGGTCGCCGCCGCGGACGGCGGCACTCTGGCGCAGGTGCCGGAGGCGTCGCTCGGGGTGAGCGGCGCGGCCCTGTTGGGCGGAGTCGTCGCCCCTACCTCGATCGAGCTCCTGGGGCTGCGCCTCGGCCTCCTCCGCGACGCAGAGGGGCGGGTGACACTCGCCGGAGGCGGAGACGACGCCGGTACGGACGACGGCGCCGCCGAAGCCCTGGTCGCCGATCTGCTCGATCCGCCCCACGAGGATCATCCGCTGGCGCGGCTGCAGCGCGTCGGCCTCCGCGATGCCGCCTTCGCCCTCCGCGACGAGACCTCCGGCCTCACCTGGACGGCAGCGAGCGCCGACCTCACTCTCGACATGGACGACGCAGCGATCTTCGGCCACCTGTCGACGGACCTGCAGGTGCGGGATGTCGAGACCCGTCTGGAGGTGAAGCTGTTCCACCATCGGGAGAGCGAGATGGGCAGCGCCGCGCTCGCGTTCTCCGCACTCGACCCGTCGCGGCTCGCCTCCATCGCTCCCGAGTTCGCCGAGTTCTCGGGCATCCGGGTTCCGCTCTCCGGCACGCTCGCGTTCGATCTGGCGCCGGGCGGCGCCTTCGGCGGCGCCGAATTCGATATCGCGGGCGGGGCGGGCGAGGTCTCGCTGCCGGCGCTCTTTCCCGTTCCCGTCCCGGTCCGCCGGCTCGCCGCCGCGGGCTCGGTCGACGGCACGCTGTCACGCGTGACGCTCGAATCGTTCACCCTCGACACCGACCGTCCGCGCTTCTCCTTCGGCGGCGAAATCCGGCAGACGAGCGCCGGCATCGGCCTGCGCGGGCGCTTCCAGGCGCACGACATGCCCTTCGATGCCCTCGTCGACTACTGGCCGGAGGCGTTCCTGGAGACAGGCCGCGGCTGGATCACGCACAACATTCGCGCAGGCGTCATCACCCGCTTCGACGCCGCTCTCGATATTGAGCCCGGCACCCTGGAAGAGGGCCGCATCACCGCCGCCTCCGCGACCGGCACGCTTGCGTTCGAGGATGCGAGCGTCCATTACCTGCGCCCGATGCCGGCCGTGGAGGGGGTCGGCGGAAGCGGGCGCTTCACAGGCGCATCCCTCACCCTGACCATGAACGACGGCCGCATCGCCGGGATCGCGGCGTCCCGCGGGACAGCCTCGCTGAGCGATTTCCATGCAGAGTCACCCAACCTGTCGGTGACGGTCGAGGCGGAAGGACCCGCGGCGGACGCGCTCGCGCTGCTGGACCATCCCCGGCTCGCGCTGATGAGCAAGGTCGGGCTGCAGCCGAGGAACGTCGGCGGCACGGTGCACACGCTCTTCACGGTCGATCTGCCGGCGGACACGACCATCACGGCAGAGCAGATCGAACTCACCGCCGTCGCGCGTGTGAGCGGCGCGCGGATGGAGGAGATTGCCGGCACGGTGGACATGAGCGAGGGAGCGCTGCGTCTCGGCATCGACGAAGCGAGCATGGACCTGCGCGGTACGGCCAGGCTCCAGGGCATACCCGCGACGGTCTCGTGGCAGGAGAATTTCAGCGGCGACGCGCCCTTCGCGCGGGGCCTCGACGTATCGATGACGGTGACGCCCGAGGACCGGGCGGCGCTCGGCCTCGATCTGGCGCCCTTCATGCAGGGCAGCGTCGCGCTCGATGCGCGCTACAGCGATCCGGGCGGCGCGCGGCCGCACGCGACCCTCCTGTTCGACTTGACGGAGGCGCGGCTCGGGAGCCCCGACCTGCCCTGGTCCAAGCCCGCAGGCGAGCCGGGAACGCTGCGCGTCCTCGCCGCCGTTCCTCCCGAGGGCGCGATCCGGCTCACCCGCTTCGAGGTCGATGCCGGGAGCTTGAACGCCGTCGGCCAGGCGACGCTCGCACGCGGCCTCGACCATTTCAGCGGTGACGCACCCTTCATGCAGGGCCTCGACGCATCCGTGAAGGTGACGCCGCAGGACGGGACGGCGCTCGGCCTCGATCTGGCGCCCTATGTGCAGGGTAGCGTCGTGCTCGACACGCACTTCACCGGTCCGGACGGCGGCGATCCGCCCCGCGTGGCGCTCTCGTTCGACCTGACCGAGGCGCGGCTCGACATCCCGGACCTGGGCTGGTCCAAGCCCGCAGGCGAGGCGGGGACGGTGAGCGCTCTCGCCGCCTTTCCTCCCGAGGGCGTGATCCGGCTCACCCGCTTCGAGGTCGATGCCGGGACCTTGAACGCCGTCGGCCAGGCGACGCTCGCACGTGGTTTCGACCATTTCAGCGGTGACGCACCCTTCATGCAGGGCCTCGACGCATCCGTGAAGGTGACGCCGCAGGGCGGGAGGGCGCTCGGCCTCGATCTGGCGCCCTATGTGCAGGGCGGCTTCGCGCTCGACGCGCGCTTCTCGGATCCGGGCGGCGGCGCGCCGCCGGGCGCGATGCTCCTGTTCGACATGACCGAGGCGCGGCTCGAAATCCCGGCGCTCTACTGGTTCAAGCCCGCAGGCGAACCGGGGACCGTGAGCGTTCGGGCCGCCTTTCCTCCCGAGGGGGCGGTCCGGCTCACCGGAGTCGAGGTCAAGACGGGGACACTGTACGCCGCCGGCCAGGCAACGCTCGCGCGCGGGCCCGGGGCCGTCCGCGAGATCGCGATCGAGAGGATGCAGCACGAGGCAACGGACATTACAGGCACCATCGAGACCGGCGGCGACGCCACACGGGTCTCGGTCCGGGGCACAAGCCTCGATGCGCGGCCCTATCTCACGCGCCTCATGGAAGAGGGTGCTCCGAAGTCCGGCCCGCTCGTGCTCGATCTCGATGTCGAGCGCGTCGTGACCGCCGGCAACCAGCAATTGACCGGTGTCCGGGCCCGCTTCGAGACCGATTCCGAGGGCCGGCACGTCGGGTCCATGGAGGGAACGCTCTCCTCCGGTGCGCTCCTGCACTTCTCCCTGGAGCCGCAGGCGGGCAAGCGCCTGGTGACCGTGCGCTCGCGTGACGCCGGTGCTGTCGCCCGCGCCTTCGACATCTACGACAACGCCATCGGCGGGGACCTGCTGATGGAGGCGGTCCTGCACGACGACCGGCCGGGCAGGCCCATCACCGGCACGGTCAGGATCGACCGCTACCAGTTGGCCGACGCGCCGACGCTGGCACGGCTGCTTACCATCGCGACGCTCACCGGCATCGTCGATGTCCTGCAGGGCGAAGGCATCGCGTTTTCGGAGTTCGTGCTGCCCTTTTCCATCGAAGACGACGTTGTCACGGTCCGGAACGCCCGCACGTCGGGATTCTCGCTCGGCGTCACCGCCGGGGGAACGGTCGATCTGGAAACGGACCGCGTGAATATCAGCGGCACCGTGGTTCCCGCCTACTCGCTGAACAGCCTCGTCGGCAACATCCCCCTGCTGGGGGAGCTGCTCACCGGCGGGGAAGGCGGGGGGCTGTTCGCGGCAACCTACCGGGTCGGCGGGACCACCGAGCAGCCGGCCATCGCGGTGAACCCGTTATCCATCCTGGCCCCCGGCTTCCTGCGCGGCCTGTTCTCGTTCCTGGAGGAGGTCGAGCCTGCAGCGTCCGAGTGACCGGGCCGGCGCCGCGGCCGCAACGCCTCAGCCGGGCAGCGCAGCTTGGGGCGGCGAGGCATCGGGCGCCTCGGCAGCGGCGGCGGCAAGCTCGAAGGCCCGCTCGAGCACGTCCGGCGCTTGTGCGCCCGAGACCGCGTAGCGGCCCTCGAAGACGAAGCAGGGCACGCCGGAGATGCCCATGCGGCTCGCGCTCTCGCTTTCCCGGCGCACCGCATCCATGCCGTCGCTGCCGGCCAGGAAGCGACGCACCTCGTCCTCGTTCAGCCCCCCGTCCACGCCGGCGGCGACGAGAACGGCGCCGTCGCCGATGTCCTCTCCCTGCTCGAAATAGCGGCGGAAGAGCGCCTCGACCACCTGGTCCTGCGCCCCGCGCTCGCCTGCGAAGGCGATCAGCCGGTGCGAGTCCACGGTGTTGGGGGTGCGCGCGACACGGTCGAAGGCGAAGCGGATGCCCTCGGCGGCGCCGGCCTGCTCGATCGTGCCGAAGATCTCGGCGACCCGCTCCTCCGAGCCGAACTTTGCCACCATGTAACGGCGCCGGTCCACGCCTTCGGCCGGCATGTCCGGGTTGAGCTGGAAGGGCCGCCATTCGACCGCGAGATCGGCCGGGCGGCCGGAACGGACGCGCTCGAAGCGGCGCTTGCCGATATAGCACCAGGGACAAATCGTGTCGGAGACGATGGCGACCCGCATGGCGGGAGTATAGCCGCCGGAGGACTTATTCATATCCCTTGGGCGATGGTTGTCGTTGCTCATGTCCCGCAGGCGCCGGGTGCCGGCGCTTGTTCTTGACGCTGTGTCCGGTGAGCGCCGACCATGGCGGATCGCCGCCGAGGGAGCCGCCGGGGGAGCCGACGCGTGTCTGACGGCAATCGCTACGAGCGCGGGCTCAAACAGGGGCCGGCCAACCACGCCGCGCTGACGCCCTGCGACTTCATGGCGCGGGCGGCTGCGATCTATCCGGCGCGGACGGCCGTGGTGCACGGCGCGCTGCGGCGGAACTATGGCGAGACCTATGAGCGCTGCCGGCGGCTGGCCGGCGCGCTCGCAGGGCGCGGAATCGGCATCGGCGACACGGTCTCGATCATGGCGCCGAACGTGCCGGCTATGCTGGAGGCCCATTTCGGCGTCCCCATGGCCGGTGCGGTGCTCAACGCCCTCAACATCCGTCTCGACGCCGCCTCCGTCGCCGGGATGCTCTCCCATGCGCGCTCGCGCGTGCTCATCGCCGACGCCGCCTTCGCGGACGTGGTGGAGGAGGCGCTGGCGACACTCGACCGTCGCCCGCACGTGGTGGCGATCGACGATTCAGCGGAGGCCGGGGGGGAGGGGAGCCTCTTCGCGGACGAGAGCTACGAGGCGCTGCTGGACGCCGGCGCGCCCGGTTTCGACTGGCGCTGGCCCGAGGACGAATGGCAGGCGATCTCGCTCAACTACACCTCGGGCACCACGGGGCGGCCGAAGGGGGTCGTGTACCACCATCGCGGCGCCTACCTGAACGCGCTGAGCAACGTGCTCATGAACGGGCTGACCCGCGACTCGGTCTATCTCTGGACCCTCCCCATGTTTCACTGCAACGGCTGGACCCACACCTGGGCCGTGACCGCGGCTGCCGGCACTCACATATGCCTGCGCCGGCCGGAGCCGGAAGAGGTCTTCCGCCTGATCGCCGAGGAGCGGGTGACCCACATGGCGGGCGCGCCGGTCGTCCTCGGCATGTTGATCAACGCGCCGCAGACCGAGAAGCGCCGCTTCGACCATGTGGTCGAAGTGGCGACCGGAGGCGCGGCGCCGCCGGCGCCGGTGATCGCCGCCATGGAGGCCATGGGCTTCAACGTGACCCACCTCTACGGCCTGACCGAGGTGTACGGGCCGGCCCTGGTGGCGGCGCCGCAGGAGGGCTGGCAGGACCTGCCGCTCGCCGAGCGTGCCGCGCTGATGGCGCGCCAGGGCGTGCGCCACCACGCGATCCGGGGCGCCCTCGTCGCGGACCCGGAGACCCTCGCGCCGGTGCCGGCGGACGGCGCCACGGTGGGCGAGATCATGCTGCGCGGCAACACGGTGATGAAGGGCTACCTCGACGACGCCGATGCCACCGAACAGGCTTTTCGCGGCGGCTGGTTCCACAGCGGCGACCTCGCGGTGACCCACCCGGACGGCTATATCCAGGTCACCGACCGCTCCAAGGACATCATCATCTCGGGCGGCGAGAACATTTCGAGCATTGAGGTCGAGAACGCGCTCTACAGCCACGAGGCCGTGCTCGAAGCGGCGGTGGTCGCGCAGCCCGACGCCACCTGGGGCGAGACGCCGTGCGCCTTCGTCGCGCTGAAGCCCGACATGCCGGCGGTCTCGGAGACGGCGCTGATCGCCCATTGCCGGGCGCGTCTGGCCCGCTTCAAGGCGCCGCGCACCGTCGTCTTCGGCGACTTGCCGAAGACGGCGACCGGCAAGATCATGAAATACGCGCTGCGCGACCGTGCCCGCGCGCTCGAGGCCGGCAGCGCGGAGGGCCGACCCTGAAAGGCAGGGCGGCGGGCGCGCCCCACCGCACGCGATAGATGAATATCGATTATAATTGGGTTGTTATATCGCAACTCCATTACTTCACTTGAAGTTCACAGGCGGCTCTTCGACGGCCAACGGGGCCGCGTGGCTACTCCGCCGAGGCGGCGACGGGGAGGGGGCCCATCCCCTCGCGGGCAGCGGCGTCGGCGAACTCGTCCAGCACCGCGCCAAGGGTGGCCATCAACTCGCCGATCTGCTCCCGGGTGATGATGAAGGGCGGGGCGACGATGACGGCATCGCCGATCGGGCGGGTGACGAGACCGCGGGCGTAGGCCATCTGCACGATACGCTCGCCGATGACGTGCTCCGGCGCGAAGGGGCGCTTGCCGTCCCTGTCCGCCACGATCTCGAGCGCGCCGAGGAGGCCGACGCAGCGCACCTCGCCCACCAGGGGGTGGGATTCGAAGCCGCGCAGCGCCGCCTCGAAGGCGGGTGCGACCGCCTTCACATTGTCGAGCAGGCCGCCGGGTTCGGTAATCAGCGCGATCGTTTCCAGCGCGACCGCGGCTGCGACCGGGCTGCCGCCGGTGGTGAAGCCGTGGGGGAACTCCTCGAAGGCCTCCACCGCGCGGCGCAGCCGGCGGTCCATCGCCGGCGACAGCAGCACCGCCGCCATCGGGTAGTAGCCGGAGGTGAGCGCCTTGGAGGTGACCAGGATGTCCGGCGTGAAGTCGTAGGTCTCGGCGCCCCACAGGGTGCCGGTACGCCCCAGCCCGGTGACCACCTCGTCGGCCACCAGCGGGATGCCGTGGCGGTTGAGGAGCGCCTGGATCTTCGGGAAATAGCTGGCGGGTGGCGGCACGGCGCCGCCCGCGCCCATCACCGGCTCGGCGAAGAAGCCGGCGATGGTCTCGGGCCCTTCGGCCTCGATCAGCCGCTCCAGCTCGTCCGCCAGGCGCTCGACATAGGCCGCCTCGCTCTCGCCGGGATGGGCGTTGCGCCAGTAGTGCGGGGCCTCGACATAGCGCACCTCCGGCAGCGGCAGCCCGAAGGCGCCGATATAGGGCTTGCCGTTGAGGCTGCACGAGGCAACGGTCGTGCCGTGATAGGCCATGGAGCGCGAGATGAGCGTGCGCCGCCGGGGCTCGCCGGCGCCTTGGGCCATCATCCAGAGCATCTTGATCGCGGTGTCGTTGGCCTCCGACCCCGAATTGACGAAATAGACCCGCGCCACCTCCATCGGCGCGATCTCGACCAGCTTTTCGGCCAGCGCGATCGGGGGCAGGGCGGTGCGTCCGAAGAAGGTGTGGTAGGCCGGCATCTGCGCCATGGCCGCATGGGCCGCCTGCACCAGGCGCGGCTCGCTGAAACCGGCGACCACGTTCCACAGGCCCGACACGCTCTCCAGATAGCGCTTGCCATGGGTGTCGTGGACATAGATACCTTCGCCCCGCTCCAGCACGAGCGGGCCGTCCCGCTCCAGTGTGGGGAGATGGGTGAAGGAATGCAGATGATGCGCGAGATCGCGCGCCTCGGGGGAGTTAAGCGCCATCGCTCGGGACCTCGGACCGTTCCGTGGGTGGCGGCCGGCTCGGCCCGCCGCGTTCGACCGCGCGCTGCGGAGTGACCATGCCGAAGGTAATCATACACGATGCGATCGACGGTGCGGGCCTCGATCTGCTGGCGCGCCGTGCCGACATCGACATCTGCACGGTGGCGCGGGACGACGACGACAGGCTGCGGCGCGAGATCGCCGACGCCGACGGGATGATCCTGCGCTATCTCCCGCTGCGTGGGGCGGCACTCGCCGCAGCGACGCGCCTCAAGGTGATCGCGCGCCACGGCGTCGGCTGCGACAATATCGATGTGGCGGCAGCATCGGCCCGGAAAATTCCGGTCGCCACGGTCGGCGACGCCAACGCGGTCACGGTGGCCGAACTCACCCTCTACTTCATGCTCGCGGCGGCGAAGAAGGCCCGCCACTACGACGAGTCGGTGCGGCGCGGCGACTTTCTCGTGCGCGAGGCCGCCGATCATCTCGAACTCTACGGGCAGACGGTGCTGATCGTCGGCTTCGGTCGCATCGGACGCCGGGTTGCCGCGCGCTGCCGTGCCTTCGACATGCGGGTGGAGTGCTGCGACCCCTACATTGCGCAGCAGGACATCGTCGATGCCGGCTGCACGCCGGCCGCCGATCTCGCCGAGGCGCTGCCGCGCGCGGACTATGTCAGCGTGCATGTGCCGTTGAACGACGAGACCCGCCACATGATCGACCGGGCGGCGCTCGGGCGGATGAAACGGGGCGCGATCCTCGTCAACGCCGCCCGGGGGCCGATCGTCGATGGCGAGGCCCTCTACGAGGCGCTCGACTCAGGCCATCTAGCGGGCGCCGGCCTGGACGTATTCGATCGGGAGCCGCCGCGCCCGGACGATCCCCTGCTGCGCCACCCCGCGACCGTGCTCATGCCGCACATGGGAGGGTCCTCCCGCGGCGCCTTCGTACGCATGGCGACCCGATGTGCGCAGAACGTGCTCGACGCGCTGGACGGCCGGCTCGACCCGTCCTTCGTGATCAATCCCGAGGCCCTGGATTGAGGCGCAGCCCCGGCGCGATGGAGCCGCGGGTCCGCCGCTCCGGCCTGGATCGGGACGGGGGCGGGGGAAGAGGGGACTTGGCGCGCAGGCGCCGCGCATGGCATAGGGGGCCGCCATGGGACGGTCCGAGTCGCGAAAAGGGTTGAGGCCCTGGCGTGTGGCCGCCGGAGCGGCGCTGGTTGTCACCCTGCTGGCGGGCTCTCTGCCGGGCGGTGCGGCGATGGCGCAGGAGAATGGCACCGAGAGCTTCGCGCAATGGCGCGACGGCGTGCGCAGCGAGGCCCTCGGCCTCGGCATCAGCGCGGCCACCTTCGACAGCGCGTTCTCGGGCATCGAGCCGATCCCGCGCATCATCGAGCTGGACCGCACCCAGCCCGAGGTCACCATCACCTTCGCCGACTATCTGGAGCGCGTGGTGCCCGAGTCGCGCGTGGCCATGGGGCGGGAGCTGCTCGCCGCCCACCGCGACCTGCTGGCGCCGATCGGGCGTAAATACGGCGTGCCCCCGCGCTTCATCGTCGCGCTGTGGGGCATCGAGACGAGCTTCGGCCGCTTTCTCGGCGGATTCCCGGTGATCGGCGCGCTGGCGACGCTCGCCCATGACGGCCGGCGCAGCGACTATTTCCGGGGCGAGCTGCTGCACGCGCTCCGCATCCTGGAGGACGGCCACATCGCGCCCGATGCGATGATGGGGAGCTGGGCGGGCGCCATGGGGCAGAGCCAGTTCATGCCGTCGAGCTTCGTGCGCTATGCCGTGGACCATGACGGCGACGGCAAGCGCGATATCTGGGGCACCCAGGGCGATGTCTTCGCCTCGGCCGCCAACTATCTCGCGCAGGCCGGGTGGCGCACCGGCGAGACCTGGGGGCGGCAGGTGCGGCTGCCGGCCGGCTTCGATCCCGCGCTCACGGGACTGGAGGTGGCGAAACCCCTGGCCGACTGGCAGGCGCTCGGTCTGCGCCGCGCCGACGGCGGCGACCTGCCGCAGGCCGAGATGAGCGGATCGGTGGTCCTGCCGGGCGGAGACGAGGGGCCGGCCTACCTCGTCTACGGAAACTACCGGACGATCATGCGGTGGAACCGGTCGTTCTATTTCGCGACCTCTGTCGGCTTGCTGGCCAACAGGATCGGGGGGCGGTGACGGCCGCCCGCCGCGGGCGATGAAACGGCAGCCGCTTCTCCTCGCGTGGTTCGCGCTCGGCCTGCTCGCGCTCGCCGGCTGCAGCAGCACGGAACTCGCGGTTCACCTCGCCAAGACGGCTACCATCGACACGCCGCAATCGCGGCCGCTGCCCCACGCAGCCCGGAAGGACTACAAGCTGGGCAAGCCCTACGTCATCGAGGGCACCTGGTACTATCCGAGCTACGAACCCTTCTACGATCGGACCGGCATCGCGTCGTGGTATGGGCCGAAGTTCCATGGCCGGCCGACGGCGATCGGCGAACGCTTCGACATGAACGAGGTGAGCGCCGCCCATCCGACACTGCCGCTGCCGAGCCGCGCCCGCGTGACCAATCTCGAAAACGGGCGGGTGCTGGTCGTACGCGTGAACGACCGCGGACCCTTCATCAACGGGCGCCTGATCGATCTGTCCCGCCGCGCGGCGCAGCTCCTCGGCTTCCACCGCAAGGGCCTGACCAGGGTTCGCGTGCAGTATCTCGGTCTCGACCAGCTTCAGCCGGACGTGCCGCTGCCCGTCGACCCACCCGCCATCTTCGCCAAGGGCACGCCGGCGGTCGTCTTCAAGCCGCGCCAGCCGATTCCGCAGGCGACGGCCGGGGCGCTGCCGCCGGTCAAGCCGGTGCGCGCGGCGTCCGCGCGCCCGCCCCGGGCGCGGGGCGGCGCTGCGGGGGCGCTTCTGGTCGAAGCCGCCGTTCTCGAAGGGCGCGCCGCCGCCGACCGCCTGGGCGCCAGCGTGCGCACGCTGGGCAGCGTCGCGGTGGAGCCGGAACGGCGCGGCGGCCGCCGGGTCTACGCGGTCCGTATCGGCCCGGTCGCCTCGAACGACGAGGCGGCGTCGATTCTGGCCAAGCTGGCCCGCGCCGGGCTCGCGAATTCGCAGATCGTCGCCGCGGGATACCGCTGAGAGGTCTTGACCACTCTGGCGCTTGGCCCAGCCCCTGACGAGGGTGTACACATTGAGCGCCGCCCCCGATGCGATGTGGAGGAGCCGGGAAGAGAAATGGCCGATCGAAAGCGCACGAGCCGACGCGCCCGGCTCGCCGCTCTCTGCTATGCCCTTTGCCTCTGTCTGGTGGGTGCCTGCGTGGCCGCGTCGTCCCCCCGGCCGGCCGCCGCAGTCGACTCCGAAGCGCGGCAGTTCATCCTGATGGACGCCGGAACCGGTATGACGCTCGCCGAGAAGAACGCGGACGAGCCGATGCACCCGGCGTCCATGAGCAAGATCATGACGCTCTATATCGCCTTCGAGCACCTGACCGACGGCCGCCTCACCATGGAAGACTCCTTCATAGTGAGCAAAAAGGCTTGGCGCATGAAGGGCTCGCGGATGTTTCTTGAGGTGAACTCGAAGGTAACCGTGGGCGAGTTGTTGCGGGGGATCATCGTGCAGTCCGGCAACGACGCCAGTATCGTGATTGCGGAGGGCCTGTCCGGGTCGGAGGCCGCCTTCGCCGATCTGATGAACGAAAAGGCGGCGCAGCTCGGCCTCGACGACAGTCACTTCGTCAACGCCACCGGCTGGCCGGACCCCGAGCATGTGACGACCGCGCGCGACGTCGCCGAGCTGTCACGGCGCATCGTCGCCGACTTCCCTGAGTACTACGCGTTGTTCGCGGAGAAGAGCTACACCTACAACGGCATCCGCCAGGGCAACCGCAACCCGCTGCTCTATCGCTATGACGGGGCCGACGGCCTCAAGACGGGCTACACCGTGGCCTCGGGCCACGGTCTCGCCGCATCGGCGAAGCGCGGCGAGCAGCGCCTGGTGCTGGTGGTGAACGGCCTCAACGGCATCGATGTCCGCGCGCGGGAGGCCGAGCGCCTGCTGAACTACGGCTTCCGTGCGTTCAAGACCTACGTGCTGTTCCGGGACGGCGATGTGGTCGACGAGTTCGACGTCTGGCTGGGCGAGGCCGATGCGGTGCCGCTCGTCGTGACCGGCGACGTGGTGCTGATGATGCCGCGCAAGGCCCGCAAGGAGATGGTGGTGAAGATCGTGGCCGGCGGCCCGGTCGAGGCCCCGGTCGAGGCGGGTGCCCCGGTGGCCAGGCTGGTGGTGAGCGCGCCCGACGTGGAGACGCGCGAATGGCCGCTGGTGGCCGGCGCCGCGGTGGACAGCCTCTCCGGCTTCGGGCGAATCGGCGCGGCGATCGATGCGCTGATCTGGGGTCGGGGCGGGTAGGGGCCTGCGCCGGCGCATGGCCGCTGCATGACGCGCGGACGCCTCATCACGCTCGAAGGGGGCGAGGGCGCCGGCAAGACGGTGCAGGCCGCGCGCCTCTGCGCCGCGCTGGAGGCGCGCGGCATCGCGACCTTCGCCACCCGCGAGCCCGGCGGCTCGATCGGGGCGGAGGCGATCCGCCACCTGCTGGTCTCGGGCCCGGTCGACCGCTGGGACCCTCTGACCGAGGCCATGCTGCACGCGGCGGCGCGGCGCGATCACCTGTTGAACGGGATCGAGCCGGCGCTGGCGCGTGGCCTCTGGGTGGTGTCGGACCGCTTCGTCGATTCGATGATCGTCTACCAGGGCTACGGCCAGGGGGCCGACCTCGCAGCGCTCGACCGCCTCACCGCGCTCACGCTCGGGGGATTCGAGCCGGATCTGACGCTGGTGCTGGACATTCCGGCGGCGGACGGGCTCCGGCGCGCCGGCATTCGCGCCCGGCCGAACCGCTACGAGCGCATGGACGAGGCGTTTCACGAGCGGGTGCGGGCGGGCTTCATCGCCCGCGCCCACGCCGCGCCGACGCGCTGTGCGGTGGTGGACGCTGCGGCGAGCCCCGAGGCGGTGGCCCGCAAGATCCTGGCGGTCGTCGCGGCGCGCCTCCCGGTCTCGTTCGATAGTTGAGGGCGATGGTTGAGGGCGATGGGTGTGAGGACGATGAATGAGGGCGACGGCCCGGCCTTCGTCTGGCCGGCGCCATCCGCGAACCCGCGTCTGGTCGGGCACGCCGCCGCCGCCGCCGCGCTCGTCGAGGCCTGGCGGAGCGGCCGGCTCGCCCATGCCTGGCTGCTCGCGGGGCCGCGCGGCATCGGCAAGGCGACGCTGGCGTTCCGCTTCGCGCGCTTCGCGTTGAATGGCGGCGAAGGGAGCGGCGCCGACGGGCTGGCCATGCCGCCGGACCATCCCGTCTTCCGGCGGATCGCGGCCGGCGGCCACAGCGATCTCGCGGTCGTCGAGCGGGGATTGGGCGAGCGGGGCAGGCTTCGTGCCGAGATCGTGGTGGACGATGTCCGCAAGGCCAACGCCTTCCTCTCGCTCACGGCCGGCGAGGACGGCTGGCGGGTGGTGATCGTCGACGCAGCCGACGAGATGAACCGGAACGCCGCCAACGCCCTGCTCAAGCGCCTCGAGGAGCCGCCCGGCCGCGTGCTCTTCCTCCTCGTCAGCCACGCGTCGAGCCGGATGCCGGCGACGCTCCGCTCGCGCTGCCGCCTGCTCACGCTCTCGCCGCTGCCCGCACCGGCGCTGGACGGGCTGCTCGCCGAGGCGATGGCCGGCCTGCCGGCGGCCGAGCGCCGCGTGCTGGGACGGCTCGCCGAGGGCAGCCCCGGCCGCGCGGCGGCGCTCGCGGAGCAGGGCGGCGCCCAGCTCTATCGCCGCATCGTCGGGCTCGTCGGCGCGCTGCCCGCGCTCGACGCGCGGCCCCTGCACGAGCTCGCCGACGGGCTCTCCGGCCGGGACGGGGTGGACCGCTGGCGCACGCTCGCCGAGCTGATCCTCTGGTGGCTCGGCCGTTCGATCCGCGCCGCGGCGCGGGGCGAGCTCGGCACGATGGAGGAGGTGGTGCCGGGCGAGAGGGCCGGTTGTGCCCTGCTGGAGGGTGCGGCGCTTGATCGCTGGGTCGGCGTGTGGGAAAAACTCGGCCGCTCGTTCGCAGAGGCGGACGGGCTCAACCTCGACCCGCGGCAGGTCCTGATCGGCGCCTTCACGACGCTGCAGGAGGCCGCGCGGGCCTGAGCGGCAGGACCGGAGAGGCGAGAGCCCATGGCGCCCCGAGCGGCCTACTACCTGAGCACACCGATCTACTATGTGAACGATTCGCCCCATATCGGGCACGCCTACACCTCGCTCGCCTGCGACGTGCTGGCCCGCTTCATGCGACTCGACGGCCGCGACGTGCTGTTCCTCACCGGCACCGACGAGCACGGCCAGAAGGTCCAGAAATCCGCGGCTGCCGCCGGCATGGAGCCTCAGGCCTTCGTCGACGGGGTCTCGGCCCGCTTCCGCGCCCTCGGCGAGGTGATGGGCTACAGCAACGACGACTTCATCCGCACCACCGAAGCCCGCCACACACGCTCCTGCCAGGAGTTGTGGCGCCGCATCGCGGACAACGGCCATATCTATCTCGGCAAGTATGCCGGCTGGTACGCGGTGCGGGAGGAGGCGTTCTACGCCGAATCGGAGGTCACGGCCGGCCCCGACGGCGGCCGCGTGACGCTGGCGGGCGGCTCGCCGGTCGAATGGGTCGAGGAGCCGAGCTATTTCTTCCGCCTCTCCGCCTGGCAGGAGCCGCTGCTTGCGTTCTACGAGAAACACCCGCAGGCGGTGGCGCCGGAGAGCCGGCGCAACGAGGTCATGAGCTTCGTGGCCGGCGGGCTCAACGACCTCTCGGTCTCGCGCGCGAGCCTGGACTGGGGCATCCCCGTGCCCGGCGACCCGGACCACACCATGTATGTGTGGCTCGACGCGCTCACCAACTACATCAGCGGCGCCGGCTTCCCCGAGACGGAGAGCGATCTCTGGCGCACCTACTGGCCCGCCGACCTGCACATGGTGGGCAAGGACATCCTGCGCTTTCACGCGGTCTACTGGCCGGCCTTCCTGATGGCGGCAGGGGTCGAGCCGCCCACGCGCGTCTTCGCCCACGGCTGGTGGACGATCGAGGGCGAGAAGATGTCGAAATCGCTCGGCAACGCCATCGACCCGCACCACATCGTGGCGCGCTACGGGCTGGATGCCGTGCGCTACTTCCTGCTGCGCGCGCTGCCCTTCGGCAGCGACGGCGACTTTTCGCACCAGGCGATCGTCGGCCGCATGAACGCCGACCTGGCCAACGATTACGGCAACCTGGCGCAGCGGGTGCTGACCATGATCAACCGCAACTGCGCCGCTTCCGTGCCCGAGCCCGGCGCCTTCGCGGAATCGGACCGCGCCCTGCTCGACGCCGCCGAGGCGCTCGCAGGCCAGGTGCGCGCGGACCTGGAGGAGCAGGCGTTCCACCGGGCGCTGATCCACATCTGGGAGGTCGTCGGCCGTGCCAACCGCTATGTCGACCAGCAGGCGCCCTGGGTGCTGCGCAAGTCGGACCCGGCGCGGATGGCGACGGTGCTCTATGTCGTGGTCGAGACCCTGCGCCATCTGGCGCTGCTGACGCTCCCGTTCATGCCGGCGTCGAGCGGGCGGATGCTCGACCAGCTCGGGGTGGCGGCGGAGGCGCGCCATCTGGCGGCACTGGGCCCCGGCTGGCGCCTCGCGCCGGGCACGCCGTTGCCCAGGCCCGAGCCGGTGTTCCCCCGATTCTCGGAGGACGAGGCGGCGGCCTGAGAGGCCACGAGGGCTCGGATGCTGGTCGACAGCCACTGCCATCTCGACTTCCCGGATTTCGGCGGCGATCTCGACGCCGTGCTCGCTCGCGCGGCGCAAGCCGGGGTCGGCACGGTGCAGACGATCTGCACGCGGGTGACTCAATTCGATGCGGTGCGCGGGCTGGCCGAGGCCCACGCGCCGGTCTGGTGCTCGGTCGGCATCCATCCGCACCATGTGGCCGAGGAGCCGGAGGTCTCCACCGACCACCTGGTGCGGATGGCGGACCATCCCAAGGTGATCGGGATCGGCGAGACCGGGCTGGATTTTCACTACGACAACAGCCCGAGGCCTGAGCAGGAAGCCAGCTTCCGCCGCCATATCGCGGCGGCGCGCGAGACCGGCCTGCCGCTCATCGTGCACACGCGCTCTGCGGACGAGGAGACCAGCCGCATCCTGCGCGAGGAGGCGGGGAAGGGGGCCTTCCCCGGCGTCATCCACTGCTTCAGCGCGGGCCCTGCGGTCGCCGAGACCGCGCTCGACATCGGCCTCTCGATCTCGTTCTCGGGCATCCTCACCTTCAAGAACGCGGAAGAGGTGCGCGCCGTCGCCCGCGCGGTGCCGGTGGACCGGCTGCTGGTGGAGACCGACGCGCCCTATCTCGCGCCGGTGCCCCATCGGGGCAAGCGCAACGAGCCCGCCCATGTGCGGCACACCGCCGCGCGGCTCGCCGAGCTCAAGGGCCTGGACGCGGCCGAACTGGCCCGCGCCACGACCGCCAATTTCTTCAGTGTTTTCACGAAGTCGACGTTACAACGCTCTGAAATAACATGAAAGTCACTGTTCTCGGCTGCGGCACGTCGAGCGGGGTCCCGATGATCGGCTGCGCCTGCGCGGTGTGCCGTTCGCCCGACCCGCGCAACCGCCGGCGGCGGGTGTCCGCGCTGGTCGAATCGGGCGAGGCCCGGCTCCTGATCGACACGCCGCCGGACCTGCACGGGCAACTGGTGGATGCAGGCGTCGCGCGCCTCGATGCGGTGCTCTACACCCACGGCCATGCGGATCACGTGCACGGGATCGACGACCTGCGCTCGATCAACGTCCATATGGGCGGGTCGCTGGACGCCTACGGCACCGCCGCCACGCTGGCCGCCATCCGGGAGCGCTTCGCCTATGCCTTCGAGCCGACCGGACCGGGGGCGGGATGGGCCACCAGACCCAGCCTCAACCCGGTGGCGATCGACGGCCCGTTCACCGCCGCCGGCGTTGTCGTGACGCCGTTCCCGCAGGCGCACGGGCGCGGCGTCACCACCGGATACCGCATCGGCGCCATGGCCTATTCGACCGACGTGAAGGCGCTGCCGGAGGAGGCCTTCGCGGCGCTCGCGGGCGTCAAGCTCTGGATCGTCGACTGCCTCGGCTACCGCGCGCATCCGACCCATGCGCATCTCGACCTCACGCTGGAGTGGATCGCG
Source organism: Alphaproteobacteria bacterium (assembly GCA_965218275.1). Taxonomy (GTDB): domain Bacteria; phylum Pseudomonadota; class Alphaproteobacteria; order UBA828; family UBA828; genus WTGU01. Next base: position 2,775,339 of record CBDCKM010000002.1, read on the forward strand.
CGGGTGCAGCCCAGGCTCGCGGTGCTCACGCACATGTCGCACCAGTTCGACTACGCGACGCTGCGGGCCGCGTTGCCGGCCGGCGTGGTGCCGGGCCATGACGGGCTCACCATCGACACGGACCGGCTGTGACCGGCTGCGAGGCGCACATGAATCGTCACAACCCCTTGAATGCACCGGACAAGCTAAAATTTCCCATAATATATCTTATGCGAATTGTCTCTCATGCGGCGTCGGCTTTTCGAGCGGACGGCTGCACTCTACCGCGCGGCGCACACGGGTCCACCCGACCCTGGGAGAGCTCCCCATTTATTTTCCGCGTTCGCGATGGCGGTGTGTGGATGCGAATTGCCTCTCATGCAGCGCCGGCCTTCCGCACGGACGCCTGCACAGTCTACCGAGCGGCGCACGCGGGTCCACCCGACCCTGGGAGAGCCCCCGACCCTTCCGCGTTCGCGATGGTGTGCGAGCGATGACCGATACGACGGCACCGCGCCCGCGCCGCGACGAACGCGATGGGCGGCCCGGCATCGACCGGCTGCTGGAGGTCATGGCCCGGCTGCGCGATCCGGATGGCGGCTGCCCGTGGGATCTGGAGCAGAGTTTCGAGACCATCGCGCCCTACACGATCGAGGAGGCCTACGAGGTGGCCGAGGCGATCCGCCAGGGCGATCGGGCGGCGTTGCGGGACGAACTCGGCGACCTGCTCCTCCAGGTCGTCTTCCATGCCCAGATGGCGCGGGAGGACGGCAGCTTCGACTTCGACGCGGTTGCGCGCGGCATCGCGGAGAAGATGATCTGCCGCCACCCTCACGTCTTCGGCGGCGAGGATGGGGACGCGCGCGTGTCCGCGCCGGCGCAGACGCGGGCCTGGGAAGCCCAGAAGGCCGCCGAACGCGAGGCCAGCGCGGCAGCGGAAGGGCGCAGGCCCAGCGTGCTGGACGGGGTTGCACTGGCCCTCCCCGCCCTGCTGCGCGCCGAGAAGCTGCAGAAGCGCGCGGCCCGTGTGGGCTTCGACTGGCCGGCATCCGCCCCGGTGTTCGACAAGGTGGTCGAGGAAGTGGACGAGCTGCGCGACGCCGCGTCGTCGCAGGCATCGGACTCGGCGGGCACGGCGGTCGCCGAGGAGCTCGGCGACCTGCTCTTCGCCTGCGTCAATCTCGCGCGCCACCTCGGCGTCGATGCCGAAGCCGCGCTGCGCGGCGCCAACGCCAAGTTCACCGCGCGCTTCCACCATGTCGAGGCAGCACTGGCGGAGTCGGGGCGGAGCGCCGAAGAGGTCGGCCCCGCTGAGCTGGACCGGCTGTGGGAGAACGCGAAACGCACCGAGCGCCGCCCGTCGGGCGATGCGGCGGCGGCCGATTCGGCGAAGGGAGCGCGCTAGGGGAAACGGACCCGGACGGGAGGGGCGCTGCCGGTGCAGCCCCCCTCCCCGTCCCGGCAAACGCGAATTGCGGCGGGCTAGAAGCCCATGCCACCCATTCCGCCCATACCTCCCATGCCACCCATTCCGCCACCCATTCCGCCCATGCCGGGGGGCATGCCGCCGCCGCCGGGCGGCATCGGGGGGGCCTTCTCCGGGATGTCGACCACGCCAGCCTCGGTCGTGATCAGCAGGCCGGCGATGGAGGCGGCGTCCTGGAGGGCGGCGCGCACGACCTTGGCCGGGTCGAGGATGCCGCTTTCGATCATGTCGCAGTAGCGGCCTTCCTGAGCGTCATAGCCATTGGTCGCGCCGCGCTTCTCGAGGAGCTTTCCGACTACCAGCGCGCCGTCGGCGCCGGCATTGTCCGCGATATGGCGGGTGGGCGTGCGGATCGCGCGGCGCACGATGGCGATCCCGCGGTCCTGGTCTGCATTGGCGCCTTTCAGCTTGTCGAGCTTGCGCGACGCCGCGAGCAGGGCCACGCCGCCGCCGGCGACGATCCCCTCCTCCACCGCCGCGCGCGTCGCCCGCATCGCGTCGTCGACGAGCTCCTTGCGCTTCTTGACCTCGATCTCGGTGTCGCCGCCGACCCTGAGTATGGCCACCCCGCCGACCAGCTTGGCGAGCCTCTCCTCGAAGCGCTCCTGGTCGTATTCGGAATCGGTCGTCTCGATCTGCATGCGGAGCTGCTTGCAGCGTTCCTGGATGTCCTCCTTGCTGCCGCCGCCGCCGACGATCACGGTCTCGTCCTTGCTCATCTCGACCCGCTTGGCCGTGCCCAGCAGGTCGAGCGTGACGTTCTCCAGCTTGACGCCGAGCTCCCCGCTGATCACCGAGCCGCCGGTCAGGATGGCGATATCCTCGAGCATGGCCTTGCGCCGGTCGCCGAAGGCCGGCGCCTTGCCCGCCGCGACCTTGAGGCCGCCGCGCAGCCGGTTGACCACCAGCGTCGCCAGCGCCTCGCCCTCCACGTCCTCGGCGACGATCACGAGCGGCCGGCCGGTCTGGCCGACCCGCTCAAGCACCGGGAGCAGCCCCTGCATGGTGGTGAGCTTGTCCTGGTTCACCAGGACGTAGGCGTCGTCGAGCTCCGCCGTCATGCGCTCGGCATTGGTGACGAAATAGGGCGAGACATAGCCCTTGTCGAAGTTCATGCCCTCGACGACATCGAGCTCGGTCTCGATGCCGGTGGCCTCCTCGATGGTGATCACGCCGCGCTGGCCGACCTCTTCCATGGCGCGCGAGATCATGTCGCCCACCTCCGGGTCGTTGTTGGCGGCCACGGTCGCCACCTGGGTGATCTCCTCGCGGGTCTTCACCTTCTTGGCGCGCTTGCCGATCTCGTCCACCACCGCGGCGACGGCAAGATCGATGCCGCGGCGCACGTCCATCGGGTTCATGCCCGCCGCGACCGCCATGGCGCCCTCGCGAACCAGCGCGCGGGCGAGCACTGTCGCGGTCGTGGTGCCGTCGCCGGCCGCCTTCTCGGTGCGCGTCGCGGCCTCGCGGACGAGCCGGGCACCGATATCCTGGAGCCGGTCCTCAAGCTCGATCTCCTTGGCGACGGTCACCCCGTCCTTGGTGATCCGCCCGTCGCCGCCGGCGGTCTGATAGACCACGGTGCGGCCCTTCGGGCCGAGCGTGACGGACACGGCGTCGGTGAGGATATCGACGCCCTGGAGAAGGCGCTCGCGAGCGTCCTCCGCGTGATGGATTCGCTTCTTGGCCATCGCCGATCGCTCCGGATTCGATGTCTAGCCGGCGGGACGCCGGACTACTCGATCACGCCCATGATGTCGGACTCCTTCATGATCAACAGCTCCTCGCCGTCGACCTTGACCTCTGAGCCCGACCACTTGCCGAAAAGGATGCGGTCGCCGGCCTTGACATCGAGCGGGGCGAGCTTGCCGTCGTCGCCGCGCGCGCCCGGCCCGGCCGCGACGACCTCGCCCTCCTGCGGCTTCTCCTGGGCGGTATCGGGGATGATGATGCCGCCTGAGGTCGTCTGATCCTGCTCGAGCCGCCGCACCAGCACGCGGTCGTGCAAAGGCCTGATATTCATGCCGCCCTCCCGAGATGTAAGCATGTCCAATGGCTTGTGCGCCGCCCCAGCGCCTGTTAGCGCTCTAACGAGGCGAGTGCCAACTTAATAGGGAGACGATGCGGCGGTGTCAACCGGGCCGCAGGGACGGGACTCTATTCATTTCCCTCAAGCGCCGGGCGCTCGCTCCGCACTTTTTCATTTCCCTCAAGCGCCGGGCGTTCGCTCCGCTCACTTGGCTACGCGCCTTGCGGCGCGCCGGCGCGGTCGCGCCGGCCGGGCCGCTTCGCGGCCCGGTCCCGTTCATCTCCCGCACCCCGTGTGCCACTGGGTGCGCGCTCCGCTCGCTTGGCTCCGCGCCTGGCGGCCCGGTCCCGCTCATCTCCCGCACCCCGTGTGTCGCCGGGCGCTTGTGGGTGATGCGGTCGGCATTCCCTCTCCGCCCTTCAGCGGGCGGCGAGGGAGATGCCGGGGCGCTGCTGCAGGCGGCCGGCGTCGGCCGGGCTGAGGCCGACCGTGAGCCGTGCTTCGCCGCCGTCGTCGGCGCGCTCCAGGACCTCGCCGTGGCGGTAGAGCCAGGCGAGGGTGGCGCCGTCGGCATAGGGCACCCGCACCTCGACGATGCGCCGTGCCGCCGCGAGCCTGGCGTCGATCACGCCGATCACATCGTCGATCCCGGCGCCGGTGAGCGCCGAGGCCGCGACCGCGCAGGCATCGTTGCCGGGGGGAAGGCCGCCGGGATGGGCGGCGGGATGGCCGGCGCTGGCGGCTCCCTCCCCTCCCCGCCCGGCGAGACCTGCGCGTTGCCGGGGGGCGAGCAGGTCGAGCTTGTTGAGCACCTCGACGACTCCGCTCCGCAGCCGGTCTTCGAGCCCGAGCGCGGCCAGCACCCGCAGCACGTCGGCGCGCTGCTCGGCGCTGTCGGGGTGGGCGCAGTCGCGGACATGCACGATGAGGTCCGCGGCCACCACCTCCTCCAGCGTCGCGCTGAACGCCGCCACCAGGTCGTGCGGCAGGTCGGAGACGAAGCCCACCGTGTCCGACAGGATCACACGCAGGCCGGACGGCAGGACGAGCCCGCGCATGGTCGGATCGAGGGTCGCGAAGAGCTGGTCGTGCGCGGCCGTGCCGGCCCCGGTCAGCCGGTTGAACAGCGTCGATTTTCCGGCGTTGGTGTAGCCCACCAGCGCGACCACGGGATAGGGAACCCGACGCCGCGCCGCGCGATGCAGGCCGCGCGTGCGCTTGACCCCGTCGAGTGCGCGTTCCAGCCGGCCGATGCGGGCGCGAATCTGGCGCCGGTCCGCCTCGATCTGCGTCTCCCCCGGCCCGCCCACGAAGCCGAGGCCGCCGCGCTGGCGCTCCAGGTGGGTCCAGGACCGCACCAGGCGGCTGCGCTGGTAGCGGAGAGCGGCGAGCTCGACCTGGAGGCTGCCCTCGCGGGTGCGCGCCCGCGCCGCAAAGATCTCCAGGATGAGCGCGGTGCGGTCGATGACCTTGCAGTGCCAGGACCGTTCGAGATTGCGCTGCTGGACCGGGGTCAGCACGCCGTCCACGACCGCCAGTCCGAGCCCGTGCTGCGATACCGCGTCCGCCACCGCCTCCACCCGTCCGGGGCCGAAGAGCGTCGCCGGCCGCGGCTTCTGCACGGCCACCACGTCCGCGAACACCACCTCGAGGTCGATCGCCCGCGCGAGGCTCACCGCCTCGACCAGGCGACTCTCGGGCTCGCGCGTCGGCTCGCAGGCACGCAGCTTCGCCGGCGGGCGGACAAGCGCCGGATGCAGAACGCAGGCGCGCGGCGGCGAGCCGCCGTTGTGGGACGCGCGTGCGTCCGTCACTTACGTATCGTCTTCCTCCGACGCCGCGCCGGGATCGAACAACTGAATCGGTTGTACCGGCATGACCGTCGAGATCGCATGCTTGTAGACAAGCTGCGAATGGTCGTCCCGCCTGAGCAGGACGCAGAAATTGTCGAACCAGGTGATGATTCCCTGGAGCTTGACGCCGTTCACGAGAAAAATCGTGACCGGCATCTTTCCCTTGCGCACGTGATTGAGGAAGACATCCTGGAGATTATGCGACCGATTGCCAGTCATGTGCTTCTCTATCCCTTGCCGCCCCGCTCGTTCCGGGCCGGGCGCCGGGCGCCGACCGCGCGGGGACGCACCGGGAACGACTATAACGGCGATCCCGCCGAAAAAGAACGCCCCGCAGCACACGGGCTGCAGGAGATGAGCGGGATCGGGCCGCGCAGCGGCCCGTCCGAAAAGAACTCCCCCGCGGCACACGGGCTGCGGGAGATGAGCGGGACCGGGCCGCGTAGCGGCCCGGCCGGCGCGACCGCGCCGGCGCGCCGCAGGCGCGTAAGCCAAGCGAGCGGAGCGAGCGCCCGGCGCTTGAGGGAAATGAATAGAGTCTTCGCGCCCGGCGCTTGAGGGAATGAAAATGGTCCGGCTCGCGACGAGGGTGTTCTCCCGATCGAAGGGGACGGCACGGGGCCTCATCGGCGGTTGGCGCGTCCGCCGCGACAGTAGCCGAGGTAGAGATCGCGCAGCCGCAGGGTCACCGGCCCCGGCTCTCCAGCGCCGATGGAGCAGCCGTCGATGCGCACGATGGCGCGGACGAAGGAGGTCGTGCTGGTCAGGAAGGCCTCCGGCGCGGCTTTCGCCTCGCTCAGCGCGAAGGGGCGCTCGGCCACTTCCAGCCCCGCCTCGCGGGCCAGCCGGATTACCGTCTGGCGGGTGATGCCGCCGAGGATGTTCGATTCGAGGTCGCGGGTCACCACGCGGCCGGTGTCGTCCACGATCCAGGCGTTGGTCGCGGCGCCCTCGGTGATCCGGCCCTGGCGATCGACCAGCCAGGCCTCGTAGGCGCCCTGCTCGCGCGCGGCCTGCCTGGCCAGCACGTTGGGAAGCAGCGAGACGGATTTCACGTCGCAGCGCCCCCAGCGCCGGTCCGGCAGCGAGATCACCTCGGCGCCGCGGTCCGCCGCCGCGCTCTCGGGCCAGCGGACCGGGCGGGCGGTGAGGACGACGGCGCCCTCGGCCTCCTCGGGGAAGGGATGGTCCCGCGCCGCCGCGCCGCGCGTGACCTGCATGTAGACCATGCCGTCGCGCACCCGGTTGCGGCGCAGCACCTCGCGCGTCACCAGCCTGAGCGCGCCGCGCGGGAGCGGCAGGTCCATCCTGAGTTCGCCGAGCGAGCGCTCCAGCCGGTCGAGGTGCGGCTCCTCGTCGATCACCCGGCCGCCGAAGACAGAAGCGACCTCATAGACGCCGTCCGAGAACTGATAGCCCCGGTCCTCGACATGGACCTGGGCCCGGTCGTGGGGCAGGTAGCGGCCGTTCACGTAGGCGATGCGGGACATGCAGGGCTCCGGTCAGAAGAACTCCAGGCTCACGGCGAACATCTGCTCGATCTTCTTCACCGCGCGCGCGGCCGCCAGGATCACGACCCGGTCATGTTCCCGGATCACCGTCTGCGCGCGCGGAATGATGACCTCGTCGTCACGCAGGATCGCGCCGACGATGATGCCGGCGGGCAGCTTGATCTCGACCAGCGGCCGGCCCACCATGGGCGAGGTGCCGAGGGCCTCGGCCTCGATGATCTCGGCGGCGCCGTCGCGGATCGAATGCACCGCCAGGATGCGGCCGCGCCTGATGCGCTGCAGGATCGTCGAGATCGTCGATTCCCGCGGACTCACCGCGACGTCGACGCCGAGGCTCCCCATCAGCGGCCCGTAGTTCGGATTGTTGACCAGCGAGATCGCGGTTGGGCAGCCGGCGCGCTTCGCCAGCAGCGCCGCCAGAATGTTCACCTCGTCGACGTTGGAGACCGCGATCACCGTCTGGGCGAGCCCGATATTGATCTCGGCGAAGATGTCGGCGTCCAGCGCATCGCCGCAGATGACGGGGATGCGGCCGAGCCGCTCGGCCAGATAGCGCGCGCGCTCCGGGTTCAGCTCGACCACCTTCAGGTCGAGCCCCGGATGGCTGTGTTCCAGTTCCTGCGTCAGGAAATAGCCGATATTGCCGCCACCGATGATGACCACCCGGTGTGCCTCCGGCTCCTCGTGCCCGAAGACCGCCATGCCGCGCGCGACATGCTCGGAGTCGACGGCGAAATAGACCTCGTCGCCGATCAGCATCTGATCGTCGGCGCGCGGCACGATGAGACGCGATTCCCGGCAGATCGCGAGTATCGTGATGTTGAGATCGGGAAACAGCTCGGTGAGCTGGCGCAGCGGCGTGTTGACGATGGGGCAGCCGTCCTCGCAGCGCACCGCGATGACCCGCAGGCGCCCGCCGCCGAAGGGCAGCATGTCGAGGGCGCCCGGCACCTGAAGCCGGCGCTCGATGGCGCGGGCGACTTCGATCTCAGGCGAGATGATGAGGTCGATCGGCATGTTGTCGCGGCTGAAGAGGTCCGTCCAGGCCGGGTTCAGGTAACTCTGCTGACGCACCCGCGCGATCTTCTCCGGCACGTCGAAGAGCGAGTGGGCGACCTGGCAGGCCACCATGTTGACCTCGTCGAAGTGGGTCACGGCGACGATCATCTCGGCATTCTTGGCGCCTGCTTCCTCCAGCACGTCGGGGAGCGATGCGTTGCCGACGATCGCCCTCGCGTCCACCGTGTCGGAGAGACGCTGCACGACCGCGCGGTTGCTGTCGATCACGGTCACGTCGTTGGCCTCGCTGGCGAGCTGGCGGGCGATGCTGGAGCCCACCTGGCCGGCGCCGCAGACGATGATGTTCATGGTCCGCCCGGTATGGTGGAGCCGTCCGGCACGCCGGGACTGTCCGGCCCCTCTGCTTCGCTGCCATTGCCGTCTGCGCCGGGTTCGTTGTCGAAGGTCCCGAGCGAGCGCAGCTTGCGGTGGAGCGCCGACCGTTCCATGCCGACGAATTCGGCGGTTCGCGAGATGTTGCCGCCGAAGCGCGCGATCTGGGCATTGAGATAGTCCCGCTCGAACTGCCGGCGGGCGTCGCGCAGCGGCAGCGTCATCAGGCCGGCCGGGCCCGCGATCGCTTGCGGCATCCCCGACGCCGGACCGAGCGCAGCCGGGATCATGTCGGCACCGATCGAGCGGTCATGGGAGGTCGGCGCCATGATGAGGAGCCATTCCACGAAGTTGCGCAGCTGGCGCACATTGCCGGGCCAGTCGAAGGACTGCAGCATCGCCATCGCGCCGCTGCCGATCTCGCGTGGGGGCAGCCCGACACTCTCCGCCGCCTGCTGGATGAAGTAGCGCGCGAGCGCGGGAATGTCCTCGCGGCGGTCGCGCAGTGCCGGAACCTCGATGGGCGTCACCTGCAGCCGGTAGTACAGGTCGCCGCGAAAGCGCCCCTGCTCGATCTCGGTCTCCATATCGCGTGTGGTCGCCGCCATGACGCGGATATCGACCTCGATCCGCTGCGTGCCGCCTTCGCGCTCGAAGGTGTGCGCCTGCAGGGCGCGAGCGATCTTTCCCTGGGTCTCGAGCGGCATGTCGGCAATCTCGTCGAAGAAGAGCGTGCCGCCGTGGGCGCGTTCGAAGGTCCCGATCTTGCGCGAGCGGCCGGCTTCGACCCCCTCCCCCTCGCTGCCGAAGAGCTCCAGCTCCACGTGGTCGGGCCGCATCATCGCGGCATTGGCCACCACGAAGGGGCCGGCGGAACGGCGGGAGCGGCTGTGGATGAGGCGGGCGACGACCTCCTTGCCCGCGCCGGCGGGGCCGGTGATGAAGACGCGCCGGTCGGTCGGCGCAGCGCGCTCGGCGGCCATGCGTACCTGCCTGATCGCCGGCGAGGTGCCGATCAGGTCCCGCGCCGCGCCGGCACGCAGCGTCAGCTCGGCGACCTCGCGCCTCAACTCCGCAGCCTCCAGCGCCCTGGCCACCGTGAGCAGCAGCCGGTCGCTGTCGAGCGGCTTCTCGATGAACTCGTAGGCCCCTTTCTTGATGGCGGTGACGGCGGTGTCGATGGTGCTGTGCCCGCTGATCATGATGACGGGCACCTCGGGGTGGTCGAGTGTCACCGCCTCCAGCACCTCCATGCCGTCGAGCTCGCTTCCCTCCAGCCAGACGTCGAGGATGACGAGCGCCGGCGGCGGTCCGGAATTGACCGCCTCGAGCGCGGCAGTGCCGTCGGCAGCGCAGCGCGGGGCATAGCCGCCGTCCTCCAGGATGCCGGCGATCGACGTGCGGACATCGGGTTCGTCGTCGACGATCAGGATATCGCGGAGCATCAGCTCTCACCGTCCGCCGGCGCGGGACGCTCCGTTGCGGCCGCGGCGAAGACGAGCGTGACGCGGGCACCGCCGGCGGCCCCGTCCTCGAGGACCAGGCTGCCGCCGTGATCCTCCATGATTCGCCGCACGATGGCGAGGCCGAGGCCGGTGCCGTCCGCGCGGTCGGTGACGTAGGGCTCGGTCAGCCTGTCGCGCAGCGCCTCGGGCAGGCCCGGCCCGTTGTCCTGGACCTCGACCCGCCAATGCCCGCCCGCTTCGCGCACGCGGATCGCGATACGCCCTGCCGGCCGCGCGTCCGCCGCCCGGCTCTCGATCGCCTCGACGGCGTTCTTGAGCAGGTTGGTGAGTGCCCGTCCGATCTGGCCGGCGTCGCAGTCGAGATGGACGCCGGCGTCGGGGCGTTCGATCGCGAAGGCGATCTCGGGGCTCGCGAGCCGTTGCAGGGCCACCGCACGCTCGACCGCGCCGGCCAGATCGACCCGTTCCAGCACCGGCGCCGGCATCCGCGCGAAGTCGGAAAACGCGTCGATCATCTGCCGTATGTCGCCGACCTGGCGGACGATGATGTCGGTGCACTCCTCGAACACCTCGGGCGTGGTGCTGATCTCGTCGGCATATTTGCGCTTGAGGCGCTGGGCGGAGAGCTTGATCGGAGTCAGCGGGTTCTTGATCTCGTGGGCGATGCGTTGCGCGACGTCGGCCCACGCGGCGCGGCGCTGCGCCGAGACCAGCGCGGTGATGTCGTCGAAGGTGACGACGAAGCCCTCGATCCGGCCGCCGGCGCGCTCGGTGACGATGCGCACGAGCAGGGTGCGGCGGCGCTCGCCGCGCACCAGCTCGACATGATCCTCAACCAGCGATTGCGACCGCACCCGCGCCTGGGCCAGCAGCGCGGCCATCTCCGGGATCGCGTCCTTGAGCGCACGGCCCGCGAGCGCGTCGGCGTCGGCACCGAGCAGCGCGAGCGCGGACGGGTTGGGCAGCGTGATCCGCCCCCCGGCGTCCAGCCCGATGACTCCGGCGGAGACGCCGGCGAGCACCGCCTCGGTGAAGCGCCGGCGGCCGTCGAGCTGCAGGTTGGCGTCCTGCAGCGCCTGCTGCTGGCTGTGGATCTGGCCGGTCATCCGGTTGAAGGCGCGGCTGAGCGGGCCGATCTCGTCGTCCTGGGCAGGCTCCGAGACACGCGCGGCGAGTTCGCCGGCGCTGACTCGTTCGGCGGCGGCGATGAGACCGCCGATCGGCCGGGCGATGCGGTTGGCGAAGTGGAGCCCGAGCCACACCGCCGACAGAAGGACCAGGAGGGCGACGACGATGAAGATCATCACGAAGGTGATCTGGATGCCGTATCGCTCGTCCTCGAGGCGCCGATAGTCTCGCATCACCGCCTGTATCTGCCGCGTGTGATTGACCACCTCGCGCTCCAGGGAGCGCGAGACATAGAGATAGGCGTCGACGAAGCCGACCAGCTTGACCAGCGCGCGCACACGGTCGCCCTCGCCCGGCAGGATCACGAGTCTGCCGTCCGCCGCCCCGTTCATGGCCCACTCGGGCAAGGGTTGGATCTGAGCGACGAATTCCAGATCGTTGTGCGCCAGAACCGCCCCGTCGCGGCGGAGGACGACGGCTTCGGCGAGCGAGAGCGCGGTGGCGGTCTCGTTCAGTATCCGGGGAAGGAGCGTCGGCCTTTGCGCGAGATTGACGGCCTCGCCATTGAGCCGCAGCGCCGCGGCCAGGGTGCTGATGCGCATGGTTTCGCCCTGCTCCTCCACATAGGTCTGGGCGACCACCAGCGAGCGGTTGAGCGCGCTCGAGACCTTCTCGTTGAACCAGGACTGCATTCCGAAGTGGAGGAAGAGCGCCGAAAACACGGCGACCACGATCGTCGGCGTCAGGGCGACGAGGCTGAAGAGAGTCGCCATGCGCGTGTGCAGACGCGCACCGGCCGCGCCGCGCCGGCGCTCGATCCAGAGCCTCACCAGCCGCGAGGCGACCAGCGCACCGAGCGAGAGCAGCAGCACGAGGTCGATGTTGAGCAGGATCAGGATGGTCTGCGGGTCGGGGCCGAAGGGCGCCGACCCGCTCATCGCGGCATAGGTGAGCGCGCCCGAGGCCACGGCGGCCGAGGCGAGCGCGAGCGCGAGCAGGCGGGGCAGCTCGCGCCGCCGCGACCACGCGACGAAATGGCGGCGGAGGGCGCCGCCCCCAGACCCGCGCGCCGCCCCGCGGGCCGCCCCGCCGGCGGTATCCGTCCCGCTCAACGCCTCGTCAGCCATCGCCGCTCACCGCGCGCACGTGCCGGGCCCTGGCCCTGTGCGGGCTCAGCCGGCGGCCTCGCCGCCGGGCGGTCCGTAGAACACCACCCAGACATAGAGATCGTCGCCGAAATCCTCGAAGACATGACGGACGCCGGCGGGCACGAACAGCACGTCGCCGGGTTGGAAGGGATGGCTCACCGGGCCGTTGCGGAAGGTTCCCCGGCCGCTCATCACCACATAGACCTCGTCCTGGTCGTGGGGCTGCTGCGGGTCCGTGCCGCGCGGTGCGTAGAGGCCGACCCGGAGCGTCCCGCGGGCAATCGGCTGGGCGAAGGGCCTGGCGCCCGGCGGGAGTTCCGCCAGCGCGGCCACGGCCTGGGCCAGCGTCACATGACCGGGCGCATCCGTCGGCTCGTCGCTCATGCCCTTCTCCTCTCGCTCAACCCTCTTCGTCCGCGCGGGCGGGCGGGCCGGTCAGCCGGCGTCGTCCCAGACCCAGGCGATCTGCTCGGTATCCTCGAACGCCTGCCAGTGGACGATGGCGCCGCCGGCAATGCGGAAGTACCAGGCCGTCTCCTGATGGAGCAGGCGGCCCGTGTTCTTGGCGGCCGAGGTCTCGTCGATGAGCACCATGACATGCTCGCCCTCCCCGAACATCAGCTTTACCGTGTGGTCGCGGATGTCGAGCAGCGCCCCGATCGCCTGGAAGCACTGCTTGATCGGCTCCCTTCCCTGCCAGCGGCCCGCCCAGGCGACCTTGAACGAGCCCGGCAGCACCACCACCGCGTCCTCGTCCAGCAGGTCCATCATGGTCTGGCCGTCGCCGCCCTTGATCGCGGCCAGGAACTGCCGCACGACACCCTTGGGTCCGTCGTCTGCCATGGTCGTCTGCCTCCCTGTCCCGTGGCGTGGATATCGGCCCCTTCGCCTGCCGCTTCAAGCACCCGCACATGGGCCTGCCCATATTGCACCCGCGCCCGAGTGCTGTATACACGACCCTCGGTCACCGCCGCAGCGTCGGGAGCCCGCCGCATGGCCAGGATCACCGCCGATCTGATCGCCGCCCAGGCCGAGGCGCTGGGTCGGCCGCCGCCGTCGCCGGCGCGTGCCGCGGCCCTGGCCGAGGCAGTGGGCCTGCTGGTGCAGGCAAGCGACGAGGCGGCGGCGGGACTGAGCTTCGACACCGAGCCCGCCCACTTCCTGACCGCCCTGGACGAGACCGCGGCCGACTGACATGGCCGGCGATATCCACCTGCTGAGTCTGGTCGAGCTCGCAGACGCGATCGCCGCGCGGCAGATCTCCGCCAGGGACGCGGTGAGCGCCGCCGTCGCCCGCGCCGAGCGGCTCCAGCCGGTGCTCAACTGCTTTATTTCCCTGCAGGCCGAAGCGGCGCTGGAAAGCGCGGCGGCGGCCGACGACGCGCTCGCGCGCGGCGCGGCGCCGGGGCCGCTGTACGGCGTGCCGCTCGCCCACAAGGACATGTTCTACCGCGCGGGCCACGTCACCACCTGCGGCTCGCGCCTGCGCAGGGACTTCGTGCCGGACCACGACAGCAGCGCCCTCGCCCGCCTTCACCGGGCAGGCGCGGTCTATCTCGGCGGGCTCAACATGGCCGAGTTCGCCACCGGCCCGACCGGCCACAACGAGCATTGGGGCGACTGCCGCAACCCGTGGAACCCGGCGCACATCTCCGGCGGCTCGTCGAGCGGCTCCGGCGCGTCGGTCGCGGCCCGAGTGGTCTTCGGCGCGCTCGGCTCCGATACCGGCGGCTCGGTGCGCCTGCCGTCCGCCTGCAACGGCGTGGTCGGGCTCAAGCCCACCAACGGCCTCGTCAGCCGCTACGGGATCATGCCGCTCTCCCACACGCTGGACACCGTGGGGCCGCTCGTGCGCACGGTGCGCGACGCGGCGCGGCTCACCGGCGTGATCGCCGGGCACGATGCGCGCGACCCCACCACCAGCCGCCGCCCCGTGCCCGACTACGAGGCGGCGCTGGAGCGGGGCGCCGACGGCCTCAGGATCGGCGTGCCGACCGGCTATTTCTACGACATGGCCAGCGCCGAGGTGCGCGCGCTGCTGGAGGAGAGCCTCGACGTGCTGCGCACCGCCGGCGCCGCGCTGGTCGAGGTGCCGGTGCCCGACATCGAGCGCATCAACCACCTCTCCAACGTCGTCCTCTCCTCGGAAGCGGCGGCGATCCACGAGGCCTGGATTTCCGGCCGGCCGGAGGACTATCAGGCGCAGGTGCGCAGCCGCTACGAGCCCGGCCTTCACGTGCCGGCGGTGAAGTACATCCAGGCGCTGGCCGCCCGCGCCGGACTGCTGCGGGAATTCGTCGACGGCGCGCTCGGCAATGTCGACGCCCTGCACACGCCGGCCATCCCCGTCCCCATCCCGACCCGCGCCGAGACCGATGTCGGCGCGGGCGCGGGCATGGCGGAGATGGTCGCGGGGCTGAGCCGGTGCACCCGCGCCGCCAACTATCTCGGCGTGCCCGGCCTGATCGTCCCCTGCGGCTTCAGTGAGAACGGCCTGCCCGCCGCCTTCCAGCTCATGGGCCGCCCGTTCTCGGAGGCGACGCTCTTCCGCATCGGCCACGCCTACCAGGCCGCCACCGACTGGCACACGCGGGCGCCACACCTATAATCCGGCGCGGGCGCCGCGTGTCGCGCCGCCCCGAAACGGCCACGGAAAGCGGGAGCGATGCCGATGACGCCGCACGGCGCATTCCACTGGAACGAGCTGATGACCCGGAGCGTCGACGAGGCCAAGGCGTTCTATGGCGCGACCCTGGGCTGGCAGTACGAGGCGCATCCGATGGCGCAGGGCGGCGGCACCTATACGCTCTGCAAGGCGGGCGGGACGATGGTCGCCGGCCTGTTCGAGATGAAAGCGGGCGCCGGCTTCGACGGCGTCCCCGACCACTGGTTCGCCTATATCGCGGTGGACGACATCGACGCCCGCCTCGCACGCGTCGAGGCGGCGGGCGGCGAGATTGCCCGCGCGCCCTTCGATGTGCCCGGCGTGGGCCGCTTCGCCGTCGTCAAGGACAGCACCGGCGCCTTCATCGGCTGGATCACCCCGGCCGCGCCGGGCTGACGCCCCGGGGGAGGGGCACCATCTACGACGCGATCGTCGTCGGCGCCCGCTGCGCCGGCGCGCCCACCGCGATGCTGCTGGCCCGCAAGGGCCGCCGCGTGCTGCTGCTCGACCGCGACCGCTTCCCCAGCGACATGGGGCAATCGACGCACCTGATCCACCCCCTCGGCGTCGCGCACCTGCGCAACTGGGGCGTGCTGCCCGAGATCGCGACGCGGGCTGCGCCCTTCACCGACTGGCGGGTCGACCTGCACGGCATCGTGCTTGAGGGCGCGCCGCCGGCGGTGGACGGGCACAACACCTCTCACGGCCCGCGGCGCCACCTGCTCGACGGCGTGCTCGCCGAGGCTGCGGTCGCCGCCGGGGCTGAGTTCCGCGACGGCGTGCGTGTCGTGGATCTGGTCGAGCGCGACGGCCGGGTCGCCGGCGTCGTGACCAGGGGCGGGAACGGCGGGCCGGGCGGCAAGCGGCAGGTCGAGCGCGCCCGCCTCGTCATCGGCGCGGACGGGCCGGGCTCGGTCGTCGCGCGCTCTGCCGGCGCCAGGGAGTCGCTCGTCGAGCCCATCGAGCAGAGCAACATCTGGAGCTATTGGCGGGGGATCGCGCTCGACCATGTGCGGCTCTATATCCGCGAGCGCGCCGGCGCCTTCGCCTTCCCCTCCAGCGACGGCACCGTATTGGTCGCCGCCAATCTGATGCACGACGAGTTCGTGCGCGCCCGGCGCGACCGCGCGGCGGCTTTCCACGCCAGGCTCGAGGAGGTGGCGCCCGACCTGCGGGCGATGGTGGCAGGGGCCGAGCGGCTGGAGGCGTTTCACGGCGGCTGCACACGCAGCTTCGTGCGCGCGGCGGCCGGTCCCGGCTGGGCGCTGGTGGGCGATGCGGGGATGAAGAAGGACCCGGTGACCGCGCAGGGCATCTCGACCGCCTTCCGCTGCGCCGAGATGCTGGCCGCGGCCGCCGACGACGGCCTGAGCGGCCGGCGCCCGCTCGACGCGGCGCTTGCGGGCTACCACGCGGAGCGCGACCGCTGGCTGCTGCCCTTCTACCGCTTCACCGCCCAGCTCGCCCGCTTCGCCAAGCCGACCGAGGCGCAGGCGGCGTTCTACCGCGAGACCCAGGCCGACCCGGCCGCCACCGCCCGCCTCTTCGGCGCCGTCGCGCTCACCGACTCGCCCGACACCGTGCTTCCCCCGGCGACTGCGGCGGACCGGGAATGACGCAGCCGGCCGGCCCGGCCGAGCGGGCGGCAGGGCGGCCCATGCTCGGCGCCGGCGAGTTCGTCCCCCTCATCGCCCTCCTGATGGCGCTCGTCGCGCTCTCGATCGACGCGATGCTGCCCGCCCTGCCCGCAATCGGGAGCGATCTCGGCGCGGCGCAGCGCAACGACGCGCAACTCGTCGTCACCGCCCTCTTCCTCGGTCTCGGCTTCGGACAGCTTCTCTTCGGCCCGCTCTCCGACTTCATCGGCCGCAAGCCCGCCATTTGCGCCGGTCTCGCGCTGTTCATGGCCGGCTGCGTCATCTCCATCCTCGCGCCCACCTTCGAAGCGATGCTCGCCGGGCGCGTGCTCCAGGGCATCGGCGTCGCGGCGCCCCGCATCGTCACGGTGGCGCTGGTCCGGGATCAATATGAGGGCCGCCGGATGGCGCGCATCATGTCCTTCGCGATGGCGGTGTTCATCCTCGTCCCCACGCTGGCGCCGGGGCTGGGGCAGGGCATCCTCTACATCGCCGACTGGCGCGCCATCTTCATCACCCTGTTCGCCACCGCCGCCGTGGCCGGCATCTGGCTCACGCTCCGCCAACCCGAAACCCTGCCGGCCGAGCGACGCATGCGCTTTTCCCTCCGCGCGCTCGCGCAATCGGCGGCGGAGGTGCTGCGGATACGGAGCTCGCTCGGCTACACCCTGGCCATCGGCTTCGTCTTCGCGCCCTTCGTCGCCTATCTGAGCGCGGCCCAGCAGATCTTCCAGGACGCCTATGGTGTGGGCGCGCTTTTCCCCGTCTACTTCGGCGGGCTTGCCCTTGCCTTCGGCGTCAGCGCCCTCGTGAACGGCCATCTCGTCATGCGCTACGGCATGCGCCGCCTCTCCAGCGTGGCGGCGATCGGCGCCACCCTCGTGTCGCTCGCGTCGTTCGCCGGCGCCTTCGCCTTCGACGGGCTGCTTCCGCTGTGGATGCTCGTCGTCACCCTCATGCTCGTCTTTGCCGCGATCGGCCTTCTCTACGGCAATCTGAACGCGCTCGCGATGCAGCCTCTCGGCCATGTCGCAGGCGTGGGCGCGGCGCTCGTCGCCATGCTCTCCACCCTCGTCTCGGTGCCGCTCGGCGGACTGATCGGCTACAGCTTCGACGGCACCCTGTATGCGCTGCTGGGCTCCTTCGCGCTCGCCGGCGCGGCCACCTGCGCCGCCATCCGGTGGGCGCGCGGCGCAGAGCCCTCCGCCCGCGCCTGATCGCCGGCCGGCCGTAGGTTCGACGCTCGACGCCGCCTTCAGCCCCGCTGCGCGGCCCTTGCGCGTGCCCGTGCCCAGGAATCGCGCAGGCCCACGGTGCGGTTGAACACCGGCGCCTCGGGGGTCGAGACTGGATCGGGGCAGAAATAGCCCTGGCGTTCGAACTGCACGGTCTCGCCGGGCGCCTGGGCGGCGAGGCTTTGTTCGAGGCGGCAGCCGGTCAGCACGGTGCGTGACGCCGGGTTGAGGTCGTCCCAGAGCGCAGCGCCGCCGGCGCCCGGCAGCGCTGCCGAGAAGAGAGGCTCGTAGAGGCGCACCTCGGCCGCGACCGACTCGGCGGCCGAAACCCAGTGCAGCGCGCCCCTGACCTTGCGCCCGTCCGGCGCGTTGCCGCCGCGGGTCTCGGGGTCGTAGGTGCAGCGCAGCTCCGTCACCGCGCCGGCGGAATCCCTGACCGCCTCCCGGCAGGTCACGAAATAGGCGTAGCGGAGCCGCACCTCGCGGCCCGGCGCGAGCCTGAAGTATTTTTTGGGCGGGTCCTCCATGAAGTCGTCCGCCTCGACAAAGAGCGTGCGGCCGAAATGGACGCGCCTTGTGCCGGCGTCAGGGTCCTCGGGGTTGTCGAGGGCGTCGATCCACTCGCCCTCACCCCCACCCGCCGGGTAGTTCTCGATCGTCAGCCTGAGCGGCCGCAGCACCGCGAGGCGGCGCGGCGCGCTCTTGTTCAGCCGCTCGCGCACGGCGTGGTCGAGCATGGCCGCTTCCACCACGCCGTCGCTGGTCTTGGAGATGGCGAGCAGGCCCACGAAGTCGCGGATCGCCGCGGCCGGCACGCCGCGCCGGCGCAGGCCGCAGAGCGTCGGCATCCGGGGATCGTCCCAGCCGTCCACCCTGCCCTCCTCCACGAGCTGCGTGAGACGGCGCTTGGAGAGCACAGTGTGGCTGAGGTTGAGGCGCGAGAACTCGTACTGGCGCGGCACCGTCGGCACCGGCAGGCGGGCGATCAGCCAGTCGTAGAGCGGGCGGTGATCCTCGAACTCCAGGGTGCAGAGCGAATGGGTCACGCCCTCGATCGCGTCCGACTGGCCGTGGGCGAAGTCGTAGGTGGGATAGATGCACCAGGCGTCGCCGGTGCGCGGGTGGGTCGCGTGAAGGATGCGGTAGAGCACCGGGTCGCGCATGTTGATGTTGCCCGACGCCATGTCGATCCTGGCCCTGAGCACCCGCGCGCCTTCGGGGAATTCGCCGGCACGCATGCGGCGGAAGAGGTCGAGGCTCTCGGCGGGCGGCCGGGTCCGGTAGGGGCTGTCCCGCCCCGGCTCGGTGAGGGTGCCGCGGTGGGCGCGGATCTCGTCGGCCGAGAGGTCGTCCACATAGGCGTCGCCGCCCCGGATCAGGTGCTCGGCCCACTCGTAGAGGCGCTCGAAATGGTCGGAGGCGAAATGGAGGTGGCTGCCCCAGTCGAAGCCGAGCCAGCGCACGTCCTCCTGGATGGCCTCGATGAACTCGTGCTCCTCCCTGGTCGGGTTGGTATCGTCGAAGCGCATGTGGCAGCGTCCGCCGAACTCCTGCGGCACGCCGAAATTGAGGCAGATCGACTTGGCGTGGCCGATATGCAGGTAGCCGTTGGGCTCGGGCGGGAAGCGGGTCACCGCCTCGTCGTGCCGTCCGGCCGCGAGGTCGGCGCGGACCACCGCCCGGATGAAGTCGTCGCCCGCGCTCATGCGCCGCCGCTCCCCCTCCTGCGAACCGCTACATCTTGCAGAATTTTATCCAACTCCAATGGGGGGCGCCTCTGCTCCGCGCTAATCAACGGAAATCCCAATTGGATTCGTCGCAATAGTCTCTAGAGCATACCTTATGTCATGCGCGATGATGATGCCTGTATTAGTGTCGTATGTGTATGGTGTTTCATTACCATCCTCGTCACACACATTGTGTCTATCGTATCGATATCCTGACACTACACCAAACACGGTTTGCTCCTCTTTGGTTCCACGTCGAGCAACCGGCCCACCAGAAAACCCGACGTTGTTGTGCCCATCAAGGAGCATTGGACCATCTTCCAACCCAAGTGCCGACACAACGGCCTTCTTGACGAGCGGCAAAGGGAAACCTGCGTTGAGGTCTGTCTTTACGTCCATGCCCAGGCCATACGGGAAGCCGAGAAAATAGACATCTTCGGCCAGCACGAGACCTTTGGTTGTGGTCGTCAGCGGGTGTGACGCGCCGAATAACTCTTGAGGTGCCAGAGCTGTCACATCGACATCTCCTGCACCGTGCCCAACTAACCGCACGCGCAATGGCAACCAAACCCTGTTATGGGATATGTCTATAGCCGCGTCATCTTGAATTGATTCAACTACGAGTTTAGCTGTTATCAGATATCGTTTTCCCTGAACATCAATTGTGAAACAGGTTCCAGTTTCTCCTTCGTAGTGAATACGGAAAGTTCTTTGCAGTATATTTGCTGTAACACTCATCGTAGTGCCTTTTGACAGTCTGTTGAGGTTGTTTAGGCAACATTGAATATGGTTCCCAAATCTTGGGCTTTAGTCGAAGTGGGGCATGACCTCACGGGCAAAAAGCTCGAGCGAGGCCAGCGCGTCGGCGCCGGCGATGCCGGGCATGTGCATCCAGCAGATCATCTCGCTCGGGTTCACCGCCGCCCGGTAGTCGCGAATGCGGCGCGCCGCAAAATCCGGGTCGCCGATGATGTAGCGGTCCTTGAAGGTCTCGAAGGCGACCGTGCCGGCGTCGTCGATGACGCTGCCGTCGTCGCGCCTGAGCACCCGGTCGCCGGCGGCGGAGGCGGCGCCGTAGAGCTCGCGGTAGAGGTAGTCGACGGCGGGCGCGGCCTTCGCCTCCGCCTCCGCCATGGTGGGGGCGACGAACACCTGGCGGATGATCGGCCGCTCCGGGATGCTCCAGCCGGCCTCTGCCGCGGCGGCCTCGTAGGGCCGGTAGTGGGCTTCGAGCTCGGCGAGGCCGTGGCGCGGCGACATGATCTGGACGGAGCGCCGCGCCGCCGCCCGGCGCAGCGAACCCGGCGCCGAGACTCCGTACCAGATTGGCGGATGCGGGCGCTGCACCGGCTGCGGCGTCACCTGCCCCTCCGGCACCCGGTAGTAGCGCCCCTCGAAGGAGAAGCGCTCCCCGCTCCAGGCACGAATCATGAGGTCCAATGCCTCCTCGAAGCGCGGCACCCGCTCCTCGCGCGGCACGCCGTGGGCGGCGAACTCCTGGCTCACATAGCCCGGCGCCACGCCGAAGACGAAGCGCCCGCCCGAGAGGTTGTCGATCACCGCGACATCCTCGGCGAGCTTGAGCGGCGCGTAGAGCGGCACCAGCAGGACGGCGGTGCCGATCCGCATGCGCTCGGTGACCGCCGCGGCACCCGCCATCGCCACCACGGGGCTCGGGCAGAAGCCGTCCCGCTGGACATGGTGGGAGCACTGGAAGGCCGAGACGTAGCCGAGCTCCTCGGCGCGCGGCAGGCAGCGCAGCATGTCCCGATAGGTCTCCTGGCTCGCGATGCCGCTCTCGGGCGGCACCTGGTGGGCGAACAGCAGACCGAACCTCATCGCGCCGTCCTCGTCGTTTCTGCGGTCTCCGGCGTCAGACGTGGGTGTCTGAGAACGCGCCACCTGAAATGCCGGAGAGCCAGCCGTCGTCCACGCGCAGATTGGTGCCGTGGATATGGGCGGCATCGTCGGAGCAGAGAAAGAGCACGGCCGCAGCGATGTTGTCGGGCTCCATGTAGCCCTTGCGGGTGGCCAGCATCCGGGCGAGGCCGGCGTTGAAGGCGTCGTCGGTCCATTGGTGCTCGGTCATCTGCGTGCGGATGAAGCCGGGTCCCACCGCATTGACGTTGATGCCGTCGGGCGCGAGCGCCATGGCCAACGCCTGTGTGAGGTTGAGGAGCCCGCCCTTCGCCGCGCAATAGGCCTGGGCGGAGCCGAAACCCTGGATGGCGGCGATCGAGGTGATGTTGACCACGCGCCCGCCGCCGCGGCGTCTCATTTGAGGGGCCACCGCCTGGATCAGGAAGAACACGCCCTTCAGGTTGATGTCGATGTTGCGGTCCCAGTTCTCCTCGGTGGTCTCGTCGAACGCCATCTGCTCGAAGACGCCGACGCAGTTGACCAGCAGGTCGATGGGGCCGATGTCGGCCTCGACCTCGGCGGCGAGGCGGCGGCATTCCGCGACCCGGCCGAGGTCCGCCACATGGCAGCGCGCGCCCGCGACCGGGCTCTCCCCCGCCACCGCGTCGGCCAGCGCCAGCTCCGCGCCTTCGGCGGCAAAGCGCTCGGCCACCTTGCGGCCGATGCCGCCGAGCCCGCCTGTGATCAGTGCCCGCTTGCCTTCCAGCCTCATCGCTCTCTCCCCTCTCCGTCCAGCGCCCCGCGCCCTATTCCATGAGGGCGACCTTCTCCGGCGCGATCCTGACGACAACCCGCTGCTCGCCTTCCTGGCGGTAGGGGTAGCTGTCCAGATCCATGTACTTCTTCGCCATCGCGTCGATATGCTCTTCCGCCCCCTCATGCTCCATCGCCACCACGCGGCCCTGGATCATGGCCTGTTGATAGGGGTTCTCCTGGTCGAACACGGCGACGGCGACCCGCGCGTCGCGCCGCATGTTGCGCGGCTTCACCCGCCCTTCCGCGGTGTTGAAGACGATATGCGCACCGTCGGTGTCGATCCAGACCACCGTCGCCTGCGGTCCGCCGTCGGCCATGAGCGTCGCCACGGTCGCGAAATTCTTCCCCTCCAGGAGCCGTCTGGCCAGCTCCGGCAACTCCACCATCTCCCTCTCCTTCTCCGCCTTGCCGCTGCGGCGCCACCATACAGCCGGCGCCGGACGATCGCACGCCCTGCCGCCGGTCTCAGCGGCGCGGCGGCGCGCCCGGCCGGGCGCCCGCTTGCAGGTCGATCCCGTCGATGTTCGCAAGCGGCAGGGCCGTGATGGTGTCGCTGAGCGGATAAGCCCGCTCGCCGGGGTAGACCACCCACAGGTGCTCAAGGCCCAGGTCCTCGATGACGATGTGCATGGACTTCGTCGTGCGCGGAGCGTCGGCGCACTTGAACTCGAATCCCCAGCGCCGTCCCCGCCGCAACAACAGCAGGTCAAGCGCGGCACCACGCTGTGTGCCATAGAAGTAGGCCTCATGCTCGCCGTGCGCGATCAGCATCTGCTCCAGGGCGAATCCCTCCCAACTGGCGCCGTAGCGCGGATGCGCCGCCAGATCCGTCATGGTCTCGAGTCCCAGCAGGAAGTGCAGGATGCCGCTGTCGCGCAGGTAGACCTTGGGTGACTTGACCAGGCGCTTGCCCAGGTTCTCGAACCAGGGCGGCAGCACGCGCACCATGAAGGCGCCCGCCAGCAGGTCGCGGTAGCGGTTCACGGCGGAACGGCCCACGTCCATCGAGCGCGCCAGCTCCGCCGCGTTCCATGCCTGCCCGTGATAGTGCGCCAGCATGCGCCAGAAGCGGCCCAGCGACTCCGGCGATACCCCGGAGCTCAGCCCCGGAATGTCCCGCTCCAGGAAGGTGCGCGTGAACGACCGCATCCAGCGCGTCCACGCCGCCGTCGAGGGCGCCAGCCAGGCGCGCGGAAAGCCGCCGCGCATCCATAGCCGGTCCTGATGGGCGGGCCCCACCTCGGCCAGCGAGAAGCCGCCCACATCGACGAAGAGGAGTCGCCCCGCCAGTGTTTCGGAAACCCCCTGGATCAGGTCCCACGACGCGCTGCCCAGCAGCAGGAAGACCGCCTTCCGCTCCCGCTCGTCGCAGAGCGGACGCAGCACCTCGAAGAGGCCCGGCATACGCTGAACCTCGTCGATGACGACCAACCCTTCGCTGTTGCCGAGCAGCCTCTCGGGCGTTGCGGAGAGTGCTTCCCGCGCCGCGCTCGCCTCCAGGTCGAAGACCGTGGACGGCCCCGGCCATCCGGCCGCTATCTGTTCCGCCAGTGTCGTCTTGCCGACCTGCCGCGCTCCCAGCAAAGCGACGGTCGGCGCTTCGGAGAGACCGCCCGCGACCGCCGACAGCAGCGCGCGACGCTCTATTAATTGTTGCATATCGCACTTTCCCCATACGATATTCAACAATAAATAAGAACAGCCGAGGTGTCCAGCGCAACCGGCGGCGGCGAGAGGCGCCGTCGGCGGCCGCTCATGCCGCGCAGCACGCGCCGGCGCCGGGCGCGCCGGCTCAGGCGGCCCACTCGTTGGCGTCGTCGCTGTCGCCGGCGATGGTGGTGCGGACCATGTGGCGGGGCTGGTCGGCGGGATAGCCCAGGCCGCGGTGCAGGACGCAGCGATTGTCCCACAGCACCAGGTCGCCCACCTGCCAGCGGTGGGTGTAGACGCGGGGCGGCCGGCAGGCGTTCTCGCAGAGACGCTCCAGCAGGCGGCAGCTCTCGTCCCGGTCCTCGCCCACGATATGGCTGGCATGGCGGCCGACATAGAGGGTGGGCCGCCCGGTCGCCGGATGGATGCGGATCAGCGGCTGCTCGACCGGCGGCAGCGCGTCCCACTCCGCCTGGGTCAGCCCGCCCATGCCCCCGACCCTGCCCTGGCTGTAGGCGTAGCTGTGCACGGCTTTCCTCTCCGCCAGCCAGTCGCGCATGGCGGGGTCGAGGGCGTCGCAGGCCGCGCGCATGTCGGCGAAGGCGGTCTCTCCGCCCGTCTTCGGCACGATTTTCGCCGCCAGCAACGAGCCCTTGGCGGGGATGCGCTTGTAGGAGCTGTCGGTGTGCCAGTAATTGTTGCCCTTCAGCAGCAGGCCGTGATCGCTCCCGACCTGCGCCAGGGTGCCGTCCTTCCTGACGTTGGAGAGCTGGATGAGCGCCGGGTCGGCGTCGTAGTGGCTCTTGGTCAGGCTGCGCTCCAGCGGGCCGAAGCGGCGGCTGAAGGCGATCTGCTCCTCGTCCGTGAGGTGCTGGCCGGGGAAGACCAGGACGGCGTGGGCGTGCCAAGCCGCCTCGATGGCCGCGAAGGCCGCGTCGTCGAGGCCGCCGAGCCTGGCGCCGGTGACGACCGCGCCGAGGGTGGCATCGGCCGGCGTGATCTTGAGGGTGGCTTCAGGCTTCATGGGCGCCCTCCCCACTTGGCGCTGGCGCGCCTAGCCGCCGGCCCAGCCGGGGATGTAGCAGGGCCCCGGAATTGCCGGATAGCGCTCCAGCACCGCCTCGTCGATCTCGATGCCGAGGCCCGGCCCGTCGGGCGGCTCGATATGGCCGTCCACCACGCCGGCATAGCCGTTCCTGTCGAGGTCGGTGCGGAAGGGGTTCACGGCGGCCACGTCGGCCTCGTAGATCAGCCCGTTCGGGATCGCCGACAGCAGGTGCGCGTTGCCGGCGGCGCTGAGGATGCTGTGGCTGGTGTGCGGCGCCATCGGGATGTGCCAGGCGGCGGCCATGTCGGCGATCTTCTTGAGCTCGCTGAGCCCGCCCGACTTGCAGAAATCCGCCTGGCAGATGGAGATGGCGCGGGCCTCGAAGAGCGCGCGGAAGGCCGGCCTCGCATAGTGGTTCTCCCCGGCGGCGATGGGGATCGCGGTGCGGGCGCGCAGCTCGGCATAGGCCGGGATGTTGTCCGGCGTGAAGGGCTCCTCCAGCCAGTACACCCGGTTCTCCTCGCAGTAGCGCAGCACGTCGGGGATATCGAGCAGGTCGTAGCGCGTCGCGGCATCGACGGCAATGTCGAGATCGTCGCCGAAGGTCTTGCGGATGTGGGTAACCCGCAGGGCGTCTCGCGCCGGGTGGTCGCCGACCCGCATCTTGATCGCCGTGTAGCCGTCGGCGACCAGGGAGGCGACCTCTTTCTCCAGCTCTTCCGGTGGTTTGAAGCCCAAACTTAACCCGCCGGCATAGGCGCGGATGCGCTTCCTCGCCCCGCCCAGCAGGCGGTAGATGGGCAAGCCCAGCAGCTTGCCCTTGAGGTCCCAGAGCGCGTTGTCGATGCCGGCGAGCGCGGTGATGCTGCCCGCGCCCAGCCCATGCGTCACGATCTGCTGACGCTCCAGCCGGTGCCAGATGCCCTCGCTGTCGAGCGGGTCGGCGCCGACGATGAGCGAGCCGAGCCCGTCCTGGACCACCGCCGCCATGGCGGTCGGGTTCTGGCCGTGATGGGCCTCGCCGAGGCCGACGGCGCCGCTCTCGTCCGCGATCCGCACCAGCACGATGTCGCGCTTGGTGTTGGTGCCGAGGCCCATACGCACGCGGTCGGCATCGAAGGGGCATGAGTGCGCGCTCGCACGAACCTCGACGATCCTGGCCATGGCTTCCCCCTCTTCTGCTCGCGGACGGCACCCCCGCCGTGAAGCTATGCCGCATTCTTCTTTCCCTCAAGCGCCGGGCGCGGAGACTCTATTCGTTTCCCTCAAGCGCCGGGCGCTCGCTCCGCTCGCTTGGCTTACGCGCCTTGCGGCGCGCCGGCGCGGTCGCGCCGGCCGGGCCGCAAGGCGGCCCGGTCCCGCTCGGCTCCGATGCCCGGTTGGCCGCCGGGCGCGCCGGCGCGTGAATCGGGCGCCGCTTCAAGCGTTTGTGCCGAGTTGGCTTCGTTTTGCAAAAAGCCTTTTTCGCCGGCGGGGGCCGCCGCTCGCGAGCGCGCGGCCGGGCCTGCGCCGCCGGGTGGCGCCGCGGCCGGACCGGGCGCCGCCTCCGCCGGTGCCTCCTCGGCCGGGGCTGCGTCAGGCGGAGCAGCCTCCGCCGGTGCCGCCTCCGCCTCCCGGCGCAGGCCCCGGAAATCCTCCAGCGTCCGGTTGAGCGCCCGCTGCAGCGTCCCCTCGTGGCGCGCCAGGCGGTCGAAGGTCTTTGCGCTCTCCTGCCGTTCCACCAGGACCTGCGCCGAGGGCGCCTGCGCGCGGATGTCCGCGTCGATGGCGCGCTTGGCCTGGAAGCGCGCCTCCCGCCGCGCGCCGTCCGCCTCCCCCAGCAAGGCCGTGAGGCCGGCCGCGGCGGACTCGCGCACCGCCGAGGCCGCCACTTCCTTGCGCTGCACCGCGAGGCGGCCGTGGACGAAGAGCTCCGCCTCCAGCCGGGCGGCGCGGTCGAGGCGCCAGAGCAGCACGACGATGCGCTGCGCCAGCGCCTCCTGGAGGGCGCCGGCCGGGTCGAGGTCGGCGGTCACGCCCTGCCTCAGCCTCTCGTAGGCCTCGCCGTCCTCGTCCGGCAGCACCACCGCGCGGGCGGCGGCGAGGCCGTGGCGGAGCGCATTGGCGGACGAGGCAGCCTTGCCGGCGGCGGTCCTCGGCCCGGTGCTCCTGCGGGCGTTGCGGCGGTTGGCCGCGATCTGTCGCTTGGTGGCCACGATGCTT
Source organism: Alphaproteobacteria bacterium (assembly GCA_965218275.1). Lineage (GTDB taxonomy): Bacteria > Pseudomonadota > Alphaproteobacteria > UBA828 > UBA828 > WTGU01. Next base: position 2,802,171 of record CBDCKM010000002.1, read on the forward strand.
CCTTTCCCATGGACCGAAACGGACCATCGTGGCCCCCGCCGCCGCGCCCGGCCAGCGCACCATGGTGCGGGGTGAATGGCGCACTTTCTTGTTTTCCCTCAAGCGCCGGGCGCTCGCTCCGCACTTTTTCATTTCCCTCAGGCGCCGGGCGCTCGCTCCGCTCGCTTGGCTTACGCGCCTATCGGCGCGCCGGCGCGGTCGCGCCGGCCGGGCCGCTGCGCGGCCCGGTCCCGCTGAACTTATTGTTCCCTCAGGCGCCGGGCGAATTTTTTGTTTTCCCTCAGACGCCGGGCGCTCGCTCCGCTCGCTTGGCTCCGCGCCTGGCGGCGCGCCGGCGCGGTCGCGCCGGCCGGGCCGCTGCGCGGCCCGGTCCCGCTCACATCCCACACCTCGTGTGCCGCCAAGGAATTGGGCGCGGTGTGCGTCATAATGTTTGCGTGCCGGAAGGCGGCACGTCCTGCCCGCGGAGGTTCACCATGTCCCCGTTTCGTCCCCGTCCCGCGCTAGCCTGTGCCGCCCTCCTGCTGATCGTCGCCGGCACCGTGTCCTGTCAGAGCATCCCACCGTCCTCCACCGGGACGGAGCCCGCGTCCGTGGGCTCCGGCCTGGCGGCGGTGCTGTCTGCGGAGTCGGCCGTCGCCTACGGGGAGGCGGGTGAGCGCATCACGGCGGCGCGAAGTGTCGAGGGCCTTGCGGCGGAAGATGCCCGTCCCGGGTACCGCGACCAGGGCCGCGACCGCTTCGAGGCGTTCGATCCGAATCCCGTGAAGGTCGCCGCCGAGGAGCCGGTCTCCACCTTCTCCATCGACGTGGACACCGCCTCCTACGCCTTCATGCGGGCCTCGCTCAACCGGGGCGCGCTGCCGCAGCCGGACGCGGTGCGGGTGGAGGAGCTGATCAACTACTTCCCCTACGACTATGCGCCGCCGGCAAGCCGGGCGCGCCCCTTCGCCGCCCATGTCTCGCTCATGCCGACGCCCTGGAACGATGCGACGCAACTGATGCACATCGGCATCGAGGGCTACGCGCTCGCGCCCGAGAGCCGCCCGCCGGCGAACCTGGTGTTCCTGATCGACACCTCCGGCTCGATGGACTCGCCGGACAAGCTGCCCCTTCTGGTCAACGCCTTCCGCCTGCTGCTGACGGCGCTGGCGCCGGACGACACGGTGGCCATCGTCACCTATGCGGGCGCGGCCGGCACGGTGATCGAACCGACACCCCTCTCCGAGCGGGCGACGATCGTGGCCGCCCTGGAGAGCCTGTGGCCGGTCGGCTCGACGGCGGGCGCCGAGGGAATCCGCCGGGCCTACCTGCTGGCCGAGCGGCATTTCGTCGATGGCGGCGTCAACCGCGTGATCCTTGCCACCGACGGGGATTTCAATGTGGGCATCACCGATCCCGACGAGCTGGAAGGCTATATCGCCCGCAAGCGCGCGGCCGGCGTCCTCCTCTCGGTGCTGGGCTTCGGCATGGGCAACTACAACGACGCCCTGATGCAGCGCCTGGCCCAGAACGGCAACGGCAACGCCGCCTACATCGACACCCTGTCGGAGGCCCGCAAGGTGCTGGTGGAGGAGGCCACGTCCACCCTCTTCCCCATCGCCAGGGACGTGAAGATCCAGGTGGAGTTCAACCCGGCGCTGGTGAGCGAGTACCGGCTGATCGGCTACGAGACGCGGCTGCTGGAGCGCGAGGACTTTCGCAACGACAAGGTGGACGCCGGCGAGATCGGCGCCGGTCACGCGGTGACCGCGTTCCACGAGATCGCCCCGGTGGGCTCGGGCGCCGAGCGCATCGCGCCGCTGCGCTACGGGGAAGACGAGGAGACGCCGCCGGACGCCGGCCACGGGGACGAGCTCGCCACGGTCGCCATCCGCTACAAGCTGCCGGATGCCGAGGCGAGCACCGAGATCGTGCGGCACGTGACCGGGGAGGATGTGTACGAGAGCACGGCGGATGCGCCCGCAGACGTGCGCTTCGCCGCCGCCGTGGCCGCCTTCGGGCAGCTCCTGCGGGGCGGGCGCTACACCGAGAGCTACGACCACGACGACGTGATCGCCGCCGCCGGGACCGCCAGAGGCGAGGACCCCTTCGGCTACCGCGCCGAGTTTCTGCGCCTCGTCCGCCTGGCCAAGACCGCCGCTCCCATGGAGGCCATGCGCTAGTGCTGTGTCCCGGAAATACGTATGAGCAACGTCGGCCTCACACCGTCATGCCCGGACTTGTTCCGGGTATCTCGTCGCGCTCGGCGAGACCAGGGTGCCCTCGTGGATGGCCGGGTACCCGGAACGAGTCCGGGCAGGCCCGGCCATGACGGGAAGGGGACGCTGGTATTATTCGCCATGAGTTCCGGGACACGACACTAGCCGCATTTCTCACCGCGCGCGCGGCTTGCGCACTGCCGGGGCCTCGGGAACAATCCCGGCCCCGGGAGGCGGAACGACGATGGCCGAGACCGAGACCGGCGCAGACCCGGTCACGCGCGAGATCGTTCGCGGCAAGCTGCTGGCGCTTGCCGACGAGATGGGCATCGTCATCGCCAGGACCTCCATGAGCCCGGTGATCTACGAGGTCCTCGACTTCGCCTGCGGCCTCTGCGACGCCGACGGCGAGCTCGTCGTGCAGACCAACGGCATCACGCTGTTCACCGGCACCTTCGCGCCGCAGGTGCGCTCCATCGTGCGCCGGCACGGCGACACCATGCGCCCCGGCGACGTCTTCATGACCAACGACCCCTTCGAGGGCGGCACCCACAGCTGCGACATCGCGCTGATCAAGCCGCTCTTCGTGTCGGGCCGGCTCTTCGCCTTCGCCATCTCGGTCGCGCACTGGAGCGAGGTGGGCGGCGCGGTGCCGGGCAGCATCTCGCCCGCCGCCACCGAGATCTACCAGGAGGGCGTGCGCTTCCCCGGCATCCGAGTCTGCCGCGACGACGAGACCATCGACGACGTGATCGCGCTGATCCGCGAGAACGTGCGCCTGCCGGTGCAGTCGCTGGGCGACCTCAATGCCGGCCTCGCCGCCGTGCGCATCGCCGAGACCCGGCTGCGCGAGGTCATCGCCCGCTACGGTGCGGCCGAGGTCGCGGGCACCTTCCGCCATATCCTGGAAGCCAGCGAGCGCCTCAGCCGGGCCGCGGTGGCGGCGCTCCCCGACGGCGACTATGCGGCCGAGGACTGGATCGACGGCGACGGCATCTCGGACGAGCGCTTCCGGGTCGCGGTCGTCGTGCGCGTGCGCGGCGAGACGATGACCTTCGATTTTTCCGGCACCAGCCCGAGCGTGGCGGGACCGATCAACTGCGCCTTCGGGGCGCTGGATTCGGCGGTCAAGACCGTGTTCAAGTCGCTGGTGGACCCGCAGGCGCCCTCCAACGAGGGCTGGTTCCGCCCGGTCAGCCTGGTCTGCCCGCCCGGCACCGTGTTCACCGCCGAGAAGCCGGCGCCCACGGGCTGGTACTACGAAGGCTCGGCCCATGCCTCCGAGCTCGCCTGGAAGGCGCTGGCCGAAGTCGCGCCCGAGCGTTTCAGCGCGGGCTCCTACATGAGCCTCGCCGCCAGCTACTTCTACGGCCGCGACCCGGAGAGCGGCGAGGTCTACGTCCATATCGAGCCCGCCATCGGCGGCTGGGGCGCGACCGCTGCCGCCGACGGCACCAGCGCGCTCATCGCCACCACCGACGGCGACACCTACAACTATTCGGTCGAGCTCTTCGAGGCGAAGTTCCCGCTCGCCATCCGCCGCTACGCGCTCAACGTGGACGACGGCGCCGGCGCCGGGCGCCAGCGCGGCGGCTTCGGCGTGGTGCGCGAGTTCGAGGTCGCGGGCGCGGACGCCCACACCTATTGCAGCATCGGCCGCTCCATCGAGCGCCCCTGGGGCCTGGCCGGCGGCGGCGAAGGCTCCAACAACTACATGCGGATCGAGAGCGGCGGCAGCGTCGAGCGGGTCGCACGCATTCCCTATCGGGCGCTCAGGCCCGGCGACCGGGTCGCGGTGGTGACCGGCGGCGGCGGCGGCTTCGGCGACCCCTTCACCCGCCCGGCCGGGGCCGTCGCCGCCGATGTCGCCGACGGCTATGTCTCGGTCGCGCGTGCGCGCGCCGACTACGGCGTCGTCATCGCCGCCGGCGGAGAGGTCGACGAGGCGGCCACGGCGGCGCTCCGCGCCGGGCCGCGCTGAGCGGAGGAGAGGGCCGATGGCCGGAAAGCGCGGAAAATGGAAGTGGGGCGTGCTCTTCAGCGGCGACAACCTGACGCTGCAGGAGACCATCGACTTCGCCCGGAAGGCGGAGGACGCCGGCGCCGACGGCCTCTGGACCACCGAGCTCGGCCGCGACGCCTTCGTGCCGCTCGCCGGCATGGCGGCCCGGTGCGGGCGCGCCCGCCTCGGCACCGGCGTCGCCATCTTCGCCCGGCCGCCGGCGCTGACCGAGATCAGCGCCATGTCGATGGCGGAGCTCACGCAAGGCCGCTTCGTGCTCGGCCTCGGCACCGCGCCGCCGGCGTGGAACGAGAACTGGCACGGCCTCCCCTACCGCCGGCCGGTGCGGCGCATGAGGGAATATGTCGAATCGATCAGACTGATGTGGACGGCGAGCCCGGAGGCGCCCATCGACTATGAGGGCGAGATCATCACCGTGCGCGACTATCGCCGCGTGCTGGCGCCGCCCTGTGCGCCGCCGCCGATCTACCTCGCCGCGGTGCAGCCGGCGATGCTGCGCTTGACCGGCGAGGTGGCCGACGGCCTGCTCGCCAACCTGCTCAACACGCCGCGCTATTTCTCCGACATCGTGCACCCGAACATCGCGAAGGGGCTCGCCAAGGCGGGGCGCGTGCGCGCGGATATCGAGCTCTGCTCGCTCAAGGTCTGCTCGGTGGACCGGGACCGCGCCAGGGCGCGCCGGCGCGCGCGGGGGCCGATCGCCTTCTATTCCTGCCTGCCCTATTTCGACCAGGTGCTCGACCCGGCCGGCTTCACCCGCGAGAAGCTCGCGATCCGCGATGCCTGGGCGCGCGCCGACCTCGCCGCCATGACCGACCTCGTGACCGACGACATGGTGGACGCGCTGGTGCTCGCCGGCACGCCCGACGAGGTGCGCGGCCAGCTCGACCGCTTCGAGGGGCTGTTCGAGACCGTGCTGCTCTACTGCCCGATGCCCTTCATCGAGCGCGACGAGTCTCTCGCAAACCACGAGGCCATGATCGAGGCCTTCGCGGATTGAGCGGCGGCGCCACGCCGGGGAAAACATGAGCAACCGGACCGCAGGTCCGGAGCGCGCGACCGCGCGCCGCGCCGAATGGCGCGTAGCCAAGCGAGCGGAGCGAGTGCCCGGCGCCTGAGGGAACACGAAAGAGAGAATCCGATGACCAGCTACGCCACGACCCAGCGCCTTCCGCGTGCGGCGCGCAGCGACTTCCCGCCCGGCCAGGCGGCGATCTGGGACCATGTGGTCGAGACCCGCAAGCTCGACTTCATGCCCACCATGTTCGCGGTCATGGGGCGAAGTCCCGAGGCGCTCAAGGCCGTGGCCGCGGTGGGCGAGCATGTCCGCTGGCACTCGGCGCTCGACAACGACCTGCGCGAGATGGTGATCTGCACCGTCGCCCAGGCCGTCGGCAACGTCTACGAATGGGACCACCACATCCACAAGGTGCCGGAGCGCTGGCGCGCGGTCGTGGGGACGCCGGCGATGGAGGCCGAGCCGGCGCCGCTGGGGCCGGCGCTCCGCCTCGCCCGCCTGATCGCGCGCGGCGAAGACGTAGACGACGCGCTGATGGCGGACCTGCGCAGGAGCCTCGGCGACGCGGGCCTCGTCGATCTCGTGGTGATGGTGGGCTACTACCAACTCCTCGGCAGCTTCTGCGCCGTGCTCGGCATCGAGGTCGAGCCCAGCGTCGCCCACGTGCCCTTCAACGGCTGAGGCCGCTGCCGCGGGCAGACATCCCCCACCTTGTATCTCGTCCACTCGCCGCCTCGCCGGCGCTTGAAGGCGCTCGGCCGGCCACCTCAGACATGGCCTCCCCGACAGAGCTCAACTAACATTCGATCTGGACCTGTCGCCGGGGACAGGTCGAGGAGACATCCCGTGCCTGCCATTCGCAGCCTCGTCATCGCGTTCGGCATCGTCATGATGCTGGCGGCGACCGCCGGTCAGCCCCGGGCGGAGACCGCCGACCGCGCCGTCACTAGGGCGTTCCTGGCCCTGCTCGTCGGCGACGCGGGCGACAGGGCGCGCGCCGCGCAGCTGATCGAGGCGCAATGGGAGCCGTCATTCCAACCGATGGCTCTCGAGGTGATCCGCTTCACCCGCAGCGCGGCAGTCTCCGGCACCCTGACGCGACTCATGGAGCGCGAGACCGGCGCCGGGCCCGGCCGCGGCTTCGACGCCTGGCAACGCGCGATGTGGAATGCGCCCGAGGCGCGGCACCCGCGCTATGCCGCCTTCAAGGGCGCGCTCTACAGCCTCATCGACTCGCGATTCTCGGCGTACTTCGAGGCGGCCGGCGAGGCGCTCATCCGGCTCGACGAGATCGTCTGGGGCGGGGTGCGGCAGGATGGCATCCCGCCGCTTCGCGACCCGGCGATGCTGGCCGCCGAAGACGCCGGCTATATCGAGGACGACCACATCGTGTTCGGCATCTCCGTCAACGGCGACGCCCGCGCCTATCCGAAGCGCATCCTCGGCTGGCACGAGATGTTCGTCGACACCGTCGGCGGCGTGCCGGTCGCCGGGGTGTACTGCACGCTCTGCGGTACCGTGATCCTCTATCGCACCGAGCACGAAGGGGTGCTTCACCGGCTCGGCACGAGCGGCTTCCTCTACCGTTCGAACAAGCTCATGTACGACCAGGCCACCCAGTCGCTGTGGAGCACGATGCAGGGCACGCCGGTCGTCGGGCCGCTTGCCGGCAAGGGCATCGTGCTCGAGCGCGGCAGCGTGGTGACGACCACCTGGGGCGAGTGGCGGCGGCGCCACCCCGGCACCCGGGTTCTCTCGCTCGATACCGGCTACCTGCGCGACTACGCCGAAGGAGCGGCCTACCGCGACTACTTCGCGACCGACGCGCTGATGTTCCCGGTCCCGGTCCTCGACACGAGGCTGAAGAACAAGGACGAGGTGTTCACGGTGCTACTCCCCCGTCACCCCGAGGCGCCGCTTGCCATATCGGCCGCGTTCCTCGCCGCGACCCCCGTCCATCACGATGCGATCGAAGGCACGGCGCTCGTGGTGCTCACCGATCCGTCGGGCGCGAACCGCGCCTACGCGAGTGAAGACGTGACGTTCACCCGCTACGACGGCGACCGGCGCGTCGAGGACGGATCCGGCATGATCTGGACGATGGACGAGCACGCCCTGACCGCCGAAGACGGGCGCGTGCTCCACCGTGTCCCGGCGCAGCGGGCGTTCTGGTTCGGCTGGCACGCCGCATTCCCGAACACCCGGCTGGTGCGGTAGCGGGCCGGAGGCCGGCGCGCGCGACGATCCCCGCCGGCACAGCCGGCGCCTCGGCGACGCGGGCCTGGTCGATCTCGTGGTGATGGTGGGCTACTACCAGCTCCTCGGCAGCTTTTGCGCCGTGCTCGGCATCGAGGTCGAGGAGAGCGTCGCGCACGTGCCCTTCAACGGCTGAGGCGAACGGGTCAGACTACTCGGCCGTGTCCTCGCTCAGCCTACGGACATGATGTCGGCGATCTCGCGGAAGTTTTCCTTCATCCGCTCTTGCGTCTCGGCTGACGGCACGCCCGGAGCAATACTACTTGCGAGCGCTTCGAGGCCGCGTGAAATGTCTTCCCTCGTCTGGCTTTCGGTAAACAATGAAAGAAACTTTTGCCAAGCCCAAAGTGGAATACCTGCGAGCCTGTCCTCGAACAGTTCTTCGATGTATTCGCTCATGACTTTGGTTCGCGCAAACCGACCGAAGTTGCCGCCGCGATCGCTCGCGGGCCGGTCCGCAATCATGTCGCTCTTGGTCGGATAGTATGTCGACACGGTCGAAAGAGTAACCGAATTATCGCCTTTACCGCCCTTCGCGTGCTCCCAATACCAGTTTCGGTACTCTGCAGCATAGCGGGCGCCGATGACGTATGGCATGAACACCTGCGGAGAACCCGAGATCACTCTCGAAAGCGCCCACGGCACAACGACGAGCAGGTCGGCCGGAGCGCAGACCGCGGGTGTCACCTTATATCGGAAGCTGGGTTCGTTCTCCTTGGCCAGTGCATACCAGCCCTTGAGTTCGATTCCCATGAGCACCTGTGGCTCGACATCCGCAGCCGAGGCGCGCAGCACCACGTCCGGGAACGTCTGCGGTTGTCGCTCGAAGCTGTAGAGAGCGTAGGTTTGACCGGGGTCCCAGACGGACCGGAGTTTGTTCAGCGATGCGATAACCTGTTCTTCGATCGTTGCGCCTAGAGAAGAATTGAAAGAAAAAAGATCCGTTGCAAGCACACCCGAAATAGCAAGTTCCGACTCAAATCGAGATGGAAGCGCGAAGATCGCCTGTCTTACCCCTCTCCAGAGTCCAATATGTTCCCAGGTCGTAGGGGGTTCAGATGGACTTGGCGCTGGGAGTTGCATGCTCAATACTCCGAGATTCCTCTTCGAGCCGCCTTACTGAGGCCGCATAGAAGGCGGGAACAATCTCCGAGGCATAGCAATATCTCCCTGAACGGAGCGCGCCAACGGCGGCTGAGCAGAGGCCTCCAAACGGTTCCCATACGATATCGCCCGGATCGGTCGACGCTGCGATAATCCGCTCCATCAAGCGTAACGGTTTCTGGTTCACGTGCAGCGCCTTGACGCCCTCCGCCTTGACACGTTCCGCCCCTCGTAGCGCCGGTTCCTTCCAGACATTCGTGACTCCGTGTGCATGGTTCCACTTGGCCCGCATTCGCGACCATCGCGCCTCGGTCAACGGCGCCTCGCCGTCGAGCGAGAAATAGGGTCGGTCGGTCGGAGCGCCATGCGCCGCCGCATACTCGGAGAGGGCGACCATCTTGTCGGCAGGTGGAAAATACCACCGGTGGCACTGCGTGAAATACTTCCGCGTCGCCGCGTTCGCGACTCCGCACGCCTCGTTCGTCTTGTAAAGCGGAAGGCCGCTGCGCTGCCATTCATGTCGCAACCACTCCTTTACCGAGAGCATGTCGCCGTTCGCCGTTGTCAATTTGACGTCCCGTACATACTGCACGCAGATTTCGGTGACGACCGGAAACCCCCGAATGGTTTCGCTGTTGCAGTTGCCTGCGACGTGTCCGACTCCCTTGTCCCAGATGTGCGCCGCCCTGTAGCGCCACCCATGGAGTTTGAGCACCGGATGCACCTCGGCCCAACCGACTTCGGAACACCAGAACCAGAGGGTCGTTTCGGGCTGTGCGTGACGTGACCACTCCGCAACGTGCGGCGCATACCATTCGCCGAGGTCATCGGAGGAATTCGGGTCGCCTGGAAACTTCGCGAGACCATACGGGCCGTCGGCGATGATGGCAGTCGGGTGTGGCCAATTCTTGTAGTGGATCATCGCGTCGCCCAGGGCGAGCGATGCGCTGCCACCCTTGCCGCTGAGCGTCACCGGGGACTTGAGGGGCGTGCTGAGTTTGACGACGTTGGTTTCGTGCGGCACGTCAGAGTTTAGTTCCATGATTCGGCCCACCCCCATCATGTTGTAGGTTCGACGCGTTTGCAACCGCACTGCATGAGAACATATACTGAACAAATCATGATGTCCAGCGCTCTGCCGCATTCAGTCGCGCCCGCACCATGATCGATATGGAAAGGGGTGCCCGGTGGCCGGCGGCTCCCCAATGGAGGCGCGTCCTCAGGCGGTGGCCTTGAGCGGACGGCAGGGACGATGCAAGCCCTGTCGCCTTCCCCTTTCCCGCCGCTTCACGCGGCGCGGCGCGGGGTCGAGGTCAACGACAGGTCGAGGCTCACCCGATCGTAGGGGACCCGCGGGATCAGCGTGCCGCGCTGTCCCCGCTTCAATTCCACGAGCCCGTATTGCGCCATCGTCTTCAGGGTGCGCGACAGGTTCGACTTGTTTCGCCCGGCAAGCGCCGCCAGTTCCGTCAGCGAGCCCGGCTTCTCCCGGGCAATCGTCGTCAGAAGCGCGCGATTGCGTTGCGAGAGCACCTTCGCGAAGCTCTCGACGGAGGTGAACCAGACCGTCGGTTCGCCCCTGGCGCGCTTGTGCTCGCCGCGCGCGATGGCCATGGTGCGCGCCTTCATCCGGCTGTAGCCGGCAATGCCGATCCTCAGCGTCTTCATGGGATCGTTCCCCTATCCCTCAGAACGCCGTCCACCGCGCTCCAGAAATCCGCGAGGAGCGAGGCGCGGCCTCAGCCCGTGGCCTTGAGCGGCTCCGCGTCGGTCACGGCGCGGAGGCCTGCGATCACGTCCTCCTGCTGCGCAAGCGCCGCTGTCTCCAGCACCTTGGAGACGACGGGGGCCGCTTGCGAGCCGGAGACCCTGAGGATCTCACGGTCGAGCCAGTCGAACAGGCGCTCCTGCGCCTCCTGGGCGATGCGGGCGCCGAGCGAGGGGCCGCGCGCGGTCTGCTCCACGATCAGCAGGCGGTTGGTGCGGCGCACGCTTGCGCCGACGGTCTCCCAGTCCATGCCCAGCGGGTCGAGGGTGCGCAGGTCGATCACCTCTGCGTCGATGCCGGCGGCCTCGGCGGCGGCGACGCTCACCGGCACCATGTTGGCGCAGGTCACCACCGTACACGCGCTGCCGGGGCGGACGACGCGCGCCTTGCCGAAGGGGACGATGTAGTCGAGGTCGTCCGGCACCGGGCCTGCTGCCTGGTAGAGCGCCTGGCACTCGATGATCGCCACCGGGTCGTTGCAGCGGACGGCGCTGTTGAAGAGCCCGACATAGTCGAAGGGCGTGGTCGGCGCGACGATGCGCCAGCCCGGCCAGAGGGCGAACACGCCGGAGGGGTCCATCGAGTGCTGCGAGCCGTAGCCGCCGCCCGCCGCGACGCGGGCGCGCAGGATGAGCGGGGCCGCGTGGCCGCCGCCGAACATGTGGCGCACCTTGGCGGCCTGGTTGAAGAGCTGGTCCGCCGCGACCAGGCAGAAGTCGGCATACATGATCTCGACGATGGGCCTGAGCCCGTTGACCGCGGCGCCGAGCCCCATGCCGCAGAAACCGTTCTCCGCGATGGGCGTGCCGATCAGGCGCTCGGGGTACGCCTCGGCAATTCCCTTGGTGGCGCCCACCGTGCCGCCCTTGAGCCGGTGCACGTCCTCGCCCAGCACGATCACGCTCTCGTCGCGTTCCATCGCGTGGAACTGGGCGGCGGCGATGGATTCGATGTAGGTCATCTCGCGCGCCGTGTCGGGGTCGACCTCCTCCGGCTCCATGGCGCGCACGCCGTCCAGCTCCGAAAGATCGCCGCGGATGCCGATGTCGATCTCTGCCGTATCGGGCCAGAGCGCCGGCACCGCCTGGAGCCGGTTGGAGCCGGGCTCGGTCTCGGTCAGCGCCGCGGCGGCCGTCTCCACGGCCTCGCTGGCGCGGCCCTCCAGCGCCGCGACGGCGGCCTCGTCCAGGACGCCGAGCTCGATCAGCCGCGCCGGCATGGTCGCTACCGGGTCGCGCGCCTGCCATGCCGCCTCCTCGTCCTTCTCGCGGTAGCCGAAGGCGCTGCCCCGCATCGGCCCGTGCTGGTGGAAGTAGCGGTAGGTGAGCGATTCGATCAGCACCGGCCCCCGGTCCGCCTCGATCCGGGCGCGGGCCCACTGCATCGCCTTGCGCACCGCCATCACGTCCATGCCGTCCACCTCGACCGCGGGCACCGCGAGCCCCAAGCCGCGCGCCGACAGCCGCGTCTCCCGCGTGGTCTCGGAGACATGGGTGGAGACGCCGTAGAGGTTGTTCTCGACGAAGAAGACCATGGGCAGGTCGTAGAGGGCGGCGAGGTTGAGCGATTCGTAGGCCGCGCCGTTCTGCATCGCCCCGTCGCCGAAGAAGGTGACGGTGAGGTTGCCCGAGCGCCGCAGCTTCTCGGCCAGCGCGTAGCCCACCGCCTGCGGCGGGTTGCCGCCGACGATGGCGTTGGTGCCGAGCACGCCGGCCTCGTCCCAGCGCATGTGCATGGAGCCGCCGCGCCCGCCGCAATAGCCGGGGCTGAGCCCCATGATCTCGGCCATCGAGCGCTGCACCGCCTCCTGCATGGGCGCGGGCCATTCGTCGGCGCGCGGGTCGTAGCCGGGCGGCGCCGCGTAGCTGAGGAACTTCGCGAGGAACTGGTGGTGGGCGCGGTGGGTGGCGTTGATCTTGTCGGTATGCGTCAGCGTCGACATGGCGCCGACGGCGCCCCCTTCCTGGCCGATGCTGGCGTGCGCCGGCCCGTGCACGCAGCCCGCCTTGAAGAGCGCGAGGATGCGCTCCTCGAAGCGGCGGATCAGGAGGAGCTGTTCCAGCAGGCAGGTGAGCACCTGCGGGTCCTCGTCCCGCCAGTCGTTGTCGTCCGCCACGAGGCGATGCCACGGGGTCTCCGAGGTCAGCGCTTCCATCGTCGGCATGTCGTCCTCCCCCGCCCGCTTCGGCGCGCGGGCCGCGCGTTCCTTATAGCAGAGCGGGCGCTCCGGCCGGAGAGGCGGCGCGCTTGGCGCCACAGACCGGGCGCGCTAGAACCGGGCGCGGGCACCGGCTTCTCGGCCGGGAGGGGCGCCAGCGATGATCTACGACGAGCCGCGATTCAGGCCGGGCGGCGACCGCTTCATCGAGATGGAGCTGGGGGACGAGCTCAACTTCGACCTCAACTTCCTGGTCCACGCGCTGACCGCGCGGGTGCGCGAGGCCGCGCTCGACGGCATTATCGAGCTGCTGCCCAACATGGCGTCGGTCGTCATCAGCTACGACCCCGAGCGGATCGGCTACGACGATGTCGTGGCCGAGATCGGCGCGCTCCATGCCTCCCTCGGCTCGCTGGAGGATGTCGAGCTGCCGAGCCCGCTCTACACCTTTCCCGTGCTCTATTGCGACCACGTCACCCGCGCCTGCTGGGAGGACTACTGCGCCCGCATCGCAGACAAGGAGTACGACCCGGACCTGATGGTCCGGCTGAACGGGCTCGAGAGCCGCGAGCAGCTCGCCCGCGTCCATTCGGCCACGGAATACTGGGTCGCGGCGTTGGGCTTCTATCCCGGCCTCGCCTCGCTCATCGCGCTGGACCCGCGCTGCCGGATGACGGCGCCGAAATACAACCCGCCCCGCACCTGGACGCCCAAGGGCGCGCTCGGCTACGGCGGCTCCGTCACCTGCCTCTATCCGGCGCGCACGCCCGGCGGCTACCAGATCATCGGCCACTCGCCCGTGCCCGTGTTCGACCTGGAGCAGCGCCTGCGCGCCTTCCGCGACCGCCTCGCGCTGCTCAGGCCGGGCGACCGGGTGCGCTTCGTGCCCGTGGGCCGGGACGAGTACGACCATGTGACGGCGCAAGTGGAGAGCGGCGCCTACGAGCACCAGATCGCGGCCTACGCCAAATTCTCGATCCGCGCCTACCACGCCTGGCTCGCGACACTCGACATGCGCGTGCGCTTCTGATGATCGAGGTCATCAAGCCCGGTCTGGAGACCGCCGTGCAGGATTTTCCCGGCCGCTACGGCTTCTGGGAACAGGGTTTCCCGCCTTCCGGCCCCTTCGACATGTGGTCCTTCCGCCTCGCCAATCTGCTGGTCGGCAACGCAGGTGACGCCGCGGGGCTCGAGATCCAGTTCCTCGGGCCCACGCTCCGCTTCGAGAAGGACGGCGTGATCGCGCTCACCGGGGCTGCGATGGCGCCCACGCTCGACGGCGCGCCCGTGCCGCAGTGGGAGAGCGTCGCCGTCCCCGCCGGCGCGGTGCTGGAGACCGGCTTCGCGCGTGTGGGCGCCCGCGCCTGTCTGGCGATCGCCGGCGGTATCGAGACGGCGCCGGTGCTGGGCTCCCGCGCGACCTTCCACATGGCGGGCGTCGGCGGCATGGACGGCCATGCGCTGAAGGCCGGCCAGCGCCTGCCTCTCGGCGCCGCCGCCGGCGCCGGCACACCGGGCCGGCGGGTGCGCCCGGACTGCCGCCCGTCCATCCCCGACGACAGGACCTGGGAGATCGAGGTCGTGGCCGGCCCCAACGACGACTGGATCGACGCGGCGGGCCGGCGCATGTTCCTGGAGAGCGACTGGACGCTGCAGGCCCGCAGCAACCGCACCGGCTACCGCCTCTCCGGCCCTGACTGGAGCTTCGCCGCCCGCGCGACCGAGAAGGGGCCGGAGCATGGCGAGCACCCCTCCAACATCCTCGACCACGGCTATCCCGTGGGCGCGGTGAACCTGTGCGGCCAGACGCCGATCATCCTGGTCAACGACGGCCCCTCGGCCGGCGGCTTCATCAACCCCTACACGGTGCCCTCGGCCGCGTTCTGGAAGCTGGCCCAGTCGAAGCCCAACGACACCTACCGCTTCCGCCTGGTCTCGGTGGCGGAGGCCCAGGCCGAGCGGCGACGGATCGACGCGCTCTGCACCGAGTCCAGCCTGGAGGACGCCGGTTCGTGATCGAAAGCAAATCGGTGCGGCTGAACAGCCCCCACCTCCCCCTGTCCCCCTCCCCCCCAACGGGGCGGAGGGGGGACGTAGCCGGCACCGGCGGGTTCTCTCTCACCGCCCCGAATGGACAGCGAACAGACGCAGATGGTGACGCCCTTCTCTCCCTCTCCGCCCCTGGGGGCGGAGAGGGCCGGGGAGAGGTGGGGGTGGAGGCCGTGCGGTGATCTTCGACGAGCCGCGCTTTCTGCCCGGCGGCGACACCTTCGTGCTGGTGCACTTCGGCGACGATGCGCGCATCGACCTCAACTTCATGGCGCTGGGCCTCACCGCGGCGCTGCGCGAGGACCGCACCGCGGGCGTGATCGACACCAACCCCTCCTACAACTCCGTGGTGGTCGAGTACGACCCCGACCGCATCGGCGCGGCCGACCTGGAGCGCGAGCTGCGCCGCCTGATCGAGGGCCTCGGCCCGGTCCAGGACCTGGAGCTGAACAGCCGTCTCGCCTACCTGCCGGTCATGTACCGCGACCCCTGGACCAGGGCCTGCGTCGAGGACTATGCGGAGCGCATCGCGCCGCGCGGCGACGACCCAGATTTCGTGGCCCGCATCAACGGGTTGGAGGATTCGGCTCAGTTGGTTCGTGTGCATTCGGGGACCGAGCACTGGGTGGTCGCCGTGTGCTCGACGCCGGGCCTGCCGCTGATGGTGGCGCTCGACCCGCGCTGCGCCATCACCTCGCCCAAATACAACCCGCCGCGCACCTGGACGACGCTGGGCGCCATCGGCGTCGGCGGCCTCTCCACCTCGATCTACACCACGCCGGGGCCGGGCGGCTACAACCTGATCGGCCGCACCCCCGTGCCGCTCTGGGACACCCAGGCGAGCCTCCCCGCCTACCGCGACCGCGTGGTGCTGCTCGACGCCGCCGACCGGGTGAAGTTCGTGCCCGTCGAGCGCGAGGAGTTCGACCATATCGAGCGCCGCGTGGCGGAAGGGACCTATGCCTTCAACGTGACCGGCTACCAGCGCTTCTCGGTGCGCGCCTACAAGGCCTGGGCCGCCTCCCTCGACGCGAGCGAGCGCTTCTGATGGCGGTTACGGTCATCAAGGGCGGGCTGGAGACCACGGTGCAGGATTTTCCCGGCCGCAAGGGCGCCTTCGGCATGGGCTTCCCGCCGTCGGGGCCGATCGACCACTGGTCCTTCCGCCTCGCCAACATCCTGGTCGGCAACGCGCCGGGGGCGGCCGCGCTCGAATGCGCCTTCATCGGGCCGGTGCTGCGTTTCGAGCGCGACGCCGTAATCGCGCTCACCGGCGCGGACATGAAGGCCACGCTGGACGGCGCGCCGCTGCCGCTGTGGGAGAGCGTGCGCGTGCGCGCCGGGCAGACGCTGGCGCTGGGCTCCGCCGTCACCGGGGCGCGCACCTATATCGCCTTTGCCGGCGGCATCGATGTGCCCCTCTTCCTCGGCTCCCGCGCGACCTTCGTCATCGGCGCCTGCGGCGGCCTCGGCGGGACCGCGCTGAAGCCCGAGCAAACCATTCCGCTGGGCGAAGGCGAGGCTGCTCCGGGCCGCAAGCTGAAGGACGGCACGCGCCCGCCCGACCCGGCGGATGGCGTCTGGGAGATCGAGGCGGTCGCCGGCCCCAACGACGACTGGATCGACGAGGCCGGCAAGCGGCGTTTCCTGACGAGCGACTGGCGCCTCTCGCCCAAGAGCAACCGGGTCGGCTTCCGCCTCGACGGCCCGGACTGGAGCTTCACCGCGAAAGCCACGAACAAGGCGCCGGAGAACGGCGCCGACCCCTCCAACGTGATCGACCACGGCTATCCCATCGGCGCCATCAACCTCTGCGGCCAGACCCCGATCGTCCTGATGGTGGACACGCTCACCCTCGGCGGCTTCATCAACCCCTACACGGTGCCGACCTGCGCCTGGTGGAAGCTCGGCCAGTCGCGCCCCAACGAGACCTACCGCTTCACGCAAGTCACGGTGGCGGAAGCGCAGGCCGAGCGGCGGCGCATCGCCGCGCTCTGCACGGCGGAATCCCTCGCTCCGGCCGGGCAGGAGGAAGGCCGGCCATGAGGATCGTGGAGATTCGCGACATCGCCGTGCCCATGGGCGCGCCGATGCGCAATGCGGTCATCGACTTCAGCGGGATGACCGTGAGCGCCGTCGCCGTGGTGACGGACGTGGTGCGCGGCGGGCGGCCGGTCGTGGGCTTCGGCTTCAACGCCAACGGCCGCTACGCCCAGGGCGCCGTCATCCGCGAGCGCCTCGCGCCGCGCGTGCTGGAGGCGCCGGAGGAGCACGCTGCGGCGGACGGCGACTCCCTCGACCCCCGCGCGATACGCCGCCTGATGATGCGGAACGAGAAGCCGGGCGGCCACGGCGAGCGCGCGGTCGCGGTGGCGGCGCTGGACATCGCCGTCTGGGACGCCGCGGCCAAGCTGCGCGACATGCCGCTCTGGGCGACGATCGCCGACGACGCCGGCAACCCGGCGCCGGAGCGCAGCGTTCCCGTCTATGCCGCCGGCGGCTATTACGACCCGGAGAAGGGGACGGAGGGCCTGGTCGCCGAGATGCGGCGCTATCTCGACGCGGGCTACACGCAGGTGAAGATGAAGATCGGCGGCGCGACCCTCGACCAGGACCGCGCCAGGATCGAGGCGGTGCTGGCGCTGCTCGGCGGCGACGGTGCCCGGCTCGCGGTGGACGCGAACGGCCGCTTCGACCTGGAGACCGCACTCCGCTACGGCGAGGCAATCGCGCCTTACGGGCTCGCCTGGTACGAGGAGCCGGGCGATCCCCTGGATTTCTCCCTCAACGCGGCGCTGGCGGCGGCCTGTCCCGTGCCCATCGCCACCGGCGAGAACCTGTTCTCGCTGCAGGACGCGCGCAACCTGCTGCGCTTCGGCGGGATGCGGCCCGGAACGGACTATGTGCAGTTCGACCCGGCACTGGCCTACGGCGTCGGCGAGACCGTCGACATCGCCGCCATGATGCAGGCGGAGGGCTGGTCGGGGGCGCGTTTCCTGCCCCATGGCGGCAATCTGCTGGCGCTGGCGACGGCTGGCGGCCTCTCCCTCGGCGGCTGCGAGTCCTATCCCGGCGTGTTCCAGCCCTTCGGCGGCTTCGCCGACGATACCCCGGTGGAGGCAGGCCGGGTCCGCCTCGGCGACGCGCCCGGCGCGGGCTTCGAGCGCAAGGCGGCGCTCGCCGCGCTGCTCGACACCCTGCTCTGAGGCGCGCGCGGCCGCCGCGGCGCTTGTCGAGGCGGCCGCCCGGCGGGTAGAACACCGGCGCAGCGCGACAGGGGAACGTGAGCGGGAGGCCTGGGGCCATGAGCAAAGTCATCATCACCTGTGCGGTCACGGGGTCGATCCACACCCCCACCATGTCGCCGCACCTGCCGCTCACGCCGGACGAGATCGCGGCCGACGGCGTGGCCGCGGCCGAGGCCGGCGCCTCGATCCTCCACCTGCACGCGCGCGACCCTGAGGACGGCCGGCCGACCCCCGACCCGGAGGTCTTCATGGCCTTCCTGCCGCGCATCAAGCAGCAGTCCGACGCGGTCATCAACATCACCACCGGCGGCGGCCTCGGCATGACGCTCGACGAGCGCCTCGCCGCACCGCGCCGCGCCAGCCCGGAGATGACCTCGCTCAACATGGGCTCCATGAACTTCGGCATCTACCCCATGCTGGAGCGCTACAAGGAGTTCAAATACGACTGGGAACGGGCTCATCTGGAGGGCACCCGCGACTTCATTTTCAGGAACACCTTCAAGGACATCGAATACATCATGAAGGATCTGGGTGAGGGCCATGGCGTGCGCTTCGAGTTCGAGTGCTACGACGTGGGGCACCTCTACAACCTGGCCCACTTCCTCGACCGCGGCCTGGTCAGGCCGCCGCTCTTCGTGCAGACCATCTTCGGCATCCTCGGCGGCATCGGCGCCGACCACGAGAACCTGATGCACATGCGCCGCATCGCCAACAAGCTCTTCGGCGACGACTACCGCTGGTCGATCCTCGCCGCCGGCCGCCACCAGATGAGCTTCGTCACCATGGGCGCGATGATGGGCGGCAACATCCGCGTCGGGCTGGAGGACAGCCTCTATATCGGCAAGGGCGAGCTCGCGCCCTCCAACGCCGCCCAGGTCGCCAAGGTGCGGCGCATCGTGGAGGAACTCTCGCTCGAGGTCGCGACGCCGGACGAAGCGCGCGAAATGCTTGACCTCAAGGGCGGCGATCAGGTCGACTTCTGAGGATTTTTTCTGTCCCCTCAGGCGCCGGGCGGTAGAGTCTTTTTATATCCCTCAGGCGCCGGGCGCGGATTTTTCATTTCCCTCAGGCGCCGGGCGCTCGCTCCGCTCGCTTGGCTTACGCGCCTTGCGGCGCGCCGGCGCGGTCGCGCCGGCCGGGCCGCTGCGCGGCCCGGTCCTCCCAACAATTTCACCCCGTGTGTTGCCGGGCGCCCCCCACCCCGGCCCTCTCCTCCCACCTTTTCGGATCCCTCAAGCGCCGGGCGCTCGCTCTGCGAGCTTGGCTTGAGGGAGGAGAGGGAGAACGGGCGGCGCGCCCGGCCCTAGAACTTCTCGGCGCGGAAGGGTTTGTGGCAGCCGCCGCAGCCGGCGCCGACCGGGCCGAAGGCTCCCTGGAGGCTGGCGAGGTCGGTGCCTGCCGCCACCACCATCGCCTCCAGCGCCTTGGTGAGGGCGTCGGCCTTCTCGACAACCGCCGGGAAGGTGGTCCAGATCTCCGGCTTGGCCCGGGTCTTGCCTGCGAGCGCCGGATTGTCGTTGCCGGAGCCGCCCGGCCACATCGCCCCCACGTCCATGGTCGCGAGCGTGAGGAGGCTGTTGGCGAGCCCGCTCGCCTGCGCCGCGTCGTAGGCGACCTGCCCCTTCGCGATGGCCGCGAGCTGGCCCATGTAGAAGCCGTTGAGCTGCATGTAGGCCTGGCGCGCCTTGACCGCGCCCGAGTGATCCTCCTGGGCGCCCGCGGCGCCGGTGCCGGCGAACGCCGCCAGCGCCATCGCCAGTGCCGCCGCGCCGGAAATCCATGCGCGTCTCGTCATCGCTTGCCCTCCCCTGCCCCGTTATGCGGGTGTCGTTGCTTGCCCGAATCCTACTCTCCCCCGGCCCCCGCCGCCATCGCCATTTGCCGCCCGGCCGGCGTGCGCCCCTGTCGCCGGAACGGGATATTTATGATATCATTCCCTTTCGAGTGATCCCTTCGTGAGGTCGGCATGGAGAAGTACCGCCCATTGGAGCGCTACCTGTCGGAACAGCGGGAGGAGTCCTGCACGCTGACCTTCTCCGCAATCGAGAGACTCATCGGCGCTCCCCTCCCCGCCAGCGCGAGAACGCACCCGCCGTGGTGGGGCAACGACAGGACCCACGTGCAGGCACGGAGCTGGATGCGCGCGGGCTGGGCCGTCGAGCGGCCTCGTCTCGCCGAGGAACGGGTCTGTTTCAGGCGGACGGAGCGCCGCCGCCTTCCTGCGGAACGAGCCCCGAGCGGAGCACGCTCGCAGGTCATCGTGCGCAACCTGGACACGGAGGTCGTCGTGGCGCTGAAACGAAAGGCACGGCACAAGGGCCACTCCCTGGAGCGGGAGCTGAGAGCGATCCTGACGCGCGCAGCGGGCTCGGAGCGGCGCGAGCTGATCGCGGAGGCCGACCGCATCCGGGCCATGACCGCCGGTCCCCTGGAGGACAGCGTGTCGCTCCTGCGTCTGGACCGGGACAGCCGGTGACCCTGGTGATCGACGCGAGCGTGGCGTGCAAGTGGTTCTTCGAGGAGCCGCTCTCGTCCGAGGCGCGCGCGCTGGCGGAAACGGATGCGGATTTCTCCGCCCCCGACATGATTCTCGTCGAATGCGCCAACGCGGCATGGCGCAGGGTGTCGGACGGGTCCGTACCGCTGGCACAGGCGCAAGGATTCCTTGCGGCCCTGCCCGGATGGTTCGAGTCCCTGGCTCCGTCGGCCCGGTTGCATGCGGCGGCGTTCGAGATGGCGTGCGCGCTGAATCACCCCGTCTACGACTGCCAGTATCTCGCGCTTGCCGAGGACCAAGGCACGCGCCTGGTCACGGCGGACCGGGCCTTCGCCGACAAGGTCCGCCGCTCGCCCTGGCGCGAGAGGATCGAGAGCCTCGGAGAGACCTGACTCGACGCCGACGGGGGGAGGACCGCGCCGCGCAGCGGACCGCCCGGCGCGATCGCCCGGCGCTTGAGGGAAATGAAAATGAAGAAGCGCCAGCGGCTGCCTTCGCCTACCGATGCAAATCGACCCTCAGGCCCGCATGGCGGGCGAGCACGTCGAAGTCCGCGTCATTGTGAAGGACGGAGGTATCGGCACGGATGGCGACGGCGCCGATGAGGCAGTCGATCAGTCTGCGCACGGTCTCTCCCTCGCGGCGGCAGAGGCGATAGAGCGCGGCGGCCCCGTCGTAGTCCGCAGGTTCCGTGGGGATCGCGACCGCCCGAGCGAGCAGGCGGCGGAGGCTGTGCAGGTGCCGTTCGTCGCGAGCGCCGGACAGCACTTCCATCCGAACCGCGTCGCAGGTGGCGATGTCGCCGCCGAGCACCATGTCGACGCGGTTGCAGGTCGGGGACCCGGTATCTCGAAGGAACTCGATCCACGCGGAGGTGTCGATCAGGATCACGACGCGCGGCCGGCACGCATCTCTTCCAGATCGCCCTCCCATCCCGATCCGCGCAGCCGGCGGGCGTCGTCGACGCCGAGCGGCTCCGCCGCAAGGGCGCGCAGCGCGTAGTTGATCGCCTCACGCTTCGTCGCCAGACGATAGCGGCGCATGACCTCGGCACAGGCGTCGTCGTCGATATCCACATTGGTGCGTGACATACACGCTCTATACACCACCGCCGCCGCTGCGTCCACGGGGGTGCGGGATGTGAACGGGACCGGGCCGCGCAGCGGACCGCCCGGCGCGCCGCCAGGCGCGGAGCGTCGCGCGTCCACGCGCGCGGGGGCGCACGATCGAGCGGAGCGAGCGCCCGGCGCCTGAGGGATATGAATAGAGTGCGCGGCAGCGCACCTTGATTTCGCGCGCCCGGCCGTCAAGATGGCCGCCGGATGACGAAGGGCCGGGGATGAGCGCAGGAGGCGGCGCCCGCTACGTGGTCGCGACCGATGTCGGCGGCACCTGCACCGATGCGGTGCTCTTCGCCGCCGGCGAGCCGGTGCGGCTCGGCAAGGCGCTCTCCACTCCGCCCGACTTCGCCGACGGCGTGCTGGCCGCGGTCGGCGCCGCGGCCGAGGGCACCGGCCTCGCCACGGACGATCTGCTGGCGCGGACGACGCTCTTCATGCACGGCTCGACGGTGGTGGACAACACCCTCCTCACCCGCAGCGGCGCGCGCACCGGCCTCATCACCACCGAGGGCTTCGAGGACACGCTGACGATGACCCGCGGCGCCTACGGCCGCTGGGCCGGCCTCACCGAGGACGGCATCAAGCACCCGGTGGCGACCGAGCGCGCGCCGCCCCTGGTGCCCCGCGCAAGCACCAGGGGCGTGCCCGAGCGGGTGGACTACAAGGGCGCGGTGCTGCGCCCGCTGGACGAGGACGCCGCGCGTGCGGCGATCCGCGCGCTGGTCGAGGATGCGGGCGCCGAGGCGCTGGCGGTCTCCTTCCTCTGGTCCTTCTACAACGACAGCCACGAGCGCCGCGTCGGCGCGCTGATCCGCGAGATCGCACCCGCCGTCTACGTCACGCTTTCCAGCGAGATCGCGCCGGTGCCGGGCGAGTACGAACGCGCCTCCACCACGGTCATCAACGCCTATGCCGGGCGCATCGCCCGCGACTACATCACCAGCCTGCAGGCGCTGCTGCGGGCGCGGGGCTATGACGGGCCGCTGCTGGTGATGCAGGGCTATGGCGGCCTGCTGCCGGGCGACGAGGCGGCCGGGCGCGCGGTGGGGATGCTCGAGTGCGGCCCCGCCGCCGGCGTCATCGGCAGCCGCCATCTCGGCCGGCTCATGGAAGACGACGACATCATCGCCTGCGACATGGGGGGCACCACCTTCAAGGTCGGCGTGATCCAGGGCGGCGCCATCGACTACGCCCGCGAGCCGATGGTCGACCGCTACCACTATGTGGCGCCGAAGATCGAGGTGGTCTCCATCGGCGCCGGCGGCGGCAGCATCGTGGCCCTTGACCCCGCGACGGGCGTGCCGGGCGTTGGGCCTGCGAGCGCGGGCGCGCGGCCGGGGCCGGTCTGCTACGGCCTCGGCGGCACCGAGCCGACGCTGACCGATGTCATGCTGCTGGTGGGCTACATGGACCCCGGCACCTTCCTCGGCGGCAGCATCGCCCTCGACCGGGACGCCGCGCGGCGGGTTTTCGGGGAGACGATCGCCGCCCCCCTCGGCATGAGCGCCGACGAGGCGGCCATCGGCATCTGCCGCATCGCCGCGGCGCAGATCGCCGACCTCATCCACGAGATCACGGTCGAGCGCGGCCTCGACCCGCGCGACTTCGTGCTGCACGCATTCGGCGGCTCCTGCGGCCTGCTCTGCGGCGTGTTCGGCGCCGAGCTCGGGGTGAAGCGCATCGTGATCCCCTACACCGCCGCGGTGAACGCCGCCTTCGGCCTGCTGTCGGCCGACATCGTCCACGAATACAGCGTCACCCGGACGCTGCCCGCGCAGAGCCCGGCCGCCGAGATCAACGCGATCTACGCGCCCATGACGGCCCGCGCCCGTGCGCAGCTCGGCGCCGACGGCTTCGCCGACGATGCGATGGCGCTGGACTGGTCCATCGACCTGCGCTACGGGCGCCAGGTGCACGAGGTGGCGACTCCGGTCGCGGGCGGCGGGCCGATGGACGACGCGGCCGTGACCCGGCTCGCGGCGGATTTTGGGGCACTCTACGAGCGCAAGTTCGGCCGCGGCTCGGCCTACCGCGCCGCCGGTATCGAGATGACGATGTTCCGGCTCAGCGCGCGCGGCCTGGTGCAACGCCCCCGCATCGAGCGCTCAGCCCTCGCCGGCGCCGACCCCGCAGCAGCGCGGACGGGCGTGCGCGACATCTTCGTGGAAGCGGCGGGTGGCTTCGCCCCTGCCGACATCTACGATTTCGAGCGGCTCGCGCCCGGCAACGTCGTCGCGGGCCCGGCGGTGATCCACACGCCGATCACCACCATCGTCGTCCAGGCCGGCCAGTCCGGCCGCATGGACGCCTACCGCAACATCATCGTCGAGTTGTCGTAGTGTCCCGGCAATGATCGCGAACCAAATCAGCACTCCCATCCCGTCATGGCCGGGCTTGTCCCGGCCATCCACGAGGACGCTCCGGTCTCGCCCGGCAGGACTGGATGCCCGGAACAAGTCCGGGC
Organism: Alphaproteobacteria bacterium; assembly: GCA_965218275.1. Taxonomy (GTDB): domain Bacteria; phylum Pseudomonadota; class Alphaproteobacteria; order UBA828; family UBA828; genus WTGU01. The sequence continues at coordinate 2,826,078 of CBDCKM010000002.1, forward strand.
ATGACGGTGGGAAGGCAGCTTTGCGCGCAGCCATATTCGGGACAAGACACTAGGCCGAGGCCCGCCATGGACCCGATCACCTTCTCCATCATCCGCCACCGGCTCTTCCGCGTCATCGACGAGGCGGTGATCACACTCAAGCACGTCTCGGGCAGCGCGATCACCAACGAGGGCCACGACCTCATGGTCTCCCTCTACCGCGCCGACGGCTCGCTGCTCATGGGCGGCGTGGGCTTCCTGCACCATCTGACCAGCGCGGCCGAGGCTTGCAAGGCGGTGATCCGCCGCTTCGAGGGCGACATCGGCGAAGGCGACGTGTTCCTCACCAACTGCCCCTACACCGCAGCGCTGCACACCTCCGACATCTACCTGGTGGCGCCGATCCACCACGAGGGCAGGCTGGTCGCCTGGAGCGCCTGCTTCGTCCATGTCTACGACATCGGCGCCATGGTGCCCGGCGGCTTCAGCCCGGACTCCCGCGACATCTTCACCGAGGGCTTCAGCTCCCCCGGCATCAAGCTGGTCGACGGCGGCACCATGCGCCGCGACATCATGGACACGCTGCTCAACATGGTGCGCGCGCCCGAGATGGTGGCGCTCGATCTCTCGTCGATGATCGCGGCCAACAATGTCGCGCGGGAGCGGATGGTGGCGCTGATCGACAAGTACGGCGCGGCGCCGGTGGACGAGGCCTGCGCCGCGCTGGTCGACCAGTCGGAGACGCTCTTCCGCCGCCGGCTCAGCGAGCTGCCGGACGGGCGCTGGGAGGCGCGGCAGTATTTCGACATCGAGGACGAGACCTGCAAGGTGCTGCTCGCCATGACCAAGCAGGGCGACGAGCTCTGCTTCGATTTCTCGGGCTCCAGCCCGCAGTCGCGCTACGGCATCAACTGCACCTACTGGGCCTCGTGGGGCGGCTTCTTCGCTCCCCTCTTCCCGCTGCTCTGCTACGACATCACCTGGAACGACGGCGTGCTCAGGCCGATCAGGATGATCGCGCCGGAGGGCACGGTGGTGAACTGCACCCGGCCGGCGCCGGTCTCGCTCGCCACCGTCGGCGCGATCCAGTCCGTCAACAACGCCGCCTGCACCTGCATCGCCAAGATGCTGTCGGCGAGCGAGACCTATGCCAGGGAGGCGACCGCGGTCTGGCACGGCAGCCACTTCGCGATCTTCATGTTCGGCCTCAACCAGCGCCGCCAGGAGGCCATCGGCATCCTGACCGAGACCTTCGGCGGCGCGGGCGGGGCGCGCACTTACGCCGACGGAATCGACGTGGGCGGCGAGATCCCCAACCCCATCGGCCGCATGGCCAATGTCGAGACCACCGAGGCGACCTTCCCGGTGCGCTACCTCTTCCGCCGGGCGACGCCCGACACCGGCGGGCCGGGGCGCTGGCGCGGCGGCAACGGCATCGAGTTCGCCCTGGTGCAGCACGATTCGCCCGAGGGCGGCATCAACTACGTGGTCTCCGGCAAGGGCACCGAGTTCTCCATGAGCGAGGGGCTGGGCGGCGGCTACGCCGGCGCGCCCTGCGCCTATCGCTGGGTGCACAACAACCGCGCACGGGAGGCCGGGCGCAACGTGAACCCCTTCCCCACCTCGCTCGACGCGATGACCGGCGAGGCCGAGACCATCTCCTGGGGCGTCTTCCCGCTCATGGGCGAGGACGCGCTCTATGTCCGCTCCGACGGCGGCGGCGGCTTCGGCGATCCGCTGGCGCGCGAGCCCGCGCGGGTGCAGGCCGACATCGAGGCCGGCACGGTCTCGGCAGGCGTGGCGGCTTCGGTCTATGGCGTGGTGACGGCGGCAGGCAAGGTGGACGAGGCCGCGACCCGCGCCCGCCGCGAGGCCCTGCGCGCCGCACGCCTCGCGGCGCCGACGGCGGCGGCAGCGGCCGAATGAGCGAGTGCCCGGCGATTGAGGGAAATGACACCGGGCCGCGCAGCGGCCCGGCCGGCGCGACCGCGCCGCGCGCCTTTGGCGCGAAGCCAAGTGAGCGGAGCGAACGCCCGGCGCTTGAGGGAACATGAACGAATAATGAGCGCCACCCGCATATCGGCCACCCTCGTGGCGGACGAGGACCGCGCCATCGCGTGCACGGCCTGCGGCCATGCGCTGGGCCCCGCCGGCGAGCCCTGGAAGCCCCGAGCCAGGCTCGACGAGCAGCCCATGCAGGGGGCGGGCGGCACGGCCTACAGCAATGCCGAGCGTGTCCTGCTGCGGCGCTTCTTCTGCCCCGGCTGCGGCGCCCTGCTGGACACCGAATCGGCGCTCGCGGGCGATCCCTTCCTCACCGACATCGTGCGGGTGTAAACTGCCGCCTCCGTGTCCGTGGAGGAGAGCGACGGTCCGCCCGCGGTTTTGGCGATGCTCCCCCCTGCCGTGCCGGCGGTCGGCCCGATGCGGAGCAGGAAGTGGAGGCACTGATCGAGAGCAAGAGCAATACGGCAGCGTCTTTGTCAGGAAGCGGAACCGCCGGAGAGTCTCGTAGTTCGGCCCCCTGCTCGCGCCATGAAGCGGAAAGAGTCGCCATGGAATTGGCGATGCGCTCTTTCGAAGGGGCGATCGATGTCTCCCGCGAGAACAAGGGGTGGGACATCGAAGGCCGGGAGGCCGGCAAGAGGGTTCTGGTCGAAGTCAAGGGCCTCTCCGGCCCGGCCATCTCGGTCGAGCTCACGCCCAACGAGTACAAGGCGATGAAGCGGGAGACGAAGCGCTACCGTCTCTTCGTCGTGACCGATGCGCTCACAACGCCCAAGGCGCACACGTTCAGATACGACACCAGGCGCACGCAATGGGCGTGCGGCAAGAACGCGCTCTCATTGGAAGAGCGGACGGGCGCGCGCGCATCGGCCGGGATGCGGATCGGCCGCCGGCGCGAGGAGCCGCCCGCCCTGGGCCGGCGAGACTTCGCCAGAGCGTACCGGGACTTCACGCAGAAGATCGATCTTGCGTCGCTCGCGATTGACCCCGACGCGCTGTTCAAGGAGGCGCGCGATGAGGCGCCGGGGCGCGACGTGCGGCTGTAATGGCGGTGCGGTACTTGCTGGATACCAACGTCGTTTCGGAACCTTTGCGGCCCAGGCCTGCTGCCGGCGTCATGCGTCGACTACGGCAGCATGATGGAGAGATCGCGATTCCGTCGCCGGACTGGCACGAGTTGCGGTTCGGATGTGCCCGACTGCCACCACGGTCGCGGCGCCGGGATGCCATCGAACGCTACATCGAGGACGTGGTGTTGAGGAGTTTCCCCGTGCTCGACTACGACCGTGAAGCTGCCGACTGGCACGCGAAAGAGCGCGCAAGGCTGAGCGCCAACGGCAGGACGCCACCCTTTGTCGATAGCCAGATCGCGGCGATCGCCAGGGTCAACGACTTGACGCTGGTCACGTCGAACCTGGACCATTTCCGCGAATTCCGGGGGCTGAAGGTGCAAAGTTGGGCGTAGACGAAAACCGGGACAGCGTGTTGCGGAGCACTGACGATCCGCCGCGTATGCCGGGCGGCTAGGGCGCGGCCGTGCACGACATCGCCATCCGGCCGGAGATCGTCGCGCGGGTCGTGAAGCGGCGCGGGCGGGTGCGCCTCTTCGAGCGGCTCGACCCGGCCCGCACGGCGGCGGTCTACATCGACATGCAGGCGACCTTCCTCGCGCCGGGCGCGCCGGTGGAGGTGCCGATGGCGCGCGCCATCGTGCCGCAGATCAACCGCCTCAACGCCAGGCTCCGGGCGCTGGGCGTGCCGATCTACTGGGTCGCCCATGCCAATACGAGCCGCGACGGTGCCTCGGACTGGCCGGGCTTCTTCGACCACTTCGTCGCCGACGAGGCCCGCGCCAAGACCATCGCAGGCCTCGAACCGGGCGCCGACGGCCAGAGGCTCTGGCCCGAATTGGAGGTGGCCGACGACGACACGGTCCTCTTCAAGAACCGCTACAGCGCGCTGATCGCCGGTTCCTCGTCTCTGGAGACGATGGTGCGCGGCCGCGCCATCGACACGCTGCTCATCGGCGGCACCAAGACCGACGTCTGCTGCGAATCGACCGCGCGCGACGCCATGATGCTCGACTTCAAGACCGTGATGATCGCCGACTGCTGCGCCGCGCTTACCGACGAGGAGCACCGCAACGCGCTGGAGACCGTCATCCAGCAGTTCGGCGACGTGATGAGCGCGGACGAGGTCGTCGCGGCGCTCGTATCCGCTAAGGCGTAACGCCGACCAGCACGAGAGGAACCGCGGGGACACCGCGTCCTTGTCTCAAGACGTTGACAAGGTCGCGCTCGTAGTAAGGAACTCCACTCGACATCTCTCTCTCCATTTCCTTCATCGGCAATAGCTCGATCCCAACGTCGATGACATCCGACACGAAGAAGCTCAAGTGTTTGACGAAGAGGTCATGCGCAACGAAGGCGTACTTGCCAAACTGAACTTCGACCGCTACGCGATCCTTCACGAAATCGGTTTCGTTCCGCGACTGGATGGGAATGTGTCCAGCGGCCTCAATCGCCGCCTTCTGATCTTTAGGAGGGAGATGGGACACGCGGCGCATTAGGGCTTCGTCGAGCGATACCCAGAATGTGCGGCGCCGCGCTTTCCAGCCATGTTTCGCAAACTCCTGTTTGAACGCCCGGTTCATCGCCTTCGGCGCGAACAGCGCTTTCCCCTCCATTCGCTTCTCTTTTGAGACCTTGATCTTACACGCCTCAGCATCTACCGCGGATATTACGCCTTGGACTTCCTGCCAAAGCTCTGGCTTGTGGACTAAGAGATATTCCTCACCGTTCAGGTGAGAATACTTCGCGCCGACCCTCACCGATGCCCGCCGTTCGGTAGGGCAGGATCATAGATCGGCTTCCCCATCGGGCGTGTGCGCAACGTACCCGCACGCAACTGCTCCACCCGCTGGCGAGCGATATCCACATAGGCGGGCACGATATCGCATCCGTAAGCAGCGCGGTCGTGCTTGACAGCGGCGACAATCGTGGAGCCGACACCCATGTAGGGGTCGAGAACGGCGTCGCCAGGATCCGTCATGGACAGCACCAGTCGCTCCACGAGCTCGACCGGGAACTGGCATGGATGGATCGTCTTCTCGGGATGATTGTTCTTGACGTTCGGAAACGCCCACACATCGCTCGGGTTTTTTCCCTTCGGATTCCCGGATATCTTGCCGGCGTTCGGTCCCTTGAAGTGGCGCTTGTTGGGATATTTCGACGGCACCCGTATATCGTCCAGGTTCCAGGTGTAGTCGTCCCCTTTCGTCCACCAATTGATCGTCTCGTAGCGCCCGGAAAGCCGTTTCGTACAATGGAGGCCGTGCCCGAAATGCCATACGATCCGATTGCGGAGCTTGAGACCCTGAGCCCGGAATACGGGATAGAGAATGGCGTCGAGCGGAATGATCTCGCCGTTTTCGACATAGTTGCCGACCTGCCAGCAGATCGAGCCGCGTGGGTGCAGTAGTCTGACGCACTCGGCAATGACGCGGCGCTGCGCCTCGACGTAGACATCCAGCGGTGCCCGAGCCTCGTAGCGCTTCCCCAAATTGTAGGGAGGGGACGTGACGACAAGCTTCATCCTCTCGTCAGGCAGGGCGCGCAGGAACGCAAGGTTGTCCCCGCAAGCCATGACCAGTTGCCCGTCGCCTCTCGCCTGGACCTCCGGCCGGGTCGATGGCGCCCGGCTCTGCTCGTTCGGCCCCGCCACCGCGAATGAAGGCGCGCTCATGCCGTGTCTCCCGGAAATCAGGTGCGCCGGGCCGGCATACACCGCTTCCCCGACTGTGACGCCCGCGTCGCTCGCAGACGATGGAATACGGATCGTGCGGCCTTCTGCACTGTGTCCATACCGCGATACAGCCGGTGACTCATTGGACGCCCCCACGACTCGCCACGCAGGAGAATATATCGAGAACATGCGAGCACGCAAGGGCGCGCTCGACTGCCCGCGCCCTCGTCTTCCGCGTCGCTCCCCCGCCGGCCGGCCGCCGTCGTCCTTCCCTGCACGGCTCCCTCCCAAATGCCGATTGGGCGGCGTGCGCCAATGCTGCCAGGATTCGGCGCGCACTGGCTGACACGCTGAAGCGGCTCTTGCGCTACATGGAGGCGGCGGCGGCGCTGCCGGCGATGCTCTCGCAATTCGAATTCACGGCAGCCTGTCCACATGGATTGAGGCTGCCGGTATCCCGATCAACAACAAGGGACATGGGTTGCCGACGCCGCGCTCAATCCGTTCCCGCAGCTTGTTCCAATGGGTCGTCGCACTGCCGAACTTGTCCTGCACGAACCGGCGCGCCCAGTCTTCGACGAACCCGTCGCCTTCCGTCTTCACCATGCCGCGCTGGCGTGCAGTCGGAGTCACGTCAAATTGTTCGAGGTCGCCGAAGCCTCCCACACCGTGATTGATCGCGCACGCCGCAACGATCTGAACCATTCGTTCCTGCAAGGACTGTCCGCGCGTCACTATGATACCGGCGCTGATCGCACCTTCGCTGTGCAGCCTCTGAAAATTCTCGAGATCGCGATCGAAGAACGGGTCCTTGTTGTTCCATTCGATTTCCAGGGCGATGGCACCTTCGTCGGTTCTTCGCACATGGTCGATCTCATGCGAGATCGCGGCCCGCTCTATGCCGTCCACGGTCTTCCTGATGACGATATTTCGCTTGATCCATTCCCGCTCCGTGAGGGAGCGGCGGAGTCGCTTCGTCGAAGTGGCCTCCCCGCCTCCGCCCTCGATCAGCTCCACGTCCGCGATCCGGAAATTCAACAGGGCGTCGCATAGTTCGCCAAGCGGTCCAGGGAAATCCTTGGTGAGAACGGCCAACGCGTGATTCACGGCCCGAACGTCGAAGCCCGCCCTTTCCAGATCGGACAGGCTCAAGGCGACGCTGCCGCAGAATTATTCTTATAGGTAGGCCAGTCGGGCTCGTAGGCGGCGTCAGCTTGATTTCCCCACACGGTCCAGTTCTCTCGTGCGCCGCGCCCGAACAGCTCCAGGTACGGTCCCCAGCTACAACTCTCGATAAGATCGTACTGTTCGTCCGGCTTTCGGGAGTGTTCCCGCTTGCGGGTGGCGATGAAGTTCACTTGGCTTCGGCCCGGAGCCAGCGTGCGAGCCTTCTTTCCGCGCACGCCGAACAGGATAATCTCGGTGACATTGCGGAAATAAAAGCCGACCCCTCGGCCATCTGGGCCACCATCTTTCCTGACCTTGTGCCAGATCAAGTTGGTTTTGTAGTCGAAGCCCCATGCCGTGAGCACATTCAAGCCGTATGGCAGGAGTGCATTCGGCACCCACAAATAGCAGTGCGCGGCCTCGGCCGCGTGATCGGCCACCGGCAACGCCGCAATCTCATCAAAGGAGAGTGTGCCGTAGCGGGCCAGGCGATGATGCTCAGGCGCGACCTTCCCCGTCCGGTTGGCGAAGCGCCAGGGCGGATCGGCCAGGATCGTCCCGAATCTCTCATCGCCCAGATAGTCGCTCAGATCGCTTGCTGGCGATCCCACACAGTGGGCCGCTTCATCCCGGTACATAGGCCGCTTCCCAACCATGCCATGTGAATTCCCGCGACTCGACATGGAGAATATAATGAGAACACTCGCTGGCGCAAGGCGCGCTCGACCGCCCGCGCTCTCGTCTTCCGCGTCGCTCCCCCGCCGGCCGGCCGCCGTCGTCCTTCCCTGCACGGCTCCCTCCCAAATGCCGATTGGGCGGCGTGCGCCAATGCTGCTAACATTCGACGCGCACTGGCGGAATCGCGTGCCGGCCGGCGCGGCGCAGGGGCTGGAGCGGGAGATCTGGGGTGGCATTGACCACGTTGAAGGAGATGGCGGCGACGCGGCGGGCCAAGTTCGGCACCTTCCTGATCGAGTTCGCCTCGCCCGGCATCGGCCACATCCTCAAGGCCGGCGGCGCCCAGTACGTGTTCATCGACATGGAGCATTCCGGCTTCGGCTTCGACACGCTGAAGCAGCTCCTGCGCTACATGGAGGCCGCAGAGCTGCCGGCGATCGTGCGCGTGCCGTCGCGCCACTACCACCACATCGCCCGGGCGCTGGACATGGGGGCGGAGGGGATCATGCTGCCGATGGTGAGCACGGCGGCGGAGGCGGCGCGCATTGCGGGGCACGCGAAATATCCGCCGCTGGGCAAGCGCGGCGTGGCGCTCGGCGTCGCCCACGACCGCTACGCGCCGGGCGCACCGGCGACCAAGATGCGCAGCGCCAACAGCCGCGTCGCCGTCTTCCTCCTGGTGGAGACCCGACAGGGTGTCGAGAATGTGGAGGCGATCGCCGCCACGGACGGGATCGACGGGCTCTGGATCGGCCATTTCGACCTCAGCACCTCCCTCGGCATCCCCGGCCGCTTCGATCACCCAGATTTCACCGAAGCGGTCGCGCAGGTGGCGCGCGCCTGCGCCAGGCACAGAAAATCCTTCGGCCGGCTCGTACCCGATGTCGAGAGCGGCATCGCCGCCTACCATGCGGGCTTCGACATGCTCTGCTATTCCGGGGATGTCTGGCTGCTGCGGGAGACCCTCGGCCGAGGCATCGACGACCTCAAGGCCGCGCTCCGCGCGCGCCGGCGGGGATAGGAGAGCGGGATGCCGAGCGCCGCGCTGCGCGGGATGATGGGCACAGCCGAGCCCAAATTCGGCTCGTTCGTGATCGAGTTCGATTCGCCCGGCATGGGGCACATCCTCAAGGCCGCCGGCTGCGAGTACGCCCTCCTCGACATGGAGCATTCCGGCTTCGGCTACGACCAGCTCAAGCGGATGCTGCGCTTCTACCAGGCCGCAGACCTGCCGGTGATCGTGTCGACCGTCGGCGGCGACTACGACATGGTGGCCCGGGCGCTCGACATGGGGGCGGACGGCATCCAGCCGGCCAAGGTCGGCAGCGCGGCGGAAGCGCGCGCCATCCTGGACCATGTGCGCTATGCGCCGAAGGGCGCGCGCGGCGTCGCCGTCGGCATCGCCCACGACCGTTACCGGCAGCGAGCGCCGGCGCCCGTGCTCCGCGCCGCCAACCGGGACGTGGTGTTCTTCCCCAAGATCGAGACGCCGGAGGGGATCGACGAGATCGAGGCGATCGCCGCGCTCGACGGCGTGGACGGCATCTGGATCGGCCATTTCGACCTCTCGGTCGCCATGGGAATCCCGGCGCGCTTCGGCCACCCGAAGTTCCGGGCGGCGATGCGCCGCGCCGGCGCGGCGTGTGCGCGGCACGGCAAGTCGCTCGGCCGCATCTACGACGACACCGAGACCGGGCTCGCGCTGCACGAAATCGGCGTCGATTTCCTGTGCTGTTCGGGCGATAGTTGGCTCGTGCAACGCGGCCTCGCGGACGGCATCGCCGCGCTGCGCAAGACCTGCCGCGGCCCGCGCATGGGCGCAGGCCGCGCCAGCCCATAGAGCGTTCTGGAGGAAGGCGCGGCGCGGCCGCGCCCAACAAGGGGAGGTTATCCATGTTGACAAGATCGATGCGGTCCACGATCGGCGGGCTCGCCGCGCTCGCGCTGCTGGCGGCGGGATCGTCCGCCGCCTGGGCGGAAAGCGCCGCCGAGATCGCGGTGCGCGAGGCCAAGCAGTATGCCGGCACCGAGATCAACGTGATCTGGGAGGCCGGGCTGCAGTCGCTCGGCCCGCAGAACTTCTCGGGCCCGCTCTGGGAGGAGCTCACCGGGATCAAGGTCAACGTGGTCGAATCCCAGGTCAACGAGATGTTCCCCAAGATGCTGCAGGAACATCGGGCCGGGACCGGCGCCTACGACGTGCTGAGCGTGGTGCCCGCCTGGATGGGCGACATGGTGCGCGCCGGCGCCGTCGAGCCGCTCGACGCGTATGTCGACAAGTACGGCTACCGCGAGGAGCTCGAGGACATCGGCGACGTCTACCGCGAGAACCAGATGCGGATCGGCGACACCATCTACGGCTTCCCGGACGACGGCGACGTGCTGATCCTCTACTACCGCAAGGACATCTTCGAGGAGCTGGGCCTCTCGGTGCCGACCACGTGGGACGAGTTCTACGAGGTCAGCAAGGCGATCACCGACGCGAAGGCGCCGGAGGTCTACGGCGCCGGCTTCATGCGGGTGCGCGGCCTGCTGCACTATTTCTACCAGGAGCGGGCGCGGAACGAGGGCTGCGTCTTCTTCGACGCCGAGTCCATGGCGGCGACGATCAACGGCCCCGGCTGCGTCACCGCGCTCGCCGGCATGGTCAAGGACAACACGACCATGCCGCCCGGCGTCGAGCAGTGGGGCGCCATCGAGTCGCTGGCCGCCTTCAACGCCGGCCAGATCGCCATGACCCAGTGGTGGCCGCCGGTGGGCCGCTGGTCGGCGGGCTACGGCACCGACGACATCGCCATGCAGTGGGTGCCGCCCTCGGTGGTCGCGGGCAAGGTGGGCTATGCGCTGCCGCCGGGCGGCCATCCGCAGCTCGCCGCCGGGTTCTCGATGGCGGTCTCGGCCGACAGCAACAACAAGGACGCGGCCTACCTCTACATCCAGTGGATCAACAGCATCGACATCAGCCTGCAGCGGGTGCAGCTGCCCTATACGCTGCGCGATCCCTTCCGCAAGTCGCACTTCGAGTCTCCCGAGTACCAGTCGCTCTGGCCGGACGCGAAGGAGTATCTCGATGCGCTGCAGGCGGGCGGGGTCTCGGGCCTGCTCGACATGTCGATCATCAACACCTTCGCCTATGAGGACGCGCTGGCGATCGGGCTTCAGGCGACGATGGGCGGTGCCGACCCGCAGGAAGAGCTCGACGGCGTGGCGGAGGCCTGGGACGCGCTCACCGAGAAGGTGGGCGTCGACAACCAGCGCGCGGCCTACCTGCAGTGGGCTTCGAAGCCCGCGGCCTATCCGGGCGACTGATCCCGGCTCACCGAGGGGGCGCACGCCGCGCGCCCCCTCCCCCGCCGCCCGCGCCGCCCGCCGTCCGTCGCGGGAGACGGTCGTGTCCCAGTTCGAATAAGCGAGGCGGCTTTCGTCCTGCGCCGGCTGCACGCTCTTGCCTGGCACATCGCGCCTTGAAGCGCCAACCCACCTCACCCTGTCCCTCTCCCACCTGAAGGGCGGAGAGGGAACCCCGCCGCAACCGCCCATCATACCCCCGGCGGCACACGGGGTGTGGCAGTAGGGCGAACCGGGCCGCGCAGCGGCCCGGCCGGCGCGACTGCGCCGGCGCGCCGCGAGGCGCGTAGCCAAGCGAGCGGAGCGAGCGCCCGGCGCCTGAGGGAAATGAAAAAGCGCGCAGCGACTGCGCCTGCGCGGCGCTGGTCAAGGCAGGGGCGAGCGCCTATTCTCCCGCCGCCTGGATTCGGGGAAAGCGCGCCCATGCGCATCGTTCGGCACTGGCAGTCCACGCCCGCGGATGCGCAAGGCGCGGTCGTCGCCATCGGCAATTTCGACGGGGTCCATCTGGGCCACCGTGCGGTCATCGAGGAAGGCGCGCGCGTCGCCCGCGGCCTCGGCGCGCCGCTTGCCGTGCTCACCTTCGAGCCGCATCCGCGCCAGGTGCTGGCTCCCCCGGACGGGCCCTTCCGGCTCACGCCCTTCCGGGTCAAGGCCCGCCAGCTCGCCGCCCTCGGCGTCGAGATCCTCTATGTCGCCCGCTTCGACCGCGCCTTCGCGGCGCAGGAGCCGGCCGCGTTCGTGGCCGACGTGGTGGCGCGGGGCATCGGCGCACGCCATGTGGTGGTCGGCCACGACTTCGCCTTCGGCCGCGGCCGGGCCGGCACGGTCGCCCTGCTGACCGAGAGCGCCGGCGCGCTGGGCGTGGGCGTCACCCGAATCGCGGCGGCCGGCAGCGGCGCCGGGGTCTACTCGGCGAGCCGGGCGCGGCGCCTGCTGGCGGCCGGCGAGGTCGCCGCCCTGCCCGCGCTGCTGGGACGGAGCTGGGAGATCGACGGGCACGTGGTGACCGGCGACCGGCGCGGCCGCACCATCGGCTTCCCCACCGCCAACCTGCGCTGCGCCGGCATCCTGCATCCGGCGCGCGGCGTCTATGCGCTCTGGGCGCGGCCCCAGGGCGAGGGCACGGGCGAGGGCGAACGCTGGCTGCCGGCGGTCGCCAACCTCGGCCGCCGGCCCACCTTCGACAAGACCGAGGACCTGCTCGAAGTGCACCTCTTCGACTATGACGGCATGCTCTACGGCCGGCGGCTGCGCGCCGCCTTCGCAGACCGCGTGCGGCCCGAGCGCCGCTTCGACGGCATCGACGCCCTGAAGGCGCAGATCGCCCGCGACTGCGACGGCGCGCGCGCCATCCTCGCGCGCACGGCGCCGCCTGACGCCGGCGCGCGCGTCGAGGCGCCGCGCCGGGAGGCCCGCTCGTGAGCGCCGACTACCGCGATACCGTCCTCATTCCGCGCACCGGCTTTCCCATGAAGGCACGGCTGCCGGAACGCGAGCCGGCGCTGGCCGCGCACTGGGAGGAGACCGGCCTCTACCGGCGCCTGCGCGAACAGGCCGCGGGGCGGCCCAAATTCGTCCTCCACGACGGGCCGCCCTACGCCAACGGCCACCTCCACCTCGGCACGGCGCTGAACAAGATCCTCAAGGATGTCGTGGTGCGCTCGCAGCAGATGCTGGGCAGGGATTCGGTCTACGTGCCGGGCTGGGACTGCCACGGCCTGCCCATCGAGTGGCAGGTCGAGCAGGCCTACCGCAAGGAGGGGCGCGACAAGGACTCCGTGCCGGTGAGCGAGTTCCGCGCCGACTGCCGCGCCTTCGCGGAGCACTGGATCGACGTGCAGCGGGCTGAGTTCAAGCGCCTCGGCGTGATCGGCGACTGGGACGATCCCTACACCACCATGAGCTTTGCGGCCGAGGCGCAGATCGTGCGCGAGCTGGGGAAGTTCCTGCTCGACGGCAGCCTCTACCGCGGCGCCCGGCCGGTGATGTGGTCGCCGGTCGAGAAGACGGCGCTGGCCGAGGCCGAGATCGAGTATCACGACCACACCTCCGTGGTCGTCACCGTCGCCTTCCCGGTGGTGGAGAGCCCGCTCCCCGCCCTCGACGGCGCCTCCGTGGTCATCTGGACGACGACGCCCTGGACCATCCCCGGCAACCGCTGCATCGCCTACGGCGAGGCGCTCAGCTATCTCGTGCTCGAAGCGACGCAGGTCGCGGACGGAGCGGCCGTGGCCCCCGGCGCCCGCATCGCCTGCGCCGAGGCGCTCGCGCCGGCTCTCTGCGCCGACGCCGGCGTGACCGGCCACCGCGTCATCGCCGCCGGCCTCCCCGGCAGCGCCTTCGCCGGCAGCGTCTGCGCCCACCCCCTGCGCGGCCGGGGCTACGACTTTCCCGTGCCGCTGATCCCGGCGGACCATGTCACCACCGGGCAGGGCACCGGCTTCGTGCATATCGCGCCGGGCCACGGCGCCGAGGATTTTGAAGCGGTCGCGCAGTGGAACGCGGCGCTGGACGCGGACCAAGGGCCGATCGAGACCCCGGAGACGGTGGACGACGACGGCCGCTTCTACGACCACGTGCCGGGCTTCGCCGGCGGCCACGTCTACAAGGTGAACGGCGACGTGGCGGATGCGCTGGCCGCCGCCGGCCGGCTGCTCGCGCGCGGCACGCTGGTCCACTCCTACCCCCACTCCTGGCGCTCCAAGGCGCCGCTGATCTTCCGCAACACGCTGCAGTGGTTCATCAGCATGGAGACGACCGGGCTGCGAGCCACCGCGCTCGACGCCATCGACCGGGTGCGCTGGGTGCCGCCGAGCGGCCGGGCGCGGATTCGCTCGATGATCGAGACCCGGCCGGACTGGGTGCTCTCGCGCCAGCGCGTCTGGGGCGTGCCGATCGCCGTCTTCGTCAGCCGCGAGGACGGCACCCCGCTGCGCGATGCGCGGGTGGTGGAGCGCATCGCCGCGGTGGTCGAGGCGGAAGGCGCGGACGCCTGGTTCGCCAGCGACAAGGCGCGCTTCCTCGCGCCCGAGCACGACGCGCAAGCTTACGACAAGGTGACGGACATCCTCGATGTCTGGTTCGAGAGCGGCACCACCCACAGCTTCGTCCTGGAGCAGCGGCCCGAGCTGATGTGGCCGGCGTCGCTCTATCTCGAAGGCTCGGACCAGCATCGCGGCTGGTTCCACAGCTCGCTGCTCGAATCCTGCGGCACGCGCGGCCGCGCACCCTACGACGCGGTGCTGACCCACGGCTTCGTGGTCGACGGCGAGGGGCGCAAGATGTCGAAGTCGCTCGGCAACGTCATCGCGCCGCAGCAGGTGAACGAGCGCTACGGCGCGGACATCCTGCGCCTCTGGGTGGTCAGCGCGGACTATGCTGAGGACCTGCGGATCAGCGACGAGATCCTGCGCCACCAGGTCGATTCCTACCGCCGGCTGCGCAACACGCTGCGCTTCCTGCTGGGGAACCTGGCCGATTTCCACGACGGCGAGCGCTTGGCCGCAGCAGCGCTGCCCGCGCTCGAGCGCTGGGTGCTGCACCGGCTGCACGGCCTCGACCGGGAGGTGCGGCGCTGCTGCGAGGCCTTCGCCTTCCACGAGATGTTCGGGGCGCTGCATCACTTCTGCGCCGTCGATCTCAGCGCCTTCTACTTCGACATCCGCAAGGATTCGCTCTACTGCGACCCCGCCCAATCGCCGCGCCGGCGCGCCGTGCGCACCGTGCTCGACCGCCTCTTCGACTGCCTGAGCGCCTGGCTCGCCCCCTTCGTCTGCTTCACCGCCGAGGAAGCCTGGCGCGCCCGCCACCCCGACGGCGAGAGCGTGCACCTGCGCCTCTTCCCCGCCCTCCCCCAGGCGTGGCAGGACGACGCGCTGGCCGAGAGGTTCGAGCGCATGCGCAGCGTGCGCCGCGTCGTCACCAAGGCGCTGGAGCAGGCCCGCGCGGCGAAGCGCATCGGCTCCTCGCTGGAGGCGGCGCCGACCGTGTTCGTGCAAGAGCACTACCGCGACGCCCTCGCCTGGGAAGACGACGATTGTGCGACGCTCTTCATCACCTCGGATGCGCGCGTCCGGCCCTGGAGCGAGGCGCCGGCGGACGATGACGCCCTGGTGACCGTGCCGGAGGTGCCCGAGGTCGGCGTGCTGTTCGCCCCGGCGACGGCGGGCAAGTGCGCGCGCTGCTGGCGGCTCCTGGCCGAGGTCGGCGGCGACGAGCGCCATCCGTACCTGTGCCGGCGCTGCGTGAGCGCCGTCGAGGCCGCCCGCCGGGCGGCCGCCTGAGCGGGCGCGGCTCGGGCCCGGAGCAGCGGCCGTGCTGCGCATCGGACTGCCGGTCGCGGCCGCGGTCGTCGCCGCCGACCAGGCCGCCAAGTGGGCCGTGCGCGATGCCCTCTGGGACCCGCCCCGGCGCATCGAGGTGACCTCCTTCTTCAACCTCGTCCCGGTGCAGAACCGGGGCATCAGCTTCGGCCTGTTGCAGAGCGAGGGCGCCGGCACCTGGGCGATCGTCGCACTCGCGCTCGCCATCGCGGCCGGGCTCGGCGTCTGGCTGAGCCGGACCCGCCTGCGCTGGCCGGCCTGGGCGCTCGGGCTCGTCATCGGCGGCGCCATCGGCAACGTGGTCGACAGGGTGCGCCTCGGCTGGGTCATCGACTTCCTCGACTTCCACGGCGGCGGCTACCACTGGCCGGCCTTCAACATCGCCGACGCCGCCATCAGCGTCGGAGTCGTCATGCTGATCGCCCAGGCTTTCTTGATGAAGCCGCGCAAAGCGCCTAGATAGGGAGCATGAACAGGACGGTGCATCGGCCGGCGCGGCCCCGGCAACGGGGAGCAGGCCGCGCACTGGCGACGGGCCTCGGCGTCCTGGCGCTGGCGGCGGCGCTCTCCGCCTGCGCCGGCTTCAAGAATGCGCCGGACGAGTTCGCGGTGGTGCGCAGCGCGCCGCTCACGCTTCCCCCCGACTACCAGCTGCGCCCGCCCCAGCCGGGCGCGGCGCGCCCCAATGTGGCACGGGTGCAGGAGCAGGCCGAAGGGGTGCTGCTGGACGAGGGCCGCACCCGCCGAGCCGGGGAGGCGGCGGCGCCGGCGGCCTCGCCGGGCGAGGCCGCGCTGATCGAGCGGGCCGGCGCGGCCGACGTGGACCCCGGGATCAGGCACATCATCGACAGCGAGTTCGGAGCCTTCGCGTCGGAGGATGAGAATTTCTTCGAATCGCTCCTGTTCTGGCAGCCCGACGATCCGCCCGGCGAAGTGATCGACCCGGAGGGCGAGGCCGAGAGGCTGCGCGAGAACGCCATACTCGGGAAGCCCGCGACGGCGGGCGAGACACCCGTGATCAAGCGGCGCCAGAGGGCGCTTCTCGAAGGAATCTTCTGACCGACGCGGCGGCCTGCGCGGACGCGACGCGCTCCGCCGCCCGCCGCTCTCCGCCATGCGCCGCACCGCAAGGCACCGGGGACCCGCCCAGTGACCGAGACGCCCCCGCCCGCGACGACAGCGCCGGCCCTGCGGCAGGAGACCGGCGCCTGCTTCGCCGAGAGCGTCGGCCCCGGCGGGATCGCGCGCCAGTCGTTCGAGCGGCTGCTGCCCGAGGCGGCGCGGGCGCTCGCGTTGCTCGGACAACGGCGCGCGGCCGGGACCCTTCCCTTCCTCGCGCTCGCGGACGCGCGGGACGATCTCGACGGGCTGCGGGCCCTGGTCCGGGCGTGGCGCGCACGCTACCGGCGCCTGGTGGTGCTCGGCACCGGCGGCGCCAGCCTCGGCGGCCAGGCCCTCGCCGCAGCCGGCGCCGGGGCGGAGCGGCTGATCTTCCTGGACAATGGCGACGGCGCCCGTCTCGACCGCGTGCTGGCCGCGCCGGAGCTGGAGCGCACCGGCTTCCTGGTCGTCTCGAAATCGGGCGCCACCGCCGAGACCCTGACCCAGGCCCTGCTGGTGCTGGGCGCCGGTGCGGACCCGGCGGCGGTCGCCGTCGTCACCCAGCCCGGCGCGAGCCCCCTGCGCCGCCTCGCCGCGCGCTTCGAGCTCACGGTCCTCGATCACGACCCGGCCCTCGGCGGCCGCTTCTCGGCGCTCTCCGCGGTGGGCCTGCTGCCGGCGATGTTTGCAGGCGTGGACGCCGCCGCCGCCCGCGCCGGCGCGCAAGGAGTGCTGGCGGCGGCGCTGGAGGCGTCGGCCGCGCCCGCGCGCTCGGCCCCGGCGGCCGGCGCGGCACTCGCCGTCGCCGCCATGGACGCCTGGCCGGCGGCGAGCATGGTGCTCATGCCCTACGGCCCCGGCCTCCGCCCCTTCGGGCTCTGGTACCGCCAGCTCTGGGCCGAATCGCTGGGCAAGGACGGGCGCGGCTCGACCCCGATCGTGGCGCCCGGCCCGGTGGATCAGCACAGCCAGCTCCAGCTCTTCCTCGACGGGCCGGGCGGGATGCTGTTCACCATCCTCGACGCGCCCGATCCCACGCCGCGCCGCGTGGATCGCGCCCTGGCCGAGGCGATCGGCGCGGGCCATCTCGGCGGGCGCAGCATGGGCGCGCTGGTCGCAGCGCAGGCGCGCGCCACGGCGGCGCTGCTGACCGGCGCCGGACGGCCGCTGCGCCGCCTCAGCGTGCCTGCGGCCGACGCGCACGCCATCGGTGCGCTGATGATGCACTTCATGCTAGAGACCGTGGTGGCGGCGCACCTGCTCGGAGTCGACCCCTTCGACCAGCCGGCCGTCGAGCGGGGCAAGGGAGTGCTGCGCCGCGAACTGGAAGCCCGGCCATGAGCATCCGTCTGCTGCCCGAGGGCGTGATCAACCGGATCGCCGCCGGCGAGGTGATCGAGCGGCCGGCGTCGGTGGTCAAGGAGCTGGTCGAGAACGCCATCGACGCGGGCGCGGGCGCGATCGAGGTGACGCTGGAGGAGAGCGGACGCCGGCTCGTCCGCGTCGCCGACGACGGCCGCGGCATGAGCCGCGACGAGCTGCCGCTGGCGCTGGCCCGTCACGCCACCTCCAAGCTCGGCGACGACGGCGACCTTTGGTCCATCGCGACGCTGGGCTTTCGCGGCGAGGCGCTGCCCTCCATCGCCGCGGCCGCCCGCCTCACGATTACCAGCCGCGCGGCGGGCGCCGACAACGCCTGGTCGCTCGACGCCCGGTCGACCGAGTCCCTGGGCGGTGCGGCCGGCGACTGCACGCCCGCCGCCCGCCCGCCGGGGACCACCGTGACGGTCGCGGACCTCTTCCACGCCACGCCGGCGCGCCTGAAATTCCTCAAGGCGCCGCGCACCGAATCGGGCCACGCCGCGGATGTCGTCAACCGCCTCGCCATGTGCCATCCGGCCGTAGCCTTCACCCTGACCTGCGACGGCCGCACCCTGCTGCGCGACGGCGCGCACGAGGACGGGCCGGCGGGGCGGCTGGCACGGCTCGCCCTGGTCATGGGCCGGGATTTCGCCGAGAACGCGCTGCCCATCGACGCCGAGCGCGGGGGCGTGCATCTCGGCGGCTACGCCGCGCTGCCCACCCTCAACCGCGCCAGCGCGCAGCACCAGTATCTCTTCGTCAACGGCCGGCCGGTGCGCGACCGGCTGCTGCACGGCGCCGTCCGCGCGGCCTATGCCGACCACCTGCATCGCGGGCGCCATCCGATGGCGGCGCTCTTCGTCGCGCTCGCGCCCGAGCTGGTGGACGTAAACGTCCACCCCACCAAGGCCGAGGTGCGCTTCCGCGATGCGGGGCGGGTGCGCGGGCTCATCGTCGGCGCGCTCAAGCGGGCGCTCGCCGCCGCCGGCCACCACGCGGCGACCACGGTCGCCGACGACGCCCTCGCCGCGATGCGGCCGCAAGGGTACGGCCAGAGCGGCGGCCGCAGGGCCGCTCCAGGCGCGGGATCGGGCTGGGGCCTCGGCGCATCCGCGCCGCCGCGCGCGCCGCACCTGGCCGAAGCCCGGGCAGACTGGCAGGCGCCGCTCGACGGAGCGGGCAGCGCACCGGGCGACGCGCCGTCCGCCCGGGTCGAGTCCGCGCCGGCGGATGGAACCGCGCCGGGCGACGAGGGCCGGGGCGCGGCCTATCCGCTCGGCGTCGCGCGCGGGCAGGTGCACGGCACTTACGTCATGGCCCAGACCGGGGACGGCATCGTCATCGTCGACCAGCACGCCGCCCACGAGCGCATCGTCTACGAGCGGATGAAGGCGGCGCTGGCGGACTCCGGCATCCAGCGCCAGATCCTGCTGATCCCGGAGGTGGTCGAGCTCGACGATGCCGCGGTCGGCCGGCTGGAGGCGCGGGCCGGCGAGCTGGCCGACCTCGGCCTGGTGCTGGAGCGCTTCGGCCCCGGCGCCGTGGTGGTGCGCGAGGTGCCGGCGCTCATCGGCGACGGCGACACGCGCGGCCTGGTGCGCGACCTCGCCGACGAGCTGGCGGAGTGGGGCGACGCGACGACGCTGCGCCAGCGCCTCGCCGACGTGTGCAGCACCCTCGCCTGCCACGGCAGCGTCCGCGCCGGCCGCCGCCTCAACGCCGACGAGATGAACGCGTTGCTGCGCCAGATGGAGGCGACCCCCCACGCCGGCCAGTGCAACCACGGCCGGCCCACCTATGTCGAGCTGAAGCTCGCCGACATCGAGCGCCTGTTCGGCCGGCGTTAGTGTCGTGTCCCGGAACTCATGGCGAATAATGCCAGCGTCCCCTTCCCGTCATGGCCGGGCTTGTCCCGGCCATCCACGAGGGCACCCTGGTCTCGCCG
The DNA here is from genome assembly GCA_965218275.1 of Alphaproteobacteria bacterium. GTDB lineage: Bacteria > Pseudomonadota > Alphaproteobacteria > UBA828 > UBA828 > WTGU01. Next base: position 2,845,734 of record CBDCKM010000002.1, read on the forward strand.
AGCGCGACGAGATGCCCGGAACAAGTCCGGGCATGACGATGAGAGGAAAACGCTATTCGTGCGCATTTCCGGGACACTTCACCAGGCGTGCGCAAAGCGCCCCTCCCGCTCCGGTCCGTATCGTGTGCCACGGCGACGAGTTCGGTGGGTAGTCCGCAGGAGATTGGTTGTGCGAATGGCGCGGCGGTGGTCGGCCTGAGGGAACGGCGCAAGGGCTGGTGACGACGGCAACGGCACGAAGGCGCGAACCGGCTCTTTCGGGTTCAGCGATCCGGCGCTGCGGCGCGGGCGCCGAGCCGGCCGCGCCAGCGTTCCGTCAGGCCGTCGAGCTTCAGGCCGAACTGATCCAGCACCCGGGCCACGCTGTGGTCGACCAGCGCGTCGATCGAGCGGGGCTCGTTGTAGAAGGCCGGCACGGGCGGGAGGATCGTCACGCCGAGGCGCGCCAGCTTGAGCATGTTCTCGAGATGGATGGCACTGAGCGGCGTCTCGCGGACCATGAGGACGAGCGGCCGGCGCTCCTTGATCATCACATCGGCGGCGCGGTGGATCAGGTTCTCGCTGAGCCCGCAGGCAATCGCCGCGAGACTCCGCGCCGAGCAGGGCGCGACCGCCATGCCGTCGATCGCGGCCGAGCCCGACGACATCAGGGCGGCCATGTCGCCGGGCCCGTAGTGACGATCCGCGAGCGCGCGCAGGTCGTCGAGGCGCCTGCCGGTCTCGTGCTCGAGCGTCCTCTGCCCCCACTTGCTCACGATCAGGTGGGTCTCGACCGGAGTCTCCTTGAGCACTTCGAGCAGGCGCACGCCATAGACGGCGCCGCTGGCGCCGGTGATGCCGACGACGAGGCTGTTCACCATGTCAGCGCTCCCCGCTCGCGAGCCAGAGCGCGAGGAAGCGCCCGAGCCAGTCATGCACCGCCCGGTGGTGGCGGGCGTGGTTCGCGCGCTGCTCCGCCGCCGTCTGCGCGCCGTTGCGCCCGAGGTCCTCGGGCGGCGGATCGCGGTCGATCCAGCGCGCGAGAACCGCGTCGTCGACCTCGGGATGGAACTGCAGCGCCCAGGTCGTCTGGCCGTAACGGAACGCCTGGTTCTCGAACACGGCGCGCCGCGCGAGGCGGCGGGCGCCGGCGGGCAGCGTGAACGCCTCGCCGTGGCGGTGCGCCACCGTCAGCGGCCCGTCGAGGGCGAGATCGTCGGCCGTACCCGCCAGCGGCTCCACCGGGTAGTAGCCGAACTCGTAGAGCCCGTGCGCATCGGGCGCCACCCGGGCGCCGAGGACGCGCGCGACCATCTGGCTTCCGAGGCAGATGCCGAGCAGCGGCACGCCCGCCGCCATCACGCGCGGCATCCAGTCCAGCTCCGCCCGGACATAGTCGGTGCGATCGTCGTTGGCGCTCTGCGGCCCGCCGAAGCTGACGACGCCGGCGAGCGCGCCGATATCGGCCGGGAAGGGCTCTCCCTTGTTGGCCCTGACGACCCGCGACGGCCGCCCCTGGGCGGCGAGCAGAGCCGGGACCGCGCCGGGGTCGCCGGCAGTGACGTGGGTCACGAGCAGCACGGGCGCGCCTGCCGGGGCGATGCTCATCCGCGCGTCCCTCCGCCGCTCACGAGGCGACGAGGACCCCGTTCTCCAGCACGAAGCGCCGGTCCATGCGCGCGGCCAGTGCCGTGTTGTGGGTGGCGACGAGGGCGGCGAGCCCGCCCGTGCGGACGATGTCGATGAGGGCCGCGAACACCGACTCCGCGGTCTCCCGATCGAGATTGCCGGTCGGCTCGTCGGCGAGCAGCAGCGCCGGCTCGTTGGCGATGGCGCGGGCGATGGCGACGCGCTGCTGCTCGCCGCCCGAGAGGCGCGACGGCCGGTGCCCCGCGCGCGCGCTCAAGCCCAGGCCTGCCAGCAGCGCCCGCGCGCGTTCGCGCGCCGCGCGGCGGGGGCGGCCCGCGATCATCTGCGGCAGGACCACGTTCTCCAGCGCCGAGAACTCCGCCAGCAGATGGTGGAACTGATAGACGAAGCCGAGGCGCTCGCGCCTGACGCGGGTCCTGCGGCGGTCCGCCAGCCCGTCGCAGCGCTCGCCGGCGATGGCGATCTCGCCGGCGCGCGGGCGCTCCAGCAGCCCGGCGATCTGCAGCAGGGTCGATTTGCCGGCGCCCGACGGGCCGACGAGGGCCACCATCTCCCCCGGCCGGACCGAGAGCGAGGCGCCCTTCAGCACCTCGATCGCGCTGCCCGCCTGATGAAAGGTCTGCACCACCGCGCGCAGTTCGAGGGCGGGGGCGCCAAGGGTGGACGGGCTACTCATAACGGAGCGCCTCGACGGGATCGAGCCGCGCCGCCCGCCAGGCGGGATAGATCGTCGCCAGGAACGAGAGCCCGATCGCCATGGCCGCCACGATCGCCACCTCGGCCGGATCGGTTCTGGACGGGAGCTGCGAGAGGAAGCGGATCTCGGCCGGGAACAGTGCCGTGTCGGTCAGGCCCTCCAGCCAGAGCCGGATGGTGTCGATATTGGATGCGAAGGCGATGCCGCCGGCGACGCCGAGGAGCGTTCCCACCATGCCGATCGCCGCCCCGTTCATGAAGAAGATGCGCAGGATCTGCCCGCGCGTCGCCCCCATCGTGCGCAGGATGGCGATGTCGCGGCCCTTGTCTTTCACCACCATGATCAGCCCGGCGACGATGTTGAAGGCGGCGACCAGCACGATCAAGGCGAGGATCACGAACATGACGTTGCGCTCGACCTCGAGCGCGTTGACGAACTGCGCGTTGGCGCGGCGCCAGTCGACCACCCAGCCCCGGCCGGCCACGGCCTCCTGCACGCCGGCCCTGATGGCGCGCACGCGGTCGGGATCGGCGACCGTCACTTCGATGGCGGTGACCGCGCCCGGCAGCTTGAAGTAGATCTGGGCGAGGTCGAGCGGCATGAAGACGAAGGTGCTGTCGTACTCGAACATGCCGATGTCGAAGATCGCCGCCACGGGATAGGCGCGCGCGCGCGGCACCGTGCCCATCAGGGTGGCCCGGCCTTGCGGCGACAGCAGCGTGATCGAATCGCCGATGCCGATACCGAGCTTGCGGGCCATGCGCTCGCCGATCACGACGCCGGCGCCTGCGGAAAAATCCTCGAGCCGGCCGGCGACGATGTTGTCCGTCACCAGCGGGCGCGCCGCCAGATGGTCGCCGCGCACCCCGCGCACCTGGCCGAAGGCGGCCTGGCCGTGCGCCGCCGCGATCACCTGGCCGCCGACGATGGGCAGGACGGTGACGACGCCGTCGACCGCTGCGATGCGCCGGCCGAGCGCATCGAATTCGGTGAGGCCGCCCTGATGGGCGTAGACGGTCATGTGGCCGTTGAGCCCGAGAATGCGGCTGAGCAGCTCCTCGCGAAAGCCGTTCATCACCGACATGACGATGATGAGCGTGGCGACGCCGAGGAAGATGCCGACGAGCGAGAACGCGGCGATGACCGAGACCAGGCCTTCCTGCCGGCGGGCGCGCAGGTAGCGAAACGCGACGAGGCGTTCGAAGGCCGAGAACATGCGCGCCGGCCACTAGTCCCCGGTTAGGCGTGCCAGCACCGACTCGAAGGAGAGCGCCTCCGCCTCGCCGCCGGCCCGCGCCTTCAGCTCCGCGGTGCCGGCCTTGATGCCGCGCGGGCCGACCGCGACCTGCCAGGGCAGGCCGATCAGCTCCATCTCCGCGAACTTGACGCCGGCGCGCTCGTCCCGGTCGTCGTAGAGAACCTCGACGCCGGCCTCCAGCAGCCGCGCATAGAGCGTATCGCACGCCTCGTCGCACGCCGCATCGCCGGCGCGGAGGTTGACGAGGCCGACCGCGAAGGGCGCGCTGGAGGCGGGCCAGACGATGCCCGCCTCGTCGTGGCTCGCCTCGATGATCGCGCCGGCGAGGCGGGAGACGCCGATCCCGTAGGAGCCCATCTCGACCGCGACCTCGGTGCCTTCCGGGTCGGTCACGGTGGCGCCCATCGCCTGCGAATACTTGGTGCCGAAGTAGAAGATGTGGCCGACCTCGATCCCCCGCCCCCGGTAGAGCGCGTCCGCCGGCACCGGGCAGGCGGCCGGGTCGTGCTTGTCGTCGGTGGCGGCATAGAGCCGGGTCCACTCGTCCACGGTCGGCTGGAGGTCGGCCTCGTAGTCGACCGCGCGCGCCAGCGGGTCGGTGTCGAGCCAGGCGCGGTCGCAATAGACGGCGCTCTCGCCGGTGTCCGCGAGCACGATGAACTCGTGGCTCAGGTCGCCGCCGATGGCCCCGCTCTCCGCCTGCATCGGGATCGAGGTGAGGCCGAGCCGGGCGAAGGTGCGCAGGTAGGCGACGAACATGCGGTTGTAGGAGCGCACCGCGCCGGCATGGTCGATGTCGAAGGAGTAGTTGTCCTTCATGTAGAACTCGCGGCCGCGCATGATGCCGAAGCGCGGGCGCAGCTCGTCGCGGAACTTCCACTGGATCTGATAGAGGTTCTGCGGCAGGTCGCGGTAGCTGCGCACGGAGCCCCGGAAGATGTCGGTGACGACCTCCTCGTGCGTCGGGCCGAAGAGCATCGGGCGCTCGTGCCGGTCGGTGAAGCGCAGCATCTCCCTGCCGTAGTCCTGGTAGCGGCCGCTCTCCTCCCAGAGCTCGGCCGGCTGCACCGCCGGCATGAGTATCTCCTGGCAGCCGGCGGCGTCCATCTCGTCGCGCACCACCTGCTCGATCCTGCTCAGCACGCGGAGGCCCAGCGGCAGCCAGCTGTAGATGCCGGCGCTCGACTGCCGGATCATGCCGGCACGCAGCATCAGCCGGTGCGAGACGATTTGCGCCTCGGCCGGGTTCTCCCTCAGGGTCGGCAGAAAGTAGCGTGAGCGCCGCATCGCGGAAGCCTCGCAGCCAACCACAGCGCCGCGTTTATGCCCAACGCCGCGCCAAAGCGCAATTTTGATTATTCCCTCAAGCGCCAGGCGCTCGCTCCGCGAGCTTGGCTCCGCGCCTTCGGCGCGCCGGCGCAGTCGCGCCGGCCGGGCCGTTTCGCGGCCCGGTCCCGCTCACCTCCCACACCGCGTCGGGGGAAAAGAAAAACTTCTATTCAGCCCCGCATTTCCGCCGCACCGGCGTAGAGCACGGCGTTGTGGCTCTCGTTCGCGGCCTCGTAGGCCGCCAGTGCCGCCGGCTCCAGGTCGCGCTCGGGGCGGCGCTCGATGTCGAAGTGGCCGTGCTCGTCGACGCCGCGCACCAGGGCGGCGAAGTCGCGGCCGACGACGTTGCGCACGTGCGTGGGGATGTAGCGGACGGCGAAGCCGATGCGGCGCTCGTCGGAGCGGTTGGGGCCCGAGCCGTGGATCAGGCGGACATGGTGCAGCGAGGCCTCGCCGGGCTGCAGCACGACATCCACCGCGGCGTCCTCGTCCACGTCGTGTGCCACGATCTGGCCGCGGGTGAGCATGTTGTGCTCGCCGTAGGTGTCGCGGTGGGGGATCTGGTCCAGCGTGTGGGTGCCGGGCGCGAAGCGCATGGCGCCGGACTCGACGGTGCTGGGCGAGAGGGCGATCCAGGCCGTCGCCACCTCGGCGCTGCTCAGGCCCCAGTAGGTCGAATCCTGGTGCCACGAGACGTAGGCCGGATCGTGCGCGTCCTTGGTGAAGAAGAGCGAGGTCCAGCAGAGCAGGTTGGGGCCGAGCAGGTCCTCGACCGCATCGAGCACCGGCCCGTTGCGGATCAGCCGGTCGAGCGCCGTCACCAGCAGGTGGGGGCGGTGGCGCAGGCGCTCGCCCCGTTCCGCAAGGTGCCGCTCGGCAGCCTCGACATCCGCCCGGATCGCCTGCGCCTCCGCCGCCGTGATCGCCCGCAGCGGGAAGTGGAAGCCGTCGCGCTCGTAGCGCGCGATGGCCTCGGCGGAAAGATGCTGGGGCATGGTCCGGTCCCTCAGGCGGTCGCGCCTGTCTGCGCCGCCGCCGCCGCCATTGGCGACTCCTCCGGCGCGAACGCCGCCTCCATCGCGCGCCGGGTGCGCACCGCGTCGGCCGCGTCGCCGTCCGCCGCGCTCACGTCGGCCCAGGTCAGCGGCGTGTCGGGCTCGACCGAGCGGGTGAGCGCCACGCCGTGGGCGAGTCCGATGGGCAGATGGCCGCCCGCCAGGCTCGCCGCCGCCGGCATGAGCCGGCCGTAGACGGTGTAGCCCCCTTCCCCGTCCAGCCGCGTACCGGCCTGCAGGTGCGCCTTGGCGCAGGCGACCGCATCGGCCCGGAAGCCCGTCGGCGCCCCGGTGGGCTCCCCCCGCAGCGCGACGGATGCCACCGAGATGCCCAGTTCGAGCCCGATCAGGTGATAGGGCTTGTACATCGCCGCGTAGCGCCCCGAGGGATCGGTGCGGAGCCCGTATTCGCGGAAGCAGGCGGCGATGTAATCGGTGCCCGCCTCGAACACCGCATAGACGCCCCAGCGCAGGTCCCTGGCCAGCGCGCTGCCGTCCCGCGCCTCGCTCGCGATCACCTCGACCTGGCCCTTGTGGTGCAGGGTGCCGCCGTCGGCGCGCGGCCTGAGCACGGTCGCGAGCTCCTCCGTCTCGCAGGGCGGGAAGCCGAGCCCCTCCGGCGCCGGCGTCAGCCCGGTGGCGTTGGCGACGGCGGCCATCTCGATCGCCGACTTGGTGCCGTCGAGGAAGGAGTTGAACATCTGCGGGTTCATGCCGCCGGCCTCCGCTTCCGCCGGCGTGAGCCCGTAGTGGGTCCAGACATCGTCCGGCGTCACGTGGTGGAAGCCCGGCAGGTAGCGGGTCCCCTTGCCGGCGGCGACGACATCGAGGCCCACGGCCCGCGCCCAGTCCACCATCTCCGCGATCAGCGCCGGCTGGTCGCCATAGGCGAGCGAGTAGACCACGCCGGCCGCCGCCGCCTCGCGTGCGAGCAGCGGCCCGGCGAGGGCGTCGGCCTCGACGTTCACCATCACCACGTGGCGGCCGGCGGCGAAGCAGGCGCGGGCGTGGGCGATGCCGGCGGCGGGATGGCCGGTCGCGTCGATCGCCACGTCGAGGCCGTCGGCCGCGATCAGCGCGAACGCATCGTCGCCGACATGGGTGCCGCCGCCCCGCAGGGCCGCGGCGAAGGAGCGCGTACGGCGCTCGTCCTCCGCCCAGCCGGCGCGGGCGAGCGCGGCGTCGGCGCGGGCGGGCGCGAGATCGGCCACCGCCATGACGTGGAGGCCGGGGGTGCGCCTGGCCTGGGCCAGGAACATGGTGCCGAACTTGCCGGCGCCGATCAGCCCGACACGCACCGGCCGGCCGGCCTCGGCACGGGCCGCGAGCATCCGATGGAGGTTCATGGGCGCTATTATAGACGCGGACGCGCCGCGCGCCCTACGCCCCGTCCTTCTTCCGCTCCCTGCGCTGGCGCCGCGCCTGGATCACGCCGATCGCGGTGAGCGAGACCAGGATGATGAAGAAGGAGATCGCCGTCGTCACCGTGCCCAGTGCATAGAGCGCGGGCGAGGTGATGTTGGTGGTCATGCTCCAGATCTCGAGCGGCAGCGTGTTGCGGGCGCCGACGGTGAAGGTGCTGCGCGGGAACTCGTCGTAGGAAAGGGTGAAGCCGAAGAGGGCGACGGCGATGATGCCCGGCAGCAGGATGGGGATCATCACGTAGCGCATGGTCTGCAGGTTGCTCGCGCCGAGGTCGGTGGCCGCCTCCTCCACCCTGGGGTCGAAGCGGCTCAGCACGGCGAACATGATGAGCAGCCCGAAGGGCAGCGTCCAGGTGAGGTGCGCGCCGAGCGCCGACGAGTACCAGTGCGCGTTCCAGCCGAGAAGCTGGAGCAGCAGCGTGATGCCGACGCCGAGCACGAGGCCCGGCACCACGAGGCTGCCGATCGCCGTGTAGAAGATCACCGAGTTGCCGAAGAAGCGGGAGCGGAACGCGAGGCCCGCCGCCACCGAGAAGAGCACGGTGATGCCCAGGATGATGAGCGAGAGCGGCAGCGAGCGCGCGAAGGCGCCGCCCACGTCGCCGGTCCGCGCCTGGCCGAACAGCGCGTCGAACCAGTGCAGCGAGAAGCCCTGCATGGGGAACACCAGGGAGGCGTTCGGCCCCTGGAAGGAGAGGATATAGATGCAGAACATCGGCCCGTAGAGGAAGAGCACGAATAACCCGAAGAACGCCGCCAGCGGATAGAAGGTCCAGGGGCGCGGCTTGTGGGACTTGGACGGTCGTGCCATGCGCCCGCTCCTACCTGCTGCCCGCCAGTTCCCTGCGGATGTTGACCACCCGCAGCACGCCCATCACCATCATCACCACGACGATCAGCAGCACCACGGCGCTCGCCGACGCGGACGGATAGAGCAAGACGTTGATGTCCTCGAAGATGGCGGAGACGACGGAGGCGCTCTGCCCGCCGCTCATCACCTTGATGATGAAGAAATCGCCCATGACCAGCACGATGACGAAGATCGAGCCGAGCGCGATGCCGCTGCGCGAGAGGGGAACGATGACCTCCCAAAGGATGCGGGGCGAACTCGCGCCCGCGTCCCGCGCCGCCTCGACCAGCGCCTTGTCGATGCGCGCCATCGAGTTGAAGATCGGGACGATCATGAACAGCGTGAAGAGGTGGACGTAGCTCACCACCACCGAGAAATCGGAGAAGAGCAGCCACTCCACCGGCTCGTCGACGATGCCGACGCCCATCAGCGCCTGGTTGACCAGCCCCTGCTTCCCGAGCAGCGGTATCCACGAGATCATGCGGATGATGTTCGAGGTCCAGAAGGGCACGGTGCAGAGCAGGAAGAGGCCGATGGCGATCAGCAGCGAGCGGACGTGGAACACCAGGAAGTAGGCGATCGTGAAGCCGAAGACGAGCGTGACCGCCCACACGATCGCCGCGAATTTGAGGGTGCTCAGATAGAGCCAGAACGTGTTCATGGTGGTGAACAGCTCGACATAGCTCTCCGGCGTGAGCGCAGGGCTCATGCCGAAGATCATGTCGCTCTCGAAGAAGCTGACGGCCAGCAGCACGCCCAGCGGCAGGACGAAGAAGACCGCAAGCGCCAGGCCGAGCGGCGCCACCCGCACGAACGGCCGGCGCTTCCTGCCGCTGCCGTTGCTCATGGCGAGACCGGGTCCAATGGGGCGAAAGGACGGGGCGGGGCCGGCGCCCCGGCCCCGCCCGCTTGACTAAGGCCGTTCAGGCCGTCTGCAGTTCCGTCCACTTCTTGAGCAGGAACTGCTGGTTGTCCATCAGCGTGTTCCAGCAGGCCATGTTGCCGAAGCGGTTGGAGAACGAGCCGCCGTCGCGGACGTGCCCCGCCTTCTCCATCAGGTTGCCGTAGGGATCGTTGATCGGACCCTCTGCCGGCTTGCCCTCGTACCAGTAATCCCACTCGTAGGGCTGCATGAAGCTCTTGGCGGTTTCCGAGACGCCGAGATAGTAGCCCTGCTTGGCGATGAAGGCGCCCATCCAGCCGTCATAGTACCAGTTGAGATAGTCGTAGGCCGCGCCGAGGCGCTTGCCCTCGAGGTGGCTCATCAGGCTGAGCCCGTTGCCCCAGCCGCGATAGCCTTCCGCCAGCGGCTGGTAGACGCAGGGCACGCCTGCTGCGCGCACGGCGGTGACCGCCGGCGACCACATCGACTGGATCACCACCTCGCCCGAGGTCATCAGCTGCACCGACTGGTCGAAGGTGCCCCACATCGACCGCCAATGACCCTTCTGCTTGAGATCGATGAGGCGGTCCACCGTCATCGTGATCTCTTCCTTGGTCATGTTGCCCTTGTCGGTATAGGTGTAGTCGCCGCTCGATTCGATCGCGAGCGCTGCGTCCATGATCATGATCGGCGGGATGTCCATGCCCGCGGCGCGGCCGTTGAACTCGTCGTTGAAGAGTTCGTGCCAGTTGTTGATCGGACGGCCGATCTCGACCGGCTGGATGCCGAGCGTGTCGGCGTTGAACACGCCGGGGATCATGGTCGCGTGATCGGTGTTGCCGTCGGCGAGCGCATTGGCGTCGCCGTCGGTGAAGTACATCACCTCATGGGGCGAGACGCCCTGGCGCGAGACGTTCTTGCCGTCGAATACGCCGTCCCGGTAGAGCGTGGTGGTCTTGTCCCAGTGCGTGATCTTGGCCGGGTCGACCGCCTGGTAGATGCCGCGCGGCACGGTGATGACCCGCATCCACAGCTCGATGTCGGCGACATCGATGGAATCGGACTGCGTGGTCAGCCGGTTGAGCATACCGGCGTGATCGGTGACGGCCATCTCCACCGAAAACGGCAGGTCCACCGTCGCCTGCTCGGCGATCTGGATGATCGTCGAGTAGGACATGCCGGAATGGTTGATCGTGATGTCCTTCGTATCCTGCGCCCAGACGGTTGGAAATCCGCCGAGAGCCTTGGTGCCGGCCGCGACGCCGGCCAGCGCGGCAGCGCCCTTCAGCAGCGAGCGCCGGCTCGGTCCCTGTCTCCGATGCTTCGTGTTCCTTGCCATGTTCGCTTCCTCCCATGAGCGGCGTGTCGACCGCGGCGCCCTGCGCCATGCGTCGTCCGCGCCTCGGCCCCTAGCCTAGCCCCTGCGGCCGGAGCGGTCACGATCCGATTCCGATTGGATGCTGTCGCCGCCCCTCAGTCGCCGGCGGCGGGCGTTGCGCCGGTGGCGATCAACCACTCCGCCATCTCGTGCCGGTCGTGCCGCAACGCGAAGCCCAGCGGCGTCTCGCCGTGCCCGCTCCGGGCGTCGACCTCGGCGCCGTGGGCAACCAGCAGCACCGCCGTTTCCAGCGCACCCTGCCGCGCCGCCATATGGAGCGGCGTCTCGCCCTCGTCGTCCCGCGCATCGACGGTGGCGCCCCGCTCGATCAGGAGCTCCGCCGTCTTGCGCGCGTCATCGAATGCCGCCAAGTGCAGGGGCCTGTTGCCGATGTTGTCTCTTGCATCGACATCGAACCCGCGACGGATCAGCCACGCCGCCGTCACGCGCGCGTTCCCCAGCGCTGCGTGGTGAAGCGCGTTGCGACCGTAGGAATCCGTGGCGTGCAGGTCGGCACCGGCCTCGGCCAGCCATTCCACCGATTCGTCCGCGTCATGCCACGCCGCGTCGTGCAGCGGCGTCTCCCCGTCGGAGTCCCTCACGTCCAGATTGACGCCCTCCCGGTCCAGCCATCGGATCACGCCGCGCGCGTTCCCCTGGGCGGCTTCGTGCAATATCGTCTCGCCGGCGTCGTCCCGGGTCTCGAAGTCGGCACCCTCAAGGAGCAGCCAATTCACCATGCCGCGCTCGTCGCCGAGCGCCGCCTCGTGCAGCGGCGTCTCGCCGTCGTCGTCCCGCGCGTGGATGTCGGCGCCCCGGTCGATCAGCCAACGCGCCGCGTTCCGCGCGTCGCCCAGCGCCGCGTAGTGAAGCACCCCCTGGCCGTGCCCGTCTTTCGCATCGATATCGGCGCCAAGATCGACAAGCAGTTCCACCATCAAGGACGCATCCGCGAAGGCTGCCTTGTGCAGCGGTACGGCGCCGTAACTGTCCCTCGCTTCGATGTCGGCGCCTTCGTCCTCAAGCGATTCCGCCGTCTCGCGCGCGTCCCGTTGCGCCGCGTAGTGAAGCGGCGTGCGGCCCTGCTGTTCCCTGGCCTCGATATCGGCACCATGATCGACCAGCAATTCGGCAGTGTCGTGCGAATCCTCCCACGCCGCCTCGTGCAGCGGCGTCTTTCCGAGCATGTCTCTCGCATCGACCTCGGCGCCGCTGTCGAGCAGCAGCTCCGCCGCGTCCTCCGCGTCCCCCCACGCCGCCTTGTGCAGCGGCGTCTCTCCGCGCATGTCTCTCGCGTCGACCTCGGCGCCGCGCTCGAGCAGCAGCTCAGCCGTGTCTTCCGCGTCCGACACCGCCGCCTCGTGCAGCGGCACCTCGCCGTGCGTGTCTCTCACGTTGACGTCGGCACCGAGGTCGAGCAGCCATTCTGCCGTCCTGAGCGCATCCCCGAGCGCCGCATAGTGCAGCGGCGTTACGCCAATCTGGTTCCTCGCGTGGATGTCGCCGCCGTTGGCGACCAGCCACTCCGCCGTCTCCAACGCGTTCCCGTGCGCCGCGACGTGAAGGGGCGTCACGCCCTGGAGGCCTCTCTGGTTGACGTCGAAGACGTCGGGAATCAGGAATTTCACCGCCTCCAGCTCGTTATGGAACGCGGCGTAGAAAACGTTCAGGGTCGCCGGGTAGTGCATCACTGTGGCGTCGGAACGCGTCGCACCGGCGGCCGTCAACAGCCCGAACAGAATACCCGCCAAGTGGTGCGCGCGACCACGCTTCGACCGACCGTTGGCCATTCTCCCATTCCTCCGGCACGCGGCGCACGCCGCCGCCCGCGCGACGCGCACGTGGCCATGGCCGGTGCGGACGGCTATAAGTGCTCCGCAGTGCCGCGCGAGCGGCGAGGCGCGTGGCAGACGCCTAAGTGCCTTGGTTAGCAAGCAACTTAGCATGATCGGCATAGCGTGACCAAATCGCCGCCACGCCGGGCGGGCGGCTGCCGCGAGCGCGCTCCGGCTTTCGTGGCACGTGTCGTTGCCATACTGGCATGGGCGATCCCCGTGGCCGCGCTGTCGGCGATTGCGGGGCCGGCCACGGCACAGTCCGACAGCCTCAGGATCGGCGTGCTCGTCACCCTCGAAGGCGCGTTCGCGCCGCTCGGGGAGGACGCTCTGCGCGGCCACGAACTGGCCATGGAGGAGCACGGGCGGCAGGCCGGCGGGCGGCCCATCGAGGCCTTCGTCGAAGCCACGGACGGGACGCCGGACTCGGTGACCGCGAAGGCCCGTCTGCTGATCGAGCGCGGCGCCGGCGTCGTCGTCGGCCCCCTTACCGGGATCGAGGGCATCGCGATGCGCGACTTCGCCGCGAGCGTGCCGGAGGTGACATTCATCAACGGCGCCTCGGCGGCACAGGACGCCACCCTGCGCGCGCCGGCCGGGAACTTCTTCCGCTTCACCCCCGACAGCATGCAGTGGATCGCGGGTCTCGGGCGCCATGTCTACGAGCGCAAGGGCATGCGCAGGGTCGTCGCGGTCGCCGAGGACTATTCCCTGGCCTACGCGCAGCTTATGGGATTCATGGTGGAATTCTGCGCCCTCGGCGGCGAGCTCGCGGCGAAGCACTGGGTCTCCCCCGGTTCGAGCGACAGCGCACGCCTCGCCAAGGCCCTTGCCGGCGCCGAGGCCGATGCGTTGTTCCTCGCCCTCGAGCCTCGCGCGGCGGCGGGCTTTCTGCGGGCCTACGGCGCGGCCGGCGGGCAGGCCGCCATCGTTGCCGGCTCCACCACCCTGAGCGGCAGGCTGCTCGCGGCGGACGACACGCTCCGCTCCCTGCTGCTGGGAGCGGTGGCGGCGCAGCCCGTCTCCGAGCATGAGGACAACCGGGCCTGGGCCGCGTTTTCGCAGCGCTACCGCGCGCGCTTCCCGGACGCCGCTCCGGCGCCGAGCCTGTTCGCCCTCGCCTACTACGTCAACACCAGGGCGCTGCTCCTCGCCCTCGACGAGACCGGCGGCAGGCTCGGCGACGGGCAGCGGCTGCTCCGCGAGGCCCTGGCCGGGCTCCGCTTCGAGACCCCCTTCGGCGCCCCGGTCGCGCTCGACGCGAACCGCCAGGCCGTGACCGGCAACTTCATCGTCGAAGTCGGCGAGGCGGCGGACGGCTCCCTGGTGCTGCGCACGGCCCATGCGGTGCCCGCGGTCGGCCAGACCCTCGGCCTCGCACCCGACGCGTTCCTCTCCCTCGGCCCGCCGAGCCGCCATAATCCGGGCTGTTCCGCCATCGCCTCCCTCGAAACCGGGCCGCCGTCGCGCACGGCCGAGCCCCAGCCGGCGGCGGCACCGACGGAGGCGGAGGCCCGGCCGCCGTCGCCGGAGGCCGAGGCGGAGGACCAGCCGTCAGCGCCGGAGGTCGAAAGCGCCGCCGGCGCTCCCGGCGCTCACCCCTTGCTGAGGAGCGGGAAGGAAGCCGCCATGACCCAGGCCGCACCGCACATCATCCCCTGCCTTCGCTACGCCGACGCGCCCGCCGCGATCGCCTGGCTGAAGAAGGCGTTCGGCTTCACCGAGACCATGGTCGTTCCGGGGCCGGACGGCACCATCGCCCATGCCCAGCTCGCGTTCGGCAGCGGCATGATCATGCTGGGCTCGGCGCAGGACGACGCGCTTGCGCTGAAGAGCCCGTGCGATCTCGGCGGCATCACCCAGACGATCTATGTCATCGTCGAGAACGCCGACGCCCACTACGCCCGCGCGGTTCTGGCCGGTGCCGAGATCGTGCGCGACCTGGAGGACACGCCCTACGGCTCGCGCGAGTATGCGGCGCGCGATCCCGAGGGCCACCTGTGGAATTTCGGCACCTACCGGCCGGAGATGAGCCCGTAGGCCGGCCGCCGCCCAACGTCCTCACTCAAGTCCGCTCAGGTCTGCAACGCGTGGCCGCACCGATACTCTCCGCCGACCACGCGGCGGCAGGTCACACGCCCTGGAGACCGACCTCTTCGGCTAATGGCAATGATAGCCTCCGGTCTTATGGTTGTTGTGACACCCCTGCGCATTTGTGCCTCCGCTGTGCCCGAGGGCGTCACCGAGGGGAACTGCCAGGAGCGAGACTGCGAACAAGAACACCAGGGCCAGCCCCACCCGCTTTTTGAGCTCGTGCTGGTGGCCGCTCTCGAAATTCCTAAAGCAGACGCGATTTTCCTGCCCAGGCAAATTGGAACATCCCTCCCTGTGTTCTTCGTGGTCGCCGTTCGCATGTGCGCTTCTATTCACGTAGTCGCGTGCCATGGCTGCCCTCGCCCCTATGGATCGTATGGAGTATATCAGTCGGATTCGCGCATCGAATGGCCCATGCGTCAAGAAATTTGTAGGACTATCAATGCAACCCGCTGTTTCAATTTTGAAATATTGGTATGAACACTCAATCGTCGTCGGTGTCTGTCCCGGCCGTGGGCCGGGGCGGACACAAGCCGGCGCCCTTCAGTCGGGTCGCTGGTCAGGGCGGATCGGTTTTCAGGGAATGTCCGAGGCGCGCAGGTATGCACTCACGGGAGCACCCCGCGTGAACGGGCCGGGGCAGCGCAGCGGCGCGGCTCAGTCGTAGGGCGCGCCCGCCCTGTCGGTGAAGCGGACCGCGCCGCCCTGCTTCTCGTAGACCAGGTCGATGTCGGGATAGTGGCCGCGCTCCTCGCTGGCGCGGGTTCCGATCTCGAGCAGCACGGCGTCGTCGGCCGAGCGGTTCACCAGATGGTGGCCGTCGGCGTGGCCGGCCTTGAACGCCGCCGCCTCGCCGGCGCGGAGCGGGGTTTCGCCGTCCTCCTCGATCAGCACCAGCTCGCCCGAAACGACGAAGACCAGCTCGTCCTCGGCCTCGTGCCAGTGGCGCTGCGCCGTCGCGGCGCCCGGCGGCAGGCGCGTCAGGTTGACGCCGAACTGGGTGAGGCCGCCCGCATCGCCCAGCGCCTGCCGGGCGCGGGCGCGGGCCATGGCCCTGAACGGCGCCGGATAGATCGAGCCGGTCTTCACCGGCACCCGGTCGATGTCGATCTTCGGCATGGCGGCATCCTCCCCTTCAAGCGGAACGGCACGTGGGCTCTCCCACGGTCTGCTTCGGCGGACACGGCACCGTCCCATACGAGCAGAAGACGCAGCAATCGCCCGGAAGCGGCCGAAGCCGCGTGGCGCAGCCGGCGCATTCATGGAAAAAGAGGCAAGAGTCGGTCGGCATCTCCTCCCGCGCCCGGTGACCGCAAGCGGGGCAGGTGAGAACGGAATAGCGCTCGACCATGGGTGCGGCCGGCGGACTCCCGCGCGCCATGCCGCCGCCCCTACGCCGCCGCCCCTACGCCGCTGGGGGGGAGCGCGCCGGTCATCGCGTAGCGCAGCAGCTCGACCACCTGCTCCGGCGTCTGGGCGACGGCCAGCGCAGCGCCGTCCACCTCCTTCAGCGCGTGGGTGAGCGCGGGGTCGTGCAGCGTGATGATCGGCTTGTCGAGGGCGGCGGCGTAGCCCGCGTCGAAGGCGGAGTTCCACTGCCGGTACTTGTCGCCGAAGCGCACCACGACCACGTCCGAGCGCCGGATCAGGGTGCGGTTGCGGATCGCGTTGACCCGTGCGCCCTTGTGGTCCTTCCAGAAGGGCCGCTCCTCGGCGCCCAGGATGGCGACACCGCAATCGTCGCTCGCCGCGTGGTCGGTGACCGGGGAGACGAAGGCGATGCCGAGCCGCTCCGCTTCGGCGCCGGCGCGAATGCGCGCGCGCCAGTCGCTGTGAATCTCGCCGGAGAGATAGACCGTCCACCCCTCTTCCGCCATCGACGCCTCCCGCGATCCCGGCCCTGCCGCCTCAGTACTGCACGCTGTTGGTGAGCGCGCCGTCCACCTTGATGTTGGTGCCGGTGATGAAGCTCGCGCGCGGGCTGGCGAGGAACACCGTCGCGTTGGCGACCTCCTCGGCCGTCGCCATGCGCCCGCTCTTGTTGAGGCTCAGCGCATGCTCGAAGAACTCCGGATTGTCCTTCTCGATGCTCTGCCAGATGCCACCCTCGAAGTAGGTGTTGCCGGGCGAGACCGAGTTGGCGCGGATGCCCTTGGGCGCGAGCTGGCGGCTGAGACCCGCGGCATAGTGGATCAGCGCCGCCTTGAAGACGCCGTAGGGGCCGGCGGCGAAGTCGATCTCGATGCCCGAGACGCTGGAGATCACCACGATCGAGCCCGCGTCCGACTTCTCCAGATGCGGCAGCGCCGCCTCCACCGTGTGGACCGTGTGCATCAAGTCGACCGTGAATTCCTGCTGCCAGGCCTCGAGCCCGGGCGTCACCGCGAGCGCGCTGACATTGGGCACCACGATGTCGAGCCCGCCGAACTCGGCGGCCACGTCGTCGACCCATTGGCGCACCGCCGGCCCGTCGCCGACATCGAGCGCGCGGCCCGAGGCGCGCACGCCGCTGCCCGCGAGCGCCGAGACCGCCGCCTCCACGTCGGCCCCGGTGCGCGCGCAGATCGCGACATCCGCGCCCTCCGCCGCGAGCTCGTTCGCGATCGCCCGGCCGATTCCCTTGGTGCCGCCCGTCACCAGCGCCTTCCTGCCCTTCAAGCCGAGATCCATCTGTCTCCCCCTGCCGTTCCGCGCCGCGCCGCACCGGCGCACCGTGTGTGTCCCGGCCCCTGCGCGCACGGCTGCCGCCTGCGCCGGGGCCTTTGCTGCGGCGCATGGTGACCGATCGCGGGAGCCAAGACCAGCGCCCAATAGCTGCGCGCATCCCGCGAAGAATTTGAAAACGGGGACGCGGATTGTCTTTGACGACCCCGCGCGATTGTGCTCCATTGCCGGCCAGGACGCGCTCATCCAGAGCGGTGGAGGGACAGGCCCTTCGAAGCCGCGGCAACCGCCAAGAGCGGTGCCAATGCCTGATCGATGAGTTAGCCGAAGGCGGTACTCCGCTCTCGGCGCTCAGCAGAGCGCGCAGGAGACGAGAGAGGAGCGTTGCCGATGACGATCATGTGCGCCCTGCCCCCCCCCTACCTGTCCGCGTCCTGCTCCATCTGTATCTAGGCTGCCGCACGTAGCCGATCCCACCGGGTATGACGCCTGGAGGACCCGCGGTCTCCCATGCGTCAGGCGCCGCCTTCGAGAAGGGCGGTGTCGCTGCCCGATCGACCGACCATGCCCACAAGGAGAAGTCCCATGACCGACACCAGCACCAGTCTCGACCCCAACGGCGTCAACGTCGAGCACCTGCTCGGCGCCCGCAATGCGCTGGGCGAAACGCCGGAAGCCGGCCACTTCAAATGGCGCGTCACCAACCACTGGCTCCACGGCACCCACAGCAAGTCCTCCGTGGAGGGCTATTTCGGCCTCGGCGCGGAGCACGACCACAAGTCGACCTACAGGTTCGAATCCGATCATCCCCTGGTGTTCGCGGCCGAGGACAACGCCGCCACGCCGGTGGAGATCGTGCTCGTGGGCCTGGCGAGTTGCCTCACCGCAGGCGTCGCCGCGGTCGCGCAGGTGCGGGAGATCAGGCTGCGCTCGGTCAAGGCCACGGTCGAAGGCGACATGGACATCGCCGGCATCCTGGGCGCCGATCCCGATGTCCGGAACGGCTTCAGCAACATCCGGGTCAGCTACGATATCGACGCCGACGCGACGGCGGACGAGATCCAGGCGCTCGTCGCCCAGTCCCAAAAACGCTCGGCGGTCTTCGATATCCTGACCAACCCGGTGAACGTCAGCGTCGAGGTGAGCTGACCGTCGCCATGCGCACCACCACCGTCGTGGTCGGGGCCGGACATGCCGGCCTCTCCGTGAGCCATTTCCTCGCCGCGCGCGGGATCGACCATGTGGTGATCGAGCGCGGCGAGGTGGCCCACTCGTGGCGGACGGAGCGCTGGGAATCGCTCCGTCTGCTCACGCCCAACTGGCAGACCCGGCTGCCCGGCCTCGCCTACGACGGCGACGATTCCGACGGCTTCATGGCCATGGCCGAGGTGGTGGCGTTCATCGAACGCTACGCCCGGCTGGTCGCGCCCCCGCTGGAGACCGGCACCGCCGTCGAGTCCCTGAGCGGGACCGGCGACGGCTACGAGGTCGTCACCGACCGGGGCGTCTGGCACTGCGCGTCCGTGGTGATCGCCTCCGGCGCCTGCAACCGCCCAAAACTCCCGTCCGCGCAGGCGGCGCTCCCCGGCGCCGTCGAGTCGCTCACGCCGATGGACTACACGACGCCGTCGGCGCTGCCGGACGGCGGCGTCCTGGTGGTGGGCGCGTCCGCGTCGGGGGTGCAGATCGCCGACGAGGTTCACCGCTCCGGCCGCCCCGTGACCCTCGCGGTGGGCGAGCATGTCCGCCTGCCGCGCACCTACCGGGGCAGGGACATCCTGTGGTGGATGGACCGGACCGGCCTGCACGACGAGCGCTACGACGAGATCGACGACATCGTCCGCGCGCGCCATCTCCCCTCCCCGCAGCTCGTGGGCACGCCCGAGCGGGCCACGCTCGACCTCAACGCGCTCACCGACCGGGGCGTCCGGCTCGTGGGCTCGCTCGCCGGGTTCGCGGACGGCACGGCGCAGTTCTCAGGCTCGCTCCGCAACAAATGCGCCCTCGCAGACCTGAAACAGGGCCGCCTGCTCGACACCATCGACGAGTGGGTCGCCGACAACGGCCTCGACGGCGCGGTGGAGCCGCCGCACCGCTTCGAAGCGACGCGGGTCGAGGGCACGCCGCCGCTGACCCTCGATCTCGCCCGGCATGGACTCCGGTCCGTGCTCTGGGCGACCGGGTACGAGCCCGACCATTCCTGGGTCCGCCTCCCCGTGTTCGACCGCAAGGGCCGGCTTCGCCACGACGGCGGCGTGGTGACGGAGGCGCCGGGCCTCTACCGCATCGGCCTGAACTTCCTGCGCCGCCGCAAGTCGAGCTTCATCCACGGGATCGAGGACGATGCCCGCGAGCTGACGGACCACCTGGCCGGCCATGTGGGCGCGCGCGACAATCGGGAACGAACGGCCGACCGGCGGCACTAGCCCGGCTTGCTGCGTTGGCGTTGCTCGAATACCAACTCTTGGTATAGTGGGTGCAAAGGGAGCATCCTCATGCCGCGCAACACCTCGGTTTCGCTTGGCGACCACTTCACGGGTTTCATCGACGAGCGCGTTGCATCGGGCCGATACAGTTCGGCGAGCGAGGTCGTGCGTGCGGGGTTGCGGCTGCTGGAGGAGCATGAGGCCGGGGTGGAAGCGCTGCGCGACGCCCTGGTCGAGGGCGAACGGTCCGGCCCCGCCGCTCCGTTCGATTTCGAGGCGTTCATCGCCCGCAAGAACTCCGCCTGAGGGGCATGGCGGGCTATGCCCTGTCCCCGGCGGCCCGGTCCGACCTCGAAGAGATTTGGGACTACACGGCCCGGCATTGGGGCAAGGCGCAGGCCGAGCGCTACACGCGCGACATTCGGGATGTCTGCGAGGCGCTGGGCGCCGGTACGCTGGCCGGCCGGTCGGCCGAAGACATCCGTGCCGGGTACCGGAAGGCCGCGGTCGGCTCCCATGTGATGTATTTCCGGGTGCGAGCGGACGTGGTGGAGATCGTTCGCATCCTGCACCGGCGCATGGACGTGGACCGCCACATCGTCGGCACCAGCGAAAGATCTTCTTAGATCGGATCGCGCACTACCCCCCGGCGCTGCGCAGCCAGGGCGGCGACTGCTTCAGGATCGCGGCGTAGACCGGGCAGTCCGGCCGGTGGGCGCCGTCGAAATAGCCGGTGGACAGCAGGAACTCGCGGACGATCTCGCCGCCGGTGAACTTGAAGTGCGCCTTGAAGAGCTTGACCCACTCGGCGTGCGGGCGGGGGTGATGGGCGTCGAGCCAGGCGGCGAAGGAGCCGTGCGAGGCCTGCAACGCCTGGATGCGGCGCGCGTTCTCGATGGCCGCATCGACCTTGAGCCGGTTGCGGACGATGCCGGCATCGTCGAGGAGGCGCGCCCGTTCCGCATCGCCGTAGGCCGCGACGCGGGCGATCTCGAACCCCTCGAAGGCCGCGGCGAAGGCCTCACGCTTCTTCAGGATGGTGAGCCAGGAGAGGCCGGCCTGGTTGATCTCCAGCACGAGGCGCTCGAACAGGCGGTCGTCGTCCCGCACCGGGAAGCCGTATTCCCGGTCGTGATAGGGCCCGTGATGGGGATGCCCCGGCGCGATGTCGCAGTAGCTGGTCACGTGCCGGTCATGGGGGGCGCCCGTACCGCCCCTATTCCGCAAAGGTCTCGAGCGAGAGCCAGCCGGCATCGACGACGCCGACGATGGCGCCGGTGATGACGCCCGCTGCCACGGTCGCGATCGCGGCCTTGAGCCAGACGCGTGGGCGGGCCGGCGCGCCCGGCGCGTGGCCGGGCTCGGGGTTCTCGATCGGCCTGATCCCGAAGGGGAGCGTGACGAAGAAGGCGAGCCACCAGGCGATCACGAAGACGACGAGGATGCCGAAGGGGTCCATGGCGGCGCCTCAGACCTGCTCCAGCTCGATCAGCGTGCCGCAGAAATCCTTCGGGTGCAGGAAGAGCACGGGCTTGCCGTGGGCGCCCGTGCGCGGCTCGCCGTCGCCGAGCACGCGCGCGCCCTCGGCCACCAGGCGCTCGCGCGCCGCGCCGATATCCTCCACCTCGTAGCAGAGATGGTGGATGCCCCCCGCCGGGTTCTTCGCGAGGAAGCCGGCGATGGGCGAGGATTCGCCTAGCGGATGGAGCAGTTCCAATTTGGCGTTCGGCAGGGTGACGAACACCGTCGTCACCCCGTGCTCCGGCAGGTCGAGCGGCTCCGAGACGGTGGCGCCCAGGGTCCCGCGATAGAGCGCGCTCGCGGCACCGAGGTCCGGCACGGCGATGGCGACATGGTTGAGGCGTCCGATCATTGCCCCTCCCCTCCCCTCACCCCTCCCCGCTCATCCCGGCACGCGCGCGATCTGCACGTCGATCAGCGGGCGCTTGCCGTGGCTCTCGCGCACCGCGCGCCGGACCGCGCGCCGCACCGCCTCCTCCAGCGCCGCCGTGTCGCGTGCCTGCGCCCGCGGCAGCCCGTCGACCGCGTCCGCCACGGCCGCCGCCAGCGCGTCGCGCGCCGTCTCCGCCTGCGCGTCCTCTCCGTCCATCACCCCCCGGACGGATATGAGGGGCGCGACGAGGGTCCGCCCGCTGCGGTCGACGACGACCGACACGAAGACCGCGCCATTGTGCATCAGCTTGCGCCGCGCGCCGATCGAGACGTGATCGGTGGCGACGATCTTCCCCCCGTCCAGCGCGAGCCGCCCGGAAGGCACGCGGCCCACGACCGCGGCCGGGCCCGGCGCGAGCCTGAGCAGGTCGCCGTTCTCGACCAGCACCGGCTGCGGCACCTGCAGCGCGCGGGCGAGCGCGCCGTGCGCCTGCATGTGGCGCGCCTCGCCATGCACCGGCACGGCGATCTGCGGCCTGATCCACTGGTACATCCGGCGCAGCTCGTCCCGGCAGGGATGGCCCGACACGTGGACGCCGGCGTCCTTCTCGGTGATGACCTCGACGCCGCGCCGCACCAGCCTGTTGTGCAGGTCGGCGATGGTGCGCTCGTTGCCGGGAATGATCTTCGACGAGAAGATCGCCGTATCGCCGTCGCCGAGGCTCGCGCGCGGGTGGCCGTCCGAGGCGATCCGCGCCATCGCGGCGCGCGGCTCGCCCTGGCAGCCTGTGCAGAGATAGAGCACCTGGCTCGAGTGCAGCGGCGCGCCCTCGTCCTCGCTGAGCAGCCGGAGGCCGTCGAGATAGCCGCACGCGCGCGCGGCCCGCACGTAGCGCTGCAGCGAGCGCCCCACCAGCACGGGCTCCCGCCCCGCATCGCGCGCCGCCAGCGCGACCGATTCGAGCCGGGCCACGTTGGAGGCGAAGAGGGCGACGGCGATGCCGCGCGAGCGCTCGGCGATCAATGCCGCGAGGGTCTCGCGCACCGCGCCTTCCGATCCCGATTCGCCCTCGACCGTGGCATTGGTGGAATCGCCGACCAGCGCCAGCACGCCCGCCTCGCCCGCCTGCCTGAGCGCCGCCTCGTCGAGCGGCGCGCCCACCAGCGGGTCGGGGTCGATCTTCCAGTCGCCGGTGTGCATGACGCGCCCGTAGGGCGTCTCGATGAGCAGCGCGTTCGGCTCCGGGATCGAATGGGTGAGCGAGATGAAGGTGAGCGCGAAGGGCGCGAGGTCGAGCCGGCCGGAGAGCGGCACCTCGATCAGCGGCACCTCCTCCAGCAGCCGCGCGTCATGCAGCTTCTCGCGCAGCAGCGCGGCGGCGAATGGGGTGGCGTAGACCGGGCAGCGCAGGCGCGGCCAGAGATAGGCGACCGCGCCCAGATGGTCCTCGTGGGCATGGGTGAGCACGAGGGCGAGAAGCTGGTGCCGGCGTTCCTGGATGAACGCGGGGTCCGGCATGATCACGTCGATACCGGGCAGGGTGTCGCCGGCGAAGGTGATGCCGAGATCGACCATCAGCCACTTGCCCATGCAGGCATAGAGGTTGAGGTTCATGCCGATCTCGCCGGCCCCGCCGAGCGGCAGGAAGTGGAGCGCGTCGGGCGCGACCTTCGGGGACTTCGCCGTCCCTGTCGCCGGCGCGTTCACCGCTCCCCCCGGTTGCGCCGGTGGACCTCGCGCAGGCCCCGGATCGTCATGTCCGGGTCGACCGCGTCGATCGCCTCCGTGGCGTCGCCGAAGAGGCCCGCGAGTCCGCCGGTCGCGACCGTCGTCGCCGGCGCCGCGATCTCGGCCTTCATGCGCGCGACGATGCCCTCGATCAGCCCGACATAGCCCCAGTAGATGCCGGACTGCATGGCCGGTACCGTCGCCCGGCCGATCACCGTCTCGGGCCGCTCGACCGCGATGCGCGGCAGCTGGGCCGCGGCCCGGTGCAGCGCCTCCAGCGAAAGCGCAATGCCCGGCGCGATGATGCCGCCCTCGTAGGCGCCGTCGGCGCTCACCGAATCGAAGGTGGTCGCGGTGCCGAAGTCGAGGACGATCAGCGCGCCCGCATGGCGGATATGGGCGCCGACGGTGTTGACCAGCCTGTCGGCCCCCACCTCGTCGGGATTCGGCACGTTGACGGCGATGCCGAGGTCGACGCCCGGCTCGCCGACCACCTGCGCCGCACACCCGCAATGCTCGGCGCAGAGCGCCTTCAGCGCGCCGATCCCCTGCGGCACCACGCTGGCGACGATCGCCTCCTCGATGTCGCCGAGGCCGAGGCCCGCCTGGGCCAGGAGCTGGCCCAGCCAGGCCGCGTATTCGTCGCTGGTGCGGCCGGCGTGGGTCATGGCCCGCCACTGGCCGCGCGGCGCCTCGCCGCCGCCGCCGCCGTCGTCGAAGACGGCGAACACGGTGTTGGTGTTGCCGGCGTCAACCGCGAGCAGCATCGGCCGCTCCCAGATCGCCGAAGACGACATCGCCGGCCGCGATGGAGAGCCGCGACCCGTCCGCCTGCGCCAGCACCAGCGCGCCGTCCGCATCGAGCCCCGCGAAGACCCCGGCGCGCCGCCTGCCGCCATTCTCCACCGTTACCGGCCCGCCAAGCCCGTGGGCGCGGGCCAGCCAGGCGCGCCTCACCGCCCCAAAACCCTGCGCCTGCCAGTCCTGCCTGCGCCGGGCGAGCGCCGCGAGGAGCGGCGGCAGCGCGTCGGCCGGTGCCACCGCCGGGGCGCCGGCTTCGACCAGGCTGGTCGAGGGAACCGGTCCCGCGATGCCGGGGTGGCTGGCGAGGTTCACGCCGATCCCGAGCACCACCCAGTCCACGCGCCCGTGCGCGCCGAGCGCCGATTCAAGCAGGATGCCGGCGACCTTGGCGCCGTCCACGAGGATGTCGTTGGGCCACTTGCAGCGCGCCCGGCCGGGCAGCGGCCCGTCCACCAGGTCCACGGCAGCCAGCGCGGCGACGAAGGAGAGCTGGGCCACATGGCGCGCCTCGCAGGCCGGACGCAAGATCACCGAGAGATAGAGGTTGCCCGGCGGCGAGACCCACGACCGTCCCCGCCGGCCGCGCCCGGCGCGCTGCCGGCGCGCCCACACCACCGTGCCGTCGGGCGCGCCGTCTGCCGCGCGTTGCTTCGCCTCGTCGTTGGTGCTGCCGGCCTCGTCGAGGGCGACCAGCGCGTAAGCCGGCGGCAGCGCCGCCGCCTGCGGCCGGGGAGCGGTGTGCGCGGCGGCCGGGGTCGTCAGGGCACGAGCGCCGCGGCTGCGGCCTCCGCCCCGGCCAGGATCGGCCCGGGATAGGCGAAGAAGAAGAGCGTGACGATGCCGGTGCCGGCGAGCACCGCGCTGAGCTCCAGGCCCACCGGCCGGTCGAAGCCCTCCGCCGGCTCGTCGAAATACATCACCTTGACGATCCTGATGTAGTAGTAGGCGCCGACGACGCTGGCCAGCACGCCGAAGACGGCGAGGCCGTAGAGCCCCTCGTCCACCGCCGCCAGGAACACGTAGAGCTTGCCGAAGAAGCCGGCGAGCGGCGGGATGCCGGCCATCGAGAACATGAAGATCGCGAGCGCCAGCGCCAGCGACGGGTTGGTCTTGGAGAGGCCGGAGAGATCGCTGATCTTCTCCACCATCTGGCCGCGCTGGCGCATGGCGAGGATGCAGGCGAAGCCGCCCAGGGTCATCACCATGTAGATCGCCATGTAGACGAGCACGCCCCGGATGCCCTCGGGCGTCCCCGCCACGAGCCCGACCAGCGCATAGCCGACATGGCCGATGGAGCTGTAGGCCATCAGCCGCTTGATGTTCTTCTGGCCGATGGCGGCGAAGGCGGCGAGCCCCATCGAGGCCACCGAGACGAAGATGACGATCTGGTCCCACTGGCCGGCGAGCTCGTGGAAGGGCCCGAGGAAGACCCTGAGCAGCAGCGCCATGGCGGCGACCTTGGGGGCTGCGGCGAAGAAGGCGGTGACCGGCGTCGGCGCGCCCTCGTAGACATCCGGCGTCCACATGTGGAAGGGCACCGCCGAGACCTTGAAGGCCAGTGCCGCGGCGATGAACACCAGCCCGATCAGCACGCCGGTCTCGGCCGCCGCGTTGCCGGGAACGGTGGTGGCGAGCGCCGTCGCGATTTCCTCGAACCCCGTGGTCCCGGTGAAGCCGTAGACCATGGAGCAGCCGTAGAGCAGCAGGCCGGAGGAGATCGCGCCGAGCACGAAATATTTGAGGCCCGCCTCGGTCGAGCGCAGCGAATCCCGGCGGAACGCGGCGACGATGTAGAGCGAGAGGCTCTGCAGCTCGAGCCCGACATAGAGCGCGATCAGGTCGTTCGCCGAGATCATCAGCAGCATGCCGAGGGTGGCGAAGACGATCAGCACCGGGAACTCGAAGCGGTTCATCCCCTCGCGCTTCACGTAGCCGAGGCCGACGATCAGCGTCAGCGCCGCGCCGACCAGCACCAGGCATTTCATGAAGGCGGCGAACTGGTCCACCACGAAGAGGCCGAAGAAGGTCGTCGTCCGCTCGTCGGGGAGCGCCAGCACCATGACGAAGGCGACCGCCATGGCGAGGCAGGAGAGCCAGGTCATCAGCCGGGTCGAGCGGTCGCCCGCGAACACGCCGGCCATGAGCAGGACCACCGAGGCGCCGGCGAGGAAGAGCTCGGGCAGTGCGGGCAGGTAGTCCGGCTCGACGAAGGGTTCCATCGCCCCGCCCCTATTGCAGCGCCGCGAGCGCGGGCAGCGGCGCGCCCTCCGGCGCAGCCTCCGGTATCTGTGCGATCGGCAGATCGGGCGCGCCGTTGGTCTGCGCGATCAGGTTCTCGACCGAGACATGCAGCACGTCGAGGACGGGCTCGGGATAGAGGCCCAGCACCAGCGCGAGCGAGACCAGCGGCGCGAAGATGCCGACCTCGCGCCAGTTGAGGTCGGTGATCGACTTGAGGTTCTCCTTGGTAAGCTCGCCGAAGATCACGCGCCGGTAGAGCCAGAGCATGTAGGCGGCGCCGAGCACCACGCCGGTCAGCGCCAGCATGGCGACCCAGGTGTTGGACTGGAAGGCGCCCACCAGCACCATGAACTCGCCGACGAAGCCGCTGGTGCCGGGCAGGCCGATGGCGGCCAGGGTGAACACCATGAGGACTGCGGCGTAGATGGGCATGCGGTGCACCAGCCCGCCATAGTCCGCGATCGCCCGCGTGTGGGTGCGGTCGTAGACCACGCCGACGCAGAGGAAGAGCGCGGCCGAGACGATGCCGTGGCTCAGCATCTGGACGATGCCGCCCTCGATGCCCTGGCCGGTGAAGGTGAAGATGCCGATGGTGACGATCCCCATGTGGGCCACCGAGGAATAGGCGATCAGCTTCTTCATGTCCTCCTGCATCAGCGCCACCAAGGAGGTGTAGATGATCGCGACCACGCTCAGCGAATAGACGAAGGGCACGAAGTAGGCGCTCGCGTCCGGCAGCATCGGCAGCGAGAAGCGGAGGAAGCCGTAGCCGCCCATCTTCAGCAGGATGCCGGCGAGGATCACCGAGCCCGCGGTCGGCGCCTCCACATGGGCGTCGGGCAGCCAGGTGTGGAAGGGCCACATCGGCAGCTTGACCGCGAAGGAGGCGAAGAGCGCGAGCCAGAGCCAGGTCTGCACCGCCGGCGCGAACTCGTGGGTCAACAATGTCGGGATGTCGGTGGTGCCGGCGTCGAGATACATGAAGAGGATCGCCAGCAGGAACAGCACCGAGCCCACCAGCGTGTAGAGGAAGAACTTGAACGCCGAATAGACCCGCCGCGCGCCGCCCCAGATGCCGATGATGAGGAACATCGGGATCAGCTGGCCCTCGAAGAAGATATAGAACATCACGAAGTCGAGGGAGCAGAAGACGCCGACGATCATCGTCTCCATCACCAGGAAGGCGATCATGAACTCGCGCACGCGCGTCCCGATCGCCTCCCACGAGGCGAGGATGCAGATCGGAACCAGGAAGGTGGTCAGCATCAGGAAGAAGATCGAGATGCCGTCCACGCCCAGGTGGTAGCCGATATTGTGCTCGGGCAGCCAGGGCACCAGCTCGACGAACTGGAATTCGGCCGTCGAGGTGTCGAAATCGGCGATCAGCACGAGCGAGAGCGCGAAGGTGACCGCCGAGGTCCAGAGCGCCAGATGGCGGGAGTTGGCCGCGACTTGGCGCTCGTCGCCGCGAATCAGCAGGATGAAGAAGACGCCCACCAGCGGCAGGAAGGTGACGGTGGACAGGATCGGCCAGTCGGTCATGCCGCTACCTGCCCGCGATCAGATACCAGGTGACGATGGCCGCGAGGCCCAGCAGCATCGCGAAGGCGTAGTGATAGACGTAGCCCGACTGCAGCCTCACGGCGCGCCGCGCGACCGAGAGCGTTGCCGCCGCCACCCCGTCCGGCCCGATGCCGTCGATCACGGCGCCGTCCCCCTGCTTCCACAGGTTGCGCCCGAGATACTTGGCCGAGCGGACGAAGAGCACGTCGTAGAGCTCGTCGAAGTACCACTTGTTGAGCAGGAACAGGTAGACCGGCCGCGCGCGCTGGGCGAGCAGGCCGGGCAGCTCCGGCTTCAGCACGTAGAAGAGGAAGGCGCCGGCGATGCCGAGCACGCCCATCGCCATGGGCAGCGCCTTGACCCAGAAGTCGACGTGATGCGCCTCCTCCAGCGCGTTGTGGATCGGCAGCACCAGGATGGAGGTGCCCCAGAAGTCGATGTCGGTCGCCACCATCGGCAGCATCAGGTAGCCGATCACGATGGCGCCGATGGCGAGGCCCACCAGCGGCACCCACATGATCGCCGGCGCCTCGTGGACGTGGGCCATCACCTTCTCGTCGGCGCGCGGCCGGCCGTGGAAGGTGAGGAAGAGCAGCCGCCACGAATAGAACGCGGTCAGGAACGCGGCCAGGATGCCGAGCCCGAAGGCATACATGCCGAGCCCCGTGTGCGAGGCGAAGGCGGACTCCAGGATGATGTCCTTCGAGAAGAAGCCCGAGAACGGGAAGATGCCGGCGAGCGCCAGATTGCCGACCCACATCAGCACGTAGGTCAGCGGGATCATGCGCCAGATGCCGCCCATCCTGCGCATGTCCTGCTCGTCCGACATGGCGTGGATCACGGCGCCCGCGCCGAGGAAGAGCAGCGCCTTGAAGAAGGCGTGCGTGGTGAGGTGGAAGATGCCGGCGCCGTAGGCCGAGACGCCGCAGGCGAAGAACATGTAGCCGAGCTGGCTGCAGGTCGAATAGGCGATCACGCGCTTGATGTCGTTCTGGGTGATCGCGACGGTCGCCGCGAAGATCGCCGTCGTCGCGCCGAAGAAGGTCACCACCGAGAGCGCGATCGGCGCGTACTCGAAGATCGGCGAGAGCCGCGCCACCATGAAGACGCCGGCGGTCACCATGGTCGCGGCGTGGATCAGCGCCGACACCGGCGTCGGTCCTTCCATCGCGTCCGGCAGCCAGGTGTGCAGCAGGAACTGCGCCGACTTCCCCATGGCGCCGACGAAGAGCAGGATGCAGGCGACCTCGAGGAAGTCGAAGGAATGGCCGAGGAAGGTGAGCTCGGCGTCCACCATCGCCGGCGCGCCGGCGAACACCGCGTCGAAGGAGACCGTGTCGAACATGAGGAAGATCGCGAGGATGCCGAGCGCGAAGCCGAAATCGCCCACGCGGTTGACGATGAAGGCCTTGATCGCCGCCGCGTTCGCCGCCGGCCGCCTGTACCAGAAGCCGATCAGCAGGTAGGAGACCAGCCCCACCCCTTCCCAGCCGAAGAACATCTGCAGGAAGTTGTCGGCGCTCACCAGCGCCAGCATGAAGAAGGTGAAGAGCGAGAGATAGGCGAAGAAGCGCGGCACATGCGGGTCGTGCGCCATGTAGCCGATGGAATAGACGTGGATCAGGAAGGAGACCACGCAGACGACGAAGACCATCACCGCGGTCAGCTCGTCGAAGCGGAGCAGCCAGTCGACGTCGAGATCGCCCGAGCTGAACCAGTCGAAGAGGACGACGGTCCCCACCTCGCCCTGGAGCACGACCTCGTTGAAGACCACGACGGCCATGACCGCGGCGGCGCCCATGGCGCCGCAGCTTACGAGCCGGGCGGCGCGGGCGCCGATGACGCGGCCGAACAGGCCGGCGATCACCGCCCCGAAGAGCGGCAGGAAGATGGGCGCGGCGTAGTAGAGCACCGGCCCTCAGCCCTTCATCACGTTGACGTCCTCGACGGCGATGCTGCCGCGATTGCGGAAATAGACCACCAGGATGGCAAGCCCGATCGCGGCCTCCGCGGCCGCGACCGTGAGCACCAGCATGGCGAATACCTGGCCCACCATGTCGCCCAGGTAGGTCGAGAAGGCGACCAGGTTGATGTTGACGGCGAGCAGCATCAGCTCGATCGCCATCAGGATGATGATGACGTTCTTGCGGTTGAGGAAGATGCCGACGACACCGAGGGTGAAGAGCACCGCGGCCACGGTGAGGTAATGGGTCAGTCCGATTTCCATGTCCCCTCCGCGCCCGGCTCGATGTCGGTGATCTGCACGGCGGCCTTGGGATCGCGCGCCACCTGGTCCGCGATGCGCTGGCGCCGCACGTCGGTACGACGGCGGTGGGTGAGCACGATGGCGCCCACCATCGCGATCAGCAGGATGAAGCCCGCTCCCTGGAAGAGGTAGGCGTAGCGGGTGTAAAGCACGTCGCCGAGCGCCTGGGTATTGCTCACCTCGTCCGCAGGCGGCGTCGGCGATGCCACCTGGGTCGGCACCTCGATGTCGATGGCGCCCGAGGCGAAGACCAGCACCAGCTCGGCCAGCAATATGACGCCGATGACGCCGCCGATGGGCAGGTATTGCAGGAAGCCCGCGCGCAGCTCGGCGAAGTTGATGTTCAGCATCATCACGACGAAGAGGAAGAGCACGGCGACGGCGCCGACATAGACGATGATCAGGATCATCGCCAGGAACTCGGCGCCCATCATCACGAAGAGCCCGGCCGAGTTGAAGAAGGCGAGGATCAGGAAGAGCACCGAGTGAACCGGGTTGCGCGAGGCGATCACCATGACGCCCGCCCCCACCGTCACCACGGCAAGCACGTAGAACATGATCGTCTGGATGATCATCGTGCCGTGACCCTGCCTGGCTTGCCGTTCCGCCCCTGCCGCACCCGGTTCAGCGGTAGGGTGCCTCCGCGCTCAGGTTGGCGGCGATCTCGCGCTCCCAGCGGTCGCCGTTGTCGAGCAGCTTCTCCTTGTTGTAGAGCAGCTCCTCGCGGGTCTCGGCGGCGAACTCGAAATTGGGCCCCTCGACGATGGCATCGACCGGGCAGGCCTCCTCGCAGAAGCCGCAATAGATGCACTTCACCATGTCGATGTCGTAGCGGGTGGTGCGCCGGCTGCCGTCCTCCCTCGGCTCCGCCTCGATGGTGATCGCCTGGGCCGGGCAGATCGCCTCGCACAGCTTGCAGGCGATGCAGCGCTCCTCGCCGTTGGGGTAGCGGCGCAGCGCGTGCTCGCCGCGAAAGCGCGGGCTCAGCATGCCCTTCTCGTAGGGGTAGTTGAGCGTCGCCTTGCGCTTGAAGATCTGCTTGAAGGTCACGCCGAGCCCGACCGCAAGCTCGGTCAGGAGCAACGATCGGACTGTCTGCTCAAGCGCCGGCATGGCGAGCTCCTTCTCGGCACCGGGCGCGGCCATAGCACAGGCCGCCCGCCGTCGCCATATTGACTACCTCGGCAACCAGTCGAACACGTGCAGCGCGCCCGCGACGATCACCACCATGGCGAGCGAGGCCGGCAAAAAAACCTTCCAGCCGAGGCGCATGAGCTGATCGTAGCGGTAGCGCGGCAGGGTCGCGCGGGTCCAGGTGAAGATGAAGACGATGAGCGCCGTCTTAAGCAGGAACCAGACCACGCCGGGGACCGCGGTCAGCGGCTCGACGTGGAAGGGCGGCAGCCAGCCGCCGAGGAAGAGGATCACGCTGAGCCCGCTCAGGAGCACGATGTTGGCGTACTCCCCCATCATGAAGAGCAGAAAGGTCATCGACGAGTATTCGACCTGGTAGCCGGCGACCAGCTCGCCCTCGGCCTCCGGCAGGTCGAAGGGCGTGCGGTTGGTCTCGGCCAGCGCCGAGATGACGTAGATCACGAACATCGGGAAGAGCGGGATGAAGAACCAGAGCCCCCTCTGCGCTTCCACGATGTCGTTGAGGTTGAGCGAGCCGACGCAGAGCAGCACCGTCACCAGCACGAAGCCGATGGAGACCTCGTAGGAGACCATCTGCGCCGCCGAGCGCAGCGCGCCGAGGAAGGCATATTTCGAGTTGCTGGCCCAGCCGGCGATGATGATGCCGTAGACGCCGAGCGAGGAGACGGCGAAGAGGTAGAGCAGCCCGACATTCAGGTCGGCGAGCACCAGGTGCTCGTCGAAGGGGATCACCGCCCAGCCGATCAGCCCGAGGCCGAAGGTCAGCATCGGCGCCAGCACGAAGAGCGCGCGGTTGGCGCCGGCCGGCACGATGGTCTCCTTGAACAGGAACTTGACGCCGTCCGCCACCGGCTGCAGCAGGCCGAAGGGGCCCACGACATTGGGCCCCTTGCGGAGCTGGATCGCCGCCCACACCTTGCGCTCGAAATAGGTCACGAAGGCGACCACCAGCAGCAGCGGCACCACGATCGCCAGGATGTAGCCCACGGTGAGCAAGAGCGGGTAGAAGTAGGTGCTCCAGACTCCCGCCTCAGCCATCGCCGGCGGCCCCTTCCGCCTCCGCCGCCGCGACGAAGGCGGCGCTGCACGCGGTCATGGTCGGGGACGCGCGGGTGATCGGGTCGGTCCGGTAGAAGTCGCCGACGGGGCTCGCGAACGGCGCGTCGTCCATGGCGCCGGCGCTGCCGAAGTCGCCCCACGGCGCCGGCGCGATCCGGTCGATCCCGGCCAGCACCGGCGCCCGCTCCACCATCCGCGCCCGGAGCGCGTCGAGGGTGTCGTAGGGAAGCGATTTGTCGAGGCGGGCGGAGAGCGCGCGCAGGATGCGCCAGTCTTCCCGCGCATCGCCGAGCGGCGCGGTCGCCGCATGGGCCCGCTGCGGCCGGCCTTCCAGGTTGACGTAGGTGCCGGGTTTTTCGGTATAGGCGGCGCCCGGCAGCACGACATCGGCGATGCGCGCGCCGGCGTCGCCGTGGTGGCCCTGATAGACGACGAAGCAATCCTTCGGCTTCTCCAGCCCGCACTCGTCCGCGCCCAGCAGGTAGAGCAGGCGGATCGCGCCGCTGCCGGCGCCCGCGCGGATCGCCGCGCTGTCGCGCCCGCCTTCGCCCGGCACGAAACCC
Organism: Alphaproteobacteria bacterium; assembly: GCA_965218275.1. Lineage (GTDB taxonomy): Bacteria > Pseudomonadota > Alphaproteobacteria > UBA828 > UBA828 > WTGU01. Next base: position 2,878,529 of record CBDCKM010000002.1, read on the forward strand.
AGATCCAGCCCGCCGACACGGGCCGCCGCCGTGTTGAGCACGTTGAAGCCGTTCCAGCCCTGCGTGACCATGCCGGTGACCTCCGCCAGTGCCCTGGCCTGGGCCAGCACGGCGGCGCCGTCGGGCCGCGTCAGCGCGCCCATGCCGAGGATCAGCATCGGCCGCTCGGCCGCCTTGAGGACGGTAGCGAAGGGATGCTCGCCTGCCGCGAGGGCCGCGAGGTCCGACGGCCCGTCGCCGAGATGCTCGCACGGGTAGGTCAGGTCGATCTCCGGCCCGACGACGCCGACCCTGAGGCCGCCCCGGCGCCAGCGCTTGCGGATGCGCGCGTTGACCAGCGCCGCCTCCCAGCGCGGGTTGGTGCCGATCAGCAGGACCGCGTCGGCGTCCTCGATCCCCGCGATCGTGGTGTTGAAGAGGTAGGAGGCGCGGCGCGCCGGATCGAGCGCGGCGCCGTCCTGGCGGCAGTCGAGATGGGGCGAGCCCAGCGCGGACATCAAATCGGCGAGCGCGGTCATCGCCTCGCAGTCGGCCGTGTCGCCGGCGAGCGCGGCGATCTGCGAGCCCTCCAGCCCGTCCGCCGCCTTGGCGATGGCGTCGAAGGCCTCGGCCCAGCCTGCGGCTTCCAGCGCGCCGTCGCGGCGCACATAGCAGCGGTCGAGGCGGCGCCGGCGCAGCCCGTCATAGGCGAAGCGGCTCTTGTCGGAGATCCATTCCTCGTTCACGTCGTCGTGCAGGCGCGGCACCACCCGCAGCACCTCCGTGCCGCGCGAGTCGACGCGGATGTTGGAGCCGACGGCATCGAGCACGTCGACCGTCTCGGTGGTGCGCAGCTCCCACGAGCGGGCGACGAAGGCGTAGGGCTTGGAGGTCAGCGCGCCGACCGGGCAGAGGTCGATCATGTTGCCGCTGAGCTCGGAGCTCACCGCCTTCTCGACATAGGTGCCGACCTCCATGTGCTCGCCGCGGAAGACCGCACCGAACTCCTCGACGCCCGCGATCTCGTCGGCGAAGCGGATGCAGCGCGTGCAGTGGATGCAGCGCGTCATGATGGTCTCGATCAGCGGGCCCACGTCCTTGTCGTGCACCGCGCGCTTGCCCTCGTCGAAGCGGCTGAAATGGCGGCCGTAGGCCATGGCCTGGTCCTGCAGGTCGCACTCGCCGCCCTGGTCGCAGATGGGGCAGTCGAGCGGGTGGTTGATGAGCAGGAACTCCATCACCCCTTCCCGCGCCTTCTTGACCTGCGCCGTGTCGGTGCGGATCACCATGCCGTCCGCCGCCGGCATCGCGCACGACGCGATGGGCTTGGGCGAGCGCTCCATCTCCACCAGACACATGCGGCAGTTGCCGGCGATGGAGAGCCGGTCGTGGTAGCAGAAGTGCGGGATCTCCTTGCCGGCCTGCACGCAGGCCTGCATCACCGTCGAGCCGGGCTCGACCGTGATCTCGGCGCCGTCGATGGTGAGCGTCGTCATGGGCTGAGCCCTCAAGCCGCAGCCGCGGCGGCATCGCCGCCGCGGCCGACTCTCGCGGCGAGGATGCGCCGCTCCAGCTCGGGCCGGAAGTGGCGGATCAGCCCCTGCACCGGCCAGGCGGCGGCATCGCCGAGGGCGCAGATGGTGTGGCCCTCGATCTGGGCCACCACGTCCCACAGCATGTCGATCTCGTCCGCCGACGCCTCGCCGCTCACCAGCCGCTGCATCACGCGGTAGACCCAGCCGGTGCCTTCGCGGCAGGGCGTGCACTGGCCGCAGCTCTCGTGCATGTAGAAGTGGGAGAGCCGGGCGATCGCCTCCACCACGTCCGCCGACCTGTCCATCACGATCACCGCCGCGGTGCCGAGCCCGGATTTCTCGGCCATCAGCGAATCGAAGTCCATCAGCACCTCGTCGCAGATCGACTTCGGCAGCAGCGGCACCGAGGCGCCGCCCGGAATTACTGCCTGCAGGTTGTCCCAGCCGCCGCGCACCCCGCCCGCGTGCGTCTCGATCAGCGTGCGCAGGGGGATGCCCATCTCCTCCTCGACATTGCACGGCTGGTTGACGTGGCCGGAGATGCAAAAGACCTTGGTGCCGGTGTTCTTGGGCCGGCCGAGGCCGGCGAACCAGCCGGCGCCGCGCCTGAGGATGGTGGGCACCACGGCGATGGTCTCGACATTGTTGACCGTGGAGGGGCAGCCATAGAGCCCGACCGCCGCCGGGAAGGGCGGCTTGAGGCGGGGCCGGCCCGGCTTGCCCTCCAGGCTCTCCAGCAGCCCGGTCTCCTCGCCGCAGATATAGGCGCCGGCGCCGCGGTGGAGGTAGACGTCGAAGGGCCAGCCCGTACCGCAGGGGTCCTTGCCGATCAGGCCCGCCTCACAGGCCTCGTCGATGGCCGCCTGCAGCGCGACCGCCTCGGCGTGGAACTCGCCGCGGATGTAGATGTAGGCGGCGTGCGCGCGCATGGCGAAGCCCGACAGCAGGCAGCCCTCGATCAGCTTGTGGGGATCGTGGCGCATCATGTCCCGGTCCTTGCAGGTGCCGGGCTCGCTCTCGTCGGCATTGACCACGAGATAGTGCGGCCGGCCGGGCGCCACTTCCTTGGGCATGAAGGACCACTTGAGCCCGGTGGGAAAGCCGGCGCCGCCGCGCCCGCGCAGGCCCGATTCCTTGACCTGGTCGACGATCCGGTCGTGCCCCCTGGCGATCAGCGCCGCGGTCCCGTCCCAGTCGCCCCGCGCCAGCGCGCCGGCGAGGCGCCAGTCGTGGGCACCGTAGAGGTTGGTGAAGATGCGGTCCGAATCGCCGAGCATGGTCAGAGCCCGGTCAGTGTCGTCGGCCCCGCCGCCGGCGCCGAGGTCTGGCGGCCGGTCTGCGGGCCCGGCGGGGGCGGGCTCCCGGCCCTGAAGGCGCGCAGGATCTCCTTCATGCGCGCCGGATCGAGGTCCTCGTAGAAGTCGTCGTCGATCTGCACCATCGGCGCGTTGACGCAGGCGCCGAGGCACTCGACCTCGGTCAGCGTGAAGAGGCCGTCCCCGGTGGTGCCGCCGAGGCCGATGCCGAGCTCCTCGCGGCAGGCGTCGCGCAGCGCGTCCGAACCGCGCAGCCAGCAGGGCGTGGTGCGGCAGAGCTGGACATGGTGGCGGCCGACCGGCTCCAGGTTCAGCATGGTGTAGAAGGTCGCGACCTCGTAGACGCGGATCGGCGCCATGTCGAGCAGCGTGCCGACATGTTCCATCGCCGCCCGCGTGATCCAGCCGCCGTTCTGGCGCTGCGCGAGGTCCAGTAGAGGCAGCACCGCGCTGGCCTGGCAGCCGGCCGGGTACTTGGCGATGTGAGCCTTTGCCGCCGCCCGGTTCTCGGGCGTGAAGGCGAAGGCCTCGGCGCCAGCGGCTGCCGCCTCCGCGGTCATCGGTCGATCTCCCCGAACACGATGTCGAGGCTCGCGAGATTGGCCACCGCGTCCGCCAGCATGTGGCCGCGGCTCATATGGTCGAGCACCTGGAGATGGGCGAAGCCCGGCGCGCGTATCTTGCAGCGGTAGGGCCGGTTGCTGCCGTCGGCGACGAGATAGACCCCGAACTCCCCCTTGGGCGCCTCCACCGCGCGGTAGGTCTCGCCCGCCGGCACGTGATAGCCCTCGGTGTAGAGCTTGAAGTGGTGGATCAGCGCCTCCATCGACTCCTTCATCTCGGCCCTGGCCGGCGGCGTGATCTTGTTGTCCTGGACCTTGACCGGCCCTTCCGGCATCTTTTCAAGGCATTGCCTGACGATCCTCACGCTCTGCCTCATCTCCCCCATGCGGACGAGATAGCGCTCGTAGCAGTCGCCGTTGCTGCCGACGGGGACCCCGAAATCGAGCTCGCTGTAGACCTCGTAGGGCTGATTGCGGCGCAGGTCCCAGGAGACGCCGGAGCCGCGCAGCACCGGCCCGGTGAGCCCCCAGTCGAAGGCCTCCTGCGGGCTCAGGATGCCGATATCGACCGTGCGCTGCTTGAAGATGCGGTTCTCCGTCAGCACGTTCTCGATATCGTCGATCACCTTGGGGAAGGCGTCGTTCCACGCGCCGATGTCGGCGAGCAGCGCCGGGTCGAGGTCGCAGGCGATGCCGCCGGGGCGGAAGTAGGCGGCATGGAGCCGGGCGCCCGAGGCGCGCTCGTAGAACTCCATGGTGCGCTCGCGCTCCTCGAAGCCCCAGAAGAAGGGCGTCATCGCGCCGACATCGAGGGCCATGGTGCAGATGTTCATCAGATGGTTGGCGATGCGGGAGATCTCGCTGTAGAGCACCCGGATGTACTGCGCGCGCTGCGGGATATCGAGCCCCAGCAGGGTCTCGACGGCGAGCGCGAAGGCGTGTTCCTGGTTCATCGGCGCGACATAGTCGAGCCGGTCGAAATAGGGCACCGCCTGCAGGTAGGTCTTGTATTCGATCAGCTTCTCGGTGCCGCGGTGCAGCAGGCCGATATGGGGGTCGGCACGCTCCACCACCTCGCCGTCCATCTCCAGCACCAGGCGCAGCACGCCGTGGGCCGCCGGATGCTGCGGCCCGAAATTCAGGGTCATGTTGCGGATCTGGCGCTCGCTCATGAGTCGCGCCCCTCCTCCGCCTTCTCGTCGCCGGGCAGCGGGTAGGAGGCGCCCTCCCAGGGGCTGAGGAAGTCGAAGCGGCGGAACTCCTGGGTGAGCTTCACCGGCTCGTACACCACCCGCTTCTGCTCAGAGTCGTAGCGGACCTCGACATAGCCGGTGAGCGGAAAATCCTTGCGCAGCGGGTGGCCGTCGAAGCCGTAGTCGGTGAGCAGCCGGCGCAGGTCGGGATTGCCGGCGAAGTGGATGCCGTAGAGGTCCCAGGCCTCGCGTTCCCACCAGCCGGCGGAGGGATAGACCGCCACGGCCGACGGCACCGGCTGGTCGTCGTTGACGCCGATCCTGAGACGCAGCCGCCGATTGCGGCTCATGCTCAGTAGGTGATAGACGACATCGAAGCGCGGGTCGCGCTCCGGATAGTCGACGCCGCAGAGGTCGATGAGCTGCTCGAAGCGGCAGCGCGGGTCGTCCTTCAGGAACTTGAGGACGCGCACGACCTGGTCGGCGCCTGCGTGGACCACGAGCTCGTCGCGGACCACCGCCGCCGTCCGCACATAGTCGCTGAGACTCGCGGCGACGTGCTCGCCGAGGTCGCGCAGGCCGGCCGTGTCCATTCCCTCGCCCGCTCAGGCCGCGCGCGCTAGCGCGCGATGGTCCCCGTGCGCCTGATCTTCCGCTGCAATTGCATGATGCCGTAGAGCAGCGCTTCGGCCGTGGGCGGACAGCCGGGGACGTAGATATCGACCGGGACGACGCGGTCGCAGCCGCGCACCACCGAATAGGAGTAGTGGTAGTAGCCGCCGCCGTTGGCGCAGCTTCCCATCGAGATGACGTAGCGGGGCTCCGGCATCTGGTCGTAGACGCGCCTGAACGCGGGCGCCATCTTGTTGCAGAGCGTGCCGGCCACGATCATCACGTCCGACTGGCGCGGGCTCGCGCGCGGCACCATGCCGATGCGGTCGATGTCGTAGCGCGACGCGATGGTCTGCATGAACTCGACCGCACAGCAGGCGAGGCCGAAGGTCATCGGCCAGAGCGAGCCGGTGCGCGCCCAGTTGACGATGCTGTCGAGCTGCGCGACGACGAAGCCCTTGTCGCTCAGCTCCTCGCTGACCAGCGCCAGCGCCCGATCCTGGGCCGGGCCCGGCGCCAGCGCCTCGCCCGGCAGGCCGACGGTGGTGCTCCCTACTCCCATTCGAGCGCGCCCTTCTTCCATTCGTAGACGAAGCCGATGGTGAGCAGGCCGAGGAAGACGACCATCGACCAGAACCCGTAGAGCCCGATCTCGCTGAACGAGACGGCCCACGGGAACAGGTACGCGACCTCGAGGTCGAAGATGATGAAGAGGATCGCCACCAGATAGAAGCGCACGTCGAAGCGGCCGCGCGCGTCCTCGAAGGCGTCGAAGCCGCACTCGTAGGCCGCGACCTTGTTCCTGTCGGGCCGCTGCGGCGCCAGCACGTAGGAGCCCGCGATGGCGGCGACGGACATCACGCCGGCGATGCCGAGGAAGATGACGATGGGCAGATATTCGAGGAGGAGCGAGGTCGATGCGGTCATCGGCCGCAGCCCCCGCACCGGCCCGGCGCGCGCGGCGGCGCGCCCCCGCCGTAGCTGCGGCATTCGCGCCGCAGCGCTCGTCGACCGCCCCCGAAGCCCGAAGCCTGCATCAAAACGGCACCCCGTTGCAGCCCTTCGCGTCGCGGCGCCTGCAATCGGCACGCCTGAGGATATGGCGGGAGTGACGGGACTCGAACCCGCGACCTCCGGCGTGACAGGCCGGCGCTCTGAACCAAGCTGAGCTACACCCCCGACGCCCTGGCGGCGTGCCTGCGCCGCGCCGGCCGCCCCCATGTAGAGCAGGGGTTGGGCGGGGTCAAGCCGCTTGGCCGGCCCCTCGCCTCAGGGGCGATCGCGGACGCATGGTGGGCGGTGACGGGCTCGAACCGCCGACCTCTTGGGTGTAAACCAAGCGCTCTCCCGACTGAGCTAACCGCCCGCGCCCGCGCTGCCCGCGCCCCGTGCGGCCGCCATCTGCGGCCGAGTGACGACGGCCGGCCGGCGCCCGTGCCCGGCGGAGGACGGCGTCAATGGCGCTCAGCCGTTGACCGCGTCCTTGAGGCTCTTGCCGGCCTTGAACTTCGGCTGCTTCGAGGCGGGGATCCAGATGGCTTCGCCGGTGCGCGGGTTGCGCCCGCTCGTGGCCTTCCGGTCGACGACGCTGAAGGAGCCGAACCCCGCCAGCCTGACCTCGGAGCCGCTTTGCAGCGTGGCGGCGATGGTGTCGAACACGCCGTCCACCGCGCGCGACGCGTCGGCGCTGGAGATGTCCGCACTGTCGGCGACGGCCTTGATCAACTCGGCCTTGTTCATTCTACGCCCCCCTATCGCTTTGGGTAGATGGACATCGGATGCTCGCGATTGCCGAATCGGCCCGCGGAGTGTGGGCGTGCCGATGCAAGGCGTCAACGGTCATGAGGGCGCGCGCGCGCGCGCGTAGCGGCGTGGATCCTCCGTCTGCGAACGTTGGCGCCTCCGCCCGCTTCGCCGCGACCGGGGTCGGCCGGGGTCAGAAAGCGTGGCGCCAGCCGGCGAGGAGGGTGAGGTCGGGGTCTGCCGCGGCGGCGTGGCCCGGATGGCGGGTCCAGGTAGCGCCGAGCCGCAGCTCGCTGCCGTCCGCCAGCGGCTGACGCCATTGGGCCGCGACCTCGATCTGCCGCCCCGTCGGCGCGAGATCGGCCGTCACCGACCGGCGCCGCACCCGGCCGTCCTTGGTTCGGCCCACCGGAACAGTGAGCCTGGCGTGACCCGCCTCGACCCGGAGCGGCTGCGACAGCGAGAGCATGAACCTGCCCCCCTCCTCGTCCGACGGCCGCTCCGCGTGCAGGCCGAAGGCGCTGGTGGTAAGCGGCGAGAGATCGGCGATCAGGCCGCCATCGGCCGACGCGTTCACCGTGCCCACCTCGGCGCCCGCACTCAGCCGCCACGCGCCGACCTGCGCGCTGCCCTCGATGCCGGCGAAGGCGGAGCCGGCCGCCATGCGCCCGAAGGCGCCGGCCGCGCTGGAGCCGAGCAGGGCCTCGCGCTCGCCCACGAAGCCGCCCCGCAGGCCGAGCGGCGCGCCCGCCGGCCGCCAGGAGAGCACCGCCCCCGACGCCGGCGGCTCGCCGTCCAGCCCTTCGCTGGTGAAGGCGGCGGCGCCGAAAGCCCCCTGCCCCGCCGCGCTCAGGCTCACGGCTCGCCCGGTGAGGGAGAGATGCCCCTCGCCTGCACCCGGCGCGGTCGCGTCCGGCAGGCCGAGCCGCAGGCCGCCGGGGCCGGCACCCGCTTCGTCGCGCGCGATCATGCCGAGCACCGGCCGCCGGAACACGGAGCCGCCGCCCGCCTGCGGCCGCGCCATGAAGTCCCGTAGCCGCGCTGCCGTCGAGGGACCGCCCGCGCTGCGCGTGAAGCCGCCCAGCGAATACCAGAAGGGCGCGCCCAGGCTGTCGAAGGCCGCGATCTCCTGCCCGGCGAGTGCGCGCGTCAGCCCGTCGCCCAGCGCATTGCCGAGGGTGAGGCGGGATCGCACCAGCGCGACGCCGGGGCCGTCCACCCGCCCGCCGAGCGCGACGCGGGGCACGCCCTGGGGCGAGAGCGCCGCCGCGAGGTCCAGCAGTCCGTGGCCGTAGATGCTGCTGGTGGCGTAGATGCCCCTGTCATACGCCGTCGCCAGGACCCGGCTGACCAGCCCCGTGTTCGAAATCTGGCCGCGGAAGAAGTGCTTCATCACCACGAGCGCGCCCGTCACCATGGGCGCGGCATAGGATGTCCCGTAGCCGGTGTAGGCCCCCCGCGCGCCCGGCGAGTCGTCGTCGGGGTCGGGCCCGAAATAGGCCAGCCGGATGCTCTGACCGGGCGCTGCGATGCACCATCGGGCGGCGATGCCGCAGCGGTTGGAGAAGGAGGCGATCTCGTAGTCCCCGTCGTCGTCGCGGTCCGGGGCCAGGGCCACGACGGCGATCATGTGGCCGCGCAACTCCGAAATCCGCGCCGGCAGGCCCGAGTCGATGTCGACCGACCTGGCGTTGACGCGATAACTGGTTTCGTTGTTGCTGTCGACATAAGCCTCGCAGAGATCCGGGTTGTCCGTGAAGTGGGCGGGATTGCAGGGATTTCCGTGGGCGTTGCCGGCGGAGAAGACGAAAACCGTCTTCTCGCTGGCGCCGTCCTGCGCATACGCGGCGATCGAGTCGCCGAAATTGCTGCGGAGCTCCTGCTCGCTGTACTGCTCGATGATCCCGCTGTAGCCCACACTCACGTTCACGAAGTCGATGGTCCCGTTCGACCAGCCGATCACGCGATTGACAAGCGACGCCCATCCGTCGTCGTCGGAATCGAGGGAGGTCAGCGATATCGGAACATAGCTGCCGCCGCCGGACCCGGCCGAAAGGGCGAACATCGCCACGTCCGCACCCCAGGCGACGCCGCGTGCGGCGTCCACCCTATCGGTGAACGCGGCACTCGGCCGCCCCACGATCACGCTCGCGACCGCGGTACCGTGGGAGGTCCTGTCGCCGATCTCGTCCTCTGTCGCGCCGACAAGCACCTCGGTCAGCGTCTTGCCGGCGAACACCGGATGATCCTGGTCGATCCCGCTATCGATCAGGCCGACCGTCTGACCGCTGCCCGGCGCCGTGCCGATGCCGAGCTCCAGTTGCGCCCAGGCCCGGTCCGCCCGGATGGCGTCCAATCCCCACTGGTTCTTGAAATCGTCCGCGTCGTTGTGCTCGTCCTCGATCTCCTCCCGCTTCGTCTCGTATCGCGCCTGCGTCAGGCAACCCAGAACGGTTTGAACGCAGGTCGAACTGGAATCCGGGGGCGAGGGCGCCGTCGCCTGCGGTCCGCCACCGCTGCCGCCGCCGCCGCCGCAGGCCGAAACCAGCGCCGCGGCGGCCAGCAGAAGGGCGGCGACCCGCAACGGCCGCATCGTCGGCCGCGTCATCCAGCGATCCGGGCCTCGCATCCCGAGTCTCTCCATTTCTGCCGAACGGGGCCCACGCGGGCAGCGCGACAGCCGTCCTTCAGCTTAACCGATCGGCCCAACAGCGGTGGCCTCGATATTCGAGCAGGTCTGCACGAAGCAAGGCCGCGCAGGGTATAAGGGGCCTGGCCGCGGATCGGCGGCTCTACCCCACCGTGGCCGGGGCCTGGAGGAGGAGGCGCATGAAGGCAGTGGTGTTGACCGAAGACGGGCTGGCCGTGCGCGAGGTGCCGGTGCCCGAGCCCAAACCGAACGAGGTGCTGGTCAAGGTCGGGGCCTGCGGGCTCAACCGGGCGGACCTGATCATGGCGGCCGGCCGGCCCCACGGCGCGCTCGGCGGTGCGGACACGGTCGCCGGCCTCGAATGGGCCGGCGAGGTCGCCGCCGTCGGTGCCGAGGTGCCCGAGTTCCGGCCCGGCGACCGGGTGATGTGCTCGGGCGCCGGCGGCTACGCCGAATATGCCGTCACCGACTGGGGCCGGGTGTGCCCCCAGCCGCGCGCCGCCGCCGGCCCGGTCGAGGCGGCGACACTGCCCGTTGCGCTCCAGACCATGCACGATGCGCTGGTCACCAACGGCCGGCTCGCCGAGGGCGAGTCCGTGCTGATCCAGGGTGCGAGTTCGGGCGTCGGGCTGATGGCGCTGCAGATCGCCCGCCTCAAGGGGGCCGGCACGGTGCTCGCCACCTCCCGCGATGCCGGCCGGCGGGCGCGCCTCGGCGAGTTCGGCGCGGACCTGGCGCTGGACCCCGGCGATCCCGACTGGGTGGAGCAGGCGCGCGCGGCCACCGGCGGGGCCGGCGTGGACCTCACCATCGACCAGGTCTCGGGCGGGCTCGCCACCCGGACCATGCAGGCGGCGGCGGTGCGTGGGCGGATCGTGAACGTGGGCCGCCTCGGCGGTTTTTCCGGCGAGTTCGACTTCGACCTGCACGCGCTGAAGCGGATCGCCTATATCGGCGTGACCTTCCGCACCCGCACCGTGGACGAGGTGCGCGCCATCAACGCCGCCATGCGCGCCGATCTCTGGGACGCGGCCGACAGCGGTGCGTTGCACCTGCCGATCGACCGCACCTTCCCGCTGGAGCGCGCGGCCGAGGCGCAGGCCCACATGCGCGCCAACGCCCATTTCGGCAAGATCGTCCTCACGGTCTGAGACGGCCCGCCGCGTCTATGCAGGCGGCGGCTCCGCCCCGGTGCGGCTGGTGATGAGGCCGTAATGCTCGATCCGCCGGTGCGCGGCGAAGTTGAAGATGGTCTCGCGGATGTAGACGCCGCGCCCCATGTCGATCGGGGCGGCGACCACCTCGTCGCCCTCGGTCTGCGCCTGGGCCACGATCTCGCCCGTGGGCGCGATGATGCAGCTCCCGCCCATGTGGTGGATCCCCTCCTCCGTCCCGGCCTTGGCCGCGGCCACCACCCAGGTGCCGTTCTGATAGGCGCCGGCCTGCATCGAGAGATGGTTGTGGAACATGCCGAGATGGGGCGCCTCCTGCCCCTTTGCGAAGGGATTGGCGCTCGGCGTGTTGTAGCCCAGCATGACCAGCTCGACCCCCTGGAGGCCCATCACCCGGTAGGTCTCGGGCCAGCGCCTGTCGTTGCAGATGCACATGCCCATGACGCCGTCCATGGTGCGGAACACGGGGAAGCCGAGATCGCCGGGCTCGAAATAGCGCTTCTCGAGATGCTGGTGAACCTGGCCGGGCTCCGGCTCGGCATGGCCGGGGATGTGGACCTTGCGGTACTTGCCGGCGATTGCGCCTGCGCGATCGACGATGATCGCCGTGTTGAAGTAACGCTTCGCGCCATCGTCCCCGGTCGCCATCTCGGCATAGCCGAGATGGAAGCCGATCCCCAGCTCCCGCGCGGCCGCGAACAGCGGCTCGGTCTCGTTGCCCGGCATCTCGGCCTCGAAATAGCCGTCGAGCTCCTCCGCGTCGTCGATGACCCAGCGCGGGAAGAAGGTGGTCAGCGCCAGTTCGGGAAACACCACGAGGGTGGCGCCGGCGTCGTGCGCCCGGTGCAGCATCGCGATCAGCCGGTCGATGACCTCAGACCGCGTGTCCGCACGCTGGACCGGACCCATCTGTGCCGCAGCGACGGTGAGTTGTCTGGACATCGGCTCCTCCCCTCCTCCCACGAGCGGCCGCCCTTGCCGCCACGCACGGGCGCGCCATCCTGCGGAATGATAGGCGGCGCACGGCACCCCGCCAAGGTGCCTCGGTGCTCAGACTCTTTTCACTTCCCTCAGACGCCGGGCGCTCGCTCCGCTCGCTTGGCTTACGCGCCTAGCGGCGCGCCGGCGCGGTCGCGCCGGCGCGGTCGCGCCGGCCGGGCCGCTGCGCGGCCCGGTCCCGCTCATCTCCCACACCTCGGTGCTCAGACTCTTTTCACTTCCCTCAGACGCCGGGCGTTCGCTCCGCTCGCTTGGCTTACGCGCCTTGCGGCGCGCCGGCGCGGTCGCGCCGGCCGGGCCGCTGCGCGGCCCGGTCCCGCTCATCTCCCACACCTCGGCGCGGGCCGGCCACGGATGCACGGCGCGCGCCGAACGACGCGGATCGAGCGTCATGGTTGCCGTTGCCGTACAATGAACGCGCCGGCGACCGGGATGACAGGCACGCAGGGAAGGGCATGAACGGGACCGCGCAGCCGTGAGGAGGGTCGACCGTCCCGAGGGGCCGGGGCGCCGGCGCCGTCCCCCGCCATGAACGGCGAGCCGCCCCGCCTCATCCAGCCGCCGCCCAGGCGCGGCCTGATCGCGCGGCTCAGGACCTACTTCTTCACCGGCGTCGTCGTCACCGCGCCGATCGGCATCACCGTGTGGCTGCTCTGGCTGGTGGTCGACCTCTTCGACCGGGCGGTGGTTCCCCTGATCCCCGACGCCTACAACCCGTCGGACGTGCTGGGCGCCAACGTCCCCGGCGTCGGCATCGTGATCGTGCTCATCCTGGTCACGCTGATCGGCGCCCTGTTCACCAACGTTGCCGGCCGCTTCCTGGTCCGCTTCGGCGAGCGCCTGGTCGCCCGCGTGCCCGTGGTGCGGACGGTCTACGGCGTGCTCAAGCAGATCTTCGACGCGGTGCTGGCGCAGTCGGCCAACGCCTTCCGCGAAGTGGTGCTGATCGAGTATCCGCGCCGGGGCATCTGGGTCATCGGCTTCGTTACCAGCTCCACCAAAGGCGAAGTGCGGCGGGTCCTGGACGACGAGATGGTCAACCTGTTCCTGCCCACCACCCCCAACCCGACCTCGGGCTTTCTCCTGTTCGTGCCGCGCAAGGACTGCATCCCGCTCGACATGACCGTCGAGGAAGGCGTCAAGCTGGTGATCTCCGGCGGCATCGTCAGCCCGCCCGCCGGCGCGGCCCCGGCCGGGAGCCCGGAGCCGGCCGAATCGAGGTCCGACGGGGCCGAACGGCCCTCCTCCGTTGCGCCGGACACGCCCGACAAGCCGGATGCGCCGGACACGCGCCGCTGAGCGCGCGGCTTGCGGCTTGCGGCGCGGGCTCTTATGAGTCCCGTGACGAGCCGCGACGGTACGGGGTGTGGCGCAGCCGGGTAGCGCATCTGCTTTGGGAGCAGAGGGTCGCCGGTTCAAATCCGGCCACCCCGACCAGCGCCGGGCGCCAGCGGCGCGCGGCTTGGCCCGGCCTCCTCGCCACTCTCGCCGTCATGCCCGGACTTGTTCCGGGCATCTCCCTCGGCGCGCTCCGTCGGGGCGGTCGGTGGCACCCCGCGCCCACGACCCTGCGGGCGTGCGCGCGGGACATGGATGGCCGGAACGAGTCCGGCCATGACGCCTCAGGGGTACAGCGCCATTGCCTGCGGAGATCGAGAGCGGGGCACGGAGAGAGTCAGCAATACGTGTTCTATTACAATACTTTACGTAAAATCGGGTTCGTCTTGTAATTTCCTGGTTTTCCCGCCGGGCCGGCCTCAGCCGACAGCAAAACTCTCGCCGCAGCCGCAGGTGCTGGTGACGTTGGGGTTGTTGAAGACGAAGGTGGCGCTCAGCTTTTCCTCGCTGAAGTCGAGCTCGGTGCCGATCAGGAACATCACCGCGGCCGGGTCGACCACCACGGTCACCCCGCGCTGGGTGATCGCCTCGGCGCCGGGCGCGACCTCCTTCGCATAGTCCATGGTGTAGGACATGCCGGAGCAGCCGGCGTTCCTGACCCCGATCCTGATGCCGACGGCGGGTTCCGCGTCCTCGGGGCGCAGCGCCATCAGGTGGTGGATGCGCGCGGCGGCGCGTTCGGAAATGGTGAGAATGTCCTTCATCGGGTTCTTCCGCGCGGTTACATGAAGCCGAGTTCGAGCTGGGCGGCCTCCGACATCATGTCGGGGTTCCAGGGCGGATCCCACACCAGCTCCACCTCGACGTCGCCGATCCCGTCGACCATGGTCGCGACCGCGTGCTCGACCATGCCGGGCATGCTGCCGGCGACCGGGCAGCCCGGCGTGGTCAGCGTCATGGATATGCGGGCATCGTTGGCCTCGTTCAAGGCCACGTCGTAGACCAGGCCGAGCTGGTAGATGTCCACCGGGATCTCCGGGTCGTAGACCGAGCTCAAGGCCCGCGCGATCTGGCCCGCGAGCGGGTGGCCGGGCTCGATCCCCGGCGGCGGCGGCAGCGTCTCGGCTGCTTCGGGCGCGGCCTCGATGAGCTGCGGCGCGAGTTCGCCGCCGGTGGCGCTCATGGGCGCAGCCGGCCCCGCCGGCGACCAGGACTCGTAGTCCGGCGCCGCCGCCGCAGGTGGTGCGGTTGGCTCGGCGGACGCTTCGGCCGGGGCCGCCGCCTCCGGCGCCACCTCCGGTGCCGCCTCGGGCGGGCGCTTCCTGCGGAACAGGTTCATCATTCCGTCGTGACCTCCCCGGCGTCGCGGTCGAGCGCCGCCCTCATGGTGTGCCAGGCAAGCGTCGCACACTTGACCCGCATCGGGAACTCGCGCACGCCTGCGAGCACGATCAGCTTGTCCAGGTCGGGCGCCTCGAAGTCCGCCTCGCAGGCCGGCTCCGACGGCGCCACCAGGGCGTGGAACTGCGTGAACATCGCCTGCACGTGGTCGATCGACTTGCCGCGCAGCATCTCGGTCATCATCGAGGCCGACGCCATCGAGATGGCGCAGCCCCGCCCCTCGAAGCCGATGTCCGTCACCACGCCGTCGGCGACCGTGACATAGATCGTCACCGTATCGCCGCAGAGCGGGTTGTGGCCGTGGGATTCGCCGGTCACCGCCGGCGGCTTGCCGAAATTGCGCGGCGACTTGCCGTGATCGAGGATCACCTCCTGGTAGAGCTCGCGCAGCTCGGACATCAGCCGAATATCTCCCGCACCTCGTCGAGCCCGTCGATCAGGCGGTCGATGTCGGCGCGCGTGTTGTAGAGGCCGAGGGAGGCCCGCACCGTGCCGGCGATGCCCAAACGATCCATCAGGGGCTGGGCGCAATGGTGGCCGACCCTGACGGCGACGCCGGCGCGGTCGAGGATCGTCCCCACGTCATGGGGATGCACGCCGTCCACGGTGAAGGAGACGATGGCGGCCTTCTCCGGCGCGGTCCCGTAGAGGCGGACGCCGTCGAGGCCCCCGAGGCGCTCGGTCGCATGGGCCAGCAGGTCGTCCTCGTGGGCGGCGACGGCGGCGGGATCGAGCGATGCGAGATAGTCGAGCGCCGCGTGGAGGCCCACGGCGGCAGCGATGGGCGGCGTGCCGGCCTCGAAGCGCGCCGGCGGCGGGGCGAAGGTCGTGCGCTCGAAGGTGACGCGCTCGATCATGTCGCCGCCGCCCTGCCAGGGGGGCATGGCGGCGAGCAGCGCCTCCCTGCCGTAGAGCACGCCGATGCCGCCCGGCCCGTAGAGCTTGTGGCCCGAGAAGCAGTAGAAATCCACGTCCAGCGCCTGCACGTCGACCGGGCGGTGGACAATGCCCTGGGCGCCGTCGACCAGGACCGGCGAGCCTTGCGCGTGGGCGATGCGCACGATCTCGGCCACGGGCAACACGGTGCCGAGCGCGTTCGAGACATGGGTGAGCGCCACCAGCCTGGTGCGCGGACCCAGCAGCGCCGCGTAGGCGTCGAGCGGGAAGGCGCCGTTCTCGTCGACCGGCACCACCTTGAGCACGATTCCTAAGCGCTCGCGCAGGAGCTGCCAGGGCACGATGTTGGCGTGGTGCTCCAGCACCGAGAGCACGACCTCGTCGCCTTCGCGCAAGAAGGCGCCGCCCCAGCTCGCGGCGACCAGGTTGATCGCCTCGGTCGTGCCCTTGGTGAAGACGATCTCGGCGGCCGAGCGGGCATTGACGAAGCGCTGCACGCGCACGCGCGCGCCTTCGTAGGCTTCCGTGGCCTTCGCACTCAACTCGTAGACGCCGCGGTGGATGTTGGCGTACTCGGCCTCGTAGCAGCGCGCCATGGCGTCGATCACCTGGCGCGGCTTCTGGGCGCTCGCGCCGCTGTCGAGGAAGACCAGCGGCTTGCCGTGAACGGTGCGCGAGAGGATCGGGAAGTCGGCGCGCACACGCTCCACGTCGAAGGGCGCGGCGGCGGCGGGGTCGAGGATGCGGGCGGGAGCGGTGTTCACGGGCGCCGGACTCCGCCGATCCAGGCGGCGACCTGCGCCGCCAGCGCCGCCCTGATCGGCTCATGGCCGACCTCCGCCACCAGTTCGCTCAAGAAACCCTCGACGATCAGCGCGCGCGCGGTGCGCAGGTCGAGCCCGCGCGAGCGCAGGTAGAAGAGCTGGTCGGCCTCCGGCTCGCCCGCCGTGGCGCCGTGGCTGCACTTCACGTCGTCGGCGTAGATTTCGAGCTCGGGCTTGGTGTCGATCTCGGCCCTGGGCGAGAGCAGCAGCGTGCGGTTGAGCTGGTGGCCGTCGCTCTTCTGCGCGTCCCGGTGCACGACGATCCTGCCCTGGAAGACGCCGCGCGCGCTATCGTCGAGCACGCCCTTGTAGACTTGGCGGCTGGTGCAGGCGGGCACGCGGTGGTCGATCACCGTGGTGTTGTCCACATGCTGGCTGCCGCGCGCCATATAGCCGCCGCCGAGCCGGCAATCGGCCCCTTCGCCGTCGAAACGGACGTGGATCTCGTGGCGGGCGAGCCGGGCGCCGAGCGCCAGCAGGTGGCTCTCGTAGCGCCCTCCACCGGCGAGCGCCGCCCTGGTCAGCGCCGTGTGGTAGGCATCAGGGCCCTCGGTTTGCAGCTTGACGTGGCTGAGCTTGGCTCCCGCGCCGATCCGCACGTCGGCGAACGGGTTGGACCAGGTCGCCGCTCCCGCCGGTCCCTCGTGGCACTCGACCAGCGTGAGCCGGCTGCCGGCGCCGAGGCGCACCATCACGCGGGGATGCCAGGCGAGCGGCCCGCCGCCGGGCCGGGCCACGAAGCGGAGCCGCAGCGGCGCGTCCACCGCCGCCCCTGGCGCCGTCTCGACGATGCAGCCGTCGGCCGCGAAGGCTGCGTTGAAGACGGCCAGCGGATCGCCGTTCGCATCGCCATTTCGGGGCGCGGCCTCGCCGATCAGCCCCTCCACCTGGGCCGGGTCGTCGGCCAGGGCCTGCGCCAGCCCGGTCACGCGCAGGCCCGCGGGCAGGGCGTCCACGCTCGAATGGTGCGGCGCGAGCCTGCCGTTGACGAAGACCAGGGACGGTCCCTCCACCGCGTCGAAGGCGCCCGCGCCGAGAGCGGTAGCGCCGGGCAGCGCCGCGGCGGCCGGCGCCGGGAAGTCGAGCGCGGCGAGGGGGGCGAGACTGGTGTATTTCCAGGCCTCCATGCGGGTGCCCGGCAGCCCGTCGGCGCTCAGGCGCCGGGCCTCGGCGCGGAGCGTATCGAGCCAGGGCAGGCCTGCGCCGGGAAGCGCCGCCGCGCCTGCGTCGGGCGCCGGATAGTCGAAGGGGATGGTGCGCGGGCCGGGCATGGCCGGGTGCCTCCGCTCAGGCCGCCGCGCTCGGCTCGAGGCCGAAGCCGGCATAGCCGCTCCGCTCGAGCTCCTGCGCAAGCTCGCTGCCGCCGGAGCGGACGATGCGCCCGCCGGCCAGCACATGCACCCGGTCCGGCACCACGAGGTCGAGGAGGCGCTGATAGTGGGTGATGACCAGCATGGCGCGGTCGGGGCTGCGCAGCGCGTTGATGCCGCCGGCCACGACCTTGAGCGCGTCGATGTCGAGGCCCGAATCGGTCTCGTCGAGGATCGCCAGCGAAGGCTCCAGCAGCGCCATCTGCAGCATCTCGTTGCGCTTCTTCTCGCCGCCCGAGAAGCCCACGTTGAGCGCGCGGCGCATCATGCCGTCGTCGATGCCGAGCGCCGCCTGCTTCGCCTTGACCAGCTTGAGGAACTCCATCGCGTCCAATTCCGTCTCGCCGCGATGCCTGCGGCCGGCGTTGACCGCGGTCTTGAAGAAGGTCGCGCTGCCCACGCCCGGAATCTCGACCGGGTACTGGAAGGCGAGGAAGACGCCGGCGAGCGCCCGCTCCTCGACGCTCATGGCCAGCAGGTCCGCGCCCCGCCAGGCGATCGAGCCGGCGGTCACCTCGTAGCCCTCGCGGCCTGCGATCACGTAGGCCAGCGTGCTCTTGCCGGAGCCGTTGGGCCCCATGACCGCGTGCACCTCGCCCTCACTCAGCGCCAGGTCGAGGCCGTTCAGGATCGGCTTGCCGTCGGCGGTCGCGTGCAGGTTTTCGATCGTCAGCATCGTCTTCGATATCGCCCTTGAATGTAGGTGTGCGTTGCGTCTTGGTGTCCCGTCCCGGAATTCATGACGAACAGTACCAGCGTCCCCTTCACGTCATGGCCGGGCTTGTCCCGGCCATCCACGTCCCGCCGCCGCGCCTGGCCGCCATGGATGCCCGGAACAAGTCCGGGCATGACGATGAGAGGAAAACGCTATTCGTGCGCATTTCCGGGACACTAGCCGACGCTGCCTTCGAGGCTGATGGCCACCAGCTTCTGGGCCTCGACGGCGAACTCCATCGGCAGCTCCTGCAGCACCTCGCGGCAGAAGCCGTTGACGATGAGCGCCACGGCGTCCTCCTCGTCGATGCCGCGCTGGCGGCAGTAGAAGAGCTGGTCCTCGCTGATCTTCGAGGTGGTCGCCTCGTGCTCCACCCGCGCCGTGGGGTTGCGGGATTCGATGTAGGGCACGGTGTGGGCGCCGCAGGTGTCGCCGATCAGCAGCGAATCGCACTGGGTGTGGTTGCGCGCACCTTCTGCCTTGGGCTGGATGCGCACGAGGCCGCGATAGGTGCTGTCCGAGCGCCCGGCGGCGATGCCCTTGGCGACGATCCGGCTCTTCGTGTTGCGGCCGATATGGATCATCTTGGTGCCGGTGTCCGCCTGCTGGCGGTTGTTGGTGATGGCGATGGAGTAGAACTCGCCGACCGAGTTGTCGCCCTGCAGGATGCAGCTCGGGTACTTCCAGGTGATGGCCGAGCCGGTCTCCACCTGGGTCCAGGCGATCTTGGCGTTGGCGCCGCGGCAGGCGCCGCGCTTGGTGACGAAGTTGTAGATGCCGCCCTTGCCGTCCGCGTCGCCCGGATACCAGTTCTGCACCGTGGAGTACTTGATCTCGGCGTCATCGAGGGCGATCAGCTCGACCACCGCCGCATGGAGCTGGTTCTCGTCGCGCATCGGCGCGGTGCAGCCCTCCAGATAGCTCACGTAAGAGCCCTCGTCGGCGATAATCAGCGTGCGCTCGAACTGGCCGGTGTTGGCGGCGTTGATGCGGAAGTAGGTGGAGAGCTCCATCGGGCAGCGCACGCCCTTCGGCACATAGACGAAGGAGCCGTCGGTGAAGACCGCCGCGTTCAGCGTCGCGAAGAAGTTGTCAGAGTACGGCACCACGGAGCCGAGATAGCGCTGCACCAGCGCGGGGTGCTCCTTTACCGCGTCCGAGATCGAGCAGAAGACGATGCCCATCTCGGCGAGCTTGTCCTTGAAGGTCGTCGCCACCGAGACGCTGTCGAACACCGCATCCACCGCCACGCCGGCGAGCATCTCCTGCTCCTGGAGGGGGATGCCGAGCTTCGCGTAGGTCGCCAGCAGCTCCGGGTCGACCTCGTCCAGGCTCTTGGGCCGGTCGGAGTCGGTCTTCGGGGCGGAGTAGTAGCAGGCGCCCTGATAGTCGATCGGCGGATAGTGCAGCTTGGCCCAGGCCGGCTCCTCATCTTCGATCTTAAGCCAGCGCTCGAAGGCCTTGAGTCGCCAAGCAAGAAGCCACTCCGGCTCGCCCTTCTTGGCAGAGATGAAGCGGATCGTGTCGCGGTCCAGGCCGGGGGGGGCTGCGTCCGCCTCGACATCGGTGACGAAGCCGTACTTGTAGCGCTCGCCGGCGTAGGACTCGACCGCCTGGGCGGCGTCCTGCCGGGCGCTCACGACGCGTGCTCCCGGTCTGCGGCCTGCGGCGCCTGCGCAAGCCTGCCGCCGTCGCCGGCCGCCGCCTGTGCCATGTCCGCCAACGTCACCTCCTCCAGCGCGACGCGGATGGCGTCGCTGATCTTCTGCCAGGGCCCGCGCACCGAGCAGAAGCTCTCCAGCTCGCAGATGCCCGACGGACCGTCGAGGCAGTCGGCGAGCGAGATCGGCCCGTCCACCGCGGCGACCAGCGCCGCGACCGAGACCCGGTCGGGCGCATGAGCCAGCGCATAGCCGCCCTTGGCCCCGCGATGCGAGTCCAGGATGCCGGCCTTCGCCAGCAATTTCAGGAGCTTGCTCGCGCTCGGCCGGGGCACGCCGGTGTGCGCCGCGATGCTCGCCGCGGTGTGCCTGGCGTCCGGCTCGCGCGCGATGTGGGTCATGGCCACGACGCCATAGTCGGCCATGCGGCTGACGCGGATCATGTTTTTGGCCCCCTCGCCGTCGCCCCTGATCGTCCCTGCCCGCGCCCGGCGGCGCGCGCGATGGCTATATAGGACGAATACAGTCCGCTTTCAACAGGAAATGTTGCCGAAAATTCGTGCGGCGCAGACGGGGCGCCGCATATCGTGCAGAGATCGCCGCGCCTCAGGTTTCATAGAGCAATGCGCTGGTCTGCTCGACCGAGCGCCGGAAGAACGGGTTCCTGATGGCCGATCCCACCACCAGTTCCACCGGGCCGCCGAGAAGCCGCTCGAGATCCTCCAGCAGCCCGAAATAGCTGTCAGCGTAGACGCCGGGCGGCAGCGGCGGAAACTCCACCACGAAGTCGAAGTCGCTCGTGCCGGAGCGGTGCCGGCCGGTCGCCGCCGAGCCGAACAGCGCCAGTCTTGAGACATGATGCCGACCGCATAGCCGCTCGATGTCGGCGGCGCGCTCGGCGACGGCGGCGATCATGGGTGCCTCTCTCGGCTTGCAAGCCGAATCAGGGAACGAAGCACATTCTAGCTTACAAGCCGTGGCATGTGCATGACCTGCCCATCATGTCTCCCCGCAACGCCCGCCGGCTCTCCCGTTCGGCGCCGGCGGGTGCTATGACGGCGCGGCAGCCGCCGTGGGAGGAGCGATGACCGAACCGCTGTGGACGCCGTCGGCGGAGCGGCTTGCGTGTGCCCGTCTGGGGCGCTTCATGGCCGAGGTGCGCGACAGGTGGGGCGTCGAGGCCGCCGACTACGGCGCGCTGCACGCCTGGTCGGTGGCCGAGCCGGCGCAGTTCTGGCGCTCGCTCTGGGATTTCGCCGGGATTATCGGCGACGGGCCGGGTGCGCGCATCGCGATCGACAGCGACAGGATGCCGGGCGCCCGTTGGTTCCCGGACGCGAGGCTGAACTACGCCGAGAACCTGCTGCGCCGGCGGGACGAGGCGGACGCGCTGGTCTTCCGCGGCGAGGACTGCGTCAGGCGGCGCCTCAGCTTCGCAGAACTCCACGACCGGGTCTCGCGCATGGCCCAGGCGCTCAGCAGCCGCGGCGTCCGCCGGGGGGACCGGGTCGCGGGCTACCTGCCGAACATGCCCGAGACCGTCGTCGCCGCGCTCGCGGCCGCGAGCCTCGGCGCCGTCTGGTCCTCGTGCTCGTCGGATTTTGGCACGCGCGGCGCGCTCGACCGCTTCGGCCAGATCGAACCGAAGGTGCTGATCGCGGCGGACGGCTATTTCTACGGCGGCAGGACCTTCGACCGCCGGCCGCAGCTGCGCGAAATCCTGGCCGGGCTTCCCACCGTCGTGCATACGATCGTGGTGGCCTATGCGGAGGAGAACCCCGCGCTCGACCGCATCCCCGGCGCCGTGGGCTGGGAAGAGGCGCTCGCCGAGCAAGCCGGCGGGCCGATCGACTTCGTGCGCGTGCCTTTCGACCACCCGCTGGTCGTGATGTTCTCCTCCGGCACCACCGGCGTCCCCAAGTGCATCGTCCACGGCAGCGGCGGCACCCTGCTGCAGCACATGAAGGAGCACGCGCTGCACAGCGACATCCGCTCCGGCGACCGCGTCTTCTACGCCACCACCTGCGGCTGGATGATGTGGAACTGGCTGGTCTCGGCACTGGCCTCGGAAGCGACCCTGCTGCTCTATGACGGCTCGCCCTTCCATCCCGACGGCAGCGTGCTCTTCGACTATGCCGACGCCGAGGGCATGACCCTCTTCGGCACCTCCGCCAAGTATCTCGACGCCGCCGCCAAGGCCGGGCTCGAACCTCGGAACACCCACGATCTCGGCACGCTCCGCACCATGACCTCGACCGGCTCGCCGCTGGCGCCGGAAGGCTTCGACTATGTCTACCGCGCCATCAAGGAGGACCTGCATCTAGCCTCGATCTCCGGCGGCACCGACATCATCTCCTGCTTCGCCCTCGGCAATCCCATGGGCCCCGTCCGGCGGGGCGAATTGCAGGCCTTCGGCCTCGGCATGGCGGTGGACGTGTTCGACGAGTCCGGCCGGCCCGTGCGCGGGGAGCCGGGAGAACTGGTGTGCACGCGGCCCTTCCCCTCCATGCCGGTCTCGTTCTGGAACGACCCCGACGGCACCAAGTACCGCGCGGCCTATTTCGAGCGCTTCGCGAACGTCTGGTGCCACGGCGACTGGGTGACGCGGACGGCGCATGACGGGCTCATCATCCACGGCCGCTCCGACGCGGTGCTCAATCCCGGCGGCGTGCGCATCGGCACCGCCGAGATCTACCGCCAGGTCGAGCAGTGCGACGAGGTGCTGGAAGCCATCTGCATCGGCCAGGACTGGGAGGGCGACCAGCGCATCGTGCTCTTCGTCCGCCTGCGCGAGGGCATCGAGCTCGACGACGCGCTCAGCGAGCGGATCAGGGCGCGCATCCGCCGCGAATGCACGCCGCGCCACGTGCCGGCGAAGGTGATCCGCATCGCCGACATCCCGCGCACCCGCTCCGGCAAGATCACCGAGCTCGCGGTGCGCGACGTGATCCACGGGCGTGCGGTCAAGAACCGGGAGGCGCTGGCGAACCCGGAGGCGCTGGCGCTCTTCGAGGACCTGCCGCAGCTCGCCACGTGAGCCCCGCCGGGCGGCGCCGCGCCGCCATTGACTTAGGAGAGGCGAGCGGTCACCTTGCGCCCCGTCGGCGGAGGGAGGACGCCGCGCATCCGTTCGTGCGCGCAGCCGATTCCCCCTCCCCCATCCCGTCTGACGCCATCGTCCGACACTTGCAAGGAGAAGCAGCATGTTCTCTATGCCCAAGAAGGCGCTGTACAAGCCCATCAGCCGCCGCAAATTCCTCGAGCTCGGAGGCGGCGTCGCGACCGCGCTCGGTGCCGGCTCGATCGCGGTCGGCATGAACTCGATGATCGTGCGCCGCCCGGTCTATGCCTATTCGTCCGACGAAGCCAAGTGGCGCCAGTACGAGGGCTCGAAGCTCGTCTTCATGTCCGAGAACACGCCGCCCTCCTTCGCCATCCGCGACAACATCCAGGCCTTCTACGACCTCACCGGCATCGAGGTGGAGATCCTCACCGACGGCCTGCCCACCGTGCAGCAGAAGGTCGGCATCGACCTGCGGAGCGGCCAGGCCGACTATCACCTCAACTATGTGCAGGACAAGCCGATCGGCTCGCCCTTCGCCGACTTCTACGCCGACCTCAACCAGTTCTCGGTCGACGACACGCTGCCGCTCGACCCGCAGGGCTACGGCGACGATGTCTGGTTCGAGAACTACCTCGACGCCTGCGGCGTCTACTACGAGCGCGGCCCGATTCGCGCCTTCCCCTACGACTGCGCGGTGTCCTGCACCTTCTACCGCCAGGACCTGTTCGAGCAGCTCACCAAGGACTTCGAGGCCGACTACGGCTACCGGCTCGAATTCACCGACGACACGACCTACAAGAACATGGTCGATATCGCCGCGTTCTTCCGCAAGATGCACGAGCGCGATTCGTCGATCCCCTACGGCTACGCGCAGCATCACGGCTCCTTCGGCTGGACCACGCAGCTCGACATCCAGCGGCACATGTATGCGCAGAACCAGTGGCTCGACTTCGCGGTCGACGACACGTTGGGCTCGAAGAACCCCGGCCCGACCAACTGGGGCGACGCGCAATCGGTCATGGCGATGGAAGGCTACAAGGCGCTCGCCGATGTCAGCCATCCCGACAACCTGACCAACGGGACGCTGGAGCTGAACACGGTCTACGCCGCCGGCGGCGTCGCCATGCAGATCCAGTATCACGAGTTCGCGGCCTCGGTGGAGGACCCCGAGCAGTCCGTCGCGGCCGGCGGCAAGACGGCCTATGCCATGGGACCGAAGGGCGAAGTCTCGTGGAACGCCGATGGCGGCGACAACGTCGTCAACGCCACCAACTGCGGCATCGGCGGCATCGGCATCAACGCCAGCGCGTCGGAGGACCTGCAGCGCGCAGCCTTCATCTTCGCCAGCTGGGCCTGCAGCCACGACACGCAGCTCATGGTGCTGCGGGGCGTCGGCGGCACGCCCACCCGCAAGACCGTGCTCGACGTGCCCGAGGTCAAGGAGGCGCGCAACCGGCCCACCACCATGCCGAACGCGCTCACCTTCGAGGCGGTCTACGACAAGGGCATCCGCTCGCCGAACATGGTGCTCGGGCCCAAGCTGCCGAAGTCGAACGAGTATCACGAGATCGTCCGCGTCGGCACGCAGCAGTGCATCTCGGGCGAGCTCTCGGCCCAGGAAGCCTGCGAGTCCATCCGGGACGAGCTGAACGCCATCCACGACGTTTGATCCGTACCCCGCCGCCCGGGGAGCGCCTCGGCGCCCCTCGGGCGGCCGGCGGCTATTGACCGGCGCCGGCGGCGGCCAGCCGCAGGCGGCGAAACGGCGCGGAGACCCAGCGCATGGCGGTTAGCCCCCATTTCTCACCACGCTCACGGCCTGCGTCGCGCGTCCACGCGCGCAAGCGCACGATGCGCCCAGGCGTTCGATCCGCCAGGAGCGGGCCGAAAAGCGTATCGGGGAATACGGTTGAGGCCCGCGACGTCGCGCGGGACGCGCGCGGAGCGCACGATGCGGGCGGGCGCCTGGGCGCGACCCGAAGGGCGGCGCTGTCCGGCCGACAGCGTGCGTCACGACGCTTGCCCGATGCCCCGCGTCGCGCGGGACGCGCGCGGGAGCGCACGATGCGCTGTGCGCCGTTCCTACTCTGTCGGCCGGACAGCGCCGCGCAGACCATGATCGTGGTGAGAAATGGGGGCTGACATCGCGGATTTCGATGTCGCGGGCGAAGCCGTGCGCGGTGCGCGGACGATCGACCATCTGCCGCCGGGCTTCAACCAGCGGCCGCCGCGCTACTACCTGCTATGGCTGATGCTGCCGGCGATCCTGCTGCTGGCGGCGATCTCGCTCTATCCCCTCGTCTGGCTGATCTACATGAGCCTGCACGAGGTGCAGCTCGCGCCGGGCAAGTCGGACGTATGGGCCGGCATCGACAATTTCACGCGGCTCGCGAGAGACAAGAATTTCGCCAGGGGCTGGCTCACGCTCTTCAAGTACAGCGCGCTCTGCCTCTCGGTCGAGATCGGCCTAGGCGTCCTGGTGGCCGTTATCCTTCACAACAACCGTCTCGAGAAAATACTGGTCACCATATTCCTGATGCCGATGATGATGGCCCCGGTCATTGCCGGCTTCCTTTACATGTTTCTCTATAACGGCACCTTCGGCTGGTATTTCTGGCTGTTGCAGAGCATTGGCCTGCTCCAAGGCGGCTCGATTCTCGGCAACAGATTCTGGGCGATGTTCGCGGTCGTCGCGACCGACGTGTGGCAGTGGACGCCGCTCATCGCGCTTATCACCCTCGCCGGCCTCAAGCGCGTGCCGCAGGAGCAGCTCGAGGCCCACATGGTGGATGGCGCCGGGCCCTTCCGAAACTTCTTCAGCGTGGCGCTCCCCAATCTCTATCCCTTCCTGCTGATTGCGATCCTGCTGCGCTTCATGGACAATTTCAGGTTCATCGACCACATCCTGATCATGACCGGCGGCGGCCCGGCCAACGCGACCAAGATCCTGCCGACCTATCTCTTCGACGTCTCGTTCAAGTTCTTCGAGCTCGGCCGGGGTGCCGCGATCGCGTTCACGCTGCTGCTGCTGACGATCCTGCTGGGCCTGGTGCTGACCAAGGTGTTCGAGGATCCGACCCGCAAGATCAGGACGCAGCGGGAGCACTAGGCGATGGGACCTGCGTTCGCATGAGTCCGGTTCGAGCATGTCGTGCGGCCGACCCGGCCACTCCCTCCCGCCGTCATGGCCGGGCTTGTCCCGGCCATCCACACGGTTGCGCCATCCCCCGAGAGCGGCGAAGCGGAGGCAAGGCGGCCCGGTGGATGCCCGGAACAAGTCCGGGCATGACGAAACGAGGGCGTTGTGCCACTGGCTCATTCAACATGACCCTTGCCTCGGCTCCGGGACACTAGGCGATGGCGTCGCGCGAGATCGTCCGCTACCGCTCGCCGTTGCGCACTGCGCTCCGGGCGCTTGCGATCGTTTTTCTGATCTTCTTCTTCGTCTGGACCACCCTGCCGCTGCTCATCATGGTGGTCTCGTCCTTCAAGGACCTGCTGGATGCGTTCCGGTTGCCGGAGACCGGCGATTTCGGCGGGGTCGGCGTCATGTTCGACTTCAAGCCGACCGGCCAGCACTATGTCGAGCTCTTCACGGAAAAGCATTTCGGCGTCTATCTGCGCAACAGCCTGATCGCGTCGTTCGGGTCGGCGGCGGTCTCGGTCTCGCTCGGCTCGATGGCGGCCTACGCGCTCTCGCGCGCGGAGTTCCGCGGCAAGCGGGACCTCCTCTTCTGGATCATCTCGACCCGCATGGCGCCGGTGGTGGCGGTCATGGTGCCGCTCTACGTGATCTTCCGCTCGTCCGGGCTGGTCGGCACCCTGCCCGGCCTGATCCTCGCCTACACGACCTTCAACCTTCCCTTCGCCATCTGGATTCTCAAGGGCTTCTTCGACAATGTGCCCTATGCGATCGAAGAGGCGGCGCAGTGCGACGGCTGCACCCGCTGGCAGGCGTTCAGGCTGATCATCCCGCTGGTGGCGCCGGGGATCGCCGCCTTCATCGTGCTTTGCGTGCTGTTCGGCTGGAACGACTTCCTGTTCGCCTCGATCATCGGCTCGGGCGGCGCCAAGACCTTGCCGGTGGCGACGGCCGAGCTGGTGCAGCCGGTCAAGATCCAGTGGGGCATGATCATGGCGGCGGGTGTCGTGACCACGGTGCCGATGATGTTTCTCGGCCTGCTGATCCGGCGCTATCTCGTCGCCGGCCTCACCATGGGCGCGGTCAGGGAATAGAGCGTTGAGAGCCGGGCGAACGCCTGTCTGGGGGGACTGATGGCTGCGGTCACGATCACCGACGTGTGGAAGTATTACGGCAAGACCATGGCCGTGAAGGAGCTCAATCTCGAGATCGAGAACAACGAGTTCATGTGCATCCTCGGGCCCTCCGGCTGCGGCAAGTCGTCGACGCTGCGGATGCTGGCCGGCCTCGAATTCATCTCCTCCGGCGACATCTACTTCGACGACGTGCGCGTGAACGACCTGCCGCCGCGCGAGCGCGACATCGCCATGGTGTTCGAGAACTATGCGCTCTACCCCCACAAGACGGTATACGAGAACATGGCGAACCCGCTGAAATTGCAGCGGACGCCGAAGCGGGAGATCGAGCGCCGCGTGCGCCGGGCGGCGGAGATCCTGGAGATCGACCCCCTGCTCCAGCGCAAGCCGGTGGAGCTCAGCGGCGGGCAGAAGCAGCGCACCGCCATCGGCCGCGCCATCGTGCGCGAGCCCAAGGTGTTCCTCTTCGACGAGCCCATCGCCCATCTCGACGCCAAGCTGCGCTCGCACATGCGGGGCGAGCTCAAGCACCTGCAGCGCAGCCTGGAGACCACCACCGTCTACGTCACCCACGACCAGCTCGAGGGCATGTCGATGGCGGACAGGATCGCCGTGATGCACGAGGGCGTGCTGCAGCAGCTCGGCACGCCGGAGGAGATCTACAACCGCCCGCGCAACGAGTTCGTGGCGGGCTTCGTCGGCGAGCCGCCCATGAACTTCCTCGACTGCACCCTGGAGCGGACCAATGTGGGCCTTACCGTCGTCCATTCCGGCTTCCGCCTCGCGCTCTCGGAGCAGCAGGCGAGCCTGCTCACGGCCGGCGGCGCGGACGCGGAGGTGCGCGTCGGCATCCGCCCCGACAATCTGGCGATCGAGCCCGGCGCCGACGGCGCGCTGGACGTGCCGGGCGAGATTTTCGTCACCGAGCCGCTCGGCGGCGACATGGTGGTCGAGGTCAATGTCGGCAGCGACCGGGTGACGGTGAAGAGCAAGATCGGCCCCATGGGAGGCCTCGGCGACCCCTGCCGAATCGCCTTCGCCGCGGACAAGCTGCACGTCTTCGACAAAACCACCGGCGTCGCCTATTTTTAGGCCGAACGCGCCCACGCGCCCACGCAGGCAGAGAGGAGCGACCCGTATGCAGCTCAGCAAGGACGATCTGTTGACGGCCTACCGGACCATGCGCACGATCCGGGAGTTCGAGGAACGCCTCCACATCGAGTTCGCGACCGGCGACATTCCGGGCTTCGTGCACCTCTATGCCGGCGAGGAGGCAAGCGGCGTCGGCGTCTGCCTGCACCTCGACGAGCGCGACCGCATCGCCAGCACCCACCGCGGCCACGGCCACTGCATCGCCAAGGGCTGCGACGTGGACGGCATGATGGCGGAGATCTACGGCCGCAGGGACGGGCTCTGCGGCGGCAAGGGCGGCTCCATGCACATCGCCGATCTCGACAAGGGCATGATGGGCGCCAACGGCATCGTGGGCGGCGGCCCGCCGCTGATCTGCGGCGCCGGCCTGGCGGCGAAGCAGCTCGGCACCGGCGGCGTCGCCATCGCCTTCGTCGGCGACGGCGGCTCGAACCAGGGCACCACCTTCGAGAGCCTCAATCTCGCCTCGGTCTGGAACCTGCCCTGCATCTTCGTGGTCGAGAACAACGGCTACGCGGAATCGACCTCGTCGAAATGGTCGATCGCCTGCGACGACGCCGCCGACCGGGCCAGCGGCTTCAACATGCCGGGCGTGGTGATCGACGGGCACGACTTCTTCGCCGTCCACGAGGCGGCGGGAGAGGCGATCAAGCGGGCGCGGGCGGGCGCCGGCCCGAGCCTGCTGGAATGCAAGCTCAACCGCTATTACGGGCACTTCGAGGGCGACGCCCAGACCTACCGCGGGCAGGACGAGGTGAAGAAGCTGCGCGAATCGCGCGACTGCCTGGCGCTGTTCCGCGAGAAGGTGACGTCGGCCGCCCTGGTCGACGGCGCAGATCTCGACGCCATCGACAGGGAGGCGCTGGCCCTGATCGAGGGCGCGGTGTCCAAGGCCAAGGCGGCGCCGCCGCCGACCGCCGCCGATCTTCTGACCGACGTCTACGTTTCCTACTGAGCGGGGGAATCCAGTCATGGCACGCACAGCGACCTACCAGCAGGCGATCAACGAGGCCCTTGCCCAGGAAATGGCGCGCGACGAGACCGTCATCGTCATGGGCGAGGACGTGGCCGGCGGCCTCGGCACCGACGGCGAGCGCGACGCCTGGGGCGGCCCGCTCGGCATCACCAAGGGGCTCTACGGCAAGTACGGCGACCGCATCATGGACACGCCGATCAGCGAATCGGCGTTCATCGGCGCCGCGGTCGGCGCGGCGACCGCGGGGCTGCGCCCGGTCGCCGAGCTGATGTTCATCGACTTCATGGGCGTCTGCTTCGACCAGATATTCAACCAGGCGGCGAAGTTCCGCTACATGTTCGGCGGCAAGGCCGAGACCCCGGTGGTGATCCGCACCATGTACGGCGCCGGCCTGCGCGCCGCCGCCCAGCATTCGCAGTGCCTCTATCCCGTGTTCACCCACATCCCCGGCCTCAAGGTCGTGACGCCGGCGACGCCCTATGACGCCAAGGGGCTGCTGATCCAGGCGATCCGCGACAACGACCCGGTGATCTTCTGCGAGCACAAGGCGCTCTACACCCTCGAAGGCGACGTGCCGGAGGAGCCCTATGCGCTCCCCTTCGGCGAAGCCAACATCGTGCGCGAAGGCGACGATGTCTCGATCGTGACGCTGGGGCGCATGGTCCACGTCGCGACCGAGGCGGCCGACGCGCTCTCGGGCGACGGCATCGAGTGCGAGGTGGTCGACCTGCGCACGACCTCGCCGCTGGACGAGGACACCGTGCTCGAGACGGTGGAGAACACCGGACGGCTGGTGGTGCTCGACGAGGCGCACCCGCGCTGCAACATCGCCACCGACATCGCGGCGATGGTCTGCGAGAAGGCCTTCGATTCGCTCAAGGGGCCGATCAAGCAGGTGTGCGCTCCGCACACGCCGGTGCCCTTCGCCGGCACGCTGGAGGATCTCTACATCCCCGACGCGGACGCCGTGCAGAAGGCCGTGAAGGCGGTCATGGAGTCCAGCAAATGAGCGACGCCATCCGCCCCATTTGCATGCCCAAATGGGGCCTCTCCATGAAGGGGACTCAAGATTGGCATAACCCTTTGATGTAGTGTCAACTTTCGCAGTTTCGTAGTCGTCTTTCCCACATGTGGGAGCGAGACGCCGGGGCTGGTTGATCGCCCCGGCGTCTCTCATTTTGAACAAATGCTTGACATAGGCGATGGCTGCGCAATCTTGTTTTGATGGACTACGTAGCCGCGAATGCCGTGCCAGCGAGTACCGTGGCGCTCGCTCACCAGCTCATGCGCGAGCGCGTGGCGGACAAGCGACGTTCCCCGGACCTGATCGGACTTCACGGTGAACGCTACTCCTATTCCGACGCGGCATTGTGGCGCATTCTCATGGCCACCGAAGTGCCGACGTGGGAACGCGAGCACGCTTGGAAACGGCGCCGCAGATACGCCGTAGCGGACTTCGTGGCCAGTCTCATGCTTTTCGGCATCAACAAGACACGTGCCGTTCGACGCACCGTGGACGTGACAGGTTTGAGCGAAACTACAATCTGGCGAACTGTCAGAAATCGTATTCCGCGCCAGTAGAACAACGCCGCCCGCTCCCCGATATTGAGCGTGGGTGGCCGAACAATCTGATGCTGACCGTGCCACCCAGCGCAACAGCATCGGGGAATGTCCGTGCCGCCCACCAAGCGCAAATCGCCGCGCGCCCTTCACCTTCAAATCCGCGATTGGGCTGAAGCAACGCTGCGCGTTCCGGCCGGCCCGCTACGTGGCCAGCCGCTCCGGCTCGGCAAGTGGCAAGTCGATTGGCTTCGCGGAGCGCTCGCGCCAGACACGCACGAAGCCGGGCTTTCCGTCGCACGAAAGAACGGCAAGAGCGGCCTTGTCGCCGTCGCGCTACTCGCACACTTGGTCGGACCGGCCAACGTTCTGCAATGGCGCTGCCTTGTCGCGAGCCTCACGGGCAATCTCGCGCGCGAGTTGTGGATGGCCGTTGGCGACACGGCCGAAGCGTCCAGCCTCACCGTGGACATGCGCAAGACGCCGCAGCCGGGCGCCATCATCGGCGACAACGGGGCGCGCGTCGATTTTCTGAATGCCGACAAGGCGAGCGGCAACGCGGCCGGCTCCGATCTGGCGATCATCGACTAGACATGATGTTGGCGCGGAGGGACGCGCCGTGACGCAGGGAGGGAGACATGGGAACGAAGATCGGTTTGAGCGCCACCGGGCGGCGGTTTGTGCCAGCCCGTGACGGCGCCTGAATGTCATCGCAAACTCGACCGTGCCTACGCGGGCCGCGCGGCGAGGGAACCGAACCGCCCGCATAGGAGATTGAGACCATGACCCCGAGACAGAAACTCGACGCCAAGGCGCGAAAGCTGCGGCGAGAGCGGCGCGACCTTTCCACGATGCTCGGCACAATCGCGCTGTCCGATGACCCCGCAGCGCAGGCGGACGAAAGCCGGGCCGCGCAAGAGCGCATCATCGCCATCAACGGCGAGTTGAACGAAGCCGAGACAGCGCTTGAGGGTATGCCCGACGAGCGCTTTGAGGCGCGCGGCGAAGCGGCGGAATACGACCGTCTGATCGGCGAAGCGCGCATGTCAAACATCGTCGCGCACGTCGCGGGTGGCGCCGCGCCGGATGGCGCAACGGGCGAGCTACAGGCGCACTACGGCGTCACGGCAAACAGGGTGCCGGTGCAACTGATTTTCCGACCGAATCACCGGAGCGCGGGAGCCGAACACCGTGCCGTGACGGAGGCGCCGACATCGACAGGCGCCATCGAAGGTGAAGTGCTGCTACCGCCCATCGCTGGCAGCCTCGCCGAGTATTGGGGAGTGGTCCGCCCGGTGGTCGAGAGCGGCGACTACATACCTCCGGTCCTCACAACGCCCGGTGCCGTTCGCGGGCCGCACGGCGAGAGCGAAGCCGCCGCAGAGACCAACGGTGAGTTCGAGGCCGAAGCACTACCGCCGCAACGGCTCGACGTGTCGTTTGACGGGCGGGCTACGGACTTCGCGCGCTTCGCGGGTATGCAAGGCGCGTTGGAGGAAGCGTGTCGGCGTGCGCTTTCCGAAGCACTGGACGCGGAAGCCGTGGCAGCCGTCGAGAGTGCGGACGTGGCACGGGTGAACGCGGGCGGGGCGGACACGTTCGCGACCGTGTTCAATCGCTTCATCTATCCGCAGATCGACGGGCGCTATGCCGCGCAAGAAAGCGATCTCCGGCTCTTGCTCGGCAATGACACGCTCGCCGATTGGGCCGCGCTCTATCGCAACAACAACACGGACGACAACGCCGTGAAAATCGCACGCGAACTCGTGGGCGGCATTCGCGTTTCGCCGTTGATCGCGGCGGTAGCGGCGAACAAGCGCGACGTGCTCGTGCGCAAGGGTATCCGCCGCGATCTCGTTCAGCCCGTATGGCAGGGTATCCAACTGCTCGTGGACGAAACGACGGGCCGCACGAAAGGTGAAGTGACGATCTCCGCTCGCGTCATCACCAACCGCAAAGTGATACGCGCGGGCGGCTTCGCGCGCGTCCAAGCGCAACACTCGTAGGAGACGCAGGAACGGCCGTAGGGCGCCACGGAGCGCCTTAGGTGACGCTGCGGCGGGGATTGGCGCCGTGTTGTCGCAGCGTGGCGATAGCGGCGCCCTACGGTCTACCCACGGACCTACAGTGACATTGGAGACAGAGACCATGAGTGACGGGATAGAACGACGCTTCGCGGACGGTGTTGCGTTGGACGGGCGCAAGTTGTCCGGGGCCGCGATGGTGTACGGCACGGACGGCACAACGCCGACCGGGCGTAGGGAACGGTTTGCGCCGGGCGCGTTCGGCGATATCGGCGACGTGATCTTGAACGTACAACATGACCGCTCCCGACCGTTGGCGCGGACAGGCGCCGGGCTTGAGTTTCAAGACGACAAGACGGCGCTGCGGTTGTCCGCCGCGTTGCCCAAGACCCGCGAAGCGCGCGACGCGGTTGCACTCGTGAAAGCCGGTGTCTTGCGCGGCCTGTCTGTCGAGTTTCGCGCCGTGCGTGAGCGTCTTGACGGCGCAGTGCGCGTCATCGAGCGTGCCGTGCTCTTGGGCGTGGCGCTTGTGGACAAGCCGGCCTATGACGCTTCCACCGTCCAAGCGCGGGCGCGTGAGAACGCCGCTTCAACGCCGTGGTGGTTGCTATGAAACTACCTTGGCGCATCGAACGACGTTCCGCATCCGGTGGCACAAAACGCACCGGCGGCTACAACCCCGGAAGCGGCGCCAACTATCGGTATCAACGCGCCGGCTTCACGCTTGCCGCGTGCCAGCTATATGGTTCGACGCTTGCGGCGGCAGCGCCAGAAAACGGACCGTTGAATGGCGACGTGCTTTGCGACATGGGATACCGGCTCGGCTTGCGCGGATGGTGGGCCGGGGTCATCGAAGTTGGCGCCGATGGCGAGTTGACCGTAACGCCATTCGATGCGACGCCGTATGCCGGAATGTGGCACGGCAGCACGCGCGAACATGACGGCTTCGCATCGCGCAATCTTCGCGTTCCTGCGGCGGCAGTGTTCCGTATCAGGTTGCCCGTTCAACCTGTAGGCGCAGGGTCATCGACGCGCGAAATGCTTGAGGCTGCGGAAACCGCGCTACTCGGCGAAGCGCGGACCGGACTACACGGCCGCGCCGTGCTCACCATCCCCATCGAGGAACGCGCAAGCCGCCCGGAACAATGGACCGATATTGCGGATTGGCTACAGGAAAGATACGGAGCGCAACGAGGCGCGGGGCTGGTTCCTGTTCTCCCGCCCGGTGTGAAGCCGTCGCAAATGGGCGGCGAAGCTGCGGTTGAAGGGAACGTGCTGTTGCGCGACCAAGCCTTTGCCGAAGTAGAAGCGCAGTTCGGCATTCCGGGGTTGCTACGCTCCGCAACGGACGGGGCGGCGGCTCACGCCTATTGGCGCCTCGCCGTCGTGCGCACGTTCACGCCTATTGCCAAGATGATCGAAGCCGAAGCGCTGCGAAAGTTGGAAGCGCCGGCAAACCTGAATATCGGCGCATGGTTCGCGGCGGCTCATGGAGATAGAGCACGTTTGATCGCGGCGCGTGCGGGTGCAATGCGGCGATTGACCGAAGCCGGCATGAGCATTGCCGATGCGCGCGAGGCCGTGGCGGCGTTCGACGACGATTGACACAATGCCAACAAACGGCACTACCGGATATCCGCTCGCCGTCGCGTTGTGTTCCGGTGACGCATGGACCTTGCAAATAGAAATGCAAAAGGCCGGGGTCAAAATGTCTCTCAACTTGGAGACAGGGCCGTGGTGTTCCGTGCGTACACTCACCAGACACTTGAAGGCGTGCGACGCATTGCCACCCGATTGGGATTGGTTGACGGTGTGGCGGCAACTCAAGAGCAACTTCGCATGTCCCGTCAAGCAGCATCGCGCGCGAGGATACCTACGCCGGCAGAGTGTCCCGATTGTGCGCGGGTTTCAGATATACAGGGAGCCGCGCTCATGCCGTCCTACACGCTTCCCGGCAGAGTGACATAGAAGTGTGTGGGGTCACGGATCATCCAAGTGTTTGACGCGCCTCGCAAAACGGGACACGGGCATAGTCAAATGCCACCTTCCTGCTTTGGTTCGGGTATAGGGCTATGGGCATATTATTATGTTCAATAAAAAATAATAATACTCCTATACGGCGAAGGGCGGAATAGAAGTGTGTAGGTGGCATTTTGGCCGTTTGTGGTGAGAAAACAATCACTTGACCTATCACACTTCTATTCCGGGAAGTGTGTAGACGCTCAAAACGGGGTTGCGGTGCCGACGTTTCCAAGTCTCGAATGGCTATATCACGCCGCCGCAGAAGCGGACATGCTCATGCGCGCCGCCGTTCAACCGGAAGCTCAAGGGATATGGGCCGATGAACCCGGCGTGCTTCTGAACAGCAACTTTGTCCCCAATGTCACCACTCGGTGGTCGCCTCGCCGACACCGTACCGCCGCCGCAGAACTGTTGCGTGTCTCATTGTGGAAGGGACTGCTGACACCGGACGTGACGGAAACGCGAATGGCACGCGATTTGTACGCCGCGCTCGCACCGGTAATCGGTGTGCGGCACTCGACGACTACCAAGCCCGATGGAGTGCGCCGCAACGTGACATGGCTATTGTGGATTGTGCCGAAGCGTGACGCGCACGAGTTGTGCATGGACGGTGGACCGGGCGCACGAAACCGATGGGAGATTGTCGCCGATTGGTGGTTGGCAACACAGCGTGTCTTAGCCAATCCCGAAGATGATGCGTTGTTGGACCGCGCGCGTGCTGCCTGCGAGGCTCATTGGCGCGCCGAACGAATGACGGAGTGACACAATGACCGATACGAGACACGCTCTGGCGGCGATGACAACTCATGCGCTGCTGGTCAATGCCGGCGCGTTGGCAAAGGTTGTAGGTGATCTGGTGAGCCTCGTTGGCGAGAGTACGGATGCGGAGTTGACTACTGCGGCAGACCGAACGCACCCGCAATCTGCCGACGTGCGCGAGGCGTTGGCGAAACTCGACGAGGCGTTGCGTGCGCTCGGTTGTCTCCAAAAGCGTGCGATGCTTCCCGAAACAACCGAGTTGGAGCGTGCCGAGATAGGACCGGAAATGGTCGACGCTGCCATAGGCGCAGAGGCGTTTGCCGTGTCGGCGTTGACGGCATTGTTGCCGCTCTTGGCGAAGCCAGACGGGTTGCGTAGAACAAGGGACGCGGTGGACGGCGCGCTTGCGACGTTGACCGAGTTTGGCACAGTCTACTACACTGTGCTGAATGCGGCGGCGGAACTACAAGACAATGATCCTCCGCTCGTTGTTCACTGACAAGCCGCGCGGGGCCGCCGTAGGGTCCCAGGGGCCGGCAAGCGCCGAACCCCAGACCATGTGTCCCAATCGACCTTTTTGTGAGACTGGCGGGCATTGGGGGAGGGTCAATGATGCTGTCCTATCGCCTCACGGGGCATGAAGGATGAAGCACACCACGCTGTCCGATCTGCCGTTTTGATTGAGAAAGAGGATGATCTATGCCGCGCAACAGAGACAACTATCCGGTAGATGCCGCTTTCGCCGACCATTGGCAAGCCGTGCGCGATTATGAGGAAGCGCGAGTGGGCAACCCGCCGGCGCGGCGGGTCAGTCCGGCGCAGACGGCGAACCGGGACAGCAAGACGCGGGCGATTGTGGCCTACGTGATCGAACAGAACGGCACCGATGCGGCGGCTTGGGAAGACACCATACGGCTGTTATCCACTCGGCAAGGCG
The DNA here is from genome assembly GCA_965218275.1 of Alphaproteobacteria bacterium. Lineage (GTDB taxonomy): Bacteria > Pseudomonadota > Alphaproteobacteria > UBA828 > UBA828 > WTGU01. The sequence goes on from CBDCKM010000002.1 coordinate 2,915,269, forward strand.
TCGCCGATTTTGTCACCTGGAAACGCAACCGTCCCGACCGGGAAGCCTGGGCCGTGCACGAGTCAGTCATACGGGGAGTGAATGCGATACGTAAGCGCTTTGACGCAATGGCGCAATGCGGTGCTGCCGGGGCACCTGCCGTTGTGGCTGCGATAGACGCATGGAACGCGGCAGAATAGATCGCCTCGGCGCTACGCGGCGATGTACTCCGCCCATGCGCCCATGAGCGCGCGGCGTTGGTCGAGTAGATCGGATCGGGCGTAGGCGGTCACGGTGCTATCGCCGACGCTATGGGCAAGGCTCATTTCCATTGCGGCCCACGATGCGCCGGACCGTTCACTCGCCCAATCCCGGAAGCTAGACCGGAAGCCGTGAACCACCGTGCGCTTGCCAAGCCATGTCGCGTTGAGCGCGTACATGAACGTCTTGTCGGAAAGCTCACCGTGCGGCGCTTGCCTCGACGGGAACACAAGGCCGGTGCGGTTGCGGAGCGCCTTCGCTTCCTCAAGCACTGCCATCGTCGCGTCAGACAGCGGCACGCGGTGCGGACGGCCCCCCTTCATGCGCTCGGCAGGAATGGTCCATACGCGGGCGTCCATGTCTATCTCCGACCACAGCGTGCCGCGCACTTCGCCAGACCGCGCCGCCGTGAGGATCAGGAAGCGGAGCGCAAGTCGCGTGTTGGCGAAGCGCATACGGTCAATCTCGACCAGCGCCGCCATGATCCCCACATACGGAAGCGCGCGATGATGCTCCCGGCTCACGCGCTGACGGGGCAAGGTGTGGCGATCAATCTCCGTCGCGACGTTGGACCGGCAGTACTCTCGGCCATGCGCCCATCCGAGCGTTGCCGTGATGTGCTGGCGGAGCTTCTTCGCAGTCTCCGGCTTGGCGGTCCACACATTGTCGAGAACCGCCACCACGTCGCGTCGAGTGATCTTGTCAACCCGCGTGTCGCCAAGGTGCGGGTATGCGTACTTGCCCATCACCCGCCGCCATTCGTCGGCCACCTTGGCACTCCGCCACCGTGGCCGGTTGGCTTGCCATGTCCGCTCCGCCGCTTCGCGGAACGTCGGTATCGCCGCTTCTGCCTTCGCCGCCCTGCGCTCCGCGAGCGGGTTGCGCCCTTCGGCGATGGCAACACGGTTCGCCTTGGCCAACTCGTGCGCCTGTCCCACATTGATTGTGGGAAAGCGGCCGAGACCGATATCCCGGCGCTTTCCCTCAACCATGATCCGTTGTACCCAAGAGCGCGCGCCGGCAGGCGTCACGTTCAGATAGAGACCATCGGCGACCCGGTGACGATACGTCTTCGCGCGGGGTGGCGTGGCGGTCTCAAGCTCTTTTGCCATCTGTGGCATGTGTTGGTTCCTTTTCCCACAGTCGTTTCCCATATGTCTGTGGGAATAGTAAGGCGAGAATGAGGGAGTGTCAAGATGGGAAATGGCGGAAATCATAGGATACGGGCAATCACCATGCCCAAATGGGGCCTCTCCATGAAGGAGGGCAAGGTCGCCGGCTGGCTCGTCGGCGAAGGCGATGCGCTCGCGCCGGGCGATGAGATCGTCGACATCGAGACCGAGAAGATCTCCAGTGCGGTCGAGGCGCCGGACGCCGGCGTGCTGCGCCGCCATGTGGCGCAGGAGGGCGACGTGCTGCCGGTCGGCGGCCTGCTCGGCATCGTCGCCGACGAGAGCGTCGCCGACGGCGACATCGACGCCTTCGTCACGGATTTTCTGGCCAACTTCGTGCCGCCCGAGGACGATGACGAGGACGGCGGCCCGGCCACCGAGACGGTCGAGGTCGCCGGGCGGAACATCCGCTACCTCACGCGGGGCGAAGGCGGCACGCCGGTCATCCTGATCCACGGCTTCGGCGGCGACCTCAACAACTGGCTCTTCAACCACGAGGCGCTGGCCGCCAAACGGGCGGTCCACGCCCTCGACCTGCCGGGGCACGGGAGTTCCAGCAAAGACGTGGGCGACGGCTCGCTCGCCTTCTTCGCCGATATCGTCACCGGCTTCGCCGATGCGCTGGGGATCGAGAGCGCCCATCTCGTCGGCCACTCGATGGGCGGCGCCATCGCGCTCGCCGTGGCGCGCGCCGCGCCCGCACGCGTGGCCTCGCTGACGCTGATCGGCAGCGCCGGGCTCGGCCCGGAAATCGACGGCGACTATCTGGCGGGCTTCATCGCGGCCGAGCGCCGCAAGGACCTCAAGCCCCATGTCGAAAAACTGTTCGGCGACCCGGCGCTGGTCACCCGCCAGCTCGTCAACGACCTGCTCGCCTTCAAGCGGATCGACGGCGTCACCGCCGCGCTCGGCACCGTCAGGGACGCCTTCGCGCCCGGCGGTGCGCAGGCCGAGGTCATGCGCGACGTGGCGGGTGCTGTGCCCACGCTCGTCATCTGGGGCGCGCAGGACCGGATCATCCCCGCCTCCCATGCCGAAGGCTTGGCCGACGGCGTGGCCTGCACCGTGCTCGACGGCCAGGGCCACATGGTGCAGATGGAAGCCGCCTCCGAGGTCAACCGCCTGATCGACGAACACGCCGCCTGATCCGGCGCGGGCCCGGCGCAGGGGCGCCACCCACGGACACGGAACAGGCGCCGCGCCGACAATGCCGGGCGCCCTCTCGGACGGGAGAACGCCGATGACGCCCGCGCGCCGGGTGCTGCGGGAGGTTTTTGGGTTCGAGGATTTCCGGCCCGGCCAGGAGGCGGCGATCGAGGCGCTGCTGGCCGGGCGCCACGCGCTCACCGTGATGCCGACGGGGTCGGGCAAGTCTCTTTGTTTTCAGATCCCCGCGCTGGTCGCAGGCGGGCTCACGCTGGTGGTGTCGCCGCTGATCGCCCTGATGCAGGACCAGGTGGCCGCGCTCAGGCTGGCGGGCGTGGCGGCGGACTGCATCAACTCCGCCAGCGAGCGCAGCCGCAACGTCGCCGCCTGGCGCCGCGCCGCGGCGGGCGAAACGCGGCTTCTCTACATGGCGCCGGAACGGCTGATGACCGAGCGCATGCTGGCGGCGCTCGCGCGCCTGCCGGTCACGCTCTTCGCCATCGACGAGGCCCACTGCATCTCCCAGTGGGGGCCGGCCTTCCGCCCGGAATACGAGGACCTGAGCCGGCTGCGCGCGCTCTTCCCCGGCGTGCCCATCGCCGCGCTGACGGCGACCGCCGACCCGGCGACGCGCGACGACATCGCCCAAAAACTCTTCGGCGGCGCGGGTGCACGCGTGGTGCTCGACTTCGACCGCCCCAACATCGGGCTCACGGTGGAGATGAAGCGCGACTGGAAGCGCCAGTTGCGCAGCTTCGTCGCCGGTCATGCAGGCGAGAGCGGCATCGTCTGCTGCCTCTCGCGCAAGAAGACCGAGGCCGCCGCCGCCCTGCTGGCGGCCGGCGGCGTCCGCGCGCTCCCCTATCACGCCGGCATGGAGAAGGCGGAGCGCGAGGCCCACCAGAACGTCTTCATGACCGAGGCCGGCGTGGTCGTCGTCGCCACCATCGCCTTCGGCATGGGCATCGACAAGGCGGACGTGCGCTACGTCTTCCACACCGACATTCCCGGCAGCATCGAGGCCTATTACCAGGAGATCGGCCGGGCCGGCCGCGACGGCGCGCCGGCCGAGGCGCACATGCTCTACGGCCTCTCCGACATCGCGATGCGGCGGCAGTTCATCGAGAGCGAGGACGCGGGCCCTGAGCGCAAGCGCCGCGAGCACAAGCGCCTCGACGCGCTGCTGGGCTACTGCGAGGCGCCGGCCTGCCGGCGGGTGGCGCTGCTGGACTATTTCGGCGAGCGGGCCGGCGCCTGCGGCAACTGCGACTGCTGCCTCTCCCCGGCGGAGCGCGTCGACGGGACCGGGGACGCCCAAAAAATCCTGTCGGCGGTCACTCTCTCGGGCGAGCGCTTCGGCGCGGCCCATGTGATCGACATCCTGCGGGGCGCCGAGACCGGGAAGATCGTGCGCTTCAACCACCACCGTCTGCCGCTCTTCGGCGCGGGCGCGGAGCGGGCCAAGACCGTCTGGCGCTCGCTGATCCGCCAGATGGTGGCCACAGGCTTGCTGCGGCTCGACATCGCCGGCTATGGCGGGCTCGCGACCACCGAGACGGGCCGCGCCCTGCTGCGGGGCGAGGGCGCCTTCCACTACCGCGAGGATACGGCGGCCGCCCGGCCCGCCGCCGTGCCGAAGGAGAAGCCCGGCACGCAGCCCGAGCCTCCTCCCCTCGACGACGACCAGGCGGCGCTGCTGGCCGCGCTCAAGGCGCTGCGGCTGCAACTCGCCAAGGAGCGCGGGGTGCCGGCCTTCGTCGTGTTTCGCGACCGCACGCTGATCGACATGGCGCAGCGCCGCCCGCGCACGGTGGCGGAGTTCGCCGAGGTCAACGGCGTCGGCGAAGCCAAGCTGGAGCAGTTCGCCGCGCCCTTCCTCGCGGCCATCGAGGAGGCGCTGTCTCACAAGGACTGAGCGGTGGATTCTTTATCTTTTCCCTCAGGCGCCGGGCGGTAGACTCTGTTCATTTCCCTCAGGCGCCGGGCGCTCGCTCCGCTCGCTTGGCTTACGCGCCTTGCGGCGCGCCGGCGCGGTCGCGCCGGCCGGGCCGCTGCGCGGCCCTGTCGCGCTCATCTCCCGCACCCTGGGGCCGCCGAGGCATGACGGGCCTCTGCGGCGGGGTTCCCTCTCCGCCCTTCAGGGGGAGAGGGACAGGGAGAGGTGGGTCGGCGCCTCAAGGCGCGATGCGGCGGGCGGCGCTGCGGGCGGGCGGCTATACTGCGGCCATGGGCGAGTCACCCGCAACCGCCGCGCCGCGCCCGCCGCAGCTCTTCTGCGGCGACATCGACATCCGCATCGCGGGCGACGGCACCTGGTTCCACGAGGGCTGTCCCATCGGCCGGCTGCCGCTGGTCAAGCTCTTCGCGAGCGTGCTGACGCGGGACGGCGACGGCGACTACTGGCTCGTCACCCCGGTCGAGAAGGCCCGCATCAGGGTAGACGACGTGCCCTTCGTCGCCGTCGAGCTGGAGGCCGATGGCAGCGGCGAGGCGCAGCGCCTGCGCTTCCGCACCAATCTGGACGAGTGGGTGAGCGCCGGCGCCGCGCACCCCCTCGCCTTCCGCGCGCTGCCGGGGTCGCAGGAGAAGGCGCCCTATCTCGGCGTGCGCGACGGGCTGGAGGCGCGGGTGGCGCGCGCCGCCTACTATGCGCTGGTGGAGCTCTGCGTCGAGCGGGCGATCGACGGCAGGACGGTGATCGGCGTCTGGAGCGACCGGGAATTCTTCCCCTTCGACGACGCGCCCGGACCCTCTGCCGGCAACGCTTGATGCGCAGCGACATTCTGCGCGGCGTGGCCCGCCGGGCGCCGGGCGCGCCGGACCAGCCGTGGGAGGCGGTGATCGCGGCGGCGGAGCGCGCGCCCGGCGCCCGCGTGCCGGGCTCGCGCCGCCACAGCGAAGAGTCCTGGGGCCGCCTGCCACCCTCGGAAGCGATCGCGCCTGCCGCGGTGCTGGTCACCGTCATCGAGCGGGCGGGCGCGCTCTCCGTGCTGCTCACCAGGCGGGCGGACCGGCTCGCGCGCCACGCCGGCCAGATCAGCTTTCCCGGCGGCCGCGCCGACCCCGGCGACGGGAGCCCGCAGAAGACCGCGCTCCGGGAGGCCGAGGAGGAGATCGGCCTGCCCCCGGCGCGGGTCGAGATCGCCGGCCGCCTCGACGACTATCTGGTCGGCACCGGCTATCGCATCACGCCGGTGGTGGGGCTGGTCGCGGCGCCGTCGGCGTTTGCGCCCGATTCCAGCGAGGTCGCCGAGATCTTCGAGGTGCCGCTGCCCTTCGTCCTCGAGCCCGCCAACTACCGCCGCGACCGGGTGACGGTCGGCGGCATCGACCGCCGTTTTTACGTGTTGCCCTATGGCGCGTATCATATCTGGGGAGCCACGGCGGCGATCCTCGTCAACTTTCGGGATGCGGTGCGCGCGACATGCTGAGAACCACCCTGGTCCATATCCTGATCCTGCTGGCGCCGACGATCCTCTTCATCGTCTATCTCCTCCTGTCGCGCAGGCTCCGGCTGAGCCGCAGCCAGGCCGCGGCCACCCTGCGCGGGATGCCGTGGCTCCGGCTCCTCGGCAGCGGCATGGCGCTGGCGGCGGCGAGCCTGGTGGTTTGGGCGATGACCGTCGGCGGCGACCCCGAGGGCACCTATGTGCCGGCGCACATGATCGACGGCGAGGTCGTGCCCGGCGAGGTCGTCGACGAGTAGCCGCCGGGTGGCGAACACCGCGCCTGCACCCTGGATGGAGGCGCCGGCCACCCGAAAGGTGGTCGAGGCGCTCAGCGCCGACGGCGCAGACGTTCGCTTCGTCGGCGGCTGCGTGCGCGACGCGCTGCTCGGGCGCGAGAGCAGCGACATCGACCTCGGCACCCCCGACCGGCCGGAACGAGTCATGGCGCTGCTGGACCGCGCCGGCATTGAGAGCCACACCGTCCCGCGCGGGATCGAACACGGCACGGTCACCGCGCTCGCCGGCGGCACGCGCTTCGAGATCACCACGCTCCGCCACGACGTGCGGACCGACGGCCGCCATGCCGAGGTCGCGTTCACCGGCGACTGGCAGGAGGACGCGGCGCGCCGCGATTTTTCCTTCAACGCCATGAGCATGACGCCCGACGGCACCCTGCACGACTATTTCGGCGGGCAGGCGGACCTCAAGGCAGGCCGGGTGCGCTTCGTCGGCGACCCTGCGCAGCGTATCGCCGAGGACCACCTGCGGCTGCTGCGCTTCTTCCGTTTTTTCGCCTGGTACGGGCAGGGCGAAGCGGACCCGGCGGCGCTGGATGCGTGCAGGGCGGCGGTACACACAATCCAGACGATCTCGGGCGAGCGGGTGCAAGGCGAGATGCTGAAGCTGCTGGCGGCTCCCAACCCCCTGCCGGCCGTGAGCGCGATGAGGGACACCGGCGTGCTCTACGAACTGCTGCCGGAGGCGCAAGGCACGGACCGGCTTGAGCGGCTGGTCAAAATTGAGCAAGACATTAGCGAGGCGGATTGGGCTATACGGCTCCGCTCCCAGATCGCCGATGCCGATTGGCTGAGACGGCTTGCCGCCCTGATCGCCAGCGTACACCACGAGAAGGCCGCCAATCTTACCAAGTCGTACAAGGTCGCAGCCCGCTGGCGCTTGCACAGCATCGACGGCGCTAGACTCACGTCACTGGTTGCACCTCCCGAGGCCATGACCCCCGATCTCGAACACTACCTCCAGCGGCACCTCTTCTACGAGCTTGGTTCTAATCATTATCGCAACTGGGTACTGCTAGCTTGGGCCGAACGAGGCGGGAATGAAGCGGACTGGCGGACAATGCTCGCGACAGCAGGGATGGACGAAGCGCCGGAATTTCCTGTGCGTGGAGCCGACGTGCTTGAGCGCGGAATCTCGCCTGGGCTGGAGGTCGGCATTCTTCTTGATGAAGTCAAGAAATGGTGGATTGAGCAGGGCTTCACGCCGGACCGCGCGGCCACGCTCGACAGGCTCGACGCCCTGGTCGCCGACCGCCGCGGAGAGTAACCCCCGCTGCCGCGGCTAAAGCGTGATCGGACCTGACCGGATTACAGGGGTCCGAAAGGCACCACCTCCCGCTCACCCCCTCCTCCCAGGAGGAGGGGGAACGAAGTCGGCGCCGACCGGTTCTCCCTCTCCTCCCCGGCGGGGAGGAGAGGGTCGGGGTGAGGTGGGGGCGCTCGCTCCGCCCCGGTCACGCCCTCACGTCGTCATGCCTGCTCGCCGCCTACTCCGCAGCTTCCGCCGCGCCGTCGAGGCCGTAGTTCTCGCGGGCGGCGGTATCGGAGATGTAGCCCTCGGCCAGGTCTTCGACCACACGCGCACGCGGGCGCTTGCGCGGGTCGCCCCAGCCGCCGCCGCCTGGGGTCTGGAAGCGGATCGAATCGCCCGGCCGGATGCGGACGTTGCTCCACTTGCTCGGGCTGGCCTTGCCGAAGGCCTCGTCGATCGTATGCCAGGTGATCGTGTTGGCCTGCTGGTGCCAGGTGCCGGCGAGGCCGCCGGGCTTGCCGCCGTTGAGCCCCCAGGGCCGGTTGCGGTGGCGGTCCGACATCTGGCTGCCGGTGATCTCGATGTCGAGGCTCTTGATCGTGCGCTGGGTGCTGAGCCCGCCGCGCTGCTCGCCGGCCCCGCCCGAATCCTGGACCAGGATGTAGGACTCGGTGTGGAAGGGGAAGCGGGTCTCGAACACCTCGACCGGCACGACCCGGCAGTTGCCGTTGATCGAATCGGTGGCGTCGTTGCCGTCGGCGAAGCTGCGCCCGCCCCAGCCGGAGAGCTCGATGGCGTAGCAGACGAACTGCTCGCCGGAGTCCGGATCGGTGCCGCCGAAGACGAAGTTGGTGTGGGTCGCGCCCTCCGCCGCCATGGTGCGATCCGGCAGCGCCGGCGCCAGCGCGCCGATCACCGCGCCTGCGATCTTGCAATGGGTCTCGGTGTTGCCGCCGACCTCCGGCGCCGGATAGTCGACGTTGAGCAGGGTGCCGGGGGGCGAGACCACGCGGATCGGGCGGAAGCAGCCCGAGTTCTTCGGAATGCTCTCGTCGGTGACGTGCAGAATGCCGTTGTAGGCGGCGGAGTAGGAGACGCCGAGGGTGGCGTTGATGGGCCCGCGCGCCTGCGGCGAGGTGCCCGAATAGTCGATCACCACCTCCTCGCCCTGGATGTGGACGGCGACGTTGATGTCGTAGGGCTTTCTCTCGATGCCGTCGTCCTCGACCTGATCGCGAAAGCGGTAGACGCCGTCCTCGATGGCGCCGAGCTCGGCGCGCATGCGGCTCTCGGAATAGTCGAGCAGGTCCTTCACGTTGCGGCGGAAGAGGTCCTTGCCGTACTTGCGGATCAGGTTGGCGAGGCCGCGCTCGCCCACGTCCACGCCGGCGATGAGGGCGCGCAGGTCGCCGTAGTTGTAGCGGGGGGTGCGGACGTTGGCGAGGAGCAGCTTCCAGACCTCCTCGACATCCTCGCCGGCGCTCATGATCTTGACCGGGGGCACGCGCAGGCCCTCGTGGAAGATCTCGGTCGCCTCGCCGGCGAAGGCGCCGGGGACCATGCCGCCGATCTCCTGCAGATGGCCGATGGTCATGGCGAAGCCCATCAGCTCGTCATCGACGAAGACCGGCTTGATGAGCGTGTGCTCGGGGCAGTGCAGGCCGCCGCGGTAGGGGTCGTTGTGGCAGATCACGTCGCCGGGCACGAGGGTCTCCAGCGGGATCTCCTTGACGCAGCTCCGCACCAGCAGCGGCACGCCGCCGATCATGGACGGGCAGTACTCGGCCTGCGCGATCATCTCGCCCTCGGGGCTCGCGAGGGCGCAGGTGAAGTCCAGCGCCTCGTTGAAGATCGTCGAATAGGACGTCTTCATCAGCACGATGCCCATCTCGCGGCAAACCGCGGTCATGGTGGAATCGATGATCGACATGGCGACCATGTCGATGTCGGGTCTCTCGCTCATGGTCAGGACTCCTCGGCGATGCGGCCGACCAGAAGATTGCCGTAACGGTCCACCTTCATGGGCTGGCCGGGGCGGAGCACGGTCACCGAGACCGGCTCCTCGATGATCGCGGGCCCGGTGATCGCGTGACCGTCGCGAAGCCGCGAACGGTCGTAGATCGGCGTGTCGTGGCGGCCGTCGTCGAACATCACCGAGCGCTGCGCCACGGCCACAGGTGCGCCGTCGGCGCTGCCGATGGTGGCCAGCTCGGGCTTCTCGGTAAGCGAGACGACCGTCGCCTTGACGGTGATGACCTCGATCACCTCGCGCGGGATGTTGAAGCCGAAGCGTGCGAGGTGCATGTCGTGGAAGGCCTGCCACACCTTGGGCGTGGTCTCGTCGGTGAAGGAATCGAAGGCGACCGGAATCTCCAGCTCGTAGTTCTGGCCGAGATAGCGCATCTCCAGCGAGCGGTAGATCTCGATGTTCCTGACGTAGCCCTGCGCCTTCAGCTCGGCGATGCCGGTCTCGATCAGCGCGCCCATCACCTCGGACGCCCGGCTCTGGTCGAAGCGCTTCGAGGTCATCTGCACCGTGCGCTGCACATCCACGCGGGCGTCGGTGAGGATGAAGCCGAAGGCCGAGAACTGCCCCGGATAGTTGGGAATGACGCCCGACGGAATGCCGGCGTCATTCATAAGATCCGCCGCGTGCAGCGGGCCGGCGCCGCCGAAGGCCAATAGCGCGAAGTCGCGCGGGTCGAGGCCGCGCTCGATCAGCACCGAGCGGAGCGCGCCCACCATGTTGTTGTTGGCGATCTGCACGACGGCCAGTGCCGTCTCCTCGACCGTGCGCCCGAGCGGCCCGGCGACGCCGGCGATCGCCGTCTCGGCCGCGGCCATGTCGAGGGCCATCTCGCCACCCAGGAAGTTCTCGGGATTGATGCGGCCGAGCAGCAGGTTGGCGTCGGTCACCGCAGGCCGCGTCCCGCCGCTGCCGTAGCAGGCGGGGCCGGGGTTCGCGCCGGCGCTCTCGGGCCCGACCCGCAGCATCCCGCCCTTGTCGATCCAGGCGATGGAGCCGCCGCCCGCGCCGATGGTGCGGATGTCGATCATGGGGATCTGGATGGGGACGCCGAACTCCACCTCGTAGTCGGTGGTGAAGTTCTCCTGCCCGCCCACGATGGTCGACGTGTCGGTCGAGGTGCCGCCCATGTCGAGGGTGACGAGGTGGCTGATGCCGGACAGCCTGGCCACGTGCTTGCCTGCGATCACCCCGCCGGTGGGGCCCGAGACCGTCATCTGGATCGGCGTCCGCTGCGCCGCCTCGAAGGTCATCTCGCCGCCGTTGGACTTGATGACGACGGCCTGGTCGGTGATGCCGCTCTCCTTGAAGCGCTGGCGCAGGTTGGCGACCTGGCGATTCACCACCGGCTTGATATAGGCGTCGGCGATGGTGGTCGACGCGCGCTCGTACTCCTTCCACTTGGGCAGCACGTCGTAGGAAATGGAGACCGGGATGTCCCCCAGCTCCTCCTCCAGTATCTCCTTGGCGCGGCGCTCATGGTCCGGCGTCACGTAGGAGAACAGGAAGTTCACGGCCACCGCCTCGATGGAGCCGTCCTCCCTGATCGCGCGCGCCACCGCGCGCACGCCGTCCTCGTCGAGCGGCACATGGACCGTGCCGTCGGACATGATCCGCTCGCTGATCTCGTAGCAGTGGCGGCGCTTGACCAGCGGCTTCGGCTTGATCCAGGTAATGTCGTAGTGGCTGCGCCGGTTGCCCCGCTGGATGAAGGGGATGTCCCGGAAACCCTCGGTCGTCACATAGGCGACGGTGGCGCCCTTGCGTTCGAGGATCGCGTTGGTCGCCACCGTGGTGCCGAGCCTGATGTTGCGGATGTCCGACGGCGCGTCGAAGCGCCCGAGGCCGCCGAGGATGCCTTCGTTGGGGTCGTGGGGCGTCGACAGGATCTTCCAGACATCGACCGCCCTGGTCTCCGAATTGTAGCTCACGAAATCCGTGAACGTGCCGCCGACATCGATACCGACCAGATAATCTGCCAACACCCGCCTCCCGCGCGTTGCGCCGCGCGCCGGGCCTCGCGGACTCGACGACGCAGCCCTTCGGTCATGGCCCCGCCTCCCGGCCGAACCAGGCGGCAGGATGTTATTGGGAGTGCGCCCCTGAGGCAACCGCGCGTCCCACCCCCTTCGTTTCCTTGACTCCGCGGGGCTTATCAAAGAATGACCGGTCCTGGCCGGCATCCGCGGGGATTCGCACCATGCACTGGGTCTATCTCGCTCTCGCCATCGTGTTCGAGGTCGGCGGCACGACCTGCATGAAGCTGAGCGAGGGCCTGACCAGGCCCGTCTTCGCGGCGCTGATCTTCGTCCTCTACGGGATCAGCTTCGTGTTGTTCGCGCTCGCGCTCAAGAAGATCGATCTCGGCCTGTCATACGCGATCTGGGCCGGCATCGGGACCGCGGCGATCGCCATGATCGGCTACATCTGGTTCAAGGAGCCGATGGGGCCGCTCAGGATCGGCTCCATCGCCCTCATCATCGTCGGTGTCGTGGGGCTCAACCTCTCCCGCGGCGCCCCGTAGGGAGACACCGCCGGCCGGCACGGTCAGCGGCCGGAATGCACCCACCTCCCGCTCTCCCCCTCCTCCCAGGAGGATTCCTCTGCGAAAGGGGTTTGCGGATTTTGTGGCATGTGATTCGTTGCTGCGAGACGGGGAGGTCGAGTCGATGAGTGGCAGGGATCAGCTGGGATTTGCGGAAGCGTTCATGTCTGCGGGCCTGGGGACGAACCGGAAGCTGGAGCGTCTGGACGGGTTGATCGACTGGTCTGCGCTCGAGCGTCTGGCCACACCGGTGCGCGAGGGGCGCCGGGGCCGTCCGCCCTATGCGCCGTTGTCGATGCTGAAGGCGCTCTATCTTCAGGCGCTCTACGACCTGTCGGACCCTGGTCTTGAGGAGATGCTGCTGGACCGTCTGTCGTTCCGGCGCTTCTGCGGCTTTGCGCTGGACGGGGGCACGCCGGACGAGACCACGATCTGCCGCTTTCGCGCGGACGCAGGCGCAGTGTTGGAGGCGGCGTTCGAGGAGATCAACCGCCAGCTCGATGCGGCCGGCCTGATCCTGCGCAAGGGCACGCTGATGGACGCGACGCTGGTGGCTGCGGCTTCGCGCCCGCCGCCGTACAAGGCCGGCGCGGGTGCCGGGAGTGCGCGCGAGCCGGGTGCGGACTGGACCCGGAAGAAGGGGCGCGCCTTCTTCGGCTACAAGGCGCATCTCGGTGTCGACCAGGGCTCCGGTCTGATCCGTCGCGTGGTGCTGAGTTCGGCCAAGACCTACGAGAGCGAGGTTGCCGATCGGCTGATCTGCGGCGACGAGGGGGCGGTCTATGGCGACCGCGCCTACGAGCAACAGGCGCGACGGGCGCGGCTCAAGGCCGCAGGCATCAAGGACCGCATCATGCACCGGCGGAACAAGCACATGGCCTCGCTGCCCTCCTGGCAGAAGCGCCGCAACGACCTCATTGCAAGGCGCCGGGCACCGGTCGAGGCCGTCTTCTCGGCGCTGAAGCGCCTCTACGGGCAGCGGCGGGCCAAGAGCCTCACCCTTGAGCGGAACACCGCCCGCCTCTACGCCGTCGCCACCGTCTACAACATGCGCCGCGCCAGCCTGCTCGCAGGCGCCTGAGGCGCAAGCGCAGTGCAAACCCCCGTGGAAAGGCCGCTGTGGAGCCGACCCCACAGCACGAAAGACCCATGCACGCCGGCAAACGACGGCGCCTGCCGCCAATCCGCTCAACGGAACCGGCGCACAGACCACGATCAACACACCGAGCCGCCATCCCCCTCCCTCCAAACCAACTACCCCGATTTCGCAGAGGAATCCAGGAGGAGGGGGGAACGCAGGCGGCAGCGCCCGTTCTCCCTCTCCTCCCCCAAGCCAAGCTCGCGGAGCGAGCGCCCGGCGCTTGAGGGAAATGAAAGGGGCTTATACGCCTAACTAGCCAAATTGTCATTGACGGCCCCGCTCATTTATGACACTATGCTAGCCAAGATTGGAGGCTGGCATGACACAGAGGGCACCCGGACGCTCCCACCGCACAGGCATGACGGTCATGGAGCTGCTGCGGAAGTTCCCCAACGATGCAGCGGCGGAGCGGTGGTTTGAGGCGCAGAGGTGGCCGGAGGGGCGGTTCTGCCCCGATTGCGGGTCGACCAACACTGTCGTCGTCGTCAGCCGGAAACCCATGCCCTACCGCTGCCGGGACTGCCGGCATCACTTCTCAGTCCGCAAGGGCACGGTCATGCAGTCCTCGAAACTCGGTCTCCAGAAATGGGCCATCGCGCTCTACATGATGACCACCGGCATCAAGGGCACGTCGAGCATGAAGCTCTACCGGGAGCTGGGCATCCGCCAAGGCACGGCATGGTTCCTGATGCAGCGCATCCGCGAGGGCTTCATCGAAGGCGAGAACAAGCCCTTCCCCGGTCCGGTCGAGGCCGACGAGACGTACATCGGGGGCAAGGAGAAGAACAAGCACGCCAACAAGAAGCTGCGTGCGGGTCGCGGTGCGGTCGGCAAGGCCGTGGTCGCAGGTACCAAGGATCGCACCACCAAGCGCGTTTCCGCCAAGGTAGTGCCCGACACCACCCGCCTGACCCTGAGCAACTTTGTAGCTGCCCATGCGAGCCCCGAGACCATGGTCTACACCGACGAGTCCAAGAGCTATTCAGGCCTGCCCCGCCATGAGAGCGCCGTTCACTCGCGCGGCGAATACGTCAGTGGCGACTGCCATACCAACGGCATCGAGAGCTTCTGGAGCCTCTTCAAGCGGGGCTATCACGGCACGTTCCACCATCTGTCCGAGAAACACCTGGACCGCTACGTTCGGGAGTTCACGGGGCGGAACAACATCCGCGACCTAGACACCATCGACCAGATGGCCACGCTGGCGCGCGGCATGATCGGCAAGCGGCTGACCTATGCCGCGCTGATCGCCGACAACGGCCTGTCTAGCGGCGCGCGCAGCGCTTGACCACTACATCTTGACGGTCGACGCCTAGCGGCCTAGCCTCCCCCCTCAGACGCACTTCGGTCCGAGAGTTGGTAGCTCTCGGCCCGAAGGCATCCGCAGATGGTTGCGAGGCCGATGCGGAGTTTGGTGTCGACGACGGGATTTACCTACCCCGCCTCGACTATGGCGTCAATCGGCCTCCGTCTCAACATAGGAGGCCGAAGTGGCCCAATCACTGTTGCAGCGTATCCTCGCGACCTGCCGGGGTCGCCAGTTCAACACCGTCGAAGACCTTGCTTCGCACATCCCTGACGCCGGTTACGACGTGATCGAGACCACCGTCATTGGCGCGATCCGCAGGGGACAATTGGGCGGGCGGATCAACGAGACCGAGCTGCTCGACGGCAACATTCTGGTCGTCAGCGGCATCCGCGGCTGATTCATTCTCGGCATCGGGCGGGGACTTCGGCGCCCGCCCTTCCGCCGCCTCGGCGCGCGGCCGGGTGAAACCCTCACGATCTGAGCGGAGGCGATGATGACGGGTCAAGAGCTCGCAAACGTTCTTTCTGCCATGTACCACGATGCTCCTGACCGCTGGAGGGCGGCCATGGTGACCTTGTTCGGCATCCAGTACGCCGATGAGATAAGTAAATGCGAGGGAGGAGCGCGCGAGATAATCCGTCTATCGGAATTGCGGGGAAAGAGATATGGGCCGGCAATCCGTACAGGCGTGAAACTGGCGCGCTATGTCACGCTTCGCCCCGAGGAGTGAGCCAGGCACAAGTACCCGCCGGCGGTCACCGGCTTGCTCCGCAGGCGGCTGTCAAGTCCGGCCGCTCCAGGGTGCCCGCGGCCCCTTCGTGCTGGCGACCCGTGAAGATCCCCGTCAGCCTCCCATCATCGCAGATAGGTGCAGGGAGAAGACTGGCCTAACAGCGTGGCCGGCTCAAGGAAATATGACCAGTTGCCTAGCCGTAACTGCGGGCGTAGGATGATCAGCGCATGATGGATGGAGAAGGGCGATGACGACCAAGCCCATCAACCCGCGCCCACGGGGCCGCCCGCCGAAGCCCATCCCGAGAATCGAGGCCAGCCCGGAGCGTGTGGCCCGCGCGATCTTCTCAGCCGTGAAGCCCGCGGACCCGACCATCCGCGTTCAGAAGTCTCACACGCGGAAGCCGAAAACTACGCGATGAGGCCGCTATGCGACGCATAGCGCTTACGCTGTTCGCATTTTCTCTGGTGGCTGTCTCCCCCGCCGCTGCTGATCTTGAAGATTGCATTGGGGCGCTGGAAGCGGTGGAGACCTATCGCGAAGCCATTGAGCCTGCAGACGCTGCATTTCATCAAGCTCGGCGCGAGGCCGATGAGGTCCACGGCGAGGCGACCAGACGAGCGCATCAGGCATGGGGAGCGGCGCATGGCGATCAAGCTGCAGAACTGCGCGATCTGAACCCGTATGGGAACGCTGAAGAACGCGCCCAGTATGAGGCCCTCCGCGCCGAAATCGAGGCACGCTACGCGCCGCGGATCAATGCCGCTTACCGCATGTGGGATGAGGCGGACATAGCCCGAGACAAGGCTTGGGATCAGGCACGAGCGACCTATGAGCAAATTGAGGCCCCCGCGAAAGAGGCGTTGATGGCGGCGCTACGGGAAGCCTACCCCGGCCCCACGAGCGATAACTCCAAGATCATGAACCGCTTGCTCGGGAAGTTCCTGCAGGAGTGCCAGAGAATGCTGCGCTGACGGATGGCTAGTTAGGCGTATAAGCCCAAATGAAAGGTCGGAGGAGAGGGCCGGGGTGAGGTGGGGGCGCGTGCGGCCCGCAGAGTGTCGGCTCAGCCGCCGAACACCGCGTCGAAATTGCGCCGCAACGCGCGATCGACCTCCTCCATCGCAACATCGACTCCGAGGGCGGCGAGCGAGGTGACGCCGTGCTCGCGGATGCCGCAGGCGACGATACCGCGGTAGTGGGCGAGGTCCGGGGCGACGTTCAGCGAGACGCCGTGAAAGGTGACCCAGCGGCGGACCCGCACGCCGATCGCCGCGATCTTGGCCTCAGCCCCGCCCTCCAGCGCCACCCAGATGCCGACCCGGCCGTCGCGGCGCTCGCCCGCGACGCCGAACTCGGCGAGGGTGCCGATCAGCCAGCGCTCCAGGTCGCGCACGAAGCGGCGGAGGTCCATGCGCCCGCGCGAGGCCAGGTCGAGCATGACATAGGCCACGCGCTGGCCGGGGCCGTGATAGGTGTACTGGCCGCCGCGGCCCGTGCGGTAGACCGGAAGCCCCGCCGGGTCGAGCAGATCGTGGGCCCGCGCGCTCGTGCCGGCGCTGTAGAGGGGCGGGTGCTCCAGCAGCCACACCTGCTCCGGCGCGCGGCGCGCGTGGATCGACGCGACCCGCTCCTCCATCGCCGCGAGCGCGTGCGCGTAGGGCACCGGAGCGGGCGCGACCGACCAGTCGATCGCCGCGTCAGGCCGGGGCGCTGCCGTCGCGTCCGTCGCTTCCGTCATCGCCGTTTTCGTCGCCGCCAGCGGCCGCAGCGGCCGGCGGCGCCCCGCCGGCGGCGACCGCGAGCCACGCGTCCTCGCTCAGCACCGCGACGCCGAGCGCCTGCGCCCGCTTCAGCTTCGAGCCCGCAGCCTCGCCCGCGACCACGTAATCGGTCGCGCGCGAGACCGACCCCGCCACCTGGGCGCCGAGCGCCTCGGCGCGCGCCTTCGCCTCCTGCCGCGTCATCCGCTGCAGCGTGCCGGTGAAGACCACCGTCTTGCCGGCGACGGCCGACTGGGCGGCGGGCGCGGCGACGGGCTCGATCGTGAGCCGGGCGCAAAGCGCATCGAGGATCGCGCCGTTGTGCGGCTCGGCGACGAACGCGACGAGCGCCAGGGCGACCGCCGGCCCGATCCCGTCGATCCCGGTCAGCGCCTCCAGGGCGTCGCTTTCGGGAACGGCAGCCGCTTCCATCGCCGCCCGCCAGTCGTCGACGCTGCCATAGCGGCGGGCGAGCAGCCGCGCGGTCGACTGCCCGACATGGCGGATTCCCAGCGCGTGGAGGAAGCGGTCGAGCGGGATGCGCCGGCGGACCTCGATGGCGCGGAAGAGGTTGGCGGCGGAAATCTCGCCCCAGCCCTCCTGCTCGGCGAGCGGCGGGTGCGGGTCGCCGTCCTTCCGTTCCAGGTCGAAGATGTCGGCGGGGCTGCGCACCCTCCCCTCGGCCCAGAAGGCCTCGATCTGCCTGGCGCCCAGGCCCTCGATATCGAAGGCGTCGCGGGCGACGAAGTGGCGCAGCCGCTCCAGCGCCTGGGCCGGGCAGACCAGGCCGCCGGTGCAGCGGCGCACCGCCTCGCCCTCCTCCCGCACCGCGTGGCTCTTGCATTCGGGGCATTGGGTGGGCGGCTCGAAGGGCCGCGAGTCCGCCGGCCGCTTCTCCTGGATCGCACGGACCACCTGCGGAATCACGTCGCCGGCCCTCTGCACCACCACCGTGTCGCCGGCGCGGATGTCCTTCTCGGCGATCACGTCCTCGTTGTGCAGCGTCGCGCGGGAGACGGTGACGCCGCCTACATGGACCGGCTCCAGCTCGGCGACCGGCGTGAGCGCCCCGGTGCGCCCGACCGAGATCGAGATCCGGTGCAGCACGGTCTCCGCCTGCTCGGCCGGGAACTTGCGGGCGATCGCCCAGCGCGGCGCCCGGCCGGCGGCGCCGAGGCGCTCCTGCCAGTCGAGGCGGTCCACCTTGAAGACCACGCCGTCGATCTCGAAATCCAATGCCTCCCGCGCGGCCTGGATATCCCGGTAGAGCGCCTGCGCCTCGTCGAGGCCGGTGCAGCGCCGGGCCAGCGGCGCCAGCGCGAAGCCCCACCCCGCAAGGCGCGCGAGAACATCGCCCTGGCGCTCGCCCAGCGGCTCGCTCGCCTCGCCCCAGCCATGGGCGAAGAAGCGAAGCCGGCGCTTCGCCGTGAGCGTCGGGTCGAGCTGGCGCAGGCCGCCCGAGGCCGTGTTGCGCGGATTGACGAAGGGCGCCTCGCCGTCTGCCTCCCGCTCCTGGTTCAGCTCGTCGAAATCCTTGAGCCCGATATAGACCTCGCCGCGCACCTCCAGCCGCTCCGGCACGCCTGAGCCGGCCAGCGTCTGCGGCAGGTCGCGCAGGGTGCGCAGATTCTCGGTCGTGTCCTCGCCGGTCTCGCCGTCGCCCCTGGTGGCGCCCAGCACGAGCGTGCCGTCCCGATAGTGCAGGGTCGCCGAGAGGCCGTCGATCTTGGGCTCGCTGTAGAGCACCACCGGCTCGTCCTCGGCGAGATTGAGGAAGCGCCGGACGCGGCCCAGGAACTCGGCGAGGTCGTCGTCGTCGAGCGCGTTGGCGAGCGACAGCATGGGCCGGGCGTGGCGCACCTTGGCGAAGCTCGACGAGCGCGGCGCGCCCACGCGCTCGCTCGGGCTGTCGGCGCGCTTGAGGTCGGGGAAGCGCGCCTCGATGGCCTCGTTGCGCCGGCGCAGCGCGTCGTAGTCGGCATCGAGCAGTTCGGGACTGGAGTCCTCGTAATAGAGCTTGTCGTGCCGGGCGATCTCCCGCGCCAGGCGCTCAAGCTCGCGAGCCGCGGAGTTGGGGGTCAGGTCTTCGGGCGCCGCGGTCTCGTCGCTCATGGCACGCTCCGCGTGAGCAGGCTGCCGGCGGCGGCGCGCGCCTCCTCGGTGACCCGTGCGCCGGAGAGCATGCGCGCGATCTCCTCCCGCCGCTGCGCGTCGTCGAGCAGCGCGACCCGCGCCGCCGCCCCCCGTTCTCCCTCGCCCCTGGTGACGCGGTAGTGGCGTTCGCCGCAGGCCGCGACCTGGGGCGAATGGGTGACCACCAGGACCTGGAGGTCCGACGCGAGGCGGGCGAGACGCGCGCCGACGGCGTCGGCGACGGCACCGCCGATGCCGCGGTCGATCTCATCGAAGACCAGGGTGGAGAGGCCGGCCGCACGCGCGAGGCAGACCCGGAGCGCGAGCAGGAGCCGCGCCCGCTCGCCGCCGGAGGCGATCTTCGCCAGCGGCTGCGGCTCCGCGCCGGGATCGGGAGCCAGCATGAAGCGGCAGCGGTCGATGCCGGTCCGGCTCTCGGCTCCCTCGGGCGCCGCTTCGAGCGCGGTGCCGAAGCGGGCCCGGCCGAGCCTGAGCGGGGCGAGCTCGCCGGCCACGGCGTCGTCGAGCGCCCGCGCCGCGCGCCGCCGGGCGCGGCTGAGCGCGCCGGCCGCGTCGCGGTAGATGCGCTGCGCCGCCTCCGCCTCCTGCCGCAGCGCGGCGAGCCGGCCGGCATTCCCCTCGATCAGGTCGAGCTCGCCGCGCAGTCTGGTCAGCAGCGGCGCCAGCGAATCGGGATCGGTGCGATGCTTGCGCGCGGCCGCGCGGATCGAGAAGAGGCGCTCCTCGACCGCTTCGAGCCGGCCGGGGTCGGTATCGAGCGCGCGCTGCGCTGCCGCGAGCGCGCCCTCCGCCTCCTCCGCCTCGATCGCCGCCCGGTCGAGGCTCCCCAAAAACCCATCCAGCATGCCGCCCGTTGCCGGGGAGACACGCTCCACCATGCGCCGGGCCGCCCTGATACGGGTGCCCAGGCCACCGTCGGCGGCCATCTCGGTCGCTGCCGCCTCCAGCGCCTCGGCGATCTTCTGGCCGTTCTGCAGGGTCGCGCGTTCCGCAGCGCAGCGCGCTTCCTCGCCGCTCGCCGGCGCCAACGCCTCCAGCTCGGAGACCGCGTGCCGCAGATAGTCCTCCTCCCGGCGCGCCTCCTCCCGTGCGGCCTCCGCCTCCCGCTGCGCGCTCTCGGCGGCCCGCCAGGCGGCATGGGCGAGCGCCAGACGCTCGCGCTCCGGCCCGTGCCCGGCGAAGTCGTCCAGCATGGCGAGGTGTCCCGCCGGGTCGAGCAGCCCGCCCGGCTCCGCCTGGCCGTCGATCTCGACCAGCAGGGCGCCCATGCGCCTGAGCAGCGCGATGCCCGTCGGCGTGTCGTTGACGAAGGCGCGGGAGCGGCCGTCGGCGCCGATGACGCGGCGCAGCAGAAGCTCGCCGTCATGCTCGATCCCGTGCTCGGCCAGCAGGGCGCGGACCGGATCGGCCCGCCCGACATCGAAGGCGGCGGCGACGCTGGCGCGTTCGCTATCGCGCGCCACGACGCCGGAGACGCCGCGCGCGCCGAGCGCCAGCCCCAGCGCATCCAGCAGGATCGACTTGCCGGCGCCGGTCTCCCCGGTGAAGACCGCCATGCCGGCGCCGAGGTCGATGTCCAGGCTGTCGATCAGAACGTAGTTGCGGATGGAGAGGCGCCGAAGCATCTCGCGGCATCAGAACACGGTGCCGAAGATCCGGCTGATCCAGGACTCCCCGGTGGCCTCGGGCTCGAGGCCGGACTCTTCTAGCAGGGCGTAGCTGTACGCGTACCACTGGCTGCCGGGATAATTGTAGCCCAGGACCGCGGCCGCGGTCTGCGCCTCGGTGGGCACGCCGACCGCCAGATACGCTTCGGTCAGGCGATGCAGCGCCTCCGGCGCATGACTGGTGGTCTGGTAGCGCTCGACGACGTTGCGGAAACGGCCGACCGCCGCCACGTAATTCCGGTGCCGGAGGTAGTATCGTCCGACCGTCATTTCCTTGCCGGCGAGATGATCGCGCGTCAGATCGATCTTGAGCCGGGCATCCCGTGCGTAGGCGCTGCCGGGAAAGCGGCGCACGACCTCCTGGAGGGACTGCAAGGCGCGCGCCGTCATCTCCTGGTCTCGATCGACGTCCGATATCCGCTCGTAATAGGACATGGCGATCAGGTAGTAGCCGTAAGCCGCATCGCGATGGCCGGGGTGCAGTTCGACGAAGCGGCCGGATGCCTCGATCGCCTCGTCGTAGAGATTGCCCAGATAGTAGGCGAACGCCGTCATGATCTGCGCGCGCGTCGCCCAGATGGAATAGGGGTGCTGGCGCTCGACCTCGGCGAAGCCGTTCGCGGCGTTCTGCAATTCGTCGTCCAGCAGGTGGTCCAGCGCCTCGTTGTAGAGCTCCGCCACGTCCCGCTCGACATAGACCTCCGCGTCGTCCGTGCTGCAGCCGGCGAGCAGCGCCAGCGCCAGACAGAGTGCCGCCGCCAGCGCAGCCGGCGCGGCCGGCCTCGCCCTGCGCCGCGTGAACCTCACGACCGGCCCTCTCCGGCGCTCCGCCCTGGGGCGCTCCGCCCTAGGGCGTCGCCGATGCCGTCGTCGGTGCCGGTGTCGATAGCGCTGTCGGCGGCGGTGTCGATAGCGCCCGCCGCAGCGACGCGCGCGGCCCTCGCCGCTTCCAGCGCCTCCACCAGCTCCCGCGTGACCTGCGCGGCCATGGGCAGCTCGTTGTCGCCGAGGAAGCGCCGGGTCGCCTTGACGGTGAGCGCGCCGGCCAGGCCGTCCACCGCCGCGTCGTAGTAGCCCAGCCACTTGAGGAGGCGCTGCGCGTAGATGACGGAATCGCCGAAGCCGTCCGCCGGTCTCGGCAGGGAGACGCCGAAGACCGGCCTGCCGGCCGTGTCGTCCGGCTCCGTCCGTGCCGCGATCTCCAGGCTCAGCGCCCTCGCCTCCGCCTGCCGAGCGGGCGTCATCAGTTGCGCGAGCCGGTCGCTGTAGGTCAGCGCGTCCGCGCCCGCCGGGCTGCCCGAGTGGGCGGCGAGCTCGAACAGCGCCATGGCCCGGACGAGATCGCGGTCCACGCCGAGGCCGTTGGCGTAGAGCAGGCCGAGGCCGTTCCGGCCCACCGCGTCGCCCTGTGCGGCGGCGACCTTGTACCAGCGGTGGGCCTGCTCGAAATCGCGCGGCACGCCGCGCCCCAGATAGTGGAGCGCGGCGAGGTTGCTCTGCGCGATGGCGAGACCCATGTGGGCAGCGCGGCGGTACCAGACGACCGCCATGTCGTAGTCCCGCACGCCGCCGAGCCCCTTCTCGTAGATATAGCCGAGATTGTTCATGGCCCGCCGCTCGCCGGAGTCGGCCGCGCGCGCGTACCATTCGCGCGCCCGTGCGATATCGCGCGGGGTTCCCAGCCCCTCGTCGTAGAAGGTGGCCAGGTTGTACTGGGCGTCGGTGAGGCCCTGCTCGGCCGCGCGCTGGTACCAGCCCGCCGCGGTCGCGTGATTCTGGGTGACGCCGAGCCCGCGGTCGTAGGCCACGCCGAGTTCGTATTGCGCCTCGGCCAGGCCGCGCCGGGCGGCGCTTTCGAGGAGCTTGATCTGGTCCTCGTCCGGGCCGGGGTCGAGCGCGCCGATGCGCTGCAGGCGGGCCAATGCGAGCCGGGCGTGGTCGAGCCGGCGCTCCGCCGCCGCCCGGTACCAGCGCGCCGCCCTCTCCGCGTCCGCCGGAACGCCCAGGCCGTTCTCGAAGAGTGCGCCGAGATTGAACTGTGCGTCGACATCGCCGGCGCGGGCGAGCGGGGACCAGGCGCTGCGCGCCTCCTCGTAGTCGCCGCGCCGGAACGCCTCGTAGCCGGCGAAGAAGTCGCTCGCCGCCGCCTGCGACGGGCCGGACGCCAGCGCGCCGGGCACGCCGACGGCCCCGGAGGCAATCGCTGCGGCAGCGCCAGGGACGGCCACTGCGGCGGCGAGGACGATTGCCCGGATTTTGCGCAAGGAGATGCAGCCCATGCGATCGATAGTGCCAGATCGTTGCGGCACGGCGCCGGGCGCCGCACCCCCCGCCTCACCTTGCATGCCTGCACCTCATCGTCAATAAAGTGTTGCATGAAGCTGCGGATGTTCCAGGTCGACGCGTTCGCCAGTGCGGTATTCGGCGGCAACCCGGCCGCGGTCTGTCCGCTCGAGTCGTGGCTCGACGATGCCACGCTCCAGGCCATCGCGGCGGAGAACAACCTGTCGGAAACCGCGTTCCTGGTCCCGGCGAACGGCGCCTTCGACCTGCGCTGGTTCACGCCGCTTGCCGAGGTCGATCTGTGCGGCCATGCGACGCTGGCGAGCGCCCATGTCGTGCTTCGCCATCTGCGGCCGGGCGACGATGCGGTCGCCTTCGAGACCAGGAGCGGGCGCCTCGCGGTGAGCCGCAGCGGCGACGGCCTGGTCATGGACTTCCCGGCGCTCGCCGCGCATCCCGTGGCGACTCCCGCCGCTCTGGCCGCCGGGCTCGGGGCGGGGGTTCGCGCGGTCTTCGCCGACATGGACTATCTCGCGCTCTTCGGGAGCGAGGCCGAGATCAGGGCGCTCACGCCCGACCTGGCGGCGCTCGCCCGCCTCGACCGGCGCGGCGTGATCGCGACCGCAGCGGGCGAGAGCGCGGAGCTGGATTTCGTCTCGCGCTTCTTCTCTCCCCGCCTGGGCGTGCCCGAGGACCCGGTCACCGGGTCCGCCCACTGCATGCTGGCGCCCTTCTGGGCGGCGCGACTCGGCAAGGCGACGCTCCGCGCCTACCAGGCGTCGGCGCGCGGCGGTGTCGTGCATTGCAGCGTCGCCGGCGACCGCGTGCGCCTCGGCGGCCGCGCCGTCCAGTATCTCGAGGGCACGATCACGCTGTGACCGCGATGGTCCCGCGCCGCTCGCCGCGCCCATGAAGCCCGCGGTCCGACCCGGCAACCCGCTCTTCTCCTCCGGACCCTGCACCAAGCGGCCCGGATGGTCGGTCGAGGTCCTGGCCGGGGCGCTGCTCGGCCGATCCCACCGGGCGCAGCGGCCGTTGGCGCAGATCGGGGAGCTGCTGGAGCGCTCGCGCGCGCTTCTCGGCCTGCCCGACGACTGGCGCATCGGCATCGTCCCCGGCTCGGACACCGGCGCCTTCGAGATGGCCATGTGGTCGCTGCTCGGCCCGAGGGGCGCGGATTTCCTGCGCTGGGACAATTTCGGCGCGCAATGGGCGATCGACGGCGAGCGCGAGCTGCGCCCGCTGGACGCGCGCGTGCTCGACGCGCCCTACGGCCGCCTGCCCGACCTCGCGCAGGTCGATCCGGCGCGCGACACGGTGTTCGTCTGGAACGGCACCACCTCCGGCGTGCGGGTGCCCGATGCGGCGTGGATCGCCGCCGACCGCGCCGGCCTCACGCTCTGCGACGCCACCTCCGCCGTTTTCGCCTACCCGATGGACTGGACCAGGCTCGATGCGACCACCTACTCCTGGCAGAAGGTGATGGGCGGCGAGGCCGGGTTCGGGATGCTGATCCTCGGGCCCCGTGCGGCTGAACGGCTGGAGAGCGAGACGCCGCCCTGGCCGCTTCCCAAGGTCTTCCGCCTCAGCGCCGGCGACGGGCGGCTCAACGAAGGCATCTTCCGGGGCGAGACCATCAACACCGTCTCGATGATGGCGGTGGCGGATGCGCTCGACGCGCTGCGATGGATGGAATCGATCGGCGGTCGGGCCGGGATGATCGCGCGGACGCGAGCCAATTTCGGCGTCATCGAGTCGTGGGTCGCGGCGCGCGAGTGGGTCGCCTTCCTCGCGCAGGCGCCCGAGACCCGCTCGCGCACCTCGGTCTGCCTCAGCATCGTCGATCCCCGCTTCGCCGCGCTCGACGAGGCCGGGCAATGGGCCATGATCCGGCAGATGTGCGCCCTGCTGGAGGCAGAGGACGCGGCCTATGATATCAAGAACCACCGGGCCGCCCCGCCGGGGCTCCGCATCTGGTGCGGCGGCACGGTCGAGCGCGACGATCTCGAAGCGCTCACGCCATGGCTCGACTGGGCCTGGGACGAGGTGCGGCCGCATGGAGGCGGCTAGCCCGCCCGGCCGGCGAGGCCAGGGGCGATGCCGGAGACGAGGCCGGGGGCGATGCCGAGGGTCCTGATCGCGGACGAGATGAGCGACGTGGCCGCACGGGCCTTTGCCGAGCGCGGCATCGAGGTCGGCGTCCACCCCGGTCTCGCGCCCGACGCGCTGGCCGGGATCATCGACGGCTATGACGGCCTCGCCATCCGCTCCGCCACCAGGGTGACGGCCGCCCTTCTGGCCAGCGCCGGCCGTCTCAAGGTGGTGGGCCGCGCCGGCACCGGGGTCGACAATATCGACATCGACGCGGCGACCGCGCGCGGGATCGTGGTGATGAACACGCCGCACGGCAATTCCGTCACCGCCGCCGAGCACACCATCGCGATGATGTGCGCGATGGCGCGCCGTATCCCGCAGGCGGACCGCTCGACCCGCGGCGGCGGCTGGGAGAGGGGCCGCTTCATGGGCATCGAGCTGCGCGACAAGACCCTCGGCATCGTCGGCTGCGGGACCATCGGCGCCATCGTCGCGACCCTCGCCCAGGGGCTCAGGATGCGGGTCGTCGCCTACGACCCCTACCTGGCGCCGGACCGCGCCGCCGCGCTCGGCGTGACCCTGGCGACGATGGACGAGCTGCTCGCCGACGCGGACGTCATCTCCCTCCACGTGCCGCTCACCGACGAGACGCGGAGGATCATCGACGCCGGCGCGCTGGCGCGAACCAGGCAAGGCGTGCGCATCGTGAACTGCGCGCGCGGCGGGCTGATCGTGGAGGCGGACCTCAAGAGCGCCATCGAGAGCGGCCATGTGGCGGGCGCCGCGCTCGACGTGTTCGAGGAGGAGCCGGCGCACGACAACCCGCTCTTCGCCCTGGACGAGGTGATCGCGACGCCCCATCTCGGCGCCTCCACGGTCGAGGCGCAGGAGAGCGTGGCGCTCCAGGTCGCGCAGCAGATGACCGAGTTCCTGCTGACGGGCATGGTCGTGAACGCGGTCAACGCGCCCTCGGTGGCGCCGGAGGAAATGGCGAAGCTCGGCCCCTACCTCACCCTTGCCGAACAGATCGGGCGCTTCGCCGGCCAGATCGCGGAAGGCCGCATCCGCGCCGTGACGATCACCTACGAAGGCCAGGCCAGCGCCCTCGATTCGCGCCTGCTCAGCGCCGCGGCCCTGCAGGGCCTGCTCGCCCCGCGCCTCGACGACATCAACATCGTCAACGCGCCCTTCCTCGCCCGCGAGCGCGGCATCGAGGTGCGCGAGATCAGGAGCGCCACGGCACCGGACTACCAGACCCTCATGCGCGTGGAGGTGCTCTCGGGAGAGCACGCCCTGGGCGTGGCGGGAACGCTCATCGGCGGCAGCGGACGGCGCATCGTGGAAATCGAGGGCATCGAGATCGAGGCGGAGCTCGGCCCGCACATGCTCTATTTCACCAACGAGGACAAGCCGGGGCTGATCGGCGCGGTGGCCACGATCCTCGGCGAGGCCGGGATCAACATCGCCACCTTCAACCTGGGACGCAGGAAGCCGGGCGGCGACGCCGTCGGCCTCGTCGGCGTCGATTCGCCGGTCCCGGACGAGGTGCTCGCCCGGCTGCAGGCGCAGGCAGCCGTCATCAAGCTCAAGCGCCTCGGCTTCTGACCCCGGCGCATGTCCCCATCGGCGGGACCGGGCATGAAACACCAGTCTTGTTCGACTCGCGGGTTCGACGCCGATCGGTATAGCACCCAATTGAGCAGGCGCGACTCTGAGGGGTCACCGATCGGTGGGGCCTGGCCCGTCGGCCTCGGCGGCGTGGCACGATTTCACGTACTGTGCATTCACCGTCACGGAGTATAAGATCGGGAACAGAATGGTGACCAATTACTCTGGCGTGGGAGCCTGACCATGAAGGAGGGGTACGAGTATCGGTTCCTTATCGATGCCTACAGTCCCGACACCCTGCCCATGTCGCGTCTGGCCGAGTACATGGCGGACTTGGCGCGGCTCCTGGGTAAGTCCGAGCGGGTGCATTTTGTGCGTCTTGAGCCCGGCAGCACTGTGCTTGTGCAAATTGTGGAGCCTGAAGCCGCGCCGGAAGTTCGGGATCGGATACAGGCCCTCGCAAACGACAAAGCTCCCGATGACGCGGCCAACGCGTTTAAGGCACTGAACCGGTACCTGGCTGTCGACAATGCGATTGGTAGCCTGCGGGAGGGTGGCGGTGCCGAGGTAATTCGGTTTCCGGGCCGCGAACAACTAGCCCCGTTGACGTTCGGCGCATTTAATCAGCCTGGCGTCCTTGATGGTATCCTTATTCGTGTCGGTGGCCGCGACGACACGGTGCCTGTGCATCTGCGGGATGGCGACAAAATACATACGTGCAACGCCACGCGCGATATGGCCAAGCGACTTGCCGTCCATCTTTACGGCCCCACCCTGCGCGTGCAGGGGGACGGACGCTGGGAGCGTGACGCCGACGGCGGCTGGTTGATGAAGCGCTTCAACATCACAGAGTTCGACAAACTCGACGATGCACCCCTTAGCGAAGTCGCTGAACGGCTGCGGAATGTTGAAGGTAGCGGCTGGAAGGACATTGACGACCCGCCCGCAGAGCTTCGGCGATTGCGCTGCCTCGACGAAGCTCACTGATGCCGGTCTTCGACGCTACGGCGTTACTGTATTTTCTTGAGCATGAGGCAAAGGCACCGCTCGACCCCGCGACTGACACGCCAGTAACCGACGCTAAGGCACGTATCGATTTTCTGATCACAACTCTTGAGAATCGACGCGAGACCATTGTCATTCCGACGCCGGCTCTCAGCGAGGTTCTCGTGCATGCCGGAGACGCGGGACCCGAGTATCTCGAAATCTTGAATACTACCCGTTGCTTCCGCGTTGAGCCGTTCGACCAACGTGCCGCTGTGGAACTCGCAGCGATGACCCGCGATGCCATCTCAGCTGGCGATCTACGCGCCGGTACGGATATAACCCGCGCTAAGCTCAAGTTCGACCGGCAGATAATCGCGATCGCTCGGACTCAAGGCCAAACCACCATCTATTCCGATGACGACGATATCGCCAAGCTCGCGGAAGCGCTCGAACTTGAGGTAGTCCCTGTACACGCTCTTCCTCGGCCACCTGAATATCCACAGCAAAAGCTTGACCTTGAGCCAAACGACGAAAGCTGAATTCATTGCTGTCAGTGGCTCACGCGGACCATCTGGTCATGACTGCAGTCTGAAGGGAAGGACCGCATCTACCCGCGACCTCCGCGATGCGGCACGCGATTCGATCTGTAGCCGACTTTTGAGGATCGTTTGCGATATGCGCATCACGGGCAGTTGGGTGCGCATGGTTGTGGCCCGATAGCTTTCCTATCATTGTTGTTCGGCTCGTAGGTTCGACGCCGATCAGCACCGTAACCTATTGAGCAGGAGCGATTCTGAGCGGCCTACGGTCCAAGTAAAGCAATGTACGGGCACGGCGGATCGACGACATGGGCCTCGAGCTGACGATCATCCTCATCGCGGTCGCGGCGCTCGCGGGCGCGGCCCTCTCCTATGCCGTCTTCGCGCTCCCGGCGACGCGGAAGGCGGCGCGCGAGCGCGAGGCGCGCGCGGCGGAGGGCGCCCGCCTCGCCGCCGCCGCCGAGCGCGTGCCCCGGCTGGAAGAGGAGAACGCCGGCCTCCAGGAGCGGATCAGGGAGGTCGACCGCAGGAACGCGGCGCTGGAGGCGGCGCGGGACGAGGAGCGCAAGAGCCACGAGGCGCGCGTCGTCGAACTCACGCGCATGGGTGCCGAGCTCGAGAAGAAGTTCGCGGGCCTCGCGTCGGAAGTCCTGGGCAAGAACAGCGAGAGCTTCCTGAAGCTCGTGAGCGAGCGCTTCGAGAAGCACAGCGAGAGCGCCAGGGAAGACCTGGAGAAGCGCCGCACGGCGATCGAGACGCTGGTCAAGCCGCTGGGCGAGAACCTCACCAAGTTCGAGCGCAAGGTGGGCGAGATCGAGAAGGCGCGGGAGAGCGCCTACGGGGCCATCGCCGCGCAGGTGAAGAACCTGGCGGAGGGGCAGACGGGGCTCCGCACCGAAACCAGCCGCCTGGTGCAGGCGCTGCGGCGGCCCGAGGCGCGCGGCCGCTGGGGCGAGTATCAGCTGCAGAACGTGCTCGAAATGGCGGGCATGACGGCGGGTATCGACTTCGAGATGCAGCCGACCATCGAGGGCGATGACGGACGCCTCCGCCCCGACGTGATCGTCCGCCTGCCCGGCGGGAAGTCGATCATCATCGATGCCAAGACACCGCTCGACGCCTATCTCAACGCCGTGGAGACCGACGACGAAGACAGGCGCAGGCAGCTCGTCGCCGATCATGCGCGGCAGGTCCGCGCCCACGTGCGCGCGCTGGCCTCGAAGGACTACTGGAAGGCCCTGCCGGGAACGCCCGACTTCGTCGTCATGTTCGTGCCGGGCGAGGCCTTCTTCGCCGCGGCGATCGAGAGCGATCCGGCGCTGTTCGAGAGCGCCGTGCATCAGCGGGTCCTCATCAGCACGCCCACCACCCTCATCGCCCTGGCAAAGGCCATCGCCTATGGCTGGCAGCAGGAGACGCTGGCCGAGAACGCGCAGGCGGTGGCGGCGCAGGGCCGTGAGCTCTACGAGCGCATTGGGACCTTCGGCGGGCACATGAGAGCCGTCGGCAAGTCGCTGCGCCAGACGGTGGAACACTACAACAGGGGGGTAGGCTCGCTCGAAAGCCGGGTCCTGCCGGCGGCTCGGAAATTCGAGACGCTGAACGTCGCCCCCACCCGCTCCTCGATCCCGACGCTGGAGCCGGTCGAGCTCGACCCCCGCGACCCCCAGGCCGAGGAGCTGGTCGAGGATCGGACCGAAGACGCGGCCGAGTGACCGCGGGGCCGCGAACGCTCCACCGCCCGCGCGGCCCGGCTCAGCACTCCGGCATGTTCACGGCGAGGCCGCCTTGACTGGTCTCCTTGAACTTCGCGCTCATCTCCCGGCCGGTCTCGCGCATGGCCTCGATGCAGTTGTCGAGCGGCATGAAGTGGGTGCCGTCGCCGCGCAGCGCGAGCGATGCGGCGGCCACGGCCTTGGTCGCGCCGATGCCGTTGCGCTCGATGCACGGCACCTGGACGAGGCCGCCGACCGGGTCGCAGGTCATGCCGAGATGGTGCTCCAGCGCGATCTCGGCGGCGTTCTCCACCTGCGCGGGCGTGCCGTCGAGGACCGCGCAGAGGCCGGCGGCGGCCATGGCGGCGGCGGAGCCGACCTCCGCCTGGCAGCCGGCGTCGGCGCCGGAGATCGAGGCGTTGGACTTGATGAGGCCGCCGATCGCCGCGGCGGTGAGCAGGAACTCCGCGACCCGCCCACGGTCGGCGCCGATGCAGTGCTCGAGATAGTAGCGCAGCACCGCCGGGACCACGCCGGCGGCGCCGTTGGTGGGCGCCGTGACCACCCTGCCCCCGCCGGCGTTCTCCTCGTTCACCGCCATGGCGTAGACGGTGAGCCAGTCGGAGAAGACATGCGGCTGCGCACTGTTGGAGCCCTGCTCGCGGCTGAGCTGCTCGTACAACGCGCCGGCCCGCCGCTTCACGCGAAGCCCGCCGGGGAGCTCGCCCTGGCGCGAGAGCCCGCGGTCGATACAGGCGCTCATCGCGTCCCAGATGGACGCGAGCCCGGCGTCGACCTCGGCCCCGGCGCGCACCACGCACTCGTTCGCCCGCATCATCCCGGCGATGGAGTTGCCGCTCTCGCGCGCCAGCCGCAGCATGGACGCGGCATTGTCGAAGGGGAACGGGCAGCGCGAGTCCGGATCTTCGGCGGCGCGCTTCGCCTCATCGGCGAGCTGCTCGGCCGTCACGATGAAGCCGCCGCCGATCGAATAGTAGACGCGGCTGAGCCAGGCCGTGCCGTCGGCGGCGAGCGCCCGGAACTCCATGCCGTTGGGGTGGCCCGGCAGCGGCGGGCCATAGTCGAAGACGATGTCCTCGTCCGCGTCGAAGGCCAGATCCGCGCCGCCAGGCAATGACAAACGTTTGTCACTGCGAAGGGCCGCGAGGTCGGCCTCGGCGCTCTCGATATCGAGATCGGCGGCGCGATGGCCGAGCAGGCCGAGCATGACCGCCCGGTCGGTGGCGTGGCCCTTGCCGGTGAAGGCCAGCGAGCCGTGCAGCGAGACCCGGATGCGCAGCCGGGCCTCGGGCGGCGGATCGTTTCGGAGTCGGTCCGCAAGCAGCGCCAGAAAGGCCCCGGCCGCGGCCATCGGTCCCATGGTGTGGGAGGAGGACGGGCCGATGCCGACCTTGAAGAGCTCGAAGACGCTCAGGACCATGGTGACGATGCTCGCCGCTTCACCGGGCCCCGCTGGCTTGCAGGCGACCTGCATCCGTCAGGTCGCGACTCGCCGGCCCGTTGCAAGCCGTCATTCCAAGTGGGAGACACAAAGCCGCTCTCGCCATCGTGCCGATTGTCGCACGGCCCGGCGTCGGCGAAGATAGGACGTTGCAGGCGTCCGAGGGAGCGTAGCCCGGCCCCCCTCGCCCGCACGCCGGCACGGAACGAGCGTCACGCAGCGGCCCGGACGGCCGCGCCGGGGGACGCGGGAGGGGAGCCATGCAGCGCATCGGGGTCGATGTCGGCGGCACGTTTACGGACCTGATTCTGATCGACGAGGCGGCGGGCGCGATCACGGTCGACAAGGTGCCGTCCACGCCGGACGATCCGGCGCGGGCGGTGATGACCGGCGTCGATGCCCTCTGCGCCAAGGCCGGGGTCGGCCTCCAGGCGGTGGACCTGCTGCTGCACGGCACCACCGTCGCGACCAACATCGCCATCGAGCACAAGGGCGCCGAGGTCGGCCTGATCACGACCGAGGGCTTTCGCGACCTCCTGCACATCGCCCGCCACAAGAAGCCCCACAACTTCTCGCTCCAGCAGGAGCTGCCGTGGCAATCGCGCCCGCTGGTGAGAAGGCGCCACCGGCTCACGGTGCGGGAGCGGGTCACCGCGCCCAGAGGCGAGATCGTCGTGCCGCTGGACGAGGCGGAGGTGCGCGCACGCGCACGGGCACTGCGCGAGGCCGGCGTCGATGCCATCGCGGTCTGCCTGCTGCACGCCTACCTCAACCCCGCCCATGAGCGGCGCATCGAGCAGATCCTCCGGGAGGAATGCCCCGACGCCTATCTCTCGATCTCCAGCGAGGTGCTGCCGCTCTACCGCGAGTTCGAGCGCTTCTCGACGACCTGTCTCAACGCCTATGTCGGCCCCCGTGTCGCGCGCTATGTCGGCCGGCTCGACGCCGGGCTCAGGGAGGCCGGGCTGCCGCGCGGCGTGCGCCTCATGCAGTCCTCGGGCGGCATGACGACCGCAGACAGCGCCACCGGAGGTCCGGTCAACCTGATGATGTCGGGGCCCGTCGCAGGCCTGATCGGCGGCATCTGGGCCGGTCGGATGGCCGGCTACGACAATGTGTTCACCCTCGACATCGGCGGCACGTCCGCGGATATCGGCGTGGCGGCGGACGGCAGGCTCAGGATGCGCCACCTGCTCGACACCAGGGTCGGCGACTACCAGGCCATGATCCCGATGGTCGATATCGACACCATCGGCGCGGGCGGCGGCTCCATCGCCCATGTCGACGACGGCGGCATCTACCGCGTCGGGCCGCAGTCGGCCGGCGCCGATCCGGGACCGGCCTGCTACGGCCGCGGCGGTGCCGAACCCACCTCGACCGACGCACAGGTCGTGCTGGGCCGGCTGCGCACCGACCGCGGCCTGGTGGGCGGGCGCATGACGCTGCACGCCGAGCTTGCCCAGCGCGCGCTGGAAGGGCTCGCCGAGACCCTCGCCATGCCGCTGGAGGAGACCGCGCTCGGCGCGCTGCAGATCCAGAAGTTCAGCATGGTCCAGGCGATCGAGCTCAACAGCGTGCGGCGCGGCTACGATCCGCGCGACTTCACCCTCGTCGCCGCCGGCGGCGCCGGCCCGCTCTTCGCCTGCGACATCGCGGTGGAGCTGGAGATCCCGCGCGTCCTGGTGCCGCCGCATCCCGGCATCCTCTCTGCCACCGGCCTGCTGGCGACGGACATGCAGCACGAGTTCGTCGCCACCGAGCGCCAGCCGCTCAGCACCCTCGACCGCGCCCATCTCGGCGCCCGCTTCGAGGCGCTGACGACCCAGGCGCTGGAGCGGCTGGAGGCGGACGGCGTGCCCGAGGGCGACCGCCTGGTGCGCCGCCTCGCCGACTGCCGCTACGCCGGCCAGGGCTACGAGGTGCGCTTCGACGCACCGCCGGGCGCCATCGACGATGCCTGGATCGAGGAGCTGGCCGAGCGCTTCCACCGCGCCCACGACGCCGAATACGGCCACCGCTTCGATGCGCCGGTCGAGATCGTCAACATCAGGGCGGTCGCGATCGGCCGCATCCCCGACCTCGACTGGCCGGAAATCGAAGGCGGCGGCGGCGACGGGCGCGCGGCGCCGCTGCTCAGCCAGCCGGTGGTGTTCGAGGTCGAGGGCAAGGGCGAGACCCACGAGACCCCCTTCTACGACCGCGCCGACTTGCGCGCCGGCGACCGCATCGCCGGCCCCGCCATCGTCGAGCAATACGACACCACCGTGGTGATTCCGCCCCGCTGCGAGGCGGCCATCGATGCGCGCGGCAACATCGTGATCGACTGCGCGAGCGCAGTTGCGCAGCACGGGCACGACCTCGCGGCGCCGATCATGCAGCGGGTCATCGGCGGCGCCTTCACCGCCATCGCCCAGGAGATGGCGGGCGTGCTCTACCGCATGTCCTACTCCTCGATCATCCGCGAATCGGAGGACCTCGGCGCCGGCATCTTCGACCGGGACGGGCTCATGCTCGCGGAGTCCGAATCCACGCCGATGTTCATGGGGGCGATGCCGCGCATCGTCCAGAACGTCATCAAGCTGCTCGACGGCGATATCCACGAAGGCGACATCATCTTCCACAACGACCCCTATCACGGCGCCACCCATTCGCCCGACTGCGCCATCGTCATGCCGATCTACCACCGCGCGCAACTGGTGGGCTTCGCCGGCGCCTCGGCCCACCTGCTCGACATCGGCGGCTCCCATCCGGGGCTCAACATCGACGCCGTCGACATCTACGCCGAAGGCAACATCTACCGGGCGGTGAAGCTCGTCGAGAAGGGCGTGCGCCAGGAAGGCCTGTGGCGGCACATCCTGGAGAACATGCGCACGCCCACGCCCAACGAAGGCGACGTGCAGGCGATGATCGCGGCCTGCGAACTCGCCAGGCGGCGCTATCTCGACCTCGTCGAGCGCTACGGGCTGAGTGCCGTCGAAGACGCCGGCCGGCACTGGATGGACTATTCCGAACAGATGCTGCGGCGCGAGATTGCCAAAATTCCCGACGGCGAATACGAGACGGCCGTGGGCTATCTCGACGACGACGGGGTGAACCGCGGCCGCAAGCTGCCGGTCAAGGTCAAGGTGATCGTCGCCGGCGACGAGATCACCTACGACCTGACTGGCTCCAGCGACGAGGTGCCGACCGGCTACAACGTGCCCTTCGAGGGCACCACGTGCTCGGCCATGTCCTTCATCACGCGGATGATCTTCCTCGATACCGTGACGCACCCGGTCTATGTGCCGCAGAACGAGGGCATGACGCGGCCCATCAACGTGATCGCGCCGGCCGGCTCGATCTTCAACCCCAACTTCCCGCGCTCCTGCTTCGCCCGCTTCTGCCAGGTCCAGCGCGCGGTCGACCTGGTGCTGCGCGCGCTCGCCCCGGTGGTGCCGGAGAAGGTCACGGCAGGCAACTCGGCGCACCTGCACTTCATCTCCTATTCCGGCTTCGACACCGGGCAGGGCGAGTACTGGGTCTATCTGGAGGTCGACGAGGGCTCCTACGGCGGGCGGCCGACCCGCGACGGCCTCGACGCCGTGGACTGCCTCATCGCCAACACCCGCAACAACCCGATCGAGGAGCTGGAATGGCGCTTCCCGATCCGCACCGAGCGCTACGAGCTGCGCGACGAGGCCTGCGCCGCCGGCAAGTGGCGCGGCGGCATCGGCATGGTGCGGGTCAACCGGATGCTGGTCGATACCATCGTCACCTGCGAAGGCGAGCGGCACGAATCGGACGAGCCCTGGGGGCTCTTCGGCGGCATGGCGGGGCTCAACGCCTCGGTGGTCCGCAACCGGGGCGCTGCGGACGAAGAGGCCTGGCCGTCGAAGTTCACCGGCTTCCGCCTCGCCGCCGGCGACAGCATCGAGATCACGGTTCCCAACTCGGGCGGCTACGGCGACCCGCTGACACGCGACCCGGCGCTGGTGCTCGCGGACGTTCTCGACGGCTTCACCACGGTCGCGCGCGCCCGCGACGACTATGGCGTGGTGATCGACCCCGGCGCGATGCGCCTCGACGACGACGCGACCCGCCGGCTGCGCGCGGAGGCTGTCGCGCCGCCGGCCGCCGTGCGATAACAGGCGACGCTTGCACGCCAGCACGACGCGGGGAGAGGACGCATGACCGGCGCGATATCCGAGCTCTACGGCACACAGGACGGCCTGGGGCTCGCCGCCCTCGTCAGGCGGGGCGAGGTCTCGGCGAGCGAGGTGCTGGAGGAGGCCATCGGCCGCGCCGAAGCGGTCAACGGCGAGCTCAATTTCCTCACTTACAAGGCCTACGAGGAAGGCCGCAGGATGGCGGCCGACCCCGCGCTCCCCGACGGCCCCTTCCGCGGCGTGCCCTGGCTGGTGAAGGAGATCGCGACCGATTGGGCGGGGCTGCAGAACACCAATGCCTGCCCCTACTTCAAGGACATCGTGTCGTCGGCGGACTGCGAGCGGGTGCGGCGCATCAAGCAGGCGGGCTTCGTGCTGCTGGGAAAATCCAACTCGCCCGAGGCCGGCTGGGCGCTCTCCACCGAGCCCAAAATGTACGGTGCGACCGTCAACCCCTGGGACACGACGCGCACGCCGGGCGGCTCCTCCGGCGGCTCGGCGGCGGCGGTCGCAGCCCGCGTGCTGCCGCTGGCGGAAGCCAGCGACGGCGGCGGCTCCATTCGCACGCCCGCCTGCCATTCGGGCCTTGTCGGCCTCAAGCCCGCGCGCGGCCGCATCTCGCTCGCGCCGGGCGCCGACTTCTGGTACGGCGGCGTGACCTTCCTCTGCGTCTCGCGCAGCGTGCGCGACACGGCGGCCTTCTTCGACGTGCTCGGCGGACCGCTGCCGGGCGATGCCTATTTCGCGCGGATGCCGGAGGCCCCCTATCTGGGCGAGGTCGGCAAGGACCCCGGCAGCCTCTCCATCGCCATGGTCACCGCCTCCCCCGACGGCTGCACCGCGCTCGATGCGGAGGTGCGGGACGGGATCGAGAATGCCGGGCGGCTGCTCGACAGCCTCGGCCATCGCGTCGCGCCGGAGGCGGTCCCCTACGATTTCTGGCCGCTCTACGACACCTATACGCGGATCGGCGCGGTGGGCACCGCCGCCTGGTTCGACGCCTTCGCCGGGCTGGTCGGCCACAGCGTGCGGCAGGACGAGACCGAGAACCTCTACTGGACCACCATCCACAAGGGCCGCAGCATCTCGGGCGTGGACCATCACAACGACATCGAGGCGCTGCGGGTCATGTGCCGCGACATCGTCGGCCGCATGGCCGCCTACGATGCCTGGCTGATGCCGGTGGTGCCGATGGTACCGCGCAAGATCGGCTATTACGACATGTCGCTCGATGTCGACGACTACAACGCCACCATCATGGGGCCGGACTGCGCCTTCACCGCGCCCTTCAACGCGACGGGGCTGCCGGGCTTGTCGCTGCCGCTGCACTGGACGGAGGGCGGCCTGCCGGTGGGCGTCCAGCTCGTCGGGCGGGATCTCGACGAGGCCCTGCTCCTCCGCCTCGCCGGCCAGCTCGAACAGGCGCAGCCCTGGGGCGAGCGCGTGCCCCCGGTCAATGCGGGGGCGTGATGGCTCCCTTCGACTGACAGGACCAGGAGACACCACAGGAGGCCAAGACCCATGAGAAAGCCACTCAGCTTGTTGACGGCAGCGGTTGCCGCGATGGCGCTGGCAACGGCCGCCCATGCCGAAACGCTCAAGGTCGGCATGATCACCACCCTTTCCGGCGGCGGCGCAGCCCTCGGCGTCGACGTGCGCGACGGCTTCATGCTCGCCGTCAAGCAGGCCGGCGCCGACATCGAGGTGATCGTGGGGGACGACCAGCGCAAGCCGGATATCGCCGTGCAGCTCGCCGACAAGATGATCCAGAGCGACAAGGTCGACGTGCTGACCGGCATCATCTGGTCGAACCTCGCCATCGCCGTCGTGCCCGCGGCGGTGCAGCAGGGCAAGTTCTACCTCTCGCCCAACGCCGGCCCCTCGCTCCTCGCCGGCAAGCGCTGCCACGAGAACTACTTCAACGTCGCCTGGCAGAACGACAATCTGGCTGAGGCCGCCGGCGGCTATGCGAATGACGCCGGCTACACCAACAGCTTCATCCTCGCGCCCAATTACCCCGCCGGCCGAGACATGCTCACCGGCTACAAGCGCTTTTATCAGGGCGCCGTCGCGGGCGAGGTCTACACCAAGCTGGGCGCGAACGAATACGCTGCCGAAATCGCGCAGATCCGGGCCTCGGGCGCCGACAGCGTGTACTTCTTCCTGCCGGGCGGCATGGGGATCGCCTTCCTCAAGCAGTACGCGCAATCGGGCCTGGACATCCCGCTGGTCGGCCCGGCCTTCTCCTTCGATCAGGGCATCCTGCAGGCGGTCGGCGAGGCGGCGCTGGGTGTGAAGAACACCTCGCAGTGGTCGAAGGACCTCGACAACCCGACCAACAAGGCCTTCGTCGAGACCTTCCAGGCCGAATACGGCCGCCTGCCCTCGCTCTATGCGAGCCAGGGCTTCGACACGGGCAACCTGCTCGTCTCCGCGGCGAAGACGGCCAGCGTCGGCGATGCCGATGCCTTCCGCGCGGCGCTCAGAGCGGCCGACTTCGAGTCCACGCGCGGCGCCTTCGCGTTCGCGCCGAACCATCACCCGGTGCAGGACATCTATGTCCGCGAAGTGATCAAGGAAGGCGACATCTTCACCAACAAGATCGTCGGCGTGGCCATGACGAACCATGCCAACGCCTATATCGACGACTGCAACATGTAATCAGCATGAACCGGTGGGACAGGCCGCCTCGTGCGGCCCGTTCCTTCCGCGAGTATCCCCTTGACACGTCAGAACGGGCTGGCAGGATGAGTAAATGGAACCAGAAGCCGCCGTTGGGGCGCTGGCCTTCAGCATCGCGGAGCACGTCGGTTTGTACATCGCGGCGGTGCTTGTCGGCACAGGAGTTGGGGCCGTGCTAGGTACCCTGATGTTCGGCCGCCGCTACAAGCAGCGGATCGCGGCGCTCGAAGCTCGCCAGAACGCCGTTCAGATCAATGTCAACGTGAACGGGCGCACGGCTGCGTCCAAACAGGCCAGCAGTCTACCGGCCGCGGAACGGTCTCCGAAATGGCATGTGGCGGAACGCGATCCAGACACGGACATACTCCGCATCGGGACAACGCTAGGCCCGATGACCGTCCGTCTAAATCATGAGAAAACCTTGGAAGACGTGCTGGCAATTCTAAGCAAGCACGAGGTTCTTGCTTCCTTGAGCGACGAATACGATGAGTGAAGGGCGCGAGAGCATGACGGCCCCCGCGCCCCATGATGGGCTATGTATATCAACGGCCAGCGATGCCGATGAAGAGATTCACCTTGCGGCCGAAGCTGTCGATACCAATGCCGCGGGCGGCTTGCTGGCGGCCGCCGAGTGCGGTGGCTTCACCCCGCGCAGACAGCCCACCATCGCAAGTCGCCTCCCACTTGAGTCGTGGGTAAAGAACCATCCACCACCGCCCCTCGCAGTCTTGATCGTAGATGGTGAATTGTGTGCTTCCACGAAGTGCGCCGCGCTTGTGGATCAACTCACCGACGAAAGTGTCGCCAGACTCGAGCCACGTTATCTTGAACACCCTCTTCTCTGGCGTCGTCACGCAGGCCGCCACGGCCAGCGCAAGCGCGATCATCCCGATGTATCTGAATCTCATGGCGAGTCTCCCTGTGCTCGCCCGACGTGGTGTCGGGCCGTTGCAATCGCCATGCGCGTGAGCACAGGGGACCCCGCCTATTCGCCTGGCCCAAGGAGCGACCCTGGGCCGGGTCTTGAGGCTGTTCTATTCAGCGGGCGACCCGACAGAGCGGGGCGCACGGCGATTGCAGGGAGAATGGTGGACCGGCTAGGAGCCAGTGTCTAGCCCAACGGAGGACAGACATGACGGAAGCGGAGAAAGACGCCGAGACCGGCGCGCTCATCAAACGCTATGAGGCCGTCAACAGAACGATCGCCTGCCTGCGGGAGCGAAGTCGGACGATGGCTGCCGATTTCAGAATGCTGAGCAGGGCACTTGCGAGACCGGAAGAGATTGAGCCCGCCAAGACGGACAAAGCATTCGATCTGATGGGCGTTACTGGGCAACCGCGTGTAGTGGTAGATGAAGAGAAGTTACGCGCGACTCTTACTGAGTTACGCGAATCTCTCGATGACAAAGCGCAGATGGACCGGAGTCTCCGGCAGCTTGGGCTGGAGGGCCTCATCAAATGAGCGCGCCCGAGCTGCTGCCACCCGAAGTCGCTCGGCGCCGCTTTCAGTCGCTCCTGGAGGCGATGGTGGTCAGAGGTTCGCCACCAGATCGGCGAACATCGAAGCGGGCCGCTTCCGGCGGTTATAGCGGAACTCAAATTCCTTCACGTACCTCGGAAGGTGCTTCCCCGACACATGAACGTGCGTCCCGCGAATCGAGTTCTTCAAGCGAGACCAGAAGCCCTCGACGGCGTTGACGTGGCAGTCTTCCCGCACATATTCGCCGGCACCGTGGTTGACGGTCTCGTGCTTGTAACCGGCCCGCTCCAGCGACAGGTAGGACCGCAGCTCGTCAGTGTGAACCGTGCTGCCCGGCTCAACATTCTCGCGGACGATCGGCTCCAGTGTGTGCCGCTTCACGTTCGGCACCACCTTGGCCATCACGTCGCCGCCGCGCTCGATCATGCCGAAGACGACAGTCTTGTTTGCGCGGTAGCCACGCCCGGCGCCCTTGCGCTTGCCGCCGACCAGCGTTTCGTCTGCCTCGACAACACCGCCCAGCGGCGTTTCGCCATCCACTTCCGCCATGAACTTGCGAATCTCGTGCGCCATGCGCCAAGCCGTCTTGTAGGTTACGCCAAGCTGGCGTTGCAGTTCCTTCGCGGAGACGCCGTGCCGCGTCGTGGAGAACAGATACATGGCGTAGAACCACTTGTGCACCGGCGTCCGCGAGCGCTCCATCGGCGTGCCGACGCACGGGTAAATGTGGTGCTTGCAGTGCTGGCAAAGATAGGCGCGATCACGCGTCAGCCGGTAGAACTTGCCGTGCGCGCCGCACTTCGGACAGTCCAATTCGGTCCCGCCGTAACGCGCGACCATGATGTGCCGCAAGCACGCTTCATCGTCGGGAAACTGGCGCTGGAACTCGTAGAATGTCGTCATATCCACCTCCTTATTCCCAATATGGGGAGGGTGGCATGACGTGTCAAGGGGATATTCACGGTTCCTTCGCTCCGGGCAGTAGCGACTCTGTTTGAAGTGGTGTTTCCGTGTTCCGGAAAGGGCATGGGAATTTTGCGCAGCAATGAAGGGGATCATGCTCCCCCA
Source organism: Alphaproteobacteria bacterium (assembly GCA_965218275.1). Taxonomy (GTDB): domain Bacteria; phylum Pseudomonadota; class Alphaproteobacteria; order UBA828; family UBA828; genus WTGU01. The sequence continues at coordinate 2,956,225 of CBDCKM010000002.1, forward strand.
CCTCACCCCGGCCCTCTCCGCCCCCAGGGGCGGAGAGGGAGAATAGGCGGCGCTGCCAGGGTTCCCCCTCTGCCCCTCCGGGGCGGAGGGGGACAGGGGGAGGTGGGGGTCGTTCGGGCCGTACCGGTTCGGACGCTCCCGCACCGCCGGTCGTTCAGGGAGATTGCACTCAACCCTCGAACCGCAGCGCCAGCCGCCGGGCCGTCGGCGTGACCGGGATTTCGATTTGACGGCCTCGCTGATCGTCGAACAGCTGCTGAACGGCCTGCAGTTCGGCGTCATGCTGTTCCTGATGGCGGCCGGGCTGACGCTGATCTTCGGCGTCATGGGCCTCATCAACCTCGCCCACGGCTCGTTCTACATGGTCGGCGCCTTCGCCTGCGCCACGGTCGCGGCGCTCACCGGCTCGTACTGGATCGGCCTCGCGGCAAGCCTCGCGGCGGCGGCCGCGGCGGGCGCGATCGTCGAAATCCTCGTCATCCGGCGGCTCTACCGCCGCGACCATCTGGATCAGGTGCTCGCGACCTTCGCGCTGATCCTCGTGTTCTCGGAAGGCACCCGCTGGGTGTTCGGCTCGTTCCCGCTATATCTCAGCGTGCCTGAGTGGCTGTCGGGGCCGATCGCGCTCCCCGGCGGCATCGACTACCCGCTCATTCGCCTGGCGATCATCCTGGTCGGGCTGCTGATCGCCGCCGGCCTCCACCTCCTGATCGCGCGCACGCGCCTCGGCATCCGCATCCGGGCCGGCGAATCCGACCGGGAGATGATCGCCGCCCTCGGCGTCGACATCAGACGGCTCTACACCACCGTGTTCGCGCTCGGCGCGGCGCTCGCCGGCTTCGCAGGCGCCATGGTCGGCACCATCCAGTCGGTGCAGGTGGGCATGGGCGAGCCGGTGCTGATCCTCGCCTTCGTCGTCATCATCATCGGCGGGATCGGCTCCATCGGCGGCGCCCTGGTGGGCGCGCTTCTGGTGGGCCTCACCGACACGCTCGGGCGTTTTCTCCTGCCGGTCCTGTTCGGCACCTTCATGGACTCGTCGTCCGCCACCGTGGTCGGCTCGGCGCTGGCGTCCATGTTCATCTACATCCTGATGGCGCTCGTGCTGTTCCTGCGCCCCACCGGCCTGTTCGGGATCAGGGCGCACTAGAATGAGGCGCGAGGCGGCCATCAGCCTCCTGATCGCGGCAGGCCTGCTTGCCGCCCCGCTGCTCGGCCAGGCCTTCGACGAGCCCTTCGTCATCACGCTCGCGACCAAGGTGGCGATCCTGGCGCTCGCCGGCACCGGGCTCAACATTGCGCTGGGCTATGGCGGGATGGTGTCGCTCGGCCATGCGGCGTTCTTCGGGCTCGGCGGCTACACGGCCGGCATCCTCGCCAGCCACGCGCTCAACTACGAGCCCCTCTTCACCGCGCCGCTCACGGTCGAAGGCACGACCTTCATGCCGATCATCTGGCCCGTGGCGATCGTCGTCAGCGGGCTCGCGGCGCTGGTGATCGGCGCACTCAGCTTACGCACGAGCGGCGTCTTCTTCATCATGATCACGCTGGCCTTCGCCCAGATGGTCTACTACTTCGCCATCTCCTGGCCGGCCTATGGCGGGGAAGACGGGCTTTCGATCTACATTCGGAACGAGTTCCCCGGCCTGAACACGCTCGACCCGCTCAGCTTCTTCGCCCTCTGCTACGTGCTTCTGGGCTTTGCGATCGCCTTCTCCTTCCTGCTCTCGCGCTCGCGCTTCGGGCTGGCGCTGAACGGCGCGCGGCAGAACGCGCAGCGGCTCGCCACCGTCGGCATCAGCCCCTTCCGCGTGAAGCTCACCGCCTTCGTGATCTCAGGGATGATCGCAGGCCTCGCCGGCGCGCTCTACGCCGACCTCAACCGCTTCGTCAGCCCGTCGATGTTCTCCTGGCACACCTCGGGCGAGATCATGGTGTTCGTGATCCTGGGCGGCACGCGGCGGCTCTTCGGCCCCGCCGCCGGGGCGGCGCTCTACATCGTGCTGGAGAACACGCTCGGCAATGTCAGCGAGCACTGGCTGCTGCTGCTGGGAGCCCTGCTCGTCGCCCTGGTGCTCTTCGCGCGCGGCGGCGTGATCGGCATTCTCGCAGGCCAACCCCGCCATGCCTGAGCCGATCCTGGAGCTGGAGAAGCTCTCGAAGCGCTTCGGCGCGGTGGTCGCCAGCGACGAGGTCACGCTCGACTTGCGCGCGGGCGAGATCCACGCGCTGATCGGCCCCAACGGCGCAGGGAAATCCACCGTCATCAAGCAGATCGCGGGCGAGGTCCGCCAGGACAAGGGCACCATCCGCTTCGCCGGCCGCGACATCGGCCGCCTGGACGTGGCGGCCCGCGCCAGGCTCGGGCTGGCACGGACCTTTCAGGTGTCGTCGGTCGCGCCGGAGTTCTCCACCCTGCAGAATGTCATGCTGGCGGTGCAGTCGGTGGAGCGAAAGACCTTCCGCTTCGTCAGGCCGGCGCTCGGGGACAAGTCGTTGGTGGAGCCGGCGATGGCCCATCTCGAGCGCCTCCTGCTGGACGACAGGACCGGGGTTCGCGCGGGCGACCTGTCGCACGGCGAGCGGCGGGCGCTGGAGATCGCCATGGCGCTCGCGCTCAGGCCCAAGGCGTTCCTGCTGGACGAGCCCATGGCGGGCATGGGGCCGGAGAACACGAAGAAGCTGGTCGAGATTCTCGACGGCCTGCGGGCGGAGGCCCCGATCCTGCTGGTCGAGCACGACATGGATGCGGTCTTCGCGCTGGCGGACCGCATCTCCGTCATCGTCTACGGCCGCATCGTCGCCAGCGGCAGCGCGGCCGAGATTCGCGCCAACGAGGAGGTGCGCCGCGCCTATCTCGGGGAGGAGGGGCATGACGGCCCTGCTTGAGGTCGCCGGCGTCACGGCCTTCTACGGTGCCTCGCAGGCGCTCTTCGGCGTCGACCTCGCCGTCGGCGAAGGCGAGGTCGTGGCGCTCATGGGCCGGAACGGCATGGGCAAGACCACCACCATCCGCACGATCTGCCGCATGATGCCCCACGCCAGCGGCCGCATCGCCTTCGCCGGCCGGGACCTCGCAAGAATGCCCTCTCACAGGGCCGCATGGCTCGGCCTCGGGCTGGTGCCGGAGGGACGACGCTGCTTCCCCCGGCTGACGGTGCGCGAGAACCTCGTCGCCGCCGCCCGCGCCGGCCACTGGAGCGAGGAGCGCGTGCTCGAACTCTTCCCCCAGCTTGCGGAGCGCCGGCACCAGAAGGCCAACACGCTCTCCGGCGGCGAGCAGCAGATGCTGGCCATCGGCCGGGCGCTGATGACCAATCCCCGGCTGCTCATCCTGGACGAGGCGACGGAGGGGCTCGGCCCCCTCGTGCGCCGCGAGATCTGGTCGGTGATCGCGCGGCTCAAGGGTGCGGGCCTCTCGATCCTCGTCGTCGACAAGTCGCTCAGGGAACTCACCGCCATCGCCGGGCGCTGCGTCATCCTGGAGAAGGGCACGACCTGCTGGTCGGGGCTGAGCGCCGAGCTCACGCCCGCGCTCACCGACAGATATTTGGGCGTGTAGGGGCGCCGCGCGGCCGGCGAGTCAGAAGCCGATCGCCTTGAAGGCCCTGGTCTGCGCCGTCATCGCGGTCTCGGTGGGCAGGCGCTCCATGCTGCTCGCGCCGTAGAAGCCGTGCACGTGCTTTGCGTTCTGCAGCACGTAGGTCGCGTCCTCGGGCGACGCGATGGGCCCGCCGTGGCAGAGCACGATGACGTCTTGGCGCACGGCCCGCGCCGCCTGCGCCCACGCGTCGATGAGCGGCACGCAGTCCTCCAGCGACTTCGCCGTCTGCGCGCCGATGGAGCCGCTGGTCGTGAGCCCCATGTGGCAGACGACGATGTCGGCGCCGGCCTCGGTCATCGCCACCGCGTCGGCCTCGGAGAAGACGTAGGGCGTGGTGAGCAGGTCGGCCTCGTGGGCCGCGCGGATCATCTCGACCTCCAGGCCGAAGCCCATGCCGGTCTCCTCCAGATTGGCCCGGAAGACGCCGTCGATCAGGCCGACGGTCGGGAAGTTCTGCACGCCGGAGAAGCCCAGCGCCTTGAGCTCGTCGAGGAAGGCGTCAAGCACCAGGAAGGGATCGGTGCCGTTGACGCCGGCGAGCACCGGCGTGCGGCGGACCACCGGGATCACCTCGCGCGCCATCTCCTTCACGATCTCGTTGGCGTTGCCGTAGGCGAGCAGGCCGGCCAGCGAGCCGCGCCCCGCCATGCGGTAGCGTCCCGAATTGTAGATCACGATGAGGTCGATGCCGCCGGCCTCCTCGCACTTGGCGGAGAGCCCCGTGCCCGCGCCGCCGCCGATGATCGGCTCGCGGCGGGCGGCCATGCCGTGGAACTTCTCCAGCAGGGTTCGGCGCTCCATGCCCGGCATCGTCGCTCTCTCTCCGTCAGGCCGTCAGGGGGCGATCTCGTGCCAACTCTCGACGAGCGCGGCCGCGAAATCGGCGTCGTTGATGTGGAGCGGCAGGCGGATCAGGCGCCGTGCGCCGGTCTCCTCGACCGTCCGTTCCAGCGCCTCGAAGAGGGCCGCGTCGGCGTCCGGGTCGTGGAAGGGCATCCCCGGCGCGTCGATCAGCGAGACCCCCTTCTCCGGGATCAGGAAGCGCACCGGCCCTGCGCAGGCGTTGAGCCGGGCGCCGATCCATTCGCCCATGGCCCGGTTCTCCGCCGCCGTCGTGCGCATCAGCGTGACATTGGGATTATGCACGTGGAACGTCCTGTCGCGATATTTCTCGGGCACGGTCTCCATGGCGCCGAAATTGACCATGTCCAGCGCGCCGCAGGAGCCCACATAGGGCAATTCCGAGCGTGCGAAGGCGCCGAGCCGGTCCGGGCCTGCGCTGAAGACGCCGCCCATGAGCAGGTCGCAGACCTCCGTCGTGGTGCTGTCGATGCTGCCCAGCACCAGGCCGGACTCGACCAGCTTCTCCATCGAGCGCCCGCCGGTCCCGGTCGCGTGGAAGACCAGGCAGTCGTAGCGCGCCTCCAGCAGCGCGCGCACCCGGTCGACGCAGGGCGTGGTCACGCCGAACATGGTCAGCCCGATCGCGGGCTTGTCCTCGCCCGCCGGCGCGCTGCCCTGCATCATGCCGGCGAGCGCGTGGGCCGCGTTGGCGAGCACGACCCGCGAAATGCGATTCAGCCCGGCCACGTCCACCACCGAATACATCATCGTGATGTCGTTGGGCCCGACATAGGGCGCGACATTGCCCGAGGCGACGGTGGAGACGAGCACCTTGGGCAGCCCGATGGGGAGCGCCCGCATCCCTTGGGCGACCAGCGCCGTATTGCCGGAGCCGCCGGCCCCGATCACGCCGCCGATGTCCGCGCGTGCCGGCAGGAAGCGGCTCAGCGCCTCGCCCATGGCGGCGACCGCAGCGCCGCGGTCGTCCAGGCCGAGCACCGCGTCGGCGCCGTCGGGATGGTGGCTCGCCACCTCCGCGGCGCTCACGTCGGCGCCACCCGGCGCGCCGCCCGGCGGCGCCCCGCCGCCGGTGCCGACATCCACGACGCAGCTCGCGATCCCCTGTGCCGCGAGCAGGTCGCGCAGGTAGAGCAGCTCCGCGCCCTTGGTGTCGAGGGTGCCGACGATATAGGCCCGTTCCATCCCGCCGCTCCTGCGCCTTTTGCCCAGTCTACGGCGCGTCGTCCCGTCCCCGCCAGTGGCGGGCGATGTCGATTCCGCGGCAGAGCCAGACGCGCTCGTGGGCGAGCACGTGGTCGACGAAGCGGCGCAGCGCGGCGAAGCGGCCGGGGCGGCCGACCAGCCGGCTGTGCAGGCCGATGCTCATCATGCCGGGTCGCTCCGCGCCTTCCTCGTAGAGCACGTCGAAGGCGTCGCGCAGGTAGGCGAAGAAGGGCTCGCCCCAGTCGAAGCCCGGCGCCGTTGCGAAGCGGTGGTCGTTGTGGTCCGCCGTGTAGGGGATCGTCAGCAGGGGGCGGCCGGCTTCCTCGACCCAGTAGGGCAGCTCGTCGGCGTAGGAATCCTGGCTGTAGAGGAAGCCGCCCTCTTCGGCCACGAGGCGCACGGTGCGCGGGCTGCGCCGGCCGAGGAAATAGCCGAGCGGCCGGCTGCCCGCGACCTCGGTCTGGAGCGCCACCGCCTTGCCGATATGTGCGCGCTCCTCGGCCTCGGGCATGGCGTGATAGTCGATCCAGCGGTAGCCGTGGCTCGCGATCTCCCAGCCCGCCTCCGTCATCGCCGCGACCGCTTCGGGATTGCGCGCGAGCGCCATGGCGACGCCGAAGACGGTGACCGGAACCCGGCGACCGGTGAACAGGCGATGGAGGCGCCAGAAGCCGACGCGGCTGCCGAACTCGTACATGGATTCGACCGGCAGCGCGCGCTCGCCCATGCGGGGCTCGACGAAGCCGAACTCGGTCAGCAGCGTCTCCGAGCCGGCGTCGCCGTGGAGCACGCTGTTCTCCGCGCCCTCCTCGTAGTTGATGACGAACTGCACCGCGATCCGCGCATCGTCCGGCCAGCGCGGGTGCGGACGGTCGCGCCCATAGCCGACCATGTCGCGGGGATAGGGGGTCTCGCTCATCGCACGTCCTGCCATTCTCTCAAGTCCGATCTGCCACGCGGCCGCTGCGTACGCGACCGACCGGATGACGGACGCTATTCACGCGCCAGGAGGGCCAGGGACGTGACGTTCGAGTCCAACTTCGTCGCCCAGGGCAGCGCGCCCAAGGGCACCGCCGTCAGTTCGGTCCTCTCACGACGCAGGCGCTCGAACGCAAGGCAAGGGCCGGGGATCACCATGCCGTTCGACCAGAGGGGCTTCAAGGATGGAAAGTAATCGTGCAGGAGCACATGTCCGCCGGGACGCAGCGCCTTCAGGGCGAGCGGAATCTCCTGATACACGATATTCGCGCTGTGACTCCCATCCAGGAAGATGAAGTCGAACTCCTCTTTGCGGCCGGAGAGGTAGTCGAGGGACATGGCGCAGGCGAACTCGACCACGCCGGCGCAGCCCAGCCGCGCAAGCATATCCTTGGGAGACATGGCGGCACCGTGACGCAGCCACGGGCGGGTATCGTCGTCGTTGACATGGAAGCGGTCGACGGTGACCAGACACGCCGGCGTACGGCAGCCCCTCAGAGCCATTGCGATGTGTAACGTCGATCCCCCGATATGGGTGCCGATCTCCAGAACCGAGCGCGGTTGGAAACGGCGAATCAGATACCAGAGCGCCCGCCGGTCTCCCGGATTCAGGGCGTCGCCCTTGTTCACATATTCGAAGACGTCTCCAATCGCTTCCCGTGCCACATCCCATTCCTCGGCGATATCGTCACCGCCGAACAGTTCTGGAAGCGACATGGCCGCCGACACTGGAAGTGCACTTGCGTCGACCGCCTCGGGAGCCGGGACGCCACGCAGCAGCCAACGTTCTCGTGCCTTGCGAGCTGCGTTCTGTACCGGGGTCGGCGCGAGCTTCCGTATCAGTCTTTTCATCGTTGCCTCACGCGCTGTCGTGTCGCCCCTTCAACGTCTCCACGATTGCCGCATTGGTTCGTTCGAGTCCCTCGACAAGGCGGTCGTCGGCGAAATGGGCGCAGCAAGCGGTCGCTCGAGGGCGTCGGGGACCTGTTCCTCGTAACGCCGCCGCGCCCGCGCGCTCAGCCAAAGAGCCCCGCATTGTCGCGGGCGAAGGCGCGGAAGTCGCGGGGGCTGCGCCCGGTCACGCGCTCCACGATGTCCGTTACCGGCGCGCCGAATCCCTCCCGGAACAGGCCGTCGATCTCCACCAGGGCGTGGGCCGCCTCGGGCCCGATGCCGGCGCTGACCAGCGCGCGCCTGGCGTGGTCGTCGCTGACGGAGCGGTAACGCACCTCCCGGCCCAGCACCTCGCTCAGGATTGCCGCGCATTCGGCGTAGGAGATCGCCTCCGGCCCGGTGATCTCGTAGGTCCTGCCGCCGTGCCCGTCCTCCGTCAGCGCCGCGACCGTCACCGCCGCGACATCCTCGATATCGACCAGCGAGACCCTGGCATCGCCGAGCGGCGCGTAGAACTCGCCCCGCTCCCTGATGGCGGGCGCAAAGCGCCTGAAATTCTGCATGAAGGCGTTGGGCCAGAGGTGGGTGCGGGCGATACCGCTCTCGTCGATGCGCCGCTCGATCAGCCCGTGCCAGCGGCGGATCGTGGTGGGTGCGTCCGGCGCGGCCTTGATCGCCGACATCTTGACGATGCGGCGCACGCCCGCCCTGAGCGCCGCCTCGACCGCGTTCAGCTCCAGCTCGACCATCGCTTCGGAGAAGGCGCAGAGCAGCGAGAGCGATTCGATCCCGTCGAAGGCGGCGTCGAGCGAGGCGGGCCGGGCGAAGTCGCCCTCGACATAGTCCGGTCCCTCGCCGAAGTGCCGCCTGGCGCGGTCCACGTCGCGGGACATGATGCGGAAGGGCCGCTTCGTCTCGCGCAGCAGCGCGACGGTGGCGCTCCCGGTCGTCCCCGTCGCTCCGGTCAGCAGAATCATGGCCGGCTCCCGCTCAGTAGGGCGCGCCCGAGAGGGCCATCGTGACGCTGTGCTCGACATCGGAGATCGCGCCGGCCAGCTCGCGGCCGATCAGGTCCATCTTGCGCAGCTGCTCGATGCGCGGGCGGCTCTGCGTCATGTCCCTGTCGGGGAAGATGTCGCCAAGAAGGTCGCAGGCATCCACCAGGCCGATCAGGGCGACGTCCCGGGGATGGGGGATGTCGTCGGAGAGGAGAACCTCGCCGATGCGCAGCTTGACCTCCTGCTCCGCATTGCCGTCGATGGTGGGATAGCGCCGCGCGCGGAAGGCCCACAGCACCCTCGTCTCGCGCTGCTCCAGGATGCCGCGCTCGACGAGGCTCTGCAGCGCTCGCTCGCGGATGGAGGGCGCGTCCTCCACCGAGAGCAGCCTGATCCAGGTCCTCGTATCCGTCGCCTCCTCGTGAGCCGCGATCCTGGCCAGGGTCCCGTCGAGGACGGGATTGCCGGTGGGGGCCGGGTCGGTGACCGCGAGCGCCTTCGGGTCGGTGTCGATGCGATTTGCGAACGCCAGATCCATCAGCACGGCGCCCGAAAGGGCGCACGCCAGGTTGACCTTCGGGATCGGGACGAAGGCGCCCTCCTCGTCGTCCAGCAGCAGGAGCAGGGTCTCTTCGGTGAAGGTCAGCATGACGGGTCCGGTGCGATCATCATCGGCAGCCGAGACGATCAATGGACACCGGGCGCCGGTCTGTCAACGGCGGCCCCGCGGATCGGCCGGCGTCTCCCCTCGCTCGGCGGCGACGAGGCCGGCCACCAGGCCGAGCCCGGCGGCCGAGACGGCGAGCATCACCCACCAGGATGCCGCCCATCCGCCGAGGCCCTCGACCGCCGTGGCCATGACCGGCGGCCCGAGCAGGCTGCCGATTGCGGCGCCCTGCACCACGAAGCCGCTCGCCATGGCGACGAAGGCGGCGCGCGGCGCATGGGCGGCGGCGCCGGCGATGGCCGCCGCCGGCAGCAGCCCGCCGACGGCGCTGAACACGAAGGCCAGCACGATCTTGAGCGCGCCCGGCGTGCCGGAGAGGAAGATCCCGGCCGACGCCCCGCCCATCGCGCAGAAGGCGATGCCGATCAGCGCCCAGCGCGGCGCGCGCCGGTGCATCAGCCAGGCGGCGGCGAAATTGCCCAGCGCGTTGACCGCCACCACCAGCGCGCCCCAGACGGCGGCGCCGGCGGCGCTGCGCCCTTGGGTCTCGATCAGGAAGGTGGGCAGCCAGGTCATGATGGCGAACCACTGCAGCGTGTAGAGCGCGAACGAGAGGCCGAAGAGCCAGAGAGCGGCGCGCGCGAGCGTCGTGCGCACGCCGGACCAGTCGAGCGCCTGCGAATCGAACGCGACCGGCCAGCGGCGCGGATGCAGGCTCCAGCCCAGCGCCGCAACGAAGAGCGCCACCAGCGCCGCGCTCACGAGCCAGAAGCCGCGCCAGCCGACGGCATCGAGCAGCGCCGGCGCGACGAGCATGGCGATCGCCATGCCGATCGGCATGTAGGCGCCCCAGATGCCGAAGGCGAGGCCGTAGTCGCGGGGCCGCGCCGCGGCGGATATCAATTTGGGCGCCGTCACCGTGACGCCGACGAAGCCGAACCCCTCGACGAAGCGCGCGACCAGCAGCCAGGCGCTGCCGCTCACCAGACCGCCCATCAGGCTGCCGACACCGAGGAAGGCCGCGCCCACGAGCATCAAGCGGCGCGGGCCGGCGCGGTCGGAGAGCAGTCCCACGGCGACGGCGACGACGGCGCCGATCGCGTAATAGATCGAGGTGAGCCACCCTGCGGTCACGAAGTCGAGGCCCAGGCTCTCGCGCAGTACCGGCAGGGCCGGCGGCACCTTGCCCACCTGGAAGCCGGCGAGGATTCCGGCGCCGAGGGCCATCAGCACGATGTCCCAGCGGGTGGCGGCGGCGGGCGCAGGCTCCTGGGCCACGGTCCGCCTCAGCCCGTCCGCCGGCGGGAACTGGCCCGCCGCGGCACGCCCTCAGCCCGCCGCCCGCGCGCGCGGCGGCGATGCGTGCCGCCCGTGCCCGCCCTGCGCTCCTTCATTCGGGGAACTCCGGGCGGAAGGGCCGGCATGTCATCCCCAGGATTTCCTGCACGGGAGCCGGATCGAAGGTCAGGTCCATGTTCATCCTTTCCAGCATGGCGGGGCTGTAGTCCGCGCCCGTCGCCATCCTCCATGCCCTGAAAACCATCCGCGCAGGTCCGAGCGGCAGGTAGAGCAGGACGGGGCGCCGCCCCAGGGCCTCGAAAATCCGGCGGACCATGGCGCGGTAGGTCAATGTCTCGCCGCCGGGAAGGCAGAGTATCGCGTCGGCCGCGCCCGGCGCGCCGAGGGCGGCGACCATGGCCTGCGCCACGTCGTCGGCGTGGATCGGCTGACGGCGCCCGCTGGCGGGCCAGGCGACGGGAACGAAGCGGAAGCGTCTTGCGACTGCGGCGATGGCGCTGACGTTGCGGTCGCGTCCGGGGTCGTAGATCAGGGTCGGCCTGAGGATCGTCCAGGCGATCCCCCTCTCCCGGCAGAGGCGGTCGACCTCGCTTTCGGCCCGCCGCACGTTCTCCATGGCGGCGCGCTCGGCGGGGTCGGAGCTGTCGGCCTTGTGTATCGCGCTGGCCGTGCTCAGCGCGACCAGCCGCCTGCCCCCCGTCAGACGCGCGATCAACGGCGGCAGCGCGGCGATGGGCGCGAGCGAGAACAGCGCGGCATCGGGGGGAACGCGTAACTCTCCGTCCCCGGAGAGAACGCTCCAGGAGAAGCCCGGCGGACTCTCCGGCGAGGCGGGCACGGCGCGCCGGGTCAGGCACTGCCCCGCGACCCCGCGATCCGCCAGGCGGCGGAGAAGGTGCCGGCCCACCATGCCGGACGCGCCGACGATGACGGCGCGCCGCTCGTCGCTTCTCATCGCCGCGCCGTCAGCCACCGACCGCATCGCGCACGGCGCGGGCGATCCGCATGGCCGTCTCCTCGTCGAGATCGGGGTGCATGGGGAGGCACAGCACCTGCCGGCTCAGGCGTTCGCTGACCGGCAGCGAGCCGGGGCCCTCGCCCCAGGCGCGGTAGGCCGGCTGCAGGTGCATCGGCAGCGGGTAGTGGATCGCGGTCGGGATGCCCTGCGCGGCGAGCGCCGCCCGGACCGCGTCGCGCCGCTCCAGCCGGATCGTGTATTGCGCCCAGGTCGAACGGCGGCCGGGCAGCCGCGCCGGCAGCCCGGCGGCTCCGGCAAGCGCCTTGTCGTAGCACGCCGCGACCCGCTCACGCGCCTCGATCTCGGCATCGAAGACCGACAGCTTGACCGTCAGGATGGCCGCCTGGAGGGTGTCGAAGCGGCTGTTGAGGCCGAGGCGGACGATGTCGTACTTGCCCTCGCCCTTGCCGTGCTGGCGGATCGAGCGCCAGCGGGCCGCCAGCGCCGCGTCGTCGGAGAAGAGCGCGCCGCCGTCGCCGTAGCAGCCGAGCGGCTTGGCCGGGTAGAAGCTGGTCGCGGTGACCGGCGCGAGCGCGCCGACGGGTCGGCCGCCGCTGGCGCCCCCGAAACTCTGGGCCGCGTCGTCGATCAGCAGCATCCCCCGCTCCGCCGCGATGGGCGCGAGCGCGTCATAGTCCGCCGCCTGGCCGAAGAGGTCCGCCGCGATCACCGCCTTCGGCGTGAGCCGCGCGTCCGCCGCCACGCGGGCGATGCGCGCCGCGAGGTCAGCGGGGTCGATCATGTAGCTCTCCTCCGACACGTCGACGAAGACCGGCGTGGCGCCCGCCAGCGCCACCACCTCCGCGGTCGCGGTGAAGGTGAAGCTCGGGATGAAGACCGCGTCGCCGGCGCCGATCCCTTCGGCCATCAGCGCGATCAGGAGGGCGTCGGTGCCGCTCGCGCAGGTGACCGCTTCGGCCGCGCCGGCGCGTGCCGCAAGCGCCGCCTCCAGCACGGCCACCGCCGGCCCCATGACGTAGCGGCCGTCGTCCAGGACCTGGGCCAGCGCGGCGTCGATCTCCCGCTTGAGGCGCCGGTATTGCGCACGCAGGTCGATGAATGCGATGGCGTCGTGATCGGTCGGGGACATGGAACTCCGTCTTCGTCGGTCGCGGCACGGGGCGCCACAGGACGCCGGGAGGGCGCCGCGTGCCGCCGGCAAGTGTCGCTGGCAAGTTGAGTTGGCGCCGGCTTGTGGTTACGCTTTTATATCACCGCAATAGGGCAGGTTCATGGACGAACCGGCGACGGACCGGCGATTCCCCATGGCGACAAGGCTTCCCGTCGGCAGCGCAGAGCCGCAGGTGCAGGCGCCCTCCAAGGCCGCGCGGCTGCGCGGCCTGCTGCGCTCGCCTGGGCTGGCCTTCATCATGGAGGCGCATAACGGGCTCTCCGCGAAGATCGTGGAGGAGGCCGGCTTCGAGGGCATCTGGGCCTCGGGCCTCTCGATGTCGGCGGCGCTCGGCGTGCGCGACAGCAACGAGGCCTCCTGGACCCAGGTGCTGGAGATGCTGGAGTTCATGGCCGACGCCACCGCGATTCCCATCCTGGTGGACGGCGACACCGGCTACGGCAACTTCAACAATGTGCGCCGCCTGGTGAAGAAGCTCTGCCAGCGCGGCATCGCCGGCGTCTGCATCGAGGACAAGCTCTTCCCCAAGACCAACTCCTTCATCGGCGAGAACCAGCCGCTGGCGGACGTGGACGAGTTCTGCGGCCGCATCAAGGCGGGCAAGGACAGCCAGAGCGACGACGACTTCCAGATCGTGGCGCGCATCGAGGCGCTGATCGCCGGCTGGGGCATGGACGAGGCGCTGCGCCGGGCCGAGGCCTACCGGCAGGCCGGCGCCGACGCGGTGCTGATCCACTCGAAGAAGGAGAGCGCCGACGAAATCGCCGGCTTCTGCGACTCCTGGGGCGGACGTGCGCCGGTGGTGATCGTGCCCACCATGTATCACCGCACGCCAACACAGGCCTTCCGCGACGCCGGCGTCTCCATGGTGATCTGGGCCAACCACAACATGCGGGCCGCGGTGAGCGCGATGCGCGCGGTGAGCCGGGCGATCAGGGAAAGCGAATCGCTCGTCGCCGTCGAGGACGAGATCGCGCCGGTGCGCGACGTGTTCGCACTCACGGGCCAGGCGGAGCTCGCCCAGGCCGAGGCGCGCTATCTCGCCGCCGGCGGCGGCGCTCCCCGCGCGATCCTGCTCGCCGCCTCGCGCGGCCAAAAGCTCGGCCCGCTCACCGAGCACCGCCCCAAATGCATGATCGACGTGCGCGGCGAGCCGCTGCTCCAGCGCCTGGTGCGGACGCTGAACCGGAGCGGCCTGCGCGACGTGACCGTGGTGCGCGGCTACCGCAAGGAGGCGATCGCCCTTGCCGGCATCGAGACGGTCGACAACGACCGTTACGGCGAGACCGGCGAGGCCGCCTCCCTCGCCTGCGCCTCCGATCGTCTCGACGGGCCCTGCGTGGTCTCCTACGGCGACATCCTGTTCCGCCGCCATGTGCTGGACGGGCTCCTCGCCGCCGCCGGCGACATCGTGACCGTCGTGGATGCCAGGCGCCGGGCCGCCGCCGCCGCCGACGGCTCCCGCGCCCCCGACCGCTCGGTCGACTGGGTGCGGTGCTCGCGGCCCTTCACCGGCGGCTATCTCGACGACGAGCGCGTGACCCTGGAGGCGATCTGGAGCGATGCGGCCGGCGGCGACAGCGCCCACGGCGAGTTCATCGGCCTCAGCAAGATGAGCACGGACGGCGCCGCGCTGGTGCGGGGCGTGCTCGACGCCATGGGCAAGGACGGCACCCTGGAGGGCGCCGACCTCCCCGACCTCCTCGCCCGCCTCATCGCCGGGGGCGCAGCCATCGACGTGCTCTACGTTACCGGCCACTGGCTTGACGTGGACGACGCCTTCGACCTCGCCAGCTTGCGCAACCTGGTGTAGCCGCCATGGACGACCAGCCCCCCTTCGCATCCGACACGATCACTGTCGGCGGCAGCACGGGCGAGCCGGCGGCGCCGGACTTCGACCCGATGCTGCTCTCGGTGCTCTCCAGCCGCTTCGGCGCCATCCTGCGCGAGATGAGCAACGGCGTGCTGCGCGCGAGCAAGTCGGGCGTCATCAAGATCGCGCGCGACATGTCCTGCGCCATCCTCACCTACGACCACCGGTTGGTCAGTATGGAGGAGTGCATCCCGGTGCACGCGGCGGCGATCGACCTCACGACCCGGCCGCTCACCGCGCTCTTCGACGATATCGAGGAGGGCGACGCCTTCCTCAACAACTGCCCCTACACCGGCGTCACGCACCACGCGGACCTGACGCTCTGCGTGCCGGTGTTCTGCGGCGGCACGCCGCTCTTCTGGACCGTCAGCCGCGCCCACCATGCCGATGTCGGCGCGCCGATCCCGTCCACCTACCTGCCCTATGCCAAGACCATCTACGAGGAGGGGCTGCACTTCCCCGGCGTCCGCGTCGAGCGCGGCTATCGCGAGCTTCGCGACATCATCCGCATGGCGCGGATCAAGGTGCGGGTGCCCGACCTCTGGTACGGCGACTACCTCGCCCAGGTGGGCGCCTGCCGCACGGCGGAACGCCGGATCAAGGAGCTGGTGGAGAAGTACGGGCCCGAGACCATCGCCGAATTCGTCGAGGCCTGGATGGCCTATGGCGAGCGCCGCGCCGCTGCCGCCATCAGGACGCTGCCGGCCGGCACCTGGACCTACGAGAACCGGCACGACCCGCTGCCGGGCGTCGCCGACGAGGGGATTCCGGTGCGGGCGCGGGTCACGGTCGATCCCGACGCTGCGCTCATCACGGTGGACGTGCGCGACAATATCGACTGCATCCCCAGCGGGCTGAACCTGAGCGAGACCTGCTCCATCGCCGCCTGCCGCGCCGGCGTCTTCTACAATATCGACCACACGATCCCCCACAACGAGGGCAGCGCGCGGCGCATCCGGGTGCTGCTGCGCGATGGCTGCATCGTCGGCCGGCCGCGCTATCCCGTCGGCACCTCGGTCGCCACCACCAACGTCACCGACCGCCTGGTCAACGCGGTCTCCTGCTGCTTCGCCCAGATCGGCCCCACGCACGGCATGGCCGAGGGCGGCTACCAGCAGGCGCTCGGGCTCGCGGTGATCTCGGGCCGCGACCCGCGCCGGGACGGCCAGACCTACGTCAACCAGATGTTCATCGGCTTCGGCGGCGGGCCGGGGCTGCCCGGCCACGACGGCTGGATCACCTATGGCGGCCCGGTGGACGGCGGCATGCAGATCCTCTCGCCCACCGAGGTCGACGAGAGCATGTTCCCCATCCTCTTCGAATGCCGCGAGCTTGCCATCGACACGCTGGGCCACGGCGAATGGGACGGCGCGCCCGGCACCCTCGCCGTCTACGGCCCCGTCGCCGGCGAGATGACCGCGGTCTATTGCAGCGATGGCGACACCTACCCGTCGAAGGGCGTGCGCGGCGGTGGCGACGGCGCGCCGTCCGTCAACCAGAAGCGCGGGGCGGACGGGGCCCTCGTCACCCTCCCCTCCTTCCACGAGGAACGCTGCGCCCCCGGCGAGATGTTCCGCTTCGTCACCACGGCGGGCGGCGGCTACGGCGACCCCACGCGGCGCGCGCCGGCGGCGGTCGCGCGCGCGGTGGACAATGGCTGGCTCAGCCCGGAGAAGTCGGCGGAGGTCTACGCCGTCGCGCTCCGTCCCGCCCCCGACGGCATCCGGCACGAGGTGGATGCGGAAGAGACCACGCGGCTCCGTCAGGCGCGGAACGGCCGTCAGGCGCGGAACGGCCGTCAGGCGCGGAACGGCGGGGCCGGGGCGTAGATGGCCGAGCCTCGCGCGGCCGCGGGCTACCGGGTCTGCATCGACATCGGCGGCACCTTTACCGACTGTGTGGTCTCCGACAGCGACCGGAGCCTGCGTATCTTCAAGACCCCCTCCACGCCGGCCGCCTTCGAGCAGGGTTTTTTGAACGCGCTGGCGCTGGCAGCCGAAGGCTATCGCCTGGCGCTGCCCGATTTCATGGCGCGGGTGGAACGCATCGTCCACGGGACGACGGTCTCGACCAACGCGCTGCTGGAGGGCAAGCATGCGACCGTCGGGCTGATCTGCACCCACGGCTTCCGCGACATCCTCACGCTGCGCGAAGCCCCCCGCAAGCCGCCCTTCCACTGGCGCCTCACCTATCCCGCGCCCTTCGTGCCGCGCGTGCGGACCCGCGGCGTGCGCGGGCGGATCGACGCCGCCGGCGCGGAACGCGTAGCCCTGGAGGAAGGCGACGTTCTGGCGGCGGTCGAGGATTTTCGCAGGCTCGGGGTGGAGGCGATTGCGGTCTGCCTGCTCTGGTCGGTGGTGAACGGCGCGCACGAGACGCGGGTGGGCGAGATCCTGCGCGACGCCTGGCCCGAGGTGCCGGTGACCCTCAGCCACCGGCTGAACCCCATTGCCCGCGAGTATCGCCGCGCGGTCTCGGCCGCCATCGATGCCGCGCTCAGGCCGGTGGTGAGCGCCTACGTGCAGGCCCTCGACGGGGGCTTGAGGGAGGGCGGCTACCGCAACGAGCTGATGATCGCGAACTGCCTGGGCGGCATGATGCCGCCTGACGAGATCGCGGCGCGGCCGATCTACAGCGTGATGTCCGGGCCGACGCTCGCACCGGTCGCCGCGCGGAAGCTCGCCGACGCGCCCGACCTCGTCGTGGTGGACATGGGCGGCACCTCCTTCGATGTCTCCGCGGTGCGCGACGGCCAGCTCGTCGTCTCGCCCGAGGCGATGCTGACCGAATTCGACATGCTCGGCATCCCCAAGGTGGACGTGCGCTCGGTGGGCGCGGGCGGCGGCTCCATCGCCCACGTCGATGCCGGCGGGCTGCTGCGCGTCGGGCCGGAGAGCGCCGGCGCCGACCCCGGCCCCGCCTGCTACGGGCTCGGCGGCACGCGGCCCACCGTGACCGACGCCGACGTGGTGCTCGGCATCATCGACCCGGACTATTTCCTCGGCGGCCGGATGCGGCTCGACCGGGCGGCGGCGGAGACGGCCGTGGGCACCGTCGCAGACGCGCTCGGCATCGGGCTTGCCGCCGCGGCTCGCGCCATCGCCAGCACGGTCGATCACACCATGATCGCCGCGATCGAGGACATCACCGTGCAGGAAGGCATCGACCCGCGCGAGAGCGACTTCGTCGCCGGCGGCGGCGCCACCGCCGTGCACATGGGGCAGATGGCCCGCGTGCTCGGCATCAAGGGCTACATGGTGCCGAAGTTCTCGGCGGGCCTGAGCGCCTTCGGCGGCCTCATCTCCGACATCGTGTGGGAGGAGACGGCGACGCTGGTGACCGACGCCGCGCGCTTCGACCGCGCCGGCGTCAACCGCGTGCTGGCGGCGCTGGCCGAGCGGGGCCGCGCCTTCCTGGCACGCGCAGGGATCGCCGAGCCCGACCAGCGCTTCGAATACGCCTATCTCGGACGCTACCAGTATCAGTCGTGGGAGATCGAGGTGCCCTTCGTCGCGCGGGAGGGCGCGCGGGAAAATGGCGCGCGGGAGGGCGCGCTGGCGGCGGACGACGCGGCCGGGCTCGCCGATGCCTTTCACCGCATGCACGAGCGCATCTACACCATCAGGAACGAGGACGACCTGGTCGAGTTCACCACCTGGAAGGTGCGCGCCATCGGGCCGGCGGCGGCCGAACTCGCGCCGGCGGCAGGCGCGGCGGGCGCGGCGGGCGCGGCGACGGCGGCGGCGCAGCCCCGCGGCCGGCGCGAAGTCCATCTGCCCGGCCGGGACGGGACGGACACGCTTCCGGTCTACCGCGGCGACGACCTCGGCTCCGGCGCCACGATCGCCGGCCCGGCCATCGTCGAGGAAGCCACCACCACCGTCCTCGTGCCCGAGGACGCAACGGCCGTCGTCGACGCGCTCGGCAACTACCGCGTGACGCTGGAATAGCCCCGCCGGCACCGCACGTCGATCCGAAAGCATGGAGACCGCGAGAGGGACCATGGCCAAGAGCCTGAACGGCGCCTGCCACTGCGGCGCGATCGGCGTGGTGCTGGAGGTGGAGGACGCGAGCGCCCTCTCCCCCCGCCATTGCGGCTGCAGCTTCTGCGTCAAGCATGGCAGCCTCTACGTCTCCGCACCGGGTGCCCGCCTCACGATTACCCTCGCCGCGCCCGACCTTGTGAGCCGCTATGCCTTCGGCCACGAGACCGCGACCTTTCTCGTCTGCGGCCGCTGCGGCGTGGTGGCCGCGGCCACGAGCGAGATCGACGGGCGCCTCCACGCGGTCCTGAACGCGAACCTGCTCTCGCCGCCGCTCGCGCTGGACCGGGGATCGGTCCCCGTCGCGGACTACGAGGCCGAGGATGTCGCCGGACGGCTCGCGCGGCGCAGGCAACGCTGGATCGCGAACGTCGCTGTCGTCGAGCGGTGAGCGCGGCGCGATCCCCTGTGCGGTCGCTCTCCCCCGATCGTGCGTGCCCGCCGGGTCAGGTCGCGGACAGGAACTCCGCGAGAAGCGCGTTGAACCTCTCGGGATATTCCCAGAACATCATGTGGCCGCCGAAGGCTTCGACGCGCGAGTTCGGGCAGTGTTCGGCCAGGAAGGGCCGCGCGGTCCCGGCCCAGTGGTCGGCGACGCAGAAGAGCGACGGGATCGCCGCATCCACCGCCTTCGCCTCGTCCAGATAGTTCGCGAAGCACACGTCGGCGATGAGATTGGCGGCGATGAGCGGCGGCGTCGCCAGCGACTGCTCGACGATCCACGCGGTCGTCTCGGGCGTGAGCTCCCCTTCGATCATGATGTTATCGGCGTACCAGGTAACGATGCCGCGCTGGCCCTGGGCGGTCTGGACTCCCTGGAAGAATCCGGCGAGATCGGGGATCGCGCCCTCGACCCAGTCGCTCCGGTCGCAGCTCATGCCGAGCGGCGGCATGTCGACCGAGACGAGCCCGCGAATCCCCCCGGTGCCGCGATTGCGGACATGGTGCCACGCGGTCAGCGAGCCGGCGGACCAGCCGAGGAGGACCGGATTCTCGACCTCCAGATGCGCGAGCAGCGCGGCCAGGTCCGCGGCCTGCGTCGCGTAGTTGTTGCCGTCGCTCGTCACCGTCGAGCGGCCGTGGCTGCGCGGGTCGAAGGAGATCACCCGACAGTCGCTCGCGAACGCGGCGAACTGGTGGTCGAACACCCTGGTGGTGAAGGTCCAGCCCGGTATGAGGACGAGCGGAGCGCCCTCCCCCTTGTCCTCGTAATAGAGATCGACGCCGGGCGCGACCTCGACATAGGCACCGATGCGTTGAGCGGCCATGGCATCCTCCTGCATGGGACCGGTCGGCAACGGCTCGCCGTCAGCCGTTGCGATAGACGTAGCTGTAGGCGTTGATGGCCGGCACGCCGCCGAGATGGGCGTAGAGAACGCGCGAGCCTGCCGGGAAGTAGCCCGTCCGCACGAGGTCGATCATGCCCTGCATGGATTTCCCCTCATAGACGGGGTCGGTCATCATCCCCTCCGTGCGGGCTGCGAGGCGGATCGCCTCGTTCGTCCCCGCCGAGGGCACGCCGTAGGCGGGATGGGCATAGTCCTCGAGCAGCACGAGATCGTCGTCGGCGACGGCGCGGCCCAGTTCCACGAGGTCCGCCGTGTTGCGGGCGATCTCCATCACCTGGGCGCGGGTCCGGGCCGGCGTGCCCGAGGCGTCGATACCGATGACCCGGTCGGCCCGACCGTCCTTCGCGAAGCCGACCAGCATCCCGGCATGGGTCGAGCCGGTGACGGTGCAGACGACGATGTAGTCGAAGCTGAACCCGAGCGCCTCCTCCTGCGCCCGCACCTCCTCGGCGAAGCCGACATAGCCGAGCCCGCCATATTTGTGGACCGAGGCGCCGGCCGGGATGGCATAGGGCTTCCCTCCCCGCGCCTTCACGTCCTCGATCGCCCGCTCCCAGCTCTCGCGGATGCCGATGTCGAACCCTTCGTCCACCAGCTCGACCTCCGCCCCCATGACGCGGCTCATCAGGATGTTGCCGACGCGGTCGTAGACGGCGTCCTCGAAGGGCACCCAGCTTTCCTGGACCAGGCGGCACTTCATGCCGAGCTTGGCGGCCACCGCCGCGACCTGGCGCGTGTGGTTCGACTGGACTCCGCCGATGGTGACGAGCGTGTCGGCGTTCGATGCGATGGCGTCGGGCACGATATATTCCAGCTTGCGCACCTTGTTGCCGCCGAAGGCGAGGCCCGAATTGCAGTCCTCGCGCTTGGCGTAGAGTTCGACCGCGCCGCCGAGATGCTCCGACAGCCGGCTCAGTCTCTCGATGGGCGTCGGGCCGAAGGTCAGCGGATAGCGTTCGAATTTCTCCAGCATTCGCGTCTCTCGCTGCTGCGCGGGGCGCCCCAGGCGCGACCCGGCCAATCCCTACACAAGCGCTCCGGCCGCGTCCACCGGCAGACGCGCCCGATCCGCAGTCCACAAGAGAGAACGCCGCCCCGCGAAGGGCGGCGTCCCCCGAACGAAATGCGCGTCAGCGGCTAGCTGCTGGCGCAGGGATTGCACCCGCCGCACGGGTTGCACACCTCGCACGGATTGCACCCGCCGCACGGGTTGCAGGCATCGCACGGGTTACACGACGCGACCACGATCGGCTCGTCCCCGGCGGAGACGGAAGAGGGTGCCAGCGCGGCGCCCGCGGCCATGGTCACGATGCTTACGGCAATCACTGTCTCTTTGATCATGGGTCGCCTCTCCATTGCTGCTGTCGGTCACGGCTGCGCACGACCGCCCCACCAGGGGACGGATCGCACGGGAGCCCGTCGGGATGATGAGGCACGCAGGCGGCGGCGGGAAGGGGCGCGAGGCCGTCTTCGCGACATTGTGATCGCTCTTGATCGGCGACGCCGCGCGCAAGGCTCCGGCGCCGTGTCGGGAAATGCCGGGGAGGACCGGACAATCGCTGTGGCGCGCCGATCCCCTTTGCCCGATGCTGTCAGGGTCCTGGAAGAGCAAGATGCGAGGCGTGGATCGTGCCGGAGCGTGAGGGCGACAGGCTGAGCGGGCGCGTGCGCCGCTATGCGCGCGTCGGCACCTCGGTCGGCGGCATCGCCGCCCGCATGGCGGGCCAGCGCTATCTCGGCCTGCCCGCCGACCGGGAGCGGAACGCCGCCGAGCTGAGGCGCGCGCTCGGCGGTCTCAAGGGACCGCTGATGAAGGTCGCGCAGCTGCTCGCGACGGTTCCCGGCGGCCTGCCCGATGAATACGCCGAAGAGCTCGGCGCTCTCCAGTCGCAAGCGCCGGCGATGGGCTGGGGCTTCGTCAAGCGGCGCATGGCCGCCGAGCTCGGCCCCGACTGGCGCGCGGCCTTCGCCGATTTCGAGAGCGAAGCCGCAGCCGCAGCCTCACTCGGCCAGGTGCACCGCGCCACCGGGCACGACGGCGCGGCGCTGGCCTGCAAGCTGCAATACCCGGACATGGCGTCTGCGGTGGCGGCCGACATCCGCCAGCTCAAGCTGATCTTCGCCGTCTATGCCCGCTACGACCGGGCGATCGACACCGGCGAGATTCACGCCGAGATCGCGGCGCGCCTGCGCGAGGAGCTCGACTACGAGCGCGAGGCCCGCCACATGGCGCTCTACGCCGAGATGCTGGGGAACCAGCCCGGCGTTCACGTGCCTGCGGTGGAGACCGCGCTCTCCACCGGGCGGCTGCTCACCATGAGCTGGCTCGACGGTGCCCCGCTGCTCGACTTCAAGGAGGCAGCGCCCGAGCAGCGCAACGCCATCGCGCACCACATGTTCAACGCCTGGTACGTGCCCCTCTACCGCTATGGCGTGCTCCACGGCGACCCCCATCTCGGCAACTACACGGTCCGTCCCGACGGCACGGTCAACCTCCTCGACTATGGCTGCATCCGCGTGTTCGGGAGCCGCTTCGTGCAGGGCGTGATCGACCTCTATCACGCCGTACGCGACGACGACCGCGCGCTTGCGGTGCACGCTTACGAGACCTGGGGCTTCAGCGGCCTCTCCAACGAGATGGTCGAGGCGCTCGGCATCTGGGCCGACTACATCTACGGACCCCTGATCGACGACCGCACCCGGCCGATCGACGAATCGGGGAGCGGCCAGTTCGGCGGCGCCGTTGCGGCCAGGGTGCATCGGGAAATCCGCCGTCTCGGCGGCGTCACGCCGCCGCGCGAGTTCGTGCTGATGGACCGCTCGGCGATCGGCCTGGGCTCGGTCTTCCTGCACCTGAAGGCCGAGCTCAACTGGCACCGGCTCCTGGAGGGACTGATCGCGGACTTCGACGCCGCCCTGCTGACCCGGCGCCAGGCGGCCGCGCTGGAGCGCTGCGGCGTGCCCGAGGCTTCCTGAGACTCACGCCAGCGCCGCCGCGCGCGGCACCCCGTTCAACGCTCCGTGAGCGCCGCGAAGCGGGCCTTGGCAAACCGCATCGGGCGGGGCATTGTGGCGCCGCTCCCGGGCAGGCGGAGTCGTTGCAGGAATGCGGATCGGGGTTCCGAAGGAGATCGTGCCGGGCGAGACCCGAATCGCCGCGTCCCCGGATTCCATCGGGAAATTCACGGCCCTCGGCGTCGAGGTGCTGGTGGAGAGCGGCGCCGGCGCCGGCGCCCAGATGGCGGACGAAGCGCTGGCGCAGGCCGGCGCACGGATCGTCGCCGATGCGCAGACGGTCTACGGCGAGGCCGACCTCGTGGCCAAAGTCCGCGCGCCGTTCTGCGACGGCAACGCGGCGGACGAGCTTACCCTTGTGAGACCCGATTCGGTGCTGGTCGGCCTGCTCGCGCCCTTGCAGCAGCGTGAGCAGGTCGGACGCTATGCGGACCGCGGCGTCACCGCCTTCGCGATGGAGCTGATCCCGCGCATCAGCCGCGCGCAGTCGATGGATGCGCTGTCATCGCAGAGCAACATCGCCGGCTACAAGGCCGTGATCGACGCCGCCGACCGTTTCGGCCGCATCCTGCCGATGATGATGACCGCCGCCGGCACCGTGGCGCCGGCGCGGGTCGTCGTCCTGGGGGCCGGCGTCGCCGGGCTTCAGGCGGTTGCGACGGCGCGCCGGCTGGGCGCGCTGGTCTCGGCCTTCGACGTGCGCCCCGCGGTCAAGGAGCAGGTCGAAAGCCTCGGCGCGAAGTTCGTCTCCGTCGACGCCGACGCCGGCGATGCGGAGACCTCGGGCGGCTATGCCAGGGAGATGGGCGACGAGTACAGGAGCCGCCAGTCCGCGCTCATCCACGAGACCCTGAAGAAGCAGGACATCTGCATTGCGACCGCGCAGATCCCGGGCAAGCCCGCCCCGGTCCTGATCGACGCGGCCATGGTCGAGGACATGAAGCCCGGCTCGGTCATCGTCGATCTAGCGGTCGAGAGCGGCGGCAATTGCGCGCTGAGCGTCCACGACCGGGTGGTCGTGCGCCACGGCGTCACGATCATCGGCCACGCCAACTATCCGGCGCGGGTGCCGGTCGATACCAGCACGCTCTATGCGCGCAACCTGTTCAACTTCATCGAGCCCATGATCGACCGGGAGAGCCGCGCGCTCGCCATCGACTGGGAGGACGAGGTGATTCGCGGGGCCCTGCTGACCAGGGACGGCGCGGTCGTGAACCCGGCGCTCCAGGACGGGGAGGCTTAGCCGTGGAGCACGTGCTGGAGCTGCATCCGCTGGTCATCGCGGTGACGGTCTTCGTGCTCGCGGTGTTCATCGGCTACTACGTGGTGTGGAGCGTGACGCCGGCGCTGCACACGCCGCTGATGTCGGTGACCAACGCGATCTCCAGCGTGATCATCGTGGGCGCGCTGCTGGCGGCGACTCCGGCGGAGGGCGGCGTGGCCAAGATACTCGGCGGCGTCGCCGTCGGCCTTGCGGCGGTCAACATATTCGGAGGATTCACGGTCACGCAGCGCATGCTCTCGATGTTCAAGAAGAAGAAATAGGCGGCGGCCCCCATGACCTCCAATCTGGCGGCGATCCTCTACCTGATCGCCGGCGTCTGTTTCATCATGGCGCTCAGGGGGCTTTCGTCGCCCGCGACCGCGCGCAGCGGCAACCTCTTCGGCATCGCCGGCATGGTGATCGCCGTCGGCACGACCCTCGGCCAGCAGGGGGTCGAGGATTACCTGTGGATCGGCGTCGGCATCGTGGTCGGCGGCTTGATCGGCACGGTGATCGCGCTCCGCATCCGCATGACCGCGATGCCGCAGCTCGTGGCCGCGTTCCACAGTCTGGTGGGGCTCGCCGCGGTGCTGGTCGGCGGCGCCGCGCTCTATGCGCCGGAAACCTTCCACATCGGCACGCCCGGTGACATCAGGCTGGTCAGCCGGATCGAGATGAGCTTCGGCGTGGTGATCGGGGCGCTGACCTTCACCGGCTCGGTCGTGGCCTTCGCCAAGCTGCAGGAGCTGATGACCGGGGCGCCGCTGGTCTTCCGCGGCCAGCACCTGCTCAACCTCGCCCTCATCGCCGCGATCGTCGCCCTGGGCGCGGTCTTCTCCATCGAGCAGCAGGAGGGCGTGTTCTGGACCATGACCGGCCTCGCGCTGCTCCTGGGCGTCCTGATCATCGTCCCCATCGGCGGCGCCGACATGCCGGTCGTGATCTCGATGCTGAACTCCTATTCGGGCTGGGCGGCGGCGGGCATCGGCTTCACCCTGGAGAACACCGTGCTCATCGTGGTGGGCGCGCTGGTGGGCTCGGCCGGCGCGATCCTCAGCTACATCATGTGCCGGGCGATGAACCGCTCCTTCATCAGCGTGATCCTCGGCGGCTTCGGCACCGGCTCCTCCAGGCCCGTCAGCGCGGCCGACCGCACCCACAAGGCCGGCAGCGCCGACGACGCCGCCTTCATCATGCGCAACGCGGGATCGGTGGTGATCGTGCCGGGCTACGGCCTCGCCGTCGCCCAGGCGCAGCACGCCGTGCGCGAGATGGCCACCATGCTGCAGAAGGAAGGGGTCGCGGTGCGCTACGCCATCCACCCCGTAGCAGGAAGAATGCCGGGCCATATGAATGTGTTACTGGCGGAAGCTAATGTGCCTTATGACGAGGTCTTCGAGCTGGAGGACATCAACAGCGACATGCCCAACACCGACGTCGCCTTCGTGATCGGCGCCAACGACGTGGTCAATCCGGTGGCGAAGACGGATCCCCAGAGCGCGATCGCAGGCATGCCGATCCTCGACGTGGAGCTGAGCAAGACCGTGCTCTTCGTCAAGCGCTCGCTGGCGCCCGGCTATGCGGGGATCGACAATCCGCTGTTCTACCGGGACAACACGATGATGCTCTTCGGCGACGCCAAGAAGATGGTCGAGGAGATCGTGAAGTCCCTCTGACCCCGCGCCCGTCTTGCGCTCGACGCGCACAGAGCGCGGGCGCCGGCCGCCGCCGGCGCCGCCGGCCGCGGTCTATTCTTCCCGCTGGGCGCGCTTGCGGGCGAGTTTCCGGGCGCGCCGGACGGCCTCGGCCTTCTCCCGCGCCCGCCTCTCCGAGGGTTTCTCGTAGTGGCGGCGCATCTTCATTTCCCGGAAGATTCCCTCGCGCTGCATCTTCTTCTTGAGTGCCTTCAGCGCCTGGTCGACATTGTTTTCGCGGACGACTACATGAACCAAATTCCTGTTTCCCCTTCCACGCTAACGGATTTCGTTGCTGGGTGGGCGGGCCTATAGCACGCCGCGCCGATGCTGTGAAGGCGGCGAGCACCCTGCCCGCCGCTGCCTGCGGGCGCTATTATGGCACGCCGCACCCGCCAGCGTGAGCCGAAAAGGGAGAGCACCATGACCGACGCCGCCCTGGTCGGGATCATCATGGGGAGCCAGTCGGACTGGGAGACCATGCGCCACGCCGCCGCGACGCTGGAGGCGCTCGGCGTCGCCTTCGAGACCCGCATCGTCTCCGCCCACCGCACACCGAAGCGGCTCTATACCTATGCCGAGGAGGCTCGCGCCAAGGGGCTCAAGGTGATCGTCGCCGGCGCCGGCGGCGCTGCCCACCTGCCCGGCATGACCGCGTCGATGACGCCGCTCCCCGTCCTCGGCGTGCCGGTCGAGAGCAAGAGCCTGAAGGGGATGGACAGCCTGCTCTCCATCGTCCAGATGCCGGCCGGCGTGCCCGTGGGCACCGTCGCCATCGGCCGCGCCGGCGCCGTCAACGCGGCGCTGCTTGCCGCCGCGATCGTGGCCCTCGGCGACGAGCGGGTCGCCGCCGCGCTCGACGCGTGGCGGGCCGAGCAGACGGCTTCCGTCGCCGAAGCGCCGGCCCCCTGATCCCGTGATCGCGCCCGGCGGGACCGTCGGCATTCTCGGCGGCGGCCAGCTCGGCCGGATGCTGGCGCTCGCCGCCGCCCGTCTCGGCTATCGCTGCCACATATTCTCGCCCGAGCCGGGCGGGCCGGCGGCGCAGGTCGCGGCGGCGGAGACCGTGGCGGCCTACGACGACGCGGCGGCGTTGGACGCCTTCGGCCGGGCGGTGGATGTCGTCACCGTCGAGTTCGAGAACGTGCCGGCGGCGGCGCTGGAGCGGCTTGGGCGCAGGCGTCCGGTGCGGCCCGGCGCGCGTTCGCTCCGCATCGCCCAGAACCGCGTCGCCGAGAAGGATTTCTTCCGCAGCCTCGGCCTCGAGACGACGCCCTGCGCGGCGCTGGAGGACGCGGCCGGCGCCGCAGCCGCCGACCGGCGGATCGGCCGGCCCGCCATCCTCAAGACCCAGACGCTGGGCTACGACGGCAAGGGCCAGGTGCTTCTCGACAAGGGCGACGACCTGCTCGACGCCTGGCAGGGCACGCTCGGCGGTCGTCCGGCGATCCTGGAAGAGTTCGCACCCATCGAGCGCGAGGTCTCGCTGATCGTCGCCCGCGCGACGGACGGCACGGTGGCGAGCTTCGACCCGGTCGAGAACCGCCATGTGAACGGCATCCTCGACGTGACGCTGGCGCCGGCCGCCGTCGCGCCCGCTCTCGCGGCGGCGGCGCGGGAGGGCGCGGAGCGCACCGTCCGGGCGCTCGATCATGTGGGCGTGCTCTGCGTCGAGTTCTTCGTCACCGCGGGCGGCCAACTGCTGGCCAACGAGATCGCCCCGCGCGTCCACAATTCGGGCCACTGGACCATCGAGGGCTGCGCCACCAGCCAGTTCGCGCAGCACGTCCGCGCCGTCTGCGGCCTGCCTTTGGGCTCCCCGGCACGGCGCGCCAACGCCGCCATGAAGAACCTGATCGGCCGGGACGTGGAGCGCTGGCCGGCGCTGATCGCCGACCCGGCCGCGCACCTCCATCTCTACGGCAAGGCGGAGACGAGAGAGGGCCGCAAGATGGGCCACGTCACCTGGCTCTCGCCCCTCGACGCGCCGCCGCCGCCGGTGCCCGACTGGCCGCCGGCGCGCTAACGGCTGCGCACCAGGGCCATGAAATTGTCGTAGAGGATGCGCGCGTCGCGGTTGAAGGACGGCATGTGCCGCGCGGCCTCGGCTTCGAAGGGCGCGAGACCGTCCGGGCCCAGCGCCCGTTCCAGCGAGTCCTGATAGGCCGGCACGGCGCCCCACTCAGGCACCGTCGCAGGCGTGAGCTCGACGTGATATTGCAGCCCGTAGGCGTGGCGGCCGACGCGCAACGCCTGGATCGCGCAGAGCGGCGACGAGGCAAGGCTCACGGCGCCGTCGGGCAGCGCGGTCACCGCGCAGCCGTGCCATTGCAGGCAGGT
The DNA here is from genome assembly GCA_965218275.1 of Alphaproteobacteria bacterium. Lineage (GTDB taxonomy): Bacteria > Pseudomonadota > Alphaproteobacteria > UBA828 > UBA828 > WTGU01. The sequence goes on from CBDCKM010000002.1 coordinate 2,984,460, forward strand.
CACGGTGGTATCGAGCCCGGCGAGCAGCGGGTCGGCGCGGCCTGCCCCGGTGAGGCTGACCTCCATGATGCCGACCTCGGGCTCGGCCATCGCCTCCACCCGGCCGCCGAGGGCATCGGCGAGGAGCTGATGGCCGAGGCAGACGCCGAGGAAGGGCACGCGCCCGGCCACCGCCTCGCGGATGACGGCCTTCTCGTCGGCGAGCCAGGGGTGGGCGTCCTCCTCGAAGACATCCATCGGCCCGCCCATGGAGATGAGCCCGTCATAGAGGTCGAGCGGCGGAATCGCCTCGCCCTCGTCGAGCTCCACCGCGTCCCAGGCGACGCCGTCGGCGCGCATGAAGTCGCGGAAGATGCCGGGATGCTCGATCTCGATGTGCTGGAGCACGAGGAACTTCATCGCCGGGCTCTCCGGGGGTGCAAGTTTATCGGGACCCACCGTCCGCCGCCGCCTGCGGCGCAACCGCGGCGGCCAGGACGTAGAGCACCAAAGCACAGCCGAGCACCGGCGTGAAGCCGATATGCAGCGCGATGAAGGTCGCGAGCGCGGCGCTCACCACCGAGGCGCAGGCGTTGATTCCCCAGGCCCAGGGCACCAGGGCGGGCGCGCGGGCGCCGAGCGCCTTGAGACCGAGGGGGAAGGGCATCCCGAGCAGGAAGCCGATCGGCCCGAGCAGCGCGAGCGCCACGGCGATGCGCGCGGGCGTCGGCCACCCCTGGGCGGCCTCGAAGACGCTAGGCAACAGCCCGACATAGGCGCCGCCCACGACGACGATCCCGGCCGCGGCGAGGGCGATCGGCGGTATGCGGCCGGTACAGCGCGCGAACCGATCGGCCACACCGGCGCCCAGGCCGGCGAACACCAGGAGGCCGGCGAGCACCGCCGCGATGGCGTAGAGCGGGTGCCCGAGAAAGACCGCGAAGCGCTGCATGAAGGCAATCTCGACGAAGAGGAAGGCCAGGCCCAGGCTCGCGAAGAAGAGCGCGACACGCCAGTGCGGCGGCGGACGCGCGGGCTCGTCCGCCGCGCGCGGCGTGCGCAGCGCGAGCAGCGGCAGCAGGATCAGCAGCACGGCGGCAATCGAGCCCTGCACCAGCGTCGCGACCAGGATGACGAAGCCCCATTCGACCAGCGGCAGGCCGCCCTGCGCCCGCAGCGCCAGAAGCTCGGGCAGGGTCGACCATTTGAGGGTGTGGAAGAAGAAGGGGCGGTCGTCGGTCGCGGGCCGGAGCGCGAACTTGTAGCGGGCGGCGAAGCCCTCCGGGTCCGGACCCAGGATGGCGGCGGCCCCGCGATAGAACTCGGGCGCGGCGAGGCGGTTGTGGCGGTTGGCGTCTGCCCCGGCGAGCCCCGGATGCCAGACCAGGTCGAAGGCGTAGTCGTCCGCGAAAGCGCGCAGGCGCGCGATGTCCTGCGGGCCGAAGGGCCGTGCCCCGATCGCCAGTGTCGTGGTCTTCCAGCCGCGGATCATGGCGAGCCTCGCGGCCGGATCGGCGACGCCCCGCGCCTCCAGCGCCTGTCGCCCGGTCCAGAGCAGCTTGAGCGCGTCGCGCGGCGGCAGCTTGAGCCAGCGGGTGACGGCAAGCACGCCGCCCGGCGCCAGACGATCGAGGAAGGTGCCGAAGGCCTCCACCGTGTAGAGCAGCGATTCGTCGAGCGCATGCACCCCCGCCGCCGCCGCGCTGAAGGAATCCAGCAGGGCGATCTGGATCAGGTCCCACTCCGAAGACGACCGCGCGGCGAAGCTGCGGCCGTCGGCCACATGCGTTTGGACGGTCCCGCCCTCCCACGCGGCGCCGGGTTCGTCCGCCAGCACGCCGCGCACGATGGCGAGCACGTCCGGGTTCAGCTCCACCGCATCGACCGCGCGCGCGCCGTGGCGGAGCGCCCGCAGCACCTCCGCCCCGCCCCCGGCGCCGAGCACCAGCGCCCGAGGGCGCTCGACCAGATGGTAGGGGAGCGCCGCGGTCTCGGCCTCCAGGTAGCGCAGGTCGGCATCGGCACGGGTAATCGCAGTGGGCGCCCCGCCGTCGGTGAAGAGGCCGATCTGCGCCGGCGGGCCGGCGGCTGCCATGAGGCTGAGGCCGGGCGCGTGGCGAAACGGCACGCGCGGGCTCTCGACCGCGGCGAGCCAGCCGAGGGGTCCGTGACGCTCCGCCACGATCCGTGCATCGGGCGCGGTCAACGCGAGGCTGAGGCCCTTGTAGGGGGAGGGATGCGGGCGCAGCCAGTGATCGGGCAGCGCTGCCGGCAGGGCCAGTGCTGTTGCGACCGCTAGCAGCGCGCCCCCGCGCGCGAGCCGCCGGCCTCTCCCCCATAGCAGGACCGCCCCGCCGGCGGCGGCACCCGAAAAGCCCACCGCCCGCAGCGCGTCCGCGAGCGGCAGGGCGTCGAGCAGGAGGACCATGCCCACTGCGCCGAGGCCGGCGCCCACCAGGTCCATACGGTAGAGCGCGCCGGCGCGCGCGGCGTGCGCGCGGAAGGCCAGCGCCAGCGCCAGCGCCGCCGAGAGGAAGGGCAGCGAGAGCACCAGATAGAGGGCGAAGAGCCAGCCGAGCTGGGCGCGCTCCCAGGCGATCTCCAGCGCGTTGAAGGGCAGCGTCTGCGCCACGGCAAAGGCGAGCGGCGCGCCCGCCCCGAAGCCCAGCGCCGCGCCGCCGAAGGCCCAGCGAAAGCGGGCGAGCAGAGGCCGCTGGAATACCGCGACCAGGCTCCCCGCCGCGCCGAAGCCCAGCAGCGCCACCGCGATGATCATGTAGGCGAAATGGTGCCAGTGCACGATCGCCAGCAGGCGCGCGAGCAGGATCTCGTAGCCCAGCACGCCGGCCGAGAGCAGCGCCACGGCCATGAAGACGCCGGGCCGGGAGAGGCCGTGCGCCCCCTCGCCCGCCACGTCCAGCTGGCCCGGCTTTCTCACCATGGTCATGGTCTGCGCGGCGCTTTCCGGCCGACAGAGTAGGAAAGCCGTGCAGCGCGATGCAGGGCATCGGGCAAGCGCCTTGACGCCCGCTGTCGGCCGGAAAGCGCCGCCCTTCGGGTCGCGCCCAGGCGCCCGCCCGCGGCGTCGCAGGCCTCAACCGTAGGCACCGCTACGCTCTTCGGCCCGCTCCTTGCGAATCGAACGCCTGGACGCGACGCAGACCGTGACCATGGTGAGAAATCCGGGCTAATGCCCGCCGGTCAGCGGAACGAAGATGACCGGCAGGATCTGGCGGCTGGTGACGCTGCCGTCCGTCCCCTTCTCGATCAGCAGCAGATGCTGGGTGTGGAAGGGGCTGCCCACCGGGATCACCATGCGCCCGCCCGGCTTGAGCTGGGCGATGAGCGGCGGCGGCACGTGGCTCGCGGCAGCGGTGACCACGACGATGTCGAAGGGCGCGTGCGCGGGCCAGCCGTGATAGCCGTCGCCGGTGCGCACTGTCGCATTGTCGTAGCCGAGCGCCGCGAGCCGCTGCGCCGCGCTCTCCGCGAGCGGCGGCACGATCTCGACGCTGTAGACCTCGGCCACCAGCTCCGCCAGCACCGCCGCCTGATAGCTCGACCCGGTGCCGAGCTCGAAGGCCACGTCGTCGGGCTCCGGCGCCAGCAGATCGGTCATCAGCGCCACGATATAGGGCTGCGAGATGGTCTGGCCGTGGCCGATGGGCAGCGGCCTGTTCGCGTAGGCGAGGCTGCGCAGCTCAGGTGGCACGAAGAGATGGCGCGGCACCCGCCCGATCGCCTCCATCACCCGGGGGTCCAGCCGCTCCTTGCCGATCCATTCGGCAGTGCGTTCGGCGTCCAGCGCCACCTCCCGCACCATGGCGGCCCGCTCCTCCTCGAAGTCGTCCGCAGAGGCGGGACCGGCGGCGAGCAGCAGGGCAGCGAGGGCGAGCGCGGCAAGGCCGGGCGCCGACAACAGGAAACGCCCCCACCTCTCCCCGGCCCGCATGTCGTATGACAAAATCATGGCGTTGAAAACGCTTGTTTATGCAAAGGGATAGCGCAGCGTTCCAGATCAGCGCCCCACCGCAAGCAGGCATGCGGCAAGCGCATTCGTTCCAAAGTATGCGCGTCCCAGTCGGCAAATGTCCAACATGGCCATGATGCATTGGCCGTAGTCGGAGACCGTTCGGTCATGGGGTGGCGACGTTTCCGAGGCCAGCTCCGACATCGGACGAAAGCCGCTCAACGAGGTGGTCACCTGCGTCTGACAACAGGAACGGGTGGGCGCTGGCGGAAAAAGTTGCGTGGCACCAATGGGTCGGGCGAGTCCCTAACCGCCGCGGGGTCATGGCCGACACGAGGAGCGCGAAAAGAAAGCGGACTCGTAGCCGGGGGGTCTCGTCAGGTCTCCGCCTTCATCTGGCGATAGCGCGGCCGGTCCCAGCTCCGTTCCGCAAGCACGTCCTCCATGATGCCGGCGGCCCGAACGATGTCGCCGGCGTCGAGATAGAGCGGAGCGATCCCGAAGCGCATCACGTCCGGGGGGCGAAAGTCTCCGATGACGCCCCGGTCGATGAGCGCGTGCATGAAGGGACAGGCGTCCGCGAAGCGCAACGATACCTGCGAGCCCCGCTCGAGCGCGCTCCGAGGGCTCACCAGCTCGAACTCCGGGCAGCGCCGCTCGACTTCCCCGATGAAGAGCTCGGAGAGCGCCACCGATTGCGCCCTCACGTCTTCGATCGACACCCCTTCCCAGGCGTCGAGGGCGGCGTCGAGGGCGGCGAGGCCGAGTATGGATGGCGTGCCGATCCGCATGCGGGCGATGCCGGGGGCGGGGCGGTAGTCGAGGTCGAAGGCGAAGGGGTCTTCGTGGCCGAGCCACCCGGAGAGGGCGGGCCGCACCCGCTCGATGTGCCGGGAGGCGACGTAGATGAAGGCAGGCGCGCCGGGCCCACCGTTCAGGAACTTGTAGGTGCTGCCGGCCGCGAAGTCGGCCCCGGCCGCTTCGAGGTCGATGGGGAGCGCGCCCGCGGAATGCGAGAGGTCCCATACCGTGAGCGCGCCGGCCGCGTGCGCGGCCCGCGTCAGGCCCGCCATGTCGTGAAGGCGCCCGGTGCGGTAGTCCACCTCGGTCAGCATCAGCACCGCGACACTCTCGTCCAGGGCCTCGGCGACAGCTTCCGGCGCTACCAGGCGCAGCTCGTGGCCGCTGCCGAGGGAGTGCATGAGGCCCTTGGCCATGTGGAGATCGGAAGGGAAGTTGCCGGAGTCGGAGAGGACGACCCGCCGCGCGGACCGGAGATCGAGGGCGGCGGCGAGCGCCTGGTACACCTTGATGGAAAGCGTGTCGCCCATCACCACCGTGCCGGGCGCCGCGCCGATGAGGCGGCCGACCCGGTCGCCGATGCGCGCCGGTGCGTCCATCCAGCCCGCCTCGCTCCAGCCCCGGATCAGCATCTCGCCCCACTCGTCGCTGAGCAGGCGGGCGACGCGATCGCGCGCCGCGAGCGGCAGGGGGCCGAGCGAGTTGCCGTCGAGATAGACGACCCCCTCCGGGAGGTGGAAGAGGGACCTGGTGCGCGCGAAGTCGGTCATCGGCGGGGGCGGCGGGCGTCGCGGTCGTGAGCGCCGGAAATCTCCATCACGGGCTCCGGTGGATGGTCGTCTCGAAGGCGCCGGGCAGGGACACCTCCAGCAGTTCGAGGTCGTCCGTGCAGCGCTCACAGGCGCTGCGAAGCCCCGGCGGCAGCACGAAGGCGTCTCCGGCCCGAAGCGCGCAGGTCTCGCCCTCCGGCACGCGCAACGTCATTCCGCCTTCCAGGACAAAGGTGAAGAGGATGTCCGCGTCATGGCTGGTTTCCGCAGCGTCGCTGCCGCCCTCGGTGCGTCTCGCGACCTGCGCGTTCGCCACCCCGCCGGTGGCGACGGCGATTCCGGTGTCGCAGGCGGAAAATCCGGGAAGGCGGGCCGGGTTCCAGACCGCGTCGCGCGCCGTGTGGCGGCAGAAGCGCTGGCCGCTGAAGTCGCGCTGCGGACGCAGGCGGCCGGTTGGGAGCTCCAGCGTGTGGTCGAGCGCGGTGAGGTGCTCCGCCGGCACCGCAATCTCGATCACTTCCAGGCCGGCGGAGGACTCGAGCACCCGGTGGCGGATCTGCGGGGGCTGGATGAGACAGTCCCCGGCTTCGAGGCGGAAGGGCGGGCCCTGGTCCTCGTACACGAGGTCCACCCAGCCCCGGTAGCAGAAGATGAGCTGGAATACCGCGATGTGGTAGTGCACGTCGTCGGAGACCGGCCCCGCCTCCGGGATGCGGATGTGCGAGGCGACGATCGCCCCGCCGAGGCGTCCCGGAATGAGGTCCCGGTAGTGCATGCCGGCGCGGCCGACCACCCACGCGCCGCCCTTCGCGCCCTGGCGCTGCACCACCAGCGCGTGGCGGGTGGGCGGGCGCCGCAGGCGGGGATGGAGGTCCCGGAGCTCGATGCGGGTGCCGTTGGGGGCGTGGAGCTCATGCACGCCGTTTCCGAATGCGCCCGGGTCCTCGCAGTGGAGCCGGATCGCGCCGGGAGCCTCGGCGGCGTCGCGTTCGAGGCGGATGCGCACACCGTGGCCCGACAGCACCGCCTGCGCGGGGTCGTCGGCGGGAAAGATGGAATCGAGACGGAAGCCGAGCCGTTCGCGGAAGAAGGCGAGATCCGCGTGCAGGTCGCGGCTCGGCAGGAGCAGCTCGGCCCGTGCCCTTCCGCCCGGAGCGGAATCCGGCGTCGCCCCACCACGCGCTCTGGATTCCCGGACCGCATGCAGGCTCGACTCGTCGTTCAACGCACCCCCCCCCCTTGGCCCGCGCGTCGCGCCGGCTCGTCCCGACCATTGTAGCCCCAGGGGGGTACCCGGGCGTTGTCATTTCCCCGAATTTTTCCTGGCGCGCCCATTGACGCAGGCAGGCTACCATTGGCCTCGTCATGAACGCCGCCCCGCAGCCCGAACCCGGCCGCTCGCCGACGCCGATTCTCGCGCTCGAAGGCCTGACCCGCCGCTTCGGCGGCCTGACCGCGGTCGACCGCTGCTCCTTCACGATCGAGGCGGGCCGCATCACCGGGATGATCGGGCCGAACGGCGCGGGCAAGACCACTATCTTCAGCATGGTGGCGGGGGCGCTGCCCCCCAGCGCGGGCCGGATCCTCTTCGACGGCGAGGACATCACCGGCTTGCCCACTCACCGGCTCTTCCACCGGGGCATCGTGCGCACCTTCCAGATTCCGCACGAGTTCGGCCGCCTCACGGTGCTCGAGAACCTGATGGCGGTGCCCGCCGCCCAGCCCGGAGAACGCCTGTGGCCGGTGTGGCTCGCGCCCGGCGCGGTCGCCCGGCGCGAACGCGCGGTGCGCGAGAGGGCGGAGGACGCGCTGCGCTTCCTCACGCTCTGGGATCTGCGCGACGAGCTGGCGATGACCCTCTCGGGCGGCCAGAAGAAGCTGCTCGAGCTCGGACGGGCGATGATGACCTCGCCCCGGCTCGTGCTCCTCGACGAGCCGGGGGCGGGGGTCAACCCGACCCTGCTCGTCCGCCTCCGGGAGATGATCCTGGAGCTCAACCGCGAGCGCGGCTACACCTTCGTCGTCATCGAGCACGACATGGACTTCATCGCTTCCCTGTGCGAGCGGGTCATCGTGCTCTCGCAGGGCGCGGTCCTCACCGACGGCCCCATGGAGCAGGTGCGCCGGGACCCGCGGGTGCTCGACGCCTACCTTGGCGGAGATGAGGACGAGGGTCGTGCCGGCCCCGAACCCGCGCCAGGAGCGGATGGCGGAGGGGACGTTCCGTGAGCGGCGCATGCGCCGGAGCGCCGCAGGAAGGGGCGCGAACGCCGGTCCTCGCGCTCGAGCGCGTGACCGGGGGCTACGGCGGGGCCGAGATCATTCACGAAGTCTCGGTCAGCGTCGGTCCGGGCGAGATCGTCGTGCTCGTCGGCCCCAACGGGGCGGGCAAGTCCACGGTGATGAACGCGGTGCTCGGCCGCCTCAAGCTCGCGGGCGGGCGGGTGAGCCTGCGCGGCCGGGACATCACCGGTACCGCCCCTGACCGGGTGGTGCGCCAGGGTGTGTGCTACGTCCCCCAGACCGCCAACGTGTTCCCCAACCTCAGCGTGAACGAGAACCTGGAGATGGGGGCCTACATCCGCCGCGACGACTTCCGCCCCCGCATGCAGGAGATGTACGCGCTCTTTCCACCCCTCGCGGAGCGCCGCCGCACCCCCGCCGGAAACCTCTCAGGCGGCCAGCGCCAGATGGTGGCGATAGCCAAGGCGCTCATGGTGGAGCCGGCCGTCCTTCTCCTGGACGAGCCCACGGCCGGGCTCTCGCCGCGCTTCCGCGCCGACATCTTCCGCGTGGTGCGGGAGATCAACGCGCGCGGCGTCCCCGTCCTCATGGTGGAGCAGAACGCGCGCCAGGCCCTCGCCATCGCCGACCGCGGCTACGTCCTCGTCGACGGGCGCAACCGCCTGGACGGCAGCGGCGCTGCGCTTCTCGCGGACCCCGCAGTGGGCACCATGTTCCTCGGCGGGCGCGGAGACGACACTGCCGCCGGCGAAGGCGGGCCCGCGCGGGGAACGACCGCGCCGTGATCGAGTTCCTCAACTTCTACCTGATTCCGGGCCTGGTCCTCGGCAGCATCTACGCACTCGGCGCGATCGGCGTGACCCTCACCTTCGGGATCCTGCGCTTTGCGAACTTCGCGCACGGGGAGACGATGACGCTCGGCGCCTTCATCGCCCTCTCGCTCGCCTCCCTAACCGGCTGGCACCCCTTCGCCGTCCTTCCCCTGGCGATGGCGTTCACCGCGCTCGCGGTGCTCGGCATGGACCGGCTCTTCTTCCGGCCACTCCGCCACGGCTCGACCATCGTTCTCGTGATCGCCTCCTTCGGGCTGATGCTGATGGTGCGCTCCCTCGTGCAGCTCATCTGGGGCGCGAGGCTGCGCTCCTTCGGCCCAGGCATCGAGCTTCCCTGGCTGCTCTTCGATACGCTGCGCGTCTTCCCCAAGCATGTCACCATCGTCTGCGCCGCCCTCGTCCTGATGCTGGCGGTGCACCTGCTGCTCGCCCGCACCCGGGCCGGCAAGGCGATGCGGGCAATGGCCGACTCGCCCGACCTCGCCCGGCTCACCGGAATCGACACCGAGCGGGTGATCCTCACCACCTGGATCGTCGGCGCGGGGCTTGCGGCCGCGGCCGGGGTCTTCCTCGCCTACGACACCCACGTCGAGTCGCAGCTGGGCTTCAAGCTGCTGCTGCCGATCTTCGCCGCCGCCCTGCTCGGGGGAATCGGCCGGCCTTACGGCGCGATGGCGGGGGGGCTGGTGATCGGCCTCGTCGAGGAGCTCTCCACCTACCCGTGGATCGGCACCGAGTCCCTCGTCCCGCCCGGCTACAAGACCGGGGTCGCCTTCGCGATCATGGTCGCGATCCTGATCTGGCGCCCGAGCGGGCTCTTCCGGGGTCGGGTGTTCTAGACCATGACGCGGTCGATGCCCATACCGCCCGGTGCGCACCCCTCGCGGAAGAGACGGGCCGCGTAGATGGAACAGCTCTACGGCATCTTCCTCTACGGCGTGTTCCTGCTCACGATGGGCGGGATCTACGCGGTGCTCACCCTCGGGCTCAACATCCAGTGGGGCTTCACGGGGCTCTTCAACGCAGGCGTCGCGGGCTTCTTCGCGATCGGCGCCTACACCACCGCCATCGTGACCTCCGCTGCCTCCGAGCGGCACCTGGGCGGCTTCGGCCTGCCGCCGGCGGCGGGCATGGTCGCCGCGATGATTGCGAGCGCGATCATCGCCTGGGGCGTGGGCCGCATCTGCATCCGGCTCCGCGCCGACTATCTCGCGATCGCCACCCTCGGAATCGCCGAGATCTTCCGGCTCGTCCTCAAGAACGAAGTGTGGGCGACCAACGGCCCGCGCGGGATCTCCCTCATCCCGAAGCCCTTCGAGCACCTCGCCGAGCCGTGGAACCAGGTGGGCATGCTGCTGCTGGTCTTCGCGGTGGTCGCCGTGCTCTACGTCCTGCTCGAACGGGCGCGGCGCTCTCCCTGGGGCCGGGTGATGGCGGCGATCCGCGAGAACGAGGCGGCGGCGCGCGCGGCGGGAAAGAACGTCGAGCGACTGCGCATCGAAGCCTTCGTCCTCGGCGGGGCGCTGATGGGCCTCGGCGGGGCGCTGATGGCGCACCACATCAAGTTCATCGAGCCGAACGCGGCGGAGCCGATCCTGGCCACCTTCCTGGTCTGGGTCATGCTCGTCGTCGGGGGCTCCGGGAACAATCGGGGTGCGGTCTTCGGCGCCATCCTGATCTGGACTATCTGGTCGACAACCGAAATACTGAGCGCGCGACTACCCCCGGAGTGGGCGGTCAAGTCGGCTTACCTGCGGATCTTTCTCGTGGGCCTTGCATTGCAGTTCATCCTGCAGCGCTACCCAGGCGGCATCTTCCGCGAGCGCCGCTTCCGCACCGCTCGTTCATCTTCAACCAGGGAGAAACCGCCATGAAGAGAATGATGATAGCCGGAGCCGCGGCCGCGCTCGCCATGAACGGCGCCGTCGCCAGCGCGGGCGAAGTCAGTGTGGGCTCCGCGGCGGCCGTTACCGGCCCCATCGCGGAGCTGGTGGTGGCCATCGTCAATGCCCGCAACCTCGCCGCGAGCCACGTGAACGAGCAGGGCGGCCTGCTCGGCGGAGACACCTACCGGCTCGTGCAGGGCGATTCGCAGTGCGACCCGAAGGCCGCGGTCGACGTGGGCGCCAAGCTCGTCAACGTCGAGCAGGCAGTGGCGGTCATCGGCCCCAACTGCTCGGGCGCCACCAACGGCATGGCCCAGTCCGTCACCATCCCGGCCGGCGTGGTGATGCTTTCCGACACCGCGACCGCGCCCTCGATCTCGGACCTCGACGACAACGACCTCGTGTTCCGGGTCGCGCCCTCGGACGCCTACCAGGGGCGATCCCTTGCCGAGCACGCCTGGGAGCAGGGCTACCGCAAGCTCGCGGTCGCCTACGCCAACGACGACTACAACTCGGGCCTTGCCGGCGTGTTCTCGACCGCCTTCGCCGAGCTCGGCGGCACGATCACCGGCAACGAGGCGCACGAGCCGGGCAAGGCGTCGTACCGCGCCGAGCTCGCGACGCTGGCGGCCGGCGAGGCGGAAGGGCTCGCCCTCTTCGCCTACTTCGGCTCGAGCGGCATCACCATCCTGCGCAACAGCCTCGAGAACGCGCTCTTCGGCAAGTTCCTCGGGGCGGACGGCATGATGGACAACTCCGTCATCGAGCAGATCGGCGCCGACAACCTGCGCGGCAACATCATGCTCTCGCAGCCCGCGTCCGACACCGGGGGCGAGTCGTACAAGGCCTTCGCCGCCGCCTTCGAGGCCGCCGGCAGCAGCCCGGACGCCCCCTTCGTCGCCCACGGCTACGATATCGCCTTCCTCGCCGCGCTCGCGATCGAGAAGGCAGGTTCGGCCGACCGCGGCATGATCTCGGCGGCACTTCGCGATGTGGCCAACGCCCCCGGCACGGTCATTCGCCCCGGCGAGTGGGCGAAGGCCAAGGAAGCCATCGCGGCCGGCGAGGACATCAACTACGAGGGCGCCTCCGGCGCGATCGAGTTCGACGGGAACGGCGACGTGGCCGGCACCTACTCCCTCAACGGCGTCGGCGACGACGGCACCTGGACCCCGGTGATGTAGGGAGGCGACCGGCAGGGACGGACCTCAGGCAGGAAGCCGAGAGCGTCGACTCCGGGTGCGGGCGCTCGGTGAACCGATGCGCCCGCGCTCGGTGGAACCCACATGGCGAGGCCGGGAACGGCGTGGCGCTGCTTCCGGCCTCGCCGCGCTGTTGCGGGTCTCGTGACGCCACTTCCGGAATTGTCGTGCCGGAGCAGCAGGGTCGGGAGATGCCTTGAGTACGCTTGATGCTGCCGGCCACGAGCTGATCTGTACAATATCCGATACGGCTTCTTCTATTTGCCAGCTTCAAGTCAGCCAACAGCTATTGCGTAGAGCCACCCGGATAACATCGCACCTATGACGGCCATGACGGCATAAGCAACAAACACCGGTGCACGTCCATAGCGTTAGCTATGCTTCCGGTTGCACATGTTCGGGCCAGGCGGCGGCGCCTCAGAGCGCGGCGGCGCGCTCCCTGAGCACGTACTTGCGGACCTTGCCGGTCGACGTCTTGGGCAGCGTGCCGAACACGACCGTTTTCGGGCACTTGTAGCGGGCGAGCTCGCCCCGGCAGAAGTCGATCAGCGCCGCCTCGTCGACCGCCTCGCCGTCCTTGAGCGTGACGAAGGCGCAGGGCGTCTCGCCCCAGGTCTCGTCGGGCCGGGCGACCACGGCGGCCTCCAGCACCGCCGGGTGGCGGTAGAGCGCGCCTTCGACCTCGATGGTGGAGATGTTCTCGCCGCCGGAGATGATGATGTCCTTGGCCCGGTCCTTGAGCTGGATGTAGCCGTCGGCATGGACGACGCCGAGGTCGCCGGTGCGGAACCAGCCGCCGGCGAAGGCCTCTTCGGTGGCCTGCGGATTGCCGAGATAGCCCTTCATCACCGTGTTGCCGCGCATGAAGACCTCGCCCATGGTCTCGCCGTCCGGCGGCACCGGCGCGAGGGTCGCGGAATCGGCGACCATGAGCCCGTCGAGGGTGGCGTAGGGAACTCCCTGGCGCGCCTTGAGCGCCGCCTGCTCGTCGAGCGGGAGCGCGTCCCACGCATCGTGCCAGGCGCAGACGGTGACCGGGCCGTAGACCTCGGTGAGGCCGTAGACGTGGGTGACGCGGAAGCCGGCCTGCTCCATCCGAGCGATGACGGCGGCGGGCGGCGGGGCGGCGGCGGTCATCACCTCGACAGGGTGGTCGAAGGGAACGCGCTCGTCCCCGTGCGCATTGTTGAGCAGGTTGAGGACGATCGGCGCACCGCAGAAATGCGTGACCCGGTGCTCCGCGATCGCCCGGAAGATGGCCGCCGCCTCGACCTTGCGCAGGCACACATGGGTCCCCCCGTAGGCGCTGACCGCCCAGGTGAAGCACCAGCCGTTGCAGTGGAACATGGGCAGCGTCCAGAGATAGACCGGCCCGTGGGGCATGGCCCAGGTGACGCCGTCGCCGAGCGAATTCAGATAGGCGCCCCGGTGGTGATAGACGACGCCCTTGGGATCGCCCGTGGTGCCGGAGGTGTAGTTGAGCGAGATCGCGTCCCACTCGTCCGCCGGCCAGGGCCAGTCATAGGCGGGGTCGCCCTCGGCCAGCAGCGCCTCGTATTCGAGCGCGCCGATCAGCTCGCCCCCGTCCTCCGGCGCATCGTCGATGTCGATGACCAGCGGCGCCGCCTCGGCCCGCGCCAGCGCGTCCGCGATCACCGCCGAGAACGCCCGGTCGGTGAGCAGCACCCTGGCCTTCGCGTGGTCGAGGATGAAGGCCAGTGACGCCGCATCGAGCCGGTAGTTGAGGGCGTTGAGCACGGCACCGCACATGGGAACGCCGTAATGCGCCTCCAGCATCGCCGGCGTGTTGGGCGACATGATCGCGACCGTGTCGCCCCTGGCGATGCCGCGAGCCGCGAGCGCCGAGGCGAAGCGCCGGCTGCGCGCGTAGAACTCGGCGTAGCTGGCGCGGCGGCGCCCGTGGATCCATGCCGTCCTCTCGGGAAACACCATGGCAGCGCGGCGCAGGAACGAGAGCGGGGTCAGGGGAACGTAGTTCGCGTCGTTGCGCTCCAGCCCGGCCTCATAGGGGCTCTTGTCGCTGCGCGTCCCGCCCATCATCATCTCCCGGTCGCCGAAAGGGGGCGTAATTCTGGTCGGGCGCCCCCCCAAATGCAAACGGCGAATGCAGGCGGGCCTGTGAGCGGACCACAGAGCGTGACCGGGGAGCGTGACCGGGGAGACGGGGTGCGGCGGCTCTACCTGATGCGCCACGGCAAGGCCGAGGCCGGCATTCCCGCAGGCGGCGACTTCGCGCGAACGCTCACCGGACGGGGGCGGCGGGAGAGCCGGCGCATGGGCGCCTTCTGCCGCGCTCAAGACCGGCCGCCGACGCTGATCCTCTGCTCGCCCTCGCGGCGCACCGTGGAGACCGGCGAGGCGTTCTGCGACGGATTCGGGGAGAACCTGCCGCTGCGGGTGGACGAGCACCTCTACATGGGGAGCCCCGTGGAATTGATGAGCGCCGTGGCCGCGACCGGCGGGGCCGAGGCCGGCATCATCGTCATCGGCCATAATCCGGGGCTCCACGCGTTCGCGCTTGCGCTCGGCCGGCGCGGGCCGGGGCCGCACCACGCGCGGCTCTCCGTGCGCTTCCCCACGGCGGCGCTCGCCGTGTTCGAGACCGGCATCGACGACTGGGCCGCGTTCACGGCCGGGAGCGCCCGCCTCGTGGACTTCAGAATGGCAAAGGAGCTGGACTGAGCGTGCGGCCTGGGCCGGCCTGTGCCTCAGTGCGCCCGGTCAGTGCAGAAGTCGACGACGGCGAGGAAGGCGTCCTTCGCCTCGGACGCGGGGAAGAGACCCAGCGCGTCGCGCGCCATGGCGCTGTAGTGGCGCGCGCGTTCCACCGAATCGGCGATTGCGTCGTGGCGGGTGAGCAGCGCCATCGCCCGGGCGAAATCCCCGTCCTCCTGCTCCTCTTCCTCCATGGTGCGGCGCCAGAAGGCGCGCTCCGCGTCGTCGCCCCGGCGGAACGCCAGCACCACCGGCAGCGTGATCTTGCCGTCGCGGAAGTCGTCGCCGACGGTCTTGCCCAGGTCCGACTGGCGGGCGCCGTAGTCGAGCGCATCGTCGACAAGCTGATAGGCGATGCCGAGGTTGAGGCCGAAGCTCCTGAGCGCCTCCTCCTCGGCGGCCGAGCGCTCGGCCACGATCGCGCCGAGCTGGCAGGCGGCGGCGAAGAGCGCCGCGGTCTTCGCCGTGACCACCTTGAGATAGGCGGCCTCGCTGGTCTCGGTGTCGTTGGAGGTGGTGAGCTGCATCACCTCGCCTTCGGCAAGCGTAGCGGCGGTATCGGCGAGGATGCCGAGCACGCGGAGCGAGCCGTCGGCGACGGAGATCTGGAAGGCGCGGCTGAACAGGAAGTCGCCGACCAGCACGCTCGGCTTGTTGCCCCAGACCGCGTTCGCCGTCGCCGCGCCGCGCCTGAGCGCGCTGTCGTCCACGACATCGTCGTGCAGCAGGGTCGCGGTGTGAATGAACTCGACGCAGGCAGCGAGATCGATCTGGCGCTTGCCGGTGTAGCCGCAGAGCCGGGCGGCGCCGAGGGTCAGCATCGGCCTGAGGCGCTTTCCGCCGGCGGCGACGATGTGCGCGGCAAGCTCGGAAATGAGCATCACCGGGCTCTGCATGTTGTCGAGGATGACGCCGTTGACCGCGCGCAGGTCGTCCGCGACCAGGCCGTGAAGGGGGTCGAGCGACGCGCCGGCCGCCGCCTTGCGCCGCGCGGTGGCCCGCCCTTCCAGCGGAACGACCACCTCTGCCATCGACCCTCTCGCTTGACGCGGAGCGCGCGCAAGGGCATCCATGCGCTACCGCGCGCCCCCACCCTAGCATCCGGCGCGCGGCGCGGCACGGACCCTAACGTCCGGCCGCGGGAGTCGGGAAGGGATGATCGAGCTCCTGCGCAGCAACGACCTCGTGCAGCTCTCCTTCCTCAGCGCCGTGCTGAGGGACGGCGGGATCGAGCCGATCGTGCTGGATCAGCACATGAGCGTGCTCGAGGGCAGCGCCGCGGCGATCCCGCGCCGTCTCATGGTCAGCGATGACGACGCGGACGCGGCGCGGCGCATTCTCAAGGAGGCGGGCGCGCTCGATGACTGAGTCCGAGTCCGCGCGGGTGACCGGCGATGCGCTGCTCGGCGGCAGGGTCAGGCTGCAGCAGCCGGCGGCGGGCTACCGGGTCGCCATCGATCCGGTCCTGCTCGCGGCCGCGGTGCCGGCCTCGGGCGGCGAGCGCGCGCTCGATGTCGGCTGCGGCGTCGGCGCCGGGGCGCTCTGCCTCGCGAGCCGCGTGGAGGGCTTGCGCGTGACCGGGCTCGAGGTGGAACGCTCCCTCGCACAGCTCGCCGCCGAGAACGCCGCGCTGAACGCTCTCGAGAGCCGCTTCGACGTGCTGCTCGGCGATTTCGAGCGGCCGCCGCCGAAGCTGGCGCCGAAGAGCTTCGACCACGTCTTCGCCAACCCGCCCTTCTACGACGAGACGGCGCACCGGCCGCCGCCGTCCCGCGCCCGCGCGCGGGCGACCGTGGAAGGGGCGGCCGGGCTCGACGCGTGGCTCGAATTCTGCGCCAGGATGGTCCGCCCCGGCGGCTCGATCACGCTCATCCACCGGCCGGAGCGCCTGTCCCAGATCCTCGGCAGGCTCGCCCAGGAACGCGCCGGCGCCGTCATCGTCTATCCGCTGTGGTCGCACAATCCCTTCGGCGGCGCGCGCACCAGGAAGACCGCGAAGCGCATCGTCGTGCAGGCAACGGCCGAGCATGGCGGACCCCTGCAACTCGCCGGCGGCATGATCCTGCACGACGCCGACGGCGCCTACTCCCATGCGGCGGACAGCGTCCTGCGCGGCGGCGAGGCGCTCCCGCTTCTGGAGGAGGCGCAGTGCTGAACCGGACGCTGGCGCGCGTGACCTTCCGGCGGCCGCCGCCGGTGGTTGCGGTCGTGCGCCTCGCCGGCGTGATCGGGCAATCCGGCGCCTTCGGCGGGCGCATCAACATGGAGAGCGTCGGCCCCGCCCTGCAACGGGCCTTTCGCCAGAAGGGGCTCAAGGCGGTGGCGCTGGAGATCAACTCGCCGGGGGGCTCGCCGGCGCAGTCGGCGCTGATCCACAACCGCATCCGGGCGCTGGCCGCCGAGCGCGACGTGCCGGTGATGGCCTTCGTCGAGGATGTCGCCGCGTCGGGCGGGTACTGGCTCGCGGCGGCGGCCGACGAGATCTTCGTGGACGACAACTCCATCCTGGGCAGCATCGGCGTCGTCTTTTCGGGCTTCGGCTTCCACCAGGCCCTGGAAAAGCTCGGCATCGAACGGCGGCTCTACACCGCCGGCGAGAAGAAGGCGCTGCTGGACCCCTTCTCGGCCGTGAACCCGGCCGACCTCGACCGCCTCCGCCGCATTCAGGAGGAGCTTCACGGCAATTTCAGAGAGCTGATCCGCGCGCGCCGCGGCGCCCGGCTGACCGAGACCGATCCCGACCTGTTCAGCGGCGAGTTCTGGCTGGGCCGCAAGGCGATCGGGCTGGGGCTCGCCGACGGCATCGGCGACACGCGGAGCGTGCTGCGCGAGCGCTACGGCCGCAGGGTCGTCCTGCGCAGGATCGGCCGCCCGCGCGGCTGGCTCACGCGGCGGCTCAGGCTGGGCCCGCTCCCGATGGGGGGGGACGATGCCGGCGACGGCTCGCTCGCCGGCGACCTCATCGGCGCGATCGAGGCCCGCCTCTGGTGGTCGCGCTACGGGCTCTGAGCGGCTCCGCACCGGGGGGCCGGCACAGCCTCCGCCCGTTCCCTCAGAAACGCTCCAGCCAGCGGTCGAGAAAGCGATCCAGCCAACGCTGCACCGCAGGGTCGTGCCGGCCGGCGTCGGCGCGCTGGCGCTCGGCGGAGGGAACCTCCGGGCGTGTGAAATAGCGCTGGGCCTTCTCGTTGGTGACCCAGCGCTCCAGCGTCGCCGGCGTCATCTCCGGGTGGAACTGAACCCCGAACGCCCGCGCGCCGTAGCTGAACGCCTGGTTCTCGAAGATGTCGCCCCGCGCCAGCAGCAGCGCCCCCGGCGGCAGGTCGAAACCCTCGCGATGCCAGTGGTAGACGTGGAAGGGAGACGGGAACAGCGGGCACCCCGCACTGGCCGGATAGACCGGCCGGTAGCCGACCTCGCACAGGTCGCCGGGATGGGAAAAGACGCGCCCGCCCAGGGTGCGGGCCATGATCTGGGCGCCGAGGCAGATGCCGAGAATGGGCGCGTCCGCCGCGAGCTGCGCTTCGACCCACGCGGTCTCCGCCCGCAGGAAGGGATGCTCTTCGAGGTCGCACGCGCTCATTGGCCCGCCGAACACCACGGCCGCGTCGTATCCGCGCAGGCGGCCGCCCTCCAGCGGCGGCAGGGCTGCGCCGCCGGCCGCGTGGCAGACCTCGGTCGCACAGCCGCGCGCGTGAAGCGCGTCCCGCACCTTGCCGGGCGCGGCACGCTCGGAATGGGTCACCAGAACGATGCGCTTCACGGCGATTGCGGGCTCCCTCCAGCCGGGATCGTGCGGCTCTCCGATCGCCGCCGCGCTTCTTTGCCTCATCGCCGCCCGGCCGGCAACCGCGCGAGCGTGAGACGCGGCGGATCACGGCGACGGCGGCGCCCCTGGACCGTCGCCGACCGGAACACCAGTTAACACCACGGGACGGCATGAACGGGGCGGACGCCCCCGCGTCCCGTGAAAGAGAGCGCCGGATTCTGCTACGCTACGCCGCGATGCGACAGGCGGAGACGATGCGAACGCGAATCGCACGACAGGCGGCGACGGCGGCGGGCACGGCCGGGCGACCGTGACCGGCACGCGCGGACCCTGGGGCGGACCCTGGAGCCGACCGCGCCGCGAGGCCGGATCGCTCGGGCAAGGGCAGCCGTCGGGGCCGCCGCGACCGGCGGCGCCCCGCAGGCTCGTCCGCCGGATGCGCCACGCGGCCGTGTGGCTGGCCCTGGCTCTCGTGCTGGCCCTCGGCTACAGCTTCCGCTTCGAGCTCGCCGACGTGGGCGACCGGCTGCTCGGCGAGCTCGTTCCCTATGCGGCGGTGACAACCGAAGACGGCGCGATGCGCGTGCGCGCCCAGCCGGACGGGCATTTCTACATCGACGCCTCCGTCGACGGGCAGGACCTGCGCTTTCTTGTCGACACCGGCGCCAGCGTGGTGGCGCTGAGTCCGGCCGACGCCGACCGCATCGGTCTGGACCGGGCGCGGCTGAATTTCTCCCATCGCCTGCGCACCGCCGGCGGCGTCGTGCGCGGCGCGCCGGTCCGCATCCGCAAGCTGGAGATCGGCGTGATCGTGCTGACCGATGTGCGGGCCATCGTCAACGAGGAGCCCATGCCGCACTCGCTCCTCGGCGTCAACGCGCTCGACCGGCTCGCCGGCTACGAGGTCCGCGACGGCACGCTGACGCTGAAGCCTTAACAACTTATTAAATTGCCTCAGGTATCCAATAAATTTTCTCCTTCATCATTCTTCACGACGAGTGTGTGTCAAAACTTTTACCTTTTGGATTTTCTTTTCCAATGCTATACACTCTCTCCGTCAAATCACCATCATCTCGTCCAGGTATATTGGCCCCGCAGTCTAAATGAATGGAGAAAATAGATGGCATTGGGAACGGATTTCACTTTGGCCCTTACCGCGCTTGGCGCTTTGGCTGCTATTATAATTCCCCTTAGCCTTTGGCTTTTTACTCGCGAAGCACGATATCAGCTCGACATTATTCTCGACAAGGAAATGTTTTTAGTCAATCAAGTGGCCAGAGATCTGGACTACATTCGCATTTTAATAGATGACAAACCCGCCCCAGAACAAGTCGTTTGGATTACCGGATGGATCATTAATTCAGGCAAGCTAGATATCAGCAACCGCATTGTAGAGAAACCCTTGAGATTAATCTTGCCCGAAGATATGTCATGGCTCCGCGCAACGATCGATCATTTTTCCAGCAATGTCGAATGCTATTCTACGGCAATTGACGAAAAACAAGTTGAGTTCAATTGGACACTCCTCAGGAGCGGGGAGTACATTCATTTTGATTGCCTCATGCAATGTCCTATAGAAAATACCAAAGAATCCTGGGATACAAGTTCACTTGCTAGTACAATTCGGCCATATTCCCGAATTGAGAATACGCGCACGGATACAGTCGTTCCAATATCTCCGCTCGTAGAAAAAGACGATCCATCGCAATCACATAAACGCCTTTTTCGCAAAATTACCGTGACTGCCATCTTAGCTACCATCTATCCAGTGCTTTGGATATTGTTGTTTTTTCCGTATAGTATAGACGGATTTTTCGGAGATGGATTTTTGCACGCTAGCCCAAGTGTGGTGAAATTTATTGGGAAGCATGTAGCAGGCTAAGCTAGTGCCTCATGTCTGCCTAAGCCATTGATCTGGCTAGATAATTGTATAACCTATTGATCTGACAGGGTATTTTGCCCATTGACAGCCTTTTGGATGTTATGTTATACTATTAGGTGGAGCCTGATCTGGATTCCGGGCCAACCGGATGTCGGACGCTTGACCCCATCCTGAGAATGCACTACAGGGCCCCTCGCGTCGGGCCTCCTTCTACGCTGCATTATATCTCTGGCGCTCTGATATCGGTCATCCGGACCGCCTGTAGCTCCTCCAACTAACCGGAAAAGACCCCCGCCCGGAAGGGCCGGGCGGGGGGAACCGAACGCGGCTCAAGCTTTGGAGAGCACGCCGCGCACGAGGAGTCTTTACAACATGGCCAAATTAGTACGAAAGGCGAACAAGAACAAGCGGAAACGGTCCAAGCGCGGGAAGCCCCTGTCGATCCCGGAGCTATTCGATCTGTTACCGGATGAGTACACTGCGGAGCGCTGGTTTGAGAAGCTGCGGTGGGGTACGTCCGGGATCATTTCGTGCCCTCGTTGCCTGAGCTGGGCCACCAAGGAGGCACCAAACCGCAAGCCGCTGGCCTACTGGTGCAAAAAGTGCCGGCGGCATTTCAACGTCCGCACGAATACTGTGATGGTCGGCACCAAGCTCGGCTATCGCGTGTGGGCCTTGGCGATCCATGCCTTTGTGGCGCACCCGAAGGGCGTGTCGAGCATTCAGACGCACCGGGACTTGAAGATCACCCAGAAGACCGCCTGGTTCCTCAACCACCGCATTCGCGAGGCGTTCAGCGATCATGGCTTGGACGACGAGGGTGAACCCATGCAATTTGAGGGACCGATCGAGGTTGACGAGACCTATATTGGCGGCAAGGAGCGCAACAAGCACTACGACAAGCGCTTGTTCCCGGGTGGTGGCCCCGGCGGCAAGGCCATTGTGGTGGGGATCAAGGATCGCAAGACCAACAAGATCGTTACCTACGTCGTCCCCGATACCAAGCGCGAGACGTTACAGCCCATCGTCAAGGTGCACGCCAAGAAAGGTGCAGTGATCTGTACGGACGAGGCCAAAGCCTACAAGGGGCTCAAAGGCCGCAAGGCCGTCAAGCATTACCTTCGGCAGTACGTCGATGGTGAGGTCCACGTCAACGGCATTGAGGGACATTGGGCACACTTGAAGCGCGGATGGCGTGGGACGTTTCACTACCTCAGCGAGAAGCACCTGCACCGTTATGCCAATGAGTTTGCCGGTCGGCATGGCATACGCGAGAAAGCCACGCTCAAGCAGATGCAGAAGGTGGTCGCTGGATTGATAGGCAAGCAGCTGCTTTACCGCGAGTTGACGGGGAGGGCGGCTTCAAGGTAGGAGAGCGGTCCCGGTGGGGCAAAAGTAGAGTGCAACCAAGGGCGAGGGAGGCTGGGTTTTTCCTTTTACCAGCCGAACCGTCCTGTCCCCACCGGAACCATCACGACTGTGACAACCACAGGCAATAGAAATTAGCGTATCTCAGCCCCGCGACGCTAGTTTGCTCAGCTTCCGTTCTAGCCATTCCGTCATCGCGGCGAGCCTATCTTCATCGGCGGACTTTTCCTCTTCACTCTCGATGCCCTTTTCAGTCATTCGGGCGAACAAGGTTTCGGCTCCATTCGAATCTTTGCTCATTGATCTCCCCTTCTGGCAAATATTCGGTTGACAGGCGGGATGGCAGGTGATAAGAGAAACTCACACATCCCGCTCTACCAAGTGCAGGGTGAGCAACAGCGGTGGCCCGGTCTTTTCGGCCTTGTGATCGGGCCACCGCTAGTTTAGGAACGTTGTTATCCCCCGCTAGGTGCTAGTAATACCGAAAGTCTGGGAGAACGAGTTCTTCCAGATCCTCAGTCAATTGAAGAGCAAGGTCTCGAGTGAGCTTGAAGCGGCGAAAGTGCGATGTTTCCCGATCCGAGCCCAGGTAGCTCATGTTGAGAAACACAGCGGGTTCTTCACTCACTGACACGGAAGTAACGACTCTCACTCCACTGTTTGCCATAGTCTTGCTCCGTTGGGGCAACATTGCCCTACAGTAATTATACTGTAAAGAACAAGTCTAGGCAAACCTTTGTTTGTCAATTATACCAATGACTTACGCGCTTCCCTTTATCCACTAGTAATGGAAGGCAAGTAAAAGGAGCGGATTTACTTGCGGAGACATATGGAGGATTCAATGGAATCATTCACTTGGGAGGATGAGGTCCAGGCCATCGCACAAATCTTTATGAAGGCTTCTGACAGCCCTACGGACTCTATCATCAGAAATTCCCCCGAAAGAGAGGGACATTCCTTGGAGAAGGAGCAATCCTCTCTGAGGATTCGACTTTATAAACTCAGCCGTAAGGGCGATCAATAGGATTCTATGGGCAGCTAAACCAGCTTTGATATTATCGATCTCATTCTCACTCATTGTCTCCCTCCCTCAGGTTCTTTAGCTCTTCTTCCATCTGCAAGATATGGTCTCCTGTAAGACCAAAGGTGCGGCATAGTACGGCTCCACTAGGCACCCGGAAACGCATATGTAGCATTGCTGCATACGTCGCTTCCTCTTGATTATCTCGATCAATGGGGCGTATACATAGATTGTTGATAGCAGGACGAATTGCCGCATTATTCTCGCAGCACATTGCTATCTCCGGTTCTTGACTATCGGATAGAGCAGGCGTAGGTGTATTGGAAACGCGTGGCGGAATATACGTTAGTTCGTGTCGTATTGATGGGGCCGATAGCTTCGCGATTGTAATAGTCGCAAGCTATGCGAGCTTGTTCGTCCACTCGCTCAAGGGTATGATCAGAGACATTCCGTGAGCTAAATTGCGTGGACTCAAGAGGGCAGCCTTGCCCTTTTAGGATATGATGACCAGAATTCATACGATGGGAATAACAAGGATCCTGAACTTCCCATCGAACAGTAAGAGCTACTTTATGCTCCCAGATATCATCTATATAGATGGAAATATCATGGTCGCTCGCAGTGAATGCCTGCGCTTTTGCGATATTTGGGAAAAGCAACCCAGCAGCCAGCCCGACGACCAGCGAAAATGTGAGTACCCATGAGTGCGCGTGCATTGTCTGACCCCCGTGAATTTGCTAGATGGGGGTCGCCGAGTCACTCGGCAGGCATGGCGATGGCAACCCCCATCGGTGTGTCAGAGGCGGGGTGGCCCTGGCCGGTCACTCCGCCTCACCTTACTTACTTCCCTGCTAACGCATCTCCCCATATGCGGTGCTCGGCCCTGGTGCCGGGCCGTTGCGAACATCTCATGGCGTTGAGGTGTTCCCGCCTATTTGCCAAGCGCAGGGAGCTACCCTGTGCCGGGTCGAAGGCTGTTGTATTCAGCGGGCGACCCGACCGAACGGGACCGCCATGAGTGTTCGCAAAGGAGAGGCTGGCACAGATCAGGCCTCAGGTCAATCAGCCCTACTTTTGAATGGTTGTAAAGAAGGAGTGCCTTGGTGGAGCAGGACGGGCTGGTCGGGTTCGGGTACAATTCTCCCAACCAGCCTCACCTTTGGTGGTACTGACTTTCGCTCCACCAGGGAACCCAAAGTATTAGGTGCCACGGCAGACAATGAGGAAGTGAAAATGCCACATCTAGATGAAATAGCTGAAATCCGCCCCGAACATATGACGGCGTGGGACCGCAATCGACGGCTTTACGAAACTCTCAAGAGTCTTGGATTATTCGTTACCCCCATACCGCACAAACGAGATGCCGGCAAGATAGATTACATTAATGTATCGGCAGTAGCACCAGGCTATCCAGTTCCAAGCGACTAAACAGTCTATCCGCGTTCTCTATTGGCTTTCCATTGTAGTGGACGCAAGTTATAGAAATCGTCGGTACCGCCATCAGCAACACGAATGATGTGGTCAATCTCCCATCCGTACTCTGAATCAGTGTTACTATACTCGTTGTATTTGATATAATTTCCCAAGTCATCTAGACGCCATACAGCGGGATCATAGCCGTCGACTTCATATCCTTTGTTCCACACTAGATAAATGTCTTCTGGGCTCCACCCGTTACTCATGTTTCCTCCTACATTGGGGACTATTCCTCACCCCGCTCCCACCCTCGAGCCAAATTTCCCGGATACATGGGGGATTCGCGGACACAATGTCAAGGAAATCTCAATCAGTGCCTGGTCAGGAGGGGGTACCGATCGAGCAGGGGGATCGAGAGCGCGATTTGGGGAATATTCGTACTGCTATTGACAAAACGGACCACATGCGCTAGATGTACAGTCAGGTGCCACATCTAGTATAGCGAGGGGAGTGGTAAAGATGCTCGGATGGTTGTGGAGGATTCTCGGCGGCCGCTTTGGCGAAGACCAGAGGCCCGTCAAGACGATGGACGCTCAGATCAAGGCGCGGAGAAGCATGGTGCGCGTCGCAGTGACCTACGGCGCGGGATTATACATCGTCTCGGGTGGACTCCTGCTGATTGCCATGGCGCTGTTCGACGGAGAGACGACGACAACTGCCGATGGCGTGACCACGACAACCTCGGCCATGTTCCAGGAAGCCAAAGACGTATATCTGGCGACTTTAGCAGTTGCCACGACGATCGTGACCTACTGGTTCGCTGATCGCGGCGTGACGAAGAAGGACGAGACGCCTCCTTCGGAAGAGCCTACCCCAGGAAGCGAACCAAAAGCGCTGCTCCAACAGGAAGAGCAAACGCCAGAAACAACCCCAGACCCATTGGCCAATCGCTCTGCATCATCTTCTCCTTCTTCTGGTTCAGCGGCCCCTGCCGCCGCTCCATCCGTCCCTCCTGACGACACCGCCAGTGACAAGGACAAATAGGTTTCGCAGCCACACCAGCAGAGGAACCCATGACCCGACCGAAGCGGGGATCGAGGCGACGTGTTCGCCGTCGATTTTTCCCCAGCCCATGGCCTTCATCTTGGCCCCGGCTTCCTCCCAGGACTGTGCGTAGACCTCACCGCACCACTTCTTGCCATTGAAGGGGTAGGTGAAGAGGAACTTCTTGTACCGAACCCCGTTCACCACAACCTCAGTCACGAAAGGACCTCCCATGTATTTCGAGATCTACCAGGACAACCGAGGGGAATGGCGCTGGACCCTGAAAGCCGGAAACCACGAAACAATCGCCGTTTCCAGCGAGGGATACCACAACCGCGCAGATTGCCTACATGGCATAAATCTCGTCAAGCAGAGTGCAAACGCCCCAGTGCGGGAGCGCGTCTGAGCAACCAATCTTTCCTGAGCCCGCGGTCTTCTCTGCCGCGGGCTCGTTGATAATGAGGGCCCTATGAGCATAAGAGTGGACAAGCTCATCCTTACGAGGAAAGAGTTGATTGAGATCCACGTATCAATAGAGCCTGCGAATTGGGTAGCCGAATCCGATAATGATCATGACCAACTTCTTCTGCTGCTGACCCTCGACGAAGCGCGCGACCTTTTGCGGGACCTCGAGCGTGCTTTCCAACAAGAAGATCAATCCTCACAATCCTCAACTCCTCCTCATTGAGGACGCCATTCCGCTGGCACCATTTCTTGAGCGCGTTCTTGTACGTGCGGGATTCGCGTATGTTCCGTATCGAACCGCCACGGGAACTTACTGATCGAGTCATCATCGCCTCCCAGGAGTTCCTTTCCTGCGGACTGAGGGGAGCTAGTCATCAATTGCCATAGTTCCCCAAATTAGTAGTGCAAATTGGATAACGTGTGTCCAGCGCGAAACTAAAAAACCAAATCTGGATTCTAATTCTTGGAAAGGAGATTTGGATACGAAATCCGTGATCTTAACCGATCTTGAGGGAAGGGCTTAGGTTGCTATATACATCCCACTAATTTACATCAGATTTGGTGTAAAGGCATATTCCATGAGATATGGTTATAGCACCCTCAATCGGTTGAAAATCATCGCCAAGACGATGGACTTGCAGGTGCCAAAGAACGACAAGGCTACCGTAAAGCCAAAGAAACGTCGCAAGGATGCGCTGGTTGACGACGATGATGAGGTCAAGACCGAGCGTGAAAGCGATGACGAGCTGGATCAGGAAGAGCCTAAATCTATCAGGAAATCCAAGGACAGGAATTAGAAATTCGGATAGCTGACACAGCCCCGCTAGCGCAGAGTGTCGAGATCGCGTAGTTTCCGCTCGGTGCCAAATGCAGCGCGGTGTGCCGGCCTCAGTAGTAGCCACATACGCAGAAATGTCGCGCCCATGAGCTTTCTCCTCTTGGGTGTGATGCCAGGGCGGGAGTGGATGCTCCCGCCCTGGCAACGTCACATGATGCGACGTGGCTCAACTTGTGTCAGAATCCGTGCTGAATGTCAAAATTCCTATATCGATGATTACGCAAGGAGGCGCTCAACGGCCACAGGCCAGTCAGCGCTCATAGCTTAACTCGCTATATGCTTCCCAATTTATTGATGGGAATCCACACAAACTCACAGTGTCCATAGACCGATTGAGGAACGTAAAACTGGAACTGGATGAACCATCCATAACATTATTCTACGCAGATCATGAACACTCAAACATTTTTGAATCGGAAGATTTGGAAATCGGGGAAATTTCAGCGCGCAGTCCTTCTAATGAAGTATGGTTTGTCACTATGATGAGTTGTTTTACGTTCATAACAGCCATCGTCACTCTGTTTATGTGGTTGCCCACGAAATATTTAGTCGGAGCTAGGAAGCGTCGAGCGGCCTCTGCACTCCAAGCATTGAGAAAGGGTACTTGAGATAAAAATTTGGCGTCCAAACGGTATTTGTTCCATGTCAACTACAGTTGGTACGGTACCGCATGAATGACAGAGTTATTTTTGGTTTCCCTCCTCCCCCCTACCCGCCCCAGACCTCGGCGAGGAAGCGCAGCCAGTTCTCGCCCATGACCTTGGCGATGCGCCCGTGCGCCCAGCCGGCGCGCTCCATGGCCAGCGTGAGGTTGGGGAGCAGGCCGATGGTCTCGACTCCCTTCGGGTTCGCGATCTCGCCGAATTCGACGAGGCTGCGGGCGGAGCCCTTGTCGCGGGTGATCCACTCGAAGAATTCCGGGCCGTGGCCCTGGGTGAAGTCGGTGCCGAAAGCCACATGGTCCTCGCCGGCGACGGAGATGACGTGCTCCATCGCCTCCACATAGTCGTCCACCGTCGACTCCGCGCCGCGCCGGAGGAAGGCGGGGAACATGGTGACCCCGATCATGCCGCCCCGCTCGGCGATGAAGCGGAGCTCCCCGTCGCTCTTGTTGCGCGGGTGCGGCTTGAGGGCGGACGGCAGGCAGTGGGTGTAGGCGACCGGCCTGGCCGATTCGCGGATCGTATCGTCGGAGGTGCGCGAGCCCACATGGCTGAGGTCGATCAGCATTCCCACCCGGTTCATCTCGGCCACCAGCTCGCGGCCCCAGTCGCTGAGCCCCGAATCGCGGCTCTCGTAGCAGCCGGAGCCCGCAAAATTCTGGGTGTTGTAGGTGAGCTGGGCGATGCCGACGCCCGCATCCTTGAAGAGCGCGACCGCGCCGAGGCGATCCTCGAAAGCGGACGTGTTCTGGAAGCCGAGGACGATCGCGGTGCGGCCGTCCTCCTTGGCGCGGCGGATGTCGGCGGCGGTGCGCGCCTTGACGATCAGGTCGTCGTGGGCGCGGAACCAGCCGTTCCAACGGGCGATGTTGTCCATGGTCCCGGCAAAACCCTCCCACACGCAGCAGGTGCAGTTGGCGGCGGTGAGCCCGCCCCGCCGCATGTCGCGGAAGACCTCCGGCGACCAGTCGGCGATGATGAGCCCGTCAATGACGATCAGGTCGTCGTGGGAAACGCTCATGGCCGCTCCCTCCCTTGGCTCGCGCTGCGTCGGCCAGGCGGCACTCAGCCCGGTGCGGGCCGCGCGACGGCGGAAACCCGTTGTCTCGACGGGCGAAGCGGTTAAGATACGGCCACGCCCGGCCTGCGCGAAGGAGAGATGCGATGCCCCTGCTCGACCTGCACCATGTGGCCATCAAGTCCAAGGATCTCGAGAAGACGGTGGCGTTCTACACCGACGTGCTCGGCATGGAGCAGGTCGAACGCCCGGACTTCCCCTTCCCCGGCGCCTGGCTCCAGATGGGCGACACCATGTTCCACATCTATGGCGGCGGCGCGGCCAAGACCCACAACGGCAACTACAAGTACAGCCAGCGCGCCTCGCCGGTGGACCATATCGCGCTCCGGGCCAAGGGCTTCGACGAGATGAAGCAGCTTCTCATCAAGAAGCGCTGCGAGTGGCGCCAGATGGACATCCCCGACTTCAAGCTCTGGCAGCTCTTCGTGCTCGACCCGTCCGGCGTGGTCATCGAGCTGAACTTCGACGTGAAGGACGAGCCGAAGGGCAGCAAGGGGCCGACCAAGCGCAAGCTCTACGAATTCGGCAGGTTCCGCGCCGCCGCCTGAGACGGCCGGCAAGCGCGGCCCTTTTCAGGGCAACCCCTAAGCGCGGCCCTTCTCAGGGCAACCCCTAAGCGCGGCCCTTCTCAGGGCCGCGGGGGGACCCGCGGGACCCCGCGCGGCAGGGTGTCGTGGCGGGGCAGGTCGTCCGCCAGCGCCAGCCATGGCAGGCGCTCGCGCTCGAAGACATGGCGCTCCGGCGCGAGCGCCTCCGGCCTGTCGAGGGTGCCGGCCATCACGTGGACCTCTCCCGGATAGACCGCCGCCTCGTAGGTGAGCGGCGTGCCGCAGGCGCCGCAGAAGCGCCGCACCACCCGGGGCGAGCTCTCGTGCGATGCGGGCGCGCCGGCGACGAAGGCGAAGGCATCCGCCCGCACGCCGAGGAAGGTCGAGACCGGCGCGCCCGAGGAACGCCGGCAGTCCTCGCAATGGCAGTGGCTGACCCAGAGCGGCCCGCCTCCGGCCCGGTAGCGCACCGCGCCGCAGCGGCAGCCGCCCTCGATCGCGGCCTCGGCCGCGCCCGCGTCGCTCGTTGCGTCGCTCATTCCCGCAGCGTGCACCAGATCGGCGTGTGGTCCGAGGCCTTCTCGCCGCCGCGCGGGCCTTCGTCGATCTCGCAGGCCTCCAGCCTGTCGGCCGCCTCGGGCGAGAGCAGCAGATGGTCGATGCGCAGGCCCTCGCCCTTCTGCCAGCGGCCGGCCTGATAGTCCCAGAAGGTATAGGCCCGCCGGTTGGGGTGGAGGGTGCGGAAGGCCTCCACATAGCCGCCATGGAGCAGCCGGCGGAAGCGGGCGCGGGACTCGGTGCGGCACAGCGCGTCGTCGCGCCAGGCCCACGGGTCGTAGCAGTCGAGGTCCGCCGGCATGACGTTGTAGTCGCCGCCGAGCACGACCGCCTCCTCATGGCCCAGCAGCATCTCGGCGCGGGCCGCGAGCCGCTCCATCCAGGCCAGCTTGTAGGGGAATTTTTGGGTCTCGACCGGATTGCCGTTGGGCAGATAGATCGAGGCGACCCGGACGCCGCCGGTCACGGCCTCGACATAGCGCGCCTGGCGGTCCTCGTCGTCGCCGGGCAGGCCGGTGAAGACATCCTCCAGCGGCCGCTTGCTGAGGATGGCGACGCCGTTGTAGGTCTTCTGCCCGTGGACCGCGAGGTTGTAGCCGCAGTCCTCGATCTCGAGGCGCGGGAAGGCCTCGTCCAGCGACTTGGTCTCCTGCAGCAGCACCACGTCGGGCTCTGCGCTCTCCAGCCAGCCCAGCAGGGCGGGCAGGCGGACCTTGATGGAGTTGACGTTCCAGGTCGCGATCTTGAGCACGGACTCAGACGAGGGAGAAGGAGGTGCCGCAGCCGCAGCCGGAGACCGCGTTCGGGTTCCTGACCTGGAAGGCGGCGCCGATCAGGTCCTCCACATAGTCGATCTCGGACCCGGCCATGTAGCCGGCCGAGACCCGGTCCACCAGCGCCACCACGCCGTCGCGCTCGATGGCGATGTCGTCGGGGTGCCGCTCGGTCTCGAAGGCGAAGCCGTACTGGAAGCCGGAGCAGCCGCCGCCCGAGACGCTGACCCGGAGCATCGTCCCGGCATCGGCCTCGTCGGCGATCAGCGCCGCGATTCGCCGGGCGGCGTTGGTCGAGAGCGTGATCTCCCCCTCACCCTGAGCCGGCGCTTTCATCGTGTCGAACGAGCGTGCCATGGCGGTGCGTGGCCTTCTCTGCAATCCCTGTCGATTAGATAGCGATGCCAGCGGGCATGTCAATCGGCGGCGTGGCGACGGCGCGGCGGAGGACGCGCGCCCCGGGCGCAATGGCCTCCGTCGCCGCGCCATGTTAGGAGCCACCCTTCAACCCCGCGAGAGACGCGAGTCCTATGGCCTATCTCGTCGCCATTCATGTCCTGAGCGCCGTCGTCTGGGTGGGCGGGATGTTCTTCGCCCTGGTCGTGCTGCGGCCCGCGGCCGGGCCGCTGGAGCCGGCGGTACGGCTTGCGCTCTGGCGGCGGGTCTTCGCCCGCTTCTTCCCGGCGGTCGGGGTCGCGGTGCTGGCGCTGCTCGCGACCGGCCATGCGATGATCCTCACCGAGCTCGGGGGCTTCGCCGCCATCGGCCTGCCGGGGCATCTGATGCAGGGCACCGGCGTCCTCATGGCGCTGCTGTTCCTGGTGCTGCTCGTGGGTCCCTACCGCACCTTCCTCAGGGCGCTCGACGCCGGAACGCTCCCCGTCGCCGGCCGCGCCATCGAGCGCATCCGCTGGCTCATTACCGCCAATCTGGCGCTCGGTGTCGCGACCATCGCGATCGCCACCACGGGCCGCTATTGGGGCTGAGAGGCGCTGGCAAGAACAGCGCCTTGACTCCAGTATCGTACGCAACGAACTACTCTACCGCGATACGTCCGTGAGGAGAAATGCTGGAATAAGTTATTTTCTAATCCTCAGTTATTCTCGGGAATACCTTCATTAAGAAAATGTAACTCGCTTTGCCTTGGACCGCATGATAGGGAATCTTGATGTTCCGATCTTTTTTTCTGTCCCGCGAGTGGACGCTGTGGGCCTGGGGCGGCATGGCGATTATCGTCGGCGGCACCTGGTATCAGGTCCAGATCGACGTACAGATCAACGAGTGGTTCGGCGCATTTTACGACGCCGTCCAGAAGGCCCTGGGCGAACCGGGCAGCATGACCATCGGCGAGTTTTATGCGCTGCTGTTCAGCTTCGGGCGGATCGCCGGAATCTACATCGTCGTCGCCGTGATGCTGAGCTTCTTCACCAAGCACTGGGTGTTCCGCTGGCGTCATGCGATGAACGACTTCTACATGTTCCATTGGGCGCGCCTGCGCGATATCGAAGGCGCCAGCCAGCGCGTTCAGGAGGACACGCGGCGTTTCGCCATCATCATGGAGGGCCTGGGCAGCAGGCTCCTGGATTCCATCATGACGCTGATCGCCTTCCTGCCGATCTTGTGGGAGTTGTCGAAAGCGATAAAGGTCGTACCGGTGATCGGCGCGCTGGACCATGCGCTGGTCTACGCCGCCATTATATTCGCTTTGTTCGGCACGGCGGTTCTTGCGGCTGTCGGCATCAAGCTGCCGGGATTGGAGTTCAGGAACCAGATGGTCGAGGCTGCTTACCGCAAGGAATTGGTGTACGGGGAGGACCACGAGGAGCGTGCCGATCCGCCGACGGTGCGGGAGTTGTTCTTCAACGTTCGACGCAACTATTTCCGGCTGTTCTTCCACTACATGTATTTCGACATCGCGAAGTGGTCCTATCTCCAGTTCGGCGTTCTGGTACCCTATGTCGCGCTGGCACCGACCATCGTCGCCGGCACCATCACCCTCGGTGTCATGCAGCAGATCGTCCGCGCCTTTGGACGTGTCGAAGCTTCGTTCCAGTACCTCGTGCACAGTTGGGCGACGATCGTGGAGCTGATCTCGGTCTACAAGCGCCTGCGCGCCTTCGAAGCGGTGCTCCACGAAGACCGGAGACCGTGATCCGGGGCCGGCCGGCGGGCCGGGTGCCCGCTCCCCTCCCTCTCATTCGCGCCGTCCCGTGCCTGCGCGGCCGGCGGCCGTCGCACCGGCATCGCCTCGCGACCGGCCCACTTGCCGGCGCAGCCATGTCCAGATCTGCTCCAGCCCGCCTGCCGCCCCCTGGGGCAGGAGCACGACGATGGCGACGATCAGCGCGCCGTAGCCCATGTTCCTGATCTCGACGAAATCCTTCATCCCCTCGTCGGCGAGCATGACCAGCGCGGCGCCGAGGATCGGCCCCCAGGCGCGGCCCAGCCCGCCCACGACCATCATCGAGACCAGGAAGAGAAGCAGCGGCAGGTCAAGGACGTTGGCGCCCATGACGCGGAAGTGCCCGGCGAAGATGCCGCCCGCGAGGCCGGTGAAGAAGGCCGTCATGGCAAACACGAGGAGCTGGTACTTGAAGCGGTTGAGGCCGCGCGAGATGCCGTATTCCGGGTTGTCGCGAAGCGCCCGGAAGGCGAAGCCGAGGGGACTGCGAATGATCGCGAAGGAGAAGACCATCGCCAGCGTCAGCAGGAAGAGCGAGAGGTAGTAGTCGCCCTTCAGATACTCGCGCCGGCCGAGCATCTCGCGGAAGCCGAAATCGCCGAACTTGGAGAGCCCCCGCGTGCCGCCGGTGAAATTGCGGCAGGTCACGCCCTCCATGTAGAAGCAGGCGGTGTCGGTGATGATGAGCAGGTACATCACCTGGGCGATGGCCAGCGTCAGCAGCGCCACATAGGGCCCGCGCAGCCTGAGGCAGGCGAGGCCGATGACGAGGCTGAACAGGATCGCCCCGATGCCTGCGAGCGGCAGCGCGAGCCAGAGCGAGATATCGAGGTAGAGGGCCATCATGCCGGCGGTGAAGCCGCCGAAGGCGAAGATCGCCATCTGCGCCAGCGAGAAGATGCCGGCGACGCCGAACACCAGGTTCCACTGGCTTACCACGGTCGCCCAGATGAAGAAGAGCGTGAGCTGGCCGATCAGATAGCGCGACGGCCCGAGCAACGGAATCGCGATCATCACCGCGATGAGCACCGCGCCGAGGGCGGCGTCGCGCCGCCAGTTGGGGCCGGTCTCGAACATCAGACGCGCCGCACCTGGCGGCGTCCGAAGACGCCGTAGGGGCGCCAGATGAGGGCGGCGATCACCAGCAGCAGCAGCGCCGGAAAGCCGAAGCGGACGCCGACCGCGAACTGCACCGCGGCCTCGAATACACCGAGCGCAAAGGCCGCGACGAGCGCACCCGGCACGTTGCCGAGGCCCGCGATCACGCAGATGATGAACGCCTTGAGCATGGGATCGTAGCCCATGGTCGGCGCGAGCGTCGTGATCGAGCTCAGCATGACGCCGGAGACCGCAGCCACCACGCCCGCGATCCCCATGACCTGGGCGAAGACGCGCCCGACATTGACCCCCATGAGCTGGGCCGCCTCGCGGTTGAGCGCCGTCGCACGGATGGCGCGGCCCACGCGCGTGCGCGAAAGCAGCAGCGCGACCAGCAGCATGGTCACGACGGCCAGGATCAGGATCAGCACGTTCTGGAAGCGAATGAAGACGCCGGAGACGAAGAAGCCGTCCTTGATGGAGAAGGGCTGCAGGAAGGGATAGGCGCCGTAGATCAGCAGCGTCACCTGCTCCAGGAAGATGGCGAGGCCGACGGTGGCGATGATGACGTTGGTCTCGAATGCCGGATGGCGATACATGAAGCGGAAGATGATGTGGTAGATGGCGAGCCCGACCACGAAGCTCACGATCATCGCCGCCGGCAGGCCGAGGTACCAGGGCAGGCCCACGTGCAGCACCGCCGAGTAGGAGGCGTAGCCGCCGATGGTGAGCAGCGCGCCGTGCGCCATGTTGAGCACGCCCATCGCGCCCCACACCAGCGTCAGCCCGATCGTGCTCGCGGCATACATCGCACCGAGCGTGAGGCCGCTGACCAGGATTTGAACGAAGGTTTCCACCGCCCGCCTCAGCCGCCGAGATAGGTCTCGACGATCTCATCGTGGAGGTCGAGCTCGCTTGCCGTGCCCTGCCAGACGAATTGGCCGTGGTCGAGCAGATAGATGTGGTCCGCGAGATCGGCGACGCGGCTCGCGTTCTCCTCCACGAGCAGGATCGTCCGGCCCGCCTCCTTGAGGGTCCGGATCAGGCCGTAAATGGTATCGATCGCGATGGGCGCGAGCCCCAGCGAGGGCTCGTCGATCAGCAGGATGCGGCCCCCCGTCATCATCCCGCGCCCGACCGCCAGCATCCGCCGCTCGCCGCCCGAGAGCGTGGAGGCGGTCTGGCTCTCCCGTTCCTGAAGCCTGGGCAGCAGCGCGTAGACCTCCTTGAGGCTCGCATCGACCTGGCGGAAGGGCGCCGGCAGGTAGGCGCCCATGAGGAGATTGTCCCGCACCGTCATCTCCGAGAAGATCAGGTCGCCCTGCGGGATGTGCACGATGCCGCGGGCCACGATCTGGTCCACGCGCGCCCGGCCGAGCGCCGCGCCGTCGAAGCGAATTTCGCCGGCCATGGGCTGAACCAGGCCGGAGATGGCGCGCAGCAGCGTCGTCTTGCCGTGGCCGTTCGGGCCGATGATGGTGATGAGCCCGCCCTCGGGCACCGCGAACGAGATGTCCCGCAGCACGCGCTGGCCGTGATAGCCGGCGTCGAGCGAGTCGACCTCAAGCAGCGGCTTGCTCATCGTGCGCTCACGGGTGCGTTCACGGGGCGCCTGGGGCGCCCTCGCCGGCAGCGGGCGCTTCTTCGAGCATGTGCTGCAGGCGCCGCGACGAGCCCTCCCCCAGATAGACGTCGACCACGGTCTTGTCGTGAACCAGGCCGGAGGCCGACCCTTCGAAAATCTTCTCGCCGTGGTGCATGATGAGCACCCGGTCCGAGAGCCGGACCAGGAAGCGCATCACATGCTCGATGAGCATGATGGTGAGCCCGCGTTCCTTGAGCCGCCGGACGAGGGCCATCACCGCGTCGATCTCCTGC
Source organism: Alphaproteobacteria bacterium (assembly GCA_965218275.1). Taxonomy (GTDB): domain Bacteria; phylum Pseudomonadota; class Alphaproteobacteria; order UBA828; family UBA828; genus WTGU01. The sequence goes on from CBDCKM010000002.1 coordinate 3,019,461, forward strand.
GGGTTGAGGCCGCCGACCGGCTCGTCCATCAGCAGCATCTTCGGCTGGGTCGCGAGCGCGCCCGCCACCATCAGGAGCTTGCGGTGGTAGACGGGGAGCGTCCGCACCGTCTCGTGGGCGACCTCCTCGAGGCCGACGAAGGCCATCGCCTCGTCGGCGAGCCGCTGGCTCTCCCTGTCGAAGCGCATACCGGGGACCATCCGGTTGTGGCGCCCGAAATAGGCCGCGATCAGCGTGTTCTCGCGCGCCGTCAGCGTGTCGAAGCCGGCGTTGAACTGGAACGTGCGCGCCATGCCGAGCTGGCAGGTGCGGTCCGGCGTCGCCCGCGTGATGGTCTTGCCGTCGAAGGTGATGCTGCCGGCGGTTGCCGGGTTGAGCCCCGAGATGACGTCGAACAGCGTCGTCTTGCCGGCGCCATTGGGGCCGCCGATGCCGAGCGCCTCACCCGGGAAGACATCGAAGGTCATGTCGCGAACGGCGGCCAGGGCGCCGAAATACTTGTCGACGCCCTGGCAGGAGAGCAGAGCCTCCGTCGCCGTTCGCTCCATGGTAGGACTTACGCGCTAATCCACGGCGGCACCTGGAAGGACGCCGTCTCGTAGGGCGACGGTGCGATCAGCTTGCCCTGCTCCAGATGGTTCTGCACCTGGAGGAACTGGTGGGGCATGCCGAGCGACGGATCGGCGGTCTCCGTCGGATAGGTGCGTGCCGCCTGGTAGGGCAGGACGAACGCCGTCGCCCCCTGCACACCGCGGTAGATGTTGCGGCGGATGCGATCGCACACCTTCTCGTTCTGCTCGAACTCGCCCGGCGCGCCGGTGCCGCCGGCGAGCGCCGCCGCGATCGCCCAGTAGTGGCACGAGTCGTAGGGCTGCGAGCCGGTCAGCGGGCTCGCGCTCTCGCCGAAGCGCTCGTTGAAGCGCTGGAAGAAGGCCTGGCCGATCTCGTCCTGCAGCGCGCCCACCACGGTGGCGAAGAGCACTCCGTTGGTGGCCTCCTTGCCGATCTCGCGGAAGGCCGAGAGCAGCGGCCCGTACTGCATGTAGACCAGGCTGTTGGTCGGGTTGGGCACGAACTGGAGCATGAACTGCGCGAGATCCTGCGGCACCCAGTGGGTGATCGCGATGGCCGCCGGTGGATTGTTGCGGATCTTCTGCTGCGTCGGCCCCCATTCGGAGATCGGCACCACCACCGTCTCGTAGAGGCTGACCTCCCAGCCGTACTTCTCCGCCGAGTCGCGGATCGCGTTGGCGATGACGACGCTGTAGTTCTGCGAGCCGGTGACGATGGCGACCTTGTTGTTGGGCGCGTCCCACTTGCCCGCTTCCTTGAGGCCGTTGATGAACTTCAGGAAGCCCTCGCCGTACCAGTATTCCGCCGGGTCGGCCATGAAGTTGCTGAAATAGAGCGCCGGATCGCTGCCCACCGTCTCGTGATGAACGATGTCGGTGTTGTGGTGGAGGTAGGGCACGCCCGCATCGGCGATCGTGTCGTACTCCGCCGTGACGGCGCCGGTGTTGTAGCCGTTGATGATGGCGTGGACCTCGTGGCGGTCGATCAGGCGCTGCATCGCCGGGATGATGTTGTCGGCGCCCTGATTCTTGCTGTCCTCGAAGACCGGCGCCAGCGGCCGCCCGAGGATGCCGCCCATCATGTTGATCTCGTCGCAGGCGAGTTCGAGGCCGCTCTTGAACGAGAGACCGTCGGCGGCGGCCCAGCCGGTGAGCGGCACGCAGCCGCCGACCGGGATCGGATCGCCCTCGGCGCGCACGCCGTCGTTGATGTCGGCGAGCAGCCCGCTCGACATGGCAGCGGCGCCGACGCCCGCGAGCCCCGCGCCCTTCAGAAAGTTTCGCCGGCTGTCGAGGAAGCGCTTGCGCGCGCCTTCCTCTCTCCGTGTTCCGCGGCGTTTGATGATCATGGTCGCTTCCTCCCTCATTGCGTGCGACGGCGCCCGGCCTCGGCGCGGGCCATTCCCTTGCCCGCTCGACCGACAACCGAGCACTCCTCGCCGGCCGGAGTCTGCCCGGCTCGGGGTCGGTTCGCAAATGGGAGATGCGCCAGGCGATGCCGGGCCGGGGCGCGCCTTATGCTCTCACCCGCGCCTTGTCGGGATCGTAGAAGGGGAAGCGGACCACGCTCGCTTCAAGGCGCTTCTGCACGCCGTCGAGCTTGCCGACCTCCACGGCGGTGCCGAGGCCCGCATGTTCCACCGCCATGCGGCAGAGGGCGATGGATTTGCCCGCCGCCGGCGAGCGGGTTCCCGAGGTGACGACGCCCACCCGGTGGCGGCCGACGAACACGCAGTCGCCATGGTCCGCGACCTCGTCGCCCGCGAGTTCGAGGCCGACCAGGACGCGCTGGGGATTGGCCTTGCGCCTGACCAGCGCCTCCTTGCCGATGAAATCCTCCTCCTTCGACCTGAGCGGCACGCAAAAACCGATCCCGGCCTCGAAGGGGTCGGTCTGGTCGTCGAACTCGTGACCGGCGAAGGCCAGGCCCGCCTCGATCCGCAGGATGTCGAGCGCCTCCAGGCCGAGCGGGCTGAGCCCGTGCGGCGCGCCCGCCCGCCACACCGCATCCCACAGCGCCGCGCCATCGCTCGGGTGGCAGAAGATCTCGTAGCCGAGCTCGCCGGTGTAGCCGGTGCGCGAGACCAGCACCGGCACCCCGTCCGCGCCGCCCAGCCGCCCGACCGAAAAGCGGAACCAGCCGAGCTCGTCGACGCTCGCCTGGGCCGGCGGCGTCCAGACGACCTCGCCCACCAGCTTTCGGCTCGACGGACCCTGGACCGAGAGATTGTGGAGCTGGTCGGTGGACGCGCGCACCCACACGTCGAGCCCGAGCCTGGCGGCCTGCTCGCGTAGCCAGTCGCCGCCCTGGTCGCAGCCGCCTATCCAGCGGAAATTGTCCGCACCCAGCCGGAACAGGGTGCCGTCGTCGAGCATCGTCCCGGTGTCGTAGCACATGGCGGTGTAGACGACCTGGCCCACCGCGAGCTTGCGCACGTTGCGGGTGAGGCAGTGCTGCAGCAGCGCCTCGGCCCCCGGCCCCAGCACCTCGAACTTGCGCAGGGGCGAGAGGTCGATGGCGGCGACGCGCTCGCGGCAGGCCCAGTATTCGGCGATGGGCCCGTGGCCGGTGTAGCTGTTGGGCAGCCAGTAGCCGTTGTATTCCACGAAGTCGCGCGTGCGGCCGCTGCTGCGGGCGTGAAAACCCGTTTCCTTCGTCATGGTCACGTCCGCGTCCGGTTGTTTGCGGTGGCCGACGGCGCGCGTGAACGAGTCCGTCGCCGGATAGACGCGCACGTGGATGTCGGTGGGGTTCCAGCCGTTGGCCGCGTCGATGTCGTCCGGGCAGGCGGACGACACGCACACCAGGTCGGTGAGCGCCCGCACCAGGACATAGTCGCCGGGAAGCGACCAGGGCTCGTCGAGGACGTAGCGGTTCAGCCCGTCGACGACGGTATTGTAGAAGAAGTTGATGGCTATCCAGCCGCGCCGGGGCTCAATGGGGTAGGCCTCGAGGGCGGCGTTGAAGTTGTCGGAGCAATTGACGTGGCCGGGGTAGCCCCGGTCCTCGTAGTACTTGGCGAAGCAGGCGAGGCCGAGGGTGTCGTGGCGCACGCAGGTGTCCTGCACCACCTCGATCAGCGCCTCGAAATCCTGATCGAGATATTTCGCCCGCTGCCCCGGATGGGGATAGCCGAGGCCCATCAGCGAGCGGGTCGCGGTCATGTCGAGGCAACGCTCGACTCCCGCATCCAGCCGCGCCCGGTGAAAGGCCTGGAAGTCGGTGCACTGGCGCCCCTCGACATCGACGATCTGGATCCACTCCCCGGCGCGCACCTCGTAGCTTGCGGCGGTGCGGCGCTCGATCCTCGTGTCGAGGCGCGGCTCGGCCAGCGGCTCGGGCAGGACCGGCTCGGACGGCGGCGCGGCGCCGGCGGCGCGCTCGACGAACACGGTAATGGGCGTGGGCGGGTTCTGCGCATCGACGGCCATGGGCCCGGCCGGCGCCGCCACGATCACCGTGCCTGGACCGTTCGCGGTGTATGACGCCTCCGCGCCGGCGCGGCTCTCCGGCCCGAACAGGTCGAGCGAGGCGGCCCCGGCGAGGTCGCGGTCGATCCGGGCGGCGCCGTCGGCAACCAGCCGGCGGAGGCCGGCGGCGCTGCCCCCTGCCCTCGCCCCCAGCAGGCCGTCGGCGAAGCGGCCGTCGTCGGTCGCGCAGACCAGCTCGCAGGCCTGGCCGCCTTCCCGGTCCACGAGGCGGATGACGTCGCCGCCGGCGATCCGCAGCGCGCGTGCGCTCCGCCCCGGCACGACGTGGCGCTCCACCCCCGGCGCGAGCGCAAGCACCCCCGGTCGCCTCGCGCCACGCCTCAGGCGGCCCGTTCCGGCTGAACCGACATTCATGACGCGCCCCTCCCCGCGCGGCCGCTCAGGCCAGCCCCAGCTGGCGCCGCCGCTGTGCCGACCACTCGGTGACCAGACAGTCGACCGCGAGCCCGATGAAGGCGACGCAGAGGCCGATGACGAGGCCCTTGCCCGCATCGGCGAAGGTGAGCGCCCGCATGATTTCCTGCCCGAGGTCCTTGGTGCCGATGAAGGCGGCGAGGATCACCATGAAGAGTCCGAACATGATGGACTGGTTGACCCCCAGCATGATCTCGGGGAAGGCCAACGGCATCCGCACCTTCCACAGGATCTGGCGCGGCGTGCAGCCGGCGGTGATCGCTGCCTCGATGGTCTCATTGGGCACGCCGCGCAGGCCGAACGTCGTGTATCGGACGATGGGGATCCATGAGTAGATCACGACGGCGGCGATCGCGGCCACGTCGCCGACCCTGAACAGCATGATCACCGGGATCAGGTAGATGAACGACGGGAAGGTCTGGAAGGTGTCGCAGAGGAGCTGCACGAAGCGGGTGCGGCGCGCCGTCTTCGACGCCCAGACGCCGAACGGCAGCCCGAAGATCAGGCAGACGATCAGTGCGAAGAAGACCATGTAGGCGGTGATCGACGCGCGCTCCCAGAAGCCGGTCAGGGCGATGAAGCTCACGAAGCCCGCCGCCGTGGCCGCGAGCCGCCAGCCGGCGAGCCGCCAGCCGATGGCGCCGGCCAGCGCCGCCACGGCGATCCACGGCAACCACTGGAAGCCGCTGCGCAGCGGGATCAGCACCTGGACCAGGAGGTCGTCGCGGATGATGGAGAGCGGGTCGTAGAGCGCGAGGGTGATGACGTCGACGACCGCGTCCCAGAAGGGTGCGGTGGTGATGCTGGCGGACCTGGGCAGCGTCTGGGCGTAGGGCGTCAGCAGCGCGGCCACGATCGAGGCGGCGATGACGACGGCGGCCGCCGTCAGATAGGGGCGCACGCGCCAGAAGGGGCCGTCGGGGCGGCGCTCCGGCTGCTTCTCCGAGAGCGCCCGGCTCAGCCGGTCGAGCATCACCGCCATCAGCACCACGGCGACGCCGTTCTCCAGCGCCTGCCCGATGCGCAGGCTCTGGAGGCGGAACAGCAGGTCCTGCCCCAGCCCCTTGGCGCCGACGAAAGAGGCGATCACGACCATCGCCAGGCACTGCATGATGACCTGGTTGACGCCGAGCATGAGCGAATCGCGCGCCGCCGGAATCTCCACCTTGAAGAGCATCTGCCAGCGTGTGCAGCCGGCCATGCGGCCGGCCTCGCGCACCTCCTCGGCGACGCCCTTCAGGCCGAGGACCGCTAGCCGCGTCATTGGCGGTATGGCGAAGAGGATGGTGGCGATCGTGCCGGCCCGGTGCGAGACCCCGATGAAGAGCGCCACCGGGATCAGGTAGGAGAAGTGCGGCAGCGACTGCATGACGTTGAGGATCGGCCACAGCGCGCGCTCGAAGGGCGGCCACTTGGCCCCGACCACCCCCAGCGCCAGGCCCACGACGGCCGCGATCGGCGCCGCGACCAGGACCACGGAGAGCGTGGTCATGGAGAGCGACCACTTGCCGAAGAGGGCGAAGTAGACGATGCAGCCGCCGGCCAGCAGCGCCAGCCGCCAGCCCTTCAGCCACCAGCCGAACACGGCGGCGAGGCCGGCGATCATGATCCACGGGATGGGCGGGATGTCGGGCGTCTTGAAGCCGCCGGCGAGCAGACCGTGCATCACGTCGAGCGGCCATTCGACCCCCAGCGCGATCGCCCGCGTCGCGTCCTTGACCGTGAAGACGCCCAGAATCTCGTGCTTGTGGAAGACACCGACGACGGCGTTGATCCAGTCGATGAAGGGGACCGCAATGGCGGCCGGCCAGACGATCCCGGCCTGGGGCAGGATGGGCTTGAGCGCCAGCAGCACGACGAAGGGCACCAGCACCAGCACCGGCCCCGCCCACGGCGTGCGGACGAGCCGGCCGGCGGCGGAGAGTGCTCCCCCGACGCTCCGGGCGTCTGCCATGGCGTCAGCCTTCCACGGCGTCAGGAGCGGCCGCCGTACATCGCATCGACGAGGCGGCGGCGGTCGAGCACGCCGACCGTCTCGCCCGTCTCGTCGACGACGCGGAGCGGACGCTCCGCCTCGATCACGCCCGGTGCCGCCTGCGCCAGCGTGGCGTTCGCCTCGACCTGGCCTGCGGTCTCCTCGCCGGCGGCCGGCGGGCGCATCACGGTCGCGACGGTGAGCAGACGGTCCCGCGCCACGTCCTTGGTGAACTCGCGCACATAGTCGGTCAGCGGGTTCTCGATGAGCTCGGTCGCGGTGCCGGACTGCTCGATGACGCCGTCCTTCATGATGATGATCCTGTCCGCCAGCCTGATGGCCTCGTCGAAGTCATGGGTGATGAACAGGATCGTCTTCTGCAGCATGTTCTGGAGGCGCAGGAACTCGTTCTGCATCTCGCGGCGGATCAGCGGGTCGAGGGCGGAGAAGGGCTCGTCCAGGAACCAGAGCTCGGGCCCCACCGCGAGCGAGCGGGCGATGCCCACACGCTGCTGCTGGCCGCCGGAGAGCTCGCGCGGGTAGTAGCGTTCGCGGCCCTCGAGCCCGACCAGCTCGATTATCTTCCTGGCGCGGCTCTCGCGGGTGCGCCGGCCGATCCCCTGGACCTCGAGCGGAAAGGCGACGTTCTGCAGCACCGTCCGGTGGGGCAGCAGCGCGAAGTGCTGGAACACCATGCCCATCTTGTGGCGGCGGAGCTGCGTCAGCTCCCGGCTGCTCGCCTTGAGCAGGTCCTGGCCCTCGAACACGATCTCGCCTGCGGTGGGCTCGATCAGGCGCGCGAGGCAGCGGAGAAGGGTGGACTTGCCCGAGCCCGAGAGCCCCATGATCACAAGGATCTCGCCGGCGTGGACCTCCAGCGAGGCGTCGCGCACGGCGGGGATGTAGCCCTCTTCGAGAATGACCGCGAGGTCGGGCGTGCCCCCGTGCCTGTCCATGAACGGCCGGGGCTTGGGGCCGAACAGCTTCCACACGCTGCTGCACGTCAGAATCGGCTTGGCCAAGGCGCATCTCCCCCGTTGCGGCGGAGCGTCGTATGCCGCTGCCCCGCCCTGTCGGCACGCCGCCCCGCCGCCGGCGGCGCGGGGCGCCGACACTATGTGCCGACAGGTGCGCGAAAGAAAGCGGGGACGCCGCCGGCAGCGGCTGGCGGCGCCCCCATCGCAAGGTGGCCCTAAGTTAGTTGAGCCAGGCCTGCCACTTGGCCTCGTTGTCGGCGAGCCACTTGTCGGCCGCCTCTTCGACCTCCATGCCGTCGATGTCGACGAGCTTGGACATCACCGCGATATCGAGATTGGTCAGGTTCATCTTCTGAACGATGGCATAGGCCGTCGGCCATTTCTCGGGCATACCGTTCCAGACGCCGATCTTGAGATAGCCGTCCTTCGGGTTGCCGCAGTCGTAGGTCATGTCGGGGTTGGGGCCCCAGGCCGGGTCATCCTTGCAGCCCTCGCCATATTCCGGGAACTCGACGAACTTGCCGTCGTAGATCGCCTCGATGAAGTTGGGCGTCCAGTTGAAGTGCACGATCGGCGCCTTGCGATCAAACGCCGATGCAAGCTCCGCCCAGATCGCCGCTGCCGAGCCCGCGTTCACCACCTCGAAGTCCATGCCGAGGCCCATGACGCGCTCATGGTCGTGCTTCAACCAGTCGACCGGCCCGCCGAGGAAGCGACCCTTCGGGGCCGTCTCGGCAGTCGAGAACATCTCGGCGCAGGCGTTCAACGCCTGCCAGTCGGGCAGGCCCGGACACTGCTCCTCGACGTAACTGGGATACCACCACTCTTCGCGGGTCTTGGCGTCGTGGGTCCCGGCGTCGATCACGCAGCCTTCGCCCACCACCTTCTCGAACGCCACGCCGAACGCGCCCTGCCAGACCTCGTGGACCACGTCGATGTCGCCCTCGCACATGGAGGTGTAGACCACCTGGCTGTCGGCGGGGATGAACTCGGTCGCGAAACCCTGGCTGTTGAGCACCTTGCCCAGGACTTCGGCCCCCACGATCTGGCTCGACCAGTTGTGGATCGGTATCTTGATCGGGTCGTCGGAGTCCGCGGCATGCGCCACGCCCGACAGGCCGATCGCCGCTCCGGCGGTGAGCACGACCGCCCATCGCCTTATCGTCGTTCCCAGCATAATCGCCTCCTCATCGTTCCTTGCGTGCGGCTTGTCTCGTGCGCGGTACGCCGCGCGCGACCGTGCAAGCGTAGAGGGGCGTTGTGAACAAGACAGACTCTTGCCATAAACAGCCTGTAAAAGATGATGAAAGATGTGAAAATGGGGCGGGCTGACGCGCGAGGCCCGGGAATGACGAATCCGTATCACATCGTCGTCGTAGAGGACGACGCGGTAACCCGCACCAAGCTCGCCGGCTACGCGGAGGCCGCCGGCCACCGTGTGAGCGAGGCGGAGGACGGCGACGGTATGTGGCGCATCCTGGAGCGGGATGCCGCCGACCTGATTCTGCTCGACATCAACCTGCCGCGCGAGGACGGCCTCGACCTCACCCGCAAGCTGCGGGCGCAGAGCAGCGTCGGCATCATCCTCGTCACGGTGCGCACCGACGAGGTGGACCGCATCGTCGGCCTCGAGATCGGCGCCGACGACTACGTCACCAAGCCCTTCAGCCCGCGCGAGCTCATCGCCCGCGTCAAGTGCGTCCTGCGGCGCGCGGCGGAAGGCGCGCGGGAACCCGCCTCAGGGCGGCGCTTCGCCGGCTGGGTGTTCTCCGTGGCGGCCCGCAAGCTGATCTCGCCGGCGGGCGAGACCGTGCAGCTGACGCGCGCCGAGCACGAGCTGCTCGCCGCCCTGGTGGGCCATCCCGGCCAGGTCCTCTCGCGGGAACGGCTGCTGGCGCTGATCACCCACCGCTCGTGGGAGCCGGGCGACCGGACGATCGACGTCCTGATCCGGCGCCTCAGGCGCAAGATCGAGCAGGACCCCAGGAACCCCGAGCTCATCGTGACCATGCACGGCGAGGGCTACATGTTCATCCCGGCGGTGACCGGCTGACCCTCCGCCCCGCCGGAGCCGGTGTCGAGGCCGGCCCAGAGAGTCACGAGCGCCTCCCGCGAATCGTCGAACACGCGCCCGAGCTCGTCGGCCAGCGCGGCTGCTTCCGGCGTCCTGGCGCGGGCTTCGATGACGCCGCAGCGGTCCGCCAGGCGGCGCAGCCCGAGGCTGCCGGCGGCGCCCCTGAGCGCATGGGCGAGGTCCGCCGCCCGCTCGGCCCGGCCTTCCGCGAGCGCGCGCCTGATGCCGTCGATCTGGACCGGGGCCGTCTCGACGAAGGTCTCGACCATCAGGGCGCCGCGCTTCGCCCCCAGCACCGCGCGATCCTGCACGAGCACGGCGGGATCGATGACCGGCACCTCCCCGTCTCCGTCTCCGGCCCGGCCGGCGATTGCCGCATCGCGCCCGCCGGGCGCCCGGCCGAGGACGCCCGCGATGGTCTCCGCGAGCGCGTCGGGCGCGATGGGCTTGCCGATGAAGGCGTCCATCCCGGACTGCAGATGCTGGGCGACCTCGTTGTCGAACACATGGGCCGACATGGCGATGACCGGCAGCGAGCGGATCGCGGGGTCCGTGTGCGCGCGGATGCGCTCCGTCGCCTCGATGCCGTCGATGCCCGGCAGGCTTATGTCCATGAGGACGAGGTCGAAGGCCCGCTCTTCCAGGAGTTCCAGGCCCTCCTCGGCGGTGGGCGCGACGTGGGGTCCGTGCCCCATCCTGGCGACGAAGGCCTCGACCACCATCGCGTTGACGACATTGTCCTCGACGATGAGGACGCTCAGCGCCCGCACGACCCCGGCCACCTCGCGCGGCAGCGCTTGCGCCGGCGGCAAGGCGGCGGCTTCGCCCCTGGGCAGCGGCAGCGCCACCGAGAAGCAGCTGCCGCTGCCCGGCTCCGTCTCGACCGCGATGCGGCCCTCCATCGCCGTGACCAGCCGCCTGGAGATTGCGAGCCCGAGGCCGGTGCCGGTCTGCTGCCCGCTGCGGCGCGCTGCGGCCGCCTGGTAGAAGGGCTCGAAGAGATGGGCGAGATCGGCCTCGGCGATGCCGGGTCCGGTGTCCCGCACCGCCAGGCTGACCTCGCCGGCGGCCGCGCCGGTCGAGACCGCCAGCGTGACGGCGCCGCGGTCCGTGAATTTGATGCCGTTGCCGAGCAGGTTGAGGAGGACCTGGCTCAGCTTCTGCCGGTCGCCCGTCACCGCCGCCGGAACGCCGTCGGCGATTGCGAGGTCGAGGGCGAGGTTCTTCTCCCTGGCGCGGCCCTGCATGAGCACCACGATGTCCTCGACCAGCTCGTGCAGGTCGAAGACGCTGCGTTCCACCTCGATCTCCCCGGATTCGACCCGCGAATAGTCGAGGATGTCGTTGAGGATGCCGAGCAGGATCTCGCTCGACGAGCGCATGACCCGGACCTGCTGGCGCTGGCGCTCGTTCAGCGAGCCGTCGGCCATCAGCCTCAACATGCCGAGCACCCCGTTCATCGGCGTGCGGATCTCGTGGCTCATGGTGGCGAGAAACTCGGACTTGGCGCGGCTGGCCTGCTCGGCGCGGGCGCGGGCGCGGTCGTGGTTCCGCACCTCCTCCACCAGCCGGGCATTGGCCTCCGTCAACTGCGCGGTGCGCTCGGCGACCAGTCTCTCCAGCTCCTCCTTGTGCTTGCGCAGCTCGGCGTTGGTCCGCTTGCGTTCCTCCTCGAGCTCCTGCTTGACGATCGCCTGATCGCGGAACACGCGCACCGTGTCGGCCATGTCGGAGAGCTCGTCCCGCCCGCCCGTGGGCACGGCCACGTCGAGCCGTCCGGCCGCGAGGCTCTGCATGACCCGGTGCAGTGCCGAGAGCCGGTGGACGAGATTGCGATGCACGTAGAGCCAGGCGATGGCGCCGGCGATGGCGATGAAGAGCACGATCTGCAGCAGCAGCGTGAGCCCGCCGAACTCGACGGCTCTGTCCGCCGCCTGGGCCGCGTTCGCGGCGATCAGCCGGGAGCGGGAGACGACCGCGGCGACATGCTCGTTCATGCGGTTGGTCAGCGCGCGGTTGTCGTCGGCGAGCGCGGCGAGCGCCGCATCGAGGTCGAGCGCCCGGCGGCGGAGATCGAACAGGCCGAGGGTGCCGGGCGGCCCGTCCAACGCGAGCGCGGCCACCAGCGTCTCCCCCTGCTCGCGGCGGATCGGGTCGTCGATCAGGGCGACCCGGCGAACGAGGATGCGGAGGTTGCCGCTGTAGCGCTCCTCGATCCATCCGACCTCGTCCGCGTCGCGCGCGCGGCCGAGCTGGTTCAGCAGCAGCCCCTGCTCCGAGGCACGCATCCTGAGCTCGAACATCCGCTCGAGCAGGAAGAGATCGGCCTCGACCAGCCGGTCGAAGGCATCCAGCATGGCCGGCCGGCGCGCCGGGTCCTCGGCCAGCTCGTAGAGGTTGGATATGACGACGGTCGCACCCGACGCTGCGTTGGAGGTGAGGGTCTGCGAGAGGGCAGAGAGATCGCCGGCCGCCTCCAGCGTGCGCGCGACGGTGGCGGCCAGGACGGCGTTCATCCCGATGCGCGCCGCGACGATCCCGTCCTGCCGGTCGAGATTGGCCGCAAGCGCGGACGCCACCCCTCTCAGCTCGGCGACCTCGCGCTCGGGGAAGCCGTAGCCCTCCAGGGCGTCGAGGCGGGCGGCGAGCAGGTCCGCCGTGGAGCGGAGGCTGTCAGCCTCGGCCTGCCGCTCGGCCTGAGTCGCCGCATTGGCGAGCAGGGCGCCGTGCGCACCGATCTGGCCGGAGGTCTCGGCGATGATCCGGCCCTCGGCGATCGCCGGCATGGCCTGATCGACGATCGTCGTCTGGGCGGTATCGACGTTGCGCAGGACGACCCAGCCGATCACCCCGGCGGCGATGGAAAGAGCCGCGACGCCGGCGAACGCGGCGAACAGGCGGCTCGCGATGCCGAAGCGGCCGAACATCGTGAGATAAGAACACCGGTTGGAATCGAAAGGCAAACGGCATCAGAATGACGGCTATGAAATCGGGCCGCCCGTCATGGCTGGTTCTCGGACTCCTCGCGGGCCTGACGCTGGCCGCCGGGCCGGTCCAGGGGGAGGAGCGGGACGCCGCATCCACGTCCGACTCCCCGTCCGGAGTCACCTGGACGCTCGAAGTCTGGTCGCCGCCCTTCGACTTCCGCAGCCCCAAGACGACCGTGATCTACCGCCCCCTCGCCCACGCATCGCAGGAGTGGCGCATCTGCGCCTCCTACCCCCACCTCAAGGATTCCTACTGGCTGAGCGTCAACTACGGCATGGTCGAGGAGGCCAGGCGGCTGGGCGTCGCCCTCCGCGTCGTCGAGGCGGGCGGCTACCCCAACCTCGCCCGCCAGATCGCCCAGATCACCGACTGCGCCCATGAGGCGGACGTCCTGGCGCTGGGGGCGGTGAGCTTCGACGGGCTGACGCAGGCGGTGCGCGCGATCAGCGAGGCGATTCCGGTGATCGCCGTGGTCAACGACATCGCGGACCCCGGCATCAGCGCCAAGGCCGCGGTCTCCTGGGTCACCATGGGAGAGGTGACCGGCGCCTATCTCGCCGGCCTCCATCCCGCCGGCACGCCGCCGGTCAAGGTCGCCTGGTTCCCCGGCCCGCGCGAATCGCAGTGGGCCCACTTCGTCGAGGAGGGCTTTACCGGGGCGCTCGCGGGCAGCGCGGTCGAGATCGTCGTGCGCAAGTGGGGCGACACGGGCCGCGAAATCCAGCTGATCCTGATCGAGGAGGCGCTGGAGGAGAGATCCGACATCGACTACATCGTCGGCAGCGCGGTCACCGCCGGCGCGGCGGTGAGCCTGCTCCGGGCGCGCGGCCTCACCGGCCGCATCCGGGTGCTCGCCGACTACTTCACCCATGCGGTCTATCGCGGGATCAAGCGCGACCGTATCCTCGCCGCGCCGACCGATTTTCCCGCGCTGCAGGGCCGGATGGGGATCGAGATGGCGGTGCGGCTCCTCGAAGGCAAGCTCGAACACCCGCACGCGGGGCCCTCGATCCACATCGTCGAGAGCGGCAATCTCGACAGCTTCAGCACGCGCCTCTCGCTCGCGCCCGCCGACTTCTCCCCCACCTTCGTCGTCGAATAGGAGCCGCAGCCTGCGGCCCGGGCCGTCCCGGTTCGGGTCGGCTTGGAGGCTGTCGGCGAATGTGGAACACTCCGCCGCGCCGCCAGGGGGGGGCCGCAGGCCATGATGGACGAGCGCGCACCGGACGAGACCGTCGACGTCAGCGTCGACGGCCACAATGTCGTCGCCTACAGCTTCGGCACCGGCGACGAGGTGCTGTTCTGCGTCAACGGCGGGCCGGGGCTGCCCTGCGACTACCTGCGCGACAGCCATTCCTGGCTCGCCGACAAGGGGTACCGGGTCGTAGCCTTCGACCAGCTCGGCACCGGCAGGTCGGACCGGCCGGACGACGAGGCGCTCTGGACCATCGAGCGCTATGTCGGGGAGGTGGAGACCGTGCGCACCGCCTTGCGCCTCGGCCCCGTGCACTATCTGGGCCAGTCCTGGGGCACCTGGCTCGGCCAGGAGTGGGCACTGGCCTACCCCGAGAGCTTCAAGACCATCACCCTCGCCGACGGGGCCGGCGACATCCCGCACCTGGTGAGCGAGCTGCATCGGCTGCGCCAGGCGCTCGGGCCCGAGACCGAGGCGATGATGCAGCGCCACGAGGCGGAAGGCACCCTGGAGCACCCCACCTATCAGGCGGCGATCACGATCCTCAACTACCGCCATGTCTGCCGGCTCGACGCATGGCCGGCCCCCGTCATGCGCTCGCTGGGCGACTGGAACATGGGGCCCTACACGGCGATCCAGGGCCCCAACGAGTTCTGCTACACCGGCAGCATCAAGGACAAGAACTGGCTCCCGGAACTGCACCGGGTGCAGCAGCCGGCGCTGGTGCTCTGCGGCCAGCACGACGAGCTGACGCCGGCGTGTTCGATGAAGCTCGCGGCGGCGCTCCCCGACGCCCGGATCAAGGTGTTCCCCAACTCGTCCCACCTGCCGATGTTCGAGGAGCCGGAGCCCTATTTCGAGACCCTGCTGGGCTTCCTCGACGCGAACCGGGGCTAGTGTCGTGTCCCGGAACTCATGACGAATAATACCGGCGTTCCCTTCACGTCATGGCCGGGCTTGTCCCGGCCATCCACGAGGGCTCCCCGGTTGCGTCCTGCGCGACGAGATGCCCGGAACAAGTCCGGGCATGACGATGAGAGGAAAACGCTATTCGTGCGCATTTCCGGGACACTTCAATAGCCGCCCCCAGTAGACGGAGGATCACGACCATGACCGCGAGCGAGAAGCGTGCCGCACTGGCCGGCGCGATCAGGGAGGGCCGCTTCGTCGTGGCCCCCGGTGTCTACGACATGATCTCCGCCAGGCTCGCCGACGGCATGGGTTTTCGGGCGCTCTACATGACCGGCTACGGCGTGGCGGCCTCCCATCTCGGCCTGCCCGATGCCGGGATCGCGAGCTATGCCGATGTCGTCGGCCGGGTCCGCGCCATCGCCGGTGGCACGGATGCGCCGCTGATCTGCGACGCGGACACCGGCTTCGGCGGCCTCCTCAACGTCCGCCACACCGTGCAGGGCTACGAGGACGCCGGCTGCAGCGCGATCCAGCTCGAAGACCAGGAGATGCCCAAGAAATGCGGCCACACGCCGGGCCGCCGCGTCGTCCCCGTGGACGACATGGTGGAGAAGGTGCGGGTCGCGGCCGACGCGCGCAGCGACCCCAACTTCCTCATCATCGCGCGCACCGATGCGCGCACCAGCCTCGGCCTCGACGAGGCGCTCGCGCGGGGCCATGCCTACGCCGAGGCCGGCGCCGACGTGATCTTCATCGAGGCGCCGGAGGACGAGGCGGAAATCGCGCGGATCGGCGAGGCTTTCGACAAGCCGCTGCTGGCCAACATGGTGGACAGCGGCAAGACCCCGATCGTACCGGCGGAACGCCTCGCGGCGCTCGGCTACAGCATCGCGATCTATCCCGCCATCGGCATGTTGCCGGCGGCCGGCGCCATGCGCAGCGCCTTCGCGGCCCTGCTGCGCGACGGCTCCACCGCCAACGTCGACGTGCCGATGATCTCGCTGCCCGAGATGCACACGCTCATGGGCTTCGAGGAGGTCTGGGACTTCGAGCGGCGCTGGGCGCGCGACGAGGCCGAAGCGGCCGAATAGGCGCGGACCACCGCCTCACGGATCACATGCCACCCGGCGGCCGGGCACAGCCGCCGAGGCGGCCGCGCTCACCGCGAATCGTCAATTTATGGTGTAAAATAAAGAGGTTACGCGAAATTCGGTTCGTTTTGCAATTCTTGCATTCCATCGCCGGCCCGATGCGGGGCGTGCCCTACTCCGCCGCCGCGCCGGCTGCCGCCTTCGCCTCGCGCTCCTGCAGGAAGCGCAGCACCCGGCGGTTGAACTCCGGCGGCTTGGGCGGCGCGAGGCTGGTCTCCTCCTCGCAGCGGGCGCGCAGCTCCTCGACGGTGCCGCCGCGGTCGAAGAGCTGCACCTCGCCGCGCGCGTCGCGGAGCTTCTTGCGCAAGGCGGCGGTCGCCGCCTCGTCGACCATCAGGTCGTCCTGCAGCACCACGCCGTAGCGCTCGGCGCCGGCGCGCGTGACCAGGCCGCGCTCGACTTCCAACGCCACCAGGGCCGGGTCGCGCTCGTAGGGATCGCCCCAGCCGCCGCCGCCCCAGGTCTTGAAGAGGAGCAGGTCGCCGGCCTCCACCTTGACGTGGTCGCACTTGGACGGAAGCACGTCGAAGGAGCCGTCGGCGCGGTGGATCTCCTTGCGGCTGCGCCCGCCCGGCAGGCCGCCGTTGACGCCCCACGGATAGGTGAGCCAGCGGTCGTCGTGCAGCGACATCTCGCCGGGCTCGAGCGCGCGGTAGCCGATGGTGACGCCGTTGCCGCCGCGGTGCAGGCCCGGCCCGCCGGAATCCGGAATGGTCTCGTAGACCTCGATGCGGAGCGGGAAGTAGGCCTCCAGGAACTCGTTGGGGACGTTGGTGAAGGAGGGCCAGAGGGAGTGCCCGTCGGGGCCGTCGCCGGCCGGCCGGCCGGGAATCCCGCCAAAACCGATCTGGTAGAGCTGGTACCACTCGCCCTCGCTCGAATAGCCCGAATACATGAAGTGCGGGCTGTCGGAGAAGCCGGCCGCCACCATGAGGTTGGGCGCGCGCTGGCCGAGCAGGCCGCCGAGCACGTCGAAGATGCGCCCCAGCGCATGGGTCCTGGACGAGAGCGCCGCCGGCTTCAGCGGCTTGAGCAGGGTCCCCGGCGGGATCTTCACATCGACATGGTCATAGAAGCCGTCGTTGAACATGATCTGCGGGTCGAACACGTTGATCATGTAGACGCCGACGAACATCTTGAACATTTCTTCGTTGAGCAAAAAGTTGATCGAGCTTTCCGACTGCGGATCGGTGCCCTCGAAATCGAAGATCAGGACGTCGCCCTCGCGCCACATCTTGCAGGCCATCGTGTAGGGGCCCATGCCGCGCCCGTCGTCGCAGATGTAGTCCTCGAAGTAGAGGGTCTCGTCCTCGCCGACGGTGTTGCGGATCAGGTGCAGCATGGCGCGCCGGTTGCGCTCCAGCAGCTCGTCCATCGCCGCGATCAGGGTATCGACGCCGAAGCGGTCGCAGAGCTCGTGCAGCCGTTTCTCGGCGAGGCGCACGGCGGCGACCAGCGCGTTGAAGTCGCTCCGGTTCCACTGCGGCATCCGGCACTGATGCAGGATCACCTTGAGCACGTCTTCCTGCAGCTCGTCGTTCTTGTAGATCTTGACGACCGGGATGACGACGCCTTCCTCGTAGATCTGGTTGGCGTCCGTGGGCAGGCTGCCCGGCACCTTGCCGCCGACATCGGTCATGTGGCCGAACATCGAGGCGTAGGCGATGAGGCGGCCGTCGCGGTAGACCGGGCGCAGGACCAGCCAGTCCGGCGCATGGCTGATGGCGCCGGCGCAGCTGTAAGGATCGGAGGTGAGGAAGAGGTCCCCCTCCTCGATCGTGCCGTCATACTCGCGCTTGAAGCCGTGGATGAAGGAGCCGAACTGGCCGACCACCATCTTGCCGTCGGGGTTGGCGATCATCGGGAACTCGTCGTGCTGCTCGCGGATTCCCGGCGACATGGCGGTGCGGTAGAGCACGGCGTCCATCTCGTAGCGGGCGCTGCGCAGCGCGCTCTCGATGATGTCGAGGGTGATCGGATCCATCTCGACCGGCTCGAAGGGCGTGTCGTTGGTCTGGACGATGGTGGATGGCATGTCGCTCCTCCCCCGGCTCAGTGGCCGACAGGGTTGATGATGATGTTGCCGTATTCGTCGACCACGCCGACATGGCCCGGCAGGACGAGGGTGGTCGAATCCATCTCGGTCACGATCGCCGGCCCTTCGATCCTGTTGCCGGCCTGGAGCCTGGCACGGTCGTAGACGGCGGCCTCCCGGTCGCGATTGTCCACGTAAACCGAGCCGCCCGCAACCTTGGCCGCGGCCGGGTCGGCGCCGCCCGAGGGCACGGTGCCGGCTTCGACGAAGGTCTCGGCGCCGCGCACGATCGCACGCAGCGTGACGACCTCGTGCTCGGCGTCGAGGGCGAAGGTGAAGAGCTGGGTGTGCTCCTCGTCGAACTGCCCGGCGAGCCAGGCGAGGCCTCCGCTCTCGAACCCGGATGCCGAAAAGCTCACCGGAAGCTGGAGCCCCTGGCCGTGGTAGCGGAGGTCCACCTCGTAGTGCACCGACTGGTCCTGGCGCGCAATGCCCTCGGCGTCGAGCTCCTGCCTGGCACGGGCCTCCAGATCGTCGAGAATGCCGCGCACCTCGGCGTCCGAGGTCTCGGAGAAGCGCCGCACGAAGCTCATCGAGGCCTCGTCGGTGACCCGCGTGGTGGCGTCGCCGTAGGCGCACAGCACGCCGGGCGAGGGCGGGATGATGACCGGCCAGGAGTTCATCAGCTTCGCCAGCGCGTTGGCGTGCAGCGGCCCGGCCCCGCCGAAGGCGATCAGCGCGAAGTCGCGCGGATCGAAGCCCTGCTGCACCGAGACCAGCCTGAGCGCGCCGAACATGTTCTCGTTGACGATGTCGATGATCCCGGCCGCGGCCCGCTTGAGATCGAGACCCAATGCCGTGGCGACGGTCTGCACCGCCCCGGTCGCCGCATCGACATCGAGCTTCATCTCGCCGCCGATCAGCTCGCTGGGCAGATAGCCGAGCACCACATTGGCGTCGGCGACGGTGGGCTGGTCGCCGCCCTTGCCGTAGGCCGCAGGGCCGGGGTCGGCGCCGGCGCTCTGCGGCCCGACGCGGAGCGCCCTGGTGATCTCGGGCACATGGGCGATGGAGCCGCCGCCGGCGCCCACGGTGCGCACGTCGAGGGAGGGCGCGCGCACGGTCACGTCGCCCACCGTGGTCTCGCGGCGCTTGCGCGGCACGCCGTCGAGGATCAGCGCGACATCGGTGGACGTGCCGCCCATGTCGAGGGTGAGCAGGTTGCGGTAGCCGGCCTGCCTGGCGATCCAGAGGGCCCCGGCGACGCCACCCGCCGGGCCGCTCATCAGCACGTTCACCGGCGACTTGCGGCTCGCCTCGACCGAGGCGAGGCCGCCGTCCGAGCGCAGGATGTGGAGATGGGCGTCGATCCTGCGCTGCTCCAGCTCGCGCTCCATGTTGGCGACGTAGCCCTGGACCACCGGCGCCACATAGGAGTTGGCGACCGTGGTGATGGCGCGCTCGTATTCGTACATCTCAGGCAGCACCTCGGACGAGATCGAGACCGGCACGCCGGGCATGACCTCGTGGGCGATCTCGCGGATCCGCTCCTCATGCGCGCCGCCGGCATAGGCGTTCATCAGGCAGACGGTCAGCGCCTCGATCCCCCGGCCCTTGAGATGGGCGAGCTTCTCGCGCAGGTCGTCCTCCTGCAGCCCGCGCACGATCTCGCCGCGGGCGCTGCTGCGCTCCTTCGCCTCGACGGTGAGCTCCAGCGGCGCCAGCGGCTCGGGCTTGGGCCAGATGATCCAGCCGGCGAGGATGCCGGGCACGAAGGAGCGGGCGATCTGAAGCATCTGCCCGTAGCCTTCCGTGGTCACGATGCCGACGCGGGCGCCCTTGCCGGTGAGGATCGCGTTGGTCGCGACCGTGGTGCCGTGCATCACATGAGTGATGGCGGCCGGCTCGACGCCGGCGGTTTCGCACACCCGCTCGATGCCGTTGAGCACGCCGATCGAGGAATCCTGCGGCGTGGACGGCACCTTCGCACGGAAGGTGCCGCCGCTCGATTCGTCGATCAGCAGGAGATCGGTGAAGGTCCCGCCGACGTCCACCCCCAAACGAAAAGCCATTCCTTCTCCTCCCGATCACTTGGGCCGCCCTCGGGGGCCGCCCGTAGGGGCCGGCCAGGGCCGGGCCGACGCGCCGCGGCGGCCTTCATCCGGCACGGCAGGCCGGGCGCCGGCCCACGCCCGCCATGGCCACCCGGATCAGCCGTCCGACGCTTTCTCGGCGGCCTTCTTGGCGATGCCGAACCCGGCGCCGGTACGGCGTTTCTGAATGACATAGACGGCGGCGAAGCTCACGAAGATGACCACGAGCGAGAACACCGTCGTCATGGTCCCGATGGCATAGATCGCCGGCGTCGCCGCGAGTGTGAGCGTGTTCACGAGCTCGACCGGAAGCGTGTTGAACTCGCCGGCCACGGTCGATGTGCGCGGGAACTCGTCGTAGGAGAGCGTGAAGCCGAAGAGCGCGACGCCGATCAGCCCCGGCAGCGTGATGGGCATGATGACATGGCGGAGCGTCTGCAACCGGGTCGCGCCCTGGTCCCTGGCCGCCTCCTCGAGCAGCGGGTCGAGCCGGCTGAAAACGGCCAGCATGATGAGGACGCCGAAGGGCAGCGTCCAGCTCAGATGCGCGCCGAGAGCGCCGGACCACCACTGGCTGGTCAGGCCCAGATTGGAGAAGCCGAGCCCGATCCCCAGGCTGATCAGGATCGACGGGCAGATCAGGCTGGCCACGACGATGTAGAAGACCACGATGTTGCCGGTGAAGTTCTTGCGGAACGCGAGGCCGGCAAGGAACGAGAGTCCCATGGTGAGGACCATGACGATCAGGCCGAGGATCAGCGAGCGGCCGAAGGGCCAGCGGAAATCGCCGATATAGCTTGGATCGATCACCTCCTTGAACCAGAACAGCGAGAAGCCCTGCATCGGGAAGGAGAGCGACGCACCGTCGTCCTGAAACGAGAGCACCACGATGATCATGATGGGCCCGTACAGGAACAGGAGGTAGAGGTAGAAGATCGTCGCGCGCGGCCAGTAGCCCGGCGCTCGTCTGAATTCCTTGCCCATGGCTAGAGCTGCTTTCGCACGTCGACGAGGCGCATGATGATGCCGACGATCAGCAGCACGGCCAAGAGCAGAACGATGGCCGAGGCCGACGCCGGCGGGTATTGGACATTGTAGATCTGGTTGGTCATCGAGGCCATGACCGTGCCCACGCGCGCGCCGCTGAGGATGCGGATCGCCGTGAAATCGCTTGCCACGAGCGCAGTCACGAAGATCGCGCCGATGGCAAGGCCCGGCTTGCAGAGCGGTATGATCACGTGGAGCAGGATCTGGAGACCGGAGGCGCCGTTGTCCCGCGCGGCCTCGATCAGGTCGCGGTTGATCCGCGCCATGACGTTGAAGAGCGGCGCCATCATGAAGAGCGTGAATATCTGCACATAAGACAGGAAAACGGCGAATTCCGAGAACAGGAGAAAATGGAGCGGCGTGTCCGATATGCCCACCGCCATCACCGCCTGGTTGATGATGCCCTCCTTGCCGAGGAAGGGCAGCCAGGCCACCATGCGGATCACGCCGGAGGTCCAGAAGGGCACGACGCAGAGCAGGAACAGGAGCAGCTTGGTCCTGAGCTGAATGAGGTCGAAGACCAGGAAGTAGGCGAGGGTGAAGCCGAGAACCGTCGTGATGGCCAGCGTGATCGCCAGCATCTTCAAGGTCTGCACGTAATTGTCGAAAGTCAGGTGCTTCGAGAATAATTTAATGTAGTTGGAGAAGGTCCAATCGCCCTCGACCATCATGAAGCCGTTGAAATTCCACAGGCTGATGATCAGGATCACGATCACCGGCCCCACGAGGAAGAACACAAGCGTGATCAGCAGCGGCGAAATCTGCAACGCTGTTGCGTAACGATCGAAGAAAGCGTTCACCGCCGCCATCATCACTGGCTCTTCGGCAATTCGGGCTGTCGGAAATCAGGCACGCAAAGCGGAGGTGCGGGGCGATCCGGCGCCCCGCACCTCCAAGTGTGTTCGCCCCTTACGCGGCGATGAACTCGTTCCAGCGGTCGGTGAGGTACTCGTTCTCTTGCATGACCGAGTTCCACACCGCGACGCGGCCCATGCGGTTCTTGTAGGAGCCGCCGTCGCGCACCGCGCCCACCTTCTCCATCAGCTTGCCGAAGGGGCTGTAGATGTCCACCGTGGCGGGCTTGCCCTCGAACCAGAAGTCCCACTCCGCCGCCGGCAGGTGCTTCTTGGTATTGTCGGGCGTCACCACATAGTAGCCCTGACGGGCGAAGAACGCCCCGGCCGGCCCCGAGTGGTACCAAGTCACGTAGTCGTAGACGGCGCCGAGCTTCTTGCCCTCGACGTGCTTCGGCATCAGATGCCCGAGCGTCCAGGAGCGGTAGCCTTCCGTGAGATCCTGGTAGATGCACGGCACGCCCTGCTCGCGCACGGCGGTCACCGCCGGCGACCACATGGACTGGATGACGACCTCGCCCTCGACCATGAGCTGGACCGACTCGTTGAAGGTCGACCAGAGGACGCGCCAGTGGCCGTCATTCTTGAGCTGAATGAGGCGGTCGATCGAGTAATCGATCTCCTCACGGGTCATGTTGCCCTTGTCGCCGTACTCGAGCTCGCCATTGGCCTGGAACGCCATGGCGGCGTCCATCAGGCCGATCTGCGGAAAGGCGACGAGCGCCGCCTTGCCGGCGAATTCCGGATTGATCAGCTCGGCCCAGGAATCGATGGCCCGGCCGATCAGGTCGGGCCGGATGCCGAGCGTGTCGGCGTTGTGCAGCACCGGGTGGTTGGTAATCCACTGGGTCGAGCCCGCATCGACGAAGTCCGTCGCATCCGGGCCGGACGTATAGGCCACGGTGCTCGGGTTCTGACCGTCGCCGAACCAGGCGTCCGGCCAGATCTTGCCCGGCGCCTTGTAGAGGTCCACCACCGTGTCCCACTCGGGCAGCTTGGTGGTGTCCCAGGCCTGGAAATTGCCCGACGGCCACATGAACTTCATCAGCATGTAGGGCGGCTCGAAGAGATCGCCGCCCTCGGGCTGGGTGAGCGCGCGGGCCTGGATGGCCGGGATCTCGGCCGCCGTCTGGCGCACCTGGAAGTCGAGGGCCTCGTTGGCCATGTCCTCGAGCGGCTTCATGTTGGAAACCGCCATGCCGACGGTGCGGACGGTGATGTCCTTGATGTCCTGCGCCCACACGGTGGGGAAGCCGGTTACCGCGGTCGCGGCGCCGACACCGGCCACGGCCGCCGTCCCCTTGAGGATCGAGCGGCGGCTCACGCCCGTCTTGCTCCTGTCGCTCTTGGTCTTGCGCATGCTTTCCTCCTCGCCTGCGTTCGTCGGAAGGTCGCCCTGTTGCCGGCGCGGGCGACGCTTTCCTCGGTCGATGCAGTGCGGCAGCCGCCGGCGGCCGCCCTCGTCGATACGCGGTTCCTAGAAACTCTCCCCGATCAGGTTCTGCGCCCCGGTGGCGCGCTCCATCAGGCGCACGTCCTTGCTGGCCCAGGTGACGGTGACCTGGTCGCCCACCTTCGCCGGGTTGGTGAAATACTCGCGATCCTCGATCACCGCGACGAGGTTCCGCTTGTCCGCCCGGGTCATGGTGAGCTTCACCCAGTTGCCCTGGTACTCGATGGCGTGGACCGTGCCGCCCAATGCGTTGCTGCGGTCGAGATCGACTTCGCCGCCCGCCAGGTGCACCTTGTCGCGCCGGATCCCGAAATTGACCTCCTGGCCGACCTCGTGGCCGTCGGGCGGCAGGTGGAAGCTGTCGCCCTCGATTCCCGCGACGGTCACCAGTTCGCTCTCGACCTCCGACACCGTGCCGGCGAACACGTTCCAGCCGCCCATGAACTCGGCGACATAGGTGGTGCGCGGCTGGTCGTAGATCTCCGGCCCCGTCGCCGACTGCTCGATGTGGCCGGTATCCATCACCACGACCATGTCGGCGATCGCCAGCGCCTCGGGCTGGGTGTGGGTGACGTGGATGAAGGTGATGCCGAGGTCGATCTGGATGTGCTTCAGCTCGGCCCGCATCTGCAGGCGCAGGAACTCGTCGAGCGCCGACAGCGGCTCGTCGAGCAGCAGCACCTTCGGGTTGGTGATCAGCGAGCGGGCGAGCGCGACGCGCTGCTGCTGCCCGCCCGAGAGCTGCGCCGGCATCCGGTCGGCCAGCGGGTCGAGCTGCACGCGCTTCAGCACCTCGTAGGCCCGCTCGCGGCGCTCGCCCTTGTTCACACCCTTCATCTTCAGGCTGAACGCGACATTGTCCAGCACCGTCAGATGCGGGAAGAGCGCGTAGCTCTGGAACATCATCGACGTGCCGCGCTGGCCGGTGGGCTTGCCGATCACCGATTCGCCGCCGATCAGCACGTCGCCTTCGGTCGGCACCTCGTGACCGGCGATAATGCGCAGCAGCGTCGTCTTGCCGCAGCCGCTCGGCCCGAGCAGGCAGCAATAACTGCCGTCGGGAATCGTGATATCGATGTCCTCGACGGCCATGGTGGGGCCGAACCGCTTGGTCACGCCCCTGATCTCTACGTCGCCGCGTTCAGCCATGGCTCCCAGCGTCCCCTCAGCCCGTGCAGGAGTCTCGCCGCCCCCTTGGGCATACGTCATCACCACCGAGACAGTTTGACATACCCGCCACAGGTCGCGGCCTCAAGTATTTTCTCGACCGGGCCGGCAGGATATGCTCGCCGCCCGCGCAACCGAGGACGGGAGTCGATGGCGATGGCGAACCGGGACGAGACCGTGGACCGGGAACAGGAAACGCTAATCCTCGACGGAATCGAGCGATTCCTGGACCGCGACGTCCGCCCCCATGTCGCCGCGCTGGAGCATGACGACATTTACCCGGCGGACATCGTCGAGAAGATGAAGGAGATGGGCCTGTTCGGCGCCACCATCTCCGAGGCCTATGGCGGCCTCGGCCTGCCGGTCACGACCTACGCTAAGGTCGTCGAGCGGCTCTCCCATGCCTGGATGTCGGTGAGCGGCCTCATCAATTCGCACCTCATCATGGCCGCCGCCGTCGAGCGCTTCGGCACCGACGAGCAGCGCAACGCCTACCTGCCCCGCTTCGCCAGCGGCGAGCTCCGGGGCGGGCTCGCACTCACCGAGCCCGACTGCGGCACCGACCTGCAGGCGATCCGCACCACGGCGCGCCGCGAGGGCAACGACGCCTATGTCATCAACGGCGCCAAGACCTGGATCACCAACAGCATCCACGGCTCCTGCCTCGCGCTGCTGGTCAAGACCGATCCCGGCGCCGAGCCCCGCCACAAGGGCATGAGCCTCTTCCTCGCCGAGAAGGGCGAGGGTTTTCGGGTCAGCCGCAAGCTGGAAAAACTCGGCTATCGCGGGATCGACACCGCCGAGCTCGCCTTCGAGGACTATCGCATCGACGCCGACAAGCTCATCGGCGGGGTCGAGGGCAAGGGCCTGCAGCACGCGCTGAGCGGCCTGGAGCTGGGCCGCATCAACGTCGCCGCCCGCGGCGTCGGCCTCGCCCAGTCCTGCCTCGACGAGGCGGTGCGCTATTCCCAGGAACGCAAGACCTTCGGCAAGCCGATCTGCCAGCATCAGGCGATCCAGATCAAGCTCGCCGACATGGTCACCCGCACCGAGGCCGCGCGGCTGCTGACCGAGCGCGCGGCGCTCGCCTACGAGACCGGCCAGCGCTGCGACATGGAGGCCGGCATCGCCAAGCTCTTCGCCACCGAGGCGGCGCTGGAGAACAGCATCGAGGCCATGCGCATTCACGGCGGCTACGGCTACTCCAAGGAGTTCCCCATCGAGCGGATGTACCGGGACGCCCCGCTGCTCTGCATCGGCGAGGGCACCAACGAGATCCAGCGGCTGATCATCGCGCGCCAGCTGATCGAGCGGCATCCGGCGTGAGCGACGACTCTGACGCGGGGCCGCCGGCGGCCCCGACCCGGCCGCTCGAAGGACTCAGCGTCGTCGCCATCGAACAGTACGGCGCCGCCCCCTTCGGCACCATGTACCTCGCCGACCTCGGCGCCGACGTCATCAAGATCGAGAACCACGGGAGCGGCGGCGAGATGGGCCGCCACGTCCTCCCCTATGCCGGGGACGGCGACAGCCTCTTCTTCCAGACCTTCAGCTGCAACAAGCGCTGCCTGGCGCTGGACCTCAAGAAGCCGCGCGGCCGCGAGATCCTGGAGCGCCTGGCGGGGCGCGCCGACGCCCTCATCAACAACCTGCGCGGCGACCTGCCGGGTGCGCTCGGACTCGACTACGGGAGCCTCTCCGCCGTCAACCAGCGCCTCGTCTGCGTGCACCTCTCGGCCTACGGCCGCGACAACGAGCGCGCCGCCTGGCCCGGCCTCGACTATGTGATGCAGGCCGAGGCCGGCTACCTCTCCATGACCGGCGAGCCGGACAGCGTGCCGACCCGCTTCGGCCTCTCGATCGTCGATTTCATGGGCGGGCTCACCGCCGCGCTGGCGCTGGTCTCCGGCGTCATGCGGGCGCGCGCGTCCGGCCAGGGAATGGACCTCGACACCCCGCTCTACGACGTGGCGATGAACAATCTGAGCTATCCCGCGACCTGGCACCTCAACGAGGGCTTCGAGCCCAGGCGGGTGGCGCGCTCAGGCCATCCCTCCCTGGTGCCGAGCGAGCTCTACCGAACTGCCGACGGCTGGCTCTTCGTGATGGCCAACAAGGCGAACTTCTGGCCCGCGCTCTGCCGCGCCATCGAGCGGCCGGAATGGATCGACGATCCCCTGATGCGCGACTTCGCGGCGCGCTACGAGAACCGCGACGAGGTCGTGCGCCGGCTGGAGGCGGTGTTCCTCACGCGCACCACCGAGGCCTGGCTGGAGCGGCTCGCCGGCGTCCTCCCCTGCGCCCCCGTCAACGACGTGGCCGGCGCGCTCGCGAGCGGCTTCGCCCGGCGCCGGGCCATCGTGCAGGAGGTGCCGCATCCCGGACGCGGCACCCTGCGCATGGTGCGCCAGCCGATCACCGTGGACGGCGCCGTCATGCCGCGCAGCGCCGCACGGGCGCTCGGCGCCGACACCGCCGCCATCCTCGCCGAACTCGGCTACGACACGCGCGAGATCGAGGCCCTGGAGGCCGACGGCACGGTCCACCAAAACCGCAGCGCCTAGCCCGCATTTCTCACCAGGGTCGCCGCCTGCGTCCCCTCTCCGCCCCTGGGGGCGGAGAGGGCCAGGGTGAGGTGGGGGGCGTTGTCACGCCGCGTAGATGGTCTCGACCGACTGAAGGATGGCGCGGCGGCGCAAGTGGTTCCGGCTCCGCTCGATGCCTGCACGTTCCGTCAGGTCCACCTCGCGGCCGAAGAGCGCCGTCAGCTCCTCCTCCATGTGAACCATGTCGAACAGGGTGTGGCGCGCCTCCTCCCTGAACGCGACCAGCACGTCGATGTCGCTCTCCGGGTGGAAATCGTCGCGCAGCACGGAGCCGAACAGCGCCAGCTCCGTCACCTGCCAGCGTTCGCAGAAGGCGGCGATGCCGTCGGCCGGTATGGCGATGCGTGCGGACATGCCCGAAGCGCCGGTTTCGCGTCCCGTCAGGCGAGGCTGAGCAGCGCCGCGACCTCCGCCGGCGTCGAGTCCCGGTCGAGCGCCATCACCGCGTCGAGGGCACGCTCCGCGCGTTCCGGCGCCAGCGTCATCGCGGCGTTGTCGCCGAACTTGGCGACGATCTCGTCGGCCCCCAGCGGGCGGCTGTCGGCGCCGCGGTTGACCTGCTCGCGGTGGCGCAGCGTGCGGCCGTCGCCGGTGCGGATCACCACCTCGCCCGAATAGTAGGTGGGGAAGGCCGAATCGGGATCGACGCGGTAGCCGATCCTGTCGCAGAGCGCGAGGACCGCCGGGTCCCTGTAGGCCTCGGGCTCCAGCTCGGCGAGGGTGAAGCGGCCGCGGGCGAGCACGCTCGCGATCATGTAGTGGGCGCTGAACTGGGCCTCGTAGGCGCTCGCCGGGCGGCGCTTGGCGGCCTCCGGCTCGCACACGACGCTGACGCAGCCCTCGCCGATGAGCGCATCCACGCTCTCGATATCGGCGGGCGCGAGCCCGTGGGCGTCGCGCAGCGCCTGCGCCGCATCGCCCAGCGCATGGACCAGGTGGCAGGCCGGATAGGGCTTGATGCCGATGCGCAGCATCTCCCAGTCCTCGCCGAGCCCTGCGGTGCAGAGCGGCCAGTCGATCTCCGCATCGTGGGCGCCGTAGAGCGCGTAGAGGCCGAAGCGTCCCTCATAGGGCTCGGCCGGGCCCTGAAAACCCTGCTGGGCGAGGGCCGCGGCGCTGATCCCGGCAACCGCCGCCCAGCCGGGGTGCATCCGCTTGGTCCAGGCGCCGTCGTCGAGGAACTGCAGGCTGCCCGAAGCCTTGCTGAGCGCGATGCCCTGGGCGTGGGCGAGCTGCGCCTCGGTCATGCCGGCGAGCCGCCCGGCCGCCAGCGCCGTCCCGAACACGCCGACCATGCCGGTGGGATGGAAACCCAGCCGATGGAAGCCGCCCCGGGCCGCGGCGGCGACACGGGCCGCGCACTCGATCGCCGCGAGATAGGCCGCGAGCGCCTCGCGCCCCGAGACGCCGTGCCGCTGACCGGCGGCCAGCACCGTCGGCACCGCGCTCGCCGTGGCGTGGATCACGCCGCCGACATGGGTGTCGTCATAGTCGAGGCCGTGGATGAGGAAGCCGTTCATCTGCGCCGCGTCGCGCAGCGGCAGGCTGGCGGGCATCCCGATGACCGGATAGGCGCCGTCGCCGGCGAGCCCGTGGATGGCGGTCAGCGTCTTGTGGCTGAAGTCGTAGCGTGAGGCGGCAAGGCCGATCCCGAGCGCATCGAGGATGTGCAGCTTGGCGCGCTCGACCACGGCCTCTGGCACGTCCTCCAGGGTGAGTCCACGGGCGAAGCGCGCCAACGTGCGCGCGATCGGCTCGCCCGGTGCGGGGTGCGGCTGCGCTACGGTCGCTTCGGCAAGGGCCATCGGGAGTCTCTGTCGTTGCGGGCGTTCGGAGCGGCCCCACTCTAGCCGATGCCACCCGTCGGCGCGCCGCAAAATCGCCGCCGCCCTTTGGGCACCGCCGACGATGTGCGATTCTGGACGAGCGATGCAGCGCTGCCCGGATGAGGAGACCATGACCGCGCAACCGATCACCCCCGCCCTTTTCGACTTCCTGCGCGCGCTCAGGGACAATAACGAGCGGCCCTGGTTCGAGGCGAACAAGGCGCGCTACCGGGCGGAGGTGCAGGGCCCCATGCTCGACTTCATCGAGGCCTTCGCCGCGCCCCTCGCCGGGATCAGCCCGCACTTCCGCGCCGACCCGCGGCCGAACGGCGGCTCGCTCTTCCGCATCTATCGCGACACGCGCTTCTCCAAGGACAGGACGCCCTACAAGACCAATGTCGGCGCCCACTTCCGCCATGCCGCCGGCAAGGACGCCCACGCGCCCGGCTTCTACCTCCACCTGGAGCCGGACATGTGCTTCGCCGGCTGCGGCGTCTGGCACCCGGACGGCGCCACCCTCGGCCGGATACGGGACACCATCGTCGCGCGGCCGGAGGAATGGACGCGCATCACCACGGCCGGGGATTTCTGCCGCACCTTCCGTCTCGCGGGCGAAGCGCTCAAGCGCCCGCCACGCGGCTACGACCCCGAGCACCCCCTGATCGAGGACCTCAAGCGCAAGGACTTCGTGGCGATCGCCGACATCACCGAGGCCGACGTGCTCCGCCCCGGCTTCCTCGACCGCTACGCAGGCATCGCGCGCGCCGGCGCCGCCTTCACCGGCTACCTGTGCAGAGCCGTGGGCGTGCCCTTCTAGCCCGCCTTCGGCCGAGGCGCCCCTTGCGCGTGCACCGGTACGCCGTCCGGGAACCCGACCCAGGGATGCCTGCTCTCGTTCCACACCACGCGCGACGGGCGGGCGAAACCGGGCTCGGCGAAGCAGCCGACGGCGACGCCGTAGTGCTCCGGCCGCAGCTCGGCGGTCCAGTAGAGGCTCGTGCCGCAGTCCGGGCAGAACCATACGGACACGTGGAGCCCCGAATCCGCCACCCGCGTGAAGACCTGCGCCTCGCCTTCCGCCGAGACCGCGTCCTTGCGGAAGTAGGCGCCGACGCCGAAGGGGCTGCCGGTGCGGCGCTGGCAGGCGAGGCAGCTGCAGGCGATGACCAGATCCGGATCGCCCGCCGTCGTCACGCGGAGCTGGCCGCATCCGCACGCCGCCTGTCGTGTGTCTGCTCCTGGCATGGGTCTGCTCCACCGCTCGGTCCGAACGCCACACCATAGCCGCCCGCCCCGCGCCCGGATAGGCTGCGGAGACGATGCGCCCGGCAATCCTCAATCCGCTGTTCGCGCCGGCGACGGTGCTGCCGGGGGTGGGCCGTCGCACCCGCCCGGTCGTGGAGCGCCTGGCCGGGCCGCTGGTGGTGCATCTGCTCTGGCATCTGCCGTCCGGGCTGATCGACCGGCGCCACGCGCCCAAGGTCGCAGAGGCCGAGGCCGGCACCACGGCGACGCTGACGGTGCGGGTCGACCGCCACCAGCCCGCGCCCAACCGGCGCCTCCCCGCCAGGGTCTACTGCTCGGACGAAACCGGCACCGTGACCCTGGTGTTCTTCCACGCTCGGGGCGACTGGCTGCCCCAAAAACTGCCCGAGGGGTCGGTGCGCGTGGTGAGCGGGCGGGTCGAGCGCTATGGCGACGCGCTGCAGATGGTGCATCCCGACCATATCGCGCCGCTCGACGAGCTTGAGAGCGTGCAGACGGTCGAGCCCGTCTATCCGCTCGCGGCCGGGATCACGCTGAAGCCCATGACGCGCGCCGTGCGCGCCGCGCTGGCGCAGGCACCGGCGCTGCCCGAATGGATCGAGCCCCGGCTGGTCGAGGCCCGGCGCTGGCCCGCCTGGAACGCGGCGCTTGCGACCGTCCACGCGCCCGAGGGCAGCGGCGACCTGGAGGCCGACACGCCCGCCCGCGCCCGCCTCGCCTATGACGAGCTGCTGGCGAACCAGCTTGCGCTCGCGCTGGTGCGCCGCTCCGCCCGAGGCGGGCGTGGGCGGGCGGTTGCCGGCGACGGCCGGCTGCGCGCAAGCGTCGAGGCGGCGCTGCCTTTCCGCCTGACCGGGAGCCAGCGGCGCTCCATCGACGAGATCGCCGCCGACCTGGGGCGGGAGCGGCGCATGCTGCGCCTTCTCCAGGGCGATGTCGGCAGCGGCAAGACCGTGGTCGCGCTGCTTGCCATGCTGGTGGCCGTCGAGGCCGGCGCACAGGCCGCGCTGATGGCGCCGACCGAGCTGCTGGCGAGCCAGCACGCGGCGACGCTCGGCGCGCTGCTGCAGGGCAGCGGCGTCTCCCTCGCCCTGCTCACGGCGCGGGACAAGGGGCGCGCCCGGGAGAAGGCGCTGGCGGCGCTGGCGGCCGGCGAGATCGACATCCTGGTCGGCACCCACGCGCTGTTCCAAAAGGGCGTGGATTTCGGGGACCTCGCGCTTGCCGTGGTCGACGAGCAGCACCGCTTCGGCGTGCATCAGCGCATGATGCTGGCGCGCAAGGGGCCGGCGGCCGACCTGCTGGTGATGACCGCGACCCCGATTCCGCGCTCGCTCGTGCTCACGGCCTACGGCGACATGGATGTCTCGCGCATCGAGGGCCGGCTGCCGGGGCGCAGCGCCGTCGAGACCCGCGCCATGCCGCTGGACCGCCTGGCCGACGTCGCCGCCGCCGTGGGGCGGGCGCTCGGCGCGGGCGCCAAGGTCTACTGGGTGTGTCCGCTGGTGGACGAGTCGAAGGCCGTGGACCTCGCCGCGGCGACCGACCGCCACGCCCGGCTGGCGGAGAGCTTCGGCGACCGGGTCGCGCTCGTCCACGGCCGCATGAAGGCGGCCGAGAAGGATGCCGCCATGGCCGCCTTCGCCGGCGATGGCGTGGACCTCCTGGTGGCGACGACGGTGGTCGAGGTGGGCGTCGACGTAGCCGCCGCCACCGTCATGATCGTGGAGCACGCCGAGCGCTTCGGGCTCGCCCAGCTGCACCAGTTGCGCGGCCGGGTCGGGCGCGGCGAGAAGGCGGGGACCTGCCTGCTGCTCTACGCCCCGCCGCTCGGCGAGACCGCGCGCTCCCGCCTCGCCATCCTGCGCGAGACCGACGACGGCTTCCGCATCGCCGAGGAGGATCTGCGCCTGCGCGGCGCCGGCGAGCTGCTGGGCACACGCCAGAGCGGGGCGCCGTCGTTCCATCTCGCCGACCTCGCCGTCCACGAGGCGCTGCTGGCGGTGGCGCGCGACGACGTGCGCCTCGTCCTCGACCGCGACCCCGAGCTCGAATCCGAGCGCGGCCAGGCCCTGCGCACGCTGCTCTACCTGTTCGAGCGCGACATGGCGGTGCGCTACCTGCGTTCAGGATAGCTTTTTCGCTCACGGCAGCCGGCCTCCGGCCGGCGCACGTCGCGCGGAACGCGCGCGGGGCGCGCGATGCGAGGGCGCCGCATAAGCGGCGGGCCGCGGTCGCGGCCTGTCGCGTGTCCGACAAAGTCGGACTCGCTCCAAGCGGAAACACCACTTAGTCGCTCAGGTCGGCGAAGGGGTTGCGGCCTTGCGGGTCCTCGACCTCGACGATCCAGACATCGGGATCGAAGTCGATCTCCCTGCTCAGCCGTTCCTCGGCCTGCGCGTCGGCGATCCAGCCCTCCCCGGTCGCGCGGCGCCAGGCGAGGCCGCCGTCGAGCGTCGCCGTCCGGGCGAAGACGGCGGCGGTGCCGTCGAGGCGGCTGACCTTGACCAGAAGCGCGCCCGCATCCTCGTCGCCGCGTCGGCGCAATGCGGCGAAGAGCAGCGCCTGGCGGCAATAGCGGAACCCCGCCTGCACCAGCACCTCGGTCTTGAGTCGCGCCTCGCTCAGCGTCGTGGCCCCGCACGCGGCCCCGCACCGGGCATGACGGACATGGCTCGCTCAGTCGCCTGCCCGGGAGCCGAGCCTGTCGAGGAGCGGATGGCGCAGCAGGTCGCCCAGGCCGATCCCGAGGCGCGCTGCGCTGCCGCCGGCCAGCTCCAGCACGAAGCGGACCGGCACGCGGGAGCCGATCCGCTTCTCGGAA
Organism: Alphaproteobacteria bacterium; assembly: GCA_965218275.1. Lineage (GTDB taxonomy): Bacteria > Pseudomonadota > Alphaproteobacteria > UBA828 > UBA828 > WTGU01. The sequence continues at coordinate 3,052,382 of CBDCKM010000002.1, forward strand.
AGCGGCGTCGTCCTCTCGGCGATGGTGACGATGCGGCCGCTGGGGGCGACGAAGAACATGTCGAGCGAGATCAGGGTGTTCTTCATCCACATCGCGACCGGCCGGGTGATCCCGAAATCGAAGAACATGCCGCGGTCGGGCGCGAGCGCGATCCGGTGCATGAGGCCCGTGGCGCGCTCCGCCGGCGTGCTGGCGATCTCGACCTCGAGCGCGTGGGCGCCGGCGCCCGTCACGATGGTCAGCGGCTCCAGGGTGCCGCCCCCCGCTTCGGCCGGCGGGCCGGGAGCCGCAACCGCAAGCATCGTCCCGAGCGTCAGGACGAGGATCGCCTTCCACCGAACGATCATGGGCGCAGCCTATCAACCGCATCGCGCGCGGTAAACCGGCTCGGCCCCGGACTTTATTTGTTTTCCCTCAGGCGCCGGGCGCTGGTTTTTTTGTTCCCTCAGGCGCCGGGCGCTCGCTCCGCTCGCTTGGCTCCGCGCCTTGCGGCGCGCCGGCGCGGTCGCGCCGGCCGGGCCGCTGCGCAGCCCGGTCCCGTTCGCATCCCCATCTCGTCGGACGCCGGGCAATTCTTTGCCTTCCCTCAGGCGCCGGGCGCTCGCTCCGCTCGCTTGGCTCCGCGCCTTGCGGCGCGCCGGCGCGGTCGCGCCGGCCGGGCCGCTGCGCGGCCCGGTCCCGCTGGGCTCCGATGCCCGGTTGGCCGCGGGGCGTTTGCTCCGCACTCTTGTTCTTTCCCTCAGTCGCCGGGCGCTCGCTCCGCGCCTTGCGGCGCGCCGGCCGGGCCGCTGCGCGGCCCGGTCCCGCTCACATCCCCACCTCGTCGCGCGCCTTGCGGCGCGCCGCTTGTGTGGAACGGGCGCTGCGTGCTGACATGGTGCACCAATTCTGGGACCAGCGGGAGGACACCTTGACCTTCGATCTGCCAAACATCCATCACTTCGGAATCGAGGCTGCCGCCACCAGCCACTGCCGCCTGGAAGCCCGCGCCCGGCAGCACAAGGTGGTCATCGACGAGCCGGAGATACGGGGCGGAAGCGACAGCGCCGCCACCCCGCTGGAGACGATGCTCGCCTCCTACCTCGCCTGCCTCAACGTCATCGCGCACCTCATCGCCGACGAGATGGGGATCACGCTCGACGCCCTCTCGATGTCCCTCGATGCCGCCTTCGATACCGACGGAGTCCGCAACACCACGCCGACGACCCTCCCCTTCCCGGAGATCGCGCTCACGATGAACCTCACCACCGGCGCGTCGGACGAGGAGATCGCGCGGCTCCGCGCAGACCTCGAAAAGCGCTGCCCGGTAACGGTCATCCTCACCCAGGCGGGCACACGGATCGACGCGACCTGGAACGTGAGGCGCCCGTAGGCACGGGCGCTTTTTTTGGTTTTCCCTCAGGCGCCGGGCAATTCTTTGCCTTCCCTCAGGCGCCGGGCGCTCGCTCCGCGCCTTGCGGCGGGCCGTTGCGCGGTCCGGTTCCGTTCGCATCTCCGCCTCGTCGGTGGCCGCGCGCTCGCGCTTGCGTGCGAGCCTGTTAGTATGAACGCGGTCGTGCGTGCGCTCCGGCCGGCGACCCCCCAGCGACGGAGATGGCCCGTGATGGACGATGCCAGCAGCAGCCCCGAGACCGCCGGCGCAGACAGCGCCGCGCCCGCCAGCAAGCCGAACTCGCTCGGCGCGCGTAACGTGGCCCACGTCGTCCACGGATACGGCAATCTCGATGCGCTGGAGAGGACGCCGCCGCTGGTGGTCACCCGCGGCAAGGGTGTCTTCATCGTCGACGAGGAGGGCCGCGAGTATATCGAGGGCGTCGCCGGCATGTGGTGCGCCAACTTCGGGTTCAGCGAGAGCGCGCTCGTGGACGCCGCGATCGAGCAGTTCCGCGCGCTGCCCTACTATCACTCGCTGATCGACAAGACGACCGAGCCCATGGGGCGCCTCGCCGAGCGGCTCAAGGCATCGACCCATGTGCCGATGGCGAGAGTCTTCTTTGCCAACTCGGGCTCCGAGGCGAACGACACGCTGGTCAAGCTCGCCTGGTACTACCACAACGCCATCGGCAAGCCGGAGAAGAAGAAGATCGTCTCCCGCTTCATGGGTTTTCATGGCGTGACCTGCGGCGCCGCCAGCGTCACCGGCATCCCGCAGATGCACGCCGACTTCGACCTGCCGGTGAACGACCTCTTCCTCAAGACCGACTGCCCGCACTTCTACCGCTACGGCGAGCCCGGCGAGAGCGAGGAGGATTTCGCGTCACGGCTCGCGAACAATCTGGAAGAGCTGATCCTGAAGGAAGGGCCGGAGACCGTGGCCGCCTTCTTCGCCGAGCCGGTGATCGGCGGCGGCGGCTGCCTGGTGCCCCCAAGGACCTATTTCGAGAAGGTGCAGGCCGTCCTCGACAGGCACGAGGTGCTGTTCTTCGCCGACGAGGTCATCACCGGCTCCGGCCGGACCGGCAACTGGCTGGGCTCCGAAACCTTCAACATCAGGCCCGACGGGCTCTCGCTCGCCAAGGGGCTGGCCAGCGCCTACCAGCCGATCTCGGCGGTGATGATCAACCAGAAGCTCTACGACGCCATGGTCGCCGAGAGCCGGAAACTGGGCTTCTTCGCCCACGCCTTCACCACCACCGGCCACCCGGTGGCGGTCGCCGTGGCGCTGCGCTGCCAGGAGCTGATGGAGGAGCGCGACGTGCTCGGCAACGTGCGCCGCGTCGGCGCCCTGCTGCAGGAGCGCATCCGCAGCTTCGCCGACCACCCGCTGGTGGGCACGACGCGGGGCGTCGGCATGATGGGCGCGGTCGAGCTGGTGGCGGACAAGGAGACCCGGCGCTCCTTCGAGCCGTCGCTCGGCGTCAAGACCTACATGGTGGACCGCGCCCGCGAGCACGGCCTCATCATCCGGAGCGCGCTCTCCGGCGACAGCCTCGCCTTCGCCCCGCCGCTGGTGATGACCGCGGACGAGGTGGAGGAGATGATGCGCCGCTTCGCCTTGGCCCTCGACGACACCACCCGCTGGGTCGAGGAGAACGGCCTGCAGGCGAAGCAGGCGGCGTAGCGGCCGGCCGCCCTGCCGAGCCCGGCTCCTGATTGCAGGATCGTCCCGCGCTCAGAACGCAATACGGCGGACGCCAGCGACGACGTCGAAATGCCGGTCGTTTGTCAATACAGGGAGACCGTGTTGACGGGCGAGCGCCGCGATCCAGGCATCGTTTGGCGGTATCGGAGCGCCCAGCCGCTTCAATTCCAGGCGTAATTCGGCGTAGGCGTCGGCGGTCGCCGAAGTGACGGCGGCGATTTCGGTCAGCGGCAGATAGCGGGCAAGCCACGCCTCATAGCGGCTTCGATGACGCGACTGACGGATGCCGAAGTAGTACTCGCCGAGTACCACGCTCGGCACCACCAAGCGGTCGGCCACGCGAAGCGGGGCTTCGATCGTGGCGTGTCCATCTGCCCACGCAGAGACGGCGTTGGTGTCGAGGATCACGCGGCGTCTTCGGGCGAGAGCCGCTCGAATTCGTCCTCGATTAATTCGAGAACCCGGCGGTTCTCGTCACGAATATCGGACAGGGCACCGAAGCCGGCCATCCAGGGCGGCTCCTCGTTGGTGGCATTCCTATCCTCTGCGCAGCGCCCGAGTTTCTCTTCAAGCGCTTCGCTAAAGAACCGCTTCAAAGTGATGCCGCGGGCCGCCGAGAGCGCCTTGGCTTGTCGGAACATGGAATCGGGAAGCTCGATGGTCGTTTTCATATGGCCATATTCCCATAAAGACGGCCTGCCGCCAAGCCACGTTTTCGCCGTTCCCGATAGACGCGCTCCGCCCCTCAAGCCGCCGGCGTGAAGCCGAACTCGCGCTTGAGGTCCGCCGTGAGCTTGTCGAGGCCGCGGGAGAAGCGGTCGATCACGTCGTCGACCTGGGCGCGCGTGATCGTCAGCGGCGGCGCGAACGAGGTCGAGTTGTGGCCGAAGAAGCCGCGTGTGATGAGCTTCTCCTCCAGGCAGAGGTCGAAGAGCCGGTGCGAGCAGTCCCACTCCAGGTCGAGCTCTTCCTTGGTCTCCTTGTTGGCCACCAGCTCGATCGCGATCATCAGGCCGTCGCCGCGGATCTCGCCCATCAGCGGGTGGTCGCCGGTGCGCTCGCGAAGCTGCTGCTTGAAGTAGGCGCCGACCGACGCGGCGTTGCCCACCATGTCCTCCTGCTCCATCAGCGCGAGGTTGGCGTTGGCGGCGGCGCAGGCCAGCGGGTGGGCGCTCGCGGTGTGCCCGTGGGCGAAGATCGGGATGTCCTTCGAGCCCTCGTGCAGCACCTCCCAGACGCGGCCGGAGATCACCGAGGCCGACAGCGGCACATAGGCGCTGGTGATGCCCTTGGACAGCGTCATCAGGTCGGGGTCGAGGCCGTACTTCTCGCACGCGAACCAGGTGCCGAGCCGGCCGAAGCCGGTGATCACCTCGTCGGCGATGAAGAGCACGTCGTGGCGCTTGAGCACCGCCTGGATCTCCTCGAAATAGCCCTCCGCCGGCGGGACGCAGGCGGCGGCGCCCATCACCGGCTCGGCGATGAAGGCGCAGACGGTCTCCGGCCCCTCGCGCACGATCATCTCTTCGAGCTCGGACGCCATGCGGCGCGAGAACTCCCGCTCGCTCTCGCCCGGCCTGCCCTCCCAGTAGTAGTGGCCCTTCTCGGTGTGCAGGAAGCCCGGCAACGGCAGCCCGAAGGCCTCGTGCATGATCGGCAGGCCCGAGAGGTTGGTCGCGATCCCGGTGACGCCGTGATAGCCCATGCGGCGGCCGATCATCTTGCGCTTCTCGGGCTTGCCGCGGCAGCGCTGATACATCCAGGCGAGCTTGACGTTGGCGTCGTTCGCCTCCGAGCCCGAGCTCGCGTAGAGGAGCCGGCTCATGGAGTCCGGCAGCAGGTCCATCAACCGGTCGCTCAACCTGATCTGCTGCTCGTTGGCATGGCCCGCCATGGTGTGGAAGTAGGGGAAGCTGCGCGCCTGGTCGGCGATCGCGTCGCCGATCTGGCTGCGTCCGTAGCCCGCATTGACGCAGAAGAGCGAGGCCATCGCGTCGATATAGGTGTCGCCCCTGTTGTCGGTGACGTAGATGCCGTCGCCTGCGGTGATGATATGCGGGCCGGTCTTCTCGTGCTCGTGGATCGGGGTGAAGGCGTGGAGCGTGGTCTCCACATCCATCTGCTCGAGGCTGAGATTGGTTAGGTCTTCCATCGCGCTCTCCCTTCCGCGCCTGGCGCCCGCCCTCTGCGCGGGCCGATGCCGATGCTAGCCCACCGGCCGCAGCGAGTCATGGTGGGGTCGAGGGAGGGGCGGCGGCCGGGGGGCGGGGATCGCGAACGACGCGGGCGGATCGTTTCAATCGGTCGATGGTTGAATATCAATCGGTCGGCGATTGTCTTTCAATGCGGGAGCGCCCCCCGGAACGCGCGTGTATCATTGGCGCGTTTCGCCGCGCAGACGCGACCGTCGTCGACGACATCCGAAGCGCGGGAGGGAGAAGAATGAGCCGCGCCACGGTCAACGCGCTGTGCCGGACCTTCCCCGGCGCCGAGCAATCGGACCCCTGGGGCGGCGGCCACGACGCCTGGAAGGTGGGCGGCAAGATGTTCGCCTGCATCGGCTCGACGATGCCGGGCGTCTCGGTCAAGACCGACGGCGTGGAGACCGCCGCGATGCTGATCGAGGTCGGCGTCGGCCGCAAGGCGCCCTATTTCCACCGCTCCTGGATCAACATCCCCTGGGACATGCCGGAGGTCGAGCTTCGCCACCGGCTGGCCGCCTCCTACCGCATCGTGCGCTCGGGCCTCACGCGCAGGGCGCAGGCCAGCCTCGAACCCTTCGACTGACGGCCCTCACTGCGCCGAATGCCGCGGCCGTCCGTCAGGCCGCCTTGGCATAACAATCGACGGACCGGCCCCCCGATTCCGAACGGCTCTTGAAGCTGAACGCCATCGGCAGCGGACCTTCCGAGGCCTCGCGCTGGTAGATCTTCATACCGGGGATCGCGTTTTCCGGAATCTCGATGCCGGGTGCGCGGTGGCCCAGCTTGTTCAGGATGAGCTGCCGGACGATCTTTTCCGTATAGCCGCCGGGGCGCACCTTGTCGTTCTCCCAACGGGAAACGACAGACTTGTCGCTGAGGTCGATGGCAGCGGCGAATTCAGCGCCCGTCAGATGCAGAACATGACGGAGGAAGCGGAGTTCCGCTCCCACCATTTGAACGGGTGCGAGCGCACGAGCCACGGCGACAGTCGCCAGCAGCATATCCAGGTTCGGTATTTCCAGGTTGCCGTCTTCGTCCTCCCGTACGGTGTCAATCAGCGTGACCGGAACCCCGATCTCGGGAGTCAGGTCATATTCTCTCGTCTTGAGCATGTCTCCGTTGATATAGGGCGAACCCGAGACTGAATCGCCTTCACCCTCCAGCGCCCTACCCTCCCGTTGCTCTGCCTGACGGCCTCCGGCCGCCACCTCCGGTCCCTCCACGTCGACTGCCACCGCCAGTGTCCGATGAATCGATGACCGTGACGATGACGACGCGGCCTGTTCCGGTTTCATCCAGATTGACCACAACCTCCAAGCCCCTGCCATCCGCGTCGCGGCCGGACACCCGGTACTTGTCGAGCCCGGTCCGAATATCGGACTCGACTTGCACTACCGATCCGGTCATCAGGACCGTTCGTATTTGGGGCAACCGAATATCGCGTTCCCTCATTCGAGCACGCGTATGTTGCGTCAACTTGATATTGAAATTGGGAAAATCTCGGAAAAACCTCCTATAATACGAACGGTATTTATGGGGTACTGTACTCGCTTTCATTACTACGTCTCCATACGGCTCGTGGCCGTTTTCTTGGTAGATTGAGCATGAGTCGCCTCCCCTGTGCTTGCGATGTGGTCGCGTGTTCTATGTGTTCATGGTCCCGCCCATTCGGGCAGGCCCGCAGACAGGTTGATCGTGAATCAACTGTCGAGCCGCAATATGGGGCCGAGTTGATCTAGAGTCAACTCAATTCGATCTCCGGGTGTGAACCGAGGCCGAGGCGCCATGCCCCCCGGCTTCGCGGCCCGGTGGGGGCTGGGACGCCGTGGCCGCGCCCGCGCGCCCCTAATTCGGGCTCAAAGGCAGGCGACCCCCGCCATCGCGCACTCCTCGTCCTCCTCGCCGGTGCCGCCGCCGACGCCGCAGGCGCCGATGACCTGGCCCTCGCGCAGGATGGGCACGGCGCCGCGGCCGAGGATCATGCGGCCGCCGTCGGCGGCGACGATGCCGCGGAAGGTCGGGTGGTCGGCGCGCTCGGTCAGGTCGCCGCTCGCACGCCCGAAGGCGGCGGACGCGGCGGCCTTGCCCTGGGAGCCGTAGACCGCGGCCCACATGGCGCCGTCCATGCGCTGGAAGGCGACCAGGCGCCCGCCGGCGTCGCAGACCGCGACGCAGACCAGGATGTCGAGACTCTCCGCGTGGCCTATCGCGGCCCTCGCGACGAGGTTGGCTTCGCCGAGGGTAAGCGCCATGTCGATTCTCCTTCTTCCGGTAGACGCCCGAGGCGCCCTTATTCGGCCGCTTCCGGCAGCGGCTCCGCCCGTTCCGCCGCCGGGCCGTAGCCGCCGCCCGTAGGTGTCTGCAGGACGAAGACATCGCCGGGGCCGACACGGGTGCCCTCCCGGCCCGAGAGTTCCGTCACCGTGCCGTCCGCGCGCTCGACCCAGTTGCGGCCGCACTGGCCGGGCGCGCCGCCGGCCATGCCGTAGGGCGGCACGATGCGGTGGTTGGAGACGATGACCAGCTCCATCTCCTCCAGGAAGCGGATCCGCCGCTCGCAACCCGCGCCGCCGACGAAGGCGCCCGCGCCGCCGGAGCCGCGCCGCACCGAGAAGCTGTCGAGCATGACGGGATAGCGCCACTCCAGCACTTCGGGGTCGGTGAGCCGGGTGTTGGTCATGTGCGTGTGCACGGCCGAGGTGCCGTCGAAGCCGGGGCCTGCGCCGGAGCCGCCGCACACGGTCTCGTAATACTGGTGGGTGTCGTTGCCGAAGATGACGTTGTTCATGGTTCCCTGGCTCGCCGCCAGCACCCCGAGGGCGCCGAACAGCGCATCGGTCACGGCCTGGCTGGTCTCGGTGTTGCCGGCGACGACGGCGGCCGGGTATTCCGGCGCCAGCATGGAGCCCTTGGGGATGACGATGTCGATCGGCTTCAGGCAGCCCTCGTTGAGCGGGATGTTGTCGTCCACCAGGGTGCGAAAGACGTAGAGCACGGCCGAGCGGCAGACCGCGGAGGGCGCGTTGAAGTTGGTCGGCCGCTGCGGGCTGGTGCCGGAAAAGTCCACGGTGGCTTCGCGCTTCCGCTTGTCGAAGCTGATCTTGACCCTGATGGTGCCGCCTTCGTCCAGTGGATAGGCGAACTCGCCGTCGGTCATCACGTCGATGACGCGGCGCACCTGCTCCTCCGCATTGTCCTGGACGTGGCGCATGTAGGCGTGCACCACGTCGAGGCCGAACTGCTCGATCATGCGGTGGACCTCGCCGACGCCCCTGTTGCCGGCGGCGATCTGCGCCTTGAGGTCGGCGACATTGTGGTCGGGCTGGCGCGCCGGGTAGCGGCCGGCGGCGAGATGCGCGCGCAGCTTGTCTTCGAGGAAGACGCCGGCGTCCACCAGCTTGAAATTGTCGAAGAGGATGCCCTCCTCCTCCACCGTCCGGCTGTCCGGCGGGGTGGAGCCCGGCGTCCGGCCGCCGATATCGGCGTGATGGCCGCGGCTGGCTACGAAGAAGAGGATCGCCGCCCCCGCCGCGTCGAAGACCGGCGTGATGACCGTCACGTCGGGCAGGTGGGTGCCGCCGTTGTAGGGCGCGTTCACCACATAGACATCGCTCGGCTTGAGTGCGCCCCGGTTCGCCTCAAGCACCGTGCGCACCGACTGGCCCATGGAGCCCAGGTGGATCGGGATATGCGGCGCGTTGGCGACCAGATTTCCGTCCGGGTCGAAGAGCGCGCAGGAGAAATCGAGACGCTCCTTGATGTTGACCGAATAGGCGGTGTTCTCCAGCGTCACGCCCATCTGCTCGGCGATCGACATGAACAGGTTGTTGAACACTTCGAGCATCACCGGGTCGCAGTCGGTGCCCACGGCATAGGTCCGCTCCAGCGGCACGGTGCGGGTGAGCACGAGGTGCCCCTTGGCCGTGAGTTCCGCCTGCCAGCCGGGCTCCACGACCGTGGTGGCCGTCTGCTCGCGGACGATCGCAGGGCCGGTGACGCGGTTGCCGGGCGCGAGCGCATCGCGGTCGAAGACCGGCGTCTCGTGCGCGCGCCCGTCCATATGGGCCGTCACCAGGGCGAGGCGCGTGGCGTCGCCCGGCGCCGCGCCAGCGCTCCGGTCGGGCTCCTGCGCTTCCGCCATCGCGCCGATGCCCTCGGCCGCCGCGGCTTCGACGATCAGCCTCTTGCCCGGCATGACGAAGCCGTAGTGCCGGTGGTGCGCGGCCTCGAAGCGCGCCGTCATTTCGTGCGCCGTGCCGAAGTCGATGGCGTGCGGGGTGTCGCTGCCCTCGTAGCGCACATGGGCGCGGCGGACGAGTTCGATCCGCTCGCAGGCGATGGCCTGCTCCCTGAGCTCCGCTTCGGCCCCGGCCGCCAGATCGTCCAGCAGCGCCGCGAGCGCGGGCATCAGCGCCTCGTCGAGGGGCGCTTCGACCGCCTTCTCCCGCAGCGTCCTGATGTCGGCGAGGCCCATGCCGTAGGCCGAGAGGACGCCGGCGAAGGGATGGATCAGCACCGTCGTCATGCCGAGCGCGTCGGCCACCAGGCAGGCATGCTGGCCGCCGGCGCCGCCGAAGCAGTTGAGCGTGTAGCCGGTCACGTCGTAGCCGCGCTGCACCGAGATCTTCTTGATCGCGTTGGCCATGTTCTCGACCGCGATCTTGAGGAAGCCGGCGGCGACCTCGACCGGGGTGCGCGCGTCGCCGGTGGCCGCGCGTATCTCCGCCGCGAGGCCTGCGAACCTCTCGCGCACGGCGCCGGCGTCCAGCGCCTCGTCCTGGCCGGGGCCGAAGACGTGGGGGAAGAATTCCGGCTGCAGCTTGCCGAGCATGACGTTGCAGTCGGTGACGCAGAGCGGCCCGCCGCGCCGGTAGCTCGCCGGGCCGGGATCGGCGCCCGCCGACTCCGGGCCGACGCGATAGCGCGCGCCGTCGAAGGAGCAGATCGAGCCGCCGCCCGCCGCCACGGTGTGGATCAGCATCATCGGCGCGCGCATCCGCACGCCGGCCACCAGGGTCTCGAAGGCGCGCTCGTAGTCGCCGTCATAGTGCGCCACGTCCGTCGACGTGCCGCCCATGTCGAAGGAGATGATCCGGCCGAAGCCGGCCTGGCTAGCCGTCTCCACCGCGCCGACGATACCGCCGGCCGGGCCGCTGAGAATGGCGTCCTTGCCCTGGAAGAGCGTCGCGTCGGTCAGCCCCCCGTTCGACTGCATGAACATGAGCCGCGTGCCGCCGAGCTCGGCCGCCACCCGCTCGACATAGCGGCGCAGCAGTGGCGAAAGGTAGGCGTCCACGACCGTGGTGTCGCCGCGGCTGACGAGTTTCATCAGCGGGCTGGTGCCGTGGCTGGTCGATATCTGGGTGAAGCCGATCTCGCGCGCCAGCGCCGCCGCCGCCTGCTCGTGCGCGGGGAAGCGGTAGCCGTGCATGAAGACGATCGCCACCGAGCGGATGCCGTCGTCCCAGGCCGCCTGCATCGCGGGCCGGGCCGCCGCCTCGTCCAACGCGCAGAGCACGGTGCCGTCGGCCATGACCCGCTCGTCCACCTCGACGACCCGCTCGTAGAGCATCGAGGGCAGCTCGATGCGCCGCGCGAAGAGGTGGGGCCTGGTCTGGTAGCCGATGCGCAGCGCGTCGCCAAAACCCCTGGTCGTGACCAGCAGCGTGCGGTCGCCCCGGCGCTCCAGCAGCGCATTCGTGGCCACCGTCGTGCCCATCTTGACCACGTCGATGCGAGAGCCGGGGATCAGCGCGCCGGCGGCGACGCCCATGAGCTCGCGGATGCCCTGGATCGCCGCGTCGCGGTAATGCTCCGGGTTCTCCGAGAGCAGCTTGCGCGTCAGCAGCGCGCCGTCGGGGCGGCGACCCACGATATCGGTGAAGGTCCCGCCCCGGTCGATCCAGAACTGCCAGCGCGGCTCGCTCGTTGTCATGGCTCGGTCCGTCAGTCCGCGAGCGCGATCGCGTCGCCGGCTCTGACCGGCCCTTCCTTGATGACCGCCGCATAGACCCCGGCGAAGCCGTCGCGCGTCCGGTTGACGTGCTTGAGCAGGGCGGGCGCGGTCTCGGCGGTCTCCGGGTGGATGGTGATGAACTTGCAGCGCGGGTCGCGCTCCACGACCATCAGCTCCACCGCATCGCCGACCGTGACCCTGCGGCCCACCAGTTCGTCCTCGTAGAAGCCGCCCTCGTCGGCCCAGTCGACGTAGAAGTTGGCGCGGAACTGGAGCTTGTGGATGTCGATGCCGGTCTCGTCTGCGAGCTGGCCCACGGTCTGCAGCGAGAACATCGTCACCGGCCGGCAATCGACGAGGCTGCGCTGGGTGAAGCGCAGCGAGAGGTCGCCCTTGGACCTGTCCTTGATCCCCTCCAGGAAGGCCGGGTCGGCGATGTCCACGACCGTACCGTCGGGACGCTCGACCTCGACGGCGAAGGCGTCCGCCTCCGGGAAGGGCGCATGGACGTTGGCGGGATGGCCCATCGCCTCCTCCATGTTGTCCGGCTTGAGCGTGCCGCTGCGCTCCTTGAAGCGCGCCTGGTAGAGCACCAGGTCCTCCTGCTCGCGCGCGGTGTGCCAGGGAAAGGATTTCGGCGCGGCGGTGGACGCGATCGCATAGACCCGGTCGCCCATCAGCCCGGTGAAGGCGACGAAGATCTCGTCCACCTCCTCGCCCCGCATGCTCTTGGCGGGATAGCGCCAGATGCTCTCCACCCTGCCCAACATCGGTCCGTCCCTTTCTTTGTTATCCCTCAAGCGCCGGGCGCTAGACTCTTTTCATTTCCCTCAGGCGCCGGGCGCTCGCTCCGCTCGCTTGGCTTTCGCGCCTCGCGGCGCGCCGGCGCGGTCGCGCCGGCCGGGCCGCTTTGCGGCCCGGTCCCGTTCATCTTTCACGCCCAGTTGACCGCCTTGTCTCCCTCTCCTCCCCTCGGGGGAGGAGAGGGTCGGGATGGGGGTTGTAGGCCGCGCCACCTCACCGAACAACAGCCTTCGCACGGCTCTTCGGGAGCCGCATACCGGCTGACGGACACCGATACCCGCGCCCGCGCAGGGCCTCCCCTACTCCGCCCACGGGTCCTCGACCCTGGGCCAGTAGGGCTTCGCCAGCTTGGTGTAGGGAATCGCCGCGAAATCCGGTGCGATGGCGCCGGGTGCCGCGACGTAGAGGATTTCCTTGGCGATGGGTGCGAAGCCTGCGTGGAAATGCTGGGTGGACTTCACCACGACCAGCTTCTTCGCGCGGGGATCGAGCCCGACGCAGGTGAAGGCGTCGGGATGGAAGACTTGCGTCCTCACGCTGTTGAGCACGAGGTCGAGGCCGCCCTCCGTGCGCACCCACACCGCGTCGCCGATCCTGTTGCGGGCCTGGCCGAAGGTCTGATCGGCGCCTTCGACGATGCGCTCGACGGTGACGGCGAGGTCCACCGGATTGCCGGAGTCGGGCCCGCACTTGCCGCCGATGCGGAGGTCGAGCCGTGCGCCCTCGCCGGCCTCCATGCAGAAGCGTACCGCCACCGGGTCCCAGTAGAGCCCGCTCGCGGCATCGCGCACGCCGCGCGCGATCAGGCGCTCCAGGATGAAGGTGGAATCGCTCGGCGCGCCGCCGCCGGCATTGTCCGAGACATCGGCCAGCACCACCGGCCCGCCGTCCACGGCCAATGCCCGGTCGATGGCGTCGTCAATGCCGATTGCGCTGGGCCGCGTCTCCTCCCGCATCGCCCAGAGCCTGGCGCCGAGGTCGGCCGCGAGCGCCGCCGCCTTGTCGGCGTCGCCGTCGGCAACCACCAGCGTCCTGGCGCCCACCTCGGCTACGTCGCCCCAGGGGAAGCCGTGGCCGAAGGAGACGGCGAGGATGCCGTCCCTCCCCTCCTGCGCCTTCATGTCCGCGACGAAGCGGCGCATGGGCTCGCTCGTGGTGCGCCACATGCTGATCATGCGGCAGTCATGCGCGGCCATCACCGGCGCGCAGCGTCCCAGGACCGCGTCGTGGCAGAGCCGGAACAGGTCCTCCGCCCGCTCGCCGATGTCGATGTGGGGATACTCCTTGTAGGTGACGAGCGCCGTCGCCGCCTCCAGCATCGCGGGCGTGATGTGGCAGTGGAGGTCGAGCTCGCCGCCGATCACCGCACCGGGCCCCACGACCGCGCGCAGCCGGGCGAGCAGGTCGCCCTCGCAGTCGTCATAGCCCTCCGCCACCATGGCGCCGTGCATGTTGACCAGCGCCAGGTCGAGCGGCAGCGCGGCCTCTGCCTCGGCCAGGATGCGGTCGCGATAGTTCTCGTAGACGCGGCGGATCGTCCGCCCCGCCGGCTGGGCGAAGGCGCAGAGGCCCTCGACCACCGCGTGCCCCTCCGCCTCGGCGCGCGCGCGCCAGATGTGCAGAGGCAGGCTGAAGGGCGTGGGCGGATGGCGCGTCGCATCGCCGTCGAAGAGGGCGGTGTCCCCAAAAGTCTGCTCGCCCGTCGGCAGCGACGAGAAGGTGTTGGTCTCGGTCCCGAGACAGGCGATGAAGACCCTCATGCGCACGCCCTCTCTTCCTCTCTCTCAGCGAAGCGAAGCTAGCGCGTGCGCGGCAATGCTTCCAGGCAGCCGGCGCGGGCTGCATAATCGCGGCCCGCCTACGCACGGGCGAACCAGAGAGGCAGCATCATGGAAGTCGGGCTCTACGGAAACACCCACGGCCAGTCCTACCGCGACGACGTGAACATGTTCCTCCACCACACGCCGGTGGAGCAGATGGACCCGCTGAGGGTCGCCGAGACCGCGGAGCGCGCGGGGATTCACTCGATCTGGTACCCCGACCATGTCTGCATGCCCGCCGATTCGGAGAGTTTCCATACCGCGAACAAGTCCGGCCAGCGTGCCTACCAGCGCCGCCACAACATGCTCGACGCCGCCGTGGTGATGGGCGCGGTCGCCGTCAGGACCGCGACCGTCAAGCTCGCGACCAGCGTGCTCATCGCGCCCTACCGCCATCCCCTCTCCGACGCGCGCCAGTTCATGACCGTGGACCGGCTCTCGAACGGCCGGCTCATGCTGGGCGTCGGCGTCGGCTGGATGGTCGAGGAGTTCGAGGCCGTGGACATCGACTACGAGGAGCGCAACCGGCGGACCGAGGAGTGCATCCAGATCTACAAGGCGTCCTGGACCGGCGACCTCGCCACATTCGAGGGCAACTACTACAGTTTCAAGAACGTCTCCCAGGACCCGAAGCCGGTGCAGCAGAACCCGCACCCGCCCATCGTCTTCGGCGGCAACACGATCCGGGGCGCGCGGCGTGCGGCGCGCTTCTGCGACGGCCTCTATCCGCTCTTCCTCGACACCTACACCGAGGCCGGCCGCTTCGCCCCCCTGCAGGACGAGGTGCGCCGCGAGCTCGAGGCGCAGGGGCGCAGCCCGTCGGACTTCATCATGCAGTGCGCCGCCAGCGCGCGCATCACCGACGCCGGCGACCCGGCCTCGGAGGCCAGGCCGCGCCGCACCTGCACCGGCACCGCCGAGCAGATCATAGACGACCTCGCGCAGCTCGCAGAGGCCGGCTACTCGCTGGCGGTGTGCATGCTGGACTGCCCCTCCGGCGCGCTCTCCGAGCAGCTCGACCAGATCGAGCGCTTCGGCGCGGAGGTGATCCCCGAGGCCAAGAAACTCAAGCCGGCGGGCGAGTGGAAGCCCGTCGCCTGAGCAGGCGGGATCGGCGACAGATCACACCCGGCTTTGACTTTGGTAGGCCATTGGCCTACATCACGTCATGGAATTCGAGTGGGACGATGCCAAGAGCGATGCCTGTTTTGCGCATCGAGGCTTTGACTTCGCCTACGCCATCGGTGCGTTCCTGGACAACGACCGGATCGTGGGACGGGACCGCCGCTGGGACTACGGCGAGGACCGCTACCGGCTTCTCGGGGCGATCGAGAGCCGGGTATTCGTCGTGATCTACACGATGCGCGGTACCCTCATCCGCATCATTTCGGCCCGCAGGGCCAACAGGAAGGAGGTTCGGGAGTATGAGCACAACGCGCGTCAGGATTGAACCGGGCGAGCCGCGAAGCCTTTCCAAGGCAAGGGTGAACCCCGCGGTGCTGGATGGCACGAGCGAGGCGGAGATCGCGTTGCAGGAACGCGAGGACGACGCCGAGGCGATGCAGGACATGGCGCGCTTCGCCCGGCGGGTTCGCCGGCGTCTGGGGCTGACGCAGGTGGAGTTCGCGCGCCGCATCGACGTGCCGCACGAGACGATCCGCAACTGGGAGCAGGGCAAGCGCGGCCCGACCGGCGCCGCCCGGGCCTTGCTCAGGGTCCTCGACAAGGCGCCGGAGACGGCCCTGCGGGTTCTGACCTGAGGTTCGCACCTTCGACATTCGGCGCCTTGAATGCGCCCTGCCAGGACCGGAGGTCCCCGATCCCGCTCATGTCAGCCGAAAACCGCACGCCCGCGCCCAACGCCGTCGGAATAACGCCGACGGCGAGTGGGCAAGATACGAGGTGGGGGCGCTTGTGCCGAGACCCGAAGGCTGCGGCGGCGCACCATGTCCTTGCCGGAGGCCACGAGCGAAGTCTCGCTCCGGGCAACGACCGCGCCCCGCCTCCGTTCAGTCGCCGAAATAGGCCGCCGCGATGTCGGCCGATTCGCGCAGCTCCTCGGGCGTTCGCCTGGCGCCGATGCGGCCGGTCTCCAGAAGATAGACTTCCTGCGCCAGGCTCATGGCGAAGTTCACGTTCTGCTCGGTGATCACGATGGTGAGCCCGAGCCGTTGGTTGAGGTCCCTGAGCACCGCGGCGATCTCCAGGCACACCCTGGGCGCAAGCCCGAGCGTCGGCTCGTCCACCATGAGCAGCTTGGGGCTCGACATCAGCGCCCGGCCGAGCGAGGCCATCTGGCGCTCGCCGCCGGACTGGGTGGCGGTCTCCTGGTTCTGGCGCTCCTCCAGCCTGGGGAAGAGGTCGAACACGGTGCGCAGGTTGGCCTCGATCGCGTCGCGCTTGCGGTAGGCGCCGACCAGCAGGTTCTCCTTCACCCCCATGAAGGGGAAGAGGTTGCCGCGCTCCGGCGCGTAGCCGATGCCGAGGCGGACGATGCGCGCCGGCTTCATGCGGGTGATGTCGCGGCCGGCGAAGGCGATCTTCCCCCGCCGCCTGGTGAGGCCGATGACGGAATCGAGGAGGGTCGACTTGCCGGCGCCGTTGGGGCCGACGACGGCGACGATGCGCCCCGCCTCCACCTCGAGCGAGACGCCGTGGAGCGCCTGGGCGCGGCCGTAGAAGACGTCGAGATCGCCGATGCTCAGCAGCGCCACGGCCCTTTGCCCTCCCCTCTCCTATTGCCCGAGATAGGCATCGCGCACCGCCTCGTCCCGCACCACCTCGTCGAAGCTGCCCTCGGCGATGGCGGCGCCGAAGGACATGACGATGACCCGGTCCACCAGCGGCGCGAGCGCGCGCAGGTCGTGGCTCACGATGATGTAGGTGAGGCCGTCCTTACGCTTCTTCTCGACCAGCAGCTCGGAGATCTGGGCGATCTCCTTCAGCGTGAGGCCGGCGAAGACCTCGTCGAGGAGCAGCAGCCTGGGGGCGACGGCGACGTTGCGCGCCATCTCCAGCCGGCGCAGGTCGCCCATGGCGAGCTCGCTCGGCAGGGTGCTTATCTGTTCGTCGGAGAAGCCGACGCTGCGGCCGATCTCGCCCTCGGCCGCCACGTCCGCGCCCTCGACGATGAGCTTCCACAGGTCGTCGGGCGCCATGCCGACGCGGATGTTGGCGCCCACCGACATCTCGGCGAAGGGCTGGGGCACCTGATAGGTGCGCGCGATGCCGCGCTTGACCCGCTCGTGGGTGGGCACGCGGGTGATGTTCTTGCCCTCGAACCAGACTTCTCCGCTGGTGGGCTTGAGCTCCGCCATGATTATGTTGAAGACGGTCGTCTTGCCGGCGCCGTTGGGGCCGATCAGGCCGAGGGTCTCGCCCTCGTCAACCTGGAGCGAGAGTCCCTGGACGGCGCGAATCCCGCCGAAGGTCTTGTGGAGGTCGCGCACCTCCAGCAGCGGGGCCGCCGTCATCGCCGCCACTCCTGCACCTTGCGGCCGGCGTCGGCGATCAGGCTGTAGATGCCCTCGGGACGAACCACGTAGAGCACCAGCGCGATCACGCCGTAGAGGAGATAGCGCTCCATGCCGGGCATCACCGGGCGCAGATATTCGAGCAAGACGGTCAGGAAGTAGGCGCCCATGATCGGGCCGATGATGGTCTCCGCCCCGCCGAGCAGCGCCGCGACCAGGATGGTGAAGAGGAAGTTGATCTCGAACATGCCGCGCGGGGCGATCGAGCCGATGTAGTGGACGTAGAAGGCGCCGCCGATGCCGGAGACCGCAGCGCTCACGGTGAAGGCGAAGAGCTTGAGCTTGGTGGTGCTGTGCCCGGTGCTGCGGACCGCCTCCTCGTTCATCCTGATGGCACTCAGCGCGATGCCGAGGCGCGTGCGGATGAGGAGCCAGAGCACCACCCCGATCGCGAACATGATGCCGAAGCTCAGGTAGTAGTTTTTGACGGCGCCGGTGACGATGCTCTCGAGGCCCGAGATGCCCCGGGTGCCGCCGGTGACCTTGGGCGCCACCACCTTGGTCATCTCGTAGAGGATTTCCATGAAGGCCAGGGTCACCAGCGCGAAGTAGGTGCCGCGGATGCGTAGCGCCGGCAGGAAGAACAGCGTGCCGCCGACCATGGTCGCGACCACCGCCGCCGGGATGCTGAAATAGATCGGCACGCCGTAGCGGAAGCTCAGGATCGCCGTGGTGTAGCCGGCGATGCCGATGAGGAAGGGGTGGCCGAAGCTGATATAGCCGGTCCTGCCTGAGAGGAAGTCCCAGCTCATGGCGAACATGGCGAGGAAGTGCGCGAAGATCAGGATGCGCAGCGTGCCGGTGCCGACCACCAACGGCAGCAGGCACATGAGCACGCCGAAGGCGAGCCACCAGCCGAGATAGCGCTTCGTCTCGCGATCGATGCTCACGGCTCAGAGCTCCGCCTTGCCGAACAGGCCCTTGGGCCGGATCACCAGGACCAGGATGATGAGCAGCATGGTGGAGACGCCGCGCAGCTCGGCCGCGATGACCGTGGTCGTGATGGTCTCCACGAAGCCGATGATGTGGGCCGCGATCAGGCTGCCGACGATGCTGCCGATGCCGCCGACGATCACCACCGCCACCGAGATGATGAGGGGGAACACCCACATGTGCGAGTCGAGCTGGGTGAAGGTGGCGAAGAAGACCCCGGCGATGGCGCCGAAGGCGCCGGAGAGCCCCCAGGTCACCATGCTGATGACGCTCGGCTCGATGCCGGAGATCACCGCGCCCTTGCGGTCCATGGAGACCGCGCGGATGGCGCGGCCGATATGGGTTCGTCGAATGAAGAGCATGAGGCCGGCGAGCACCACCCAGCTCACGCCCGTGGCGAGCAGGATGTTCACGGTGACCGAGATGCCCTCGAAGCGGAGCACGCCGCGGATCACCGGCCACATGGTCTTGGGCGCGGCGCCGAAGATCACCACGATCAATGCCTGCATGACGACGGCGAGCATCAGCGTCGATATCTCGACCGCGATCGGGTTGTCCTCCAGCCGGCGCACGAGGATCAGGTAGGTGAGCAGGCCGAAGGTCACGCCCGCGAGCATCGCCAGGATGAAGCTCGCGAAGACCGGCAGTCCCGCCTCCTGGAGGGCCGCGTAGTAGATGTAGCCGCCGAGCATGATGTAGACGCCGTAGGCCAGGTTCAGCACCCGGCCCACGCTGAAGATCATGGTGAAGCCGACGGCGATCAGCGCGTAGAGGCCGCTGAGCACGAACCCCTGGATCAGGATCTGGAGCGCCATCAGGCCGGCTCGCCCACCCGCCGTCGCATCAACGTTCGTGCGGGGGCCGGAGCGCTGCGATCACGGGCTGCCCCGGCGTACTTCGAGGAAAGAGGACCGGGCGCGGCGCTCGTTACCGCGCCCGGTTGCGACCTCGCCTATTTCAGCCAGTCCGGCACCTCGAACTCGCCGTTGGCGTATTTCGGCGGATAGACCACCTTGGTGGAGCCGTCCGAGTACCACTGGATGACGACCATCGACGGCGCCCCATCGTCATAGGGCGGATCGATGTCGAACTTGATGTTGTGGGTGTACTCCCGCTGCGTCCGGGGCTCGATCTCGCCCGGCTTCCAGAAGGCGTAGCGGAGCCACATCTCGCCGTCTTTCTCGATAACGATATCGTCGTTCTCCATCTCGCGGACCCAGTCGTCGAGCGGCTCGAAGCCGCCGGCGCGCTCGGCTGCAGAGAAGGCGTTGAGCATGCCGTAATAGGCGTTGAAGCCGTTGAAGTGCGGGAAGACCGGCCGCGAATCGCCGTACTTGGCGGTGTAGCGCTCAAGGAACTCCGCCGTGCGATCATCGATGTCGGAGCCGATCGAGGGGACCGGACTCAGCGTCGAGATGCCGCCGCCGAGGCCGCCGGTGTCGTCCCAGAACTCCAGGGCGAAGGCCGAAACGTTGATCCCGGTCATCGGCACCGGCACCTCGAGCTTCACGTACTGCGAGGCCGGCACCTGGCTGCGCACCGCCGCAATCGAGTAGATGAAGTCGGGCCCCGCCGCCACCGCCTTGTTGTAGATCGGACCGAAGTCGACCGTGTTGGTGTCGTAGACGGTGTGACCGATGATCTCGATGCCGGCTTCCGGTGCCAGCACCTGCTCGATCAGCTCGTAGACGCCGCCGCCGAAGGCGGTGTCCTCCTGCAGCACATACACTGTCTTCCAGCCCATCTGCGCGGAGAGCACGTCCTTGCCGAAGTCGACATAGAGGATGGCTAGCGCGTAGTCGTTGGACACGTTCATGAAGTACATCTTGTACTTGTCGTATTCCTCGACGACCTTGTCGATGATGCCGACATAGGAGGTCCAGGTATCCAGGGTCGGCGTCCGGTACTCCGCCATGCGCTCGAGCCAACCCAGCGACACGTCGTCGATGCAGCCCGAGATGATGAAATCGACGTTCCCGACTTCGTTGAGATACTCGTAGGCGCGGATGCCCTCCTGCACGTCCTCGCGCGTATCCGCCATGACCAGCTCGATCATGCGTCCGCCGAGCACGCCGCCGGCGGCATTGAGCTCCTCGATGGCGATCTCGGTGCCCCGGATCGTGCTCTTGCCGGTGTCGGTGTCGAACGAGCCGATATAGCCCACCTTGACCGGATCGGCCGCGGGTGCGGCCGTGGTGAGCGACCAGACGGCAGCCGTTGCGACGGCTGCTCCGATCAACAGATGACGGACTCTCATGACGCCCCTCCCAGTTTTCTTGCCTCTGGCCTTCTGCACGCATGGACACTCTAGAGCGGTTCCCTGGCGAAGGGAACCGCTCACCGCCCCGGTCGGTGCTCTTCGGATACCCGGTGTCGGAAGAAGTCGGGAGCCGCTTTGCAAATGAGCGCGGCGGATGGAACAAGGGCGCCCCATGACGACTCCAATCGGAAACCCCGGCAGCGTCCCGCTCCTTCCCGGCCTGGCCCCGCTGGCGGCGGACTATGACGGCTTCATTCTCGACGTCTGGGGGGTGATGCACCAGGGCGGGCCGGCCTATCCCGAGGCGCTCGCCTGCCTGCGCCGCCTGCGCGCCGCCGGCAAGCGGGTGGTGTTCCTCTCCAACGCGCCGCGCCTGGCCGCGCAGGTCGAAGCCGGGCTCAACGGCAAGGGCGTGGATGCGGCGCTCTACGACGCCGTGGTGGCCTCCGGCGACGCGGCGCGGCAGGCCCTCGCCGCCCGTTCGCGTCCGCCCGCCGACAGGCTCGGCAGCCGCTACCGCCTGCTCGGGCCGCCCGGCTCGGACGATGTGCTCGACGGACTCGGCTACGCCGCCGCCGCCACCACCGCGGAGGCGACCTTCCTGCTCGGCATCGGCCTCGACGACGACCGCCCGCGCGTCGCGGACCACGAGGCGATCTTGGGGGCGGCGGCCGGGCGCGACCTGCCCATGGTCTGCGTCAATCCCGACTTGCTGGTGATCCGGCTCGGCGCGCGCGAGCCCTGCGCCGGCGCGCTCGCCGCCCGCTACGAGGAGATCGGCGGGCGCGTGCACTATTTCGGCAAGCCCCACCCGGCGGTCTACGCGCTGGCCCTGGCGGCGCTCGGCCTCCCCCATGCGCGCGTGCTCGCGGTCGGCGACGGGCTCGCCACCGACATCGCCGGCGCCGCCGCCGCCGGCCTCGATTCGCTGCTGATCGCCGGCGGCCTGCTCGCCGAGACGCTGGCGCTGGCTCCCGGCGCGGCGCCGGACGCCCAGGCGCTGGACGACGCCTGCCGGGCCGCAGGCGCCAGACCGCGCGCGGCGCTCCCGGCCTTCGTCTGGTAGCGCGGATTTCCCGACCGCACCCTCAAGACATTGTTATTGGCGCGCGCCCGACGCCCGCCCAATAGTGTTCGACATGAGCACCGCCGCATCGGCCGCCCCGCTGCCGCCGCGCCCGCAGACCAGGGTCGCAGCGTTTGCCGGGTTCTTGACCGCAGCCTGTGTGGTTGCGCTCGCGGTCGCGGTGGACGGAAAGCTCGCGGCGCTCCTCGCCGTGGGCGGGCTCGCGGGGCTGGCGCTCCACCACGCGCTGTTCGGCTTCGCCGCGTCGACCCGGCGCTTTCTCGTCGAACGGCGCGGCGCAGGGGTGCGCGCCCAGCTCCTGATGATCGCCGCTGCCAGCATCGTGTTCGTGCCGCTGCTCGCCCAGGGCAGCGCCTTCGGCCAGGGGCTCTCCGGCGCGCTCGCACCCGTCGGCGTCTCGGTGGCGCTCGGCGCCTTCCTGTTCGGTGTGGGCATGCAGCTCGGCGGCGGCTGCGCCTCCGGCACCCTCACCGGCGCCGGCGGCGGCAGCCTCCGCATGGCGATCACGCTGGGCGCCTTCATCGCCGGCTCGGTGATCGGCACGGCGCACCTGCCCTGGTGGCTCGACCGGCCCTCGCTCGCCGCGCTCTCGATCCCGCAGACGCTGGGCTGGCCCGCCGGCCTGGCGCTGCAGCTCGCCGCCCTCGGCCTGCTCGCGCTCGGCGCCATCGCCCTGGAGCGGCGCCGCCACGGCGGCCACGAAGCGCTCGTCTGGGGCGCCGGCACGGACTGGCGCACGCACCTGCTGCTGGGCGGCTGGCCGCTCGCCTGGGGCGCGCTGGCCCTGGCGCTGCTCAACCTCGCGACGCTGCTGATCGCCGGCCATCCCTGGAGCGTCACCTGGGGCTTCGCGCTGTGGGGCGCCTCGCTGGCCGATGCGCTCGGCTTCGGCATCGCGGACTGGACCTTCTGGCAGTGGCCGCGTCCGGCACGGGCGCTCGCCGCCGGCGTCACGCTGGACACGGTGTCGGTGATGAATGCGGGCCTCGTCCTGGGCGCGCTGCTGGGCGCAGCCCTCGCCGGCCGCTTCGCCCCCCGGCGCCGGCTCTCCGCCGGCGCGGTGGCGAGCGCCGTGATCGGCGGGCTGCTGCTCGGCTACGGCGCCAGGCTGGCCTTCGGCTGCAACATCGGCGCCTTCTTCAGCGGCATCGCGTCGGGCAGCGCCCATGGCTGGCTCTGGCTGCTCGCCGCCCTTCCAGGTGCGGCGTTGGGTGCCAGGCTGCGCCCGCTCTTCGGCCTCGACAACGGTCCGGCGCCTGCCGCCGGCGGAGTTCGCCCATGAGCACCACCACGACGACCACCCCCCTCCCCCGCCTCCAGCGCGTCCGCAAGGCGCTGCCGCGCCTGCTGCTGCTCGCCGTGGTCCTGGCGGGCATCGTCGTCGCCGTGCTGTATCGGGAGAGCATCGATTCGACGGCGCTCGAGACCTGGATCACCCAGTTTGGCCCCTGGGCGCCGATCGTCTTCATCTGCGCCTATGTGCTTGCCACCGTGCTCTTCCTGCCCGGCCTGCTGTTCACGCTCGCCGGCGGCGCGCTCTTCGGCCCCTATCTCGGCACGCTCTACGCGATTGCAGGCGCGACGGTGGGCGCGACCATCGCCTTCCTCATCGCGCGCTACGTGCTGGCCGACTGGATCGCCGGGCGCACGCCGGCGCGGGTGCAGCGGGTGATCGAGGGAGTCGAGGCCGAAGGCTGGCGCTTCGTCGCCATGACCCGGCTGATCCCCTTCATCCCCTTCAACGCGCTCAACTACGCGCTCGGGCTCACGCGCATCCGGCTCGTCTCCTACGTCGCCGCCTCGATTGTTTTCATGACGCCGGGCGCCGCGGCCTATGCCTATCTCGGCCATGCCGGGCGCTCGCTCGCCACCGGCGACGGCGACCTCGTCCAGAACGCCCTGCTCGGCCTCGCCGTTCTCGGCCTGATCGGCTTCATGCCGCGCCTCATCAAGCGTTTCGTGAAGGGCCGCAAGGCGGCGCAGCAGGCCGAGGCGGAGGCGCCGGATACAGCAGGCGAAGCGCGACCAGGCTCGCCGTGAAGACCGCCATCGCCCCGGCCTGGTGCGCCGCGCCGAGCGGCACCGGCACGAAGGCGAGCAGGGTGGCGATGCCGAGGCCGACCTGGCAGAGCACCGCCGCCGCCGCCGCGTGCAGGGCGGTTCGCACCGGCGCGGGCGGCGGCCGGCGCAGGGCTGAGGCCCAGATCAGGATCACCACGAATGCGCTCAGCAGCGCCAGCAGCCGGTGGTCGAGCTGCACCAGCGGCACGGTCTCGAAGAAGTTCCGCCACAGCGGCTCGATCAGGAAGATGTCGGGCGGCACGACGGCACCCGCCATCAGCGGAAACGTGTTGTAGGCAAGGCCCGCGTCGTTGCCGGCGACGAAGGCGCCGGAGAGGATCGTGAGGAAGAGCAGCGCCGTCGCCGCCCAGAGTGCGCCGCGCCAGCGGCCCGCCTGGCGCCGCTGCCCCGCCGCCCCCGCCGCTGCACCCGTCAGGAGGCCGAGCGCCACCCAGACGAGGCAGCCGTAGATCAGCACGGCGAGCCCGAGATGGGCGGCGAGCCGGTAGGGGCTCACGTCGGGCCGGTCCACCAGCCCGCTCTTCACCATGTACCAGCCGAGCAGCCCCTGGAGCCCGCCGAGCACACCGACGAACAGCAGCTTGAGCGCGAGCGGGCGGTCGAAGGCGCGCCGGAGCAGGAACCAGAGGAAGGGCAGGATGAAGGCGACGCCCACCGCGCGGCCGAGCAGCCGGTGCGCATATTCGAGCCAGAAGATCGCCTTGAAGCCCTCCAGCGTCATGGCGGGATTGAGCGCCCGGTATTCGGGGAAGCGCTGGTAGTCGGCGAAGAGCGCCTGCCACGCGTCCTCGCCCATGGGCGGCAGCGCGCCCACCAGCGGGCGCCAGTCGACCATGGAGAGCCCGGCGTGGTTGAGGCGCGTGATGCCGCCGAGCACGACCATCGCCAGCACCAGGCCGGCGAGGCCCAGCAGCCACCAGGCGACGGCGCGCCGCCGCCGGGCGACGTCGCCGGGCGCGGGATCGGCGCGGCGGAAGGGCCGGAGAGCCGCGGCGTGCACGCGTGCTGCGGGCGGAGCCGGCGCGAACGGCTGCGGGCGCGCTAGTCGCCCGGCTGCGGGGCGGCGACCCCGCCGCTGCCGCGTGCCTCGGTGCGGCGGGGATAGCGGTTCGCCACATAGTCGGCGACGATCTTCTGGAACTCCTCGGCGATGCCGGCGCCGCGCAGAGTCATGGCCTTCCTGCCGTCGATGAAGACCGGCGCCGCCGGCGCCTCGCCGGTCCCCGGCAGGCTGATGCCGATGTCGGCGTGCTTGCTCTCGCCGGGGCCGTTGACGATGCAGCCCATGACTGCGAGCTGCATGGTTTCGACCCCCTCGTAGGTCTCGCGCCAGAGCGGCATCTGCTCTCTCACATAGCCCTGGATGCGCTCGGCCAGCTCCTGGAACACCGTGCTCGTGGTGCGCCCGCAGCCGGGGCAGGCGGCCACCAGGGGCACGAAGGAGCGGAAGCCCATGGTCTGGAGGATCTCCTGGGCGACCGTCACCTCCCGAGTGCGGTCGCCGCCGGGCTCCGGCGTGAGCGAGATGCGGATGGTGTCGCCGATCCCGCGCTGCAGCAGCACCGCGAGCGCGGCGGTGGACGCCACGATTCCCTTGGACCCCATCCCGGCCTCGGTAAGCCCGAGATGGAGCGCGTAGTCGCTGCGCGCGCCGAGTTCGCCATAGACGGCGATCAGGTCCTGCACCTGCGAGACCTTGGCCGAGATCACGATGCGGTCGCGCGCCATCCCGAGCCGCTCCGCCAGCGCGGCGCTGCGCAGCCCCGATTCGACCAGCGCCTCGCGCATGACCCCCGCCGCGTCCCTGGGCTCGGGCCGGGCCGCGTTCTCGTCCATGAGCCCGGCCAGCAGGTCCTGGTCGAGGCTGCCCCAGTTGACGCCGATGCGCACCGGACGGTCGTATCTCAGCGCGACCTCGATCATGGTCTGGAACTGCCGGTCGCGCTTCTCGCGGAAGCCGACATTGCCCGGATTGATGCGGTACTTGGCGAGCGCCTCGGCACAGGCCGGATGGTCGGTGAGCAGGCGGTGGCCGTTGTAGTGGAAGTCGCCGACCAGCGGCACGTCGCAGCCGGCCGCATCCAGCCGCTCGCGGATCGCCGGCACCGCGGCCGCGGCGGCGGGCGTGTCGACGGTGATGCGCACGATCTCGGAGCCGGCGTCCGCCAGCGCCCTCGCCTGGTCCGCGGTGGCGCGGGCGTCCGCCGTATCGGTATTGGTCATCGACTGGACGACGACCGGCGCGCCGCCGCCGATCGTGACCCTGCCGACGCGCACGCCCACGCTCTCACGCCGTCCCTCACCGGAGCCGTTCGCAGCCATCGTCGCTCCTCCAGCCGGCCGGGGCTTCCGCTGGCCGCTGTCTAGCACAGCCCGCCCGCGTCCGTCATCGCTCAGCCCCGCAAGATCCGTTCGCCGAACCACGCTACGAGCTCTTGATATTCGATGTCGCCTCTGGCAACGCTCAATATGACCTCAACCGTTGCTACATCGCTTTCAACGAATTCGTAGCCGCTTTGCTCTACGAACAACTCGACCAGGTACAAGGCGGTGCGCTTGTTCCCATCTACGAACCCGTGATTGCAGACAATGCTGTGAAGCAGCGCGGCCGCCTTCTCATGGATGCGCCGATGGTGGCCATGGTAGGGGCGGGCGATCGCGGAGCGTACCGCGTGCTCATTCAGGAGTCCGGGCCTGCCGCCATCCTTCAACGCTTCCTCGTGACCGCGAATCGCGTCGGCCCACGTGACTCGGTAGTGCCTCTTACCGATCTGCCAGCGCCTTCATGGCAGCTCGCCGCTTCACCGAGGTTCGTACGATCACACGCTCAGAGACAGTGGACACACGGCCCGTCTCGGGCTTGGAAGATGTGGCGCGTCCACCGGAGAGCGCCGAAGCGGCCTTGCTCGAGTGTCCGGACTTCGGGCTTCCAGTCCGCGATGATTTCGACTTCATCGGCACGGCATTTCCTTCCTCGGCCTGCCTGGGACTCCGCCGGCCGGTGTCTACCACAGGCGGCGCGCACCAGCCACCGCGCGGCTCGGCCCGGTTTCTTTATCCCAGCACCGTCTCCTTCGCTCGGTGGAGGAAGGCGGTGGCGGAGGCGATGGTCTTTTCGGGGCATTCCACCAGGTCGGCATGGCCGATATCCTCGTAGACGATCGCCTCGCAGCCCAGCACATTGTCGACGACCCATTGGGCACCGGCGCCGTCGGGGCCCGTCAGCATCGGAGTCAGCATGTCCTTGGCGGCTGTGATCACCAGCGTCGGGTTCCTGATCTTCCGGCAGTCCTCGCGCAGGTCCATCTCCTCCATGGCGATGCAGGCCTGGACCACGGTCTCCACCGCGTTGAGGCCGACGATGGTGCGCACCATCTCGATCAGCGGCGGGCCGTCGGGGCCGTCGAGATAGTCGGCGCCGACGGCCTGGGTCACCACATGGTCGGCGAATTCGGGGCCGCAGCCCCAGGTCTGCGCCATGTGGCGCCAGGTGCGGAACATGATCCGCCGCATCCTGTCGCACTTGGCAAAGGCGCAGTCGCTGACGACGCCGATGCAGCGGTCGGGATATTTCGCCGCGAATTTCAGGGCGATCATGCCGCCGGCCGACGTACCCATCACATGGGCGCGCTCGATCTTGAGGGCGTCGAGCAGCGCCGCCAGGTCGTCCGCCCAGAGGTCGAGGTCGTAGCGCATGAGCGGGCGGTCCGACTGCCCGTAGCCGCGCTGGTCGTAGCTGATGAGCTGGAACGATTGGGCGAGCCCCTCCCACACCATCGCGAAGTTCTGGCGGCCGAAGAGCGAGCCGCCGATCAGCGCGAGCGGGTCGCCTTTGCCCATCAGCTCGTAGTAGATATTGATCCCGTTGGCCTCGACCTTCGGCATGACGATCTCCTCCCGCTCACCTGCCCCTGCATCTCGGAGCCCGGCCGCATGATGGACCGGGAACGCCGATGAACATAGCGCCGGAATGGACCGATGCACCGTCGCCGCCGCCGCGGCCGGCGGACGAGGCGGCGCTCGCGCTGTGCTGGGAGCGCTGGCGCGAAAGCGCGGCCCGCAGCGAGGACGCGGCTCTCATCGCCTTCGCCGCGGCCTGCCAGGACGATCCCGCCGCAAGCGCGCTGCTGGGCGCGCTCTTCGGCAACAGCCGCTATCTCAGCCATTGCCTCATCGCCGACCAGGGCTTCGCGCGCCTGCTGATCGAGAGCGGGCCCGAGGCCGCCTGCGCCGCCGCCCGCGCGATGGCGGCCGACCGGAGCGCCCTCGGGACCGAGTCGCGCGCCGACGTAATGAAGCGGCTCAGGGTGGCGAAGCGCCGCGCCAGCCTCGCCATCGGCATGGCCGACGTGGCCTCGGTGTGGCCGCTGGAGCGGGTGACCGGGGCGCTCTCGGACATCGCCTCGGCAACGCTCGACGCCGTCTGCGCCCATCTGCTGCGGGCCCTTCACGACCGGGGCAAGCTCGCGCTGCCCGACCCGCAGGCGCCGGTGCAGGGCTCCGGGCTCATCATCCTCGGCATGGGCAAGCTCGGCGCCGGCGAGCTCAACTATTCGAGCGACGTGGACATCATCGTCCTCTTCGACGAGGACGTGGCCAGCGATCCCGGCGGCGACGGGCTGCAGCAGATCTTCGCCCGCCTCGCCCGCAACCTGGTCACGATCATGGACGAGAGGACCGCGGACGGCTACGTCTTCCGCACCGACCTGCGCCTCCGCCCCGACCCCGGCTCGACCGCGGCGGCGCTCTCGGTCCGCGCCGCCGAGGCCTACTACGCGACCACCGGCGAGAACTGGGAGCGGGCCGCCATGATCAAGGCGAAGCCCGTGGCCGGCGACATCGAGGCCGGAACCGGGTTCCTGGAGCGCCTGCAGCCCTTCGTCTGGCGCCGCCATCTCGATTTCGCCGCCATCCAGAACATCCGCGCGATCAAGCGCCAGATCGACGCGCACCGCGGCCTCGGCGAGATCGCCGTCGTCGGGCACAACATCAAGCTCGGGCGCGGCGGCATCCGCGAGATCGAGTTCCTGGCACAGACCCAGCAGCTCATCTGGGGCGGGCGCGACCCTGCGCTGCGCGTGCGCGGCACCGGCGAGGCCTTCGACCGCCTGGTCGCGGCCGGCCACATGCGCCGCCGGGCGGTGACGGAGCTGATGGCGACCTACCGCTTCCACCGCAGGGTCGAGCACCGGCTGCAGATGGCGGACGACCGCCAAACCCACAGCCTGCCGGACGACGAGGCGGGGGTTGCGGCCGTCGCCACCTTCCTCGGCTTCGAGACGCGCGACGCCTTTGCCGACGCGCTGCTCGCCCACCTGCAGACGGTGGAGCGCCACTATGCGACGCTGTTCGAGGACGAGCCGGCGCTCACGACGGCCGGCACCCTCGACTTCGGCGCGGACGGTGACGGCGACGCCACGCTGGAGACCCTGTCTGCGCTCGGCTATGCCCATCCCGAGCGCGCCTTCGAGACGCTGCAGGCCTGGCACGAAGGCCGCTACCGCGCCATGCGCGGCGAGGAAGCCCGCGCGCGGCTGGCGGAGCTGGTGCCGAAGATCCTGGAGGTGCTGGCCGCCTGGCCGGACCCGGACTCCGCGCTCGCGCTCTTCGACGGGTTCCTCTCCCGCCTGCCGGCCGGCTCGCACCTGTTCTCGATGTTCGCGGCCCGGCCCGCGCTGTTCGACCTGGTCACCGAGATCATGGGCTCGGCGCCCCGCCTCGCCGGCTGGCTGGAGCATCGGCCGGTGCTGCTCGACAGCGTGCTGAGCCGCGAGTTCTCCGACCTGGACGTGCCGGGCGCGGAGGAGCTGGGGCCCGAGCTCGCGACCCTGGCGCGGCGCGGGCTCGTGCGCCTGTTCTACCAGCGCGAGTTCGGCGCTGCTGAGATGAAGGCCGAGCTTGCCGACCTGGCGCGCCGGGCGCGGGACGTGCAGGACTTTCTCGACGCCTCGCGGCGCTGGGCCAACGACAAGATATTCCACATCGGCGTCCACATGCTGCGCGGGCTTCTCTTCCCGGTCGAGGCGGCGAAACCGCTCTCCGACATCGCCGATGCCTGCCTCGGGGCCACCTTGTCCGTCGTGACCGCCGCCTACGCCGCCGCCCACGGCCGCGTTCCCGGCGGCCGCCTCGCCGTGGTCGCGCTCGGCCGGCTGGGCAGCCGCCGCATGACCGTGGGCACGGCGTTGGAGCTGATGCTCGTCTACGACCACGCGCCCGGCGCGGCCCAGGCCGGCACGGTGCAATCCGACGGGCGGAGGCCGCTGGAGCCCGGCCGCTACTACGGGCAACTGGGCCGGCGCTTCGTCGCCGCGATCGGGGCGGCAACGGCGGAGGGCACGCTCTACGACGTGGACATGCGCCCGCGCCCCTCGGGCAATGCCGGGCCGGTCGTCACCTCGCTCACGGCCTTCTCCGAGCACTTCCGTGCGGACGCCGAGACCTGGCAGCATCAGGCGCTCGCGGGTGCCAGAGTGGTCCGGGCCGACGGCGATCTCGGCGAGCGCTTCGAGGAGGCGCGCCGCGCGGTCCTCGCGCAGGCCGCCGGCGGCGACGGCCTCGCCGCCGAATTCGCGCATAGTCGCGAACGGATGCGGGGCGAGGAGACGGGCGAGGACATCTGGGCGATCGAGCAGAAGCGCGGCGGCCTGATCGACGCGGAGTTCATCGCGCAATACCTGCAAGTGCAGCACGCCGGCGCGGCCGGGGACGCTCTCGCCGGCGATTCCGTCGCGGTCTTCGAGGCTGCGGGCAGCCGGGGGCTGATCGAGCCGGAGACGGCGCGCGAGCTCGCCGACGCGGCGACGCTCTGGCACAACCTGCACGGCATCCTGAGCCTGACGGTGGAGGAGCGCTTCGTCGAGGCGACCGCGCCGCCGGCGCTGCTCGCCGTCATCGGCCGCGCCTGCGACATAAGCGACGTCGCTGCGCTCAAGGAGACCATGCGCGAAACCGCAGCCCGGACCGCCGGGCACTTCGACCGTCTGCTGGGCGGTAGCGAGAGCTGACCGGCGCCGGGCGGCACACGAGACGTGGCTGCACGGCGGACCGGGCCGCGCAGCGGCCCGGTCGGCGCGACTGCGCCGGCGCGCCGCAAGGCGCGAAAGCCAAGCGAGCGGAGCGAGCGCCCGGCGCTTGAGGGAAATGAAAAAGTGCGGAGCGAGCGCCCGGCGCCTGAGTGAAAGAAAAAGTCAGAAGCGGTCCGGCGTGAGGCCTGCCATGTCGATCTCGGGCGCCCGGCCCGAGACGATGTCGGCGATGATCCGGCCGGAGCCCGACGAATAGGTCCAGCCGGTGCTGCCGTGGCCGGTGTCCAGGTAGAGGCCGGGGATCGCGGTTCTGCCGACGATCGGCAGGCAGTCCGGCGTCATCGGCCTGAAGCCGATCCAGCGCTCGGCCCTGGTGCGGTCGCCGCAGCTCGGGAACACCGCCATGGCGGCGTCCAGCGTGGCCGTCGCCCGGTCCGCGCAGATGGTGGCGTTGTGGCCGTCGAGCTCGGCGGTACCGGCGCAGCGCAGGCGGTCGCCCAGCCGGCTCATGACGATGCGGCGGTGGCCGTCATGGATCGCGCGGGTCGGCGCGCCGTTGTAGCCGGTCGTGGGGATCGTCACCGAGTAGCCCTTGAGCGGGTAGATCGGCGCCTTGATACGGAGGCGCTTGAGGAAGCGCGGGCTGTAGCTGGCGAGGCTCATCACCACCGCGTCGGCCTCGATGGCGCCCCGGTCGGTCTCGGCGCCCGTTACCGCCCGGCGGTCGCCGCTCAGCCGCTGCACGGTCTCGCCATAGCGGAAGGTCACGCCCTTGGCGGCGGCGGCCGCCGCCAGGGCCGCCGTGAACTTGTGGGCATCGCCGGATTCGTCGTTCGCGAAGTGGAGCGCGCCCGCGAACTGATCCGCCGTCTGCTGCAGCGCCGGCTCGGCCGCCAGCATCCCGTCGCGGTCGAGGCGCTCGGGGTGGAAGCGCGCGTCCGCGAGCCGGGTCTCGTCGGCATGGGCCGCGTCCAGCGATGCGGCGTCGCGGTAGAGGTGGAGGACGCCCTCGGCGCGCTGGTCGTAGGCCAGCCCCTCCGTCTCGCGCAGCGCCCTGAGGCAGTCGTAGCTGTAGGTGGAGAGCCTGAGCGAGACCTGCTGGGAGCGCTCGAAGTGCGCCCGCGTGCAATGGCGCAGGAAGCGCAGCGCCCAGCGCCACTGGGCGAGGTCGGGGCGGAGGCGGAACAGGTAGGGCGCGTCCTCGCGCCCGAACCATTCGATCAACATGCGGGGCACTTCGGGGTGCGCCCAGGGCCTCGAGCTGTAGGCGCCGACGATGCCGCCGTTGGCGAAGCTGGTCTCCAGCCCCGCGCCGGCCTGGCGCTCCACCACGGTGACCTCGTGGCCGGCCTCGTTGAGGAAGTAGGCCGCGGCGGTGCCCACGACTCCGGCGCCGAGCACCAGGACCCGCACGCTCAGCCTCCGGCCGCGGGCGCCGCCCTTCGGCGGATCAACCGATCTCCACCGCGAGCTGGCCCACGTCGACCGCGTCTTCCTCCTTGATGTGGAGCTTCCTGACCGTGCCGTCGCTCTCGGCGTCGTGGGGAACCTCGGTCTTCATCACTTCGAGGATGAAGAGCGTGTCCCCGGCCTTGACCGGATCGCCCTCTTTCACCAGCACCTTCCACACATTGCCCGGCGCCTGGGTCAGAACCTCCTCCGCCATCAACTGGCCTCCCCTGGTTCGATGCTGTCGATCGTGCAGGCCTCGTCGAGGGCGACGCGCTGTGCCTGCGCCTCCGCCACCGAGACCTCGCGGAACGCGATGAACTCGTTGGGCTTCATCTGCCCGAGCTTCCAGAAGGCGGCGGACGGCACCGTGTAGGGGCAGATGAAGCCGCCCATGCTGGGGCCGTCGTTCATCAGGATGATCGGCGTCTGGCCGCCCAGGTTGACCGCGCCCAGCGGATAGCCCTGGTCGATGATGTTGGACGGGAAGTCGCCGTGCTCCGGCAGCTTGTCGGTGGCCTTCGGCGTGAAGGTCCAGTCCGGCCCGCGCAGGCGATAGCCGGTGCGGTCGCTGCGCGCCTCCACCAGCCATTCGGTGGCGGAGAAGCGGGCGTGGCCGGCGTCGTCGATCCAGTCGTCGTTGGGGCCGCGCACCGCCTCGATCGCCCAGGTCTTGCCTTCCGCGAAGGCGGGGCGGGCGCGGGCGGCCACCCGCCGGCCCGTCGTGCCGTCCGCGTCCTTCACCGGCAGCACCTGCCCGGCCGCGACCGCGTGGCCGTCCAGCCCGCCGACGCCGGCCTTGTGGAAGGTCGACGCCGAGCCCAGCCATTGCGGCGCGTCGATGCCGCCGGCGACCGCCAGATAACCGCGCGCGCCGGAGACCGCCGGCCCCATGCTGAGCGTCTGGCCGGCCTCCACCGCGACGCTCTCCCACATGGGCAGCGGCGCGCCGTCCAGGGTCGGGCGCATGTCGGCACCGCTCAGCGCGATCGCGCCTGCGCGCTGGAAGCGGATCGTCGGCCCCATGAACTGGGCCTCCAGCCCCGGCGCGCCCTCGTCGTTGCCGACGACGAGATTGGCGAGGCGGAAGGACCACATGTCCAGCGGGCCGGAGGGCGGGAAGCCCTGGTTCCAGTAGCCGATGCGGCCGGGAAAATCCTGGATGCTGGTTTCGAGGCCCGGCTTGACGATCTCAAGCATGGAGGCTCACTCCTGCCGTCCTGCGTCGGAAACACACACGAACGGTGCCGGCATCTCCCTTCCCGTCATGGCCGGGCCTGTCCCGGCCATCCACCAGGGCACCCCGGTTTCGCCCGGCGCGACGAGATGCCCGGAACAAGTCCGGGCATGACGATGGGAGGGGCAGCTTGCTCATGCCAATCTCCAGGGCGGAACACTAGTTCAGATGCTTGAGATACTGGGCCACGAAATCGAAGCCGATGGAGTCGCAGTAGAGCCGCATCAGCCGCTCGGTCACCGGGCCGGGAATGCCGCGCTCGGCGAAGCCCAGGCCGTTGATGGTGGCGACCGGGCAGATGCAGAAGCTCGTCGACGTGATGAAGGCCTCGTCCGCGCCGTGGGCGTCGTAGAGGTCGAGGTCGCACTTCGCCGCCTCGATCCCCGCCTCGGCCGCCAGCGCCAGCGCGGTCTCGCGGCTGATGCCGTTGAGCACGTAACGGTCCTGCGGCGTGTAGAGCATGCCGTCGCTGACGAGGAAGAGATTGGAGCCGACGCCCTCGCAGAGATTGCCGTTGTGATCGAGGAAGAGCGCCCAGGCATTGGGGTCGCTGCGGCGGACCTCGTCGTTGCCGACGAACAGGTTGAGGTAGTTGTGGGTCTTCGCCCTGGGGGAGATCGAATCCGGTGCCGCGCGGCGGGTGGACGGCACCATCAGCGGAATCCCGTCGCGGAAATAGTGGGCACGCTGGGCGATCGGGAGCGGCGTGCAGTCGATGATGAGCGTGGGGTCGGTCGCGCCGTGGACATCGCCGCCCGCCGGCTCGACGCCGCGCGAGATGCGCTGGAAGACCCAGTAGTCCTCGTCCGGCCCGAGCAGGTGCAGATTGCGCGCCAGCACCTCCTCGGTGCGGCGCTTCATCTCCGACGGCGCCATGCCGGGGTCGATACGCAGGTAGCGCAGCGTCTTGTAGAAGCGCACGATGTGCTCTTCGAGCTTGAAGATGCGGTGCCCGAAGGTGCGGGTCGTGTCGAAGGCGCCGTCGCCGTAACGGAAGCTGCGGTCGCGGAACGAGACCACGGCGCGGCTCTCCGGCACGATCTCCCCGTTGAAGTAGCAGACCCGCTCGTTGGTAAGCTCAGCAGCCATCTCTTCGCCCCTGGCCCCACTTGTCTCCCCGCCCGGCCGGCGCGCGATCATGGCGCAAAAGCCCGGCGGGTGCGAGTGCCCCCGTCCCTCCCCTCTTCATACGACAGGGCGCGGGCGGCGCACCACCAGGCAGCGCGCCATCATGTCGTGCAGGCCCTGCCTGCGGCGGGTGAAGGGGACGACAAGGCAGGCCGCGAGGGCGGCAACCCCCACGAAGCTGCTGAAACCGAACAGCGCGCCAGTCGGCTCGACGACATCGAAAAAGGCGGGCACGTTGAGAGGTCCGTGAAGCCAGAGCGGCCAGCTCCGATAGCTCGCCGTGAGCAGCGAGATGCGCCCGCCGTCGAGCCCCGTCACCCGAAGCCGCAACGCCCGCTTGCCCAGCGTCGCCTGGGCCGGCCCGCTCTCCAGCAGCGCCGTGTAGGCCCAGAGGGCGACGCCGTGAATGACCCAGCCGTGCGCGCTCAGCGCATAGGTCACGATCTCGAACTGTGCGCCGCCGGCCCCGCCGGTCTGCGTCCTGGTCTCGACCATGAGATCGGGCCACAGGAAGATGCCGACGAGGTAGGCGCCGCCGGTGATGAGGATCACGTCGACGAGCCACGCCGCGACGCGCCGCCAGAACCCGGCTGGGAGGACGCTCGGCGCGGCCGGGGCCGGGGCCGGGGCCGGTCCCTGGTCCGTCATGCGGTCCGTGCGCGCGGGCGCCCGCGCCCGGCGTCGGCGCCCGAAACGATGGAAGGGCCGCCCGCTCGGGACGGCCCTTCCCGGTCGATCCGCGATGCGCGGACCGCGTCGGCACCGTCAGGTGCGGGTCCCATCCCAGGGAGAGACCCAGATGGCGGCGACCGCCGATCGCGTTCTGTGACAGTCTGACACTGGATCACCTCCTCTCGTTGTTGCCGGATGCCCCGTATATGGCGCGCCCGAATCGCCAGCGCAAGCGCCGTCAGATCGTCGTGCGCTCGCCGCTGTCCCACCACGTCTTGAACATGGCGAAGGTTTCGTCGCCCAGCAGGCGCCGGTAGGGGCGGCCGCGCTGTTCGCTCGGAGTCGCGACCTCGTGGTCCAGCGCAGCGATGTCGATGCCGAGCGCGGCTGCGTCCGAGAGGAGGTTGCCGTAGAACACCCGCTCGATCCGCGCCCACCAGATCGCCGCCGCGCACATGACGCAGGGCTCCCAGGTGGTGTAGAGGGTCGAGCCGGAGAGGTCCCAGTTCCCCGTGCGTGCGCCGGCGTCGCGGATGGCGTTGATCTCGCAGTGGCCGGTGGCGTCGTGGTTCTCGGCCACATTGTTCCAGCCCTCGCCGATCACCGCGCCGCCGCGCACGATGACGGTGGCGCAGTAGCCGCCTTCGCCCGCCGCCATCTTCTCTTCGCAGAGCGCGATCGCGCGGCGCATGTAGCCTTCGTCGTCCATCGTCCCCTCCCTCGTCATCCCTGCCGGCCCGCGACTGCCTCGGCGAGCACGCACAGGATCTCGAACATCATGGTGGCGCCGACCAGCGCCGTGTTGCCGCTCGGGTCGAAGGGCGGCGCGACCTCCACCACGTCCCCGCCCACCAGGTTCAGGCCGCGCGCGGCGCGCAGCATGCGCTGCGCCTCGTAGGTGGAGAAGCCGCCGATCTCGGGCGTGCCGGTGCCCGGCGCATAGACCGGGTCGAGCCCGTCCACGTCGAAGCTGATGTAGGTCGGGCCGTCGCCGACCACGGCGCGGGCCTCCGTCATCACCGCCTCCCAGCCCAGCGCGAAATACTCCTCGATGGCAACCACGCGCATCCCCGACTCGTGGGCGAAGTCCATGTCGTGGACGTCGTAGACCGAGCCGCGAATGCCGATCTGGATGGTCCGCTTCGGGTCGAGCAGGCCCTCCTCGACGGCGCGGCGGAAGAGCGTGCCGTGGGTGATCGTGTGGCCGCCGAAGTAGCTGTCCCAGGTGTCGGAATGGGCATCGAAGTGGATCATGCCGACGGGCCGGTCGCGCGCGATGGCGCGCATGATGGGGAGCGTGATGAGGTGGTCGCCGCCGGCGGAGAGCGGCACCGCGCCGGCTGCGTGCAGGTCCGTGAAGAGGCGCTCGATGCGCCCGATGGTGTCGTTCAGGTCGATCGGGTTGACGCTGGCGTCGCCGCAGTCGGCGACGCGGCAGAGCTCGTAGGGGCAGATGCCGAGGGTGTGATGGCTGCGCCGCATCAGGCTCGACATGTTGCGAATCTCGCGCGGGCCGTGGCGGGCGCCGGCGCGGTTGGTGGTGCCGCCGTCCCAGGGCACACCGACCAGCGCGATGTCCACGGCCGAGAAGTCGGTCACATGGGGCAGCCGCATGAAGGTCGGTATCGCGGAAAAACGCGGCATGTCCATGCCGCTCACCGGCTCGTAGAACCCTTGGCTCATGGATTGCGCTCCCTTGGACGTGGCTGCCCTAACGGTTGGTGGGCCAGCGCGGCTGGTTGTCGCTGCCCCAGCGGTCGATGCCGATGTCGGTCTCGGCGCAGCGCCGCCAGACCTCGGCGAGCGGCGAGATGAACGCCTTGTTCCTGGCCTCGAGGCGCTCCTGATCGGCCTTGATCGCCGGCATCATGGCGCGCAGCTCGTCCATCAGCGCCTCCTCGTCCACCCGTGTGAGCCGGCCGTCGTCCACCATGATCTCGCCGTTGACGATCACGGTCTCGACCGAGGAGCCGTTCTCGCAATAGACGAGGTGGTTGCGCACGTCGTTGAGCGGCGTGAAGTTGGCGGTGCGCATGTCGAGGATCGCCAGGTCGGCGCGCTTGCCGGGCTCCAGCGAGCCGATCTCGTCCTCCAGCAGCACGCTGTAGGCGCCGCCGAGGGTCGCCGCATGCAGCACCTCGTGGGCGTCGAGCCAATAGGCGTTGTCGGGCGAGGAGATGTTGTGCATGAGGCCTGCGCACTGCATCACGCTGAACATGCGCGGCGTGTCGCTGGTCGAAAGACCGTCCGAGCCCAGCGCCAGATTGACGCCGGCGTCGAGCAGCCGGCGCACGGGACAAATCCCCGAGCCGAGCTTGAGGTTGGAGAGCGCGTTGTGGACCACCGAGCAGCGGGCCGCGCCCATCAGCGCCATGTCCTCGTCGGTGAGCCAGATGCCGTGCGCGATGGTGGTGTTGCGGGTGAGCAGGCCGAGGTCGTGCATGTAGCGGATCAGCGTCTTGCCGTAGAGCTCGCGGCCGGTGACCGCCTGCACCTTCGATTCGAGGATGTGGGTGTGGAAGGGCAGTCCGTGCTCGCGGGCAAATGTATCGGCCGCGCGCATCAGCGGCTCGGTGCAGCGCTGGGGGCCGGAGGGCGCGGGCATGAAGCGCAGCCTGCCGGCGCGGTCGTGGTAGAGGTCGAGCGCCTCTTCGCAGAAGGCGGTGAACTCCTCCGCCGAGGGCGGCACCTGTTCGTCGATCTCGCGCTTCAGGTCGTCCGGCAGGAGGTCGTTCAGGTAGACGATGGTGTCGGGCAGCTTGCGGTCGATCACGTGGCCCGAGATCGAGGCCCGCAGCCCCACGTCCTCGTAGGCCTGGAACACCGCGCCGAGGGTCTCCATGGACTGGAGCGGGAACTCCAGGATGTCGTCGGCGAAGAAGGTGACGCCGGTCTTGATCGCGTCCATGGCGCAGAGGGCGGAGCGCAGGTAGATCATGCGCGGGGTGAGCTCAGGCACGCCGAGGATGCCGTAGGCGAGGGTCATCCACAGCTCCAGCGGCATGTTGTCGTAGCGCCCCTTGGCGAAGGCCTCCGGCGTGTGGATATGGCCGTTGACGAGGCCCGGAATCGCCAGCTTGCCCTCTCCGGGGATGACCCGTTCGGCCCCGGTATCGGCCCCGTTCCCGGCCCCGGCCGCGCCGACGGCGGCGATGCGCTCCCCCTCGATCAGGATGTCGCCCCGAAACGGCTCGCTCCCGTGCTCGGCGTCCATGGCGACGATGGTGGCACCCTCGATCAGTATCGACATGCTCTCGGCCCCTTCCCCGCTCCCATCATGTCCCGCTCACGCCGGCAGGACGCAGGTATCCTCCGCCCGCCAGGATACGCGCAATGTCCGGCCCTCCGCGACCGCGGTCACAGGAGTCGGGCATCGGGAAGGCCGGCCATCTTCCGATTCAGGGTGAGCACCCTCAGGCCGGACCTGGAATAGTCCGCAGCGATGAGGCGGTCGAGCAGGCCCGCGCCGCCGCTCTGCCCGAGCGCCGCCATGACGGCTTCGCCGCCGAGCGGCGCCACCAGGCCGCTGCGCAGCACGTCGGCTAGACCGGCACGGCTCTCGGTCTTCGAGACGCCGTAGTGATGCTGCACCGCCACATAGGCTTCGCCGATGACCTGATTGGAGGCGAAGAGTTCGGCGCCGTCCTCTTCGATCAGACGGGTCAGGCGGCGGGCGCAACGGGCGAAGTCCGCTTCGGGCTCGCCCGTCAGCAGCCGCACGAGGATCGAGGTGTCAATCCCGAAGCGCTGGGTCATGAGCCTGCTCGCGGAAGCGTTCGATGTCGAAGGTGCCGCGCCTGCGCCTGAGCTTGTCTCGCAACGGCGCAAGGCGCGCAGGGTCCAGGCGTCGCGGTCGCAGGAGAAAGCCGTCCGGCCCTTCCTGCAGCTCGAGCTGGTCGCCGGGCCTCACGCCCAGCGCCTGCAGGACGCGGGCGGGAAAGGTGACCTGCCGCTTTGACGTAATCCTCACGAACACGGTGTGCCTCCTCGCGTATCGCCTTACCGCAACAATAAAGCGGTAAGGCGATCGGGTCAATCCAGCCCATCTGGCGTTCTTCCCCGATCTCCGGCCGGCCGTGCTCTCTCCGCCCTCCTCTGGCAATCCTAGCAGAAGTGGCCTATCTCCCCACTCAGCCGGCGCGGCCGCTGCCGCGCGCGCCAAGGGAGACGGCCAGTGCTGCAACTCGGGCTCGTGCTCGGCTATTCGGGCCGGGACTTCTCCATCGACATCGACCTGATCCGCGAGGCGGAGGCGCTCGGCTATCGTTCCATCTGGACCTCGGAGGCCTACGGCTCGGACGCGGTGACGCCGGCCGCCTGGATTCTGGCCCGGACCGAGCGGATGACGGTCGGCACCGCGCTCATGCAGATGCCGGCGCGCACCCCGGCCTGCGCCGCCATGACCGCGATGACCCTCCAGGCGCTCTCCGGCGGCCGCTTCGTCCTCGGCATCGGGCCGTCGGGGCCGCAGGTGGTCGAGGGCTGGCATGGCGTCGCCTACGGCAAGCCGCTGGAGCGGCTGCGCGAGTATGTCTCGATCGTGCGCCGGATCGTGGCCCGCGAGGAGCCGGTCGTGCACGAGGGCACGCACTACGCCATGCCCTACCGCGGCGCCGACGCCACCGGGCTGGG
The DNA here is from genome assembly GCA_965218275.1 of Alphaproteobacteria bacterium. Taxonomy (GTDB): domain Bacteria; phylum Pseudomonadota; class Alphaproteobacteria; order UBA828; family UBA828; genus WTGU01. The sequence continues at coordinate 3,092,289 of CBDCKM010000002.1, forward strand.
CAAGCCGCTGAAGAGCATCATCCACGCCCGGCACGGGCTGCCGATCCACACCGGCTCGGTCACCCCCGGCGGCCTGCGGCTTGCGGGCGAGATCACCGACGGGCTGTTCCCGCTCTTCATGATGCCGGAGCGCGCCCACGTGTACCGGGAGCCGCTGACCGAAGGTTTCCGCCGGGGCGGCCATGGCGAGCGGCGCGAGGATTTCGTCATCGCGCCCTTCGTCGATGTCAGGATCGATGACGACCACGCGCGCGCCCTCCTCGCCGTCAAGCAGTCGCTCGCGCTTTATGTCGGCGGCATGGGCGCACCGGGCCGCAACTTCTACACCGACTATGCGCGCAGACTGGGCTTCGGCGAGGCCGCCGCGCGTATCCAGGACCTGTTCCTCTCCGGCGACAGGGAGGGCGCCGTCGCGGCCGTGCCGGACGAGTTCGCCGACGGCATCGCCCTGGTCGGCCCCAGGGCGCATATCCGGGAGCGCCTCGCGGCCTGGAAGCGGGCGGCGGCGGAAGGGTCGGTGACGGCGCTGCTGCTGGCCGGCGCCGGAGGTGAGGAAATCCGCTTCCTCGCCGAGGAGCTGCTCTGACGCCGGTCGCGAGCGCGTGCGCGGAGGGCACTGCTGGGCGGGCGCCGTGAGACGCTGGCTCCTCGTGCCGGCGCTCGCGCTCTGTGCCGCCTGGCTCGCCACCTGCGAGAGCGCACCGCCGCCGCCTGCCGCCGACGACGGCCCGCGCACCCATCTCATCCGGGTGGCGAGCAACGGCTGGCACACGGCGATCGTCGTGCCGGGCCCGGCGCTCGCCGCCACCGGCCTGCTGCCGGAGGTGGTGGATTTTCCCGGCGCCGCGTTCTTCGAGTTCGGCTGGGGCGACCGGGTCTACTATCCGGCCGCGGACAAGACCCTCGGCATGGCGCTGGCCGCCGCCCTCACCCCGACGCCGGCGGTCATGCACATGGCCGGCCTCGCGGCTGCGCCCGGGGCCGGCGGCTCGGGCCGGGAGGTGGTCTCGGTGGGATTGACCGCGGCCGGCTTCCTGCGCCTGGTCCGTGCGCTCTCGGCCGGGTTCGAGCGCCCCGCCGGCGGCCGGGCCGCGCCCGTCTCGCGCGGGCTCTACCCCGCCAGCCTCTTCTACCACGCGCGGGGGGAGTTCCACCTGTTCAACACATGCAACACCTGGACGGCGCGGCTGCTGCGCGCCGCCGGGGTCGCTCTCTCCCCCTCCGGCATCGTCACCGCCGACGGGCTGATGGCCCGCCTGCGCGAGGCGCTAGCCGTCGAGTGAGCTGAGCGCTCCCTCGCGGGTATCGTGGATCGGGATGATCTTGTCGAAGCCGCTGATCTCGAACACTTCCTTGACCGAGCCGGAGAGCGAACAGAGCGCGAACTTGGCGTCCCGCTTCCACAGGGTCTTCGCGGTCATCAGCACGGCGCGGAGCCCCGCACTGCTGATGTAGGAGAGATACTCGAAATCCATAATCACGGCGCGGTCGCCGTCTTCGATCTTGGTTCGGATCGCTTCCTCGAAATCGCGGGCATTGGTGCTGTCGATACGCCCGTTCACCCTGGCGTTCAGGGTGTTCCCGTCGCGATCGATCGTCAACTCCATTGCCGTGCTCTCCTGCAGCCCGTCCTCGTCCGATCATACAGCCTGTTCGAGGATCGGCGCACCACTAATTGAGGGCCCCCCGCCAGGCGGCCCCAGGCCTCGTGCCATGCCGCGAAGAGGACGCGCCCTGACCGGGGCCGCCGACGCTCCGCCGTCAGTCGTCCACCTCGGGCATCAGCACGAATTCGGGGTAGGACTCGATGCCGAGCTCCGCCGCATCCTGGCCAAGCTCCTCGTGAGCCGCCGGGATCCGTGCTCCCACGGTCTTGTTTATGATGAACCATGCGAGGAACGAGGTGCCGAACACGAAGGCTCCGATGGCGAGGATGCCGATGATCTGCACCACGGCGTCGCCGCCGGCCGCGATGCAGACGGCGAGCGTCCCCCACACCCCGGCGAAGAGATGGGCGGGCACCGCGCCGACCACATCGTCCACCTTGACGATCTCCAGCAGCCTCACGCCGAAGACGACGATCGCGCCGCCGACCCCGCCGATGATGACAGCCCAGTAGTGATCGACGATGTCGGGGCCGGCGGTGATCGCCACCAGGCCGGCGATGGCGCCGTTCAGGCTGGTGATCAGGTCGACACGCCCCATGACCGGCCGCGACAGGGCGATCGCGGCGAGCACGCCGGCGGCTGCGGCGAGATTGGTGTTCGCCAGGATGTTGCTCAGCGCGACGGCGTCGACCGCGCCGCTGAGCGCAAGCTGCGAGCCGCCGTTGAAGCCGAACCAGCCGAGCCAGAGGATGAAGACGCCGAGCGTCACCGCGGGCACGTTGGAGGGCGAGGTCGCCTTGACGCTGCCGTCGGCGCGGAACTTGCCCTTGCGCGCGCCGACGACGATGGCGCCGGCAAGCGCCGCCCAGCCGCCGGTCGAATGCACGATTGTGGAGCCGGCGAAATCCTGGAAACCCATCTGGGAGAGCCAGCCGCCGCCCCAGGTCCACGACCCGATCACGGGATAGATGAAGGCGGTCAGCAGCGCGATGTAGATGAAGAAGGACCAGAGCTTCACCCGCTCCGCCAGCGTGCCGGAGACGATCGAGGCGGTCGTCGCCACGAACACCATCTGGAAGAACCAGTCGGACATGGCGGAATAGCCGCCCGCGATCACGGCCTCGGCGGCGGCTTCGTCGCCGCCCAGCAGGGCGATCTCGTCGGCGGTCGTCGAATAGGGGAGCCCGAAGGAGCCGACCCAGCTGACCACATCGACATACATGAGGTTGTAGCCGACCAGGTAGTAAGTGAGGCCGGCGATGGAATAGAGGCCGATATTCTTCAGGCAGATCACGGACGCGTTCTTGGTGCGCACCGAGCCGGCTTCCAGCATGGTAAAGCCGGCGCACATCCACATCACCAGCGCGCCCCAGACGAGGAACGAGAAGCTGTTGAGGATGAACTGCGTCTCGGCGGCGACGGCGGCGTAGGCCTCCGGCACCACGAACACCAGCGAGAGCGTGAGCACCAGGACGAGGGTCGCGGCTTTCCAGCGGGACCCGGCGGCCAGAGCGACGATTCCGAGTCCTTTGCGTGAAATCCCCGGAGACATTACACGCGTCCTTGTGCCGACGTGACGCATCGCCAGCCCCCCCCCTGCCCCGTTCGAATTTTGCTGAAACCATGATCATGTTGGAACGCACTGTCAATCGAGCGGTCGTTTCTATTCGCTGCCGCCCGCGCCCGCCATGCCGATAACGAATACCGATATTTCATAGATGGTTGCGCCGCGACTCCGTCTCATCGGGTGAGCCCGCGCAGGACCCGGGGCAGCGTCTCGCTCAGGTCCTCGGCGATCAGTCCCGGCCCGAAGGCGGCCGCCGCGGCGCCGTGCAGCCAGACGCCCGCCGCCGCCGCCTCGAACGCCGGCATTCCCTGCGCCAGCAGGCCGAGAATCAAGCCGGCCAGGGCGTCGCCCGAGCCGGCCGTCGCCAGCGTCGGCGGCGCGTTGGCGTTGATCGCCGCGCGGCCGTCGGGGGCGGCGATCACGCTGTCGGCACCCTTGAGCACCACCACCGCCCCGCTCTCCCCGGCCGCGGCACGGGCACGGACGAGCTTGTCGCCGGCGTGGGAGAAGAGGCGCCGGTATTCGCCCTCGTGCGGGGTCAGCACGGCGCCGGCGCCGGGCCTGAGCGCGGCGAAGAGCGCCGCCGGCTCGTCCTGGAAGGCGGTGAGCGCGTCGGCGTCGAGAACGCAGCGCTTGCCCGCGCCCAGCGCCTGCAGCGTCTGCGCCCGCGTGACCGGGCCCGCACCGCATCCGGGGCCGATCAGCAGCGCGTTGCGCCGCCGGTCAGCCAGCGCCGCGCCGAGATCCACCGTGGACGCGACCATCACCGCGGTGAGCTGGGCGGCATAGACGGGGATGTCGGGCTCCGGCGCGTGGACCGTGACCAGACCGGCGCCGGCCCTGAGCGCCGCGCGCGCCGCGAGCCGGGCCGCGCCGGAATGCGCGCCGTCGCCGCCGACCACCAGGGCGTGGCCGCGGCTGTACTTGTGGCCGCCGGGCGCCGGCGCCGGCAGCAGCGCCTGCCACAGCGCCGGCGCGTTCTCGTGCACCCGCGCCTCTCCCGCCGCGAGCGCGGCGGGCGGAATGCCGATGTCGGCGCACACCACTTCGCCCGCACACAGCCGCCCCGGCAGCAGCAGATGCCCGGTCTTGCGCCGGCCGAAGGTCACGGTCAGCGCCGCACAGAAGGCGCCGCCGAGAGCCGCGCCGCTGTCGCCGTGAATGCCGCTCGGGATATCCACGGCAGCGCAGGGCAGGCCGCGCGCCGCGCTCTCCCCCGCGAGGGCCAGGGCCGCGCCCGCGAGCGGCCGGGTCAGGCCGGCGCCGAACAGCGCGTCGACCACCAGCGGCCCGCCGTCGAGCAGGGCGGGGGCGAGCGGCTCGACCGGGCCTTCCCAGCGTGCCGCCATCGCCGCGGCATCGCCCGTGAGGCGTTCGCGCGCGCCGAGCAGCCCGAGCCGCACCGGCCAGCCGGCCTCGGCCAGCAGCCGGGCGGCGACGAAGCCGTCCCCCCCATTGTTGCCGGGGCCGCAGAGCAGCGCGACCGGCCGCGGCGCCCAGCGCCGCACGATGGCCTGCGCGACCGCCCGGCCGGCGTTCTCCATCAGGGTGAGGCCCGGTGTGCCCGCGCGCGCCGCCGCCGCGTCGGCCGCGTACATCTCGGCGACCGAGATCAGGGCGAGAGCGCCGGCGTCGCTCATTCCGCGTCGGCGTGGAACAGATCGACCCGCATCGGTTGCACGAAGGCGTAGTCGCCCGCGTCCGTGCGGCCGGCCTCGAAGAGGCGCTTCACGGTGTCGCTCCTCACCGCGTCGGCGCCGTAGCTGTTGTAGGTGAGGCCGGCGAACTGGTCGACGAAAGCCGCGTGGCTGGCGAAGCGCCTCTCGACCTCGTAGTGGACCTCGCGCGCGCCGGCGAAGAGCGCTGCCGAATCCTCCAGCGCCTCGCGCGCCAGCCGGCGGACCTCGGTCTCGTCGTGGAAGGGCTTCATCACGACCGAGAAGGACCCCGCCATCACCGGCTCCAGCACGTAGAGGAAGCCGCCGGGGCCAAGCACCCGCCGCGCCTCCGCCAGCGCCGGCCGCATGGCCGCCTGCGGCACGTGGTGAAGCGAGCGGCCGAAGATCACCCCGTCGGCCGTGCCGTCCCCGGCCGGGAGCGACTCAGCCCGCCCCTCGGCGAAGCTCACGCCCGCGCTCTCGGGCGCGGCGCGGTTGCGCGCGGCCTGCACCGGGTCCGGCTCGACGCCGAGCACGCTGGCGCCACGCTCGGCGAGCGCGCGCGCAAGCGCACCGGCGCCGCAGCCGACATCGACCAGCGCGCGCCCCTGCACATGCACGAGCCGGTCCAGCACCGCGAGATCGGCGCTCCTTCCCCAGCGTTCGACGGTCCCAGGCACGCCGCGAGCATAGCCCCCGCCCCGCCGCCGGGCCAGCACGGAGCGGCTGCCTTGAGCGGCGGCGCCTGTACCATCGTGCGCATTCGGCATACCGTTGCCTCGCCAACGATGGATGCCGAAGGGTTCGGCCGGAGACGCTGCTGCATGGTTGCCCATATCGAGACCGTCGCGTTCCGGGGGATCGAGGCGCTGCCGGTCGATGTGCAGGTGCATATCGGCGCGGGCCTGCCCGCGTTCACGGTGGTGGGCCTGCCCGACAAGGCGGTGGCCGAGAGCCGGGAACGGGTGCGCGGCGCGCTGGCGGGCCTCGGGCTCTCGCTCCCGGCGAAGCGGATCACGGTGAACCTGGCGCCGGCGGACATGCAGAAGGAAGGCAGCCACTTCGACCTGCCGATCGCGCTCGGGCTCCTGGTCGCGATGGAGGTGCTGGCGGCGGACGACCTCGCCGCCTATGCCGCGCTCGGCGAGCTCGGCCTCGACGGCGCGCTGATTCCGGTGGCCGGCGTGCTGCCCGCCGCGATCGGCGCCAACGCGCGCGAGCGCGGCCTGATCTGCCCGGCGGCGAACGGCGCCGAGGCCGCCTGGGCCGGCGGCGGCGAGGTCGTGGCGCCGGCCGACCTGCTGGCGCTCGTCAACCATTTCAAGGGAACCCAGCTCCAGGCGCCGCCGGTGCCGGCAACGTCCGCCGCCGCGCCGCACTATCCCGACCTGCGCGACATCAAGGGGCAGGAGACGGTCAAGCGCGCCCTCGAGGTGGCCGCGGCCGGCGCCCACAACCTGCTGATGATCGGCCCGCCGGGCACCGGCAAGTCGATGCTGGCCTCGCGCCTTCCCGGCATCCTGCCGCCGCTCGACCCGGGGGAGGCGCTGAGCGTCAGCATGATCGCCTCGGTCACGGGCGCTCTCGGCGAGAGCGGGCTGAGCCGCAGCCGGCCCTTCCGCGACCCGCACCACTCGGCCTCCATGGCGGCGATGGTGGGCGGCGGCGTGCGCGCCCGCCCCGGCGAGGTCTCCCTCGCCCATCTCGGCGTCCTCTTCCTCGACGAGCTGCCCGAGTTTCCCCGCCCCGTGCTCGACGCGCTGCGTCAGCCGATCGAGAGCGGCGCCGTGGCGGTCGCCCGCGCCAACGCCCATGTGCGCTATCCCGCGCGCTTCCAGCTCGTCGCCGCGATGAACCCCTGCCGCTGCGGCTATCTCTCGGACCCGGCCCGGGCCTGCTCCCGCGCGCCGCGCTGTGCCCGGGACTATCAGGTGCGGATTTCCGGTCCGCTCTATGACCGCATCGACCTGCATGTCGACGTGCCGGAGCTCTCCGCCGCCGACCTCACCCTGCCGCCGCCGGCCGAGGGCTCGGCCGAGGTCGCGGCGCGGGTCGCCGCCGCCCGTGCGCTGCAGCGGGCGCGCTTCCGGGCGCACGACGCCGCGCCCGACCTGCGCACCAACGCGGAGGCCGAAGGCGAGATGCTCACCCGCATCGCCACGCCGGACGAGGGCGGCCGAGCGCTCCTCGCCGACGCCACCGACCGGCTCAGGCTGTCCGCGCGCGGCCATCACCGCGTGCTCCGGGTCGCGCGCACCGTCGCGGACCTGGCCGGCGCCGAGACCGTCAGGCGCGTGCATGTCGCCGAGGCGCTCTCCTACCGCCGCATCAGCCCCTACGGATAGACGGCCCGCCTATCGGCGCGCCCGGTCCTGCGGGATCAGTCCCGCGGGATCATGCGCCCCAAGCGCCGGCCGCCGCAGAGATGGACGTGGAAGTGGGGCACTTCCTGGCCGCCATGGGCGCCGGTGTTGGCGATGGTGCGGAAGCCGTCCTCCGCGAGCCCGAGCGAACGCGCGATCTCGGCCGCCGTCTTGAAGAAGCGCCCGACCTCCTCGGCCGAGGCGTTCCGCGTGAAATCGTCGAGGGAGACGTAGGCGCCCTTGGGGATCACCAGCACGTGCACCGGCGCCTGCGGCGCGATGTCGCGGAAGGCGAGCACCGCGTCGTCCTCGTAGACGGTGTCGTTGGGAATCTCGCCGCGCAGTATCCTGGCGAAGATGTTGGTCTCGTCGTAGCTCATCGCCCGTCCCCGGCCGTGCGCCTGTCGGCCTCGCGCGCGAGTCCGGAGACGCCGCGCCGCTTCGAGAGTTCGTCCAGCACCTCGGCCGGCGCGACCCCTGCGGCCGACCACAGGATCAGCAGGTGGAACAGCAGGTCGGCGCTCTCCGAGACAATGCCCTTGCGGTCGTCGAGAGCGCCGGCGAGCGCCACCTCGACCCCCTCCTCGCCCACCTTCTTCGCCACATGCTCGCGGCCGCGTGCGACGGCGCGCGCGACGTAGGAGGTCTCCGGATCCTCGCCCTTGCGCTGCTCGATGACGCCGAACAGCTCGTCGATGATGCCGCCGCTCTGCGCCTTGTCCATGGAGCCGCCCCGATCCGCTGAGTGAGCCTGGGTAACAGAATTTTCCTGCGCCGTCATGGCCGCACCGGGATGCCGGCGGCGTGCATGTGCGCCTTCGCCTCGCCGATCGAATGGGTGCCGAAATGGAAGATCGACGCCGCCAGCACCGCGCTCGCGTGGCCGTCGCGGATGCCCTCGACCAGATGGTCCAGCGTGCCGACGCCGCCCGAGGCGATGACCGGGACCGTGACCGCGTCGGCCACCGCGCGCGTAAGCGGGAGGTCGAAGCCCATGCGGGTGCCGTCCCGGTCCATCGAGGTCAGCAGGATCTCGCCCGCGCCGGCCGCGACCATGCGCCCGGCCCAGGCGATGGCGTCGATCCCGGTGGGGGTGCGTCCGCCATGGGTGAAGATCTCGAAGCCGCCGCCCGCCCCCCGCTTGGCGTCGATGGCGACGACGATGCACTGGGTGCCGAATTTTTGCGCCGCCTCGGCCACGAAGGCGGGGTTCGCCACGGCAGCCGTGTTGATCGAGACCTTGTCGGCACCGGCCAGCAGGAGGGCGCGGACATCGGCGATGGTGCGCACGCCGCCGCCCACCGTGAGCGGCATGAAGCAGGCTTCGGCGGTGCCCGCGACCACGTCGTAGATCGTGTCGCGCCGCTCGTGCGACGCGGTGATGTCGAGGAAGCAGAGCTCGTCCGCGCCTTGCGCGTCATAGACCCGGGCCTGCTCCACCGGGTCGCCGGCGTCCACCAGATCGACGAAGCGCACGCCCTTGACCACCCGCCCGGCGTGGACGTCGAGACAGGGAATGACGCGCATCTTCAGCACGGGAGCGACCCTCGGTCGATCAGGCGGCGGCGAGCAGCGCCAGCGCCTGCGCCGGGTCGATGCGGCCGTCATAGAGGGCGCGGCCGCAGATCACGCCGCAGACGCCGTCCGCCTCATGGGCTTTCAGCGCGGCGAGGTCGGCATGGGAGGCGACGCCGCCGGAGGCGATGACCGGCGTGGCGAGCGCCCGTGCGAGCGCCCCCGTCGCCGCCGCGGCAACGCCCCCCAGCGCCCCGTCCCGCGCGATATCGGTGTGGACGATGGCGGCGGCGCCGGCATCCTCGAAGCGGCGTGCCAGCTCCAGCGCGTCCATCTCGACCGTCTCGGCCCAGCCCGCGACCGCGACACGGCCGTCGCGGGCGTCGATGCCCACCGCCACCCGGCCGGGAAAGGCGCGGCAGGCGGCGCGCACGAGCTCGGGGTCGCGCACCGCCACCGTGCCGAGGATCACGCGCTCCACGCCGCGATCCAACCACGCCTCGATGGTAAACATTTCACGGATGCCGCCGCCGAGCTGGACCGGGATGTCGACCGCGTCCAGGATCGCTGCGACCGCAGCGTCATTGACCGGCTTGCCGGCGAACGCACCGTCGAGATCGACGATGTGGAGCCAGGCGAAGCCGGCCGCCGCGAAGGCCCGTGCCTGCGCCGGCGGGTCGTCCGAAAACACCGTCGCGCGCGCCATGTCGCCCTGCACGAGCCTGACGCAAGCGCCGTCCTTGAGGTCGATCGCGGGGAACAGGATCATGCCGCCGCGTCCGGCGAGCGGCCCGTCAGAGTCGTCAGGTCCTTGCAATAGTAGTGGCCGGCAATCGACTGGCCCTCCACGAAGGCATATTTCGGATGCGTGCCCCAGCGCTCGAAGCCGAGCGACTCGTAGAGCGCGATGGCGGCCTCCTGGGTCTCCCGCACGCTGAGGTTCATCACCTTGAAGCCGCGCGCGAGCGCTTCCGCCTCGGCCGCCTCCAGCAGCCGGCGCGCAAGGCCGTGCCCGCGCGCCCACGGCGCCACGAAATGGGTGTCGATGAGGCAGGAGAGGCGCCAGGCCTCCTTCTGCGGCGGCGCCGACACGAGCTGGACCGAGCCTGCGACCACGCCGTCCAGCCGGCCGGTGAACAGGACCCGCTCCGGCACCACGGTGACGCCCCGCCAGTAACGCTCGAAGGCGGCGGGCTGAGGCGGGTGCACCCAGCCGAACCCGGCGCCGTCGTTGATCGCGGCGGCGGCGGCCTCGCACAGCTCGGCGAGCTCGCGCTTGCGCAGCCGCTCGGCCATGGCGACCTCGATCCGGGGGTCTGCGCTCGCCGTGTCGCTCATGGCCGCCACCTGAGGAAGTTGCCGATTACCGTGAGGCCCACCGCCTGGCTCTTCTCGGGGTGGAACTGCGTGCCGACCATGTTGTCGCGGCCTGCGACCGCGGTGACCGGGCCGCCATAGTCGACGGTGGCCAGGACCTCGCCCGCCCGGCGGCAGACGAGCCCGTAGCCGTGGACGAAATAGGCGTGCGCCCCGCCGGCGAGGCCGCGCAGGATCGGATGACAGCCGCCGGCGAATTGGAGATCGTTCCACCCCATGTGGGGAACCTTCAGCGCCGCATCCCCCGGCGCCAGCGGCGCGACCTCGCCGTCGATCCAGCCGAGCCCTTCATGCTCGCCATGCTCGCGGCCGACGCGCGCCATGAGCTGCATGCCGACGCAGATGCCGAGAAAGGGCACGCCGCGCCGCAGCACCGCATCCTCCAGCGCCTCGATCATGCCGGCGCGGCCGCCGAGGCCGGCCTTGCAGTCGGCGAAGGCGCCGACACCGGGAAGGACGATCCGTTCCGCGCGCCGCACCCGCTCGGGATCGTCGGTCACCAGCACCGGCGCGGCCGGGGTCGTCTCGGCGCCGGCTTGCGCGAAGGCCTTGGCGGCGGAGCGCAGGTTGCCGGAGCCATAGTCGATGATCGCGGTCGTCACGGCGCATCAGCCCCAGAAGCCGGGGCTCGGATCCAGAGCGCGCGTGCCGGGCGCGCGACCGGCTGCGGCCTGCGGCGCCGGGCGCGCTTGCGGCATGGACCCGGCGGCGACGGCCTCGGCATAGCGGATGAGGGCCCGCGCATGGCTCGGCGCCGCCACCACCTCCACCAGCCGGTAACCCTGCGCGGCGAGCCCGGCCCGGCGCAGGTCGTTGGCCGACATGCCGGCGAGCACGCCGTAGCCGAGCCCGAGCACCGCCGGCAGCAGCGGCCCGAGGCCGAGCAGCACCGGCACCGCGATGAACGCGGCGGGAGCGGCGATCAGCGGCAGCGCCGCGAGCCAGAGCCCGTGCGCGAGCGCCCAGAAGGGCGCGAAGAAGAACGCGAGCCAGTCGAACCCCTCGCGCACGAGGACGGCGCGGCCCAGCGCCGTGCCCGCCGCGTCCCCGTCGCCGCCCGGCAGGTGAACCGTGTAGAAGCGCACCGCTCAGGTCTCCAGGCTGCCGCCGAGCACGCCCTTGGTGGAGGGGATTTCGCCGGCCATGCGCGGATCCGGCTCGATCGCCTGGCGCAGCGCCCGCGCCAGGGCCTTGTAGCAGGCCTCGACCATGTGGTGGCTGTTCTCGCCGTACAGGAGCTCGACGTGGAGCGTGAGCCCGGCGGCCTGGGCGAAGGCCTGGAACCACTCCTTGAAGTGCTCGGTGTCCATGCCGTCGAGGCGCGGCCTCTCGAACCGGACCCGCCAGACCAGATAGGGCCTGTTGCTGGTGTCGAGCGACACGCGTGCGCAGGTCTCGTCCATGGGGATCACGGCGCTGCCGTAGCGCCGGATGCCGCGGCGGTCGCCGAGCGCCCGGCTCACGGCCTCGCCGAGCGCGAGCGCGGTGTCCTCGACGGTGTGGTGCAGCGTCACGTCGATATCGCCCTTCGCCTCGCAGGCGATGTCGATCAGGCTGTGGCGCGAGAGCTGCTCCAGCATGTGGTCGAAGAAGCCGATCCCGGTCGCGATCTCAGACCGCCCGCGCCCGTCGAGATCGACGCTGACGGCGATGCTGGTCTCCTTGGTGACCCGCTCGACGCGGGCCGTGCGCGTGGGCTCGCTCATGGCGCAGACCGATGATCCGGGGGAAACGGCGCCCTTGTAGCAAGAACAGCCGCCGCCTGCCAGCCTCGCCGGCGGGCAGACCCGTTCGAGGGGTCGCCGCTCGCACGGGCGCGAGAGGCCGCGCCGCTTCGGGCTTCCCGCCACGGCCCGGCCGGGGCATGATGGCCGGCAACGGAGGTCCGACGACGAGGAGAGCGCGCTATGGCCGGGACATTCGACATCAACATCGATTGCGGCGAGAGTTTTGGCAACTGGATCATGGGCGCGGACGAGGCGCTGATGCCCCATGTCACCACCGCGAACGTCGCCTGCGGCTTCCATGCCGGCGACCCAGTGACGATGATGAGGACCATCGCGCTCGCCAGGGAGAACGGCGTGGCCGTGGGCTCCCATCCGGGGCTGCCGGACCTCCTGGGCTTCGGGCGCCGCGTCATGGCGATCACGCCGGACGAGCTCTACGCCTATGTGGTCTACCAGACCGGCGCGCTTCGGGCGGCACTGGAGGCACACGGCATGACGCTGCATCACGTCAAGCCGCACGGCGCCCTCTACCGGATGCTGAACGACGACGAGGCGCTGGGGGAGGCCTTCGCCCGCGCGGTGATCGACCTCTGCCCGGCGCCGATGATCTACTACCCGGCGCCGGTCGAGCGCCACGCCGTGACGAAGATCGCGGCCGGCATGGGCATCGACGTGGTGCCCGAGCTCTATTTCGACCTGCCCTACGACGATGACGGCACCCTCGTGCTCAAGCGCTCCAACGAGGGCGCGGACCTCGACGAGACCCGGCACAAGCTCGGCCTCTTCCTGGACACCGGCGCGACGCTGAGCGTCAACGGCGCCCGCGTGCCCATCGCGGCGCGCAGCATCTGCCTGCACGGCGACGGCCCCAACGCGGTCGAACTCGCCGAGACCATCGGGGCCGTGCTCACGGAGCGCGGCTATGCGCTGCAGCCGCTCGTCCCGGCGCCGACGGTCCAGAGCCGCGCCGCCGAGTAGGGGCTGGCGTCCCGGCGCCGGTTGGGGCATGTTCCGCCAGCATCCCGACGCGCCGAATCGCGCCTATGGAGGAAGGAGACGTCGATGAGCGACGAACACGGCCCCTCGCTGGAGGAGCTGACACGGGCACGAATCCCTTATGTGGCGGGGCTCGGCCTCGTCGTCATCATCATCGGCGTCCTCGCGGGCCTCTCTGCCCGCGGCATCGTCCCCTAGTTCACGCGGCGGGCAGCAGCCCCTCCGCCTGCATCCAGGCGCAGAGATCGGCGAACATGGTGCGGAGCGGCACCGGCTTGAAGCCCAGTTCGCGCACCGCCTTGTCGCACAGCATGATCTGGGTCCGGTTCGTCACGAAGTGGATTTCGTCGCTCGCGTCGGGGTTGCGCGCGCGCGTCGGCACCGGCGCCTCGACGCCCACCAGCTCGGCCACGATGCGGGCGGCGGCGGAAAAACTCTCGTTGGCGCCGGCGAGGATGTAGCGCTCCCCCCGCCTCCCCCGCTCGTAGGCGCCGATATGCGCCTTCGCGGTCTCGTCGATATGGCAGAAGGCGCCGCCGCCGCTGCCGACCGTTGTCATGGCGCCGCTCGCGATCGCCAGCACGAAGGGACCCCAGATCACCCGGTCGTAGGGGCCGACCACATTGCCGGGATTGACGCAGACGGCATCGAGGCCGGCGGCGGCGGCGGCCAGCACGATGTCCTCGGCCGCCTTCTTGGTGCGGCAGTAGTTGACCGGAATTTCGTCGGCGTTCGACGGCGCGGTCTCGTCGATGGGCACGCCGTCGTGGAGGCCGAACACCGCACCCGTCGAGGTGTGGATGAAGCGCCCGATACCCTTGGCCCGTGCCACCTCGACGACGGCGCGGGTGCCCGCCACGTTCGCGTGGGTCTGGGCTTCGTCGCCGGCCGAATCGAAGCTGACATTGCCGGCCACGTGGAAGACCGCGTCCACGCCTTCAGGGATGGCGCCGGCCAGGAACTCCCGGTCTCCGATGTCGCCGATCACGCGCTCCGCCGGGAACTGCTTCAGATAGCTGAGGTCCGAGCTCTCCCGGTGCATGGCGATCACCGACCAGCCGGCCTCACCGAGCTGCTTCACCAGATTGACGCCGATGAAGCCCGACGCCCCGGTCACGAACGCTGTCTTCCCCGTCATGCCGCTTTCTCCGAATATGCGCCGCTTACCGCCAGATCGGCTTGCCGTCGCCGGGCAGGCCGTATGAACTCCACTTGCCCGTCACCCGCTCTACCACGTCGTCGGCCATGCGGATGCGTTTGCCCCAGGTGCGGCTGGTCTCCGGTCCGATCTTGGTCGTCGCATCGAGGCCGATCTTGGAGCCCAGCCCCGGTTCCGGGCTCGCGAAGTCGAGATAGTCGATCGGCGTGTTCTCGACGATGGTGATGTCGCGCGCCGGGTCCATGCGGGTCGACACCGCCCACATCACGTCCTTCCAGTCGCGCGCGTCGATGTCGTCGTCCACCACGATCACCCATTTCGTATACATGAACTGCCTGAGATAGGACCAGACGGCCATCATCACCCGCTTGGCGTGGCCGGCATACGCCTTCCTGATCGAGACCACGGCGATGCGGTAGCTGCAACCCTCCGGCGGCAGCCAGAAGTCCACGATCTCCGGGAACTGCTGGACCAGGAGCGGGATGAAGACCTCGTTGAGCGCCTCGCCGAGGATGCTGGGCTCGTCCGGCGGGCGCCCGGTGTAGGTGGAGAGGTAGATCGGGTCGCGCCGCATGGTGATGGCGGAGACCGTGAACACCGGGAACGGCTCGACCGCGTTGTAGTAGCCTGTATGATCGCCGAAGGGGCCTTCGTCCTGGTGGTCGTCGAGGCTGACATGGCCCTCGATGACGATCTCGGCCTCGGCCGGGACCTCGAGCGGCACCGTCTTGGCCGGCACGAGCTCGACCTTGCGGCCGCGCAGGAGGCCCGCGAACTGATATTCCGAGAGCGTATCCGGCACCGGCGTCACCGCCGCCAGGATGGTGCCGGGATCGGCGCCGATCACGGCTGCGGCCGGCAGCGGCTCGCGCTTCTCGGCCGCCCAGCGCCGATGCTGCTGCGCCCCGCCCCGGTGCGCGAGCCAGCGCATCAGCGTCCTGTCGCGCCCCGCCACCTGCATCCGGTAGATGCCGAGATTGTAGTTGTCGATGCGCGACTTGCTCGGCCCCCTGGTCACCACCAGCGGCCAGGTGATGAGCGGCGCCGGCTCGCCCGGCCAGCAGGTCTGGATCGGCAGCCGGCCGAGGTCGATGTCGTCGCCCGTGAGCACCACCTCCTGCACTGGCCCGGCGCCGACGCTGCGCGGCTTCATCGCGTGCACCGACTTGAGCAGCGGCAGCATCTCGATCGCCTCGCGCCAGCCGCTCGGCGGCTCCGGCTGGCGCAGGAAGGCCAGCATCTCGCCGACGGCGCGCAACTCGCCGGGCTCGCGGTTCATGCCCCAGGCGACCCGCTCCACGGTGCCGAAGAGGTTGACCAGCACCGGCATGTCGTGGCGCCGGCCGCCGTCGCCCACCACGTTCTCGAAGAGCACGGCCGGCCCCTGCTCGGCGATGAGGCGGGTCTGGATCTCCGTCATCTCCAGATGGGGGGAGACCGGCGCCGAGACCCGCTGGAGGCGGTTCTCGCGTTCGAGGCGGGCGATGAAGTCGCGCAGCGATCGATAGGCCATGGGCACCTCGGCGGCTGGTCTGCATTCATGGGCAGGCGCCGGCATCCGTCAAGCCTGCACGGCCGAACGGCGGCGGCGGGCGGCCCGTGAGTGCGCCGGGCGAGGCGACGGTCGAGACCGCCTCGGTCGAGACCGCGCTGCGCTATCCCTTCGCGCGGCCCAGCGGGTCCTTCCTCTTCGTGGACGGCGACGCGCTCCCCCTGCTCTCCCTCGCCGACTCGCTGGAAGACGCCGAGATCGAGATCGACGGCAGGCCCGCGCCCGCAGGCGGCCTGTTGCGGCGGCGCGGGGTCGGCGCGCCGGCGCCGCTCGCGCAGCGCACGCCCGTGCTGGCCTATGGCGCCAACGCCGCGCCCGAGCGCCTGCGGCGGAAATACGCGCCCCTGGGACCGGCGGTCTTCCCGGTGCTCCGGGCCCGGCTCCACGGCTTCGACATCGTCCACGCCGCCCACATATCGAGCTACGGCGCCGTGCCGGCGACGATCGAGCGCTCCCCCGGCACGGTCTGCGAGATCGCCGTCACCTGCCTCGACGCCCGCCAGCTCGCGCGCATGCACGAGACCGAGTTCAGCCGGCGCACCTACCGCTTCGGCCTGCTCGCGCGCGTCCGGCTGGAAGCGGAGCTGCTGCCGCCCATGGACGCGGTGAGCAGCTATGTCGGCGGTCACGGCCACATCGCCGCGCCCGACAGTGCGCCGGACGGTGAACCGGACGGTGAACCGTTCGCGCTGGCGGCCATCGAGGCCTCGGGCCGGCGCTTCCGCGCGCTCTCGCAGGCCGACTTGCAGCGGACCATCCAGACGATGCTGGACGCGCCGGGCCCGCTGGACGCCTTCATCCAGGACGCCATCGACGACGAGACGGTGCGGCGCCAGCGCACGGCGCTTCTCAGGGCCCGCGCGAGGCCCTTTTCCTACGCCGACTTCTCGCCGACCGCGGAATGAGCGTCAGTAAAGTCCCTGCGCAGCCAGGATTCCGGCGAAAATCGCGAGGCCCACCAGGCTGTTCGCCTTGAACTTCGCGAGGCAATCGGCCGGGCTCTCGATGCGCACCCTGAGCGCCTGCCATGCGAGCAGGAGGGCGGCCAGCGCCACGCCCGCGTAATAGGGCCAGGCCACGCCGGCGGCGACGCCGGCGCCCGCAAACCCCGCCACGGCGGCCGCGTAGAACGCGATCAGCCAGGGCCGCGTCCGCGCGCCTAGCGCGAGCGCGCTGGACTTCACCCCGACCAGGAGGTCGTCCTCCTTGTCCTGATGGGCGTAGATCGTGTCGTAGCCGAGGGTCCAGGCGATGCCGCCGGCATAGAGCAGCCCGGCCGGCCAGCCGATGCCGCCTTCGACCGCCGCCCAGCCCAGCAGAGCGCCGTAGTTAAACGTAAGTCCCAGAAAGGCTTGCGGCCAATAGGTAATACGCTTCATCAGGGGATAGACGACCACCAGCAGGAGCGAGCCGACCCCCAGCAACACCGCGAACAGGTTGAGCTGGAGCAGGATGGCGAGGCCCGCGCCGAGCAGCACCGCCATGAAGGCCACGGCCCCCCACACCCCGATGGCGCCGGAGGGCAGCGGCCGCCCGCGGGTGCGCTCCACGCGGGCGTCGAAGTCACGGTCGAAGATGTCGTTGAGGGTGCAGCCGGCGGCCCGCATCACGAAGGCGCCGGCGGTGAAGAGCAGCAGCAACGCGATGTCCGGCAGGCCGTCGGCGGCGAGGCCGATGGCCCAGAGGCAGGGCCAGAGCAGGAGCCACACCCCGACCGGCCGGTCCAGCCGGGCCAGCGCGACGAAGGGGCGCGCGAAAGCCGGCATCGCCCGCTCGATGGGCCCGGCGCCGGTGGGAGCCGCGGCCCCGCTCTGCAGGCGCTCGACCATGTGGACTGGTGTATCGTGGCCCCGGTCGGGAGACAAGCGGAGAGCCGCGCCATGAACGACGGGCCGGGGCGGGAGCCGGCGGAAGGGCGAAGCGTCATCCGCCTCTTCGTCGAGGCCGCGCTCGGCGCGGGCGCCCCGGTCGCGCTTGCACCCGCCCAGGCCCACTACCTCCGCAACGTGATGCGGCAGGTGCCGGGCGACCGCGTGCGCCTCTTCAACGGGCGCGACGGGGAATGGGAGGGCACGATCGAGACCCTTGCCCCCAAGCGTGCCGGCATCCGCATCGAGGGCCTGCGCGCCGCGCAGCCGCCGGCGCCGGACTTGCGGCTCCTGTTCGCGCCGCTCAAGGCCGAGCGCACCCGCTTCACGGTCGAGAAGGCGACCGAGCTGGGCGTGGGCGCCCTCCACCCGGTGCTCACCCGGCACGGCCGGACCCGGCGCGTCAACGCCGCGCGCCTCCGCGCCCAGGCGATCGAGGCGGCGGAGCAGTGCGGCCGGCTGGACGTGCCGCAGATCGTCCCCCCCTGCCCCCTCGCAGACGCACTCGCCGCCTGGCCGCCCGAACGCCGGCTGCTGGTCTGCGATCCGCAAGCCGAGCGCTCCGTCGCAGACGCGCTGGCCGCCGCCGGCGGAGGCAGTGGCACGCCCTGGGCGGTCCTGATCGGCCCCGAGGGCGGTTTCGCCCCGGCGGAAAGACGCCTGCTTGCCGCACATTCGGCGGCCGTCCCCGCCCGCCTCGGCCCGCGCATCCTGCGCGCCGAGACCGCCGCGGCGGCGGCACTGGCCTGCTTCCAGGCCCTCGCAGGCGACTGGCGATGAGCGCGCGCGGCGCCGGGCGCAGGCCTGCCATGTCGCTCTTAGAGGCGCGACGGGCTGGACAGGGTCGCTCGAATCGGGGAAACCCTGCATCGTCTCCGTGCAAACGACGGGAGCACACGTGAACGACAGCGCCGCCGACCGGGGCGAGGCACTCACTCGCGACGATCTGGTCGCCTATCTCGAATCGGGCTGCAAGCCGCGCGCGGCGTGGCGGATCGGCACCGAGCACGAGAAGTTCGGCCATCGCCTCGCCGACCGCGCGCCACTCCCTTACGAGGGGCCGACCGGAATCCGGGCCCTGCTGGAGGGGCTTCAGCGCTACGGCTGGACCCCCTACCTGGAGAACGGCAAGCCTATCGCGCTCCTCAAGGACGGCCAGTCGGTGTCGCTGGAGCCGGGCGGCCAGCTCGAACTGTCGGGCGCGCCGCTGCACAACCTGCACCGCACCTGCGACGAGGTGCACGCGCATCTGGATCAGGTGCGGGCGGTCTCGGCCGAACTCGGCATCGGCTTCTATGGCGCGGGCTTCCGGCCCGACGCGCCGCGCGAGGCGATCCCGTGGATGCCCAAGGGCCGCTACGCCATCATGCGCCGCTACATGCCGACGCGCGGCAACCTCGGCCTCGACATGATGACGCGGACCTGCACGGTCCAGGTCAACCTCGATTTCGATTCGGAAGCCGACATGGTGCGCAAGATGCGCGTCGGCATGGCGCTGCAGCCGGTCGCCACCGCGCTCTTCGCCATCTCGCCCTTCGTCGAGGGCAGGCCGAGCGGCTTCCTCAGCTACCGCGCCTACGTCTGGACCGATACCGACCCCGACCGCTGCGGCACGCTCCCCTTCGTCTTCGAGCCGGGCATGGGGTTCGAGCGCTATGCCGACTACGTGCTGGACGTGCCCATGTATTTCGTGGCGCGCGACGGCGGCTTCGTGGACGTGGCCGGCGAATCCTTCCGGGCCTTTCTCGATGGCGCCCTGCCCCAGCTCCCCGGCGAGCGGCCGACGCTCATGGACTGGGAAGACCATCTGACCACGGTGTTCCCGGAGGTCCGGCTCAAGCGCTACATCGAGATGCGCGGCGCCGACAGCGGGCCGTGGGGCAAGGTCTGCGCGCTGCCCGCGCTCTGGGTCGGGCTGCTCTACGATTCGACGGCGCTGAACGAGGCGGAGGCGCTGGTCGCCTCATGGTCGGCTGCCGACGTGACGCGGCTGAACCGTGCCGTGGCGCGGGACGCGCTGCGCGCAGCCATCGGCGGGCGGACGGTCCGGGAGGTGGCGCGCGACGCGGTGGAGATCGCGGCCGGCGGCCTCAGGCGCCGCGCGGTCGCCGGCAATCTCGACGTCGACGAGCGCACCTACCTCACCTATCTGCGCCAGATCGCCGAGTCCGGGCGCACCGCCGCCGACGACATGCTGGAGGCCTACGAGACCCGCTGGAAGCGCAGCATCGAGCCGCTCTTCGAAGAGTACGCGTACTAGCCCGAGAGACCTGCGCTCTCGCCGGTTGCCGGCGGTTCCGGCGCGTCGAAGCGGTCCACGCCAAAGCCCTCGATCGGCGTCCCGGTGCGGCCGTCGAGGGCGAGTTCGGCCGCCACCGCGCCCGAGGCGGGGCCGAGGCAGAAGCCGTGGCCGCTGAAGCCGAAGGCGTGGACCAGGCCGGGCGCGGTGCGGCTCGGGCAGAGCACCGGGAGATGGTCCGGGGTGCAACCCTCGACCCCGCTCCAGAAGCGGATCACGGCGAGGTCGGCGATGCGGGGGATGAGGTCGACCGTGCGCGCGAGTGTGGTCATGCTCTCCTCGGCATCGACCTTGCCGAAGCCCAGGTCCAGGTCGGCGGTGCCGCTGCGGCCGCCGAAGATGACGTTGCCGCGCGGAATCTGGCGCGCATAGACATCGCCGCCGACCACGGCGATCACGGGCTCCATGAAATAAGGCGCGGGCTCGGTGACAGCCATCTGCGGCTCCATCGGCCAGATCTCCACCGCCTCGCCGAAGCGCGCCGCAAGGCGCCCGCCCCAGGCGCCGGAGGCGTTGATGAGCGCGCCCGCGCGCAGGCTGCGGCCGGACTCGGTCTCGACGACGAAGCCGCCGCCGCCGTCGCGCGCGACATGAAGCGCCCCGTCATGCTCGATCAGCACGGCCCCCGCCGCCCGCGCCGCTCGCGCGAAGGCCGGGCCCACCAGGCGCGGATTGGCCTGCCCGTCGCCCGGGCACCAGGCGGCGCCGACGGCGCGGGGCCCGAGCCAGGGGAAGCGGTCGAGCAGCGCGTTGCGGCTCAGCATCTCGACCTCGACCCCGTAAGCCGCCTGCGCCTCGGCGTGGGCCACGAGCTGGACCATGTCCTCCTCGCTGCGCCCGACCTTGATGTTACCGGTGACTTCATACTCGCAGCCGCTGCCGACGAGGTCCGGCAGGCGCTTCCAGATGCCGAGCGCGCGGGCGGCGAGGCCGAGCTCGGCGAGCTTGCGCCCGTTGCGCCGGACGCCGCCGAAATTGACGCCGCTCGCCGCGGCCCCAAGCTGGTTCTTCTCCACCACCGTGACGCGCGCGCCAAGCCCGCGCAGGTGCAGTGCGGCGGCGCAGCCGACCAGGCCGCCGCCGACGACGAGGACATCGCTGTGCCCGGCGCTCATGTGGACGAGGCCCTGGCGCGGTCCTCGATCCCGGCCTCCGCGCCGGCGCGGATGGCGAGCGGCTTGACCGGCGCCTGGCCGCGCAGGCGGCCGACCTCCGCGACCGCACAGCCGCGCGCGGCGGCGAGTATCTGCGCCGCGGCGGGGCCGCACACGCGGCCCTGGCAGCGGCCCATGCCGACACGCGTGTAGGCCTTCGCCCGGTTCAGCTCCGCCGGGGAGAGGGCGCGGCCCTCGCGGATCTCGCCGGCGGTGATGACCTCGCAGCGGCAGACGACGGTCTCGTCGGGCAGCGCCAGCGCAAGGTGGTGCGGCACGGGCAGCGCCCGCTCCAGCGCGTCTCGGAAGCGCATGATGCGCCGCAGCCGTGTCCGCAGCCGCGCCCGCAGCGCGCGGTCCGTCGCGATGCCGCGATCGTCGAGCCAGGCCAGCGCCGCGAGCCGGCCGCGCAGCTCCGCCGCGTCGGCTCCGGCGACGCCGGCACCGTCGCCGGCGAGATAGAGCGTGCCCGCGCAGGCGCGGCCGTCCCCGTCGGCCTGCGGCAGCCATTGCTGTGCCAGCGGGTCGAAGGCCATCTCGCAACCGGCGAGCTCGGCAAGCTGCACCTCGGACTTGACGCCGTAGCCGATGCCGAGGCCGGTGCAGGCGATGCGACGCGCCCTGCCGCGCCGGTCGTGATAGCGCACGGCCTCGAGGGCGGTCTCGCCCTCGGCGGCCACCGGAACCACGCCGCCGCGCACCGGAATGCGGGCGGCACGCAGCCTGGTCATGTACCAGAGCCCCTTGGCGAGGGTGCGGCCGCCGCGCAGCAGGCCGGGCAGCACGGGCAGGGCGTCGCCGGCGCGGGAGGTGTCCAGCACCGCCGCCACGCGCGCACCGGCATGGGCGTACTGGTAGGCCACCAGGTAGAGCAGCGGCCCGGTGCCCATGAACACGACGGGGGCGCCGATGGCGCAGCCCTGCGCCTTGAGCGCGACCTGGGCGCCGCCCATGGTGAACACGCCGGGGAGCGTCCAGCCGGGGAAGGGAATCACCCGGTCCATGGCGCCGGTCGCGAGAATGAGGGAGTCGAAGCCGATCCGCTCGATCCCGGCCGGGCCGAGCGCATGGGCGACCTTGCCCTCGATGTTCCAGACCAGGGTGCCGGGGCGGTAGTCGATCCGCTCCCGCAGCGCCGCCAGCGCCGCGTGCACGGACCGGGCCTTGCGCGCCTCGAAGCCGTAGAGGCTGGCAGCCGGCCGCGTGAACCCCTGCGGCGGCTGGCGGTAGATCTGGCCGCCGCTGCGCGCGCCTTCATCGGCCAGGATCGGCGCGACGCCATGGGCGACCAGCGTCTCGGCCGCCCGCGTCCCCGCCGGCCCGGCGCCGACGATCAGGACCGCGGGCGCGTCACCGTTCAAGAGTCGTTCTCCGGTGCGCGCACGCGCATCCCGTCCCACACCTCGGTGGTGCAGGCACGGAGACGGCGCCCGTCCTCCAGCGCGACCCAGCAGTCCTGGCAGGCGCCCATGTTGCAGAAGCCTGCGCGCATGGCGCCGTCGAACTCGGAGCGGCGCAGCGCCCGGCCGTTGCAGAGCATGGCGGTCAGCAGCGTGTCGCCGGCGAGCGCGGGGAGCGGCCGGCCGCCGCAGAATATCGTAACGGCCGGCCGCTCGGTCTCGGCCAGACGCACGAGGCGGCATCCCGAATCGGCTCCCTGAGCGGCTCCGTCCGACATGGGGCCGTGCTGACACGGCGCCCTGCACGCGTCAAGCCGGCGCGGCCGCGCCGCCGCTCAGGTCCCCGGATCGCGCGCGTAGACGCGCCCCTTCCACGCGCTCCGCCGGCCGCCCCAGTGGCTGAGCGCCGAGTGCCAGGTCATGGCGAAGAAGAGCGTCCCGATGAGCGGCATCGCCAGCGCCCAGCCGGGCGCGAGGCGGTAGTAGAGGAGGGTCGGCAGGTAGCAGCCCGCCATGGCGGCGAGGCCGGCGCCGGCGGCGAGCTTGGCCGGCAGAGGGCCGCCGAGCCCGGCGATCGGCGCCCAGAACGCGAGCACCATGAGCAGGGTGCAGAGAAGCAGCAGCGCCGGCGAATAGCGCAGCTGGGTGTAGGCGGTGCGGGCGACCATGCGCCAGACCGCCCCCAGTGTCGGATAGGCCCGGTGGCTCGCCGCCCCGAGGCTGGCGCCGACCCAGGTGCGGTATCCCGCGTCCTTGACGGCCCGCGCCAGCGCGCAATCGTCGATGAGCGCGCCCCTGATCGCGCCGAAACCGCCGATCGCGGTCAGCGCCGGGGTCTCCACCAGGACGCAGCCGCCGGCGGCGGCGGCAACCAGGCGGCCCGGCCCGTTCGCGAGGTGGAAGGGATAGAGCAGGCGGAAGAAGAAGATGAAGGCGGGCAGCAGGAGCCTCTCCCAGCCGCCCCGCATCCTGAGCGCCGCCATGACCGATACCAGCGCCGCGCCGCTCTCCTCCTTCTTGCGGAGAAGCGCGCGAAGCATCCCCGGCCGGAGCGTGATATCGGCGTCGAGCAGCAGGGTGAGCGGCGTCCCGATCCGGCGTCGCCCCTGTTCGAGGGCCCACAGCTTGCCGGTCCACCCGTCCGCCAGCGGCGCGCCGGGCCGGATGTCGAGGGCGAGCGATCCGGGCGCGCCCCGCCGCGCCGCCGCCGCCGTGCCGTCGCCCGAGCGGTCGTCCACCAGGATGACGCGCAGGCCCCGCCCCTGACGGCCGAGCGCGGCCAGCGTGTCGCCGATGACCGCCGCCTCGTCGCGGGCCGGAATCAGGACCGTGAGGTCGTCGAGGGAGGCATCGGCCGAGGCGGCGTCCTCGGCCTTGGGCTCGAGCCGCTCCCGGACGCGCCACGGCTGCCACGGGAGCACGAGGATGCCGAGCCAGAGAGCGCCGCCCGCCGCAACGAGGCCGCTCCAGAGCATCTCCATCGCGCTCATCGGCAGAGACGCGCCGCGCCCGGCGGCGCAGGCTCAGGACGATGCCGCCGCGCTTGCGGCGCGCATGAGCAGGGCTGGCCCGGACGGCGGACGCGTCATGGCGTCCTGTGCTTGATCAGGGTCACCTTGTTCATGCCGTCCTCGCGCCGATAGTGGGACTCGTCCATCAGCTTTTGCACGAGATAGACGCCCAGCCCGCCGATCGGGCGCTCCTCGACCGGCGAGTCGAGATCGGGCGGCGGCGCTTCGGCGAAGGGATCGTAGGGCTTGCCGTCGTCCATGATCTCCATGGTGAGGGCGTGGCTCTCCGACGTCAGCGTGATCCGGATATCCTTCTCCTCCTCGTGCTCGTATCCGAATTTCACGATGTTGGTGCCGATTTCCTCGAGCACGAGCTTGATCTGAAACAGCAGATCGGGCACCCAGCCTTCGGCTTCCGCCAGTATGTCGACCGCGGCATGAATGCGCTCGATCTCGTCGAGCCGCGCTTCCATGCTGAGAATCAGGTTCGCGTTCACTCTTCGGCCCCCGCTCGATAGAGTGCCATGCGGGCGTTGCGTCGTGCCGGCCGGGGCTCTTCTTCGGCGATTCCTGGCACCCCCGCCTGCCGGACGCTCTTCCCTCGGACGCGATGCACGGATATTCCAGCGACCGATTTGACACGCTGCTATACAGGCGCTCGATTCGCAAGCGCTCGTTCGCAGCGACGCAGCGTGGGACGGATGAGATGGGGCGAGTGATGGGATTCGAACCCACGACCCCCGGAACCACAATCCGGTGCTCTAACCGACTGAGCTACACTCGCCGCCGCCGGCCTCACTTAGTGAAGCCGCGCTGCCGCGTCAAGCGACCGGCACTGCGGCGGATCGTTCCGCCGGGGCGATGGCGCGGGCCGGGGCCGGCAGCGGGAGCCGCCGCCCTGATCCTTTTCGCGACGGCATTCGCGGCGATGCCGCCCGCCGCCGGCGCCGGCGCAGCGGACGCCCCGGCGCGCGCCGAGCACGCGATGATCGCGGCGGCGCACCCGGCGGCGGCGGAGGCCGGCGCCCGCATCCTCGAAGCGGGCGGCGACGCCATCGACGCGGCGATCGCGGCGCAGATGGTGCTGGGGCTGGTCGAGCCGCAGTCGTCGGGCATCGGCGGCGGCGCTTTCCTGCTCTACTACGATGCGGCGCGGGGACGCGTGACGAGCCATGACGGGCGCGAGACCGCACCGGCCGCCGCCGACGAGAGCCTGTTCCTGAGCGCGGACGGAACGCCGCGCGGCTGGCCGGACGCCGCCGTCGGCGGCCTCCCGGTCGGGGTGCCGGGGGTCGTGCGGATGCTCGAGCGGGTGCACCGCGCCCATGGCCGGACGCCCTGGGCACGCCTCTTCGAGCCTGCCGCAGCGCTGGCCGAGCGCGGCTTCGCCATCTCGCCCCGGCTCGCGGCGTCGATCGCGGACAACCCCGGCCTCGCGCGCTTCGGCGCCGCCCGCGCCTACTTCCTTCACCGGGACGGGCGGCCGCGCCGCGCCGGCGAGACCCTGGTCAACCCTTCTTACGCGAAGACCATGCGGGCGATCGCGCGCGACGGCGCGGACGCCCTCCACGAGGGCCGGATCGCGGCCGGGATCGTCGCCGCCGTGCGCGGCGATCCGGTCAATCCGGGTTCGCTCGCGCTCTCCGACCTCGCCCGCTACCGCGCCGTGGAGCGGCCGCCGGTGTGCCTCGACTACCGGCGCCACCGCGTGTGCAGCATGGGCCCGCCGAGCTCCGGCGGGGTGACGCTGCTGCAGATCCTGGGCCTGCTCCGGCAGGTCGACATGGCGTCTCTCGCGCCCGGCTCCGCGGCGGCGGTCCATCTCATCAGCGAGGCCAGCCGCCTCGCCTTCGCCGACCGCAACCGCTACCTGGCGGATCCGGACTTCGTGCATGTTCCCGTCGACGGCCTGCTGGACCCCGCCTATCTGCGCCGGCGCGCCCGCCTGATCGAGCGCGGCCGTGCGCTGGGCGAGGCTGCGCCGGGCCTGCCGCCGGGCGCGGGCGAGCTCGACCGGGCCGATGCGTCCGCGCCGGAACACGCCTCCACGAGCCATCTCTCGGTCGTCGATTCGCACGGCAACGCGGTCTCGTTCACGACCAGCGTGGAACGCGCCTTCGGCGCGCGCCTCATGGCGGCGGGGTTCATCCTGAACAACCAGCTCACCGACTTCTCGTTCGCTCCGCACGGCGCGCACGGGCCGGTCGCGAACCGCGTCGAGCCGGGCAAGCGGCCGCGCTCGTCCATGGCGCCGACGCTGATCTTCGATGCGGAGGAGAGGCTGGTCGCGGCGCTCGGCTCGCCCGGCGGCTCGCGCATCATCGGCTTCGTCGCCCAATCGGTCATCGCCCTCCTCGACTGGGGCCTCGACGCCCAGGCCGCGCTCGACCTGCCGCGCCACGTCAACCGCAACGGCGCGACCGAACTGGAGGCAGGCACGGCGCTCGCGCGCCTCATGCCGGCGCTGGAGGCGCTCGGGCACAGGGTGCAGGTCAAGCCCCTGGTGAGCGGCCTCCACGCCGTGCGCCGGGTGGACGGCGGGCTCGAAGGCGGCGCCGACCCCCGCCGCGAAGGGATCGCGCGCGGCCACTGAGCGGCATACCCCTCACCCGGTGCCGCGTCCGGCGCCGTCCCGGTCGGGCGGGTCCGGCAGTCTCAGCCTGAAGACCGTGCCCGCGGGACCCGACCGTTCCAGGTCGATGTCGCCGCCTTGATTGCGCATGAGGTCGCGTGCGATGGCGAGACCGAGGCCGGTGCCGTCGCCGCGGCCGCCGCCCGCGAAGGCCTCGAACAGGTGGCCGCGCACCTCGGCGGGAAGGCCCGGGCCGGTATCGGCGATCTCGATGAGCGTGTCGCCGCCGGCGCGCCGGGCGCCGATGCGCACCGTCCCGCCCCCGGCGCGGCCGGCCAGCGCGTCAGCCGCGTTCTGCGCCAGGTTGATGACGACCCGGTAGAGCTGATCGCGGTCGGCGCTGACACGGAGCCCCTGCGGCACCTCGTTGCGCCAGACGACGCCCTCGCCATCGCCGATGGGGAGCGCCGCCCTCACCTCGTCGACCAGGGGCGCCAGCGCGAAGGCGGTGCGGCGCGGCGCCGGCAGGCGGCCCGTCGCGAAGCTGAGCGTCTGGGTGCAGAGCGCGATGGCCCTGTCGATCGCGGCCACCAGGGGGAGCGCCAGCTTCTGCACCTCCGGGTCGCGCGCCGCCGCCAGGCGATCCGTCAGCACGGCCGCGGTCGCCAGCATGTTGCGGAGATCGTGGTTGATCTTGGCGACGCCGGCGCCGAGGGCGGCGAGCCGCGCCCTCTGGCGCAGCGCCGCACGCACGCGCCGCTGCATGACCTGAAGCTCGCGCTGCGCGACGCCGATCTCGTCGCGCCGGCCGCCGACCCGGACCGTCGCGGCGGCATCCTCCGGCGCGCGGCGGAACGAGACCAGGCTGTCGGTCATGCGGCCGAGCGGCAGCACCATGATCCAGTGCAGGGAGAGATAGACCAGGCCGGCGACGATGAAGGCGAGGACGATGGAGAGCACCAGGATGCGCCCCGAATAGTCGATCATCGCCGCGAAGAGCGGGGCCTCCGGCAGCAGGATGTCGACCACCGTGTCGGGCGGGTCGCCGGGCGCGGACCCCATCACCCGGATGGTCCGCTCGCCGCCGTGGCGGAGCGTGTCGGCAGCCTGCCCGATCAGGCCGAGCGGGGTCGCCTGCCGCAGGTCGAAGCTCGCGTCGACCGCGACCGGCATGTCGTCGCCGAGCACCAGCCTGCGCGTGCCGGTCCGCTTGAGCGAAACCGCGCTGACGCCGGCGCGGGCCAGCAGCGCAGCGCGGAGCTGCTCGGTCACCATCCCGTCCGGCGACGCCTCGACGGCCAGCGCCGCGATCCGCGCGGCGTCGATCCGCTCTTCGAGGAAGACCAGGCGGTGGCGCGCGATCGAGGGGACGTAGATCAGCACCTCGCCCAGGAGGACGAACAGCATCGTGAGCGCCAGCAGCCGCGCCGAGAGGCCGCGGGAGGCCCGCGACAGGACCGAAAAGGATAACCCAGCCAAGACGTCTCGACGCGATCGTCCGTTGCCCCTGCAGCCCGACTATAGAGCCGGCGCCGCGCCCGCGCCACGCCGGCACCCTTTTCCTTTCCCTCAATCGCCGGGCGCTCGCTCCGCTCGATCGTGCGCCCCCGCGCGCGTGGACGCGCGACGCTCCGCGCCTGGCGGCGCGCCGGCGCGGTCGCGCCGGCCGGGCCGCTGCGCGGCCCGGTCCCGCTCATCTCCCGCACCTTGGGGACGCCGGGCGCTCGCTCCGCGTATCCGCGCCACGCCGGCCGGCTATCCCAGGCGGGCGAGCAGGCGGACCAGGCGGCGCGTTCGTGGGCCGAACAGCATGGGCGTGTGGAAGCTGCCCGCGGCCCGTGCACTGGCCTCGCTCAGCGTCGGATAGGGCACGATTGCCTGCGCCAGCTTGCCGACGCCGAGCCGGTTCTTCACGGCGAGCGCCCAAGGCAGGATCAGCTCGCCGGCATGGGCGCCGACGATGGCGGTGCCCAGCACCCGGCCGCGCCCGGTCGCGACGACCTTGACCAGCCCCCGCGTCGCGTCCTCGGCGATGGCGCGGTCGTTCTCTGCGAAGGGGAAGCGCAGGACGCGCGGCTCATGACCTTGGGCGCGGGCCTCCGCCTCGCTCAGGCCGACCTGGGCGAGTTCGGGGTCGGTGTAGGTGACCCACGGCACGGCGTCGTAGCGCACTCGTGCAGGCACCCGGAAGAGCGCGTTGGTCAGCACGATGCGCGCCTGGTAGCCCGCCATATGGGTGAAGCGGTGGGGGCCGACCACATCGCCGACCGCATGGATGCGCCGGTTGGTCGTGCGCAGGCGCTTGTCCACCAAGGGCTCCCCGTTGCTCAGCGCGACGCCGGCCTGCTCGAGCCCGAGGCCGGCCAGGTTCGGCCGCCGCCCGGTCGCGACCAGCAGGTGCGAGCCGCCGATCCGCCGTTGCGCCTCGCCCTCGCCGCAGACGAGCACGACCCCGCCGCCGTCTGCCGCCTCGACGGCGCCGACCCCCGATTCCTCGTGGACCGTCACGCCTTCCTCGATCAGCCGCGCGCGCACGACGGCCACCAGCTCCGGGTCGTCGCGCCCGAGCAGGCGCTGCGCCTCGACCAGCGTGACCTCGGCGCCCAGCCGGCGGTAGGCCTGCGCCATCTCGACCCCGATCGGGCCGCCGCCGAGCACGAGCAGGTGACGCGGCTCCGGCGCCGTGTCGAACAGGGTCTCGTTGGTGAAGTAGGGAAGCGTGTCGAGACCCGGAATCGACGGGAGCGCGGGCACCGAGCCGGTGGCTATGACGAAGCGCCGCGCCGTCACGCTGGTGTCGCCCACCTCCAGGAAGCGGGGCGCGACGAAGCGGGCCTTGCCGTGCACCACATGGACGCCGAGGCCGCGGAAGCGCTCGGCCGAATCGTGCGGCTCGATCGCAGCGATCGCACGCCGCATGTGAGCGTAGGCGGCGGCGAAACCGGCGCCCCGCGCCGCCGCGGCCAGCAGGGCCTTGGACGGGACGCAGCCCGTGTTGAGGCACTCGCCCCCCATCCGGGACTGCTCGATCAGGATCACCGACGCGCCCATCTGGACCGCGCCCGCGGCGAGGGAAAGACCCCCCGACCCGGCCCCGATCACGCAGAGATCGGCCTTGATCTTGTCCCCCACGGCTCTCGACCCGCCTGGCGCTAAGCCCGCCGTTCCCACGACCCGCTCTGGGTCTGCTCCCAGTAGGTCACCGTGTCGCCCCGCTCCCGGTGCCCCCGCCAGCGGGCGCGCGCCGCCTTCAGCGCCGCCGTGTCGCTTCCGTCGAAAATGTCGAGGCAGCGCTCGAAGCGGCCGGGATCGGCCGGGGCGACGCCATCGACCATGACCGCGATGCCGGCGCCGTTGGGCGCGGCGTCGTCGGTCGCGAGAAGGATCGGCTGGCGTTCGGGCCGGCCGTCGCGCGCCGTGCCGTGGGGCAGGAAGGAGCCCTGGTCGTAGGTCCAGAGCGCCGCGTTCAGCGCCTCCGCCCGCTCCTCCGAGGCGGCGAGCACCAGCGCGCGGCGATCGCTCTCCAGCACCTTCTCCAGCAGCTTGGGCAACGCTTTCTCAAGCGGCGTGCGGCGAAGCTGGTAGAAGGCGATCTCGACCACCACGCGTGCTTCAGGCCTCGTAGTGCGCGCGCACCAGCGCGTCGAGGAGGCGCACGCCGTAGCCGGACGCGCCCTTGGGCACGGTCGGGTCGTCGTCGCGCTTCATCCACGCCATGCCGGCGATGTCGAGATGGGCCCAGGGCACGCCGTTGACGAAGCGCTGGAGGAACTGCGCCGCGGTCACGCTGCCGGCCTCGCGCCCCTTGCCGACGTTCTTCATGTCGGCGATGGCCGAATCGATGTCCTTGTCGTAGCGCTCGCCGAGGGGCAGGCGCCAGACTTCCTCGCCGGTCTCGCGCCCGGCCGCCAGCAGCCGCTCCGACAGCACGTCGTCATTGCTGAACAGGCCCGCCTGATAGGTGCCGAGGCTGACGATGATCGCGCCGGTCAGCGTCGCTAGATCCACCATGAACTGAGGCTTGAAGGTCGCCTGGGTGTACCAGAGCGCATCGGCGAGCACGAGGCGGCCTTCGGCGTCGGTGTTGATGACCTCGATGGTCTGGCCCGACATCGAGGTCACGACATCGCCCGGACGCTGCGCCTTGCCATCGGGCATGTTCTCGACCAGCCCGACGACGCCGACGGCGTTGACCCGCGCCCCGCGGCCCGCGAGGCACTTCATCAGGCCGACCACGGCCGCGGCGCCCGCCATGTCGTACTTCATCTCCTCCATGCCCTGGCTCGGCTTGATGGAGATGCCGCCGGTATCGAAGGTCACCCCCTTGCCGACGAAGGCGACGGGCTGCTGCTCGGCGCCGTCGGGAGCGCCGTTCCAGCGCATGACGGCGAGGTAGGGCTCGTTCTCGCTGCCGAGCGCGACACCGAGCAGCGAACCCATGCCGAGGGAGTCCATGGTTTCGCGGTCGAGAATCTCGACCTCGATCCCGTCGCCGGCGAGCGCCTCGATGTCCTCCGTAATGGTCTTCGGATATTTGACGTTGCCGGGCTCGGACACCATGTCGCGCGCGGCGAAGACGCCGTCGACGAGGCTTCCGCCGGGCGCGAACGCCGCCTCGGCCGCCGCCGGCTCGGCGAGCATCACGGTCAATTGCGCGAGGGTCTTCTTGTCCTCGTCCTTCTTCTTGGTGTGGTACTTGTCGAAGCTGTAGCTGCCGAGACGCGCGCCGGCGGCGACCGCCGCCGCCATCGCAGGCGGCGCCATGGCCGCCCCCTCCACCGCATCCAGGGCGATCGCGCCGGTCTTCGCGCCGTTGGCGTTGAGGGCAGCGACGACCTTGCCGCCGAGCGCCCGCAACTGGCGGTCGTCGATCCGGCCCGGCTGGCCGAGCCCGACCAGGAGCACCGCGTCGAGCGCGAGCCCGTGCGGCGCGACGATGGCGGTGGAGGTCCCCTGCTTGCCCCTGAAGCGGCTGCCGGAGAGCGCGCGGGTGAGCGCGCCGCCGCTCTGCTCGTCCAGCGCGCGACCGGTCGCGCCCAGCGCGCGGTCCTCGGTCACGCCGACGGCGATGACGCCCTCGGAGGGCGTCTCGATCTCGGCAAATTCGATCTTCATGGGGCGGTCCATCCTGATGCTGCGTGGTGCGCCGGCCGCGCGGCCTGCGCGCGCACCCTATAGCCGAGGCGGCGCGTCAGGTGAAGGGACGCAAGCCCGCCCGCCTCAGGCGGCCATGGGCGCGGCGGCCTGCACCTCCTCTCCCACGTCGCACGCGAATTGCGCGAAATTGTCGTGGAAGCGGCCCACCAGATCGCGGGCCTGCGCGTCGTAGGCGTCCTTGTCGCGCCAGGTGCCGCGCGCGTCGAGAACCGTTGCCGGCACGCCCGGGCAGCGCGTCGGCACGGCGAGGCCGAAGGGGTTGTCGCTGGCGTGGGGCACGCCGTCGAGGCTGCCCTCCAGCGCCGCGCCGAGGAGCGCACGGGTATGGGCGATCTCCATGCGCGCGCCGACGCCGTAGGGGCCGCCGGTCCAGCCGGTATTGACGAGCCAGCAGCGGGCCCCGGTCATCTCGATCCGCTCCCGCAGCAGGCGGGCATAGGCTGTCGGCCGGCGCGGCATGAAGGGCGCGCCGAAGCAGGCGGAGAAGGTCGCCTGCGGCTCCCGGCCGAGGCCGCGCTCCGTGCCCGCCACCTTGGCGGTGTAGCCGGAGAGGAAGTGGTAGATCGCCTGCTCCGGGGTGAGCCGGGCGATGGGCGGCAGCACGCCGAAGGCGTCCGCCGTCAGCATGACGATGTCGGCGGGGTGGCCGGTCACGCCCGAGGAACTGGCGTTCGGGATCGAGGCCAGCGGATAGGCGCCCCTGGTGTTCTCGGTATGGGAGCCGTCGTCGAGATCGAGGACGTGCGTGTCCGGGTCCATCACGACGTTCTCGAGCACGGTGCCGAACATCCGCGTGGTGGCGTGGATCGCCGGCTCGGCGCTGGCCGAGAGCCGGATCACCTTGGCGTAGCAGCCGCCCTCGAAGTTGAACAGGCCGTCGCCGCTCCAGCCGTGCTCGTCGTCGCCGAGCAGCGTCCTGTGCGGATCGGCCGAGAGCGTGGTCTTGCCGGTGCCGGAGAGGCCGAAGAAGACCGCGGAGCGGCCGTCGTCGCCCACATTGACCGAGCAGTGCATGGGCAGCACGTCGCGCGCCGGCATGAGATGGTTCATGATGGTGAAGACCGACTTCTTGCACTCGCCGGCGTAGGCCGTGCCGCCGATCAGCACCAGGCGCCGCGCGAAATCGAGCAGCACCACGGTCTCGGAGTTGGTCCCGTCGCTCTCGGGGCGCGCCTTGAAGCCGGGCGCCTGGACGATGGTGAATTGCGGCTCGTGGTCGGCCAGCTCCCCGTCTGCCGGCGTGATGAACAGGTTGCGCGCGAATAGGCTGTGCCAGGCGAACTCAGAGATCACGCGGATCGGCAGCCGATAGTCGCGGTCGGCGCCGACATGGCAGTCCTGGACGAACACCTCCTTGCCCTGGAGATAGGCGACCATGCGCCCGTGGATGTCGTTGAAGACGTCCGCCGCGATCGGGCGGTTGACCGCGCCCCACCAGATGTCCGGCGCGGACGACGGCTCCTGCACGATGTACTTGTCGTTGGGCGAGCGCCCGGTATGGGCGCCGGTCATGGCGATCAGGGCTCCGCCCTCGGCGATCTGCGCCTCGCCGCGCCGCACCGCCTCCTCGTAGAGGGCGGGCCTGCGGTAGTTCCAATGGGCGGCGGCGACGTTGCCGATGCCGTGCCGTTCCAGTCCGTGCCGGCTTATGTGGGGTCCGCGCTGATCCATCGGCTGCTCTTGGACGGGGAGACGGTCCCCTTCACCCCATCTTTGCTATTCCGCCGTTCCGTCGTCCGCAGCCGGCCGGCCGCGCCGAACGTTCCGCCGCCAACTCATGGCCCGCCCACCGGGGCGAGTCAAGCAAGGGCCGCTGCGGCGCCGTCGGCACGCAATCCTGTCTGCGACTCCGGGCAATGGGTCAACCCGGCTTTCTCACCATGGTCATGGTCTGCGCGGCGCTTTCCGGCCGACAGAGTAGGAAAGGCGCGCAGCGCATCGTGCGCTCCCGCGCGCGTCCCGCGCGACGCGGGACATCGGGCAAGCGGCTTGACGCCCGCTGTCGGCCGGAAAGCGCCGCCCTTCGGGTCGCGCCCAGGCGTCCGCCCGCAGCGTCGCGGGCCTCGACCGTAGTCCCCGCTACGCTTTTCGGCCCGCTCCTTGCGGATCGAACGCCTGGACGCATCGTGCGCTCTGCGCGCGTCCCGCGCGACGCAGACCGTGACCATGGTGAGAAATCCGGGTTAGGGTCCGGCGCCATGAGCGAAGGAGTCGTCACGCCCGCGCGGCCGTCCGTCGCGGCCATGCCCTTCAAGCGCCACCTGACACGGACCGCCCGGCTTGCCGCGCCTGTGATCCTCGCACGCGCAGGCCTGCTGGTGATGGTCGCGGTCGATTCGGCGATGCTGGGCCACTACGGGACCGAGTCGCTCGCCGTCTACGCGGCGGCGAATGCCGCGCAGGTGGTCATGATCCTGATCGGCGTCGGGCTGCTCCAGGGCACGGTGATCCTCGTCGCCCAGGCCCACGGCGCGCACGACCGTGCCGCCTGCGGCGCCTACTGGCGCGTCAGCTTCGTCCACGGCGCAGTGCTCGGCGTGGTCATGGGCCTCGTCTGCCTGCTCGGCCGCTATACCCTCGAGGCGACGGGGCAGGAGCCGGAGGTCGCCGCCGGCGGCGGCCGTGTGCTCGAGATGATCGCCTGGGGCTCGCCGCCGCTGCTGTTGTGGGTGGTGTGCACGCACTTTCTGGAGGGGCTCAGCCGGCCGATCCCCGGTATGCTGGTCATGGTCGGCGCGGTGCTCCTCAACGTGCTGCTCAACTGGATCTTCATCTTCGGCAATCTCGGCGGGCCCGAGATGGGCGCGGAAGGCGCCGCGGTCGCGACCTCGTCGGTGCGCTGGGTCATGTTCGCGGCGCTCTTTCTCTTCGTCGTCCGCCTGCCCGATGCCGTTGCCTTCGGCATCTACCGGCCTGTCTCGGATTTCTGGACGATCTCGCGGCGGCTCAGGCGCATCGGCTATCCGCTCGGCGCCGCACGGGGCCTGGAGACCGCGGCATTCGCCGCCCTGGTGATGTTCGCCGGCCATCTCGGCACGGTTCCGCTCGCCGCCTACCAGATCGGCTACAACCTGATCGGGCTGGTGTTCATGGCCGCCATCGGGACCGCGGCCGCGAGCATGGTGCGCGTCGGCAACGCGGTCGGGCGGCGCAACGCGACCGATATCGCGCGCGCGGGCTGGGCGGGCGTCCTGCTCATCGCCTGCCTCATGGTCTGCTTCGCCGGGCCCTTCTTCGGCCTCGGCACGGCGCTCGCGGGCCTCTACACCGACGACCCCGCGGTGCTGCCGCTGGCCGTGTCGCTGATCGGCATCTGCGGCCTGATCCTGGTGTTCGACGGGATGCAGGCGGTGCTGATGGGCGCCCTGCGCGGCGTCGCCGACGTCTGGGTGCCGCCGGGGCTCCAGCTCGTTTCGTGGTGGTGCGTCTCGGTGCCGATCGGCTATGTGCTGGCCTTCGTCGCAGGACTCGGCGTGGACGGCCTGATGTGGGGTATCCTGGCGGGCGCGCTGAGCGCCAGCATCCTGCTCTCCGGCCGTTTCCTCGCCGTCGCCCGGCGCCCGATCGCCCGCTACTGACGCGGCGGCCCCGGAAACGCCGGAGAGACGCCGCAAAATCGCCACACTGGGCGCATAATCGGGCAGCAGCCGCCAGAGGACAGGAGTAGAAGAGGAGCAGGAGAGGAGGAGCGACACGGTGCCTGCGACCATCGCGCTCGTCGACGACGACCGGCATCTGCTCACCTCGGTCACCATGGCGCTCGAGGCGGAGGGCTTCGTCGTGCGGCCCCACAGCGACCCGGTGAAGGCGCTCCAGGACCTGCTGAGCCGGCCGGCCGACATCGCGGTGCTCGACATCAAGATGCCGCAGATGGACGGCCTGGAGCTGCTCGCCCGGCTGCGGGCGCATTCCGCGATACCCGTGGTGTTCCTGACCTCGAAGGATGCGGAGGACGACCAGCTCTACGCGCTCAGCCAGGGCGCGGACGACTACATCACCAAGCCCTTCTCGATCCGCCTCCTGGTCGGGCGCATCCGGGCCGTGCTGCGGCGCGCCGAGCCGGCGCTCGGCCCCGATGCGCCGCGCTCCCTCATGGTGCGCGGCGCCCTGGTGCTCGACGAGGACCGCCACCTCTGCACCTGGCGCGGCGATGCGCTCGCGCTCACGGTCACGGAGTTCCTGCTGCTGCAGGCGCTGGCCCGGCGCCCCGGCCACGTCAAGAGCCGCAACCAGTTGATGGACGCTGCCTACGGCGACCAGATCTACGTCGAGGACCGCACCATCGACAGCCACGTCAAGCGCATCCGCAAGAAGTTCAGGGCCATCGATTCGGCCTTCTCGCAGATCGAGACGCTCTACGGTGTCGGTTACAGATTCACGGCGCCGTGACGCGAGCGTAGACGATGCGCAGCCGGCGCGGCGCGGCGCGCGGCCGCGCGTGGCCTTCCCCCTCACCGCCCGCATCCTCGCCATCAACGTCATGGCGCTGGGGGTTCTGGTCGCGGGCTTCTTCTATCTCGACCACCTCCAGCGCGACCTGATGGACGCCAGGCTGGATGCGCTCGCGCGGGAGGCCACCCTGCTGGCCGCAGCCCTCGGCGAAAGCGCGGTCGCCGCCGGCGACGCCTCGCAGGCCGGGCTCGACCGCGCGGCCGCCGAGACCCTGGTCGCCCGCCTCGACCTGGCGCCCGATACCCGTGCGATGCTCTTCGACGCCGACGGCAGCCTCGCCGTCGATTCGCGGCAATTGCCGATGGCGGCGGTCCAGACCGCGGCGCTGCCGCCGCCGGAGAGCGACGGCGGCGTCTTCAGCCGGGCGGCGGATGCGGCCTACGAGTGGATCACCGCGCGCCTGCCGCCCCGCACCACGGTGCCGCTCTACGTCGCGCCGCGGGACCCACGGGCTGCCGACTTCCCCAAGGTCCTGAGCGCGCTGGAAGGCAGCGCCGGGCGCGCCATGCACAGGACCGGGGACGCCCGGCTGCTCGCGCTCGCGGCCGCGCCGATCCAGCCCTTCCGCCGGGTGCGGGGAGCCCTGCTGCTGGTGGCGGACGCCGAAGACGTGCTGGAGAGCGTGCGCAACGCCCGCTTCACCATCCTCCAGGCCTTCTGCATCGCGCTCGGCATCACCGTCCTTCTCAGCCTCTACTTCGCGGGCACGATCGCCCGCCCGGTGCGCCGCCTCGCGCGCGCGGCCGAGCGCGTACGCGCCGGCGGCGGACGCAAGGTGACGATTCCCGACTTCACGGCGCGCCACGACGAGATCGGCCGCCTCTCGGCGGCGCTCAGGGACATGACGGAGGCGCTCTGGGTGCGCATGGACGCGATCGAGCGCTTCGCCGCCGATGTCGCCCACGAGGTGAAGAACCCGCTCAGCTCGGTGCTGAGCGCCGTCGATACCGCACGCCGCGTCAGCGACGAGGAGCAGCGGGCGAAGCTGCTCGCCCTGATCGGCGAGGACGTGAAGAGGATGGACCGGCTGCTGAGCCAGATTGCCGATGCTTCGAAGATCGATACCGAGCTCGCCCGCGCCCGGCTGCAGCCGGTGGACCTGCGCGCCATGCTGACCACGCTTGCGGAGATGCTCGGCGCCGCCGCAGCGACGAACGAGGACTCCGCGACGATCCGTGTCGAGATCGAGGGCGACGGCCCCTTCACGGTGCTCGGCGTCGAGGACCGTCTCGCGCAGGTGCTCCAGAACCTGGTCGGCAATGCCCGCTCGTTCAGCCCGCCCTCCGGGACGATCACGCTCGGGCTCCGCCGCGACGGCGCCCGGATCACGGTCAGCGTCGAGGACGAAGGCCCCGGCGTGCCGGCCGGGATGGAGGAAGCGATCTTCCGGCGCTTCTACACGCTCCGCCCCGAGGGCGAGGCCTTCGGCGCCCATTCGGGCCTCGGCCTCAGCATCGCGCGCCAGATCGCAGACGCCCATGGCGGCCGGCTCACCTGCGCCAACCGGCTCGGCCCGGCGGGCGCCGTCATCGGCGCGCGCTTCCGTCTGGAGCTTCCCGGCGCTCCGGCCTCCCGCGCAGCCGATCCCGCCTGAGCGCGGCGGGCGCCGCTCAGTGGACGCTGAGCGGGGTGAGCTGGTGCTGACGGGCGGCGGCAAAGGCGATATCGCGGTCCGGCGCGACGCCGAGGAGCCGGCCGTCGGGTGCGTGGATGCCGTAGACGACGACACCGTCCATCGTGACTTCCCTGATGTAGGCTTCGTTGCCGCCGAGGAAGGGGGCATTCTCCCAGCCATCGCCTGCTTCCGCCCGATCGCCGTCGTTCATGACCATCCTCCTCCTGCTCAGGCGCGCCGGCCGCCGCAGCGCCCGCCGCGCGCTTCGCCTTTGCAATCCGTCACCCGGCCCCGCCTGCCCCCGCCCCGAAGCGATCGCCGGCGGCCTCCCGTCGCGGGCCGGTCTCCTCCACCCCCTTGATCTGGGACTCGCGGGATCGCGAATCAAGCCCTTTTGGCGTACAGATTACTCTGCACAGCAGAGTGTTTTGTACTATGCTCGTCGGCGTCATTCATCGAGACGCAGCGGAGGGCGCCATGACGGTGAGCAAGGACGATGCCCTTTCGGCCCTGCACGACATCGAAGCGACGAAACGCCGCAGCCGGACCCTGTTTCGCTACGGGCTTGCCAGCCCCTACCTCCTGCTGTGGGGCACGTTGTGGATCGTCGCCGGCGCCGTCGCCGCGCTTGCGCCCGCGTACGGCGGCATCGGCTGGGCCGCGGTCGACGCCGTCGGCTTCATCGGCACCGCCTGGCTGATCCTCAGGCAGGCGCGGCGCGGCGGGGAGCGTGGCGAGCGTCTGCGCCTGCTTCGCTACGCCGCGACCTTCGCCGTGCTTGCGGCCTTCGTCGGATTGACGCTGATGGTCTTCGCACCGGTCTCCGGCGCCGACGTGAACATGCTCATCACCCTGGTGGTGGCGACGGCCTACACCACCGTCGGGTGCTGGGCGGGACTTCGCTACGCCGCCGTCGGCGTGGCGCTGGCGGGCCTCGCCGTCGGCGTCTTCCACCTCGCGCCGGCGATGCTCCCGCTGATCGTTCCCTTTATCGGCGGCGGCGCCCTCATCCTCGGCGGCCTCTGGATGAGGTCCGCGCGGTGAGCGGGCCCGACGAGATCGTTCACCAGCCGACGCGCCTCAGGATCATGTCGGCCCTGAATGCCCTGCCGCGCCGGGAACTGCTGGAATTCGTCCGGCTCAAGGCGATCACCGGCGCCACCGACGGCAATCTGGGGTCGCACCTGACGACCCTCGAGAAGTCGGGCTACGTGACCATCGCCAAGGATTTCGTCGGCAAGCGACCCAGAACCCGCGTCGGCATCACCGCGCCGGGACGGCGCGCCTTCCAGGACCACGTCGCCTATCTGCGCGACATTCTGGACGGCGACGGCGGCAACGCCTGAACGATGGGAGACGAGAGCATGGACTCCATGACCACATACCGTCGCCGGGGCGGTCGCGTCCTCGGCCTCCTCGCAGTGTTGGCGACGGTCCTTCTTGCCGCCCCTGCCGCGGCACAGCAGTCGGAGCGCTTCGACGAGACGGTGCGGGAGCTCTTCTTCGCCGGGTTCGCCGGCAACGAGGACGCGCTGGAACGGGGCATGGCGATTTGCGAAGAGACGCTGGAAGTCAACCCGGATTACCCACCGGCCCTGGTCTGGCAGGCGGCGGGTTGGCAATTCCAATCCGGCATGGCCTTTGCGAAGGGCGATTGGGGTACAGGTATGACTCTGTTCGACGAGAGCGTCGCCCAATTCGACCGAGCCGTCTCGCTCGCGCCTGACGACGTGGAAGTGCTCATTCCCAGAGCCACGGCTTTGCAGGCGTCCGCGCGCTACATCACCGACGCCCCGACCCGGTTGGCGCTTCTGGAAACGGTGGCGGGCGACTACAGCAAGATTCTCGAGGTGCAGGCGCCCTATTTCGGGGCGCTCTCGGTACACAGCCGCGGCGAGTTGTTGGGCGGGCTCGCGGACGCCCTGTGGCGGCTGGAGCGGCGCGAGGAGGCGAAGGTGTATCTGAACCGCATGATTGCCGAGCTGCCCGAATCCCCTTATGCGCTGATGGCAGAGCGGCAACTCGGCGAGCCGGACACGAACGCTCAACTGACCTGCCTCGGCTGCCACAAGTACTGAGGCGGGCTGTGTCGCCGCCGGGCGGATGTGGCATGGTGGCGCGCCACTGCATCCGCCGCCTGTACCCGACCGGGGCGCGCCAGGCGGGCGGCGACGGGGAGCAGGCCGCCCGCCATGCGCACCGAACCCATGAAGGAAGCGGGCAGCCGCACCGCAGGGCGCACCGCAGGGCGCACCTGGGAAGGCGTGCTCCTGATGGTCTTCACCTGCGCCTGCTTCGCCGGCATGTCGGCGGCGATCCGCCACGTCTCGGCGGAGATATCGGTGTTTCAGATCGCCTTCGTCCGCAACGGCATCGGCACCCTGATCCTGCTGCCCTTCATGGTTCGGATCGGCTTCGGCTCGTTCGATTTGAGGCGCTTCCGCCTCTTCGCGGTCCGCGCCGGGATCGGCGTCTTCGCCATGTGGGCCTGGTACTCGGCGTTGCAGCTGACGCCGCTTGCGGAAGCCATCACGCTCAACTTCACGGTCTCGCTCTGGATGATCCCGGTCGCCATCCTGATGCTGGGCGAGCGCGTGGGACCGCGCCGCTGGATCGCCACTGCCGTGGGTTTCGCAGGGGTGCTGATCGTGCTGCAGCCGGGGGCGGAGACCATCTCGGTGGGCGGGCTGCTGGCGATCTCTGCCGCGTTGCTCTTCGCCGTCTCGATGGCGCTGGTGCGCCTGCTGGCGCGCACCGAATCGCCGTTGGCCATCGTCTTCTACATGAACCTGATCATGACGCCGATCTCGCTCGGGCCGGCGCTCTGGTGGTGGGAGATGCCGACCATGGAGCAGCTCGGCTGGCTGCTCGGCATCGGCAGCATTCTCACCGTTGCCCACTTCTCGATGGCGCGCGCGCTCTCGATCATGGAAGCCACGGCGGTGGTACCGCTGGACTTCACCCGCCTCCCCTTCGCGGTGACGATCGGCTGGTTCGCGTTCGGCGAGTTTCCCGGCGTCTGGACCTGGGTCGGCGCGGTCTTCATTGTGACCAGCGCCGTCTACATCGCGCACCGGGAAGCGCGCTTCGCGCGGCCCCGCCCCGGCGCCATCGGCCCCTGACGGCGCTGCGCGGCGCCTTTTGCATTCACCGGCGGCGCTTTGCTATGTAAGCGCCCGGATCAGCAAGGGGATTGGGCATGGATATCAGCGGGCATACGGCGATCGTCACCGGCGGCGCCTCCGGCCTCGGCGAAGCCACCGCGCGCAGGCTCGCGGCCGCCGGCGCCAGGGTCGGCATCCTCGACATGAACGAGGACTTGGCGCAGACGGTCGCGGCCGAAATCGGCGGCGCCGCGGCGCCATGCGACGTGGTCGACCCGGCCGGCCACGAGAGCGCTGTCGCGGCGATCCGCGAGGCCCTCGGGCCCGCGCGCATCATGGTCGCCTGCGCCGGTATCGCGCCGGGCGCCAAGCTGGTCGGGCGCGACGGCAGCGCCAGCCCGCTGGAAAAGCTCACGCGCGCGATCCACGTCAACCTGATCGGCACGATCAACTCGTGCCGCCTCGCCGCCGCCGACATGGCCGCGATGGCGCCGCTCGACGACGGCGAGCGCGGGGTCATCGTCACCACCGCGTCGGTCGCCGCCTTCGAGGGCCAGATCGGCCAGCTCGACTACGCGGCGTCGAAGGGGGGCGTCGCGGCGATGACGCTCCCGCTCGCGCGCGAGCTCGCCCGCGACGGCATCCGCGTCAACTGCATCGCGCCGGGGCTGATGGACACGCCGATGATGGCGGGCCTGTCCGAGCCGGTGAAGCAGTCGCTGCTGGAGACGACGGTCTACCCGAAGCGCCTCGGCTCGGCCGGGGAGTACGCTGCGCTCGCCGCGCACATCGTGGAAAACACCTTCATCAACGGCTCGGTGATCCGCTTCGACGGCGCGCTCCGCATGGCGCCGAGGTAGCGTCTCGGGCCGCCGGTCAGGCGGGAGACCAGGGCGCGATCCGGGTCTCCCAGGCGGGCCTCGCGGCCGGGCTGAAGAGCTTGAGCGTCAGGTCGACGCGGGCAAACTTCCAGGCGCCGCCCTCCTTGCGGTACCGGGAATCGTACCAGCCGCCGATCCAGGTATCCTCGGTCGGGCTGCCACCCTCGGGTGCGCCATCCGCCGGCGTCACCTTGCCGAGCTCCCACAGATAGTGCCGGGAGGTGGCGCTCATCCCGTCTGCGTCCACCTCGATGTCCGGCTGGGTCATGTAGTGCATGGCCCAGGGCATGAAGGTGGTGCAGTTGGGGCGTATCTCGCGCAGGATGCCCTCCCGCGTCTCCCAGTGGCCGATGCCCTCGCAGTGCCACACCGCGTCCTCGGTGAAGAGCGGCGCGACCAGCGCCGGGTCGCCGTTACGGTCCACGGCCTTGGCGTAGCGCGCGATGAGCTGCTGGATCGCCTCGATATCCTCCAGGCGCCGGAGCCGCTCTTCGATACCCATACGCCCCTCCGCCTCCCGCGCGGTGTCAGGGCTTCCAGGGCGGGATCGGCGTCTCCCACGAGGGCGCGTCGGCCGGGCTCAGCAGCTTGAGGATCAGCTCGATGCGGCAGAACTTCCAGTCGCCGCCTTCCCTGCGGAACCGGGACTCGTACCAGCCGCCGATCCAGGTGTCCTTGTCCGGGCCGCCGTCCGCCTGCACCGCCTTGGCGAGCTCCCAAAGATAGTATTCGCCGCTGGCGGTCTGGCCGTCGTCCGCCACCTCGATGATCGGCTGGGTCATGTAGTGCAGCGCCCACGAGAGCTGCGTGGTGGAGACCTCGCGCAGGCCCGAGACGATGCTGTCGCGGCCCTCCCAGCGCCCGATGCCCTCGCAGTTCCAGACCGCATCGGCGGTGAAGCAGGGCGCCATCATCGCAGGCTCCGCATTGTGGTCGGCGGCCGTGGCGTAGCGGGCGATGAGCTGCTTGATCGCCTCGATATCCTCAAGGCGCTGCAGGCGTTGCTCCACGGACATGGTTCCCTCCCCTTATCGTCGCGTGCGTGTCAGTTGCCGGCGCGCTTTGCGGACGCCCTCTCCTCGGCCGGCTCGCGGCAGCCGACCGGGCAGCAGCGCCCCGGCTGGCGGTCGCGGCTTCCGGCGCCCGACTCGGGCGCAAGCGCGCCGCGGTCGAGCAGCTTCTCGACCAGCGCCACCTTGTCCTCGACCGGATAGCTGCGGAAGATTTCCAGCCCCGTCGCCTGCGGCGAGCCGCCGCCGTGCATGCTGATGACCGAGTACCAGCCGGCGGTGCCCGAGGCGGTGAGGTCCTCGATCAGGCGCGCGACCTCCATGCGCTCGCCATAGGGCAGGTCGTCGCGCCCCTTGAGCATCTCGGCGAGCGAGCCTGCGGTCGCCGGGTTGTGGTCCTCGTCCGGCCCCGGCAGGGCCACCACCAGCCCGCCCGAGACCTCGTGGGCGATGCGGTGCATGTCGTAGATCTGCGTGGACAGCAGCAACTTGCCGATATTGGCGAAGACCCGGTCGGGCTCGACGCAGCCGGAGCCGTCCGCGCCGGCGTAGACCGAGCTCGCGACGCCGCAGGCATAGAAGCCCTCGACGATCTTGATGAGCTCCACCATGCGCTCGCGCAGGTGCGACGTGCCCTCGACGTCGAGCCCGTTGGCCTCGGCCATGAGCACGCCGGCGCCGATCAGAAGGTCGCCGAAGCCCGCGCGCGCGCCGATGCAGGAATGCCGGTGGTGGGTCGCGTAGGCCTGGGTGA
Source organism: Alphaproteobacteria bacterium (assembly GCA_965218275.1). Taxonomy (GTDB): domain Bacteria; phylum Pseudomonadota; class Alphaproteobacteria; order UBA828; family UBA828; genus WTGU01. The sequence continues at coordinate 3,135,587 of CBDCKM010000002.1, forward strand.
GGAACTGCGCATGGTCCCACTCGCCGGCGAGGAACACGCTCTCCCAGGGCACGAACACGTCGTCGAAGATCACCACGCCGGTGGACTGGCCGTAGCGCGCGCTGAACATGGCCGCCTTCTCCCCCGGCCGCCCCGCCGGGCGGGCGACGACGGTGACCCCCGCCGCATCCACCGGCACCGCGCAGCAGACCGCGAAGTCCGCGTCGTCTTCCGTCATGTTGCGGCAGGGCATGACCAGATACTCGTGGACGTAGGGCGCCGCGGTGACGATCGCCTTGGCGCCCCTGATGACGATACCGTCGGGCCGGCGCCGGGCGATGTGGACGTAGGAATCGCGCACGGCCTGTTCGTGGGGGCGGCGCGAGCGGTCGCCCTTGCCGTCGGTCATGGCGACGCCGAGGGCGAGGTCCTCCGCCTGCACCCGGTGCAGATAGGCGAGGAAGCGCTCGTGCAGGGCACTGCCGGTCTCCCGATCCATGCGCCAGGTCGCCTGGTGGATGGCGTTGAGGCCGTCCTGGGTGAGATAGCGCTGGGCGCAGCCGGTGCGCTGGCAGGCGAGGCGCACCGCTTCGAGCTTGTGGAGCTGGTCGGTGGTCGAGCGGTTGATGTGGAGGAAGCGGTTGACCTCGGCGCCTGTGCTCTCCTCGACCACCACCATGGGATGCCGGTGACGCGCGTCGCGCGCCAGATCGTAGGTGACCCCGAGCGCGGCTACGCCCGGCGCGAAGCGCGGCTCGTCGGCGACCGACTCCACCGCGTCGCCGTCCACATAGACCCTGGGCGCAAGGCGCCTCAGCGACTCCCTGTAGTCCTCGGCGGACATGAACATCTTAGCGCCCCCGTTCAGCCGGCCCGCGCTTCCCTCTGCCTGACCGCCTCGGCGATCCGCAGCACCCGCTCGGCCTTCTCGTAGATCGGGTAGTCGATGAAGTAGCCGTCGACCTGGATCGAGGCCGAGCCCGCAGCCTCCGCCTCCCTGAAGGCGGCGACGTGCTTCTCCGCCTGGACCACCGCGTCGGCGCTCGGCGTGAAGACGCGGTTGACCGGCCCCACCTGCTTGGGATGGATGCAGAGCTTGCCCTGGAAGCCGAAGCCGAGCGCCGTCCGGGTCGAGCGTTCGAGGTTGTCCGCGTCGGCGAGGTCGATGAAGACCGTGTCGATGGGCGGCTCCAGCCCGCCCACGCGGGAGGCGAGCACGAGGCAGGCGCGCGCGTGCGCGAGCTCGGCCTCGGCCCCGCTCCAGACCATCCCCATGTCGCGGGTATAGTCGCCGGCGCCGAAGCAGAGCCGCCGCACCCGCGTCTCCGCGCCGGCGATGGCCTCGGCGGCGGCGACGCCCCGGCCGGTCTCGACGATCGGCAGCAGGTCGATCGCGCCCTGGCGCAGCCCCCGCTCGCGCTCGAGCTGGCCGAGCAACCAGTCCACCGTCGCGAGCTGGTCGGGCGCCTCGACCTTGGGCAGCATGACGCCGTCCACACCCGCCGCCACGACGGCCCGGAGGTCGCCGTGGCAATAGTCGGTGTCGAGCCCGTTCACGCGCACATAGCCGAGGCACGGGCGCGGCGCCTGCAAGGCGCCGACGACGACCGCCCTTGTCGCGACCTTCTCCGCCGCGGCGACGGCATCTTCGAGGTCGAGGACCACCGCATCGGCGCCGGCGCCGAAGACCTTGGCGACCTTGCGCGGATGGTTGCCGGGGGCGAACAGATAGGTGCGGTGCAGGTTCATCGCAGATTCATGGGGGACTCGCGGAAGTCTCGGGCCACACAACCACAGCCCCCTGCCCCGATCAAGCCGGCCCGCATCCTATTGTCGCTAGTGAAGTGTCCCGGAAATGCGCACGAATTGCGTTTTCCTCTCATCGTCATGCCCGGACTTGTTCCGGGCATCTCGTCGCGCAGGACGCAACCGGGGAGCCCTCGTGGATGGCCGGGACAAGCCCGGCCATGACGTGAAGGGAACGCTGGTATTATTCGTCATGAGTTCCAGGACACGACACTAGCACATGATGTGTCCGGCTTAGGGAGCACACGAGTTGTCCGATTTGCGCGATTGATGTCACGAGCTCAATCTCGCCGCGCAGCCATGCCTGATACAAGCCGTCCGGTGGAGTGCCCTTTGTGATGAGAGCGCCGATCAAGATATTGGTGTCAAGAACGACCCGCACGCGCCGCGCTCACCTCAATCATCGATCAGGTCGAGAATCTCCCGTTGGTCATGGTCGGCGTTGCGTTTCTTGACTTTGCTGACGGTGAGATCCAAGACGTGGCGGCGCACAGCTTCGTCGACGAACCGCGACAAGTCGCCCTTCTTGCCGCCGTTACGGGCTAGAAATGTGCGAACCGCTCGGTCGGTCTCTTCCGAGATGGAGAGGTTCCATCGGGTCATTGGCCGTTCTCCGCACATAAGCGCATAAACATCTATGCGCCAAGTCTACGGCGCACGATCCCGCCCGCCAATTCCCTGAGGCCGGCCCGCATCCTATTCGGGGTGAAAGACGATCTCTCCGTACCAGGCGCGGGCGCTCTGCCCGCTATTGTCGGAATCGGTCATGACCGCGATGCCTTCGAGCGCGTCCACCTCCCGCTCGAACAGGAGGAGGAAGTCGGCGCGAACGTTCCGCCGGTAGGTGCGCCAGGCGCCCGCGTCCCGCTCCCCGGACTCGACCGCGACCATCATCACCTTGGTGGTGAACGGGTTGGGCCAGGCGTCGCCGACCTCCGCCCGGTTCGCCCACACATAGTTGATGGCGCGCGGCAGCCCGAACAGTCCCTCGCCGGGCGCGACCACATAGAGCCGCGCAGCGAAGTCGTCGCCGTCCTTGCTGCGCTCGTCGGCAACCGCCAGGGGCGTCTCGACCCGCCAGCTCCATTCCAGGATCGGCGTCGCCGTCAGGTCGATCTCCCGCTCCAGATAGAGGCTCGACGCCGAGGACGCGCTGTCGGCCCGGAGCACGCGGCGCCCGTCGAGCTCGACGACGCGATAGCGGGTCTCGCCTTCGAATTCCTCCACCTCCCAACCCTCGCTGCCGCCGGGCGCGGACCAGCCCAGCACGAGCGGCTCGGCGTTCACCGGCAGCGCAATCGCCAACGCAAGCGCAAGCGGCAGCAGCGCCGACAGAAGGAGCGCACGACGCCTCACGGCACCGGAACGGGGGCTGTGGATTCCCGCGTCATACGATCCCCCTTCGTCCCCCTGCAATCCCCGAGCAAACGCGAACGGCGATCCTACCACCCGGACGATGCGGCCGGGTGCCGCATTCCGCCCGAACGGCCCGGTCAGGGCGACGGCGCTCCCTCCGCGTCCTTTCCGAACAGCCTCACGCTAGCGCCGGCCAGCATGGCGCGCAGCCTGGCCCGGATCGCCCACAGGCAGACCAGGGAGGGGACCACCATCAGCGTCGTGATCACGAAGAAGGTGCCCCAGTCCCCCTCCAGCCAGTCCACCAGCTCGCCGGAGGAGGCGGCGAAGAGGGTGCGGCCGGCGGTGCCCATCGAGGCGAGCAGCGCATACTGGGTGGCGGTATAGGTCCGGTCCACCAGCATCGAGATGAAGGCGACGAAGGTGACCGTCGCGAACGCACTCGTGAGGTCGTCCATCACGACGGCGGCCGCGAACAGCGCCTCCGACCTGCCCGACCAGGCGAGTGCCGCGAACAGCAGGTTGGTGAGGGCCATGGCGATGCCGGATGCGAACATGGCCCGCACCAGGCCGATCCGCACCGCGAGCAGCCCGCCCAGCAGCGTGAACGCCACGGTGACGATCCAGCCGAGACCGCCGGAGTAGAGCGCGATGTCCGACTTGGAGAAGCCGATCTCCGTGTAGAAGACGAGGGACATGCGCCCGAGAAAGGACTCGCCGATCTTGAACAGGAAGACGAAGCCCAGCACGGCGGCGGCGATGACGAAGCCGTTCTGCCGGAAGAAGCGCGAGAGCGGGCCGATCACGGTGCCGCCGAGCCAGGCGGCGGCGCGGCCGAGCGGGCCGGACAGGGCGAGGCGGGAGGCGATCCGGCTCTGGTCCTCGGCCTGGGCGGCGAGCCGTTCCGTCGCCGGCGCCTCGCGCACGAAGAGGAGGCCGATGTTGCACAGCACGACCACGACCCCGAGCACGAGGAAGGTCGCCTGCCAGTAATGCTCGACGCCCGCGTTCTGGAAGGCCCCGGCGGTCTCCAGGGCGACGATCCCGCCGAGCTTGAAGCCGGTCCACCAGCCGACCACCGCCGCCGCCGCGCCCGCCGCCATGACCTCGCCCTCCGTCCGGCCGATCTGCTCGATCCTGAGCGCGTCGATGGCGATGTCCTGGGTCGCGGAGGCTACGGCGATGACGAGCCCGATGGCGACGACGGCGGCGAGGTCCGTCGTGGGCTCCGTCATGCTCCAGAGCACGAGGCAGACCAGGATCGCCGCCTGAAGGGTGACGATCCAGGCGCGGCGCTGTCCGATCCGCCCGGAGAGCCAGGGCAGCCGGACCCGGTCGATGAGCGGCGCCCACAGGAAGTTGAAGGCATAAACGCCGAAGATGAGGCCGGCCCAGCCGATCGCGCTGCGGCTGAGTCCCTCCTCCTTCAGCCAGAGGCTGAGGCTGCTGCCGATGAGTACCCAGGGGAAGCCGCTGACGATCCCGAGCAGGAAGATGCGGGCCATCCGCCGCTCGAGATAGACCGCAAGCGCGTCCGCGAGTCGCTGCACGAGGCCCCTCCCCGGCCGTTCGGGACAGGAGTGCGTCCCGTCGCAGGCTACCGCGCCCGTGCTCATCGCCCGACAGGTTATTGTCCCCGCCGCCGCCGCCGGGGTATGTCGGCGCGAGCGGAGGACGCAGACAGGGGCGGAGGCGAGCCATGAAGCTCGAAGGAATCAGGGCGCTGGATCTCTCCCGCTTCCTGCCGGGACCGCATCTCGCGATGATGATGGCCGATCACGGTGCCGACGTGATCAAGATCGAGGACCCGCGCAGCGGCGATCCGGCGCGCAAGATCGGACCGGCCGAGGGCGGCCACACGGTCTATTTCCGCAACGCCAACCGCGGCAAGCGGAGCCTCGCCGTCGATCTCAAGAGCGAGGCCGGGCACGAGGCCTTCATGCGCCTCGCCGCAACCGCGGACGTGATCCTGGAGACCTTCCGCCCCGGCGTGGTCGAGCGTCTCGGCATCGGCTACGACGCCGTGCGCGCGCGGGCGCCGCAAATCGTCTACGCCTCGATCTCGGCCTTCGGCCAGTCGGGGCCCTACCGCGACCGGCCGGCCCACGACCTCAGCGTCAACGCGCTCGCAGGCGTCGCGAGCCTCGGCGTCGACGACGGCGGCAAGCCGGCCATGGCGTGCCTGCCGCCGTCGGACATGGGGGGGTCATTGATGGCGCTTTCCGGCATCCTCATGGCCCTGCTGCGGCGCCAGACCACCGGGCAGGGCGACTATCTGGACCTCGCCATGTTCGACGCGGTGGTGTCGTGGACCGCCCATGTCGCCGGCCGCGTGTTCGCCGACGGCCGCGCGCCCGACCCGCGCGCCGAGCGCACCCAGGGCGGCGCGGCGTTCTACCGCCCCTACCGCACGCGCGACGGCCGCTACATCACCCTCGGCGGCGGCGAGATGAAGTTCGTCGTCAACTTCCTGGAGGCCATCGGCCGGCCCGACCTGATCCCCTTCGGCCGCGAGCCCGCCGGCCCGGCGCAGGCGCCGCTCCACGCCTTCCTGGAGGAGACCTTCGCCGCCCGCACCCAGGCCGAATGGGTCGCCTGGTTCGCCGGCCGCGACATCTGCTTCGCGCCGGTCCTCGACCTCAAGGAAGCCTTCGACGACCCCCACCTCGCCGCGCGCGCCATGGTCGTGCACGAGAGCGACGACGGCGGCGGAGGCGGCGCCGCCCATCTCGGCATCCCGATCAAGTTCCGGGAAGAACCGGGGCGGATCGTGCCGGACGTACCCGCCCTCGGGCAGCACAGCACCGCGATTCTGCGCGAGATCGGTTATGACGAGGCCGAATGCCGGGCGCTCGCCGATGCCGGCATCGTCCGGCAGGCGGAACGCCCCTAGTGCTGTGTCCCGGAAATACGTATGAGCAACGTCGGCCTCACACCGTCATGCCCGGACTTGTTCCGGGTATCTCGTCGCGCTCGGCGAGACCAGGGTGCCCTCGTGGATGGCCGGGACAAGCCCGGCCATGACGGGAAGGGGACGCTGGTATTATTCGCCATGAGTTCCGGGACACGACACTAGCCCAGCAGGCGAACGATCTCTTCCGTGGGTTTCACGTGGCAGAAATTGCCGTCGAGATATTCGACGGCGTTGGCATGGCCGCTCGGCGACATCGCGGCGCAGGAGTCCTCGGGCATCAGGCAGCGGAAGTCGAGATCGCCGGCGAGCCGGATCGTGCCCTCGACGCAGCTGTTGGTGAAGATGCCGCTCACCACGATGGTGGTGATCCCCTTCACCCGCAGCAGATGCTCGCAATTGGTGGAGGGGAAGACCGCAGACCCGCTCTTGGTCAGCACGATGTCGCCCTCCTGGGGCGCGAGCGGGGCGAGGATCTGCGCGTCCTTGGAATCGACGGTCGTGACCACGCCGAAGTGCCGGTGGCGCCAGGTCTGGTCGGAGCCGTCGCCCACCAGCGAGGCGCAGCGGGTATAGATCACCGGCGCCCCGCGCGCGCGGAACGCCGCCGTCAGCGTCACGAGGTTGGGCACCACCACGCGGTCGATCCGGTCGAGATAGTAGGCGAGGTCGTCCGCAAGGCCCGCCTCGACGATGCGCTTGCAGAGGCCGTAGTCGCGGTGGGCCTGCTGGTAGGTCATGTCGATCACGATGAGCGCGGTCTTCTCCGCCTCGACCGGGAACTCCGGGATGCGCGCGAAGCTCCACCAGGCGCTCCACCCCTCCTTGACGTTGCCGCCGTCATTTCGCTTCATCGCGCACCTCTCTAGGTTGCCACTGCCCTTGCGCACGCACACCGTCATCAGCCGGGCGCCAGCGAGAGCTTGCCGGCGATGAAGGCCTTGGCGCATTCATAGTGCCAATTGGTTCTCGTGGTCGTATTGAATCGCTGAAGCGTACAGCCCGACGCGGCGGGCGCATGGGCGGAACTGTAGAAGACATGGCGAGGCCCCGCGACCTGTCTGGTGAGGGCGCTAAACAAATCCACGTAGCTCTTGCCGCCAAAGAACACGATTGGTTCCGTCGTTTGGATCGGAAGCATGCTCCAATCCAGGTATTCGTCACTCTGTTTCCTGCGTTTGTACAGTTCGGCATTGGCACTAAATGTGATGTCGTAAACGGGCGTCAGGAAAGGCGACTCGATCAGCCCCCATCCCGCCGAAAGAATATAGAGCTTGTCCAGCCCGCAGTGCTCGGCCAGCAGCCCGTAAATCGGGTTTTCGTAGAGTTGCCATGCCGGAAAGAGACCGAGCGGATTGTCCCCCGGCGCCGCGTTGTAGTCGAGGAGCTTGGTGCGCCACGCGCTGCCGTCGGCGGCCATATCGTCGGGCCGAGCATAGGCGCAAGTGGCACTGCCGGGAGCCGACTCCGGATCGGCAACGAACATGATTCTCTTGCCGTCGTGGCGGCGCAGGTATCCGGCATCGGGATGCTTCCTCGCCGCACATTGAATGACGACGATCATGTCGGCATCTCCATTTCGTCAATCAACCGCGCCAAGGTATCGAGGAACAGGGGATCGTAGGGTTCGTCGACGTGTCGCGAGTTCCAGAGACCCGATTCCCGCACCCGCACCCGGTTACAATGGTGGCCGAGCCACGGGGGAGATGGGGGATCAATTGAATCCCTGCCAAAATTGCTCAGAAGGGCGATTGCATTTCTCTCAATATAGCCGCGCAGACTGTCGGGTCCGGGCTCGTCATCGATGGCAAGCCACAGAACCGGCTTGGCACCGATCACGGTGCTGACAGCATTTTCCAATGGTTGCTCGCGTTCTCTGACCTCACGTGGCGCGGAACTGCATTGGCCCCACGCCGGATAACGATGGCCATCCCTCCCGATCAGCGCCGTCCCCACCAGCAACCTGAAGATCGATCCCCGGTGATTGCCACCCCCGGAGCGGGCCTGCCCCTTGTGCTGAGAAAGGCGGTTCCAGAGCGTGGTGCCGGAGGTCGCCTTCAGGGCGTGCGTGCCCACCCGCACAATACGTCGGCCTTCGCCAGTGTCGGTACGCGCTTCGCTGGACTCCCGAAAGAAATAGACGCCGCGCGCGGGCCACTGCATTCGACCGGAGCAATCGGACAGTTGTCGGGGACCGGCGACGCGGCTCTCCAGTGAGTGGAGGAGACTGTAAAGCAGCCATAAGTCATCGGGACGCGACCGGGCCATATCGGCACCATAGCGCCCTGCCCGCGCTCGCACACCCACGCCCAAATGCGCTTGACGGGCCTCGCCAACTCCAATTCGCGTCGGATCGTGCCATAGTGGCGCCACGCCTGCCGGCGCGAGAGTAGCGCCGCGCCGGCCTGCCGCCGTCCGCCGTGCCGCTACCCCCTCCCCGGTTTCCGTCCGCTTCCCTGCCCGCCAACCATGTCGCACCACGCGAGTTGCCATCGATGATCCTCCCGCGCCGGCTGACCGAGCTCCTCGGCGACTCCCGCTATCTGCGCCTCTGGCTCATCGGCGTCTTCAGCATGGCCGCGCGCTGGCTGGAGATGCTGGTGGTCGGCGTCTTCGCCGTGGAGACCACGGGCTCGCCGGTGCTGGTGGCGCTGCTCGTCATCCTGCGCATGCTGCCCCTCGCCGTGTTCGGCTCCATCGTCGGCACCTTCGCCGACCGCATGGCGCCGCGCCGCCTGCTCCGTCTCGCGCTCCTGCTGGCGACGCTGGCGTCGCTCGCGGTCCTCGGCCTCGCGCTCTCGGGCCTCGCCGCCTATTGGCACATCGCGCTTGCGACCTTCCTCTCCGGTGTCGTCTGGACCACGGACATGCCGGTGAGGCGGCGGCTGATCGGCGACGTCGCCGGGCCGGAGCGGATCGCCGCCGCCATGAGCCTCGACAGCGCCACCAGCAACGCGACCCGCCTGATCGGGCCCCTGTTCGGCGGGCTGCTCTACCACTGGCTCGGCCTCGGCGGCGCCTTCGGCCTGACCGCTGCCCTCTATGCGCTTTGCCTGATCCTGGCGCCGGGCGTGCCGGCGGCGTTCCTCGCCTCGGGCGCAGCCCGGCGCCCGGCCCGGATTCTCGGCGATCTCGGCGAGGGCTTCCGCTACCTGCTGCGGGAGCCGGAGGTCCGCCGCATCCTGTGGGTCACGGTGATCTTCAACATCTGGGGCTTCCCCTTCGTTTCCATGATCCCGGTCATCGGCACGGAGAACCTGGGCCTGGGCGCCGCCGCCATCGGCGGCCTCGCCGCGCTGGAAGGCGGCGGCGCCTTCCTGGGCGCACTGCTGATCGCGACACGCGGCGCCCGGCCGGGGTCGTACCGACGCCTCTACTTCTTCGGCACCGCGAGCTACGTCGCGCTCGCCTTCGTCGCCGGCTGGATGACGGAGACCCTTCCGATGGCGCTGGTGATCTTCTGCGTCGGCCTCGGCGCGGCCGGCTTCTCGACCATGCAGACCACGCTGATCTACGGCATCGCGCCGCCGGACATGCGCGGCCGCCTGCTGGGCATCCTCTCGCTCAGCATCGGCGCGGGCGTCATCGGCTTCACCAATATCGGCCTCATGGGCGAACTCTTCGGCGGCGCCATCGCCGTGCGCATCGTCGCGGCGGAGGGTCTCGTCGCCCTCGTCCTGCTCGGCATCCGCTGGCCGCGGCTCTGGCGCGACGGCGGCGGCGCGTGACCGTTGCAGAAGGCGACTCGAAGGTCGTATGTTTGCGCACCCGACAGCACTTTCGGGGCATCGACGACGGGGGGCGGGACCGCGATGGAAATCGAGGAACGGACGGGTGCGTCGGCGGTCGTCGTCTCGTTGAACGGGCGGCTGGACGGAACCACCGCGCCGGAGCTGGAGGCCAGGGTCTCCGCGATCGTGGATCGCGGAGATGTCCGCATGGTGCTGAACTGCGCCCGGATGAACTATGTCAGCAGCGCCGGGCTGCGTGTCCTGCTCATGAGCGCCAGGAATTGCCAGCAGCACGGCGGGAAGCTGGCCCTGGCCGCCCTGCAGCCCGAGTGCCGGTCGGTGCTGGAAACGAGCGGATTTCACACGATCATCGAGTGCCACGAGACGAGCGAGGCCGCGCTCGCCGCCCTGTCGTGAGACGCCGCCGGTCCTGTACCCGACCCCGGGAGTGGGTTTCATGCTGACATTCTACGAAGAGATCATGGTGCTCCTCCTCCATGACGAGAACGGCACCTTCCTGCCGGTGAGCGAGCACACGCTCAATCGCGCGCTGACCGGTGCGGTCCTCATGGACCTGGCGTTCGCGAACCGGATCGATACCGACCCCGAGCGGCTGGTGGTCATCGATACCTCGCCGACGGGCGACCCCCTGCTCGACCGCACGCTCGCCCGGATCGCGGGCGAGGAGAGCGCCGCCAACGGCAGGGCATGGATCGAGACGCTGTCCGCCGAGGAGGCGTCTGCGGAGCAGGCCGGGACAATCAGGGCGGCCGCGCTCGACAAGCTCGTGGAGCGCGGCGTCCTGGAGCGCCGGGAAGAGAAGTTCCTCTGGGTCTTTCGCTCCCGGCGCTACCCGACCATCGACGGGAAGGTCGAGCAGGAGGTCAAGAAGCGCATCGCCGACGTGCTGTTCTCGGACGAGATTCCCGACCCGAGGGATGTCGCCCTGATCTGCCTCGTCGACAGCTGCAACATCCTGCAAACCATCTTCTCGAAGAGAGAGATCGACCGGGCCGAGCCCCGTATCGAGCAGCTCCGCAAGATGGACCTGATCGGGCGCGAGATGGCCGGCGCGATCGCCGATATCGAGCGGGCAATCGCAATCGCGGCGGCGCACACCTTCTGATCCCCCGGCTGATCCTCCGGCTGACCCCCCGGCCGACTCCGGGCTTGACCCGGCTTTCTCACCATGGTCACAGCTCTGGGTCGCGCGTCTACGCGCGCGGGGCGCACGATGCATCTACGCGCGCAGGGCGCACGATCCGTCCACCCGTTCGATCTGCAGGGAGCGGCGGGCCGCTTTAGCGGTCGTCGTCGATCAGAACTCGACCGAAGAAGTCGACAACCCGCAGGTAATGCATGCGCTCGGTCTCCGGCCGCAGCATATGGCCCTCGCCCTCGTAGATGTGGACTTCCGGCGTACGCCCGGCGGCGCGCAACCGGGATTCGAGGCGTTGCGTGCGGTCGACGGTCCACACCGGATCGTCCGCGCCGTGGCTGATGAACAACGGGCCGTCGTACCCTTCGATTTCGATCGGAGAGTGCGGGCGGAGCGTGTCGGATGCGCCGCGCCACCGCCAGGCGGGCTCGGTCGATAGCGGGGGCGAAGCGCTGCCCGGCATGTAATCTTCGGAAATGAATGAGCCGACGATCGCGTCGGAGGGCGCGTGGACCGCGACGGCATCCGGGAGACCCATGCTGTCCTCACGCGCCATGAGACTGGTAACGAGAAGGGCGTGTTCGGCGCCCCTCGACGTCCCGAACAGGCCCACCTTCCCCGTGGTGTTTCCGCTTTCCCGCATCCAGATCAGCAGGGCCTCGGTGGCGTCGAGGTCGACGTCGCGGATATCGCCGGCGTGCCACGCGTTTCCGCCGCGACTGTACGCCGGCGCGATCGTGCAGAACCCGTTGCCCGCCATGAGAAGCGCCTGCCAATCCGACCAACCCGCCCACCCGCCCTCACTGCCGTGAAGAACGACGATGCCCGGACACCTGGCGCCGATCGGGACATAGAGTCGACTGCCCCTCGGACCCTGCTCGATGTCGATGTCGAATGCCATGTGATCTTCCGTGTTGGGAAACGCGAGCCAGTCTCACTGCAAGTTCGGCGGCTGCCCGATCGAGACGCTGGCGGCGTGGCGGGCTGCCCGCCGTCGAACGGCGCCCGCGACCGGCCGAATGTCTCGCGGTCGCGCCTCACTCCGTCGGCAGCACGTGATCCCGGAACATCTCGCGCAGGCGTGATTTCTGGACCTTGCCGGTGGCGGTGAGCGGCAGTTCGTCGACCAGCACCACGTCGTCGGGCAGCCACCACTTCGCGACCTTGCCGGCAAGGTAGCCGTTGATGCTGTCCTTGTCGGGCGTGCGGCCGTCGCGCGGCACGACGACCATGAGCGGCCGCTCCTCCCACTTGGGATGGCTGACGCCGATGACGGCGGCCTGCTTCACGTCCGGGTGCCCCATCGCCGCGTTCTCCAGGTCGATCGAGCTGATCCACTCGCCGCCCGACTTGATTACGTCCTTGGTGCGGTCGGTGATGCGCATGAAGCCGTGCTCGTCGAGAGTCGCCACGTCGCCGGTGGGGAACCAGCCGTCGGCGCCGAGCCGCTCGCCGCCCTCGCCCTTGAAGTAGCCGGCGGCGGCCCAGTTGCCGCGCACCCACATGTCGCCGAAGGTCTTGCCGTCGCGGGGCGCAGGCGCGCCGTCGGCGCCCGTGATCTTGAGCTCGAGCCCGAACTGCACGCGGCCCTGCTGGCTGAGCACCGCCTGGCGCTCCTCCTCGGTGAGCGCGTCGATCGCCGGCGTCGCCGTCGCCATGGTGCCGAGCGGCGAGGTCTCGGTCATGCCCCAGAGCTGGTGCACAGTCACGCCGTAGGGATCGGCCAGCCGCTCGATCATCGAGCGCGGCACCGCCGAGCCGCCGATGGCCACCCGCTCCAGGCTCTCCACCCTCTTGCCGCTCTCGTCGAGATGGTCGATCAGCATGGTGAACACGGTGGGCACGCCCAAGGCAAACGTCACCCCCTCGCCCTCGATCAGCTGCTGCAGGCTGGGCCCGTCCATCTGCGTGCCGGGGAGCACCATGCCGGCGCCGGTGAGACAGCCCAGATAGGGCAGCGACCAGGCGTTGCCGTGATACATCGGCGCGATCGGCATGATCACGTCGTGCGCGGAAATCCCCATGGCGCTGTTCTGGCAGGCGGCCATGGCGTGCAGCAGGGTCGAGCGGTGGCTGTAGAGCACGCCCTTGGGGTTGCCGGTGGTGCCCGAGGTGTAGCAGAGCGAGGACGCGGCGCGCTCGTCGAAGCTGGGCCAGGCATAGTCCGCGCTCTCGCCCGCGAGCAGGGTCTCGTAGCAGGAGACATTCGGCAGCGGGGTCGCGGGCATGTGCGCCTCGTCGGTCATCACGACGACATGCTCGACCGTGGCGAGCTGGTCGATGATGCCCTCCACCAGCTCGACGAAGCTGAGGTCCACGAACAGCACCCGGTCCTCGGCGTGGTTGACGATGTAGACGATCTGCTCGGTGAAGAGCCTCGGGTTCACCGTGTGCAGAACCGCGCCCATGCCCGAGACGCCGTAGAAGAGCTCCAGGTGGCGGTAGCCGTTCCAGGCCAGCGTGCCGACCCGGTCGCCGTGGGCGATGCCGAGCCGCTCCATGAGCCGTGCGACCCGCCGGGCGCGGCGCTCGCAGTCGGCATAGCCGTAGCGGTGGAGCGGCCCCTCGACGGTGCGCGAGACCACCTGGCGGCCGCCGTGATACTCCGCGGCGTAGCGGATCAGCGACGAGATCATCAGCGGGATCTCCTGCATCAGGCCGTGCATGACGTCTCCCCTCGCTCGGTCGGCCGGGACCCGGTCCTGGCGCCATTATCGGCCGCCGCCGCCCCGCTCGAAAGACTTTCGCGCGCGCGCCTGCTATCCTCGCCGCCCTTGCGGGAGGCGGGGTCCATCGAGGCCAGGACACGGGAAGGACGGGGAGGACGGATCGTGAAACTGGAGGGAAAGACGGCGCTTGTCACCGGCGGCTCCTCAGGGATAGGCGAGGCGATCGCGCTCAGGTTCGCCGCCGAGGGCGCGCGCGTCGCGGTCGTCGGCTCCTCCGACCCGGCGAAGGCCGCACGTGTGGCGGAGACGATCGCCGCGGCGGGCGGCGAGGCCCGGGCCTTCGTCGCCGACGTGCGCGATGTGAGCGCGGTGCAGGCGCTGGTGCGCGCGGTGAAGGACGCCTTCGGCTGCATCGACATCCTGGTCAACTCGGCCGGCATCTTCGAGCCGACGCCGATCGGCGAGACCACCGAGGCCGAGTACGACGCGACCATGGACATCAACGTGAAGGGCACCTTCTTCGCCATCAACGCGGTCGCGCCCCTCATGATCGCACAGGGCGGCGGCAAGATCGTCAACCTCTCCTCAGTCACAGGTGTCATGGGGTTCAAGACCTTCTCGGTCTATTGCGCGTCGAAGGCCGCGATCAACTATCTCACGCGCGCGCTGGCGCTGGAGCTCGGCCCCCACAACATCGCGGTGAACGCGATCCTCCCCGGCAACACGGCGACGCCGATGAACGTGAAGATCCGCACCGAGGACCAGTTCAAGGACATGCTGGAGGGCATGAGCGCGGTGACGCCCAGCACGCGCACCTATTCGGACGCCGACGACATGGCCTCCGCCGCGCTCTTCCTCTGCTCCGACGACGGCCGCGCCGCCCACGGCTCGCTCATGCTGCTGGACGAGGGCATCTCCTGCGGCCTCTGAGCGTCCGGCCCCCGATCCCCAGTACCCAGTCCCGGATCCCCGGTCAATGAGCGCGGACGCGGAGACAGGCGTCCCGCCCGGCAAGCTCCGCTCGGTGGTGACCCATCTGGCGATGGAGACGCCGCCCGCGCGGGTGGGCCCATCCGCCCCGGTGCCCGGCATCGCCATCCGCCGCCGCCGGGCCATGCCGGCCGCCGACTACCTGCGCCTCTACCATGCGATCGGCGACGACTGGCTCTGGTGGAGCCGCTTGACGATGAACGAGACCGCGCTCGCGGCCCACATCGCGGCGCCGGAGAGCGAAGTCTACGTGGCGGAGGCCGCTGGAGAGCCGGTCGGCTTCGCCGAACTCGACCGGCGGCCCGCGCCGGATGTCGCGCTGCGCTATCTGGGCGTAATCCCGTCCCGCATCGGCACCGGGCTCGGCGGCCTGCTGCTCGCCCATGCGATCGCCGCCGCCTGGCGCCACCGGCCCCGCCGCATGATCCTGAACACCTGTACCTACGACCATCCCGGCGCCCTCGACTTCTATCGGCGGCACGGCTTCGCCGTCACCCACAGCGAGGTCGAGATCGTCGACGACCCGCGGCTCGTCGGCCTCCTGCCGATGGACGCAGCACCCCATATCCCGCTGGCGCGCCCCGCCGGGGGTTGATCGGGCGCGCTTGTCTGACGCGGCCCCCGCTCGCTAGAGTCGGACCATGGTAATGGATGCGGAGAGACACGACGCGGCGGCGCGGGCCATCTGGGGAGCCTGGAGCGGCCACACGCTGATCGACGGCCTGCCCGAGGCGTGCCGGCCAGGCACCCTCGCCGAGGGATACGCGGTGCAGGCGGCGCTCGCGCGCATCGCCGGCGCGCGGCCGGTGGGCTGGAAGATCGCGGCCACGAGCGCGGCGGGCCAGAAGCATATCGGCGTGGACGGGCCGCTGGCCGGGCGCCTGTGGGAGAGCAAGCTGCACGCGAGCGGCGTCACGCTGCCGGCGGGCCACCTCCACATGGCGGTGGTCGAGGCGGAGTTCGCCTTCCGCTTAGGGAAGGACCTGCCCGGCGGCGACGGCGACTATGCGGCGGACGCGGTCATGGAGGCGGTCGCGGCACTGCATCCTGCGATCGAGATACCCGATTCGCGCTTCAGCGATTTCACCGCCGTCGGCGCCGCCCAGCTTATCGCCGACAATGGCTGCACCGAATATTGCGTGCTCGGCCCGGAGGCGCCGCCGAACTGGCGGGCGCTGGACCTCGCCGCCCATCCCGTCGCGGTCTCCATCGACGGCGCGGAAGCCGCCGCCGGCACGGGCGCGAATGCGCTCGGCGACCCGCGCATCGCGCTCACCTGGCTCGCCAACGACCGGGTGCGCCACGGCGTGCCGCTGGCGGCCGGCGACGTGGTCATCACCGGCACCTGCATCGTGCCGGCGCCGATCGGGCATGCCAGGCAGGCGCGGGCCGACTTCGGCGCGCTCGGCGCGGTCGAGGTGGCGCTGGCCTCCTTCTAGCCCGGCGCTCCGGGGCGCCCGGTTTGACCCCCGCCCGCGGCGGTGAATAATCGCGCCGACACGGCGCAGGGGAGCATCCGGTGGGCCGGCTGGCGACGGATATCGGCGGGACCTTCACGGACCTGGTCTATTTCGACGAGGACACCGGGGCGCTCGGCGTCGCCAAGTCGCTCAGCACGCCGCGCGATCTCACGCGGGGCGTGCTGGACACCATCGAGCAGGCCGGGCTCGACGCCCAGGCCGTGGACTATTTCGTCCATGGCGGGACGACGGTGATCAACGCGATCACCGAGCGGACCGGGGCGAAGACCGCGCTGGTCACCACCGAGGGCTTTCGCGACGTGCTGGAGATCGCGCGCGGCAACCGCCCCGACCTCTACAATCTGCGCTACCGCAAGGAGGTCCCCTTCGTGCCGCGGCGGCTGCGCTTCGAGGTGCGCGAGCGAGTGGACGCCAGGGGGCGCATCCGCGTGCCGCTGCATCTCGAAGACCTGGACCGGGTGATCGAGGCGTGCCGCACCGAGAAGGTGGAGGCGATCGCCATCCAGTTCCTCCACTCCTACGCCGCGCCCGAACACGAAGCCCGGTGCGAGGCCTATCTGCGCGAGCGCCTGCCCGGCGTGGGCATCACCGCCTCCCACGAGATCACCCGCGAGTGGCGCGAATACGAGCGCGCCAACACCGCGGTTCTCAACGCCTACGTGCAGCCCATCGTGCAGCGCTACTTCGACACGCTGGAGAGCGGCCTCGACGCCCTCGGCCTCGACTGCCCGATGATGGCGATGCAGTCGAACGGCGGCACCACGAGCTTCGGCTGGGCCAGGGCGCACCCGATCACGCTGCTCGAATCGGGCCCTGCGGCGGGCGTCAACGGCGCCGCGCTGATCGGCCGCCTCTGCGGCGAGCCCGACGTGATCTATCTCGACATCGGCGGCACCACCGCCAAGTGCTCCACCATCGAGGGCGGCGAACCCGCCGTCACCACCGACTACCGGCTCGAGGCGACGCGCATCCGCTACGGCTATCCGGTGCGGGTCCCGGTCATCGACATCGTGGAGATCGGCGCGGGCGGCGGTTCCGTCGCCTGGTTCGACGAGTCGGGCGCGCTCTGCGTCGGCCCCCGCAGCGCCGGCGCCGATCCCGGACCCGCCTGCTACGGCCGGGGTGGTGCCGAGCCCACCGTGACCGACGCCAAGCTGATCGCCGGCGTGCTCAACCCGGCCAACTTCGCGGGCGGGCGGCTCACCCTCGACATCGGGCGCGCCAGGGCGGCCATGGGCAAGGTGGCGCAAGGGCTGGGCTGCAGCGTCGACGAGGCAGCGGTCGCCGTGATCCGCCTGGTCGATGCCAACATGATCAACGCGCTCAAGCTGGTCTCCATCCAGCGCGGCCACGACCCGCGCGATTTCGCGCTGATGGTGGGCGGCGGCGGCGGCGCCATGCACGGCGCCAGCCTCGGCCGCGAGCTCGGCGTGAAGGAGATCGCGGTGCCGCGCCATCCCGGCCTCTTCTCGGCCTGGGGAATGCTGGCGACCGCGCCCCGGCGCGACTTCATGCGCACCGCGCTCCAGCGCGCCGAGTCCCTCGAGATCGCCGGCCTGCGCGCCCTCTTCGCCGAGCTTCGCGCGGAGGCGGACCGCTACTTCGCTGCGGAAGGCGGGCACGGCAGCGTCGCCGCCGCCTGCCACATCGACATGCGCTACGCCGGCCAGGAGCACGCGGTGACGGTCCCGGTCGACCTCGACCGGACGAGCCGCGCGTCGCTCCTCGACGCGTTCCACGCCGCCCACGAGCGCGCCTATACCTTCCGCCTCGCCGACACGCCGGTCGAGCTCGTCACCTTCCGCCTGACCGCCACCGCCGATGTCGCCCGGCCGGAGCTCACCCCGTGGGCTGCGGAGGGCCGCTCGGCGGAAGCGGCGCGCGGCGGGGAGCGCCTGGTGGATTTCGGCGAGGACGGCCGGCACGAGACCGCAGTCTACGACCGCGACCTGCTGCCGCCGGGTTTTTGGGCCAACGGCCCGGTCATCGTCGAAGAACCCTCGTCCACGACGCTGGTGTGCCCCGGCCAGCGCGTCCGGGTGGACGAGCTCGGCTTCCTCAGGATCGCCGAGGCATGAGCCGGCCATGAGCGGCGCCGCCATGCGGGCCATGGTGTATCGCGGCGCCGGCCGTCCGCTCACCCTGGAGGAGCGCCCGGTGCCCGAGCCCGCTGCGGGCGAGGTCCTGGTCCGGGTCGCGGCCTGCGGCGTCTGCCGCACCGATCTCCACGTCGTGGACGGCGATCTCACCGAGCCCCGCCTGCCGGTCGTGCCTGGGCACGAGGTGGTGGGGCGCGTCGAAGCACTCGGCGCCGGGGTCGAGCGCTTCCGCGAAGGCGAGCGCGTCGGCATCCCCTGGCTGGGCTGGACCTGCGGCGCCTGCCGCTATTGCCGGAGCGGGCGGGAGAACCTGTGCCCGCACGCACGCTTCACCGGCTACACGCTGGACGGCGGCTACGGCGACTATTGCATCGCCGACGCGCGCTATTGCCTGCCGCTTGCCGGCGACCGCAGCGATGGGGAGTCGGCGCCGCTGCTCTGCGCCGGGCTCATCGGCTACCGCGCGCTCGGCATGGCGGGCGATGCCGAACGCCTCGGCCTCTACGGATTCGGCGCGGCGGCGCACATCGTCGCCCAGGTCGCGCGCGCCGAAGGGCGGCGGGTGTTCGCCTTCGTGCGGCCGGGGGACCGGGCGGCGATGGATTTTGCGCGCAGCCTCGGCGCGGAATGGGCCGGCCCCTCGGACGAGGCCCCGCCGGAGGCGCTCGACGCAGCGCTGCTGTTCGCGCCCGTGGGCGCCCTGGTGCCGGCGGCGCTGCGGGCGATCGCGCCGGGCGGCACGGTGGTCTGCGCCGGCATCCACATGAGCGACATTCCCGCCTTCCCCTACGAGCTGCTGTGGCGGGAGCGGCGCATCGTCTCGGTCGCCAACCTCACCCGCGCAGACGGCGAGACCTTCCTGGCGCTGGCCGCGCGGACGGCGATCGAGATGCACGTCGAGCCTCTGCCGCTCGCGCACGCCAACCTGGCGCTGGACCGCCTGCGCTCGGGTTCCCTCCAGGGCGCCGCGGTGCTGACGATGGAGAGCGGCGGCTGAGGGTCAGGGCGCCGCGCCCATCTGCGCCATCGCCGCCTGCGTGAGGTCGCTCGCGGGCTCGCGCAGCTGGTCGGCCATGGTGAAGTGGTTGAAGTCGGGCAGCGCGAGCCGGTGGAGCGGATAGCCGTGCGCCGCCCACGCCCCCGCCATGGCGTCGGCCTGGCGCGCATATTCATCCGATTCGATGTCACCCGAGACCAGCATCAGCGGCGCGGCCACGGGGTAGCGCTGCGCCACCGGGCTGTTGCGGCGCGCCTCCGCCTCGTCCATGCCGAGCCTGTCGTTGAGGTAGCAGAGCCGGATCGGCTCCAGGTCGTAGATGCCCGAAATCGACACCCCGCTCTTGACCAGGCCGGCCGGCAGGTCGGCGCCGAAGGCCGGCCAGTCGGTCGCCAGCAGCATCGCCGCGAGGTGCCCGCCCGCCGACTGGCCGAGCACGTGGATACGCGTCCGGTCGCCGCCGAAGGAGGCGGCGTTGCGCCAGACCCAGGCGGCGGCGGCGCGGTTCTGGCGCACGATCTCGTCCATCCGGTAGTCGGGCGCGAGGCCGTAGTCGATGACGACGGTGGTGACGCCATGGGGCCGGCAGCCCTCGGCGACGAAGCTGTCGTGATGCTTGTCGAGCGAGTACCAGTAGCCGCCGTGGATCACGATCAGGACCGGCGCGCCGGGTTTCTCGGCCGGGAAGATGTCCAGAATCTCGACCGGGAGGCCGCCATAGGCGACATCCCGCCCGCCGGGCAGCGTCGCGCGGGTGCGCGCGCTCCAGGCGAGCCAGCGCTCGAAATAGTCGCCATAGTGGGGAATGCGCGCCCGGTTGTTGTACTGCGCATCGAGCGCCGCCCGGTCGTAGCCGCACCAGATCGCCTCTCCAGCCATCCTGCCCTCCCGCCGGCATCCTGCCCGAAGTGTATACCCGCTGTGCGGCCCGCTTTGCGGCCCGGCCATCGACCGCGCCGGAGCGCCGCATTAGAGTACGCGCGGGACGAGCGGGAGGAGCACGCCGATGACGCACATGGTCCGCGCCGCGATCGCCGCCGCGGCCGCCCTGACGATCGCGGCCCTGCTGTGGAGCGGGCCGCCGGCCGCGCGGGCCGCAGCCATCGGCGGCCCCTTCCAGCTCGTCGACCACACCGGGAGCGCGGTCACCGAGGAGAGCTTCGGCGACCGCTATCTGCTGATCTATTTCGGCTACGCCTGGTGTCCGGACATCTGCCCGACGGAACTGCTCGTCATCGGCCAGGCCGTGGACGGGCTCGGCGATCTCGGCGACGAGGTCCAGCCGCTCTTCATCACGGTCGACCCGGCGCGCGACACGGTCGAGGCGCTCGCCGACTACGTACCGGCGTTCCACCCCCGCCTGGTCGGGCTCACCGGCAGCGAGGAGCAGGTCCACGAGGCGGCCAAGGCCTACCGCGTCTATTACCGGCTCAACGAGCCCGACGAAGACGGCACCTATCTGGTCGATCACACCTCCTACATCTATTTCATGGCTCCCGACGGCGACTATGTGACCCACTTCGTCTTCGGCCAGGGACCGGAGAAGATGGCGGAGGTCATGCGCAAGCATCTGGATTGACCGGGCGGCCGTTGTAGGTCTGCGAGGAGCACGGCGTGCCTGCCGGCGACGAGTTGCCGCTGGCTCGATCGCTTCTCGATGCGATCGGCGCGCCGGTCGCAATCCTCGCCTCGGACGGGCGGCTGCTCTTCGCCAACCGCGCCTGCGAAGAGGCCGCAGGCTGGCACGCGGCGGCGGCCGGCGACCGTCCGGTCTGGGCGCTCTTCGCCGACGCGGACGAGCGCGCGGCGGCCGAGGCGGCGTTCGCAGCCGCAATCGGCGGCGGGTCGCCCGCCACACACGGCGCCCACCCGCCGACCGGAGACGGCGGACGCCGGCCCATGCGATGGACCTACACGGCCCTGGACGGGCCGGGCGATTCGCCCCGCCAGGTGATCGCGACCGGGACGGTCGAGACCGGGACGACCGCGGCCGGGCCGGTCGAGACCGGGCCGGACACGGCGCGGGAGCGCGAGGAACGCCTGCGCTCGATCACGCAGACGGCGCCCGACGCCATCGTCATCATCGACGAGCGGGGCATCATCGATACGGTCAACCCGGCGGCCGAGCGCCTCTTCGGCTATTCCGCCGCCGAGCTCGTCGGCCGAAACGTGAAGATCCTCATGCCCTCGCCCCATCGGGAAGCCCACGATTCCCACCTCGCCCGCTACCGCGAGACCGGCGAGAAGCGCGTCATCGGCATCGGCCGCGTCGTGGTCGGCACGCGCAAGGACGGCACGACCTTCCCGGCGCGCCTCGCGATCGGGGAGATCGCGCTCGGCCAGGGGCGCCTCTTCACCGGGTTCCTCCACGACATCACCGAGCGGGAGAACATCCAGCGGCGCGCCGGCATCCTGCAGCAGGAGCTGATGCACGCCTCGCGGCTCTCCGCCTTGGGCGAGATGGCATCCGGCATCGCGCACGAGCTGAACCAGCCGCTCACGGCCGTGATGAACTACACGCGGGCGGCGCGGCGGCGCCTCGACGGCGCCCGGCCCGGCGCCGCCCCGCACGACGCCGCGCCGCC
Source organism: Alphaproteobacteria bacterium (assembly GCA_965218275.1). GTDB lineage: Bacteria > Pseudomonadota > Alphaproteobacteria > UBA828 > UBA828 > WTGU01. The sequence continues at coordinate 3,157,350 of CBDCKM010000002.1, forward strand.
CGACACCGCACCGATCGTGGACCTCGTGGACAAGGCCGGCGGGCAGGCCGAGCGGGCGGCGGAGATCATCAGGCGGCTGCGCACCTTCATCAAGAAGGACGACAGCGAGCGGCGCTTCGAGTCCATCAACGCGGTCGTGGAGGAGGCAGCGGCTCTGGCGTTGATCGGCGCGAGCGACCGCCGCATCGAGCTGATCTTCGCGCTGGAGGACGCGCTGCCGCCGGTCCTCATCGACCGCATTCAGGTGCAGCAGGTCGTCCTCAACATCCTGCGCAACGCGATCGAGGCGTTCGAGGGGCCGGGCGCGCGCAAGGTCCGCGTCGCGACCGGGGCGGCCGGCAGGCGCGAGGTCCAGGTCGAAATCGGCGACAACGGCCCCGGCCTCGCGCCGGGCATCGCGGACGACCCCTTCCGCCCCTTCCAGACCACCAAGGAGGACGGCGTGGGAATCGGCCTCGCCATCAGCCGCACGATCATCGACGACCATGGCGGCAGGCTCTGGGCCGAGAGCCCGCCGGAGGGCGGCGCCGTCTTCCGCTTCTCGCTGCCGGCCGGGGGCGAAGCCGATGACTGACCGGGGCGGCGCCGGCGCCGTCGCCGTCATCGACGACGACGATGCGGTGCGCGATTCCCTCGGCGCGCTGCTGGAGGCCGAGGGCTACGCCGTGGCCCCCTACTCCTCCGGCCGGGCCTTCCTCGACGCCCTGCCCGAGGGCCTGCCCGCCTGCGCCCTCGTCGACGTGCGGATGCCGGAGATGGACGGGTTGGAGCTGCAGCGGCGGCTCGCCGAGGCCGCACCGCAGCTCCCCGTCATCATCATCACCGGCCACGGCGACATCGCGATGGCGGTCAGGGCGATCAAGGCCGGCGCCGTCGATTTCATCGAGAAGCCGTTCACGGACCGCACCATTCTCGACGGCATCGCCCAGGCCCTCGCCTCGCGCGATGAGGCGCTGGGCCGCGAGGCGCGGCGCCGCGACATCGGCCGGCGGCTGGAGCGCCTGACCGCGCGCGAGCGCGAGGTCTTCGAACGGCTCGCCCGCGGCGATTCCAACAAGGCCGTCGCCCGCGTGCTGGGCATCAGCCCGCGTACGGTCGAGGTGCACAGGGCGCGCGTCATGGAGAAGCTGCAGGCGCGCAGCCTGTCGCACCTGGTGCGCATGGCCATGATCGCGCAGGTGGAGATGGACGACATCTGACCCGGCGCCGGGACGGCTTGGCGGCGGACGCCGGCAGCCGGCCCGTAAGTGGAATTCCCTACGCAACCGCCCCAATTACATGGCTCGGCGAAACGCACGACAGTCCTGCCCGGAGTTCCCCATCGCCGTGGGAGGGAAGGGTCACGATGAGTGTCGCCGTCACGCATTCGACGAACGCTCCGGCCGCAACCGGCGGCCGGTCAACCGGGTTCGAGCAGCTCAGCACCATCGGCGTCATCAGGCATCTCGCGCCCCATGAATCGCTGGCTCTCGAAGGCGACAGCGCCGACTGCTTCCACCGGGTGCTGAGCGGCACCGTCGCCGGCTACAAGGCGAGCGCGGACGGCCGCCGGCAGATCGTCGCGTTCTTCTTCCCGGGCGACGCGGTCGGGCTCACCGCCGGCGAGCGCTACGCCTACGGCGCCGAGGCGGTCGACCGCGCCAGCGTCTGCTCGGTTCCCCATGCCCGGCTGAGGGAGCTGGCCGCGGACGCGCCGGCGCTGCGCGAGGAGCTGCTCGCCGCGATGCGCCGGGAGCTGGCGGCGGCCCAGGAGCGGCTTCTCTGGCTTGGCCGCAAGACGGCGCGGGAACGGCTCGCCTGCTTCCTGCTGGAATGCGCCGGACGCGCCGGGCAAGCCGGCAAGGGAGGGAGACCGGTCGTCCCGCTGCCGATGAGTCAGCTCGAAGTCGGCGACTATCTCGGCCTCGCCCCCGAGACGGTAAGCCGGGCCCTCGCAGAGCTCGTCCGCGACGGCGCCGTGAAAGTCATGCGCCCGTTCAGCGGCATCGTCGTCTGCGACGCACGCCGCCTTGAGGCCGCCGCGGACGAGGGCGCGCCCGCGCCCTGCGGCAACCGGGAGGAATAGGCGTTCATCCGGCCGCTCCCCCTGTCGCATCGCGAAAGTGCGCGCTCAGTCGGCCGGAGAGCGCCATCGCCGTGTCGAGCGCCGTCATCCCGAACCACGCGGCGAGTTCGTTCAGCCCGATCGCCGCATCGCCGTCGCCTCCGAGCAGCCGGACCACATCGCCGACCGCGGCGTCCCCGATGTCGGCGAGATCCAGCACCAGATGCTCCAGCGACACGGCGAGGATCGGCGCCCGGCGGCCGCGGATGAGCGCCTGCGGCCGGCTTCCCGGCACGGGTCGAACCAGGCCCTGAGCAACACCGATGGGCGCGACGCCGGTGCGTCGGCCGTGCCTGAGCCCGTAGCTGCCGCCGATCGCGATGTCGCTGCCTTGCGGGTGCGCGGAGACCTGTATCAGCCGGCTCCCGACCTCGGCCAGGACGGGCCGGTATACCGACAGGTCGGCGAGCGAGTCGTCCAGGAAGGGCGACAGGCCGTAGAGCAGGTGGCCGACGCACACCGCATTGGCCCCATCGGACAATCCGGCGGCAACGCACGCGCTTGCGCGCGCCTGGGTGAGCGACGGCGTGCGGCCACGCGCCGCGAGACGCGCGAGCAACGCATCGAAGGCGGCGAGCCTCCCCTCGGCCCAGTCGCGTCCACGCGCGTCGCCGAAGGGCAGATGCGTGTAGAGCCCGCGGACCTCGAGGCGCTGCATGGCGGCCAGCTCGCCGAGGAAGCCCTCGGCCGCATCGAGCGGCATGCCCAGCCGCCCCAGTCCGGCATTGACCTTGACGTAGACGGGAACCGCTTCCCCCGGCGGCGCCGCGCGCGCCGCGGCGTCGGCGCCTGCCCGGTCGACCAGCGTCGGCACCAAGCCGGCGCCGACGAGATCGGCCATCCCCGCCGGCAGCGCGCCCGCGAACATGACGACGGGTGTGCGCAGCCGCTCCGCGCGCAAGCGGCAGGCTTCGTCGAAGGAGCCGGTCATGAATGCCGCGAGCCCCTCCCCGTCGAGCGCCCGCGCCACGGGCAGCGCACCGTGTCCGTAGGCGTTGCCCTTGAGCGCGGCGATGCAGGCCCGACCGGGGCCGATGCGGCGGCGAATGCCGGCGAGGTTCGCGCGCAGCCGATCCAGATCGTAAAGCGCCCAGCCGGGATGCACGTCGTCCGTCATGCGACCGCCCTCCCCGGAACGCCGGCGCGGCCCGGACTCGGGGTCGGAACGACTCTCAGTCATCGGGCACGCCGAGCCTGAGCGCGCCTACGCGTATCAGCAGGAAGATGATGAGCAGCAGGACGAAGACCAGCGCATTGACGATGGTCGCGAGCGCGTAGAGCTCGGGCTCGATGCCGTGGCGCAGCGTTCCCCAGGCGATGGTCGGCAGCGTGGGAATGGCGGCCACGTTGTAGAAGGTGATCTCGAAATTGTTGAAGCCGAGAATGAAGCTGATGATGAAGGCGCCGAGCACCGCCGGCCATATGTTGGGAAAGGTCACTTCGCGAAAGCAGCGCAGCGGCCGCGCGCCGAACACCTGGGCGACCTCGTCGAAACGCCAGTCGTAACGCACGAGCTGCGCCAGGATCACGAGAAACGCGAAGGACACGCTGTATGCCGTGTTGGCCACGATCGCCGACTCGATGTTGCCGGGGATGCCGAGCACGTTGCGGTTGAACATCAGGGTCGAGATGCCGATCAGGATCTGGGCGACGAAAAGGGGCGCGAGAAAGAGGACGACGATCGACCCGCGCCGGCGCACCGGATAGCGCAGGACTCCGATCGCGGCGGTCGTGGCGAACAGCGTGGACAGCGAGGCGGTGCCGACGCCGATGAGGACGCTGTTCAACAGGCCGGCGTGGAAGTCGCTCATGATCATGAGACGGGCATACCACGCGCCGGTGAACACCGGCGGAAACGGCCATACGCTGTTCTCCATGAGCGACAGGTAGCCGATGTAGAAGATGGGGAAGTAGAGGAACAGGTAGAGCGCCAGCAGCATTGCGGTCTGGCCGCCGATCACGAAACGCGCAGCGGGATTGACGGCGGCCATGTCAGGAGGCCGCCGCGCCGGCGTTCCGGCCCCTCGCGGGCGTGCCGTTCACGTCAGGCCCCCGCGCCGGTGAAGCCCGCCCGGCGCAGCCGGACCGTGCGCCACAACAGGAAGATCACGACCAGCGAGGCGGCGCACATCACCACCCCCATCGCCGAGCCGAGCGCCCACGTGCCGGCCGATCCGAACTGGTGCTCCAGGCGGTTGACGAACATCGCGCCGTCCGTGCCGCCGAGGAAGCGCGGCGTCACCGACGCGGCGAAGGTGGGGATGAACACGAGCACGATCCCGATGGCGGTTCCCATCCAGTTGAGCGGCCAGGTCACCTCGAGGAAGGCCCGCCACGGCTTTGCGCCGCACACCTTCGCCACCTCCAGCAACTCGAAGTTGAAGTTGAAGAGAGAGAGGTAGATGGCTAGCAGCATGAAGGGCATCCACAGGTAGATCAGCCCGACAGCGCTGGCGAGGTTGGTGTACATCAGCGCGTTTATCGGCGGCAGACCCAGCTCCATCAACGCCATGTTGAGAAGCCCGATGGGCCCGAGAATCTGCTGCATCGCGGTGACCCGCAGCAGGATTCCGGTCAGGAAAGGCGCCGCCGTAAGCAGCACGAGAACCAGGCGGTAGCGGCCGCCATGCCGGGCGATCAGGAATGCGCAGGGCCAGGCATAGATGAGACATATGGCGGAGACGACGGCAGCCATGACGAGCGACTTCAGCAGGAACTTGAGGTAGATCCACTCGCCCAGAACCGAGCCGTAGTTGTTCACGTTCCAGTCGGAAATCAGCTCGTAGTTCTCGGTGCGCCAGAAGCTGAATACCACGATGGAGAGCAGCGGCAGCAGCAGGAACAGGACGATGAAAAGCGCGCCCGGCCCGACCAGCGCGGCAAAGCGCACGCGCGGGTCGAGATGGAGGGCACGCCGTCCCCTCATGGCGTGCCCGACGCCGCCCGCGCGTTCACGGCTCGCCGTCCTCGACCGCGAACATGTCGGCCGCCGCGACGGCCCAGCCCAGGCTCACCCGGGAATTGCGCTCGACCCCCGCGATGCTGGGCGGCCCGCTCACGACCAGCTCCGCCTCGTTGTCGGTGCGCACGATGTAGTCCGCGAACTGGCCCTTGAAGATGATGTCGCGCACCGTGCCGTCGAGGCGGTTATCGTGCGAGACGCCATCGGCCGCGGGAGCGAGCGCTATGCGCTCGCTCTTGAGAAAGATCTCCACCGGATCGCCCGGCCGGGCACCGCTCACGGCGCGTCCGGTCAGCGCAATGCCTCCCCAGTCGACGCGTGTGCGCTCGCCTTCGCCCTCGATCACGCGTCCGGTGAGCCTGTTCGGCGCACCGACGAAGGAGGCCACGAAGCGCGTGGCAGGCGCGTTGTAGACCTCCAGCTTGGGCCCGACCTGCTCCACGCCGCCGCGGTGCATCACCGCCATGCGGTCGCTCATGGTCAGCGCCTCTTCCTGGTTGTGCGTCACGTAGACGAAGGGGATGCCGAGCTCCTCCTGATAGCGACGCACCTCGATCTCCATCTCCTTGCGCAGCTCGCGGTCCAGATTGGCCAACGGCTCGTCGAGCAACAGAAGCTCAGGCCGCGAGATCAGCCCCCGCGCGAGGGCGACACGTTGCTTCTGGCCGCCCGAAAGCTGATGGGGGAAGCGGTGGCCGAGTCCTTCCATGTGGACGAAGCCGAGCATCCAGTCGAGCTGCTCCTTTCGCTCGGCCGCGTTCCGGCCCTGCATCTTGAGGGGAAAGGTGATGTTCTCCGCCACCGTGCGGTGCGGAAACAGAAGAAAGTCCTGGAACACCATGCCGATGCGCCGCAGATAGGGCGGCAGCGCCGTCACGTCGGTGCCGCCGATCTCCACCCGGCCGCGATCGGGGGCCTCGAGGCCGGAAACGATGCGCAGCAGCGTGGTCTTGCCCGACCCGCTGGGCCCCAGAAGCGCAAAGAACTCGCCACGGCCGATCTCCAGGCTCACACCGTCGACCGCCCGGACCGCGCCGAAACGCTTCTCGACCGCCTGGATGCGCAGAATTGTCCGGTCGCTCATCGCGCCCACGCCAAGGGACCGGACCTTGCGGTCCGGTCCCTCCGCATCCTGTCGTTGCGAACCTCGGCTCAGGCAGCTTCCACCGCCGACCAGATGCGCTCCCATTTCTCGGGCGACGAGGGCGCGTCGAATTGGTAGAGGCCGTGGATCGCCTCGGTCTCGTTGAGGAAGAGCGTGTCGACGTAGCGCTCCGACAGCATGTCGCGCACGTCGACGGTCGGCGCCCAGCCGATCTCGACCGCCACCGTCTTCATGCTCTCGCGCTCGAGCCGGAAGTCGATCCACTTGTGCGCGATCTCCAGCGTCTCGCTGTCGGTCACGCCGGACGTGATGGACCACTGGTCCACCCATCCGAGCCCTCCCTCCGCGGGCTTGAGGACGTGGCGCATGTTGAGGTCCGACTTGCCGTCCAGCTTGTCGAAGTGAATGCGCCGGTAGATCCCGGACCACTCCGGCGACGCCCACACCACCTGGGCGCGCAGCAGACGCTCCAACGTGTCCTCGTCGTTCCAGCGATTGACCAGCAACCCCTTCTGCTTGATCAGAAGGCGCTTGCACTCTTCGAGCTCCTCGTCGGTCAGCACGTAGGGGTTGAAGCTCTTGCCGTCGGGCCGCTCACCGTCCTGCGTGCCCATGTTGTGCGCGGCGAGGATGCCGGCCAGCGCGATGTTCTCCTCGAAGCGGGCACTGGTCGAGAGATGTCCCGCATACTTGTCGTTGAACAGAAGGTTCACCGATTCCTGATCCTCGGCCGCGACCTTGTCCGTGTTGACCGTGAGGCCGTACCCGCCCCAGCAGTTGGGCGCGGCGATCATGTTGTCGCCGCCCTCCTCGCGAAGCAGGGTGAACTTGGGCGGCAGGAAATCGGCGAACACGTTGCTCAGGTCCAGCTTCGAATAGTCGACCGACTGGACCAGCCCCTGCCTGGCGTAGAGGCGCGGCCAGAAGCCGTCCGCCATCACCAGGTCGAAGTCCTGGGTGCCGCCGGCCCTGAGCTTGTTCCAGGCTTCGGAATTGCCGTCGAAGAACCCGGCGCTGACCTTGACGTCGTGCCGCTTCTCGAACTCGGCGGTCAGGCTCTTGACGTTGTAGTGCTCCCAGCCGAGCCAGCGCAGCTCCAGCGTCGCCGCCTTCGCGTTGCGCACGAAGGGGCCCATGCTCTTGACGGTGAGTCCGGCAAGCGTCGCCGCTGCCGCGCCCTTGAGTACGCTTCGCCGCGATACACGGCGCGGACGGCGCATCGTCGAAGCCGATTTCGAATCGGTCCGGGTCCTGGTCTTGCTCATTGATACTCCTCCCCTCGGTATGGCGTTGCGAGCCGGGCCACCCCGGCCGATCGCCGCTGCGACCTGCGCTCCGCATGCCGGCAGTGTGAAGAAGAACGTCGGAATTCGCGCAGTTCGAACGGATGATAGCACCGCACCCGCGACTCCGCATCGTCGGCCTCCGCCATGCGGGGCGCGCTGCCTCGGCGGAGCGGGGTGCCGTGCCGAACTGGGCCGTCACCGGCGCACGGTGCGCTCAGTCGCCGCGCCGGGTCGATCCCTCCGGCGGGTCGGGGAGCCCGAACAGGAAGCGGCGGCTGCTCGCCAATGCGCGCCGCTTCTTCAGATCCATGGTGCACCCGGCAGCGGCGTCCAGGGTTCGCACGGCGCTCTCGTAGAGCGGCAATGCCGCCGCGAGCGCGACGGAGGGACGGACGCGCTCGATGGTGAAGTCCAGCTTCTCCCGTGCCTGGGCGACGGTGTAGCGGCCGCTCCTAACCCAATCGACGGTCAGCCAGTCCAGGGTTTCCAGGAAGAAGAGCGAGTCCGCCGCCTGAACGAAGTCGGCCTCCCAACCGCCGCCGATCTCGTGCCGCAGGACGAGCCGGCGCACGCTCCGGATGAAGCCCTCGTCCGGCGCCGGCACGCGGCTGCGCAACCAGTCCTCGACGAAGGCCGCCGACCGGGTGGAATGCGCGAAGAGATAGTCCGGGTCGTCGAAGCCGTTGCTCGGCGTGCTGGAGGGACCGCCCGGGAAGTGCCGCTCGGCGTCGTGCACCAGGGCTGCGAATTTGAGCGCGGGCGAGGCTTCGGGACAGATCTTGATCGCCCACATCCGCGTCGCGACGAGGTGCTCCAGCGAGTAGAAGCCGTCCAGCCACTGCATGGCCGCGTCCTCCAGCGGCGAGAGCGCGGCGTTCGCATAGCGGCCGCGGACGGGATAGTCCATGTCCACTCCCTCATCCTGGCATTGGGGCCGCAGAGCTCTGCCGCAGGGCCCGCCACACGCTCTCCGGCGTGAGCGGCAGGGCCGATATCTCCACCCCGTAGTCCGCCAGCGCATCGCAGACGGCATTGGTCACCGCCGCCGCCGGCGGGATCGTGCCGATCTCGCCGACGCCGCGCACGCCGAAGGTGGTGACCGGGGAGGGAACCTCGGTGTGCACCAGGTCGATCGGCGGAACGTCCATGACGGTCGGCGCGAAGTAATCCAGCATGCTGCCGCTCGCCAGCTGGCCGGTGCCGGCATCGTAGCGAAGCTCCTCCGCGAGCGCCGCGCCGAAACCCTGCACCAGGCCGCCGCGCACCTGGCCGTCCACCAGCGGCGGATTGACCGCGACGCCGCAGTCATGCGCCATCACGAAGCGGTCGACATCGTATTCGCCGCTGGCGGGATCGACCGATACCACGGCGGCGGCGGTGCCGAAGGAAAACGCCGCATGGGAGGGCTCGAAGTGTGCGGTCGCCTCGAGACCCGGCGCCTCGCCCTCGGGAATCCCCTGACCGACGATGGCGCGTGTGAAGATGTCTGCCAGCGACACGCTGCGTCCGGGCGCATCGCGCACGCGAACGGCGTCGCCGCGCACCTCCAGCGCGTCCGGCGTCGATTGCAGCACCATGGCCGCGATCCGCAGGGTCTTGCCGCGCAGTGCGTCGGCGGCCTCGCGAATGGCGCCGGCGGCCGCGATCAGCGTGCGCGAGGCGAAGGCGCCGGTGTTCAGCGGGGACGCGGCGCTGTCGCCGGCATGGATGGCGACCGCGTCGTAGTCGATGCCGAACAGTTCGGCGCAGATCTGGGCGAAGACGGTCTCGCTCCCCTGGCCGAAGGTCGAGACGCCGGTGTAGAGGTCGATGCCGCCCGAGCGGTTCGCCCGCAGGGTGACGCTCTCATGCGCACCGAAGCGGGAGCCCCGGTGCGCAAGGAAGCGCGCGCTAGCGTAACCCGTGCGCTCGACGAAGGAGGAGAAGCCGACACCCCTCAACCGGCCGTCGGCCGTCGCCTGCCCGCGCGCGGCACGGTGCGCCTCGTAATCGACCGCCTCCGCCGCCATCCGCAACGTCTCCAGGTAGTCGCCGCTGTCGTAGACGGCGCGGCTCGGTGTGGTCCAGGGCAGGTCCGCCGGCCGCAGCATGTTCATGCGCCGCAATTCCAGCGGGTCGATCTCCAGGCGCCGCGCGAGCCGGTCGATCAGGACCTCGCGGGCGAAATTGACCTCCGGCTGCCCGTAGCCGCGATAGGCGCCGACGGGAGTCTTGTTGGTCAGCGCGACCCGGCGCTCCACCGCCGCATCGGCCACCCTGTAAGGGCCGGTAAAGACCACGCTGGAGAGTTGCGCCGAGCCGAAGGTCGAGTTCCAGGCGCCGAGGTCGGTGGTGTAGCGGTCGATCATCGCGACGATACGGCCGTCGGCCCTGGCGCCGATGCGGAACTCGTGCACGGCTTCCCTGGCGTGGGTGCTGGCGCGGAAGAACTCCAGGCGGTCCTCGGTCCACTTGACCGGATGCCTGAGCGCCATCGCATGAAGCGCCGCCAGCACGTCCTCGGGATAGAGCCCGAGCTTCAGCCCGAAACCGCCGCCGACATCGGCTGCGACGACGCGGATGCAGCCCTCGTCGAGAGGCAGGCACTCCGCCAGCTGCTGCCGGATCAGATGGGGAGTCTGGGTGGACGCATGGACCTCGAGCGCGCGCGCGCCGGGGCGCCAGAGGGCGACGATGCCGCGCGGCTCCAGCGACATTGCGCTCACCCGATTCACGCGGAAGCACCCCTCGACGACGATCCCGGCCGCCGCCATGCGCTCCTCCGGCTCGCCGGCGCGGTCCACATTGGCGGTCAGCAGGTTCGTGCTCAGCGTCTCGGGATGCAGGACGGGCGCATCGTCGGCGAGCGCGTCCAGCGTGTCCGTCACGTGCGGCAGCGGCTCGTAGTCGATATCGATCAGCTCCAGCGCGTCCTCCGCGATCGCGCGGCTCGTCGCGACCACGCTCACCACCGGCTGGCCTTCGTGCAGCGCCCGCTCGACCGCCAGCGCGTAGTAGGGCAGCGCCGGCGCACCGGGCACGGGCCTGAGCACCGTGAGCGGCTTGCTCGCGGCCCGCACGTCGGCACCCGTCAGAATGTGCCTGACGCCGGGAAGCGACCGGGCCTGCGCTGTGTCGATCCCGCCGATCGCGGAATGCGGGAAGGGGCAGCGGCCGACCGCCATCTCCAGTTGATGGCCGAGCTGCACGTCGTCGGCGAAGCGGCCGTCCCCCCGCAGCAGGCGCTCGTCCTCCTTGCGCGGGAGGGATGCGCCGATGAGACTCTCGCGCGAGGCGCTCATCCCGACCCCTCGCCGCCGGGCGGCGCCACGCTGCGGTCCGCGCCCAGATAGTCCTCCACCGCGCGCACGATGCTCTCATAGCCGGTGCAGCGGCAGAGGACGCCGCTCAGCTCCTCCCTGATCTGCGCACGGGAGAGCACTCGTCCGCTGGCCTTGAGGCTCACCGCCAGCATCAGGAATCCGGGCGTGCAGTAGCCGCATTGGAGCGCGCGGTGCCGCTTGAAGGCTTCCTGCACGTCGTTCAGGCGGTCGCCGTCCGCCAGGGATTCGACCGTTCTCACCTCCGTGCCGTCCAGTTGCACGGCGAGCATCAGGCAGGATTTGACCGCCGCGCCGTCGACCGTGACGGTGCACATGCCGCAGACGCCCTGCTCGCAGCCCACATGGGTGCCGGTCCAGCCCAGGCGATGGCGCAAAAAATCCGCCGCATGCATGCGGACCGGCGCGTCCGCCGCTACCGCCTCCCCGTTCAGCCGGAAGGCGACCGCGCGCTCATTCCCACTCAACGGCGATTTCCTCCGGCCGCTGCCCGGCGCGGCGCTCCTCCGCAGCCGAGAGAGCCTGCTCCAGGTTGCTAGCGAATTCGGCGGTCGTCTTTGCCGCCTGCCGGTCGATCACCGCGCTGCCGATGGAGCCGAGCACGCCGGCGAGCGCGACCTCGCCTTCCACTGCGATGTGGGTCTCGTCGCCCATCCGCGTCAGCATGACCGCGTTGCGGGCGCGGAAGTTGCCGACCGCGCCGCGCACCGCCTTTCCGGTCGCGGTGAACTCGATGCGCTCTCCGGCGATGCGCCCGGTGATGCGGACCTTGGCCTTGAAGGTCGTCGACATGGGCCCGAGCTTCTGGGTCGCACGGACCGAGAGCGTGTCATCCTCCAGCGGCTCCACGCTTTCGACGCCGGGAATGCAGCGCGCGACCTCCAGCGGCTTCTCGAAGAAGCGCCAGACCCTGTCGCCGCTCTCGCGAACGCGAAACTCGTGGCGAAACTTCATCGTCCGGCTCCGTGCGCCCGGCCGGCGTCAAGCCCGTGCCGAGGCGCGAAGGTCGCGCAGCACCCGCGCGACGTAGAGCGGCACGAGATGGGCGCGGTATTCGGCCGATCCCCGGATGTCGTCCGGCGGATCGACAGCGTCCTTCGCCGCCTCGCCTGCTGCCGCGATGTCCGCATCGTCGAGGCGGCTTCCTTCCAGCAACGCCATGCCGGCCTCAGCCAGAACCGGCGTGTCGTTGACCCCGCCGAGCCCGAGCCGCAGCCCGCTCCACCTGCCGTCGTCCGAGACCCGGCCGGTCGCGGCCACCGAGAGCACCGCGAAGTCGTTGTGCCTGCGGCAGCACTCGCGAAAGGCGAAGTGCGGCGGATGGGCGGGAACGCGTACCTCCGTCAGCAGCTCGCCGGGGGCAAGCGTGGCCGCGTAGGCGCCCTCGTAGAGGTCCGTCATGGCGATGGTGCGGGAGCCGGAAGGCCCGACGACCTCGACCCGCGCATCCAGGACCAGGCAGCCCAGCGGCATCTCGCCCGTAGGATCGCCCTGCACCAGGCTGCCGCCGATGGTCCCGCGATTGCGCACCTGGCGATCGCCGACGAACGCCACCATCGCCCGCAACAGCGGCAGCCGTTCGGCGACATGCGCGGTCCCTCGTGCGTCTCGTCAACCGGTCCGATGTTCGGTCAGTCTTGGGCTGCCGCCGGCCGAGTCAAGCGGGCCGTGCGAGGCCGCGCCGGCAGGCGCGCCGCGCCGCCGCCGGTGGTAGGATTCGCCGATGACCGGCCCCGCGCTCCGACTCGCCCGGCTGCTGCCGCTCGCGGCGTGCCTCCTCGCGCCGCTCCCGGCCATGGCGGAGCCGGACGAGACGCCGCCGGCCGACGGCCACGACATCGAGCGCAGCGCCGCCATGGCCCAGGGGCTCGCCGCAGCGCCGGGCGCCGGCACGGAGGGCCGCTACATCCTCCTCACCATGGCGGTCCAGGGTCATGCGCAGTCCCAATATCTGCTGGGGGTCATGCACCTCGAGGAGTCCGGCACGGCTCGCGACCCTGCGGCGGCCGTCCAATGGCTGGCGCAGGCCGCCGCCCAGGGCCATGCCCGCGCCCGCGCCCGGCTCGCCGGCCAGGCCGCGACCGGCGATGCGGCGGCGCATCTCGCCCTCGGCCTGATCGAGCGCGACCGTGCCAGCGGCGCCGCCGCAGCCCTGCACCACCTGCGCGCAGCGGCCGCGGCCGGCGACCCGCAAGGGCTGCTCGCGCTCGGCATCCTCTATCGCACGGGCAACGCGGGCGGCGCGGTCGAACGCGACGAGGCCTATGCGGCGGTGCTGTTCCGGGGCGCCGCGGCAGCCGCCATGGCCGCGCTGCTGCGCGCGCGGCAGGACGCGGCAGCCGGGCTCCTCGGCCCCGAGTCCGACGGGTGGCTGGAGCACGCCGCCACCCACACGCGCACCGCGCAGGCCGCCCCGCCCGGCGGCGACGGCGGCGACCCGCAGCGCTCGGAACTCTTCGCGCGCTACTGGGTCGGGCTGATGCTCCTCGCCGGCGCCGGCACTGCGGCCGACGTACCGCGCGGCCTCGCCCATCACCGCGCCGCAGCCGAGCGCGCTTTCGCCCTCGCCGAGTTCAGCCTCGGCCTGCTCCACCAACGCGGCCACGGCCTGCCGCGCGATCCCGGCCTGGCGCGCCGGTGGTTCGCGCACGCGGCAGCGCACGGCCACCCGCTCGCCGCCGCCCGTCTCGAAGCAATGGGTGTGACAGCAGCCCGAGAGGGCGGTATCAGCCGTCGCGGTGGGTGCGCTCGTGGCGTTCGTGGCGCTCCTGCGCCTCCAGGCTGAGGGTCGCGATCGGGCGGGCCTCCAGTCGGCGAAGGCTGATCGGCTCGGCGGTCTCCTCGCAATAACCGTAGGAGCCGTCCTCGATCTGCCGGAGCGCCGCCTCGATCTTGGAGACGAGCTTGCGGGCGCGGTCGCGCGTGCGAAGCTGGACCGAGCGCTCCGATTCCACGGCGGCGCGATCGGCAAGATCGGCCTCGTGGCCGGTGTCGTGCCTGAGCTTCTCCAGCGTGGCGTCCGTCTCGTTCAGGATGTCATGCTGCCACGCTTCCAGCTTGCGCCGGAAGTATTCCCGCATGCGCGGCGACATGAACCGCTCCTTGCTCGTCGGCCGGTACTTGGCCGGGAGTCTGATTCGTTTGATCGTCACTGCCTTGCCGGCTCGCCCCCTCGAAACGGGCGCGGAGTATAGGTATGCACAGACCCCTCGGCAAGACGTTCCGATGCCTTGACCCGGCTCGCACGACGATTGCGAGAGAGCGAAAAATATTGTTCTAATTCAAATCATTATACTGAATGTGCGGCAGGGAAACGAGAGCGGCGCAGACGCAGCGAACGCGCCCCGGTGCGCCGGCATGGCGCGCTGCGCCGGATTGGCGGGCGAATCGCGGCGCGGCTATCATGGCGCCGCCGCCGGCGCCGCACCGCGCCGGACGTGCCGGACGTACCGGCGGGAGAGAGGGAAGCGATGGTCGAGGGCCTCGCGCCAGGCGACTGGGTCAGGAACCCGCTGGCGCCCGAATGGGGCCTGGGCCAGGTGCAGTCCGTGATCGGCGAGCGGGTCACGGCCAATTTCGAGAACGCGGGCAAGCGGCTGATCAACGCGGCAGTGGTCAGCCTCACCCGGGTCGAGCCGCCCTCGCCCCGGCACGAGGACCGGTACTGAGCGAGCCGCACACGCGGCCTGCGGCGGCTGCCGCCACCCGATGTCAAACTAGGTCTCGACCGGTGACGGGCTAGGTGCTACGCATCGGAGCCAATCTGTCACAGTGCCCGCCGCTTCCGGCGGATCGGCATCGTTGGAGACCGCAGGTGGCTCTTTCAGGCGGCAATCAGGCACCCAGACATCCGGGCCGGGGGCGGCGCAAGGCCCGCTACACCGAAAAGGGCCGGCAGGTCGTGCCGGCGGCGCAGGAGGAGATTCGCGCGCTGCTGGGCGACGCGACGCGCCGCCGCGATCTGCTGATCGAGCATCTGCACCGGATCCAGGACCGTTACGGCTGCCTTTCCGCGAGCCATCTCGCGGCGCTCGCGGCGGAGATGCGCCTCGCCATGGCCGAGGTCTACGAGGTCGCGACCTTCTACGCCCATTTCGACGTGGTCATGGAGGGCGAGAGCCCGCCGCCACCGCTGACGGTGCGCGTCTGCGACAGCCTGACCTGCGAATGCCTCGGCGCGCCGGCGCTGCTGGACGCGCTGCCGAAGGCGGTGGGAGGCGGCGTGCGGGTGGTGCCGGCGCCCTGCATGGGCCGCTGCGAGGAGGCGCCGGTGGCCGAGGTCGGCCATCGCCATGTGACCGGGGCGAGCGTGGACTCGATCCTCGCCTGCATCGAAGGGGCGGACCATGCGCCCGTCATTCCTCCCTACGTCGATTACGACGCCTATGTCGCCGGCGGCGGCTACGCCGTCCTCCAGGAGTGCCTGTCGGGCGCCCGCAGCGTCGACGACGCGATCGGGGCGCTGGAGCAGAGCGGCCTGAAGGGGAAGGGCGGCGCCGGCTTCCCCACCGGGCGCAAGTGGCGCTTCGTCCGCGCCGAGACCGGCCCCCGCCTGATGGCGGTCAACGCGGACGAAGGCGAGCCCGGCACGATCAAGGACCGGGTCTACATGGAGCAGGACCCGCACCGCTTCCTCGAAGGCACGCTGATCGCCGGCTGGGCCGTCGAAGCCGCCGAGTGCTACATCTACCTCCGCGACGAATATCCGGGCATCCGCGCGGTGCTGCTGGAGGAGATCGCGAAGCTCGACGCCGCCGGCCTCACCGCCGGGACCGCGCTGATCCTGCGCCGCGGCGCCGGCGCCTATATCTGCGGCGAGGAATCGGCGATGCTCGAGAGCATCGAAGGCAAGCGCGGCGAGCCCCGGCACAAGCCCCCCTTCCCCTCCCAAGTCGGCCTCTGGGGCCGGCCGACCCTCATCAACAATGTCGAGACGCTCCACTGGGTGCGCGACATTCTGGAGCGGGGCCCCGGCTGGTTCGCGGACGAAGGCCGCAACGGGCGTTCCGGCCTGCACAGCTTCTCGGTGTCGGGCCGCGTCAAGGAGCCGGGCGTCAAACTGGCGCCGGCGGGCATCACCATGAACGAGCTGCTGGCCGAGTATTGCGGCGGCATGGCCGACGGCCACAGCTTCCGCGCCTACCTGCCGGGCGGCGCCTCCGGCGGCATCCTGCCCGCCTCCATGGCCGATCTTCCCCTCGACTTCGGCACCCTGGATGCGCAGGGCTGCTTCATCGGCTCCGCCGCGGTCGTGGTGCTCTCGGACCGGGACGACCTCAAGGGCGCGGCCCACAACCTGATGCGCTTCTTCGAGGACGAAAGCTGCGGGCAGTGCACGCCCTGCCGCGTCGGCACCGAGAAGGCCGCCGTGCTGATGAGCAGCGGCCGCTGGGATGCGGCGCTCCTGCGCGAGCTGAGCGCCGCCATGGCCGATGCCTCGATCTGCGGGCTCGGCCAGGCCGCGCCGAACCCGCTGCTCTCGATCCTGCGCTATTTCCCGGAGGAGCTCGCATGAGCGACGTCACCCGCTTCACCCTCGACGGCCGCGCCGTGACCGCGGCGCCGGACGAGACCATCTGGCAGGTCGCGAAGCGGAACGGGATCGACATTCCCCACCTCTGCTACACGCCGGAGCCCGGCTACCGGGCCGACGGCAACTGCCGCGCCTGCATGGTGGAGATCGAGGGCGAGCGCGTGCTGGCGGCGTCCTGCATCCGCAAGCCGGCGGAAGGGATGGAGGTCCGCTGCGAATCGGAACGCGCGGTGCGCTCCCGCGACATGGTGATGGAGCTGCTGCTCGCCGATCAACCCCCGGCAGAGTCGAGCCACGACCCCTCCTGCGAGCTGTGGGACTGGGCCGGGACCATGGGCCGCACCACCAGCCGCTTCCCGGCGCGGCAGTCCCCTGTCCCCGACCTCAGCCACACGGCGATGGCGGTCAATCTCGATGCCTGCATCCACTGCACGCGCTGCGTGCGCGCCTGCCGCGAGGTGCAGGTCAACGACGTGATCGGCATGGCCGGGCGCGGCGCGCGCAACAAGATCGTCTTCGATTTCGACGACCCCATGGGCGAGAGCACCTGCGTCGCCTGCGGCGAATGCGTCCAGGCCTGCCCCACCGGCGCCCTCATGCCGGCCAGGGAGGTCGGCAAGGAGACGCCGGCCGAGAGCATCGACAGCGTCTGCCCCTATTGCGGCGTCGGCTGCCAGCTCACCTTCAACGTCAAGGACAACAGGATCCTCTGGGTCGACGGCAAGGACGGCCCCGCCAACCACGGCAGGCTGTGCGTCAAGGGCCGCTTCGGCTTCGACTATGTAAGCCATCCCCATCGGCTGACGGTGCCGCTGATCCGCCGGGACGACGCGCCGAAGTCGGCCGACATCGACATCGACCCGGCCGATCCCTTCACCCACTTCCGCGAAGCGAGCTGGGACGAAGCGCTCGACCGGGCGGCGCAGGGCTTCAAGCGCATCCGCGACAGCCACGGCGCCGCTGCGCTCGCCGGCTTCGGCTCGGCCAAGGGGTCGAACGAGGAGGCCTACCTCTTCCAGAAGCTCGTGCGCGCCGGCTTCGGCACCAACAATGTCGATCACTGCACGCGGCTCTGCCACGCCTCCTCGGTGGCGGCGCTGCTCGAATGCATCGGCTCAGGCGCGGTCACGGCGAGCTTCAACCAGGTCGAGCATTCCGACGTCATCGTCGTGATCGGCGCCCAGCCGACCGTGAACCACCCGGTGGCCGCGACCTTCTTCAAGAACGCGGCGAAACGGGGCGCGAAGCTGATCGTGATCGACCCGCGCGGCTCGGCGCTCGCCCGCCATGCGAGCCACTTCCTCCAGTTCACGCCCGGCACGGACGTGGCGCTGCTCAACGCGCTGATGCACGTCATCGTCGAGGACGAGCTCTACGACCGGCAATACGTCCACGCGCACACCGAGGGGTTCGAGCGGCTCAAGGGTCATCTCGCGGCTTACGCGCCAGAGGAGATGGGGCCCGTCTGCGGCATCGAGCCCGATGTCCTGCGCGAGGTCGCCCGCCTCTACGGACGCGCCGAGGCGGCGATCGTCTTCTGGGGCATGGGCATCTCCCAGCATATCCACGGCACCGACAATGCGCGCTGCCTGATCTCGCTGGCGCTGATCTCCGGCCAGGTGGGCCGCCCCGGCACCGGCCTGCATCCGCTGCGCGGGCAGAACAACGTCCAGGGCGCCTCCGACGCCGGGCTCATCCCGATGATGTTCCCGGACTACCAGCCGGTGACCGATCCCGAGCGGCGCGCCAACTTCGCGGACTACTGGGACGCCGAGCTCGATCCGAAGGCCGGCCTCACCGTGGTCGAGATCATGAACGCCGCCCACGAGGGGGCGGTCAGGGGCATGTACATCATGGGCGAGAACCCGGCGATGTCGGACCCCAACCTGCGCCATGTGCGGGAAGGCCTCGCCGCCCTCGACCACCTCGTCGTCCAGGAGCTCTTCCTCACCGAGACCGCCTGGCATGCCGACGTGGTGCTGCCGGCGTCGGCCTGGCCGGAGAAGGACGGCACGGTCACCAATACCAACCGCCAGGTGCAGATGGGCCGTACCGCTCTCAGCGCGCCCGGCGGCGTCAGGCAGGACTGGTGGATCATCCAGGAGATCGCGCGCCGCATGGGGCTCGGCTGGGACTATTCGGGACCGGCCGATGTCTTCGCCGAGATGACCGGCTGCATGCCCTCGCTCGACAACATCTCCTGGGAGCGGCTCCGCCGCGAAGGCGCCGTGACCTATCCCTGCGACGGCGAGGAAGAGCCCGGCCGCGACGTGATCTTCGAGGAGGGCTATCCGACCCCGAGCAAGAGGGGCAAGCTGGTTCCCGCCGGCATCGTGCCGCCGGACGAATCGCCCGACGCCGACTTCCCGATGGTGCTGACGACGGGGCGGATGCTCGAGCACTGGCATACCGGGGCGATGACCCGGCGCGCCTCGGTGCTCGACGATCTCGAGCCCGAAGCCGTGGCCCATCTCGCACCGGCGGAGCTGGAGCGCATGGATATCGAGCCGGGAGCGCCGATCACGATCGAGACCCGGCGCGGCGCCATCGCGCTACGCGCCCGCGCCGACGCCGGGGTGCCCGCCGGCGTGGTCTTCGTCCCCTTCTGCTTCGCCGAGGCCGCCGGCAACATGCTGACCAACCCGGCCCTCGATCCCTTCGGCAAGATTCCGGAGTTCAAATACTGTGCCGCGCGCGTGACCCCGGTCGAAGCCCCCGCCGCGGCAGCGGAGTAGCCGCCCCTCGGGCCGATCGGGAAAAGAGACGGAGTGGCCGCTTCGCCCTATTCCGCCGCGTCACGCCGGGCCCGTCCGGCAACCGCCTCGCGCAGCCCGTCGAGCAGCCCTTCGAGACGGGCCATGCGCTCGCGAAGGTCGGCGAGCCCGTGTTCGACAGCATCCAATCTGCTTTCGAGTGCCGACATCCTGCTCTCGAGCCGGCTCTCAAGCGCCGATATTCTTTTCTCAAGATGGCTCTCAAGCGCCGATATTCTTTTCTCAAGATGGCTCTCAAGCGCCGACATCTTGCTCTCAAGACGGCTCTCAAGCGCCGACATCTTGCTCTCAAGACGGCTCCCAAGCGCCGCCATGCCGCTCTCGTAGCGGCTCTCAAGCGCCGCCATGCCGCTCTCGTAGCGGCTCTCAAGCGCCGCCATGCCGCGCTCGTAGCGGCCCTCAAGCCGGCGCTGCCCGGCGACGATCACGCCGCACAGGGCCATGCCAACAGCGAGGATGCCGATCAGCTCAGCGCTCATGGGCGCAACCATACGCGACGGACTCTGGAGCCGCAACGCAACGGGCCGCGTCGCGTCGAACGGCGTGCACGGGACGGGGCGAACTGGCCCCCGATTGGCCGGCGGCTACGACTCGCCGCCCCGGCCCGAAAGCGTCACGACCGTGGTCGATGCGGCCTTGGGCGCGCCCTCTTCGGGCTCTTCGGCAGGCAGCGCGCTCTCGCTCTCCTCCTCACCGTCGGGCGGCGGCTCTGCCGGCGCTTCACCGGCCTCTCCGGCTTGCGGAGCGGCGCTCTCCAGCAGCCCGGCTGCCTTCAGCTCGTCGATGCCGGGCAGGTCGTCCAGGCCGTCCAGGCCGAAATGCTCGAGAAAGGCCGGCGTGGTGACCCAGGTAATCGGCCGGCCCGGCGTGCGACGGCGTCCCTTCGGCGCGATCCAGCCCGCCTCCAGCAACAGGTCGAGGGTCCCGCGCCCGAGGCCGACGCCGCGGATATCCTCCACCTCCGCCCTTGTCGCGGGCTGGTGGTAGGCGATGATGGCGAGCGTCTCCAGCGCGGCCCGCGACAGGCGCCGGCGCACGACCCGGTGCACCGTCAGGTGGCCGGCGAGGTCGGGCGCGGTGCGGAAGCTCCAGCCGCCCGCGACCTTCGCCAGCTGGATGCCGCGATGGCGGTAATGCGCCGCGAGCGCCGCGAGGCCGGCTTCGACATCGGCGCCATCCGGCAGCTGCGCCGCGAGCGTCTCGATATCCACCGGCCGGCCGGCCGCGAAGATCACGGCCTCCATGATGCGGCGCGCCTGGGCCGCACGTTCCTCGTCTTCCGTCGGCTCCTCGGAGGGCGGGCGATCGGGCGAATCGGTCATGGCTCTTCCCGCTTGCGGCGCAGGTAGATCGGGCCGAAGGGTTCCAGCTGGCGGATCTGCAGGCGGCCCTCCCGCGCAAGCTCCAGAGACGCGGCCAGGGTGCTCGCGAGGCCCGAGCGGAGGGCGGCCTCGCTCTCGGCCGCACGGGGCACGAAGCGCGCCAGCGTCTCCCAGTCCGGCGTGCTGCCCAGCAGGCGGGAAAGCCGCCGGTAGGCGTCTTCCATGGCGTGATAGGCGGAGAGCTCGATCAGCAGGCGGCGGGGCTCGCGACGGACGCGGTGTGCGGCGTAGGCGCGCAACAGCTCGTGCAGCGTGCTTTCGTGCAGCGCCCGCTCGTGCACGGTCAGGCCCTCGACGGCGGCGGCGGCGAAGACATCCCGGCCGAGCTGCGGGCGGTCCATCAGCGCCGCCGAGGCATCGCGCATGGCGGCCAGGCGGCGCAGCCGGAAGGCCAGTGCCGCGGCCATCTCGGGGCCGCTCGCCTCCTCGGCGTCCGGCTCCTCGTCTGGAAGCAGCAGCCGCGACTTGAGGTAGGCGAGCCACGCCGCCATGACCAGATAGCCGGCCGCAAGCTCGATGCTCAGCTGCCGCGCCTGAGCGATATAGGCCAGATACTGCTCGGCCAGCGCCAGGATGGAGATGCGGACGAGATCGACCTTCTGGGCGCGGGCGAGCGTGAGCAGGAGGTCAAGCGGCCCCTCGAACCCGTCGAGATTGACGATCAGCGCGCGCTCGCCGCCTGCGTCCCCTGCGCCGCCGGGATCGGACGCGGGCGCACCCGGCCCGCCGGCATCGTCTTCGAACGGCGTCACATGGGCCATGCCACCAATGCCTCCACACCGAGCAGCTCGACGATCAGCCCGAAGCCCGCTGCCGTCGGCGGCAGCACGATCGCGGCAAACGGGTTGAACGCGCTGCCGAATTCCGCCGCGACGAAGGGCACGAGGAAGAATCCGACCAGCACGGCAATGATACCAAAGCGTTCGAGTCGCGCGAAGCGCTCCGCATGGCGCGGCGGCAGGAGCCCATGCACCACGCGGCCGCCATCGAGCGGCGGCACGGGAAGCATGTTGAAGATGGCCAGCACCAGATTGATCGCGATGCCGAGGGTGAAGGTGACCCGCCACCACTCGGCCACCGACGGCGGCAGAATCGCCGCAGCGTGCAGCAGCAGCGCCGAGAGACAGGCCAGCACGATGTTCATCCCCGGCCCGGCGAGCGCCACCAGCACCATGTCGCGGCGCGGGTTGTGCAGCCGCGCCGGGTTGACCGGCACCGGCTTCGCGAAGCCGAAGACGAAGGGCGCGCCGAGGGCGATCATGGCGCCGGGCAGGAGGACGGTGCCCACCGGGTGCACGTGCTTGAGCGGATTGAGGGTGACGCGGCCGAGCCGCGCCGCCGTGTCGTCGCCGAGCCTGAGCGCGGCCCAGCCGTGGGCGGCCTCGTGCAGGGTAATCGCGAGCAGCACCGGTATCACCCAGACCGATGCGGCCAGCAGCCAGGCCTCGATCACCGCGACGCCACCCGGTCGAGCAGCGCGCCCAGCTCGCGGCGGGCCCCGGCTCCGTCGAATTCGTCCGGGACGCGCCGCGCCGCGAGCATGCGCTCGAAGCGTGCCTGCGCGCGGCCCTCGAGCCGCGGCACCGCCGCCGCGATCGCCTCCATTTCGCCGTGCCGGCCGTTGCAGTGGAGGGCCAGGTCGCAGCCTGCCGCGAGCGCGGCGGCGGCACGCGCATCCACCGGCCCGGTCAACGCCCCCATCGACAGATCGTCACTTATCAGCAAGCCGTCGAAGCCGATCGCGCCCCGTACGGCCTCGCCGATCACGGTCGGCGACAGCGTGCCCGGCCGCTCGGAATCGAGTGCCGTGTAGAGAACATGGGCCGTCAGCCCCGCCGGCACGTTGCGGAGCGCGTGAAAGGGTACGAAGTCGCAGGCGCGCAACGCCCCGAGCGGCGCCTCCACCTGCGGCAGCACCGCATGGCTGTCGGCGCTCGCCCGCCCATGACCGGGCAGGTGCTTGATGGCCGGTACGATGCCGCCCGCCTGCAGGCCGTCCGCGACGGCGCGGCCGAGCCGCGCCACCACTGCCGGGTCGGCACCGAGCGAGCGGTCGCCGACGACCCTGCTCGCGCCGGCGACATGCAGGTCCAGCACCGGCGCGCAATTGACCGTGATCCCCAACGTGTACAGGTCCGCCGCCACCAGACGGGCGCTCAGCCAGGCGGCGCGCAGGCCGGCGGCCCGGTCGATCCCGGCCAGGGCGCCGAGGAGCGCCGCAGCGGGAGGAGCCTGCCAGTGGGGAGGACCGAGACGGACCACGCGGCCGCCTTCCTGATCGATCAGCACCGGCGCGTCCGCGCGGGCCACCGCCGCGCGCAGCGCCGCGATCAGCGCCCGTGTCTGCGCCGGGCTTTCGCAATTCCGCTTGAACAGGATGAAGCCCGCCGGATCGGCATCGGCCAGGAAGCGGCGTTCGCCGTCGTCGAGTTCTGCGCCCGCACAGCCGAGCACGACCGCCCGCGGCGTGGCGGGTGCCGTCACGCCCGCCTCAATCCCGCGGCACGAAGCAGTCGAGTCCGCGCGCCTTGAGCCGCTCGCAGACCCGCCGCGCGCCCTCCCTGTCGATGAGGGGCCCGGCGCGCAGCCGGTAGGTGATGCCGCTGTCGCCGCTGTCGACCGGCATGATCAGCGGGCTGAGGCCGAGGAGCACGTCGTCGTGACGCTGACGCAGCATCTCCCAGTGGTCCTCCAGCGGGCCCCGCGTGCCGGCGGCGGCGAGCTGAACGTAACGCCAGTTGCGGGAGGTCGCCTGGTCCGCTTCCGGCTCGGGCGCCGCCCCGGCGGCCGCCTCGCTCGCAGGTGCGGCCTGCTGCGTGACCTGTGTGGCCTGCGCGTGGCGCGCCGGCCTGTCGGCCGGGACGGGCACCGGCGCTGCGTCCTCCGCTTGCGGCGGGGCGGCAGGCGCTTCCGCGTCCCGCGGCGACGCGTCCGTGGCCACGGCCAGCACCGGCGCCTCCGGCCCCGGCGCCGGTGCTTCGGTGGCCACGGTCGGGACCGGCGCATCGGGCTCCGGCAGCGGCGCCTCCTCGATCGCGGCAGAGAGCGTCGCCTCAGGCCTGTCCGGTCGCGGCTTAGCGACCGGCCTGGGTATCGGCGCGCCGCCCTCCCGCAACGGCGCTTCCTCGACGAGAGCGGCGACCGGCTCCCCGGACTCCGGCGCAGGCGCTTCCTCGGCCGGGACGGGTTCCGCCGCCTCGGATGCCGGCGCCGAGGTCGTCGGCGCTGCGGATGCGACCTCGAGGGGCGTGGGGTCCGTCCCAGGGTCGGATTCGTCGCCCGCCGCGCCGGCTGCCGGGGCCGCCGGCTCGTCCGCGCCATCGGCGACCGGCTGCGGCAGATTCAAGGGCTGTTCCGGCGGCGGCAGGATGCGCTCCGGTCCCTCCTCCGGGTCGGCCGTCGTGAGCGTCTCGTAGATCAACGTGCCCCGGTTGGGGATCTCCATCCCGCCCGGGTCGTCGGGCCGGACCTTCCAGGGTTCCGCCGACGCGGCGACGAGACGCACCTGCGCCTCCCCGGCCGGCGGCGCCCCGCCCCCCAGACGCTCCGTCACCGCCCAGGCACCGCCGGAAGCCACTGCGGCGCCGAGCAGAATCCACACCGGCAGCAGTCGGGGGCGTCGTTGTTCGGCTCTGCCCTCGCCGGCGTGCTCCAGAACCTCCTCGGGCTCCTGCGGCGCTTGGCGGTCCGGCGACTCGGACGCCGACGGTGTCTGCTCGCCGTCCGCGCCGTCGCTCATCACATCTCCTGCACCGGCTCGACTCCGAACAGGGCCAGCCCCTCCGCAATAACGATCTTGACGCCGCTGATCAATGCGAGCCTGGCGCGGGTCTCCGCCGGCCGCTCCGCATCGACGAAGCGGAGCCGCGCATCGTCCTTGCCCCTGGTCCAGAGCAGATGAAAGGCGCCGGAGAGCTCCTGCAGGTGAAAGGCGATGCGGTGCGGCTCGTGGGCGAGCGCAGCGCCGGCCAGCACCCGCGGCCATTGGCAGAGCCGCCGGATCAGGTCGAGCTCGGCCGCATCGTCCAGCGCCGCAAGGTCGGCGCGGGCAAGGGCGGCAGGCGCGAGTTCGGCTTCCGGCACGACCTCGGCCCCGCGCCGCAGCGCGGAACACGCCCTGGCGTGGGCGTATTGGACGTAGAAGACGGGGTTGTCCCGCGACTGCTCCGTGACCCGGCGCAGATCGAACTCCAGCGGGGCGTCGTTGCGGCGGGTCAGCATGATGAAGCGGACGACATCGCGCCCGACCTCGTCGACGACATCGCGGAGCGTCACGAAGCGGCCTGCGCGCTTCGACATCGTCACCGGCTCGCCGCCGTCGAGCAGCTTCACCATCTGGCAAATCTTCACGTCGAGGGCCGCGTCCCCGTCGGAGAGCGCGGAGACGGCGGCCTTCATCCGCTTGACGTAGCCGCCATGGTCGGCTCCCCACACGTCGATCAGGTCAGCGAAGCCGCGCTCGATCTTGTCGCGGTGATAGGCGATGTCGGTGGCGAAATAGGTCCAGCTGCCGTCCGACTTCGCCAGCGGCCGGTCGCTGTCGTCGCCGAAGGCGGTGGCGCGAAACAGGCTCTGCTCGCGCGGCTCCCAGTCCTCGTCGCGCTTGCCCTTGGGCGCGGCGAGCACGCCTCTGTAGATCAGGCCGGCGGCCTCCAGCGCGGCGCATGCGTCATCGACGCGGCGTTCGCCGACCAGCGCGCGCTCGGAGCGAAAGAGATCGTGGCGCACGCCCAGCGCATCGAGGTCGCCGCGCACGAGGTCCATCATCGCATCGGTGGCGAAGCGGCGGACCTCCGGCAGCCAGGCCGCTTCGGGCTCGCCCAGCCAGCGGCGGCCGTCGCGGGCCGCGAGCGCCGCGCCCACCGGCACCAGATAGTCGCCCGGATAGAGGCCTTCCGGGATGGCACCGACCGCCTCGCCACAGGCCTCCCGGTAGCGCGCATGGACGGAACGCGCCAGCGTGTCCACCTGCGCGCCGGCGTCGTTCACGTAGTATTCCCGCGTCACCGCGAAGCCCATATGCTGCAGCAGGTTGGCCAGCGCATCGCCGACCACGGCGCCCCTGGCGTGGCCGACATGGAGCGGCCCGGTCGGGTTGGCCGAGACATATTCGACATTGACCCGCCGGCCGCGGCCCAAGTCCTCGGCGCCGTAGCCCGGCCCCGTGGCGAGCAGCCCGGCCAGGCGGGCGCGCCAGAAATCGTCGCTGAGCCGGAGATTGACGAAGCCGGGGCCGGCCACCTCGACCGCGCGAATCTCCGCCTGCTCCTCCAGCCGCGCCGCGAGCATCCCGGCGATCTCGCGCGGCTTCCGGCGCGCCTGCCGCGCGAGCACCAGCGCCGCGTTGCAGGCCGCGTCGCCGTGCGCCGCCTCGCGCGGCGGCTCGACCGAGACAGCCGAGAGATCGAGCCCGGCAGGCAGCGCGCCGGCGTCGCACAGGGCCTCTATCTCTCCCTCAACAATATCCGACAAGTAGCTGAAAACATTCATCGCCACAGCACCGTATCGAAGAGATTGCGGTGTTCCTGGATGGCGAAGCGATCGGTCATCCCGGCGACATAGTCGGCGACCACCCGTGCCGAGGTCAGTGCCCGCGGGCCGTCGCATCGCGCGCGCCACTCCTCGGGCAGGCAGTGCGGCTCCGCGATGAAGAGCGCGAAGAGCTCGCACACGGTCCGGCGCGCCTTGCTGGCCATCCGGTTGACCTTGTGATGGCGGTACATCCGCGCGCGCAGGAAGGTCTTCAGCGCCGCGTCGTGGGCCTGCATGGCGGGCGAGAAGGCGATCAGCGGCGCGCCGTGCCGGCGCACCGCCTCGACATCCGCAGGCGCCGCCGCCGCCAGGCGCCCCCGGCTGGTCTCGATCACGTCCACGACCATGGCGCCGATCATGCGGCGGACCGTCTCGTGTATGCGCCGGCTCTCCTCGCCGCCCGGATGGTCGGCGGCCACGTCGTCCAGGATGGCACCGACCAGGGGCACGTCCCGAAGGTCGTCGACGGTGAAGAGGCCCGCCCTCAGCCCGTCGTCGACATCGTGATTGTTGTAGGCGATGTCGTCCGCGAGGGCTGCGATCTGGGCTTCGGGCCCGGCGTGGGTGTCGAGCTCCAGGTCGTGCCGGGCCGAATAGGCCTCGATCGCGTCCGCCGCCGCGCCCGGCGGGCGTGGACCGTTGTGCTTCGCCACGCCTTCCAGGGCCTCCCAGGTCAGATTCAGGCCGTCGAAGCCGTTATAGCGGCGCTCCAGGTCCGTCAGGATACGCAGGGTCTGCGCGTTGTGGTCGAATCCGCCATAGGGTTTCATCGCCTGGTGGAGCGCCGCCTCGCCGGCATGGCCGAAGGGCGGGTGCCCGAGATCGTGGGCCAGCGCGAGCGCCTCGGCGAGGTCCTCGTCCACGCCCAGGACACGGCCGATCGAGCGCGCGATCTGCGCCACCTCCAGGCTGTGGGTGAGGCGCGTGCGGTAGTGGTCCCCCTCGTGATGGACGAAGACCTGGGTCTTGTGCTGGAGGCGCCGGAACGCCGCGCAGTGGATGATGCGGTCGCGGTCGCGCTGGAACGCCGTCCGGGTCGGGCTCTCGGGCTCGGGGTGGAGGCGCCCGCGGCTCCGCTCCGGGCACGAGGCGTAGGGCGCGCCCGCACGCCCTTCGGCCGCCGCCCTGCCCGCCCCACAGGCGCCGCCCTCGCTCACGCTCACATCTCGCCCGCCGGCCCGCGGATCGCGTGCAGCCGCTTCGTCGGCAGCAGGATCGGCGCCGGCACCGCGTAGAAGGTATGGACCTCCGGCGTCTCCTCGTCGGAGTCGGCCGAGTCGCCCGCCTCCTCCTCCGCACGGATCACCACGTCATGGCCCGAGCGCCGGGTCTCGCGCATGACCGTCTGGAGCCGCTGCGCCGCTGCCCGGTCCCAGGGCAGCGCGTAGAAGCGCGGCGTCCCGTCGATGGAAAGCCAGAGATAGATCGCCTCGTCCTCGCGCAGTGCGGCGGAGAGAACCCGCGCGCCGGCCACGCCCTCCATGCCGGGGGAAAGGGTTTTCGGCCGCGAGAGCAGCATGGAATAGCTGAAATAGCCGATCACGACGAGGGCGGCGAGCAGGCCCACCGCTGCGGCCTTCCATAGCGTCCGCCGCCTCGACCAGACCGCGATGCTGGCGAGTGCCGCTGCCACCAGCGCAAGCGCGACGTAGAGATAGGCGAAGCTATCCACCCGGCCGCACCTCGAGGGAGCGGAGCTGGGCCTGCGCGTATTCCCGTATCAACGAGAGCCTGACATCGTTGACGCTGCCGTGCACGAGCGCGCCCTTGCCGGTGAGCGCGAAGCGGAACACGGTCGTCTCGTGGCGCGGATAGCGCAGCTCGACCTTCTTCTCCAGGATCGGCGTCGGCCGTTCCTCGCCCTCCCGCTTGACGCTGACCACGACCTGGACCCGGATCGGGTCCGGGCGGATGGGATTCTCCATCCGGTAGGCCTGGACGTTGACGATCCACTCGCCCGGCACGATGCCGCGGCTGTAGACGATCTCGTAGTTGATGTCCGTAAGGTCTTGAAACAGGCCGAGATCGTCGCGCAGCAGGTTGACGACCGCATTGCCCTTGTTGGGGAAGCCGACCGGCAGGGTCCCCGGCGCCCTGACCCAGAGATCGATGTCGGCGTCGCGCTCCGGCGGCCACACGAGCTCGACGATCACATTGCCGGGATCGCTGATGCCGTCCGCCTCGCTCTCGGCCTCGGCGCCCGGATTGAGGAAGGGCAGCAGCATGAGGACCATCGCGACGAAGGCGGCCAGCGCGAGCAGCGTGACATCGCGGAAGATCGTGCCGCTGTCGTCGTCGTCAAACTCGTCCATCGGCCACGAGGAGCTCGCTGTAGAGGGTGGAGGTGCCGGTCGCCAGCATACGGTAGTTGACGGTGAGCCAGAGGCCCAGCACGGCGCCTTCGAGGGTGGTGTAGAGCGCCACCGACATGCCGCTGATGAGGGTCGAGATCATCGGCTGCACCGCGGCGAGCGTGCCGGCGTCCTCCGCCGAGACGCCGGAGAGCGCGATGATGAAGCCGGTGACAGTGCCGATCAGCCCGAGCACGACCAGCGCCGCGGCGAATTGCCGCACCACGGCGATGCGGCTGAAGAGCCGCGCCTTGAGCGCCTCGGCCATCAGCTCCGGCCGGCCGGAGGTGCGGGTCCAGGCGGCCGGGAGCTCGACCGCCTCGCCCTCCTGCAGCCGGTTGAGGGCCGCGCTCGTCCTGAACAGACGGTAGCCGCAGAGCGCGAGGCCCACGGCGAAGACGCCGAAGATGACGAAGACGAGGCCGGTCGGGTCCGCCTCCGCCAGCCGGGCAATCCAGCCCTGCGCGCCGGCGAGCCCAAGCAGGGCCGCGCCCACGACATTGACGATCAGGAACCGGTAGAGGAGCAGATAGCGGCGCAACCGGTCGACTCCTGCGTCGTGGCGGAAGCCCGTCGGCGGTGCCCGGACCACCGCAGGGACGGTCTATCGAACGCCGGTGCCTGTCAATGGCAGCGTCGCGGACGAAGGGGTCCCGCGAGGGGCGGAGGCCCTCGGTCAGACTGCGGCAAAGCGCTCGACGGAGATATCACGCGCGCGGTCGCGGGCCCGCCACAGATCATGCGCCATCTGCATCCCGAGCCAGGTCTCGGGCGTCGAGCCGAACGCCTTTGACAGCCGAATTGCCATGTCGACCGAAATGCCCGTGCGCTCGTTCACCAGCTCGGAGAACGCCTGACGGGTGACACCGAGGCCCTGTGCGGCCCGCGTCACGGTAAGCCCCAGGGGCTCCAGGCACTGCCGCCTCACGATCCCGCCCGGATGCGGGGGATTGTGCATCGCCATGACTGGCCTCCTCAGTGATAGTCCACGTAGTCGACATCGACCGCCGACCCGTCTTCGAAGCGAAAAGTCACCCGCCAATTGCCGGATACCGAAACCGCGTAGTGGCCCTTCAGCTGCCCCCTCAGTTCGTGCAACCGGAACCCCGGCAGGTTCATGCCTTGTGGGCCTTCGCAATTGTCGAGCGCCGCGAGAATGTCCTTGAGTTTCTGGACATGGTGCGGCACCACCCACCGAGCCGTCCTGCCGTTGTATAGCGCCTTGAGACCCCGGTGCCTGAACGACCCGATCATGGTGGCAAGCTATCATGTCGCCTGTCAGTTGACAACTGTCGATCTGCACATGACCGACCTTCAGCACGCCCCCTTCTGGCCGCGGTCACACGTACGCGCGATCGTCCCTGCCCGCGTCGTAGAGGTCTATGATGCCGCCGTCTCCCGTGACCGGAGGTGACCAGATGATTGCGGCCGACGCCTTCCTCGAGCCAGCGCGGGCGCGCGGGTTCTCCTTCTATACCGGCGTCCCCTGCTCGTTCCTGACTCCGCTCATCAACCGGGTGATCTCCGATCCCGCGCTCGCCTATGTCGGTGCGGCGAGCGAGGGCGAGGCGGTGGCGGTGGCGGCGGGCGCCTGGCTGGCAGGCCGGCGCACGGTCGTGATGTGCCAGAACTCCGGCCTCGGCAACGCCGTCAACCCGCTGACCTCGCTCAACCATCCCTTCCGCATCCCGACGCTCCTGATCGTCACCTGGCGCGGCCAGCCGGGGCTCGGGGACGAACCGCAACACGACGTGATGGGCGCGGTGACGGGATCGCTCCTCGACACCATCGCCATCGCCCACGCCGGCTTTCCCAGGGAGGCCGACGCCGTGCCGGCGGCGCTCGATGCGGCCGAGCGGGCCATGGCGGCCGACGCGCTGCCCTTCGCGCTCATCATGGAGAAGGGCAGCGTGCGCAACGACGGCCTCGACCAGCCGGACCAGCCGACGCTCCCGCGCGGGCGCATCGAGGACCTGCGCCAGGGCGGCGGGCGGCCGGCACGCGCGGACCTGCTGCGCCGCGTGCAGGCGCTCGCGCCGGCGGAGGCCGCGCTGGTCGCGACCACCGGCAAGACCGGGCGCGAGCTCTTTACCTGCGAGGACCGCCCGCAGCAGCTCTACCAGGTGGGCTCCATGGGCTGCGCGCCGGCCATGGGACTCGGCATCGCGCTCAACACGGCGCGCCCGGTGATCGTGCTGGACGGCGACGGCGCCGCGCTGATGAAGCTCGGCACGATGGCGACGATCGGCGCCCACGCCCCCGGCAACCTGATCCACGTGCTGCTCGACAACGGCGTGCACGATTCGACCGGCGGGCAGGCGACCGTCTCGCCCAATGTGGACTTCGCCGCCGTCGCCCAGGCCTGCGGCTACCCGTGCGCCTTCCGCTGCGACAGCGTCGCGGGCTTCGCGCAAGCCCTGGAAGCCGCCGTGCGCGACGGCCCGAGGCCGGTGCTGATCCATGCGCTGATCGCGCCCGGCTCCCTCGCCACACTGGGCCGCCCCACGATCGCGCCCCGCGATGTCGCGCGGCGCTTCCGCGCCTTCGTCACCGGCTGATCCGGTCCGGCCTGCTCATGGCGAAACGCCCGGCGAACAGGGCGCGCTAGACGATGAAGCGCGGCCGCCTGCTGAGGCCCGGCTCCGCATCGAGCGGCGGCACGAAGGCGTTGCCGCCGCGCTCGCTGAGCGTGTTGGCGTACTGCTTCAGCTCCAGCCGGGCGATCTGGTTGCGGTGGACCTCGTCCGGGCCGTCGGCGAGGCGCAGCAGACGCGCGTTGGCGTAAGCGAAGGCGAGGCCGTAGTCGGCGGTGACGCCGGCGCCGCCGAAGGCCTGGATCGCCCAGTCGATCACACGGCAGGCCATGGTGGGCGCGGCCACCTTGATCATGGCGATCTCCCTGCGCGCCACCTTGTTGCCGACCGTGTCCATCATGTACGCCGCCTTCAGCGTCAGCAGCCGCGCCTGCTCGATCATGATGCGGGCTTCCGCGATGCGCTCCTGGGTCACGCTCTGGTCCGCCACCGGCCGGCCGAAGGCGACGCGCATCTGCGTGCGCCGGCACATGCGCTCGAGCGCCCGTTCCGCGAGGCCGACCAGCCTCATGCAGTGGTGGATGCGCCCCGGCCCGAGGCGCCCTTGCGCGATCTCGAAGCCGCGTCCCTCGCCGAGCAGCATGTTCTCCGCCGGCACGCGCACATTGTCGAACAGCACCTCCGCGTGGCCGTGCGGCGCGTCGTCGAAGCCGAAGACCGGCAGCATGCGCTTCACCGTGACGCCGGCCCACGGCAGCGGCACCAGGATCATCGACTGCTGCCTGTGCCGGTCGGGGTTCTCCGGGTCGGACTTGCCCATCACGATCAGGATGCGGCAGCGCGGGTCGAGCGCGCCCGAGGTCCACCACTTGCGGCCGTTGACGACGCAGGCGTCGCCGTCGCGGACGATCCGGGTCTCGATATTGGTCGCATCGGACGAGGCGACCTCGATCTCGGTCATGGCGAAGGCGGAGCGAATCTCGCCGGCGAGCAGCGGCTCCAGCCACTGCGTCCGCTGTGCCTCGGTGCCGTAGCGGACCAGCACCTCCATGTTGCCGGTGTCGGGGGCCGAGCAGTTGAAGACCTCCGGCGCGAAGTGGGAGCGCCCCATCTCCTCGCAGGCGGGCGCATAGTCGAGGTTGGAGAGCCCGGCGCCATGGTCGCTCTCGGGCAGGAACAGGTTCCACAGCCCTTGCGACCTGGCCTTCGCCTTCAGCTCTTCGAGCAGCGGGATCGGCTGCCAGCGGTCGCCGCTGTCTATCTGCGCGAACATCTCCTCTTCGTTGGGGTAGACATGCGCCGCCATGAAGGCCGCCACCCTGTCGCGCACGTCCCTGGCCTTGTCGCCGATGTCGAAGTTCATGGGCCCTTCTTTCAGGAAAGCATCGCTCTGCCGCGGCGCTAACAAAGCATCCGGGGCGCGGCGCCGGCAAGGCGTGTCGGGAGACGCCCGAATGCCGAGGCCACCGATGTCGATGCCGCGCGCTCGATCGCTGCCTATGGCGGGGTCGGTCCGCGCGCCGGACGCCGGCGCTGCAGCGCGAAGAAGACATAGCCCAGCAGCGCCATCGAGCCCATCGTGAGGAACGCGAGCCCCCAGACGGTCATCCCTCCCAGCGGCGCGGCAAGGTCGAGAACCAGGCCCACCAACGCCGGCGCGAACAGCGATCCGCCGAACCCCAGTGTCGAGTGCACCGCCAGCGTTGCGCCGCGATGGCCCGCCGGGGACGCGGCGACGGCGCCGGCGGTGAGCGCCGCCGAATCGGCCTGAATCGCGGCCGAATAGATCAGGCACAGGATCACCACCGCGGCGAAGGGCAGCGGCGAGGAAAAGCCGGTGACGGCGCTGATCGCAAAGGTCGCCAGCATCGCCCAGGTGACCAGGCGCGCCCGTCCGACGCGCAATGCCAGCTCCGCGCCGCCGATGCTTGAAACCACCGCGACGAGGGAGATCATGGTGGCGAAGAGCGTGGCGTCGAGTTCGAGCGTGCCGCCGCTGCCCAGGCAGAACACCAGGAAGGGCACGATCCAGGAGCGCATGGCGAAGAGCTCGGCCCCGTGGCCGGCATAGGCGATGACGTAGCCCATCGTCTCCCGCGAGCGCAGAACCGGGCGGAAGTCGAGCACGTGCCTGCGTGCCTCGGCGGCCGCTTCCGGCTCCCGCGCTGCGACCGCCGTCACCAGGGCGATGACGCCGAGGACCGGTCCGGCAGCCGTGAACAGAAAGGCGCCGCGCCACCCGAACCACGCCAGGGCGCCGCCTGCGAGTGCGTAGGACACCGCGGTGCCGACGCTGAAGCAGGCCGTGTAGAAGGCCACCGCGCGCGCCTGTCGTGCCTGCGGCAGGCGGTCGGTGAGCACCTTGAGGCCCGGCATGTAGCAACCGGCGAGGCCGGCGCCGGCCAGCACGCGCCAGGGCAAGGCGGACCAGAATCCCGTCGCAAAAAGTGCCAGCCCCACCAGGCCGCGGCGGAGAGCAGCGCGCCCAGAATGACGACGTGGCGGGCATCGACCCGGTCGGTCATCGCGGTGAGGAACGGGACCGCGAGGACGTAGCCGCCGAAGAAGGCGCCCGAGAGCCAGCCGGCCATGGCGTTGCTCATGTGCCACGCCGGCTGAAGCACCGGCAGCAGCGACCAGTAGGCCGCAAAGCCGGTCATCGCGAACACCTCGGCCAGGCACATCACGGCGATCAACGCCGGCGGCCGCCGCAGTATGGCCTGTGCGATCACGGCGCCCGGTCCGTCACCCGGCGGCGCCGCGTCTACCGTCGGTCGTGGGGTTCGCTTTCGGCGATGCCCGAGAGTTCGACGGGCGGGCGGTCGGGAAACCGGGCGATCAGCGACAGGCTGCCGCCCATGGCTTCTACGGTCTTGCGCAAGGTCGAGAGCAGAAGATCGCTGCGCTGCTCGAGCCGGGAGACGCCGTCCTGGGAGATGCCGAGCTCGGCCGCGACGCGCGCCTGGGTGAGCTGCCGGGCCTTGCGCAGCTCGCGCAGGGTCATTTCCTCGGCAATGAGTTCGGCCGCCCGCTCCTCGATCTTCCGCCGCCGGGCGGGGTCGAGTCCCGCCATCATGGTCTTCAGGCTTACGGTCATCACGATCTTCCTTTCTCGGCGAGTCGAGCGAGGTGCCGATCGAAGCGCTCGTCGGCCTTGCGGATGAGCGCGCGGTAGAAGCGCCTGGCGCTGCTCCCCGACTTGTCGCCCGCAATCAGAAGTATGGCTCTGCGTTTGGGATCGAAGGCGAAGGCAAGGCGCCATTCTCCATTCGCCACGCCAAAGCGCATCTCCTTCATGTTTGCGTGCCGGGAGCCGTTCAGCGTGTCCACCTGGGGACGTCCGAGCTGCGGTTCGAACTGTTCCAGCAGGTGAGCGACGGCATAGATCTCGTCCTGGACTTGTTTGTGCAGATTGCGAAACTCCGGCACGAACTCGTCGTGGAACTCCACCGACCAACTCATGGGCATCATATGTCTTCCATATCATATGGTGTCAAGTACATGTTAGCGATATGCGGACGATCTTTGTCGGATCGCACCGCCCCTACCGGAAATCCCGCGAGCGCGGGATCACGCGCTGGTTGCGCGGATGGCGCGCGGGCGAGGGGGCGGGTCGTCTTGCGCCGCTTCCGCCCTCCGGCGTCAGCAGGTCGAGCCAGTGGGTCAGGTCGTCGAAGCGTGCGGCGACGAGATGGACGATCTCGCCGGCGCGCTGGACCCGGCCCCGCACCAGCACCAGGCGCCCGCCGAGTATCGCCCGGCGGTATCTCTCCAGGATGTTGGGCCAGACCACGACGTTCACGACCCCGCTCTCGTCCTCCAGCGTCATGAAGATCACCCCCCTGGCGCTGCCCGGCCGCTGGCGCACCAGCACGAGGCCGGCCATTGCCGCCCGGTCGCCGTCCCGGGCGCGCGCCATCGCCTCGGCCGCGAGCGCGCCTCGGCCCGCAAGCCGGGCGCGCAGGAAGGAGAGCGGGTGCGCCCTGAGCGAGAGCCGCAGCGTGCGGTAGTCCTCGACCACCTCTTCGCCTTCTGCCATGGCCGGCAGAGCGACCGCCGGCTCCCTCCCCTCGCCGCGCCGGTCCGCCGCCTCGAAGAGCGGCAGCGGCGGCGCCTTGGCCAGCGCGCGGGCCTGCCACAGCGCCTGGCGGCGATCCAACCCGAGCGAGTGGAAGGCGTCGGCCGCCGCCAGGGTCTCGATGGCGGCGGCCGACAGCCCGGCGCGGTGGTGGAGCGCACCGATATCGGGATAGGATTCACGCCGGGCGTCCACGATGCGGGCCGCGTCCTCGCTCCGCAGGCCGCCCACCTGGCGCAGGCCGAGGCGGAGTGCGCAGAGTCCGTCCTCCGTGTCTTCCAAACTGTTGTCCCATCCGCTCGCGTTGACATCCACCGGGCGCACCTGGACGCCGTGCTCACGGGCGTCCCGCACGATCTGGGCAGGGGCGTAGAAGCCCATGGGCTGGGCGTTCAAGAGCGCGCAGGCGAAGGCGTCCGGGTGGTGGCACTTCAGCCAGGAGGAGACGTAGGCCAGCAGGGCGAAGCTCGCGGCGTGGGATTCCGGGAAGCCATAGTCCCCGAACCCCTCGATCTGGCGGAAGCAGCGTTCCGCAAGCGCAGGCTCGTAGCCGCGCGCCACCATGCGCCCCACCATCTTCTCCTTCAGCAGGCCGAGGGTGCCGCGCCGGCGGAAGGTGGCCATGGCGCGGCGCAGCGCGTCCGCCTCGTCCGGCGTGAACCTGGCCGCCTCCATGGCGAGGCGCATCGCCTGCTCCTGAAAGAGCGGCACGCCGAGGGTTTTTTCGAGCACCTTGCGCAGCTCGTCCGCCGGCCCGTGCTCGGGCGCCGGCGCCGGGTAGATCACCTGCTCCAGCCCGTCGCGGCGGCGCAGGTAGGGATGCACCATGTCGCCCTGGATCGGGCCGGGGCGCACGATCGCGACCTCGATCACCAGGTCGTAGAAGCGGCGCGGCTTGAGCCTGGGCAGCATGTTCATCTGCGCCCGGCTCTCGATCTGGAAGACGCCGACCGTGTCCGCCCGGCACAGCATGTCGTAGACCGCCGGGTCCTCCTGCGGCACCGAGGCGAGGGTCAGATTGAGGCCCTTGTGCCGGGCCAGCAGCTCGAAGGCCTTGCGGATGCAGGTCAGCATGCCGAGCCCGAGCACGTCGACCTTCATCAGGCCGAGCGCCTCCAGGTCGTCCTTGTCCCATTCGACGAAGGTGCGGTCCTTCATCGCCCCGTTGCCGATGGGCACGATCTCGTCGAGCGGCCCGCGCGTCAGCACGAAGCCGCCGACATGCTGGGAGAGGTGGCGGGGGAAGCCGATCAGCTCGCCCGCGAGCGCCACGGTCTGGCGCAGCGCGGGATCGGCGAGGTCGAGGCCAGCCTCGCCGAGCCGCCGCGCGACGGCGACGGCGCCGTCGTGGTGCATGTCCCGGAGCGCGCCGGCGAGCGCTGCGGCGGTGTCCGCAGACAGCCCCATGGCCTTGCCCACGTCCCGCGCCGCGCTCCGCCCCCGGTAGCCGATGACGGTGGCGGCGAGCCCGGCGCGGGCGCGGCCGTAGCGGCGGTAGATGTACTGGATCACCTCCTCGCGCCGCTCGTGCTCGAAGTCCACGTCGATGTCGGGCGGCTCGCGGCGCTCGCGCGAGACGAAGCGCTCGAACAGGAGGTCGATCCGGGCCGGGTCGACGGCGGTGATGCCAAGGCAGTAGCAGACCGCGGAGTTGGCGGCCGAGCCCCGCCCCTGGCAGAGGATGCCCTTCTCCCTGGCGAAGCGCACGATGTCGTACACGGTGAGGAAGTAGGGGGCGTAGCCGAGCTCGGCGATGAGCCCGAGCTCGTGCATCAGCGCGCGGCGGACCTTGGCCGGGATGCCGCCGGGATAGCACCGCGCCGCTCCCTCCCAGGTCAGCGCCTCCAGGTGGCGCTGCGGCGTGCTGCCGGCGGGCACCGGCTCGTCGGGATACTCGTAGGCCAGCTCGTCGAGGCTGAAGGCGCAGAGACGCACGATCTCGATGGTGCGGGCGACGGCATCCTCCCGGCCCCGGAAGAGCCGCACCATCTCGGCCCCGCCCTTGAGATGACGCTCGGCATTGGCGGCCAGCCGCCAGCCCGCCTCGGCCACGGTGACCCGCGCCTGGATCGCGGTCAGCACGTCCTGCAGGGGCCGGCGTGCGGGGGTGTGATAGTGGACGTCGTTGGTGGCGACCAGGGGGGCCTCGTTGCGCGCGGCGAGCGCCGCCAGCCGGTTGAGGCGGCTCGCATCGTCGCCCCGGTAGAGCATGTGGGCGGCGAGGTAGAGCGGGCCGTCGTGGCGCCGGTGGAGCTCCGCAAGTGCCGCCTCGAACGTCTCGTCGTCCGTGCGGCCCGGCGGCAGCGCGATCAGAACCTGGCCCTCGGCGTGGTCCATCGCGTCGTCCATATGGAGCACGCAACTACCCTTGGCCGCGCGCCGCTGGCCGAGGGTGAGCAGGCGGCAGAGGCGGCCGTAGGCGGCGCGGTCGCGGGGATAGCAGAGGAGCGAGAGCCCGCAGGCGAGGTCGAGCCGGGCGCCCGTCAGCAGCCGCAGGCCGCCCGCCTTCGCCGTGACAGCCTTCGCTGCGACAGCCTTCGCTGCGACATGGGCGCGCACCGCACCGGCGAGGGTGTTGCGGTCGGCGATGCCGATGGCGGCGAGCCCCAGTTCCGCCGCCCGCCCCACCAGCTCGTCGGCGTGGGAGACGCCGCGCAGGAAGCTGTAGTTGCTCACCGCCTGCAGCTCGGCATAGGCCGCGGGGCGTGCCTCACCCATAGAGCCCGTGCACGTACCAGCGGGGCGGGCGGGCGGCACCGGTGCCGCTGCCGGTGCCGCCGTAGAGACCGGCGCGGTAGAGCCAGTAGCGCCGGCCGTCCGCGTCCTCGACGCGGTAGTAGTCGCGCACCGCCTGGTCCTGCGCGTCGGTCCACCATTCCGGCCCGATGCGCTCAGGGCCGGCGGCGCGCATGACGCGGCGGCGCGCCCGGCGCCAAGTGAAGAGCAGCGGCGGGCCGTCCGGCACCTCGGCCATCACCTCGATCGGCTCGGGCCGGTCGAACAGGCGGAAGGGCCGCTGGGGCTTCCTGGGCGACTTCCCGGGCGCGGCGGGCCAGGGCGCAGGCTCCCGGCCGGGCGCCACCGCCCGCTCGGCCTTCTCCGGCCTGTGGCGGGCGACCGGCTCCAGGCGGCAGACGGCGCCGGCGCCGAGGCGCGCCAGCAGGCGGTCGACCAGGAGGTCCACGCCGCCCTGCCGCCGCCCGCCGCCGGCGAGAGAAAGCTGCGCCGGCGCGAGGGGCTCGACGCGCTCGGCATGGAGCGCCGCGTGATCGATGCCGAAGCCGGGGTCGATAGTATCGAGCGTCTCCCGGAAAAGGCGCAGCAGGTGATCGCCGTCCCGTGTCGCGCGCGCCGTGGACACCGCGCGCCGGACCACGCTGCCGTCGACCCGGTAGCACCACAATGCGAGGCACCGCACGCCCAGCCCGTCGCGCTCCAGCGCCGCGCTCAGCCCGACCATGAGCCGGGCCAGCGCCGCGTCGAGCCCCGCCCGGTCGATCAGGGGCTCCGGCAGGACCAGGCGCTCCAGGCAGACGGGCGGCGGAGCCACGGGCACGAGCGGCGCGGCACACCGGCCCAGCGCCCGGTCGAGGCGCGCGAGCACCGCCCCGCGCCGCTCCCCGGACGTGAAGCGGCGGGCCAGGGAGGCGCGCGGCAGGCCGTCCACCGCGCCGACCGTGACGAGCCCCAGGCGGCGCAGCAGGCGGGCATCGTCGGCTGCGAGCCTGAGCGCCTCGACCGGGAGGTCCGCGAGCGCTGTGCGCGCCTCGCCGGGTGCGGCGATGCACCGGTCCTTCGTGCCAAAGCGGGCGAGCGCCCAGGCGGCACCCGGCGTGTCGGCGAGACCGAGACGGGCCTCGACGCCCAAGCCCGCGAGGCGCGCCGCGATCTCGTCCACGAGCGCCGCCTCGCCGCCGAAGAGGTGAGCGCAACCGGCGATGTCGAGCAGCAGCCCATGGTCATCGCCACCGTCGCCGCCGTC
Organism: Alphaproteobacteria bacterium; assembly: GCA_965218275.1. Lineage (GTDB taxonomy): Bacteria > Pseudomonadota > Alphaproteobacteria > UBA828 > UBA828 > WTGU01. The sequence goes on from CBDCKM010000002.1 coordinate 3,196,293, forward strand.
GCCGCCGCCATCGTTGCTGTCCACTGCGCAGAGCGGCGTGAAGCGGTTGCACCAGAGGGCGAGCCGTTCGAGTCCCCGCCGGTCCTTCTCCGGCTCGGCGCCCGCCGTGACAAGGCCGGCCACGAGGGCGCGGGCATCGGCGAGGCGCATGCCGGGGCCCAGCCCCTGTGCGCCGGCCTGCCGGTTGACCGCCCACAGCACCGTCCCACGCCGGCCGGGCGCGGTGAGCGCGAAGGGGACCGGCTCGGCCGCCTCAGCCGCCGCCACGCGACCGGCGCGGGACCTCGGCCTCAATCGCGCCCGCGCACGACGCAGCCGGTCGATCGGCCAGCGCGGCAGCCATACGGAAATCACCCGTCTCACGGTTCCACTCCACGTCGCAGGTCGCAGGCCGCCCGCCGCGGCAGCGCGCGAGCGCGAGGCGCCAGCAGGGCGGGCCGGGCGCGTCCGCGTCGAAGGGGTCGGCGCGACCGGGGAGCGCCGCCACCCGCCAGCGTGTCTGCGCTATGCTCGCCGGGCCGAGCCCGTCATGGCGCAGCAGCAGGCCCGGAGTCCCGCCCTCACGGGCGGCCAGCGAGAGCCGCCGGCTGGCGCCGAACGCGACGCTCTCGACCTCGGCCAGCACCGCCGCCAGGCCGCCGCAGCGCAGCCCCTCCTCCATCGCCCAGGGCACATCCCCCTCGCGGCGGGCGCGCAGCAGCAGCAGGTCCGCCGGCGCCAGGCCGAGATCGCACCAGCCGGGGCCGTGAAGACGGCCGAAACGGGCGGCCGCGCCCCGGCTCTGGCAGACCAGCACCGCACCGCGCCGGCCGGTCCGTGCCAGCCGCAGCAGCAGCGCGGCGAGGAAGGCCGACGCAATCGGCCCGTCCGCGGCACGCGCACCCGCGGCCTCGTGCAGGCCGTCCGGCGCGAGGCCGGCTTCGGGGAGGGCGCCGTCCAGGGCGTCGAGGCCGAGCCGCCAGGGCTGCTCCGCATGGCTCCCGGCGGCAGCGCCGCCGCCGCCGTCGAGCACGGCCGGGCGGCGTTCCAGCGCCGCGATGCGGCGGCGCAGCGCCGCCAGATCGGCAGGCACATCGTCTGCGCCGGCCGCGTCGGCGTGCGCGCGCGGGACTCGTGCCGGGGGCATGGGGCGGGGGGCGCTCATGATTGTTCATTGTTTGTTCTTATGTCGAGCCTGTCAAGACGCGCGTGGACGACGTGCGGGCCGCCGCCGGAGGAGGGAATCGCGCGCTTCGGCGGCTTCGACCAGGGCGCCGCGTTCGACCGGCGCCCGATCGTCGAGGCCGCGCGACGGGCCGGTCGCAGCGGGCGGCGCTCAGACGGAAAGCCGGCGGAGCGCCATCAGCGGCCTGCGGCATCGGCGGGCGCCGGACGGCCGCTGTCCACGCCCATCTCGCGCAGCACCGCCCCTGCCGCCTCGACGAAGCGGGCCATGGTGTCGGCGCGGAAGGCGCCGATGCAGCCGACCCGAAAACTCTCCACGGCCGCCAGCTTGCCGGGATAGATCACGAAGCCGCGCGCCGCGAGCCGGTCGTAGAAGCTCTGGAACTCCCAGGCCGCATCGGCCGGCGCGCGGAAGGTCACGATGATCGGCGCCTGCACCGCATCGTCGAGCAGCGTCTCGAAGCCGAGGCCGCGCAGGCCCTCCACCAGGGTGCGGCAGTTCTCCCAGTAGCGGGCGAAGCGGCCGGCGACGCCGCCCTCGCCGTCCAGCGCATCGAGCGCCCGGTCGAGCGCGGCCACGATGTGGGTCGGCGGCGTGAAGCGCCACTGGCCGTTGGCCTCCAAGCCGGCCCACTGGGCGTGCAGGTCGAGGCTCACGGCATGGGCGTTGCCGGCGCATTCCGCCAGATGCGCGGTCCGCGCGATGACGAAACCGACGCCGGGCACGCCTTCGAGGCACTTGTTGGCCGACGCCGCAAGGCTGGTGAGCGGCAGCCGCCCAAGGTCGATCGGGATGCCGCCGAAGGAGCTCATGGCGTCCACATGCAGGCGCCGGCCGCTCTCGCTCACCACAGATGCGAGGTCCGCCAGCGGGTTGAGGATGCCGGTGGTGGTCTCGCAATGGACCAGCGCGACATCGGTGATGGCGGGCTCGGCCACGAGCCGCGCGGCCAGCGCCTGCGCCGTCGGCGGCACGCTCTCCTCGGTCTCCAGCACGGCACACGATCGGCCCATGCGGCGGCAGATCTCGACCATGCGCCTGCCGTAGGCGCCGCCGACCAGGATCAGCAGCCGGCCGTCGCGCGGCACCAGCGTGCCGAGCTGCGCCTCGACCGCGAAGGTGCCGCTCCCCTGCAGCGGCACGCAGGCGAAGTCCTCGCAGGCATTGGCGAGCGCCAGCAGGCGTTGGCGCACGGACGCGCTGAGCGCGATGAAGGCGGGGTCGCGCGAGCCCCAGTCGCGGTCCATCGCCGCGCGGGTCTCGGGCCGGGTGGTGAGCGGGCCGGGGGTCAGCAGGACGGCGGCGCCCTGCCCCCGGCTCGGGTCAGCGGGCGGCGGCGCGTCCGAGGGCATCCAGGGCCTCGGGCGTGTCCACGTCGATCGTCACCGAACGATCGGGGCTCTCGATCTCGTATACCGCGTCGGCGTGGTCGCCGATCAGATGGCGCGCCCCGACATCGCCGGAGAGGCTGCGCATCTCGCCGAAATAGCGGGCCGCCCACAGCACCGGATTGCCGCGCTTGCCGCGCCAGGTGGGGACACCGATGGCACGGCCTTCCGGCGGGTCGAAACCGTCAATGAGCCGGTCGATCAGCGCCGCCGAGGTGCGCGGCATGTCGCCGAGGCAGACCACGGCGCCGTCGAGCCCGCCGTCCGACACACCGTCGAGCGCCTGGAGGCCGTGCTCGAGCGAGCTGCTCATGCCCTCGGCATAGTCCGGGTTGTGGGCGAAGGCCACGTCCAGCCCGGCGAGCGCGGCCTGCACCCGCCCGGCCTCGTGGCCGGTCACCACCACCACGGGCTCCGCCCGCGATGCGAGCGCCGCGGCGGCGACGCGCCGCACCATCGGCTCGCCGTCCACCTCGATCAGGAGCTTGTTGAGCGCCCCCATGCGCCGCGACTGCCCGGCCGCGAGCACCACCGCGCCGATGTGCGGCCGGGCCGCCGCGGCGGGTGCCGTCTCTTCCCGGCGCGCGCCGCTGCGGGGAGAGGCACGGCCGCGCGGCAGTGGCCGGCTCGGGATCTCCATCAGCAGCCCGCCCGCGCCCATGCGCATGATGTCGGCGGCCGTGACCTCGACGCCGGCGAAGATGCGCTGCAGCACCCAGTCGAAGCCGTTGAGCTTGAGCGACCGCGCGCAGCCGGGAAGCCCCAGGACCCGCGCCGCGCCGAGGCGCGCGAGCAGGAGCAGGTTGCCGGGATCGACCGGCATCCCGAAATGGTCGATGGCGCCGCCCGCCGCCACGATGGCGGCCGGCACCACGTCCCGGCGGTCGACGATGGCGGACGCGCCGGCGATGAGGATGGTGTCGCAGCCGCGCCCGTGAAGCTGGCCCACCGCTTCCGCCACCTCGGCGCTGCTGTGGGCGCAGCGGACTTCCGCCGCGAGCGCCCCGTCGAGCCGGGCGAGGCGGGTGGCGACGGCGCCGGTGGTCGAATCGAGGACGCTCTCGCGGGTCCCCGGCAGCCGCGTCTGGATCAGCCCGACCGTGCGCGCTTCGAGCGCTGCGAGGCGCAGCATCGGCCCGCCCTGCGCCGCAATCGCGACGCAGCGCTCGACGACGCCGCGCGCGGCGGCGAAGGGGATCACCTTGACCGTCGCCACCATCTGGCCGGGCTCGACCAGCGCGAAGGGGGCAACGGTGCCCAGCGTCATGGCCTCGTCGAGCAGGTTGAGACGGTCCACGCGGGCCGAGTCGATCACGGCCAGCCCATGGGTCTCGGCGAAGACGTTGCAACGGCCGGTGAAGGCTGCGCCGAGCGTGAGCCCGTGGCCGCAGACCGCCCGCGCGACCGTCTCGGCGGCCTCGTCCTCGCCCACGTCGTCGGCCTCCAAGCGGGCGCCGGAGACGGTCTCGACCCCGGCCTCCCGCAGCAGCGCGATGTCGTCGGCCGAGAGCACGTGCCCCTTCTTGAAGGCGCGGCCGGGCAGGCGCACGCTGTGGGCGAGAATCAGCCCTTGCGCCTCGGCCACCGGCACGCCTCCGAATATCATGGGCTGGCGCCCCCGGCGGGCGCGGGCGGCATCCGGCGCACCTGCGTCACCTCGGCCATGATCGAGACCGCGATCTCGGCGGGCGAGCGCGCGCCGATGGCGAGGCCGATGGGGGCGTGGATGCGGGCGAGCTCGTCCACGGAAAAACCCTTTTCGCGCAGGCGCTCCAGCCGCTTCCCGTGGGTCCGGCGGCTGCCCAGCGCGCCGATGTAGAAGACCGGCGCGCGCACCGCGACCTCGAGCGCCGGGTCGTCGATCTTGGGATCGTGGGTGAGCGTCACGACCGCGGTGCGGTGGTCGGCCCCGAGCCTGTTCAGCGCGTCGTCGGGCCACTCGGCCGAGACCTCGACGGCGGGGAAGCGCGCGGCGTCGGCGAAGGCGCGGCGCGGATCGCAGACCACGACCGCGTAACCGGCGGCCTCTGCCATCCGCGCCAGGGCCTGGGTGATGTGGACCGCGCCGACGATGACCATGCGGGCCGGCGGGTTGTGGACATGGACGAACCAGGTCCCCTCCCCGGCCTCGACCTGCCGGCTCCGGTCCGCGCGGAGTGCGTCGCGCGCCGCCTCCGTTACCGCGTCGGGCAGCGCGTCGCCGGCAGGCGCGTCCTCGGGATAGACCAGGGCCTGCCCGCCGCCGTCGAGCGCCGTGACGAGGGCCACGGCGCGCTCCGCGGCGCGGTCGCGGTTCAGCCGGTCGAGGATGGCGCGCTGCATCGCCGCCGTCTCACGCGACCCGCTCGACGAGCACGCGAACGGTGCCGCCGCAGGCGAGGCCGACCTCCCAGGCCTGCTCGTCGGAGACGCCGAATTCGAGCACGCTCGGCGCACCGCCCTGCATGACCTTGCGCGCCTCCTCGATCACCGCGCCTTCGATACAGCCGCCGGAGACCGAGCCCTCGAAGCGGCCCTCTGCGTCGGCGACGAGCTGGCTGCCCACCGGGCGCGGCGAGGAGCCCCAGGTGGCGATGACGGTGGCGAGCGCCACCTCCCTCCCCTCGTCGCACCAGCGGGCGGCGGTGCCCGGAATGTCCTCTCGTCCGGCCTGCTCTGGGCTCATCCGGCTTCCTCCCTCAATGCGCCGATGCGGGGGCCACGGACGCGTGCCTCACTCCGCGACGGCGCTCATCCCGGCGCCCACGTCGGCGAGGATGCGCCGGGTCTCGCCGCCGCGCGCCTTCTCGATGTCGTCCTGATACTTGAGCAGGACGCCGAGGGTCTGATCGACGACCGCAGGGTCGAGGCTCTCCTGCGCGAGCGTGGCGAGCGCGCGCAGCCAGTCGATGCTCTCCGCGACACCCGGCGCCTTGAAGAAATCGATCTCCCGGAGCTGCTGTACGAAGGCCACCACCTCGTGCATCAGCCGGGGGTCGGCCTCCGGCACCCGCACGCGCAGGATCGTGCGCTCGCGCTGGGCATCCGGGTAGTCGATCCAGTGATAGAGGCAGCGGCGCTTCAGCGCGTCGTGAATCTCGCGGGTCCGGTTGGACGTGATCAGCACGATCGGCGGCTGCTCTGCGCGGATGGTGCCGATCTCCGGGATCGTGATCTGGTAGTCGGCGAGCACCTCCAGCAGGAACGCCTCGAAGGGCTCGTCGGCGCGGTCGAGCTCGTCGATCAGCAGCACCGGCGGCCCCGCGTCACTGGGTCTCAGCGCCTCCAGCAGCGGCCGGCTGATGAGGAAGCGCTCCGAGAAGATGTCGCCGGCCAGCGTCTGGCGGTCCCGGTCCCCCATCGCCTCGGACAGGCGGATCTCGATCATCTGCCGCGCATAGTTCCACTCGTAGACGGCGGACGACACGTCGAGGCCTTCGTAGCATTGCAGGCGCAGCAGGGAGCGCCCGAGACGCTCGGCCAGCACGCCGGCGAGCGCGGTCTTGCCGACTCCCGCCTCGCCCTCCAGGAAGAGCGGGCGGTTCAGGCGGAAGGCGACGAACAGGCTGGTCGCCAGGTTGCGGTCGGCCACATAGTCGCCGCCGGAGAGCAGCGCGAGGGTCTGGTCCACGGATTCGGGGACGGATTCGGGGATTGTCGCGCCGTTCATCTCAGCCGTTTTCCTCGGAAAGACGCTCGATCAGATCGGCGATCGCCTCCAGCTTGTCAAGGTGAAACGCCGGCGCCCGGCCGTCTTCCACGATCGCGTGAAGCCCTGCGTCAGCCCCACGCGCGACCGTGAGCCGGGGCGCTGCCTGCCCCTCGAAGCCCAGAGCCAGCACAACGTCCGCACCCTGCACCAGCGGCGCGAGCACCGGCACCTGCGGCGCCGCAGGCGGGTCGTTCCGATGCACGCGGGCCCAGCGCTGCCCGGAGATCGTGAGCACGTCCGCCGCACCGGCCGCCGCGTGCTCGTAGCTGTCCTTGCCGGGCTCGTCGATATCGAGGGCGTCCGCGCTCGACGCGACCACGGCGACCCGCCGGCCGCGTCCGGTCAGCGCCTCGATCAGCTGCGTCGCCATCGCGTCCCGATCCGCCGCCGCGCCGGCGAGCGCAACCACCACCACGCGCGGCTCAGATCGCGCCGGTGAACACGAGGATCAGCACGACCGCAACGACCACCACCGCGCCCGCCCAGACCGCGGTGGGGAGGCCCGCGCGTGGCGCCGCCGGCGGAAGCTGAGGCGGCGACGCGTCGGCCGACGGGGCCTCGCCCGGCGCCTCTGCAGGATCGGCAGACGGCGCGGCCGGAGCGAGTGGCGGGTCCGCCGGTGCCGCAGTGTCCGGGCCGGCGTCCGCCGCCCCAGCGGAGGCTGCCCCGGCATCGGCCGCCCCAGCGGAGGCTGCCCCGGCATCGGCCGCCCCAGCGGAGGCTGCCCCGGCATCGGCCGCCCCGGCCGAGGCTGCGTCCTCGCCGCCGCCCAGTTTCTCCGCGAAGCTGTCGAAGAACTGCCTGGCGAGTTTCTTGGCGGTCGAATCGATCAGGCGCGAGCCGATCTGTGCGAGCTTGCCGCCGACCTTCGCATCGCATTCGTACTGGACGACCGTCTCGCCGCCGTCGGCGACCAGCCTGACCCTGGCCTCGCCGGAGGCGAAGCCGGCGGCGCCGCCCTGGCCCTGGCCGGAGAGCGTGTAGCCGTTGGGCGGGTCGAGGTCGGAGAGGGTGACGCCGCCGGCGAAGGTCGCCTTGACCGGGCCGACCTTGATGACGAGCGTCGCGGTCATCTCGGTATCGGAGGTCTTCTCGATCTCCTGACAGCCGGGGAGGCAGTCCTTCAGGACCTCGGGGTCGTTGAGCGCCCGCCACACCGTCTCCCGGTCGGTCGGGACCCGGAACTCCCCGCTCATCTTCATGGCCGATTCGCCCCCCGCGCCTGCGCCGCTAAACGTAGTAGATGACCAGGCAGGCGCCAAGCAGGACCAGGATCCAGAGCGCCGCGGCGCCGGTCGGCCAGGTCCGCGCGAGCACCCCGCCCGGCCTGTGCTGGTGGGCGATCAGGAAGATCAGGCGGTCGAGCCCGCGCGCCCACTCCGCCCGGATGCGCGCGGCGACCGCAGTCGCGGCAGCGTCGACAAGGCGCACCGCGCCCGGCAGCAGGCGCCGGTACACCCAGTCGCTGTCGATGTTCAGCGAGCGCAGCTCGGGCGGATAGAGCCCGACCAGGTTGAGGAAGGCGAAGGCCAAGGCCGAGAAGAACAGGAGTTGGACCTGCACCAGCACGTGGCTGCCGGTATAGGGCACATAGTCCACCGCGTAGGGCAGCAGCGCATAGAGCCACGCCGGATAGCAGCCGATGACGACGCAGAGGATCGCCGCCATCCCCATGGCGATGCGCATGTTGAGCGGCGCCTCGCGGGTGCGGATGCCGCTGTCGTGGGCGAAGAAGGCGAAGTAAGGAATCTTGATGCCGGCATGGTGGAACACGCCGGCGGAGGCGAAAAGCAGCAGGATCCAGACGATCCAGTGGCCCTCCGCCGCCGCCGCGCTCATCACCATCGACTTGCTGACGAAGCCGGAGAAGAGCGGGAAGGCCGAGATCGACGCCGCGCCCACGATGCAGAGCCCGGTCGTCTGCGGCATGGACTTGTAGAGTCCGCCGAGCTCCGAGCCGTTGATCCTGCCGGTCTGGTGCAGCACCGCGCCCATCGACATCAGCAGCAGGCCCTTGAAGATCACGTCGTTGAAGGCGTGGCTCACCGCGCCGTTGAGCGCGAGCGCCGAGCCGATGCCGATGCCCACCACCATGAAGCCGATCTGGTTGATCATGCTGTAGGCGAGCACGCGGCGGAGGTCGTTCTCGATCACTGCGTAGAAGATCGGGAACGCGGTCATCGCCGTGCCGATGAAGATCAGCACCTCGGTGCCGGCATAGCCCCGCGCCAGCGCGTAGACCGCGAGCTTGGTGGTGAAGGCGCTGAGGAACACCATGCCGGTCGGCGTCGATTCCGGATAGGCGTCGGTGAGCCAGGTGTGGAGCAGCGGGAAGCCGCACTTGATGCCGAAGGCGACGAAGATCAGCACGCCGCCGAGGCTCTCGATCCCGATGTGACCGAAGGCGGTGGACCCGGTATCGCCGATCACGATCACCGCGCCGCCCAGCAGAAGCACGCCCGAGACGAGCTGGAACACCAGGTAGCGCATGGCCGCGCGCACCGCCCTGGGCGTGCGCCGGGCGAGGATCAGCAGCACCGAGCCCAGCGTCGCGCCTTCCCAGAAGATGAGCAGGCTGATGAGGTCGCCAGCGAAGACCGCGCCCAGCGCCGAGCCCGCATAGAGCAGCATCCCGGCCTGCTGCAGCCGGTCGCGCACATGGAGGGCGAAGACGGCGCCGAGGAAGGCGGCAATATGGAACAGGAGGCCGAAGAGCAGGCTCAGCTTGTCGGCGCGCAGGAGCTCCAGCCTGGTGTCGAGCAGGGCGACCTCGAGCCCCGCCGTCCCGTTCCACACGAACCACAGGTTGAGGCCGCCCAAGAGCGGCACCGCCGGAACCAGGAGGCGGCGCAGAGAACCCGGCAGCAGCAGCACGAGGGCCGCCGCGGCGAGGAAGACGAAGGCGGGAGGGACGCTACTCGTCATAGTGGTCCTCGCGCCGCATCGCCAGCCGGCGCAGCTCCTTCGCGGCGAGCACCAGCACCACGCAGGCGATGAAGCCGAAGAAGCCGTAGAAGCCGAACCACCCCTCCCACGAGAACTCGTCGTGCCGGTTGAAGCCCGCGTCGATCGCCAGCACGCCGACGCAGAGCACCGCGAAGAGCCGGATCAGCAGCATCACGTTGCGGCGTTCGTCGAGCCAGTATTTCTTCTTCATGTCAAATCCTTACGGCGCCTCGCTCAGAGGATGAACGAGCGTGAGAAGCGCCTGCGGATAGAAGAAGAGCGCGGCCGTGCCGAGCGCCGCCACCAGGGTCGCCGCCAGAATGGGCCAGGGCGCCTCGGCCCTGCCGGACGCCACGGGCACGCCCGCCGCCGGGAAGAAGGCGCGGACCAGGATCGGCACGAAGTAGAGCGCGTTGAGCAGGGAGCTGCCGAGCAGCACCGCGATCACGGCGATGTGGCTGCCGTCGTCGGCGCCTGCCACCAGGTACCACTTGCTCCAGAGCGCGGCGAAGGGCGGCAGGCCGATCAGCCCGAGCGCGCCGACGGCAAACGCGCCCATGGTCACGGGCATGCGGTGGCCGATGCCGTCGAGCTCGCTCACCAGCCGCTTGTGCGCCGCGGTGTAGATCGCGCCTGCGCAGAAGAAGAGCGTGATCTTGCCGAAGGCGTGGGTGGCGATGTGCATGGCACCGCCGACGACGCCGGCGCCGGTCGCGAGCGCGCCCCCCAGCACCACATAGGCGAGCTGGCTCACGGTCGAATAGGCCAGGCGCCGTTTCAGGTCGTCCTGGCGCAGCGCGATCAGGGAGGCGATCACGATGGTTGCGGCGGCCACCGCGATGAGCCACTCGCTTCCCCCCAGCGAGCCGACGAGATCGAGGCCGAAGATGTAGACCAGCACCTTGAGGACCGTGAACACGCCGGCCTTCACCACGGCGACGGCGTGCAGCAGCGCGCTCACCGGCGTGGGCGCGACCATCGCCGCCGGCAGCCAGCCGTGCAGCGGCATGAGCGCCGCCTTGCCGATGCCGAACATGTAGAGCACCAGCAGCACCGCGGCGGTGCGCTCGCTGACCGCGCCGGCGAGGATCCCGCCAGGCCGGAAGTCGAGGGTCCCTGCCTCCACCCAGGTCCAGAGGATCGCGAAGAGCTGCAGCAGAATCGAGGTCGACAGCAGGAAACCCAGGTAAGTTCGGCCCGCGCGCCGCGCCTCCTCGCTGCCGCTGTGGGTCACCAGCGGATAGGTGGACAGCGTCAGCCCCTCGTAGAAGAGGAAGAGCGTGAACATGTTGCCGGCGAAGGCGACGCCGATGGCGCAGCTCAGCGCCACCGCGAAGCAGGCGTAGTAGCGGGTGCGGTGCTGCTCCCGGTTGGCGCGGACATAGCCGATCGAATAGACCGTCGTCGCGATCCAGAGGAAGGACGCGATCAGCGCGAACAACATGCCGAGGGGCTCGAGCGCGAAGGCGACCGGCAGCCCCGGCACGATGTCGAACAGCGCGACGCGGGGCTCCTCGCCGGCCACGACCGCCGGCGCCAGCGAGACCACCAGGCCGAAGAGCGCAACTGCGGCGGCGACGGAGACCGCCTCCTGCAGCCAGGGCCGCCGGGCGCACGCCCAGATCAGGAGCGCGCCGGCGATGGGTGCCGCGAGCGCGGCGAGGATCAGCGCGGCGTGGCTCATGGGTCGCCCAGCAGCGCCGCCGCCGCGCGCTCGGCGATGCCGACGGTGAGGTCGGTGTGGAGCCCGAAATAGACCGAGCCCGCTATCAGCGCCCAGGTCGAGAGCTGCATCGCCCACGGCGCCTCGCGCACGGGCTCGGCATCCGGCGGCGGCGGGCGGAAATAGGCCGCCTCCACCAGCCGGCCCACATAGGCGAGCGCGATCAGCGAGCCGAGCAGGACGAAGAGGGCGGCCGGCCAGAGCCCCGCCTCGAACGCGCCCTGCACCAGGTACCACTTGCTCACGAAGCCGGAGGTCACCGGAACCCCCACCAGACCGAGGCCGCCGATCACCACCGCCGCCATGGTGAAGGGCATGCGCCGGCCGAGGCCGTGCAGCGCGCCGAGATCGGTCGCGCCGAGGCGATAGGCGATGGCTCCGGCCGCGAGGAAGAGGCCGCCCTTCATCAGCGCGTGGTTGAAGATGTGGACCAGCGCGCCGGTCACCCCGGTCACCGAGGCGAGGCCGATGCCGACGCCGAGATAGCCGATCTGGCCCACGCTGGAGAACGCGAGCAGGCGCTTCAGATCGGTCTGGAAGAGCGCGGCGAGCGAGCCGGCGAGTACCGCCACCAGGGAGAGGGCGAGCAGGATCTCCGTGAGCGGCAGCGCCTCGAACGCAAAATGCACGCCGAAGACCGTGAAGGCGAAGCGGAGCAGCATGTAGGCGCCGACCTTGGTCGCGGTCGCGGCGAGGAACGCGCTCACGACCGACGGGGCGTAGGCATAGGCGTTGGGTAGCCAGATGTGGAACGGGAAGAGCGCGAGCTTGATCAGCACGCCCACGGTGATGAAGGCGAAGGCCGCGAGCACCGCCGGCGTCTCGCCCAGCGCCGGCACGCGCACTGCAAGGTCCGCGATGTTGAGCGTGCCGGTCTTGGCATAGAGGAAGCCGATCCCGACCAGGATCAGCGCTGCGCCGATCGTGCCGATGATGAGATACTGATAAGATGCCGTCAGCGCCTGCCGGCGCCGGCCCTGGGCAATCAGGACGTAGCTCGCGAGCGAGGATATTTCGAGAAAGACGTAGATGTTGAAGACGTCGCCGGTCGCGGTGATGCCGAGTAGGCCTGTGAGCGCGAGAAGGAAGATGGCGTAGAAGAGATGCCGCCGCCCGGGCCGGATCTCCTGCTCCACGCTCTGGCGGGCATAGGGCATCATCAGCGCGGCGGTGCCCGCCAGGATCAGCAGGACGAAGGCGTTGACCTCGTCCAGCCGGTACTCGATGCCGATGGGCGGCGCCCAGCCGCCGAGCCGATAGGAGATCGGGCCGCCGCTCATCACCCGGTCGAGCTGCAGCGCCGCGATGGCGAGAAGCCCACAGCAGACGACGGTGGTGAAGGCCCAAGCGTAGCTCCCGCGCCGCAGCAGCACGCAGACCGGCGCCGCGATGAGCGGCACCGCCACCTGGAGCACCGGCAGATGAGTCGCAATCATCGCCGATCCCGCTCGCCGATCTCGTCCTCCTCGACGGTCCCGTACGCGCGCTTGATCGCGACGGTGAGCGCGAGCCCGACCGCGAGGGTGGAGACGGAGACCACGATCGCGGTCAGGATCAGCACGTGGGGCAGCGGGTTGGAGTAGACCGTGTGGGCGGCATCGAGGATCGGCGCGGTGCCGCCCTCGACCTTTCCGATGGTGATGTAGATCAGGAAGATCGCGGTCTGGAACATACCGAGGCCGATCAGCTTCTTGATCAGGTTGGAGGGCGCGATGATGGCGTAGAGCCCGATCATCGCCAGCACGATCGCGGCCCAGTAGTTGGCGTGGGTGAGGGCCTCCACCTCAGCGCCACTCGGCAAGGACGCAGAAGATGATCGTCATCACCGCGGCGACCGCGACGCCGACGCCGATCTCGATGATGATGATGCCGACATGGTTGCCGTGGGTCGCGTCGGCAGACAGCGCGCCGTACTCCAGGAATTCGCCGCCGCCGATCATCCCGGCGACGCCGACGCCGGCATAGAGCAGCACCCCGAGACAGGCGAGGGTCACCAGCAGGCGGGGCGGCGCGACGCTGCGCACCGCCTCTGCCCCGAAGACGAGGCCGTAGAGGATGAGCGCGGACGCGAAGATCACGCCCGCCTGAAAGCCGCCGCCCGGCCCGTAGTCGCCGTGCATCTGGACGTAGAGGGCGAAGAGCAGGATCGGCGGGATCAGCAGCTTCGAGACCACGCGGAGGACCAGATGCTCGGTCATTCGCGGTCCCTCGCGCCTTGCCGCCGCCGCCGGGCGATGCCGAGCATGAGCAGCACGCCGATTCCTGCGGTGAAGATCACCGTGACCTCGCCCAGGGTATCGAAGCCCCGGTAGGACGCCAGCACCGCCGTCACGATGTTGGGCACGCCGGTCTCCGCCTCCCCCTGCGCCAGGTAATGGGGCGCGACATGTTGCTGCGCCGGCGCTTGCGGGTCGCCGAAGGCCGGCAGGTCCATGGTGCCGTAGATCAGCAACCCCCCGACAGCCAGCGAGGCTGCGATCGGAAGCCAGGGCCGGCGGTGCGCGATCTTCTCGTGCCGGTCGGTCGCGCCGATGGCGAGCAGCATGAAGACCGTGGTGACTCCGGCGCCGACGGCGGCTTCGGTGAAGGCCACGTCGACCGCGTCGAGCACGACCCAGAGCGCGGCCATGACGAGGCTGTAGATGCCGAGCACGAGCGCGGCCGCAAGCAGGTTGCGCAGCGTGACCACGACGAGCGCCGCCGCGACGAGCAGCACCAGCAGCAGGATATCGACGTAGATATCTATGGCGCCGGGTCCCTGGGCTTGCGGGTCCACGGCCGGGTCCCGTCGAGCAGGGCCGCATGCGCCAGCGCGTGCGCTGCGGTGGGCGTGGTGAACAGCAGGAATACGAGGATCAGGACGAGCTTGAGCGCCACGAGCGAGAGCCCGGCCTGCAGCATGAAGCCTGTCAGCATGAAACCCGCGCCGGCGGTGTCGGCGATGCTCGCCGGATGGAGCCGGGTGAAGAGGTCGGGCATGCGGATCAGCCCGAGTCCGCCGACCATCACGAAACAGGCGCCCGCGCCGATGCAAATCCAGCTCAGGATATCGACGATCACGGCGCCTCCTCTGCGTCCTGTGCGGCGTCCCGCGCGCGCCTGCGCTTGATGTAGCGGAGCACCGCGACGGTGCCGATGAAGTTGATCAGCGCATAGACCAGCGCGATGTCGAGAAATTCCGGCCGGCCCATGAGGAAGCCGACGGCTGCGATCAGCAGCACGGTCATGGTGCCGATCGTGTTCACGCCGAGCACACGGTCGTAGACCGTCGGCCCCAGGAACGCGCGGACCAGCGCGAGAAGGACGGTCACGACCAAAGCGGCGACGGCGGCGAGGAACATCATTGCCGGCCCTCGAGCGCGGTCACGCGCCGGTCCATGTCGCCCTGCTTCAGCGCGTCCATGCTGCGCCGGGTGAGCGCGTGGACCTCGATGCCCTGCGCCGTCACCGCCGTGGACAGCGTGCCCGGCGTCAGCGTGATGGAGTTGGCGTAGATCACCTTGCCGAGGTCGGTCTTCTGGCTCGACGGCAGCGTCTCCAGCACCGGGTCGATGCGGGTGCCCGGCGTGAGCACGACCCGGCTGACGCTGAGCGCCGAGGCCAGCACCTGGATCGTCAGCCAGCCCCAGTAGAGCGGCACGCGATAGCCGAGATGGATCGGGTGCCCCTCGCGGTCCACCACGTCCATGCGCACCGCCACCGCCACCGCGAAGGCCGTGCACACGGCGCCGATCGCGAGCAGGAAAGGCGTGTAGTGACCGGACAGTGCGAGCCAGAGCCCGTAGAGCACGGCGAACAGGCTTGAGGCGTGACGCACGCTGATCCCTCGTGCCGAATCGGGAGCGCCCGAATTATGCCCTACGCTCCGCGGCCCGCAACAATGAATGGCCGCAGCGGATCGGCGGCGGCCGCGGCGGCGGCCTGCCCGCCGCTAGTCGTCCGCCTTGTTGTAGTCCCAGGTCAGCCAGTCCTGCGGCGCGATGGTGACGATGGTGCGGCCCTCCGCCATCACCGGCTCGGCATACTTGCCCGCATCCTCCGGCCCCAGCGCCTTCTTCAGCACCGCGACGGTGACCTCGCGAATCAGCGCGTCGTCTTGGGAGAGCGTGGCGTTGCCCCGGCACATGATCGCCCAGGCGCCGGCGGCCAGGCCTTGCGCGGCCTCGTCCACGCGCGGGTCGCGGTCGATCAGGATGGTCGCGCGCGGGTCCCGCGCCAGGTTCTTGAGGTGGATCCGGCCGGCGCCGAGGGTGAGCCGGAATTCCGCGCCGTTCCAGTCGAACCAGATCGGCGTGAGGTGGATCATCCCGTCGTCGCGGTAGCTCGCGAGCCGCGCCAGCGTGCAGGCCGCCAGCCGCTCGTCGATCTCCTCGTTGGAAAGCGCGTTTTCAGGGGTCGCTGTGGTCTTCGAGCTCATGATGTCTCCCGATGCGCTGAGCCAGGGGCAGGTTTGGCGTTCCGCCAAAGACCGTGCAGCGCCGCCGCATGATCCTGATAACCATTCTTTTACAATGGGTTGTATGGCCCGTCAACGGTCCTGGCCCACTCTCCCGTGCCGTCCGGCCACAGCCGGACTACACCTTGACCGAGCCGCCGGACCGTCCGAACAGGCGAGGCCGCCTCACTCGTTCGCCGCCTCGACCTTGTCCTGTGTCCGATGCTCGAAGTCGGACGCGTCGTGGCGCTCGCGGAGTTGATCTTCAAGCGGCCCGGCGATGCGGTTGACCTTGCGTCCGCGCATCACCGCCGGGTTGCATGGATGGACGGGCTCAATCCGGCTTGTCGCGGTTTCCATCGTACGGGCGCCGGCCCAGCCGCTCCTGATAGTCGTGCGCTTGCCAATTCGCGCGGAACAGCCATTGCTCTTCCGGCTGCCGTTCGGCGAGCGCCGGGTCGATTTCCACTTCGTCGAAGCCGCTTCGCCGGGTCATGGCGTATTGATCTGCGAGGATGTGGCCGGACGCGCGAAGCCGACCCCGGTAGCCGAGCAGGCGCAGATGGCGGGCCAGCGAAAACCCTCGGCCGTCCACATGCGACGGAAAGGCGATACGGATCAGAGCGATGCGCTCGAAGTCGGGCACGATGTCCTCGGCCGGCACGGTGCTCTCGACATCGAGCGCGGCGTCGTCCGTCAGTGTGGAAACGCTGCTGGCGCCGCTCCATCGGGTGAATTCCCCCGGCCAGTCGTCTTCATGGAAGCCGCTGTCGCGCACCAGGACGTTTCGACTCGCGATGGCCGCGCCCGTGTCCGCGCGATCCTCCGCGGTCGCCGCCGTGGAAGGCGTGGCGGTCCCTCCGTCGGGGACTTTCGGGGCGCGACTCACCGCTCCGGCCCCCCGCCCCCGGCAAGGTCGGAATAAAGCGCAGCCTTGAACGGTTGCATTCCGACCCGACGGTAGGTCGCGAGAAAGGTCTCGCCGTCGTCGGACCGGAGTTCGAGGTAGGTGCCGATCAATCGCTCTACGGCGTCGACGACCTCGCCGGCGGGAAATCCCGGTCCGGTGCGCTCGCCGAGCGCGGCGGTCTCCGTTCCGTCGCCGCCCAGCGTGATTTGGTAGTTCTCGGCGCCGGCTCGGTCGAGGCCGAGAATCCCGATATGGCCGACATGATGGTGACCGCATGCATTGATGCACCCGGAGATCTTGATCTTGAGACCACCGACCTCCCGCTCGTTGCCGAGCTCGTTCATGCGCTTGGCGATGCCCTGGGCGATCGGAATGGAGCGCGCGGTCGCCAACGTGCAGTAGTCCATCCCCGGGCAGGCGATGATATCGGACGCCAGCCCGACATTGGCGGTCGCCAGTCCCTCTTGCCGCAGCGCGTGGTGAACCGCTGGCACATCGCCCCTGTGCACGTGGGGAAGTATGCAATTCTGTTCGTGGCTGATCCGGATCTCGTCGTGCCCGTAGCGCTCCGCCAGATCGGCGATGACGCGCATCCGGCCCGCCGTGGCGTCTCCCGGAGTCGCGCCGTGGGACTTGAGCGAGACGGTGACGATCGCGTAGGTGGGATTCTTGTGCGGGTGAAGATTGGTGTCCGCGAAGGCGCGAAACGCCGGATCGCTCTTCAGAGCCGTCTCGAACGCGCCGATCGACGCCACCTTGTATTCGGGCTCCGGGAACATCGCGCGGATGTCCCCCAGAAGCGTCTGGTCCACGCCGCTGAATACCATGCGCTGGATCCGGAAACGTTCCTCGACGCTTTGGCGAAAAGCATCGATCCCGAGCTCGCGCACAGTGATCTTGATACGCGCCTTGTACTTGTTATCGCGGCGCCCGTGGGTGTTGTAGACCTGCAGGACGGACTCGACGTAGGGAAGCAAGTCGGCCTCGGGCAGGAAGTCGCGAATCACCGATCCGATGACCGGCGTGCGGCCGAGCCCGCCGCCGACGGAGACACGGTAGCCTGCCTCTCCAGCCGCATTGCGGACCAGGCACAGGCCGATGTCGTGGGCGCGGGTGACGGCCCGGTCGACCGGCGAGCCACTCACCGCGATCTTGAACTTGCGCGGCAGGAAGGCAAATTCGGGATGGTCCGTCGACCACTGCCTGAGCAACTCCGCGCTCGGACGCGGATCGCGGATTTCGTCGGCCGCTGCGCCTGCGAAATGGTCGGCCGTGACATTGCGCACGCAGTTCCCCGATGTCTGGATCGCGTGCATGTCCACATCGGCCAGGGCGTCGAGGATGTCCGGCACATCCTTCAACTTGGGCCAGTTGAACTGCACGTTCTGCCGCGTCGTGAAGTGCCCGTAGCCCCTGTCCCAGCGCTCCGCGATATGGGCCAGCTGTCTCATTTGGCGACTGTCGAGCGTACCGTAGGGGATCGCGACGCGAAGCATGTAGGCGTGCAGCTGCAGGTAAAGTCCGTTCATGAGCCGCAGCGGCTTGAACTCCTCTTCGCTGAGCGAGCCGTCGATTCGCCGGTCGACCTGGCGGCGGAATTGTTCGACACGGGTTCGCACGAACTCTCGGTCGAAGGAGTCGTATCGGTACACGTTTCAGTTCCCTGCCTGCTTGCCGTGTCTGTAGTTGGAGGGGCCGGCGGCGCGGAAAGCCTCGCGAAAGTGGGCCGGCTTCGGGCCGCGGCGATCGCCCCACACGGCAGCCGCCAGGTATGGGTCAATGACGGCGTCCTGCCGCGATTGTGCCGCGGCAAGGCTGCGATCGGCCTCCGCCTCGTCCACGAAGAGGCGTGCCGAGCCGAGGCGGCGCGTCCACGCTCCGTCCGGGGCGAGGTAGACGACGTCGCCCTCCAGGAGATCGTTCGCGGTCAGCACGCAAGGGGTGAAGGAACGAGCCGTCACAGCGCGCGCTCGCGGACCTCGCGGCCCGCTCGGGCCTCCCGCACGGCCTCCCGGGGCAGCAGGCCCAGCATCAGGACGACCGCTCCGTCAAAGCGTTCCTCCTCCAGCGTTTCGGGCAGCCGGAGCAGCGAGGTCGCGACGATCCGTTCGTCCGTAGCCGAGGCGTTCTCGACGATCGTGACCGGCGTCGACGGCGCGGCCCCGTGCATCAGGAGACGCCCGCGCAGGAATGTCGCCGCCCGCTTGCCCATGTAGATCGCGGCAACGGACCCGGGCCGGGCCAAGGCGGCCCAATCGTGCTCGGCGAATCCATCGGCGTCCCGGCCGGTGAGGAAGCGAAGCGCGGAATTCCGCCCGCGGCGCGTCAGCGAGATCCCCATGTCGGCCGCAGCGCAGGACGCCGCGGTGATGCCGGGGACGATCTCCCACGGGATGCCCGCGCCGTCCAGCGCCTCGATCTCCTCGTCCAGCCTGCCGAACACGGTGGGGTCGCCGGACTTGAGGCGGACCACGTGATTCCCTTCTCGAGCACGACGCGCCAACAGCGCGTTGATGCTCGCCTGCGACCATGACGGACCGAATCCCTTCTTGCCGGCGCAGACACGCTCGGCTTCCCGCCGCGCGAGCTCGAGCACCTGCGCGGAGACCAGCCGGTCATGCACCACGATGTCGGCGTCGTGCAGCCGGTCGCGCGCCTTGAGCGTGAGCAGCGCCGGGTCGCCCGGCCCCGCGCCCACGAAGGAGACGAAGCCGGAAGGGCGGGTTGCCGCAGCGGCCTCGTCTAGCAGCAAGCGGAGCGCATCGCGTGCGCCGTTCTCGCCCTCCCTGGCATAGCCGCGGGGGCCGCGCCGGAAGAAATACTCGGACCAGAGCGCCCGTCGCGCCCGGCCGGGGGCGATGCTCTCGCACCGGCTCCGGAATGCCTGCGCGATCCGCGCCAGTGGCCCCAGAGATGTCGGTAGCTGGGCTTCCAGAGCCGCCTTGAGGGCCCGCGCGAGCACCGGGGCCGTGCCTTCGGTCCCGATCGCGACCGTGACCGGATCGCGGTCGACGATCGCCGGCGTGATGAAATCGCTGTCCGCGAGATTGTCGGCGATGCTGACGCGAATCCCGTGCCGGCGGTCCAGCGCGGCAGCGCGGTCGTCCGCCGCTCCGTCCCGGTTCGCGCAGTAGAGAAGCGCCGCGCCTTCCAGGTCCGCGCTCTCGACGGGGCGCGCCTCGTGTCCCAGCCTGCCGGCACGCTGCCACGAGAGAATCTCCGCATCCGGATCGGCGCCGAAGACGGCCAGTTGTGCCTCGGTCTTCAGCAGCAGGCGCAGCTTGGCGACCGCCGCCCGGCCCGCGCCGGAGACGACGACCCGCTCGCCGGAAAGTCGGAGGAAAATGGGAAAGTGCTGCACCGCTGCGACCCATGAGCAACTGCCCGTACTCTTGAATTATAAAATTCTTTCCATATTCGACGCAATATCGTAGAAAAATAAGGACATCATCAACGTCATATCACTAATACATGAAAAATATCTCATACCGCACCTGGAGGCAGGAATGACGGCCCAGCTCGACGGCGTCGACCGGAACATTCTTGCAGCGATGCAGGAGGACGCGTCGCGCTCCCTGGACGATATCGCAGAGAGGGCCGGCGCCTCGCGCACGGCGGTCTGGCATCGGATCAGGAAGCTCCGTGCCACCGGACTCATCCGGCGGCACACGGTCCTCCTCGATCCCGAGAAGCTGGGCCTGGAGGCCTGCTTCTTCGTCCTGATCCAGACGTCCGAGCACCAGAAGGACTGGCAGGAGCGGTTTCTGAAGACCCTGATGGAGCGTCCCGAGGTGATGGAGGCCCATCGCCTGGCGGGCGATGTTGACTATATCCTGAAGGTCCGGGTGCCGAACGCGAAGGCCTATGACGACTTCTACCAGGCTCTGATATCGCAGGTGAAGATTTTCAACATCACGGCCCTCCTGTCCATGGAGGAGATCAAGGCGACGACCGAATTGCCGCTCTGAGCGCAGGACGGACGGCATCGACGCCGATGCGGCACTCGATTGCGACGGGGATGTCGACCGCGCGACTCCCCCATCCGGCCATCCGCGTCTCGAAGCGTCGCGTCGTCCCGACCCTTGACCGGATTCCGCGTCTGACCCACTATGCGTGACACAGCGCCGATTTGAGCGACAGCTTGCGGGCGCTTTACAAGTGCGGCTAAAGCGTTGGGACCCGCCCGGCTTCAGCCGCGGCGGGTATATTCGTGCGGCGGGTCACGGAGGCAGGGCGTGGCGGCAGCACGGCGGCAGGCGCAGGAGCCACCTGCCGAGAGGCGGGAGGAAAGCCGGCGCGGCTCCCGAATTGCCGCGCTCGAAGCGGCGGCAGCCCGGCGCGTCCTGCTGCTGGACGGCGCCATGGGCACCATGATCCAGCGCCACGGGCTGGGCGAGGCCGACTTCCGCGGCTCGCTCTATGCCGATCACGACCGCGAGCTCGCCGGCAACAACGACCTGCTCTCCCTCACCCGGCCGGAGATTATCCGCGACATCCACGCGGGCTTCCTCGAAGCGGGCGCCGACATCGTCACCACCAACACCTTCAACGCGAACCGGGTCTCGCAGGAGGACTACGGCCTCGCCGGCGCGGTGCGTGCCCTCAATCGCGCGGGCGCCCGGATCGCGCGCGAGGCCGCCGACGCCGCGGCCACCGCCGAGCGGCCCCGCTTCGTCGCCGGCGTGCTGGGGCCCACCAGCAAGACCCTCTCGGTCTCGCCGGACGTGAACGACCCGGCCAAGCGCACGATCGACTTCGCCACCCTCGGCGCCGCCTACCGCGAGGCAGCCGAAGCCCTGATAGACGGCGGGGTCGACCTCATCCTGCTGGAGACCATCTTCGATTCGCTGAACGCCAAGGCGGCCCTGGTGGCGCTGGACGAGATGTTCGAGGCCAGCGGGACCCGGCTGCCGGTGCTCATCTCGGGCACCGTCACCGACCGCGCGGGCCGCATGCTCAACGGCCAGACGGTCGAGGCCTTCTATCTCACCCTCGCCCATGCGGCGCCGTTCAGCATCGGGCTCAACTGCTCCTTCGGGGCGGCCGACATGCGCCCGCACCTCGCCGATCTGGCGCGGATCGCCGAGACGCGGATCAGCGCCTACCCCAATGCCGGGCTCCCCAACGAGTTCGGCGGCTACGACGAGACGCCGGAGGAGACCGCTACGCAGTTGGGCGAGTGGGCCGAAGCCGGCCTGATCAACCTGGTCGGCGGCTGCTGCGGCACCACGCCCGCGCACATTGCCGCCATCGCAGACGCGGTCGCGGGCCATCCGCCGCGGGTCGTGACAGCGAGCGCGCCCAGGCTCCGCCTCGCGGGGATCGAGCCCTTCGAGAGCGGCGACGACGGCAGCACCTTCGTCAATGTCGGCGAGCGCACCAACGTCACGGGTTCGGCCAGGTTCCGCAAGCTGATCACCGCCGGCGACTACCAGGCCGCGCTGGAGGTCGCGCGCCAGCAGGTCGAGAACGGCGCCCAGATCATCGACGTCAACATGGACGAGGGGATGCTGGACTCCGAGGCCGCCATGTCGCGTTTCCTCAACCTCATCGCGGCCGAACCGGACATCGCGCGCGTGCCGGTGATGATCGATTCCTCGCACTGGCCCGCCATCGAGGCCGGGCTGCGCTCGGTCGCGGGCAAGCCAGTGGTCAATTCCATCAGTCTCAAGGAGGGGGAGGCGCCCTTTCTCGAACAGGCCCGGCTGGTGAAGCGCTACGGTGCGGCCGTTGTGGTCATGGCCTTCGACGAGCAGGGGCAGGCGGAAACACCTGAGCGCAAGCTCGCCATATGCGAGCGCGCCTATCGCCTGCTCACCGAGCGTGTCGGCCTCGCCCCCGGCGACATCATCTTCGACCCCAACATCTTCGCCGTCGCCACCGGCATCGCCGAGCACGACGACTACGCCCGCGCCTTCATCGAGGCCGCGCGCCGGATCAAGGCGCGATGGCCGCACGTCCATGTCTCGGGCGGGGTTTCGAACATCTCGTTCTCGTTCCGCGGGAACAACACCGTCCGCGAGGCGATGCACGCGGCGTTCCTCTATCACGCCACCGGCGCCGGCATGGACATGGGGATCGTCAATGCCGGCCAGCTCGCGGTCTACGAGGACCTCCCCGAGGCGCTCAGGAGCGCGGTCGAGGACGTGCTGCTCAACCGCCGGCCCGACGCCACCGAGCGCCTGCTCGAGATCGCCGAGCGCTACCGCGACGCGGGCGCCGGTGCCGCGCGGGACGAGGACGCGGACGCCTGGCGCGAGCAGGATGTGGACGGCCGGCTTCGCTTTGCGCTGGTGCACGGCATCGCCGATCACATCGTCGACGACACCGAGGAGGCGCGGCAGGCAGCCGACCGCGCGCTCGATGTGATCGAGGGGCCGCTGATGGACGGCATGAACGTCGTCGGCGACCTGTTCGGCGCCGGCAAGATGTTCCTGCCGCAGGTGGTCAAGAGCGCCCGCGTGATGAAGAAGGCGGTCGCCCATCTCGTGCCCTACATCGAGGAGGAGAAACGCGCGGGCGGGCGCGTGCCCGAAACCTCCGGCAGGATCGTCACCGCCACGGTCAAGGGCGATGTCCACGACATCGGCAAGAACATCGTGGGCGTCGTCCTGCGCTGCAACAACTTCGAGGTCATCGACCTCGGTGTCATGGTGCCGGCGGCGCAGATCCTCGACACCGCCCGGCAGGAAAAGGCGGACATGATCGGGGTCTCGGGGCTGATCACGCCGAGCCTCGACCAGATGTGCCGGCTCGCCGCCGAAATGGAGCGCCAGGGCCTCGACCTGCCGCTGCTGATCGGCGGCGCCACCACCAGCCGCATGCACACCGCCGTCAAGATCGCGCCCGCCTACAGCGGCGCCGTGGTGCATGTGACGGACGCGTCGAAGGCGGTCGGTGTCGTCGGCGCGCTCATCAACGCGGAGCGGCGCCAGGCCTTCGTCGCCGAGGTGCGCGAACGCTACGACGCAATGCGCGCGGCGCACGGGCGGGGCCAGGCGGGCAGGCGGCTGCTTACGCTTGCCGAGGCGCGTGCCAATCGGGCACGGCCCGACTGGCGGCGCTACCGGGCGCCAGCGCCGCGCTTCACAGGCGTGCGCACCGTCGCAGACGTGACGGTCGCCGACCTCGTTCCCTACATCGACTGGACGCCCTTCTTCCGAAGCTGGGAGCTCGCCGGCACGTACCCTGCGATCCTCGAGGACGAGACGGTGGGCGAAGCGGCGCGCGCGCTCTTCAAGGATGCGTGCGCCATGCTGGACACGATCATTGCCGAGACTTCGTTTTCAGCGCGGGCCGCGGTCGGCTTCTGGCCGGCCTGGAGCATGGATGACGACATCGCGCTGTTCGCGAACGGCGAGCGCGAGGGACCCGTCGTCACGCTCCACACGCTGCGCCAGCAGATGGCGCGCCAGCGCGAGCGCCCCAACCGCGCGCTCGCGGACTTCGTGGCACCGCAGGGATCGGGCGTCGACGACCATGTCGGCGGGTTCGCGGTGACCATCGGCGAGGGCGTCGAGCGGTTGGCGGCGACGCACGAGCAGGACCATGACGACTACGGCGCCATTATGGTCAAGGCCCTCGGCGACCGGCTGGCGGAAGCCTTCGCGGAGTTCCTGCACGAGCGCACGCGCAAGGAGCTCTGGGGCTATGCGCCGAACGAGGCCTTGGCCAGCGACGAGCTGATCGGGGAGCGCTACCGCGGAATCAGGCCGGCTCCCGGCTATCCCGCCTGCCCCGACCACAGCGAGAAGCGCACCATCTTCGCGCTGCTGGAGGCCGAGGCCCGCACCGGCCTGCAGCTTACCGAGAGCTGCGCCATGTGGCCGGCGTCATCGGTGTGCGGCCTCTATTTCAGCCACCCGGAGAGCACCTATTTCGGGGTCGGCAAGCTCGGCCGCGATCAGGTGGCGGACTATGCCAGGCGCAAGGGAGCCTCCGTCGAGGAGACCGAGACGTGGCTTGCGCCGAATCTTGCTTACGACCCGGGCGCCTCGCCTCAATCCGGGAGGGACCAATAACCGATTGCAGGCCAATTTCAGCGGCCGTAATTGTTGTTCGGCTTAGGACGTTGACCTCTCCAATCCAAACGATAGCAACACCCTGGCCCGGATTTCTCACCATGGTCACGGTCTGCGTCGCGTCCAGGCGTTCGATCCGCAAGGAGCGGGCCGAAAAGCGTAGCGGGGACTACGGTTGAGGCCCGCGACGCTGCGGGCGGACGCCTGGGCGCGACCCGAAGGGCGGCGCTTTCCGGCCGACAGCGTGCGTCAAAGCGCTTGCCCGATGTCCCACATCGCGCTGCGCGCCTTTCCTACTCTGTCGGCCGGAAAGCGCCGCGCAGACCATGACCATGGTGAGAAAGCCGGGCTAGCGTGCCGATCGGCGTCCAACCTGCACACCGAACAACGGGTCAGTCCATCGCGCTCATGCTCAGGTTGACGGGCGTCGGGTTGGCGATGTTGTCGCTCACCGGGCAGCGCGCTTGAACTTCCGCCAGCAACGCAGCCAGCTTTTCGGGGCTGGCCTTGCTCCTGACCCGGATCTCGGCATCGATCGACCGATAGCCCGCCCGGACGTCGCGGTTGGTCCCGGCAAACTTGGCCGGGTCCAGAGATCCACCCAGCGCGATCTCGGTGCCCTCGATCTCGATCCCCATCTCGTTCGCGATGAAGTGGGTCATGTAGTTCAGGCACCCCGCATGCGCCGCGAGGATGAAGTCCAGCGGTGAGGGCGCGGCGTTCTTGCCGCCGAGCGATTCCGGCTCGTCCATGAAGATCTTGAAGGCGTGCACATCGGTCATGCTGCGCGCCATGCTGTCGCCCACGGTCCGTACCTGGGCGCTGTACAATTCAGTCATGTCTCTCTCCCATCCGTTCCTCGATGTTGCGCCCCGAAAGCACCCTGTCCCTCAGCGCGTTCACTACGCAGATATGGCACATTGTCGGGCCTCTGGTAAGCGTTTGGCATCGCCGCCCCTGGGGCGATCAGGCGATATCTTGCTGGCCCGCAGCCGGCGTGGAGTTTCAGGGCAGCAAGCCGTCGATTCGGCCAGGTCGATACCATTCGCGTGCAGGCGGTCGATCACCGGCCCGAAGGCGTCGCGCAGCGCGGCCTCGCCGACATGGGTGAACGAGAGCCAGGCGCCGCCGTGGGGCGAGCCCCGCCCGGTGCGACGTTCAGGTAGAGGGTCGAGTCGACCCGGTACATGCCCGGCTTCCTGAGCGCCCGCGCCCCGCGGTGGCGAGCCGATTCATGCTTTCCCCACATTTTTCCCATGGTTCGATTGGGGTACTTCAGGGAATCGAACGGAAGTGCCAAACCGAAAACACACGCATCTTCAGCACCTTGCCGAACTTTCGGGAATACGCCGGAAGGCGCAAGAAGGGATCGTGGTGCCCGCGCCCGGACTCGAACCGGGACGGCCCGAAGGCCAACGGATTTTAAGTCCGTTGCGTCTACCGAATTCCGCCACGCGGGCTGGCGGCGCGCACGTCGCGCCACACCGGACACGATAGGAAGGGCGGCGGCCCCCGGCAAGCGGCCCGACACCGGGCGCGCCGCGCGCCGCCTGCCGGCCGCTCACGGCGGCGCCTCCGGCTCAGCCCCGAGCGCGCGCAGGATGGCGCAGAGCTCGTCGCCGGCACGGGCGATCTGCGCCTCGTCGGTGCCGCGCAGGACCAGCGTCGTGCCGAAGGCGCCATCGCGGACGAAGGGGTAGCTGCCGATCTCCAGCGCCGGGTAGCGCTCCTGCAGCACGCCGAGCCGCTCGGCCACGTCGCCCTCGCCGAGGAGGACGGCGATCTCGCGCGACCTGACCGCGCGGCCGCCCTTCAACGTCGGCGCCACGCTCTCGAACATGGCCCGCATCACCGCGGGGATGCCGGCAAGCACATGGACATTCTCGACCCGGAAGCCCGGCGCCCGGCTCACCGGGTTGTCGATGAGCGCCGCACCCTCGGGCGTATACGCCATGCGCATCCGGGCCTCGTTCAATTCGCGGCCGCTGCCTTCGTAGAATTCTTCGAGGATGCGCTTCGCCTCGGGGTTGATCCGGTAAGGGAGGTTGAAGGCCCTGGCGACGGCTTCGCAGGTGATGTCGTCATGGGTGGGCCCGATCCCGCCGGTGGTGAACACATAGTCGTGCGCCGCGCGCAGCGTGTTCAGCGCGGCGACGATCGCGCGCTCCTCGTCCCGTACCATGCGCACCTCGGCGAGGACGATCCCCAGCGCCGTGAGCTGGCGGGCGAGATAGGCGACGTTCACGTCCCTGGTGCGGCCCGACAGAATCTCGTTGCCGATGACGATCAGGGCGGCGCTGACGGTGGCTTCCGGCATGGCCATGACACTCGCTCGTGCGTGCGTGCGCGGCTGGACGGGCGCCGGGCGGCGCACAGCATAGAGCGGCGCACGCATGGCGGCCACGGGTCCGATGCTGGCGCGCCCCTTGAGCGGGCGGGGCAGGAAGGTCTATGGGACGAGCATGGAATTCCCCCTCCCCCTCCGCCGGGCGACGCTGATCCGCCGCTACAAGCGCTTCCTGAGCGATCACCGCCTCGACGACGGCGTCACCGTCACCGCCCATGTCGCCAATCCCGGCGCCATGACGGGGCTTCTCGACGAGGGGGCGGAGACCTGGCTCTCTCCTGCTACGAACCCGAAGCGCAAGCTCGCTTACAGCTGGGAGCTGGTGCGCAGCGGCGCAGGCCTGGTGGGCGTCAACACCGGGCGGCCCAACCGGCTCGCCGAGGAGGCGATCGCGGCGGGCGCGATCCCGGCACTCGCCGGCTACGACACCATGCGGCGCGAGGTCGCCTATGGCGCGCGCTCGCGCGTGGACCTGCTCCTCGAAACGGCGGGCCGGCCGCCCTGCTATGTCGAGGTCAAGAACGTCCATCTGAAGCGCGGCACGCGCGCGGCCTTCCCGGACAGCGTCACCGCGCGCGGCACCAGGCATCTGCGCGAACTCGCGGCGGTGGCGGAAGGCGGCGCCCGGGCCGCGATGCTCTACATCGTCCAGCGCGAGGACTGCGGCCGCTTCACCCTCGCCGCCGACATCGACCCGGCCTACGCGGCGGCGTTCGCTCGCGCTCGCGCGAGCGGCGTGGAGGCGCTCGCCTACGCCTGCCGGCTCAGCCCCGACGGCATCGCCGTGGACCGCCCTCTCCCAATCGAGAACCAGGGCTACGCGCCGTCCTTTGGAACGCGGGGCGATAGCGGCTAGCCCGGCTTTCCCACCATGGTCATGGTCTGCGCGGCGCTTTCCGGCCGACAGAGTAGGAAAGGCGCGCAGCGCATCGTGCGCTCCCGCGCGCGTCCCGCGCGACGCGGGGCATCGGGCAAGCGGCTTGACGCACGCTGTCGGCCGGAAAGCGCCGCCCTTCGGGTCGCGCCCAGGCGCCCGCCCGCATCGTGCGCTCCGCGCGCGTCCCGCGCGACGTCGCGGGCCTCAACCGTAGTCCCCGCTACGCTTTTCGGCCCGCTCCTTGCGGATCGAACGCCTGGACGCATCGTGCGCTCTGCGCGCGTCCCGCGCGACGCAGACCGTGACCCTGGTGATAAACTAGAGTTACTCATTGTTCTTGCCGATGCCCACACGTTCTTGGGGATATCTAATGGTAGCAATAACAATGGGATAACAGCCATCCTTCGGCTCAGGGCTTGTCTGGAGGCATCGGGAATGACCCCGAAATGACTTTGCCGTGTTGTGGAAGGTGTTGATTTGGACGCCCCTTCATGTCATCATCCTTCCATGACAAATTCCGGAAAGCGCGTCGCGCGCGTCAAGCTCACCATCGCAAAGCGCGCCATCGACAGCTTCGAGCCCGCCGACAAACCCTGGATCGCCTGGGACGATAAACTCACCGGCCTCGGTGTCCTCGTGCACCCCTCGGGCGTCAAGTCCTTCATCGTCAACTACCGCCTCGGTACAGGAGGCAGGACGGCGCCCAACAAGCGGCTCGTCATCGGGCGCTGCGACAGGATGGCGCCCGAGCAGGCGCGCCGCGAGGCGCACAGGCTGCTCGGCATGGTCGCCATGGGCGAGGACCCGGCTGCCGAGCGCGCCAGAAGCCGCCGCATGCCGGCGCTCAAGCAGGCCTTCGAGGACTATATGAAGGCGAACCCCAAGCGCAAGGCGAGCACCAACGCGTCCTACCGCGATCGTTTCGAGCGGCCTCTCGCCGACTGGCTTGGCCGTCCCCTCGACGGCATCACCCGCAGCGACGTGGAGGACCGTTTCAACCGCATCACCGAGCGTCACGGTTGGGCGACGGCCAACCAGTGCATCTCCCTGCTGCGCTCGGTCTATCGCCGGCCCTGCGTGGATTTCGAGGGGCTGGCCAACCCCGCGGATCTCTGGCTCGCGGGCGGCGGCAGGTTCCATCGCAAGCCGCGCCGCAAGATCCCGCCGCCGGCCGAGGTTCTGCCGCGCTGGCGGAAAGGCATTGAGGCCGTGGTGAGCAACTCCGCCCTTCGGGACGTGTTCTGGTTCGGCATGTACACCGGCATGCGGCTCGGCGAGGTGCTGCCGCTTCGATGGGAGCGTGTGAACAGGGAGGAGCTTGTCTTCCGTGTGGACGAGACCAAGACCGGGGCGCCGCTGGAGCTGCCCATCACCCGGCAGCTGGCAGCCATTCTCGATCGCCGGTGGGCCGAGAGCGGCCACCTGCCGGGCGGTTGGGTTTTCCCTTCCGCTTCCAGCCGCACAGGCTATTTCGTGAAGTTGACCTATTTTCATCGTCGGATCAGCGAGGCTGGGGGCGCCAAGTTCTGGTTCCACGGGCTGCGCAACTGCTTCATCACGGTGGCCGAGCGCGAGTTGATGTTGCCGCACGCGCTGACCAAGCGGCTGGTGAACCACGCGCCGCCCAACGACGTCACAGAGGGGTACGCCGCGGACTGGATGATCGGGCAGCTGCGCGAGCCAGCTCAGCGCATCGCGGATCGCATCGAGGCCTTGATGAAACTAGAATCCGGCCGCGTCATTGTAGAACGGGCGCAGGTCGGACCATAAGCTGAAGGTCGCAGGTTCAAGTCCTGCCCCCGCAACCACCGAGACCGACATTCCGCCTCGCGGGGTGTCGGTCCTGGTCTTTCCGGTGCTCGTCGCGGCCCATTCGAGGATGGTGCCGAGGTCGCCGTGCAGCGTGGCGTGCATCTCGCCGCGCTTCGCGCCGGGGGTGAGCACGATACGCTCGATCAGCCCCCTTATGGCGTCCGCCGCCTCGTCCCGGTCGCGGAGATGGGCAAGCGCTTCGGCAAGGCGCTCCACCTTGCGCCGGTAGATGTCGGCAATCCGGGGGTGGATGTCCGGCAGGTCGGCCGGGACGGTCGAGAGACGGGCGTTGAGCTCGTCCTGGCGGGCCTCAAGCTCGCGCAGCCGATCGGACATTCCCCGCACGTAGCCGCCGTCCTCGATCACAGCGATCATGGTCGCGATCTTCGTCTCGACCTCCGCAAGCTCCTTGCGGTCCGTCGCGCCCGAGGCACGACGTTCGCGGTTGAGACGGTTGGTCTCCTCGGCATAGGCCTTCATTGCCTCTGCGGCTGCCTCAGGAGCCATCAGGCGATCCTTGAGGCCCGCCAGCACGCGTTCCTCGAGCTCAGCGCGCCGGATACTCCTGCCGTTGGCGCACGCGCCCGTCATGACGTGACTGGAGCAGCCGTAGCGGTCCTGACCGCGCATGGCGTAAGGGCCGCCGCACACGCCGCACTCAAGCAGGCCCGAGAGCAGGTGGCGGGGCCGGTGGGTGCTGTTCAGGCGGTTCGCGTGCGCGCCGCGCACGGCCTCGATCACCGTCGCGTACTTGACCGACAGCTCCTCCTGCCGGGCCTTCACCGCCTGCCACAACTCGTCGTCGACGATGCGCAGCGCGGGAACCTCGGTGACGATCCATTCCTCCGCCGGGTTGATACACGACACCCGCTTGCCCGTCTCCGGGTTCTTCACATAGCGCTGCCGGTTCCAAACCAGATGGCCGATGTAGAGCTCGTTGTTGATGATCCCCGTTCCCCGCTTCGCGTGGCCGCGAAGGGCGGAGTCGGTCCAGAGCTTGCCGGAGGGCGCGAGGATGCCGTCCTCGTTCAGCCGACGCGCAATCGCGCGCGGGCTCGTGCCGGACGCGAACTCCCGGAAGATACGCCGCACGATCTCCGCCTGCGCCTCGTTGATCCGCCGCTCGCCCCGGATGGGCTCGCCGGCGGCATCGACCGCCTTCACCACTTCGTAGCCGTAGCACAGGCCGCCGCCCGACTTGCCGGCCTCCACCCGTCCCCGCAGGCCCCGGTGCGTCTTAGCCGCGAGGTCCTTCAGGAACAGCGCGTTCATCGTGCCCTTCAGCCCCACGTGAAGCTCGCTGATCTCGCCCTCGGCAAGCGTGAATATCCCCCCATACCCGCGAAGCGCAGGTGCTTGTAGAGCACCGCCACATCCGCCTGGTCGCGGCTCACACGGTCGAGCGCCTCGGCGACCACGACCTCGAACTCGCCACGCCTCGCGTCCTCCAGTAGCGCCTGGATGCCGGGGCGCAGGATCACGCTGTCGCCCGAGACGGCGGCATCGCGGTAGCACCCGGCAACGGTCCATCCCTCTCGCTCGGCCAACTCCCGGCAGACCCGGAACTGGTCCTCAATGGACGCCTGGCGTTGCAGGTCGGAGGAATAGCGGGCGTAGAGCGCGGCACGCAGGGTCATGGCGCGGGGTCTCCTATCTCTCGCCGGTCTCGTCCGCCGGCGCGTTGTCGTTGGCGCCGGTCGGCCGCATTATCAGGCGGTTCCTTGCCGATAATCCCATCCAAAGCTCAAGGATAATCGCAGCGTTGGGCGATGACCGACGCAAAGCTGCGCTCTCCCTCGGCGATGGTGAAGCGGAATTCGTCCTGATCCACGAGCACGGCGTGATGGAGGGGCAGGTAGCCCTCGACCTTTTCGGTCTCGCCGCCGAAGGTGACGAAGCTGATGACAACCGGCCGGTTGTGGTCGTACCAGGCGAGGAGGTTCTGATCGGAATCTCGGGCAGATTGGCCGTCGCCGAGCACGGTGATTCTACCGTTGCCGAAGCCCGCCGCGGTGTCTGACCCGCCGTGTAGGCGGGTCTTGACGATGATCCGTTTTGTAATGACCTGCTCATCGCACTCTCTCTCGTTGGTGGCGAGGCCAATAACGCCGATCAGGCGGTCAATCCCAACTCCCTCGCCGAGCTTGCGCTCGACCAGTTGCCACAGATCGGCTGACCGGCCACGAGGCACTTCGTCTTCGTAGCGCCGACGCCACATGTCGGCATCCCTGAGAGCGCTCTGGAGCGCGGCTCGCGCTTCGTTCGCCGCGCCGCTGGCGGACCGATTATCCGCTTCCAGGCTGGCGATTCGGCTCTCCAGCGCCCCGACGGATTCTTCCCCTTTCCGGAGGCCGGCGTCGTTGGCGAACCAGAGCAGGGCGAGCAGCGCTGCGGCTGCCAGAACGGTTCCCAGAACTCCGCGCACGAAACGCCGTCGGACACTCCTTCGACCGTGCTGGAGTGTCGTAGGATCACGCATGCGGCCCACGTCCCACTTCCGGGACTACCCCAGAGCATCCACGACTGGATTACCTGCCGTTGCCGGTCAGACGGAGACATGGGGCGTAGCACGCAGGGTCATGGCGCGGGGTCTCCTATCTCTCTCCGGCCTCGTCTGCCGGCGCGTTGTCGTTGGCGGCAGCCATCGCCTCGAAGCGCTCGCGGGCGATGCGCCGCCCGATCAGCCGGGCGAGCGTCATCACGGCGACCTCGATCCGCGCTTCCGGCCCATCCTTGTCGTTCGCGGCCCGGCGGCGCAAATCCAAGCGCTCTTGGCTCTCTCCGTCTCCCTGCATCGCAGCCACCCTCCCGGAATGATCGTCCGTAAGGGATGGATTTGGACCCGCGAGCAAGCGGTGTCAAATCGAAGAGGTAGGGAGTTTCCAACGCTAAATCATACCCTTGTCGTCTCCTGACGCCTCCTGACATGACATGCGTAGACAAGTGTAC